>NZ_JANLNY010000024.1 GCF_025465995.1 Pseudomonas sp. 5P_3.1_Bac2 | reverse complement strand
CTCGTAAGGTGCAATCGCCGCACAGGCGCTTGCACCATGGCGGCCAGCCATCCAACGTGTGAGGGTTAATCAGGCCGTTTAGGCAAATGCGGCGGCAGGTAGAGGGCCAGGTAGGCGTCGAACACGCGCATACCTTCTTCGGCCATGCGTGGGGTGATTTCGCCGTGCAATTGCACCGAGCGCGCGTAAACCCGGTCGCCCAGTTCCATGGCCAAGGCGAACACGTCGACATCATCGGGTAATTGCGGCAAGGGGAAATGCCTGTCGAATAAGGCCTGCATCAGTTGCCCCAGTTCTATGTCGTGTTGACGGTCGGCCTGGGTCACTTCGGCCAGACCATGCTGGGCCAAAATCAACTGACGCGCGGCGGCGTCTGCGGCGTAAATCGCCAGCATGCGCTGCTCGATCAAACGCGACAGATCGCTCCATTGGCACAGCTCGCTGTGCTCCACCGGCGCCTCCAAACAGGCGCGAAAAGCGCTATGGATATCAGCCGTGAGGCCTTCGAGCAACGCCGGCACGCTGGCAAAGAAGTGGTACACCGAGGACGGTGGAATCCCAGCCCGCTCGGCCACATTGTAAATCGACAAGCCAGCCACACCCTGCTCGCCAAGCAACTCGCGGGCGGCGGCAAGAATCCCGGCGATGCGGATCTGGCTACTGGCGCGGGGCTTGCGGACGATTAGCGGGCGTGGCATGGGAGCACTCAATAAGTTCAGGAGAGCTTATTGGACGCTATGCAGCGCATCAGCTGCAAGTCGCACCTGCGAGTGTGCGTACGTCAGCACGGGATTGCACCCGCAGCACTTAGGTCTGATACCGCGCCTTATCGGGGCAAATCACCCGCGATCCGCCCCCTCACTGCCTGCTCGCCGATTTTGCCACTACCAGCCGCGGAACAAAGGCGTAGCAGCCTTGCTGGCGATGGAATTACCGGTGAAAAAAAGCCCGGCTACTGAGTCAGTAGCCGGGCCTGCTAGCCAATAAACCTTACCTAGGCACGCAAGCACTATCTTGCTTGCTGAACCCCTTGCGCTAGAGCGGCGCATAGACTCAACACGCCCTCCACGGCCTGACCGCTATCGGCGGCATTGGCGATTTGGTCAATTAATGCCGAACCGACCACCACTCCATCGGCCAAGCGCGCGATAGTTGCCGCATGCTCCGGAGTGCGGATGCCAAAACCAATGCACAGTGGCAAATCAGTATGCCGACGCAGACGCGCTACGGCTTCCTGCACATGCTCAGTGGTGGCGGAACCTGTGCCAGTGACGCCGGCCACCGACACGTAGTAAACAAAGCCCGAACTGTTGTTAAGCACGGTCGGCAGGCGCTGATCATCGGTGGTTGGCGTGGTCAGGCGGATAAAGTCGATACCCGCCGCCTGAGCCGGATCACACAGGTCAGCGTTATGTTCTGGCGGCAGATCCACCACGATCAGGCCATCCACCCCGGCGGCCTTGGCGTCTTCGATAAACCGCGGCACACCGTAGTGGTGAATCGGGTTGAAGTAGCCCATCAGCACCAGCGGCGTGCGCTGCTCGGTCTTACGAAACTCGCGAACCATCTCCAGGGTTTTCGCCAGGTTCTGGCCGTTAGCCAGGGCGCGGATATTGGCCAGTTGGATGGCTGGACCATCGGCCATGGGATCGGTGAAGGGCATGCCCAGCTCGATCACATCGGCGCCAGCAGCCGGCAAGCCTTTGAGGATTTGCAGGGAGGTGGCGTAGTCGGGGTCACCGGCGGTGATAAAGGTCACCAGGGCGGCGCGGTTTTGCTGCTTAAGCTCGGCAAAGCGGGTCTGCAGGCGGCTCATTAGTGGTTCTCCTGCTGATCAAGATCCAAGTGGTGCATAACGGTCTGCATGTCTTTGTCGCCACGGCCGGACAGGTTGACCACCATGATGTGATCCTTAGGCAGCGTCGGCGCACGTTTGAAGACTTCAGCCAGGGCGTGGGAGCTTTCCAGCGCCGGGATGATGCCTTCTAAGCGGCAGCAGGTATGGAAGGCTTTGAGTGCTTCAGCGTCGGTTACCGAGGTGTACTCAACCCGGCCGACTTCGTGCAACCACGCGTGCTCTGGGCCGATGCCCGGGTAGTCGAGGCCTGCGGAAATCGAGTGGGCGTCGATGATCTGGCCATCGTCGTCCTGCAGCAAGAAGGTGCGGTTGCCATGCAATACCCCCGGCACGCCGCCATTAAGGCTGGCCGCATGCTTGCCGGTTTCGATGCCATAACCGGCGGCTTCGACGCCGATGATCTGCACCGACTTGTCGTCGAGGAACTCATGGAACAGGCCGATGGCGTTGGAGCCACCGCCAATGCACGCCACCAGGCTGTCGGGCAGACGGCCTTCCTGCGCTTGCAGTTGGGCGCGGGTTTCTTTGCCGATTACCGCTTGGAAGTCGCGGACCATCTGTGGATAAGGGTGCGGACCGGCCACGGTGCCGATCATGTAGAAGGTGTTGTGGACGTTGGTCACCCAGTCGCGCAGGGCTTCGTTCATCGCATCCTTCAGCGTGCCAGTGCCGGCTACGACCGGGATCACCGTGGCGCCGAGCAAGCGCATGCGGAACACGTTGGCCTGCTGGCGATCGATGTCGGTGGTGCCCATAAAGATCACGCACTCCATGCCAAAGCGCGCCGCCACGGTGGCAGTGGCCACGCCGTGCATGCCCGCGCCGGTCTCGGCGATGATGCGTTTTTTGCCCATGCGTCGTGCCAGCAACACCTGGCCGATGCAGTTGTTAATCTTGTGTGCGCCGGTGTGGTTGAGCTCTTCACGCTTGAAGTAGATCTTCGCGCCGCCGCAGTGCTCAGTCAGGCGCTCGGCGAAGTACAGCGGGCTGGGCCGGCCGACGAAATCGCGCTGATAGTACGCCAGCTCTTTTTGGAAATCCGGATCGAGCTTGGCTTTGTCATATTCAGCGGCCAGATCATGGATCAGCGGCATCAGAGTTTCGGCTACATATTGGCCACCAAATGAGCCAAACAGGCCTTTGCCATCGGGACCGGAACGCAAGGACGTCATAACTTTCTCCTGGAAATTCCAACCTGCCAGCGCAGGCTGTGAACAATGGGCCTAAGGATAAAGCTGCGCGGCCTCGGGCAAAAGCGATAAGATCGCCATAACCTGTCAGGAAAACTCACATATGAGTCAGGATCTTCCGCCGCTCAACGCCCTGCGTGCCTTCGAGGCCAGCGCCCGCCTAGGTAGCCTGAGTCTGGCCGCTGCTGAGCTACACGTGACTCACGGGGCGATCAGTCGGCAGATCCGCAGCCTTGAAGAACACCTGGGATTCAGCCTTTTCAGCAAGGAAGGTCGCGGCCTTAAACTCACAGATAACGGCCTGCGCCTGCGCGATGTCAGCAGCGAAGTGTTCACCCGCCTGCGCAGCACCTGCGCCGAACTGCAGCAAGGTCAGGCCGATGCGCCCTTCGTGCTGGCCTGTCCGGGCAGCTTGCTAGCCCGCTGGTTTATCCCGCGCTTGGATCAACTCAACCGCGACTTGCCGCAACTGCGCTTGCATCTCTCGGCCAGCGAAGGCGAGCTGGACCCACGGCGCAGCGGCGTGGACGCCACCCTGTGGTACGCCGAACCGCCGTGGCCGGCCGATATGCAGGTGTATGAGTTGGCCGCCGAGCGCATCGGTCCGGTGCTGAGCCCGCGTTATGGACGTTTTGCCGAGTTGCATCAGGCGTCCCCCGCCACGTTGCTCAACGAGCCGTTGCTGCACACCTTAAATCGCCCCCAAGCCTGGCCGAGCTGGGCCGCCAGCAACGGCCTGGATGCCAGCCAGTTGCGTCTGGGCCAAGGATTTGAGCACCTGTACTACCTGTTGGAAGCTGCCGCCGCCGGTTTAGGCGTAGCCATCGCGCCGCAGCAACTGGTGGCCGACGACCTCAGCGCTGGTCGTTTAGTCGCCCCTTGGGGCTTTGTCCAGGCCTCGGCCCGCCTGGCGTTGTGGGTGCCGGCACGCAGTCTAGACAAGCGTGCGCAATTGCTTGCGCAGTGGCTACGCGGGCAACTCAGGGGCTAAAGTCGGCTGGACAAGCCGGCGAATCGGTGGAAGATACCCCACTATCTCACTCAACTATTTCTGTCTAAGAGGTGCCCGATGAGTGCTCTGGCGCAGACCCAACTTTCCGTTCTCGACCTCGCTCCAATCCGCGACGATGGCAATGCCGCGCAAGCCCTGCACAACTCCCTGGCCCTGGCCCGGCATGTGGAAGGCTTAGGCTTTAAGCGTTTTTGGGTGGCCGAACACCACAATATGGATGGCATCGCCAGCTCCGCCACTTCGGTGCTGCTCGGGTATCTGGCCGCCGGCACCAGCAGCATCCGTCTGGGCTCGGGTGGGGTGATGCTGCCCAACCATGCGCCGCTGGTGATTGCCGAGCAGTTCGGCACCCTCGCCACGCTGTATCCAGGGCGCATCGACTTGGGCCTGGGCCGCGCGCCCGGCGCTGATCAGTTCACCGCCCAGGCGCTGCGCCGTGAACGCAGCGGCAGCGCCGATGACTTTCCGGCTGATGTCGAAGAGCTGCAGCGCTACCTCGGCCCGCGCCAGCCCAATCAGCGCGTGATCGCCATGCCCGGCACCGGCACCGAAGTACCGATCTGGCTGCTCGGCTCCAGCCTGTTCAGCGCCCAACTGGCCGGGCAAAAGGGCCTGCCCTACGCCTTTGCCTCGCACTTTGCACCGCGCTATGTGCACGAGGCGATCCGCATCTACCGTAACCACTTCCAGCCTTCCGCCGTGCTGGATAAGCCCTATGTGATGCTCGGCGTGCCGCTGCTGCTGGCCGACACCGATGAGCAGGCGCAGTACCTGGCCACTTCGGCGTTTCAGCGGATTTTGGCGCTGATTCGCGGCCATAGCCTGGTGCAAAAAGCGCCGGTCAAGGCTATGGAAGGCCTGTGGCTGCCCCACGAGCGCGAGGCAGTCAGCAGCTTCTTGGGCCTGGCCATGATCGGTGGCCCCGACACCGTGCGGGCGCGCCTAAACAGCTTGCTGGAGCAGACGGACGCCGATGAACTGATCTTCACCTGCGATATGTACGACTTCGCCGACCGTCTGCATGCCTTCGACCTGCTCAAGGAGCTACGCGGCTAAAACCGCCCACCGCCTGCCGGACAATTGGTCGAACTTCACCCGCTGGTGCTGCTCTGAACTGCATACCCCACCGGAGCAGCGCCATGAAGAAGACAGCATCGGCCCACTGGCAAGGCAGCATCAAAGACGGCACTGGGCATATTTCCACCGAGAGCGGCGCCTTAGCTAAGACGCCCTATGGCTTTAAAACGCGCTTCTCCGACAAACCCGGCAGCAACCCTGAAGAACTGCTCGGCGCGGCCCATGCGGCCTGTTTCAGCATGGCGTTGAGTAAAGAGTTGGGCGACTTGGGCCTGACCGCGCAAAGCATCGACACCACGGCGGAAGTGACCCTGGAGAAGCAGGCCGACGGCTTTGCCATCACCGCCGTACACCTGATCTTGCGCGCGGCTATCCCCGGTGCCGATCAAGAGCGTTTTGAGCAAGCGGCGCTAAGCGCCAAGGCCGGCTGTCCGTTATCCAAGGTGATCAACGCCAGCATCAGCCTCGATGCGCAGTTGCTCTAGGGATTAAATCCGTAGGTGCTAATAAGGCCCGCAGCGCAGGGTTTCACCCTGGGCGAGCACTTCGCCGGCGCTGTTGAGCAGGCGTGACTTGGCCCCCATCAGCCAGGCCCGAGCCTCCCAACGATAGCGTTGACCACTGGCAAAGTCGGCATAGCGCAGCAACAGCAGGCAGGTGATTTGCCGGGGCTCGGCGAAGCCATCGTGACCGCCACCGCCGCCGCGCACTTCAAACATAAAACGCCCACGCAGTTCGTGGGCGCCGCTGGGCATCTGGAAATAACGACCATCGGGCCAGCGCTTGCCATCCAGCAAGTCGGCCATCAGCAGGCTGCTCGCCGGGCTGTGCATGGTGACCCAAGCCTGGTTGGGATCAGCCTTGGGCAACGGGCTGGCGCAGCCGCCTAAAGTCACCAGCGCCGCACCCAGCAGCGCCGTGGGTAGTGCCATATGCATCGCCTTAATCCTTTACGGCTGCAGGTTCTGTATGAAAAGTGCCTGCGGGTCAGATCAAACCGGCGTCCGCCAGCATTTGCTCAAGGCCGAGCAGATCGGGGATTTTCAACACGCCATCGGCATGCTGCACCGCCTCCAGCTCCAACGGCAGCAGCGGCGCGTCAGCGCGCGCCAGCTCCGGACCGACTTTGAGCGAACGGGGAATCCCCTGCACCAGCAGGGCGATAAACTTCACCTTGCCGCGCCCGCCCAAGGCATTCAGCACCGCCACCCGCGCGCTGGGGCTGACCTGAGCGCTGCCGCCACTGGCCGCCTCAAACGACAACAAAGGCAGACGCAGATCGCGCCAGGCCACTTGGCCGACAAACCACTGCGGCGCGCCTTCGTTCAGTTGCACGTTGCGATAAGCGATCAGCTCAGCCAAGGCCACGTTGGGCAGCAGCAAGTTGCGATCCGTCAGCGGCACGATCAAGCCCGTCAGGCTGTCGGCACTATTTTGCGGGCTTAGGGCTTGGCTCATAAAAATTTCCTGTGCGGCGCAAGGCCAAATTTAACGGCACTGTTCGGCCAGGTGTTGGACCAAGGCTTGCGCCAATTCACGGGGATCGCCGCTGCGGCTGCTGTAGCCGCCTTCACGCAGGCTATCGGGCATGCTGGGGCAGGCGCAACTGGCGGCATTTTGCGTCCAGATCTGCCCGCCTTGGCGCCGCACATAGGCCGCCGCCGCGCTGCCATCACTGCCCATGCCGCTAAAGGCAATCACCCCAGAGTGAGCGCCGAATTGCTGGGCCAGGTTCAGCATCATCTGATCAATCGACGGGCTGTAAGGCTCCGGCCAACCCTGCTCGGCGATCTGCATCTGGCCGTCGTCAGTAAATTGCAGTTCATGGCGGATCGGCACCACCACCACTTCGCCGCAGCGCACCGTATCGCCAGCGCGCGCCGGATTCACATGCCACTGGCTGTGGCGGCCGACCGCTTGCGGCAGGCTGCTCTCGAAACTGGCATCGATATGCTGGGCGTAGATAAAGCCCACCGGCAGGCCGCCGGGCAAGGCATCGAGAAAGGCTTTGACCGCTGCCGGACCACCTAAGGAAGCCGCCAGCAGCCACAGCTGCTGCGCCGGTTCACCAGCCACTAACGGGGTATCGGCTAAAGCAGCCGGGAGATCGACGCGAGTTGGCCGCTGCGCCTCAGCCAACAAGGCATCGAGGCTCGGGCCGACCGCCTGGGCGGGATCGCCCACCAGTTTCTTCAGCTTGCCGAATAAGCGCCGCTCCCAACGCGGATAGTGCTCACTGTGGCGCTCCGGGGCATGGCCTTCACCGAACAGCACCGGTGCATCGGTGCGCTCCAGCAGGTTATCGACGAGGGGCGAGTCTTCCGACTGGGCCAGATCCACCAGCCACAGATCGGTCTGGCAGTTATTCAGCGCCTCTTCATCCAAACGCGCCGGATCGCTGTTCATCACCACCTGGTAACCGCTGCCGGTGAGGGCCTGTTGCAGCACATGGCGCTGCAACGAGGTGTCGGCAATAACGGCTATCCGTGCAGCGCTTTTTTCTGTCATGTCGGCTTGACCAGATGCTGGATGGTTTCGAGTAACAGCGCCTCTTGATAAGGCTTGCCGAGGTACTCGTTAACGCCGATGCCCATGGCCCGCTCGCGGTGTTTATCGCCGGTACGCGAGGTGATCATGATAATCGGCAGATCCTTCAGGCCTTCGTCGTGGCGCACCAGGGTGGCCACTTCGAAGCCGTCCATGCGCGGCATTTCGATATCCAACAGCATCACATCGGGCTTGCGCTCTTGCAGCTGGGCGATGGCATCGACACCGTCTTTGGCGGTCATCACGTTCATGCCATTACGTTCCAGCAAGCGGCTGGTGACCTTACGCACCGTGACCGAGTCGTCGACCACCATGACCAAGGTCGGCCGCTCGACTTCCACTTCCACAGTACTGCTGAGCGATTTAACCGCGCGGCTGTGCAGTTGCGGTTGCAGATGGGCATGCAGGGCACGGATGGTCGCCAGCAGATCGAGAATCACCACCACCCGGCCATCGCCGAGGATGGTCGCCCCGGAAATGCCCGGCACCCCGGCAAACTGCGGGCCGAGGCTCTTCACCACGATCTCGCGGGAGCCGGCCAGGGAATCCACCTGCACCGCCACCGCGTGCTCCTTGGAGCGCACCAGAATCACCGGCAAGGGCAGGCTTTGCCCAACCAGTTTGGGATGCTGGCCATTGTTCAGCAGGTCGCCCAGGTAGCGCAGCTCATAGCTTTGCCCGGCGTATTCAAAACGCGGCGCATCAGGGCCGTAGTAGGCCTCCAGCTCATAGGGCGAAACCCGCACGATGCCTTCGATGGTATTGAGCGGGATGGCGTACAGGTCTTCACCGGAAAGCACCATCAGCGCACGGTTAACCGACACGGTAAACGGCAGGCGGATGGTGAAGGTGGTGCCCACATTCGGCTGCGAGTCGATGCTCATGCTGCCGCCGAGTTGCTTGACCTCGGAGTGCACCACGTCCATCCCCACGCCGCGCCCGGAAATCTGGGTGATTTTCTCGGCGGTGGAGAAGCCCGCTTCGAGAATAAACTGCATCACCTCGTAGTCGCTGAGCTGGGCATCGGCGTCCATCAGGCCGCGCTCAATCGCTTTGCGGCGCACCGCATCGAGGCGTACCCCGGCGCCATCGTCGGCCAGGGTCAGGACGATATCGCCGCCCTCCCGACCAAGGCTTAAGCGGATCGTACCCTGCGCCGGTTTGCCCGCCGCCAGCCGTGCGTCCGGGCCTTCGATGCCGTGGTCGACGGCGTTACGCAGCATATGTTCCAGAGGCGCGACGATGCGCTCCAGCACGGTGCGGTCCATCTCACCCTCGGCGTTGCCGACGATAAATTCGACCTGCTTATCCAGCTCGCTGGCGATCTGCCGCACGATGCGGCGCAGACGCGGCACCAGACGGTCGAAGGGCACCATGCGCGTACGCATCAGGCCCTCTTGCAGCTCGGAGTTAACCCGCGCCTGTTGCAACAGCAAGGTCTCGGCATCGCGGTTACGCGCTGACAGGGTTTCTTTTAAATCCAGTAAGTCCGAGGCCGACTCAAACAGCGCCCGCGACAGTTGCTGCAACTGCGAGTGGCGATCCATTTCCAGCGGGTCAAAATCCTCATAACCGGCGCGCTCGGCGTCGGCTTGGATACGGCTGAGAATCTGCGCTTGGGTTTCGGTGTCGAGGCGGCGCAGTTGATCGCGCACCCGGTCGATGGTGGCTTCCATCTCGCTCAGGGTGAAGCCGAAGTCGCTCACCTGCTGCTCCACCCGGCCACGGAAAATCGAGGTTTCACCGGCCAGGTTAACCAGGCCCTCGAGCAGCTCCGCCGGCACCTTGACCAGCTCTTGCGGCGCCCGCCGTGAGGCGGCCTCTTGCGCGGCGTGCTGGGCACGCTCAACAAAGGGCAGTACCTTGGCCGCCGTTTCGTTAACCGGCGCCACACTGGCGGCGACGATGGGCAGGGCCAGTTCGACTTTATTGCCAGCCGCCGGCGCCGTTGCATTGCTCTGTGGCAGCGGGGCTAATTCGGCCTCGGCAATGAGCGCCTGTTGCGGTTCTTGGGCAGGGCTCTGCCAATGGCTGGCGTCCAGACGTTGGCGCAGGCCATCCAGTTCTTGCTGCAAGGCATCAAAGGCCGACTGCACATCCAGCAGCAGGCTTTGCGGCCAGGGCGCGCCCTGGCCTTGGGCATCGCTTAGGTGCTGTTCCAGATCATGGCTCAGATCGCCCAAGCGCTGCTGCCCGGCGAGGCGGGCACCGCCTTTAAGGGTGTGCAGAATGCGCAGCAGATCATCCACCGCACTGTCGGCGCCGCTTTGGCTTTCCAGACGGCCGATGGCTTGCTCCATGTTCTCCAGCAGGTCATCGGCCTCTTCGAGGAAGATATCCAGGATATCCGCCTCGGCTTCAGCGTCCGCCGCCTCCGGCGCCGCCCTTAAGGCAACGCTGGTGGGTACGCTGAGCTGTTCGCTGGGGTTCGCGCGAAAGCCTTTAATAGTGGCGATCAGGCCGTTACCGTCGGGCACGGCGCGCTGCTCGCGCACGGCTTCAAGCATCTGCGCCAGGCTGTCGTGGCAGCGCTCAAGCAAACTAAACAGCTCGCTACCGGCGCGCAGTTGGCCTTGGCCTAAGCCTTCGTAGAGGAATTCCAGCTCGTGGGCCAGATCGCCAATTTCGCGAATCTCGGCCATCCGCGCGCCGCCCTTGAGGGTGTGCAGATCGCGTTGCAGCGACTCCAGCTCAAGGCAGTTATCCACATCCTGCATCCAACGCTGCAAGGCGGCGCCGGCGCTGTCGATAATGTCGAAACCTTCTTCGAGGAAGATCTCCACCAGCTCGCTATCGCGCTCATCGACCACACTCGGTGCAGCAGCAAGCGGCGCAGGCTCTGCAGTGGGCGGCGGCTCGGCGGCAGGAGTTAATTCAACCGCTGCGGCCGCGCTGGGCGGCTCACTGATCAGCGCGTCGAAGTCATCCACCCAGGGTTCCACTTCAGCCTGGGCCTGCGGCTCATTGGGTGCCGGAGTTGCTTGCGCATCTAATGCCAGCTTGGCGCCGGGGTTTTGCCGAAAGCGCAGAATCTGGCTAATCAGCTCGGCCGGGCTGGTCATGCTTTGGCCGGCCTGCAACTGCTCCAGCTGCTGCGCCAGGCAATCGTGGCTGTGCTGCAAAAGCTCAAGCAACTGCGGCGAGTGACTGTAACGGCGGTCGTGCAGCCCTTCGTACAGCGACTCCAGCTCATGGGCCAGATCACCGATCGGGGCGATTTCCGCCATGCGCGCGCCGCCCTTGAGGGTGTGCAGATCGCGTTGCAGCGCTGACAGCGCCGCATGGTTCTCCGGGTCGCTGCTCCAGCGCTCCAGGGCTTGGGCGGAGCTGTCGAGAATATCCACGGCCTCTTCGAGGAAGATGTCCACCATTTCCTGGTCCAGACCACTTACCACTGGGGCGGCAGTCAACGCAGGTACGGCGGTTGTTGCCGCGTCAGCCGGGCTTAGTGGTTCCAGGGCATCCGCCGGCGCGCTGAGCTCGACGTCAGTCTGGCTAAGCTGTTCAACGAAAGCCTCAGGCTGGCGCAACGAGTCAGCGGACTCAGCCAACGCTGCAGGTTCGAGTGTTGGCTCTGGCGCCAGCACTGCATGCGTCGGCTCAACTAAATCGATGGCGTTGCTTTCTGCCGCAGGCACAGCTGTTTCGTCTGTCCACTCCTGCGCTTCTGGATCAACCGAGAGCGGCTCAAGCTCCAGCAGTGCTGGAGTTTCAAGCTCATCGCCGCCAGTGGCAGCCGGCTCATCAGCGCTGTCGAGCGGTGCAAGCTCTAGCTCAGCACCGGCTTCGGCTTCGGCTTCGGCGATGCTGTGCGCTTCGTCCAACGCCTCAAGGTCTTGCTGCAACTCGGCGGTGGCGGTATCCAGCACTTGTGCCTGGCTTTGCCCATCGACACTGCTGATCACGCCGAGGCTATCCGGGTCCAGCGCTTGGCCTAACAGCTCACGCAGGGCGGCGACGCGCTGCGGCGCGGCACTGACCTGTAGGCCAGCGGCGACCTGATCCATCATGCTGATCAGCGCTTCATGGGCCTGCTCGGCCTCGGCAAAGAACTGCTCGCTGACCGCCAGACTGCCCTCTTCCACCGCGCCATACAGATCCAGCAGCGCTTCGCACAGCTCATCGATCTGCGGCAGCTCGGCCATCTCGGCGCCACGGCCTAAAGTGGTCAGCTCGCTCAGCAGCGAACTGAGCTCCTGGCGCTGATTCGGTTGTTCACGCCATTGGCTAAGCAGAGCTTCGGCGTCAAAGAGAATGTCGGTGCCTTCGGCAAGGAAGATGCTGATCATCTGCGGATCGCGCTTCTCGCCTTGCGCATCCGGCTGATTGTGCGCGGCCTGCTCCAAACGCTCGTCATGCAACTGCTGCACACGCTCTAAGAAGGCGCCAGCGCCAGGCAGCTCGGCCAACGGCTGGCTGTCGAGTTGCGCCAGGCCCTGGCGGAACAACTGCTCGGCGCTGCTTAACAGCTCAGCTTCGGCCAAATCCATGGGCAGCAGGTTGGCTTTAAATTCCTTAACCAGGCGCTCAAGCGGCGCCGCAATTTGCGCCACCGGCATGATCCCGGCCATCGAGGCGCTGCCCTTGAGGGTGTGCAGGGCGCGCTGCAAATCATCGGTGATGGTTTGCGGCAACTGCTGGGCACAATCGGCGAGGAACGCCACCAGGGTATCCAGATGCATCTCCGCTTCGTTGCGGAAGATCTCCAGCAACTGCGGGTCGATGGCCTCGGCATCGTCGGCGGCGGGCGCGTCCTCAACGGCCTCTGCCTCTGCACTGGGCAGTGCGGCCAGAGGCAGAGCCTGGCCCTTGGCTAAGGCATGGGCGCTGGCCGCCAACTGATCGACATCATCGCGCTGGCGTTGGGCCTTTTGCGCAAATTCATCGACCAGCTCAGGCAGGATGGCGATCACCTGCGCGATCACCTGCTGCACCTCGGCGCCGGGCTCGATACTGCGATCAAGCACACGGTTAAGCAGGTTTTCCACCGCCCAGGACAGCTCGCCCAGGACCAAGGCGCGAACCATCCGGCCACTGCCCTTGAGGGTGTGGAAGGCTCGGCGAATTTCCGTCAGCGCCTCTTTGTTTGCGGTATCGGCGCACCACTGGGGGAAATACTCGGCGATGGTTTGCTGCACCTCGCCGGCTTCCTCGATAAACACTTCCAGCAGTTCGTCATCCACGGGCTCTTCATCGGCCGGTGGGGGCAGTAAGCTCGGGGGTACGTCTTGGGCCGGCGGGTTGATCGCCGCCACAGGCGTCGCCAATACCGCGGCTAAAGACAGGTCCGCGGCGGGCTCGGCTGCGCCTTGCGGTGCTGTCGGCAGGCTCGGCAAATCGACTTCGGGCAGGGCCAGATCGGCCAGTTCCTGCTCGCTAAATTCCAGCTCAGCCAGGTCAAACTCATTGAGTTCACTGACGCTTGGCGAACCATCTTGCTGCGTAAAATCAGGCGACTGGCTGGCGAACACATCGTCCAGCACCAGCTCGTCTTCCGCTTGCTGCAGAGGCTCAAGCGCAACCTGATCGCTGCCCAGCACCTCGTCCCAGTCAAGCAGTTCCAGATTCGTTTCACTGGCGAAATCGGCGCGATGTTCAGACGCAGGTGCCGCCACATCGTCCAATGCTGGCAGCGCGTCGAGATCAAACTCCAGCACTTCGCTACTGCTTTGCGCTGTGTCGAGCAGCCATTCGCCGCTGTCGCTGTGCAAACCCGGCTCATCCGCGAGCGGCAGGGCAGCCGATAACTCTTGGCTATCCCCTAGGGCGAGCGGCTCGTCGACTGCAACCGCACTGGCGTCAAGTTCTGGCTCTGGCTCTGGCTCTGGCTCTGCAAAAGGCTGCACCGCCAGCGGGTAACCGAGCAAGGCCATGCTGTCTTCGGCCACATCGAGGATCGAGTCGCCTTGGCTGCTGTTGTCTTCCGCCAAGCGCTCTAAGTAGTACTCCACACTGGTGATGGCATCAGCCAGGGTGTCGAGGTGTTGCCAGTTAGGCACGGCCTGGCGCGCCAGCAACTGTTCTTGGATGTAGCGGGTGCAGGCGCTGAGCAACTCTGCCGCACGGGGCAGCGGGATCATGGCCAGGCCGCCGCGCACTTGGGTCAGCAAGTCCGGCACACGGGCCAGGTGCTCGTGGTTCCACTGCGAGGCGATAAACTCGATGATGGCGTCTTTGGCCTGCTCCAGACCATTACGCGCTTCGCGAATCACCAGTTGGTGAATCTGCCCCACATCGGTGGTCGGCAGGTGGCTGGCTTCGTTAGTGGCGTCGGCATGGGCACCAATCATGCCGGTGAGGGTCGCCTCGACGTACAACAGCGCGCCGGCGATATCCATCAGCAGGGCATCGCTGGGCTCGCTCTGGCCTTTGAGCAGGCTGTTGACCACGTCCAGCTGCTCGGCGATGACCCGCCGTGGCTGACTAAAGCCAAGTACGGCCAAGGTGTCGGCGATTTGTTTGAGCGGCCCGGCCAGGGCTTGCAGATCCGCCAGGTGTACGCGGTCGCTGCGCACAAACAGATCGAGGCTGTCTTTAACCCGCACCAACTCTTCACACAGGGCGGTGACCACCGAGTGCATGGCGTCGCGATCCGGCCCGGCTAAACGCGCGCGTTCTTCATCGATGACGTGGTGATCCGGCAGCGCTTCATCCAACCGATACTGCTCACGCAGGGCACGGACTTTGGGCGACTGCGCGGCAGATTTAGCCACGTAAAACAGCAGGTTCTTGCTCAGCTCTTCCGGCGCGGCCTGGTTAAAGCCTTCCGCGCCCTGCTCCAGCACGCGCTTGAGTTCTTTATCGACCTGACGCAGCAAAGTCCGGATGGAGCTGCCATTGGCCAGGCTGCCATCGGCCAAGCCTTCGACCACGGCCGAGGCAATCGGCCAGAGCTGGCCTAAGGGCGAGTCTTTAGCCAAGCTGTCCAGGCGCGCAAAAACCCGCGCCAGATAGCCTAAGTGGGTTGGCAAATCCTGGTTGCGCAGCACCCCGACCAAGCCCATTTGCAGCATCTGCCGCAGTTTGCGCAGCAAAGCTGGCAGCTCATCGTTGTTGAGTTGTTGCATGGCCGCAGGCGCCAGCGGCGCCGCACGGTTGGACATATCCGGGCTGAACAGGCTGGTTTCCGAGAGCAGCTTCTCGCCACGGGCGGCACGCAAATCATTGAGCAGCGGCAACACCACCATGGGCAGGTCGCGGCGCGCGGTTTGAATGCGGTCGAGGTAGGCTGGCAGCTGCAGAATCGACTGCATCAGCACTTCCAGCGCTTCGTTCTGATTGCTTACGCGGCCCTCGAGCATGGCTCCGGCGAGCTGCTCCATTTCCTCGGCCAAAAGCGCGGCGCCGAAGAACTCGACCATCTGCAGGGTGCCCAAGACCTGATGCACATAGGTCTGGCAAAAGCGCATACGTGTGGCGTCCTGAGGGTTCTCGACGAACGCCTCGAGGGCCTGACGCGCCTGCTTCAGGGTTTCCGCAATCTCGCCCTTGACCCATTCCAGGGCGACATAATCATGCCGATCACCCATAGCCACTCCACTCATAAACTTGGCTCTTCTGCCTTAGCCCTTACGGGTAAACGCCAGTACTCGCTCGTCGGCCACCGGGATCAATTCCGGATGCTGCCAACCCGCCACTTCACCCACACCTACCACCAACAAGCCATCGGGTACTAAACGTTCGACCAGATGATTGAGGATTTCGCGGCGCCGCCAGCGACGAAAATAGATCAGCAAGTTCTGACAAAAAATAACGTCCATATCGGCCATCGGTGCCTTGCTCAACTCCAGCACGTTAAGCCGCGCGCAGCACACCCGCGCGGATAAATCTGCCACCACCTGGAAGCGCCCATCCGCCTGCTCGGTGAAGTAGCGCTGCCGCTGTTGCTCGCTCAACTGTTCTAAACGACTGCTGGCATACAAGCCATCCCGCGCCTTGGCTAAAGCGCTGAGGCTGACGTCACTGCCGGTGACGCCAAACCACTGCGCCTGATCACTGCCGTGTAATGCCTGGGCAGCACTGATGGCCAAGGAATAGGGTTCCTCACCACTGGCACAGCCTACGCTCCACAAGGCCAATGGCCGGGTCAAACCTTGCCGCAAGCGCTCATGCAAATAGCCACTGAGCACTTCATAGGACGCTGGATGGCGAAAAAATCGCGTCTCCTGCACCGTTAAACGGTCCAGCAAGATCGCCCATTCCACCGCGCCCCGTGGCCCAGCGGTGACCTGCTGGTAGTACTGGCTGTAGTCCGCCACCCCCAGCTCACGCATGCGCGCGCTCAGGTTGGTTTGTAAAAACGTGCGCCGTTGCTCGCTGAGCACGACACCGGTGCGCTGCTCAAGCAAAGTCTGCCAGTCACGAAACTGACTGACCGACATATCGGCCACGGGTTGCAAGGCCCAGACGCTTGACTGCATGTCGTGCCCCTCGCTCCCCGCCATCGCCCCAAGCTAAGCGGCCAGGCCGCTTAGTCCTGCTCGCCAGCCGGCAAGGTAAAGCCGGATACCGAGTTACGCATCTCGCTGGCCATCTTCGCCAAGTTACCAATGCTGCGCGCAGTGGCCGTGGTACCGGAGGAAGTTTGCGAGGTAATTTCCTGAATCACGTTCATGGTGTTGGAGATATGACCCGCCGAAGAGGCCTGCTGACGAGCGGCGTTGGAGATGTTCTGGATCAAGGCCGCGAGGCTCTTCGATACCTTTTCAATCTCCTCCAGGGACACCCCGGCGTCTTGCGCCAGACGAGCCCCGCGCACCACTTCGGAAGTGGTTTGCTCCATCGAGATAACCGCTTCGTTGGTGTCGGTCTGAATGGTTTTAACCAGCGCCTCGATCTGCTTGGTCGCCGCCGAGGAACGTTCCGCCAGGCGTTGTACCTCGTCCGCTACCACGGCGAAGCCGCGTCCTGCGTCGCCGGCCATGGAGGCCTGGATCGCGGCGTTCAGGGCGAGGATGTTGGTCTGGTCAGCAATGTCGTTAATCAGGCTAACGATGTCACCGATCTCCTGGGACGATTCACCGAGGCGTTTGATCCGCTTCGAGGTGTCCTGGATCTGCTCACGGATGTTATCCATGCCGGTGATGGTGTTGTGCACCACCTCGTTACCCTTGTTGGCGATGGCTACCGAACGTTCCGCTACCGCTGCCGATTCCGAGGCGTTGGCCGATACCTGGTCAATCGACACGGCCATTTCGTTGATCGCCGCCGAAGCCCCGGCAATTTCTTGCGCCTGGTGCTCAGACGCTTCCGCCAAATGCATCGCCGTGGCCTGAGTTTCCTGGGCAGCACCAGATACCTGCACGGCGGTCAGGTTGATGGTGGCGACCAGTTCACGCAGTTGGTCAATCGAGTAGTTAATCGAGTCCGCGATGGCCCCGGTGAAGTCTTCGGTTACCGTAGCGGTTACGGTCAGGTCACCGTCGGCGAGGTCGCCGATCTCATCGAGCAGACGCAAAATCGCCTGCTGGTTACGCTCGTTCTTTTCGTCCGTTTCAGCCAGACGAATACGCGTTTCGCGCATGATCACCAGACCGATCAACAGAATCGAGGCCAGTGCCAGCACGCCCAGCACGTAACCGAGCAAGGTGTTGATCGCACGCGCCGCCGCTTGGCTTTCAAAGCCGCTGGCCAAGGCCGAGGCTTTATCCAGCAAGGTTTGCGAGACGCTGAAAATCGAGTTGGCCGATTCGCGCACCTGGAACAGCTCAGGTGAGGTTTCGAGGATCTCATCCACGGAGCCGGAAACGAACTCGAACAGTTCGGAAATCTCGGCCAGACGCTCCAAGGCCTCAGCGTCGCTGACCTTGGTGATCTCCATGGCCGCGTTGCCTTCGAGCATGGCGGTCAATACACGGCCGAACAGGCTGGCGTCGCGACCGAACATGTCGGCGGCTTGCACCGAGTCCTGGTCACCGGCCAGCACCTTGTTCACCGAACCGAGAATCCGCTCGGCCAACAACGATTGGCGCTGCGCCACCGAAACCTGCGACGCCGAAGCACCGCTTTCGAGGAGGATACCGACCACTTCCTCATACTCGATTTGCAGTTGCGGAATGGTCTCGGCCAAAGTGGCCGCTACTTGGTGCAACGACAGTACGGTCTGTTCGTTGGCCAGAATGGCGTCACTGTCCTGGCGCAACTTGTCCCAGTCCTGCTGCACGGCCGTCATCTGCTCTTGCAGGGCCGCCGGCGCGGCAGGTAGATCAGTCTCTTCGTTGCCTTCGGTCAGATAACCCCAACGCGCCTGGAAGTCGTTTCGCGCATCGCGCAACAGGCGGAACACCTCGGCCTTACCGGCCGCCGCTTCCGTGGAGTTCTTCGCGATCCGCTGCGACAGCACGCGCAGCTCACCGGCGTGGCCGATGTACTCGGTGTCGTAGTTGGACTGTTTGTTGATGTATGCGAAGTTGGCAAACAGCAACACGATGGAGACGATCAGGACAATAAACAGTCCGGTGATCAGAGTGCTGCTGCGCGTACCCGCAAACAGATTGCTCGCATTTATATTTTTCATTATTTGGCCCCCGCCTGGACCTACCGCACTTCAAATCCTGAGTCACGCCTAAAGGCCGGTAAGCCGGCCCCGCCGATAAACCGTTAGTAAGCCACAGCTAAAAAGCCCGGATCTTGCGCTAGCGCATGAGGGCTAAACACCAACCAGGCTTGTTCGCGTTGAAATACGCCATGAATAAAGGGTGCTATGGAGGCCTCGAGCGGTGGTAGCTGCTCCGAGAAGGTGTCCACAGGGAAATGCTGCATGCCGAACACCTCATCGACTGTGAGGCCGGCAAAAACTTCCTGATGATCGACCACTAGCAGGCGCCGGGTTTTGCGCAGCGGCGACAGCTCATTGCCGAAAAAACCGCACAGATCCATCACCGGCAGCAAACGGCCGCGCACGTTAGCCACCCCTTTGACCCAGCTCTTCACCCCAGGCAACAGGGTGTAGCGAGGTTCATGCAAGACCTCGCCAACTTCGCCCATGGGCGCCACAAAAAACCGCTCGCCCATGCGAAAACCAATGCCACTCCAGGTTTGCACCAGCGCCTGCTGCGACGGCAAGCCGGCAGCAAGCTGCCGACAGCGCTGGTCGATCTGCTGGATGAGTTGGAAAGGTGTTTGCGAGTCCGACATGCCTGCTACGGCCTTATAGTTTTAATTGCCCAGCAAGTCACTTTAACCAGCCAGAACCGTACTCAAAGTCTTGAGCAGGGTGTCTTCATCAATCGGCTTGGTCAGGTAATCTTTAGCCCCTTGACGCTTGCCCCAGACCTTATCGGTTTCTTGGTCTTTGGTGGTCACAATGATCACCGGGATGTGACTGGTTTCCGCATCTTTGGTCAGCTGACGGGTTGCCTGGAAGCCGTTGAGGCCCGGCATGACGATATCCATCAGCACCGCATCGGGTTTTTCCTGACGCGCCAGAGCCACGCCGTCGGCGCCGTTTTCCGCCTTGAGCACCTGATGGCCGTGCTTTTCCAGCATGGCGGTCAGCTTGTACATTTCGGTCGGAGAGTCATCAACAATCAGAATTCGAGCCATGGTGTTTCCCAATACTTAAAAAGACGCGCAACTGCGCAGTGACCTCAGGACGCTTGTTCGACCGGCGTGAAGTCAGGCACGTGGGCCTTAATCGCACCCAGCAGTTCTTCTTTGCTGAACGGTTTAGTGAGGTATTGATCAGAACCCACGATGCGTCCCTTGGCCTTATCGAACAGACCGTCCTTGGAGGACAGCATGATCACTGGCGTACCCTTAAAGGCGCTGTTGTTCTTGATCAAGGCGCATGTCTGATAACCGTCGAGACGCGGCATCATGATGTCTACGAAGATGATGTTTGGGTGGGTATCAGCGATTTTCGCCAATGCATCGAAGCCGTCAACTGCGGTCACGACGTCGCAGCCAACCTTTTTTAAGAGAGTTTCTGCGGTGCGACGAATCGTTTTCGAGTCGTCAATCACCATCACCCTCAACCCCTCGGAATGCTGTTCCATGTTTGCCCTACCGTTGCCTCGGTGATCGTTATTGTGCGTTATAGCAGTGCGCTGAAGGCCCTGTCACCGATGGGCTAGACCCCAATCGTTGGGCCTTTGTAGCACACTCCTTTGCAGCAATCTATAAGCCCGCTTGCGCCATGTTTTTCCTTGACCACGGGTCCTGCCAGCGCCACCCTGACGCCGCTGTACTGTCACTATCCAGCCTTACGGCTGCCAATTTATGGAGAAACCTGCCATGAGCGTTCGCCTCGGCATTGTCATGGACCCCATCAGCCAAATTGCCTTTAAAAAAGACAGTTCGCTGGCCATGTTGCTGGCCGCGCAAGCTCGCGGCTGGTCGCTGTTCTATATGGAGCAGCAAGATCTTTACCAATTGCGTGGTGAAGCTCGCGCCCGCGGTGCTGCGTTAAATGTGTTCAATGACCCTCAGCGTTGGTACGAACTGGGCGCCGAGCAAGATATTGCGTTAAGCGAGCTGGACGTGATCCTGATGCGCAAGGACCCGCCGTTCGATAACGAGTTTATTTACTCCACTTATTTACTCGAACAAGCCGAACAAGCTGGTGTGCTGGTGGTTAACCGCCCGCAAAGCCTGCGCGACTGCAACGAGAAGTACTTCGCCACCCAATTCAGTCAATACACGCCGCCGACTATAGTCAGCCGCCGTGCCGACATTCTGCGCGAGTTTGCCCGCGAGCAGCGTGACATCATTCTCAAACCCCTCGACGGCATGGGCGGCTCGTTGATCTTTCGCCACCGCGAAGGCGACCCAAACCTCTCGGTGATTCTGGAAACCCTGACCCAACATGGTCAGCAGCAGATCATGGCGCAAGGTTATTTGCCGGCGATTAAGGATGGCGACAAACGCATCCTGATGATCGACGGCGAGCCAGTGCCCTACTGCTTGGCGCGCATTCCCGCCGCCGGTGAAACCCGTGGCAACCTCGCGGCCGGCGGCCGCGGTGAAGCGCGACCGCTGAGCGATACTGACCGGGAAATTGCCGCAGCGGTAGGCCCGACCCTGCGCGAAAAGGGCTTAATCTTCGTGGGCCTGGATGTAATCGGTGAACACTTGACCGAGATCAACGTCACCAGCCCGACCTGCATCCGCGAAATCGATGCGGCCTACGACACCCGTATCGGCGAGCAGCTGATGGACAAGATTGCTGAGAAGCTCAATGCGCGCAGTGCTTCATAGACTTTTTCCTGAGCCCTCGGCAGACTGCCCAGCAACCTAAGCCAACCTGTGTGCGATGAACGCTAAAGCCCCACTGCCTGAACTTTCCTCGAACGGTGTTAAGTCGTCGGATCGTTTGGGCTTTACCCTGTTTATCGCCGCAGCGCTGCATGCCGTCTTGCTGCTGGGCGTTGGCTTCAGCATGGCCGAGCCCGAGCAGATCAGCAAAACCCTGGAGATCACCCTCTCCACCTTCAAGTCCGAAGAAAAACCCAAGCAAGCGGATTTCCTCGCCCAGGACAATCAGCAAGGCAGCGGCACCCTGGAACACAAGGCCGCGCCGAAAACCACCGAGCAAGCGCTGTTCCAAGACACCCAAGTCAAGCGCGTCACCCCACCGGCCGCGCCCAAGCCGCCACCGGCTAAACCGCAGGTAGCGCCCAAGGCCGCCGTCGCCACCCGCGCCCCGCAGCCGCAAAAGACCCCGGTCAAGCGCGAGGCCAAGCCTGCCGAACCTAAGCCCCAGGCCCAGTCCGCGCCAGTTTTCGACAGCGCGCAGCTGTCCTCGGAAATTGCCAGCCTTGAAGCGGAACTGGCCATGGAAGTGCAGCAGTACGCCAAACGGCCGAAGATCCACCGCCTAAGCGCGGCCTCGACCATGCGCGACAAAGGCGCCTGGTACAAAGACGAGTGGCGCAAGAAGGTCGAGCGCATCGGCAACCTCAACTACCCCGATGAAGCACGGCGTCAGCAGATTTACGGCAGCTTGCGCATGCTGGTGTCGATCAATCGCGACGGCACTCTCTATGAGGTTCAGGTACTGGAGTCCTCCGGTCAGCGCCTGCTCGACCAAGCAGCCCTGCGCATCGTCCGCCTGGCTGCGCCGTACGCGCCCTTCACCGGCGATCTGGCCGATGTCGACCGTTTAGAGATCATCCGCACCTGGCGCTTCGAGCGCGGCGACCGCCTGCTCAGCCAATAACCATCAGGCTTTTGCCCACAGCCGCTGCATGGTGCTTGAAGCAAACGGGGCAAAGCCGGAAACTAGCGCCCATGAATGAAGTCGCCCACTCCCTCAAGCACCACTTCCTGATCGCCATGCCGCATATGGCCGATCCCAATTTTGCCCACAGCGTGACTTACCTGCTCGATCACAGCGAGCAAGGCGCCATGGGCCTGGTGATCAACAAACCCAATGGCCTGAATCTGGCCGATGTGCTCAGCCAGCTGCGCCCAGACACCGAGCTGTCGCCGCTGTGCCAAAGCCTGCCGATTTTCAGCGGTGGCCCGGTCCAGACCGATCGCGGCTTTGTCCTGCATCCGGCGGGCCCGCAGTACCAGGCCACGGTCGAAGTCAACGGCCTCAGCCTGTCGACATCGCAAGACATCCTGCTGGCGATTGCCGATGGCAGCGGCCCGCAAAAGTACCTGATCACCCTCGGTTATGCCGGCTGGGAAGCCGGGCAACTGGAAGCGGAGCTGGCCGACAACGCCTGGCTGACCTGCCCGGCGGATGAAAACATTCTCTTTGACTTGCCCTACGATCAGCGCCTGAGCGCCGCAGCCGCCAGCCTGGGGGTGAACCTCAGCCTGCTGACCTCGCAAGCGGGGCACGCCTGATGAGCGCCAGCGAAAAGCCGCTGCGTCTGCTCCTGGGTTTTGACTACGGCACCAAACAAATCGGCGTGGCGGTCGGCCAGGTCATCACTGGCCAGGCCCGCGAGCTGTGCATCCTCAAAGCGCAAAACGGCGTGCCGGACTGGCAAAAGGTCGAGGCGCTGTTTAAGGAATGGCAGCCCGATGCCGTGGTCGTCGGCCTGCCGCTGAATATGGATGGCAGTAAAAGTGACATGAGCGAGCGCGCGGAGAAGTTCGCCCGGCGCCTTAATGGCCGCTTCAATGTGCCGGCCTATACCCACGATGAGCGCCTGACCACTTATGAGGCCAAGGGACAGCGCTTGCGTGAGGGGCAAAACAGCGGCTACCGCGAACGCCCGGTGGATGCTCTGGCCGCTGCCCTGCTCCTGCAAGGCTGGCTGGAAGCCAACGGCGCCTAAGCGCAGCGGCCCGGATGCGTCAGCCTGGCCGCGCATTAACTGACGACAACACGTAAACTGAGGCGCTGTCGTCCGCCCAAGGCTCAGTACGAAAGTCGTCGCCCGCTGCTCAGACGAGGCCAGCCTCAACCAGCGCCGACGCTTTTCGTACCAAGCCTAAGATCTGCGCCAGTGTGCTGCGCTTGGTCTGCTTGTTTATCTGTGGAGTGTTGCCATGAGCTTACCCAACCCGGCCCTATTGCTACCGCAAATGGCCGCCGCCCTGACTCGTCACCTGGACCAACGGCAGATCAGTGAGCCGCGTTTTATCGGTATTCGTACCGGCGGCGTGTGGGTCGCCCAGGCCCTGCTGGAAGCCCTCGACAGCAACGAGCCGCTGGGAATTTTGGACGTTTCGTTCTACCGCGACGACTTCACCCAAAACGGCCTGCACCCGCAGGTGCAGCCATCCGACCTGCCCTTCGATATCGACGGCCAGCACTTGGTGTTGATCGACGATGTGTTGATGAGCGGGCGCACCATCCGCGCCGCCCTCAACGAGCTGTTCGACTATGGCCGCCCCGCCAGCGTGACCCTGGTTTGCCTGCTCGACCTGAACGCCCACGAACTGCCGATTGCCCCTGATGTGGTGGGGGCGACCTTGTCGCTGCACGCCGCGCAACGGGTCAAACTGTCCGGCCCGACGCCGCTGACCCTCGAACTTCAGACGCTTGCCCACTGAGACTCAGCCCATGCCCACCCAAGCCGCCAAGCGCCCGCTACAACTGAATGACCAAGGCCAGTTGCGCCACTTTTTATCCCTCGACGGACTGCCCCGTGAACTGCTCACGGAGATTCTCGACACCGCCGACTCGTTCCTTGAGGTCGGCGCCCGGGCGGTGAAGAAGGTGCCGTTGCTACGCGGCAAGACCGTGTGCAACGTGTTCTTCGAGAACTCCACGCGCACCCGCACCACCTTCGAGCTGGCGGCCCAGCGGCTGTCGGCGGACGTGATCAGCCTGAACGTGTCGACCAGCTCCACCAGCAAGGGCGAGACGCTGTTCGACACCTTGCGCAACCTCGAAGCCATGGCCGCCGACATCTTCGTCGTGCGCCATGCCGACTCCGGCGCCGCGCACTTTATCGCCGAACATGTATGCCCGAATCTGGCCATCATCAACGGCGGTGACGGCCGCCATGCGCACCCGACCCAGGGCATGCTCGACATGCTCACCATCCGCCGGCACAAGGGCAACTTCGAGGACCTGTCGGTGGCCATCGTCGGCGACATTCTCCACTCGCGGGTGGCACGCTCGAATATGCTGGCCCTGAAGACCCTCGGCTGCCGCGATATCCGCGTGATCGCGCCGAAAACCCTGCTGCCGGTGGGCATCGAAGAAACCTACGGCGTGCGCGTGTTCAGTAATGCCGATGAAGGCCTTAAGGATGTCGACGTAGCGATCATGCTACGCCTGCAACGGGAGCGCATGAACGGCGGCCTGCTGCCCAGCGAGGGCGAGTTCTACCGCCTGTTCGGCCTCACCGAACAGCGCCTGAAGCTGGCCAAGCCGGATGCCTTGGTCATGCACCCGGGGCCGATCAACCGTGGCGTGGAGATCGAATCGGCGGTGGCCGACGGCCCGCAATCGGTGATCCTCAATCAAGTCACCTATGGCATCGCCATCCGCATGGCAGTGCTGTCCATGGCCATGAGCGGGCAAGCCGCGCAACGGCAAATCAATCTCGACGCTGAGGAGCAAAACTGATGTCCACCCGTATCCTCGGTGCCCGCGTCATCGATCCCCGTAGCGGCCTGGATCAAGTCACGGACCTGTACCTGGCCGACGGCAAAATCGCCGGCATCGGCCAAGCCCCTGCTGGCTTCGTCGCCAGCCAGGAGATCGACGCCGGCGGCCTGATCGCCGCTCCCGGGCTGGTCGATCTCAACGTCGCCCTGCGCGAGCCCGGCTACAGCCGCAAAGGCAATATCGCCAGCGAAACCCTGGCCGCCGCTGCCGGTGGCGTCACCAGCCTGTGCTGCCCGCCGCTGACCAAACCGGTGCTGGACACCCCGGCCGTGGCCGAGCTGATTCTCGATCGCGCGCGCAAATCCGGGCACACCAAGGTCTTTCCTATCGGCGCCCTGAGCAAAGGTCTGGATGGCGAACAACTGGCCGAGCTGGTGGCCCTGCGCGACGCCGGCTGCGTGGCCTTCGGCAATGGCCTGGAGAGTTTCCGCAACAGTCGCACCCTGCGCCGCGCTCTGGAATACGCGGCCACCTTCGACCTGACCGTGATCTTCCACTCGCAGGACCACGACCTGGCCGAAGGCGGTCTGGCCCACGAAGGCGCCATGGCCAGCTTCCTTGGTCTGCCGGGTATTCCGGAAACCGCCGAGACCGTGGCCCTGGCCCGTGACCTGCTGCTGGTCGAGCAAACCGGCGTGCGCGCGCACTTCAGCCAACTGACCAGTGCCCGTGGCGCCCAGTTGATCGCCGAAGCGCAAGCCCGTGGCCTGCCGGTCACCGCCGACGTGGCGCTGTATCAGCTGATCCTCACCGATGCGGCCCTGAGCGATTTCTCCAGTCTCTATCACGTGCAACCGCCGCTGCGCACCCAAGCGGATCGCGACGGCCTGCGCGCCGCTGTGAAAAGCGGCGTAATCAGCGCCATCGCCAGCCACCACCAGCCCCACGAGCGCGACGCCAAACTCGCGCCGTTCGGCGCGACCGAACCGGGCATCAGCAGCGCGCAGCTGCTCCTGCCGCTGGCCATGTCCTTGGTTGCTGAAGGCGTACTCGATCTGCCCACCCTGCTCGCACGCCTGAGCAGCGGCCCGGCGGCGGCGCTGAACTTGCCAGCAGGCAGTTTGCAGGTCGGTGCCGCGGCGGACGTGCTGCTGTTTGATCCGCAGGCTTCGACCCTGGCGGGCGAGAGCTGGCACTCCAAAGGCAGCAACTGCCCCTTTATCGGCCATTGCCTGCCGAGCGCCGTGCGTTACACCTTGGTTGATGGGCGCATCAGCTATCAGGCTTAAGCGCTGAGACAGTGGACTAGGCCAGCGCCTGGTCCACTGCGCGGGCATTTATGCGCGCTGCGAGTTAACTTCCGAGACTTGCCCGTTGAGGGTCCAGAAGTCGTAGAGCACGCCCAGGCCAAACAGGCCGAGGGTGAACAAGTAGATGATGCCGCTGATCCACTTACCCTGATACATGCGATGCACACCGAAGGCGCCGAAGAAGGTCAGCAGAATCCACGCCACGTTGTAGTCAACCTTGCCCGAGGTAAAGCGCTGATCGGCTTCACGATCCATCGCCGGGATCAGAAACAGGTCGATGATCCAGCCAATGAAAAACAGCCCCAAGGTGAAGAACCAAATGGTCCCGGTAATCGGCTTGCCGTAATAAAAGCGGTGCGAACCGAGGAATCCGAAGATCCACAGCAGATAGCCAATTAACTTACTGTGGGTATCCTGTTGCTGCATAAAGCGGCCTCCTAATGGCATGAGCACTGCTTGCAGCCACCCTGGGCCTAGGTGCCTAAGAAGCAAACAATGCCCTTTTAGTTAAGCATAATAATCAGACAATAAATCCATGCCCAGTTGATGGGCATTTCCGATCAGCACCTCTTGTTGCGACAAGCCGACTACGTGATACTGTATAAACATACAGCCAATGCGTATTCGCCATGCAACTTCTGCAAAAACTTACCGTGCTCGCCGATGCCGCCAAATATGACGCCTCCTGCGCCAGCAGTGGCGCGCCTAAGCGCAGTTCCAAGGGCAAAGACGGCATTGGCGCAACCGATGGCATGGGCATCTGTCACAGTTTCACTCCTGACGGCCGCTGTGTCGCCCTGCTGAAAATTTTGCTAACTAATTTCTGCCTGTACGACTGTCAGTACTGCGTCAACCGTCGCTCCAGCGATGTGCCCAGAGCGCGCTTTACCCCCGAAGAAGTGGTGCGCCTGACCCTGGACTTCTATCAGCGCAACTGCATCAGCGGGTTGTTTTTAAGCTCGGGGATTATCCGCAGCGCCGACTACACCATGGAGCAACTCAACCGCGTGGCCAAGCTGCTGCGCGAAGAGCATCAGTTCCGTGGTTATATCCATCTAAAGACCATTCCCGATGCCGATCCGCTGCTGATTGCCGAAGCCGGCCGCTATGCCGATCGCCTCAGCGTAAATATCGAGCTGCCGACTGAGGCCAGCCTGATCCGCCTGGCGCCGGAGAAACAGGTGGGCAGCATCAAACAGGCCATGCACTCGATTCACTTAGGCGAAGCCGAGGCCCGCGTCGAAACCCGCGCGCCACGCTTTGCCCCAGCCGGGCAAAGCACGCAGATGATCGTCGGCGCCGATGACACCGACGACAGCACCATCCTGCACACCGCCGCGTCCTTATATGGCGACTTCCGCCTGCGCCGCGTCTATTACTCGGCCTTTAGCCCCATCCCGCAAAGCCCCAACACCGTGCCCTTCGCCGCCCCGCCGCTGCTGCGCGAGCACCGCCTGTACCAAGCAGACTTCCTGATGCGCGGCTACGGCTTTAGTGCCGGCGAGCTGCTCAGCGGACCGGGCAACCTCGCGTTGGATATCGACCCCAAGCTGGCTTGGGCGCTGAATAACCGTGAGCACTTTCCGGTGGATTTAAACCGCGCCGAACCGAGCATGATTGCCCGCGTGCCGGGTATCGGCGTGCTCAGCGCCAAACGCCTGGTCGCCCTGCGCCGGCAAAAACGCATCCGCTATGCCGACCTCACCCGCCTGCGCTGCTCCCTGGAGAAAGCCAAGCCGTTTATCATCACCCAGGATTACCGGCCGCAGCAGGCCACCCGCGAATCCCTAGTACTGCGCCAGCAGCTCAGCGAAGCGCCGGCACAGATGGCGCTGTGGTAATGCATAACCTGCACTTTGACGGCAGCTTCGAGGCCTGGCGCGACTTGGCCCGCAGCCTGTTAATGCAAGGCGTGGCGCCGGCGCAGATCAGCTGGCACAGCGCCACCGAACAGCACGGGCAAAGCGGCAGCCTGTTTAGCCAGTTTGACCCACAGCCCAGCTCACGCCCGGCGGACGGCCGTGGACCACGGGTGCCGAGAAAACTGCTGGAGATGCTTGAGCAAGCCGCCTGCTATCGCTGCATCGATCGCTGGAGCCTGCTCTATCGCATTCTCTGGCGCGTGGCTCAGGGTGAGCACAGCGCCATGCTGGCCGGTGACCACGACGGCAGCAGCCTGCACCAACGGCTTAAGGCCGTGCGCCGCGAAGCCCACCATCTGCATGCCTTTTTACGTTTTCAGCCATGCCCCGAGTCAGCGCTACACGAGCTGGATATTGCTCCGCAGTGGCTGGCCTGGCACGAACCGGCCCACGATATTTTGTTAAGCGCCAGCGAGCACTTCAGCCAGCGCTTAGGCCGTAGTCGCTGGTTGATCGCCACGCCAGATGACGGGGTGTACTGGGATGGCCAGCAGTTGCACTATCAACGCCCTTGCCCGGCGCAGTGGCAAGCCCTGGCCCGCGCACCGCAGCTCAGCGAGCAAGACAGCGGCCAAGCGCTGTGGCTGAGTTATTACGCCAGCACCTTTAACCCGGCGCGGCTTAACCCCAGCGTGATGCAAAACCATATGCCGGTGCGGTTCTGGAAAAATCTGCCGGAAGGCCCGCTGATTGGCCAGCTGATGAGCCAGGCCCGGGCCGGCGCCCAGCGCGATGGACAGGCCGCCGCCGTGGCGGCGCAACCAGGCAAGCGCATCCGCCAACAGCCCAGCACTAAGGCCGATTAGCGGCTTAATGGAAGAGGTCATGGGCAAAGCTGCTGGGCGCAAATCAGCCCAGCCGCCGCAGTGCCGAGCGCTCGCCGAGGATGTCTAGGACACAGCTGAACGGTTGGCGTTTCTGCACAAGCACGCCGGGCGATTTAGCGCAGGCGCCGGCCCGGATCGTCGTCGCTTAATTCCAGCTCCAAGCCTTGGGCCATGCTGCTCAGATGCTCGCCTTCGCTCTCGCTGCCGAGCTTGATCATCAGGCGCAAGTCGTTGGCCGAGTCGGCGTAGAGCAAGGCGTCTTCGTAGGTGATTTCACCTTGGCTATAGAGGGCGTACAGGGCTTGGTCGAAGGTCTGCATGCCGGCTTCGGTGGAGCGTTTCATCAGCGACTTCAGCTCGGTGACATCACCCTTACGAATCAAATCAGCGGCCAGCGGGGTGTTGACCAACACCTCGATCACCGCGCGGCGGCCTTTGCCATCCGGGGTCGGGATCAACTGCTGGGCGACGATGGCTTTGAGGTTGAGGGACAAGTCCATCCACACCTGATTTTGCCGATCGGCCGGGAAGAAGTTGATGATCCGCTCCAAGGCTTGGTTAGCGTTGTTGGCGTGCAGCGTGGCCAAGCACAGGTGGCCGGTTTCAGCGAAGGCCACGGCATGATCCATGGTCTCGCGGGTGCGCACCTCACCGATCAGGATCACGTCGGGGGCCTGACGCAGGGTGTTTTTCAGCGCCACCTCAAACGACTCTGTGTCGATCCCCACTTCGCGCTGGGTGACGATGCAGCTCTGGTGCTGGTGGATAAATTCGATGGGGTCTTCGATGGAGATGATATGGCCGCTGCTGTTGCGGTTACGGTGGCCGATCATCGCCGCCAACGAGGTCGACTTACCGGTGCCGGTGGCGCCGACAAACAGCACCAGACCGCGCTTGGTCATGGCCAGTTTCTTCAGCACCTCGGGCAGTTTGAGTTCTTCGAGGGTGGGGATGTGGGTTTCGATCCGGCGCAGCACCATGCCGGCGAGGTTGCGCTGGTAGAAGGCGCTGACACGAAAGCGCCCTACGCCGCGCGCGCTAATGGCAAAGTTACATTCGTGGTTTTCCACAAATTCGCGGCGCTGCTGCTCGTTCATCACCGAATGCACGGTTTCGCGGGTCAGCTCGGGGGACAGCGGCGTTTTGCTGATCGGCATGATCTTGCCGTTGATCTTCATCGATGGCGGCACGCCAGCGGTGATGAACAAGTCCGAGGCGCCCTTCTCGACCATCAAACGCAGCAGTTTTTCAAATTCCATGGTGCTTGCCCCATTATCTCTGCGCAGTTGCGCCACTGCCCGTTCCGCATCAGCAGTAACGGGCAGTGGCCAGCCTGACGCTTATTATTTGGCTTAGAAGTTTTCTGGCGCTTTGGCCTTTTCCCGGGCCGCATCACGGGTCACTACGCCCTTGGTGACCAAGCCTTTAAGGCATGCATCGAGGGTTTGCATGCCGAGGGCGCCGCCGGTTTGAATCGCCGAATACATCTGCGCCACTTTGTCTTCGCGGATCAGGTTACGGATCGCCGGGGTGCCGATCATGATCTCGTGGGCCGCGACCCGACCGCCGCCGACTTTCTTCAGCAGGGTCTGGGAAATCACCGACTGCAACGACTCCGAGAGCATGGAGCGGACCATCGACTTCTCTTCCGCGGGGAACACGTCGACCACGCGGTCGATGGTCTTGGCGGCTGAGGTGGTGTGCAGGGTGCCGAACACCAAGTGCCCGGTTTCCGCAGCGGTCAGGGCCAGACGGATGGTTTCCAGGTCACGCATTTCACCCACCAGGATGATGTCCGGGTCTTCCCGCAGCGCCGAACGCAGGGCTTCGCTGAAACCCAAGGTATCGCGGTGGACTTCACGCTGGTTGATCAGGCATTTCTTCGATTCGTGGACGAACTCGATAGGGTCTTCCACGGTAAGAATGTGGTGGTACTTATTGCTGTTGATGTAGTCGAGCATGGCCGCCAAGGTGGTCGACTTGCCCGAACCGGTCGGGCCGGTGACCAGCACCAAGCCGCGCGGTACATCGGCGATCTTGCGGAAGATCTCGCCCATGCCCAGATCGTCCATGCTCAGCACTTTCGACGGAATGGTACGGAACACCGCACCGCAACCCCGGTTCTGGTTAAAGGCGTTGACCCGGAAGCGCGCCACCCCCGGCACCTCAAAGGAGAAGTCGGTTTCCAGGAATTCTTCGAAATCCTTACGCTGCTTGTCATTCATGATGTCGTAGATCAGCGCGTGCACCTGCTTGTGGTCCAGGGCTGGCAAGTTGATCCGCCGAACATCACCATCAACCCGGATCATCGGCGGCAAACCTGCGGAAAGATGCAGGTCCGATGCACCTTGTTTGGCGCTGAAGGCCAGCAACTCAGTGATATCCATGGGACTCCCTAATGGTAAACAAGCAGGTAGAATGCCGCGATACCTAGGCGGCGGGCGCAAGTAATGTCCACGATAGCAATTAATATTGCAAAGGTCGGAGTGCGGATACGTGAGGCGGCTCAAGCCTCGGCGAGACAATCTGCCACTATCGGCCTGTTAGCAGTCAGTAAAACCAAACCCGCGGCGGCAGTGCGTGATGCCTATGCCGCAGGCTTGAGCGACTTCGGCGAAAACTATCTGCAAGAAGCGCTGGATAAACAGCAACTGCTCAATGACCTGCCCTTGGTCTGGCATTTCATTGGGCCGATCCAGTCGAATAAGACCAAACCCATCGCGGAGCACTTCTCCTGGGTGCACTCGGTCGACCGCTTAAAAATCGCCCAACGTCTGTCGGCGCAGCGCCCCAGCGACTTGCCGCCACTGAATATTTGCCTACAAGTGAATGTAAGTGGTGAAGCCAGCAAATCCGGCTGCGCGGCGGAAGAACTGCCGGCCTTGGCACAGGCTGTTACACAACTGCCCAACATCCGCCTGCGCGGATTAATGACAATCCCCGAGCCGACTGAGGACGTCGCTGCCCAGCATGCCGCCTTCGCCCGCCTGCGTAACCTGCAGGACGGTCTGAATGCTGAGCTGAACCTGGGCTTGGATACTTTGTCCATGGGCATGAGCCATGACCTGGAGGCGGCCATCGCCGAAGGTGCCACGTGGGTGCGCATTGGGACTGCACTGTTTGGTGCGCGTGATTACCCCTCAACCTGAATTCAATTGGCTAAGTCTGACTAAGGAAGCTTTTATGACTACCCCACGCATTGCCTTTATCGGGGCCGGCAATATGGCCACCAGCCTGATTGGCGGCCTCCTCGCCCAAGGCGTCAGCACTAGCCAGATCAGCGCCAGCGACCGCACCGCTGAGCAGCGCGACAAGATCAGCCAGGAACATGGCATTCGTACCTTTGCTGACAACGTCGAAGCCATCCAGGGCGCCGATGTCATCGTCCTCGCCGTTAAACCGCAGGGGATGAAAGAGGTCTGCCTGGACCTGGCCAAGCATATCGGCCCTCAGCAGTTAATCGTCTCCATCGCCGCCGGCATCAGTTGCGCCAGCCTAACCAACTGGCTGGGCGACAGCGCCATCGTGCGCTGCATGCCCAACACCCCATCCCTGGTGCGTGAAGGCGTCAGCGGTCTGTACGCCAACGCTCGAGTGTCCGCGGCACAACGCGCGCAAGCCGAACAACTGCTCAGCGCCGTCGGCCTGGCGCTGTGGTTGGAAGAAGAGCAGCTGATCGACGCCGTTACTGCCGTCTCAGGCAGTGGCCCGGCGTATTTCTTCCTGCTGATCGAAGCCATGACCGCCGCCGGCGAGCAACTGGGCCTGCCGCGTGCCACCGCCGCCCAGCTGACCCTGCAAACCGCCTTGGGCGCCGCCCGTATGGCCGTAGCCAGCGATGTGGAGGCCAGTGAGCTGCGCCGCCGCGTCACCTCACCTGCAGGCACCACCGAGGCTGCGATTAAAACTTTCCAAGCTGGCGGCTTTGAAGCTCTGGTTGCGCAGGCATTGAATGCCGCCGCCGAGCGCTCTGCCGAGCTAGCAGAACAACTGGGTCAATAGAGGACGTGTCATGACCGGACTGAACACCGCAGCGATCTATGTTCTGCAAACCATCGGCAGCCTGTACCTGCTGATCGTCTTACTGCGTTTTATCCTGCAACTGGTGCGGGCGGATTTTTATAACCCCGTCAGCCAATTTATCGTCCGCGCTACCCATCCGCTGCTGCGCCCGCTGCGCAAGATCATCCCCAGCATCGGCGGCCTCGATCTGGCCTCGCTGGTACTGGCCATCCTCGTGCAAATGGTGCTGATGGCGCTGATCCTGATGCTTTACGGCTACGGCATGCTCAACCCGGTGCAACTGCTGATCTGGTCGATCATCGCCGTGACGGCGCTGTTCCTTAAGGTGTTCTTCTTCGCCTTGATCATCAGCGTGATTTTGTCTTGGGTCGCCCAAGGCACCAGCAACCCGACTGCCATGCTCGTGCAGCAAATCTGTGAGCCGCTGCTGGCGCCGATCCGGCGCATCCTGCCCAACCTGGGCGGGCTGGATCTGTCGCCGATTGTGGCGTTTTTGATCCTTAACCTGATCGACATGCTGGTGATCAACAACCTGGCGGTGATGACCGGCATGCTCAAAGGCCTAAGCCTGGCGCTGTAATGAGTTTTTTACGGCGTGACGGCGACGACCTGATCCTCGACTGCCACCTGCAGCCCAAAGCCAGCCGCGACGAGTTCGCCGGGCTGCATGGCGAGCGCCTGAAGATTCGGCTCAGCGCGCCGCCGGTCGACGGCAAGGCCAACACCATGCTGCAAGCCTTCCTCGCTGCCAGCTTTGCCGTGGCCAAATCCCAGGTGCAACTGGAAAGCGGTCTGCAAAGCCGGCAAAAGCGCGTGCGGATCAAAAATCCCGGCAGCATCCCCGCTGAATTGCAGGCGCTGCTGCCAGCGCCGCTGTAACTTCGCCCACGCTGCGCCGCGCCCTAGCCAGCCGCCCGCAGCAGCCCTGCCGCTGCGACGCTTAGTCATCCACTGAGCGGTATGCTTGCCGGGCTACCCTGCGCTCTTTAGACTGCGCCTTTGATCCTCAATCCCTTTCTATTGCGAGCAGGTCGATGCCGACTGCCTTTCCTCACGACTCTGTTGGCTTGGTAACTCCCCAGGTGCTGCACTTTGCCGAGCCGCTAGCGCTGGCTAGCGGGCGCAGCCTGGCTGATTACCAACTGGTTTATGAAACCTACGGGCAACTCAACGCCGCACGCAGTAATGCGGTGCTGATTTGCCATGCCCTGTCCGGTCACCATCACGCCGCCGGCTACCACAGCGCCGATGAGCGCAAGCCCGGCTGGTGGGACAGCTATATCGGCCCGGGCAAGCCCATCGACACCAATAAGTTCTTTGTCGTCAGCCTGAATAACCTGGGCGGCTGCAATGGCTCCACCGGTCCCAGCAGCATCAACCCGGCGACCGGCAAGCCCTTTGGCGCCGACTTCCCGGTCCTGACCGTGGAAGACTGGGTGCACAGCCAGGCGCGGCTGGCCGATGCCCTGGGCATCGAGCAATGGGCCGCAGTGATTGGCGGCAGCTTAGGCGGCATGCAGGCCATGCAGTGGACCATCAGCTACCCAGAGCGCGTGCGCCACTGTGTGGCCATCGCCTCGGCGCCCAAGCTGTCGGCGCAAAACATCGCCTTTAACGAGGTGGCGCGCCAGGCCATTCTCACCGACCCGCAGTTCCATGGCGGGCACTTCCAGGAACAGGGCGAGATCCCCAAGCGCGGCCTGATGCTGGCGCGCATGGTCGGCCATATCACCTACCTGTCCGATGACGCCATGGGCGAGAAATTCGGCCGGGGGCTTAAGAGCGACAAACTCAACTACGACTTCCACAGCGTTGAGTTCCAGGTCGAAAGCTACCTGCGCTATCAGGGTGAAGAGTTCTCCACGCGCTTTGATGCCAACACCTATTTGCTGATGACCAAGGCGCTGGACTACTACGACCCGGCGGCGGCCCATCACGGCGACCTGGCCAAGACGTTGGCCGGGGTCAAGGCGGACTTCTGCGTGATCTCGTTCACCACCGACTGGCGCTTCTCGCCGGCACGCTCGCGGGAAATCGTCGATGCGCTGACCGCCGCGCGCAAGAACGTCTGCTATCTGGAGATCGACGCGCCACAAGGTCACGACGCCTTCCTCATGCCGATTGCCCGCTACCAGCAGGGTTTCAGCAGTTATATGCAAAGGATTAAGGTGTAGCCATGCGCGCGGATTTGGAAATCATTCAACAGTGGATTCCCACTGGCAGCCGCGTCCTCGACTTAGGTTGCGGCAACGGCGAATTGCTCGCCTGGCTCAGCGAAAACCGTCAGGTCAGCGGCTACGGTCTGGAGATCGATGCCGATAACATCGCCCAGTGCGTGGCCAAAGGCGTCAACGTGATCGAGCAGAACCTCGACAACGGCCTGGGCAACTTCGCCAGCAACAGCTTCGATGTGGTGGTCATGACCCAGTCGCTGCAAGCGCTGAACTACCCGGACAAAGTTCTGGCGGAAATGCTGCGGGTGGGTAAGACCTGCATCATCACTTTCCCCAACTTTGGCCATTGGCGCTGCCGCTGGTACCTGACCACCAAGGGCCGCATGCCAGTGTCGGACTTCCTGCCGTATACCTGGTTCAACACGCCGAACATCCACTTTTGCACCTTCGAAGACTTCGAGAACCTGTGCCACGACCAAGGCGCAAAAATCATCGATCGCTTAGCGGTAGACCGTAAACATCGGCATGGCTGGGCCAGTCGCGCCTGGCCGAATCTGCTCGGTGAAATCGGCATTTACCGCATCAGCGGCACCACAGCCAGCGACGTGCAGATCGCCACCTGATCGGCCCCACTGGTTTTGCTTGAGGAGATAACCATGTCCCGCTTCGCCAAAATCCTGCTCAGCCTCGGCTTATGTCTGGGCCTTAGCCTGCCGGCGCTGGCCGAACGTAAAGTCAGCTTTGCTGACCTTGAGGTGCACTACAGCGCCTTTAACTCCAGCTTTTTGCAGCCTGATATCGCCGCCGCCAAAGAGCTGGTGCGCAGCAAAAACCAAGGCGTGCTGAACATCGCGGTGCTTAAAGCCGGCAAGGCCAGCACCGCCAATGTTTCAGGCCAGATCAAGGACCTAGCCAGCCGCGAGCAGCCCCTGAGCTTTCGTCAGGTGACTGAAGGCGAGGCGATTTACTACCTGGCCCAGTTCCCCATCACCCACCACGAGCAACTGCGTTTCACCATTAACGTCAGCGTGGCGGGTGGCGAAAGCCATAGCTTCGAATTCAACCAAGAAGTGTTCCCCGACCAATGATGCCCTTTAGCCAACTCGTCCTCGCCAGCCACAACGCCGGCAAACTCAAAGAGCTGCAAGCTATGCTCGGCGGCAGCGTGCAGGTGCGCTCGGTGGCGGAGTTCTCCCTGGAGGAGCCGGAGGAAACCGGCCTGTCGTTTATCGAGAACGCCATCCTCAAGGCACGCAATGCGGCACGCCTGTCCGGCTTGCCGGCGCTGGCCGACGACTCTGGTCTGGCCGTGGATTTTTTAGGCGGCGCCCCAGGCATCTACTCGGCGCGCTATGCCGATGGCCAAGGCGACGCGGCGAATAACGCCAAGCTATTGGAAGCCCTGAAAGACGTCCCGGATGCCCAGCGCGGCGCGCAGTTTGTCTGCTGCCTGGCCTTGGTACGGCACGCCGACGACCCACTGCCGATCATCTGCGAAGGCCTCTGGCACGGGCAGATCCTCCACGCCGCCCGTGGCGAACACGGTTTCGGTTACGACCCGCTGTTCTGGGTGGCTGAGCGCAACTGCTCCAGTGCTGAATTGCCCAGCGCCGAGAAGAACCAGATCAGCCATCGCGCCCGCGCCATGGCCTTGCTCAAACAACGCCTGGGGTTGGCATGACCCTCGCAGCGCCAGCTCAGTTCGTCTTGCCACCTCTGGCGCTGTATATCCACATCCCGTGGTGCGTGAAGAAGTGCCCCTACTGCGACTTTAACTCCCACGCCGCCGGGCCGAATTTGCCCGAAGAAGAGTACGTCGACGCGCTGTTGGCTGACCTTGACCACGACCTGCGCCACGCCCATGGGCGTAAACTCAGCTCGATCTTTTTCGGCGGCGGCACACCCAGTTTGTTCTCCGCCAAAGCCCTGGGCCGCTTGCTCGCCGGGGTGGAGCAGCGCGCCGGCTTTGCCGACGACATCGAGATCACCCTGGAAGCCAACCCCGGTACCTTCGAGCAGGCTAAGTTTCGCGATTACCGCCGCTTAGGCATCAATCGCCTGTCGATTGGCGTGCAGAGCTTTCAGGCAGAAAAACTCAAAGCCCTGGGCCGCATCCACGATGGCGACGAAGCCGTACGCGCCGCCGATATGGCCCGCGCCGCTGGCTTCGATAACTTCAATCTGGATTTGATGCACGGCCTGCCCGAGCAGTCGATTGACGATGCGTTAAGCGACCTGCGCACCGCCATCGCCCAACAGCCAACGCATCTATCCTGGTATCAGCTGACCGTCGAACCCAACACGGTGTTCTGGAACCAGCCCCCGCAAGTGCCGGAAGACGACATCCTCTGGGACATCCAAGAGGCCGGCCAGGCCCTGCTGGCCGCCGAGGGTTACGGCCAATACGAGGTGTCGGCCTATGCCCAAGCGGGCAAGGCTGCGCGACATAATCTGAACTATTGGACCTTCGGCGACTTCTTAGGGATTGGCGCCGGCGCCCATGGCAAAGTCAGCCAGCCCGATGGCAGCATTGCACGTACCTGGAAAACGCGCCTGCCGAAGGATTATCTGGCACAGAACAAACGCAGCAACGGCGAGCGCCTATTGAGCGTGGACGAGCTGCCCTTTGAATTTCTGATGAATGTGCTGCGCCTCACGGACGGCGTCGCGGCCAGCCTGTTCACTGCACGCACTGGCCTGCCCTTGAGCCAACTGGCCGAGGCGCGCCGCCAGGCTGAACAACGCGGCCTGCTGCACGCTGACCCGGCCCGTTTATGCGCCACGGACAAAGGCCAGTTGTTCTTAAACGATTTGCTGCAATTGTTTTTACCCTGAGCCCCCAACCACGCACTAAGGAAACCGGATGGACCTGCTACTCGACCTGATCGTCACGCTTTCACGCTGGAGCCGCAGTCACCTTAACGATATTTCCTTAGCCATCATCGCCAGCTTGCTGGTGCTGATCGGCCCGGCTATTAATGCTTGGGTGCAGCGCAACACCGCCAGCCTCAACTTTATTTTCCGCACCCTGATCTTCGTCCTGCTCTGCGCCATCGGCTACGGCCTGCTGATCGTCTACGCCACCCCTTACCTGGCGCAGGCCTTGGGCTACTTCAACAACTTCACCCTAGCCCCGGTGCTGATCCTAGTGTTCTGCATCATCGGCATCCTCGCCGACCGCTCGTAGCCTGGATTAGCCCGCGCAGCGGGCGTAATCCGGGGGCGCAGCCCACATCCCAGCCCCACCACAATCCACCCCCGTCGTAACCCGGATTAGCCCGCACAGCGGGCGTAATCCGGGGGCCAGCCCACATCTAAGCCCCACCAAAATCCACCCCCGCCGTGGCCTGGATTAGCCCACGCAGCGAGCGTAATCCGGGGCCGCAGCCCACATCCAAGCCCCACCACAATCCACCCCCGCCGTAGCCCGGATTAGCCCGCGCAGCGGGCGTAATCCGGGGGCGCAGCCCACATCCCAGCCCCACCACAACCCCCCGCCTAAAACGGCTTAATCGCCACCTTCAGCACCCCATCACGCTGATTGGCAAACAAGTCATAGGCCTCCGTGATTTGCTCAAGGCCAAACTGGTGGGTGACCAACGCCGAGAAGTCCATGCGTCCGCTGGCCACCACGCTCATCAAACGGCGCATGCGCTCCTTACCACCTGGGCACAGTGAGGTAATGATCTTGTTGTCGCCTAAGCCTGCATGAAAGGCGCTGAGCGGGATCACCAAATCGGTGGAATACACACCCAAACTGGATAACGTACCGCCCGGTTTCAGCACACGCAGCGCACTTTCAAAAGTCGACTGCAAACCCAGCGCCTCAATCGAAGCATCCACGCCACGGCCGCCGGTTAAGCGCAGAATCTCCGCCACCACATCCACTTCATTGAAGTTGAGGGTGATGTCCGCGCCCATCTGCTTGGCGATCTCTAAGCGCTGATTCACGCCGTCGACCACGATAATCAGGCTCGCCCCGCGCAGCTTGGCCCCGGCGGTGGCGCACAGGCCAATCGGGCCTTGGGCAAATACCGCAACAATGTCACCAATCTTGATATTGGCCTGCTCGGCGCCAGCAAAACCGGTGGACATGATGTCCGGACACATCAGCACCTGTTCATCAGTGAGGCCATCCGGCACCGGTGCCAGGTTGCCCTGGGCATCGGGCACCAGCACATATTCGGCCTGGGTGCCGTCGATGCTGTTGCCGAAGCGCCAGCCGCCCATGGGCTTATAGCCGTGGCAACTGCAACCGCCATCCTGCGAGCCCAAACCATCTTGGCTGGCGTAGGAACTAAAGCTCGGGCAGATCGCCCCGGCAATCACCCGCTGCCCTTCCTGATAGCCCTGCACATTGCTGCCAAGCTTCTCGATCACCCCCACCGGCTCATGACCGATGGTAAGCCCCTTGGCCACCGGGTACTCACCTTTGAGGATATGCACATCGGTGCCGCAGATGGTCGTGGTGGTGATGCGCACCAACGCATCGTTGGGGCCCACTTCAGGGATCGGCTTATCGATTAACTCAATACGTCCCGGCTCAACAAACACCGCCGCTTTCATCATGGCCATCAACAAAGTCTCATAGGGTCAGCAAGTCTGCGCAGTCTATGCCTGGCGCAGCAGACAGACCTTGCCCTGCATCAACTCTGCGCCACCGCGCCCACGACAATTTGATAGATTGACCCTCTGCGTCCACCTTAGGCACCACAGCATGCTGCGTTTGCTCCTCACCTTAACCACCGCCTTGTTGCTCAGTGCCTGCAGCACGCTGGATTACTACAGCCAGCTCGCCCGTGGCCAACTGCAACTGCTCAATGCGCGCCAGCCGGTCAGTGCGTTACTGACTGACGCGCACACCGCCGCCCCGCTTAAGCAGCGTTTAGCCCTGACCCAACAAGCGCGGGACTTCGCCAGCAGCCAATTAAGCCTGCCGGATAACCGCAGCTATCGCCTATACGCCGATATCAAGCGGCCCTTTGTGGTGTGGAACGTGTTCGCCACCGAGGAGTTTTCCCTCGAGCCACAGCTGCACTGCTTCCCCATTGCCGGCTGCGTCGCCTATCGCGGTTTTTATCAACAAGGCCGCGCCCGCGGTGCTGCCGCGCTGCTGAAACAGCAGGGGCTGGACACCTACATCGGCGGCGTCGAGGCTTACTCCACGCTGGGCTGGTTCGACGACCCGCTGCTCAACACCATGCTGCGCTGGAGCGACGAGCGCGTGGTGGCGGTGATCTTCCATGAGCTGGCTCACCAGCAGTTTTATCTGCCAGGCGATACCGCGTTCAACGAATCCTACGCCACCTTTGTCGAGCGTGAAGGCTTGCGCCAATGGCGCCAGGCCCAAGGTTTGCCCAGCCCTTCGGATAATTCCGACCAACAGCGTGAGGCTTTCAGCCAACTGGTTTTGGCCACCCGCGCGCGCTTGACCACGGTCTACGCCCAACCCTTATCGGTGGCCGCTAAGCGCCGCGCTAAACAGGCTGAGTTCACCCGCCTGCGCCAGCAATACCAGCAACTAAGGGATGAACAATGGGGCGGAAACGGTCGTTTTGATGGCTGGATATACAGCCCGCTGAACAACGCCAAGCTGCTGCCCTTCGGACTTTACGACCAGTGGATTCCAGCTTTTGCTAGGCTGTATGACGAGACGCAGCACAGTTGGCCGCACTTCTATCAACGAGTGCGCGAGATAGCGCAGTTAGCCCCTGCCGAGCGGCAGCAACTGCTAGCCCAACTGGCCGCCGCGCCTCGAACTTAGCACTATGCTAGCCAGTCCATATGGCTGTCGGACTGTTCACTCAAGGAGCTTTACCATGAACAAACTTATCCCTATTGCCCTGCTTACCCTGGTCAGCAGCGCCGCCTTGGCCGCGCCAAAACCCTGCGAAGAACTGCGCGCCGAAATCGAGGCGAAAATCCAAGCCAACGGCGTGGCCAGCTACACCCTCGAAGTCGTCAGCAACGACGAAGCCAAAGACCCCAATATGGTGGTCGGCAGCTGCGACGGCGGCACGAAAAAGATCATCTATCAGCGCAACAACTAAGCGTTAACCAGGCGGGTCCCCAGACCCGCCCCTGCCGCCCTATCCCCGCCCCACGGGCCAATTAAGCCGCAAAGCGCATATCGCTACTTATGGAAAATCACTGGCTGCCTATTCGGCAGTGAACGAGCAGATCCGACTGGTGACGCAGCGCTATTGTTTCTGAGCTGCCTATTCGGCAGTGAACACCCCAGACCCCCAATTCGTCACCCTCTAATATTTCTGAGCTGCCTATTCGGCAGTGAACTATCCGTAACTAACGGCTCCAATGCCGTTATCTTTCTGAGCTGCCTATTCGGCAGTGAACATCCAGACGCGCGCCATCATGTTGTCTTTTGTTTTCTGAGCTGCCTATTCGGCAGTGAACGATGCCTTGGGTTGCCAGACCTAGCACCACTATTTCTGAGCTGCCTATTCGGCAGTGAACGCAGCGTGGTTAGCCAGTTTGGCGAGGGTCTTTTTCTGAGCTGCCTATTCGGCAGTGAACTGGACGCTGCGCAAGCAGTTCAGCGTGGTGGTTTTCTGAGCTGCCTATTCGGCAGTGAACGGGGGCCGGAGCCCCCTACCTGCCCGCTTTCATTTCTGAGCTGCCTATTCGGCAGTGAACGTAACGTGATCTGCTTCTCCACTACACGCGATTTTCTGAGCTGCCTATTCGGCAGTGAACAGCCTGATTCCCGGTATTGATACCGATGCGTTTTTCTGAGCTGCCTATTCGGCAGTGAACGGTGATTAGGGCGCTTGTACCAAGCCGGAATATTTCTGAGCTGCCTATTCGGCAGTGAACTTTCCGCTGTTACTGCGCGTGCTGTTTTATCATTTCTGAGCTGCCTATTCGGCAGTGAACAGTGGTCGCGATCCGATTTCCAAGCTTTTAATTTTCTGAGCTGCCTATTCGGCAGTGAACCATCAATCGCCGCGATGGCCGTGGCGCCACCATTTCTGAGCTGCCTATTCGGCAGTGAACTTTGCCAGGTCGACGGCCGTGATACCGCCGGATTTCTGAGCTGCCTATTCGGCAGTGAACTAATGATCTTGAAGATCCACTGCAACCAACCCTTTCTGAGCTGCCTATTCGGCAGTGAACTCGAACGCACCGCCCATAATGGCCGCGTCGCGTTTCTGAGCTGCCTATTCGGCAGTGAACAACGCCACCGATGAAATCATCGAAGAGTTCCTTTTCTGAGCTGCCTATTCGGCAGTGAACCGATTACTCAGCGCCAGATTCAAGGTTCATCTTTTCTGAGCTGCCTATTCGGCAGTGAACCCGTTTTCTCCTGGGGCATCGGTTATGCGGCCTTTCTGAGCTGCCTATTCGGCAGTGAACGCTAGAGCGCTACCGAGCCGATCTTGGTGAACTTTCTGAGCTGCCTATTCGGCAGTGAACGCGCCAGGCCTGGCTATTCACGCCAGGTGGTTTTTCTGAGCTGCCTATTCGGCAGTGAACGTGCGCATTAGCAAAGTCGAGACGCGCATTGATTTCTGAGCTGCCTATTCGGCAGTGAACTCAAAAGCCAGCGGCTCAATGACCAGGACGATTTTCTGAGCTGCCTATTCGGCAGTGAACCCGAAAAAGACTTACCCGAGCAAAAAAGAAAATTTCTGAGCTGCCTATTCGGCAGTGAACCGTCTGCCTGCTGGCCGGGGTGGCGGGCGGCTTTTCTGAGCTGCCTATTCGGCAGTGAACAACAGTGAGAGATCAAATGCCAACGAACATTATTTCTGAGCTGCCTATTCGGCAGTGAACTCCCGGAGGTGCGTCCGTCAGGCCCGCTTTGATTTCTGAGCTGCCTATTCGGCAGTGAACTAGAGACATTACCCGCAAAAGCCGCGCTATCAAAGCCTCTCAGCCGATTAGACGGCATTAACCCTCTTTTCAAGCCTGTAGCTAAGTTGTTGATTTAACAAGACTCGATTTATCACTTTAAAAAGAGGGTCGCAAAATCGAGTACTAGTACTAACGGCTACGTTTCATTCCTTTCCTCAAGAAGGCAAACTGCCATCAAGACGGAATTTATGGAGCGGTTATGGAAGATATTAAAGCCAGCGACCTGAAGTCGATTCTCCACTCCAAGCGCGCCAATCTTTACTACCTACAGCACTGTCGGGTGCTGGTTAACGGCGGGCGGGTTGAGTACGTGACCGACGCTGGCAAACAGTCGCTGTATTGGAATATCCCCATCGCCAATACCACCACTATCTTGCTCGGCACCGGCACCTCGATTACCCAAGCAGCCATGCGTGAACTGGCCAAAGCAGGCGTGCTGGTTGGCTTTTGTGGCGGCGGTGGGACGCCGCTGTTTTCCGTTAATGAAGTGGATATCGAAGTCGCTTGGTTCTCGCCGCAAAGTGAATACCGCCCCACTGAGTACCTACAACACTGGGTGCGCTTTTGGTTTGATGATGCCCTGCGCTTAGCCGCCGCCAAACACTTTCAGCGCGCCCGCCTCAAGCGTATTCGCCAGAGCTGGCAGAGCCGCGCGTTGCGCGATGCCGGCTTCAATATTGATGCTGCAGAACTGGAGCGCGCCCTCGACGCCTCGCTCAAGACCCTAGACACCTTGCCCGATAACACCCATCTGCTCACCGAAGAGGCGCGCTTAAGCAAGCAGCTGTTTGCCCTGGCTGCCCGCGCCACTGGTTACGGCGAATTTGTGCGGGCCAAGAACGGCACCGGTGGCGACCCGGCCAATGCTTTTCTCGACCATGGCAACTACTTGGCTTATGGCCTGGCCGCCAGCGCTACCTGGGTGTTGGGCATCCCCCATGGTTTAGCCGTGCTGCACGGTAAAACCCGTCGAGGAGGCTTGGTGTTTGACGTGGCAGACCTGATCAAAGACGCCACCATCTTGCCCCAAGCCTTTATCAGTGCCGTGCGCGGTGATGAGGAACAAGAGTTTCGCCAAGCCTGTATCGAGAATCTGACGCGCAGCGAAGCCTTGGATTTTATGATCGATACACTCAAAGACGTCGCTGAGCGCACCGGTCAATGAATATCCTGCTCATCGCGCAATGTGAAAAACGCGCGCTGGTGGAAACCCGGCGCATTCTTGACCAGTTCGCCGAGCGTCGTGGCGAACGCACCTGGCAAACCCCCATCACCCAAGCAGGGCTGGATACGCTACGCAAATTGCTGCGCAAAAGCGCACGCCGTAATACTGCCGTGGCCTGTCATTGGATACACGGTAAGGATCACAGTGAACTGCTGTGGGTGGTCGGCGATGCCAGCCGCTTTAACGAGCAAGGTGCAGTGCCCACCAACAGCACCCAACGCGATGTGCTGCGCAAAGCCGATGAAAACAACTGGCACACGGGCGAAGACATCAAGCTGCTGGCACAGCTCGCGGCCCTGCTCCACGACCTCGGCAAGGCCAGTGTGGCCTTCCAGCAACGCTTACGCGGGCAACATAATGAAAAAAACCTGTACCGCCATGAGTGGGTCTCGCTGCGTTTATTTCTGGCTTTTGTCGGTAACGATGACGACACCACCTGGCTCAGCCGCCTAGCCAACCCCAGCCCAGTTGATGACGCCACTTGGCTGGCCACAGAGCGTTATCTGCGTGACGGACTGGACACCGCCACGCCGCCGCCCTTCAAAGGGCTCCCCCCTTTGGCAGCCGCCATCGCCTGGCTGGTGGTGACGCACCACCGCTTACCCGTTAAGCCGGTGCTCGATCCAATGACCCTGCAACAGCAATGGCTGGGTAAAAAAGCCGATCATTTCAACGCCTCGACTCTAGGCAACTTGCTGGACAGCGTGGACAGCACCTGGAATGAAATCAAACAACAGGCAAGCAAGGCCAGCATAAGTCCCTATTGGGACTTCGCCCATGAACTGCCGGTGCTGCTGCCCAAATGGCGCACCCAGGCCGCAAAACTGGCAGTGCGCCTGCAGACCTTAAATAACAAACCCCGCCACAGTGATTGGCTGGACAATCCCTATGCCATGCATCTGGCCCGGCTGTGCCTGATGCTGGCCGACCATCACTACTCCAGCCTCGACGCCAAGTCCGCAGAGCGCATCAAGGGTGACACCAACCCCAAGCTGTTCGCCAATACCGACCGCGACGGCAAGCTCAAGCAACCACTGGATGAGCACTTGCTCGGTGTCGCCCGCTTAGCCGGCAGCCTCTGCCATAGTTTGCCCGGTTTTGAACGCTACCTACCGCGCCTCGCCCGCCATCGTGGCTTAAAAAAGCGCAGCAATAACGAACGCTTTCGTTGGCAAGACAAAGCCTTTGACGCCGCCACCAGCCTGCGCGCACAAGCTGCCGAACAGGGTGCTTTTATCGTCAATATGGCCTCTACAGGCTGCGGCAAAACTTTGGCCAACGCCCGTGTGCTCTATGCCCTGGCCGACCCGCAACAGGGCATGCGCGCCACCTTTGCCTTGGGCCTGCGCACCTTGACCCAGCAAACCGGGCACAGCTACCGCAAAGACCTGCACCTGAGCGAAGACGAACTGGCCATCCGCGTGGGCGGCTCGGCCAGCCGCGCGCTGTTTGAGTATTACCAGGAGCAAGCGCAGAACACCGGCTCGGAGTCGATTCAAGAACTGCTCGAAGAAGACAGTCACGTCCTTTACGAAGGTCAACACGCCGATCATCCGCTGCTCGCCAAAGCCATGCATGACGAGCGCATCCGCTCGCTGTTGTCGGCACCTTTGTTGGTCTGCACCATCGACCACCTGATGCCCGCCACCGAAGCGCAACGCGCTGGCAGGCAAATTGCTCCGATGCTACGCCTGATGAGCAGTGATTTAGTACTCGATGAACTGGATGATTTTGACCTAGCCGACTTACCGGCCCTGACCCGCTTAGTGCATTGGGCCGGCCTGCTCGGCAGCCGCGTGCTGCTGTCCTCGGCGACCCTGCCACCGGCCTTGGTGGAAGGCATGTTTCAGGCTTACCGGGCTGGGCGCCAGCATTACCAGCGTAATCGCGGTCAGTACGGCGGCAGCGACAGCCCTGTGCCAATCGCCTGCCTGTGGCTCGATGAATTTACCGCGCAGCCCCAGCAACTCGCCGATGCATCTAGTTTTAGCCACGCCCATGAGGCCTTTGTGCAACGCCGCGTACAAGCACTGGCACAGAGTATTGAGCGTGATGGCCCCAAACGCTGCGGTGAACTACTGCCGCTACAAATCAGCGCCAAGCAAGAATCCGCCGTACGCCGTGCCTTCGCTGGCGAAGTGCTTAAGGCTATTGGCCAAGCCCATAGCCGCCACCACGAAACCTGCCCACACAGTGGCAAGCAGGTCAGCTTTGGTCTGGTGCGTATGGCCAACATCGAACCGCTGTTCGAGGTGGCGCAAGAACTGCTGCGTTTAGGCGCACCCGACAATCATCAGATTCACCTATGTGTGTATCACTCGCGCTTCCCGTTGCTGCAACGCTCGGCCATCGAAAACCGTCTGGACACCTGCCTTAATCGCCGCAAGCCACAGGCTGTGTACGATCTTCCGGAGATTCGCCGCGCCATCGACGGCAACCCGCAGCAACATCAACTCTTTGTGGTGCTGGGCTCACCCGTAACCGAAGTAGGCCGCGATCACGACTACGACTGGGCCGTGGTTGAGCCGTCCTCCATGCGCTCACTGATCCAACTGGCCGGACGTGTACAGCGCCACCGTAACCAAAGCTGCCAGACGCCCAACATCCTGATTTTTGATACCAACCTGCGCTATTTCAAACAGGACAAAGCCAGCGACGGCTACCCCAAAGCGGTGTTTATCCATCCGGGTTTTGAAAGTCCGGGCAAGCTCACCGAGTCGCCTTGGCGGTTGCACAAACGCCGCTTGGGCAACCTTCTGCAAAGCGCTGAATACAGCACTATCTCCGCCACGCCACGCATTCAGCCACGCCCGCCAGCAGACTGGCAGCCTCAACTCAGCTTGGTGGATTTGGAACACGCGCGCATGACTGCGCAAATGCTGCCGGTAACACCAACCGCTCCAGCACAAGACACGGGGCGCACGCAGCAGCCGCTCAACGCTGCTTGCGCCTGGCAGTTTGCCCAAGCGGCACTGACGTGGGTTCTGCCACAGCAACAACCATTTCGCCAACAAACCACGCAAGAAACCGAGCTGGTGTTCTTGCCTGACGAAGACGAACAACGACTCATCGCCCACCGTATCCACGAACAAGCCACACGGGCCAAACCCGCACTTTATGTCACCGCGCAAAGCCTGCTCGAACCCCTGCACCTTGAGCTAGGCCCACGCATCAAGCACTGGGTCGAAGACGACCTGCTGACGCTGCTCAACGAGCAAGCCGAGGCACAAGACCTATCACTGCAACGCTGCGCAGAACGCTTTACCACCGTCAGCCTGATCAACAACACACAAGGCTGGCGCTATCACCCGCAGTTGGGGTTTGGGAGAAAGAAGTAATAACAAGAAGGAAGCATTACCGATGACCAACTCAATCGTAAGGAGTTAATCCATGGGAGGGCACTATGCAGCAGGAACCTGATCGCAAATCAGCATTCCGCTTCGCCATTTCCAGATTTATTGAGGAAAGGCGCGAGGCAAAGCTAAAAGGCTTGAAGGACGACGCCGCAGCGGAAGCTGCCGGCAAATATGACTACACAACCTGGCTCGCCGATGCGGCTCGACGTGTCACGCAAATCCAGGCCGTAACCCACGTACTCAAGGCCACCCACCCGGATGCCCGAGGCAGCAGCCTGCATATTCAGCCGCAAGCCCTCACCCAACACAGTGAAATCGGCTCACACCTGCTGGGTGCCGACTATGCCGACGATATTGTCGGCAATGCCGCCGCCCTAGATGTGTACAAGTTTCTCAAGGTTGAGGTTGAAGGCAAACGCTTGCTCGACTGGCTGCAGGCTGGCGACAGCGATCTGCTTGCAGCCTTGCACAACGACCCGGCAACCGCCACACAGTGGGCCGACGCCTTTAAAGGCCTGGTTCGTACCGCAGACAAACTGGCCTCCCACAGCCTGGCCAAACAACTCTACTGGCACATCAACGGCAAACCGAGTGACGACGCAGGCTATCACCTGCTGCAACCGTTGTTTGCCAGCAGCCTCGCCCATGCGGTGCATCACGACATCAACGACGCGCGCTTTGGCGAAACCAACAAGCTTGCCCGGCAGGCCAAGCGCGATGGCAAAGCCCATGATGCGCCCTACAGCGACTACCGCAATCTGGTGGTACGCAAGCTGGGCGGCACCAAGCCGCAGAATATCAGCCAGCTCAATAGCGAGCGTGGCGGGGTGAATTACCTGCTGGCATCGTTACCGCCGGCCTGGGACCAAAACCGCCCACGTCACGTCCTGTTTATTGAGTCAGCGCTGCCACGTTTTGCCCGCTACGAAGGCGTCCCGGAGCTGATTAACGCGTTACTAACGCTACTGAAAAGTAATCCAGACCCTACGATGGACACGCGCAAAAAGCGTGAACGCATCGAACGTGCGCTGGGTGAATCACTGGCCGCTTTCGGTACCTCCATCCATGCCCAACTTGAGCCCGGCTGGACACGGGATGCGGACTGCCGTCTGCCTCTTTTTGAGCAACTGTGGCTCGACCCAAACCGAGCCGATTTGCCAACGCGTCCAGAGCACGAAGACGAAGACTTAGCGTTTAAAACAGCCTATGAATTTAAGGACTGGGCCGACCAAGTCGCTCACCGCTTCGGCCTGTGGCTTAACGCTATTTTGGCTGAACACAAACTGCCAGTAGGTGACGCCGAGCATGCGCACTGGGCACGCCAGGCCTTGATTGACGTTGACTGGCCCGCGCCCATGCAGCGCCGCCGCGCTGGCCCCGCCAGCATCACGCCGGAGGTGCTCAATGGCTAAGTGTCCGCACGTTGAGTACCTGTTGGTTATCCCGCGCCTGCGGGTGCAAAACGCCAACGCCATTTCCAGCCCGCTGACCCATGGCTTTCCCTCCATCACCGCCTTTATTGGGCTGATGTGGGCGCTGGAGCGTAAAACGCTGTCCGCCGGGCTGGAGTTGCAATTCAACGCGGTGGGCGTGGTGGCCCATGGTTTCGCTGAGCAAATCACCGATGGCGGCTTCACCAACGAGTTCCGCCTGACCCGTAACCCGGTGGATAAAGACGGCAGCACCGCCGCGATTGTCGAAGAAGGCCGCATCCATCTGGATATCAGCCTGGTCTTTGCCGTAGCAGGGCCAGCCCTAGACGACGATGCCACAGCAGCTGATACCGCCAAGCAGGTGCGCGACATGCTCAGCCAAATGCGCATCGCCGGTGGCAGCGTGATTGAAGCCACCGTACCGGCAACCAAGCGGCGGCCCTATATCGTCGCGCTGCCCGCCGAGGAAGAGCCCCGCGACAGGCTCTTTAGCCAGCTCAAGCTGCGCCTGCTACCGGGCTTTACCTTGGTTGAACGGCCAGACCTACTGGAAAAACGCCACAGCGAACTGCAAGAGGCACAAGCAAACGCCAGCAAACTGGACGCTTGGTTGTCGCTGGCGCGTATCAACTGGCGCTGGCAAACCGACGCAGACGGCAAAAGTGAATGGCAGCACGACCGTAAAGACCTCGGCTGGGTCGTGCCCATCCCAGTCGGCTACGGCGCCCTTGGTGCTGTGCAAGAGCCTGGCAGCGTGGCCAATGTACGTGATCGGCAAACACCTTTCTGCTTCGTTGAAAGCCTTTACGGCATTGGCCAATGGCTGAGCCCGCATCGCCTATCCAACCCGCAACACCTGCTCTGGTATCCCGACAGCCAGCCGGAAAACGGCCTGTACCGCTGCCGTAACGACTACCGGTCGATGCCGGTTTTTGAACTCGACTAATCACACTTATAAGGATTCTAAAGATGACCAACGACACTCTGAAAACCGCATCCGTACTGGCCTTTGAACGCAAGCTGGACCCATCCGACGCCGTATTCTTTGCCGGTGACTGGAGCACACGTGACAGCGCGGCCGATTGGGCGCCCATCAAAGTGCGGGAAAAATCCGTGCGCGGCACCATCTCCAACCGCCTGAAAACCAAAGATCAGGACCCAGCCAAACTCGACGCGGCCATCGAAAACCCCAACCTGCAAACCGTGGATGTCGCCGCCCTCCCCGCTGACGCCGACACCCTAAAAAGCCAATTCACCCTGCGTGTACTGGCCGGCACCGGCCAACCATCAGCCTGCAACGAAGCGTCCTACCGGCAAAAGCTGCTGGACACGGTAAAAGGCTATGTCGATGCCAGCGGTTTTACCGAGCTGGCCCGCCGTTATGCGCACAACCTGGCCAATGGTCGTTTCCTGTGGCGTAACCGTATTGGTGCCGAGCAGGTGGAAGTGCGCGTAGCCCATCTGGTTGATGGCAAGGCGCAAAACACCTGGCGCTTTGATGCCTTCGCCCTTTCTCTGCGCGGTTTTGACCAGCCTGCTGAGGCCACTCAAGCCAGCAATCTAGAACAACTTGCCGCCTTGATCGCAGATGGTCTGGCCGGCACACAACACGTGCTGCTGCAGATCACTGCCTTTGTGCGTTTGGGTGCAGGGCAGGAAGTCTTCCCGTCGCAAGAACTGATCCTTGAACGGGGTCGCGGTGACAAGAGCAAAACCCTGTATGACGTTAATGGTGTAGCCGGTATCCATTCGCAAAAAATCGGTAACGCCCTGCGCAGCATCGACACCTGGTATGAAGGCGCCGACATTAACGGGCCCATCGCCGTCGAACCCTACGGTTCTGTCACCACCCAGGGCAAAGCCTATCGCCAGCCCAAGCAGAAGATGGACTTCTACACCCTGCTGGATAACTGGGTACTCAAAGACAAAGCCCCAGAGCCTGAGCAACAGCACTTTGTGATCGCCACGTTGATTCGCGGCGGTGTATTCGGTGACTCCGATAAGGGCTAAGCCATGGACCATTACCTTGACTTAAAACTGCTGCCCGACCCGGAGTTTGCCCAAGCGCAGTTGATGAGCGCCCTGTTCAGCAAACTGCACCGAGGTCTGAGCGATCTGCGCCGTAATGACGTGGGTATCAGCTTCCCGACAGTGAAATCCGGCGCTCACGGGCTGGGCGACTGCCTGCGCGTACATGGCCCGGCAGATGCATTGCAGCACCTGTTGACGCTCAACTGGCTAACCGGCATGCGCGACCATGTGCAGATCAGCGCAGTCAGCGCTGTTCCGGCCACGGCCAAGCATCGCGCGGTCAGCCGCGTTCAAGTGGACAGCAATCCGGAGCGAGCGCGGCGGCGTCTGATCAAACGTCACGGCATCAGCGAAGCAGAAGCCAAAGCCCGCATCCCGGACAGTGCCGCCAAACGCAGCGATCTGCCCTACGTCATCACCCGCAGCAACAGCAGCGGGCAACCCTTCCACCTGTTTATCCGCCACGGACCACTGCTTAACAGCCCACAACCCGGAGCCTTCAACCAATACGGTCTGAGCAGTACCGCCACCGTGCCCTGGTTCTGACCCTTTTTTCGCAAAAAATTTAAGCTCTTTAAAAATCAACAACTTAGATTTAATCCAAAAATAAGGGTTTTCAACCTCAATACCGCCATAACCCTTGCTCCATAGGGGGCGTGGCGGTTTAACCTCTACTTCACTGCCGCATAGGCAGCTCAGAAAAGCCGCCGCCACACCTGCGATTGCACCCGTGCCTTCACTGCCGCATAGGCAGCTCAGAAATGGATGAAGGCGGCGGTGAGCGCATTGCTACCCTTCACTGCCGCATAGGCAGCTCAGAAATCAGCACTTGCGCGACCGTCGAGTACAAACTGCTTCACTGCCGCATAGGCAGCTCAGAAAGGCGCAGTGAATTGCACCATCAGGCAGTGTTTCTTCACTGCCGCATAGGCAGCTCAGAAAGCCGCGCCTGCTGCGGCTAAACAGGCTTAAGGCTTCACTGCCGCATAGGCAGCTCAGAAAAGCCGGCGTTGGCTCAGTCGTTAATCTGCTGGCTTCACTGCCGCATAGGCAGCTCAGAAAACGGTGATCAGCTCCCACTGAATCGCCTTGGGCTTCACTGCCGCATAGGCAGCTCAGAAAATCTGCGAAAGCTTCAACTTCCGGGGCGTCTGCTTCACTGCCGCATAGGCAGCTCAGAAATTCGGCAACGCTTGCAGTCGCTGGAGTTACGGCTTCACTGCCGCATAGGCAGCTCAGAAAGTGATCAGCAAGTGGCAGGGCTTAACGTTTCTCTTCACTGCCGCATAGGCAGCTCAGAAATGCGGGCTGCGGCGGCCAGTTTCGCGTGCTTCCTTCACTGCCGCATAGGCAGCTCAGAAATCAACAAGGCATGACGCGATAACGTGACGCGCCTTCACTGCCGCATAGGCAGCTCAGAAATGAACAAAAAACGCCGTCACTAGAAGAGCACGCTTCACTGCCGCATAGGCAGCTCAGAAATTATCGGCTGAAGCGAGACGCGCGAGTCCTATCTTCACTGCCGCATAGGCAGCTCAGAAACTCGGCAGCGACGCGGCGAATTGCTTCTCGGCCTTCACTGCCGCATAGGCAGCTCAGAAATCAATGAGGTCAAATCTGCTCGCCGGCAACTACTTCACTGCCGCATAGGCAGCTCAGAAATTCCCCCGTATTGATCAAGTCAATCAGCACAGCTTCACTGCCGCATAGGCAGCTCAGAAAGCACCACGCGGCCGTCATTCTCATCAGCCAGCCTTCACTGCCGCATAGGCAGCTCAGAAAGACAAGGCAGGCGTTGATAGACTCGGCATCAGCTTCACTGCCGCATAGGCAGCTCAGAAACGGTAGCTGACCGGCTCACTGTGCAAAGCGCCCTTCACTGCCGCATAGGCAGCTCAGAAAAGCGGCCAGAGCGCGGACTAATGAAGTCGCCACTTCACTGCCGCATAGGCAGCTCAGAAATGGTCAAGTCCGGCCCGCGTCGCACACAACATCTTCACTGCCGTATAGGCAGCTCAGAAATACCCCGTGCAGTTCGCCCTTGAATGCCTAGCCTTCACTGCCGTATAGGCAGCTCAAAAACGACACCAAGCGGAACACTTGGCCGGCCTCCGCTTCACTGCCGTATAGGCAGCTCAGAAACAGTAGCGTAATCAAATGTCTGATGTTGTTACCTTCACTGCCGTATAGGCAGCTCAGAAATTATCAGCAGACGAGCCGTAAACCACGCGGGCCTTCACTGCCGTATAGGCAGCTCAGAAAGCTTAACCCGGATTTTTTCAGCGCTCTGGATCCTTCACTGCCGTATAGGCAGCTCAGAAATCCCAGTATTGCCACGCACGCACCGACACTTTCTTCACTGCCGTATAGGCAGCTCAGAAAATGGAGGTATAACCCGTGCTATACGGCCTGCCCTTCACTGCCGTATAGGCAGCTCAGAAATGACGAATAAAGTCGGCGAATTTGCTCATGCCCTTCACTGCCACATAGGCAGCTCAGAAAATAGCCGGTGGCTGTCACGGTCCAGCCTAGAGCTTCACTGCCGCATAGGCAGCTCAGAAAATGCGCTGGGCATGGACTTCACGCGCAACTTGCTTCACTGCCGTATAGGCAGCTCAGAAATGGGAACCTCGCGGAGCGATCCGGCAATAGCCCTTCACTGCCGTATAGGCAGCTCAAAAAATACAGACTCCAAGCAACGACTCACCGTACAACTACGTTTTTAGGTGCTTTGGCGTTGTTCCTTCAAGGTATAACGCGCCTCCTGTAAGGCCATGAAATCAGCGTTATACCGCTGTGGGCAGCACGGTGATTTCTGAGCTGCCTATGCGGCAGTGAGCTTCCGCGCAGGCCTGTACTCCTCATCAGGTTTTCTGAGCTGCCTGCTCGGCAGCCTAAGAAAACCGTGTTGGTATTTTCGCGTCCGCGAAAATACGGGTTGCGCCTAACGCTAAATTCGCGGCTAAGCCGTACGGTGCGCCGACCTGCTAACGCCCCAAGGCAAAGTGCTGATGCAGTTGCGCCAAGGTCGCAAAGTGATAGGCGGGATTATGGCTGCTCAGTTCTTCCTCGCTGCCAAAGCCGTAGCCCACAGCAGCGCTGTGCAGGCCGTTGGCGTGGGCGCCGAGGAGGTCGTGTTTACGGTCGCCGATCATCAGGCATTGTTCGGCTGGCAGTTGTTCCTGCGTCAGCAGATGGGCAAGCAGCTCGACTTTGTTAGTGCGCGTACCGTCCAGCTCGCTGCCGTAGATCACTTTGAAGTAACGGGCGAAATCGAAGTGCGCAGCGATTTGTTCGGCGAACACCTTCGGTTTGCTGGTGGCGATATACAGCGTGCGCTGCTGCTCGGTGAGCAATTGCAGCAGTTCATGGATGCCGGCAAACAGCTGGTTTTCATACAGGCCACTGACGGCAAAGCGCTCGCGATAAAACTGCACCGCCTGCCAAGCCGTGGCTTCGTCGAGGTCATAGCTGTGCATAAAGCATTGCAGCAGCGGCGGGCCGATAAAGTGCTCCAGGGCTTGCAGATCCGGCGCGGCGATGCCCAGCTTATTCAGCGCGTATTGCACCGAACGGGTGATGCCCTCACGGGGATCGGTGAGGGTGCCGTCTAAGTCAAACAACACATATTGATAGGGCAATACGCGCAGGCTCATTGGGCATAGCCTGCCTGCAGATGCTGGTCTTTTAAGCGCACATAGTTGCCGGCGCTGTAGCTGAAAAAGTTGCGCTCTTTCTCGGTTAATGGCCGCGCTTGTTTGACTGGGCTGCCGACGTATAAAAAACCGCTTTCAAGCCGCTTGCCCGGTGGTACCAGACTGCCGGCGCCGATGATGACTTCATCCTCCACCACGGCACCGTCCATGACGATGCTGCCCATGCCGACCAAAATCCGATTACCCAAGGTGCAGCCGTGCAGCAGCACTTTGTGCCCCACCGTCACTTCATCGCCGATCAACAAGGGGTAACCATCGGGGTTAAACGGTCCGGCGTGGGTGATATGCAGCACACTGCCATCCTGAATGCTGCTGCGCGCGCCGATACGGATGCGGTGCATGTCGCCACGGATCACGGTGAGCGGCCACACCGAGCTGTCCGCGCCGATTTCTACATCGCCCAACACCACCGCAGTGGCATCGACAAAGACGCGCTCGCCAAGGATGGGCGTGTGTTGCTGGAAAGTACGAATGGCCACGATGCAAACCTCTTTAAACCTGAACCAAGTCCCGCCGAGCGCGGCAAAGACCAAGCGCCTGCGGGCAAAACGTGCAGTTTACGCTGTGTACCTAAGCATTTTGTGCCTGTTTAGCGGGCTGGATCGAACAATGCTGGCTGAGACAACAAACGCTTGAGCTTGGTGCTGCTTCGTTAAAAACCGCGTCAGAGGCCTCATTGCCCCGCGCAAACTGCGCTGACTCAGCAGTTTTTGCCCGGTCTGATCGTCGCCCGCAGGCTTTTCGTGCAGAACCTAAGGCTGCGCCAGACCTTGATTGTAATTAAGATGGCACCCATGTTGAGGGTTATCCCTGCGTGGCTGGCTGCGCAGTTAACCCTTTCCGCCCGCCCCCAAGCCGCACGTGCGCCTGGGGCCAGGGCAGCTTCCTTACTCGTTACAGGTGCCTGGTCGTGACTGCTACTAATCCGCTGCTACAAGCCTTTGATCTGCCACCCTACTCGGCCATTCGTCCGGAACATGTCGAGCCGGCCATCGATGCCATTCTCGCCGACAACCGCGCGGCCATGGCCAAGCTGCTGGAGCAGCAAGCCGCCAACCCGAGCTGGGACGCTTTAGTGCTGGCCTTAGATGAGCTGGGCGCGCGCCTGGGCCAGGCCTGGAGCCCGATCAGTCACCTCAACGCCGTGTGCAACAACGCTGAACTGCGCGCCGCTTACGAGGCGTGCCTGCCCAAACTGTCGGCCTACTGGACCGAAATTGGCCAGAATCAGCCGCTGTTCCAGGCTTATCAAGGCTTGGCCAACAGTCCGGCGGCGGCCGCTTTTGATGTGGCGCAAAAGACCATCCTCGAACACGCCCTGCGCGACTTCCGTCTGTCCGGTATTGATCTGCCGCAGGCCGAGCAACAGCGTTACGGCGAGATCCAGATGAAGCTCTCGGAGCTGTCCAGCAAGTTCTCCAACCAACTGCTGGATGCCACCCAAGCGTGGACCAAACAGGTCACCGACGAGGCGGCGCTGGATGGCCTCACCGACTCGGCGAAGGCGCAGATGAAACAGGCTGCTCAAGCCAAGGGGCTGGATGGCTGGCTGATCAGCCTGGAGTTCCCCAGCTATATCGCCGTGATGACCTACGCCAACGACCGCGCCCTGCGCGAAGAGGTCTATCGCGCTTACAGCACCCGCGCCTCCGACCAAGGTCCGAAAGCGGGGCAAAACAATAACGGCCCGGTGATGCTGGAAATCCTCGCCCTGCGCCAAGAGCTGGCCAAGCTGCTGGGCTTTGCCAATTACGCCGAGCTGAGCCTGGCCAGCAAGATGGCGGATAGCACTGATCAGGTCCTGCACTTCCTGCGCGATCTGGCCGTGCGCAGCAAGCCGTTTGCCGAACAGGATCTGCAAGAGCTCAAAGCCTTTGCCGCCAGCCAAGGTTGCGCCGATCTGCAAAGCTGGGACGCCACCTACTACAGCGAAAAACTGCAAGAGCAGCGCTACAGCATCTCCCAGGAAATTCTGCGTCCGTACTTCCCGATCGATAAGGTGCTCGGCGGCCTGTTCGCCATTGTCGAGAAGCTCTACGGCATCCAGATTCAGGAGCTGCACGAGTTCGACGGCTGGCACCCCGACGTGCGCCTGTTTGAGATCAGCGAGAACGGCCAGACGGTTGGGCGTTTCTTCTTCGATCTGTATGCCCGCGCCAACAAACGTGGCGGTGCGTGGATGGATGGCGCCCGTGATAAACGCCGCGATGTACAGGGCAAACTGATCACGCCAGTCGCCAACCTGGTGTGTAATTTCACTCCGGCAGTGGGTGATAAGCCCGCGCTGCTGACCCATGATGAAGTCACCACGTTGTTCCACGAATTCGGCCATGGCCTGCATCACCTGCTGACCCGCGTTGAGCATGCCGGCGCCTCGGGCATCAACGGTGTGGCGTGGGATGCGGTGGAGCTGCCAAGCCAGTTTATGGAGAACTGGTGCTGGGAGCCGCAAGGCCTGGCCCTGATCAGCGGCCACTACGAAACGGGCGCGGCGCTGCCACAAGACCTGCTGGATAAAATGCTCGCGGCGAAGAACTTCCACTCCGGCCTGATGATGGTGCGCCAGATCGAGTTCAGCCTGTTCGACTTCGAGCTGCACGCCACCCACGGCGACGGCCGCAGCGTGCTCGACGTGCTGGCAGGTATCCGCCAGGAAGTCAGCGTGATGCAACCGCCAGCCTACAACCGCTTCCCGAACAGCTTCGCGCACATTTTTGCCGGCGGTTACGCTGCGGGTTACTACAGCTATAAGTGGGCGGAAGTTTTGTCGGCCGATGCCTTCTCCAAATTCGAGGAAGAAGGCGTGCTTAACCCGCAAACCGGCCGCGCCTTCCGCGAGGCGATTCTGGCCCGTGGCGGCTCGCAGGAGCCGATGGTGCTGTTTGTCGACTTCCGTGGTCGTGAGCCGAGCATTGACGCCCTGCTGCGCCACTTGGGCCTCAGTGCGGAGGCCGCATGAGCCAGGTCAGCCCTAAGCGTTTTATCGCCGGTGCCGTGTGCCCGGCGTGCAGCGAAAGCGACAAGATCCAGATGTGGAATGTCGATGGCGTGCCGCACCGCGAATGCGTGGCGTGCGGCTATGCCGACACCTTGGATGAACGCGGCAACTCGATCCCCGGTGAGCTGCCGACCCGGGTCAATATCAGTGCGCTGAAACCTAAGGCGCCGGACCCAAAAGTACAGGCCGTGCAGTTTTTCCCCAATCCCAAGCTGAAGAAGTAAACACTTCGTAGTGGTGCATGCACCGCTGCACTCGATGCTCTGCCATGTAACAGCGCTGATCAAGGAGGGTCTATGTGGCATTTAGTCTGTGGTGACTTAGCCGTACCAGGGGTCACCCACGTCATCGGCGAGGCCGCCGCGCAACAACTGCGGGTGCTGCGTGATGATTTAGCGGTAGGGCCGCTGGCGGACATCGACAGTCCGCCCTGCCAAGCCCGCGCCCAATTCTGGCAAGCCGTGTGGCCGCAAGCCGCACGAGCCATGCCGGACTTACCCGCTGATCTCAGCACCGACGCCAACTGGCTCAGTCAGCTTGGTCAAGACGGGCAGGACGTGACGGTCTGGACCGGCGACAGTTGCAGCGAGCAACTGCTGCTGGCCCGCGTCGCCCATGCACTGCAAGGCAGCCGCGTGTCGTTGTGGGAAGTGGCCTGCGCTAATCCACAGCGGCCACCGCGCAAAGCGGTATCGCTGCGCTCGCCTGCTGAGCTAGTCGAGCTGTACACCCAGCGCACGCGGCTTGACCCCGAGCGTCGTCAACAGTTGGCTGAGGATTGGCAACACGCCGTACAGGCTAACCAACCGATTCGCACCTGGCTGGCCGGGCACTTTCAGGCCCACAGCCATGCCCTCGTCGATGCACCCATGCTGCGCAGTTGCAGCCAACAGTGGCGACCTCTGGGGCAGGTAATGGCGGATGCCATGGCAGCGCAGGACGGGTTTTTCCCCACTGACTTCTTCCTCGACTGGCGCGCCAGTGAGTTAGCCCAAGCGGGGCAGCTTGAGCTACGCCTGCCGCCCAGCAGCGCCTACAACGAGCAACAAGTACGCTTGCCCAGTCTTAGTCAGCCAGTGACTTAGTCGCTAGGTAGTTATCAATCAAAAGACGGTAATCACCGCTGGCCTGCATGCTGGCCAAACCCTTATTAAATTGATCGATCAGCCACTGCGCTTTCGGGTGTTTACGCGACACGATCAGGTGCATGGTGCTGCGGTTGATCGGCGTAGTGGAACGGACAAAGTGACTGCTCGTTGCGCCACTGAGCATTAAGGCACTCTCGCCCAGATAACGATCGGCCAGGAAGAAGTCGTCGCGGCCCAATAACAGCAAGCGGGCGCATTCATTCAGGCTGGCCGGTGAGTGCCGTTGCACTTGGCCTTCGTCCACCAGCGCTTGCACATCGGCGGGCGCCTGCCAACCCAATGGATAGCACAGCCGCTTGCCCTGCATGGCACTGATGTCCTGCGCCGAAAACAGCTCCCCAGCGCGGCTGAAGATATATTGCTCGCCCACATATAAAGGCTCAGAGAAGAGGAAATCGCGCTCGCGCTCAGGGCTGCGGATATAGGGGAAGGTGGCGTCAAAATCGGTACGCAGGGTATTTAAATAACCCCGATTCCATGGTCGCCAATACAGGGTGCTGGACAGTCCACTGCGCTCAAATGCAGTGCGCACCAACTTGCTGAGCATGCCGTAGGCCGGCAAGGTTTTACCGGTAAAAGGCGCGTAATCATTGCCAGTCACTAAGCGCACAGACTCCGCCTGCGCCGGTGCGCCAAGCAGCAGGCTCAACATTAGCAAAGGCAGCATTCGGGCAAACTTCACAGCACAGTCTCAGCCAGTTACGGCACTACAGAAAACCACAAGGGGGGCGGAGTCTAAGGCCAGCACTAAAGCCATGGAAACCCTTTTATTTGTCAGCAAAGCCCGGAAAAAGTCTTGAAATAGAGCGTTCTAATGTACTTCTCAAACGCTCTAAAAACCCGGCAAAGGCCCAATGGTGGCACTTGCGCAAAACCATCGGGCTTGTCCAAGGCGCTATAAACCAGTCGCTTACGCCAGCAAGCTGACGTCAAAAAACACTTACAGCGGCTAAATAGACATCTTAAAACGCCCAAAATAGTTGCCGTTGATCAATGTTTTTGGTCGTGAATAGGACTAAAGTGCCATCACTATGACGACCTCCCAAACCATCCCGCGAATCATCTGCACCGACGCCGTTTTGACCACCGAACTCACCCATTGGCTGGTCGACCACAGTCAATCCGCTGAGGTGATTCATGAGGCCAGCGACTGCTCGAACGCGCCCTTATGCCGCTGGTTAAAAGAACCTCCCGCCGGCCTTGAAGGCCATGTGCAACTGGCCCTGCTCGATGCCGTGGAGATCTTAGCGCGCACTCGCCATGCCTTTAGATCCAAAGATCTGGCCGAGTTGCGTAAACGCTTAGAAGGTCTGCTGAAACAATTGTCAGCCTGCGATGAATAGAGTAGAAATACCGACCACTTAGGGTCCGCCAAGGCGGGAACCGGCTTTGCCGGGCAGGATATAAGGCCTGCAAGACGAAGCGCCGCACCACCACGCTCATAAAGCGCGGTGGGCGGCGCTTTTTTTGTGCTCAAAAAAATACAAAGGGCGGGAATTATCATGAACTCTGGTAACGCACTGGAAGACTTGATGCGCCATATGGGGCTGACCCAAAGCGAGATTCTGGGCAGAACCGCTTTATTGGATTGGCAACCCAGCGACGCACAACGTCTGAATGCGGTAGCCGAACAGATGAACGACGCACAACAGCGATTTGTTGAGCGGCTTTACGACCACCTACGCCGCTTCCCTGGCCCCGCGACGCTGATCAGTGACCCTGCCACCTTAAGCCGTCTCGCCCACAGTCAATTGGACTACTACCAGCGCCTGTGGCACGGCCCCTATGACGACGACTATGTGGCCAGTCGTGTACGCATTGGCCTGATCCACCAGCGCGCCAGCATCGAGATGAAATGGTACCTGGCCGGCTACCGTATTTACCTCGATGAAATGCTCCACACCTTGTTCCCCCAGCATGAACATCAGGCGCTGTTTGCCAGCTTGCTTAAGGTGGTGTTCTTCGACATGACCTTGGCCATCGACACTTACAGCTCGGCGCAACGCCAAGCCTTGGAAGACAGTGAAGCGCGTTTTGCCCGGGCGCTGCGCGGTGCCAACGATGGCATCTGGGATTGGCACATAGAGCACGATCGCCTGTATGTCTCCGAGCGTTGGGCGAGCATGCTCGACCTAAGCCGCGACAACTTAGGCGAAGGCAGCTTGAGTTGGTTTAGCCGTGTCCATCCCGACGACTTGCCTGGCCTGCGCCAAGCCATCGACGCCCATGTCAGTGGGGCCAACGCGCTGCTACATCACGAATACCGCATCCGCCGCGCCAATGGCGATTACCTCTGGGTGCAGGCCCGCGGCGTGGCGGAAATCGACAGCAGCGGCCAGCGCCGCATCACCGGCTCGCAAACCGATATCAGCGCCCGCAAAACCGTCGAGCAGCAACTGCGTCACGCTGCGCGGCATGATCCCCTCACGGGTTTAGGCAACCGTCTGCGCTTGGATGAATTGCTGCAGCAGTGCTTGCAACAACTGGGCAAGACCGGCGCCCGCGAGGCGGCGTTGTTGTTCGTTGACCTGGACCGATTCAAGCTGATCAACGACAGCCTCGGCCATGCTTGCGGTGATCAAGTACTGGTGGAAGTCAGCCGGCGCTTAAGGCACTGCCTGCGCCCGGGTGATCATCTGTGCCGCTTTGGTGGCGATGAGTTTGTCGTGCTACTGACTGATCTGGCCTGCGCCGATGATGCTGAAATCGTCGCCCAGCGCATGCTCGACTGCATGCACACGCCCATGCATATCGCCGATCAGGTGCTGGTGGTCAGCGCCAGCATCGGTATCACCGCACTGCAACCCCACAACGCCAGCCAGGATGCCCTGCAAGCCGCCGACCTGGCCCTGTATCAGGCCAAGCAGGCGGGCAAGGCACAGTTCGCCCGCTTTAGCGCCGAGTTGCAGGTCAGCGCGCACTACCAGCTGGAGCTGGAAAGCGCCCTGAGTCAGGCCCTGGAGCGCAACGAGTTTGTGCTGCATTACCAACCGATCTGCCGCTTGGAACAGGGCAGCACGCGCCTGGTCGGGGTTGAGGCGTTGTTGCGTTGGCAACGCGGCGACACCTTGGTGCCGCCGCTGGACTTTATCCCGTCGCTGGAAGAGTCCGGCGAGATCATCCGCGTCGGCGATTGGGTACTGGCTCAGGCCTGCCGCCAGGTTCGCGCCTGGCAACTGAGTGGCCAGCCCCATCTGCACTGTGCGGTGAACCTGTCCAGCCGCCAGCTGCGCCAGGATGACTTCGTCTTGCGCCTGACCGAAATCCTTCTCGACAGCGGCCTGCCACCAGCGAGCCTGGTGCTGGAAATCACCGAAAGTCAGCTGCTGGAAGACAGCACCGCGACGCTGATCACCCTGCGCGCCCTGGCCAACCTCGGCGTGCAACTGGCCCTGGATGACTTCGGTACTGGCTACTCCTCGCTGGGTTATCTCAAGCGCTTCCCGCTGAATATTCTCAAGGTGGATAAAAGCTTTATCGGCGGCGTGCCCGGCGACGCGGAACTGAGTGTGATTAGCCGGGCCATTATCGGCTTGGGTCAAAGCCTTGGTCTGGAAGTGATTGCCGAAGGCGTCGAGAGCCCCGAGCATCTGGACTTTTTGCGCGGCCAGGGTTGCCAGCTGGCCCAGGGTTATTGGTTCAGCCGGCCCTGCGCGGCCCATGAACTGCAAGTGCAATTCAGCCGTCTGGCCGCAGGTGGCTACCTCGACTTAGCCGCCAGCGCTGGCGTCACGGCGGAGGCTGAATAATGAAAATAAACCTGCCCCTGAGCCAACGCGAAGTACCGGTGGCGGCCCACGCCAACATCCTCTCCACAACGGATCGCAAAGGCAGCGTCAGTTACATCAACCAAGACTTTATCGACATCAGCGGCTTTAGCGCCGAGGAGCTGATCGGCCATAACCACAACATCGTGCGTCACCCGGAGATGCCGTCAGCGGCGTTTGAACACATGTGGCGCACCTTGAAAAAAGGCCAATCGTGGATGGGCCTGGTGAAGAACCGCTGCAAAAATGGCGACCATTATTGGATCAGCGCTTACGTCACACCGGTGGTGCATAACGGTCAGGTGGTGGAGTACCAATCGGTGCGCACCGCCACCAGCAAAGAACGTATCGAGCGCGCACAGTGGCTCTATCAGCAGATGCAAAGTGGCCGCCACAGCAAGCAACTGCGCCCGCCCGCACTCAGCCTCAGCAGCCGTCTCAGTCTGCTGTTGTGCACCCCGGTGTGGCTGTTGGCCTTGCTTCTGGGCGCCAGTGGCGGCCTCCCGTGGCTCACTGCCCTAGGCGGCGCTTTGGGCCTTAGCGCATTGCTCAGCCTGATCAGCACACGGATGCTGCAACCGCTGCAACAGTTGGCCGAGCAAGCCCGGCTGATCGCCCACAACCCGCTGAGCCAATGGGTGTATAGCGGGCGCCGCGATGAGCTGGGGCAAATCGCCTTTGCCCTGCAGAGCCTGCAAACCGAAGCCGGCGCGGTAATTGGCCGCCTGGCCGAATCGGCCCGCGAACTCCGGCAAGAAGCCAGCGAATTAGCGGCGGCGGTGGATTGCAGCAGCCAGGCCAGCGTGCAGCAGCAAAGCCAAACCGAGCAAGTGGCCAGTGCGATCGGCCAGATGGCCAGCAGCGTGCAGGAAGTGGCGCGCCACGCCCAACAAAGCGCCAGCGCCGCCCGTGCAGCGGATGATGAAACCGGCCATGGCTTGCACCTGGTCGAGCAGAGCCGCCAGCTGATCGCCGCGCTGGCCGCCGAGGTGCAGCGCAGCCACGAAGCCATCCACCAACTCGACCTGCACAGCCAGGATATTTATCAGGTGCTGGAAGTGATCCAGGGCATCGCCGAGCAAACCAATCTGCTCGCCCTGAATGCTGCTATCGAAGCCGCCCGAGCCGGTGAAGCCGGCCGCGGCTTTGCCGTGGTCGCCGATGCAGTGCGGGGCTTGGCGCAACGCACTCAGCAATCCACGGCCAAGATCCACCACATCATCAACGCCCTGCAGCAAGGCACCGGCGCCGCGGTGGCGACTATGCAGCGCAGCCAGGCGCAGGCCGACGCCAGCGTCACACAAGCGCTGCAAGCAGCCGAAGCCTTGGCGGGGATTAATCAGCGGGTCAGCCAGATCAGCGATATGAGCCTGCAGATCGCTGCCGCCGTGGAGCAACAAAGCGCGGTGGGCGACGATATCCAAAACAACCTCAACGCCATCCGCCAAGCCAATCTCAACAGCGTCACCGCCAGCCAGCAAAGCCGCAGCAGCGCGCAACACCTGGCCGGCCTGGCGGAGCGTTTGCAGTTGTTGGTCGAGCAGTTTCGCAACCAGAAAGTTCGCAGATAAACCCACGGCATAGGCCTTCACGTAGGCTGCAAGCGCCGCACAGGCGCTTGCACCAGCACACACCCTGCTCCCGCTAATACGTCCACAGGTTTCTGCGTACTGCGGATTACACCGCTGCGCGGCTAATCCAGGCTACACACCGACGGCGAATATTGCGCTGATCCAGTCCGTAGGCTGCAATCGCCGCAAAGGCGCTTGCATCGCCTCACACAACGATGAATGGGCTGGACCTGCCAATGTGCCAACAGACTGCCACTCTTGGCATCACAGCCACGACCACCTACCTTAGCCTCAGATCATCTGCCCACAGCCAACGATGGCTGCGCAGATGTCACACTTTGGTCAACATCACGGAGCGCAAACCATGATCACCCCCGATACGGATTCTGCTCCGTCCTTAGCGGCGCTGTATCTGAAGCGCATCAACTTCATTGGCGACTGCGCCCCTACGTTGGCCAACCTGCAAAAACTGCAATTTCTGCATGCCACCCATATCCCCTTCGGCAATACCGCGTCCTTTCTCGGCCAAGCGGTGCCACTGGATCTGGAATATCTGCAACACAAACTGCTGGTACAAAACCGCGAAGGCTACTGTTTTGAGCAAAGCCTGCTGATCCAACAGGCGTTAACTGAGCTGGGCTACCACGCGGTCAACCGCTTGGGCCGCGTGTACTTTATGGCCACGCCCAGTGAAACCCCGGCGCAATCCCACCTCGTCACCATTGTGCAGGTAGACGGTGAAGACTACCTGTACGACCCCAACTTCGGCGGCATGAGCCCAACCGCCCCGCTGTCGCTAAACCGTATCGGCCAAACCCAGCAAACACCCCACGAGCCCTACCGTTTTATCCCCGTCAACGAAAGCGGCCTGGCCCCGCAAACCCTGACCGGCATGCACTACATGCTGCAAGCCTACGTGCTGGAGGAATGGATCAACCTCTACGCCTTTAACCCCACACAACCCGTAGCCGCCAACGATGTAAAAGTTGCCAACTGGTATATCTCCACATCCCCCGAGTCACTCTTCACCCAACACCTGATCATGGCCATCGCCACGCCAGATGCGCGCATTAACTTGATGGATAACACGGTAAAGATTCACAACCGTGAGGGGACGACTCAGCGGGTGCTGGAGACGGTTGAGGACTTTGCAAGGTTCTTTGAGCAGAGGCTGAAGATTGTGCGGGGACGGGTGGATTACGAGGTTTTAGTGGGGAAGACTAAGCAAGTGACAGCTACAGCCCGTAGCGAGGATTAACCAGCAACGCTGGCGTAATCCAGCCCAGCTCAACGAATGTAGGCTGATGCACAACTAACTCAGCGCAGCCAAACCAAGAGCAACATTGCAACCGAAATGACAGCCATTATTTCGGACGTAGAATCTCTTGGTAGCGGGTTAAACGCTTGCCCGACTGACCACGACGAGCGCTCTCGATCAGGCCATGGATGCCGAGGTTGTTTGGGTTAAAGGCCAGAAAGGCAGTTTTGTGCAGCAGGCTTTGCAGGTCGAGATCCGGCCGCTCGCTGACCAGTTCCAGCACAAACTCATAGACCTGACTGATCGACTCGCGCCCTGTAAAGGCAAGCACTTGCAGGTCGTGGCTGACGCCATCAATGCTCAGATTGAAATGTCTTTGGTTGGCGGAACGGTGGATCACACGCAATGATGACTTTATGATCCGAAGTGGCCTAGCGCCGCAGACCTAAACATCTAGCCCGCGCTCGCGCTCCAAATCAATCAGGCGAGTCTTTGGGCCGCCATCTTCCAGGCGTTCCATTACGATCTGTGGCCAGCGATTACGGGAGCGGCGTTTGGCTACGTTATAGGTAAATTTCTGTATCCAATTCATTGGATAGAAAAACAGATGGCCTAAGAAAAGAATTGTGTCTGTGGCTGTCAGGTAGTTACTGCCACCGGCAGCGGCCTTCTTCTCGGCAATACTTTTACGATAGAAAGAAACCCTGTCGGTTCTACATTAGCTGCCAGCATACTTTTAACGTAAGCATCAGACTCACTGCGCTGACCGTTTTCGTCAAACCAAGGGCCGTTATCCATATAAGCGCGCAACCATTCCCAAAAGCCTTTTTGCATCTGAAGTGTTTTACCCATAGGCAAACCCAGCGAAACCAATAGAGCATTATCCGGTTCGCCCAAGCGACGCACCAACAACTCAAGCGAGGCATTGTGCATACCGTCTGTATGCGACCCAACCAGCATAAATTCACCAGCAACTGCTTCTGCACCATCCCAAGGGGTGTGGTACAGCTCGCCGTTATGGTCGAAATAGACCTCACGGGTACGACGATTAAACAAAATGGGCAAAGGAAGTGGGCGGCGCGTCTCCCAAAGGAAAGGCCCGAGAATTAAAGGGGTACACAGAAGTAAAAAGTTAAATACCCCCTGCCATTTTCCTTGCATAGCAAAAAATAAGGCCATACATATGCCAAACCCTCCGATGAAGGCTAGTATCCCGGTAGCCATTCCTCGATCTGAGTCCCCTCTAACCTTTATCGATAAATAATGTTCTGTATGTTCATCGATCACGAACATTTCCCAAGTTTTTTCCCCGGTTGACTGATCAGCACGTAATACTACGCTGGGCGAACTTCCAAAGCGCGCTCGGGCCTGCTGGATCAGATCACTTACAGCCATATCACTTCCTTAACTTCAATTGGGGGCAGTGTCAGTCCTTCCATAGGGGAGTAGCTCAGTTCGCCGCGAACTCCATCAAATTGTTCGCCTTCGGACTCGTGGTAAACACTGTGATAATTAGCCACTTCAGGATCAATAAGAGTGCCAATATGCGCATCAAAAATTCTTACCGGTCTATCCCCCCTTTTCTTTACTCCTGCCAACACCAAAAAACTACCCCAAACTTTTTCACCTTTATAGTGGATCATGTCATCAGCCAGCAGACTTTCCCCTAATAAAAAATCACCAGGTAGATGTTGTCCTGATCCCCGCGATAGAAGTTCAGTTCGCTAAGCCGATAGGCCTTAAAACTAATGAGGAAGATGATTTTGCAAAACTTGGTGATCGACTCTGTATGACTCTTTGACCAATCCGCCGAGCATATGCCGAAGTAAACGCTCTTGGCGGCCATAGGATCTCATTCAGGTCAATCTAAAGGTAGTATCGCCCTGTTTGCCAGAGCGACTTCAAAAAGCATTAGTGGGTATCCAATTTTCTAACTAACGCCCGCACACCACCTTTCAAGTCTCATCTCGCTACGACACACACCACTAATTAGGCGGGGTCAGTACTCTTTTAACTGGCCACATCAAAGCCTCGAATCCCGAAGTAATCTTTGCCGCCAAACTGGGTGGCTGAGCGCTGAATAACTCCGGCTACGAGGCGGTCGTGGACAAAGTGGCCGAAAAACCGATGAACCGGTTCACTGAGCGCTTTGGGCTGCGGGTCGAACCAGGCTGAGAGCAATACCACCCACAAATCAGCCTGCTCTCTGGTGCCGGCGGCACGCCAGCCCAAGGCCGGATTTTTGAGGGCGGCGCGCATCGCGGTGGCTTCTTCATTGACGGCTTCTAACCAGCCTAGCTCGGCACGCAGTTGCTCTCTCTCTTGGCTAAGCGCTTGCAAGTGCTGCTCGGTGGCCTGCTGTTGGGCTGTACCTCGGCTGGGAAGGCTAAGCATGCCCGTCATCGTGGCGTAGGTGCTGGCGCGCAGGCGGTCTTCATCTTCCCCCAGTTGTTTGATGCGCGCCTCATAAGGCTGCCAGAACGTGGCCAGCCAGCGGATATACACCCGCATATGAGCGGCAAATAGCTGTTGCTCACGAGTCATGGCCGCACCGCCATACACCGGCTTAAACCCCTTAAGCTCAGCAATGCTGGCTTGCGCTTCGCGCTCATAGTGGCGGCTAAGTCCTTTGGCCGTAGCCTGTTCAACGTGGTCATTGAAGATAAATAGCTCCGCAATATAGGGGTCTTTCTCGTACAGCTGATCCAATGTCATAAACGGCGCCCCCGCACGTCGAGCCGCGCTATGCATCTCGTGAAGGCTCACCAAAGCTAGCTCGGCACTGGACTTCTGCTCGCCGGGCAATAGGCTGCCGCCTATATCCTCACTGACCCCAGGTAGCCACTTTTCACGCCAGTTGCTTTGGCTGCTTCCGAGCAAACGGGCACGCCGATAAAAGCGCCGTTCATGGCCGGCGACTAGGTGTAAGGCCTGCTTGACGCCCTTAGGTAAAGGGCCGCCATCGTCCAATACCGTGCGCAGCGGCAGGGGCATATAAGGCAAATCGACGTGGCTGCGATCAACACCATCGAATAATCCGGCGAACATAATGCTGAGCTCTTTACCTTGGTAGCGATAACCGCCCTCGGTAGGTTGCGGCTCGCGGCTTAACAGCTCATGCAAAAACGCACGGGCCAGGGTAGCGCCATAGTCAAAGCCATATACCGTTAACTCGATATGCTTGAGAGGGGCTTGATTGTTAAGAAGCGCGATTTCGTTAAGTTCCCCATTTAGAAAATCGATAGCACCTTGAATCCGCGTTTCTGCCCCAGTCTTTAATAGTTCAGCGAAAAATTGGTTATCACGCACTGGAGCCACTACCTCAACGGTGGCATCAATAGCTGCACTTTTAAGAGTGCCGATCAGCTTTAGCGGGTTTTGCACTAACGCCTTAAGGTCGTGAGTCATTCGCTCCAACCAACTGCGTTTGGCGTCAAGGGCATCCTTGGCCGCTTCAATCACCTGATCCTTAATTGATGCACTTGGTACCTCGCTGGCCGTATGGCCAAAACTGGCCATACCACTTGTGGCTGCAACGTTTAAATCGGCAGAGAAGTCCTCACCCAAACCAGAGGAATAGAACTTTCGATAGCTAAAAAGCTTGTCGTCTTCAGCATATTCTGAATGAGCCAGGAACAGCTTAGCGACATTGCTGACACGTCCAGTTTGCATGTCCTTGATTCGATGCCGCCCAAAGCCATCGAAAAAAAAGCCAACTCTCAAGGTATGAGCGCACGGACTGATATACGGGCTGGTTGATGATGGACGGCTGCGAGCGGCCAGGGCTGCTGCTTTCTCAATAATGGGGTTGCTCATGGGACCTTAACCTCAATAGCTGGGGCTTCTTTAAGCCCCTTATAAGGGCTAGCCGGCGTAGGACTCCAAAACAAGCGCACTTGATCTCCCGGAAAGAAGTGCACATGTAGATAACGGTCATCGCGGGTGCGCGGCGGATTGGGTACTTGCCGCGTAATATTCTCGATCTCAACACCTTGCCGAAGTTGCTCTCCGGTACGGCCTTTAATCCACTGCACCGTCAATACATCGCCTTCGATACGCGTACAGCAAGTGGCACCTCCCCCCCCGTAAGCGAAGGCATTACCCCCCCAGGCCTCGTTGACTGCGTAACTAGAGATGGGACGATCCGTATGGTTGTGCACATACAAAATGGCCCCAGGCATCTGGTTGTAGGCCCAGAGCAGATAACTCATTGCTAAAAAAACCAGCAGTAGCAAGCTAAGCAGCGACTTAGCAAAGCCCGGTAACGTCCGCCAACGCTTGTTCAGCGTACTCACGAAATTCATTCTTTAAACTCCATATTCGTCGCTTCCTTCAGCCCTCGTAAGAGCTATCCAGATTGGGACTCCAAAACAAGCGCACCTGATCACCCGGAAAGAAATGCACATGCAGATAGCGATCGTCGCGCGTGCGTGTGGGGTTGGGCACTTGCCGTGTAACCGTCTCTTTCTGCACACCTTGGCGAACTTGCTCACCGGTACGGCCTTTGATCCACTGCACCGTCAGCACATCGCCCTCAATCCGCGAGCAGCAAGTTACCTTTCCTCCGCCAAATGCAGAGGCGTTACCGCCCCATGCCTCATTAACGGCATAGCTAAAGACGGGCCGCTCTGTATGGCTATGCACGTACAGATAAGCACCTGGCATCCGGGCAAAGGTCCAAGCCAAGTAACTCAGAACCAACACAACCAGTAGCCCCCACCGCAGCTCCTTATGCTGCGATAATGCTTGCCAACTCATGCCTGCTCATCCAACGCTAGTTGCACGTCGACCAGTGCTTGGCCTTCGCCCTCAACCTGCTGCAGCATGGCCAGCCAGTTGGGGTTTTGGTTGATCGGCTGGCCACCCAACAAGCTGTAGAGCGCATAAAAATACTGGTCTTGCTGACGCGTTAAGCCGGCTTGTCGTGCTTGGGCTAATGCCTCGCTCACTTGGGTAAGGCGCTCGCTATAACAGCCATTAACCAAGGCGTCAGGCGCTTGGCTCTCTAGCTCGGCCAGCAATGCTTGGGCATGGGGATCAACACTCAGTTCCTTTGCAAGCGACTGATCAAGCTCAATCGGCTGATAGTCCACCTCTTTGTTCAATGCCAAACCTTGCAAGCGTTGCCAGCCTTGCGCCGTCGGCACCCACCAAGCAACCACGGGGCCAAACAGCCAGGAGTGCCAAGCAAGATCCGTACGCGCATGCAAAACCGGCAAGACGTTATGAGCATAACTGCGAATCAGCAACGGCTCACCGTCCAGATCACGGCAGGCCAAGGCGTCACCCAAGTGCTGTTGCAACTCAATAATGTTAATCCGACTGCTTAACCAGCCATGTTGAGCCACCGGGTCAAGCCGTTCGCGCAGAGCCAAGTAGTTGCGATAGGACTGCCCACTTAAGTCCACAAGTGCTGGGCCGGTATGACGCAAATCGGCCACTTCAGGCTGCTGCAAGAGTGGCGACACCGACTGCTCGGTAAAGAGCTGCAGGCGCGACGCTTCAGGCAACATACCAAGCTCGATTACCATGGCCAGGGTATGGCCCTCTTCTACGGCATTGCTCCAATCGGCTTGTTCGAGGCTTTGCTCATTCATTACGGTGTCCCTGCCAAGGTTGCGGCGCCTTCACGCATGGCTTTAAGCAAACACTCCACGCAAATACCTTTAGGCGGTGCCAACTTGGCTTGTGGGGGGGCCTGCATCAACAGTTCCCCCGCCTTATCCGCATCCGCCGGCTTGGCCAGCCCCGGCAAAATAGGCGCAGCCCCCGACCCCACCCCAGGCGCGCCGCCTGAGTTGAACTTGATCGTCGGGCCGACCATCGTGATGCCGCTGGCGTCGAGTTTGATAAAGCTGCCTGAGGCTTTGAAGGTCAGTTCGCTGCCGGCGTCGAAGACGATTTTCTGGCCGCTGCTTAAGTGGATTTCTTGGCCGGCGTTGATGAACTGGCCAGTGCCGATCTTTAAGTGTTGGTTATTGCCCACCGTAAGGTGGTCGTTGGCTTTGATTTCACTTTTTCGATCGGCGTGGGTGGTGCGATGCTCCTCGCTTTTGAGTTCGCTGTAGCTGTTGGCTTCGACCTTGTCGTGGCGCTCGTTTCCGATGCGGATTTTTTGGTCGTGCTCGATGTTTTCGTCCCAGTCGCGCTGGGCGTGGATAAAGATTTGCTCGGCGCCTTTTTTGTCTTCGATGCGCAGTTCGTTGTAGCCACCGCCGCCGGGTGAGCTGAGGGTTTTGAACACGCTGCGGGTTTTGTTCGCCGGCAGCTCGTACGGCACTTGGTTGGCGGCGTGGAACAGGCAGCCGGTGATCAGCGGCTGGTCGGGGTCGCCTTCGAGGAAGGTCACCAGCACTTCCATGCCGATGCGCGGGATGCTGATGGCGCCGTAGCGGTCCCCCGCCCAGGCCGAGGCCACACGCAGCCAGCAGCTGGTTTTGTCGTCGGCTTGGCCGTGACGATCCCAATGAAATTGCACCTTGACCCGACCGTACTGGTCGCAGTGAATTTCCTCGCCGGCTGGGCCCGTCACCACTGCACTTTGGCTACCCAGAATGCGTGCTTTGGGATGGGCGAGCACAGGGCGATATGGCACCTGCCAAGGCGTTGCACGGAAGAAGTTGCGGTAGCCCTGCTGGAAGCCATCACGGGCCTGCACGTCGCTGCTCAGGGCCTCTTCCAGCACCTGCGGTTGCTTGCCTTCGTGGTGGATTTCAGTCAGCAACCAGAGGTCGTTCCAACTGCTGCGCGGGTGCTCCAGCAAGGCGAGAAAATGGCCGCTGACCAGCTGCGGCACATCGCTTTCGCCTTGTGCCACTTCGACGTCGTGGCGATGGCGTTCGAGGCTGCGCTGGCTTAGGTGTTTGCCGCGCTCGCGATCGACAAAACGGCCAGGGTAGTCGTAGTCCTCCAGATCCGGCAGCGCGTCGCTGCTGGCGGCGGCTTCGAGTTGCAGCTTGGGCTTTTCAAAGTCGTAATCACGCCGCGTCACGCGGCTGCTGCGGGTGGCTACACGCACGCCGAAACGCTTGATCACCGGGCGGTCGGCGACCAGGCCGCTGTCTTGCTGATAACACTCTGGGTTCAAGCGGCGAAATACGGTTTGGTCATCGCCGAACACCAGCACGTGGGCGTCGCGGCTGTGCTGAAAGTGGTAATGAATACCTTCTTCCTCGCACAGGCGCTGGATAAAGTGCAGGTCGCTTTCGTCGTACTGCACACAGTACTCACGCTCGGGGTACACCGAGCCGAGTTGAAATTGGTAGGCATTGCTTTGGATGCCGTGGTCTTGCAGCACTTGGCCGATAATCTGGGCCACGCTTAAGTGCTGGAAAATCCGCTGATTACGTCGGTGCGCCAGATAGGCTAGCTGCGGACGCAGGATCACTTGGTAGCGGGTTAAACGCTTGCCCGACTCACCGCGACGGGCGCTGTCGATCAGGCCATGGATGCCGAGGTTGTTTTGGTTAAAGGCCAGAAAGGCAGTTTTGTGCAGCAGGCTTTGCAGGTCGAGATCCGGCCGCTCGCTGACCAGTTCCAGCACAAACTCATAGACCTGACTGATCGCCTCGCGCCCGGTAAAGGCAAGCACTTGCAGGTCGTGGCTGACGCCATCAATGCTGAGATTGAAATGGCTTTCGTTGGCGGCTGCGAACATTCCGTGTCCTCGTATGGCGAGCGCTACTGCGAGCGCAATCCTGCGCTTTGAAACGCAACGACCAGGACAATGCCTGGCCGCTGCGCATGCGAACTAAGTCGAAACTTAGCTGGCGATCGGCGTGCGCCAGTCGTCGGAGCCCGAAGTACCGGATACTTCGTGGGTCCAAACGATTTTACGGTAGGTGAAGTACACGTCTTCCAGGTGAGTGAAGTGCGACAGGCCTGGGTCTTGGCAGTTCGGCATGCGCGACTGCACGTCAACGATTACGGCGTCTTCCAGCTCGATGGTGAAGTAGTGCTCTTGAGTACCAGTGGAGGAAGTGCGGTACCACTCCAGACGGCACTTGTTCAGACGCTCGCCCGAGGTCAGGGAGTTGAAGATCAGCGGCGAGGATTTGTCGAAAACCTTGGTGATCATCAGCGGCTTGTGTACGCGCTGGCCAGTCGGCTGACCGGATTGTGGATCACGTGGGATGATAACTTGGTGGTTGAAAGCTTGAACCAGGATTTGGTCTTCGTGACCTTCCTGGAAGATGTTGCCGACGGAATCTTCGGTGAAAGTACCGGCAGTGATCAAACCTTGTTTGGTGCCTTCGAGGGACAGATACGCGGGTGTTGGCATGAGAGCTCTCCTTGCCTAAACATGACGAACCGGGATTGATCCGTTGCCAGGGATAGAGCCAGTTCCGTGCCAGCCTGCTTTAAATCGCTATTTATCATGGACTTACAAAGATAGTGAAGGGCTCTCGACTGATGCAAGGCGGGATTTGCCCACAATCTTGCGCAAGTTGTTGCTCAGCGCTGCGCAATAAGTTGCACAGTGCTTTTCAGCCTCTTAGCCGTGCTGCTCATACTCAACTATGCACAGAGTTATCCACAGGTTGCTGTGCAATATTTTGCGCAGTGGCTTAGCCAACCAATGCGCGTAAACGCCTGCTCAGCACCCGGCAAAATTAGCTTCAGGCCCAGGCTAATTCGCACAATCGTCTCAAGGAACATCTTTAACGCTACCGCCTTGGCCCGGCTTTGGGCAGAATCAGCCCATGTCTATTAGCAACCACGATTCAGCCCACACTTCGGTCAGCGTCAGCATCACTCTTGCGGTGCTGCACGCGGCCAGCCGTTTAGGCATCGAGCGCCAGTCATTACTCACGGCCTGCGGCCTTGAAACCGAGCAACTGAGCGACCCAGACGGCCGTTTACCCTTCGCCACGCAAGAACGTTTGTGGCAGCAAATCAGCCTGATTGACCATCCAGAACCCGGCTTGGCCATTGGCCAACACCTCACTCCGGGGCTATTTAGTGTGCTCGGTTACCTGCTGCAAAGCAGCCCAACTTTAGCCGATGCCCTGGCCGCCGGCTTGCGTTATCAACGCTTGATTGGCGAAGGTGGCGAGTTGCAACTGCATGAGCAAGGCGATGAATTGCAGCTGCTGTACCGGCCCCTCAACCCACAATTGCCAGCCACCCGTACACGGGTTTTAGCCCTGCTCGCCGCGTGGGTGCAAATGATTTATCCACTGCTCAATAACGTGCGTGTGCGCCGCGTGCAATTCGCTTATCCACAGCCGGCCGACCTTGCTGCATACCAAGCCTGTTTTGCCTGTGAATTGCAATTTGATGCCACGGATTACGGCATCGTCCTGCCCAAAGCCGTAGCCAGTACGCCCCTGCTGCAAGCTAACCTGCCGCTGCAAAGCATCTTGCGCCAGCATGCCGAGGCGTTGTTAGCGCGGCTGCCCAGTGAGAGTTTGAGCGCACGGGTGGTGAGTTTATTAGGCGAACAACTGGCCCGTGGCGAACCAGACCGTGCCGAGCTGGCGCGCCGCCTCAAACTCAGCGAGCGCACTCTGCAGCGACGCCTGGCCGATGAAGGCTGCAACTATCAGCAACTGCTTAACGACACGCGCCAGCAGTTGGCTCAACAGCACCTCAGCCAAAGCGATCTGCCGGCGGCGGAGATCGCTCTGCTGCTGGGTTATTCCGAGCCCAGTGTGTTCTTCCGCGCCTTTCGCCAATGGACCGGGCTGACCCCCGGCGAATACCGCGCGCAACAGCGCCAGGCGGGCTAAGCCTCGGCCTGATGGGCAATGCCCTGCGCATCGAGAAAGGCCAAGAACGCCTGCTTGGAGTTGTAGCGCGGCGTGTAGGCGAAGTCTTGCTTGAGACGCTGATTGCTCAGCACCGGGCGGTAGCGCAAAAAGTCCACCTGCTCCGGGCCGTAGGGGCTCAGGCCGAGGGGCTTGAGCACGGCCAAGACACTGCGGATCAACCACGCAGGCAGCGCCACATAGGGCTTAGCCAGCAGCTTGGCGACTTGACGCAGCGACAGCGCGCCATCGCCGGCCAGGTTATAGATCCCGCTGCTGTGCTCACGCAGGCCCTGAATGATGATGTCGAGCACATCCTCATCCCAGATAAACACGAAGCGGCTGTCACTGCCGCGCACACCCAGCACCGCACGGTCCTTAAACAGCGCGCTGATCTGGTTGTTCACCTGCGCGCCCAAGATGGTGCCCGGACGCAGGATCAACTGCTTGAGTTGCGGATGTTGTTTGCGGGCATGCGCCAGCAGTTGCTCGACCTCACACTTATGCTTGGCATAAGCAAAGTGGGGATGACCGCGCAGCGGCTGCTGCTCATCCAGCCACAGTGCATTCTGCGGATGGTAGCCATAGGCAGCGCCAGAGCTGGTGACGATCAGCTGTTGCACGCCATGGGCCAGCGCCGCCTCGATCACGGTTTGAGTGCCGCCGACATCAATCGCGTGCAGCTGCGCCGCGCTCATTCCGGGCGGTGGCGTGACCACCGAAGCCAAATGCACAATGGCCTGCGCCTGACTCTGCGCCACGCACTGGCGCACGGCGGCGGGATTACTGATGTCCAGCTGCATGGCCTGCACATTGGCCGGCAGGCTTTGCGGCGCAAGCATTTGGATATCGGCGGCAAACAACTGCCAATGCGGCTGTTGCAGCGCCAGCTTGTGTAGCAGCTGGCGGCCGATATACCCCGCCGCGCCGGTGATTAACACACGCATGCTTAGCTCCTCGAAGGTGGCGCATTTAGACAGCAAAGGCTAAGCAGCACAGGGGCCAGATGCAGTGACGAGGTGGGCCAATCGGCATGACAAATGGCGCCATGCCCAGGCCATACGCGTTATGCTGCGCAACCACGGTGTCAGCGCCCAACTGGCGCCGTCTGCGTTGACCACGCATGCCGTGCGTGGTGCTTAATGATCCGAGTCAGAGCCCTCCTGTTATGCCGCGGTTGAAGCTATTCGTCCTCAAGTTAATTGCCCTCATGCAACGTCACCCAGGGATGGTGGCGGCATTCGGTTTCGCCTCAGGCGTGGCCAGTTTTTTATTGGTGGAGCGCAAGGCCGAGTTGGCCAAAGTGCTGGCCTTGGTGCTGTTGATCAGTTGGTTATGGCTGACCCTGGAAAACACCCTGCGCGATCGTATCGCCAAGCGTTTTGGTTTTGTCTTGCCGCCGCCGGTGGTGCGCTACGCCACCCAGATGATTCACCAGGAGAGCCTGTTCTTCGTCCTGCCGTTTTTCTTTATCACCACCACCTGGAACAGCAGCCAGCTGCTGTTTAGCGGCTTGCTGGCCATTGCCGCGCTGATTTCCATCACCGATCCGCTGTACTACCGCTGGCTCGCACCCAAGCGCTGGCTCTACCTGACGTATCACAGCCTGACCCTATTCGCGGTGCTGCTGACCGCCTTGCCGGTTATCTTCAAGCTGACCACCAAACAGAGTTACGAACTGGCACTCGTGGTGGCCATGCTGCTGTCGCTGCCATCGATGTTTGCGGTGGTTAAGGTGCGGCGCTGGTGGCGCTGGTTGTTGCTGCTGACCCTGCCACTGGCCCTGGGCGCCAGCGGTTGGTGGCTGCGTGCCTGGGTGCCGCCAGCGACCTTGTGGCTGAATGAAGTGGCGATCAGCCAACAGTTCGATAACCGCTTGCGCATGCCCGGCTCCACCCTGGAGCACCTGACCCTGGCGGAGCTGCAAAGCCAAGGCCTGTATGCCTACACCGCGATCAGTGCACCACGGGGCTTGAATGAGCGGATTTACCACGTCTGGCGCTATGAAGGCCGCGAGATAGATCGCATCGCTTTGGACATTCACGGCGGGCGCAAGGAAGGCTATCGGGCCTGGACGCACAAGCAAAAATTCCCCCAAAACGCCGTGGGCGACTGGCAAGTGCAAGTGGTGACAGAAGCCGGGCAAATGATCGGCGTCCTGCGCTTCCAAGTGGAGTAACGCCGTCTGGGGTCAGCCGGCGGCGGCTAACCCCAGACCTTACTCAGGCGAAGAACCAGTAGCACACGCTAATGGCCGCCACCACGCCGGCGAGTTCGGCCAGCAGTGCACAGCCCACGGCATGCCGCACGCGCTGGATGCCGACGGCGCCGAAGTACACCGCCAGCACATAGAAGGTGGTTTCCGTGCTGCCCTGAATGGTCGCCGCCACCAGCGCCGGGAAGCTGTCGACCCCCTGATTCTGCATAGTCTCGATCAGCATGGCGCGTGCGGCGCTACCGGAGAACGGCTTCACCAAAGCCGTAGGCAAGGCATCGACAAAGCGCGTGTCCCAGCCGAGGAATTCGATCAGCCAACGGATGCCATCCAGACCAAACTCCAAGGCTCCGGAGGCGCGCAATACGCCGACGGCGCAGAGCATGGCGACCAGATACGGCAGCAGACTCTTGGCCACGTCGAAGCCCTCTTTGGCGCCCTCGACGAACTCTTCGTAGACCTTCACCTTGCGCAAATAGCCGAGCAGCAAAAACAGCATGATGATGCCGAACAGGGTCAGGTTGCCCAGCAGCGACGACAGCGCCGTCAAAGCCGTGGCCGACAGGCTGCCCAGCAAGGCCATAAAGCCGCCCAACAGCAACGCGCCAGGCAGTAAATAGGCCAGCACCACGGGGTCCCACACGCGCAAACGCTGCATGACCGCCACCGACAACAGGCCAACCAAGGTCGAGGCGCTGGTGGCCAGCAAGATCGGCAAAAACACCATGGTCGGATCAGGTGCGCCCTGCTGCGCCCGGTACATAAAGATGGTCACCGGCAACAGGGTCAGCGAGGAGGCGTTAAGCACCAGAAATAAGATCTGCGCGTTAGTCGCGGTGTGCGGCAGCGGGTTGAGTTCTTGCAGAGCGCGCATGGCCTTCAAACCAATCGGCGTGGCGGCGTTGTCCAAACCCAGACCATTGGCGGCAAAGTTCATGGTGATCAAACCCAGCGCCGGATGGCCGCGCGGCACCTCCGGCATCAGGCGGGCAAACAACGGGCCGAGCACGCGCGCCAGCAAGTTAACCAGACCGGCCTTGTCGGCGATGCGCAACATGCCCATCCACAGGGTCAGGGTGCCGAACAGCAGCACCATCACCTCAACCGACAGCTTGGCCATGGTGAATAGACTTTCCACCATGGCGGCAAACACCGCTGGATCATCACCCAGCAACCAGCGTGACAGGCCAGCAATAGCCGCCACCAAGAAAAATCCAAACCACAAGCCGTTAAGCATGCTGCCTCTCCGCCCAATCAATCGGCGGATGATAGCGCGGCCGAGCGCTGCAGGTCGCGCACTGGCCGTTTAATCGACGATTAAGCGACTCGACCGCCCGCGGCGCTGGTTAATACCAGTTCGGATCGCTCTTCAGTTGCTCCTCAAGGATCTGCTGGACCCGCTCATCCGGCTCGCCTAACCAACGCAACGTGGCGTGTTGGCTCGGCGCGCGGTCAGTGGGTAAACCATCCGGCAGCTGTACCCACAGCGCATAGGCGTGGCTCTTGTCCCAGGTAAAGGCGACGTAGAGGCGCTGATTAAAGCAGTTGTGCTGCTCGCAGATCTGCCCGACCAGGTACTTATCGCCCTTGTCGTCGATGGCCTGGGTCGGCGTCGAGGTGCCGTCCAGATTGATCACCCAGTCAGGCAGACGCGCCTCGTCCTTGAGCACGTCGCGCCAAGCGTCTTTGTACTCGGCGTTACTCATCAGCTCCGGGACACGTAATTGGCCATCCGTATTGGCAGCCAAGGCCGCTGCACTACCGCTCAGCAACAATGCGGCGAGCAGCGTCTTGAGATAAGTCATTGCAACTCCTTACCTAGATTAGGGCTAACGGGGGCGACGGCCCATGATGAACGACACCACAAACAGCACCAGAAAGATGATGAAGAGGATCTTGGCGATCCCGGTGGCGGCCCCGGCGATGCCGCCAAAGCCCAGTACCGCAGCGATGATGGCAATGATCAGAAAGGTAATAGCCCAACTCAGCATGGTGGATCTCCTTGTACTTAACGTACTTAGCGTGATGCGCCGCAGCGCGTAGGGACTGCCGTAATGCCAAAGCAACCGGCACCGGCAAGGGTCAGCGCAAGCTACCCAGGGCGCTCCTTGCGCCACTGCTGTAACCGCACCGCAAGTTGCGGCTCAAGCCGAGCCCTAGCCCTTAATTCTAGACCGCCTAGCAGGCCTAGAAAGTTCCTGAGCTCGCCACTCGTCGCGACTTTGTAGGATTGTTCGCAATGGCCGTGCCAGCTTATTAATCTAAATATTTACTTTAATTATCAATAGCTTACCCATAATCAAAAAGCCCAACCAACGTGCAGCTTGCATGATCAGCGCTGACAAGCCGTGCAACTTGCATGACCCCACACGGACTAACCTTGTGCATTCAAACAAGGAGACAGGTATGCCGAAAAAAGCCGAGGAGCCGACTCTTGGGCGCATCCTGCTGGTGGATGACGAGCCGGCAATTTTGCGCACGTTTCGCTATTGCCTGGAGGATCAGGGCTATCAAGTCAGCTGCGCCAACGGCCCGAACCAGGCCGAAGCCCTGTTGCAGCGGCAAGTCTATGGTCTGTGCTTTTTAGACCTGCGCTTAGGCGATGACGACGGCCTTGAACTGCTGGCCAAGATGCGCGTGCAAGCCCCGTGGATGCGCGTGGTGATCATCACCGCGCTGTCGGCCATCGATACCGCCGTGGATGCCATCCAGGCCGGTGCCGCCGACTATCTGCTCAAACCATGCAGCCCAGAACAACTGCGGCAAGTGGCGGCCAAGCAACTGCAAGCCCTGCAAGTTATCGACCGCCTTGAGCGCCTGGATCACACCGCGCGCCAAGCCAGCGATGGTCTGGATTCGCAAAGCCCACACCTGATGAGCGTGCTGGAAACCGCCCGGCAAGTGGCCGGCACCGACGCCAATATTCTGATCCTTGGCGAGTCCGGCACCGGTAAAGGTGAACTGGCCCAAGCGATCCACCGCTGGAGCAAACGCGCCGCGAAATCCTGCGTCACCATCAATTGCCCGTCGCTCAGCCCCGAGCTGATGGAAAGCGAGCTGTTCGGGCATAACCGCGGCGCCTTTACCGGCGCCAGCGAGAGCACGCTGGGCCGGGTTAATCAGGCCGATGGCGGCAGCTTGTTCCTCGATGAAATCGGCGATTTTCCCCTCGCTCTGCAACCCAAGTTGTTGCGTTTTATCCAGGACAAACACTACGAGCGGGTCGGCGATGCCGTAACCCGTCAGGCCGACGTGCGCATCCTCGCCGCGACCAACCTTGATCTGGATGACATGGTCCGCCAGGGCCGCTTCCGCGAGGATTTGCTCTATCGCCTCAACGTCATCACCCTGACCTTGCCGCCGCTGCGCGAACGCCGTGAAGACATCCTCGATCTGGCCGAACGCTTTCTCGCCCGCTTTGTGCTGGAGTACGAGCGCCCGGCGCGGCAGTTCAGCGACGAGGCCAAAAGCGCCCTGCTCAACTACCCATGGCCGGGCAACATTCGCGAGCTGCGTAACGTCATCGAGCGCGCCAGCATCATTTGCAGCGATGAGCAGATCGAGCTGAGCCACCTGGGCCTGCGCGCCAACCCAGTCGGGGCGGCGCCGCAAGTCGGTCAGCAGCTGAGCCTAGAGGCGCTGGAGAAAGCCCACATCAGTGCGGTCATGGCCAACAGCAGCAGCCTCGATCAGGCGGCGAAAACCCTCGGCATCAACACCTCGACGCTGTATCGCAAACGCAAACAGCTCAGCCTGTGAGGCGCGGGTGAGCGGGGCCCGTCAATGAAGCTGCGCAGCCGTTTGTTTCTCGGCAGCAGCGCCCTGCTCACCGTGGCCTTGGCCGGCCTGCTGCTGGGCATCATCGGCGTGGTGCAACTGACCAAGGCGCAAAACCAAAGCATCGCGCGCAATTTGCAGATCCTCGATGCGGCCATGGTCATGAGCCAATCCCTCAGCCAGCAAGTGATGTTATTGCTGGCTGAGGACCTCAATCGCCCGGCGCTCCAACGCGCCAGCGGGCAATTCGATCAAGCCCTGCATAGCCTGCAACAACTGGCCCGCACTGGCGCCGAGCACCAGGCCATCGGCGATGTGGAGGCCACTTACCAAGCCTTTTCCGGGCTCTTGAGTAAGCCCTACACGCTGCGCCGCGAACTGCTCAACAACGATGCCTTTGGCTTTTCCCTCGAAGCGCTGACCAGCCGTATCAACGCCATTCAAATGCGTTGCATCAATGCCGTGGAGCGTGAAGAGGCGCGCGGCCGCGAACGCGCCTGGATGGTCGCCAGCCTGCTCTGCCTCAGTGGTTTGGCCGTGTTGGTGATTGGCTTTAGCACCGCGCACAGTTTGGCCCGGCGCTTTGCCCAGCCGATTGAGACGCTGGCCAAAGCCGCCGATCAAATTGGCCAAGGCGACTTTGACGTTATCCTGCCGCGCAGCACCGTCACCGAGCTGACCGCCCTAAGCCAGCGCTTCGGCCTGATGGCCAGCGCCCTGCGTGATGTGAAAAACAGCGATGTGCAGGCCCTGCAAACGCAACAACAACGCTTGCAGGCGGTGCTCGACAGCATCAACGACGGATTGCTGATCGTCGACCGCGACGGCTGCATCGAACACTTCAACCCCCTCGCTCAGCGCCAACTAGGCTGGAGCGAGGCACAACTCGGGCAAAGCATCAGCCAGGCCCTGCCCCATCCCAAGGTCGTCGCGCAACTGCAGCAGGTGCTACAGGCGCAGCCGCTGGACCGCAGCCCAGATGATCTGACGGTGCAGATCGACGGTGAAAAACGCCTGCTGGCGTACAGTCTCTCTGGCGTCAGCGACAAGCAAGCGCAGGTGCTGTGTGCGGTGATGGTGCTGCGTGACGTTACCGAGCAGCGCGCCTTTGAGCGGGTGCGCAGCGAGTTTGTCTTGCGCGCCTCCCACGAGCTGCGTACCCCGGTGACGGGCATGCGCATGGCCTTTGCCCTGCTTCAGGAACGCCTGCACGTAGCGGCGCAATCGCGCGAGGCCGACTTGCTCAATACCGTTGATGAAGAGATGCAGCGCCTGCTGCGCCTGATCGATGACCTGCTCAATCTGTCGCGCTACCACAACGGCCTGCAAAGCTTGGAGCGCTTGCCCTGCGCCCTCGCCCCGTTGCTCCAGCAAGCGCAGCAACGCTTTGCCAATCAGGCCGCCGAGCTGGGCTTGAAGCTCAGTTGCAACCTGCAGGAACCGCTGCCTGAGCTGCTGCTCGACCACCTGCAAATCGAACGGGTGCTGGATAACCTGCTGGCCAATGCCTTACGCCACAGCAATCGTGGCGGCGAAGTGCGCTTGCACGCGCGCACCCTCGGCGACCGCGTGCTGATCAGCGTGCTGGATAGCGGCGAGGGCATTCCTTATCAGCAGCAAGAGCGGATCTTCGAGCCCTTTATTCAGGCCAGCCGCAAGAAAGGCGGCGCCGGGTTGGGCCTGGCTTTATGCAAGGAGATTGTGCAGCTGCATGGTGGCCAGATCGGGGTGCACTCTCAGGTCGGCCAGGGGGCGCAGTTTTATATCAGCCTGCCGCTGTAGTGGCTTATCACCACGACGAATGCTGATTGTCGCCTGGTGGTGGATTATCCACTCTGGATTTTTCTCACTGCGGAGTCGCCCATGCCAAGCATCAATCCCCGCCCAGAACAGCTGGCTGCATTCACTCAGCAACTGCCCGCCGAGGCGCCGCTGCTGATGCTCAACCTGCTGCGTTATCAAGACCAGGCGCAGTACCCGCAAGGCTCCGAGCACAGCGCCTGTAGCGGCCGCGAAGCTTACCGGCGCTACAGCCAAACCGCCTTGGCCAAGGTGCAGGGCGTCGGCGGTGAGGTGCAACTCATGGCTGCCGTGCAGCTCGCCTTGATTGCTCCCGCTGATGAGCAGTGGGACGAAGTGCTGCTGGTGCGCTACCCCAATAAAGCGGCGTTTCTCAGCATGCTGGCTGACCCGCAGTACCAGGCGGCCACCGTGCATCGCAGCGCAGCGCTGGCAGACTCTCGCCTGATTGCCAGCTTGCCGCACTAACTCAGCGCGGCATCTGCCCCAGCACGGCTAGCAGCGCGGCCGTTTGAGCATCCGGCTGGCCGTCGTAGCGAGCGGGCCGGTACTTCATCTGGAAGGCGGCGACAACGTTACGCGTGGCCTTGTCCAACTCGCCACTGCGCGGCACTTCATAGCCTTGGCGCGCCAGCTGTTCTTGGAACCACGCCACGCTGGGCAGGCTGGTAGCAAATAACTGCTGCTGGCGCGCCACCTTGCCGGCATCCGGCCACGGCATCAGGCCGGCATCGGCCAGCCGTTTCCAGGGGAACAGCGGGCCGGGGTCGGACTTGCGCTGCGGGGCGATATCGCTGTGAGCGATGATGCTGCCCGGCGGCAGATGATGGCGCTGCATGATGTCCTTGAGTAGCGGAATCAACGCATCGATCTGCGCCGGAGCGAAGGGCTGCCAGAAGCGGCCCCTGGGCGTGTCGTAGAAGCCTTGGTTAACCAGCTCAATGCCAATGCTATTGCCATTGAGCCAGGTGCGGCCCTGCCACTGGCTGACGCCGGCATGCCAGGCGCGGCGGTTCTCATCGACCAAACGATAGATAGTCGCCGGCGAGTCGCCGATCAGGTAATGGCTGCTCACATCGGTTTGCGTCAACAACTGCAAGGAGCGCGCGAAGTCTGCGGAGGTGTAGTGCAGCACGATGTACTGCACGCGGCTGTTCTGCCCTTTGGCGACATAGCTGTCATCAATGCGCAGGGCATTGCTACAGCCGGCCAGCAAGAGCAGCAGAGAAGTTAAAAAGACGGCTTTCATGGGGTGATATGCAACACGCTTTGCAGGTTATCCAGCAGCATGTCGACGCTGAGCATGATCAACAACATGCCCATCAGTCGCTCCACTGCGGTTAAACCACGAGGTCCGAGAAAACGTTGCAGGAACGATGCCTGCAACAAGATAAAGGCGGTCACTGCCCAGGCCAAAATCACTGCCAGGTACAGCTCCCAGAGCTGGCCCTCGTGAGTATTGCGCAGGGTCATCAGCACCGCCAGCGCCGAAGGTCCGGCCACCGCTGGCGTGGCCAACGGCACCAACATCGGCTCGCCATCCGGCACATCGCCCAATACCCCTTGCGGGCTGGGGAAGATCAAACGCATGGCGATCACGAACAAAATGATGCCGCCGGCAATCGCCGTGGCCTCGCGTGACAAGCCCAACGCGCTGAGCACTGTGTCGCCAAAGCTGAGGAACAGCAGCAGCAGAATTAAGGCAAACACCAACTCACGGGCGGCCACCCGTAAACGGCGCTCAGGCGGTACGTTTTTCAGTGCAGTGATAAAGATGGCGATGTTGCCGAATGGATCGGTGACCAGAAAGATCAGCACCGCCAGACTAAAGATTTCCATACCCACTCCTAATCAGGGGCGCAGAGTTTAGTGCTTCTGCCCCCCGCCGGGTGCACCGCTGGGCAAATAAGCCCCTACCTAGGCGCGCTGGCTATGAGCGCAGTGCTGGAACAAAGGGCGCGAGCGCGCCTCAGGCCAGCTCGATGCGATTACGCCCAGCGCGCTTGGCGCGGTACAGCGCCTGATCGGCACGCTCAAAAAATTTCTGCGCACTCTCGCTGAGACTGTAGCTACCGAGCCCGGCGGACAAGGTGATGACGATGCGCTCACCACGGAAGTGAAACGGGCACTGCGCAATCGCCTGCAATAAGTTCTGCAGCAACTGCTCACCACCGGCCAGGGGCGTGGAGGGAATCAGCAGAACAAACTCCTCACCGCCAAAACGGGCGATAAAGTCAGTGGCGCGCACCTGTTTTTGCAACTCAGTGGCGATGATCTTCAGTACCTTGTCACCGGCCAGGTGGCCGTAGCTGTCGTTGATCCGCTTGAAGTGGTCGATGTCCAGCACCGCCAGTAACAGCGGGTCGCCATAGCGTTTGCAGCGCGCGATCTCCAGCTCGATGCGCTCGTTCCAACCGGCGCGGTTGGCAAGGCCGGTCAGCGGATCAATCAGCGAGCGCTGGCGCTGCTCCTCCAAGTGCTCACGCACGGTCTGCGCCTCGCGCTCCATTTGCGCGACCTTTTCGGTCAACCCTTGCAGGCGCACAACCAGTTGTTCGTCGCGGCCGTCGTGTTGTTGCTGATGCTCGATCAGGCTGCCGAGCAGACCATCCAAACGCGTTTCCAGCGATTGCTTAAGGCTCGGCAGATCCACCGCATCCTGGACGCTGGCTTGTAAATCACTGACCTGATTACGCAGCTCTTGGTTAAAGCTGCGGGTACTGTGCAGCACCTCGCTATAGCCCTCATGGGCCTGGCTCAGGGTGCTGAGGAAAGGCTCGAGGCGGTGGTTAAGTTGCTGCAAATAATGGGCGAACTCATTACGGCCACTGTCGCTTACCGCCAGAACCAACACCGATAACTCATCCAGCACCGCGACCAACTCGTACCAGTTGAGCCCGCCCTGCACCCGTTGGCGCAGCACTTCGCCTTGCTCGGCATGGTGCTCGGGCAGATTCAGGTCATCCAGCAGGCTCAACAGGCTCTGACCGATATGCGGTGCCACCGTGCTATAGCCCGGCTCAGGCAACTCCGGCAGCGCATAGCTCGGATCAATCACCACCAGTTTCTCAATACCCTGCACCTGGGCGACAGGCTCCGCCTCGCTACTGAGGTTTTCCTCCACCGCCTCAGCCGTGTCGCCAGCAGCCTCAGAACTGCTCGGCACTGCTGCGCTCAGTTCAGACGCAGCGGCGTTGACCGAGGCCTCGGCTAGCGCCGGGGGTGGCGTGTCCAAGGCCGCAGCTGGTGTGGCCTCAACAGGCGGTGCTGGCGGTGCTGGCGGTGCTGGCGGTGCTGGCGGTGCTGGCGCAGTAAGCGGCGCGGCGGCCACGGGGTCAAGGCGGACTTCTCGCCCAGCGGCAAAAGAGTTGGGCGCAATCGCTGCCGTGTCTGTCGGCGCCGGCTCAGCCGCTGTGCTTAAGATCGTCTGTTTGCTGCCAAACAGGCGCTGCAACAGCCCCGGGCGCAGACTCACCTCGGTGCTGAGGCTGGCTAAGGTCTGCTGCTGTAAATGACTCAGCTCACTGAGCAAGGCTGGCATTTCCCGCGACTGCTTGGCCCGCTCATCGATGCGCTTGGCAAACTGCTTGAGGGCCTTACGCACTTCGTGTGGCGGCTCCAGAGCGAGCAGTTGATTGGCCAAACTGCTGACACCGGAGATGTTTTGCTCGATCCGCCCTTGGCGGCGCTTCTCCGAATCCAGCACGGCTTTTTCCAAACGCGGAATCAGCGCGGCCAAGCCGGCGTCAATGTCGTCGCGGCGCAAGATGTCGCGCAGCTCTTCCATGCATTGATCGACCATCTTGTCGCTGCCCTCGGCGGCCAGCGAACTGCGCACCAAGCCACGGCGCAACAGGTCCAGACGGGCCTGCCATAAGCGCTCCAGGTGTTCTTGCTGCTCAAGACTTGCGAGGTATTTGCTTTTCCAGCGCTGGACGTCGAGGGACATCGTCAATATCCAAGATTCAAGATCCGATTAGCATAGGCGTACCAGGAGTCTTGAGTGAAGTAGGCAGACGAATTTGTACAGCAACTGGCAAGTGGTCAGAAATCGCCGCCTGCACCACCTCGCAGCGTTCCAGGGCTAAATCTGCGCTGAGCAAAATGTGATCCAGGCATCGTTGCGGCTGCCAGCTGGGAAAGGTGGCAGCCACTTGCGGCGCCCACAAACCTAAGTCGCGCAGCGGTGAGTGCTGCAATAAATCGGTGGCATGGGTGTTCATATCGCCCATCAGGATGTGATGCCGATAACCCTGCAACACCTCACGGATATAGGCCAACTGCCGATTGCGCGCCCGCGCGCCCAACGCCAGATGCATCGACACCACGGCAATCGCCTCACTGCCCTCCCCCAACTGCAAGAGCATGGCGCCACGGCCCCTTGGCCCCGGCAGCGGATGGTCCTCCAGCAAAGTCGGGCGCAAACGACTGAGCAGACCATTGCTGTGCTGGGCCAGGCGCCCCAGATTGCGGTTGAGCTGCTGATACCAGTAGGGAAAGTCGCCGAGATGGGCGAGGTGCTCGACCTGATTGACGTAGCCCGAACGCAAGCTGCCGCCATCGACCTCCTGCAGGGCGACCAGGTCAAAGTCGCGCAGCAGCTCACCAATGCGTTGCAGGTTCGGCGCACGGCCGGCGTGGGGCAACACATGCTGCCAACTGCGGGTCAGGTAATGGCGATAGCGCTGGGTGCTGATGCCAACCTGAATATTGAAACTGAGAAGGCGTAAGGTGCCGTCATCAGGTCGCTGCAGATGCTGGGCAGCAGGATTGATCTGGCTCTGGTCCAGATCAATCTGCTTCGCGGGGCGGCGCCTAAGCATTTAGCCGCGCTGCCTGCGGTTTACTGCGCGGCACGCTCTTTAGCGATCAAGTGGTCAGCCACTTGCAGGGCTTCCTGCGGACCACCGGAGCTGCCGATATCGAAGCGGTACTTGCCGTTAACCACCAGGGTAGGTACGCCGGTGATCTGATAGGCCTGGGCCAGTTTCTTCGCCTTCTCAACTTGGCCCTTCACCGCGAAGGAGTTGTAAGTGCTAAGGAAGGCCGCTTTATCCACACCTTCACCGGCGAGGAAGTCAGCCATTTCCTCAGGGGATGCGAGTTTTTTGCCCTGAATGTGAATGGCGTCAAAAATCGCTTTGCGTACCTTGCCCTCGACGCCCATGGCTTCCAGGGTGATAAACATCTGACCGTGGATGTTCCACATGCCACCAAACATCGCCGGGATGTGTTTGAAGTTCACATCCTCCGGCAGCTTGGCGATCCAAGGATTGATGCTCTCTTCAAACTTGTAGCAATGCCCGCAGCCGTACCAGAACAGCTCAACCACTTCGATCTTGCCTGGCTGGGATACCGGCACGGGGTTACTCAGCTCAACATATTGCTTACCTGCCTCGATTGGCTCGGCTTGAGCGGTCAAAGCAAACAGGCTGGCAGTGACCATGGCGGCACTGAGGATCAGGTTACGCATGCAAGACTCCTTGGCGATATCGGCGCTAGATAGCGAGTCGTGGTTCGACTCAGCAGGCACAGTGAGGTTCCCTCATTGTAGCGATGCCCCGCACGAAAAAGGGCGGCCAAAGCCACCCTTTTTCATGTCAAAGCTTAACGCTCAGCGAGGATCAATGCAGACCCTGGATGTAGCTGGAAACGGCTTCGATGTCTTTGTTGCTCAGCTTAGCCGCGATGGAGCGCATGATCATGCTGTCGCCATCGTTGGTGCGGTTGCCTTCACGGAAGTCAGTCAGCTGTTTGCCGATGTACTGTGCGTGTTGGCCACCCAGTTTCGGGAAGCCAGCAGCGGCCAGACCAGCGCCGTTAGGCGAGTGGCAACCGATGCAAGCCGGCATGCCTTCTGGCAGTTTGCCGCCACGGAACAGCTCAGCGCCACGCGCTACCAGTTTCGGATCAGCTGCGCCGACGCTCATTTTCTGCTTGGAGAAGTAAGCGGCGATGTCTTGCAGGTCTTGCTCAGTGAGGTTGTCGAGCAGGCCGGTCATTTCCAGCACGGTACGGTTACCGTCCTTGATGTCCTTGAGCTGCTTGAGCAAGTAACGCTCACCTTGACCAGCTAGTTTAGGAAAGTTCGGTGCTGCGCTATTGCCATCTGGGTTATGGCAGGCGCCACATACTGCAACCTTACCCTGGCCGGCTTCAGCATTGCCTGCGGCATGTGCCAGGCCGGTGATGCCCAGGGTCAACAGCAGACTCACGATTACTTTGTTCATCAGCTAATCCAATTTACGGCTAAGAGAAATAGTTTATAAGCCGGGTTTACTCACTCATCAACTTGATGACAGCGTGGTAATCCTCGGCCGAGCAGTCCGTGCACAACCCACGCGGCGGCATCGCATTAAGACCATTGGTCACGCTCAGCACAAGGCCAGCACTACCTTTGGCCAAACGCGCCGCCCATGCAGCCTTGTCGCCACGCGCCGGGGCGTTTGGCATCTGCCCTTTATGGCATGCACCGCACGCACGTGCGAACACAGCTTCCGGGTCCTGCGCAGCCTCGGTGGACAACGAAAACACCAGTAAAGTGGCTGCACTCAGCGTTTTTATCATCAGATCGCCTCAAAACTGAGGTGAACGTACTGCTTCTACGGCAGATGGTCTGTCACTTTGCGCGCCCACTTCCTCAACTGCTTAAGGAGAAAGCGCACACAAAATCTGCGTCATTATATACTGGCGTCATTGAAACGGAAACGACGCTGCTCGCTGAGCTATAGACCTACTGGCAAGCTGCGCGCTTATGTCGCAAGGGCAATCGCCTGTAATCCACCCTACGCCCGCCCACGGATACCCCAATGCAACCCAAGAACCCGATCATCGGCCTGTGCCAACAGGCCAGCTTTCTTATTAGCGCGGCCAAAGTCGAGCAATGCCCGGATGACTTCGGCCATGAGGTCGCCTTTGCCGGCCGCTCCAACGCCGGTAAATCCAGCGCCCTGAACACCCTGACCCATGCCAGCTTGGCGCGCACCTCGAAGACGCCAGGGCGCACGCAACTGCTCAACTTCTTTAAGTTGGATGACGAGCGGCGCCTGGTCGACTTGCCCGGCTATGGCTACGCCAAGGTGCCAATTCCGCTTAAACTGCACTGGCAGAAGCACCTTGAGGCCTACCTCGGCAGCCGTGAAAGCCTGCGCGGGTTGATCCTGATGATGGACATTCGCCATCCCCTGACTGAGTTCGATGAGCTGATGCTCGACTGGTCCATTGCCAGCCAGATGCCCATGCACATCCTGCTGACCAAGGCCGACAAACTGGCCTTCGGCGCGGCCAAGAACGCCCTGCTCAAAGTGCAGCAAGACATCCGCAAGCGCTGGGGCGATCACGTTTCCATCCAGCTGTTCTCCGCACCTAAGCGCATGGGCATCGAAGAAGCCCAAGGCGTGCTGGCGCAGTGGTTGCGTCTGGGTGAGTTCGCTGAGGCTGGCGAACCAGTCGACGAGGAATAACCGCGCGGGCGGTTTTGCTGCAGGCAAAAAAAACCCCGGACCTCTTATGGGGAGGGAAGTCCGGGGTTTAAGAATCTGAACCGCTAGGGCGGGGTTCAGATGTCTGCCAACACTTAACACAACAAAGGAGCATCGAAAGGCTTTGCGGGCCATTCGTAAACTCTGACCGAGCGTAGGACGATAAAGTTCATTAGAACTTTGCAATCAATTGGCGATAAGCGCCCGCTCGTCCCCTGCTAAAGCTATGTAACGCTTGACCTTTCCAGCGTTAACGCCTCTAGCTCGGGGCTTTGCTGTGGATCAGTGGGCCTCATCCCAGTTGTCACCTACACCCACCTCAACCAACAACGGCACGTCCAATTCGGCGGCGTTGCCCATCAGCGGCTTGATCTGCTCGCTGACTTGCGCGACTAAGTCCTCGCGCACCTCTAGCACCAGTTCGTCGTGCACTTGCAGGATCACCCGGGCGTCGAGGCCCGAGCTCGCCAGCCAGTTATCCACAGCCACCATGGCGCGCTTGATGATGTCGGCCGCGGTGCCTTGCATGGGTGCGTTAATCGCGGTGCGCTCGGCACCTTTACGCAGCGCCGGGTTCTTCGCGTGGATATCCGGCAGATACAGGCGCCGGCCAAACAGGGTCTCGACATAGCCCTGCTGCGAAGCTTGCTCGCGGGTGCGCTCCATATAGGCCTGCACCCCCGGATAGCGGGCGAAGTAGACATCGATATAGGCCTGCGCCTGTTTACGATCACAGCCAATTTGCTTGGCCAGACCAAAGGCGCTCATGCCGTAAATCAGGCCGAAGTTGATCGCCTTGGCGCTGCGCCGCTGGTCGCTGCTGACCTGCGCCAGAGGCACCTCGAACACCTCGGCGGCCGTGGCTTTGTGCACGTCCTCACCCTGGCGGAAGGCCTTCAGCAAGCTTTCGTCCTTGGCCAGGTGGGCCATGATGCGCAGCTCGATTTGCGAATAGTCCGCCGCCAACAGCTTGTAGCCTTTAGGCGCGACGAACGCCTGGCGAATGCGCCGGCCTTCAGCGGTGCGGATTGGGATGTTCTGCAGGTTCGGATCAGTCGAGGACAACCGACCAGTGGCCGCCACCGCTTGGTGATAGCTGGTGTGGATGCGCCCGGTGCGCGGGTTGATCTGCTCCGGCAGGCGATCGGTGTAGGTGCTCTTGAGCTTGCTCAGGCTGCGGTACTGCATCAGCACCTTGGGCAACGGATAATCCTGCTCGGCCAGTTCGGCCAACACCGCCTCAGCGGTGGACGCCTGACCTTTAGCCGTCTTGCTCAGCACCGGCAGGCCGAGTTTTTCGTAGAGAATCACCCCCAACTGCTTGGGTGAAGCCAGGTTGAACTCCTCGCCGGCGATGGCGAAGGCTTCACGCTCCAGCGCCACCAGCTTCTCGCCCAACTCCTGACTTTGCAGGCCGAGCAAGTTGGCATCAACCAGCGCACCCTGCCGCTCGATGCGCGCGAGCACCGGCACCAGCGGCATGTCGATCTCTTGCAGCACCTTGGCCAGGCTCGGCACCGCGCTGAGTTTGGCCCACAGGTGTTGATGCAGGCGCAGGGTGATATCGGCGTCTTCGGCGGCATAGGGCGCGGCCTGTTGCAGCTCGATCTGATCGAAGGTCAGCTGCTTGGCGCCTTTGCCGGCGATGTCTTCGAAGCGAATGGTGCTGTGGTCCAGGTACTTCAGCGCCAGGCTGTCCATATCGTGGCGGGTGGCGGTGGAATCGAGCACATAGCTTTCCAGCATGGTGTCGAAATCCATGCCCTGCACATAGACAGGCGTACTGGCATTGGCCAGGATGTTCATGTCGTATTTGCCGTGCTGGCCAACCTTCGGCTTATTCGGGTCTTCCAGAATCGGCTTGAGCGCCGTGAGCACCGCATCGCGGTCCAACTGCGCAGGCACGCCCATATAAGAGTGGGCAACGGGGATATACACCGCCTCGCCAGCCTTGACCGCAAACGACAGGCCGACCAACTGCGCCTGCTGCGCATCGAGGCCAGTGGTTTCGGTATCAAAGGCAATCAGTTCGGCGTTTTGCAGGGTGCTGACCCAAGCATCGAACTCGGCTTGTTCGAGAATGCAGCGGTAGTTGCCCGCATCTGGCGAAGTGGCATCAGCGCTGCTTGCCGTGCTGGCCTCATGACTCGTCGCCGAGGCGGCCGGCGCGCTGCCGGGCGCACTATGTTCTGGCCCGGCGCTCGGCGCCAGGGCGAACATATCTTCATGCACCGACTTGGCCGGCACCGCTGCCTTGGCCACTGGCTGACTGCGCAGCAACTGGTCACGCCAGCTTTTAAATTCCAACTCGGCGTACAAGTCCAGCAAGGCTGGCACGTCCTTCTCAGTCGGATGCAGGGCCTCGATCTCAATATCCAGCGGCACGTCGATTTTGATCGTCGCCAAGGCATAGGACAAATAAGCCATCTCGCGGTGTTCGGTGAGTTTGGCCGGCAGGGTTTTCGCCCCGCGAATCGGTAACTCCGGCACTTTATCCAAGTTGGCGTAGAGCACATCAAGGCCGCCGCCGACACCCACCAGCAGGCCCAACGCGGTTTTTTCACCCACGCCCGGCACGCCCGGAATGTTGTCGACCTTGTCGCCCATCAACGCCAGATAATCGATGATCAGCTCAGGACCGACACCGAATTTGGCTTTTACGCCATCGATGTCGTAGACGCTTCCTGTCATGGTGTTGACCAGCGTAACGTGCGGGCACACCAACTGCGCCATGTCCTTGTCGCCGGTGGAGATCACCACGTCACGGCCCAGTGCCGCGCACTGCCGGGCCAGGGTGCCGATAACGTCATCGGCCTCCACGCCTTCAACGCACAGCAGCGGGTAGCCCAGGGCCTTGACGCTGGCGTGCAGCGGCTCGATCTGCACCCGTAGGTCATCGGGCATGGACGGCCGGTTGGCTTTGTATTCGGCAAACATCTCATCGCGGAAGGTCCCGCCCTTGGCGTCGAACACCACCGCAAAGGGGCTGTCGGGATACTGTTTGCGCAAGCTCGTGAGCATGTTCAGCACGCCCTTCACCGCACCCGTGGGCAAGCCCTTTGAGGTGGTCAGAGGTGGCAGGGCATGGAAGGCGCGGTATAGGTAGGAAGAACCGTCCACCAGGACTAACGGTGCTTGACTCATGAGCAAGATCAACCTTTTCAGCTGAGGCGCAGCTAGAATAGCCGCACCATTGCAATCAAAGGGATAAGGGTAACATGCGCACACTCATTAGCTTGTTGTTGGCCAGCGTTCTCACCGCTGCATCGCTTAACGCTGTCGCAGAAGACCCCGTTAATGCCGATCCAGATGTAACCATCCGCCAGGACGGCGATCGCACCATCCATGAGTACCGCGTTAATGGTTTTCTCTACGCCGTTAAGGTCACCCCGAAAAATGGTAAGCCTTACTTCTTAGTACGGGCCGATGGCAGTGACGGCCAATTTGTTCGTTCGGACAGTCCGGATATGTTGATTCCGGCCTGGGAAATTTTCAGCTGGTAAGAAGGCAATTGTTGAATGTCGGTGTTTACCCCGCTTGCGCGCCCTGAGCTCGAAGCATTTCTCGCGCCCTATGGGCTGGGTCGTTTGGTTGATTTTCAAGGCATTGCCGCAGGCAGTGAAAACACCAACTTTTTTATCAGCCTGGAACAGGGTGAGTATGTCCTCACCCTGATCGAGCGGGGCCCTAGCGCCGACCTGCCGTTCTTTATCCAACTGCTCGACGTGTTGCACGACGCGGGCCTGCCAGTGCCCTATGCCATCCCCACCGGCACTGGCGAAGCGCTGCGCAGCCTGGCCGGCAAACCCGCCCTGCTGCAGCCGCGCCTAGCGGGCAAACACATCAGCAGCGCCCATGCCGAGCACTGCCGGCAAGTCGGCGAGCTGCTCGCGCATATCCATCTGGCCACCCGCGAAGCGCCGTTACCGCGCAAAAGCGATCGCGGCCTGGAGTGGATGCTCGAACAAGGACCGCTGCAAGCTGAGCACTTGGCCGCCCCCAGCGCGGCCTTGCTGCGCGCCGTACTGGGTGAAGTGCGCGCACTGCACACGGCCATCCGCGCACTGCCGCAAGCCAATCTGCATGCCGATATGTTCCGCGACAACGTGCTGTTTGATGGCAACCATCTGGCTGGGGTCATCGACTTCTATAACGCCTGCAGCGGGCCAATGCTCTATGACTTGGCCATTGCCTTAAACGACTGGTGTTCCCACCCAGACGGCAGCCTCGATACAGCGCGCGCCCAAGCCCTGCTCGGCGCCTATGCGGCGCAGCGGCCCTTTAGTCCCAGCGAAGTGGAGCTGTGGCCGGCCATGCTGCGTATTGCCTGCCTGCGCTTCTGGCTGTCGCGCTTGATCGCTGCCGAGTCGTTCGCTGGACAAGAAGTGCTGATCCACGACCCGGCAGAGTTTGAGCGGCGCCTGGCGCAGCGCCAGCAGGTCGCGCTGCACCTGCCCGTAGCGCTGTAGGGCCACTCAGAGCGAGTTGAGGCAGCCCGTCAACTCGCTCGCCAAGGTGCTGAGCATGGCCTCGTAGCCTCGCTCATCCATCTTCGCCGCACTGCCCATGGCGTCCAACTCGGCCAGTTTGACTGGCAGGCCGGCGGTCAGCGTTTCGGCCAAGCGCGGACGCAGCGGCGGCTCACTGAAGACACAGGTCGGACCTACCGCTTGCAAGCGCTCGCGCATAGCAGCCACATGCTGCGCGCCTGGCTGCACTTCACCGAGCACACTGAAGACCCCGGCGTGCTTGATGTCGTAAGCGCTCTCGAAATAGTCGTAGGCTTCATGGAAGACAAAGTACGGCTTGCCGTGCAGCGCTTGCAGTTGGCTGTGCAGACGCTGATCCAAGGCATCCAGACGCGTTGCAAAAGCCTCGGCGTTGGCCTGATAGCGGGCAGCATTCGCCGGGTCGGCTTGGGCCAGATCCGCCGCCATACGCTGGGCGATCACCCGGGCATTGGCCGGCAGTAACCACAGGTGAGCATCCAGGCTGCCGGGACGATGGTTATGGTCATGCTCATCGGCCGCGTCAGCCGGCGCCGCGTCGTGATCGTGATCGTGATCGTGATCGTGATCGGCGGCAGCCTGGCCACTGCCCTCGCCAAAGTGGCGCAGACTCATGCCTGGCAGATCCTGCACTGCCACGCTGGCCTTATCCCGCCCAGCCAGGACTCGCGGCAAGAAAGCTTCCATATCGGCCCCCACCCAATACAGCAGGTCGGCCTCGCGCACCCGCCGCACATCGGACGGTCTCAGTGCGTAGTTATGCGGCGACGCGCCAGGCGGCAGCAATACATCTGGCGTGCCCACGCCTTGCTGCACCGCAGCGGCAATCAGTTGTAATGGCTTGATGCTGGTCAGCAGTTTGACTTCGGCCTGGGCGCTGAAAGTCGCTAACAATAGGCAAACGGCGGAAAAAAGGCGCAAGACGGCAATACTCGAGCAGAGATGACGGGGTAATATAATAACGTCTCTCACCATAGCCGTCGCCGCCCATGAATCAAGCTCCCCTGGCTTCACGCCCCCACGACCACTCCCACTGCGTTTCCCACGCCCTGGCCGAGGCCGAGGCGCTGTGCGGGCGCCAAGGCCTGCGCCTGACCGCCCTGCGCAAACGCGTACTGGAGCTGGTGTGGCAGAGCCATAAGCCACTGGGCGCCTATGACATCCTCGGTGTCCTGAGTGAAGAAGACGGCCGCCGTGCCGCGCCACCGACCGTTTATCGGGCGCTGGACTTCCTCCTTGAGAACGGCCTGGTGCACCGCATCTCGTCGCTCAATGCCTTTGTGGGTTGCAGCCATCCGGAGCACGCCCACCAAGGCCAGTTCCTCATTTGCCGCAACTGCAACGCGGCAATTGAGCTGGAGCAGTCGGCCATCAGCGATGCCATCACCCGTTCGGCCAGCCAAGTCGGTTTTGCCGTGGAAGGCCAGACCGTCGAAGTGGTCGGCCTCTGCGCAGGCTGCCGGAAAGCCTCATGAGCAACGCGCTGATCGAACTTGAGCAGGTGGCCGTCAAACTGTCCGGGCAGACCGTGCTGCATGACGTCAAATTGCAGGTCAAACCCGGCGAGATCGTCACCCTGATCGGCCCCAATGGCGCCGGTAAAACCACCTTGGTCCGCGTCGTGCTCGGTCTGCTCAAGCCCGACCAAGGCCAGGTGCAGCGCAAGGCCAAACTGCGCGTCGGCTATATGCCGCAAAAACTGCATGTGGACGCCACCCTGCCGCTCTCGGTGCTGCGCTTTTTGCGCCTGGTGCCGGGGGTCAGCCGCGCCGATGTGCAAGCGGCGTTGGCCGAAGTGGGCGCGGCGAAGGTTATCGACAGCCCGCTGCAAAGCGTTTCCGGCGGAGAGCTGCAGCGCGTCCTGCTGGCCCGGGCGCTGCTGCGTAAGCCCGAGCTGCTGGTGCTGGATGAGCCGGTGCAGGGCGTCGATGTCGCCGGGCAAGCCGAGCTGTATCGCCTGATCACCCAGCTGCGTGACCGCTATGGCTGCGGCGTGCTGATGGTGTCCCACGATCTGCACTTGGTGATGAGTACGACCGATCAGGTGGTCTGCCTCAACCGTCACGTGTGCTGCTCGGGCCATCCGGAGCAAGTCAGTTTCGACCCAGCCTTTGTCGAACTGTTCGGCCAGGACGCCAAGAGCCTCGCCATCTACACCCACCACCATGACCACGCCCATGATTTGCACGGCGCGGTGGTCAACGATCCGGCTAACGGGCTGATCATCAAAGGCCCGCTTAAGCCCCATGTACACGGAGATGGCTGCAACCATGCCTGATTTTCTCCTCAACGCCCTGCTCGCCGGCTTAGCCCTGGCATTGGTAGCAGGGCCGCTGGGCTCTTTTGTGGTGTGGCGGCGCATGGCCTATTTCGGCGATACCCTGTCCCATGCCGCGCTGCTGGGTGTGGCCTTGGGGCTGATGCTGGATGTCAGCCCGACCCTGGCGGTCACCGTCGGCTGCGTACTGCTCGCGGCGTTGTTAGTCACCCTGCAAAGCCGTCAGCCACTGGCCTCCGATACCCTGCTCGGGATTCTTGCCCACAGCACCTTGTCCCTGGGCTTGGTGACCTTGAGCTTTATGAAGGATGTGCGCATCGACCTGATGGGCTATCTGTTTGGCGATTTACTGGCCGTAAGCCCTACGGATCTGGCCTGGATCATCGCCGGCAGCGCCTTGGTCCTAGTGCTGCTGGCCGTATTGTGGCGGCCCCTGCTGGCCATCACCGTGCATGAGGAACTGGCCAAGGTCGAAGGCCTGCCGGTAGCGGCCATCCGCCTGAGTCTGATGCTGCTGATTGCCGTGGTGATTGCCGTGGCGATGAAGATCGTCGGTGTGCTGCTGATCACCTCCTTGCTGATCATCCCGGCTGCGGCAGCCCAACGCCACGCTCGTACCCCCGAGCAAATGGCCCTGGGCGCCACACTCATCGGGATTATCGCGGTGTGCCTGGGCCTGAGCCTGTCGTGGTTTAAGGACACCCCGGCCGGGCCGTCGATTGTGGTCAGCGCCGCCGTGTTGTTCCTGCTCAGCTTCGCCTTGCCCAAACGCAGCGCCTGAAGCATTGGTACGGGCTGCTGACGCGGTGTAAACTTGCGCGTTTTTTGCACAACTCAACGCGCAAGTAGCCAGTTCGCGGACTTAGGCTGCCGCGTTAACGCAACAATACTGCGGCTTACAGCCCACTCTGCAAGACCGTTAGCAGCCCTGCGCCACGCTGGCTTGTCCGGCAATGCCCTGCCAGGTCCAACAGCTGACTCAGGGGCAGACTTTGCTCAATTCGCCCGCAGCGCTGGGCAAATCCCTGAATATAGAGGGCCCAGCGTTAGACCAAGGGCTGACTAGGGCCAGAGTTGCAGCGCTAACAGTGTTATTTAGCTATAAATATAGCTCTAGAAAGATTTTTGAGGCCTAAGCAGCCACGGTTAGACTAGCCGCCGCTTATGCCTATCAGGCATTCATACAAACCCAAAAGGTTTAACGCGTGATCAATTTTCAACAGGTCACTAAGGCCTATCGCCTTAATGGCCAAGACATTCCCGCTCTACAGGCGACCGACCTGGACATCGCCCGTGGCGAAGTGTTTGGCATCATCGGTCACTCCGGCGCGGGCAAAAGCACCCTGCTGCGCCTGATCAACCGCCTCGAGCAGCCTTCCGCTGGGCGCATCGTCGTCGATGGCGAAGACGTCACGGCGCTGGACGCCAATGGCCTGCGGCGTTTCCGCCAGCAAGCCGGGATGATCTTCCAGCACTTCAATCTGCTGTCGTCCAAAACCGTGGCCGAAAACGTCGCCATGCCGCTCAAGCTCGCCGGGGAAATGCCTCGCGAGCAGATCGCCCGGCGCGTCAGCGAGTTGCTGCAAAGGGTGGGCCTCAGCGCCCACGCCGATAAATACCCGGCGCAACTTTCCGGCGGCCAGAAACAGCGCGTCGGCATTGCCCGGGCGCTGTCCACCGAACCCAAAATTCTGCTGTGCGACGAAGCCACCAGCGCGCTGGACCCGCAAACCACCGCCTCGGTGCTGCAATTGCTGGCCGAGATCAACCGCGAGCTGAACCTGACCATCGTGCTGATCACCCATGAGATGGATGTGATCCGCCGCGTCTGTGACCGCGTGGCGGTGATGGACGCCGGACGTATCGTCGAGCTGGGTCCCGTGACCCAAGTGTTCTTGCATCCGCAGCACACGACCACTAAGCGCTTTGTGCAAGAAGCCGAGCAGGTCGATGAGAACGCGCAGCACGATGACTTCGCCCATGTGTCCGGGCGCATCCTGCGCCTGACCTTCCAGGGTGAGGCCACCTACGCCCCGCTGCTGGGTACCGTGGCGCGTGAGACCGGGGTGGATTACAGCATCCTCGCCGGGCGTATCGACCACATCAAAGACACCCCTTACGGCCAACTGACGCTGGCCCTGACTGGCGGCGACTTGGACGCTGCCATGGCGCGCTTTGCCGCCGCTGACGTGCATCTGGAGGTGCTGCGCTGATGGATGCCCTGATGACTCGTTTATTGCCCAACGTCGATTGGGTGGAAATCGGCTATGCCAGCCTGGACACCCTGAGCATGCTCGGCGGCGCCATGCTGTTTACCGTTTTGCTGGGCCTGCCGCTGGGGGTGCTGCTGTTCCTCACCGGACCACGGCAGATGTTCGAGCAAAAAACGCTGTACCGCGTGCTGTCGCTGCTGGTGAATATCCTGCGCTCGGTGCCCTTTGTGATTTTGCTGATCGTGATGATCCCCTTCACCGTGATCGTCGCCGGCACCTCGCTGGGCGTGGCCGGCGCCATTCCGCCGCTGGTCGTTGGGGCTACGCCGTTCTTCGCCCGCTTGGTGGAAACCGCTCTGCGTGAGGTGGATCGCGGCATCATCGAGGCGACCCAGGCCATGGGCGCGACCACCCGCCAGATCGTCACCAACGCGCTGCTGCCGGAGGCATTGCCGGGGATTATCGCGGCCATCACCGTGACCGCTATTACCTTGGTGTCCTATACCGCCATGAGCGGCCTGATTGGCGGCGGCGGTCTGGGCGACTTGGCCGTACGTTACGGTTATCAGCGCTATCAGCCCGATGTAATGGCCGTGACGGTGATCTTGTTGCTGGTGCTGGTGCAGGTTCTGCAAAGCGTCGGCGACAAGCTGGTGGTGCATTTTTCGCGTAAATAAAGCCTTCGCTGGATCAAACAAGGCCTTGCTCATATACCCATGAGCAAGGCTGACAAAAAACCAAGGAGCTCAACATGAAAAAACTAATTGCTGCGTTTGCCGCCCTGGCCGCCTTCTCCGCCCATGCTGAAAGCCTGAGCGTCGCGGCCACCGCCGTACCCCACGCGGAAATCCTCGAGTTCGTTAAACCGGCTCTGGCTAAAGAAGGCGTAGAGCTGAACATCAAGGTCTTCACCGACTACGTGCAGCCTAACGTGCAGGTGGCTGAGAAGCGCATCGACACCAACTTCTTCCAGCACCAGCCATACCTGGATGAGTTCAACAAGAGCCGTGGCACTGACCTGACCAGCGTTGCAGGTGTGCACGTGGAGCCCTTCGGTGCTTACTCGAGCAAGTTCAAAACCCTGGCTGAACTGCCAGACGGCGCCAACGTGGTGATCCCTAACGACGCCACCAACGGCGGCCGTGCCTTGCTGCTGCTGCAAAAGGCCGGGCTGATCACCCTCAAGCCAGAAGCCGGCATCCTCGCCACGCCGAAAGACATCGCTGCAAACCCTAAGAACATCAAAATTCGTGAGCTGGAAGCAGCCACCCTGCCGCGCGTGCTGACCCAGGTTGACCTGGCCCTGATCAACACCAACTACGCTCTGGAAGCCAAGCTCAACCCAAGCAAAGACGCGCTGATCATCGAAGGTGACGACTCGCCTTACGTCAACATTCTGGTTGCCCGTGGCGACAACAAAAACAGCCCGGCCGTGCAGAAACTGGCCAAGGCTCTGCACAGCGACGAAGTAAAAGCCTTTATCAACGAGAAGTACCAAGGCGCCGTGGTGCCGGCGTTCTAAGCACCGCCGCAACCTAGCCCGCAATCAACAAACCCCGCCACGTCGCGGGGTTTGTTGTTGATGGGCCTTAGACCGCGGTGCAAGCGCCTGTGCGGCGATTGCACCCTACCCGCGTGTAACCTGGGGGCAGTCCAACGGCAAATAACGCCCCGTAGGGCGGAGGACGCTTCACCCCTCCACCATTAGCCCATGCAACTTGAGCGTGTAGCCTGGATTAACCAACGCAATTGGCGTAATCCGGGGGCAACCCAACGGCAAATAACGCCCCGTAGGGTGGAGGACGCTTCATCCCTCCACCGTTAGCCCATGCAACCTGAGCCTGTAGCCTGGATTAGCCAACGCAGTTGGCATAATCCCAGGGCAACCCAACGGCAAATAACGCCCCGTAGGGTGGAGGACGCTTCATCCCTCCACCGTTAGCCCATGCAACTTGAGCGTGTAGCCTGGATTAGCCAACGCAGTTGGCGTAATCCGGGGACAACCCAACAGCAAATAATCGCCCCGTAGGGTGGAGGACGCTTCACCCCTCCACCGTTAGCCCATGCAACCTGAGCGTGTCGCCTGATTAGGGCGTAATCCGCGCACCTCGCAACAGCCATGCGGCAAGGGCGCGAGAAACAGCCCGGCGCCAGCATCAAGACTCGGCTTTAAGCAGTCCCGGCAATTGCGCGGCCAGCTTGGCGTTGTTGATCGGCGCGCGGATAAAGCCCCGCTGTTTGCCATCCGGGCCGAGCAGCACCAGGTTGCCGCTGTGATCGACGGTGTAATTCTCTTTGCTGGTATCGGCCGGAATAAACGGAATGCTCACCGCATTGGCCAGCTTCTGGATGCTTGCCTCCTCGCCAGTCAGACCGATAAAGCCGGCATCGAAATAGCCCAGGTATTTCTTTAACTGCTCAGGGGTATCGCGCGCCGGGTCGACGCTGACGAGCAACACGCGCAGATTTTTCACCACCTCAGGCGGCAGCTCGCTTTGCAGTTGACGCAGCTGGGCCAAAGTCGCCGGGCAAATATCCGGGCAGAAGGTGTAGCCGAAAAACAGCAGGCTCCACTGCCCTTGCAGTTGGTCCAGCGCCACCGCCTGACCATCCTGATTAGTCAGGCTCAGAGCGGGCAGAGTACGGCTTTGCGGCAATAGCACGATGCCTGCATCGAGCAGCGCGGCAGGGTCAGCCTGGCCCTTATTACTCAGCACCTTGTTGACGGTCAGGCCCAGCACCAAGGCAACGATGGCGACGAGAATAAATACGGTGGTATGGGTTCGACTCATGGCAGCAACGGGTCCTAATAGCCGGAAGCGATCTGCCAGCACCACCGCGCGATCAACCCACGCGGTAGAGCGGCAGCTGAGAAGCTAGATGATCAAATAATGATCGAGCAGCAGCGCGATAAACAGCAACAGAAGATACCAGATGCTGTATTTGAAGGTGTTGATCGCCGCATGGGGCTGAGTGCCTCGGTACAGCACCCAACTCCAGTGCAAGAAACGCAGGCCCAGCACCACGGCAGCCGCCAGATACAACTCGCCACTCATATGGATGGCGTACGGCAGCAGGGTCACCGCGAACATGACCAAGGTGTAAAGGATGATATGCACCTTGGTGTAGTGCTCGCCGTGGGTCACCGGCAGCATGGGAATATCGGCCTTGGCATACTCGGCCTTGCGATGAATGGCCAAGGCCCAAAAGTGCGGCGGCGTCCAAGCGAAAATGATCAGCACCAACAGCAGCGGCGGCGCGCTGATCTGCCCAGTCACCGCGACCCAACCGAGCAGCGGCGGTGCCGCGCCAGCCAGGCCGCCAATGACGATGTTTTGCGGCGTGGCGCGCTTTAAAAAACCGGTGTAAATCACCGCATAGCCGAGCAGCGAAGCGAGGGTCAGCCAGGCCGCCAGTTGATTGGTAAAGCGCAGCAGCAAGGCCATGCCAGTCACTGCTAACAACAGGGCAAAAGCCAAGGCCGCCAAGGGCGACACACGTCCGGCGGTCACTGGGCGTTTGTGGGTGCGCGCCATCAGGGCATCGATGCGCCGGTCGACCACATGGTTAACCGTCGCCGCCGCCCCGGCACACAGACCTATGCCCAGGTTGCCGAAGATCAGCACCGGCCACGCCACACCGGCACGAGTGGCCAGGTACATGCCGACCAGCGAGGTGATCAGCATCATCAACACCACTCGAGGCTTGGTCAGTTCCAGATAATCGCGCCAGCTGGCCTGGTTAAGCTGAGTACGCGCAAGAGTCGCCATGGGTTTCTCCTTGTTATTGTGCTGGGCTCGCCAGCGAGCTATGCGCCTGCACCGCAGCTGGCAGCGCGCGCGGCGCCGTGTGCACGCGGTAGTTGACCAACAGCAGCGTCAGCAACAAGCCTGCGCCGCCTAAGTTGTGTGCGACCGCCACCAACAGCGGCAAGTGCAGCAGCACGTTACTGATGCCTAGGCTCACCTGTAGCGCCAGCGCCAGCACCAGCAATAACGCCAAACGGCCCTGACCACTGCGCTTAAGGCGCCAGGCCAGGAGCAGCAAAACCGAACTGAGCACACCGGCACCTAAGCGATGGCTGAAGTGAATCGCTGTGCGCGCTTCGCTATCGAGCTGGCCGCCGAGATAATTGGGGCCGATGTGTTGGCTCAGGTGAAAGCCATTGGCGAAGTCCATCGGCGGCCACCACTGGCCGTGGCAGGTGGGCATATCCACACAGGCCACCGCCGCATAGTTGGAACTGACCCAGCCGCCTAGGGTGATCTGCCCGATCACCAGCAGCAGCGCGAGCCCCGCCAGTTGGCGAAAACCCGCTGGCAATGGCGTGGCCAGCGGCGTTAGGTGGGCCAAGCGCAGGCTCAAGAGAAACAACAAAGCCAGGGTGGCGAAGCCGCCAAGCAGGTGCGCGGTCACCACCTGCGGCCACAGTTTGAGGGTCACCGTCCACATGCCAAAGGCGGCTTGCAACACCACCAACGCCAACAGCAACAGCGGCAGTTTGAGTGGTTGTCCCGGCTGTTTACGGCGCCGTAGCGCATGCACCGCCAGGGCCAGAATCAGCAGGCCCAGAGCCCCGGCAAAGTAGCGGTGGATCATCTCGAACCAGCCCTTGGCCACCTCGACCGGCGCATCCGGAAAACGGGCGGCGGCGAGGTTCTGACTGTGCTCACTCATCGGCACGCTGATAAAGCCATAGCAACCCGGCCAGTCCGGGCAACCGAGGCCGGCATGGCTGAGCCGCGTATAGGCGCCCAAGGCCACCACCAGGACGGCCAACAGGGTGGCGAGCAAGGCTAAGGTCAAACCGGGCTTGGTCATGCTCTCTCCTTTGCGCTTAGCCAATTTGCGAGACTTTGAGCAGCAGACGCAGGTCGTCGAGGATCGCCTTACCTTGGCTGTCGGCGCCGTAGCGCAGCACCAAGTTGCCCAGCGGATCGACTATCCACAGCTGCGCGCCATCGACCTTGCCGGCGGTTTTCTCGAAGCGTTCAAGCTCTAAGGCATAACGCGCCAGCTGGGGATATTCGCGCTTGAGTTGCTCGGCATATTGCTGCGGCAATGGCTGCGCGTTGGCCAGGGCGTGGCTGGCACGGTTGGCGTCGCGGTTCAGGCCGATATGCACTTGGCGGGCGATATACACCAACTTGTGGCAGGCGGCGTCGCAGTTTTGCGGCACGGTGACCAACAGCTGCCAGTGCGGCTCGCCGCCGGCCACTGCGTCCACGCCTAAATCGCTCAAGCGCTGGCCGGTACCGATCAGTTCGCCGTGGTAGTTACGCCCTTCTGGCACCCAGAAACGCCAGTGGTACATGGCGCTTGCGAGCAACATGGGGCCTATGACCACGGCCAGAATTAACAGCAGTTGCACACGGCCGCGCAGCTTTTGCGCAGGCGTCACGTTAGGCAGGGCGATGGCTGGTGGCATGGCGAGTCTCCCGCGCGTTATGTAGACCGAAATAGATAAACAATGCGAACAATGCAGCGGCCATGGCGAACCACTGCACGGCATAGCCTTGGTGTTTTTCCACGCCCATGGCGACCACTGGCCAGTCGGTGCGCAGCGCAGCCGGGCCGGGTTCTAGGCGGATTTCATGACTAAAGCCGCCGCGCCCCAGTTGCTGCCAGAGCGCCTTGGCCTGTACCTCGCTGACCAGGCGTGGCCAGCCTTGGGCGCTGTTGGCGGCCCCCAGATGCAGCCCCCCAGACAACGCCACATAGACCCAGGCACTGAGCTGTAGCGGCCCGCTCGGGGTAGTGAAGTGCGGCGGCACACGCCGATCCGGCCAGGCTTGCCAGCCACGATTGACCAGCAGCCACAGGCCGCTGGGTTGGTCGTAAAACGGCTGCAGTACTTCCACCCCGGCGCGGCCATCACGCATGCGGTTATCCAGCAACAGGCTGTGCTGTTCATCGAAATGACCTTGCAGCTGTACGCGCCGGTAAGCGGGGTCGGCCAGTTGCTCCAGTTGGCTCAGCGCGATGGGCGCGGCGAGTTGGCGGGATTGGTAAAGCGCCAGCAACTGACGTTTTTCTTCAGCCCGGGCCAGCTGCCAGAAGCCCAGGCCGATCAGGCACGGCAGCAACAGCAACACGATCACGCTGGGCAGCACGCCCGGGCGAAAGGCGCTCACTGCCACGCTCCTGCTGAATTGGCCCAGCTGACTATACTGCAGCGCATCTGCCATCCCCCGTCCCTTGTTCAGGAGTCACGCATGCTCAAAGCCGCGATTGTCCTGTTACTACTGGCTACCCTGATCAGCCTGTTCAGCGGTCTGCTGTTTCTGGTCAAAGATCAAGGCCGCAGCTCACGGCTGGTCAATGCCTTAACCCTGCGCGTCAGCTTGACCGCCATCACGCTTGGGCTGATCACTTGGGGCTTTTTCAGCGGCCAACTGGTCAGCCATGTCACCTGGTAGAGCTACCGCTGCTAAGCCGCTATCACGCGGCTTAGCGCAGTGCCTTACAGCACATAGACAAAGACAAACAAGCCGATCCACACCACATCGACAAAGTGCCAATACCAAGCCGCGGCTTCAAAACCGAAGTGCTGCTCGGGGCTGAAGTGACCACGGATGATGCGGATCAGCATGATGCTCAGCATCAACGCGCCGAGGGTCACGTGGGCGCCGTGAAAGCCGGTGAGCATAAAGAAGGTGGCGCCGTAGATCCCCGAACCTAAGGTCAGGCCCAACTCCTGGTAGGCGTGGATATATTCCTCGACCTGGAAGCCCAGAAAGGCGATGCCCAGAATCACCGTCAGGGCCAGCCACAGGGTCAGTGGCTTACGCTGATTTTTGCGCAGCGCATGGTGGGCGAAGGTCAGGGTAAAGCTGGAGCTAACCAGCAAGATGGTATTGAGCAGCGGCAAGCCCCACGGGCTGATCACGCCTTTGGGCGCCGGATAGAGCTTAGGATCGGGGCTATTCAGCAGCGGCCAACTGTATTCAAAACTCGGCCACAGCATATGCGCCACGCCCTTGTCGCCCTCGCCGCCGAGCCACGGCCCAGCCCAGGTGCGCACATAAAACAACACGCCGAAGAAGGCCGCGAAGAACATCACTTCGGAGAAAATAAACCAGCTCATGCCCCAGCGAAACGAGCGGTCCATCTGCGCACTGTAGAGGCCGCCACGGCTCTCTTTGATCACGTTGCCGAACCAGCCAAATAGCATATAGGCGAGAAATAATGCGCCGATAAAGAAGATCAGCGGACCGTGGGACTGCTCGTGGTTGGCCTTGAGGTCGTTAAACCAAGTGCCCACGCCAAACACCGTGATCAGCAGGCCGAAAGTGGCAATGATCGGCCACTTACTTTGTGCCGGGACGTAGTAGTTGGCGTGCTCGGCAGCATTTACGTCAGAGCTGTGTTGCTGACTCATTATTGTTCTCCTTATGGAGCCGTCCGGGTTGCAGCCGCCGGGGTGAGGCTCGCTTGTGCCACCGGCGGTTTGCGCGCGGTGATATCAAACAAGGTGTAGGCCAGGGTCAGATGGTGAACATCTGCCGGCAGGTCGCGATCAACAATAAAACGCACCGGCATCTCAATACGCTCGCCGGGTTGCAGCACCTGTTGGGTAAAGCAAAAGCATTCGGTTTTATGGAAGTAAGCCGCCGCCTCAGCCGGCGCCACGCTGGGTATGGCCTGGGCCGTCATGGGTTGGTCGGTGGGGTTGTGGGCCACGAACAACATCTGCGTGGTTTGCCCGGGATGCACCACGATTTCGTCAGCCTGGGGCGCGAACTGCCAGACCATCTCGACCGAGTTGGTGGCGAGAAACTGCACCCGCACCTGGCGTGACGTATCCACAGTTTGCTGCTGCGCCTGATAGGCCCCGGCAGTTTTACCGTTGATGCCAAAGGCCTGGCACATCACGTCATACAGGGGCACCAGGGCAAAACCGAAGGCGAACATCGCCACCACCACCAGTATCAGACGGATGATCAGGCGGCGAGTCGCCAAGGCAGCATTCATGGCTCTGACCTACTTCACTTCAGGTGGCGTGCTGAAGGTGTGGTAAGGCGCGGGCGACGGCACCGTCCACTCCAGACCTTCCGCGCCATCCCAGGGTTTGGCCGCGGCCGGTTTGCCGCCACGGATGCACTTGATGACGATAAACAGGAACAGCAGCTGGGTGGCGCCGAACATAAAGGCACCAATCGAGGAGACCATGTTGAAGTTGGCGAACATCAGGTTGTAGTCCGGAATCCGCCGCGGCATGCCAGCCAGCCCCACGAAATGCATGGGGAAGAACGCCAGGTTCATGCCGATAAAACTCATCCAGAAATGCAGCTTGCCGAGGGTCTCGTCATACATGTGGCCGGTCCATTTCGGCAGCCAGTAGTAGGCCGAGGCGAAGATGCCAAAGATCGCCCCAGGCACCAGCACATAGTGGAAGTGCGCCACCACAAAGTAAGTGTCGTGGTACTGGAAGTCGGCCGGGGCGATGGCCAGCATCAACCCGGAGAAACCGCCAATGGTGAACAGAATCACGAAGGCCACGGAGAACAGCATCGGTGTCTCGAAGGTCATCGAGCCGCGCCACATCGTGCTGGCCCAGTTGAACACCTTCACCCCGGTGGGCACCGCAATCAGCATGGTGGCGTACATAAAGAACAGTTCACCCGTCAGCGGAATACCGACCACAAACATGTGGTGGGCCCAGACGATAAACGACAGGAAGGCAATCGCCGCCGTGGCGTAAACCATCGAGGTATAACCGAACAACGGCTTGCGGGCGAAGGTCGGGATAATCGCACTGACCGCGCCGAACGCCGGCAGGATCATGATGTACACCTCGGGGTGGCCGAAGAACCAGAACACGTGCTGGAACAACACCGGATCACCACCGCCAGCGGCACTGAAGAAGCTGGTGCCGAAGTGGATATCCATCAGCATCATGGTGACGCAGCCAGCCAGTACCGGCATCACCGCGATCAGCAAGAAGGCGGTGATCAGCCAGGTCCAGACGAACAGCGGCATCTTCATCAACGTCATGCCAGGGGCTCGCAGATTGAGAATGGTGGCGACCACGTTGATCGCGCCCATGATCGAGCTGATGCCCATCAGGTGAATGGCGAAGATAAAGAAGGTCACCGACTGCGGCGCGAAGGTGGTGGACAGCGGCGCGTAGAAGGTCCACCCGAAATTGGGCCCGCCGCCTTCCATAAACAAGGTGCTGAGCAACAGGCCAAAGGCGGCTGGGAGCAGCCAGAAGCTGAAGTTGTTCATCCGTGGCAGGGCCATGTCCGGCGCGCCGATCATCAGCGGAATCATCCAGTTGGCCAGGCCAACGAAGGCCGGCATCACCGCACCGAAGACCATGATCAGGCCATGCATGGTCGTCATCTGGTTGAAGAACGCCGGCTCAACGATCTGCAAGCCGGGCTGGAACAACTCGGCGCGAATCACCATGGCCATGCAGCCACCGGTCAAGAACATGCAGAAGCTGAACCACAGGTAGAGCGAACCAATATCTTTGTGGTTAGTGGTTAATACCCAGCGCATCAGACCTTTGGCTGGGCCGTGGTGGTGGTCATGTTCGGCATGACCTTGGCCAATCACTGCACTCATGTCCTTACTCCTGAGCCTGTTTTAACGCGAGGATGTCTTTAGGCGTGACCATGTCGCCGGTGGCGTTGCCCCAAGCATTGCGCTCGTAGGTGATGATCGCGGCGAGATCGACTTCCGACAGTTGCTTGCCGAAGGCGGCCATGGCGGTGCCAGGCTTGCCGAAGAACACGATGTGCTTGTGATCCTCCACCGGCCCGGTGGCAATCTTCGAGCCTTTGAGCGCCGGGAACATCGGCGGCATGCCTTCACCGCCGGCTTGGTGGCAGGCCACACAGTTGCTGTTGTAGGCCTTTTCACCGCGCGCCATAAGCTCTTCCAGCGTCCACACTTTGCTGGTCAGCTCCTTCTCGGCAGCGGCTTTTTGCTTACGCTCGGCCAGCCATTTGGCGTAGTCCTCTTTGGACTTCACCTCGACCACCACCGGCATAAAACCGTGGTCCTTGCCGCACAGCTCGGTGCACTGGCCACGGTAGATGCCGGGTTGCTCGACCTTGGTCCAGGCCTCGTTGATAAAGCCGGGGATGGCATCCTTCTTCACCGCAAAAGCCGGCACCCACCAGGAGTGGATCACATCGGCGGCGGTGATCAGAAAGCGCACTTTGCTGCCCACAGGTATCACCAAGGGCTCGTCCACTTCCAACAGGTAGTGTTCGCCTTTAGTGGCCTGGTTGCTGATTTGCTCTTTCGGAGTGGCCAGGTTGCTGAAGAACTCCACATCTTGGCCCAGGTACTTGTAGTGCCACTTCCACTGATAACCGGTGATCTGGATATCCACTTCCGACTCGCTGGTGTCGTAGATATCGATCAGGGTTTTTGTCGCCGGAATCGCCATCACCACCAGAATCAGCAAGGGCACGATGGTCCATAGCAACTCGACCGTGGTGCTCTCGTGGAAGTGCGCTGGTTCTTGGCCAGTGGAACGGCGGTGGACCAGCATCGACCAGAACATCGCGCCAAACACGATGACGCCGATCACCACACAGATCCAGAAGATGGTCATGTGTAAATCAAAGACGGAGCGGCTGACCTCGGTGGCACCTGGCGCCATGTTGACGCCCCAGCTGGCATGCGCCGAGCTGAATACCAACCACAGCAGGAGGCCCATCCATACACGTGGATGTCGCATCATTGCGGGTTCCCCTTAATTGTTCTTGTTATCCCGCCGAACCTGACAGTGGCATTTATCACCTAATTACAGGCAATCAATGCAGGTGAAAACCGCGCTTGCCAGAGCTGATTCGGAGTTCTCAGGTACTGCCTTTCGCAATCGAGTATAGACATGGCCCGACAACTGGCAATTACGTGAGCAAAAATGGTGCGCTAGTTTAAAAAAACCCTACATCCCGCACGTAACGGGGGCTGGAGTGCTAGGACGAAAGTTTGATATAACGGTCAACTATAAGCTCATCAAGAATATGCAGAATTTGTCTTAGCATGGGGCTCAGACCTTTTCGCATCGCTGGCAGTAGGTCCTCGGCTATGAATCTCAATGCGCTGCAGGATGTGATTGCGCGGGCTCAAAGCTACGAAATCGCAACATCCCAGCTAGCGATGCAATTGCGCCCACGACTGGCCACTTTGCACCGTAGTATTCGTCTGCCTGCGCAAGATGCCGAAGGCACCTTGCTGGGGTTTATCCATGGCTATATCGGCCGTGTTCCAGAGATGTTGCAGGCCATCTATGAGGTGGCGCTGGAAGCGCAAATTGACGCGCAGATCAAACCGCTGCTGCATGTCGCTGAGCAGTTTTTTCTCGCGCCGCCACAGTTCATGGCCGACGTTCAAGGGCTTGAGGCGTTACTCGATGAGGCCTACTTCGCCCACCGGATTGTGGAAGAGATCAATGATCGCTATATCCGCTTTCTCGGCGTGCCGCTGCTGCCCCTCGACACCACCGTGGCCAACTTGGTGGCGCATCAGTTGATCGGCGAAGAATTCGCTAATCAATTGGATGATGCGGTGCTAAAGACCTTGGAGCACTTGCTCAACCCGGCGAGTTTTGCCCAGCCGACGGTCGCGGTGTACCGCCAACATCTGCTCAATGGCAAAACCCATGCGGCCTGGCAGCGCTGGCCGTGCCTGTCCAGTGAGCTGGGCGTGGAGCTCCAGCTCAAGAGAGACGACGCGCAGGACTAGTCCGCCAGGTAGCGCGAACGGGGCGTGGCACGCGGCAGCGGGCCGTCCTCATCGAGGGAGCGGAACTGCCCGAGCTCGGCGTCATAGGCCTTAATCGCGCTGCTCTCGATGTCATACACCCAGCCGTGAATAAACAACTGGCCGCTGGCGATTTTCGACGCAACCGAAGGGTGGGTGCGCAAGTGATCGAGCTGCGCCACCACGTTCTCTTCGGTGAGGATGCCAAGGGTGTTGTGGTCGGTGCAGCCACAGTTTTCTGCGACCACCGTGCGCGCGACTTCGGCATGCCGCAGCCAGGCTTTAACCGTAGGCATGCGCTCCAAATCGACCGGGTTGAGCACCGCTTTCATCGCACCGCAGTCAGAGTGACCGCAAATGATGATGTGCTGCACTTTGAGCGCCATCACCGCGTATTCGATGGCCGTGGATACGCCGCCGTTCATTTGGCCATAGGGCGGCACCACGTTGCCGACGTTGCGCGTAACGAACAGATCGCCCGGCGCACTTTGCGTGATTAGTTCAGGCACGATGCGCGAGTCGGCGCAGGTGATAAACATCGCCCGTGGGGTTTGCTGGTGGGCGAGCTTTTTAAACAGCTCTTCTTGCTGCGGGAAGACCTCGTGGCGAAACCGCTTAAAACCTTCAACGATATGCTGCAAGGCTTGTTCCGCGCTCTCCACTGCGGGGCTTGGGGGCTGCTGTTGCTTGTCCATGGGGAGCCTCTTGCCGTAAGAATCAAGGATGGGCGCTAGTTTAGCTGCCCAATACAGGACTGTGAGCAGCGCGTTGAAGTCACAGCCTAGGCGCTTTAAAGCGGCCAGTTACGGTGCGAGCGATCAATGGCGCTGCCCTGAGGCTTAGGCCTACCCGGCATGGACAGTACCGGGCAGCGGTAAACGGGGGCTTAGAGCGACGTCGCGAACAAAGCCACCGCCTCGGCCGTAGCGTCCTGGATTCGCTGCCATTCGCCAGCGCGCAGCCACTGCGTATTGAGCATCCAACTGCCGCCCACGCACATCACATTGGCCTGGCTGATATAGCTCTTGAGGTTGTCCGGGTTAACCCCGCCGGTGGGGCAAAAACGGATACCCGGGAAAGGACCGGCGAAGGCTTTCAGCGCCTTGACCCCGCCACACACCTCCGCCGGGAACAGCTTAAAGCGGCGATAACCCAAGGCATGCGCGAGCATGATTTCCGACGCGCTGCTCACCCCCGGCAGCAGCGGCAGTGGGCTGGCCACGGCGGCACGCAGCAGTTCATCCGTGCAGCCGGGGCTGACCACAAACTGCGCGCCGGCCGCCTCGGCTTGCGCCAGCGTCGCCGCATCCAGCACGGTGCCAGCGCCAACGCACAAATGCGGGCGCTCCTTGCGCAGCAATTCGATGGCCGCCAACCCCAAGTCCGAGCGCAAGGTCACTTCCAAGGTCGTCAGCCCACCGCCACTCAGGGCATCGGCCAGCGGCAGGATGTGCTCTGCACGCTCAATGGTGATCACCGGCAGAATCCGCGCGGCGGCACAGAGCTGGTCGATCAGCTGGACTTTCTCGGCCATGGACGGCACTGCGGCCGGGGTCTGCGTGGCGCTCGGGGTGGATTGATTCATAACGGTTCTCAACAATCGGTTTAGGCAAATAAACGTGGGCAGATCATGGATCTACAGCAGGCGCGCATGCAGGTTAAGCACGGCGTCCTGCCCGGGCGCGAGGGTCAGGCTGTTTGCTTCGCAGGCGGCGGCCTGGATGCTGACAAAGGCCAAACTCTCACTCCAACTAACAAAATTCAGCGGCTGGCTGCCGGGGTGCCAGAGCACCGTGTTGGCATTGCCGCAGGTGTCGACCAACAGTTGCCGGGGGCTGTGCGGATCATTAAGACGCAGCGCGGCGCCCACGCTATACAGCTGATGGCAGGCATCGGCGATGCGCACGGGCGTGGCCTGCTGGCAGTCTTCCCGGCTACGCAGGTGATACCCAGGGATACCTTCCAAGCCGCTGATGCTCAACGCGTTGATATCGCTGACGCGCCAATAGGCATGCAGAGCATGGCTGAGCACGCAGGGCTCGCTGTCGCTGTGGCGGGTCCGCAGTTGCAGATGCATGGCATCGCCTAACTGCGCTTCCAACTCCACCTGCCAGTCGTGCAATTGCAGGCGCCAGCACAGCTGCACGCCCTGCGCACTGCTGCTTTTGCTGAGCAACTGCCAATCATCCAGGCGCGCCCAGCCATGGTGGGGCCAGCCGGTTTCCGTGGGATGGCGGCCAAACCAAGGCCAGCACACCGGCACCCCGCCACGGATCGCCCCGACTTGCGGCCAGCGCGCCGCGCACCACAACAATGGCCGTTCACCGCGCGGCTGAAAATGCAGCAACTGCGCACCCTGCACGCTAAACACCGCCTGGCAGAGCGGGTGGTTGATCAGCAGCAGTTCGCGGCCCTGATGGCGGCGCCAACTGAACACATCCTGTTGCGCCCCCTTAAACAGGGCCTGCAGCGGCGACTCCCACGGCTGCGTTCGCGCCGTACGTGGCTTGGCTCGGCTTAACGACACCCTAGGTCAAGCTCTGCAGATTGCGGGTAAAAGCGCTGGCGCCCTGCTCCGCACCGCTGAAGGCTTCGCGCATAAAGGCGAACAGCTCACGCCCCGTGCCGACATTGGCCGGCAAGTCGCTCAATACCGGCTCCCGGGCCGCAAACTCGGCGGCATCGATCAGCACCGTCAGCTCGCCCTTGCTGCCATCGACGCGCACCACGTCGCCATCGCGCAGCCGCGCCAACGGGCCGCCATCGATCGCTTCCGGGCTTACGTGAATCGCTGCAGGAATCTTGCCCGAGGCACCGGACATGCGCCCATCAGTGACCAAGGCCACCTTAAAGCCGCGATCCTGCAACACGCCCAAGAATGGCGTCATCTTGTGCAGCTCAGGCATGCCGTTGCTGCGCGGACCTTGGAAGCGCATCACCGCCACCAAATCACGCTCCAGCTCACCGGCCTTGAAGGCATCGGCCAGGGCCTGCTGGTCATGGAAAATGCGCACCGGCGCTTGCACCACTTGATGCTCAGGCGCCACGGCGGACACCTTCATCACGCCACGGCCGAGGTTCCCCTCCATCACCCGCAATCCGCCCTCAGGCGAGAATGGCCGGGCCAGGGGACGCAGAATGTTTTCATCCAGACTGGCCGTCGGCACATCGCGCCACTGCAGCTTGCCGTCCACCAGGAACGGCTCTTGGGCATAACGCGACAGGCCACGACCCATCACGGTGTTGACGTCTTCGTGGAGCAAGCCGCCGGCCAGCAGCTCGCGTACCAGGAAGGCCACGCCACCGGCGGCGTGGAAGTGGTTAATGTCGGCGCTGCCATTGGGGTAGACCTTGGTCAGGGTCGGTACCACTTCGGACAGGTCGGCCATGTCCTGCCAGGTCAGCTGAATCCCCGCCGCCTGAGCAATCGCCGGCATATGCAGGGTGTGGTTGGTCGAGCCGCCAGTAGCATGCAGAGCGACGATGGAGTTAACCAGCACCCGCTCATCGACGATATGCGCCAGCGCAATAAACTGCCCGCTCTGCTGCGTGAGGCGCGTCACTTGCTGCGCGGCATAAGTGGTGAGCGCCTCACGCAGCGGCGTACCCGGGTTAACGAAGGAGGCGCCGGGCAGATGCAGGCCCATCACTTCCATGAGCATCTGGTTGGTGTTGGCGGTGCCGTAAAAGGTGCAGGTACCAGGGCTGTGGTAGGCCTTGATCTCCGACTCCAGCAGCTCCTCACGGGTGGCTTTGCCTTCGGCGTAGAGCTGGCGTACGGCGGCTTTTTCTTTATTCGACAGGCCCGAGGTCATCGGCCCGGCGGGGATAAAGATTGCCGGCAGATGACCAAAGCGCAGTGCCCCCATCAGCAGGCCCGGCACGATTTTGTCGCAGATGCCGAGGAACAGCGCCGCATCAAACATGTTGTGTGACAACGCCACCGCCGTGGCCATGGCGATCACTTCGCGGCTGGCCAGAGACAGCTCCATGCCCGGCTCGCCTTGGGTCACGCCATCGCACATGGCCGGCACGCCGCCCGCGACCTGGCCGACCGAGCCGATATCACGCAGCGCCTGGCGGATCTTCTCCGGATACTGTTCATAGGGCTGATGGGCCGAAAGCATGTCGTTATAGGCGGTGACGATGGCCACGTTGGCGCTGTCGAGCAGGCGCAGCCGCTGCTTATCGCCGCTGGAACAACCGGCCAAGCCATGGGCGAAGTTGGCGCATTGCAGTTGCCCGCGCTGCGGACCCTGGCTGGCCGCGTCAGCGACCATGGCCAAATACCGTTGACGGGTGGCGCGGCTGCGCTCGACCAGACGCTCTGTCACTTCAAGAACACGGGGATGCATGCAATCCACTCCTGGATAAGGGGTTAGGCAACAACAACGACCACAGCAGTCTCAACTGCTTTCGCGCACCATCAATTCAAAGCCCATGTCTTGTACTGGCTGGGTCACCGTCTCACCGGCGATCAGGCTCAGCACCAGTTCCGCCGCGCGCTGACCAATGGCTTGGCGAGGCGTGCGGATACTGCTCAGGCGCGGCACCATAAAGGCGGAGCTGGGCAAGTCGTTAAAGCCCAGCACGGCTACTTGTTCTGGCACCTTGATGCCCAGACGCAGCGCTTCGAGCAAGGCGCCTTGGGCTAAGTCATCGTTACCAAAGAAGATGCCATCCAACTGCGGATGACTGACCAACAACTGGGTAAACAGCTCACCGCCCAAACCGACCGACGACGGCCGTGGCGTTAACAGCTCCAGACTAGGCTCATACACCCCGGCCCGTTGCAGCTCACGACGAAAGCCCTCGGCGCGCAGCAAGGTACGCTGGTCCAGCTGCGCGCCGACAAAAGCCAGGCGCTTGCGCCCGCGCTCAAGCAGATGCCGCGCCGCCGTGGCGCCGGCATCCAGCTGGGAAAAACCAACGCAGTGCAGGCCCGCACCGGGGTCCAGATCCATCATGTACACGCACGGCACGCCGCTGGCCTCGATCATCCGCCGCGCGCTCTCGGTCCGCTCAAAGCCGGTGAGCAGCAAGCCCCGCGGCTGATAGGCCAGGTAGTTGCGCAGCAGGTTCTCTTCTTCATCGCGGGAGTAATGGAAGTTACCGATCAGCACTTCCAGGCCCTTGGGCCGCATGACGTTGTGGATGGCCTCGAGGGTCTCGACAAATAACTGGTTGGCCAGCGACGGCACCAACACCACCACCGCCTGACTCTGCGCCGAAGCCAAGGCCCGCGCCGCCGGGTTGACCACATAACCCAGCTCACGGGCGGCATCACGAACTTTTTGCGCCAGCTCTTCGGCCACCGTGCTGATCCCGCGCAGCGCCCGGGAGGCGGTAATCGGGCTGACTCCGGCGCGCTTGGCCACCTCATTAAGGGTCGGCCGCCCGGTGGTGCGAGCGTTCTTTTCGTGATGGGCGGTGGGCATGGCGGCTGCTTGTCAAAGAAAAAATCTGGCATTAAGGTAGCGCTGTCTTGAAGATTCGGCAATCGCTTGCTGCATTCACATGACAGAAATCCGTCTTTTAAACGGCTATCCAGCCGTACAGCCCCATTTACTGAGTGAATCACTCGGCTTTAGCGCCGGATCATTCAGCGAGGACGGCAAAGACAGCGCTATCTCAACTGAGGTGCTTTATGTTGCAACCGGTTAATGCCCTGGTGGTGATGGGGGTCAGCGGCTGCGGGAAGTCCAGCATTGCCCAAGCCATTGCCCAGCGCAGTGGCGCCAGCCTGATTGAAGGCGATGCCTACCACCCACCCGCCAATATCGCCAAGATGCGCAGCGGCATCCCACTCACCGACCAAGATCGCGCCGGCTGGCTCAGTCAGCTCGCAGTGGAACTGCAACAAGCCCTGACTCACGGGCAGCGGGTGGTCCTCACCTGCTCGGCGCTCAAACGCAGTTACCGCGAGCAGCTGCGCGCGGCAGTCAGCGGACTCGGTTTTATCTACCTGCAGCTGACGCCCGAAGTGGCCGCTGCCCGGGTCGCACAACGGCCCGGGCACTTTATGCCGGCGAGCCTGATCGACAGCCAGTTCGCCACCCTCGAACCGCCCTTGGGCGAACCCCTGACCCTGGCCTTAGACGCCACTGAAGCCGTGCCGCAGTTGGCGGAAACCGTGCATCTCTGGTGGGTGGTGCGGACGCAGAGCTAAGCCCATTTTGCTGCACCGGAAAAAGATAGCGCTGTCTCAGGCGCACGCAGAACAATTAAAAATGAGGCACCCCCCATGTTTGGTCTGGACCACAACAGCTTTCTCCTGCTCGATGCCGTCGTCACCATCATTGGCCTAATCCTGCTGATTACCCGCTTTAAGCTGCATCCCTTTATCGCCCTGATCATCGCCGCCGGCTTTCTCGGCCTGACCTCCGGCATGCCGGTGGCACAAATCGTTAAAGCCTTCCAAGACGGCTTCGGCAGTGTGCTGGGTTTTGTCGGGGTGATTCTGGCCCTGGGCACCATGCTCGGTAAGCTACTGGCCGAGTCCGGCGGCGCCGACCAGATTGCCCGCACCCTGATCCGCTCTTTTGGCAAGGAGCGGGTGCAGTGGTCGATGATGCTGGCGGCATTTCTGGTAGGCATTCCGCTGTTCTTCGAGATCGGTTTTATCCTGCTGATCCCGCTGGTGTTTATCGTCGCCCGCCATACCGGCGTGCCGCTGGTGAAAATCGGCATTGCCCTGCTCGCCGGCCTGTCGGCGATCCACGGCCTGGTACCGCCGCACCCGGGGCCACTGCTGGCCATCGGTATCTTCGGCGCCGATATCGGCAAGACCATCCTCTACGGTTTTATCGTCGCCCTGCCGGCAGCGATTATTGCCGGGCCGCTGTACGGCAGCTGGATCGCCCGACGCATCCCCGGGCTGGCCTCGCCGGAGCTGGTCGAGCAGCTGGCGCCGAGCATTGAAAGAGACAACCTGCCCAGCTTTGCCGTGACCTTGGCGACCATATTGCTGCCGGTGTTTTTGATGCTGTTTAAATCCTTTGCTGACGTGATCCTGCCCGAAGGGCATGGCCTGCGCGCCTGGTTGGATTTGCTCGGTCACCCCATCACCGCCCTGCTCTTGGCGCTGCTGCTGGCGCTGTACACCTTCGGCTATGCCCGTGGCTTTAACGCCCAGAGCCTGGGCAAGTTGCTCGATCACAGCCTGGCACCGACGGCGGCGATTATTTTGATCATCGGCGCCGGTGGTGGCTTCAAGCAGATGCTGGTGGCCAGCGGCGTGGGCGATGTGATCGGGCATGTGGCGGTGCAGGCGCAGATCTCGCCGATTCTGCTGGCCTGGCTAGTGGCGGCGCTGATTCGTATCGCCACCGGCTCGGCCACCGTGGCCACCATCACTGGCGCCGGTATCGTGCTGCCAGTGGTGGACCTGATGCCGGGGGTTAATCGCGAACTGCTGGTGCTGGCCACCGGCGCCGGCTCGCTGATTTTGTCTCACGTCAATGACGCCGGTTTTTGGCTGGTTAAGCAGTACTTCAACATGAGTATCAGCGAGACCTTTAAAACCTGGACGGCCATGGAAACCATCCTCTCCGTGGCGGGCTTGGTGTTTATCCTGCTGCTGTCGTTGGTGGTCTAAACGAGCCACGCCGGGGGATAAATCAGCGCCTTGTCCCCCGGTGCCACTAGCTGTTTGTCCAGGCGGCTCAAGCAGCCGTAGCCAAGGCCGCCATACCTAAGGTTTAGGCTGTGCATCAGTTCTGAGACAGCCCACGGCCCCTCTGCTTCCCCTCTGCGGCAATCTAACCCCAGACCGACTGCGCCCCGTTGCGCTCAGCTGGCCTCACCTCCCCAGCGCGCGGCTCAAGCCTCCCTTGTCCAGTCAAAACTGGCCGCCGTAGCGGCTGTCGTCTCATTGGCGATACACACCTGCGCGCTTCGCTGCAACGCTCTAGAACGCCATACGTAGAACATTCAGACAGACCAGCTTGCGCCAAGGGCTGTCTCAGCGCTGACACAAACGCTCCCGGCAAAATCCCCTCTACCAATATTAACCAATTGAAAGATAAGACCTTGTACAGACATGGCACGAACCAAGCCTGTACTGCCAACTCCAGTAGGTCAGTCGATGACTACGTTTGGCAAAAAGGAACGGCACCATGCGCGGGCAGTACAAGGCGCTCATCTGGGCAGTGCTCATCGCACTCAGCGCCCCGTTAACTCAGGTCACCGCTGAGCCCGGTGACATCATCATCAGCCGCGAAGTGCAGCCCCGCACCGCCACACGTGCGCCGATGGTACCGGACCCTAATCCACTGGTTAGCAATCCTGGCGCGATCACCCACAGGGTCACCACCGGAGAACTCAGCGACGCCGACTTCGCCGCCGTGGCCACTGGCGCCGCCCTCAGCAACACCAGTGCAGGCAGCGTTCTGGGCGGCGCCAGCACTTCGACGGAGCCCATGCAGCCACAACATATGCCCGGGGTAGCATCCGATCATCGCGCGGGTAATGGCGGCAGTTCAGGGGCCAGCAGCAACCTCAGTGGCCAACTGAATAACCGAATTCAGCAAGGTCTGCGGCCACTGCAACAACTGGGCGGGCAATAACATGCGCGGCCTATGGCTAACCCCTCTGCTGCTCTGTGCGCCCCTGTTAGCCGCCGCGCCGCCGGTAGCCATGCAGGCGACGGTGCACGACAGCCTGCACGGTTTCAACGGCATTGCCAGCGTGAACCAAGCCGGCGGTGACTATCAGCAGCAAAGCCAGGTACGGGTGCTTGCCATTGGCGCGCAGCCCGCTCCCCGCGTGCGGGTTGAACAGCTGCAGCACAACTCCATCAGCCTGCCTGATGGCATCGACGCGCAAGCCCGCACCCAGGGCCAGGCCTTCAGCCACAACAACGGCATAACCGGGCTTAACCAAAGTGCCGGGATCGCCAACCAGAACCTGAACCTGTTGCGCATCACGGTGGGTGCCGTGCCGCAAAGCCTAGATGACGCCGTGCTCTCACAAAGCACAGCGCCTACTTCAACGCTGCATGACCTGCTCCCAAACCAGGGCGAGCGGGTCGTTGAAACCAGTGACAAAGCCTTCGCAGGAAGCAGTGGAGTGGTGCAGTTGAACCAGAGTGCCGGGGTTGGAAACAGAACTGCCAACAACCTAAGCATACGGGTCATGGACTGATCTGGATGGAACAAAAAAATCACAGCAATCCGTGAGGAGAGTCAACATGAAAGCGTCAATGATCTTAAGCCCGCTGGCTTTCGCAATGGCTGCAGTGCTGGCCACCAGTGCCTTTGCCGGCAAGAATCCACCAGGCAATCCACCCCCTGTCACCAGCGCCAGCGGCTCCAGCGCAACCGTGACTGACACGCAAAACAACTACGACAATGAAGTGACCAATGAAGGGACGCAAAACAACGCCCTCATTGACTCTTCGCTCAATGGTGTCAGCGGCAACGTAGGCGCCAACGTGGCTGCCGGCGACAACAACCAGCAAGCCAATGCCGCCGCCATCGCCACCGCGGATGCGGCCTTTGTCTTTGGCGCCGGCTCTGCCCAAGGCAACAGCGCCCAAGCCAGCATCACGGTGGATCAACAGGGCTATGACAACACCCTGACCAACAGTGGCAACGCCAACAATGCGGCCATCGCCAACTCCGGCTGGGGCGCCCAAGGCAACATCGGCGTGAACGCCGCAGCGGGCAATTTCAACCAGCAGAAAAACGACCTGGCCATTGCCTCGTCTGAAACGGCCTACACCGCTGGCGCGACCGTCGATGTGCTGCAGGAATCCCACGGCAATGTCACCGAGAACAGCGCCGGGGATGTTTATGAAGTGGCTGATGGTCTGGGTGTGGTCGCCGCAGGCCGGGGTGGTTCGCACAATCCACCGACCCAGCCGAACGACCCCAGCGAAGACCCAGTCGCGCAGACCCCAGTGGTCAACAACGCCACCCTGTACAGCTCGTTTAATGATGCCTCCGGCAACGTCGGCATCAATATCGCGGCCGGTGGTGGCAATCAGCAAAACAACAGCCTGGCCATCGCGGCCGGCTGCAGTGCCTGCCCATCCGGACTGTAAAGCGTCGTTGCGACCCGAGTGGGGCCGGTGCTATCGGCTCCACTCATTAACGAGACCTGTGCCATGCGAAGCCTCCCTTGGCTGCTCAGCCTCTTCCTGCTGCCGCCTGCCGTGCACGTTGCCCAGGGCGCGGAAATCCGCTTCGCCGCCCTGCCCGGCAACAACCTGGCCTACAAGCAGGTGCTGAGTATTCGCGAGCGCCGGTTTAAGGATTTGGTCGAGCAGAAGACGGATTTTTCCTGCGGGGCGGCCGCCTTGGCGACCATTTTGAACAAAGCCTATGGCTGGAACCTGCAAGAGGCAGAAGTGATCCGCGGCATGCTCGCCAACGCCGATCCCAACCTGGTGCTGACCCAAGGTTTTTCCATGCTCGACATGAAGAACTATGCCGACAAATTGGGCCTGCGCGCCCGTGGTTACCGTATCGAACAGGACAAGCTGGAAAACCTCAAAGTGCCCAGCATCGTTCTGCACGATGTACGTGGCTACAAACACTTTGTGGTGCTGCAACGGACCTTTAAGGGCTACGTCTACCTGGGCGACCCCGTGCTGGGGCACAAGAAGATGCCGCTTGAGGAGTTTGCCAAAGGCTGGAACGGCATCGTCTTCGCCCTCATCGGCCCTGGCTATGACCGCTACAACGCGCTGCTGACGCCGCCAGAACCGCTGACGGCGAGGCAACGGATTAACAGCTTCAGCCCGGTGAAAGACGCCGAGTTGATGGAGTTTGGTTTTATTCAAAGCGACTTTTTCTAAACCTATCAGGCAGGCGTGCCAAGGCAGGCTGCATGAACACTCAATTAAGTTGGCTGGTGCTGGCGCTGCTGGTAAGTGTGCCGCTACACGCCAGCGAGGCCTTCAAGGCTCTGGAGCTCAGCGACCACGAGCTGGCGCAATTGCGTGGCCGCTACGTGCTGCCCGACCGCATCGTCAGCTTCGGCATCGTCATGACCTCCACCTGGGAGAACGCCTCCGGCCAGGTCATCGGTGGTGAAATCGGCATGCACCTCAGCAGCGGCCAGGCGCAACCGGTGCTGTATGCCACCCCCATCGAAAAATCAGGCAACGGCACGGCAGTTAACCCAGGCCGCGGCCAAGTGTTGGGCGGCGCGGGGCTGGATAGCGTCCACGGCATTGCGCAGAGCGTGCGCGTGGCCGGCGATGCCAACCAAGGGGAAAACCATCTCGAGGTACGCCTCGACCACAACAATAACGCCCAAGCGCCACTGCCCAAGCCCAACGGGAATGGCGCACAGGTTTATAGCAACAGCGCCGGCACCGTGCGCATGAGCAACCAGGCCGGGGGTTTGGCCATCGCCATCCAGGCCGGCAATGGCCAGGGCAACAGCACTCAGCAGATCGGCGCGGGCGGGATGAGCCAGCACAGTGCAGTCGGCGGCGACCTGAACAATGTGCGCAACCAGACCAGCCTCGCCATCACCCTGCGTGAGCTGCCCAGCACGCTGGATATGCGCAGCTCGTTGGAGCAGTTGCGCTTGCTGTGCCCGATTCGCTGACTCATCCGCGGCCGCTTCGCTGCTCAGGAGTAAACACTTCATGCCGACCTGCAAACATCTCGCGTTGCTGCCTTTGCTTGCCACACTCAACACCGCGCTGGCCGCCACCAGCACGCCGCCTGAAGTGCAGTTGTTGCTGGATGAGTTGCGCACCCTGAAAGAGCGCTATCAGGTGCAACAGCAAGCGCTGAAGGTGTTGGAACAACGCCTGCGCCAGATCGAAGAACGCGACACCAGCGCCGTCCCCAGCCAAGTCGCCCAAGCGGGTGCAAACAAGAGCGGCAGTGGTTATGGCGCCCAGCTCAAAGAAAACGCCGAGCCGCCCAGCAGCGTCGAAAATATTTATCAGGAAGCCAGTGGTTTTTTTGGCAGCGGCACCTTCAGCATCGAACCGGGCCTGACTTACAGCCACTACGATTCACGGCAGTTATTCCTTAATGGTTTTCTCGCTCTGGATGCCATCTTTCTCGGCAACCTAGGCGTCGACCAGATCAATGCCGACACCTTCACCTTCGACCTGACCGCCCGCTATAACTGGGGCACGCGCTGGCAGGTGGACGTCAACGCACCGTGGATCTACCGCGAAACCACCTATCAATCAGCCGGTGCCGGCGGTTCGACAGCAGAAATCAGCGAGGCCAAGGTCAACGGCGATGGTCGCCTGGGTGATGTAAACGTCGGCTTGTCCTATAAATTCCTCGACGAAGGCCCCGGTAAACCCGATGCGGTGGTCAGCCTGCGGGTCAAGGCCCCCACGGGGGTCGAGCCCTATGGCATTAAGCTCGATGCGGTGCCGGGCAACAACAACCTGAACATCCCCGAAGACCTGCCTACCGGCAACGGCGTATGGTCGATCACGCCCGGCATTGCCCTGGTTAAAACCCTCGATCCAGCGGTGGTCTTTGGCAACCTGTCGTACACCTACAACATGGAAGAAAGCTTCAGCGATATCAGCCCGCAGCGTGGGGTAAAAGTGCCGGGCAAAGTGCAGCTAGGTAACTGGTTTCAGTTCGGTGCCGGGGTCGCCTTCGCCCTGAATGAACGGGCCAGCATGTCGATGTCGTTCACTGAACTGATCAGCCAAAGCAGCAAGGTCAAACCGGCCGGCCAAAGCTGGCAAACCGTGATTGGCAGCGATGCCAACGCCGCCTATTTCAATATCGGCATGACCTATGCGGTGAACAGCGACCTGACCGCCGTGCCCAACCTCTCAATCGGCCTGACCCCCGATGCGCCGGACTTCTCCTTCAGCATCAAATTCCCTTACTACTTCTAAGCGACTCAGGCGCTATGGGGAGTGTCGGCGAGCATATGGTGCTTGTGCAGCAGGCGGTACAGGGTCGCGCGGGAAACCCCAAGCATCTTCGCCGCCTGGGTGATGTGCCAGCCGTTGCGCAGCAAGGCCATATCAAGCGCTTTGCGCTCGGCGAGAAACAGGCACTCATCCAACGAGGCCGAGTGCTCCTCGATCGCGCCACTGCTTAGGCCCAGATCTTCAGGCTCAATCTGCCGCCCTTCCGCCATCACCTGCCCACGCCGCACCCGATTGGCCAGCTCACGCACATTACCCGGCCAAGGGTGCAGCAGCATCGCCGTTACCGCAGCGGCGCTAAAAGGTCTGGGCCGCCGGCCCACTTCACAGGCATAGGACTTGGAGAAGTAATCCGCCAGCAGCGGGATATCCTGCACGCGCTGGCGCAGTGGCGAGGTCTGCACCTGCAAGACATTGAGGCGGTAGTAGAGGTCCTCCCGAAAGCGCCCTTGCGCCACCGCCCGCTCCAAGTCGACATGGGTCGCCGCGAGAATGCGCACATTGACCTTAACCGCCTGGCGCCCGCCCACTCGCTCAATGCTCATCTCCTGCATAAAGCGCAGCAGGTTGGTCTGCATGTCCAGCGGCAGATCACCGATTTCATCCAAAAACAGGGTGCCGCCATCGGTCGCCTCAATGCGGCCAATCTGCCGTTGATGGGCGCCGGTAAATGCGCCCTTTTCATGGCCGAAGAGTTCCGACTGAATCAAGTTAGCGGCAATCGCGCCGCAATTAATCGCGCTAAAGGGCCCTTGGCGACGCCCCGATAGCTGGTGAATCGTGCGCGCCACCAACTCTTTGCCGGTGCCGCTCTCACCCCGGATCAACACCGGCGAGGAAGTCCGCGCCAGCTTGCCGAGCAGCACATGCAAAGCCTTGATATCCGAGCTGTTGCCGACCAGCAGCTGATTGTCTTGGGCCGGCGGCAGCGGCGCCGTAATACGCCGCATACGCGACATGCCCAGGGCACGGCCCAAGCCAAACTGCAAACGCTCAGCATCAAAGGGCAAGGTATGAAAATCAAAGAACCACTGCCCGATCAGCCCCGTGAAATCGGCGCCTTGGCGCAGGTCCGGACTCAACGCGGCAATCCACTCCGTACCGCTGGCCTGGATCAATTGTTTAATCGGCTCCTGGCTGTGCAGGTGCTTGGACTGCAGGCGTAGCAAGCCAACGTCGTAATGTGCTGCGCAACCTTCACCCAGCCCGCGCAACTCGACGCTCCAGCCGCTTGTTCTCAATATGGGTATTAACTTTTCGCATTCATTACAGGGATCAACGATCAGTAATCTGCGTTCAGTACGTGCCAAGGCTTCTAACATGGCAGCTCTCACACTCAGGCCGGTGCAGGAACGTAATATTGAGGATATGACTTTAAAGTACATTCCTGACCAGATAGCCAACCCGCACGCCTAGTGCTGTCTCGGTTTTTAGACGCCGCGCACATTCTGCCGGGCTCTCCCGGCGAACGGTTTTCGCGCAGGCATTAGCGCGTGCTCTGCCGCTCCCCTAACCAGCTCCTGCGGGCCTCAGCGTGGTGCCTGCAATCCCTGGCTTTACCTGCGGATTCAGCGTCATGGCCAAGTATCAGCGCTTGGCAACACGCCCCTAGGCCATAAGCACAATTGGTCGGCCCAACGGCGCGGTGCGCCTAGCCACTTTCGGAATATTCCCACCTGAGACACCCCGACGAAGCCCTATAACTGGCCGCACCGGCCCCTATGGGGATGAGCTGGGGCAATGCCATACCGGCCAACCAATCGGCATTGCCTGTCATGGAGGAATGCCGTGAAACCAACAATTACAAGATTAGCGACCACATTAGCCATGCTGAGCCAAGCAAGCCACGCAGCAGGTTTTATCGAAGACAGCCAGGCCACCTTGAGCCTGCGCAATCTGTACTTCAACAACGACAATCGCGAGAGCCAAAGCGAACGCGGCAAAGCGGCCTACAACGGGCAAAACGAGGAATGGGGGCAAGCCTTCCAACTCAACCTCAGCTCTGGCTTTACCCAAGGCACCGTTGGCTTTGGCGTGGACGCCCTAGGCCTGCTCGGCGTGCGTTTGGACAGCGGCGGCAAGGCGCATAAATCCTACAGCGACCGCACTCCCGGGCAACTCTTCCCGCTGGAGAGCGACGGCTCGGTAGTCAATCAATTCAGTCGCCTGGGCCTCACCGCCAAAGCCAAAGTGGCGCACAGTGAAATCCGCTATGGCACCTTGCAAACCCGCTTACCGGTATTGGTCAGCAACGACGGGCGTCTGCTGCCGCAAACCTTTGAAGGCAGCCTGATCAACTCCAAGGACATCGACAACCTGAGCCTCAACGCGGGTTTGATTGAGCGGGCCTCGGGCCGCTCCTCATCGGACCGCACAGGCTTAGCGGTCAGCGGCGCGAGCCAGGAGAGTAATCACCTATGGCTGGCCGGCGCGGATTGGACGCCCAAGCCAGGGCTGCTGGCGCAGTATTACTACGCCAACCTCGAGGACTATTACCGCCAGCACTTTCTCGGCCTCACCGAGCAGTTCACCCTCAATGACCTACACAGCCTCAAACTCGACTTGCGCTACTTTCGCACCACCGCCGATGGCGCCAACGCCTCAAGCAGCGGCCGCGCGCAAGGCTATCGCGTGGGCGGCTACAGTCACGATGGCTCCGGCGAAATCGACAACCACACCTGGAGCGCGGCGCTGACTTACAGCTATGGCGAACACGCCTTGTTAGCGGGCTATCAGCAGGTGTCGCACAACAGTGCGTTTGTCCAGGCCAACCAAGGCGGCCTAGAGGGCAATAAGGGCGCCGCCGGTGCCAGTGTCTACCTACTCACAGACCGACAAATTCACAACTTTACCCGCGCCGGTGAGCGCACCGCATTTGCCGAATACAGCTACGACTTCAGCGCCCTCGGCGCTCCCGGCTTAAAGGCCTCAGTGGCTTATCTGCGCGGCAGCAATATCCAAACCGCCAGCGCCGGGACGCAAGAGGAATGGGAGCGCGATTTTCGCCTCGACTACAGCCTACAAAGCGGCCCACTCAAAGGCCTGGGGCTGTCCTGGCGTAACGCTGCGCTACGTGGCAACGCAGTGGCAGACACCGATCAGAACCGCCTGCTGGTCAACTACGCCATCCCCCTGCTGTAACCCTTCACTGCGCAGCCGTGTGCCTTAGCACGGCTGTAGCACCACGGTGGCCCGACGCTGGGCAGGCGCTACCGTCTGTCGAATGCCGTGCATGACCAACCTGAACAACCTCGCGCCATTGGCCTGAGGCAAACAGCTTCGGCCACCCAACACGGCTTAAGCAGCGACTTAAACGCAGTACCTGGCAACGCTCAAACGCAACTAAACGGCGCGGGCATCAGACCGCCCTCGTTACGCCAATACGGTAAACTCGCCCTTTTGTGCGCCCAGCACCACCATCTAACCCGCCTGGCACGCCAGGCCTATGTCAGCTGTATATGGGGTGAATCTTGAATAAATTGTTGCGCTTGGCTTGTGCCAGCCTCTGCTTAGCCGCCAGTGCTGCCGCGCAAGCGGTGACCCTGAATGAAGACTGGAGCCTCGATCTCAACGCGGCCTTGGTCAGCGACTATCGCTTTCGCGGCATTTCCCAAACCCTCGGCGACCCTGCCCTACAAGGCGGCGCCACGCTGCAGCACAGCAGCGGCGCCTACGCCGGTATCTGGAGCTCCAACGTCGACTTCGGCAGCGGCAGCCGCACCCGCCAAGAGATCGACTACATGCTCGGCTACAACTGGGCCATCGACGACAACTTAAGCCTCGACCTCAGCTACCTGCACTACGAATACACCCACCAATCTTCACTTAAGTCCGACGAAGCCGGCTTCCAGTTCAACGCCTATGGCCTCTACGTCGGCGGCTTCTATACGCCCAACCTGAACGACAACAGCTCCTCCTACCTCTACCTCGGCTACCAAACCGAACTGCCCTACGAGCTGGGCCTCAACCTGCGCTACGGCGAAGTCGACTTCAAAGACGACGTACTGGAACGCAGCAACGGCAAACTACGCAGCCGCTACAACGAATGGGAAGTGGGCCTAAGCAAATCCCTGCTGTCCCTCGACTGGTCCCTGAGCTACGTCGCCAGCGACCTGTCGAAAAGCGAATGCTACAGCTACAACGGCTACGACGACCTCTGCGCTGCAACGGTGGTGCTGGGGGTAAGTAAGTCGTTCTAACCCTTGGAGCGGCAGGCTGCACCCGGCAACTTGCCGCTTAACAACCCACCGAACCGAATAAAACCGTTTTAGAAAGACCGCAATACAGTACTCCCCAACGCAGCACTCAATGCCGTCAATAAAAGTGACGTTCAAAGCGTTTTTACTTCAATGCAGGTGAGTTCTAGTTCTGGCGAAGATTAAAAATGGGGGGATTACCTAGGCAATGCAGCAACTTATGCTGCTGATGAGATTCGCTTCTCGCAGAATACTGTTTCGTTTAACAAGACAGATCGGATTTCTGGCACGAACTACACCTACGACGATTTAGTCCAGAGCATGAAAACCAATGGCTGGAAAGGTGATCCGGTTGATGTCGTGAAAATGCCGGATGGTAAGCTGACTAGTATGGATAACACTCGAATTGCTGCTGCCAGAGAAGCGGGGATTGACGTGAATGCTAGCGTTCGTAGATTTGACGATCCATTGACGCCTGCTATTCAAGAGGCGAGAGGGTGGCAGAATTTTGATACTTGGGGAGAGGCAATAACTGGCCGTATAAATAAACAGTCAGGGGGCTTTTCTGCTTCCAATCCTTACGGTTCAACAGAGCCACCACGTATTTCTGGAGGCGGGAAATGATGAAGCCTTTTTTGTATGAACTTCCAATTTTGCCAGATGGTTTTCAACTTCCTACGGACTATCTAAATGTGGTTTTGGCTGGTGAGATAGATATAGCGCCTTGGCGTTTTCTAACGAAAGATATGGCGCTCTCTCTCTTTTATTATGGTTCTATGCTTTTGAAGTTTCCAGGGACTGCTCTGGTTCCATTTGCAATTATTCAAGATGAGTCTGGATTGTATAATGATGGCTGGGTGGTTCTCGCTTGCTTTGATGGAGGCAAGGGAGGGGATTCAAGTGTTCGGATTTATGATTACTCAAGGCCGAAATCAAGTCCTTGGGATAGCTTTTCTTACTCTGGTTTTTCTGAATGGTTTAGTGCTGCCAAAGAAGAATCTGCTCGTTATAAGGCTGATCGGGTCGGAGACGAAGGCTATTCCTGATGTATAAAAAAATGGGGACTTGACTCGTTAACCATACGCCATTCTCAGCCTGAGAAAACTTCAAGCTCTGCTGGTACATTTGCAGGGCTTCAATTTTTAGCACTACAGGTTTTCCATATCGCTGTCCCACCGATGGGGCAGTGGCCATGTCTCGACGTCTCCCCCGATTTGAGTAGCGCTCAGCTTTAGAGTCCAATCCCAGAACCCAGGAGATTGGACATGAAGAAGCGTTTCACC
>NZ_JANLNY010000027.1 GCF_025465995.1 Pseudomonas sp. 5P_3.1_Bac2 | reverse complement strand
CAGCCGAGGCCGACAGCATCATTACCCTGACCAAGCCGGATGGCAGCACTGTCATCACGCAAACGGATGGCGAGGGTAACTGGGCACTGCAACCTAACCCGCTGGCTAATGGTGAGGTAGGTAAGGTCACGGCGACTGATCCAAGTGGCAACGTCAGTGCTGAGACCATCACCAGCGCGGCTGATTTGCTCAGCCCCGATGCACCCGTGGTCGAGAGCAACAACGAGGCAGGCCTGGCCGGCACTGGTGAAGCGGGCGGCACCATCGTGGTTGAGCTGCCAGACGGCACCACTGTGTCCACTACTGTGGATACCGACGGGCAGTGGGCGATCAAACCGAACCCGCTGGATGAAGGCGAGCAGGGCACAGTGACCATCACTGACCCAGCCGGCAACACCAGCGAGCCGGTTAACACCGGTAAAGCTGACGTCACCGCTCCAGAAGCGCCTGTGATTGAAAGCAATAACGAAGCAGGTCTGGCAGGTTCCGGCGAAGCGGGCGGCACCATCGTGGTGGAACTGCCTGATGGCACCACTGTGTCCACTACTGTGGATACCGACGGTCAGTGGGCGATCAAACCGAACCCACTGGATGACGGCGAGCAGGGCACAGTGACTATCACTGACCCAGCCGGCAATACCAGTGAGCCGGTTAACACCGGTAAAGCTGACGTCACCGCTCCAGAGGCGCCTGTGATTGAAAGCAACAACGAAGCAGGCCTGGCCGGTACTGGCGAGCCTGGCGGCAATATCGTGGTCAAGTTACCGGACGGCAGCACCGTATCCACCACTGTCGATACCGACGGCCAGTGGGCGATCAAGCCGAACCCGCTGGAAGACGGCGAGCAGGGCACAGTGACTATCACTGACCCAGCCGGCAATACCAGCGAGCCGGTTAACACGGGTAAAGCCGACGTCACTGCGCCGGATGCTCCGGTCATTGAACACAACAACCAAGCAGGTCTGGGCGGCAGCGCTGAGGCCGGTGGCTCCATCTTGGTTAAACTGCCCAATGGCGACACCCTGACGACTACGGTTGATGAAAACGGTCAGTGGGCGATTAAACCCAACCCACTGAATGACGGCGAAAAAGCCACGGTTACGGTCACTGACCCCGCCGGCAACATCAGTGCGCCTAGCGAAACCGGCGTTGCCGATATCACCGCACCGAATGCACCGACGGTAGACAGCAACAACCTCGGCGGTCTGAGCGGTACTGGCGAAGTGGGCAGCACCATCACCCTGACCAAGGACGATGGCAACACTGTCACCACCCAAGTCGATGCCAATGGCCAATGGACGCTGCAACCCAACCCGCTAGCTAACGCTGAGGAAGGTAAAGTCTCCGCGAGCGACCCAAGCGGCAATATCAGCGGGCAAACCCCTACTGGTAAGGCTGACCTGATCGCGCCGGATGCCCCGAGCATTGAAAGCAATAACCAAGCAGGCTTGGGCGGTAGTGCTGAGGCAGGCGGAACCATCGTGGTTAAGCTGCCAGATAACACCACCTTGACCACCACCGTGGATAAAGACGGCCAGTGGGCGATTAAACCCAACCCACTGAATGAGGGTGAAAAAGCCACGGTTACGGTTACAGACCCGGCCGGCAATATCAGTGCGCCAAGTGAAACCGGCGTTGCCGATGTCACCGCGCCAAGCGTGCCGAACATTGATCAGGTGATTGATGATCAGGGCGATCAGACAGGTCCTATCGCCAATGGTGCTTACACCGATGACCAACATCCGCAGGTGGTCGGCAGTGGTGCCGAAGCTGGGGCGCTGATTCGTCTGTTCGACAACGGCAAAGAAATCGGCAGCACCTATGCCGATCTGCAGGGCAACTGGAGCATTACCCCGGTTGATCCACTGCCGTTTGGCGAGCATCTGTTCACGGTCACGGCGACGGACGCGGCGGACAACCAGAGCGCGATGAGCGCGGGGCATGGCATTCATATCATGCCGGTGAGCGAGGCAATCACCATCAGCATCGATGCCATCAGTGATGACACCGGTGTGGTCGGCGACTTCATCACCAGCGATAGCAGCCTGACGGTTAGCGGTACTCTGAGCGGCGAGCTGTTGCAGGGCGAGCGCGTGCAGGTATCCAACGACGGTGGCAAAACCTGGGTGTATGCCAGCGTCATCGGCAGCACTTGGTCGCTGCAGGATCAGACCCTGCATCAAGGTCAATTCACCTATCAAGCACGGGTAGTGGACTTAACCAATAACCAGCTGGGTTATGCCGAGCAAGTGGTGCAGGTGGATGTCAGCGTGCCTGAGGCGAAGGTCAGCATTGACTCGATCAGTGATGACAGCGGCGTAAGCAGCAGCGACTTCATCACCAACGACAACAGCCTGTTGGTTCACGGCTCGCTGGATCGTGAGCTGGCGGCGGGTGAGCGGGTGGAAGTCAGCGTCGATGGCAGCACCTGGGTGGTCGCCGTGCGTGACGGCCTCCACTGGACGGCTGACCTGCAAGGGCAAATCTTGGCCGATGGTGAGCATCAGTTGCAGGCGCGGGTTATCGACGCGGCGGCTAACCTGGGCAACAGCACCAGCCAAACTGTGCAGATCGACACCAGCGGTCCGGATGCCTCCGGCCCAGACGGCGCCAAGCTGAGCACGGATAACAGCCTGACCCGCGACACCACCCATGGTCTGGATGTGCCGTTCAGCGATAGCGTGAACAAGCTCAACAATGACCACATCACCCGTGATCAAACGGTGACCTTACAAGGCACCCTGAGCCATGTGTTGCCACAGGACGAGTACTTGCAGATCAGCCTGGATGGTGGTCGTACTTGGACTAACCTGGCGCTGCAAGGCGGTACGCAGTGGAGCCTGGCGCTGCCTGAATTCACCAGCAGCACCAGCTTGGTTTATCACCTGCGGGTGATCGACGACGCGGGCAACCTGGCGAGCAATACCGAGTTTGCCGAGGAGGGGTATCGGGTCGTGGTCGATCTGGATTCCCCAGAGCGCATCATTGCCGCACCGGAGATCACGCAGGCGCTCAACAGCAATAGCGTGCATACCTTCGACAGTGAGCGTTACGGGCGCGTTGAGGCCGGCGCACTGGTGTCGTTGGTCAGCGACGTGAATGGCAATGGCACCTATCAGGAGGGGTTGGATACCGTTATCGGTTACGTCAAAGCCAATGCAGACGGTACCTGGAGCCTAAGCACCAGCCTGCCGAGCGGCGCGCAAAACCTGGCCTTTGTGGTCTGGGACGAAGCGGGTAACCGCTCCGGGATGAGCGCCGTGACCAGTATTGGGGTGAGCGAAGGCGATACAGCCGCAACGATTATTGAGCAGAGCTGGGGGGGCACCACCGATACCGATACTCTGGGTATGAACGCGGCAGCGGTCACCCTAAATCAGGATGGTTCTCTGACGTTCTACCAGAGTGTGCGGGGCACGTCCGGCACATCTAAGGCTAACGCCGGGCGGGTTTACACCGCGCAAAACCAAACTGATTACAGTTCGGTGTATCTGGCCGAGCCAACAATTGCCAACGGCGGCGGTGCTAACGTAAACATCGATGATGTTTACCAGCACTTTACCAACTCGATCGTGTTTGCAGATATCAACCGCGACGGTTTGGCTGATGTGATGTCGCAGATCAGTACCTATGGTGGGGCCAATACTGCTTATTGGCTCCAGAATGCCGACGGTACTTATCAACCTAAGGCTCTTGCCCAGGGCACGCTCAACCACTTAGGTGGTGCAATTGCCTATGACCGTTATGGTGATGGTTATCTGGACTTTGTGCTCGGTGACTCCGAGGCTGACTCGATCAGCTTCTTCAAGAACGACAAAGGTGTTATCAGTGCTGAGCAAGTAGCGGGGCGTGCTGCTGGTAACCCTGGTGGGGCAACGCCGTCGAATCTAGTCGTCCTGCATGAAGTATCGGCAGTCGACCTCAACAACGACGGTCGCGTTGATATCACCGCGCACTCCAACTACAACGGCAGTACTTTAGCTGGCAACGGCGGTACAGGCTTAGCTGTTCTGTATAACGATGGCGCCGAGTTTAGTCAGTACAGCAACTACACCGGGGTATTCCGTAACGAAGGCTGGATGGACCTGGGCGACGTGACAATCGCCATGACCTGGGCGGACTTTAACGGCGATGGCTGGCTTGACCTGTACCTTAACCGTGGCTCGAAAAACGGTGCGAACTCCAACGAGAGCCGGATCTATCTCAACGATGGCCAGGGCGGTTTGTTGGCCACCGACAAGGATGCACTGTGGTTTGGAGACAACGTTGAGGGGGCCACGTCCGTGGCCATGGACTGGAACCACGACGGCAAGATGGACGTCATCGAGGTGCCGCGTATGGGCGATTATTACAGCCCCATTACCGGCCAGATGGACCTGACTCTGTATCTGAACCAGGGCAACAACACTTGGGCCGGAAGCGGTGTCGTGCTGGGGACCTACAAAAAAGATGAAATCTCCGGTGCGGCTGCCCTGGACTACGACTGGGACGGCGCCATTGACCTGGTCCTCTATCGCCCAGGCGCGGACGCGGCCGTGGTGGCTGGAGACAGTTCGGCGCCGAGCTTGTTGGTGAAGAACAACAACCGCGTGGCCGATGGCACCAGCATGCATGTGCGCATCCTCGACCAGAACGGTTTGAACGTTTTCTATAGCAACACCGTCAAGCTGTACAACTCCAAGGGCGAGCTGGTTTCCACACAGATCATCAACCCACAAACCTCCGGCACCAGCAACAGCTTGGGCTTGGTGAGTTTCTATGGTCTGGATGCCAACGAAACCTACTCGGTGCAACTGCTGCGCATTGAAAACGGTGTGGTTAACCATGTTGGCGCCGTGGCTGAGCAGGGTGGTTATACCAACACCACCCTTAACCAGTCTTGGGGTGGTTTGACCACCGGTAAGGCCCACGATGCTTATGTGTTGACGGCCGAGAGTGACACGGCCAACAACGACACTATCGGCGTCGGCGGCATTGTCGGTTCGGGCTATAACGACACCTTCTTTGGTTCCGAAGGCAACGACACCTTTACCGGTGGTGCTGGCTGGGATCATGTGATGTCTGGCGGCCCGCACTGGAGCGCCGATGGCGGCATGGATGTGGTCGATTACAGTCGCTCGGCCAATGCCATCAACGCCAACCTGCAAACCGGGGTGGCCGAAGGGCAGGGGGTGGACAAGCTGGTCGGTATCGAAGGTTTAACCGGCAGTGACAAGGCCGACACCTTCACCGACAACGCAGCCAACAACGTCTTTGAAGGTCGCGGCGGCAACGACGTGTACTACCTCACCAATGGGGGTAACGACACCTTGCTGTATCGCTTGCTGGATAGCGTCGATGGTTCCGGTGGTAACGGTCACGACAGTGTCTATGGCTTCCATGTGGGTGATGTCACTCAGGATGCCAACGCTGATGTGATCGACCTCAGTGACTTGCTGGACTACAGCGGCCCGCTGTCGTTCTACAAGGGTGAGGATGGCTTGACGCTGGATCACTCAGCCAAAGGCATCCTCGACTATCTGAACGTGGCAATTCGCGGTAACGACACGGTAATCAGCATTGACCGTGACGGCACTGGCGAGCAGTCCAACTTCACCGAGGTGGTGACCCTGGTGGACACCCACACCGATCTGCTGACCCTGCTGCAAAACAACCAGATCATGGTGTAACCCTAACCGGCGTGGCTGCGGCCACGCCTTCCCCACACGACCTAAGCCCGTTTCGACGGGCTTTTTTGTGCCCAGAAGAAGGTGCTGCTAGCTCACCCCAATAAGGTGCAAGCGCTTGTGCGGCGATTGCACTCTACTCGAGACTCACACCTCGTAGGGTGGATGACGCTTCACCCATCCCCCCTCCCCCCTCGCGTTCTGCGCCACCACAGATAGGGCGCGAATGACCGCTCGCCTAGCCTGTGCCCATAAAAAACGGCAGCCCGTGGGCTGCCGTTTTGATTCAACAGGCATCAAAGCACAGGCTTAAGCCTCGATATCAATATCCCGCGTTTCCTTGCCCAACAGCAGCGCTAACAGCGTCAAACCGGCCATGGCGGCCAGGTACACACCGACCCACGCCGGGCTGCCGTCGCCCAGGCTCCACAGCCATACGGCCACAAACGGCGCCAGTGCGGCGCCAAGGATGGACGATACGTTGTAGGAGATCCCCGAGCCGGTGTAGCGCACGTTGGTGGGGAACAGCTCTGGCAACAGCGCGCCCATGGGCCCGAAGGTCATGCCCATCAGGCTAAAGCCTAAGATCAGCCACAGCATCACGCCAACAAAACCGGCGTTGAGCAATGGCACCCAGCACAGGCCAAACAGGATAATACCCAGGGTCACCCAGATCAGGGTTTTACGTCGGCCAAAACGATCCGCCCAAGGCCCGGACAGCAAGGTGAAGATGCCGAAGAAAACCACCCCGGCAATCAACATCAAGACGAACTCGTTGTAGCTGTAACCCAGCCCTGGCAGCTTGCCCGGTGCCGCTTCTAGAGGTGCGCGGCCGTAGCTGAGGCTGAAGGTGGTCATCAGGTAGAACAGCACATAGGTGGCGAGCATGTAGAAGGTGCCCAGCACCAGCTCACGCCAGTGTTTACGGGTCACTTCGGCCAGAGGCAACTTCACCACTTTGCCTTGGTTCTGGGTCTTGGTGAAGGTGGTGCTTTCCACCAAGTTCATGCGAATCCACAGACCGATGATCACCATCACTGCGGAGAACAAGAACGGAATACGCCAGCCCCAATCCAAAAACGCCTCGGAAGGCCGTGACGGATCAACCGAAGGCAGCAGCGCGGCGACGATCAAAAACAGCCCGTTGGCGATGATAAAGCCCAGTGGTGCGCCCAACTGCGGGAAGGTGCCAAACAGCGCGCGTTTGCCTTTGGGGGCATTCTCGGTGGCCACCAGTGCCGCCCCCGACCATTCGCCGCCAATGGCAAAGCCTTGGGCCAGACGCAGGAATACCAGCAACAGCGGTGCGACCCAGCCGACCATGGCGTAGGTGGGGAGCAGGCCGATCAAAAAGGTGGCAATACCCATGGTCAGCAGGGCAATCACCAGGGTGGTTTTACGCCCTAGTCGATCACCCAGATGGCCGAAAAATATCGCCCCCAGTGGCCGGGCAATCATCGCCGCGCCAAACACCGCAAAGGAGGCGAGCAGGGCGGTGGTCTCGTTGCCCGGTGGGAAAAACAGGTGAGGGAACACCAGCACGGCTGCCGTGGCGTACACGTAAAAGTCGTAGAACTCGATGGTGGTGCCGATCAAGCTGGCAAGCAGGACACGTGCCCGGGAGTTGACCGGGGCCGCAGGCGCAGAAGCAATATTATTAGTCATGGGCATCTGGACGTAGTTAAGGAACACAACAGCCCTAGACCTGAAGCGAACAGTGCCTGTGTGCAGGAGCGCGGGTCAAAAATCGCGAGGCATTAAATCAAGCGAACTGAGCAGGACTCAGCCCCGCCGTCAGCCTAGGTGATAGCAACACGATCTTCGCCGCGCCAGAGCTGCGCTCGACGACTCTTCGTCCAGAGCCTGATAAGAGGCTGCGACGAGTGGTGGCTATCTTCGCTGAAGTGCCAGGGGATGAATAGCGCCAAGTGGCCTCTGCAAGGGCTTTATTGTTGTGTGAGACTAATAGCTGGACTCTCCGCGCCCCGCTAGACATCTCTGCCTATGCTTTGAACCTAGGAAGCAGTCTATGAACAGCCAACGGCTCCACCCCAGAATTCAAGGCCGAAGCCGCTAGGAAGGTCGTTGGGCATGGATATTCAGTAGCAGAGATCAGCGTATCCCTCGACGTCTCTCTAAAACTGGATAAAGGCTGCCACACCCGGTAAGTCGCAGAGGCAGGCGAATGAGTTGCTGGAGGCTGCTGAAATCTGTGGCAAGTCCCCGCGTCGCATCGCCTGATGCGCGGCCATAAGACCAAGGCTTTGCGGGGTTACAAAGCACCTTGCCTAATCGCGGCTTGACCCTCGATCATTGCGCCCAACCATCGCTATCGCGAGTTCACTGTCGCTACATTTAATAACGTCTGAGGATACGCAGGCTTTAGTGAACCGTTAGTTTTGCAGACGTTAATAATGAATAATGAATCGCCCCTAGTTTCGTAGACACCTCCAGGCCTCATAATACGGCCCATTAGGAGGTGCCATGAGCAACCCGCGTTATCCCGAAGAATTCAAAATCGAAGCCGTCAAACAGGTCACTGAGCGAGGTCTGCCGGTGGCTGAGGTAGCGGCTCGTTTGGGCATGTCGACACACAGCCTGTATGCCTGGGTGAAGCGCTACAGCAAACCCGCAGAGCAACGCCTGCAAGAGGATGATCAGCAAGCTGAGCTGCGTCGTCTGCGTGCTGAACTCAAGCGCGTGACCGAAGAGCGAGACATCCTAAAAAAGGCCGCCGCGTACTTTGCCAAGGAGTGCGGCTGAAGTACGCCTTTATCAGTCAGCTATCCGCAGACTATTCGGTTCGCCGTCTGTGCCTGACCCTGAAAGTACATGCCAGCGGTTACTACGCCTGGCTGGCTAAACCGAAGTCGGCACGGGCCAAGGATGATCAACGTCTGCTTGGCCTAATCAAGCACTCGTGGCTAGAGAGTGGCGGTGTGTACGGCTACCGCAAAATCCATGACGACCTGCGTGAGCTTGGAGAACAGTGCGGCAGGCATCGCGTTGCTCGATTAATGCGCCAGGAAGGACTGCGCTCGCAGACAGGGTATCGGCGTCGGCCGGGCCGTTATGGTGGCAAGCCTCCAGTGGCCTCACCGAATCATCTTGAGCGTCGATTCAATGTCACCGAACCCAATAAGGTCTGGGTTACGGACATAACCTACATCCGCACCTATGAGGGCTGGTTATTTTTGGCGGTGGTGCTCGATCTGTTTTCGCGGCAGGTAATTGGCTGGTCAATGAAGCCGCAAATGACCAGCGATCTGGCTATTGATGCATTGCTAATGGCGGTTTGGCGGCGTAAGCCAAAGCAGGAAGTGATGATTCACTCAGACCAGGGTAGTCAGTTCAGCAGCGGTGACTGGCAGAGCTTCCTGAAAGCCAACAACTTGCTTGGCAGCATGAGCCGACGCGGCAACTGCCATGACAATGCGGTAGCGGAAAGCTTTTTCCAGCTGCTGAAGCGGGAGCGGATCAGGCGAAAGATCTACAGCACCCGGCAGGATGCTCGCGCTGATGTTTTCGATTACATCGAGATGTTCTACAACCCAAAACGCCGGCACGGCTTCAACAAACAGCTGTCGCCGGTAGAGTTTGAAAAGCGCTATTTCCAGATCCTGGAGAGTGTCTAGAAAACCTGGGGCGATTCAGTACGCCGCAGTACGGGAATGGAGAGCTCGCTGCTTACCGTAAATGCATTTCGGCCTGTCAGGCTGATGGCCTAAATGGACCGCATCGGTGGTGAGTGTTGAGCTGCTGCTACGCACCTGCTGAGCAGTGTCAGCGGTAGTGTCATAGAGCTAGAAGGGTAAATGCGAGAGCTGGCGTGGCCTGAGACCCCATCCAGAAAAGCCGTCTCTGTTGAGGAGAGGCTAGAAAAATATGCTGCTTAAGGGCAGCTCACTTAGTCAGCCACCATGTGCTGATTTTTTTTAAGCAACCGAATCATTTCATAGAAAATTAATTGCCTGCAAGCGATTTCTAGTACGGTGGGCATGTGTATCTGAACTCTTTAAAAGTGCGAAAAGGTGAACTTAAGTGCACCTTTTCGACATTTTCTGTCATTACTAGCCAGCAGTGCTCTACAAAAGGTGAACATATGTGCACTTTCGTGGGGCTGCGGGCGTTCACTGGTCAGCTATTAGGCAAAAAAGGTGAACATAAGTACACCTATTTATATATGAAGTCCTTAGTCGGCGATAACGGAGGTGACCTTGGATTCTCAGAGCGCGCGTGCGCAATACACTTTTAGTTTGCGCGTGTGGGAAAAAGAAAATAGCTGGGAATAAGCTACGCTAGAATGCTCATTCCTACGTATTTTCATGAGTCTTCATCGCTTTCGGTCAGGAGAGGCCATTGGCTGCCATTTCGACCTTCAATTCGAGTTCATGGGCCTCCGCAACACCAACGCTGACTAACCGCCCGAGCATGCGGTCGATACGGGCGCGCATCGGATGCTTGGGTAGGAGCAATTCCGGCTCCTGGATCATCACAGCTGCTAACCACTGAACTACCTTGTGTCCGATGCCCAGTTCGATCCACAGTCCTGGCGCCTCCGTGCGACCAAACCAAGCCTCGGTCGCCTCAAGCAGGAAGTCTAGATGGCGCGCGCGCGTTCCAACGAGGAGGAGGTTCATCGTGCACAGCGCCACGAAGGCTGTCGGCCCCCCTGGTAGCAGCGGTCTTATGCTTGGAAGGAGCGGGTCGACACGGTCGAATAGTACGGGCGGCAGATAGCTTTGCGTCCCGTTGAACGGGTTGTAGGTGTTCAGCATTACCTTTGCGACGATCCCGCCGATCTGCGTGTCGATCCGTGAACTGGCCGGATCGTGAGCATATCGCCACCGGTGGAGCGCCATAACACGATGCGCCAAGCGGGCACGTAAATCGGCAGGCCGTGCGGCCGGACGCAGCGGATCATTGCAATAGAGCGCGTCGGCCGAATGGATGACAGTCTGCGCGATCTCGCCAAACGTCTGATCCGGTAGATCTGTCACGAGCTTCAGATCAGCTTCGAACGCCGAATCGTTGGCGTCGAGCAGCCGCTCGGCGAAAAGCGCGTAGTAGTGCAGATTCCAGCTGTGGGGATCGCGATCGATCTCGATATCTACCGGCAGACCTAACCCGTTGATACGCGAGGTCCAGTCGACATAGGCCTCAACCAGCTCCTGTCGCCAATCGATCGACCCTTTTGGGGCTGCCTGGAGGATCGCCAGCCATTGCGCTGCCGCCTTGCTGTCGACATGAATGAGCGACGACTGCTCGGTGACTGCAGACTTTATCGTCTCGTCTTCCCTGAGCTCTGTCGGCGTTGTAAGTTCAGGAACGTGGATGCGCGATCCGCGCCGCAGACGCGGGCGTTCCTCGGGCCAGAACGGCCACTCAGGTTCGGCCTCTCCATCCAGCCAGGCAATCTCGGCTGCGACCTCAGCATCTACCGCCGCGGCCCGCCCCGCGCCGAAGCGAGCATGCTCTGCCTCGTCCTCTTCGTCGTAGCTCTTCCACCGCCAAGTCAAGCTTGCGAACGCAGCGCGCATTGCTGCCTTAAAGAGCTTGGGCTCGAATTTGAGCATCCGTCCGAGTCCGGCTGTGAACGCCGGCGCCGCACTGCGATCCTCGCGCGTCGCGAGCCGGATCAGCGCGTTCCGGTCCGTCTGACTCCCCTTCCTGGCCCAGAGATGTATCAGAGCAAGGATGGCAAGCGCCGGCCGATTGAAGCGCAGCGTATCCTCTGATCCGCCGCCGCGATCGGAGTGCTCCTCAAGCGCGATGGCGACGACCTGCCGGACCCACGCCTCCTCGGTGGCGAGAAGAGCGTCGTCACCGTCGCGAGCCACCAGTAAGGCCGTCGTGATAAGCCGGGTTGAGCGCGACTTGAGGTAATCGGTATCCCTATCGTCGGGAAGATCGCCGCCCGCATAGGTTACCGCATCGCGCGCCGTCGCGGCGGTAGCGTGTTCACCTCCGCCGGCGACCGCTAACTCGATGCGCGATTCAATCTCGTTCGAACGAATGAATGAGAGCCGCTGCTTTTCCATCTCCTCCAAGTGCGCGGTCTCGTCCGCTGGCGACTGATATAGCAGCTTTCCATCCTCGGTATCGATCCAGTTCGATCGCTGCAGCATGTTGTAGGCCACCCGCGCGATGAGCCGCGCGTCACTCCAGTTCGAGTAGGGTTGAATGGGGTCGAGACTCTCGACCGCGGCACCTAGTTGCTCGCGCAGACGATTCGCCACTGGATCGTCCCCCAGATAAAAATGCACTGCGTCGAACAAGCATGCGCGTCGCGACGGGCGGCCCTTCAAGTCGGCGAGCTTGATCTTGGCGTTCGGTTCCTTCCCGATCACAAACTGATCCAACCCGAGTCTTAGGTGATCATTGTCCCGACGCATACGGTCGATGGCCAGCAGCGCCGGGACGGCAATGAACGGAGCCAGCGCATCGCGCGCTGCGTCGAAATGCGAAAGCAACACATCGACCGCGATCAGGAGATATGCCGCACAGCTGCCCTCAGGCCCGAGGATATCGGCGAGTACTTCATCGACCGGGGCGCCATCATCGAGCCTTTGCTGGCTCCAGGCCTCTAGCGCCTTTAGCCCGGAGGCAGCCGAATAATCGCGGCATTGATCCCGCGACCAGAGATAACTGTCGGTTCGGGGAAAGAGGCGCGGACCGTCACCGAAATCGATGGTGAAGCCAGAGTCTGCCGGCGCACGCGCGTCGGTGCTGAATGTTATCGCCTCCGCGACCAGTGCCCGGATCAGCTTCAACCCTTCTACGGGGACAGAATCCAACAGATCGAAGAATGGGGGCTGAGCCGGCGAGGCCGGCAAATAGCTGCTGTCGGCGAAGGTGAAGGTCTGCTGCATTATGCGGTCGCGACGGCTGCGCGGATCCCTCTTCTGAAGGAGGCTTGTCAGTACGAGCGCCGCCAGTTCAGTGGGCGCAACTGGTGCGATCGCTTTCGAAAAACTCCGGATCGCATCGACCTTGTGGCTGTTCCGCTCGTTTCCAACCTCCCTGAGATAGGCCTTGAGCTCATCAGGTGCGAACTCGCCGAGCAACAGAGCGATCACGCGAAGTTGCTCGATCAAACTGCTTCGTTCGTCGCTCGCAGTTCGCCCAAGGACCCGCTCATCCCGGATCGTCACCTTGGCGTCGCGGACGTCGAGCTGTCGTAGCCAGCCAAACAGCATGACAGCTGTTTGGCTGGCGACTTGTTGAAGATGCTTGAGGAGGAAGAGCTGTATCTTGACTAGTTCGAGCACTGCGCTGATCGCCGGAATCGAAATCTCGGCCACATGGGTCAGCACCCAGCGCAGCACTAGTAGGGCGGCGCCGGTGACATCGATTCGATAGGAGCGCGGGAGATCGGCCTTGGTACCGTCCGGCATCGTCATCAGGTCGACCGTCGCCACGGTCTCGACCGCAGCAATAGTCGTGCATAGTTCGACGAGTAGAGCCGCCCCATTTGCAAGCAATCCGGCGCTGCACTTTTCGAGCAATTCGTACCCGGCCTCCGAGCGCGGCAAGGCAAGTATCGCCTGACGCCGCCAGGACCCATGCGCTCCAGGGGCCGAGAGTTGCCCCAGAAGTTGGAGCCACACGCTGCAATCTGCACTCGACTCCAGCGCGAGGCGCGCGGCGAACTCGATGCCGCGGGCAACGCGCGGTGAGACCGGTACACTCAAGTCTAAATTGGCCAGACGCTGGGGGTGCTCGGCGATATAGCTGCCTATCGCCCAGTCACGCAGCACGTCGTGATAGAAGTCGAGCCGGTCGCGCCGCACTTCCCTGAGCGTTAATGCGTCGATCAGATGTGAGCGCGCCATTGAGTCTTCGGCAACTTCAAGACCCTCTTCGCTCTTCATGGCGCTGTCGGCGAGAGCTGCCATCAGACGCTGCGCTGCGCGAACGTCGTTTGCAGGTGCGCCGTCTGCACTGCTCCACCAGAAACCGGCCATCGCTGCCTCGGTCCGAATCCTGGTAGCGCTAGGCACCTTTAAGAGCCGGGACAGTCGGTAGAGATTTCGTGCAAGTCCAGCTGCAGGATGCTTCGGGGCCAGCAACGATCGAAGATCGGGCGCCTGATCGACGAGGGTCGCAATTTCATCCTCCGTCAGGGTGCCAACTTGTATCGCGTACGCGCCGCCCATTGCAGCAATTATCTGATCGTCGAGCCAGAGTTCGACATCGTCATTGCCGGTCGTGCGGATGGTGGCGATCACCTTGAAGTCCGGGATCGCGCTCGCTGCCCTCATTAGCTCGGTGATAGTGCGCTGGCGCCCGGTATCGTCGAACATGTCGATGCCGTCGATGAAGAGTATCGCGCCGCCGCTTGCGGCCAGATCAGTCAGGAATTCAACAGCGGATCCTGGGATGCCGAGAGCGTTTGAAAACGACAGCCAACCCCCCGGAGGCGTCGAGTCCCGGTCGAGGACAATGATCGGCGCATGGCGCGCAACACGCTCAGCGAGATGGCGGAGGACCCAGGATTTGCCGACACCAGGACTCCCGCAGATCTCGATGAAACGATGCACTTCGGATGCATCGTCTACAGCAGTGATTGCTTCTAGCCGCGGCAAGGTCACCCCCGCCACGCTCGAGCCGATATGTGCAAGCGTGTTGTGCGCAAGCTCGGTGAGTCTGACGCGCGCCGGACCATATTCGCGGCCGCCAGCAAGCCGGAATCCCGCTTCTGCGAGATTGACCTCTAGAGCTGTTCGGTTTATTTCACCGCCGGTGGTCCCTGTCTTGATTGACAAGTCGATCAGCCGGCTCCACAGCGCCTCGGCGCGGCCGACGTCCTCGTTAGCTAGCGCCGTCCGTGCGAGGGCCTGCCCATAGGTCCGGGCGATCGGCGATGTTGCCTCGAAGTCGAATTCGAGAATGAGCATCCGCCGCAATAGCCGCCAGATCGTATCTTCGTCATCAGCGACACCATTGGCGACCAAGTGCCTTCGCGTCGTCGCGACGAAATCGCGCATATCCTTGCTCGCGATGCCTCTGGCCCCTATCCGCGTGAAGAAGGCCGACGCACTCTCCATGGTTCGCGCCCACTTGAGCACGTCCTGATAAGCGCCAGAAATCTTGCGGCTGGTTCGTTGCGTCGCGATGCCGAGAAGGTGTCGATCCTCCGAAACGGGACCCACCACGCTCCGCGCGATCTGGGAGGCGACGTCCTGATAAATGCTGTCCCCCGGAGAGAAAGCGATATCCCGCTTCGACTGAACTTCGAGGATAGAGTCGCCGGCTGGCCCCACGCCGAAAACGATCAGGTCGTCCAGCTTAAAACCTTGTTCGGTGCCTTGAAATCGGACGCTGGTGACCCGGGCGTCTGGCATTCCCGGCGCCCGATTGCCTGTCAGCAGGGCGAGCAGATAGAGCGCACCAAGTTCGCCTTCGATATATGCGCCGGCCGGCCCACGCGAGGCCGGGCTTGAACCGAGATCCATACCGGGTCTGAACTCCACATCTATCATCTATACGTTGCGCAAATGGCTGCTCTACTCAGTAAGCCTACCCTATGTGCTGTTTCACCCGAATGGACATCAGCTTCCAATTCATCTTTTCACAAATTAAATTGAGCCAGAGCCAGAGCCAGAGCCTAGGGCAGGCGTGGCCGATTGTCCTCTTCTGGCCGATTCTGTTGAAAAACTCCCTTGGCGATTTCGGCTATCGAAAGTACGTGGCTGACGCTGAAATCTGATTCTTTGTGGTGGCCGAGTTGCTCTAGATTTCACGTAGCAACGCTCGATTTGGACGTTTTTCAGGCAACTAACAAGCGACTCTGCCGGACACCTAGTTTTTCAACAAAATCGGCCGCAAGCTGACGCGATCATATATCCGGTTCACTTTCCTCCAGATGGATTAGATTTGGATTAGGGAGGATTAGCAGCCGGTGACTAACTCCCCGGACCTAGGGCATTGCTGGGTTTCGAGTCAGATAGTCAGAGGGTAGGTGGCTCGCTACAACGGTAAGGGCTACCTACTATGACGGTACCCCATACCTGCTGCGACGGTATCTCCCGCCTGCAATAACGGTATTTTTTTCCCATCCTGGCGCTTATTCAGGTGGCGGCGTTGCGCTTTACTCGGAGTTTTTTCGATCTTTACCAGATTGCCTTCCATGCAATAACTGAACGGTTGCCCATGATCGGTGCTCGACCGGCTCAAGGCGTCCAATGCTTTGTGAAGTAGCTGGCGAAATTTCGATTGATCGGTGGTTTTGCTGCCGGACAACCTATGGAGAGTTTCAATCTTCAGTGGAAACGGGGCTGCATGGCTCGAGTAGAAGGCGTGTAGCCATTGGGCTAAATAATGACCATTTAGTGTTTGCCGAACTCCCCAGTGAATTTGGGTGAACTGGTCGTGTGCGAACATTTTGTGTAGACCAGGGTTAAGGCGAATTATGAGCTGGCGGCTGTATTCATCACGGGAAAATTTGTTGATCAGACTTCCCTCAAAATGAATCAGTGGTCCGGCCTGAACCTCGAGCGCACAGGCACTCAGCCGGCTAAGGCGACTGATGAGTGTTTTACGATTTGCGCCGGTGTCCGTTAATTGCAGCAGCTGCAACAACTCATAAGCGGTAATGGTGCATTCCTGATCGATGGGCTGATTTTTCGCCAAATGCAGTACGGTCAGCCATACGTCCAGATCGCCCTGATCAAGTTGTGCGCCGGTGTAACTGATCGTGATGTTTTTCTGAGCGGGAATATTTTCCCGCTCGAAGCAGCTCCGTGCCCCCTTTGCAATTGCCCCGAACAACGCCGAGCGTAATGCGATGTTAGGTACTCCCCGATCGGTATTAGGCCAAAGTGGGAGTGAGCGCGATGTACTTCCCACAACCGTGGCGCTCGGTTCTGCGGCTCGAGGCATGGCCAGTGCCTTTGCTTTCATCGCCTCGATTTTAGCGACGCATCCGCGCACCGGGTGGGTAGATGCACTTAGGTTTTCTAGTTCGGCACAGGTTGATATTGGAGCCTCAGCCATTGTGGGAGCACCCACGAAGCTGCACACGCGTTCGGCTGAGGATCCAGGCAGATATATCGGTGCTCAGCCAGCCGACTGACCTGCTGCTGCCCAGCTCGTAGGGCGCGGGGAATTTACCCTCGGAGATAGCTCGGTAAATCGAGGAGCGTTTTTTCCCAACTACAAATTCGACCTCGGGAAGGCGGAGGAAACGTTTTTCGACCCCGAGATCCAGATGATCATTACTACGTATTGTCATGCTGTGTATCTCACGCAACAGCGCTTCCACCGTCCTCGTGGGTAAAAGCGTTGAGTGATAGTGAGTTGGCAGCTCAGGTTTTTGCGCGGAAGTAGAGTGTCTAAACAGCTCTTCGCGCAGGGCCTGAGGTTATGGCCAGCAGAAAGTCAGGGCATGACTCACGCAGGTTTTAGGAATTAGATTTGAGGAGATCTAACAGATACAGGACGGATTTGTGGCGTCACTGTCGCTTTGAGGTTGCAGCTAGCCGTTGCGCTAGTGCTATCCGATCTGGAAGTTCAGATTGGAAGTTTGAGTGCCTGTTCGGCGGTCCCACGGTGTCCTAAGACCTCCCGTGGGGTACCAATTTTTACCAGTACTAGGCCTGCGATTGCAACTGGCAGATATAAATTATTCTTTCAGGCTAGGTTCTCCCTGGTCGCGTTTGCTTTGATGGTGTCGAGGTAGTTCGCCCAGACTTGCATCATTTCTCGGCGCTCTTTCAAAAAGGTGGTCCTGTCATACGCCCGCCCGAGCGGATTTCTCACGGAGTGTGCCAGTTGGTGCTCAAGCAAATCATGTCGAAGTTCGAGGACCTCGGCCCCAATGGTGCGGGCCGATGCGCGGAATCCGTGGCCGGTCATCTCGTCTCCGCTGATGCCCATCCGACGTAAAGCAGCAAGGAGAGCATTGTTCGACATTGGGCGGTTCCCTCCCCGTGCCGAAGGGAAAACATATTGGTGCCTATCCGTTAACGGCTTCAGCTCTTTTAGCACTGCTATCGCTTGCTCACTAAGCGGGACGAGATGGTCTGCTCTGTCATGCTTGTTGACGGTAAGTCCTTTCATTTTTGCGCCAGGTATCAGCCATTCGCCGGCTTCGAGATCGAGTTCACTCCATTCCATATGCCGTAAATCGCCAGGTCTACAGAACAGAAGTGGAGCCAACTTGAGCGCACAACAAACGGGAAAGGTTCCGCTGTAGTTATCCATCACATTCAGAAGCGCGCCGAGCTTTTTAGGATCAGTCACCGCAGCGAAATGTTTTACGCGTTTGGCCGGGAGCGTCCTGGACAGATTTCCAATCTGGTGTGAGGGAGTGATCCCTGCAGCTTCAGCAAACTCGAAGATTTGTTTATAAATCTGCGCTACACGACGCGCCGTTTCGGCTGCGCCACGCTTGACGATTCGCTGAAGATTCTCGACCAATAAGGGGGTTGAAATACTGCTGATGGGAAGCTTCCCCAGCCAAGGATAAGCGTTGAGCTCAAGCCTTTGTTTCACGGTGCGGGTGTACTCGGGATCCCAAGATGATTCGCGAACGGCGAGCCAGTGCAAAGCGACCGACTCAAACGTGTGTTGGTGATCAAACTGGCTGACTGCTTTAGCCATTCGCTTCTGGAGAGAAGGGTCATGCCCCGCTGCTAATTGCGCTCGAGCTTCGTCGCGCTTCCTCCGTGCGTCCAGCAATCCGACTTCGGGATAGACGCCAAAGGCCATGCGTTTTTCTTTTCCTAGAAAACGATATTTCAGCCTCCAGTACCGCCCCCCGTTGGGTTGCACTTCAATGTACAGACCTTGCTCGTCGTACAGGCGATAGGTCTTGTCCTGCGGCTTAGCATTTCGGCAGTTGATATCTTTCAGGGGCATGGGGGCACATCCTCTCAAGGGCGACTTGATGGGCGTTTTATGCCCCCGTTAGTGCCCCCGTCAACCATGGGATGTTCTGGGATTACCTGGGAAAACGCGGGCGACAAAAAAGCCGTAAAGCTTTGATTTCTCTGGGCTTTACGGCTTTTATGGGACTTCCTGGGAAGAACATTTGGTGGGCCGGGGGCATTTGAACTGATCGATATTAATCAGTGAAATCAGTGTGTTTGTGGTTTTTATAAAACCTGGGATACACATAGGGATACAAGATCCACCGCGCTGCGGTGTGTCTACAGTCGATGCTGACATCTCACAGCTATTTATTTTCGAGTAGAGGTTCGATTTCTTGCAGCAGCCGATACGGGTCCGTATTGAGCTGACGAGCAACCTCCAGAAACTCCAATACATCGAGACGGCGTTCGCCCCTTTCGTACTTGGACACATAGGATTGCGGTCGTCTTAACGTGGCAGAGAGATCCTGTTGGGTCATCTTCGCGTCTCTGCGTGCTCCTATCAACAGCTCCAGTAATCGTTGATAGGGCGCGGAATGGATGGTCTTCATTGGGGGTACCGGAATTGGGCCGGTAATTTAAATAAACCTAAAATAGGTTTATCCCAAATCGGGTTATTGCTAGCATGTGCTCCTCAGGAAGGAATGACACATGCTTTTTATAGAACAGTGGCTGAGACTATGGTGGCGAGATCGCCGGTGCGCACCTGTGTTACCCAGGTATGTCATCAGGCGCTCATCGCTTGGACGACTGACAATCCGGTTTACTGGCGGGCCTGTCTATCCTGATATGCTCGATGATCTACGCGATGTATATAAGCGATTTGGTTATTTGGTTAGAAAGGGCGAAGAGCTGTCAGGTCAAGGGTGGGGGGAGCGTATTGCTGCGACTGGTGCCTGCCTCAGTGTTAACGAGCTACAAGCCATCAAGACACTGCTTCCAAATCCTGCTGAACCAACTCATGCAGGGATCGCCGCAATGTCTTCAAAAGGCATGTGAAGTGGCTTGCAAGATTTGTCATGTCACTTGCTGGCATAGGTGAATGGTGCGCGCGAGGAATTTTCAGGGGCATAGGCTGATTGCAGGCGGTAGTTCAGGCGCTGGAAACATTAGGTTTTCTGAGCTATCTCCGTTTCGTCAGGTCTTGAGCGCCATACTCCCGAGCGGACGCCGATCACACAAGCACGGAAAAAAACACAAACAGGCGTTTTAATTCCTGAAAGGTCCGTAAGCGGAACTTTGCTCGGAATTTTCAATTTGTCCCCTCACTTGTTCCCTCATTCCTTCGCGCGTGATTCCTTCTTCTCTTTCTATAGACAAGAATATGAGCGCTATTCCCTCTCAGAAAGGACTTATGAAAGCTAAGCGCTTGGTTACGGTCGCAAGGCGAGACGGGGGAATAGTTGGGCTGGTATAGATACCTTAGTGACTTGAACCTGACCGACGTCTGATCACCATCGGTTGCAGGGGTAAACTGGGTTTAGTGCTTTGGAGTGTAGGAAGCCAAGTGATGATATGTCCTCGTGGGCCTCTCACACATAGCCAGCCCCACAGGTTAAGCTGGCGGTTTTTTGCATGTACTCCAAGGAACCTATTGCGTGAACACGGAAAATCATTCCCAGACGGCCGCTTTCCTTTGGTCGATTGCCGATCTGCTACGCGGTGACTTCAAGCAATCTCAGTATGGCCGCATCATCCTGCCGTTCACCTTGTTGCGTCGTATGGAGTGTGTGCTGGCGCCGACTAAAGAAGCCGTGATCCGTGAGCATTACGCGCAGGAAGGCCGGCCTGATCTGGTGCGTGAGCGCTTCTTGCTGCGCGCCTCAGGCCATGACTTTTACAACGCCTCCAAGCTCACCTTAGAAACCTTGTCCGATACGCAAACAGCCGCTGACCTGATGAGCTATGTGCAGTCGTTCAGTAAAGAAGCTCGGGAGATTTTCGAACACTTTGAGTTTGAGAACTTCGTTCAACAGCTTTCCGCTGCCAATTTGCTATATCAGGTCGTTCAGCGTTTTGCCGTAGCGCCGCTAAGCCCTGCAGACATCAGCAATCGTGGCATGGGCATCATCTTCGAAGAGCTGATCCGCAAGTTCGCGGAAAGCTCTAACGAAACCGCCGGAGAACACTTCACCCCGCGCGATATCGTGCACCTGACCACCTCGTTGGTGATCACCGGGCAGGACGACAAGCTCAAGCCCAACAGCATCGTCACCATCTACGACCCGACTGCCGGCACGGGCGGTTTCCTCTCCGAGGGCGACGAGTACATCCAGTCCATCAGCCAACAGGTCACGGTGTCTTTGCACGGCCAGGAGCTGAACCCCGAATCATTTGCCATCTGCAAGGCGGACATGCTGATCAAGGGGCAGGACGTTTCCAACATCAAGCTGGGCAACACCCTGTCCAACGACCAACTGGCCGGCCCTGAGCACCGCTTCGACTTTATGCTCAGCAATCCGCCGTTTGGCGTGGAATGGAAGAAGGTACAAAGGCAGATCACCGATGAGCACACCGACAAGGGCTTCAACGGCCGTTTCGGGCCAGGCCTGCCGCGTGTGTCTGATGGCTCGCTGCTGTTCCTGTTGCACTTGGTCAGCAAGATGCGTGACCCGCGTGAAGGTGGCTCGCGCATCGGCATCATCCTCAACGGCTCGCCGCTGTTTACGGGTGGCGCAGGTTCCGGTGAGTCGGAGATTCGCCGCTACCTGCTGCAGAACGATATGGTCGAAGCCATCATCGCGCTGCCCACCGATATGTTCTACAACACCGGTATCGCCACCTATGTGTGGGTGCTGAGTAACAATAAGACCGCCGCCCGCAAAGGCAAGGTGCAGTTGATTGATGGCAGCCAGCACTTTGCCAAGATGCGCAAGTCGCTGGGCAGCAAGCGCCAGTACCTCACCGAGGAGCAGATCGACGAGTTGGTGCGCTTGTATGGCCGCTTTGAGGAAACCCCACAGAGCAAAATCTTCCCCGTCGAAGCCTTCGGCTACCGACGCATCACGGTCGAGCGTCCGCTGCGCCTGAACTTCCAGGTAAGTAGCCAGCGCATTGAAAAGGTGCTGGAAGAAAAAGCCATCGCGAAGCTGGAAGCCCCGGCCCGCCAGCGCTTGATCGAAGCGCTGCAGTCGATGGACGAAAGCCAGCTACACCGCAACCGCGAGCAGTTCAGCAAACTGCTGAAGAAGGCGCTCAGCGCCCACGATGTATCCCCTAGCGCGCCCGAGCTGAAGGCCATCCTCAACGGCTTGAGTGAGCGCGACCCCGAGGCGGATATCTGCATGGTCAAAGGCCAGCCGGAAGCTGATGCCGGCCTGCGCGATAACGAGAATGTTCCGCTGGGCGAATCGGTGTACGACTACTTCGTGCGCGAAGTGAAACCCCATGTGCCGGATGCTTGGATCGACGAAAGCAAGACCGATGTGCAGGATGGCGAAGTCGGTGTGGTTGGCTTCGAGATCCCCTTCAACCGCCACTTCTACGTGTTCCAGCCGCCGCGCCCGCTGGAAGAGATCGACCGTGATCTGAAGGCCTGTACCGACCGCATCAAGCAGATGATCGAGGGGCTGTCGGCATGACATTTTCCAGCTATCCGGAATATAAAAGCTCCGGGCATGAGTGGGTGGATAAAGTACCAAGTCACTGGCACATTTTTCGGAGCAAAAACATTTTCTCAGAGAGAAATGTAAAGGCCATTGAAAGTGACGAACAACTTACAGCTTCACAAAAGTATGGAGTGATTCCGCAAAGGTTATTTTCAGAGCTTGAAGACCAGAAGGTGGTGCAGGTTATCCTGGGTCGAGATATTTTAAAAAAGGCTGAAGTAAATGACTTTGTAATTAGTATGCGGAGCTTCCAAGGTGGATTAGAGTTTTGCTCCTATAGCGGCGCTGTAAGTTCTGCATATGTGCCGCTCTTTGCTAATAGAGAGATCGATAACAGGTTTTTTAAACATCTTTTTAAATCTGCACCCTTCATATCTGCGCTTCAAAATACGAGCAACCTTGTTCGTGATGGTCAGGCTCTCAGATATAACAACTTTGTTCAGCTATCTCTTCCGTTTCCTTCACTTAGCGAGCAGAGAACGATTGGTGCTTTCCTTGATTACGAAATTGCCCATATCAACTCGCTGATCAAAGAGCAGCAGCACCTGATCGAGTTGATCAAGGAAAAACGGCGAGGAATAGCACTGTCAGCGCTGTCCGATCAAAACCTTCCTTTAGTGCGTCTTGATCATGCTGTTGATGTCGTATCTCGACCGGTAAAACAGCGCGAAGGAGAAACCTACTCCGCAATAGGAGTTTTCAACAGAGATAGAGGATTGTTTCATAAAGAGTCCAAAGAAATGCACGATATGGGTGACTCTGATTTTTTCTGGATAAAGAGTGGTGACTTGATAATAAGTGGGCAGTTTGCTTGGGAGGGGGCTGTTGCTCTTGCAGGTAATGATGAAGAAGGGATGGTTGTTTCACATAGATACCCTGTACTTCGCGGAAAGCAAGGCATTGCTGAGACTGAGTTTGTATACGCCCTTCTGACAACGAAACACGGAGACTTTTTGTTGAACGAAAGTTCTCGTGGCGCAGCGGGTCGTAACAGACCTCTGAATCTTTCAGCATTGCTGAAAGAAAAAATCCGCATTCCCTCGAAGGAGATACAGCAACAGGTATGTGCCTTAGTTCGGTATGAAGCCGAGGTATTAGCAGAGTGCCGTCAGCAGATAGGTTTACTCCAAGAACGCCGCTCCGCCCTAATCTCCGCTGCCGTCACCGGAAAAATCGACGTACGCGGCTGGCAGCCACCGGCCAGCGCTTAAGCCCCGAATTAATACAAGAGGCCGTGTAATGGCGGACAGTAAAGAAGCTCAATTCCAGCAAGACATCATCACCGCCATGATCGGCCAGGGCTGGCTCACCGGCCCAGCCAGCGGTTATGACCGGCGCACGGCGCTTTATACCGAAGACTTTCTCGGTTACTTCAAGGAGGCGTGGCCGGAGCGCTGGGACAAGTTCGCCAAGGCCAACTCAAACAACCCGGAAAGCGTGCTGGTACAAAAACTGGTGCGCGAGCTGGAGCAGGACGGCACCTTGGATGTGCTGCGCCACGGCTTCAAGCTGCCGGGGGTGAGGATCGAGGCGTGCAGCTTCAAGCCCGACCACGGCATGAACCCGGATACTCTCAAGCGCTACCAGTGCAACCGCCTGCGCGTGGTGCCGGAGGTGTCTTACTCTCCGCATTTTAGGGCAGGTGATTACAACCCACGCTTGGACTTGGTGTTATTCGTCAACGGCATCCCAACCGCCACGCTGGAGCTGAAAAGCGAGTTCAAACAGTCGGTAGAAAACGCTAAGCGCCAGTATCGCAATGATCGCCCGGTTAAAGACCCACTCACCCGCAAGCCCGAGCCGCTGCTGACGTTTAAGCGCGGCGCGCTGGTGCATTTTGCGGTGGGCCAAAGCGAGGTGGCGATGACCACGAAGCTCGCGGGTAAAGACACCTTCTTTTTGCCGTTTAATCTGGGCAGTAGCGACGGCGGCGCCGGCAACCCGATGCCTGAAACCGACAACGAATACGCCACCGGATACCTGTGGCAGCGCCTGTTCCAGCCGGATGCTTGGCTCAAGGTGTTGGGCCGCTTCCTGCATCTGCAGAAGAGCGTGAAGGAAGATGCTGACGGCAAGCGCGTCACCAAAGAAACCCTGATCTTCCCGCGTTACCACCAGTGGGAAGTGGTCAACACGCTGATCGAGACCACCCGCAATGAGGGGCCGGGCAAGCGTTACCTGATCCAGCACAGCGCAGGTTCGGGCAAGTCCAACTCGATTGCTTGGACAGCGCATCAACTGGCCTCGCTCTACGATGCCGAGGGCCAGCGCCTGTTTAACTCGGTGATCGTGATTACCGACCGCACCGTGCTGGATAAACAACTGCAGGACACCATTTATCAGTTCGAGCACGCCCAGGGCGTGGTTAAGTGCATCAGCCGCGATATCGGTAGCCAGAGCAAGTCTGAGCAATTGGCCGAGGCACTGGCGGAACAGACGCGCATCATCATCGTCACCATCCAGACCTTCCCGGCGCTGTTTGATGCGCTGGACAAGTACCCGAAGCTGGCTAGCGGGCGCTATGCGGTGATCGCCGATGAGGCGCATTCATCGCAGACCGGCTCGTCGGCCAGCAAGCTCAAGCAGATTCTCGGTAGTGATGCCTCGGATGCAGAGGAGGTCAGCGCCGAGGATCTGCTCGACGCCGCTGTGGCCGCTCGCGCTCCTAATGAGCGCATTAGCTATTACGCCTTTACCGCCACGCCCAAGGCTAAGACCTTGGAGTTGTTCGGCCGCCCGGCTAATCCGGAGCTGCCGGCAAGTTCCGACAACAAGCCCGAGGCGTTCCACCTGTATTCCATGCGTCAGGCCATTGAGGAAGGTTTTATCCTCGATGTGCTGCAGAACTACACCACCTACAGCACCGCCTGGAAGATCGCCCACCCGGATGGCGATGACGAGGAAGTAGATTCGAAAAAGGCTAGGCAAAAGCTAGCGCGCTGGGTACGCCTGCATCCGCACAACATCAGCCAGAAGGTTGAGATACTTGTGGAGCACTTCCGCGCCAATATCCGTCACCTGCTAGGCGGCCAGGCCAAGGCCATGGTGGTCACTAGCAGCCGTCAGGAGGCTGTGCGCTATCAGTTGGCGGTGCAGGCTTATGTGAAGCAGATGGGCTATGCCGATGTGCATCCGCTGGTGGCTTTTTCCGGTAGCGTGCTGCCAGACGGAGTGATCCCCGAGGAAGTGACGGAAAGCAGTAGCCTGCTCAATCCCGGTCTGAATGGTCGAGATTTGGCAGCGGCTTTCGATACCCAAGACTTCAATGTGATGATCGCGGCCAACAAGTACCAGACCGGCTTCGATCAGCCCAATCTGTGCGCCATGTATGTGGACAAGAAGCTGCGGGGCGTGGACTGCGTGCAAACCTTGTCGCGCCTAAACCGCACCTTTGGCGACAGCAAGCCGACCTTCATTCTCGACTTCTTCAATGATCCTCAGGACATTCTCGACGCCTTCTTGCCTTACTACACCAAGGCCGAACTGACCGACGTTACTGACCCGCAGATCATCTATGACCTGCAAAAGAAGCTGGACGCCGAGGGGATTTATTACTGGCAGGAGGTTGAAGCCTTTGCTCTGGCCTTCTTCGATCCCAAAGCGGCAGCCAGTAAACTCAGTTATTACTGTGCGCCAGCCAAGGAGCGCTATGCCAAGCGTTATGCCCTTGCGCAGGAGGCGCACCAGCACGCGCTGGATTACAAGCGCACTGCTGAAACCAATGGCGACAGCGCAGGCCTGAAAAAAGCTGAGCATGCGTTGAAGGAAGCAGGCGAGCAGATTGATCAGCTCGATTTGTTCCGTAAGAACCTGCAAAGTTTTGTGCGTCTGTACGAGTTTCTCTCGCAGATCGTCCCTTATGAGGATCGAGAGTTGGAGATGCTGAGTGTTTATGCCCATGAGTTGTATCCGCTGTTGCGTGTGGACCGCTTAGATCAAGCCGACGTTGATATAGGCGAGTTGAAGTTGACCCACTACCGCTTAACAAAGCAAAAACAACAGCAACTGCGCTTGAGCGAGGAAGAGGGCGAGCACACTCTTAAGCCGGGTACGGATGTGGGTACCGGCAAGCCCCATGACCCAGAGAAGAAACGCCTGTCAGAAATCATTGAGGCGCTAAACGGTATCTTCGGCGCCGAAGTAAGCGATGAAGACCAGCTGCAATTCCTCACAGGCATAGCCAACCGCATCAGCCGTCAAGACGATGTGATGGCTCAGGTCAGCAACCATTCGGTGGAGCAGGTGATGCACGGTCTGTTCCCTAAACGGGTGCTGGATACCGTGCTGGACGCTATGACTGACCACGAGAAGCTGTCACTGGAAGTATTGGATAACGAAACCAAAAGTCGGGCTTTTGCATTGGTGATTTTGAAGATGCTGACGGCCGTTGGTGGGGTTGATCAACGCGGTCAAAACCGTATTTGAAGGACTGCTGAGGTGGGGCGCTAAGCATGGCAATTCCAGATTTTCAAAGCGTTATGCGACCTGTGCTGGCCACCGTGCAGAACGGTGCAGCGCTGGAGCTTAATGAATTACGCGAGCGGGTAGCGGATCAGTTTCAGCTGACTGAGGAGGAGCGCAAAGAGCGTTTGCCATCGGGCCATCAAACGGTGATTAACAACCGCGTGGGGTGGGCGCGTACTTACCTGAATAAAGCAGGGTTGCTGTGCATTCCGGCCAGGGGCATGGTGCAGATCACTGCGCGGGGGCGCGACGCTTTGGTCAGTGGTCCGGAGCGCATAACAATAAGTTGGTTGAAGCAGTTCCCGGAGTTTGCTGACTTCCATACAGCCAAACAGCAAGCGGTTGATGTGCTAGAAGCGCAGCAAGTGGATATTACCGAGACTACGCCGGACGAACAGTTGGCCGAGGCCCATCAGGCATTACTGCAATCGCTGGCCGATGAGTTGCTGGCCCAAGTACGGGCAGCCACGCCGAGCTTCTTTGAGCAGTTGGTAGTCGATCTGATGATTTCCATGGGTTATGGCGGCTCGCGCAAGGAAGCAGGTAAGGCGACCCAGGCGACCAACGATGACGGCATCGACGGCATCATCAAGGAGGACAAGCTCGGTCTCGACGTGATCTACCTGCAAGCCAAGCGCTGGACTAATACGGTACATCGCCCGGAGATCGACAAGTTCATTGGAGCCCTGACTCGTCATCGGGCGCGCAAAGGCGTGTTTATCACTACCTCGGACTTTTCCGATGGTGCCCGAACTGCAGCGCAAGGGTTGGATATCAAAGTGGTGCTTATCGACGGCGTGGAGCTGGCGCGGTTGATGGTGGAGAACAACCTGGGCGTGAGCGTTAAGCAGGTTTACGAAGTGAAACAGTTGGACAGTGATTACTTCACTGAGGAGTGATGACCCTAACAGGATTTTGGGGCATTTCTCGATAAAAACATTAGTTTTTCTTACATAAATACCATCACGAATTTGCTCATGGTACTGATGCAGGCGCTCGGCAGGCAGCGTGCCCATCGAGGAACAACCCCTTAACCGGCAGCGTCTGCATGTTTTTTAAGTGCGCGCATTCAAGGGGGGATTGCACCTAAACGGTATTCATTCGACAAGATCTCCGTGGTGGTGTAAGTTTTTCAAGTCGTCGCGAGAGGCCGCTGCTCTAACGCCAGCAAAGCGGAGCTGGTATTCGGTCTAGGAGGTACCTTGCGACGATTCCCCTCGAAAGCCCCACTTGCTGGGGCTTTCCTGTTTCTGGGTTATGGCGTGCGAGGTTGAAGATATTCTTAACAGCCTGCTGTCACTGAGCAGCGCACCAGAGCGCTTTTTGCAGCCTTGGTCAGTGAATCATCCCTGATTGTTTTCGCCTACATCAGCAATAGGTTCGTCAATCAGTCTACAAAGAATGTCCAATGGCACCACGTAAAGCCTTGCGTATCTAGTGAGCACTGGTAACGGCGGAATGCGCTCGCCTTTTTCTGCTAATGAAACTTGAGTTCGGCCCTGGTATCCCAGTTGCTCTGCGACCGATGAGGCTGCCACTTGTGCAACCCGAAGGTGTGTCCCGATGGTGCGAGCTAAGGTCTTGGTGTTTACGGTTTTATAATGCCTCCTGGATTTCGGCGTCAGACCAGCGCCAGTGGGCAGCAGTCAGTGCTTCGTCATAGGTCATAGGGGCATCGATCATGGTGATCAATTTACCCCGAAGGCGTATCTGCCAGTTCGATCTCCGTGTCGCGCCGTCATTCGCCGAGACTTCGTCTATCAGCTCTAGACGGTGCAACTTGATGAACTGGCGAAGGCTTAGCGTTAACTGGCTGGACGGTGAGACAACTAATCGATTGCCTTTAACTCTGGCGTTGAAACCGTTTTCGCGGAGATAGTCGATAGCGCCCATCAGAAAGCCTCCATATCATCTTCATCGAAAGAAACTTCCTGATTCGAAGTCGTGAATGTCGTCATGTCGTGCCCTTGGGCTGTTACTGGTTCGTCTTGCACGACTTCACGACTTGCACGACTTGGTGTTGGCAGATTTCTTTTTATCTCCCACTTCACCGTGCTGCCGACTTTGCCAAGGCACTTGCACTCGATTCCAGTCTGGCGGAGTGCGGGGGCTGCGCGACGCAATGCATCGCCTAAGCCTTTTGGCGACTTCGGCCATGAGTCGCAGCCGGTCGGACGGTACTGCTCCAGGGACAAGAGGATCTCTTTTACTGGGGCAGTTATCCCCAGTGGACGGGCCTCGACCATATCCACCACCGCAGCGGCCACTGGGCTGGCGTCGATGGTGCGTGACAAACTTTCCGTGCGACTGGCGTTGAACTCGTGAATGAAGTCTGCCGGCTTATGTCCGACAGCAGCGGCAACGGCCATGCCTAGGCGGGCGAACTCGACCAGACGCGGACGTTCATCCGCAGGAATGCGCATCGCCGGCAACAACTCAAGTGCCTTGGCCGCAATGTCCAGTAATGCGCCAAGTAAGCGCGGGCGCTCGGCCTCGTATTCGCGCCAGAGTTCAGTTACTTCTAGGCGCTCGGTAATAACTGGTGTCTCAATGGTGATCGTTCGATCAACCAGGTCTTGAGCGGTGACACATGCCGATATGCCGTTGAGGATGATCGGGCGCTTCACGCTGATGATGCTTTCTTCGCAGTCGCTATACAGCTTGCGCTTGGCGTAGCCGCCACCAGTTGCCAGAACACAAAGCGCATCCTGCATTGGCGCAGGTAGGTGCGACACGTTTTCATAGCTGAGCACCGGGCACGCGTTGGCAGATACGAAAATATCCTCGACTGACTTCGGTGCGCCGCGCAGGTTGCAGGCGTTTGGGTCAAATAACCCTCGCAGCGCCGTTTGGGTGCCGCTCTTGCCACTTCCTTGCTCACCAAGTAGTTCGGCCACCGGATAAGGCGTATCGGGGCGCAGGCACTCCACTAGCCAGGTCAGCGCCAGCAGCCGAAAGCCAGTCGGAATATTTGCCACGCGCCATAGTGCATCGATAGATCCACCGGCCACCGGGTCGGGCAGTGGTTGCATTGATTCAGGTCTAACAAACATGGCAGTGGGAGACTCGACTATCTTCCAGGCACCAGGCTGAATGCGAACCGCCCGACTGCTGCCAGGTGCCGCCAGGTCGAGAAAATACTCGCCATCAGATCCAGCCGTGCGCAGGTGAACCTGTAGAAATTCGCCTTGAAATCGCCCAAGCCCGGCCAGGGTGCTCAGCGCCTCGCGGGTTGACTGATCGCGCGGCGACTTACCCGTGTCGATATAAAAGCCAGCTAGTAGGCAGTCACGAAACTGGCGAGAGCCTAAGCCGCGTACTTCGCCGGTTTTGCGGTCCCTGGTAAATACGTCTTTATTTTGATCGTGGAATAGCTCGAAGCGTTGCTCGACGAACTTGACCAGTTGAGATGCTTGGCTCTGCTTTTCATCTTCGCTTGGTTCGAAATGTTCTTCGACTGCAACGCTGTACTTTGGCAGGTGGTTGTCGGGTGCGACCATTAATTGCAGGAGCTGCTCGACGGTGCCTCCAGCATCCAACCAGTCAGACACGTCACCCTTAGGCGGCAGATTAGGTAGACATAGTATGTTGGCTTGAGTCACTAGATTCAGGTTGGCGGCCACCTTGCTGGCGTGCTTGCGGCCGGGCTCGTCATTGTCGGCAAGGATGACCACACTACGCCCAATGAAGTGCTCGTTGAACGTATCTGGCCACTTGCCAGCGCCGCCTGCATTGCAGGTTGCGACGAGGCCGAGTGACTCCAAGCTCAGCACGTCTTTTTCGCCCTCTACGACGAACACAGTTTGTTCCGGAGGCGCGTCCAGCAGTTGCGGCAGGCGATAGGGGATCTGACGTACACCCTTAACCGACCAGATCCAACCGCCTTTACCGTCCGGCTTACGCTGACGAAAGTCCTTTGGGTCAAACCGGACTACTTCGAACAGCAGCTGGCTTTTCTCGTCCTCGTAGGCATAAGTGGTTTCTATTTTCGGCTTCGGTACGACTTTTGGTCTTACTGGTACGGGCTTCGACTGCGGCTCTTTCAAACCGCACTTTTCCAGCCAGCTCAACTGCCCAGAACGAGTGACGATGCCCGTTTCCCTACTGATTAAGTCGAACACACCACCGCCGACGCCACACTCGTGGTCGTGCCAGACGCCTTTGTTTAGATCCACCGCGAGCGAACCGTGATTGCCGAAACGCAGCTCACTGGCTTTGCTCAATACCGCATTCGGCTCGCCTAAAAGATGACGTGCTACAGGCCCCATCAAGGAATCTAGGCCGAATGAATCCGTCGTCGCGTTTGCGACGTTTTGATTATTCATTTTTAAGGTCTCGGTTCGACGGGGATGACGATGCCGGTCGGTGTGCGCGTTAGGCCTGCGAATAGTTGTCGGGGCATGGTGCCCAGCTTGCGGACGGTATCAGTCAAAAAGTATTGAGTGGCTGAGGTCATAGAGGCTCCGACTCAGACGCTTCCTTGAGGTCATCGCTGGTTTTTTGTTTGTGCCGCGCGGGCTTTTTCATGCGGCATCCCTCTTTGCGATCTTGGCTTGGAGCCAGGCCTCCACTTCGGCGAACACATAGAACGCGGCGGCTTGACGAGCTTCACCATCCTTGATCGGCTTCGGGAAGGTAGGATCTTTCTTGCGGAGTTTGTTCAGGCCTGAGCGGGACAGGTCGAGCCAGGCGCAAAGCGCTGACTGGCGGATAAGTGCTTTGTTGCTATTGGTATATGGATGCATTTCTACGTCTCCTTAAAGGTGACGTAATACTCCTGCCTAGGGTATCCCCCCGCGCAACTATCCCCCTGTCCCCTATTTTGGGGTAGTAATGGCACTGCCTTTATCTGCAATACGTTTGTCAGATCGAAGCCGTTCCCAAGCCTTATTGAACGTCTTATCCGAAAAAAGATCACGGCGGCTAGCGAGCTTCTCCCATATGCATCTCTTGATTCCAGGCCTGCCCGGTATGTTTTTAGGCAAGTTTTCCGGGATGTAACCAAGTGCATGTAACGCATCTAGTATGGCCGTCTCTTGACAAATGTACTTCGGGACGTATGGCTCATCGTTTTCGCCCGAGACTGGGCTTATTTCTTCATCAGTTTTGGATGGCAACCCTGCTATCTCGGGCAAATTATCTGCGTTGCATATTCCATGTTCGCGAGTGAAAGCCAGTAAGGCGCTGGTTTCAATGACCCAGTGTGCCGTCGGGGGGAGAACTAGGGTGTTTATGCGCACCACGCGTTTGGGGTCGGAAGTATTGAACTCTAAGCCGAGTACTCGGCTTTCAATTTCTCCTTTTGAGTTCAGCCTGGTCGTTATTAGCTCATCAATAATCCGCAATTCAAAAGTACCCTCAATACCAGGGGATAGGGGGTGCTGCTCTTCTTCGACAAAATCATGGATGCCGTCTGAGAACGGCTCGATAATTGTTCCCACTACTGCGGAAACTGGAGCAGTAAAACGAGCGGATATACGTAGTTTTCCTTCGGTGGCTAATAAAAGTAGGTCAGCCTCATCAACTCTTACTCCTGTTTTATCAGCTAGATATGTCGCTGCGTCGATTAATGTCAGCCACGGTTTTGTTCTTTGGAGCCAGTTCATTTATTATTTTTTCCTGTAGAACCATCTTCATCAGAGTGTTGGCTGTTATTAGGCGAAGGCGGTCATTGGTTGGGTTAGGCACGCTTTAACTCGACCACATTTCCAGCAGCCAGCTTGTCTAGATAGTCGGCATACCATTGCATCATCACCTTGCGTTGCTCCAGGTATGTGCTTTTGTCGTAGACGCCCCGAACACCCTCTTTTACGTGAGACAGCTGGGCCTCGACGTGCTGCGAGTCGAAGCCGTTTTCGTTAAGGATCGTGCTGGCTAGATGTCGAAAACCGTGGCCGGTTTGGCGGCCTTCGTAACCAAGACGGCGCAGGGCCATCAGGAAGACTGTGTTGGAGCGCGCTTTTGTAGTATTCCCGCGACCGGGGAAAAGCAATGGATAGCTGCCGGTGAGGTTGTGCAGCTCTCTCAAGAGCGCAACTGCTTGAGTTGGTAACGGCACGAGGTGCTCGCGACGGCGTTTCATGCGCTCGGCAGGGATAAGCCATTGGCAAGTATCGAGGTCGAACTCCTTCCAACTGGCTTCGCGCAACTCTGAAGGGCGGCATGCGAGCATGCTCAGTAAGCGCAGCCCGATCCGCACATCAGGGGCATGCGGGTAAGCCTGGATCGCACGCAGCAGCGCGGGAAACTCATCTAGGGATACATGGGCAAAATTTTCGACTGGCTTGGTTAGCAAAAACTTGTGCAAGCCCTCGAGCGGGTTATGCGTCGCTCGGCCGGTGACGCGAGCCAGGTCGTAGATTTCTCGGCACATGCCTCGAACTCGGCTGGTTTGCTCCACGATGCCGGTCTGTTCCATATCACGCAGGAACTGCATCCACTCCATGGGTGTAATGCTCGTGTAAGGACGTTTGCCTAATACCGGAAACACGTGCTTTTCCAATGCGCCGATGGTGCGAACCGCCGTGCCGTCTGACCACGTTTTACGTTTGGTGCCGTACCACTCGCGGGCGAGGTGCTCGAAGGTGTTGTTCGCAGCTTCCGCCTCGGCAGTCTTCTTGGCTTGTTTTGTGGCCAGCAGACTGCCGTCTTTGGCTGTTGCATCGCGCAGTTCACGGACCTTTTTGCGGGCCTGCTCACCGGTGAGCTGATGCTCACCTTTGCCATAGCTCCCAAGCCCCAGCCATGACCATTGGCCACCTGGTTTTTTGTAGCGCAATTGCCATGATTTGGAGCCATCAGGCTTCACGCGCAGATAAAGACCATCGCCATCCAGCTCGCGGTATTCCTTGGCGTCCGCCTCCAAACTAGCCAACACGGTGTCAGCCATTGGGCGTTTCTTAATTTCGCCACGCTTCAACCGTGTATCCCCTTGGTTCACCTTTTCGAAAAGGATACACGCCGGGATACATGAGGGGCAATGCTATAGGGATGCATGAGGATACGTGCAGAAACAAGAAGCCCCGCACTAGGCGGGGCTTATAAGGGGGTTTTCAGCCATGTGGGAACATGTGAAAACGTGCATTTGGTGGAGCCGGGGGGATTTGAACCCCCGTCCGCCAGAACTCCGCTATCGGTTCTACATGCTTAGCCGTGTCTACTAAGTTAACCCTTGGCCGCCCGACGGGCAGGGTGCTTTGGGCGAGTTGTGTAAGATTTAGTCGCTTCGTCCACAACGTACTAGGCGACGATTCTGTTCTATCTGACAATCATTTCGGGTTTACAGACATCCCCTAGTGATTGCTGGAGCCGAAGCTACCAGAAGTGCGCTAGGCTGCTTACGCAGCTAGTTGAGCACCGTAATTGTCATCATTGGCAATTATAGAGTTTGCAACAGTGGATTTACGAGTTCTGTCACCAACTCGGCATGCCCCTCAAGTTTTGCTACCGGCGTCGAATCCTAATCGGCCCCAAAACTTTCGTGGTGTCACTGGGGCGAGAGTGTACGCCAAAGGTTGCGCCGAGTCGACCCGGCAATTGTCAGACGAGCCCCTCTATGTCGCTGCGCTATGATTGCGCCATAGTGCACCCACTTTTCTCTGGATGAGAGTCTTGAATGCCGTTGGCTTCTAGTTTTCCTTTACGTCGTTGGATCTGGCGGGCGTTTGCCCAAAGTGCGCTGATTCCGCTGATTTTAGTGGAGTCGGTGCTGATTGCTGCGTACTTGTGGAGCAACACGGCGATCCGTGATGCGCAGGTTGAACACTTGCAGCAGGGTGCGTTGGATAGTCTGTCGGCGGCAGTTAAGCGCGAGGGGCAGGTGATTGATGTGGGCCTGCGCTCGGTTGAAAGCCAGGTCAAATTATTCCGTGATGCCACGCTAACGGCGCTGAATAACAGCGCCTTTGAGCCCGACGCAATCGAGATTAAGCGTCACACCACCACGCCCAGTGGGGTGTTTTATAGCCGTACAGATGATGGCCGGGCGGCTTCCTTTTATGCCAACAGCACGCCACTGGCTCAGCAGGATCACGCTAAGGCGCTGCGCCTGTCGCAGCTTGATCCGTTGATGCGTTCGATCAGTGAGGTCAATCCGCGGGTCGCCTCCAGTTATTTCAACACCTTCGACAGCTACAACCGCATCTACCCGTTTTTTCGCCCGCAAAAACAGTATCCCCATGACATGGTGATACCGGACTACAACTTCTATTACCTCGCCGATGCCAAGCACAACCCGCAGCGCAATGTGGCCTGGACCGAAGTGTATGTGGACCCCGCCGGCATGGGCTGGATGGTCTCGGCGGTGGCGCCGGTGTATCGCGGTGATTTTCTGGAGGGGGTGGTCGGCCTGGATATCACCGTGGGGCAGATCCTTAACGACATCGGTGAGTTGGATGTGCCGTGGCAGGGCTATGCGGTGTTGGTCGGGCGCGATAATCGCATTCTGGCTTTGCCCCGCGCCGGTGAAGAGGACTTCGGCCTCAACGAGCTGACAGGCTACTCCTACGCTGAAGCGGTGCGCCGGGAAATTCTCAAGCCAGAAGACTTCAAACTGAGCAAACACCGGGAAATGCAGCCCGTGTTGCGTGCCATGGAGGAGGGCCGTGACAATGTGCAGGAAGTGCTGCTCGGTGGCCGTAAACAGCTGGTGGCCTGGAGTGAGATTCCACAAACCGGCTGGAAGCTGCTGCTGGTGGTGGATGAGCAAAACATCTTCCACGAGACCAATCGCCTGGCCAACCATTATCAGAAGATTGGTTACTGGTTGATTGCTGGCTTGCTGCTGTTTTACCTGCTGTTTTTCGCGTGGATGTGGCTGCGCTCAAGGCGCTTGAGCGAACAACTGGTGCAACCCATTGATGGCATCGTGGGCATGATGTGTGGCTTAGGCCGAGGCGAGTTTCAGCCAAATGCACCGGTAACCCCAATCAAAGAATTAGCCCACATGGCCGATGCCGTGCTGCACACCGGCGAGCAGTTGCAGGCCAGTGAGGCACAGCGTCTGGAGGCGCAGCGGATTCTCGATGTGGTGTTGCAAAGCACCACGGAGAGTTTGTGGACCATCGATATCGAGGCTGAGACCATCACCCTCAGTCAGCGCTTTATCGAGCGCTTTGGCCTGGCGGCCAGCACCTTGCCATTGCGTGAATACAACCAGCGCATGCACCCCAACGATCAGCAGCGGATTAGCCAGCTGCGCGGTTTGTTTGCCTACAGTGGCGAGGATCAGTTCGAGGCCGAGTACCGTTTTGCTGATGCCAACGGTGAGTATGTGTGGCTGCTCAGTCGCGGGCGGGTGCTGGAGCGCGACAGCGAAGGGCATCTCGTTAATATCGCTGGTACCTACGTCGATATTTCCCGACTCAAGCGGGTGCAGGACGAACTACGTCGCGCCACCCAGGATGCTCAGGCGGCGAGCCAGGCCAAGAGCCGTTTCCTGTCCAGCATGAGCCATGAACTGCGCACGCCGCTCAATGCTATTTACGGTTTTGGCCAGTTGATCGAGATGGAAGTGCAGGGCCGCCCTGAGGCCAAAGCCGAGGCGGATTACGCGCGGGAAATCATCAATGCCAGTCGCCATCTGACCTCGTTAGTCGACGAGATTCTCGACCTGTCGAGCATTGAAAACAGCCGTCAGCAAATCAACTTGCAACCCGTGGCAGTGGCCGACATGTTGCGCAGTTGCGGCGAATTGATCCAGCCGCAAGTGCAGCAACGCCAGCTGCAGCTTGAGGTGTTAGCTGAGCCCGATGTTGGCCTGTATGTACAGGCTGACTTGCGCCGCTTGCGTCAGGTGCTGCTCAACCTGCTGTCCAATGCGATCAAGTACAACGTCGCCAATGGCATGGTGCGGGTGGGCTACGAGGTGCGTCCTGATTGCGTCAGGCTGTGGGTTGAGGACAGCGGTACGGGCCTGAGCCGCGAGCAGCAGGGCAATCTGTTCCAGCCATTCCAGCGCTTGGGCCGGGAGAATTCGAGTATTCCTGGCACGGGTATCGGCTTGGTGCTCAGTCGTGAGTTAGCCCACTTGATGGGCGGTGAAATCGGCTTCACCAGCACCGTGGGCTTAGGCAGCCGGTTCTGGATCGATCTGCCTAGTGCGGCCGCGCCTGCCGGTGCTGATGAGACGCAGCCCAATGCGCCAGCGCTGCAGCCCAAGGTGTTGGCCAATGTGCTGTGTGTGGAGGATCACCCCGCCAGTCTGAAACTGGTGCAGGAAGCCTTGCGTGATATCGCCAACGTACGTGGCGTTGGCTCCTTACAGCTGGCGCTGGCTGAGCTTGAGCATTACACGCCGACGTTGGTGCTGCTGGATTTGGATTTGCCTGACGGCGACGGTTTGCAGGTACTGGATATGATGCGCAGCACGGCGCGCTTACAGACGGTGCCGGTCTTGGTCATCAGTGCCGCTGCGGATAAAACGCTGTTTGAGCAGGCTTGCGCTCGGGGTGCGCAAGCCTGCTTGGCCAAGCCAATTAACCTGGCACAAATTCGCAGCCAAGCTATTCATTTACTGAGTCATGCGCTATAGCTGCGTGTGCTGGGGCGCTGCTGGCTCAGGGCTAGCAGCGCTACTAGTCGCAAAGCTGATTTATTTATCGCGCCTTAGCCTATGGTTAAGGCTTTACACGCCACGGGCTCGGAGAGCGCTATGTCTACTTTAAATACTGAGCAACAGCTGGCGGCTCGTTTGGCCATTTTGCATAACCCCCAAGCGCAGAACTGCACGGTATATCGCGCCGATGAGCACGACCCCGAGGCAGAGGAACAGGATCTGGGGGATGCCAAAGTGCTGTTTCTTGGCGCCTTTGAGGCGCCGGCCGATTGGGATGCGCTGGAGCGCGAAGAGTACTTTGCCGACAGCGCGCCTGAGCTGTTCGTCAACGCCCGCATCGAGTGCGAGGCCAGCCCTGGCAGCAAGACCTATTTCAGTGCCGATATCGGTGACTATGTCGCCGCGCAGCCAAGCTTGGGTGAGGTGGTGATGTACTACGTGCACGATTATGTCGAAGACGACACGGGCCTGATCTACGTGTTGCAACGCGATGAGGAAGTGCTGGAGTAACCGGCAGGCCCGGCAGTGTCCTCTGTAGTACCGGGTTATTACCCGGTACTGCTGTTTTAGGCCGACACTTCGGGCTGGTTAACTCACTTTAGGGAGCGAGCACATGGCCGCGAAAAAGATTTTGATGCTGGTCGGCGACTACGTCGAAGACTACGAAGTAATGGTGCCTTTCCAGGCCCTGCAGATGGTCGGTCACCAGGTGCATGCCGTGTGCCCGGGCAAGCCCGCCGGCAGCAGCGTGCGCACCGCGATTCATGACTTTGAAGGCGAGCAAACCTACAGCGAGAAGCCGGGGCATAACTTCGCGCTGAACTTCGATTTCAGCCAAGTTAAGGCTGAGGCTTATGACGCTCTGGTGATTCCGGGTGGGCGCGCGCCTGAATACCTGCGCTTGAATGCTGAGGTGATTGCCCTGGTGCAAGCCTTCGATAAAGCCGCTAAGCCGATTGCGGCGGTGTGCCATGGTGCGCAGCTGCTGGCGGCGGCTGATGTGTTGCGTGATCGTGAGTGCAGCGCTTACCCGGCCTGTGCGCCGGAGGTGCGTTTAGCCGGTGGACGGTTTATCGATATCGGCGTCGATCAAGCCCATGTGCAGGGCAATTTGGTCACTGCCCCGGCGTGGCCGGCCCATCCCAACTGGTTGGCGGCCTTCTTGGGCGTGCTGGGTACGCAAATCAGCTTGTAAGGTGTAACCCCGCGCCGGGCTCAGTCTCGGCGCGGGTTATCGATCAGCAGAGGAGTGGCGCCGTGTGTGAGTTGTATGTAAAGGCCGATCCGATTCTCTATGAGTCCCGCGCCCGCTCGCTGCGTATTCGGGGCGTGGTGACCACCTTGCGCCTGGAGAACCAGTTTTGGGACATCCTGCGCGAGATTGCTGAAGTGGATGGCATGACCACCAACCAACTGATCAGCAAGCTCTACGACGAAGTCATGGACTATCGCGGTGAGGTGGTTAACTTTGCCTCTTTCCTGCGCGTCAGTTGTACTCGCTATCTAAGCCAGCGGCGGCCCAGTGTGGAACTGAGCCTGGTCCGCAGCGCCGCTCAGTAACTGTTATAGCTTGCTCGGCGGCGTGACGCGCAGTGCCGGGTTGCCCAGTGGGTGACTCAGGGCATTGTAAAAACGCAGGTTGATCGGTAACTCAGCAAACAAACTGGCGTAGTGCTGTTGCTGCTGAGTGATAAAACCGGCGTTGTGCGGGTAGATCGATATGGCCAGGGTTTGCGGCCGTGCCTGGCGAATCGCCTCGACTAAGTGCTGATCCTGCTGGCCCAAACTGTGGCCAAAAATCGCCATTGCCCTTTTGCTTTGCGCCAGTTGGTTGTAGGCAAACGACAGATAGTCCGAGCTGCGAATGGCGCGCAGTTTATTGGCCGCGCTGTCCTCGTTCACAAACAACGGAATATCGCCTAATTGGTTGATGGCGAAGCTGGCCAGCAGGGTGCTCTCCGAGGAGTGCAGTTGGCGGGCCGAGTTGTCGCTGTTTTTCACCAGGTGCATGCCGCCGTGTACGTACAGCACGCGGGTCAGCGCGGCTTTGCTTGGCGTGTCGGCGCTGCTAAAGCTGCTGTCGGCAGCGTTGAATATCGGATCGAATGCCTCCGGGCTTTGCAGCACGGCCCAGTAGGTGAGCAGGTCATAGTTGCTGCTGTACACCGTCTGGTACTGGCGCAGCTCTTGGTTGATCAATGCCAGGTGACCCTGCGGCATCTGGCTCCAGGGAATATGCACCGAGCGCACGGCGTGGATCAGCGCTTCTTTAATAGCGAAGTAGCGATGGCGCGGTGACGAGGAGTTAATCGTCAGCGCCGCATTGACCCGGATGCTGGCACGCAGGGCGGTTAGTGCCTGCTCGAAAATGCTGCTGTCCAGAGCGCGGAACACACTCAGTTCGGTGGGGCTTAAAGGGCGGTTACGGGTGGTTTGCGCTTCTTCAAACAAGGAAAAATAGGCAAACGGCCGCCACACCGCGAGGCTGGCGCCGTTGCCGATTAACAAGTCGGGAATCTCGATACTGGCGCGAAGGCTGCTCCAGTCTTCGAGTTGATCGGCAAATGCCAAGGTTTGCATGGGTAAAGTTCTTCGCCAGCGCTGAGACAGGTCGCGACTTTATCATGCGCCCGGCGTGTCTCGGCGCCACTTAGCAAGCTTCTTAGCACTTAGGGCGCCGGCCAATAACGACACTGTCTATGCTCTGAATAGCAGGACAAGATCTGTGCCTAGGCGGTGTTGCTGGGATCAACGATGGAGTAAAGACAAGATGAGCGACGAATTACGCATTGAAGATATTCAAGTAGGCGAGGGCAAAGCCGTGGTGAAAGGTGCCCTGATCACCACCCAGTACGATGGTTACTTAGAGGATGGTCGTAAATTTGATTCGTCCTACGAGCGCGGCAAACCCTTCCAATGCGTGATCGGCACGGGCCGCGTGATTAAAGGCTGGGATCAAGGCCTGATGGGGATGCGCGTGGGTGGCAAGCGCAAGTTGTATGTGCCTGCGCATCTGGCTTATGGCGAGCGCCAATTTGGTGCGTTAATTAAGCCACACTCCAATTTGATCTTCGAAGTAGAGCTGCTCGAAGTCCTGACGCGTGATGATTAACCAGTGAATCATGGGGTCAGAGGCTGATCGGCAGCGTAATTGCATGCTTTGCCAAGGTTTGTCATATCAAGAATCAAATTTTTAATTGATCTAAAATCATTCTTTAATATTCACTTACGATATTAATAACAGTGTCATCCTTCTGTTGCAGGCTTATGCCTGCGACAGCAAGGATCATTTAGTTCGGCTCAATGAGTTGGTCGTTGCGGGTTTGCCTTCTAGGTTGTGCACGTCATGTGCCTGCGCTTGCCAATACTTCGTTGAAAACCGATTCGCAGCGCTCATTTACCGTTCGTAAATGGCGTTTGCCCATCGCTTTTCGCCTCGTTTGACCTGCGCTCGCAGACTGTTTGTAACCTACCTGGCACTGCATTAACCCGATTTGCCCCTACCTGCCTGTTTGCCCGCGTATCAGTTAATTGAGGACTTTGGATGGAGCACAACATTTCCCTAATCACTACCCTAGCGGGTGGTTTTGGCTTGGCCTTGATCTTTGGCTTTATTGCCGAGAAGTTGAAGTTGCCAGCCTTAATTGGCTACCTCTGCGCCGGGATTTTGGCCGGGCCAGCCACGCCGGGATTTGTTGCGGATATGCACTTGGCCTCGCAGTTGTCCGAGATCGGCGTAATGCTGCTGATGTTCGGCGTGGGCCTGCATTTCTCGCTGGATGATCTGCTCTCCGTGAAGAAGATCGCCTTGCCTGGCGCGGTGGTGCAAATGGGCTTGGCCACGGCCTTGGGCTTTGGTATCGCGCATTATTGGTGGGAATGGAGCGTCGGCGCGGGCATTGTGTTTGGCTTGTCGCTGTCTTGTGCCAGTACCGTGGTACTGCTTAAAGCCTTGGAGTCGCGGGGCATTCTCGACTCCATGAACGGCCGCATCGCTGTGGGTTGGCTGGTGGTCGAAGACCTGGTTACCGTACTGGTGCTGGTCTTGCTGCCGCCCTTGGCTGGCGTGCTGGGCAGCACCACGGCGGTCGACACCAGCGGCGATCCGCTGTGGTACACCCTGGGCAAAACCCTGCTGCTGGTGGCTGTGTTCCTGGCCGTGATGCTGGTGGCCGGGCGGCGTATTCTGCCGTGGATGTTGATGCATGTGGCCAAGACCGGCTCCCGTGAGCTGTTCACCCTGTCGGTGGTGGCAGCGGCGATTGGGATCGCCTACGGCGCGGCCTATCTGTTCCATGTGTCCTTTGCCTTGGGCGCGTTCTTTGCCGGCATGGTGATGCGTGAGTCGGATCTGAGCCACCGGGCGGCGGAGGAGTCGTTGCCGCTGCGCGATGCCTTTGCGGTGTTGTTCTTCGTATCGGTGGGCATGCTGTTTGACCCCATGGTGCTGATCAACGAGCCGTTGCATGTGCTGTCGGTGGTGGCGGTGATCGTGATCGGTAAAACCCTGGCGGCGGCGGTGCTGGTTTTGGCCTTCCGCTATCCGCTGAACACCGCATTAACCGTGGCGGCCAGCTTGGCGCAGATCGGTGAGTTCTCCTTTATTCTCGCCGGCCTCGGCCTGACCTTAGGCTTGTTGCCGCAAGAGGGCATGAGCTTGGTGCTGGCCGGTGCCCTGATCTCCATTGCGCTTAACCCGGCGGTGTTTGCTTTGGTCAAACCGCTGAAAGAACTGGCTCTGCGTCGTTCGGCCTTTGCCCGTAAGCTCGAGCATCGCGAAGACCCCTTGGCCGTGCTGCCGATGACGACCGAGCGCAAGTACCTCAAAGGCCAGGTGGTGGTGGTCGGTTACGGCCGTGTCGGCCGGCGCATCACCCGTAGCTTGGGCGAGCGCAATATTCCCTTTGTGGTGGTGGAGCAGAAGCGCGAGCGCGTGGAGCAGATCCGTAATCAGGGCTTGGTCGCGGTCAGTGGTGACTCCGCTGAGCCGGGCACGCTGATTCAGGCCCACATCGCCGATGCGGCCATGCTGGTGATCGCCACGCCAGACCCCATGAATGTGCAGCGCATGGTGGAGACCGCGCGCATGCTCAATCCGAAGATCGAGGTGGTGATCCGTACCCATAGCCCGGATGCGGTGGAAATCTTCCGTAAGGACGGTTTGGGGCAGGTGTTCTTCGATGAAGAAGAGCTGGCGCGGGGGATGAAGGCGCATATCCTGGCGACCTTGCTGGATAAGTCGGCAGACGGGCACAAGGCCCACTAAAAGGCTTGAGGCATAAACAACAAACCCGGCACTTGGCCGGGTTTGTTGTAACTGGAGCAAGGCTTACTTAACTTCGACGGCCAGGCTGTCGTGGATCTTCTTGTTCCAGATCGCAGGGCCGGTGATGTGTACCGACTCACCTTTGGTGTCGACGGCCACGGTCACAGGCATGTCCTTAACATCAAACTCGTAGATCGCTTCCATCCCCAGTTCAGGGAAGGCTACTGTCTTCGAGGCTTTGATCGCTTGCGATACCAGGTACGCAGCGCCGCCTACAGCCATCAGGTACACCGCTTTGTTGTCCTTGATCGCTTCGATGGCAATCGGGCCACGCTCGGATTTACCGATCATGCCCAGCAGGCCAGTGCTTTCAAGGATTTGCCGGGTGAACTTGTCCATACGAGTGGCGGTAGTCGGACCCGCAGGGCCAACCACTTCGTCACGCACCGGATCAACCGGGCCGACGTAGTAAATGAAGCGACCTTTGAGGTCTACCGGCAGTTCTTCACCTTTGTTCAGCATGTCGACCATGCGCTTGTGCGCGGCGTCGCGGCCGGTGAGCATCTTGCCGTTGAGCAGGATGGTTTCGCCAGGCCGCCAGCTTTGCACTTCTTCTGGAGTCAGGGTGTCGAGGTTAACGCGACGGGCCGACGGGCCTGCTTCCCAAACGATTTCTGGGTAGGCATCCAGGTCAGGAGCTTCCAGCGCGGCTGGGCCGGAACCGTCGAGCACGAAGTGGGCGTGACGGGTGGCGGCGCAGTTAGGGATCATGCACACCGGCAGCGAGGCGGCGTGGGTTGGGTAATCCATGATCTTGATGTCGAGCACGGTGGTCAGACCGCCCAGGCCCTGGGCGCCGATGCCCAGTTGGTTGACCTTCTCGAACAGCTCCAGGCGCATTTCTTCAATACGGTTCTGTGGGCCGCGCGCTTTCAGCTCGTGAATGTCGATGGACTCCATCAACACTTCTTTGGCCATCACTGCGGCTTTCTCGGCGGTGCCGCCGATACCAATGCCGAGCATGCCCGGTGGGCACCAGCCCGCACCCATGGTGGGCACAGTTTTCAGGACCCAGTCGACGATCGAGTCGGACGGGTTGAGCATGGCCATCTTCGATTTGTTCTCGGAGCCGCCGCCTTTGGCTGCGACGTCCACCTCGACCTTGTCGCCAGGAACGATGGAGTAGTGGATCACCGCCGGGGTGTTGTCTTTGGTGTTCTTCCGCGCGCCGGCTGGGTCGGCGAGGATGGACGCACGCAGGACGTTTTCCGGCAGGTTGTAGGCGCGACGTACGCCCTCGTTGATCATGTCGTCGACGCTCATGGTAGCGCCGTCCCAACTGACGTTCATGCCTACGCGCACAAACACGGTAACGATGCCGGTGTCTTGGCAGATCGGGCGGTGGCCAGTGGCACACATGCGCGAGTTGATCAGGATTTGCGCGATGGAATCACGGGCCGCCGGCGACTCTTCACGCAGGTAGGCTTCGTGCATTGCCTGGATAAAGTCGGTGGGGTGGTAATAAGAAATGAACTGCAGGGCGTCGGCAACGCTCTGGATCAGATCGTCTTGCTTGATCACGGTCATGCTGGGCGCTCCTTTAATAGGGCAGGAACTTCGAAGAGCGCCGGGGCATGCCCGACGCAAACTAATCAGGGCCTAAGCACATGATAAAACGGCGCCGTAGTATACCGCGCAAGGCTCAGGGCGGACACCTGTAAGGGCGGCGGCTGGTCGCTGATCGCGCGCTGGATGAGTTTTTGTCCCTTTTTTGGTCAATCCGACAAGCGGGGAGGAGGCTGCTGTCGTTGCTCCTCAGGCGTCTGGCCGGTGCGCTAACCGCCCTGATGTGGGCCTATATAAGTGGGCTTTAGGGTTGGGGCTAGGTAAATTGGCTTGGTGTTATCGTCATGGGAGGGAGCCCGTGAAGTGATCAAGCCCATTGTTCGTCGTTCCCGTCAACAGTACTTATTGCTGAAGAAATTTGGCATGGCGTTGACGTCTTATTGTTTGCTTGGCGCCGTCACCAGTCTGGCGATTCAACTCAAACTACTCGCGCCGCCCAGTGCCGAATATCGTTGGGTCCTGGCGTTGATTGTGGTGAGCCAGGGGGTATTCGCCGGGCTGTTTTTATCCTCTGCCAATCTGCGTTTTCGCGATCCCAGCTTGCTGCAACCGCAGATGCTGGTGGCCATTATCAGCCTCACCGTGCTGTTGCCGTTTTTCGCCCAGTTGCGTGGCTGTTTGTTGGTGTTTTATGTGCCAATTATGTTGTTTGGTGTGTTCAAACTGTCGCTTAAAGTCCTGATGGGCTATGCCTTACTGGCGTTCGCCGGATACTTGATGGTGATGCTGCACCAGGCTCTAAATCATCGTTTGCACGACCCTGCTCTCGCTTTATTGCAACTCTTCGCGCTGGCCGCACTGCTGTTTTGGTTGTGCCTGTTTGCCAGCCACACACAGAAGATGCGTAAGCGTATGCATCAACGCCGCTATGCGATGCAGGCCCAGCAGCACACCTTGCGCGGCATGATGCGTGAGCTGGAAGACTTAGCCGCCACTGATGAACTCACAGGCCTGTACAATCGCCGGCACTTTTTGCATATCGCCAAGCGTGAACTCCATGGCATGACGGCCAACCAGCAACATGGCCTGGCCTTGCTGGATCTGGATTTGTTCAAAAGGATCAACGATGTGTACGGTCACGCGGCCGGTGATCAGGTCCTGCAAACCTTCGCCAATGTGGCTTTGGCCTGCCTGCGTGACGGCGATGTGGTGGCGCGCTACGGCGGTGAGGAATTTGTGCTGTTATTACCCAATGCCGATGCTGAACAATTGAGTAAGTGCTGTGAGCGTTTGCGTCTGGCGTTCAGTTGCAGTCAACCGTTGGAGTCCCAGGTAGTGAACTTGAGTGTATCGATTGGCATGACCTTGCTTGGCCAAGATGACGACCTTGAAGCGGCGCTGCACCGTGCTGATTTAGCTCTTTATCAGGCTAAGCGGGAAGGGCGTAATCGCTGCATCGCCACCTGGCAAGATGCCGATGCCTGAGGTCAGTGTCGCGCAGCAGCGCATCAGAGTCGCCCCCGCCAGTAACTTGCTCGATAGCCTGTTGGCGGCTGGCGTGCCGGTCGCCCATAGCTGTCGCGCCGGCAGTTGCCATGCGTGCATGGTGCGCTGCGTTGGCGGTGTGCTGGTCGATGCGCAGTCCCAGGCGTTAAGCCTGTCTCAGCGCGAGCAAGGCTGGCGCTTGGCATGCCAGTGTCAGGTGCAGGATGACGTCAGCATCGAACTGTTCGATCCCATTCGCGATGCCCAGTCGGCGCGGGTGCACAGCTGTGATTGGCTGAGTGAACAGGTGCTGCGCCTGCGTTTGCAACTGCAGCGCCCGCTGCGTTACAGCGCTGGGCAGTATGTGCAGTTATGGATTGCCGATGACATTGCCCGGCCGTACTCCTTAGCCAGCCTGGCGGGCGAAGATCCCTGGTTGGAGCTGCATATCGACTGCGCAGCCAATGGCGCTTTCACCAGCAGAGCGCGCCACTTGCAGGCCGGGGACAGTCTGGCGGTTGGTGAACTGCGCGGCGCGGCGCTGCACTACGACCCGCAGTGGCAGGCCTATCCCCTGTGGCTGCTGGCCGCCGGCACCGGCCTTGCGCCCTTGTACGCGGTGCTGCGCGAGGCTTTGCGGCAGGAACACAGCGCTCCCATTCACTTGCTGCATGTGGCGCGCAGTGCGGCTGAGCACTACCTACGTGAGGAGTTGGAGGAGCTGGCGCGGCAATATCCGCAGCTGCAACTGCAATATTGCCAAGCGACCGAGTTAGCGCCTGCTTTGGCGCAACTGCGGCTTGTCTCCAGACAAACCCGCGCCTTACTCTGCGGCGCACCTGAGCGCGTTGAGGAGTTTTCAAGGCGCCTTTATTTAGCGGGTTTGCCGCGTAACCAGATTTTCGCCGACCTGTATCTGCCCCGCGCCCGCTAGCTGCACATTCGGCGCTGCGCGTTAGCCCCGAGGATTGAGCATGAGTGAGCATATCCATCAGTTGTCTGCGCACGGTGTGCTGACCCTGCGCATGCAGCGTCCGGACAAGAAAAACGCCCTGACCCGGGCCATGTATCAGGCCTTGGCCGAGGCGCTCAAGCAGGCTGATGAAGACCGCGAGGTGCGGGCGATTGTACTCAGTGGCAGCGACGTCTGTTTTACCAGCGGCAACGACCTGAACGATTTTTTGCTGGCGCCACCGAGCGGGCTCAACAGCGAAGTCTTTGCCTTTATGCAGGCGCTGTTCGAGCTGCGCAAACCTGTAGTCGCCGCCGTGTGTGGTGCGGCGGTGGGCATTGGCACCACGCTGTTGCTGCACTGCGATTTGGTCTATGTGAGCCGCGATGCGCAACTGAAGATGCCCTTCGTGAATCTCGGTTTGTGTCCGGAGTACGGCTCCAGCCTGATCCTGCCGCGCTTACTCGGGCACGCTAAGGCCAGTGAGTTGTTGCTGTTGGGGCAGAGCTTTAGCGGTGAACAAGCAGCGGCCTGGGGCATCGCCAATGAGGCGTTGGCCGACGGCGCAGCGACCTTGGCCAAGGCCCATGAAATGGCGCTGCGCTTTACTCGCTTGGCACCCTCGGCGGTTATCGACAGCAAGCGCTTGATGCGCGCACCGGGGCGGGAAGAGCTGCGCCGGGTAATCGAGGAAGAGGGCGCCTTATTCGGCCAGCGCTTACGCTCCCCAGAGGCCATCGAGGCGTTAACCGCCTTTATGCAGCGGCGTGAGCCTGACTTCAGCCGCTTCTGATCCACCGTTTTGCTGGCACCAATAACGGCAAAGGCCGCTCATTTGAGCGGCCTTTGGTTGGGGCTTCGTGCGGGTTAAACCAGCGCTTCGCCGACGTGCAGCAGCTTCATGGTGTTGGTGCCGCCGATGGTGTGGTAGCTGTCGCCCTTGGTCAGGATGACCCAGTCGCCCGCCTGCACCACGCCACGCTTGAGCAGCTCATCCACGGCCGCCTGGCTGACCGCGCTCGGTTGTAGCGCAGCCGGATCAAACGGCACGGTGTACACGCCACGGAACATCGCAGCACGGGCTTGGGTTGCACGGTGCGGAGAGAAGGCGAAGATCGGCACCGAGGAGCGGATACGCGACATGATCAGCGGCGTGTAGCCACTTTCGGTGAGGGCAATGATCGCCTTAACCCCGGGGAAGTGGTTAGCCGTGTACATGGCCGCGAGGGCGATGCTTTCGTCGCAACGATCGAACTCGGTGCTCAGGCGGTGGCTGGATTTCTTGCTGGTCGGGTGTTTCTCCGCGCCCAGGCAAATCCGCGCCATGGCCTGTACCGCTTCCAGTGGATAGGCGCCGGCGGCGCTTTCTGCCGAGAGCATCACCGCATCGGTGTAGTCGAGCACGGCGTTGGCTACGTCAGACACTTCGGCGCGGGTCGGCATCGGGTTCTGGATCATCGACTCCATCATCTGCGTCGCGACGATCACCGCTTTGTTATGGCGACGGGCGTGCAGGATGATTTTCTTCTGGATGCCGACCAGCTCGGCGTCGCCGATTTCTACACCGAGGTCGCCACGGGCCACCATTACCGCGTCACTGGCTTGGATCAAGCCATCCAGCGCTTCGTCGTCGGCCACTGCTTCAGCGCGTTCGATCTTCGCCACCAGCCAGGCGCTGCCGCCGGCCTCGTCGCGCAGTTGACGGGCGTAGTGCATATCCGCTGCATCACGGGGGAAGGACACGGCCAGGTAGTCGAGGTCCATTTCCGCTGCCAGCTTGATGTCGGCTTTGTCTTTCTCGGTCAGCGCCGGCGCCGTCAGGCCACCACCACGGCGGTTGATGCCTTTGTGATCGGACAGTGGGCCGCCGATCAGCACCACGCAGTGCAGCTCGGTCGCGGTGGCGGTTTCCACACGCATCACCACGCGGCCGTCGTCCAGCAGCAATTCGTCACCGACGCCGCAATCTTTGACCAGATCCGGGTAGTCGATGCCAACGATTTGCTGATTGCCTTCGGTCAGCGGGTGGCTGATCGAGAAGGTGAATTTATCGCCGACTTTCAGCTCGATGCGCTTGTTGGCGAACTTGGCGATGCGAATTTTGGGGCCTTGCAGATCACCCAGCAGGGCCACGTGGCGGCCATGCTTGGCGGCCAGATCACGCACCAGTTGGGCGCGAGCTTTGTGCTCATCCGGGGTGCCGTGGGAGAAGTTCAGACGGGCGACATCGAGGCCCGCCAGAATCAGTTGTTCGAGAACTTCCGGCGAGTTACTGGCCGGGCCAAGGGTGGCGACGATTTTGGTGCGACGAACTGACATGCACAGGCTCCTGAGTTCAACTGAGCATGAGGCTACTATGCTGCGCTGCTGTAGTCATTGTTCCTCTGCACTACCTGTCTTAATAGTGGGCGGATTTGCGTCGATGAGGGTGGCGACGCTGGTTAATTGCCAGCGCAAGCGGATAAAGCGCGACGAGCCCTGCAGAATTTCCGCCTCGAGTCGATACACTGCACAGTGGAGGAGAGGCTTATGCGTATCGTGTTGATGGCAGTGTTGGTGGTGGGGCTGGTGGGCTGCAGCCGCTACTCGTTGGATAGCAATTTAAATGACGCCTATAAGGCCTACGACCGCGATGATTGCGCAGCAGCGATCTTGGCGTTGTCCAAGGCTGAGCGCAGCAGTCGCACGCGGCGTTATGTGCAACCGGAAATCTCCATGCTGCGCGGCCAATGTTTGGAGCGTCAGGCGCTGTATGTCGATGCGATCCAAACCTACCAATTTATCCTCAGCCAGTATCCGGCCAGTGAGTACGCCTACCGCGCCCGTGCGCGTATCGATACCTTGAGCCAGCTCGGCCATGCCGGGGCGGCGGTCAAGGTCATGCCGGCTAAGCCTTAATCCCATCGCGCCGCGGAGCGGTGAGCTAAGGAGGTGCTGTGGTAAAGCAAGGCGTGTGGTTGTTGTTGCTGCCCAGCTTGGCCTTTGGCGAAATTTATCGCTGGGTCGACAGCAGTGGCCAAGTGCATTTCGAGCAGCGTCCCAGTGCCGGTGCGCAAAAGGTTGAGGTTAAGCCGCAAGTAGTCGAGCGTGATGAGCTGACCATCGAGCGTGAGGCCCGCACTCAGCGCTTGTACGATGCGCGGCGGCAGGAGCAGGCGCAGGCCAATGCTGAGCTGCAAGCCCAGCAAGCCAAACAGCAGCAGGCGTGTCAGGAGTTGCGCCGGCGCTTGGCTAATCTGCCCGAGGGGGTGAGTTTCTACAAGGAACAAGCCGACGGCCAGCGCAGCTATTACAGTGATCAACAGGTCGACGCTGCGCGCGCGGATCTCAAGCAGCGCATCAGTGAGCAGTGCAGCTGAGCGGTTAAGCCGCGGACGACATAAAAAAACCGCCCCATGGGGCGGTTTTTTATTCAGCCAATTGCACTAAGGCTTAGTGCGTAATCTCAAGGATCGCGTGGCTACGCGCTTGTACTTCCTTGTAGCGCTCGGCGTCTTGCGCCAGCACCGGGCCTAGGGCCGGGAAGATTTCCTTGAGTTTGGTGCTCCACTGTTCAGTTTTCAGCTGTTCGGCGAAGCAGCGGCGGATCAGGTCGAGCATGATCGACACGGTTACCGAAGCGCCTGGGGACGCGCCCAGCAGGGCCGCCATGGAGCCGTCAGCCGCAGCCACCAACTCAGTACCGAACTGCAGCACGCCGCCTTTCTTCGCGTCTTTCTTGATGATCTGCACGCGCTGCCCGGCAATTTCCAGGCGCCAGTCGCTGGCTTTGGCTTCTGGGTAGAAGGCCCGCAGGCTTTCCAGGCGCTGGTCCTGGGACTGCAGCACTTCTTTGACCAGGTAACGGGTCAGGTCGAAGTTGTCGCGAGCCACCGCCAGCATCGGCGCGATGTTGTTGAAACGAATCGACAACGGCAGATCAAGGAACGAGCCACGCTTGAGGAACTTGGTGGTGAAGCCGGCGTAAGGGCCGAACAGCAGCGACTTGTTGCCGTCTACTACGCGGGTATCCAAGTGCGGCACCGACATAGGCGGCGAGCCCACGGCGGCCAGGCTGTAAACCTTGGCTTGGTGCTGTTTCACCACTTCTGGGTTATCGCAGCGCAGCCACTGGCCGCTTACTGGGAAACCGCCGAAGCCTTTGCCTTCCGGGATGCCGGACAGTTGCAGCAGCGGCAGGGCCGCGCCGCCGGCGCCTAAGAAGACGAACTTGGCTTGCAACTGACGGCTATTGCCGTTTTGCTGATCTTTAACCGTAACGCGCCAACCCTGGCCGTTACGCTCCAGGCCAACGACTTTCTGGCTGCAGCTGACTTTGGCGTTTTCTTGCTGGCCAAGGTGTTGCAGCAGGTTTTGCGTGAGGGCGCCGAAGTTGACGTCGGTGCCGCCCAGCACGCGGGTGGCGGCGATCGGCTCGTTAGGATCGCGGCCTGGCATCATCAGTGGCATCCACTGCTGCATGGTGGCGCGGTCCTCGATGTATTCCATCGAGGCGAAGGCGTGGTGCGGAGTCAGCGCGTCAAAGCGCTTTTTCAGGTAGCTGATACCTTTTTGTCCGCGGACAAAGCTCAGGTGTGGCACTGGGTTGATAAAGCTTTTCGGCGAGCCGAAACGGCCTTTCTCAACTAAGTAGGCCCAGAACTGTTTGGACTCTTCGAACTGAGTGTTGATGTGTACGGCTTTTTTGATATCGATAGAGCCGTCAGCCGATTCCGGCGTGTAGTTCAGCTCACACAGACCGGCATGGCCGGTGCCCGCGTTGTTCCACGGGTTAGAGCTTTCCAGTGCACCGGAGGCCATCATCTCGAGCACTTCCAGCTTGATAGCTGGATCGAGCTCTTTGAGCAGAGCGGCCAAAGTTGCACTCATAATGCCGGCACCAACCAGCACCACATCCACTGTTTCGTAATCGTTTTGCGCCATTGCCGCTTCTCCGCAAACCAGTACTCAAAAGGACCTTAACTAGCCTGTGTAAACACTGCCAATCAGCAGGCGCCGAGAGACTCAGGGTTGCAAGAAACAGGCTTCTGGGGGCAGATGCCAACCGTGAGATCGTTCATTTTCGCCACACTCTTGTGAAGTTTTTCCAACCGTTTTTTTCACGCTCTTTTGGAGTCGTGAAGCTCAAGTCGCGGCTATCCAAGGCTCACTACTAACTGTGCGCACGCTTTGATGCAGAACACCAAGGCAGAACAAAGGCAGTGGCGGCCAACGCTGGCAGCGCGAAATGGGTGACTCTCTGGGGGGGTAGTTGATGAAGGTGCATCAGTACTACGACAAGACCCTAACCAGGAGGTGCCCTTATAATTCGGGCGCGATTATAAGGGCAAAGCTAGAAAATTGATCGCCTGTACTGAGTTTTCTTGTCTAGTTGTGCACCTGCTGAGCCCGGCGAAAAGAGCGGGATTAGCGCCTGTTTGTGCTGTGTTTGAGCGCCCTAAAGCCGGTTCTAGAGGCTTCGGTCAATTTCGTCGAGGCCCCGTCAGCGTTGCTCTGGCGGCGAATAGGAGGGCTTGTGATGGCGCGCTAAGGTCTTTGCGGGACTGGCCAATGGCCTGCCAGTACCGGCTTGAGGCTTGGGCGACTAAAGTCTTACGCCTGCGTGGGCATGCGCGGCGGTGGAACCCCGAGGCGCTTCGGGCGTCCTAGCAAGCAGCGCTGTCAGGCAAGAGGTCGGCTGGGTATACTGCGCCACAATTCTGCCCCACCCCGTGTATGTATGGAGAAATGAGCATGCTGCATCGTCTTTTATTTACCGCCTTGGCTGTTGCCAGCCTCACTTTGGTGGGTTGTGCTCACAGTCCTCAGCAGCTTAGCCCAGAGCCAAAATTGACCAGCCAACTGGCGCCAGTCGGTCACGGTCAGCCTGTGGCTGTAAAAGTAGTCGACGGGCGTACCTCGCCAGTGCTGGGCACACGCGGTGGTCTGTACCCGGAAACCAGTTCGATCAGCGTTGCCGCCAACAATGTTCTGCCTAAGCTGCAAGCGCAGGCTGAAACCGCGTTGCGTCTGCTGGGCTTCACCCCAAGCGCCAATGCGTATAACGCGCCGCAACTGACCCTGACCCTGTCGCAGCTGAAGTACCAGTCGCCTAAAGATGACCTGTATGTCACTGAGGCCGACATGACCGCCAGCCTGCGCATTGACGTGCAAAACAGCGGCCGTCGTTACAGCGGCAACTACGGCGCCTCGCTGAGTCAGCGTTTTGGTATGGCGCCGAATCAGGACACCAACACCAAGTTGGTCAGCGATGTGCTCAGCGATGCGCTGACCCGCGCGTTTAAAGATCCGGCGGTGGCGCAACTGCTCGCGCAGTAACTGCCCAGCGCAAAAAAAGCCCGGCCTAGGTCGGGCTTTTTGTTGTCTGGATGATTGCTAGGCGCGCCGGTAAGACAGTGTTACAGGCCGTGCAAGGGGTGCGACGTATCGCCACGGCCCTTGGTCGTAAGGCAGTTCTTGGCCCTTGTCACGCCTCGTAAAATGGCGCCCGTACCGACCTGCTGTAGTACGCCTTGCAGGGCTGGACAGTCATTTTATTGGGTTGAGGTTGTTATGTCCGTTCAAGCGCTGGGTGCGCTCATCGGTGGTCGTTATGCCATTTACGCGGCGTGGATTAACGCACTGGCATTGTTCTTAGCCGTGGCCGGCTCTTGGTTGTTAGTGGCCACACGCATCCGGTATAGCCGCGCCATGGCGCGGGTCGCGGCCAAGGGTAAACAGGCCGGCGGTTATGGCATGGATGCCGCGACTGCGCGGATCAACCGCTTCTTTACCAGCTTCGGCGCCGCTTGCTTGGGTTTGGCCCTGGCCGTTTCTTGGTTCAGCACTCAGCTGTAGAGGTGGCCGGCAGTGGGCTGCCGGCCATGTGCCGGGGGTTATAGCGGCAGGCCGGCTTTGATGCGGTATTGATTACGCACGGGCGTGGCGTACTGCACGATCAGGTAGGGTTGTTGCTCTGCGGGGCAAGCCGCCAAGCGCCGTTGCCACTCGCTTTGCGCTTGGGCCAGTTCGGCGGCAGCGAACAGCTCTGCGGCGTCCGGGACGGCCAGCAACGGATCGCGCTCGCTCCACATGGCGTAGGCCAGATAATGCACTGGGAACAAGCGATAGCCGCTGAGGATCTGCTGGTCCACCTGCGCAGCCAGTTGTTTGCTGTCTTCCAGGCCCTGGCTGACTTGTTCACTGAAGTGGATGTGCACGCGGCCTTTATAGCCGGTGATGCCGAGGGCGATGCTCTTATCGTCCTCACCAGCCACTTTGTTGTAGCTGCCGGTGCTGGCGCGGATAAACATTTCCCGTGCTTTGGCCAGGTCACAGGGATCGTACTCGTAGCTGATCGCTACCGGAATCAGGTGCAGGCTGTTGATCACCTCGGCGAAGGGCTCATCCTTGCGGCTCATATGAAACATCTTGAGGATCGCTGAGTCGGTGCGGTCGTCACCGTCTTTGGCGCGGCCCTCAGCCTGAGCGATCCAGATCGATTCGACGTCATTGCGGATCGAGTGATTGATATAGGCCGACAGCAGTTGGTAGGCCGCCAGCTTTTCCCGGCGCCCGGTCAGGGAGCGGTGCACGATAAAGCTTTTGTTCAGGCGCATCAGGTCGCTGACAAAGGGCTTTTGCAGCAGGTTATCGCCAATGGCGATACGCGGCGTCGGCAGCCCTGCGTGATACACGGCGTAGTTGACGAACGCCGGGTCCATGACGATATCGCGGTGGTTAGCCAGCAGCAGGTAAGCCTTGCCGGCTTGCAGGTGTTCAATCCCGGAGTAGGTGATGCCATCGGTGGCGCGCTCGATGGTGTTATCTACATAGCCTTCGATGTGTTCTTGCAGATCAGCCACCGAGCGGACGTGGCGAAACTTGGCGCGCAGGCGCAATGCGACCAAAGGTTTGAGCAACCAGCCAAAGGGGCCGGCCAAGCGCGGGAAACCGAACTGGGTAATGATCTTGAGAAAGGCGTCGTCAGCCAACAGGCGGGCTAAAACAGCGGGGACCTCGGCGTCGGCGTAAGGTCGGATGGAATCGAATTCGCCCATCATGTTCTCTTGTTAGGGGTGATGGTAAACAGGTGCTTTCAGGCTGGGCCGGAGCCGCTGGCCGTCACGCGCAGTGACTAATAAAGTGGCGATTATACGCGCAACTGGCGTCTGTGCCGTGGCACAGGCCTCGCGCATTATAAGGCGGCCAGGCGCAGCGTGCAGTGTGTGCTGGGTCTAATCATGCACCGATAGGACAAGTTTTATTTAGCGCAGATGCTCCCCGCCCACCGTCTTATCCCAGCTGTGCGGCGGGCTCTGCTAAGGTAGGCGCTGTTTTGAGTTGAGTCATTGAGCCAAGCATGTGTGGACGTTTTGCCCTGTTCCGTTGGACCCCGGCCTTTGCCGCGCTGCCCGGTTTTCCCGCCGATCAGGCGCCGCACTGGAGCATTGCGCCGCACAGTCAGGTGTTGCTGCTGCGTGAGGTGGATGGCCAGCGCCAGTTAGCCCGGGCTCGTTGGGGCCTGACGCCGCCTTGGCTCACCGATATGACGAAAACTCCAGCCCACGCCCGGGCTGAAACCGTGGCTGAGCAGCCGATGTTTCGCGAAGCCTTTCGCCAGCGCCGTGGCTTAGTTGCCGCCAACGGGTTTTATGAGTGGCGCGGCACGGCGCGTAAACGGCCGTTTTGGCTCACCGCAGAGGCCAGCCCGCTGTATTTCGCGGCGATCTGGGAGGCTTACCCGGTGGCAGGGGCGAGCTATTTAAGCGTGGCCTTGGTGACCTTGCCGGTGGCGACCCAGCGCCGACCGCTGTTGCTGGACGAAGCGGGGCAGGCCGCGTGGTTGAATCCCGCCACGGACTTGGCCGATTTGCACGCCTTGCTCGGCAGTCCCCAGCCGCAGTTGCGCGAGCGGGTGCTGGCTAACTTCATCAATGACCCTAAGTTGGACGCACCAGAGTGTCTGACCCCGGGCTAGGCGCGCAGTAACCCAGGCATCAACATAAAAAAGGCGCGATCTGCTAACAGATCGCGCCTTTTGCTTGAGCCCTTGGGCTTAGACGCGGAACTGATTAATCAGCCGTCGTTGCTGCTCGGCCAAGCGGGTCAGCTGCGCGCTGGCCTGGCTGGCTTCGTCGGCGCCGGCGGCCACTTCGTTGGCGACTTGACCGATGTTGGTGACGTTGCGGTTGATGTCCTCCGCCACTGCGCTTTGCTCCTCGGCGGCGCTGGCGATTTGGGTGTTCATGTCGTTGATCACCGACACCGCCTGGGTGATGGCCTCCAGCGAGTTAGCCGCTTCGTTGGCGTGTTGCACGCTGTCGTTGGTTTTCGCTTGGCTCTGCTCCATCACTTGCACCACTTCACGGGTGCCGTTTTGCAGTTGCTGGATCATGCTCTGGATTTCTTCGGTGGCTTGCTGGGTTTTCTGTGCCAGGTTACGCACCTCATCGGCCACCACAGCAAAGCCGCGCCCTTGCTCGCCGGCGCGGGCCGCTTCAATCGCGGCGTTAAGCGCGAGCAGGTTGGTCTGCTCGGCAATGCCACGAATGGCTACCAGGATCGCGTTAATGTTTTCGCTGTCCTTGGCCAAGGTTTGCACCACGCCCACCGCACGGCCCATTTCCTGGGCCAGGGCGCTGATGGCTGAGGCGGTTTGTTGCACGGTGTGCTTGCCTTGGTTGGCGGCCAGGTCGGCATTGTTGGCGGACTCCGCAGCCAGGGTGGCGTTGCGCGCCACATCCTGAGCGGTGGCCGTCATCTCGTGCACGGCGGTGGCGACCAGCTCGATTTCGGCCAGCTGTTTCTGCATGCCTTGGTTGGTGCGGATGGCGATATCGGCAGTGTGCTCGGAGGAGTCGCTGACATGCTGCACCGAGGCCACTACATCGCGAATCATCAATTGCAGCTTACTTAAGAAGGCATTGAAGCCATTGGCGATTTGCCCCAGCTCGTCACTGCGCTGCACCTGCAAGCGGGCCGTGAGATCGCCATCACCTTTGGCGATGTCATCCAGCATGCTGACCATTTGCTTGAGCGGGCGGGCAATGCCGTAGCCGACAAACCAGATCACCAGCAGGCCGATGGCTGCAATCAGCAGACCGACTAAGGTCATGCCCAGGGTGTCGTTGTTGGCGCGCTCGCTGAGTTGTTGTTGCAGCGTTTGCAGTTCAGCAAACACGGCTGAGCTGGGCAGCACTACGGCGAGGGTCCACTGGGTGGCGGTACCTGAGACTTTAAACGGCAGCAGCACCTCGAAAACTTCGCGCTCTGGATTGAGGTTGATCAGCGCTTGATCGGCCTTGGCGCCGCTAATCCGGGCGAGTAGGGCGCTATCGAGGGTTTTGCTTGCGGGCTGGCCAATCAGACTGGCGTCTTTACTGGCGGCGATCAGGGTGCCATTGGCGGCAATCAGCGCCATTTCACCGGCGCCGTCATACAGGTTGCCGTTAGCTTTAACCAGCAGGCCCTGGATAAAGTCCAGGGGCAGGTCATTGCCTACGATGCCTTTGAATTGGCCGTTGACCAACACCGGGGCGTTGAACGATGCCACTAGGATTTGCTTGTCGCCGTACTCATAGGATGCAGGGTCGACCACACAGGGCTGTTTGCTTTGTTTCACGCACAGGTAGTACTCACCCTCACGCACCCCAGTGGGCAGCAGCTTTTCGCTTTCCATGGCTTGTGCTTCTAGGGCGAGCACTTTCAACTCGCTGCCGTCGCGGTACCACCAAGGCATAAAGCGCCCGGTCTGGTCGTAGCCTTGCTCAGTGAGGCCGGCATAGACGCTGTCTTGGTCGTCGAAGGCATTGGCTTCCCAGCCGATGTAGATATCCAGCAGGTGTGGATTATCTTGCAGATAGCGCCGCGCCAGCTGCGACAGCTCCTCGCGCGTCATATTGAGGGCCTTGCCGCTATCGGTTTGCGTCGCCATATGGCTATTGAGGGTGGCGATGGACTTGGCCAAGGTCATAGGCGCATCAAACTGATGCTCCAAACGCGCCACTTCGGCCTGGGCCAGCGAACTAAGACGCTGCTCGATAACCTGCTGGAGCAAGCCCTGAGTACTGTCGTGAACCAATTTCTGCGTGTGCGAGGCGGCAAACAGGGCATACAGCACCAATGCGGCGACCACCGCGAGCACACTGGCTCCGGCGAATACGAGAACAGAAAACTGAATGGACTTAAAGCGCATTTAGAACTCCATCTTGGCGACATCCTGTTCGCCTGTTATCGGCAGGGCGGGCAATGTATTAAGGCCTTTCGAACGACGCTGTGAGCGTGCCACACCCAGCATAGCTGGTTTGTCTGGATGCGCAGGCAAAATGCCATCTAGCGTCAAGTCTCGCCTAGGGATTGTTCCGCGTCGGACGGGCCACTAGGATGAGGCCAGTTTTTTTCAGGAGTTGGACGATGCGACATTTATCTGCGGCGGCTGTGCTGGGTACAGCCCTAACCTTGGCTGCTTGCCAGGCGGTCAACACCACCAGTGGCGGGGCCGTAGGGGTTGAGCGCAAGCAATATATGTTCAGTATGTTGTCGACCGATGAAGTCAATCAGATGTACGCCCAGTCTTACCAAGAGACGGTAAGTACCGCGTCTAATAAAGGTGAGTTGGATAATTCCAGCGCCAATGCCAAGCGTTTACAGGCCATTGCTGATCGCCTGATCAAGCAGGCCACGGTGTTCCGCCCGGATGCTGCGCAGTGGGATTGGCAGGTCAACCTGATTAAGAGCGATGAGCTCAACGCCAACTGTGGCCCCGGCGGCAAGATTATTTTCTATACCGGGATCATCGACAAACTCAACCTTAGCGATGATGAAATTGCGGCGGTGATGGGCCATGAGATCGCCCATGCCTTACGTGAGCATGGGCGTGAGGCGATGTCCAAGGCCTACGGCATTGAGCTGACGAAAAAAGGTGCCGGTGCGTTGCTCGGCTTGGGTGCCGACAGCATGGCCCTGGCTGACGCCGCGGTGCAGTACGGGATGACCTTGCCCAATAGCCGGGCCAATGAAAATGAGGCCGACTTGATCGGTCTGGAGCTGGCCGCGCGGGCGGGCTATGACCCCAATGCCGCGGTAACCCTGTGGCAAAAAATGGCTTCTGCCAGTGCCGGCTCCAGCCCGGAGTTTATGAGCACCCACCCGTCATCGAGCAATCGCATCAGCGCCTTGCAAGCGGCCATCCCCAAAGTCATGCCGTTGTACCAACAGGCGCGCTAAGTCAGGCACGTCGAGACTTAAGGCAGGGCTTTCGCCGCGTAGGTTTGTGCGCTGAGCCCTAGCTGCGCGCGCAGGCTTTCCATATCAAAGATGGTGCAGATTTCTTCGATCTGGTTGCTTGGGTTGAAGGTCCAGAAGGCCATGGCGGCGATACTCAGCACTTTGTCACTGGCCGGCAAGCCGAAAGCGGGCTTGCTGAGGGTGCCGATCATGGTGCTCCACGTCACCACTTTGGAGCCTTCGGCGATGCATTCCTCCACCACCACTTCGATGTCAGGCATGGCGTCACGCACTTCGCTGATTAACTTGGCAAAGCCGGTGCTGTTAAGGGGTTGGCTGACAAAGGCGCTTTTGTAGATGAAGTCCGGGCTGTGCAGATGCTCGGCTAGGGCTGTGCGGCCCTTATTCCAGCTTAGGGCGATGTGCTGCAGCACCAGCTTTTTGCGTTCTTGCAACGGCATGCAGTCTTCCTTGCGACAGATTGGCTGCATTAAGTAATACACCAATCTGCCGTAAGGGCCCGACCAAGGTTGGCAAAATGCCAGTCCCTTGGCATTTTTCGGCGTTTACAGCAGGCCGCTAAATTTTAGTGCTTGGTAGCCGGCGTATACCGCCAGGGCGGCAAAGGCGCAGGCGGCGAGGCGACGAATCAAGGTCAGCGGCAAGCGATCTGCGGCAAAGTTGCCGGCCAGAACCACCGGTACGTTGGCCAGCAACATGCCGAGAGTGGTGCCGATTACCACCAGAATGAAGTGCGGGTACTGCGCGGCCAGCATCACTGTCGCGACTTGGGTTTTGTCGCCCATCTCCGCGAGGAAGAACGCAATCAGGGTCGTGAGGAAGGGGCCATAGCGTTTAAAGCTGGAGCTTTCATCGTCGTCCAGTTTGTCCGGCACTAATGTCCACAGGGCGACGGCCACGAAGCTGGCGGCGAGAATCCAGCTAAGAGTGGCTGGCGAGAAGAAGCTCGCCACCCAGTTGCCTACAGCACCGGCGACAAAGTGGTTGGCAATGGTCGCCACGATGATGCCGAGAATGATCGGCAGGGGTTTGCGAAAACGCGCTGCCAGCAGTAACGCAAGCAGTTGTGTTTTGTCGCCAATCTCAGCGAGGGCGACGATACCTGTGGGTACAAATAGGGATTCAAACATCAAGCTTCCTATAGGGGCGGGTCAACACGGCTATGACACGTACAGCCTCCCCGCCCCGGGTAAGGTGTGCGTGTCATAGGTCTGGTCAAACCGCAGGCCCTTCGGTAAAGGCCTTGGTCGTATGCGCCATGCTCTGCGGAGCAAGTATGTTGACGCGTACCGGGCGAGCGGGCGCTCGCGGGAGACTACTCCCCTAGGACGGGGCCTATTCTGCCCGCGTGCAGGACTTAGGGCAAGCCCTCGGTTAGTTTTTCACCGCACGGTAAATGCTAAAGCCCTTGTCTTGCGCCAGGGTTTGGCAGGGGCCCAGATGCTCTTCGATCAGCGGCGGGTAACGCAGGAAACTGTTGGCCACCAGCCGTAGTTCACCTTTGCTGGCCAAGTGCAGGCGGGCCTGGCGCAGCAGTTGTTCGCAGGCCTGGTAGTGGGTGTGTACACCCTGATGAAAGGGTGGGTTGCTGAGAATCAAGCTAAGGCCGCTGGGGGCCGCGTTGATGCCATCCCCGGCCAGTACTTGCGCCTCTAAACCGTTAGCGGCCAAGGTCAGGCGGCTGCTGGCGATGGCGAAGGCATCGACATCCAGCATGCTGACTTGGCAGTGTGGATAGCGGCGTTTGAGCACCGCGCCGAGCACGCCTGCGCCGCAGCCGAAGTCGAGCAGATGGCCGCTGGGCAGGTTGTCTAAGTGTTGCAGCAGCAGAGCGCTGCCGACATCCAGGCGGCCATGGCTGAATACGCCGGGTAGGCTCATCACTGTTAGCGGGCCATCGGCCAGTGGCAGTTCGTAGCGCTGAGCCAGGCTATTCAGGTCGGGCTTGGCAGGGCAGTGCTCAACCCGTACTTGCCAGAGTTGGCAATGGCGCGCGCTATCAAGCTTGCGGGCACGCCCGTAGCTGCTCAGTTGCTTGGCGGCACGTTCGATGCCCGCACGTTTCTCACCGACTAAATAGAGCAAGCCCCCGGGTAACTGGGCGGCCAGGCAGGCGAGTAAATAGTCGGTGAGCTCGCGGGACTTGGGTAGAAACAACACGGCGCTGGCAAATTCTGCCGGCCCGGCCTCGGTGCCGTAATGGCAGCGCCCGCTAAAGCGCGCATTGAGTTGTGCGTGATCGCCGGCGTGCCAGCTCCAGCCATGGGCTTGCGGCAGTTCGCCGAGCAGATCATCCGCCGCCAGACCCGCGAGCAAGAGCGGGCCCTGGAATAATTCGGCCTGGCGTAGCAAGACTTCGCTGCGCGGGTCCATAAGCGTCCTCGAGAAAATCGCCTAGCTTAGCTGACTACGCGCTGCGGGTCGCCGGCAAAAAAGCTGCGGGCATTTTCAGTGAGTTGAGTGACGATGCGCTGCCGTGCTTCACGGCTGCCCCAGGCGCTGTGCGGAGTGATGATCAGCCGCGGAATATCGGCAGCCAGCAGGGGGTTGCCGTCACGCGGAGGTTCTTGGCTGAGCACGTCGGTGGCGGCGCCGCCGAGCAGGCCGGCGCGCAGGGCGTCGGCCAAGGCTTGCTCGTTGATTAGGCCGCCCCGGGCGGTGTTGATCAGCAGGGCTTGTGGCTTCATCAGGCGCAGTTCGCGGGCGCCGATCAGGTCGCGGGTGTGTTCATTCAACGGGCAGTGCAGGGTGAGGGCGTCAACCTGTGACAGCAACTCATCCAATGGCAAACGGTCAGGCCGCGCCGGCCGTCCTGGCAGTTGGCCGAGTACGACGCGCATACCAAAGGCTTCGGCCAGGCATGCCACCGCGCTGCCCAGCTCACCGTGGCCCAGCAGTCCTAAGGTCTTACCGTGCAGCTCGATGATCGGATGATCAAGCAAGCAGAATTGCTGAGCCTGTTGCCAGGCCCCGGCGCGAATATCGGTTTGGTAGTCGCTTAGACGGGTGGCTAGCGCGAGCAGCAGCATCAAGGTGTGCTGCGCCACCGACGGCGTGCCATAGCCCTGGCAATTGCACACGGTGACGCCGTGGGCACGGGCGGCTGGCAGGTCAATGAGATTGGTGCCTGTTGCAGTAATCAGTACCAGCTTAAGGTCGGGGCAGGCGGCAAACACTTCGGCCGTCATGGGCACCTTATTGGTGATCGCCACCTGAATGTCTTGCAGGCGTTCAATGACTTGTGCCGCGCTGGTTTGCGGGTAGCGTTTGAGCTGGCTAAAGCACTGCTCAAGGGCTTGTAAATCAAGATCGCCGAGGTCCAGCGATGCGTGGTCGAGAAATACGGCTTGAGTGGGCTGAGTCATTGCTGCTGTCTATCCTGCGGGTTGGCGCCTGAGGTATGTTTGTCAGCCTACCAGATTAATTTTGAGGTCGCGCAGAGCATGTACTGGAATGAGTTTTTCGCGGTGGCATTGATTCATCTGTTGGCGGTGGCCAGTCCGGGCCCGGACTTTGCCGTGGTGGTACGCGAAAGTGTTGGCTATGGACGGCGCTGCGGGATGTTCTGCGCTTTAGGGGTGGGCTGCGGCATTAGCATCCATGTTGCTTACTCGCTGCTGGGGATCGGCTTGATCGTGTCGCAGTCGATCGTGCTGTTTAACCTGCTCAAGTGGTTGGCTGCGGCCTACTTGGTTTACATCGGCATCAAGGCGCTGCGGGCTAAGCCGGCGAGCAATGATGGCGAGGAGATTGCCCGTGAAGTCGGTCAGCGCTCGCCCCGGGCGGCGTTTATCGCAGGCTTTGTGACCAACGGCTTGAACCCTAAAGCGACGCTGTTCTTCCTGTCGCTGTTCACTGTGGTGATTGATCCGCACACGCCGCTGCTGGTGCAGGGCGGCTACGGTCTGTATCTGGTTGCCGCCACGGCGCTGTGGTTTTGCATGGTCGCTCAAGTGTTCAGTCAGCAGCGCGTGCGCGCAGGCTTTGCCCGCTTGGGGCACTGGTTCGATCGTTTGATGGGCGTAGTGCTGGTGGGCTTGGGGATCAAGCTGGCGCTGACCAAACTCAACTAGCTCTAACGACAACGCCCCGCATCAGCGGGGCGTTGGGTATGGCGCAAGCGGGCGTTAGTCGTCCTTGCCTTTGTTGCGCATCACGCGCTGCACTTCGCGGTCGGCGTCGCGCTCTTTCAGGGTGTGGCGTTTATCGAAATCTTTTTTACCCTTAGCCAGGGCAATTTCGCATTTGACCAGGTGCGCCTTCCAATACAGCGACAGGGCCACGCAGGTGTAGCCCTTCTGCTGCACGGAGCCAAATAGCTTATTCAGCTCGCGCTTGTTCAGCAGCAGCTTGCGTGTGCGCGTAGGGTCGGCAATCACGTGGGTGCTGGCGGTTTTCAGCGGGGTGATGTGGCAGCCCATCAGCCAAGCTTCGTCGTCTTTGAGCAGCACGTAGCTGTCGACTAACTGAGCTTTGCCAGCGCGCAGACTCTTCACTTCCCAGCCAGACAGGACCAAGCCCGCCTCGAACTTGGATTCGACGAAATAGTCATGCATCGCCTTTTTGTTTTGAGCGATGTTGCCTTGCGGATGTTTCTTTTGTTTAGCCATAGGGCGCGCATTATAGGCAGTCATCGCGCCTAACGCTATGTGTGGCGAGTGGCAATGCACACGCCTAGGGCTTGCGTGAAAATGGTTAAGCGCGCCTTAGCTGGGTATTATTAGCGCCACTGCCGTTCCCTCGGCTGCTACTCGTGTGTAAGGGTGGCATTAAGCTTTGCTCGGCAGTGCCTGATTTCTCGTGGTTGGGCTAAGTGCTTCGACCCTGTCCGCAGTCTCGGCAGCTATGCTGATCTGCACCTGCTTAAGTGAAATGGTTGTTTATGAGTACCCATATCCAGCGTTCTGCGCTGCTGCCATACCCGGCCCAGGCGCTGTTTGATCTGGTCAATGATGTGGCCAGCTACCCGCAATTTCTTCCCTGGTGTTCGGCCAGTAGCGTGCTCGAAGCCAGTGAGACGCATATGCGCGCCAGTTTAGAGGTGGCCAAGGGCGGGCTTAGTTCGCGTTTTGTCACGGCCAATACCTTGGTGCCAGGTACCTCCATCCAGCTCAATCTGGAAGAGGGGCCGTTCACTCAGCTGTTCGGTCAGTGGGAATTTAAAGCGCTGGGCGATAAGGCCTGCAAGATCAGCCTGGATCTGACCTTTGACTATGCCGGGCCGCTGGTGCGCGCCACTCTGGGACCGTTGTTTAACCAGGCGGCCAATACCTTGGTCGATGCCTTTTGCCAGCGGGCTAAGCAGCTGTATGGCTGAGGCAGCTATTGTGATCGAGGTGGTGTATGCCTTGGCGCATAAGCAAAAGCTCGTCAGTCTGACGGTGGCGCCGGGGACTACGGCGCGTCAGGCGGTGTTGCAATCGGGCTTGGCTGCTGAGTTCGCGGGTTTGGATCTGCAGAACAGCCATCTTGGGATTTTCGGCAAGGTTTTGCCTAAGCCTGAGGAGCGGGTGTTGCAGGCGGGGGAGCGGGTGGAGATCTACCGGCCACTGTTGGCTGACCCCAAAGAGGTGCGCAAGCAGCGCGCCGCTAAAGCGGCCTTGGCTAAGGCGCAAGAAGCGGCCTCCTGAGAGAGTGGCATGGTGCATAAAAAAGCCCGGAGTCATCCGGGCTTTTTTTATTGCAGCTGGCGCGCAGCGCTTACTGCGGGCTTGGGTCCAGCGGCTCTGGTGTCGGTACTGGCACCACGTGCACGTCATCGACTTCTTGCTGAATTTGCTCAAGCAGCGAACCGGGTTCTGGGCGCTCTTCAGGCTTGGCGCTCTGGCCTTCACCAAGGATCGATTGATCGCGGCTCACACCTGGCATAAAGTCGCCAGACAGGCTGACCAGTTGGTCGTCTTGGTTGAAGTTGAGACTGACGCGCTCTTGCAGGCGTTGACCGCCGCCAGGCTGAATGCTGTACAGGTAGTCCCAGCGATCAGTGTGGAAGGTGTCAGTCAGTAGCGGGTTACCCATGATAAACCGTACTTGTTTACGGGTCATTCCTGGGCGCAACTGGTCTATCATGTCTTGCGTCACGACATTGCCCTGTTGAATGTCGATTTTATAAACCCCGGGGAATGAACAACCGGCGAGTGCGAAGAGCCCCGTAAGGGTGAGGCTGGTCAGCAGGAGCTTGGTTTTTTGCATCGGAGGGTGACTTCCACTATCTTGGCTGGGCAATTTTATTCCCGGATCATACCCGCAATATGGGAAGCTGCGAAGCCGCTTCCACGAGAAAGCAAACCATGGTTGAAAATAACGAATTACGCAAGGCTGGCCTCAAGGTAACTTTGCCACGGGTCAAGATACTGCAAATGCTTGACTCAGCCGGTCAGCGCCATATGAGCGCTGAGGACGTTTATAAGTCGCTGATGGAAGCAGGTGATGACGTTGGCTTGGCCACTGTTTATCGCGTATTGACCCAGTTTGAAGCGGCCGGCTTAGTTGTGCGGCATAACTTTGACGGCGGTCACGCGGTATTCGAGCTGGCTGATAGCGGCCACCATGACCATATGGTTTGTGTCGAAACCGGCGAAGTTATTGAGTTCTTTGATACCGAGATTGAGAAACGGCAAAAAGAAATTGTGCGCGAGCATGGTTTTGAATTGGTCGATCACAATCTGGTGCTGTACGTGCGCAAGAAGATTTAATTGCGACTCAACAATAAAGGCGACCTCGGTCGCCTTTATTGTTTTAGTGTGCTGGGTTGCCCCAGTTTCAGTCTTTAAGCCTGTGCACTGCTGACCATTTGCCGGGCATGGGCCAGTGATTCTTCGGTCAGGTCGACGCCGCCGAGCATCCGCGCGATTTCTTCGACACGTTGCTGCGCGCTGAGCTTGCTTACGGCTGTGCGGGTGGCGTCGCTGTCGCGCAGTTTGTGCACAAACAGATGCTGATGGCCTTGCGCGGCTACTTGCGGCAAGTGGGTGACCGTCAGCACTTGGCCGCGCTCGCCAAGGCGGCGCAGCAGTTGCCCGACCACTTCTGCGGTGGGCCCGCCAATCCCTACGTCGACTTCATCGAAGACTAAGGTTGGCACTCGCGAGGTCTGTGCGGTGATGACCTGAATCGCCAGGCTGATCCGCGACAGTTCGCCACCGGAGGCTACCTTGGCCAGTGGTTTGAGCGGCTGACCCGGGTTGGCGCTGACCAAAAACTCCAGTTGATCGAGGCCGTGCGGTTGCGGATCGGCCGTGCCGGTTGCTGTCAGGGCGATGGTGAAGCGCCCGCCGGGCATGCCCAGGCTCTGCATCTCGGCTTCCACCGCGCTGGCCAGTTGGCTGGCGGCATTGTGGCGCAGGGCGCTGAGTTCGCTGGCTTTCTCTTGGTAATGACGCTCGAAAGCGGCCAGCTCTTCGCTCAGGCGCTCGGCGGCCTGATCGTCAGCGTTAAGGCCCTCTAATTCCTCAAACAACTGTTGCTGCTTGCTGGCCAGCTCACTGGGGTGAATACGGTGTTTGCGTGCCAAGGTATAGATGGTGTCGAGGCGCTCTTCGAGGCGTTGCAGGCGCTCTGGGTCGGCCTCGAAGTGATCGAGGAAGCGATTCAGCTCGCCGACCGCTTCTTCTACTTGGATCTGCGCGCTCGCCAGTAGATTGGCGGCTTCACTCAGTGCGCCCGGCTGGCCTTGGAAGGCGCTCAGGCGATTGAGACTGCTGGTCAGCGCCGACAGCACATTGCCAGCGTCGCTCTCGCTGCACTGTTCAATCACCACGCGACAAGCAGCAAGCAGGCTTTCGGCGTTAGTCAGGTTTTTATGTTCCTGCTCCAGTTGCTCCAGCTCATCCTCGCCCAGGCCGAGGTTCTCCAATTCTTCGAGTTGATAGCTGAGCAGTTGGTGGCGGGCGCGTTGGTCATCGCCGAGGTTGGCGACGCGTTCCAGCTCATTGCGCGTCTGTTTCCAGCGCTGCGCGGCCAGTTGCACTTGGCGCGCCAGCTCTTGGCTGCCGGCATATTCATCGAGCAGGCGGCGATGGGTGTCGGCCTTGAGCAGGGATTGGTGTTCATGCTGGCTGTGGATATCGATGAGCAGCTCGCCCAAGGCTTTGAGATCGCCTTGAGGGCAGGGGGTGCCGTTGATATAGCCGCGCGAGCGACCTTCGGCGGTGATCACCCGGCGCAGGATGCACGGCCCGTCGTTATCCAGATCGCGCTCGGCCAGCCATTTGCGCGCCTCGGGAATGTCGATGAGGTCGAAGCTGGCGAGGATGTCGGCCTTGTCAGCGCCTGGACGCACCACGCCGCTGTCCGCCCGATCGCCCAAGGTTAGGCCCAGGGCATCAAGCATGATCGACTTGCCGGCGCCGGTCTCGCCGCTAATTACGCTCATGCCAGCGTCCAGCTCAAGATCAAGGTGTTCAACGATGGCGTAATTGTGTACGGACAGGTGCACCAGCATGGCGAGGCCTCCGGAATTTTTGGTCTGGTTATTTATACAGTGTTTTTTCGTTATCTGACAATCCCGTGGTAGGTCCTTGAAACTACAAAACTTGGCCCCATATAACGGTCAGGAACGCAGGTTGAGGCTTGCGTCGAATTATCAGAGGAGAAAGGCATGGCTGACGAACAGACCCTGGATACGCAGAACCCTGAACTGGAAGGCGCTGAGCAAGCGCAGCCTGGGGATGATCTGGCTGCTCGCGTACAGACGCTAGAAGAGCAACTGGCTGCGGCGCAGGATCAGTCGCTGCGCATGGCTGCCGACCTGCAAAACGTGCGCCGTCGCGCCGAGCAGGATGTTGAGAAGGCGCACAAGTTCGCCTTGGAAAAATTTGCCAACGACTTGCTGCCCGTAGTCGACAGCCTGGAGCGCGGCCTGGAACTTTCCAACCCTGATGACGAAGCCATTAAGGCCGTACGCGAGGGCATGGAGCTGACGTTCAAGTTGCTGTTGGACACGCTCAAGCGTTTCAATCTGGATCAAGTCGATCCCCATGGTGCGCCGTTTAACCCAGAGCATCACCAAGCCATGGCGCTGGAAGAAAGCACCAATGTTGAGCCTAACACCGTACTGAAAGTGTTCCAGAAGGGTTACCTGCTTAATGGTCGTTTGCTGCGCCCCGCGATGGTGGTGGTGAGCAAGGCGCCGGCACAAGTTCCACCTTCTATTGATGAGCAGGCTTGAAATATTTCTTGCTGACCCCATTTAACAGTCAAGCGTTTTAGTGCTGCCGTTGCCGCCAAGAGCTAGCGACGGAAATATCCAAGTTTCGGGAGAGTAATAATGGGCAAAATTATCGGTATCGACCTGGGGACTACTAACTCCTGCGTCTCCATTCTGGAAAACGGTACAGTCAAAGTTATTGAAAACGCCGAAGGCGCGCGTACTACCCCTTCGATCATTGCGTATGCCAACGATGGCGAAATTCTGGTGGGGCAGTCGGCTAAGCGCCAGGCTGTGACTAACCCGCACAACACTCTGTACGCCGTTAAGCGTCTGATCGGTCGTCGCTTCGACGAAAACGTTGTGCAAAAAGATATCCAAATGGTGCCGTACAAAATCGCCAAGGCTGACAACGGTGACGCCTGGGTTGAAGTGAACGGCCAGAAAATGGCACCGCCGCAAATCAGCGCCGAAGTGCTGAAAAAAATGAAGAAAACCGCCGAGGATTACCTGGGCGAGCCTGTGACCGAGGCGGTCATCACTGTTCCGGCTTACTTCAACGACAGCCAGCGTCAAGCGACTAAAGACGCCGGCCGTATTGCGGGTCTGGACGTTAAGCGCATCATCAACGAGCCAACTGCTGCGGCACTGGCTTACGGTATGGACAAAGCCAAAGGCGACCACACCGTTATCGTTTATGACCTGGGCGGCGGTACTTTCGACGTCTCCGTCATCGAAATCGCTGAAGTTGACGGTGAGCACCAGTTCGAAGTGTTGGCCACCAACGGTGACACCTTCCTGGGTGGTGAAGACTTCGATATCCGTCTGATCGACTACCTCGTGGACGAGTTCAAGAAAGAAAGCGGCATCAACCTCAAAGGTGATCCGCTGGCCATGCAGCGCCTGAAAGAATCCGCTGAGAAAGCCAAAATTGAGCTGTCCTCCAGCCAGCAGACCGACGTTAACCTGCCGTACATCACTGCCGATGCGTCGGGTCCTAAGCACTTGAACGTGAAGATCTCCCGCGCCAAGCTGGAATCGCTGGTGGAAGACCTGGTGCAACGCACCATCGAGCCTTGCCGTACTGCGTTGAAAGACGCCGGTATCGACGTGGGTGCGATCAACGACGTGATCCTGGTCGGTGGTCAGACTCGTATGCCGCTGGTACAGAAAGCGGTTAGCGATTTCTTCGGCAAAGAAGCCCGTAAAGACGTTAACCCGGACGAAGCTGTGGCCATGGGTGCTGCGATCCAAGGCGCGGTACTGTCGGGCGACGTTAAAGACGTACTGCTGCTGGACGTCAGCCCGCTGACCCTGGGTATCGAAACCATGGGCGGCGTGATGACTGCGCTGATCGAGAAGAACACCACTATCCCGACCAAAAAGTCGCAAGTGTTCTCCACCGCTGACGATAACCAGGGCGCGGTGACCATTCACGTGCTGCAAGGTGAGCGTAAGCAAGCGAGCAGCAACAAGTCGCTGGGTAAATTCGACCTGGCTGAGATTCCGCCAGCGCCACGTGGTGTGCCGCAAATTGAAGTGACTTTCGACATCGACGCTAACGGCATCCTGCATGTAAGCGCCAAAGACAAAGCCACTGGCAAGTCGCAGTCGATCGTGATCAAGGCCAACTCCGGTCTGTCTGAGGAAGAAATCCAACAGATGGTCCGTGATGCCGAGGCTAACGCTGAGGAAGATCGCAAGTTCGAAGAGCTGGCCGGTGCTCGTAACCAGGGCGACCAACTGGTTCACGCCACCCGTAAGATGGTCACCGAAGCAGGCGACAAAGTGACTGCTGACGAGAAAACTGCCATCGAAGCAGCTGTGGCAGCGCTGGAAGTGTCGATCAAAGGCGACGATAAAGCTGACATCGAAGCCAAGATGACCGCTCTGTCGGAAGTGACCGCACCGCTGGCGCAAAAGATGTACGCCGAGCAGCCACAGCCAGGTGCTCAGGCTGAGGCCGGTGAGCAAGCCAAGGACGCTGGCGACGACGTAGTCGACGCTGAGTTCGAAGAAGTCAAAGACAACAAGTAAGCGCAAGCTTATGCCGCTCTGCCCGGGTGCAATGCAGGTTGCATCCGGCGCGATCCGCCACGCGGGAGCTTGCTCCCGCGTTGGCGTGTCTGGAGTAGACGATTTTAAGGTGCTGAAGACTTATGGCTAAACGTGACTATTACGAGGTGCTCGGTGTCGAGCGCGGCGCCGGCGAAGCGGAGCTGAAAAAGGCTTACCGCCGCTTGGCGATGAAGTATCACCCGGACCGCAATCCGGACGATAAAGACGCCGAAGAGAAGTTCAAAGAGGCCAACGAGGCCTACGAAGTGCTGTCTGACGCGAGCAAGCGCTCGGCCTACGACCAATACGGCCACGCCGGCGTTGATCCAAGCGCTGGTGGCGGCGGCTTTGGCGGTGGCGGCGGGGCGAACTTCTCCGATATTTTCGGCGATGTATTCAGTGACTTCTTTGGTGGTGGCGGTGGCCGCGGCGGCCAGCGTGGCGGTCCGCAGCGCGGCAGCGATCTGCGTTACACCCTGGAACTGGATCTGGAAGAAGCGGTACGCGGCACCACGGTCACCATTCGTGTGCCGACTTTGGTCAATTGCAAAACCTGCGATGGCTCGGGCGCGAAAAAGGGCACCAGTCCAGTGACCTGTACCACCTGCGCCGGTATGGGCCAGGTGCGCATGCAGCAAGGCTTCTTCTCGGTACAGCAAACCTGCCCGCGTTGCCACGGCAGCGGCAAGATGATCACCGACCCATGTGGCACGTGCCACGGCCAGGGCCGCGTCGAAGAGCACAAAACCTTGTCGGTGAAAGTCCCGGCTGGGGTGGATACTGGTGACCGTATCCGTCTGTCCGGTGAAGGTGAGGCCGGTGCCCAAGGCGGGCCTTCGGGTGATCTGTACGTGGTGGTGAACGTGCGTGAGCACGCGATCTTCCAGCGCGACGGCAAGCACCTGTACTGTGAAGTGCCGATCAGCTTCGCTGACGCTGCCCTGGGTGGTGAGCTGGAAGTGCCAACCCTGGATGGGCGGGTTAAGCTGAAGATTCCGGAAGGCACCCAGACTGGCAAAATGTTCCGCCTGCGTGGCAAGGGCGTAGCGCCAGTGCGTGGGGGTGGTGCTGGCGATCTGATGTGCCGCGTGGCGGTAGAAACGCCGGTGAATCTGGATCGTCGTCAGCGTGAGCTGCTGGAAGAGTTCCGCAACTCGCTGGACAGCGACAGTTCCCACTCGCCGAAGGCTAATGGTTGGTTTGAAGGCGTTAAGCGCTTCTTCGGCGACCTGTAAGTCAGAGGCCCACGCCGCGTGAGCGTTGGTTCACGGCGGCGTGCCTGGGTCATGTGAATTTAACCGCGTGGATCAAAGAGTTATGCAACGTATTGCTGTGATGGGCGCCGCTGGGCGTATGGGCAAAACCCTGATCGAGGCTGTGCAGGTGGTTGATGGTGCGCGCTTAAGTGCGGCCATTGATCGGGCAGACAGCAGCTTGGTGGGCGTCGATGTCGGCGAGCTGGTTGCCCAAGGTAAGGCGGGCGTGAGCCTGGTCGGCGATCTGGCGGCGGTGCTCGATCAGTTCGATGTATTGATCGACTTTACCCATCCCTCGGTGACGCTGAAAAACCTGCAGATCTGCCGTGATGCCGGCAAGGCCATGGTGATCGGCACGACAGGTTTCTCGGCAGAGGAAAAGCAGCAACTGGCGGACGCGGCTAAGCACATCCCGATTGTCTTTGCGGCCAACTTCAGTGTCGGCGTTAACCTCTGCCTCAAACTGCTGGATACCGCCGCGCGAGTGCTGGGTGATGACGTGGATATCGAGATTATCGAGGCCCACCACCGGCATAAAGTCGATGCACCGTCTGGCACGGCGCTGCGTATGGGCGAAGTGGTGGCTAATGCCTTGGGACGCGATCTGCAGAAAGTCGCGGTCTATGGCCGTGAAGGCCAAACCGGCGCCCGTGAGCGCGAAACCATCGGTTTTGCCACCGTGCGTGCGGGTGATGTGGTCGGTGATCACACCGTATTGTTCGCTGCTGAGGGCGAGCGCGTGGAGATCACGCATAAGGCTTCGAGCCGTATGACCTTCGCTAAAGGTGCGGTGCGCGCGGCCCTGTGGCTGCAAGAGCGCCCGGCAGGCTTGTACGACATGCAGGACGTTCTCGGTCTTAACTGAGGCATTGTGTCGCACTTTGCGGGTTTGTTGCTGACTTTGTCCCATCAGGCGGTGGACCAAAATGGCACTTTCCTGTAAGCTTTCTGCTTTAGTGTGTCCACTAAAGTTGCGCAGAATGAATCAGATAAAAGAGCGGGGTGACGGTTGTAACGTCATCCCGCTTTTTTACAATCTGCGTTTGCTTCACGATTTGATCTTCGGAGGTTTTCTTGAGTAAGCCAGCCCTAAAACCTGCCATATTGGCTCTTGCTGATGGCAGTATTTTTCGCGGCGAGGCCATCGGTGCTGATGGCCAAACTATTGGAGAGGTGGTTTTTAACACCGCCATGACCGGCTATCAGGAAATCCTCACCGATCCTTCCTATGCCCAGCAAATCGTAACCCTGACCTATCCGCACATCGGCAACACGGGCACCACACCGGAAGACGCCGAGTCCAACCAAGTGTGGGCCGCCGGCCTGATCATTCGTGACCTGCCGCTGCTGTCGAGCAACTGGCGTAACAAGCAGCCACTGGATGAGTACCTTAAAGAAAACGGTACTGTGGCCATCGCCGGGATCGATACCCGCCGCCTGACCCGCATCCTGCGCGAAAAAGGCTCGCAAAACGGCTGCATCCTGGTCGGCGACGACGCCACCGATGCTAAAGCGCTTGAGCTGGCGCGCAGTTTCCCAGGCCTCAAAGGCATGGATCTGGCCAAAGAAGTGACCTGCAGCGAGCGTTACGAGTGGCGCTCCAGTGTGTGGAACCTGAAAAACGACAGCCATCCAGAGATCTCCGCTGCCGAGCTGCCTTACCACGTCGTGGCCTACGACTACGGGGTGAAGCTGAACATCCTGCGTATGCTGGTTGAACGCGGCTGCAAGCTGACCGTAGTGCCGGCGCAAACACCAGCCAGTGAAGTGCTGGCGCTGAATCCCGATGGCGTGTTCCTGTCCAACGGCCCTGGCGACCCCGAGCCTTGCGATTACGCGATCACGGCGATCAAGGAAATTCTGCAAACCGAGATTCCCGTCTTCGGTATCTGCCTGGGTCACCAGCTGTTGGCCCTGGCTTCTGGTGCTAAAACCGTGAAAATGGCCACCGGCCATCATGGTGCTAACCACCCGGTACAAGATTTGGACACGGGTGTGGTGATGATCACCAGCCAGAACCACGGTTTCGCCGTGGATGAGCCAAGCCTGCCGGCCAACCTGCGCGCCACTCACAAGTCGCTGTTCGACGGTACTCTGCAAGGCATCGAGCGCACCGACAAGGCTGCGTTCAGCTTCCAGGGTCACCCAGAAGCGAGCCCCGGCCCGCACGATGTTGCGCCACTGTTTGATCGTTTTATCGAAGCCATGGCCAAGCGCCGTTAAGCCCGCCGACTGACCCAAGGATTCGAGAGAGAGAAAATGCCAAAACGTACAGACATAAAAAGCGTCCTGATCCTCGGTGCCGGCCCGATCGTTATCGGCCAGGCTTGCGAGTTCGACTACTCCGGTGCCCAGGCCTGTAAAGCCCTGAAAGAAGAGGGCTACCGCGTCATTCTGGTGAACTCCAACCCCGCCACCATCATGACCGACCCGGCCATGGCTGATGCCACTTACATCGAACCGATCAAGTGGGCCACCGTGGCCAAGATCATCGAGAAGGAGCGTCCGGATGCGCTGCTGCCGACCATGGGCGGCCAGACTGCACTGAACTGCGCCCTGGACTTGGAAAAACACGGCGTCCTGGAGAAGTTCGGCGTCGAGATGATCGGGGCTAACGCCGACACCATCGACAAGGCTGAAGACCGCTCACGTTTCGACAAGGCGATGAAGGACATTGGCCTCGCGTGCCCGGTTTCCGGCATCGCGCACAACATGGAAGAAGCCTACGGCGTATTGGACAAGGTGGGTTTCCCTTGCATCATTCGTCCGTCCTTCACCATGGGCGGCACCGGTGGTGGTATCGCTTACAACCGCGAAGAGTTCGAAGAAATCTGTGCCCGCGGTCTGGACCTGTCGCCGACCAGCGAACTGCTGATCGACGAATCCCTGATCGGCTGGAAAGAGTACGAGATGGAAGTGGTCCGCGACAAAAAGGACAACTGCATCATCGTCTGCTCGATCGAAAACTTCGATCCGATGGGTGTGCACACCGGCGACTCGATCACCGTAGCGCCTGCACAGACCCTGACCGACAAGGAATATCAGATCCTGCGAAACGCCTCCTTGGCGGTACTGCGTGAGATCGGCGTGGAAACTGGCGGCTCCAACGTGCAGTTCGGTATCTGCCCGAACACTGGCCGTATGGTCGTGATCGAGATGAACCCGCGCGTATCCCGCTCCTCGGCGTTGGCCTCGAAAGCCACTGGCTTCCCGATTGCCAAGATCGCCGCCAAGCTGGCCATCGGTTACACCCTTGATGAGCTGCAGAACGACATCACCGGCGGTCGTACCCCGGCGTCCTTCGAGCCAGCCATCGACTACGTCGTCACCAAGATCCCGCGTTTTGCTTTCGAGAAATTCCCGAAAGCCGATGCTCGTCTGACTACTCAGATGAAGTCGGTGGGTGAAGTCATGGCCATCGGCCGGACCTTCCAAGAGTCGCTGCAAAAAGCTTTGCGTGGCCTGGAAGTGGGCGTGGCAGGCTTTGATCCGAAGCTCGACCTGAACGATCCGGAAGCTGAAAGCACTCTGCGCCGTGAACTGACGGTACCGAGCGCCGACCGTATCTGGTACGTGGCTGACGCCTTCCGCGCCGGCAAGAGCGTGGCTGAAGTCTTCGACCTGACGCGCATTGACGAGTGGTTCCTGGTGCAGATCGAAGATCTGATCAAGGACGAAGAGCGCGTTAAGACTCTGGGTCTGTCGAGCATTGACCGCGACCTGATGTACAAGCTCAAGCGCAAAGGGTTCTCCGACTCGCGTCTGGCTAAGCTGCTGGGTGTGACCGAGAAGAACCTGCGTAGCCATCGGCACAAGCTGAAAGTCCTGCCGGTGTACAAGCGCGTTGACACCTGCGCTGCTGAGTTCGCTACCGATACCGCCTACATGTACTCCACCTATGAGGAAGAGTGCGAGGCCAATCCATCGAGCCGCGACAAGATCATGATCTTGGGTGGTGGCCCGAACCGTATTGGCCAAGGTATCGAGTTTGACTACTGCTGCGTACACGCGGCGCTGGCGATGCGTGAAGACGGTTACGAGACCATCATGGTCAACTGCAACCCGGAAACCGTATCCACCGACTACGACACCTCGGATCGTCTGTACTTTGAGCCAGTCACCCTGGAAGACGTGCTGGAAATCGTCCGTGTCGAGCAGCCGAAGGGCGTCATCGTCCAGTACGGCGGCCAGACTCCGCTGAAGATCTGCCGTGCGCTGGAAGAAGCCGGTGTGCCGATTATCGGTACTTCGCCTGATGCCATCGACCGCGCCGAAGACCGTGAGCGCTTCCAGCAGATGGTGCAGCGTCTGGGCTTGCGTCAGCCAGCCAACGCCACTGCGCGCAGCGAAGACGAAGCCCTGGCGCACTCGAAAACCATCGGTTACCCGCTGGTGGTGCGTCCGTCCTACGTACTTGGCGGCCGCGCCATGGAGATCGTCTACCAAGAAGACGAGCTCAAGCGTTATATGCGCGAAGCGGTAAAAGTTTCCAACGACAGCCCGGTGCTGCTCGACCACTTCCTGAACTGCGCCATCGAAGTCGACGTGGACGCGGTGTGTGACGGTGAGTCTGTGGTGATCGGGGCGATCATGCAGCACATCGAGCAAGCCGGTGTGCACTCCGGCGACTCGGCGTGCTCGCTGCCGCCGTACTCGCTGCCAATGCATATCCAGGATGAGATCCGCGACCAGGTCAAGAAAATGGCCCTGGAGCTGGGTGTGGTCGGTCTGATGAACGTGCAGATGGCCGTGCAGGGCGAGGATATCTTCGTAATCGAAGTGAACCCGCGTGCCTCGCGTACCGTGCCGTTCGTGTCCAAGTGCGTGGGCGTGTCCCTGGCCAAAGTGGCTGCGCGCGTCATGGCTGGCAAGTCGCTGGCTGAGGCCGGCTACAACAAGGAAATCATCCCGCCGTACTTCAGTGTTAAAGAGGCCGTGTTCCCCTTCGCTAAGTTCCCAGGCGTTGACCCCATCCTCGGCCCAGAGATGAAGTCCACGGGTGAGGTGATGGGCGTGGGCGACACCTTCGGTGAAGCCTTCGCTAAAGCTCAAGTCGGTGCCAGTGAAATTCTGCCGAACAGCGGTTGTGCCTTTATCAGTGTGCGTGAAGATGACAAGCCGTTGGTGGCGCAAGTCGCTCGTGACCTGATTGGTCTGGGTTTTGAAGTCGTGGCCACCGCCGGTACTGCACGGGTCATCGAAGAAGCTGGCTTGCCCGTGCGCCGGGTGAACAAGGTGACTGAAGGCCGTCCGCACGTGGTTGATATGATCAAGAATGACGAAGTCACCCTGATCATCAACACCACCGAGGGCCGTCAGTCGATTGCTGACTCGTACTCCATTCGTCGAAACGCTCTGCAGCACAAGATCTACTGCACCACCACCATCGCGGCGGGGCAGGCAATCTGTGAGGCGCTCAAGTTTGGTCCTGAGAAAACTGTGCGCCGGCTGCAGGATCTGCATGCAGGAATTAAGGCATGAATAAATACCCTATGACTGTCCAGGGCGCCCGCGCCCTGGAGGAAGAGTTGGCGCACCTGACCAAAGTGGTGCGTCCTAAACTCAGTCAAGACATCGGTGAAGCCCGCGAGCTGGGCGACCTCAAGGAAAACGCCGAATACCATGCTGCTCGTGAGCAGCAAGGTATGGTGGAAGCGCGTATCCGCGACATTGAAGGGCGTCTGCAAAATGCCGTGGTCATTGATGTGACTAGCATCGAGCACACCGGCAAAGTGATCTTTGGCAGTACCGTTGAAATCGCTAACTGCGAGACCGACGAAAGCGTGACCTACCAGATCGTTGGTGAAGATGAAGCCGATATCAAGCAGCGCAAGCTGTCGGTGGGCTCGCCCATCGCCCGTGCGCTGATTGGTAAGAACGAAGGCGACGTCGTGTTGGTGCAAACGCCTAGCGGCGCGATTGAGTACGAGATCGTCGAGGTTCGTCATCTCTAAGCCTGCACACTTAGATGCTGGTGCAATCAGTTGGCTGCTGGCCCAGGCGCTCTGGGTGGGTGGCCTCTTGTTGTTGCACTTTTTGCTGCTACCAGCCATCAGTCACAGCGGTTTGGCGTCACTGCTGGTTGAGGACTTAGGCAATAGTCTGCGGCCATTAGTGGTTGGGCTGGCAGCAGTGTGTGCGGCCTTGCAAGTGTGTGTGTTGCTGCGCGCCGAGGGCTTGCGCGGCTTGTGGCGCGACACGCGAGGCCAGCTATTGTTAGTGGTATTGCTGATGGCGGGAGGTTTTCTGCTGCTGCATCGGTGGTTGCCTGATGCTATGCAGTTGCGCTTATTCAGCTATTTGATCATGGCCTTTGCCGGCATGCTGTTGTTGCTGCAGCCAGTGCCTAAGCGGCAAGTGCGTTAGACGTGACCAAGGTTTGCTTAGGCGCTGATGCGCCTAGCAAGCTCGGCGGGATCAACCCTGGAAGCGGTGAACGTTGGACAGGTTCTTGTTCACTTTCGGGTTTTTGCGGTAAATCAGCGCCATTTTGCCGATGACCTGAACCAGGTCAGCGCTGCCGGCTTTGCACAGCTCGTTGATCGTGCTGAGACGGTCTTCGCGTTCAATGATGCGCAGTTGAACTTTAATCAGTTCGTGATCGCCTAAGGCGCGTTCCAGCTCAGCCAGGACGCCTTCGGTCAAACCATTGTCCGCCACGATCAATACAGGTTTTAGGTGGTGGCCGATAGATTTGAATTGTTTCTTCTGCTCTTGAGTGAGCGGCATAATCTGTTTCCTGCGTTTAATCTGTAAAAACGGCGGCTAGTTTACCCGAGCACCTTCGGAGTCGCCCAGCTATTCATGCGTTACATAGTCCGAGGTATTGCGTGGCCCGTTCCAAGACCAGCCAGCGTTGGCTAAAAGAGCACTTCGATGATCCTTACGTCAAAATGGCGCAAAAGGATGGTTATCGTTCGCGGGCCAGCTATAAGCTGCTGGAAATTCAGGAGAAAGACCGCATCCTGCGTCCCGGTATGACGGTGGTTGACTTAGGCGCTGCGCCAGGCGGCTGGTCGCAGGTAACGAGTCGGGTGATCGGCGATAAAGGCCGTTTGATCGCCTCGGACATTCTGGAGATGGACAGCATCCCGGATGTCACCTTTATTCAAGGTGACTTTACCGATGATGGCGTCTTCGCTCAGATCCTCGACGCTATCGGTGAAAACCCGGTAGACCTTGTGATTTCCGATATGGCCCCCAATATGAGTGGGGTAAGGGAGTCCGATCAGCCACGCGCTATGTATCTGTGCGAATTGGCTTTGGATCTCTCGGCTCGGGTGTTGCGCCCGGGTGGCGATTTCTTAATCAAAATCTTCCAAGGTGAAGGTTTCGATCAGTATCACAAGCAAGTGCGGCAGATGTTTGAAAAGGTGCAGATGCGCAAACCGCTGTCCTCCCGTGACCGCTCCCGCGAGCAATACCTGCTGGCACGTGGCTTTCGCGGCGAGTAACTCTTAGGGATATCTGCGGTCTGTTACTGATGCGCTAAATATAGGGTTACAGACGGCGTCTGCCAGGGGTAGGCGTTGTGTAGTAAGTTAGACTGGTACATAACTGGTCGTCATGCGAAGCACGCTTCGGCACGGGGCCTGCTTCAGAGGGTAGCTAATTGAACGACATGGCAAAGAATCTGGTCCTGTGGCTGATCATCGCCGCCGTTTTGGTCACGGTGATGAACAATTTTTCCAGCCCGAGTGAGTCCGGCAAACTCAATTATTCTGAGTTTATCCAGCAGGTGCAGTCCGGCGGCGTTAAGAAGGTGACCGTTGACGGTTACGTCATCAGCGGCACCCGCGTCGATGGCTCGTCCTTTGAGACGGTGCGTCCGGCCATCCAGGATAACGGCCTGATTAAGGACTTGATGGACAACAACGTCGAGATCGTCGGCAAACAGCCTGAGCAACAAAGCATCTGGACTCAGTTGCTGGTGGCGAGCTTCCCGATTCTGGTGATCATTGCCGTTTTCATGTTCTTTATGCGTCAAATGCAAGGTGGTGCCGGCGGTAAGGGCGGGCCGATGAGCTTTGGCAAGAGCAAGGCGCGCTTGCTGTCCGAAGATCAAGTGAAAACCACCTTTGCTGACGTCGCGGGTTGCGACGAGGCCAAGGAAGAGGTGGGTGAGCTGGTCGAGTTCCTCCGCGACCCTGGTAAGTTCCAGCGTTTAGGTGGGCGTATCCCCCGTGGTGTGCTGATGGTGGGTTCGCCAGGTACCGGTAAAACCCTGCTGGCCAAAGCCGTGGCAGGTGAGGCTAAGGTGCCGTTCTTCACCATCTCGGGTTCTGATTTCGTAGAAATGTTTGTCGGCGTCGGCGCCTCCCGGGTGCGCGATATGTTCGACCAGGCCAAGAAGCACGCGCCGTGCATCATCTTTATTGACGAAATCGACGCGGTCGGTCGCCATCGTGGTGCCGGCATGGGCGGCGGTCACGACGAGCGTGAGCAGACCCTCAACCAGTTGCTGGTGGAGATGGACGGCTTTGAAATGAATGACGGCATTATTGTTATTGCCGCCACCAACCGTCCTGACGTACTGGACCCGGCGCTGCTGCGTCCCGGTCGTTTCGACCGCCAAGTGGTGGTCGGTTTGCCGGATATCCGCGGCCGTGAGCAAATCCTCAATGTGCACATTCGCAAGGTGCCGGTTGGTGAAGACGTGGCCCCAGCGGTGATTGCCCGTGGTACCCCAGGCTTCTCCGGTGCGGATCTGGCCAACTTGGTCAACGAGGCCTCGTTGTTTGCTGCGCGTGCAGGCAAGCGCTTGGTTGAGATGAAAGAATTTGAGCTGGCTAAAGACAAAATCATGATGGGCGCTGAGCGCAAAACCATGGTGATGTCTGATAAAGAGAAGCTCAACACCGCGTACCACGAAGCCGGTCACGCCATCGTCGGGCGCTTGGTGCCTGAGCATGATCCGGTTTACAAAGTGTCGATCATTCCCCGTGGCCGCGCCTTGGGTGTGACCATGTTCCTGCCTGAGGAAGATCGTTACAGCCTGAGCAAGCGTGCGCTGAACAGCCAGATCTGCTCGCTGTTTGGTGGCCGGATCGCCGAAGAAATGACCCTCGGCTTTGATGGCGTCACCACTGGTGCTTCCAACGACATCATGCGCGCCACCCAGTTGGCCAAGAACATGGTGACCAAGTGGGGCTTGTCGGAAAAACTCGGCCCGCTGATGTATGCCGAAGAAGAGGGTGAAGTGTTCCTCGGTCGCAGCATGGGTAGTCAGCACAGCAATGTCTCGGCGGAAACTGCTCGGCAGATCGACGAAGAAGTGCGCAGCATCATTGATCAGTGCTATGCCACTGCCAAGCGCATGCTGGAAGAGAATCGCGACAAGCTCGATGCCATGGCTGAAGCTTTGATGAAGTACGAGACCATCGATGTCGAGCAAATTGATGACATCATGAATGGCATCACCCCGCGCGAGCCAAAAGGTTGGGGCGATGGTGGTGGTAACGGCACGCCGAGCGCGCCGGTCGAAGTTGTCGAGACTCCGCAAAAACCCATTGGTGGCCCAGCCGCTGAACACTAAGGTTCTTCATGTCTGTTGTACCAACCTTTGACCGGCTGCCCTGTGGCAGCCGGTTTCTTGATTTAAGCCGCCCGCAAGTTATGGGCATCCTCAATACCACCCCTGATTCTTTTTCAGACGGCGGGCGCTTTGCTCAGCATGATGCGGCTTTGCGCCATGCTGAAGCCATGCTGGCTGCCGGGGCCACGTTGATTGATGTCGGTGGAGAGTCGACGCGTCCAGGGGCGCGAGCGGTGTCGGTGGTGGAGGAGTTAGAGCGGGTCGCGCCCATCGTTGAGGCGATTGCTGCGCGGCTGGATGTGATCATCTCGGTGGATACCTCGACCCCAGCGGTTATTCGCGAAACGGCGCGCCTAGGCGCTGGGCTGATCAATGACGTGCGTTCGCTGCAGCGTGACGGGGCTTTAGATGCTGCCTTGGATAGCGGCTTGCCGGTGTGCTTGATGCACATGCGCGGCGAGCCGACGACTATGCAGCAGGATCCACAATATGCGGATGTCGTCACAGAAGTCCGGGGCTTCCTGCGTGAGCGTATGGAGGCGTGCGTTGCGGCGGGCATTGCGCCTGAGCGTCTAATTCTCGATCCAGGGTTTGGCTTTGCCAAAACCTTGGAGCACAACCTGTCGCTGTTTAAGCATATGCAGGTTTTGCATGAGCTGGGCCGGCCTCTGCTGGTTGGTGTCTCGCGCAAGAGCATGATTGGCAAGGTATTGGGGCGTGAAGTGGATGAGCGTCTGTTTGGTGGCTTGGCCTTAGCGGCATTGGCCGTGACTAAAGGTGCGCAAATTTTGCGTGTGCATGATGTTGCCCAAACCGTTGATGTGGTGCGCATGCTCGCTGCAGTAGAAGCAGCGCAATAACAAGAGGGATTGAGGTAATGGCTAGGAAGTATTTCGGCACTGACGGTATTCGTGGGCGGGTGGGCGACTTCCCCATCACCCCAGATTTCATGCTCAAGCTCGGTTGGGCTGCAGGTGTGGCCTTTCGTAAACAAGGTCGCTGCCGCATTCTGATCGGCAAGGACACGCGTATTTCCGGTTATATGTTTGAGTCGGCGCTGGAGGCGGGCTTATCCGCCGCCGGTGCGGATGTGATGCTGCTGGGGCCGATGCCTACGCCGGCCATCGCTTACCTCACGCGTACCTTCCATGCTGAGGCCGGGATTGTGATCAGTGCTTCGCACAACCCGCATCATGACAACGGCATCAAGTTTTTCTCCGGTCAGGGCACCAAGTTGCCCGATGAAATCGAGTTAATGATCGAAGAGTTGCTGGATGCGCCGATGACGGTGGTCGAGTCCGATCAACTGGGCAAGGTGTCGCGGATCAATGACGCGGCCGGCCGCTATATCGAGTTTTGTAAGAGTAGTGTGCCAACTGGCACTAGCTTCGCCGGCCTTAAAGTGGTGCTCGATTGTGCCCATGGTGCCGCCTACAAGGTGGCGCCCAGTGTGTTCACCGAGCTAGGTGCGACGGTGACCACGCTGTCTGCGCAACCCAATGGCCTAAACATCAACGATGGCTGTGGTTCCACCCATATCGAAGCATTGCAGGCAGAAGTGCTGGCGCGTCATGCTGACCTGGGTATCGCTTTTGATGGTGACGCTGACCGGGTATTGATGGTCGATCACTCTGGGGCGTTGGTCGATGGCGATGAGTTGTTATTTATCATTGCCCGCGACATGCAAGAGCGCGGTCGCCTGCAAGGTGGTGTGGTCGGCACTCTGATGAGTAACCTGGGCTTGGAACTGGCCCTGGCGGAGCTCAATATCCCCTTCGTGCGTGCCAAGGTCGGTGACCGCTATGTGATCGCCGAGTTGCTAGAGCGTAACTGGCAGTTGGGTGGCGAGAACTCAGGGCATTTGGTGTGCTTCCAGCACACCACCACCGGCGATGCGATTATTGCTGCGCTGCAGGTGCTGATGGCGCTTAAGCGTCGCGGGCAAACGCTGGGTGAGGCGCGTCTGGGCATGCGCAAGTGCCCGCAGGTGCTGGTCAATGTGCGTTTGGCGGGCCAGGTCGATCCTCTGCAGCACCCGCAAGTGCAGGCGGCGCAAGCGCGCGTGACCGAACAGATGGCTGGGCGCGGGCGCGTGCTGTTGCGTAAGTCGGGCACTGAGCCGCTGCTGCGAGTGATGGTTGAAGGTGATGATGAAGACCTCGTGCGCGGCTATGCCAATGAATTAGCTAAAATTATTACTGATGTATGTGCTTGATTTAGCTTGCTATCTAAAAACTGCTTGGGTAATATCTGCGCCCTCTTTGACCGACGAGGTAAAGCATGCGTCGCCCCATGGTTGCTGGTAACTGGAAGATGCACGGTACCCGCGCCAGCGTCGTAACGCTGATCGAAGGTCTCACTCAGCAGGTGCTGCCTGCTGATGTGGATGTAGCGGTTTTTCCTTCTGCGCTTCACTTGGCTCAGGTTGTTGATGGGTTGGTGGGCAAGGCTGTGGCGGTAGGTGCGCAAGATTGCGCCACGCAGGCTGAGCAGGGGGCGTTGACGGGTGAGGTGGCGGCGAGCCAATTGCAGGATCTGCAGTGTTCGCTGGTGCTGGTAGGTCACTCTGAGCGTCGATCGCTGCTGGGGGAGGGCGATGAGGTGGTGGTGCGCAAGTTTGCTGCGGCCCAGTCCTCAGGTTTGCAGCCGGTGCTGTGTGTGGGGGAGACCCTGGGGCAGCGTCAGGCGGGCCAGACTTTGTCGGTGGTCGCTGGGCAAGTTGCAGCGGTTATTGATGCTTTGGGTGTAGCGGTATTTGCCCGGGCGGTTATTGCTTATGAGCCTGTTTGGGCCATTGGCACTGGATTGACGGCGACCCCTGAGCAGGCTCAGGAAGTGCACGCGGCAATTCGCGCTCAGCTGGCGGCTAAAGATGCGCAGCTGGCGAATGAGGTTAGGATTCTTTACGGCGGCAGTGTTAAGGCCGTCAGTGCAGCCGAGTTATTCGGCATGCCGGATATCGATGGAGGGCTTGTGGGTGGAGCCTCTCTGAATGCGGATGAATTCGGTGCGATCTGTCGCGCTGCAGGAAACTAGAAAATGCTGGAAACAGTTATTGTTGTTCTCCATCTGCTGGCTGCCATCGGTGTTGTGACGCTGGTTTTGTTGCAGCAGGGTAAAGGCGCGGATGCAGGTGCATCGTTTGGTGCTGGCGCTTCGGGTACTGTGTTTGGTGGGCAAGGTTCCTCTACCTTTTTGAGTCGAGTTACTGCTATACTTGCCGCCGCTTTTTTCATTACTAGCTTGGGTTTAGCGTTCTTTGCTAAAGACAAAGCTAGCAGCATGGGTCAGGTTGGTTTGCCAGATCCGGCAGTGTTGGAAGTGCAACAGGCTGAGCCAGCTGTTGGTGATGTACCGGTTCTGGAAGCAGCTAAGCCGGCTGATAAAGCGGCTGACGTACCTCAGGCTCCAGAGCAGCAGTAAAAACGCAGTAAGCTTCACGAGTAACGATTTTGCCGAGGTGGTGGAATTGGTAGACACGCTACCTTGAGGTGGTAGTGGCCATAGGCTGTAGGGGTTCGAGTCCCCTTCTCGGTACCAATTTTCAAGAAGGCCCGCTAGATGCGGGTCTTTTTGTTGCTGGAGCGTCGATTGACCGTTGTTTGGGTTCAGTCGTATAATCCGGCCCCAGCTTTGATGTGGGATTGAGCAGTAAAGTCGCTCCTCGGGTCTTTGATCCGATGTTGGCCGGGTTAGCCTGGTCTCCGCATTGAGTTGCAGAGGAGCCCCTTTTAAGGGGCTTTTTGCTAGCTGGGTGATAGCTTTGCCGGCCTTTAGAGGGCGGTTTGATGATGGGCGTTAGGCCCATTTTTTATTTCTATAGCATGCGCGAGGGGTTCAGGTGTCGAGCAAGCTAGAACAGTTGCAGGCCTTGGTGGCCCCGGTAGTCGAGGCTCTGGGCTACCAATGTTGGGGTGTCGAGTTCCTGTCACAAGGGCGGCATTCTCTGCTGCGAATTTATATCGATAAACAGCCCGATGGGGTGGTGATCGAAGACTGCGAAATCGTCAGTCGGCAGATCAGTGGTGTTCTCGATGTGGAAGATCCTATTAGCGCGGAATACACCCTTGAGGTGTCTTCACCTGGTATGGACCGACCGCTGTTCACTCTTGAGCAGTACGCCAGCCACGTCGGCGAGCAAGTGAAGATCAAGCTGCGCTCCCCCTATGAAGGGCGGCGTAACTTCCAAGGCCTTCTGCGCGGTGTAGAAGAGCAGGACGTGGTGGTGCTGGTGGATGACCATGAGTTCCTGTTGCCGATCGAGATGATCGACAAGGCCAACATTATCCCTAGGTTTGACTGAGACGCGGATCCCGCGGATCCAACGGATTGCGAAAGGCGAGGCGTACGATGAGCAAAGAAGTACTGCTGGTTGTTGAGTCGGTGTCCAACGAAAAGGGCGTGCCGGCGGGTGTGATTTTCGAAGCGCTGGAGCTGGCCCTGGCCACTGCCACGAAAAAGCGTTTTGAAGATGAAGTTGAGCTGCGTGTGGTGATCAATCGCCAAACGGGCAGCTATGAAACCTTCCGCTGCTGGACAGTGGTTGAAGAAAGCGACTTCGACGATCCTGCACACCAAGTCACCATCGACATGCCGCGTGCAGTCGAAGCCAACGCTAAAGTCGGTGACGTGCTGGAGGAAATGATCGAGTCCATCGAATTCGGTCGTATCGCGGCACAAACCGCTAAACAAGTGATTGTGCAAAAGGTTCGCGAAGCTGAGCGTGCTCAGGTCGTGGATGCTTATCGCGAGCGTCTGGGTGAAATCATCTCGGGCACGGTGAAGAAAGTCACCCGTGACAGCGTCATCGTTGATCTGGGCAACAATGCCGAGGCGATGCTGGCCCGTGAGGACATCATCTCGCGCGAAACTTTCCGTGTCGGTGTGCGCCTGCGTGCGCTGCTGAAGGAAATTCGTACTGAAAATCGTGGTCCACAGCTGATCCTGTCGCGTACCGCGCCGGAAATGCTGATTGAGCTGTTCCGCATCGAAGTGCCGGAAATTGCTGAAGGCCTGATTGAAGTCATGGGTGCGTCCCGTGATCCAGGTTCGCGCGCCAAGTTGGCGGTGCGTTCCAAAGATAAACGTATCGATCCGCAAGGTGCCTGTATCGGCATGCGCGGTTCCCGTGTGCAAGCCGTTTCCGGCGAGCTCTCGGGCGAGCGTGTAGACATTGTGCTGTGGGATGAAAACCCAGCGCAGTTCGTGATCAACGCTATGTCGCCGGCTGAAGTAGCCGCCATCATCGTCGATGAAGATGCCCATGCCATGGACATCGCTGTAGGCGCTGACAACCTCGCTCAGGCCATTGGCCGCGGCGGTCAGAACGTACGTTTGGCCAGTCAGTTGACCGGCTGGACACTTAACGTCATGACCGAGGCGGATATTCAGGCTAAGCAGCAGGCAGAGACTGGTGACATTCTGCAGTGCTTTATCGACGAGCTGGAAGTCGATGAAGAACTGGCTCAGGTGTTGGTCGAAGAGGGCTTCACCAGCCTGGAAGAAATTGCCTACGTGCCGATGGAAGAGATGCTCAGCATCGATGGTTTTGACGAGGATATCGTCACTGAGCTGCGTGCTCGCGCCAAAGATCGTTTGCTGACCAAAGCCATCGCTAACGAGGAAAAGCTGGCAGATGCCCACCCAGCCGAAGACTTGCTCTCGCTTGAGGGGATGGATAAGGCGCTTGCGCATGAACTGGCAGTGCGCGGCGTTATTAACCGCGAAGACCTGGCCGAGCAGTCGATTGATGACCTGCTCGACATCGACGGTATCGACGCTGAGCGAGCCGGCAAGTTGATCATGGCCGCTCGAGCCCATTGGTTCGAGTAAGCAGTAGCGGCCTGAGGAGAGGAATGCATGACGCAAGTCACGGTTAAAGAACTGGCCCAAGTGGTCAATACACCGGTTGAACGTCTGCTCCAGCAAATGCGTGAGGCGGGTCTACCGCACACCAGTGCTGAGCAGGGCGTGACCGATAGTGAAAAACAGGCGCTACTGGCTCACCTGAAAAGCAGTCACGGGGACAACAAGGCGGAAGAGCCGCGCAAGATTACCTTGCAGCGCAAAACCACCAGCACCCTGCGTGTGGCCGGCAGCAAAACCATCAGCGTTGAAGTGCGCAAGAAGAAAACCTTCGTTAAGCGCAGCGCTGAAGAAATCGAAGCTGAGAAGCAGCGTGAGCTAGCTGAGCAGCGTGCAGTTGCTGAAGCGGCGCGGGCCAAAGCGCAAGAGCAAGCTGAGCAAGAAGCTAAGCTGCGTGCTGCGCAGGAAGCGGCCCGTGCTCCAGCAGAGCCAGTCGCGGCCCCAGTGGTTGAGGCAGAAGTTGCCCCGGCACGCGTTGAGCCGCCAGTCGTGGCTGCTGAACCGGTCGTTGAAGAGCGCAAGAAAGAAGAACCGCGCCGTACTGACAAGGCCCGTAACGATGACGCCGATCGTCGTGGTGGTGAGCGTAAAGCGACCCAACACCGCCCGAGCGTTAAAGAGAAGGCTCCAGCACCGCGCGTCGCGCCACGCACTATCGACGAAGAAAGCGATGGCTTCCGTCGTGGCGGTCGTGGCAAAGCCAAGATGAAGAAGCGCAATCAGCACGGCTTCCAGAGCCCAACTGGGCCGATCGTGCGTGATGTGGTGATTGGCGAAACCATCACCGTTTCGGAACTGGCTAACCAGATGTCCGTGAAGGGCGCTGAAGTCGTCAAGTTCATGTTCAAGCTGGGCACTCCGGTGACCATCAACCAGGTGCTGGATCAGGAAACTGCCCAGTTGATCGCGGAAGAGTTGGGCCACAAGGTCAAACTGGTCAGCGACAACGCCCTGGAAGAGCAACTGGCGGAATCCCTGAAGTTTGAAGGTGAGGCGATTTCCCGTGCACCGGTGGTGACCGTAATGGGTCACGTTGACCACGGTAAGACCTCGCTGCTCGACTATATCCGTCGTGCCAAAGTGGCGGCCGGTGAAGCCGGTGGTATCACCCAGCACATCGGTGCCTACCACGTAGAAACCGAGCGGGGCATGGTGACCTTCCTCGACACCCCGGGTCACGCCGCGTTTACCGCAATGCGTGCACGTGGTGCCAAGGCCACTGACATCGTGATTCTGGTCGTTGCCGCCGACGACGGCGTGATGCCGCAAACCATCGAAGCCGTACAGCACGCTCAAGCCGCTGGCGTACCGTTGGTGGTGGCCGTGAACAAAATCGACAAGCCAGGTGCTGATCTTGATCGCATCCGTAGTGAGCTGTCGGTGCACGGCGTAACGTCCGAAGATTGGGGTGGCGACACGCCGTTCGTACCGGTGTCGGCGAAAGTCGGTACAGGTGTCGACGAGCTGCTCGAAGCCGTACTGCTGCAAGCTGAAATCCTTGAGCTTAAAGCCACGCCTTCGGCCCCTGGTCGCGGTGTGGTGGTCGAGTCGCGCTTGGACAAAGGCCGTGGCCCAGTGGCTACCGTGCTGGTGCAAGACGGTACGCTGCGTCAAGGCGACATGGTCCTGATCGGTTCTAACTATGGCCGTATCCGCGCCATGCTGGACGAGAACGGCAAGTCGATCAAAGAAGCTGGCCCATCGATCCCGGTTGAGATTCTCGGCCTCGACGGTACGCCAGATGCTGGTGACGACATGAGCGTGCTGGCTGACGAGAAGAAAGCCCGTGAAGTGGCGCTGTTCCGTCAAGGTAAGTTCCGCGAAGTGAAACTGGCTCGTGCCCACGCTGGCAAGCTGGAAAACATCTTCGAGAGCATGGGCCAGGAAGAGAAGAAGACGCTTAACATCGTCCTCAAATCTGACGTTCGTGGCTCCCTGGAAGCGCTGCAAGGTTCCTTGAGCGGTCTGGGCAACGACGAAGTGCAAGTGCGCGTAGTCGGTGGCGGTGTCGGTGGTATCACCGAGTCCGACGCTAACTTGGCTCTGGCTTCTAACGCGGTGCTGTTCGGCTTCAACGTGCGTGCTGATGCCGGCGCGCGCAAGATCGTCGAGCAGGAAGGTCTGGATATGCGTTATTACAACGTGATCTACGACATCATCGAAGACGTCAAGAAAGCCCTGACCGGTATGCTCGGCAGCGATGTGCGCGAGAACATCCTCGGTATCGCTGAAGTACGTGACGTGTTCCGTTCGCCGAAGTTTGGTGCAATCGCCGGTTGTATGGTGGTTGAAGGGACTGTTTACCGTAACCGTCCGATCCGCGTACTGCGTGACGACGTGGTGATCTTCGAAGGCGAGCTGGAATCCCTGCGCCGCTTTAAAGACGATGCTTCCGAAGTGCGTAACGGCATGGAGTGCGGTATCGGCGTGAAGAGCTACAACGACGTCAAAGTCGGTGACAAGATCGAAGTGTTCGAGAAAGTCCAAGTGGCTCGTAGCCTCTAAGCTCGAGTTGCTCTATGCAGCGCCCGGCCCCGCTTTTGCGCGGCCGGGCGTTTGCCGCTTTTAGGTCCGCTGCTTGTGTTGGCGGCGTGACGAGTGAAGGTAAGTCAAAATGGCCAAAGAATTCAGCCGGGCGCAGCGCATCGGCGACCAGATACAGCGCGAACTGGCGCAGTTGATCCGGATGGAAGTCAAAGATCCGCGTCTCGGTGGCTTGGTCACTGTGACGGCGGTGGATGTCAGTCGCGATTCCAGCCACGCCAAGGTGTTCGTCACCTTTATGGGCGCTGAGCCCGAAGAGGGCGTGGACAGCGTGGCGCAGAGCCTCAAAGTGCTTAACGATGCCTCCGGCTTCTTGCGTATGCAGTTGGGCCGCGCGATGAAACTGCGTAGTGTGCCGAACCTGCGCTTCCACTACGACGAGAGCGTGGTGCGCGGTGCGCAGCTGTCGGCATTGATCGAGCGGGCGGTCAGCCAAGACCGTCAGCACGAAGCACCTGCCGATAAAACCGAGGGCGAGGAGTAAGCGCGTGGCCCAGGTTAAACGTATTCGTCGCAGCGTCGATGGCATCATCCTGCTGGATAAGCCCCGGGGCTTTAGCTCCAACGCGGCGTTGCAGAAAGTCCGCTGGTTGCTCAATGCGGAAAAGGCCGGCCACACCGGCAGCCTTGATCCCCTGGCCACTGGCGTACTGCCATTGTGTTTCGGTGAAGCCACCAAGTTTTCCCAGTACCTGCTCGATGCCGACAAGGGCTACGAAACCCTGATGCAGCTGGGGGTGACTACCACCACCGCGGATGCCGAAGGGGAGGTGCTGCAAGAGCGCCCGGTGCAGGTTGGCGCGGCTGATATTGAGGCGGTATTGCCGCAGTTTCGCGGTGCTATCAGCCAGGTGCCGCCGATGTACTCGGCGCTGAAACGTGACGGGCAACCGCTTTATAAGCTGGCCCGTGCCGGTGAAGTAGTGGAGCGCGAGCCGCGTTCTGTTACTATTGCGCGCCTAGAACTGTTAGACAGCTCGGCTGATCAAGCACGTTTGGCGGTAGATTGCAGTAAAGGCACCTATATCCGCACTCTGGTTGAGGATATTGGCGAGTTGTTAGGCTGCGGCGCCCATGTGGCAGAGCTGCGCCGAACTAAAGCCGGGCCTTTTGATCTAAGCCGCACGGTAACGCTTGAAGAGCTTGAGCGAGTGCACGCTGAGGGCGGTAACGAAGCCGTTGATCAGTTTTTGCAGCCGGTCGACAGCGGTCTGCTGCATTGGCCCCTGCTACAGTTCTCCGAGCACAGTGCGTTCTATTGGTTGCAAGGCCAACCAGTACGCGCCGCGGATGCGCCGAAGTTCGGCATGGTCCGGGTGCAAGATCACAATGGTCGCTTTATCGGTATCGGTGAAGTGAGCGACGATGGGCGAATTGCTCCACGTCGGTTGATTCGGTCAGCATGACCGTAACGCAGCAATGGGGTTTCGGCTCCTGCCTGCGGGTAACGAGGGTGGCTGTTAATAGGCACGGTCATTCCTCACTTTTAAACACGGGAAGTTATTCCCGGCCTATTGCGACTGCCTCGGCGGTTGCGTAACTGAGAGGATTGCCCCATGGCACTCAGCGTTGAAGAAAAAGCCCAGATCGTTAACGACTACAAGCAAGCTGAAGGCGACACTGGTAGCCCAGAAGTGCAAATCGCACTGCTGTCCGCCAACATCAACAAGCTGCAAGGTCACTTCAAGGCCAACGGTAAAGATCACCACAGCCGTCGTGGTCTGATCCGTATGGTTAACCAGCGTCGTAAGCTGCTGGATTACCTGAAGGGTAAGGACGCTAGCCGTTACAGCGCCCTGATCGGTCGCCTGGGTCTGCGTCGCTAAGCAATGCTTAAGCGTAGCTGACTGCCGAAGCTGGAAGTGGGCTTGCCCTGCTTCCAGCTTTTGCTTTTCTGCTTTTGCTGTTTTGGACGACAACGGGTCCGATTCCTGTAAGCGCCCACACATTCTGTAGTACCCCGTCGCCCGCTCTAGCGCTAGCTGACGGAGCAAGACTCGCTTTCCCCAAGGGCAACAAAGAGAAGGAAAACACCGTGAACCCGGTAATCAAGAAGTTTCAATTCGGTCAATCGACCGTCACCCTCGAGACAGGCCGTATCGCCCGTCAAGCCAGCGGCGCTGTTCTGGTAAGCGTTGACGATGACGTCACCGTACTGGTTGCTGTCACCGGCGCGAAAACCGCTGACCCAAGCAAAGGTTTCTTCCCGCTGTCGGTGCACTACCAAGAGAAGACCTACGCCGCTGGTAAAATTCCAGGTGGTTTCTTCAAGCGTGAAGCCCGTCCTTCCGAGAAAGAAACCCTGACTTCGCGTCTGATCGACCGTCCGATCCGTCCGCTGTTCCCAGAAGGCTTCCAGAACGAAGTGCAGGTCATCTGCACCGTGATCTCGACCAGCAAGAAAACCGATCCGGACATCGCGGCGATGATCGGTACTTCGGCTGCCCTGGCGATCTCCGGCATCCCGTTCAATGGCCCAATCGGTGCTGCGCGCGTAGCCTTCCACCCGGAAACTGGCTACCTGCTCAACCCAACTTACGAGCAACTGCAAGCGTCCAGCCTGGACATGGTGGTTGCCGGTACTAAAGACGCCGTACTGATGGTTGAGTCGGAAGCTAAAGAGCTGACCGAAGACCAGATGCTGGGCGCGGTACTGTTCGCTCACGACGAATTCCAAGCTGTGATCCAAGCGGTGACTGAGCTGGCTGCTGAAGCCGCTAAGCCAACTTGGGACTGGCAGCCAAAAGCCGAGAACACTGCACTGCTGAACGCTATCCGTAGCGAATTCGGCGAGGCGATCTCCCAGGCTTACACCATCACCATCAAGCAAGACCGCTACGCGCGTCTGGGCGAGCTGAAAGAGCAAGTCGTCGCCAAGCTGTCCGGTGAAGAAGGCCAACCAACGGCTTCTGAAGTCAAAGAAGCCTTCGGCGAAATCGAATACCGCACCGTGCGCGAGAACATCGTTAACGGCAAGCCGCGTATCGACGGTCGTGACACCCGCACTGTGCGTGGCCTGAACATCGAAGTCGGGGTTCTGGACAAGACCCACGGCTCGGCACTGTTCACCCGCGGCGAAACTCAGGCGCTGGTCGTTGCCACTCTGGGTACTGCCCGTGACGCGCAACTGCTGGACACCCTGGAAGGCGAGAAAAAAGATCCGTTCATGCTGCACTACAACTTCCCACCGTACTCGGTAGGTGAGTGTGGTCGTATGGGCGCCACTGGCCGTCGCGAAATCGGTCACGGCCGTCTGGCGCGTCGTTCGGTGCAGGCCATGCTGCCGGCCGCTGACGTGTTCCCGTACACCATCCGGGTGGTTTCGGAAATCACCGAGTCCAACGGTTCCTCGTCGATGGCTTCCGTCTGCGGTGCTTCCCTGGCGCTGATGGACGCTGGTGTGCCGATGAAGGCGCCAGTGGCCGGTATCGCCATGGGTCTGGTTAAAGAAGGCGAGAAATTTGCCGTTCTGACCGACATCCTGGGTGACGAAGACCACCTGGGCGACATGGACTTCAAAGTAGCCGGTACCGCTAAAGGTGTGACCGCGCTGCAGATGGACATCAAGATCCAGGGCATCACCGAAGAAATCATGGAAATCGCTCTGGGCCAAGCCCTGGAAGCGCGCCTGAACATCCTCGGCCAGATGAACCAAGTGATCGCCCAATCCCGTAGCGAACTGTCGGCTAACGCGCCGACCATGATCGCCATGAAGATTGACCAGGACAAGATCCGCGACGTTATCGGTAAAGGCGGCGCCACCATCCGTGCGATCTGCGAAGAAACCAAAGCTTCGATCGATATCGAAGACGACGGCTCGATCAAGATCTTCGGTGAAACCAAAGAAGCTGCAGAAGCGGCTCGTCAGCGCGTTCTGGGCATCACCGCTGAGGCCGAAATCGGCAAGATCTACGTCGGTAAGGTTGAGCGCATCGTCGACTTCGGTGCCTTCGTTAACATCCTGCCGGGCAAAGACGGTCTGGTGCACATCTCCATGCTCAGCGATGCGCGCGTAGAGAAGGTCACCGACATTCTCAAAGAAGGTCAGGAAGTCGAAGTACTGGTACTGGACGTGGACAACCGCGGCCGTATCAAGCTGTCGATCAAAGACGTGGCGGCGGCGAAAGCTTCCGGCGTCTAAGTCGCTAGTGCTAGCAATGGCCTATGGCCTTGCTAGCACAGACTGATACACCCTTAAAAAATGGCCCTTCGGGGCCATTTTTTTTGCCTTTTTAGCGGGTAAATGCGTGCAGATTGATCGCCACCAAGCTAAGGCTGAAGTGTCGTGCAATATGCCTTAGCGGATAGGGCTAAACATGCAGATTGCACGGTTAAAGCTGCTGAGGGATATTTTTAACTTATTGATTTATATAGGTTAAAAATGATTTTGTGAGTTGGCATAAGGCTTGCGCTAGTACTTTAGCGCTGCCGCTCATAAGAGCAGTGGCTTGTTCACTATTTGCAGGAGGCAATACCTATGAAGAAGTCCATTAAGCAGGTTTTTACCGCTACCGCTCTGGGCCTGCTGCTGGCCGGTCCTGTTCTGGCCCAGCCGACTACCGTGGCTGCTAACGAAACCCTGAACAAAGCTGAAGATGCAGTGAGTGATACCTGGATCACCAGCAAGGTTAAGTCGACGTTCTTGGCTGACAGCCAACTGAGCGGCATCGACATCAAAGTCGAAACCAACAAGGGTGTGGTCAGCCTCTCGGGTGTGGTGAAAAACTCCGATGAGCGTGATCTGGCAGTCGCTAAAGCCAAAGAGATCAAAGGCGTCCGGGCGGTATCTGCCGAGGCGCTGAAAACCGCTAACTAACGCTTAACCGGCGGCTGGGCGCTTGCGCGCTTGGCCGTCGGCTGAGGGGGTAACTGTATGAATGCCGATATTGTGAAAGGCAAGTGGAAGCAAATCAGCGGTCGGATTAAAGAGCGCTGGGGTGATTTGACCGATGACGATCTGAATGTGGCTGAGGGCCATAGCGAATACTTAGCCGGCAAGCTGCAAGAGCGCTACGGCTGGAGCAAGGAGAAGGTGCAAGAGGAGCTGCGCGACTTCACTAAGGATCTCTAGGCTGTACACCTGACAAGCCCCAGGCCATTGCCTGGGGTTTTGCTTTTAACGCTTAGCCAGAACTCTAGAATTAAGGCCCAAGCCAGCAGGGGCGAAGCGAGGAGCCCCCAGCGCCTAGTTGCCGCGCTTGCTGTCGATTTTGACCAGGCGGTTACCCTCAAAGCGCAGGTAGTGGTACATGCCATTGTTAGGCCCGTAACTCCACTCCTGCACCTCGACCTCATGGCGAAAGCCGTAGTCGTCGCTGATTTCGCGATAACCGACCAGCTCTTGGCTACGTGGCTCGCCACATTTGTTGGCGACTTGCCCTGCCGTGTCATTGAGGCTCACCAAGGCACTGCCGCAGCGCCAGGTGGAGGAGGCTTGGCTAGTGACCGGCAACGCCACCAGCAGGGCGCTGACCAGCCACAGCTGGGATTTAACGGCGGCCATTAACGGCTGCGCCGGCGTTCGATGGCGCGCAAGCGCGTGCCTTCGAAGGTGAGGATGCTGAACATGCCGTTGTCCGGGCCGTAGAGCCATTCTTCAAGCTGATATTCGCGCCGGTCGTAACTGCCCAAGGTGTAGCCGACGAGATCGCGGGACACCGGCTCGCCGCATTTTTCCTGCACTTCGAAGCGCCGGTCGCCCAGGCTGATCAACTGACTGCCACAGCGCATGCTGCTGTCGGCTTGGGCTACCGCGCTAAATGCGGCGAGCAGCCCGAGGCTTAGCAGAGGTGCAGCCTGCATGGCTTACTCGCTGTCCAGGTGCAGGGCGGTGGCTACGCTGCCATCGGCTGCGGCCTCCGCCTTGCCGGTGTCGAGTAGATACAGGCGCTGGTCGGCCAGGCCGCCACGCTCAACCAGATAGCTCTTGATCTGTCCGGCGCGGGCTTGGCCCAGCTGGCGCAGCAGGGCGTCGCTGGCTTGCCAAGACTGCAGGATCGCCTCGCGCATTTTGCCGCGCCGTTCATCGTCTTTAAGCTGCGCCCACTCGGCTGGCGGTTGTTGTTTCAGACGGCTGCGGTAGATGCCTTCGAGCAGAATGGCTTTGTCACCATCGGCCACTTCCAGCTCGCTGGCACTGGCCGGGACTTTATCGCCACGGCGCTGCAGCATCTTGTACCAAGTGGTCTGGTATTCGCGCTCCAAACGCTCGGCCGCGAGCAGCGGGCCGTCGCTGCTGACCGCGCTCATGCCTTCGATTTCCAGACGCAGGCTCGGACGCTCTTTGAGGGCGCTGGCCAGGGTGTCCAGAGTGCTTTGCGCAGGCCCGTCCAGCTCGCTGCTGCCTGGGCCGAAGCGCACGCTGCTGAGGTCCACATCCGCACCGCCGGCGACCAGGCCGCCGATAAACTTGAAGGGCGCCTGCACGGCGCGCAGCAGCAGGTTGCGCATGGTCTGCCAGACGATGGGCATGACGCTGAACTCTGGGTTGTTCAGGTCGCCTTTGACCGGCAGCTCAATTTCGATATTGCCCTTGGTGTCTTTCAATAGAGCCACGGCCAGACGGATCGGCAGGTCCATGGCGTCTTTGCTGTCGACCTTCTCGCCGAGCTGGAGGTTTTCCAGCAGCAGTTTGTTCTCGGCGTTGAGCTGACCTTTCTCGATTTGATAATGCAGGTCGAGGTTCAGGCGACCCTTGCGGATGCGCATGCCGGCGAACTTACCGGAGTAGGGGGTGAGGGTGGTCAGCTCGACATTCTTAAAGCTGGTGGCGATGTCCAGGCTGTTGAGCGGATCAAAAGGCGTCAGCTTGCCCTTGATGGTCACCGGCGCGTACTTATCCACCTTACCGTCAATCGACACCGTGGCTGCCTGCGGGCTCTGATTATCCAGTGTGCCGATCTGGCCGTTGAGTTGGCCAATGGCGGTCGCGAAGTTCGGCGTCAGGCTGAAGTCGGCAAAGTTGGCCGAGCCGTCTTTGATGCTGATGCCGCCAATGCGAATCGGCAGTGGCTTGCTCGAAGACGCCGCCTTGGCAGCGGGAGCTGGAGCTTTGCTCGGCGCCGCACTGGTTTCATCTTTGACCAGCAGGTCATTGACGTTGGTAGTCAGGTCTTCGTTGATGATGAAGCGCACATAGGGCTGTTGCAGCTTGATCTGGCTGATGGCCAGGCCTTTCTCATGCTGGTAATTCAAGCCTTCGACCAGCACTTGATGCCACTTGAGGAAGTCACGGTCTTTCAGGGTGTCGAGGGTGTGCAACTGGTTGATCTGGGCATTACCGGTGATACCGAACGCCAAGGGCTCAACGCTGGCTAGATCGACGTTCAGGTCGCTGCCCAGTTTGCCGCTACGCAGCTCCAGGTGGACGAAGGGCGAGATGTAATCTTGCGCCACGCGCAGGTCGAGATCGCGGGTTTGTACTTTGAGTTTGGCGGTGGTCGGCGTCAGTTGCACCTGACCTTCGGCGCCGAGCTGGCCGGTTTTGTTGACCTTGGTATCGAGCTTGAGTTTAAACGGCGAGGTACCGAGGCTGTCGAAGTCGCTGAGGTCGAGATTAAGCGGGGCCAGATCGATCTTCACATCGGGACCGGCCGCACGGTCGGCCAAATGGATGCTGTAGTCGCGCAGCTGGACATCCCGCAGCAGCACTTGCCACGGCTTGCTCTCGGCGGCTGGCTCTGCGGCAGGGGCAGGGGCAGGGGCAGGGGCTGCGCTGCCGTCGGCAACGGTGGCTTTATCGGTCGCCGGGGTTGCCGTTGCTGCCGGGCTTGCCGGAGCCTGCGATGCGGCTGGTGTGGCGGCCACTGCTGCGCTGGCTTCAGGCTGGCTTGGTGCAGGAGCAGGAGCAGGAGCAGGAGCAGGCTTAGCTTTAGGTGGCTGGCTGGCAAACAGCTTCTGCCAATCCAGTTGGCCATCGGCCTCACGGGCGGCCCAGGTTTCCAGTTGGCTGCTGCGCACCTTGCCAATCACCACTTGCTGTTTGGCCAGGTCCAGGCTGGTTTCGCTGACATCCAGGCTGGCGACGCGCAGCAGGGGTTTATCGGCTGGGTTCTTGATGGCGAAGTTACGCAGGTTGATCTGGGCGTTGTTGAGCAGCAGTTCGGTGCCTTTGCTCAGATCGAGCTGGTAGTCACTGGCTATGTCCACACTGCCGTCTTCCAACACCAGCGGCACGGCGTCGCGCACATAGGGCCAGAAGGCTTTAAGTTTGCCGTCGGTAACCTTCAGGCTGCCGCTGGATGTAAAGGGAATCAGGCTCAGGTTGCCTTTCCAATCGATCCGCCCACCGGCCGGGCCGTTGGCGATCAGACTCATTTCGGCGTTGTCGTCGGGCAGGGTGCTGAGATTGAACAGCTCAAAGCTTAGGTCGTCGTAGAGGAACTCGATCGGCTCGCTAGGGCGCAAATCCTGGAAGTGCACGTTGCCGGCACTGAGCGCGATGCGGTCGATGCGCAGCGGAAACGGCTCGCTGGGCGGCGCATTAGGATCTTCCGGCGCACTGGGCGGCAGGTTGAACAGCTGGGTGAGATTGAGCGTGCCGTCCTTGTTAAACAGGATTTCGCTGTGCGGCTTGTCCAGCTCGACGTCGGCCAAGTGCAGCAGGCCCTGCCACACGCTGTCGATTTGCAGGTTGGCGTACAGTCGCTCAAAAGCCACCTGCTCTTGTTCGGCCTCGCCAATGCGCAAGCCCCACAAACTTAGCTCAAGGCTAAAGGGGTTGAACTGGATGCGTTGCAGGCTGGCTGGCACCGCCGCGTAGTTGGCTAACTGTTGGTTAGCGATACGCAGGCCGATGCCCGGCACGATCAGAAAGCCCAACAAGCTGTAGAGAATGAGGGCAATGGCGGTGGCGCTCAACGCGCGCTTTAGTCCTTTAAGCATATGGGCGTCATTTGTCCGACTGTAAATGCCTTGGAGTATGGCATGCAGACACAGTTCCGCGCAGGCTAGAGCCTCAGATTCGCAGTGACCGATTACTCAGAATTGCAGAATGAGGGTCTTCAGCGGTGGTTGACCGTCATGGGAAGGGAAGTCCGCCGCCGGTGGTAACACCTGCCACTGACGCACGGGGCGACCGAGTTTGTCGGCGCAGCGCAGCACTTGCTCGCGCCAGTCGTCCATGGCCACTTTCGCCAGGTTGTTGCAGCAGATCAGCACGCCATCCTCGGCGGTGGCGAGGATGGCCGGCTTCAGCAGGCTTTGGTAGTCGCGCAGCAGGTCGACCGTGCCGAAGGCGCTCTTGGCCCAGGCCGGTGGGTCGAGTAGGACTAAGTCGAATTGGCGCTGCTGCAAACGTGGGTAATGCGGCAGCTTTTGCCCACGGCGTGCGGAGATCGACAGGCCGGCTAGCTGGCGAATCGCCGGGAAGTAGTCGGACTGCACAAACTGCATGGCTGGCAGTTGCGGATTAAGCAGGCCGTTTTCTTTGCCGACGGCTAGGTTGCCCTCGGCGAAGTCCAGGTTCACCACCTCTTGGGCGCCACCGGCAGCGGCGCACAGACCGACGCCACAGGTGTAGGCAAACAGGTTGAGTACCGTCTTGCCGGCACTATGCTGTTTAACCCAGCCGCGGGCATTACGCAGATCGAGAAACAGCAGCGGGTCTTGTCCGGCGTGGCGGCCGCGCACCCGGTAATTGAGGTCCCACTCGCGGCCGACCATATCTTCCAATGCCGCCGCCTCTGGCTGATAGACGCTGTCTGTGCGATCAACCCGCGAGTTACTGCGCGAGCGGTCGTTGTAGACCAGCAACAGGGGCAGATCGAGATGCGCGCGGCATTGCTCGGCGACCATCATCAGCTCATCGTTGCTCAGGCTCTGATGGAAGCTCTGCACCATCAGCTGTGGGCCGTAACGGTCGACGGTCAGGCCGCCGGCACCTTCTTGGCTGCCGTGGAACAGGCGGTAACAGTCGGTGCCTTGTGCATGCAACTCGCCCAGCAAGCGGTCACGGTTCAGCAGGGCGGCGCGCAGCGCCTGATTCAACGAGGGCATGCAAGGCGCCTTGGGGGAGAAGAATAAGGGCCGCGCAGTTTAGCAGAGTCGCTAGCGGCGTAAGCTTTGCCGGTAAAACCGGGGGGATTTGCAACCAGACTGAAGTCGCCAGTCATTTCTGCTAGACACGTGCGCAGCATTGCCGTGCAAGTCGTAGGGGGCAACCGCGCAGCGTTTGCACCGATGGTACTGCACGGTGTTACCGCAGCGGTTGTGGTGGGGCGGTCTTTACTTTTTCGGCTCCCGGATTACGCCGCTGCGCGGCTAATCCAGGCTATGGGGGGATTCAGGCTACGGGCAGGTATGTTCCATAAAAAATGCCGGCGACTAAGGCCGGCATTTCTCGTGGCAGCCTGGGTTTAACGCTCGATGGCCAGGGCTACGCCTTGGCCGCCGCCGATGCAGAGGGTGGCCAGGCCTTTTTTCGCATCGCGTTTGATCATCTCGTGCAGCAGGGTTACCAGCACGCGGCAGCCCGAGCCGCCGATGGGGTGGCCCAGGGCAATGGCGCCGCCGTTGACGTTGACCTTACTGGCGTCCCATTGCAGTTCTTTGCCTACGGCCAGCGCCTGGGCGGCGAAGGCTTCGTTGGCTTCGATCAGGTCCAGGTCGCTCAACGCCCAACCGGCTTTGCTCAGGCAGCGCTGGGTGGCGCTGACCGGGCCGATGCCCATGATGGCTGGATCAACGCCGGCGTTGGCGTAGCTGGCGATTTTCGCCAACACCGGCAGGCCCAGCTCAGCGGCCTTGCCCGCGCTCATCAGCAGCACGGCGGCGGCGCCGTCGTTAAGGCTGGAGGCGTTGCCGGCGGTAACGCTGCCGTCTTTCTTAAAGGCCGGTTTAAGTTTGCCCAAGGACTCGGCGGTGGTGCCGGCGCGCGGTTGTTCGTCGGTGGCGAAAGCCAGCGGGTCGCCTTTGCGCTGGGGGATCAGGATCGGCGTGATCTCGTCGGCAAAACGCCCGGCTTCGATGGCGGCCACGGCTTTTTGCTGGGAAGCAGCGGCGAAAGCATCTTGCTCCTCACGGCTGATGCTGTACTTGTCCACCAGGTTCTCGGCGGTGATGCCCATGTGGTAGTCGTTGAAGGCGTCCCACAGACCGTCGGTGATCATGGTGTCGATGACTTTGCCATGGCCCATGCGCAGGCCGGTGCGGGCGCCGGGCAGGACGTAGGGCGACAGGCTCATGTTTTCCATGCCGCCGGCAATCACGACTTCGGCATCGCCGCAGCGGATGGCTTGGGCAGCCAGGTGCAGGGCTTTCAGGCCCGAGCCGCAGACCTTATTCAGGGTCAGCGCGGGTACGGCGTGGGGCAGGCCGGCCAGGATCGCCGCCTGACGCGCCGGGTTTTGCCCCGAGCCTGCGGTCAGCACTTGGCCGAGGATCACTTCGTCCACTTGCGCGCCATCAATACCGCTCTGCTCAAGCAGGCGGCGGATGACCGCAGCGCCTAACTCAGGCGCTGGGATAGAGGCCAGCGAACCTTGAAAGCTGCCAATGGCAGTGCGGGTGGCAGCAACGATAACGACGTCTTGCATAACGCGATCCTTAAGCTAATAAGCGCCTGGCGGCGCAGGAAAAGCCAGTCAGCCAGCGGGGCTGGGCCAGGCTCGAAACTCATTTCAGCGCAGCGCCGGTAAACCCAGGCGAATACGCGCGTGGTGCGCCGCACCGTTGCGCACGGCCCAGCGCAAAGTCGGCGCCAAACCATTCACGGTACGTTGAATCAGCCGGCTGCGCAGCGCGCCAACCGGTTCACCAAACAGCTGTTGCGCCCAGCAAGGTAACAGGTCGAATCCGGCCTGCATAAAAACTTTACCGGCCTGTGCAGCCATTGCACTGGGCGCGGGGGCGCGGCGCAGAATCTGCAGGATTTCTTGGGAGCGCTCATCGCACACAAGCTCTGGGCGCACACGCTCGATATAGGCGGCGATCTGGGCGCGGCTTTTCGGCACATCTTCGGCGCCTAAGCGCTCAGCAATCAAGGCCACTTCGGCGTAGTAACGATCCTGCTCGGCGCCGGCAAGTTTAGGGTTGCGGTAACGCAAATGGGCTTGGAGAAAACTGAAAACTTCCGCCACATGCACCCAGGTCAGCAACTCGGGATCACTGGCGGCATACGCTCGGCCATCGGGGGCGGTGCCGGTGACGCGCAAGTGAATGGTTTTGACTTTGTCGATCAGCCAGTCGGCATCGGCCCGGGCGGCGAAAGTGGTGCCGGAAATAAACTGGCCGGTGCGGCGCAGGCGCCCAAGCAAATCTTCACGGAAATTGGAATGGTCCCACACCCCGGCTAAGGCCAATGGATGCAGGGCTTGCAGCAGCAAGGCGCTGACCCCGCCGATGAGCATGCTGGTGAAGTCGCCATGCACCTGCCAGCACATGGACTGGGGGCCAAACAGGCCGGGATCACCCTTGGGGTTTTTAAAATCGATTTGTCCCAAGGCAATGCCACTTAGGCTCAGCACTTGGTTTTCAATGCGGCGGCGCAGCAGTTCCATACTCAACCAGTTCAGGAGGCTGACGCCGGGCCGGGAGCGCACTCCCGGCCACCACGTGCAGCGGTTTTAGCGATTTAGGCGCTGCTCGACCAGGCTGTCGACCACGCTGGGGTCGGCCAGGGTCGAGGTGTCGCCCATGTTTTCCAGTTCGTTGCAGGCGATCTTGCGCAGGATACGCCGCATGATCTTGCCAGAACGGGTTTTGGGTAGACCGGGGGCCGATTGGATCAGTTCGGGCTTGGCGAAGTTACCAATCTCCTTGCCGACCAGAGCCAGCAGGTCTTTCTTCAACTCATAGGTTAGCTCCACGCCGTTCATCGGCGTGATAAAGGCGTAGATGCCCTGGCCCTTGATGTCGTGGGGGTAGCCGACCACCGCGGCCTCGGCGACGGCATCGTGCAGCACCAGCGCGCTCTCCACTTCGGCGGTACCGATACGGTGGCCGGAGACGTTGATCACGTCATCCACCCGTCCGGTGATCCAGTAGTAACCGTCTTCATCGCGGCGTGCGCCGTCGCCACTGAAGTAGTAACCGGGGTAGGGCTTGAGGTAGGTGTCGATCATCCGTTGGTGATCGCCGTAAACGCTGCGGATCTGGCTCGGCCAGGTGCTCTTGATCGCCAGCACGCCGCTGCCGGCGCCTTCGATGACCTTGGCTTGTTCATCCAGCAGCACCGGCTCCACGCCAAAGAACGGCCGGGTCGCTGAACCGGGTTTGAGGTCAGTGGCGCCGGGCAGCGGGGTGATGAGGATGGCGCCGGTTTCGGTCTGCCACCAGGTATCGACGATCGGGCAACGGCACTCGCCGACTACCTGGTAATACCATTCCCAGGCTTCCGGGTTGATCGGCTCTCCGACGCTGCCGAGCAAACGCAGGCTGCTGCGCGATGTGCGCTTAACCGGCGCGTCACCCTCACGCATCAAGGCGCGCAGGGCGGTGGGCGCGGTGTAGAAGATATTGACCTGATGCTTGTCGATCACCTGCCAGAAGCGCGAGGTGTCCGGGTAGTTCGGCACGCCCTCGAAGATCAAGCTGGTGGCGCCGTTGACCAGCGGGCCGTAGACGATATAGCTGTGGCCGGTGACCCAGCCCACGTCGGCGGTGCACCAGTAAATATCGCCGTCGTGGTAGTCGAACACGTACTTGTGGGTCATGGCCGCCATCAGCAGGTAGCCGCCGGTGCTGTGCAGCACGCCCTTGGGTTTACCGGTGGAACCCGAGGTGTAGAGGATAAACAGCGGGTCTTCGGCGTCCATCGGCTCGGCCGGACAGTGACTGCTGACCTCGGCAGTTGCTTGGTGATACCAGAGGTCACGGCCTGCGACCCAGTCGATCTGGCCTTGGGTACGCTGCACCACGATCACGCTGCGGACATCCGGGCAGCTGTTTAAGGCTTTATCGACATTGGCTTTCAGGGCAATGTGCTTGCCGCCGCGTACGCCTTCATCGGCGGTGATGACTGCCCGGCAATCGGCATCGAGAATACGGTCACGCAGGGCATCCGGGGAGAAGCCGCCGAACACTACCGAATGCACGGCGCCGATGCGGGCGCAGGCGAGCATGGCGTAGGTGGCTTCAGGAATCATCGGCATGTAGATGCAGACCCGGTCGCCCTTGCTCACGCCCCGGGCTTTGAGCACGTTGGCCAGCCGGCAGACCTGCTCGTGCAACTGGCGGTAAGTGATCTTGGCCGAGTCGTTGGGGTTATCGCCTTCCCAGATAAACGCCACTTGCTCGCCCCGACTGGCCAGGTGGCGGTCGATGCAGTTGTGGCTGACGTTAAGCTGGCCGCCGGCAAACCAAGCGCCTGCGCCTTGCAGCAGATTGCCGCTGCGCACGCTGTGCCAAGGTGCTGACCAGTCGAGAAATTGTTTGGCTTGCTCGGCCCAGAAGCTGTCCGGGTCGCTGATGGAGTGCTGGTACAGGCGCAGGTAATCATCGTTATTCAGATGGGCACGCTGGCGCACGGCGTCAGTCACGGGGTGGCGGGAGATCTCAAACATGGCGGCTCCTTTATTGTTGTGTTCCGCAATGCTCACAAGGTTGAACCAAGCAAGCGCTTGGTTCAAGTGTTGTCTCAGGCTATTCCTTGTATTTAGCCTCTGTTAGCCACGATGACGATCACGGAAGTGATCAATCAAGCCTTGGGTCGAGGCATCACTGGCTGGCTCTTTCAGCTCGCCGGTGAGGCGCTGATAGACACCTTTACCCAGTTCTTTGCCCAGCTCCACACCCCATTGATCGAAGGCGTTGGTGCCCCAGATGGCGCTTTGCACGAAGACCTTATGTTCATACAGGGCAATCAGGGCGCCGAGGGTGAGTGGGTCGACACGGTTGAGCACCAGCATATTGCTGGGGCGGTTGCCTGGAATCACCTTATGCGGGGCCAAGCGCTGCACGTCGGCTTCGCTTAAGCCCTGCTGGCGCAGTTCGTCTTCGGCTTCGGCGCGGTTTTTGCCGTGCATCAGCGCCTGGCTTTGCGACAGGCAGTTGGCGAACAACCACTGGTGGTGGTCGGCCAGCGGGCTAAAACTGTTAGCCGGGACGATAAAGTCGGCCGGGATCAGCTCGGTGCCTTGGTGCAGCAACTGGTGGTAGGCGTGCTGACCGTTACAGCCAACGCCACCCCAGATCACCGGACCGGTGCTGAAGTCGACACTGCTGCCGTCCTGGCGCACGGATTTGCCGTTGGACTCCATATCCAACTGCTGCAAGTGCTTGGTGAAGTTACGCAGGTAGTGGTCGTAAGGCAGGATCGCCTGGCTCTTGGCGCCCCAGAAGTTGCCGTACCAAATGCCTAGCAGCGCCAGGATGACGGGCATGTTTTGCCCCAGCGGCGCTTGGGTGAAGTGCTGGTCCATGGCGTAGGCGCCGGCCAGCAGCTCTTTGAAGTTGGTGATGCCGATGGCCAGGGCAATCGGCAAACCGATGGCCGACCACAGCGAGTAACGCCCGCCGACCCAATCCCACATGGGGAAGATGTTCTCGGCCTTGATGCCGAACTCAATGGCCGCCGGAGCGTTGCTGGTCACCGCAATAAAGTGTTTGTGCAATTCATCGCGCGGGCCGCCCAAGGCCAGGTACCAATCGCGGGCGGCGAGGGCGTTCTTCAACGTCTCCAAGGTGCCAAAGGATTTCGACGAGACGATAAACAAGGTGGTCTGCGGGTTGAGGCGGGCGGTCAGTTCCCGGAACTCACTGCCGTCGATATTGGCCAGGTAATGGCACCACACACCGCGCTGGGTGAAGGGGCGCAGCGCCTCGGAGACCAGCTCCGGGCCTAGGAACGAGCCACCGATGCCGATGTTGACCACGTCGGTGATCGGCTTGTCGGTGTAGCCGCGCCACAGGCCGCTGTGGATGCGCCCGACCAGCTCGGTCATTTGGTTGAGGACACGGTGGACTTGTGGAATCAGATCCACGCCATCGAGCTTTAAGGTCCGCCCGATGGGGCTGCGCAGGGCCGTGTGGAGTGCGGCGCGACCTTCGGAGGCGTTGACCTGCTCGCCTTTGAACAGGCTTTGGATCGACGCCGGTAGCTGGCTTTGCTCAGCTAGGTCGATCAGCAGTTGCAGGGTTTGCTCGCTGATCAGGTTTTTCGAATAGTCCAACAGCAGGCCGCATTGGTTGAGCGAGAACTGCTCGAAGCGCTGCGCGTTATTGGCAAAGGCATCGCGCATGCTGAAGCCAGCCATTTGCTGGCGATGCTCGCGCAAAGCTTGCCAAGCTGGCAGGCCAGTCACGTGATGCGGCTGTTGGTAATAGGCCATGATGGGGTGGTCCTTGTCCTTATTCGACGGTTAAACAATTGTACGGTTTGGCATAAAAAAGCCCGGGTTGACCCGGGCCTTGAGTTTAACTGGCAGGTGTAGGGGGCTGGCAACCTGCCTAACGCCTGACTTAGACCGACTTGGACAAATCCACGCTCAAGTTATCGATCAGGCGGGTTTTGCCCAGGTAGGCCGCGAGCACAATCACCACTTGCTGATCATCGGCAGTGGCCGGTTGCAGGCTATTGGCTTCACGAATTTCCAGGTAGTCAGGGCTAAAGCCCGCCGCAGTCTGTTGCGCCTGCGCGTGTTGGATCAGCTTTGCGTAGTCACGATCTCCCGCGCTGAGCGCCGCAGCGATCTCTTGTAGGGTGCGATACAGCAGCGGCGCGACGGCGCGCTGCTCAGCCGTCAGATAGCCATTGCGCGACGACAGCGCCAGGCCGTCTTCGGCGCGTACCGTGGGCTCGCCAATGATCTGAATCGGCATATTGAGGTCGCGCACCAAGGTGCGGATCACGGCCAATTGCTGGAAGTCTTTCTCGCCAAAGAAGGCCAGATCCGGCTGGACCATGTTGAACAGCTTGCTCACCACCGTCGCGACGCCCTCAAAGTGCCCGGGACGGCTGGCGCCGCACAGCCCTTCTGAGACGCCGGGCACGCTGACGCGGGTCTGGCCGTCCATGCCGTGGGGATACATCTCCTCCACGTCTGGGGTGAACAGCAGGTGGCAGCCGGCATTGACCAGTTTCTCCTGGTCAGCCAAGAGCGTGCGCGGGTACTTGTCGAGGTCTTCGCTGGCGCCGAATTGCAACGGATTGACAAAAATGCTGGCGACGACAAAGTCAGCGCGCTGCACCGCCCGCTGGACGAGGGCGGCGTGGCCGGCGTGGAGGTTACCCATGGTCGGTACTAAGGCGATTTGTTTGCCTTCGGCGCGGGCCTGGGCAACGGCGGCGCGTAGCTCGCGCACGCTTTTTACAGTGTTCATGCACTAAATCCGTGTTCAGCCGCGGGGAAGCTTTGCTCTTTAACGGCCTTCACGTAGGCGCTCATGGCCCCGACGATGCTGCCTTGGCCATGCATAAAGTCTTTGACGAACTTCGGCGTGCGACCGCTCAGGGACAGCCCCAGCATGTCGTGCAGGACCAGCACTTGGCCGTCGGTGGCGCTGCCGGCACCAATGCCAATCACCGGGATTTTTACCGCTTGGGTGATCTCTGCGGCCAGTTCACTGGGGACGCATTCGAGCAGCAACATGGCGGCGCCGGCTTGCTCCAGGGCCATGGCGTCGGCACGCATCTGGCGGGCTTGGGCGTCCTGGCGGCCTTGGACCTTATAGCCACCGAGGATATTGACCGCTTGTGGGGTCAGACCCAAGTGGGCACACACGGGTACACCGCGTTCGGCCAGTTGCCGAATCGGTTCGGCCAGCCAAGCAGCGCCTTCCATCTTCACCATATGGGCGCCGGCCTGCATCAAGGCCGCGCTGTTGCTCAGGGTCTGCTCCAGGGTGGCGTAAGCCATAAAGGGCAGGTCGGTGATGATAAAGGCGCCTTGGTTGCCACGTTTAACACTGGCGGTGTGGTAAGCCATGTCTGCCACGCTGACAGGCAGCGTGCTGTCGTGGCCTTGCAGAACCATACCCAGGGAGTCACCGACCAGTAGCACATCAACCCCTGCTTGGCAGGCAGCGTGGGCGAAGGTGGCGTCGTAACAAGTGAGCATGGCGATTTTTTCGCCGCTCTGCTTGAGGCTTTGCAGGGTGGTCAGGGTTATATCAGGCATCAAAACTGTCCTCACTCAGGCGTTCAGGCGGCAGTTGTACTGCTTCAAAGTGGCCTGCCTTGGCCTAGGATTGCACCGGTGCGGGGCAACGGGACGCCTATAGTCGTGATGGGGGGGCTTGAAGTCAATTGCGGGTGTTACTGCTTTGTTACTGGCGTTACCGCCAAGACGGCGGGCGCACGGCTCTATTTTGCGGCTTAGGCCTGTGTTGCCAAGCGCTCAAGGCCGACATAAGGGCACTGCGCTAGCAACTGGCTGAGCGGGCGACCATCGGGTAACACCAGCTCGGCGGCGATCTCGGCTAAGGGATACAGGACAAACGCACGGGCGTGCATGTGATAGTGCGGCACCTGCAGGCGCGGCTCATCTATTTGCCGATCAGCGAACAGCAGAATATCCAGATCCAGCGTGCGTGGGCCCCAGCGTTCATCTTTGCGCACGCGGCCTTGTTCCAGCTCGATGCGCTGTAAGGCATCGAGTAACGCCAGGGGCGTGAGCTCTGTGTCCAGCGCGGCCACGGCATTGACGTAGCGCGGCTGATCCGGCGGACCCAGCGGGTCGCTGGCATATAAAGAGGACTGGGCGACTAGCTGGGTGTGCGGCAGCCCCGCCATGGCGGCGAGGGCGCTACGCAGTTGCTGCGCCGGGCTGGCCAGATTGCTCCCCAGGCCGATATACACGCGTTCCATTATTCGCCTGCGCTGTTACTGCCAGTGGCGCTTTTACGCTTGGGGCTGCGTTTGCGCTTGCGCGGGGCGCCGGCGCTGTCGTCTTTGCTGCTCAGATCGCGGATCATGCTGCGTCGTTCGCTGTCGCTGACATCTTGGTAACGCGTCCACCACTCACCCAGACCATGGGTTTGCTCGCCCGCGCTTTCGCGCAGAAGGAGGAAGTCGTAACCGGCGCGAAAGCGTGGGTTCTCCAGCAGCAGATCGGCGCGTTTGCCGCTGCGCCGCGGCAGGCGCTCCTGCATATCCCAGATTTCCCGGATCGGCATCGTGAAGCGCTTCGGCACGGCAATGCGTTGGCATTGTTCGTGGATCAAATCGTGGGCGGCTTCCTGCATGGCCGGAATCGGTGGCATGCCACGCTCCTGCAGCTTCAGCACGCGTGCCGGTAGCGCAGGCCAGAGCAGGGCGGCGAGGAGGAAGGCGGGAGTGACAGGCTTGCCTTGGGCAATGCGCTCGTCGGTGTTGTGCAGCGCATTACGGATCAGTTGATCGGTGTACTCAGGGTTGTACTTCAGCGCTTCGGCGCTGGCCGGGAACAGTTGGCCAAACAGGCCGTAGTCCACCAGCAGGTCGTAGGTGTACACCGCGTAACCGGCGAGGAACAGCTTGAGCACTTCATCAAACAGGCGTGCGGCGGGGATTTCACGCAGCAGTGGGGCCAGTTTGTAGATCGGCGCGGCCGAGTGTTTCTCGATGTCGAAGTCCAGTTTGGCGGCAAAACGCACGGCACGCAGCATGCGCACAGGGTCTTCTTGATAGCGCTGGGTCGGATCGCCGATCAGGCGGATCAGATGATTGCGGATATCGTGCACGCCGTTGGCGTAGTCGAGGATACGTTCGCTGCTCGGATCGTAATACAGCGCATTAATGGTGAAGTCGCGGCGCTGGGCGTCGTCTTCTAAGGTGCCATAAACGTTATCGCGCAGAATGCGGCCGCTCTCGTTACGCGAGGCGAGGTTGCTGTTTTCTTCTTCATCACCTTGCGGGTGGTTGGCGCGGAAAGTAGCGGTTTCAATAATTTCGCGGCCAAAGTGCACATGCACCAGCTTAAAGCGCCGGCCAATTACCCGCGCATTACGAAACTCGGCACGTACTTGTTCCGGCGTGGCGCTGGTGGCCACGTCAAAGTCCTTAGGTTCGATATCGAGCAGTAAGTCGCGTACACAACCACCGACCAAATAGGCTTGATAGCCCGCTTGTTGCAGGCGTTCCACCACGCTGATGGCGTAACGGCTGATCTCGCCGCGCTCGATCGGATGTTGACTACGGCCCAGCACTTCAGGGCTGCTGTGGGCATGGTTGCCACGGCGAATGGGCTTACGAAAGGACTTGAACAGCTTTTTCAGCATGGGAGGCACTGTTTAACGAAATGACTGACCAGAGTATATGCCGGCCGCAGGATTGGCGCGGATTCTAACATTGAGTGGGGAAAAGTTGCAGAAAAGGCTGGGAAATGAGTACAGGAGGGGAGTTTGAAGGCACTGGGGGAGCCGAAGCTCCCCCTTAAATTGATGCGTGCTCTTTTTTTATTATTATTGCGGGCTTATTGTTTTTGTTCAGTTGCCCGTTCCATATAGTCAAAGACTTAGGATTGACCGCCGAGGTAGGGGTCGAAGAGCAAACGGATTGCTTTGGATGCTGACTTTGCCATGATCAATATGCGATCAAACCAGTTCGGGCGCTGTCTTAGGACAGTTTTATTGTTCTCGGCCTGGTCTTGGGTCTAACCCCTAAGGCAATTCCTTTCCAAAAGAATCAGTTAGCTGCGCCTCCACAGTTTTGTTTTTATTGTGCTGGAGTCGATATGTCTTATTTTTGTTATTAGGCTCATGCTTATTATTGTTGTTGTGCAAGCTATAAAGCATTTGCCGTGCCAGTTTTTCAAAACCCTTTAAAATCAACGGCTTGAGTTTTTTGTCTGTTGGCGACGGGCATAAAAAAGCCGGGTTCTCGTTACCTTTAAACCCGGCTTTTGTTACTAGCTGCTATGTGGGGTAACAGGTGCTGGAACCAACTGCCAGCTTGTCTGTCACCTTTGCGGTAACGCTCTAGTCCGCGGTTATCCCGCTGGTCTTGCGTCGTGGAATGCCCAGGCGCTGACGACGTTCCCACAGGCATTTACGGCTGATGCCCAGTTTGCGTGCCAGTTCGGTCTCGGTCATATGGTCTTGGTGCTCCAAGACGAAGTGCTGGAAGTAGTCTTCTAAGGACAAATCTTCGGTTGGCTCGCTGGCCTCGTGGCTAATCCCGCTGCTTTGTGGCGGCAGACCGGCAAAGGCGTCATCCAGATCATCGACTTCTATATCAATGCCCAGTAGCTCCGCAGAAATGCTGTTGCCCTCGCAGAGGATCACGGCGCGCTCGATGGCGTTTTCCAGTTCGCGTACGTTACCTGGCCAGGGGTACTGGCGAATCGCTTGCTCGGCGCTCGGGGCAAAACCCAGCTCCGGGCGCCCTTGCCGGGTGCGCTGGCGCACTAAGAAGGAGCGAGCGATTTCCACCACGTCTTCACCGCGCTCGCGCAGGGCGGGCAGCTTGAGGGCGATGACGTGCAGGCGGTAATACAGGTCTTCACGGAACTGGCCAATTTTCGCCAGGGTTTTCAAATCGCGGTGAGTCGCGGCGATCAGACGCACATCGACCTTTTGCGATTGCACCGAACCCACGCGGCGGATCTCACCTTCTTGCAGCACGCGCAGCAGGCGCGCCTGGGCTTCCAATGGCAGCTCGCCGATTTCATCGAGGAACAAGGTGCCACCGTCGGCCGCTTCGACTAAGCCGGCGCGGCCCGCGTTAGCCCCGGTAAAGGCGCCTTTTTCGTGGCCGAACAGTTCAGATTCAATCAGGGTTTCCGGAATGGCTGCACAGTTGACCGAAATCAACGGCGCCTTGGCCCGTCGCGAGAGGTTGTGCAGGGCGCGGGCGACCAGCTCTTTACCGGTGCCGGACTCGCCTTGCACCAGCACGTTGGAGTCCGTCGGCGCGACCTTGCGGATCTTGCTATAGAGATCCTGCATGGATGGGCAGGAGCCGATAATGCCAATCTCGCCGTTACTGTTAGCGCTGCCTTTGTCTTCACTGACTTTGCTGACGCTGGCCGGGCTGCTTGCGGCCTGCTGATGGTCACGCAGAATGCGCGCCACGGCCTGGAGCATTTCGTCATGGTCAAACGGCTTGGCGATGTAATCGACGGCACCCATCTTCATCGAGTCAACCGCTGAGCGCAGGCTGGCATAGCTGGTCATGATCAACACCGGCGTGCCTTGACTGTGCTTGATCAACTCGGTGCCAGCTGCGCCAGGCAGGCGCAGGTCGCTGACAATCAGATCAAAGCTGGGAATATTGAAGCGCTCTTGAGCTTCCTGGACCGAACCGGCTTCGCTAACTTCATATTGATTGCGTTCCAGCAAGCGACGCAGGGCAGAGCGGATAATAGTTTCGTCTTCGACGATCAGAATATGAGGCATCAATTCGGTCTCTCACAGTTTCGGAGCAAGTCGCTAAGCAATCGCTCTGCAGGCCTGCTGTTCACTGGTTTAAGTCGCAAGGGGCGCATCGACATGCCGGGGCAAACTGACCCGAATACGGGTCCCGGTTTGCTCTGCGAAGTTAGTCGGGCTGTCGATTGTTATGTGTCCATAATGCTCTTCCACGATCGAATAGACCAGTGCGAGGCCAAGGCCGGTGCCCTTGCCCGGATCTTTGGTGGTCAGGAAGGGCTCAAACACGCGGTCTTGGATCGATTTGGGGATACCACTGCCTTCGTCCTCGACTATTAAGTCCACTGTGTGCTCAAAGGCTTCGCTCTTCACCCGGATGGCGGAACCGGCTGGTGACGCATCGCGAGCGTTGGACAGTAAATTGATCAGCACTTGGGCGAGGCGCTGTGGATCGCCAATGACCCAATGCTCGGCATCGCACAGATTGAAGAAGTGCACTTCATTGCTGCGCCGATTCAGCGCCAGCAGGCCAATGGCATCCTGCGCCACCTCGGCCAGGCACACCGGCTCTTCACTGTGCTGATGACTGCCGGAGTGGGCGAAGCTCATCAGCGACTGGACGATGCGCGAAACCCGCTTGGTTTGCTCGATGATCTGCTCGCTGACCTCCGTGATCTCGCCATCCTCTTCGCGTTCTTCGCGAAGATTTTGCGCCAAGCAGGCGATGCCGGTGATGGGGTTGCCAATCTCGTGGGCCACGCCCGCAGCCAGGCGACCGATGGACGCCAGGCGTTCGGAGTGGATCAGTTTGTCTTCCAGTAACTGGGTTTCTGTGAGGTCTTCGACCAGTACCACAAGGCCGCTGTTACCGACCGCCAGCGGTTCATCGATGGCGGCTTTGTGCAGGTTGATCCAACGGGTTTGCCCATCCAGCGGCAGGCGCTGTTTGTGCAAGTGCTCATCGGGCAGTTCGATAAAATTCTGCAGCATGCTGCGCCATGGCTCGCTGAGGGTACTCAGGCGTGAGCCGACCACCCGTTGCGCGGGGATATCGGTGAGTTCCTCCATGGCCTTGTTCCACATCAGCACTTCTTGGTCGGTGGCCAGCGAGCACACGCCCATGGGCAGATCCTGCAGAGTCTGCCGGTGGTAACGGCGCAGGGTGTCCAGCTCGGCAGCGAGGCCGGTGAGACGCGATTGGTAATCCTCTAAGCGGGTCTCAATAAAGTGGATGTCTTCGCTGACGTAAGTTTCGCTGGCGGTCTTATAAGGCAGAAAGGTTTCGACCAGATCCTGTGCCACGCTCGGCCCCATCAGGCCGGAAAGGTTGGCTTCGATGCGGTCGCGCAGGCGCCGCAAGGCATAGGGGCGCGCCTCGTCGAAGGGCATATGCAGGTCGCGCAGGGCTTGTTCGATTTCATGCTGGGCAGTTTTCGCCCCCAGCGGCTTGGCCAGTTGGGTAGCAAATTCCTGCGGTGAGGCGGCGAGCAATTCACGCCGTTGCGGCCGGCGTACGTTATCCACGGCGCAGGCTTCGGCGGCGCTGCGCTCTTCGCTGCTGGCTTCGGTGAACAGCGAGATCAGGGTGAAGACGATGACGTTGGCCGCCAGCGAGCCGATGGCCGCAAAGTGCCAGCTGCTGTCGTCCATCACATAGATGATGTCCAGCCATGGCACGTACAAACCCTGCAAGTTGCCCAGCATCGGCAGGAGCATAGTCACTACCCAGACGCCGATCCCGGCCAGCAAACCGGCGATAAAGCCGCGCCGGTTGGCGGTCGGCCAATACAGCACCGACAGCACCCCAGGGAGGAATTGCAGGGTGGCGACAAAGGCCACGATGCCGAGGTTGGACAGGTCCTGCTCCGCGCCTAGCAGCAGGTAGAAGCCGTAGCCGGCGAGGATGATCAGCACGATCAGAGCGCGCCGCGTCCACTTCAGCCAGCGGTAAATATTGCCTTCGGCAGGCGGTTGATACAGCGGTAACACCACATGGTTGAGGACCATGCCTGACAAGGCCAGGGTGGTTACGATGATTAAACCGCTGGAGGCCGACAGGCCGCCGACATAGGCCAGCAGGGCCAAGGTCGGGTTATTCAGGGTCAGCCCCACACCTAAGGTGAAGTACTCCGGGTTGGTGGTGACCCCAAGCTTTAAACCGGCCCAGAGAATCACCGGCACGGCCAGGCTCATCAGCAGCAAGAACAGCGGCAAGCCCCAGCTGGCGCTGACCATGGCGCGGGGGTTGAGGTTCTCGGTGAAGGTCATGTGATACATGTGCGGCATCACCGTGGCCGAGGCGAAAAACACCAGCAGCAGGGTGCGCCACGGGCCTTCTTGCAGCGGCGTGTGCAGGTTGCTCAATGACGCTTGGTTATGCACCAGCCAGGCTTGTAAATCCTGCGGGCCATCGAATACCCCATATAAGGCATAGAGGCCGATGGAGCCGATGGCGAACAGCTTAACCACCGATTCAAAGGCAATGGCGAATACCAGACCTTCGTGTTTTTCCCGCGTGGCGATATGCCGTGCACCAAACAAAATGGTGAACAGAATGATCAGGGCGCAATAGGCCAGAGCCACTCGCTCCTGCACGGGTTCACGGGTGAGGATGCCGATGGAGTCGGCCACCGCTTGAAACTGCAAGGCCAGCAGCGGCAGCACGGCGATCAGCATAAAGACCGTGCTCAGGGCGCCGGCCCAGGTGCTGCGAAAGCGGAAGGCAAACAGGTCGGCCAGAGACGACAGCTGATAGGTGCGGGTGATGCGCAGAATAGGATAGAGCAGCACCGGGGCGAGCAAGAACGCACCGGACACGCCAAGGAAGCAGGCGAGAAAGCCATAGCCATATTGATAGGCCAAACCCACCGTGCCGTAGTAAGCCCAGGCGCTGGCGTAAACGCCCAGGGACAGGGTGTAAATCAGCGGGTGCCGGATGATCCAGCGCGGGATCAGGCCGCGCTCACTGATCCAGGCTACGCCGAACAGCAACAACAAATAGGCGGCGCTGATTAGCATCAGCTGGCTAAGGCTAAAGCTCATCAGCATCACGTTGACTCTGCAAAATAAAGGTTACGACGATCAGGATCAGCCACAGCAAATAGGGGCGATACCACGCGCCATTGGGGTCGACCCACCAGTCCATGATGGCCGGAGAAAACAGGTAGATCCCCACCACCAGGATCAGCACCAATCGATAGATATACATGCCGCATCTCTTCGCCTATATGCCGCGATGGTAACGGATGCGCACCGCGAAGCGTAGATCGGTAGATGGCCAGGGCAGTCGTCTGGTGGCACAGGGCTACGTATGGCCGTGTACGGGTGCGGGCTTTAGCGGTTTTTCAAGGCGCTGAACTGTTGTGGTGCGTAGCGCCAAACGCGGCTGCGCTCTGGCGCTGTTGTGGTGCGTGCCGGCCGCACATTTGCCGGCGCAGCCGCGCTGGCGCGGGCTGCGGCCACTGGCATAAGTCTTGCGCGGGGAGGTTATCGCCATACTCCGCAGGAGGCCCGCTGTGTCGATCCATATTGCCTTGCACCATGTCAGCCACTACCGCTACGACCGTGCGGTCAATCTGGGCCCGCAAGTGGTGCGCCTGCGCCCGGCACCGCATTGCCGTACGCGCATTCTGTCCTATGCCTTGCATGTCGAGCCGGGGCAGCACTTTATTAACTGGCAGCAAGACCCTCAGGGTAATTATCTGGCGCGCTTGGTGTTCCCGGAGAAAACCCACGAGCTGAAAGTGGAAGTGGATTTAGTCGCTGAGCTGGCGGTGTTTAATCCCTTTGATTTTTTCCTTGAGCCCTATGCGGAACAAATCCCCTTTGCTTACACCGCGGCCGAGCAACTGGAGCTGGCGCCGTATTTGCGCAAATTGCCGGCCACGCCGCTGCTCAGTCGTTACCTGGCGACGATCGAGCGCAGCCCAATGCCGAGCATGGATTTTTTGGTGGCGCTCAATCAGCGTTTAGCCGCTGACATCAATTACCTGATTCGTCTGGAGCCCGGGGTACAGAGCCCGGAGCAAACCCTGGAGAAACACTCCGGCTCCTGTCGCGATTCGGCTTGGCTGCTGGTGCAGTTGCTGCGCCATTTGGGCTTGGCCGCGCGTTTTGTGTCCGGTTACCTGATCCAGCTGACGGCCGATGTGAAGGCCTTGGACGGCCCGTCCGGCACCGAGGTGGATTTCACCGACTTGCACGCCTGGTGTGAGGTGTATCTGCCCGGCGCCGGCTGGATCGGCTTAGACGCCACCAGCGGGCTGCTCGCCGGCGAAGGTCATCTGCCCTTGGCCTGCAGCCCGGAGCCAACCTCCGCGGCGCCGATCAGCGGGGCGGTGGATGAGTGCGAGTGTGAGTTCAGCCACAAGATGTGGGTCGAGCGCGTGTGGGAAGCGCCGCGGGTGAGCAAGCCCTATAGCGAGGAGCAATGGCAGGCGATCCTGGCCTTGGGCGATAAGGTCGATGCCGACCTGCAGAGTCAGGACGTGCGCCTGACCATGGGTGGCGAGCCGACCTTTGTCGCCCTCGACTATCCCGATGATGCGGAGTGGAACACCGCCGCGTTGGGGCCGAATAAACGCCGTCTGGCCACTGACTTATTCCAGCGCCTGCGCGCGCACTACGCCGAGCACGCGCAGGTGCACTTTGGTCAGGGTAAGTGGTACCCCGGTGAGCAGTTGCCGCGCTGGTCACTGAATGCCTTTTGGCGGCGCGACGGTCAACCGATCTGGCAGGACCCCAGTCTGTATGCCGATGAGCAGCAGGACTATGGCGTCGATGCGAGCAAGGCGGCGGACTTTCTAAGCCTGCTGGCGGAGCGCTTAGGGGTGGATGCGCAGTACCGTGTGCCGGCCTATGAGGATCGCTTCTATTACCTGTGGCGCGAGGGCAAGCTGCCGGATAACGTCGGCCCGGAAGATGCGCGCTTAACCGATGCACAGGAGCGGGCGCGTTTGCGTCAGGTGTTCAGCCAAGGCTTGGATAAGGTGGTCGGCTATCTGCTGCCACTGGCGCGTAATCCCAAGCAGCAGGGTTGGCAAAGTGGCAGTTGGTTTTTGCGCGATAAACACTGCCGCCTGATCCCAGGCGACTCAGCCATGGGCTATCGCCTGCCGCTGGATTCGCAGCCCTGGGTCAATGAAGCCGACTTCCCCTATGTGGTCGCCGAGGACCCCAGCCAGAGCTTTGCGCCGCTGCCCAGTGCTGCGCAAATCAAGGCTCAGGCCCGTGGCGTGTGGACTAACCAACAACACAGCAGCAAGCGCCCCGGTTACGGCCAGTCGGCGGCGGGCATTGTGCGCACCGCGCTGTGCGCCGAGCCACGCGGTGGCCGCCTGTATCTGTTCATGCCGCCGTTGGTGCGTTTGGAAGATTATCTGGAGTTGCTCTCGGCCATCGAAGCCACCGCCGCTGAGCTGAAGTGTCCGGTGTTACTGGAAGGCTATGAACCGCCTTTGGACCCACGCTTGCAGTGGTTCCGCGTAACCCCGGACCCAGGGGTGATCGAGGTCAATATCCATCCGGCGCAAAGCTGGCGCGAGCTGGTCGAGCGCACCGAATTTCTCTATGGCCAAGCCCGTGAATGCCGCTTAAGCAGCGAGAAATTTATGCTCGATGGCCGCCACACCGGCACCGGCGGCGGTAATCACCTGGTGCTCGGTGGCGCCACGCCGGCCGATTCACCGTTTTTACGCCGGCCTGACCTACTGCGCAGTTTGCTCAGCTATTGGCACAATCATCCGTCCTTGTCGTATCTGTTCAGCGGCCTGTTTATCGGCCCCACGTCTCAGGCGCCACGGGTCGATGAGGCGCGTAACGATGCGCTCTATGAACTGGAGATCGCCTTCGCGCAAATGCCCGAGGCAGGTCGCGATTGCCCGCCGTGGTTGGTTGATCGATTGCTGCGTAATCTGTTGGTGGATGTCACCGGTAACACTCACCGCGCCGAGTTCTGCATCGACAAGCTCTACTCACCGGATTCCGCCTCCGGGCGCTTGGGCTTGCTGGAGCTGCGCGCCTTTGAAATGCCGCCCCATGCGCAGATGAGCCTGGCCCAGCAACTGCTGCTGCGCGCCTTGCTCGCGCGTTTTTGGCGTAAGCCCTATCAGCCGGCGCGCTTGGTGCGTTGGGGCACCGAGCTGCATGACCGCTATATGCTGCCGCACTTTATTGCGCAGGACTTTGCCGATGTGCTGCAGGAACTCACGGACTGTGGTTATCCGATGCCAGTCGAGTGGTTTGCTGCCCATCTGCAATTTCGGTTTCCGAAAATTGGCGACTTCAACGTCAAGGGCATCGAGTTGGAGTTGCACCAAGCCCTGGAGCCTTGGCATGTGCTGGGCGAGGAGGGCAGTGGCAGCGGCACGGTGCGTTATGTCGATTCATCCCTGGAGCGCTTGCAGGTCAAGCTCAGCGGTATGGCCGGCGAGCGCTATGTGCTGAGCTGTAACGGCGTGCCGGTGCCGCTGCGGCCGACGGGCAAGGTCGGCGAGTATGTTGCCGGCGTGCGTTACCGCGCCTGGCAACCGGCTAACTGTTTACACCCGACCATCGAGGTGCATGCGCCGTTGGTGTTTGACCTGTTCGATAACTGGATGGGGCGCTCCATCGGTGGCTGTCAGTACCACGTGGCCCATCCCGGTGGGCGCGATTACGACAGCTTGCCGGTGAATGCCTATGAGGCCGAAAGCCGGCGTTTGGCGCGCTTCTTCCGTCTCGGTCACAGCGCCGGTAAACGCCAGCTGGCCAGCGCGATTGATAACCCGGAACTGCCGATGACTCTGGATTTGCGTCAGAGCTGAATAGATTGACTAACCTTGCTTGCGAGCGCTGTTTTGAACGAGCCTGCCATGCCCGACTTGCTTGATCAGTACCGGTTAACCCCGGGTAGTTACGACGAATTGTTGGATGCCCAGGGCAATGTGCGGCCCCATTGGCACAAGCTGCTCAGCCGCATGCAGCGCAGCAGCGCCGAGCAACTGAACCAGCGCCAGGCGGCGGTGGCGCGGCAGATTCAGGACAATGGCGTGACTTACAGCGTCTATGCCGATCCGGACGGCGCCGATCGCCCATGGGAGCTGGACCTGCTGCCCAATTTAATTCCGGCCCAGGAATGGCAGCAGATCGCTGCCGGGGTGGCGCAGCGCGCCAGTTTGCTCAACGCGGTGCTGGCCGATATCTATGGTGAACAACAACTGTTGGCCGAGGGCTTACTGCCCAGTGAGTTGGTGTTTGGTCACAACAATTACCTGTGGCCGTGCCAAGGTGTCACGCCGGTGGGCGGTACTTATCTGCATCTGTATGCGGTGGATCTGGCCCGTGCTCCGGATGGCCGCTGGTGGGTCACGGCGGACCGTACCCAAGCGCCGTCCGGGGCTGGCTATGCCCTGGAAAACCGTATCATCGTTTCCCGCGCCTTCCCCGATATGTACCGCGACTTGCGCGTGCAATATATCGCCGGCTTCTTTCGTACCTTGCAGGAGACGCTGGCGCGCCAGGCACCGGCCGAAGGCGAGCCGGCGTTGGTGGTGTTACTGACACCGGGGCGCTTCAACGAGAGTTACTTCGAGCATCTGTATCTGGCCCGCCAGCTTGGCTACCCCTTGGTCGAAGGCAGCGATCTGACCGTGCGCGAGGCCAAGGTCTATCTGAAGACCCTGGCCGGGCTGCGCCGCGTGCATGCGGTGTTGCGCCGTTTGGACGATGACTTTTGCGATCCGCTGGAGCTGCGCACCGACTCGGCGTTGGGCGTGCCGGGGCTGCTGGAGGCCGTGCGCCAAGGCCATGTATTGGTGGCCAATGCTTTGGGCTGCGGGGTGTTGGAGTCGCCCGGCCTGCCGGGCTTTCTGCCGGCCATTGCGGAAAAACTCTTGGGCGAAGAACTGCTGCTGCCCAGCGTTGCCAGTTGGTGGTGCGGCGAGCCGCCGGTGCTGGATAAGGCCCTGGAGCAAATGGAGCAGTTGTTACTGCGGCCTAGTTTCCCTTCGCAAAGTTTTGCCGCGGTGGTCGGTCGCGATTTAAGCGCAGCTGAGCGTGCTGAGCTGATCGAACGGATCAAGGCACGGCCCTATGCCTATGTCGCCCAAGAGCTGGCGCAACTGTCGCAAGCGCCGGTGTGGCACAGCGAGTCGGCCAGCCTGGCGCCGCGGGCCATTGGCATGCGGGTGTTCGCGGTGGCCAGCGCCGAGGGCTATCGGGTGCTGCCCGGCGGCCTGACCCGGGTGGCGGCTGAGGCCGGCGCGGAAGTGGTGTCGATGCAGCGCGGCGGTGCCAGTAAAGACACCTGGGTGTTGGGCGAGCGGCATAACGCCGGCGAGCCTTGGCAAGGCATGCGCAGCTTGGGGGTGGCGGACTTGGTGCGCAGTGACCCCTTTCTGCCTTCGCGGGTGGTGGAAAACCTCTATTGGTTCGGCCGCTACAGCGAGCGCTGTGAAGACCATGCGCGTTTGCTGCGGATCATGCTGGCGCGCTATGTCGATGATGACGACGATCCGCAAACCCTGCATACCGTGATCAGTCTGGGCGAGAGCCTGGGCTTGCTGCCCGAGGCCGACTTCGGCGAGTTGCAGCAACGCCTGCTCGAAGCCCTGCACGGCACGCAGTGGGACGACAGCCTGTTGGCCAATGTGCAGCGTTTGCAGTGGGTGGCCGGCAGCGTGCGCGGCAAACTATCCCAAGCCAACTGGCAGGCTTTGCAGGAGCTGCAACGGGACTGTCAGGGCTTGAGTGCAGGCCAGGGCGATTTTGGTCAGTGGCTGGAGTTTCTGGATCGTCTGTTGCTGTCACTGGCGGCGTTATCCGGCTTTGCCCTGGACGACATGACGCGCGATGACGGCTGGCGCTTTTTGATGATTGGCCGCTGCATCGAGCGTCTGCAGTTCCTTTGCGACAGTCTGGTGAATTTCCTTCACTCAAGCGCCGTGCAGGATCAAGCCTCGTTGAGCTGGTTGCTGGAGTTGGGTAACAGCAGCATTACCTACCGCACCCGCTACATGGCCAGCGCGCAGTTGATCCCGGTGCTGGATTTGCTCCTGTTGGATGAGCAAAACCCCCATGCCGTGCTGTTCCAACTGCGCACCTTACTGCGCTCGTTGGAACGCTTGGCGGAGCATTACGAGTTGGCCCCGGAGCGGCGCTTGCAGCACTTGGAGCAACAACTGGCGCAGTTCAATCTGGCCAGTCTGGAGAACCCTTTATTCGGGGCTGGCAGCGTGCAGGATGTGCTCGGCGGGTTAGCCGCCTTGCTGAATAACATCAGCCATTGCAGTGCGGAAATTTCGGATCGCCTGGGCCTGCGTTTCTTTGCCCATGTGGATGCCAGCCAGCGGACCCAATCGTCATGAGCAGTGCCTTTTATCAAATCCTCCACGACACCCATTACCGCTACGCCAGCCCGGTGTCGTTGGCCCAGCAGTTGGCCCATTTGTGGCCGCGCCGCTGCCCCTGGCAGCGCACGTTGCAGCAGCAGTTAGTGGTCAGCCCGCAGCCTGGTCAGCGTGAGGACACCCTCGATGTATTCGGTAATCCGCTGACGCGCCTGGTGTTCGAGCGGCCCCATGAGCAGCTCAAGGTCAGTGCCCAGTTGCAGGTGGAAGTACTGCCCCGTGCGCCGGTGGATATCCACGCCTCGCCGGCTTGGGAAGAGGTCTGCGCACACCTGCGCTATAGCGGTAAACCCATGGATCAGGGGCAATTGCAGGCTTGCCGGTTTCGTTTTGAGTCGCCCTACGTGCACCTCAAACAGATGTTCAGTGCCTACGCGGCCGACTGCTTTAGCCCCGGCCGGCCCTTACTGGCGGCGGTGGATAGCTTGATGCAGAAGATCTTCAGCGAGTTTCGTTTCGATGCCGCCGCCACCCAGGTGGCTACGCCGTTGGCGCAGGTGTTGGAAGAGCGCCGTGGCGTGTGCCAGGACTTTGCCCACCTGATGCTGGCGTGTTTGCGTTCGCGCGGGCTGGCTGCCCGTTACGTCAGTGGGTATTTGCTGACTCAACCGCCACCGGGGCAGCCGCGTTTGATTGGCGCGGACGCCTCCCATGCGTGGATCAGTGTGTATTGCCCGAAGCAGGGCTGGGTGGATTTTGATCCGACCAACAATGTGCGCCCGGCGCTGGAGCACATCACCTTGGCCTGGGGCCGCGACTTCGCCGATGTATCGCCGCTGCGCGGGGTGATTCTCGGCGGTGGCAGCCATGACCCCGAGGTGCAGGTCACGGTGCTGCCGCTGGCTGGGGGTTAGGCCTGTGGATGGCTGGGCCGCAGCGCCTGCCAGACTCGTTTGCCGAGGCTGACCACTGCGAGCACCACGCCACCGGCGATGACGCCCAACACCACGTTAAACAGGCTCGGCAGAACGGAGGCGAGCAGGCTATTTCCGCCAGCGAGCTGCTCGCTCAGTTGCGTCAGCCACGCATACACCTCGTGCACCCCGTGGGCGAGGATGCCGCCACCGACCATAAACATGGCCACGGTGCCGATCACGGTCAGGGCCTTCATCAGATAAGGCGCGGACAAGACCAAGCGCTTGCCAAGACGGCGCAGCAGCCCGAAGAACAGGTTGTTGCCTTTGAGCTGACTCAGATACAAGCCCAAGTCATCCAGCTTAACGATGCCGGCCACCAAGCCATACACGCCGATGGTCATCAGCAGGGCAATGCCGGTGAGCACTGTCACTTGCTGGGCAAAGCTGGCGCCGGCCACGGTACCTAAGGTGATGGCGATAATTTCGGCGCTGAGAATAAAGTCGGTGCGGATCGCCCCTTTGATTTTGTCTTTTTCGTAGCTGACTAAATCAATCTCGCTGTTGGCCACCGCCTCCAGGCGCTGCTGACGGTTGTGCTGTTGCTCGTCTTTACTGTGGAAAAGCTTGTGGCTGACTTTCTCAAAGCCCTCGAAGCACAGAAACGCGCCGCCAACCATCAGCAATGGGGTGATCGCCCAGGGCGCGACGGCGCTGATCAGCAGCGCCGCTGGCACCAAAATCAATTTATTGCGCAGCGAGCCCAGGCCCACAGCCCATACCACGGGCAGTTCACGGTCAGCGCGTACGCCGCTGACTTGCTGGGCATTGAGGGCGAGGTCGTCACCCAGTACACCAGCGGTTTTCTTCGCCGCGACTTTGGTCATCAGGGCGACGTCGTCAAGCACGCTGGCGATGTCATCAAGCAGGGTTAAGAGGCTGGCGCCGGCCATGCAGAATTCCTTTTCATAAGTGGGGGTACAAGCTGGCAGGGCTATCGAGAGCGCGGCGCTAAGCACGTCACACAGGATCAACCCATAACCAACCCTGGTTAATGTATAGCTGATGACCGGACAGCAAAACCATTAGACGTCGTACAAGGGTTTTTTCTACTTGACCAGTTGGTCAACAAATACCGATCAAACTGGCGAATTAGCCCGTTTGGACCCGCTTTTACTGGTTTTGTACACAAAGACTGTGGAGGGTGTTGTGGATAATATGCGGGCAACTCGCTGCAGCCTTAGTTAAGCCTGCGCTGGAGGTCCTTGAGCGTTTTTTGATCAGGACTTTTTTCACTTAAAAACAGCAGCTTAGCTGCGCCAAGCGAGGGCGAGGAGTTGTCCACGAATGCTGTGGGTAGTTTTGTTGATAAGTGCTGTATGTCTGTGGCGAGGCCTACTGCGCCTTAGCTTGTTACAGATTGATGAATTTTTAATCAGTTGTGGGCAACGCTAAAAAAGCCCATCTTCACGCCTCTGCGTCAAGCCAAAATCGCCGCTGAATCATCCACAAGCCAGGGGGCGGTCGGGGCTTTGTTGCGCTGGCTCACGCTTGCCCGGCAGGTTTATGCATAGTTTCTGTGGGGCGATCTGTGGATAAGCTGCGCGCCTATTGCTAAGAGCCAGTCATCACGGGGTTTGTCGCGTGCTGGTTATTTTTTAGGCAATTCTCTGAGTTATCCCCGGTTAACCCCTGAAAGCCCCAGTCGGTTTTTAAAAAGTCAGCAAAATCAGGTGCTTGCTTAACCTTGCAGAGGCTTATCCATGGTTTCTGTGGAGCGCTCTGTGGATAAGCTGCGGGCCATTAGCCACAGGCCAGAGCCAGCCTAGTGCACAGGCTGCTGAGCGTTTTTTGATCAGTTGGCCGCCTGTGGCAGGTGCCGCCTACAGCGCTTAGCCGCAGCGGCCAGATTGCGCCTATTTGCCGAAGGTGATGTTGATCCCGGCAAACAGGGTGAACTGCGGTAAGCCATCGCCCTTGCGCGCCACCGTCCACTGCGGTTCGACGAAGGCATTAAGAATATTGCCGCCTGACTGCCAGGCCTTACCCACACCCAAGCCGATGGGGATGTAGTGGGTGTCATTCTTCAGGTCGAAGGTCCAGGTGCCGGTGGAGCGCAGATACCAGCCTTTAGGCAGGTTGTGGATGATAAAGGGCTGGAAGGTCGCGCTTTCGACGTGCTGACGATCACTGTCGCCGGCGAACGAGCTTTGATACTGCACCAGGGCGCCTTTAAGGCCTTGCGGTGAGGCATCCACTGCCACAGCCGAGAGGCCGGCCTGCCACTTGCCGGTGCCCAGCTCATCCTCGGCGGCCGTCGGCGCAGTGATCTGCGGGCCGATGCCTAGCTGCAGGCCGTCAGTTTTAAGCAGAAAGATATCGAATAGGTTGAGGTCGCCGATACCGGTGCTGTAGCCATTATGCGGATCAGGCCGGGTGCTGATCGGCAGGCTGGCGCGCAGAATCTGCGGTACGCCGATTAGCTCACCGGGGGCCACCGGCAAGATGCCGCGCACAACGGCATCGTTACTGTGGGCATTGCTGTCATAGATTTTCGGCGTGTAATAGTTTTGCAGGTTAAGACCCGGGGCGAAGTTGAGCGGGTTGTTACTTTGGTTGGCGGTATCGGCAGTATCGGCCCAAGCGAAACTTTGGCTGGCGTAGAGCAGGCTAAGAACAAGTAGTTGCTGGCCGCGTTTAATCATCATGGTCACTCCCCTAATTAGTTTAATTTTTGAGTTGGCAGTTGCTTAGTGGCGCAAGTAGGAGAGCGCTAAGTCGATAAGATTCATTTTAGTTATTCAGCATGTATTAACTAATACTGACTAATAGACCCGGCCATGCGCCGGGCTCGCAGCGGCCTACGAGGCTCACCTGGATAGTTTTATTGGCACGCAGTCACAGGTGTATCTGTTATTGCCCTGCGCCTTTATGTAGCCTAGGAGGCTATTGCCCAGTGCCTTAGATGCATTGGAGATAGCAACTAGAAAAGATTGCAGAGAAGTTACTGGTCATTAGGCCAGGCAGATAATGTTTAACGGATTTCGCCGCGCGAAGTTTCAGGCGGTGAGTTGTAACGGATCTTTTTAAGAGAGCTTGGTTGCTTCGCTTGGGCGATTAGCCTGAGTGAATCGGCCGAGTGGATAAGTCAAACACTTCACCCACTTTGCTGCGTTTAGTTCTTGGGCGGGGGGGAATTAGCGTTGATAGGCCTGCGCGCGCTTCAGGCAACGCCGCCTGCCAGAGCGCCCTGCAGATAGCCAGGCGTTGAGAAAAACTTCATTAGCTTCAAGGGCTTGTGCATAAGTGCGGAGGTACTTATCCCGTGTAACTGTGGAGGCTTCTGTGGATAAGCTGCGTGCCTATTGCTACAGGCCACGGCTGGTATGGCTTGCACGGTGCTGGTTGTTTTTTGCGCAATACTGCTTGGGCAGAGGAACTTCAAGGATGGAGGGGCAGGCCATATGGCGGCCTGACCCTCAGCTCTGGCCTAGCCGACCAGCATCCAGGCACCGCCGGCGGCTGCAAGCGCGCCGAGCACGCGGATCACCCCAGCTGCGGCTTGTGGCAGCAGACGCACCAACCCATAGCCCGCAGCATGCAAGGCGGCGGTGGCCAGGACGAAGCCCAAGGCGTAGCTGGCCGGGCTGGCTAATTCCGGCAGCTCCAGGCCGTGGGCCACGCCATGAGTCAGGGCGAAGAGTGCGGTCAGGCTCAGGGCGATGATCATCGGTAGGCGGATGGCCACGGCCACCAGTAACCCGAAGGCCAACACCGAGGCCGTAATGCCGCCCTCGATATAGTTGAAGCTCAGCCCTTCAAAGCCCAGCAAGCCGCCCAGCAGCATGCTCGCAACAAAGGTCAACGGCAGCGCCCAGCGCGCCGCACCACGTTGCTGCGCCGCCCACAGGCCGACGGCAAACATCGCCAGCAGGTGATCCAGCCCCAGCAATGGATGGCTCAGGCCCGCGAGCAGGCCGCTTTCATGGTGGCCCGGATGGGCGAAGGCGACGGCCGGGGTAAGAAACAGCGCAAGGCTGAAGAAGATTTTTCGCAAGTGCATAGTGGCGCTCCTTTAAATTGTGCGGTTCAGGCATGCAGGGCTTTAGGCGGCGTTGAGCATGCCGTGGCGTTCGATAAAGGCGATGATCTGCTCAAGGCCCTGGCCGACTTTCTGGTTACTGAAGACAAAGGGTTTGTCGCCGCGCATCTTCAAGGTGTCGCGCTCCATCACCTCGAGCGAGGCGCCGACCATGGGCGCAAGGTCGACCTTGTTGATCACCAGCAGGTCCGACTTGCAGATACCCGGGCCGCCTTTGCGCGGCAGCTTGTCACCGGCCGATACGTCGATCACGTAGATGGTCAGATCCGACAGCTCCGGGCTAAAGGTGGCGGACAAGTTATCGCCGCCTGATTCGACGATGATCAGGTCAAGGCCCGGGAAGCGCTGATTGAGTTGCTCCACGGCCTCTAGATTGATCGAGGCATCTTCGCGGATGGCGGTATGCGGACAGCCGCCGGTTTCCACGCCGATGATGCGCTCCGGCGCCAGGGCTTCGTTACGCACCAGAAACTGCGCATCTTCCTGGGTGTAGATGTCATTGGTGACCACCGCGAGGTTGTAGCGCTCGCGCAGGGCCAGACACAGCGCCAGAGTCAGCGCGGTCTTGCCGGAGCCGACCGGGCCGCCAATGCCGATACGCAGGGGTTGGCTGTTCATAGTGGAAGCTTCCTTATGCTCAAGAACGGAATAAACGGCTGTATTGGCGCTCGTGCGCCATGCTCGCCAGGGTTAAGCCAAAGGCCGCGCTGCCCCAGTGCTCGGCAGGCCGTTCAACGGCCTGTTGTTGCGCTTGTTGCAGCAGCGGGATCAGTTGTGAGGTCAGGCGCTGGGCGGCTTGTTGACCCAGCGGCAGGGTCTTCATCAATACCGCCAGTTGGTTCTCCAGCCAGCTCCACAGCCAGGCCGCCAACGCATCTTGTGCGCTGATCTGCCAGGCCCGCGCGGCCAACGCCCAAGCCAAGGCAAAGCTCGGCTCGGGTAATTGGGCAAAGGCTGTCTGCGCCGCCTGATCCAGCTCGGGCAACTGGCTGAGCAATTGCTGCAGGGAGTAGCCCATTTGCCGGCTTTCTAAATGCAGCTCACGGGTCTCGCGACTGGCGCGGTGCTGGGCGCTGAGTTGCGCCAAAGCCATCCAGTCTTGCTGGGCGGCCGCTTGGCAATGGGCATATAGCAGCGGTGCCTCAAAACGCGCGAGGTTCAGCAGTAACTGATCACGCAGCCAACGCTCGGCGCTGTCAGCGTTGTGCACCAGGCCTTGTTCAACGGCCATTTCTAAACCTTGGGAATAGCTGTAACCACCAATCGGTAGCTGCGGGCTGGCCAGGCGCAGCAGTTGCCAGGCACCGGTAAACGCGCTGGCAAAGGTGCTGGCGCTCACTGACGCACTCCAAATTGATGCAGGCGCGGCGCGTAGCTGAATTCGGCATCGCCGGCATGGGAGTGGTGATGTCCACCGCCGTAGGCGCCTTGCTCGGGTTGGTAAGGTGCTTCGATCAGCTCAACGTGGGCGCCGAGTTGTTCGAGCATGGCCTTGAGCACGTAGTCATCGGGCAGGCGCAGCCAGCCATCACCCAGTTGTAGGGCAACATGCCGGTTGCCTAGGTGATAGGCCGCGCGCATCAGCTCAAAGGCATTGGCGCAGGTGACATGCAATAAGGCTTCGGGCTTGGCCAGCACGCGGACGATGCGGCCGTCTTTAGCCTTGAGGTACTCGTCGTGCTGCAGCGCCGGTTGGCCACGCTCAAGGAATAAACCGACTTCTTCGCCAGCTCGGGTAAAGCAGCGCAAGCGACTTTTGCTGCGCGCCTCAAAGCTCAGTTCTAGCTCAGCATCGCATGTGGGCTGTTGGGCAATGCGCTCGTGAATCACCAACATGGGGCAAGTTCCGGTAGAAATGTACCGGCAATAGAGCAAGGGCCTTGCCAAGGCAGGTGGTTAGCCCAAGTAGCGGGCTAGAGCGCAGGGCTGCTGCAGCCATGCGCACCGTTATTGTGCGCCTGCTTAATGCCGTGGGTGGTGTTCGCCTGTTTTTGGTGCGTCAGTCGCGGGTGTGCTGCAAGCCTTGCCAGGTTTTTGCACCAATAAAGATAAAGCGCAGTTGCTCGATCATTTTATTTTGCGGCCAAGCGTGTTCGGGCAGCTCTGTGGCGGGGCTGTCGATCAGTTCGGGGAGGGTGGCGAACACGGTCTTGACCACCAGATCCGCCAGCACGGTCAGCGCGTCTGGGGGCAGGTGCCCAAGCTTGGGCTTGAGGCTTAGGTCGGCCACCAAGTCCGCGCTGATTTGCTCGCGCAGGCGGGCCACGGCTTGGCGCACCGGCACGCTGCCGCCGTATTGCTCACGGGCAAGAAACAAAAACTGCGAGCGATTGGCGCTGACGGCAGTGAGAAAAATATGCACCGAGGCGTCGATCACGCCGCTGTTCTCGAATTGGTGCCGGCGCACTTGGCGAATCGCCGCGCGAAAGGTGGCGCCGACCTCTGCCACCAGGGCCAGCCCGAGGGCATCCATATCCGCAAAGTGGCGGTAAAAACCGGTGGGCACGATGCCGGCGCTGCGCGTGACTTCACGCAGGCTCAGGCTGCAAAAGCCACGGCCCGTTGCCATCAGGCTGCGCGCAGCGTTCATCAAGTTATTGCGGGTTTGCAGCTTTTGTTCGGCACGGCCTAGGGGCAATTTCACGCAAAAGGGCTCGCAGGGTGAAAACAGTCGGACATATTAATCAATAGCTGCCTGAGGCCAAGCCCAGGCTTAGCTTTGCCGGAACACACAGGTCAGGTAGCGGTTGCTAAAGCCATAGCGCAGCATCGCCGCCAGCCGGCCCAACAGGTACAGCGGATGCTTGCGGTAATACTGCAGCACCGCATTGCCCACGCCTTCACTGCGGTGCTGCTTTTGCTGATCGGGTTTACGCGAGAACAGCCCCTTGAATTGCCACCACTGAATCTGCTCCAACTGCTGGCGCGCCTGCAAACCTTGCTGGCCGAGCAGGCGATAGAAGCTGCGCTTGGTGAAGTCGTGCAAGTGATGGGGGTTGCCGTCCAGCGTCGGGGTAATCGGCACCGAGGCCACCACCAAGCCGCCAGCCTTGAGCAGGCGGGCGTAATTGGCCACGAGCAGGTCGGGGCGCGGCAGGTGTTCGATGGTTTCTAAACTGACGATGCAATCAAAGCCCTGCTCGCTAGCGAACTGCTCGGCATCGGCACACACATAGCGCAGGTTGGGCAACTGATAATGGGCCTGGGCATAGGCAATCGCCGCCGGATCAATATCCACCCCCGTGACCTGTTTATCCGGATGCTGCTGTGCCAACAGCGCCGTGCCATAGCCACAACCGCAGGCCATATCGAGCACGTGCTCGCCGCTTAGGTGCTCGGCGGCAAACTCATAACGCTGCATATGGATGGCGAGGCTGGCTTGATCATCGGCGTTGCTGGGATCGAGATCCTTGGGGTAAATCCGTTCGATGGTGTGCATAGTGGGGGACATTGAGATAGAGGTCCCGACTATAAGTGAGTGTCTTATTGCTGCACAGTGTCTATGTACGACCGTGCTGGGATAGCCCGATGTTTTAATCCGCCGGCAGCAGCCAGATCGTGCCATCGTTTTCAATGATGGCCAGCGCCTCTAGACTTTGCCCGCTGCACGGGCCGGCTACGCATTCGCCGCTTTCAAGCAAAAACAACGCGCCGTGGTGGGCGCATTGCAGCAGGCTGGCGCTGCTGTCGAGAAACTCATCGGCCTGCCATTCCAAGCGCACTGCGCGATGGGGGCAGCGGTTGCGGTAGGCGTAGCACTGGCCATGTTTGCGCACGAGCACAAGGTCGATGCCGGCGATGCTAAAACCGCGGCTTTGCCCTTCGGCCAGTTGTTGCGATGCACAGATTGCGAACACAAGCGCCCCCCATAAATAAGCCCGGCATTATGCCGGGCTTAGCTGCATTACGCAGCGCTGCACAGAGGGGCGGCGCGTCCCTGCGCCAATGCTGCTCAGTACTGCCAGGAGGCCGAGACGCGCAAGTTACGCCCGACTTCACTGTAGAAATCATCCGGCTGGGCCAGACTGCCGGTGGGCACGTCGAGGGCGTTCCAGTATTTCTTATCGAAGGCGTTAAACAGACCGGCTTGCAGTTTGATCCCTTTGAGCTGCGCCGGCTGCCAATAAGCGGTGAGGTCGACCACGCCATAGCCCGGTGCCTTGAAGTCGCCTTGGTCCTGCACCTTATTGCGCGCGGCGGCCGTGCGCAGCATCAGATCGGCGCCTAAGTCATCGCGGGCATAGCTCAGGCCGAGCAGGCTGGTGATCGGCGCCACCGTGCTTAGGCGCTGATTGGTTTCGCGGTCTTCACCATTGGCCCAGGCCACCGAGCCCCAGACCTTCCAGTGCGGCACGAACTCCCAGTGGGCGGCCAGCTCGGCGCCGTAAATCTGCACTTTGCTGCGGTTGCCGGTACGGGTCACGCCCAGCGGATAGTCGCTGGCATTAAGGCCCAGCTCGGCCAGCTCGCCAGCGCTGATCGGCAGGTTTTCGTCGATAAAGTTTTTGTAGTGGTTATCGAACAGGCTGATCGAGCCCCCCAACTGTTGGTTGCCCAGCTGCGCGCCAATCTCGTAGCCGTTGCTTTCTTCGGGTTTGAGGTTGGGGTTACCCAGACGCAGGTAGCTGCTTTCAGCACCGTAATTCATATACAGCTGGGTCGCGTCCGGTGCTTTAAAACCTTGCGCCCACTGCGCATAGAGCTTGACCTGCTCCACCACCTGCCAGGTGGCCAGCAAACTGCCGGAGAGCTTGTGGTCTTTGCTGCTGCTCAGGCTTTGGTTGTTGTTGGGGTTGGCGTTGTTTTGATAGTCGCGGGTGGCTTTCGGGTCTTGTTTGTAATGGTCGTAACGCAGGCCTGGCGTGAGTTTGACGCGACCATCGGCCAGGCTGATTTCGTTGTTGGCAAACACGGCCCAACTGGTGCCTTCGGCCTTAGGCATATCGGCCTGGTTGGTATGCAGGAAGTCGCACGCCGCCGGGCCCATATACATCGGGTTACTGGCGCTGATGCCAAAGCCTGGGCAGTTGTCATAGCCCTTGGATTGTTGCTCGGTATTGATTTGATAAACCTCGCCGCCGAGGGTCAGGGTGTTGGCGATGCCGGCCACCTCATAGTGCTTGCCGAGATTGCCGGAAAAGCCATACAGCTCTTTCTCGATGCGGTTATTGCGCCCGTATGGGCCGCTCGGATACTTGTAGGGGTTGCCCGGCAAACCGAAGCGCTGGAACAGAAAGTCTGGGGCTCTGCCGCGGGCGTCCATGCTGCGCACGCCATCCTGATCGTCCTGACGGCGCAGCTTTTGCCAGTAAACCACGGCGCTGGCGCTGTCGAGGAAGTCGTCCGCGTCCTCGCTCTGGAAGTTGTAATCCAGCGACACGCGTTGGCGGCGGCTGACTTCATTGGTGCTGTTCGCGCCGAGCAGATAGGTGCTGCCCTGGTTGCTGCGGCTGTCGATGTCGCGCTGGCGCTCAAAGGTTTCGGCGGTAAAGCCAAGCTTGTGGCCGCCATCAAAGCGTTGCTGCAATTTCACCAACAGGCTGTCCTGCTCGGTATCCGCCGGGTTGGCCTCGGTGCGTTGGCTGCCGTAGAGGTTGCCGTGCCCGGCGTTTTCCAGCTCATGGCCACGGCGTTGGCCGCCTTGCAGCAGCCAGTAGGTGTTGTGCATGCGGCCGGCGATGGCGGCGTTGAGGCCCCAGCTGTCATCGCTGCTGTCGTAATCGCTTTTCAGCAGGCTGCCGAAGTCTTTGCCCGGCGCCAGTAAGTCCTCGGGGTTGAGGGTGAACAACTGCACGGCGCCGCCCAAGGCGCCGGAGCCGATCTGGCTGGAGTTGCTGCCACGCACGATATCCACCGCTGACAGGCTGTTGAAGTCAAACGAATCCAACCCGCCCTGGGCACCGCCAGTCGGTCCTTGGCTGCGCGCGCCATCGGTCATCCACGGCACGCGGATGCCGTCGATGGTGGTCAGCACGCGGTCACGCTCCAAACCGCGGATGTTGATGCTCTCGCTGCTGCGGCTGAAGTTAACGCCCGGTTCGGCGCGTTTGCCCAAGTCTTCAAAGCTGCGGATAAAGCGGTTTTCCAGGGTCTTGGCAGCGGTCGAGGTCGTGGTGGGCAGGCTCTCCTGCTCAGCCGTTGCATTGACTTGTGCGGCGTCGAGATTGACGGCTTGCTCCGCCAAGGCGAGGGACGGGCATAGCAGCAGTAAGCCTAGCCAGGGACGGCGGGCAAAGGGCGGACGACTCAGCATGGGGGCAGCTCCAATTGCGTGTGCGTGACGGTTTCTAGGACCGTTGTTGGTGTTTTTAGCGGTCAAAACCATAATAGGATTGACAATCATATGCAAATGATTATCAATTGATATGTATTCCGCAGCATGCACAACTGCGCCCGCACTGATCTGCCCCTGTCACCGTCAATGGCAGGGCGGGTGGTTATCGGTGAGAGGTTGTGAATGAGCGCCAGCGCCTTGCGCACTAACGAGCAATTACCTGTGATAAAGGAGCAAATCATGAGCACCCTGGCCCCGCCCCGTACTGCGCCACAACTCTATGCCGCTTGGCAGGCGCTCAAGGCGCAACAACCCCGGTTGCGTGCTCGTGAGGCGGCTGCCGTGCTGGGTGTGAGCGAGGCGCAGTTGACCGCCAGCCGCTTGGGCGTCGATAGCCGCCGCCTGTGCCCGGACTGGGCGGTGTTACTGCCGGCCTTGGGTGAGCTGGGTTACATCATGGCGCTGACCCGTAACGAGCACTGCGTGCATGAGCGCAAGGGCTATTACCGCGACGTTACCGTCACGGCCAATGGGCAAATGGGTTTAGTGGTCTCCCCAGACATCGACCTGCGCCTGTTTTTGGCGGGCTGGCACAGCGTGTTCGCCGTCGAGGAGCAAAGCGACAAGGGCGCCCAGCGCAGCGTGCAGATCTTCGATAAACAGGGCAATGCCGTGCACAAGGTGTACCTGACGGCCGACAGCAATCTGCAAGCCTGGGCTGCGCTGATCGAACGCTTCGCCGCGGCTGAGCCAAGCCCGGAGCCCGAACCGCAACCCTTGCCGGCTAAGCCCGCGCTGCAGGCCGACAGCGCCATCGATGTGGCGGGCCTGCGCGAAGGTTGGGCGGCACTCAAAGACACTCACCACTTTTATGCCCTGCTTAAACAACATGGCGTGAGCCGTACCCAAGGCCTGCGCCTGGCCGGTGAGCAGTGGGCGCAGCCGCTAGCGCTGGCGGCGCTGCCGCAGTTGCTGGAGCAGGCGGGCGCGAGCCAGGTGCCGATCATGGTGTTTGTTGGCAACGCCCACTGTATCCAGATCCATACCGGCACGGTGAGCAACCTGCGTTGGATGGACAGCTGGTTCAACGTGCTCGACCCGGAATTCAATTTGCATCTGCAAACCCAAGGCGTGACTGAGCTGTGGCGGGTGCGTAAGCCCAGCACGGATGGCCTGATCACCAGTTGGGAAGCCTTCGATGCCGATGGCGAGCTGGTGCTGCAGTTGTTCGGCGCGCGCAAACCTGGGGTGCCGGAGCTAACCAGCTGGCGCGAGTTGGCTGAGCAAGCCGCGCCGCTAGAGGCCTAAGGATGTCCCAGCCTGCGCAAGAGGCAGGTAGGGCAATTTGGATAACCGTGTTCAGGCCGAAATCGCCATGAAATTAAGCAACAAAGTGCTCGCCATCGCGGCGGGCTTATTCAGCAGTGCCTGGCTTCAGGCCGCAGAAACACCGCGTTGGGTCAGTGCCGGTGGCTCTCTGAGCGAATGGGTCGTGGTTTTGGGTGGCGAAAGCCGTTTGGTCGGCGTCGATAGCACCAGTCGCCATCCTGCGTCGCTCACGAATCTGGCCAATGTCGGTTATCAACGGGCCTTGGCTGCTGAAGGGATTCTAAGCCTGCGTCCAGATCTGCTGCTTGGCAGTGAAGAAATGGGCCCGCCTCCCGTGCTTGAGCAACTGCGTGGCGCCGGGGTCAAGATCGCCGTGTTACCGGCCCGGGCTGACCTCAACAGCTTGCACAGCAGCTTGCAGCAGATCGGTGATTTACTTGGCGACCGAGCCAAGGCGGAGCAGGCTTTTACTCAATATCAGGCGCAGCTGAGCGAGCAAGCGCAGTGGGTCAAAGCCGCCCAGGCTAAACAGCCCGCGCCGGGGGTACTGTTTCTGATCGGCCATGCCGGTGGCAGCCCCATGGCTGGCGGGAAAAACACCTTGGCCGATTGGATCATCAGCCAAGCAGGCGGGCGCAACTTAGCCACGCAGGCGGACTATAAAGTGCTGTCCACAGAAGCGCTGATTGCCCTCGACCCAGAAGTGGTGGTGCTCGCTGACCGCCAGTTACAGGGGGAGGCAGCCCGCGCCGCGCTGCTTAAACAAAACCCAGCGTTGGCGCAAACCCGTGCCGGGCGCAGTGGCCGTTTGTGGGTGATTGATCCGACCTTGCTGATCGGTGGTCTGGGCCCGCGTTTACCCGCGGCGCTGAGCGATCTGGCCCAGGTGTTTTATCCCTCCAGCAAGCCAAGCGCACCGAGTGCTAAGCCGGCACCATGAGTGGCAACCATCGCGCGCGCTGGTTGTTTCTCGGCCTGGGCCTGTTGCTGCTGACGGCGCTCTGGGCGTCGCTGGCTTTAGGGCCGGTGAGTCTGACCATCGGCGATGTGGGCCAGGCGCTGCTGGCGCAACTCGGCCTGCCGCTGGGGGCTGAGAACAGTCAGGCGCAGTTGATCATTAGCCAGATTCGGCTGCCGCGCACCTTGCTCGGCTTGCTGGTGGGCGCGGTGCTGGCGGTGTGTGGCGTGGCGATGCAGGGCTTGTTTCGCAACCCCTTGGCCGATCCTGGCTTGGTCGGCGTGTCCGGCGGTGCCGCCCTCGGAGCGGCGCTGGCGATTGTTGGCGGCAGCCTTTGGACGGCTATTCCTGAAACGTTCAGCCCTTATCTGCTGACCAGCGCGGCTTTTGCCGGCGGTTTTGTGGTGACCGCGCTGGTTTATCGCCTCGGCCGCAGCAATGGCCAAACCCATGTGGCGACCATGCTGCTGGCCGGTATTGCCTTGACCGCGTTGGCCGGCGCGTTGATTGGTTTGCTTACCTATATTGCCGACGACGCCACCCTGCGCACCCTGACGTTCTGGAACCTGGGCAGCTTGAACGGTGCCAGTTACAGCCGCATGTGGCCGCTGCTGCTGGTGGCGCTGCTGGTGCTGCTGTGGCTGCCGCGCCGGGCTAAGGTGCTCAACGCCTTATTGCTGGGGGAGTCGGAGGCGCGCCATCTGGGCTTTGCGGTAGAGCGGGTCAAGGCCGAGCTGGTGTTCTGTACTGCCTTAGGAGTGGGGGCGGCGGTCGCGGCGGCGGGCATGATTGGTTTTATCGGCCTGGTGGTGCCGCATCTGGTGCGGTTACTGGTGGGGCCGGATCATCGCGTGCTGTTACCCGCCTCAGCCTTGGCTGGCGCCAGTTTGCTGCTGCTGGCGGATTTGTTCGCGCGGTTGCTGGTGGCGCCGGCGGAGCTGCCGATTGGCATCATCACCGCACTGATTGGCGCGCCGTTCTTCCTCTATCTATTAATCCGGGGCCGGACCTGATGTTGCGTGCCAAGCAGTTAAGCGTCGAGCGCGCCGGCAAAAGCGTGCTCAGCGAGATCAACCTAAGCCTAAAACCCGGTGAGGTGCTCGGCGTGCTCGGGCCCAATGGTGCCGGCAAAAGTACCTTGCTCGCCGCCTTGTGTGGGGAGCTGCCTTGCAGCCAAGGCGAACTGTGGCTCGGTCCGCGGTTATTGCAGGATTGGCCGGGGCAGCAACGGGCCCAGCGCTTGGCCGTGTTGCCGCAACTGTCGACGCTGAACTTTGCTTTTCGGGTGGAAGAAGTCGTCGCCATGGGTCGCTTACCCCATGCCAGCGGCCAGGCACGCGACCAGCACATTATCCAGCAAGCGCTGGCGGCGGCCGATGCCGAGCACCTTATCGGGCGCAACTATTTGCAGCTCTCTGGCGGTGAACGGCAGCGGGTGCACTTAGCCCGGGTGCTGGCCCAGCTGTGGCCGGGTGGTGAGGAGCAGGTGCTGTTATTGGATGAACCGACTTCCATGCTCGATCCTTTGCACCAGCACACCACCTTGCAAGCGGTGCGCGATTTTGTCGGCCACGGCGCAGCGGTATTGGTGATTTTGCACGACCTGAATCTGGCCGCGCGTTACTGCGATCGCCTATTGTTGCTGCACAACGGTCAGGCCCATGCTTTGGGCAGTCCCGCTGAGGTGTTGCAAGCCGAGGCGCTGCGCACGGTGTTTGGCTTAGAGGTGTTGGTGCAACAGCATCCCGAGCGCGGTCATCCGCTTATCGTCGCGCGCTGAGTGCTTTTTTCATTTAAGGATTGATATGCGATTCGCTTGTTTGCTTCTAAGCCTGTTGCTCAGTGCTTGCCAGACCCAGGTGCCTGTATTGCCGGCGTGGCAAGGTGAGCAGGCGCAGGTGTCGGCTGAGGTCGGGCAGATCATTGAGCTGCGCACTGGTCAGGTGCTCAGCCCGCAACAGTTGGTTGAGCGCTTGGCGAGTGCGCCGCGCGTATTAGTCGGCGAGCGCCACGACAACCCCGATCATCACGCCTTGCAGCTGTGGTTGCTGCGCGCCTTGGCGGCCCAGCGCGAGCAGGGCAGTGTGCTGCTGGAGATGCTCACGCCGGATCAACAGGCCAAGGTCGATGCCGCTCACCGTGAGGTGCAAGACGGCCAGCCGCCGGCCGATATGCTCAACGCCCTGGCTTGGCAGCCAGGCTGGCCGTGGTCGCTGTACGGGCCGTTGGTTCAGTATCTGCTGCGTCAGCCTTACCCGTTGTTAGCGGCTAACTTGGAGCGCCGCGAGGTGATGCAGATCTACCGCCAGCCGCCAGCCTTACAAGGCCGGCAGTCGACTGCCAGCGCTGTGCGCGAGGCCTTGGCTGAGCAGATCCGCAGCTCCCATTGTGATCGGCTGCCCGCCAGCCAACTACCGGCCATGCTCGCCGTGCAACAGCAGCGTGACCGGCGCATGGCCCAGGCCCTGTTGGCCGCGCCGCAGCCGAGCTTGCTGCTGGCTGGCGCTTTCCATGTCCGCCGCGACTTGGGCGTGCCGCTGCACCTGGCTGATCTGCAAGCAGGGCAGGGCACGCAGGTGCTGATCCTGGCTGAAGCCGGCAGTGAGGTTAAGCCTGAGGCCGCCGATTATCTGTGGTACACCCCGGCTCAGCCTGAGCAGGATTACTGCGCCAAGCTGCTGGGCAAATAACCTCTGGCAGGTTTCCCTAAGCCGCGGCCTGGTGCTGCGGCTTAGTCGTTTCTGCGCCTAGCATAGTGAGCGTGTAGCTGTGCTAGGCGCGTTCCAGCTTGGCAGCGAGTCCTGGCGTATGGTGTGTAAGGCCAGATGCCGTGCAGAGGAGAGGGGGCGGCACTTTTCTGCAGGCAAAAAAAGACCCGGCAAGTGCCGGGTCAATAACCGTGATTAGCCTGATGAGGAGATAATCTGCAGAGTCCGACTGAGGTCCCTAGAGCTTATCGGCTGATCTCGCGACCAGTTGAGGTAATAATAACAATTATCATTTACAAGTCAACGCCAGATGCAAAATATTTTCATTTGACTGTAAGCCCTGTCACAAAACATCCTCGACCACTGCCCGCCAAGGCCCATATTCAGTGGCCTTAGCCGTTGGTCGGGGCTGCTCGTTGCGTGCTCAGGCTTCAGCCGGCAAGCGCAGCTGAGTTATTTCTTTATTGAGCAGGTCAATACGCCGCGCCATGCTCTCGATCAGGCTGTGGGAGATGCGTGGGTTGCTTTGCATCAAACTCAGGAACTGCTCCTTCGGAATCACCATCACCGTGCACGGCTCGCTGGCCACCACGCTGGCGCTGCGCTTCTCGCGGGTAAACACCGCCATGGCGCCGAAAATCTCGTCCTTCACCACATCGCCGACTTTGTGTCCGTCGACGAAGGCTTCGGCATGGCCTTCGATAATGATGAACACGTTATCGGCGATATCACCCTGGTGGATGAGTTCTTCCCCGGCGGCAAAATGCTGGAAGCCCGTGGCCGGGCGTACATCCGGTTGTTTGAGGCGGGCCAGCGCATCGCTGAGCAAGGCGGTGTGGCCAATCAGGTAATGCAGGAACATCTCCTGGCGCTCTTCGCTGGCGTAGATGTGCTTGAACACCTCACTGCGCTGGTAAGGAATCAGGCTGATGTTTTCCTCACTGCTATAGCGGCAGCTGGGCATATCCAAGCCTTGGCGCAGCCCCAGCAGATCGCCTTCTTGCAGGTAAAACAGCGGGCGTTCGTCGACCACCGCGTGGAGCAGTCCGCTCTCGATAATAAACAGCTGATTACCGGGGAGGCTCTGCGCCAGATCATCTGTGCGTTGCACGTGCAGGGGCGTGCCGCTGGGAGCCAAACCTTCGAGCAGACGCACTGGAATACTTTGCAGGTGATTGATCAGTTGATCGGCGTAGGCCGGTTGCTCCCCCAGTAAATACATTGGCGATTTTCCTTGTGCTGGCTGGCATTCTTATTGGTACTTTCGTGCGTTAAAAAATACGTGGCGCTGCCAGTCAGGTAAATCGTCGAACAAGGAGGTTGTGAGCTAGCTCTTGTTGTACCCCTAAGTTTGATCCAGGCGGTCATTGAGCTGGGCCTTATGCCCGGGCGGCAGATCGTTCCAATGCACGCCCAGCAGGGCGCCCTCGATCGCGTACAGCAGCACCTTGGATGCGCGGAATCCCCGGGCGCGTACGGCCTGATAGGCGCTGACGGCACCTAAACGGCGCAAGTCGTTGGCGTTATGGATGCCCACCGCATGCAGCCACTGCGCGGAGGTCTTGCCGAGGTTTTTCAGCTCTTGCAGTTCATCGTTCATCACAGCTCCTGGCAGCACGGGGTGCTGCGGACGGATTAATGGAGAACACGGAGGTCCTCACCGATAGGGGCTTGGACCGTTCTGCACCGATTAATTCAGCCACGCCTGCAACGCCATCTGCGCGGCAGTGCTGGACAAGTAATAGCGGATAATTCGGCCGGCGTTGCAATCTCAGGCTCAACGGCGCTAACCGCTGCACAAACTGCCGCGATTAACGGGTGTTGTAGCGCAGGCGAGTGCCGAAATTTACCGACATCAGAATCTCGTCAGCGCTCAGTTGCGCGGGGAAGTAACTGCCGGAAATTTGCGCGTGGGCCAGACTCGCGCCCTCCAGCTCACAGGTGCGTAAGTCCAGGCCGCGCAGATCGGTGCCGCGAAAGTAGGCGTTACGAAAGTTGATGTCGGTGGCGTCGAGGGTGCGCAGGTCTAAGCCGCGAAAATCACCATCACTCAGGTCGACCGTACTGGCCGGACGCTGGCTGTTGAACGCGGCGATGTCTTCGTTGTGCAGCAGGGTGTACAACGGATCATCCAGATGACGGGGCGGGTTCATGGCAGACCTCGGGCAACTAAGGTCTTAGCAGTATAGAAGCTGCGGCGCCATCTGCTTGCGCCGCAGCCTTACAGCGTGGGCCTTAGAGGCCCGGCAGGCGTTGGCGAATCTGCGCCACCAAGCTATCCACGCTGCTGCTGATGTGGGTGTCGACCCGCTTGCTGCGGGGCAACTCACTCTCTTGCAGCGGCTCACGCTTGGCTTGTTGCGCGCGTACCACCTCGATGGTCGCATCGGAGGGGTCAGCGCCCTCGGCCTGGCGTTGTTGCAGCCAGCCGGCGATGACTTCATCCGGCGCGTAGCAGTCGAGGATCAGGAACGGCGCGGCACTGTCAGCGGCCACATGCTCGGCAGCCTGGCGCTGAGCCAACTGCAGGTAAGTGGCATCGATCACTACCGGGTAGCCGGCAGCCAAAATCTTGCTGGCCAGTTGATGCAGGTGGGCGTAGGTCGCCGCCGAGGTTTCTGCGCTGTAGATGCCGGTGTGCAGTTCGCCTTGCTGGGCTGGCGCTTGTTCGCCGAACAGACGCTTGCGTTCCACATCGGAGCGCAAGCGAATAGCGCCCAGTGCCTCGACCAAACGCATGGCCACTTGGCTTTTGCCCACAGCGGAAACGCCATGGGTGATGGCCAGCAAGCGCGAGGGGATAGCGCTGTAGCTTTCCGCCAGGTTGGCGTAGTTGCGGTACTGGCGCAGGGTCACGGCCTTTTGCACGGCATCGGTCTGGTGGGCCAGACTGAACAGGGCCACTTTGGCCCGTACCAGCGCGCGGTAAGCCTTGTAGAAGTTCATCAACTGCAGCGCCGGATAGTCGCCGGTGTGCTCCAGCCAAGCGTTGAGGAAGCGCCGGGCGTGAGTCTTCAGGCCACGATCTTCCAAGTCCATGATCAAAAACGCCGCATCCGAGGCGATATCGATCAGGCGGAACGGTTCGTTGAACTCGATGCAGTCAAACAGCACCACTTGCTCATCCAGCAACGTGGCGTTGCCTAAGTGGATATCGCCGTGGCATTCGCGGATGGCGCCGTTTTCAGCGCGCTTGGCCAGCAGTGGCTCAAGCCGCGCGTAGCTGGCTTCGGTCCAGTGTTCCAGTGCTTCGAGCTGTTGCAGGTCGGCCGCATCGCTGAGCATGGCGCGGATCTGCTCAAAGTTCTGGCGCATCGGCGCCATGATCGCCGTCGGGCTGGCCAGAACATGGCTGCTGGGCACCGCCGGGGTGGTGGCGTGGAAGTCGGCAATTTGTTTGGCCAGGGCATCGATATGGGCGCTGGTCAGTTCACCACGGGCTTGCACCGCGCTGAGCAACTGGCTCTGCGGGAACTGCCGCATCTTCAGGGCGTACTCGATAGCTGGGCCTTCACCGCCGAGTTGCGGCGCATCTTCGCTACCTGTGATCGGCAACACTTCCAAGTACAAGCCTTGTGTCAGGCGCTGGTTTAGACGTAGCTCTTCCTGGCAGAAGTGCGCGCGGTCTTTAAGGCTGGTGAAGTCGAGGAAACCGAAGTTCATCGGTTTTTTGATTTTGTAGGCAAAGGGACCGGTGAGTATGACCCACGAAATATGCGTCTCAATGACCTGAAATTGCTCTACCGGATGCGGATAGAGCGCCGGATTCTGCAATGCGTTGATCAGAGCTTGGCTCACGGGCGATCCTTGTACTTAGGACTGATAAGAGTGGGCCATTATGGCCGCTGGGCGTCTGTCTGCAAACCTTGGGCTGGTCTGATGGTAAAGCTGCAAAGTGCGTATAATGCCGCGCCATGACTCGTAAGCGAACTTCCCGACCCCGTACTAAACGCCGTTCCTCTGCTATGCGCCCCTGGCTGGGCTGGGCTCTCAAGCTCGGTCTGGTGGGTTTGGTGGTGCTGGCCGGGTTTGCGGTTTACCTCGATGCCGTGGTGCAGGAGAAATTCTCCGGCAATCGCTGGACTGTGCCCGCCAAGGTCTATGCCCGGCCCTTGGAGTTGTTCGTCGGCCAGAAGCTGGCTAAGGACGACTTCCTTAAAGAACTGGATGCTCTCGGTTATCGCCGTGAGGCGGCTGTCAGCGGCCCAGGCGGGGTGTCGATTGCCGGCAACAATATCGAGCTGCATTCGCGCGGCTTCCAATTCTATGAAAGCACTGAGCCGGCGCAGCGCGTGCGCGTGCGTTTCTCTGGTGACTATGTCGCCGGGCTAAACCAGGGCAACGGGGCTAACTTGGCGGTGGCGCGTTTGGAGCCGCTGCTGATCGGTGGCCTGTATCCGGCCCATCAGGAAGATCGGGTGCTGATCAAGCTCGACCAGGTGCCTCCTTACTTAGTCGAAACCCTAGTGGCCGTTGAGGATCGCGAGTTCTTCAAGCACTTTGGCGTATCGCCTAAGGGTATTGCCCGCGCCATGTGGATCAATGCCAGCGCCGGGCAACTGCGCCAAGGCGGCAGTACCCTGACTCAGCAGTTGGTGAAGAACTTCTTCTTGACCAATGAGCGCAGCCTCACCCGGAAGGCCACCGAGGCCATGATGGCGCTGCTGCTGGAACTGCATTACGACAAGCAGGACATCCTTGAGGCCTACCTCAACGAAGTGTTCCTCGGTCAGGACGGGCAGCGCGCCGTGCACGGCTTTGGTCTGGCCAGTCAGTACTTCTTTAGCCAGCCCTTATCTGAGCTGAAGTTAGACCAAGTGGCCTTGCTGGTCGGCATGGTCAAAGGGCCGACTTACTACAACCCGCGGCGCAACCCGGAGCGGGCGCTGGAGCGGCGTAACCTGGTGCTTGATCTGCTGGTCGAGCAGGGAGTGGTTACGGCTGAGCAAGCGGCCGCCGCCAAGCAAAAGCCGTTGGGCATTACCCAGCGCGGCACCATGGCCAACAGCTCTTATCCGGCGTTCCTGGATCTGGTGAAACGCCAGCTGCGCGAAGACTACCAAGACCAGGATCTGACCGAAGAAGGCCTGCGCATCTTCACCAGCCTCGATCCGATTCTGCAGCACAAAGCCGAAGGCGCTCTGACTGACACCATGAAGCGTCTGTCCGGGCGCAAAGGGGTGGATCAGGTCGAAGCCGGCATGGTCGTCACCAGCCCGGAAAGTGGCGAAGTACAGGCCATTATCGGCAGCCGTTCGCCACGTTTTGCCGGCTTTAACCGAGCCTTGGATGCGGTGCGGCCGATTGGTTCGTTGGTTAAGCCTGCGGTGTATCTGACGGCGTTGGAGCGTCCAAGCCGCTATACCCTGACCAGCCGGGTCGAGGATCAGTCCTTCTCGATCAAAACCGGTAGCGGCCAAGTGTGGACGCCGCAAAACTACGACCGCAAGCCCCATGGCACGATCTTCCTTTACCAGGGCTTGGTGAACTCCTACAACCTGTCGACGGCCAAAATTGGTCTTGAGGTGGGCGTGCCGGAGGTGCTGAAAACCCTCGGTCGCTTGGGCGTGGAGCAAGACTGGCCGGCCTATCCGGCGATGCTGTTGGGCGCCGGTGGCCTGAGCCCCATGAGTGTGGCCAACATGTACCAGACCATCGCCAATGGCGGCTACAACACGCCGCTGCGGGCCATTCGCAGTGTGCTCACGGCAGACGGTCAGCCGCTTAAGCGTTATCCGTTCCAGATTCAGCAGCGCTTTGATAGCGGCGCCATTTATCTGCTGCAAAACGCCATGCAACGCACCATCAGCGAAGGCACCGGGCGCTCGGTCTATAACCAGTTGCCGCGCTCGCTGAAACTGGCCGGCAAGACCGGCACCAGTAACGATTCCCGTGATAGCTGGTTTGCCGGCTTTGGTCAGGACTTGCTCGCGGTGGTCTGGTTGGGGCGCGATGACAACGGCCCAACGCCGCTAACCGGCGCGACTGGTGCGCTGCAGGTATGGACCGATTTTATGCGCCGCGCTGATCCGCTGCCGCTGGATATGCCGCTGCCGGATAACGTGGTGCAAGCTTGGGTAAACGGGCAGACAGGGCAGGGCACTGACCCGAGTTGCCCGAATGCTGTACAGATGCCGTATATTCGCGGCAGCCAACCCGCCCCTGGACCGGCCTGTGGCATACAGGCGCCGGTGAATGAGGTGATGGATTGGGTTCGCGGATGGTTGGACTAACTGAGAGGGTAAACAGTGAATAAGTGGTTGATTTCAGCTTTAGCGTCTTCGCTGGTGCTGGCCGGCTGTAGCAGTGTGCCCAGTGGTTCGATCCCGGTGGTCGAAGGCGGCACCCCTGCCGGGCGCATTCAAGGTGCGACGGTGACCAGCAATCCGCAAACGACTCAGGCGCAAAGCATTCCAGAGGATTCCGGGGTGGTGGTGATGGTGCCGGGTGGTGTCAGCACCACGCCGATTCAAAGCGCTCCGATTACTAGCAGCATCGACACCAGCGGCTCAGGTCAAGCCTGGACGCCACCGGCGGCGACTAACTACAGCGCCCCGGCCGCCAGCGGCATCCCGTCCACGGGCGGTGGCTTGTCAGTAGATGAGCAGTTGGACGGCCCCGTGCTGGCCTTGCTCACCGCCGCGCAACAGCAGCAAGGTGGTGGTGACCTCAATGGCGCCGCCTCCAGTTTAGAGCGCGCCCAGCGCATTGCACCGCGCGAGCCACAAGTGCTCTATCAACTGGCAGAAGTGCGTCTGGCCCAAGGCGATGCCGCCCAAGCTGAGCAATTTGCCCGCCGTGGCCTGAGCTACGCCAATGGCCGCCCGGCCTTGCAAGCCAGTCTGTGGGAGTTGATTGCCAAGGCCCGTGAGAGTCAAGGAGATGCCGCCGGTGCGGCGCAGGCCCGTCAACAGGCGCGAGTGAGTTCTTAATGGCCAGTCAAATTCCAGTGGATTCCCGCAGCGCTGCTATTGCCGAGCTGTTGTTGTTGATTGAGCGCGAGTTGCGCGTACAGGGCTGGTGGGCTGAGGAGTCACCCACTGCCGAGGCGTTGGCCAGTGTCGAGCCATTTTGTGTCGACAGCATGGCTTTTGAGCATTGGTTGCAGTGGATCTTCTTGCCACGCATGAAGCTGCTACTGGAGGAGGGTGCGCCGCTGCCAGCCGTCTCCGGGATTCAGCCCATGGCTGAGCAGGTCTTCACCGGTGCCTTGCAGGCTAAGGCGCAGGGTTTGATTCAGTTGCTCGGTCAGTTTGACCAGCAGATCGCTGGCGCGGTGTAAACCGCGCCACTGCGTCTTAAGGCTTGCAGGTTTCGGCGATCGATTTGCTCAGCTCTGCAATCTGCGCCTGACGTTCATCTTCCCCTAAACGCTTCACTTCACCCGCGACTTCCATACGGATGCGCGGGTTGTTCTGCAGCTGCGCTAAGTTATTGCGCGCGCTTTCGCAGTACTTCTTGATCTCGGCCTCTTTGGCGGCGACCTCTTCTTTGACCTTCTTATCGATGGCCGCTTGCTCTGGGTCGGCGATGTCATTGAAGCTTTCGCGTTGTGCCGGCTCAGCGGCTGGCGGCTCCTTGCTGACGGGCACGTTGGTGTTAATGCTGGTAGCGGTTTGACCTTGCGGCGGCTGGGCGCTGAAGTGGGTCGTGCCATTGCTGTCCACCCACTTGTACACCTGACTGGCCATAAGAGACGGTGACAGGCAAAGCAAGAGGCAGCTGGCGATCACAAAACGGCGCATAGGACATCCTTAAAGAGCGCGGAAAGATGAACTAGCACTATAACCAAATTGCGAGTCACGGGTTTCTGCGCTAGGTCACAGGCATAAGCAGCTGCTTATTTGGTGTTAAATTGCGCTGTATCCTGAAATCCGGGGGATTCTGCTAGTTTTCTCCTAATTAGTGCACGTCCTATTGACTTGTTTCGGCCAAAATCGAACAATTCACCAATCGCTGTAGTGGAGTCCGCCGCAAGCAGGCTTTAGCTCAGTAGACATGAGGCGCTACCCGCGCCGACCTGATGCACCCGCAACGCGTTACCTCGCGCTGGGTGGGAGGGGCCCGCAAAATCACAGGGCGCTCCCAATACTTGCTCAGTAGATGCTGACGTAGTCGGCGACCACCGTCGCTCATGCTCTGCTAGCAGTAAACCTATCTTAGGCCGTCCCTTGGTTGGGCGGTTTTCTAGCGTTTTAGAGGTGAACAACGTGGAGCTTTTATCCGGCGCTGAAATGGTCGTCCGCTTTTTGCGTGACGAAGGCGTTAAGAACATCTACGGGTACCCAGGTGGTGCTCTCCTGCATATTTATGACGCCCTGTTCAAAGAACCTGAGGTGAACCACATCCTGGTTCGTCACGAGCAGGCGGCAACCCATATGGCCGACGGTTATGCCCGTGCCACCGGTAAAGCCGGTGTGGTACTGGTGACTTCCGGTCCAGGCGCGACCAATGCCATTACCGGTATTGCTACGGCCTATATGGACTCCATTCCGATGGTGGTGTTGTCCGGTCAGGTGCCGAGCACCATGGTCGGTACGGATGCCTTCCAGGAAACCGACATGATCGGTATCTCGCGGCCAATCGTGAAGCACAGCTTCATGATCAAGCATCCGTCGGAGATCCCGGACGTCTTGAAAAAAGCCTTCTACCTCGCCCAGTCTGGTCGTCCTGGTCCTGTCGTTGTCGACATTCCAAAGGACATGACCAACCCGGCGGAGAAGTACGAATACGTCTTCCCGAAAAAGGTCAAGCTGCGCTCCTACAGTCCGGCTCTGCGTGGTCACTCCGGGCAGATCCGTAAAGCGGCTGAGTTGCTGCTCAGCGCCAAGCGCCCAATCGTTTACTCCGGTGGTGGGGTGATCATGGGTGGTGCTGCGGCGCCGCTGACTGAATTGGCGCAAATGCTCAACGTACCTGTCACCAACACCCTGATGGGGTTGGGCGGCTACCCAGGCACTGATCGTCAGTTCCTCGGCATGCTCGGCATGCACGGCAGCTACACCGCCAACTTGGCCATGCACCATGCTGACGTCATCTTGGCTGTCGGTGCGCGTTTCGACGACCGCGTGATCAATGGCGCGGACAAGTTCTGCCCGAATGCCAAGATCATCCACGTCGATATCGACCCGGCGTCCATTTCCAAAACCATCAAGGCCGATATCCCAATCGTTGGCCCGGTGGACAGCGTAATGACCGAGATGGTCGCGATCCTCAAAGAGATCGGCGAGCAGATCAACAAAGAAGCACTGACCAGCTGGTGGAAGCAGATTGACGAGTGGCGCGCCGACGGCTTGTTCCCTTACGACAAGGGCGACGGCAGCGTGATCAAACCGCAAGCGGTGATCGAGGCTCTGTCTGAAGTCACAGGCGGCGATGCCTTCGTCACCTCCGACGTTGGTCAGCACCAGATGTTTGCGGCGCAGTACTACCGCTTTAACAGGCCTAACCGTTGGATCAACTCCGGCGGCCTGGGCACCATGGGCTTCGGTTTCCCCGCGGCCATGGGCGTCAAGCTAAGCTTCCCGGATGCTGACGTCGCCTGCGTAACAGGTGAGGGCAGTATTCAGATGAACATTCAGGAGCTCTCCACCTGCATGCAGTACGGCCTGCCGGTGAAGATCGTGAACCTGAACAACAGCGTGTTGGGCATGGTGCGTCAGTGGCAAGACATGATGTACAGCAGCCGTCACTCGCACTCGTACATGGAGTCGCTGCCTGACTTCGTCAAGCTGGCCGAGGCCTATGGCCACGTGGGTATTCGCATCACTGATCTAAAAGACCTCAAGCCGAAACTGGCTGAAGCCTTTGCGATGAAAGATCGCTTGGTGTTCCTGGATATCAAGATTGATCAGAGTGAGCACGTCTATCCGATGCAAATCAAAGACGGTGCAATGCGCGACATGTGGCTGAGCAAGACGGAGCGGACCTAATCATGCGACACATTATTTCCCTGCTGCTGGAGAACGAACCCGGCGCATTGTCCCGCGTGGTGGGTCTGTTCTCGCAGCGCAACTACAACATCGAAAGCCTGACCGTGGCGCCTACCGAAGACCCGACTCTGTCGCGTCTGACGTTGACCACCATCGGTCATGATGAGGTCATCGAGCAGATCACCAAAAACCTCAATAAGTTGGTTGAGGTGGTTAAGCTTGTGGACTTGTCGGAAAGCGCCCACGTCGAGCGTGAATTGATGCTGGTTAAGGTCAAGGCCACTGGCGCCCAGCGCGCTGAGGTTAAACGCACCACGGATATTTTCCGCGGCCAGATCGTCGATGTGACCAGCAGCGTGTACACCATTCAGTTGACTGGCACGAGCGACAAGCTGGACAGCTTTATTCAGGCCATCGGCACGGCGTCGATCCTGGAAACCGTACGCAGTGGCGTTACTGGCATTGCCCGTGGCGACAAAGTACTCAGCATCTAACTCATTTAACGAATGGCCTAGTGGCCAGGTAAGCAGGAGTTTTCCATGAAAGTGTTTTACGACAAAGACTGTGACCTCTCGATCATCCAGGGCAAAAAAGTAGCCATCATCGGTTACGGCTCCCAAGGTCACGCCCACGCTTGCAACCTGAAAGACTCCGGCGTTGACGTTACTGTAGGTCTGCGCGCTGGTTCTACCTCGGTAGCTAAAGCCCAGGCTCACGGTCTGAAAGTTAGCGAAGTTAAAGAAGCTGTAGCTGCTGCTGACGTCGTCATGATCCTGACTCCTGACGAGTTCCAAGGCCGTCTGTACCGCGACGAAATCGAGCCGAACCTGAAAAAAGGCGCCACCCTGGCCTTCGCTCACGGTTTCTCCATTCACTACAACCAAGTAGTGCCGCGCGCTGACCTCGACGTGATCATGATCGCGCCGAAAGCGCCAGGTCACACTGTGCGTAGCGAATTCGTCAAAGGCGGTGGTATCCCTGACCTGATCGCGGTTTACCAAGATGCTTCCGGCAATGCCAAAAACGTTGCTCTGTCGTACGCTTCGGGCGTGGGCGGCGGCCGTACCGGTATCATCGAAACCACTTTCAAAGACGAAACCGAAACTGACCTGTTCGGCGAACAAGCCGTACTGTGCGGCGGTACTGTTGAACTGGTTAAAGCGGGCTTCGACGTGCTCGTTGAAGCAGGCTACGCACCAGAAATGGCGTACTTCGAGTGCTTGCACGAATTGAAACTGATCGTTGACCTGATGTTCGAAGGCGGTATCGCCAACATGAACTACTCGATCTCCAACAACGCTGAGTACGGCGAGTACGTAACCGGCCCAGAGGTCATCAACGAGCAGTCCCGTCAGGCTATGCGTAACGCTCTGAAGCGCATCCAAGACGGCGAGTACGCCAAGATGTTCATCAGCGAAGGCGCCACCAACTATCCTTCGATGACTGCCTACCGTCGTAACAACGCGGCTCACGGCATTGAAGTAGTTGGCGAGAAACTGCGCGCGATGATGCCGTGGATTGCGGCTAACAAAATCGTCGACAAAACCAAAAACTAAGCGGTATTTAGGTTTTTGTGACATAGAAAAACGCGGCCAAGGCCGCGTTTTTTTATGGTCGGCCAAGGCTTCTGGTATAAAGCAGGGGTTAGTTGTTGGTGCCGCCCTGAATCGCTGTGGTTGGTGCCTGTCGAAATTTTCCAAATCCGTTGCAAGGTGTTGTTCATGAATGAGCGTCCAGATGAGTCGCAATCACCCGTCGATGCCGAGAGCCTGTTACCCATCGATGAGCATATAGAAGAAGGTCATGACGACGAGGGCCGTAAGGTCCGTCATCGTGGCATCTACCTGCTGCCTAACCTGTTCACCACTGCCAACCTGTTTGCTGGTTTCTACGCCATCATCAATGCCATGAACGGCAACTTCTACGTGGCCGCTGCGGCGGTGTTCGTTGCCATGGTGTTGGATGGTCTGGATGGTCGCGTAGCTCGCCTGACCAACACCCAAAGTGCGTTCGGTGCGGAGTATGACTCGCTCTCCGACATGGTCGCCTTCGGTGTGGCGCCGGCGCTGCTGGCGTTCGAGTGGGCGCTGGGCAGCATGGGTAAGGTCGGTTGGATGGTCGCCTTCATCTATGTGGCGGGGGCGGCGCTGCGTTTGGCGCGCTTCAATACGCAAATCGGCAGTACCGATAAGCGCTACTTTATTGGTCTGGCCAGTCCGGCCGCGGCTGGTGTGGTGGCCGGTACTGTGTGGGCCTTTAGTGATTTCGGTATCCAGGGCTCGAACATGTCCTTCGTGGTGGCGCTGTTGGTGGCTGCTGCGGGTGTGCTGATGGTCAGCAACATCAAGTACAACAGCTTTAAAGAGTTGGACCTCAAAGGGCGTGTGCCATTTGTGGCGATCCTGGTCGTGGTGCTGTTGTTTGCGGTGGTGTTTAGCGATCCGCCGCGCATCCTCTTGCTGATCTTCCTCGCTTACGCCGCATCTGGTCCGATCCAGTACTTGCTGCGCCTGCGTCGCAAGAAAGCCTAATAGCGGCGCAGCAGTCATAACAAAGCCGTTGAAGCGTCAGCTTCAACGGCTTTGTCGTTTCTGCAGGCACCGCTTTTGTGCGTCTTTCTCTATGGCGCGAGCTGTATTCGATTAAAAATCTAATCAAATCATTGACCTACAATTTTTCCTGCCTATAATGCGCCCCTCTTGAAGCGTATCTGCTCCTGGAAATTTCTTATTAATCAATAAGTTAGTTTGAAATTAAGGGTTGCAAGTCAGTGAAAACTGCGTACAATGCGCCGCTCTGGCAGGGTGTTCAAAGATGCGCTGCTGGTGCTTAGATCA
>NZ_JANLNY010000002.1 GCF_025465995.1 Pseudomonas sp. 5P_3.1_Bac2 | reverse complement strand
ATCGGTTGGCTCACTGATATTGCCGCTTGGGTCGGTGATGGTGACCGTGCCGCTCTCGCCGTCTTCCAGCGGGTTAGGCTCGATAGCCCATTGGCCGTTGTCGTCGACCACGGTGGTCAGGGTGCTGCCATCTGGCAGTTCCACCACGATGGTGCCGCCCGGCTCGCCGCTGCCGCCCAGACCGCTCTCGTTGTTGTTATCGACAACCGGTGGTGCAGGTGGAGTGACGTCAGCCTTACCGGTGTCGGTCGGCTCACTGATATTGCCGCTTGGATCGGTGATGGTGACGCTGCCGCTCTCGCCGTCTTCCAGCGGGTTGGGCTCGATGGCCCACTGGCCGTTGTCGTCGACCACAGTGGTCAGGGTGCTGCCGTCCGGCAGTTCCACCACGATGGTGCCGCCTGGCTCACCGCTACCGCCTAAGCCGCTTTCGTTGTTGTTATCGACAACCGGTGGCGCAGGTGGGGTGACGTCAGCCCTACCGGTATCGGTCGGCTCACTGATATTGCCGCTTGGATCAGTGACGGTGACGCTGCCGTTCTCGCCGTCTTCCAGCGGGTTAGGCTCGATGGCCCATTGGCCGTTGTCGTCGACCACGGTGGTCAGGGTGCTGCCATCTGGCAGTTCGACCACGATGGTGCCGCCCGGCTCGCCTCTACCGCCCAGACCGCTCTCGTTGTTGTTATCGACAACCGGTGACGCTGGTGGAGTGACGTCAGCCTTACCGGTATCGGTCGGCTCACTGATATTGCCGCTTGGGTCGGTGATGGTGACGCTGCCAGTCTCGCCGTCTTCCAGTGGGTTAGGTTCGATGGTCCACTGGCCGTTGTCGTCGACCACGGTGGTCAAGGTGCTGCCATCCGGCAGTTCCACCACGATGGTGCCGCCCGGCTCGCCGCTGCCGCCTAAGCCGCTTTCGTTGTTGTTATCCACAACCGGTGGCGCAGGTGGAGTGACGTCAGCCTTACCGGTGTCGGTCGGCTCACTGATATTGCCGCTTGGATCGGTGATGGTGACGCTGCCGCTCTCGCCGTCTTCCAGCGGGTTAGGCTCGATAGCCCATTGGCCGTTGTCGTCGACCACAGTGGTCAGGGTGCTGCCATCCGGCAGTTCCACCACGATGGTGCCGCCCGACTCGCCGCTGCCGCCCAGACCACTCTCGTTGTTGTTATCGACAACTGGTGGCGCAGGTGGAGTGACGTCAGCCTTACCAGTATCGGTTGGCTCACTGATATTGCCGCTTGGATCGGTGATGGTGACGCTGCCGCTCTCACCGTCTTCCAGCGGGTTAGGCTCGATAGCCCATTGGCCGTTGTCGTCGACCACGGTGGTCAGGGTGCTGCCATCTGGCAATTCCACCACGATGGTGCCGCCCGGCTCACCGCTGCCGCCTAAGCCGCTTTCGTTGTTGTTTTCCACAACAGGCGCATCAGGCGCCGTCACGTCGGAGTTATCCGTCAGCACCGGGGTGCTGATATTGCCGGCCGGGTCGATCTGAGTCAGCGAACCTTGCTCGCCCTCTTTCAGGGGGTTGGGCTCGAAGCTCCAACGCCCGTTCTCATCCGCCACGGTGCTCAGGGTGCTGCCATCCGGCAACTTGACCACGATGGTGCCGCCTACTTCACCGCTACCGCCGAGGCCACTCTCGTTGTTGAGGTCGACCACTGGCGCATCGGGAACGATCAGGTCAGCCGCGCCGGTAGCCGTTTCGGTACTGACGTTGCCGCTGCGATCAGTGGCCGTAACCAAGCCTTGCTCGCTGTCCGCCAGCGGGTTGGGCTGCATGGCCCAGTGGCCATCGGTATCGACCAGGGTGGTGACGGTGCTGCCATCGGGTTTAGTCAGGGTAATAGTGCTGCCTGGCTCGCCGCTGCCGGTCAGGCCGCCGAGGTTGTTGCTGTCGACGATAGGGCCGGCAGGCGCGCTGATATCGGCAATACCCGTGTCGCTAGGCGCACTGATGTTGCCGGCCGGGTCGGTGGCGGTGACGCTGGCGGATTCGCCATTGGCCAACGGGTTAGGCTGAACAAACCACAGGCCGTCTTTACCGACAGTGGTGGTCACCGTCGAGCCATTGGGCAGTTCGAGCACAATGGTCGCGCCAGCTTCCGCGCGGCCGTGGATACCGCTGCCATTGTTGCTGTCGATCACCGGTGCATTCGGCGCGATCAGGTCAGCAGGGCCAGTCGGAGTTTGCGCACTGACATTGCCGCTTGGATCAGTCGCACTGACCGTCGCTTCCTCGCCATCGGCCAGCGGGTTAGGTTGCAGCGTCCAGTTGCCGTCAGCGTCCGCCTGGGTAGTCACAGTAGTGCCGTCCGGCTTGGTCAGGGTAATGGTGCTACCCGCCTCGCCAGTGCCCGTAAGACCTGCCAGGTTGTTGCTGTCGACACTTGGCGCTGGCGGAGCATCGATATCGGCCTCGCCAGTGACAGTGGGCGCACTGATGTTGCCGGCCGGGTCGGTGACCGTGACCGAGGCTTGTTCGCCGTTATCCAGAGGGTTAGGACGCAGGGCCCACTTGCCGTTGTCGTCCGCCACGGTGGTCAGGGTGCTGCCATCGGGCAGTCTAACCACAATGGTGCCACCGGCTTCGGCGCTACCGCTCAAGGCCAGATCGTTGTTGCTGTCGATCACCGGCGCATCCGGGGCGATCAGGTCAGCAGGGCCAGTCGGCGTCAGCGCGCTGACGTTGCCACTGGCATCGGTAGCGCTCACCTGGCCTTCTTCGCCGTTAGCCAGCGGGTTCGGTTGCAGCGCCCAGTTGCCTTGGCTGTCAGCCTGAGTAGTGACGGTGCTGCCATCGGCGCGGGTCAGGGTGACGGTGCTGTCCGGCTCCGCCTTACCGCTAATACCTGCCGCGTTGTTGCTGGTCACAGTCGGAGCATCCGGGGCGATGATGTCCGAGCCGCCGGTATTCACCGGCAGGCTGCTGTTACCCGCCGGATCGCTCACCGAAACGTTAGCGCTCTCACCATCATTGAGTGGGTTGGGCTCGATGCTCCAGCGGCCACTTTCGTCCACCTGGGTAGTCAGGCTACTGCCATCAGGCAGCCTCACCAAAATGGTGCCACCGGCTTCGGCGCTGCCGCCCAAGACCAGCTCATTGTTGGTATCGACGACCGGCATATCCGGCGCGATCAGGTCGGCATTCCCCGTTGGCGTCTGCGCACTGACATTGCCGCTGGCATCGCTGGCGCTCACCTGCCCGGCTTCACCATGGTTCAGCGGGTTAGGTTTGAACAGCCAATGACCCTGGCTGTCAGCTTGCGTGGTAACACGGCTGCCATCTTCGCGCAGCAGGCTCACGGTGCTGCCCGCCTCTGCCGTACCGGCGAGGCCGCCGAGGTTGTTGCTGATAACCACCGGCGCGTCTGGAGCACTCAGGTCAGCCTTGCCGGTTTCGCTTGGCGCACTGATGTTGCCGGCCGGGTCGGTGATGGTCACCTTGCCCTGCTCGCCATCCTCCAACGGGTTCGGCTTAATCGCCCACTGCCCGTTCTCATCGACGCTGGTGGTGACGGTGGAGCCATCGGGCAATTGCACCACGATGCTACCGCCGGGCTCGCCGGTGCCACCTAAGCCACTGCCGTTGTTGCTGTCGATCACCGGCGCGTCCGGCGCGGTGACGTCAGCCTTACCGGTATCGATCGGCGCACTGATATTGCCTGCCGGGTCAACCAGGGTGACTTGGCCTTGCTCGCCTTCGCTCAGCGGGTTGGGTTGCATCAGCCACTGGCCGTTGTCATTCACCACGGTGGTCAGGGTGCTGCCATCGGGCAGTTGGATCACGATGGTGGCGCCCGGCTCGCCGCTGCCGCCAATGCCGTCGTGGTTGTTGCTGGCGATTACTGGCGCATCCGGGGCGATCAGGTCGGCGATGCCGGTGCTGGTTTCGCCGCTGGCGTTATCACTGGCGTCGGTCGCGGTGAGCGTCCCCTCTTCACCATCGGCCAGCGGGTTAGGTTGCAATGCCCAATGACCGCGGTCATCGGTTTGCGTGGTGACGGTGCTGCCATCGGGCTTGGTCAGGGTGATGGTGCTGTCGACTTCAGCGCTGCCAGTGAGGCCTGCGCCGTTGTTGCTGTCGACCACCGGCGCATGGGGCGCGGTGATGTCCGAACCACCGGTGTTGCTTGCACGGCTGATGTTGCCGGCCGGATCAATCACCACAACCCGGGCGTTCTCACCCTCGTTGAGTGGGTTAGGCTCGAAGCTCCAACGGCCGTTTTCATCCACCTGGGTGCTGATGCTGCTGCCATCGGGCAGACGCATCACGATTTGTCCGCCAGGCTCGGCACTACCGCCCAAGAGCAGTTGGTTGTTGCTATCGACAAGCGGGGCGTCCGGCGCAACCAAGTCGGCGTTGCCCGTGGCGGTCGCGGCACTCTGGTTGCCGCTGCGGTCGCTGGCCACTACTTGAGCGTCTTCGCCATGCTGCAAGGGGTTGGGCTTAAACAGCCACTCGCCGTTGCTGTTGACCTGAGTGGTTTGGCTGCTGCCGTCGGCGCGGATCAGGCTCACCGTGCTGCCTGGCTCAGCCGTACCGCTTAAGCCAGCCAGGTTGTTGCTGGCAACCAGTGGCGCCGGCGGCGCGATCAGGTCGGCGATGCCGGTGTCGGTGGCGGTACTGAAGTTGCCAGCCGGGTCAATCAGGCTGACGCTACCACGCTCGCCGTTGGCCAGCGGGTTAGGTACAAACGACCAGTGCCCTTGGTCATCCACCAGCGCACTCATGCTGCTGCCATCAGGCAGGTTCAACACTACGCTGCTGCCCGGCTCGCCGCTGCCGACCAGACCTTCACCGTTGTTGCTGAGTACGAGCGGCGCATCCGGAGCGCTGAGGTCGGCATTGCCGGTATCAATCTGCGGGCTGACGTTACGACCTGGGTCAGTCAGGGTGATGAGGGCACTTTCACCATCGGCCAGAGGGTTGGGTTGCAGCTCCCAATTGCCCAGGTGATCGACCTTAGTGGTGGCCGTGCTGCCATCGCTGAGCGTGACCGTGATGGTCCCGCCCGCCTCAGCCGTACCGCCTAAGCCCGAGGCGTTGTTGTAGTTAATCAACGGCGGCTCGGCCGGAGTCATGTCAGCCTGGCCGGTGAGGTTGTCGGCGCTGGTGTTACCGCTGCGGTCGGTGGCCGTCACCATACCTTCTTCGCAGTCTGCCATCGGGTTAGGCGTGATGAGCCAGTGACCGTTGGCATCAGTCACCGTGGTTAGCGTGCTGCCATCCTTGCGCGTCAGGGTGATGAGGCAACCTGCCTCACCAGAGCCACTGATGCCGCTGAGGTTGTTGCAGTCTACCCAGGGGGTGTCCGGCGCCAGCAGATCCGCCAAGCCCGTAGGGGTGGACGCACTGACGTTGCCACTGGCATCGGTAGCCGTCACTGCACCGCCTTGCTGGTCGGCCAGCGGGTTAGGTTGCATCAGCCACTGGCCATTGGCATCGGCCTGAGTGGTGAGGGTGCTGCCATCGGCTTGGCTGAGGATTACCGTGCTGCCCGCTTCGGCCAGGCCGCTTAGGCTGCTGGCGTTGTTGGTCAGTACCAACGGCGCGTCGGGCGCCAGCACATCAGCAATACCGGTAGGAGTTGGAGCGCTGCTGTTGCCACTGGCGTCAATGGCATTGAGGGTGCCTTCGCTGCCGTGGGCCAGCGGGTTAGGCTGCATCGCCCACTTACCATTGGCGTCGGTCTGGGTGGTAACGGTGCTGCCGTCGGCTTTGGTCAGGGTAATGGTGCTGTTAGCTTCGGCGGTGCCGGTTAGGCCCGCGCCGTTATTACTGGTCAACAGCGGCGCATCAGGGGCGCTGAGGTCAGCCTTACCGGTATCGGTTGGCTCACTGATGTTGCCGCTTGGATCGGTGATGGTGACGCTGCCAGTCTCGCCGTCTTCCAGCGGGTTAGGCTCGATAGCCCATTGGCCGTTGTCGTCGACCACGGTGGTCAGGGTGCTGCCATCTGGCAGTTCCACCACGATGGTGCCGCCCGGCTCGCCGCTACCGCCTAAGCCATGATCGTTGTTTTGCTCGATCAGCGGCGGCTGCGGCGCCGTGATGTCGGCTATGCCAGTTTCCACCGAGGCGCCGGTGTTGCCGGCCACGTCGGTGGCATCCAGCTTGGCGTTTTCGCCCTGCTGCAGCGGGTTGGGTTGAAACGCCCACTGCCCCTTGCCGTCAGCTTGGGTAGTGACGGTGCTGCCGTCAGCGTGGGTCAAGGTGATGGTGGCGCCAGCCTCACTGCTGCCGCTCAGGCCATTGGCGTTGTTCAGCGCAATCACTGGCGCATCCGGTGCGGTAACGTCAGCCGGGCCAGTAGGAGTACGTCCACTTTGGTTACCCGCCGCATCGCTGGCGCTGACAAAGCCCTCTTCGGCTTCTTGCATCGGGTTGGGGTTGAAGTGCCACAGGCCCTTGTCGTCGGCCTGGGTCACTACGCTGCTGCCATCTGCGCGATGCAGGGTGACCTGGGCATTGGCTTCGGCCATGCCGGTCAGACCGTGCTTATTATTGAATTTGATGGTTGGTGCGTCTGGCGCCACGGTATCCGGGGCCACGCCGTGAGAGCCACCGCCGCCACCGCCGGAGCTAGCCGCCACCGCCACACCGCCGGCCGCTGCGCCGCCGACCAGTAGCCAAGGCATCAACCCCCAGCTTTCGTCGGGGACCATCAGCGGCTCGACGTTATCGATTTTAACTAGGCTGGCGCCTTCCCACGGCTCTTCGTATTCAGCCCACCACAAACCATCGTGGGCGCTGCCGCCGTCTAGCACCAGATCGCTCTTAACGCCGTCGTTGACCACAAAGAAGTCGTTAACGGTGATCACCTCACCCGACTTCAGCTTGACCACCAACGCGTTACCCACCCGATTGATCGAGCCGATATCCGCCGGCCCGGCCGAGATCATCACCACCTCAGAACGCTGTAGGGTGATCTCATTACCTACCGCACTTTGCGATTGCCCAGTGTGTTTATCAATCAGTTTAATGACAGCCATATCAACACTCTCACATCCATTAGGTGAACGCCGTATTCGCCTGCGCTAATTCACACCACCTAAACAGGCAGCGCATAACTATTCGCAGTGAATAAACACGCCATGGCATTAGCGTGCGGCAGGGGTATAACAATCTAATAAGATGATAAATACGAGCCTGCAGATATACGTAAGACAATTCCGATTAGAGCAATGCCACTCATGGCAACCCGACGAAGCGCAATAACTCCGCACCTCAAGAAAGTTCAAAGTTGCATACAGCAACAAACCAATTGGAATTTTCTTAAAGCGACGATCTATTAATTAAATAAGTTTGGCTAAATATTTCATAACTAAACTTAAATAAAAATCGAGACATTAATAGTTAAGGAACTTAGTTACCTCGTGCCAAATATTCGCAGCAAACTTTATTTTCGAGATAAAAAAACCCTGTGCCGACTCACGACACAGGGTATAGGCGCCCATTAACGCCACCCGCTTGCAACAGGTGGCAGGCCAAGTACTAAGGAGTAGCACCGCGAGGCGACGCTATTGCCGCCAAGCCTAACGTTCGCGTAAGGCTTCGCGGGCGCGGTTGAGGGGTTTGACCAGGTACTGCCAGATGGTCTTGCTGCCGGTGTTGATGTCCACGCTGGCGATCATCCCCGGGAAGATCGGAAAGGCATCGCCACGGCGGTTGTACAGCGAGTCGCTATCGGCGCGGACAAACACCCGGTAGTAATACAGATCACGCTTGACCTCATCTTGCAGGGTGTCGGCCGAGATCATCGTCACCACCCCTTCCAGACCGCCATAAATGGCGTAGTCATAGGCGGTAATCTTGACCTTGGCCTTCTGCCCGGGGTGAATAAACGCCACGTCACGGGGGGAAATTCGCGCCTCCACCAGCAGCCGGTCTTCGATCGGTACGATCGCCATCAAGCGGCCATTGGGCGGCACCACGCCGCCCACGGTGGTCACCGCCACATCTTTCACCACCCCGCGTACCGGCGAGGTAATGGTCATGCGCGACAGCATGTCGGCGCGGCCGCGGGTCACCGATTGCTGCGCCTCCACCTCGGCGTTGGCCTTAGCCAGATCCTCATGGGCCTTCACGTAATACTGACTGCGCGTCTCGTTGGCCTTCATCTCCAACTCGTTGGCCTGGCGCTTCAGGCGCAGCACCTCCACATCACTGGCAGCGCCCTGCTTGACCAGACTCTGGGTCAGGGTCAGCTCACGGCGCACCAGGGCCAATGCTTCGGATATACCCTTAAGGCTCTTCTCCAGGCTTTCGCGACGGGATTGGTACAGCGCAGTTTCGCTGGCGACCAAGGCGCTGTCTTGGAGGATCTGTTCAGGAAACTCCAACGGCACGCCGGTGACTTCCGCACGCAAGCGGGCCGCCGTGGCCAATGCCGAGTGCACCCGCGAGGCGCTTTCATCGACGCTGGATTTAACCCGGGTGCGGTCCAACTGCGCCAGCACTTGCCCGGCCTGCACCAGATCGCCCTCTTTGACCTTAAGCACGGCGACAATGCCACCCTCGAGGGACTGAATGATTTGCTCACGCGAAGTCGGAATCACCTTGCCAACGCCCGTGGTCACCTCATCCAGACGAAAGTTATAGGCCCACAGCAAAAAGCTCAGCAGAGCCAAAAAGATCAGCCACACCACCACTGACGAGCGTGGCATGCGCAAAGATTTTTGCTGCAACTGGGCTAAACGCTTCGCGCCTTTGCGCGGCTTAACTTGGGCTGCTGCACTCATTGCGTGGTGCCTCCTTGGCCTGGGCTGGCGGGGGCATGGCTGGCACTGATTTGCGCCAGCACCTGCTGCTTGCTGCCATCCATCACCACCCGTCCGCCATCCAAGACGATGATCCGCTCCACCCACCGCAGCAGCGCTGGACGATGCGTGGCGAGCACCAAGGTGCGGCCTTCCAGCCAGGGCTGCAGGCTGCTGAGCAGTTGGTTCTCACTGACGTCATCCAGCCAAGCGCTGGGCTCATCCAGCAGGACAATGCGCGGATTGCGAATCAGGGTCCGAGCCAACAACAGCGCTTGCCGTTGCCCACCGGACAGCCCCTTGCCACCCTCCAGCACGACATGATCCAAGCCATCGGCAAACAGCTTCAGCAACGACCAGGCGCCACTCAAGTGCAGGGCCTGCACAATCTCCTCATCGCTGGCTTGCGGGCGGCCCATGGTCAGGTTGTCACGCAGGGTGCCGTAGAACAGCGTGGCGTTTTGCATCAGCAGGCCGACGTCGCGGCGCACATCCGCCGGATCGATCAGCGGCAGGCTTAAGCCATCCAGACTGATGCCGCCCGCTTGTGGGGTGGCCAAACCGGATAAGAGTTGCAACAAGGTCGATTTACCCGCGCCGTTACGGCCCAAAATCGCCACCCGCTCACCGGCCTTGATGTTCAGCTTGGGAATCTCCAACGCCACGTTGGCGCCTTCCGGGTCGTACTGAAAACGCACGCCCTTGAACTGATAGTGACCGTGCAGCAACGGCCGGTGCAGACGTTTGCTGTGTAGCGGCTGATCGACCGGGCGTTTCATCAACTCTTCCAGACCTTGGCGCGCCACCTTGGCTTGCTGCCAACGCACCATGATTCCGGAGATTTGTGCCAAGGGCGCGATCATCCGCGACGACAAAATCGACGCACCAATCAGCGCCCCGGTGGTGATATCGCCGGCCATGACCATAAAGCAGCCAATCAGGATCACGCTGACATACACCAGCGATTGCAGCTCCTGGGTCCAGGCGATCATCGCGCCCGTGATAAAGCGCTGGCGCATGCTAATCCCGGCGCTGACCTCATTGACGTGGTTCCACTGGTTCTGGAACTTGCCCTCGGCGCGCAGCAGCTTAATGTCATCCAGCCCCTGCACCGCCTCGACCAACATCGAGTTGCGCAGCGAGGATTCGCGCATGCCCAACTTAGCCAGCCGGGCCAAGGGCCGCTGCAGCAGCCAACCGGGAATCAATAACAGCGGCAGCACCGCCAGTGGCACGAAGGCAATCGCCCCGCCGACATACCACAACACCGCCAGAAACAAGGCAAAGAAGGGTAAGTCCGCCAGCGCGCCGAGGGTGCTGGAGGTGATCAGCTCGCGCACCTGCTCCAGCTCACGCAGCTGGGAAATAAACGAGCCGGTGGATTTCGAGCGGAACTCATTGCGGATGCGTAAGGCATGACCGAAGACCCGGTCACCGATGCGCAGGTCGGCGCGCTTGCCAATTTTGTCGCTGATATGGGTGCGCGCCAGGCGCATGCAAAACTCAAAAAGGATCGCCAGCAGCACGCCGCCAAACAACACCCACAGGGTCGGTTCGGATTGCGCCGGCACCACCCGGTCGTAGACCTGCATAGAGAAGATCATGGACGACAAGGCCAGCACGTTGGCCACCAAGGAGGCCAGCATAATGTCGCCATAGCGCGGCCAGTCGTGCAGCGCCAGCTTCCAGAACCAGCCGGCGTCATAGGGCTTGATGTAGTCATCCACCCGCGCATCCGGCACACCGATTTGCGGACGCAACAGCAGCACCTGCTCGACTCGCTGCGCCACCTCATCAAATGGCAAGGCCTGTAGCACCTGGTCTTCGCCGGCCAAGCGCACGCCGACCAAACCATCGCTGCCGACCCCTTCAATCACCCCGATCTGGTCATTGCCGAAATCCGCCACCAGCGGCAGCCGCCACGGGTCGAGCATGCTGCGAGTAAAACCCTGCACCTGCAAGCTCAGGCCGATATTGCCCGCCATCTGCTCCAGTTGCTGCTCCAGCGGCAAGCCCTGACTCCACTCTAAAGCCACTCGGCATTGCTCCGCCGAGGCACTCAAGCCGTAGTGCCGCGCCACGCTCAGAAAAGCCTGTAACCAGGCCTCCTGGGCCAGGCCTGGGGCGGATTGTTCAGTTGCTGTGCTCATCAGTTAACGCCCGCTGTCATCTGCGTGGAGAGGCGGAATACATCGCGCATACGCCCAGTGGCTTGGAGGTAATCAAGGCGCGCTTGCAGCAAGTCGTGCAGCGCATTTTGCTGTTCCAGCTCAGCCTGAAAGATTTCCTGCTCGGAGTTGAGCAAGTCCAGCAAGGTCCGCGTGCCCAAGCTCAGGTACTGCTCGCGGTACAGGCGGCGGGTCTCGATGATGCTGCTTTGGCGTGCGGCCAACAGGGGCAGGCGCGCCTCGATGCCATCGATCTGCTCGGTGACGCTCTGCCACTTATCTTCGATTTCCAGGTGCAGGGTCTGAATATTTTCTTCCGCAGAGGTGATGCCGTACTGCGCCGCCCGCTCTTGAGCACGCAGGGCACCGCCTTCAAAAAGGCTGTTGCTGACGTTGAGGGTCAGGTTGTAGTCGTGGTCATCTTTTTGTCCGCGTAGACCACCTAAGTACTGATCGACCCCGGCGCTCACCGATACCGTTGGCAACTGCGCGGCCTTGGCCCGCTCTAGCTGCGCCTTGGCCATCAGCAACTCCAACTGCGCCACCTGCAGCTGCGGCACATCGCGCAGCTGCGGCACAAAGGCACTCACCGCCTGTTGCAACTCACGCGCCGGCAAGTTGCCGATACGCTCGGGCAGCGGCTGGCGAACCAAGGTTTTGAGCTTGCTGCGCCACTGACGCAACTGGGTTTGCACGGCCTGCAGAGTCGACTGGGCCGCGTCGAGACGGGAGCTGGCCTGCACCGGGTCAGCTTGGGTACTGGCGCCGCCCTGGGCACGCACCCGGGCCACTTTCAGCAGATCTTCAAGGGCCGCGATCTGCCGCTTGGCCGCGACCTCCTGCAACTGATAGCGATGCACTTCGACTACCGCCTGGGAGGTTTGCCGGGCCACGTCATCCATGGTCGCCAACACCTTGGCCAGTTGCCGCTCGGTGCTGGCCTCGGCATAGCTGACGGAGCTGCTGACTTTGCCGAAATCGTAGAGCATCTGTTCCGCATTGACCGACAACACCTGGCCGTTGCCCATGTTGCCGTGCCGCCCGCTGTTGATCCCGGCCTTGACGCTGGGGTAATAACCGGCGCGAGCCGCATCAACGCCACTGCCTTGCTGAGACAAGGTGGCCACGGCGCTGCGAATCGATGGGTAAGCGCTCACCGCCGCCTGTACCGCCTGCCACAAATACAGGCCTTGGCGCAGGCTCAGCGGCGCGACGTCAGTGGACTGCACCGCCTCCACATCCGTCTTGAAGCGCGATTGCAGCAGTTGCGCACTGACGGCAACGCGGCCATTGGGGCCGCGCGATACGCATTGGGGGTTGCAGGTATAGTTGCTCGCCGAGTCGCTAAGCGGCGTGCTAGACGCCGCGTTAACAGATGAACAATAAGTTAATAAACCTAATGCACTTAAGCGAGTGACCAACTTGATTAACACAGCATAGCCCACGGCTGCCTCTCCCTAGATCCTAGTTACTTCAGCATTGAGCGGATCTACAGATATTCCTGCAGCACTAATCTCGGTCTACTGATGGATTAACTAATCAGGTCTATTCGACGTGGCATTTAAACCAGCGAACAGTCCAGTATTGTCCAGGGCGCATACTGCCTATATGTTTACAGGTACCCCCTAAGACAATTCCGAAAAGTTCAAAAAGTGCAACTTTATAAAGTTATTTAAAAACTTTACTGCTAGTTTTAAGCGGCTCTTATCACCCTGCAACAGTGAGCCACCGCTTAATGGCCAAGGCAAAAGTTCACCCCAATAAACAGCATTTGCTGCTGCACTCACTGCAACGCAAAGCCAAATCCGCTTACGCCCAAGGTGATTTCCAACAGGCATTAAATGCCTGCTTGCACGCCTGTAAAATTCAGCCGAGTCTGGCCGATGCCTGGGTCGATGCCGCAGTCAATGCAATCAAGCTGGAACGCTGGGCCGATGCCATCACTTACGCCAACCAAGCGCTGCGCTTTAACGCCCGCAGCCTGGCGCTGTTCGATGCGCTGTCGCATGCCCACGGCGCCTTAAAACAGTGGCCGCAGGTGCGCCTGTACGGCTTGCAGGCCCTGCAACTGCGCAGCGCGCAATTTGACCGGGCACCACCCCTGCCGGCCCCGGCGCAGCAAGGCTTGCCGCCCGCCCCCAGTCTGGCCAGGCGGGCGCGCAATATCATTGCCTTTAGCCTGTTCGGCGGCGACTCCAAGTACTGCGAAAGCGCCGTGCTCAACGCCACGGAACAACCGCAGATCTATCCGCACTGGACCTGCCGCTTTTATCTCGACGACAGCGTGCCTCAGGCCGTCGTCCAGCGCTTGCAGGCCGCCGGCGCCCAGGTGGTGCTGGTCGATGAGGCAACGCGGCAGTTACCCGGACCAATGTGGCGCTTTATGGCCTTAGCCGATCCGCAGGTGGATCGCGTGTTGCTACGCGATGCCGACTCGGTGATTTCCCTTCGCGAAGCCCGGGCGGTGGCGCAGTGGCTGGCCAGCGATAAGCACTTCCACGCCATGCGTGACAGCGCCAGCCATACCGAGCTGCTGCTCGCCGGACTATGGGGCGCAGTGCCCAGCGCCTTGCCACCAATCAAAGAGCTGCTCGCAAGTTTTGCCGCGCAGCCGATTGCCAACGCGCACTTCGCCGATCAGTTTTTCTTGCGTGAATGGGTGTGGCCGTACGCCCGCTTAAGCCTGCTGCAACATGACTCGCTGTTTGGCTTTCTCGATCCGTTGCCATTCCCCGACGGCCCGGCACCGGATGATTTCCATGTGGGCTACGCCGAAGGCTCGCCATTTTTCAGCCTGCCGACCCCCTTGCCGGAGAACACCGCGGTGGATTGGCACTTTTATCAACTGCACCCCACTCACCCCGAACAGGCACGCATCCGCCTGTGCAGCTATCCTGCCCAAGTCAGCCAGGGCCAAGTACGCGCGCACCTGCCAGCGCGCTACGCTAAGTTGATCGAAATCGGCCAGGGTTTGGTGCGCCTGACCGCCCGCCAAGACTGAGGGCGAGCAATACGCAGGCAAAAAAAAAGGCTGATTGCAGCGGCTCGGATATGCCGTGCAATCAACCTTGGGGAACCGCAAGCGCCCGTTACCGGGCGCAGGGCTTATTTCTGGTTGAAGCTTTGGATCAGGTTGGCGTAAGCCGGCAGATGGCCGCCCAGCACGCCGCCAAAGCCTTCAATGTCGTTGCGCCAGTCGCGATGCAGCTCGCAACCTACGTTGAACCAGCTCATCAGTTGCGCGCCGGCTTGCGACATGCGGTTCAGAGCGGCATCACGCACGCTGGTGTTGAAGGTGCCGGAAGCATCGGTAACGACGAATACGTCGTAGCCTTCTTGCAGAGCCGACAGAGTTGGGAAAGCGACGCACACGTCAGTCACTACGCCAGCAATGATGATTTGCTTACGGCCAGTGGCTTTAACGGCCTTAACGAAATCTTCGTTATCCCAGGCGTTGATTTGGCCAGGACGAGCGATGAAAGGTGCATCCGGGAAGATGTTACGCAGCTCAGGAACGATCGGGCCGTTAGGGCCGGTTTCAAAGCTGGTGGTGAGAATGGTAGGCAGATTGAAGAATTTGCCGATGTTAGCCAATGCCAGAACGTTGTTCTTGAACTCATCAGGGCCGTAGTCACGCACTAATGAGAGCAGACCTGCTTGGTGGTCAACCAGCAGCAGCACTGCGTCATCCTTGTTCAATCGCTTGTAAGTGAAGGACATCGTGTATCTCCTGATAAAAATCCATGATCCCTAGGGAATTTAAAAGCCATAGGAAGGCAAAAGCTTAGCTGGTCAGAGCAATCTGTCCAACAAATGTAAACGAAAATGATTTTCTATAATTGAGAACAATCTCATCGTAGTCTGTGCATAAGGTTTTTCCTAAACTGATCAACTGCTTCCATTTTTTTACTAGGTACCCATGAAATTAGACTTCCAGGAAATTGAAACTTTTATCCACGTAGTGGAACTGGGCAGTGTCAGCCTCGCCGCCGAACGCCTAGGTATTTCCAAATCAGTCGTCAGTAAGCGCTTAAGCGATTTAGAGCAGCGCCTAAATGCCAAGCTGCTGTATCGCTCCACGCGCAAAGTCACTCCGACCAGTAACGGCAGCGAGTTCTATCAGCAGAGTAAAGCCGCCCTCGCCGACCTGCGTGACGCGGCGGAAACGGCGGCAATCAACGAAAGCGGACTGTGCGGCATGTTGCGCATCACCGCCCCCATGAGCTTCGGCACCCTCTGGCTCAACCGCCTGATCGCGCAATTTATGCTGCAGCACCCGCGCATTCAGGTGACCTTGCAGTTAGACGACCGCGTGATCGACTTCGAGCGCGAAGGCTATGACCTGTGCCTGCGCATCTCGCGCATCCGCGACAGCGCTCTGATCGCCCGCCAACTGGCGGTGAGTAGCCGCAGCCTGTGCTGCAGCCCGGCGTACCTGGCAGAGCACGGGGCGCCGAGCACGGTCGAGGAGATCGGCAATCACGCCTGTATCGGTTATGCCAACGTCGCCCCCGGGCAAATCTGGGCATTCAGCCCCTTTGATCGCCCCAACGACGTGATCAACCTGGCGCCGCAGAGCCGTTTTATCAGCAACAACGGCGAAGCCATGCGGGAAATGGCCGAACAGGGCTTGGGCCTCACCGTACTGCCGACCTTTTTGACCTATCAGCAGCTCAACGACGGCAAACTGATTGCCCTGGAGCCCGGCGCGCGGCCCACCGACGATTACATCTACGCCATGTACCCCCGCTCCAGCCGCTCCTCGCGCAAGGTCCAGGCGCTGTGTGATTTTCTCCAGCAGGCCCTGCACGACATGCCTTGGACCAAGAGCGATGGCCGCGACCAATAGCCTCTGCTGAGCCGTGCCATGCTTCAGTACAATGGCCTTTTCGATCTAGGAGGCAGCCATGGCGCAGCCCATTGTCTACGGCGTAGCCGATGCGTCTTATCAAGCGGCAGGCGGCCTCGAAGGCGTGCAGCGCTTAAGTGCGGCGTTTTACCGGTTGATGGATGAGCTGCCCGAAGCGGCGCAACTGCGCAGCATGCACGGCCCGGATCTGGCCCTGATCCAGGACAAACTGGCCTGCTTCCTATGTGGCTGGCTCGGCGGCCCGCGCTTCTTTAGCGAGAAATACGGGCCGATCTCGATTCCAGCCTTTCACGCCAAATGGCCTATCGGCGATAACCTGCGTCACAGCTGGCTGCTCTGCATGGAACAAGCCATCGCCGAGCAGCCTTACACGCCGGAGTTTGCCGAGTACTTACTGCGTCAACTGCGCATTCCCGCCGAGCGCATCGTCCAGGCCAGCAGTGCGCGCCACTCGCGGGTCGACTGAGCAAACAGTGCGTCAGGCCTGCCAACGCTCGGCGGCGGCCTGATCACTGCTGCGCCCCTCAACCCAACGCGGGCCAGCGGCGGTGAGCTCTTTCTTCCAGAACGGCGCACGGGTTTTCAGGTAGTCCATGATAAAGGCGCAGGCCTCAAAGGCTGCCTGGCGATGGGCGCTGCTGGTGCCGACCAAAACAATCGGCTCGCCCGGCTCTAACTGACCGACGCGATGGAGAATCTCCACGCCAATCAGCGGCCAGCGCTGCTGCGCCTCTTCGGCAATTTTGCCTAAGGACTTTTCCGTCATGCCGGGAAAGTGTTCGAGGTACATCCCCGCCACGTCTTGGCCATCGTTGTAGTCGCGCACATAGCCGACAAAACTGACCAGCGCACCAATGCCCTGGTTGGCGCCATGCAAGGCATTCAATTCAGCGCCCGGATCAAAGGCCTGGCTCTGCACACGGATAGCCATGACGCTTAGCCTCCGGTCACAGTGGGAAAAAACGCCACTTCATCGCCGTCACTTAACGGCTCGTTGAGGCTGCACAGCTCCTGATTGCGCGCGCACATCAGGCTGCTCTCCGCCAACACTTGCCAGGCGGCACCGCGACTGAGCAGATGCTCGCGGACCTGGGCCAAGCTGGCGAACGACTGCGCCAACACTTCTTCATCCAGCCCCAATACCTCGCGGTAACGGGCAAAGTACTGCACACGGATCATGCCGAAGGCTCCGCCAAATAGTGGCCGCTCTTACCGCCGAGCTTTTCCAGCAGGCGCACGTTCTCGATCGTCATGCCCCGGTCCACCGCCTTGCACATGTCGTACAGGGTCAGGGCCGCGACACTGGCCGCCGTCAGCGCCTCCATTTCCACTCCGGTTTGCCCGGTGAGTTTGCAGCGCGCGGTGATGCGTACGGCGTCATCGCCCTCGACCACCAGCTCAACCTTGACGCTGGTCAACAGCAGCGGATGACACAGGGGAATCAGCTCAGAGGTCTTCTTCGCCGCCTGAATCCCGGCGATGCGCGCCACGGCAAACACATCGCCCTTGGGATGCTCGCCTTGGCTAATCATGCGCAGGGTTTGCGGCAACATGCGCACCCAGGCTTGTGCTGCGGCTTCACGTACGGTCTGGGCTTTGTCGCTGACGTCGACCATATTGGCCCGACCTTGACTATCGAGATGGGTTAACACGGGTGCTCTCCTGGCGGCAGTGCCGGGATTGTAAACCCAGGCACAGCCTTGGGGCAGCGCAGAAATGCCCGGGATTGCACCGTTAAGCGGGCCAGCTTGGCAAAGAGTCGGACAAGCTGGCCCAGTACTGGCGCTTACAGGTGGCTTTCGGCGTACTCCGCCAGGATCGAGCGTGGCACCCCTTGCAAGGTGATATGCACGCCATGCTCAAAGTCTTTGAAGCGTTCGGTCAGGTAGGTGAGCCCCGAGCTGGGGGCGGACAGATAAGGCGTGTCGATCTGCGCCAGGTTACCCAGGCAGATCACTTTGGAGCCATTACCGGCGCGGGTGATGATGGTTTTCATCTGATGCGGGGTGAGGTTTTGACACTCATCGATAAGGATCAGACTCTGCTGGAAGCTACGCCCGCGAATGTAGTTCAGCGACTTAAACTGCAGCGGCACCTTTTGCAGAATGTAATCGACACTGCCATGGGTGTTCTCATCATCCAGATGCAGCGCCTCCAGGTTGTCCGTGATGGCGCCGAGCCAAGGCTCCATTTTCTCGGCCTCGGTGCCCGGCAGGAAGCCGATTTCCTGATCCAGCCCCTGCACGCTGCGGGTGGCGATAATGCGCCGGTAACGCTTGCTGACCATGGTTTGCTCAATCGCCGCCGCCAGCGCGAGGATGGTTTTACCTGAACCCGCCGCCCCCGACAGGTTGACCAGGTGAATATCCGGATCGAGCAGCGCATACAGCGCCAGCGCCTGATAAATATCCCGTGGCCGCAAGCCCCAGGCTTCCTGATGCAGCAAAGGTTCCTGATGCAGATCGAGGATCAGCAGCTCACCGTTTTCAATGCCCTTGATCCAGCCGACAAAACCCTGCTCGTCGATGATGAATTCGTTGACGTGCACGGCCGGCAAGTTATCCACCAACTGCACGCGATGCCAGGTACGGCCATGGCCCTGACGGGTTTCCACCTTACTGACGCGATCCCAAAAGGAGCCATCCATATTGTGGTAGCCCTTGGACAACAACGACACATCGTCGACCAACTGGTCGGTGTGGTAGTCCTCGGCGTTAATGCCACAGGCGCGCGCCTTTAAGCGCATGTTGATGTCTTTGGTCACCAGCACCACGTTGAAGCCAGGCTTGCGTGACTTAAGCTCGACCAACTGGTTGATGATGCGGTTGTCGTTGAGGTTTTCCGGCAGCCAGGTGATCGGCGCGGCGCTCTTGCTCATAAGGATCGACAGATAGCCGCAGGGGCCGCTTTTATCGCGCTGGATGGCAACGCCCAGCTCAACCTCCTCAGGGTTGGCGCTGCCGAGAATTTTATCGATCAGGCGGATGGCCTGACGGCATTCAGCCGCCACACCTTGCTTGCCCGTTTTTAACTTATCGAGTTCCTCCAGAACCGTCATAGGGATGGCGACGTGGTGTTCTTCAAAGTTCAGTAAGGCGTTGGGATCGTGGATCAACACGTTGGTATCGAGGGCGTACAGGGTTGCGGCGGTGGGCTTAGCGCGTCCGTGGTCATCCATACTCGGTCACCTTCTTGTCGTAGCCAAACGATGCACAGGCAAAGCATCGCGGTGGGACCACCGACTCCTCAGTGCGGTGGCTGAGAAGGTTGCAAGCAAGGTGAGGGCCAAATGACGCCACCTGTCTGCAGGGTTCGGCGGTCTGGCTTTTAATTACGCTAATTCCTGCGACAGAAAAACTATTTTTTCAGGCTTTTCTGCTTTATTTGTCGCGGCGACCAATAGCCCTTGGCGCCTCAGCAAACAGCGACTACAGTCAAAAGTCCGCACGCCTACTTTTGCCGCAATCCCCCGCCGTCTCTCGCCTGCGCTCAATTCAGCACTGCCCCCTAATGAAGCACTGCGCCCTGCCCGAGCGCGTCGTTTAAAAAACCTGCGCCGATCTAATCGCCCTTATAGGTGGTTTAGCCCGCCCGCAACTTCTAGAATCGCCACAGACTTTTAGGAGCACAACCTATGTTGATGGTGATTTCCCCGGCCAAAACCCTTGATTACGAAAGTGCGCCGGTGACGCAACGCTTTACCCAGCCGCAGCATCTGGATCACGCCCAAGAGCTGATCGAGCAGTTACGCGAACTGAGCCCGGCGCAAATCGCCGAGCTGATGCACCTCTCCGACAAACTAGCCGGCCTGAACGCGGCGCGCTTTGGCAGTTGGCAGCGGCCGTTCAATCCGTCCAACGCCAAGCAGGCGCTGCTGGCGTTCAAGGGTGACGTTTATACCGGCCTGAACGCCGAGGACTTCAGCGAAGACGATTTCGACTTCGCACAAAACCACCTGCGCATGCTCTCCGGCCTCTACGGCGTGTTGCGGCCACTGGATCTGATGCAGCCTTACCGCCTGGAAATGGGCACCAAGTTCGCCAACCCCAAAGGCAAAAACCTTTATGAGTTCTGGGGCGAGCAAATCAGCGGTTGGCTCAATGACGCCCTGGCCGCACAAGGCGATGACGTGCTGCTCAACCTGGCCAGCACCGAGTACTTCAGCGCGGTCAAACGCAAAGCACTGCCAGCGCGGATCATCGACACTGAGTTCAAGGATCTGAAAAACGGTCAGTACAAGATCATCAGCTTCTACGCCAAGAAAGCCCGGGGGCTGATGGCGCGCCATGTGATCAAGCAGCGCCTGAGCGATCCGGCTGCGCTGAAGGACTTTAACCTCAACGGCTATTACTACAGCCCTGAACAGTCCAAGCCAGATAGCCTGGTGTTCCTGCGCGACCACGCCGAGGATTGAGCCATGTGGCTGTTGCTCGGCGCGCTGTTGCTCTTGAGCTGGCTGGTGCTGTTGCTGCGCTATCCGCGTAAAGCCCTGCCGATTTCCGGCGCTGCCGCCGTGCTGCTCGGTCTGCTCGCCAGTGTGGTGTTGTGGCAGGAGCGGCGCGACGAGCACCACTTGGCGCGCCTGCAATTGCACTTAAGCTTCGCCCCCGGGCAGTGCCCGGCCGATCAGCCCTTGGCGCTGACCTTAGACAACCGCAGCAGCGCCGCCTTAGTCGAATTAACCTGGCAGGTGGCGGCCTATCGCCCCGGCGAAAACGTCAATCTGGCGCAGGCCTTCTACACCAGTCCCCATTACAGCGGCCCCGGCGAACTGGCCCCTGGTGCGCAGTGGCGCAGCTGTCTGCCAGTGCCGACGCTGCGCAGCGGTTATCGCGCCAGTACCTTGGAGTTTCGTGCCGAACGTCTGCAAGGTCGATTTAATTACTAAACAAACTCGGGCACCCTAAGGGCCACTCGCTAAACGCGGTCCGCGTCCCGAGCACAATAAGACGCACGCGACCAGCACTTGGCGGCGCGAACTTGCCCAGCCCACAACAAGAACGGAGCTTGTCATGGCATTACCCAGCGTACTCATCACCGGATGTTCCAGCGGCATTGGCCGTGCCCTCGCCGATCTGTGCCAACAAGCGGGCTATCAGGTCTGGGCCAGCGCGCGTAAACCCGAGGATGTGACCGCACTGGCTGCGGCCGGATTTAACGCCGTGCAGTTGGATGTCAATGATGGCCTCAGCCTTGGCCTGTTGGCCGAGCGCCTAAAAGCTGAAATCGGCGGCCTCGATGTACTGATCAATAACGCCGGCTACGGCGCCATGGGACCGCTGCTCGATGGTGGCGTGGAGGCCATGCGCAAGCAGTTCGAGACCAACGTGTTTTCCCTGATTGGCGTCACTCGCGCGATGTTCCCCTTGCTGCGCCAGAACCGAGGCTTGGTGGTGAATATCGGCAGTATCTCCTCCCTGCTGCATACTCCGTTCGCCGGCACCTACTGCGCTTCCAAAGCGGCGGTGGATGCCTTGAGCAATGCCCTGCGGATGGAGTTAGCGCCGTTCGGCATCGAGGTTATGCAGGTGCAGCCAGGGGCGATTCAATCCAGCTTCGGCGCCAACGCCAGCCAGCAGGCGGAACAGTTGATCGATGAAGCCTCGCCCTGGTGGCCCATTCGCGACGGCATCCGCGCCCGCGCCATGGCCTCGCAAGACAACCCGACCCCGGCCACGGAGTTTGCCGCCAAACTGCTGCGCGCCATTCAGGCTAAACCGCGCGCGCTTAGTGCGCATCGGCCATGGCAGCCGCAGCTTGCCCTGGCTGGTACGTCTGGTGCCTACCGGCTTGCTGCAAGCCATTATGAAAAAACGCTTCGGATTAAACCGCAGCCTGTAATTGAGAAACCATGAAGTCAGTCAATTCCAACCCCGTCGCCATCCGCTCCCTGGCCTTCGGCGCCGTGCTGGCGGTGATGCTGCTTAACCTGCTGCTGCGTACCGTCGGCAAACTCAGTGGCCTGGTCGCCACCTTGGCCGTGGCAGCCTTAACCGGCGTCGGCATACGCCTGTGGGTGCGCCTGCGTTATCAACGCAATCTGTACAGCAGTGAACGCTGGCGTGTGCTGGGGCTGTACAGCGCTGTACTAGCCTTGCTGTATCTGGGCTTGTTGCTCAGCATGGCGCTGCAGAATGACCCTAGTCCCATGGCGGTGCTGATCTTCGGCCTGCATTACTTCTGCTACCCGCTGCTGGCCTGGCTGATCACTCAGCCGACCTTGCCTCACGCCTAAATAAAAGTCACCGCGCGGTACTCGCGGGGTGGCTTTTATCGCTCAGGCGCGCTACCTGCCAAGGCGTTTACTGCGGCTCTGCGACGCCCGTGGTGTCACTGATCAGCGACTGCGCCTGAAGCACTGGCGGCTTAGGCGGCACATGGGGCAGCTCACGCAACTTGGCCACGGCGCTGGCCGTCACCGCGTCAGCCTGATTACCCCAACTGCCGCGGATAAAACTCACCACATCGGCCACTTGCTGATCATTCAGGCGCCAGGCAAAACCGGGCATGGTGAAGGTCGATGGCGCCGTGTGAGTGGCCGGCAACGTGCCGCCAGCCAGCACGATATGAATCAGCGAAGTGGCATCCTCACTCTGCACCACCGGGTTGCCGGCCAGTGCAGGAAACACCCGGCTATAGCCCTGACCATCGGTGCGGTGACAGGCGCCGCAGTTATCCACATACAGCGCGGCCCCCGTTTGACTGTCGTTGCCCTGCCACAGCGCCTTGGCCACTTGCTCGTCCACTTTAAACGGCTGATCGTGCGCGTTACTCGCCGGTAAACTCTTCAGGTAACGGGCAATGGCGGTGAGGTCGGTATCATTTAAATACTGCAGGCTGTGCACCACCACATCGCTCATACCGCCAAACACGGCGGAACGCTCACTGCGCCCGGTCTTCATAAAGGCCACCAGTTGCGCCTCAGACCAACTGCCCAAGCCGTCCTTGTGGTCGCCGCGCAGACTCTTGGCGATCCAACCTTCCAGCGGTGCGCTGCCGGATAAGAACTCCGCGCCATCGGCCTCACTCAGCGCCTGCTCCTGCATGGTCAGGGCCCGTGGTGTATGGCAAGCGCCGCAGTGACCAAGGCCTTCCACCAAATAGGCGCCACGCGCCAGTACCGGGTCTTGAGTGCTGGCCGCCACCGCCTGCACCTCTGGAGCGAACAGGCCGCGCCAAATCGCCAACGGCCAACGCATGCTTAACGGCCAGGGAATATCGCTGGGCTGATTGCTCTGCTGCACCGGCGTCACGCCGTGCATGAAGTAGGCGTACAACGCCTGCATATCGGCATCGCTGACCTTGGCATAGGACGGATAAGGCATGGCCGGATACAGGCTGCTGCCATCCTTGCCGATGCCCTGGCGCACCGCCCGTTCAAAGTCTTCGTAACTGTATTGGCCAATGCCCGTGTCATCGGGGGTGATATTGGTCGAATACAAGGTGCCGATAGGGGTTTCCATGGGCAGGCCACCGGCAAATGGCTGACCGCCTTTCGCCGTGTGACAGGCCACGCAGTCGCCGGCGCGGGCGAGGTATTCGCCTTGCTCGATCAGCTTCTTATCAGGGCCATCGGCGGCATGCAGCACGCTGCTGGCGAGCAGGCCGAGGGCGGCAATTAACGTCTTGTTCATGCGCACGCTCCTTATGCCTGCACCAGTGGGCCGGGGTTCTTCAGGTACTGCTCGCGGATCGCCCGCGCCGACCAATAGGTCAGCGCTGCCAGCAAACCGGTAGGGTTATAACCCAAGCCCTGAGGGAACGCCGAAGCACCGGGCACGAACACGTTGTGCACATCCCAGCTCTGCAAATAACGGTTCAGCGCGCTGGTTTTCGGGTCGCTGCCCATGATCGCGCCGCCGTTTAAATGGGTGGTCTGGTAGCTGTTGGCATCGAAATGGCCGCCGTTGACCTTGCTCGCTGCGCTGATCACTTTAGGCCCCATGGCCTCGGCGATTTTTTGCAGGCGCTCGAGCATAAAGCGGTTCATCTTGACGTCGTTGTCCTGCCAGTCGAAGGTCATGCGTAGCAGTGGCAGGCCGTAGCTATCGGTGTACTGCGGGTCGAGATCAAGGTAGTTGTCGCGATAGGACTGATGGGCGCCGTGGGCGTCCATGGCCAGGCTATGCGAGTAACTTTCGGCCACCGCTGCCTTCCAGGCGCTGCCCCACTTCGGCGTGCCCGGCGGTACTTTCAGTCCGGCGATGGGTTTGCTGCCGGCCTGGTTGACCCAAAACGGCGAGCCACCGACAAAACCGTGGGGACCGTGATCGAAGTTATCGGCGTTGAAATCATCGATGGCGATGCCATTGCCGCCCGCGCCAATAAAGGGATTGGTGAAGTGCTGGGAGGGCTTAAAGAAAGCACTGACGGTGGACATATTCTGGTAGGCGAAATTACGCCCCACCACGCCCTCGTTGCTCACCGGATCGTATGGTTTGCCAATGCCAGAAAGCAGCATCAGGCGCACGTTATTGAACTGGAAGGCCGACAAAATCACCAAGTCCGCCGGCTGCTCAATCTGCCGCCCCTGGCTGTCGACATAGGTCACGCCGGTGGCCTGGGTTTTCGCGTCGTCGAGATTGACCCGCAGCACATGGGCGTTGTTGCGCAGCTCAAAATTCTTCAGGCCACGCAGCGCCGGCAAGATGTTCACATTGGGTGACGCCTTGGAATACATGTAGCAGGCATAGCCGCTGCAATAACCACAGAAGTTACACGGCCCCATTTGCGCGCCGTAGGGGTTGGTATACGGCCCTGAGGTGTTGGCCGAAGGCAGGTTGTAGGGGTGATAGCCCAGCTCGCTGGCGGCCTTGCCGAATAGCTGCGCCGACACCGTATTCTTCTGCGCCACCAGCGGAAAATCGTTAGAGCGATCCGCCGCGAAGGGATTACCGCCCTTATCGCGACCGACTACTTCGCCCTTGATCGACCATGCCGTGCCGGAGGTGCCGAAGACCTTCTCGGCAAAATCAAAATACGGCTCCAGCTCTTCATAGCTGACGCCAAAATCCTGAATGCTCATGCCTTCAGGGATAAAGTTTTTGCCGTAACGCTCTTCGTAGTGACTGCGCATGCGCAGCTCCACGGGATCGACCCGAAAGTGCACGCCGGACCAATGCAGCCCCGCGCCGCCGGTGCCCGTACCGGGCAAAAAGGCGCCGAACTGGCGGTACGGTACGGCCACGTCATTACGGGTATGGCGCAAGGTCACGGTCTCGCGGGAGATGTCCATAAACAGCTTTTTGCGCGAGTTATAGGTCAGCTCATCCATGGTCTGCGGATACACCCCATCGGGGTAGGTATCGCGCGCCGGGCCACGCTCCAGCGCCAGCACCTGTAAGCCGGCCTCAGTCAACTCCTTGGCCATGATGGCCCCGGCCCAGCCGAAACCGACGATCACTGCATCGACTTTTTTCATTACCCGCATGACTTAACCTCGCTCGCCGCTGATGGACACCGGCGGGTAGGCATAGCGCTCGTCGCGCTCGACCCAATCCATAAAATCTGCACGGGCTCCGGGGAAGCCAATCAGCTTCCAACCGGCCAGCCCTTGGTTGCCACCGTGAATGGGGTCGCTGAAAAAACCTTCGCAGGTATTGCTCCACAGCATGGCGAAAAAGGTCGGCGCAGGGACGTCCTCGAAGCTCGCCTTGCCACTGTCGAGGTCCTGTAACACCTGCTCCTGCTGCTCTGCCGCAAGCTCGGTAAAGGGCTTGCCCCATTGCAGTTGGCAATAGGCATTACTCGCCTCGATGCCTAGGCGGTAGATCTCCTGCGGGCTGAGCTTGAGCTGGTAACCCAACTCCTTAGGCGCGTCGGGCTGAAACGGCCCCTGCATAAACCACAGGCCACCGCTGCCATAGCGGGTGTTGAGTTGACGGTCGATAAACTCCGCCACGCCGCTATCCGCAGCGCCTGGGCCTAAGTTATCGGTGGGAATCAAACGGGCCACCGCGGCGTTGATAAAGGCCAGCTCTTCTTGAGTAAAAAAACTTGGGCTGTAGGCCCGTGCTTGCGCAGGCTCGGCCGTGACGGCCGCCGCGCTAGGGCTGGACTGGCTGAGCAGCGCAGTACCGACGCCGGTACTGGCAATGGCCGCGACCGGAATCAGGCCGAGGGACTGGCGTAAAAATTCACGGCGCGCAGGTATCGCGTGCCCAGGTTGGTCCTTAGACATGGCCGGTGCTTCTCCTTGCAACAAGCTCAATCAGGTCAATGCAGTATGGCCCCATTTTTCCGAGGGGCTTGGCCGATAGACAGAAATCGTGGGCGGCTGTTCCTCACCTATAACCGAGGAGCAGCCGCAGGCTGGGTTAAATGCCGCTGCGACGCGGCCAGGCTGATGGGTTGACCAGATTGGCCGGACGCTCCCCAGCCAGGCCGGCCAAAAGATTGTCCACGGCGCAGCGGGCCATGGCTTCGCGGGTTTCCAAAGTGGCCGAACCGATATGCGGAGTCAGCACTAAGTTGTCCAGCTGCAACAGCGGCGAATCCTGCGGCAGCGGCTCTTGCACCATCACATCCAAACCTGCCCCGCGAATGCGCTGGTGCTGCAGGGCGTCAATCAGCGCCGCTTCATCCAACACCTTGCCGCGGGCGATATTGATCAGAATGGCTGAAGGCTTCATCAGAGCCAGTTGCTCATGGCTGATCAGATTCTCCGTGGCCGGACTCAGGGGCACCGTCAGGCAGACGAAGTCAGACTGCTGCAACAGCTCGCTCAGGCTGCGGTAGCCGGCGCCATAGCGCTGCTCCACCTCAGGTCGCGGGTTACGACTGTGATACAGCACCTGCATGCCAAAGCCGGCGGCGGCACGGCGGGCCAAGGCCTCGCCGATACGCCCCATGCCGACGATGCCCAAGGTTTTGCCCTGCACATCGCAACCAAAATGGCTCGGACCAATTGCCGCTTGCCAGTGCCCGGCACGAATCCAACGATCCAGCTCGACCACCCGCCGCGCCGCCGCAAGGATCAGGGCAAAGCCGGTATCGGCAGTGGTTTCGGTGAGCACATCCGGCGTATTGGTGAGCAGTACGCCGCGCTGGTTAAAGGCCTCGATGGCGTAGTTATCCACCCCCACCGACACACTGGAGACTACCTCGAGTTGCGGTGCCAGGCTAAGCAAGGCGTCGTCCACCTTTAAGCTGGCGCCGAGCAAACCCTGGGCCTTAGGCAAGGCGTCATGCAGCTGCGCCAACCCCGCCGCAGTGGACGGATCAATCAACTGCACCTCGACCTGCTCGTGCAGGCGCGCCATCAGCTCAGCGGACAGGCGTTTATACAAAACCACAGACTTCTTCATCACAGATACCTAGTGAGTGGGGGCCAGACGCTGCTGGCGCGTTGGCTGTAAAGGGTTGAGCACAGCGGTCAGGGCCACGGCCACCAGCAGCGCCGCCGACATAAATAAATAGGAGGCACCAGGCCCGCCGGTGGAGCCATTGAGGTAACCAACGAGCCACGAGCCGGAGAACGAACCCAATGCGCCCATGCTGTTGATCAGCGCCATGGCGCCGCCGGAAACGTTAATTGGCAACAGCTCGGGCACGATGGCGAAAAACGGTCCATAGGGCGCGTACATACAAGCACCAGCCACCACCAGTAAGGCATAGGACCACCAGAAGTGCTGCGTGCCCAAGACATAGGAGCCATAAAACGCCAACGCGGCGATCAACAGTGGCGGCCAGACAAAACGCTTGCGCTTCTGGATGCGATCCGACGCCCAGGACACGCCAAACATAGCCAGCACCGCGCACAGATAAGGCAGCGCCGACAGCCAACCGGCAGTGATCATATCCAGCCCCGCCGCTTGCTTGAGAATCGACGGCAACCACAGCACAAAACCGTACACCCCGATGCTCCAGCAAAAGTATTGCAGCGCCAGAATGATCACCGTCGGCGAGCGGAACGCCTCACGGTAGTTCTTCACCGGTTTGATCGCCTGCTGCTCGGCCTCCAGTGCCGCACTTAAGGCTTGCTGCTCAGGCGCAGTCAGCCACTTGGCCTGGGATGGACGATCATCGGCCAAACGCCACCAAATAAAGGCCCAGATAATGGCCGGCGCCCCTTCGATGATAAACATCCAGCGCCAGCTGAATTGCTCGATCAGATAGCCCGACAGCACCGACATCCAGAGGATGGTGACCGGGTTACCCAAGAGCAAAAAGGTGTTGGCGCGCGAGCGCTCGGCGCGGGTAAACCAGTGGCACAGGTAGATCAGCATGGCCGGCATCACCGCGGCCTCGACCACCCCCAAGAAAAAACGAATCAACACCAGCCAATAGACCTGATGCACCACCCCAGTCAGGGTGGCTAAGCTGCCCCAGAGAATCAGGCTGTAAAAGATCAGGGTTTTAACACTGCGTTTTTCCGCATAGATCGCCCCCGGCACCTGGCAGAAGAAATAGCCGAGAAAGAACAACGCGCCGAGCAGCGACGATAAACCGGGAGTGATCTGCAGGTCTTCGGCCATACCCGAGGCCGCCGCAAAGCCGTAGTTAGCCCGATCCAGGTAGGCCAGGCTGTAAGTGATAAAGACGATAGGCAGGATGTACCACCAGCGCCGAGGAGCAAGTCGTTCGTTGTGCATGGGAAATCTCCTGAATTGTTCTTGTAGTTGCATCAGGGGCCGGCGCACCGGTCGTTTGGTAAACCAGCGCATTAGGCCTGGAGTGAAAGTGTTGCCTGGTACTGATCCAGTTCTGCGCGCAGGGGCAGGCCGTCCATATCGCCGCGATACTGCACCGCCCGGCTGCCGCACCAGTTACCGCGCGCCACGGCCACGCCCAGCGGCAAACGTTCGAGCAAGGCGCTGAGCACGCCCACGGCAAAGGCATCGCCGGCACCGACGGTGTCCACCACCTGCGCCACTGGCTGGCCCGGCACATAACCTTGCTGGCCCATGGCGTCTTGCCAATAAGCGCCTTGGGCGCCGAGCTTGATCGCCACGCACTGTACGCCCCGCTCCAGGTAGTACTCGGCAACGCCCTCGGGGCTATCGCGACCAGTCAGCAGGCGCCCCTCCTCTATGCCCGGCAGCAGCCAGTCAGCCTTAAAGGCCAGGGCGTTGACTTCACGAATCATGGTGGCGTGGTCGGGCCACAAACGCGGGCGCAAATTCGGATCGAACGACACCGTGCCCCCGGCGCTGCGTATGGCATTGAGCAACTGATGGGACAGCTCGCGGCAACTGGCCGAGAGCGCCGGGGGAATGCCCGTGGCATGTACATGGCGCACTTGCAGCAGCTCATTGTTGAGCTGCAAGGTGGACATGCGGCTGGCCGCCGAACCCCGGCGAAAGTACTCCACCTGCGGATCACTGCCGTCGTCGCAGCGCTGCTTCAATTGCCAGCCCGTGGGGAACACCGGATCGACCTGCACTTGGCTGCAGTCCAAGCCCTCTTCGCGCAAGCTGTGCAAGACAAATTCACCGAGCGAGTCATTGCCCACCCGGCTTAGCCAATTAACCCGTAAACCTAAGCGCCGCAAACCAATCGCCACATTGCTGTCGGCCCCGGCAATGGCTTTGCTAAAGCTTTTAACCTGAGCCAAAGGGCCAGGCTGCTCGGCCACAAACATGGCCATGGTTTCGCCAAAACACAGTACGTCGTGCTTAAGCATGGCGCACCTGAGCTTCAAGCTGAGCCAGCTGGGCAACATGACGCCGGGTTAGCCCGGGCAGGTCATTAGCGATCAATGGAAACTCGATGGCACGCGGCACATTAGGCTCGAAATAACGGAGCAGCTCTCGCCATTGCTCAAGGTCAGTGTCCTGCGGCGGCAGCGCCTGCAAGCGGCCATCGGCGCGGCGCTGCACCGCCTTGCAGTGCACATAACGCACCCACGGCCCCAACTGCTGCGCGGCCTGTAAGGGCGACTGCTGTTGCCAATGCCAGTTGCCGACATCGAACGTCATGCCCGGCGCCACGCCTTGTGATGTGGCCGCCTCGAAGAAGTTGAGCAAAATCGGTAAGCGTCCGCCCTCGACGGTCTGGTCGTTCTCGATATACAGCGCTGGCCCCTGCTCAAACAGCGGGTGCAGCGCGCACAAATTCAACCCGGGCTGCCAGTGCCCGAGAGACACCTTCAGCGCCACCGCGCCAATCTCCCGCGCCAGTTGCAGACGCTCCATCACGGCAGGTTCCAGCTGGCCGTCCGCCCGCCAGAGTCCCAGCGGCGCTGAGTACAGTTGTTCGAGGCCGTGATCAGCCGCCGCCTGAGCCAACTCAGCGGGCTCAGGCAGTTTGTTAAACAGCTCCTCACGCCACTCCACCCGCCGCGCACCACTGGCCGCTAACAGGGGCAGATAACTGACTTGGCCCAGATTACGTACGGAATCGGCACCAAAACTGGAGAGGCTGATGGCAACGCTGGGTGAAGGCATGGAAACGTCCTTATTATCCGAATGAAATCGGTTTCATTTAACGACAAAGCACAGTTCGAGCGACGTAGCGCAGTTAGACCTGTCGGTAACTAGAGCCTCGGCGGATCAACTGCGCGGGCAGGTCCAGACGACGCGCCGGCAAGCGGCTGCCCTGTAAACGCTCAAGCAGGCAGGCAAAGGCCGCCGCGCCAATCTCGCCAGTAGGTTGGGCCAAGGCACTGATGCCGCTGCCCACCAAGGGATACCAATCCAGTTCGTCGATGGCCAATAGGCCCAACTCAGTGAACAGGGGTTCTGGGCGGATATTCAGCACACGCATGGCTTCCAGGGTGGCCACGCCGTTGCAGGTCAACAGCGCTTTCGGGCCATGGCCCTTATCCGCGACAAATCTATCCAGCTGCTGGGCCAGTCGTGGATTCACTTCCAGCACTTGGCCCCTTAAGCCCGGGCGCTTAGCCACGGCGGCAGTAAACGCGCTGACCCGCTCATGGCGGGAGCTGGTGCCATCCAAGGGCTCGCTGATGCATAAGAGATCTTGATAGCCACTGTCCTGTAGGTGGTCCAGGGCTTGCTCTATGGCTTGCAGGTTATCGAGGCCGACCATATCCACTTCCAGGCCCTGCACCTGACGGTCGATTAACACCATCGGCAGCTCTTGAGCCAGATCCGCCAGAGTGCGCGCCTGATGGCCCAAGGTGTGGACAATCAGACCATCGACGTTATACGACTGCAGCGCCTGCAATTGCGCGTGTTCCAGATCGTCGTCATAGGCGGTGTTGCACACCACTAGGCTATAGCCGTGCTGGCGGCAGGCGGTTTCGACGCCATGCATCACGGCCACTGAATAGGGATTGCGGATATCGGCCAGCAGCAAGCCGATCAAGCCGGTACGGCCATGCTTGAGGGCGCTGGCCATGCGATTGGGCCGGTAGCCCAAGCGCTGCACCACTTCCTCGATGCGCCGGGCCGTGGCATCGGCCAGCAATTGCCGGTCGGCGCCCATGTAGCGTGATACGGTGGCCTTGGACACACCGGCGGCCTTGGCCACCTCGCTAATGGTGACGCGACCACGGGCAGAATAATGAGTGGAGTTCACCCTTGATCCTTTTTTCTTATCGGGCTTTGGGTTGGTGCGTTTAAACGCACTCTCTGACTAACACGGGCAATTGAAACCGGTTTCAATCAAACCGCTTAGCACTCAGCTCGTCAAGCCCCCCTCCGTCGGGCAAATCGCCGAAGGCTCTAATTAGGGTGTTGAGCGAAGCGGACAAGCGCCAACGTCGCAAATCTGCCTGTAAGACAACTAACTGCAGCACGCAGACAACGTGCGCCAAGCACAGGCTGGCGCACGCCCAAGGACTACTTGCGTTTGATGGTTTTCAGCAGGTCTTCGGGGCTGATATAGGCCACTGCCCCGCCCGAGCTTTGCAGGCTGCCGGGCTGGGCCTGGTTGAGGATATGGCCCTTCATCTTGCCGATGATGTGCATCTCGCACGGCTTGCAGTCGAACTTAAGGGTCAGCACTTCGTCCTGGTGGATCAACTGCATCGGCGCCACTTTAGTCCGTACGCCTGTAACGCCCTTGGCCTGTTTCGGACACAGGTTGAAGGAGAAACGCAGGCAGTGCTTGGTGATCATCACCGGCACTTCGCCCGCCTCTTCGTGGGCCTCGTAAGCTGCGTCGATCAACTGCACGCCATAACGGTGATAAAACGCCCGGGCCTTCTCGTTGTAGACGTTAGCCAAGAAGGTCAGGTGCGATTCCGGATACACCGGCGCAGGCTCGCTGACCGGTTTGCGAAAACCATGGGGATGGGCCGCGATGCGCGCCTGAGTCAGCGCCTCAATCGCCTCACGGCGCAAAGCTTTAAGCTGCGAGCCGGGAATAAACGGCACAGCCTGAGCATCAATCTGCACATCCGTGGCGTAGTAGATGGTGGTACCCAGCTTGCCCAGGGTGTCGCTTAACTGCTCGCGGGCCTGCTCGGCGTCTTTAGCTTCGGCAAACGGTCCGGCCAGGCTCACCGCGACTTCCACGTTATCGTCACTGCGCAGGTTCAGTTGCAGTTGCTGCTCAGCCACCTGCACTTGCCAGGTCACGCCGATACGGCGCTCGGCCGAAGTTTTCAGCAGCGCCTGCTGCCAGTTGTGGTCGAGGTTACGGTTAAGCGGGTGTAGCGGGCGCAAACGCGAAAGCGCCGCCGGCATTTCGTTGGGTTCCACTCGATAGCGATAGCGCGGCTGGCCGTCTTCCTCGAACTGCTCCTTAAGCTCGGCGATATTGGCGCGAAAACCCACCACTTCGCGCTTAACCAACACATTAAGGCCGTCACCATTGGACAGCGGTGTATCGGTCACAGCGATCAGGTCGCGCTTGTTCACCTTCTCCACCTGCCCCACGGCCAAACCGGTAAAGGTCGGCGAGTCGAAGGCGCCGATATCGATCTTACGGTCGCTGACAAAATAGTCCGTGCTGCCACGGTGGAAGGTTTTATCGGTGTCGGGAGTGAAGAAGTGCTCGGTACGCCCGCTGGAGGCGCGGGCCAGATGGGGACGCTGCTCGAGGATGGCGTCCAGCTCTTGGCGGTAGTGAGCGGTGATGTTCTTCACATAGCTCATGTCCTTGTAGCGCCCTTCGATCTTGAACGAGCGCACGCCGGCATCGACCAGATGGATCAGGTTGGCGGTCTGGTTGTTGTCCTTCATCGACAGCAAATGCTTGTCGAAGGCCACCACCCGTCCCTGGTCATCCTTCAAGGTGTATGGCAGGCGGCAGGCTTGCGAGCAGTCGCCGCGGTTGGCGCTGCGCCCGGTCTGCGCGTGGGAGATATTGCACTGGCCAGAGAAGGCCACGCACAGGGCGCCGTGGATAAAGAACTCGACGGCCGAATCGACGTTGTCGCAGATGTTGCGGATTTCCTGCAGGTTCAGCTCGCGCGCCAACACCAGCTGGGAGAAGCCGGCATTGGCGAGAAACTTGGCCTTATCCAGCGTGCGGATATCGCACTGGGTGCTGGCGTGGATCTCAAGTGGCGGCAGGTCCATTTCCATCACGCCCATGTCCTGCACGATTACCGCATCCACCCCGGCCTCGTACAGTTGCCACAGCAGTTGGCGCGCCGGCTCTACTTCATCGTCATGCAGGATGGTGTTGAGGGTGACAAACACCCGCGCATGGAACAGATGGGCAAACTCCACCAAACCGGCAATATCGGCCAGGCTGTTGCTCGCGTTATGCCGCGCACCAAAGCTGGGGCCACCGATGTATACGGCGTCGGCACCGTGCAGGATGGCCTCCTTGGCAATGGCGGCATCACGGGCCGGGCTCAACAGTTCAAGGTGGTGCTTGGGCAGGGACATGGCGGACTAATCTGTGCGGGAAATCGAACCGCGCATTTTACCCGCAATTACGCATTTGTCTGTGCCCATCGAGCGCGAAATAGCGGCAACCGAAATACTGTATAGGCATCCAGCCTGCGAACCACGTAGAATCCCCCCATCAACACCCATGGAATCCAGCCAGTGGCGTTACAACAGGGCTTTCTACTGACTCGGCACTGGCGCGACACGCCCCAGGGCACCCAAGTGGAATTCTGGCTGGCCACCGACGAGGGTCCACGGCATCTCCGCCTGCCCTATCAGCCGTCGGTAGCCTTTATGCCGGCGGAGCAACAGGGCGCGGCGCAAAAGCTAGTCGAGCAATTCACTGGCGCCAGCCTTAAGCCCTTAGAACTTAAAGACTTCCGCCAGCGCCCGGTGCTGGGCCTGTACTGTCAGCAGTATCAGCATGTGCTGGACCTGGACCGACAGCTGCAACGTATCGGCGTCGACCTCTACGAAGCCGATATCCGCCCGCCCGAGCGCTACCTGATGGAACGCTTTATCAACGCCCAGGTGCTGTTCGATGGCGAAGCGGACGCCACAGGCCTCTTGCACAATGCCGTGCTGAAAACCGGCGACGACTACCGCCCAGCGCTCAAGCTGTGCTCGCTGGATATCGAAACCACCGAGTACGGCGAGCTGTATTGCATCGGCCTGCACGGCTGCGGCCAGCGCCAGGTGTATATGCTCGGCAAGCCCAAGGCCGATGACACACCGGTGGATTTTCAGCTGGAGTACTGCGACAGCCGCGCCGAGCTATTGCAGCGACTCAACCAATGGATCGTCACCTATGATCCCGACGCCATCATCGGCTGGAACGTGGTGCAGTTCGACCTCAAGGTGTTGCAGCGCCACTCCCGCGAACTGGGCATCCCGCTGCTGCTGGGCCGCGACGGCAGCGAAATGCTCTGGCGCCAGCACGGCAGCGGCGCCAACCACTACTTCGCCTCGGCGGCCGGGCGCTTGTTTATAGATGGCATCGAGGCACTGCGCGAAGCGACATGGTCGTTCAGCTCCTTTAGCCTGGAAAACGTCGCCCAAACCCTGCTCGGCACCGGCAAGGACATCTCCACGCCCTACCAGCGCATGGATGAAATCAACCGCCTGTTCGCCGAGGACAAACCGGCGCTGGCCCGCTACAACCTGCGCGACTGCGAACTAGTGACGGAGATATTTGCCCACACCAAGATCCTCGACTTCCTCCTCGAGCGCGCCAGTGTCACCGGCCTGCCGGCTGATCGCATGGGCGGCTCGGTGGCGGCGTTCGAGCATCTGTATATGCCGCTGATGCACCGCTTGGGTTTTGTCGCGCCGAACTTGCGCGATAAAGCTCCCCACGCCAGCCCTGGCGGCTTTGTCATGGAGTCCCAGCCGGGGCTGTATGAGTCGGTGTTGGTGCTCGACTACAAGAGCCTGTACCCGTCAATTATTCGCAGTTTTCTGATCGACCCGGTGGGCCTGATTGAAGGCCTGCGCCTGGCGGATGCTGAGCACTCGGTGCCGGGCTTTCGCGGTGCGCGCTTCTCCCGTACCGAACACGCCCTGCCGGCGATCGTCGAGCGGGTGTGGCAAGGTCGCGAGGCCGCCAAACGGGAAAAAAACGCGCCGCTGTCGCAGGCGTTAAAAATCATCATGAACGCCTTCTACGGCGTACTTGGTTCCAGCGGCTGCCGCTTTTTTGATACGCGCCTGGCCTCGTCCATCACCCTGCGCGGCCACGAAATCATGGGCCGCACCCGCGCCCTGATCGAAGCCGAAGGCTACACCGTGATCTACGGCGACACCGACTCCACCTTCGTCTGGCTTAAAAGCAAACACAGCGAAGCAGACGCCGCACGCATCGGCCACGCCTTGGTGGCCAAAGTTAACCAGTGGTGGCTGGCCCATCTGCGTGACGAATTCGGTCTCACCAGCGCCTTGGAACTGCAATACGAAACCCACTATCAGCGCTTCCTGATGCCGACCATTCGTGGCGCCGAAGAAGGCAGCAAAAAACGCTATGCAGGGCTTGTGCAACGCTCTAGCGGCGAGCTGGAGATGGTCTACAAGGGCCTGGAAACCGTACGCAGCGACTGGTCGCCGCTGGCCCAACGCTTTCAGCGCGAGCTGTACGAACGCATCTTTAAACACCAGGGCTATCAGGCCTATGTGCGCGACTATGTACAACGCACCTTGGCTGGCGAGTTCGACGACCTGTTGGTCTACCGCAAACGCCTGCGCCGCAGCCTTAGCGACTACCAACGCAACGTGCCGCCGCAAGTACGCGCCGCGCGCCTGGCCGACGACTACAACGCCGCCCACGGCCGCCCCCAGCAATACCAGAACGGCGGCTGGATCAACTACGTCATCACCCAACACGGCCCCCAACCGCTGGAAGCCATCAGCGCACCGATGGATTACGAGCACTATCTAAGCAAACAACTGCAACCGGTGGCCGATGCGATATTGCCGTTTGTGGATGATGACTTTGGAACGTTGATTGGTGGGCAATTGGGGTTGTTTTGAACCTAGCCCCCACACCAATTTCCCGTAAAGCATCGCATAGCACCTCAGTGCCCGTAGACATCTGCGCACCTGTATTAACTACTACGGTACTACGAATCGCCTACAACCAGATCAATTAAAAACTCAGAGAAAAATAAAAGCTAAAATAAAACTGATAGTCTCATCACATCAAAAAAATCGATGAGACTATCGGATGAACAACCATCAATGTATCAGGCGAAAAAACCAATATCTATCAGATACAACAGCCTAATTGCTCGTTTTATTTACGCTCAAAAAACACTGCAGTAGCATTAGGCACAATTGGAAATCCAGCCATAAAATTAGAGTAAAACCTAACCTCAAGCATATTAGGAAAACCTGGTGCATTCAGATCAATACGTAAGCAATTTGGATATTTCGGGTCCTTATTAAAGTAAGAGCAACCCTTGATGGACGCCATGCTATCTAGCCCCAAATACATATTCTGCTCATCAATATATTGTTTCGACTGGGTAGTCAACGGATATCTAAAACCGCCCCCTTGATCAAATATCATATTAAATACAAAAGTCACACCAACCTGCCAATCATGCATCAGTGCTTCTTCACTAAACTCCACATAAACTGTGCTCATATCAACCCAAGTTACATTCTTCACATAACCGGCACAATTGTTAGCTACTTCCATATTTCACCCATTTATTTTGGACAATAAAAAACCGCCTTACGGCGGTTTGCTTAGGTTCCAAGGGTGTGGCCATGCGCTTAAACACAGGGCAGCCGCCAACTATTAAAGCTGGAGGCTATTCATTTCTATTTAAGCACGGACAAAGACTCTTGGAGAACTCACAACTAAGTGAGATTAGGTATGTGGTTTACAATAGAACCAACCACTGCAGCTGAAATATTCCATAGCATGCCCGGACAGTCAAGCTATTTAATCCGCAATCTCTTGTCATGTCCGGCCAGATAAAACTCCCCCGCACACAACATCTGCTCGGCCGCTGTTTTACCGATGGCAAACTCCTCAGCCAAGCACCTAATAGACAGCCCTCTTAGATTCTTCTCAATATATAAACTCACTGCGCTTTTTGCTGAATCACATACAACAGGATTTTTCTTAAACTCCACTATCAATTGCCTAACTTACTCCGCCTCATAATCACTGATGGTACAGCGTGTATGCAGCCTGGTCTTAGCCGAGCTTTTATTATTTTCACTTATCAGCCGATGCAGACAATTGGTTCGTAAATCATCCGGCTGATGACCGCCCTGCATAAGAGAGGTCTGAGTATATATTCCGTATTGCCTAACCCACTCGCCGAGAGAATGCTTTGACCAATCCATTGACACTCCATAACACACGTATATCTATTGATTTTTAGCCTGATCAACTAACAACCGGCCAAAGCCCTGCCAGCCCACTTGAGTGAGAAAGGCCCCAGCACACAATAAATTTGCCTACGCAGACCTGTGCCCCGCCATAAGAGCAAGCTTGCGCCCCCTCTCCATTGCCCAGATGCACGAGGCTACCGCTTAGCAAACCGCTAAGCAGGGCTTCACAAGAGCGGACAGAGAGCGATGGCAAGTCCAGCCTAGAGCGGGCAATCGCTGAAAAAAATCGGACGTGTCCAATAAGCGCAGAACGCGGATGCCAATACTCAACCTTTCGCCGCCCACCCCGGCAGAAACGGCCATGCCGACGGGCAAACACAGTAAAGGAGATGTTGGCAAAGATTCGCGACGCCGAAGAAGGCAGCAAAAAACGCTATGCAGGGCTTGTGCAACGGCCTAATTGCCGTGTGCGGGGGATGATTTTTGGGGCATTAATTGGGGTTTAGGGTGTTCTAAGCACACGGCCACTTGCTCATGCGCAGACATCTTGCCAACAGCTCACGCCCGGCCACACCTCAAACGGCTAATCCAGGTTACGGAACTATTTCACAAAGGCTGCGACGGGACTGCCATTCCCCATACATTTAAGGTAAAAGCCTGTCCATATACATATCAGCTCAAAAAATTCAGTGCTATTTTTCAACTGAATAACCGCAGAGTAATAAGGTCTCGCCACCTACAAAAAACCCAGAAGTCAGTACTAACAATATATCCGCACTAACGCTGACCAACGAACCCAACTCTAAACAAAAATAAAACCTTAAATTTCTGGAGCAAAAAAAACATGATATTTACCGCATCAGATAAATACATCCGTAGCCAAAAAAGAAAATCAAAATTCTCTTTACTAGCGGTTATCGCATTAGTCGTAGCGCTTTCAGCAATGCTAATAAGCAGCGAAAGCCTCACACAAAAATCAATAGCAGCACTTACATTACTCCTACTAATCAGGCACTTGATAAGAGCATACAAAACCTTAAAAACTCATACTTCATCCTACCTAACTGTAGAGATTTCTGAGCCAGCAGAGAGAATTGAAATATCAAACCAGGGCACTGTCATCAGCATACCGCTATCAGATATTGAACACTTGAGAATACAGCGTACCAAAGGCAATATTAAATCTCTTTTACTTACCACTAAATCCTTCGCCAACGTACGCTTTGAAGGATATGAAAACTTATCGCTAATGGCCGATCTTCTTAAAAAATATACGCCAGAAGGCAAAGTCAAAACATCCACTTGGTATCACAGATAAATAACTGATAAAACACCAGCCAGCGTCCCCAAACCAAATATTTAGCGCAAAATTGTAAGCCTGCAGCGCCTAAAAAACCCTCAATACGGATACCCAAGGATTACGCCGCCAGGCAGCTAATCCAGGCTACGTCACTGATGGGGCTTTGGCGATGTTCGCACAATCGTGGACAATCCAAGGTTTTTAAAACCGCTAATGACGCAACAGTGGATCAGCCTTCGGCCGCATGTTCGTACAGCAAAAACCTGGAAATCCACAACGACTAAGAACACCACCAATTGCCCCTTCAGGAAGGGGCTCGGAATTACCGTGGAAGAGGATGCCGCGAAAGCAGCGATGGACCATCTACGGCCTTTCGCTGAGGGCCTCTGGAGCAGTGATTCCGGACACGAGCCCGCAGCGCAGGACCGGATGCTGGGGCAAACGGTTTTGGATATTTTTTCCAAGAAAAAAGTAGCTCGCCCGTTAAGGGTGAAACCCTTTCTAAAGTCGATCTATTGTGCAGGCAACAACACATCCCTACTTAAACCAACCGCACCTCACGCCACCTCCAACTCAACCTTCGGCTTAGGCTTCCTAAACACCAACACATTGCCCAGCATCACCAGGGCCAAACCTACCAGCGCCACCGCCGTCCACTGATAGCCTTCAACAAACACCGAGATATTCAGCGCCACCAGTGGGAATAACACAGTGCAGTAAGCCGCACGCTCCGGGCCCATGCGCCCGACCAAAGTCAGGTACGCGGTAAAGCCGATCACTGAGCCGGGGATAGCGAGGTATAGCAGGCTGCCCACATAGCGCGTGCTCCACTCAAAATCGAACGGTGTACCTGTCACTAAGCACAGTGCGACCAACATCAAGGTGCCGTAAAGCATGCTCCAGGCGTTGGTGGTCAGCGGTTTAAAACCGGCTTTTTGCTGCATGCTGGAGAGCATATTGCCGAACGAGAAAGACAGGGTGCCGAGCATGGCCAGGCCGATGCCCCACAGGCTTTCTTGGCTGGTTTGGTGGCCGGCCAGTTCAGGCCAGAACAAAAAACCCAAACCCAATAAGCCACAGAGCCCGCCAAGCAGCACATTGGCCGTGGCTTTTTGCTTGAAGAACAGCCACGCGTTCAGCGAATTCCATAGCGTGGCCATGGAGAAGATCACCGCGACTAACCCGCTGGGGATAAAGCGGCTGGCGTTGTAGAAGCAGATAAAGTTGAAGCAGAACAAACATAAGCCCTGCAATAAGCAGAAGGTTTGTCCACGCCGATCCAAACGCTGCAGGCGCCCGCTCAACAGCAAAAAAGCGAACAACACCAGTGCGGCCAAGCCAAAGCGATAGGCAATCGAGGCCGTCACGGCCACCTCGCCCAACTGCATCTTCAAGGCAATCCAGGTGGAGCCCCAGATCAATACGGTTAACACATACAACGCAATACTCATCACAACCTCCTTATCACCACCAGCAGCCTGCCAGAGCTAAGTGGAATAAGGGGTGCGTAATCTTGCGCTTTTAAGCGCCGCTTAGGCGCCGCGCGGGGCGAACATAATGATTGCCATGCCAACTAAAGCGACGCCGGCACCGACTAGATCCCAAGAGGTGGGGCGAATGCCGTCGACCAACCACAGCCAGACAATTGCCATGGCCACATAGACGCCGCCATAGGCCGCGTATACCCGCCCGGCAGCGGTGGGATGCAAGGTCAGCAGCCAAGCGAACAGCATCAAGGACAAGGCCGCCGGCACCAGCAGCCAGATGCTTTTGCCTTGCTTTAACCAGAGATAAGGCAAGTAGCAGCCGAGAATTTCTGCCAGCGCGGTCAACGCGTACAGACCCAGAGTGTTGAGCATGGTGACCTCAGAGAAAAACCAATCAGCCGCGACACTACCCAGTGTTAGTCGCGCTGTCAGCTACTAGCGGGGGCTCATAAAGACTTGTGCGCAGGGCTCACAGTCGAATCACTCAACGCTGGATGAGCACTGCGCAGCGGTTTTCAACGACGCACCAATACTTCCCGGACATCGATCTAGATCGAGCGCTGATTGACCCGTTTAGACAGTGCCTCAGCCGACTCTTTACGCTCGGAGTAACGGTTGACCAGTTCCGGATGGTCGCGCAGCAGCAAGGTAAAACGCACCAGCTCCTCCATCACATCCACCACACGGTCGAAATAAGCCGAGGGCAGCATGCGCCCCGCCTCATCGAACTCATTAAAGGCCTTGGCCACCGAGGACTGATTGGGGATGGTGAACATGCGCATCCAGCGCCCCAGCACTCGCATCTGATTGAGCGCATTAAACGACTGCGAGCCGCCACACACCTGCATCAGCGCTAGGGTTTTGCCCTGGGTCGGACGGATCGCGCCCATGCTGAGAGGGATCCAGTCGATCTGGGTTTTAAACACCCCAGTCATGGCGCCGTGGCGCTCCGGCGAACACCAGACCATGCCCTCACTCCACAGCACCAAGTCGCGCAGTTCCTGGACCTTGGGATGATCCTCCGGCGCATCATCGGCCAGAGGCAAACCGCTGGGGTTGAAGATCCGCGTGTGCGCGCCGAAGGCGTTAAGCAAACGCGCGGCCTCCTCCGTAAGCAAACGGCTATAGGATCGCTCGCGGGTGGAGCCATACAGCAGAAGGAAGCGTGGCTTGCGCTCGGCGGGCTGCGCGACAGAGAACAACTGCGGATCGACCTGGGGTAAATCACTCAGCATAACGGCTCCTAAAGTTCGCCAATTTGCGCCAGCACGGCTTGCTGCTGGTCGCGGCTTAAGGTCCAAGGCTGGGCGGCCAACCAAGCATCCAGACGCTTGCGGATATGCGCTACGCAGTCAGCGAAGGCCTGAGCCACTTGTTCGGCATCGCCCTGCACCGCCGAAGGATCAACCAACCCCCAATGGGCCTTCAGCGCTGGGCCGAAATACACCGGGCACGGCTCGCCGGCGGCTTTGTCGCAAACGCTGATCACCACATCCGGATTGAGCGCCACGTGCGCCTCATTGCCCTTGCTGGATAAGCCCGCAGTCGCAACGCCGGCGGCCTGCAAAGTCGCCAATGCTTGTTGATTGAGTTGGCCACTGGGGAAACTGCCGGCGCTATAAGCGCGCTGACCTTCCGGGGCAATATGGTTAAACAGCGCCTCGGACAAAATGCTGCGGCAGCTGTTGGCGGTGCAGATAAATAAAATCTTCATGACGACATCCTTGTACTAATCACAGGCGGTTTTGCGCTCAGGCCGACGCATCTCACGCAGGGCCTGGCAGTTGTCTTTGATCCAGGCCTCATTAGCCTCCAGGGTGATTTGCAAAATGCCCTGGACCCATGCAGCCAACTGCGGGTGCAGGCGGTAATACACCCACTGGCCTTGGCGGCGATCCAGCAGCAAACCGCAAGCACGCAGTTGCGCCAGATGGCGGGAGATTTTCGGTTGGCTGTCATCCAGCGCGGCCATCAGCTCACACACGCATAGCTCGCCTTCGGCAGCGATCAGCAAGGCGATGCGCAGACGGGTTTCGTCAGCCAAACATTTAAATAACGCTGTGGGATCAGGCAGCTCAGACACAGACACCTCAGGGGATAAAAATACGATTTGGCGAATATACAGATATCCATATATATTGCCAACCACATATCTATACACCGCCCAATCAGCCTCCCCTGGTGCCCCATGGACGACTTCTCGCAAGCAAATGCCCCACAACCCACTGCGCCTTTAGGCTTCTTTGAACGTTATCTGAGCCTTTGGGTGCTGCTGTGCATCGTGCTCGGCACCCTACTCGGCCTCTATGCCCCTAGCACCGCCCAAGCCATCGGCAAGGTACAGATCGCCCAGGTCAACTTGCCCGTGGGAGTGCTGATCTGGCTGATGATTATTCCCATGCTGATGAAGATCGACTTCAACGCCCTGCATGAGGTGTATGAACAACGCGCCGGCATGGCCGTGACGCTGGCGATCAACTGGCTGATCAAACCCTTCACCATGGCCCTATTGGCCTGGCTGTGTGTGCGCCACTTATTCGCTGACTGGTTGCCCACGGAGCAAATCGACAGTTACGTGGCCGGGCTGATCTTGCTCGGCGCGGCGCCCTGTACCGCAATGGTGTTTGTGTGGAGCAACCTGTGCCAAGGCAACGCCAACTTCACCATCAGCCAGGTGGCGATTAATGATCTGGTGATGGTGTTTGCCTTTGCCCCGATTGTCGCTTTGCTCCTCGGTGTGTCGGCGATTAGCGTGCCATGGGCGACCCTGCTGCTGTCGGTGCTGATGTACATCGTCATTCCGCTGCTGATTGCCCAATGGCTGCGCGCCCGCTTGCTGCGCCAAGGGGCAAACGCTTTGCCAGCGGCGCTGCGCCGTTTGGGGCCGTTGTCGATCAGCGCGCTGCTGGCGACGCTGCTGTTGCTGTTTGCCTTTCAAGGTCAACAGATCGTCGCCCAGCCCCTGGTAATCGCCATCCTGGCGGTGCCGATTCTGCTGCAAACCCTGTTGATCGCGGCCCTGGGCTATGGCCTGTGCCGCCAACTACGAGTACGCCATGACATTGCCGGGCCAGCCGCAATGATCGGCGCCTCGAACTTTTTTGAGCTGGCCGTGGCAGTGGCGATTGCCCTGTATGGCTTTAACTCAGGCGCGGCACTGGCCACGGTAGTGGGTGTGTTGATCGAGGTGCCGGTAATGCTTTGGCTGGTCGCAGGCATCAACCGCAGCAAGGCCTGGTATGAGGCAGGACTTAAGCGCAGCGCCTAAGCGCGAAGCATTGCCAGTGCGAACGGCGAGTATTGCCGCCCGCACTGGCCGGGTGGATTGCATAATCTTGCGCTTTTTTAACCGCGCTACTGCTGCCGCGCCAAGACTGGCGTAGCATGGCCCCACGGAGGGAGCTATGGCGCAGTTCAACGAGTTGCAGGTATTTCAGAGCATGCAGGGCTCGGCCAACGCGCGCCTGGAGCAGTCGGCCAGCCTGACTGAAGGCATGGCAGCGGCGATCTGGAACAATCACCACGATCATCGTGACTACTTAAGCCCGACTCACCACACCCTCAGTTGCTACCTCGAGGGCGGCAGGGACACCTTTCGCCGTGACCAGCCGCAGCAAACCGGCGCCCCCAATAAGCTCTGCGTCTTACCGGCTGGCCATCAGTCAAGCTGGGTGATTGGAAATTCGCTGCGCCTGATCCACCTCTATGTCAGCCCAGCACAACTGGCTCTGACCGGGGTGCAGTTACTGGATCGCGACCTGCGCGAATTTGATCTGCACGAAGGCATCTTTATTGATGATCCGCAGCAGGCCCAGCGCTTTCGCCTGCTTAGCCAACTGGATTGGCAAGAGCCCAGCCAACGCCTGCTGCTGACCAGCCTGAGCCATGAGCTGTTGTGCCACAGCCTGTTGCAACACAACCGGCGCAAAGCTTGCCTGCAGTTGCGCGGCGGCTTGGCCGCCCACCAACGCCGTCGTGTGCAGGAATATATCGACGCGCATCTCGACAGCCCCCTAAGTCTCGATGACCTCGCTCAGCTCTGCGCCCTCTCGCCCTATCACTTCGCGCGGATGTTCCAACGCAGTTGCGGCCTGCCACCGCATCGCTATGTGTTAGCGCGGCGCCTGGCCAAGGCGCGGCAACTGTTGGCCCAGCCACACCTAAGCATTGCGCAAGTGGCATTGGACTGTGGCTTTGCCAGCAGCAGTCATTTGCACCAGCGTTTTCGTCAGGCGTTCGCCGCCACGCCTGGGCAATATCGTAATGCCATGGGTTTAGGGCAACGTAGCTGAACCTAGGCTGGTATTAAGAAAAAATTCGCCACTGCCCGCTGTGCGGTCGGCCGATATCCTGCAAATCCCCGCCTGCCTATGCAAGAATCACCGGCTGTGTTTCAGAAAAGCGCTTTATGGCAGATTTCATGCTTTTACTTTTTCGGTGCCACTGATGGCGCTCGATATCCGGCAACTGCGTCAGGAAGATTGGCGCGGCGAATTTGGTGATGGTGATTTTACCCGGGGCCAGGGCTATGCCACCCAAGCACGCAGCCGTTTGCTCAGCCTGCGCGACACCACCTTGCTTGCCACCTGCCGAGGCAATGAGCGCAGCGCCTACCAACAACGCATCACCCTGCATCCCTATGGCCGTGGCTGGGGCGTAACCGGCAATTGCAGTTGCCCGGTCGGATTTAACTGCAAACACGTGGCCAGCGCTCTGCTGACCCTGCAAGCGCAACAGGAGCAAGGCGTGGATATGTCGACGCTGATCAGCGAACCCAATACCCCGCCCGAAGAACGCCTGGAACACCTCAAGCCCAGCCCGGTGCTGAGTCTGGGCAGCTTGGTCCGCGTCCACTTTGATGCCCGCAAAGGCCGCATGCAGGAGCAAACCCAACACCGCGCGGCGCTGGCTTTCGACTACCAAGGTCACTACGCCAGTGGCAAACAGGGCAAGGACTTAGTCATTCGCCAAGGCGCCGGCTACCTGCGCATCGTCCGCGACCTCAGCGCCGAAACGCAGTTGCGTAAACGCCTAGAGCAAACCGGGTTGCAAGTGGCCCTGCGGCAAAGCGATGCGCTGCCGGAAAGCGCGGGTGAAGCGTATGAACATCACGGCGAAGCCTCGTGGCTGAGCTTTATCCGCGAGCACTTGCCCAAGCTGCGCGAGGAAGGCTGGCAGATCCATATGCAGCCGGACTTCCAATACAACCTGGCGCAAGTCGATGACTGGTACGCCGAGGTTGAGGAAGACCCCGAGCAAAGCTGGTTTGATCTGGAGTTGGGGATTGAGGTCGAAGGCCAACGCATCAGCCTGCTGCCAATTCTGCTGCAAGCAATCCGCCGCACACCGTGGCTGCTCAATGGCGAAGCGTTAAGCAAACGCCAGGACGATGAACTGCTGCTGGTCAACCTGCCGCACAGCCAAAAGCGCGTGGCCCTGCCCCTGGCCCGACTCAAACCGCTACTGGCCACTTTGGGTGATCTGTTTGTCCGCGAGTCCGGCGAAACCACTCAGCGCCTGCGCCTGTCGCGCCTCGACGCCAGCCAACTGACGCAACTGCAACAAGGCCCAGCCCTGCACTGGCAAGGCGGCGCGCAGCTGCGTGAGTTCGCGCAAAAACTGCAAGAACTGGATGGCGCCAGCCTGCCGCCACCGCAAGGTTTGCAGGCACAACTGCGCACCTATCAGCAACAAGGTTTGGCCTGGATGCAGGGTCTGGCGCAACTCAAAGTCGGCGGTCTGCTGGCCGATGACATGGGCCTGGGCAAGACCCTGCAGACCCTCGGTCATATCCTCTGTGAATACAACGCCGGGCGCTTGGATCGACCCGCGCTGATCGTGATGCCGACCAGCTTGATTCCCAACTGGCAGGACGAAGCCGCACGCTTTACCCCGCAGCTCAAAGTGCTGGCCCTGCACGGGCCGAAACGCCGCAGCCTGTTTAAGCTGATCCCTGAGCAGCACATCATCCTCACCACCTATGCGTTGCTGCCGCGCGACCTTAAAGCCCTAGGCGCCCATCGCTATCGCTTGCTGATTTTGGATGAAGCGCAAAACATCAAAAACCCGCGCAGCAAGGCCGCCTCCGCCGCCGGTCAGTTGCTGGCTGATCAGCGCCTGTGCCTGACGGGAACGCCGCTGGAAAATAACCTGGGCGAGCTGTGGTCGCTGTTTAACTTCCTGATGCCCGGCTGGCTCGGCGACAGCAAAAGTTTTAACCGCGACTACCGCACGCCCATTGAGAAGAACGCCAACGAGCAGCGTCTGGCCCACCTCAATGGCCGCCTTAAGCCGTTTATCCTGCGCCGCACCAAGGAGCAGGTGGCCACTGAATTGCCGCCAAAAACCGAGATCACCCACTGGGTCGAACTCACCGCCGCCCAGCGCGATCGCTATGAAACCCTGCGCTTGGCCATGGACCAGAAAGTCCGCGCCGAAATTGCCCGCCAAGGGTTGGCCCGCAGCCAGATCGTCATCCTCGAAGCCCTGTTGCGCCTGCGCCAAGCCTGTTGCGACCTGCGCCTGCTGGAGCCGGATAACGCGCAACTGAACATGCTCGACTCCGGCAAGTTAAGCGCGCTGATGGAGATGCTCGAATCGATGTTCAGCCAGGGCCGCCGCGTCCTGCTGTTCTCCCAGTTCACCAGCATGCTGGCGTTGATTGAGGCCGAGTTACAGGCACGCCGTATCGACTACGCTAAACTCACCGGCAGCACCCAAGACCGCCGCACGCCCGTGGCGCAGTTCCAGGCCGGCGAGTTACCGATCTTCCTGATCAGCCTCAAAGCCGGTGGCGCTGGGCTCAACCTCACCGCCGCCGATACGGTGATCCACTTCGACCCCTGGTGGAACCCCGCCGCCGAAGCCCAGGCCAGCGACCGCGCCTACCGCATCGGTCAGGACAAACCGGTGTTCGTCTACAAGCTGATCGCCCGCGGCAGTGTTGAGGAGAAAATCCAACAATTGCAGCAAGCCAAGGCCAACCTGGCCAAAGGCGTGCTGTCCGGCGGCAGCCAAAGCCAATTGGCACTCAGCGAAGAAGACCTGCAGGCGCTGTTTGCGCCACTGGCCGACTAGCCCCGCCTGACGCAGCAACCGTCAGCCGCGGGCCAGCGCCAAGCTTTATCTATCGACCTCATCGCCAACGGCTTCACCCGATGCATCAAGGGCCTTCGTCGAAGGGAATTTGTACGAGGCAAAACGTACGGCCAACACCGAAAGCGATAAGAGGAATATGCCACCACACAAATACAGCATGCCGATGCTGGGGGCATTGTGATGCGACACATCGCCGATCAAATAACGGGTTAACGCCGTGATGGCGATATAGAGCAGAAAGCGGATCGGCAAATGGTTAGTTTTAAAATAAATCCCCACCATCGCGCCCAGCTCTAGGTAAATAAAGAGCAGCAGGATGTCATCAATACTCGCCTGGCCCTTCTCGATCATGCCCATAAAAGCCATGACCGAAGCCCAAGCTGTCGCCGCGCCAATGGCAAACAAACCCAAATAGTGGAAACCCTCAACCATCAGGTTACCCATCGAGTTCGCGCTGTCATGCATACGCTTGCGGCTGGTATCTGCCCACTTCATGCTCTGTTACCTCGATTCAAAAACAATTATTGCCGGGCCTTGGCGCCGGTAGAACGTAGCGAACGAAGCCTCGACGCCCCCCAAGCCCCGTCTTAGTGCATGCCCCCCACAGAGCAGCCGCGACCCAGGCCCATCCGCCGTCTTGCCAGCAACCTGGCACAAACTTCAAACTGCACAAGCAACGAACAGGCCAGTGTCCTATGACGATTGTGCATACAGTCTAATGACATTACGCCATGTTTAATGAGGCTTGCGGCATCTCGCCGCGCCCCAGTCTTGCGCTCCAGAGCCCCGAAGCTGAGCTAGGGTTATGGCAGGCGCGCAATTGTGACTGTTCAAATCCTGGCAAGTGATCTATGCTCGCCATCACTGTATAAAAAACCAGCATAAACCCATTAGTGTGAAGGCGTAGAGGTGATGAATGGCCGTCGAAGTGGTGTATCGCAGCAGCCGGGATTTGGAGCGTTTATTTATGGATAAAGCCGAAGCCGACCGTCATGACAAGATGCTCGAACTGGCCGAACTGCTCACAGACGTGCTGCAAAAAGCCGTGCCTTCGCTCAGCGAAGAGCAAGGTGAAGAGCTGGGTATTTACATGGCGAAGAACCGCGACGTATTTGCCAAAGCCTTTAAAAATCAACCGGATGCTTTGAGCGAGCTGGGTAACCCTAGCGAAGAGTAAGAGCACCACAGCACTGTACAGCTAAGCCCTAGCCGACAGGGCTTAGCCGCATCACTCACGCCTACTCCCCCCTCAAGTGCAAGACTAAGCTGGCGCCAGTTAGATGCTTGGGCCGACTAAATACTGGACGCCATCCCCCGGCTTGGTTAAAAAGCTTGAGTCACCGGGAGATCGCCATGAATCCACGCGCGGCTTGTTTGGCTTGTGTACAGCAACAACCACCGGCACTGCTTGAGGCAGCGCTGTGGGTCGCGGCGGAACATCATCCCGGGCTTGAGCCTGAGCAGTGGCTTAGCCACTTCCGGCATTTGCAGCAGCAAATCAGCCATGGCCTGCCCATCCTGCCTGCCCACGAACTGGCGCAGCCGCTGCTGCGGCGCTTGAGTGAGCTGGATTTTCATGAAGAAGATGAGTGGCCGATGCGCCCGCAGGTCGCCCTGCTGCATGAGGTGCTCAGACGCCGCCGTGGGCAGCCATTATCGCTCGCCTTGATCGCCCTGGAAGCCGCTAAGGGCTTGGGCATTCCCCTGCAGGGCGTAGCTTTTCCCGGACATTTTTTGCTGCGCGTGCCCGGTGCCGACCACTTGCTCGACCCGTGCAGCGGCCGCCGCTTATACACCCGCGAATGCCGTGAGCTGCTGCAGCGACAACTGGGTAGCGACGCCGAGTTAAGCGCCAGCCATCTGCTCAGCTGCGATGCCCATAGCATGCTGCAGCGGCTATCGCGCAACCTGCGGCAACTGCATCTGCACGCCGATAACCCGCTGGCGGCGCTGCTCGACGCAGAGCGCGTGCTGCAACTCGGCCCGCCGAATACGGCCGATCATCTGGCGCGGGCGGATATCTATGAGCTACTCGATTGCCCGCAAGGCTCGCGTTTTGATCTGCAACATGCCCTGCTGCTATGCGATGACCCGGCGCAAAGCCTGCAACTGAGCCAGCGCCTGCGCCAGTTGGAACAACATGTGCCGTTGCACTGAGCTACAACACGCCTAATTCCTTGGCCTTGGCCACGGCCTGCGTGCGCCGGGCCACGCCCAACTTGCCGTTAATGCGCCGCGCATGGGTTTTTACCGTGTGCAGGGAAATAAACAGTTGCTCGGCGACCTCCTGATTGGACAGACCCTGGGCGATCAAGCGCAGCACCGCCAGCTCACGCCCGCTGAGGCCATGCTCATCAGTCCCCGGCGTCTGACTATGCTCAGCCGGCTCTACGCCACCCAAGCTAAACCATAAACAGACATAACCCAGGCGCTCGCGCAGAGCCTCGCCAGTCGCCTGGGCTTGCTCGGCGTTATGGCTGTCACCTTGAGCCGCGCATGCCCTCCCCAGCAATAACCACAGCTCGCAGGCTAAGGCCTGGCGCCCCTGACTGAGCACTTGGTTTAACAGCTGCTGCACACCCTCGCGCACGTCCACGCCCTGCAGCAAATCGAGCTGCAGCAAGAGCATCTCCAGGCGCGGAATCAGCTCAGGGAAATTCGGTGTCGGCAGGATCGCTTTGACCTTTTGCTTGTAGCTCAGCACCCGCGTCGCGGCTTCGCGCGCCCGCGCATAATGGCCCTGACTGATCCACAGATGGCTGCTGGCCAACAACAAGGTGCCACGGTACAGCGGCTCGCACACGTGCTGGCGCTGCATCAGACGCTCGGCCTCAGCCAAGCAGGCAAAGGCCGCGCCGATATCGCCCTGGACCATGGCCAGCTCGGCCTGCCCCAAATAACCGTGGAAGGCCATCGGATCACCAAAACTCAGGGCGCCCGCCAGACCAATGCGCAGTTGCTCTGCGGCTTCGGCACAGCGCCCCTGGCGCAACTGCAAACGGCCTAAACGCAGTTGCACCCGGGCCAATGCCGGTATGTTCGCCAGCGCTCCAGAACTGCTATCGAGCACCCGCAGCAGCAGTGCTTCGGCCCGCGCAAATTCGCCCCGGCATTCCAATAACAAGGCGTGATCCAGCTCCAGCAGGGCCTCAAACACCGCATTGCTATACCCGCGGGCTTGGCGCAGGGCTTCGTAGCTGAGCTTTTGCGCCTGCTCCAGATTGCCCTCGCCAATGGCCACCAGGGTTAAGACCGAGCGGCACATCAGCGCTTGCGCCCAAGCGCTCGGCGGTAGATTTTGCAGCGCTTCGAGCAGGTGGCTGCGGGTGTCGGCAGCGCACACCCGGCCAAAGGCGATGATGCCCTGCACCGCCTGCCAGTGGGCGAACAGCTCGCGGGTGCGGGGCGCATCGCTACGTGGCTGGAAGCGCGCCAGTTGATCAATGCACTGCTGCGCTTCATCCAATCGCCCCAGCAGCAACAGCACCCAGGCACTTTGCAGAATCAAGCGCGGCGTGCTGTACAGCAAGCTCTGCGGCAGCTCACTGCGCCAGCGCAAAATCAGCGGCAGGCTCTGCCCTTCCAGCACCTGCGCTTCGGTAAAACGTTCGAGGAAACTGCCGGCCACTTCCGGCTGACCGGCCAATAGCGCATGTTCCAAGGCATTGCGCAGATCACCCTGGCTGGCAAACCATTGGCTGGCGTACACATGCAAGGTGCTGCTGGTTTTGTGGTGCTGCTGGAGCAACGTGGCCAGCGGTCTAAACAGCTGCAACCAGCCTTTGCTGCCGTCTATTTCTTGGATAAAGACGCCGCGCTCGAGCAATTCGCGCAGCCACTGCGCGCCCTCACCGACACCGAATAAGTGCTCACACAAAAGCGGATTAAATTGCGTTAACTGCGCCAGCTGACACAGCACAGAGCGCAGCTCCTGCGGCAGGTTATGCAACACCTCACGCTCGACATACTCCAGCAGCAGGTGCTCATGCTCAGCCTCTACGCCCTCGCTCTGCGCCGCCAGCCACTTAAGCCGCAACGCGGCGGGCCAGCCCTGAGTTTGCTGATACAAGCGGCTGGCCCAGGCTGGGTTCGCGGTCTGTAACTGCGCCAGCCAGAGCCCCACTTCCGCCTCAATAAAGGCCAAGTCACTGGCCCCCATCTCGAGCAAATCACCCTCTAGCAACAAGCGCGACAGGTTGCACAGCGGCCGCCGCCGACTGCCCAGCCACCAACCCAGCGCATCGCTGCTGTGGCTCAGCAACTGCTCCAAATAGTGATCCACGGCCTGATTCGGCTGGGCCGGATAGTCATTGAGGAAGATCCACCAGCGCCGCGTTTCTTGCGCCACTTGCGCCAGCAGCTGATCCGCGTCAGTGCTGACATAGCCCAATGCGCCGGCTAATTGCTGGGCCAGTTGCTCGCGCGTTAAACCGGCGCCGTTCAGCCACAGCACATTGCAGCCCGCCGGGGCATGACGGGCGCAGTCGGCCAGCAGCACGGTCTTACCAAACCCGGCTGGGGCAATTAATAAGCGCAGACGGCAATCAGCCGCGAGCAACCGCTGTTGCAGGGCGGATCGGCCAATATGCCCCGGTGGTGGGCGTTGAATGGCGGCGTTGACGGGCCCATGGGCCGTTAACTGAGCAGACGGGAAAGCATTCATAACGGCTCGTTCTGATAGTTTTTGTGCGGAACCGAATACCCCTAGGCTACCCCTCAAGTAAGTTATGGCGCAACGCTATTGCCGCAACTGATTGCGGCCCATAAAAAAAGCGGCCCGTAGGCCGCTCAAATCACGATGCAAGGGATTGCTCGTTACGCCCTCAGCGCACGCCGGTGTTACGCAGCGCGGCTGGGGTGTAGTCGACGCTACTGGCCTTGAAACCGAAGTTATAGGCCGAGCGTTCTTCGTTCTTCATCCCCAGCGCCAGATAGCGGCCAGCGACCAAGTCATACAGGGCTTCCAAGGTGTAGCCCGGCACTTTGTGGTTGAAGTACTGCTGGGCGTGCCCTTCCGCCACGCGCCAGAGTTGACCGCGCCCATCGTAGTGATCGACCAACGACAGCTGCCAGGTATCCTCATCGAAATACATATGCCGCTTGGCGTAGATATGCCGCTCACCTTTCTTCAAGGTGGCAACCACTTCCCACACCCGGTGCAGCTCATAGCGAGTGTGGTCTTGGTTGATATGGCCGGCGCGGATGATGTCGTCGTACTTCAGGTTGGGTGAGTCGAGCTTGAAGCTGTTGTACGGGATGTACAGCTCCTTCTTGCCGATCAACTGCCAGTCGTAACGATCCGGCGCCCCAGAGAACATGTCGAAGTTATCGGCGGTGCGCATGCCATCGGCAGCAGTGCCTGGACCGTCATAGGCCACCTGCGGTGCACGACGCACACGGCGCTGGCCAGCGTTGTAGATCCACGCCAAGCGCGGTTCCTTCACCTGGTCGATGGTTTCGTGCACCAGCAGCACGTTACCGGCCAGACGCGACGGCGCTGTCACTCGCTGCTTGAAGTACAGCAGCACGTTCTCGCCTTTGCCGGGCTCACGATCGCTCATCTCGGCCGGATAGGCCACCTCGTCTTCAAACCGCACCAAGCTGTACGAGCCGTTCACCTGCGGCGTGGCCTGGGCCACGGTGCGCCGGGTGTTACCGCCGTGATAGCGAGTGATGTGGTTCCACACCACCTCGATGCCATCCTTAGGAATGGGGAAGGCGTAATAGCGGCTGTCGTTAAAGTTACGCAGGCCGTTACCGCCATCCACTGCGGAGGTTTTCAGTGCGCTGGTTTTCGCAGCAGCGTAGATCGCATCAGGCACAGCGGCCGTGCGATGGCTCGGATACACAGGGATTTTGTAGCTCTCTGGATAACGCTTAAACAGCGCCACTTGGCCCGGCGACAGCTTGCTTTGGTACTGCTCAAGGTTGGCAGCGGTGATGGTGAACAGCGGCTGCTCGGCGGCGAACGGATCGGCCAGGAAGCCTTTGCTGTCGACTGCCGCGGCCGTGGTGCTGAGGCCGCCGGTCCAGGCTGGGATGCTGCCATCAGCATTGCCCGCCATCTCGGCGCCCAGCGGGGTCAGGGTGACGCCCAATTGCGCGGCTTCTTGCTCGCTGACGGCCGCCATCACGCTACCCGCCAACAGACTCAGGGACAGCGCTGCCGCTTGCAGGATGTTTGTGTTTTTCATACTGGAAAAATCCTTTAGCACTGCGTTGATCAGAAGTTCACACCGAAGCTCAGCGCCACGAAGTCACGGTCGACGCTGGTGTTGTAGTCACCGCCAAAAAAGTCGGTGTAGCTGAGGCTGGCGCTGTAGGTGTTTTTGTAGTCCGCGTTAAGACCCAGGCTGATGGCCTTGCTGCCTTCGGTGAAGTTCGGCCCGTAACCGTCAACGTCGTGCGACCAGGCCACACTTGGGCTTAGGTTGATGCCGGCAAACACGTTGTTGTAGTCCAGGTTGGCGCGCGCGCGATAACCCCAGGAGCTGCTGGTGTAGAAGCCATGGGAGTTACATTCCGACGGTTTGGCCGCGTTCAAACTGCCAGTACAGATGCTCGCCGGCACCGGCAACTCACCCATGCCATACACCGCATCGCGGCCAAAGCGCAGGTCGCCGAGGTCGTTACTGATACCGCTGATGTGGTTGTAGCCCACCTCACCGACCAAGGTCAGACGGCTGGCACCGAGAACCCGATCGAAAAACTTCACCGCCGAGATTTGCCCTTGGGTGACCGGTTTGCGCTCGTAACCTTTGATATAGGCACCGGGTACGTTTTGCGCGGAGCCACTGGTGAACACCGGCGAGAACGGCAGGCCCAAGGAGCCGAAGGTCAGGTCGGTGGAGTTAAGCGACAGCGGCATATTCGGCCGATAACTCAGCTCACCGGCCACGGCCACGCCTTCGATATTGGTCTGGAAGCTCAAGCCATACAGACGAATATCCTCTGGGTATTCGAGGAAGTAACTGGCGTAAGGGGCACCGGGAATAAAGCTCGCCGAAGGCCGGGTGCTGACGCTAAAGCTGCCGCTCGGCATGCGGCTGTGGTAGTTCATGGCGTACAGGCCGAACTCGGTGTCATTCAGCGACTCGGCAAACCAGCGCAGGGCCACGCCGAACTGACCGCTGTCACGGGCATCACGATCGCCGGCACGGGGGACATAGATCGGGTTGCCCGGCGCGCCGGTATTGTTCGAAAGCCCAGGCGCCACATCGGCACCAAACACCGCGAGACGATCATCACAGCCATCGGCAGCGGTGTCGGAGCCGGCGAAGAACGTACCGCAGTTATCCACCACGGTCTGATCCCACTCCAACTGGTAGAAGGCTTCCATGCTCAGGCTGTCGGTCAGGCTTTGCGAGACATAGAGCATGTTGACCGGAATCAAACCCTCTTTAATTTCCGCGCCAGGACGGCGGAAAGCGGCCACGTCGATGGGGTTGATGGTGTTGATTGAGTTGCCGATAAAGGTGCTCTCGCCCCAGCTCACCACCTGTTTACCGACGCGCACACTGCCGGGCAAACCAGCGATGCTGTAGTTGTGATAGACGAAGGCATCGAGGATTTCCGCACCCGAGGATTGCGCGGCGGTTTTGCGGTTGTGATCGTCGATGTCATAGAGCAGACGACTTTCGTCTTTGGTTTCGAAGTCGTACCAGTATTTACCGCGGATAAATACGCCGCTGTCGCCGTACTTCAGCTCCAGGTCGTGGATACCCTTAAAGATCTTGGAAAAGGTTTCACCCTTTTTGAAGTTCAGCCGGCCATCGTCACTGGTTTGCGAAGAGGCCTTGCCGCCGTTGCGGGTGCCGACCAAGTCCGGGTCTGCCCCACGCAGCCCCCAACTAGCGCCCACGGACAGTGCGGAGTCGAACTGCACTTCGACCTCACCCAGATTGAATTGAACGGCCTGGACAGGCGCAGCGCAGATCAGCGAAATGGCGAACGCCAATACGCTGGGCTGCAAGGTGGCATGTCTTTTTGTTGTTGTCATGCGGCACTCCTGGAGAGCGTGGTTTCGTGTTGAAAGGCCAAACTAACCACGACGCGCCAGAGGGTTAAGCGCCCGAAAGAGGTATTTGCGCTTCATTCCAAAGAGTGAATCAGGCTCTACAGCGGCCCACGGCGGGGGCTGCATGGGTCAAAGCAATAATGCTTTATGGCTGTGATGAATAAGCCCTACCTCACCCAAAACAGGATTTATGACCATAACGCCATCACTCGTATCATTTTCAATACACCGTATCGAAAGCGACACAAAGCATTCAACCCGCGACCTCTGCGCCTTTGCCTGACGACCTCAAGTCCAACCCTACCCAAGCGTATCGAAATCGTTACGAAGCGCACTGAGTAAGTAACCGCAAAACAAAGCTAAACCATTGATTTTTCTGGGACAAAGCATAATGGCACCTACCTTGCTAAGGGTATTGGATTCGTTGTCCGCCACATTGACCGGACATCAGCACACCGCCTGGCCAACTGGGCGAGCCACTACTAAGGAACTGCTATGAGCGAATTGCGTTTTACTGTTGAGCACGAATGGCTGCGCGCCGATGCCGATGGTCTGGTTACCGTGGGCATCACTGCTTACGCCCAAGAGGCCTTGGGTGACGTAGTGTTTGTGCAACTGCCAGAAACGCAGAGCTATGGCGCCGGCGATGAAGTCGCCGTGCTGGAATCGGTCAAAGCTGCTAGCAACATCACCATGCCGCTGGACGGTGAAGTGGTAGAAATCAACCCTGAGCTGGAAGCCAGCCCCGAGCTGGTCAATGCGGATCCACTGGGTAAAGGCTGGTTCTTCCGCTTCCGCCCAACCGAGGCCAGCGCTATCGACGGCCTGCTCGACCAAGCCGGTTACGACCGCCTGTTAAACGCCAACGCCGACGCCTGAGACCCAGTCATGACCAAGCTGACCACCCATAACGAATTTATCGCCCGGCACATCGGCCCGCGTGCTGCGGACACCGCCGCCATGCTTGAGCTGCTGGGTTTCTCCAGCATCGACGCACTGACCGATAAGGTCATCCCGGACAGCATCAAGGGCAGCAGCGTGCTGGGCAACCAGCCTGGCCTGTCGGAAGCCGAGGCGCTGGCCACCATCAAAGGTATCGCCAGCCTCAATAAGCAGTTCAAAAGCTATATCGGCCAAGGCTACTACGGCACCCTGACACCGAGCCCAATCCTGCGTAACCTGCTGGAAAACCCAGCCTGGTACACCGCTTACACGCCGTATCAGCCAGAGATTTCCCAAGGCCGCCTGGAAGCGCTGCTGAACTTCCAAACCCTGATCAGCGACCTTACTGGCATGCAGATCGCCAACGCCTCGCTGCTCGACGAAGCCACCGCCGCTGCCGAAGCCATGACCTTCTGCAAACGCCTGTCGAAAAACAAAGCCAGCCAGCAATTCTTCGCCTCCCAACATTGCCACCCGCAAACCCTCGACGTGCTGCGCACCCGTGCCGAGCCGCTGGGCATTGAAGTGGTGGTTGGCGATGAAGCGACGCTGAGCGATGTCAGCGCCTACTTCGGCGCCCTGCTGCAATACCCAGCCAGCAATGGCGACATCTTCGATTACCGCGAGCTGGTCGAGCGCTTCCACGGCGTCGGCGCCTTGGTCGCCGTGGCCGCTGACCTGCTGTCCCTGACCCTGCTGACTCCGCCGGGCGAATTCGGTGCCGACGTGGCCCTGGGCAGCGCCCAGCGCTTTGGCGTGCCACTGGGCTTCGGTGGCCCGCACGCGGCCTACTTCGCCACTCGCGATGCGTTCAAGCGCGATATGCCGGGCCGCCTGGTCGGCATGTCGATCGACCGTTTCGGCAAGCCGGCGCTGCGTTTGGCCATGCAAACCCGCGAACAGCACATCCGCCGCGAGAAGGCCACCAGTAACATCTGTACCGCCCAAGTGCTGCTGGCCAACATCGCCAGCATGTACGCGGTGTACCACGGCCCCAAAGGTCTGGTGCAGATCGCCGAGCGCATCCATGCCTTCACCGCCATCACTGCCCGCGGCCTCAAGGCCCTGGGCTACAGCGTTGAGCAAAGCCACTTCTTCGACACCCTGAGCATCGCCACCGGCAGCCGTACTGCGCAGCTGCACGAGCAAGCCCGCGCAGCGGGCATCAACCTGCGCCAGATCGATGGCGAGCGTCTGGGCCTGTCCCTCGACGAAACTACCGATCAAGCGGCGGTTGAAGGCCTGCTCGCGCTGTTCGCCGACGGCAAAGCCGCACCGGCCTTTGAGAGTTTGGCGGCGGCTAACACCCGCCAACTGCCACAAGCCCTGCTACGGCAATCGGCGATTCTTGAACACCAGGTGTTCAACCGTTACCACAGCGAAACCGAGCTGATGCGCTACCTGCGCAAGCTGGCCGACAAAGACCTGGCGCTGGATCGCAGCATGATTCCGCTGGGCTCGTGCACCATGAAGCTCAACGCCGCCAGCGAAATGCTGCCGATCACCTGGCCCGAGTTTGGCAACCTGCACCCCTTCGCTCCGGCGGAACAAAGCCAGGGCTACAGCCAACTGACCCGCGAGCTGGAAGCCATGCTCTGCGCAGCCACCGGTTACGACGGCATCTCCCTGCAGCCCAACGCCGGCTCCCAAGGTGAGTACGCAGGCCTGCTGGCCATCCGCGGCTACCACCTCAGCCGTGGCGACGATCAGCGCGATATCTGCCTGATCCCGCAATCGGCCCACGGCACCAACCCTGCCACCGCCAGCATGGCCGGTATGCGGGTGGTGGTGACGGCCTGTGACAGCAAAGGCAACGTCGACATCGCCGACCTCAAGGCCAAGGCCGAAGAGCACCGCGAGCGTCTGGCTGCGCTGATGATCACCTACCCGTCGACCCACGGCGTGTTTGAAGAAGGCATCCGCGAAATCTGTCAGATCATTCACGACAACGGCGGCCAGGTGTACATCGACGGCGCCAACATGAACGCCATGGTCGGCCTGTGCGCCCCAGGCCAGTTTGGCGGCGACGTCTCGCACCTCAACCTGCACAAAACCTTCTGCATCCCCCACGGCGGTGGCGGCCCAGGCGTCGGCCCAATCGGCGTCAAGGAACACCTGATTCCGTTCCTGCCCGGCCATGGCAACATGGCCCGTAAGGAAGGGGCGGTCAGCGCCGCGCCGTTCGGCAGCGCCAGCATCCTGCCGATCACCTGGATGTACATCAGCATGATGGGCGGCGAAGGCCTGAAGCGCGCCTCGCAAATGGCCATTCTCAACGCCAACTACATCGCCCGCCGTCTGGAAGAACACTACCCAGTGCTCTACTCCGGCAGCAACGGTCTGGTGGCCCACGAATGCATCCTGGATATTCGCCCGATCAAAGACACAAGCGGCATCAGCGTCGATGACGTGGCCAAGCGCCTGATCGACTTCGGCTTCCACGCCCCGACCATGTCCTTCCCAGTGGCCGGCACGCTGATGATCGAGCCAACCGAAAGCGAATCCAAGGAAGAACTGGACCGCTTCTGCGACGCCATGATCGCCATCCGCAACGAGATTCGTGCAGTGGAAAGCGGCGCCCTGGATGCCACCGACAATCCGCTGAAAAACGCCCCGCACACCGCGCTGGAGCTGACCGGCGAGTGGACTCACCCCTACAGCCGCGAACAGGCGGTGTACCCCGTGGCGAGCCTGATCGACGGTAAGTACTGGCCGCCCGTGGGCCGCGTGGACAACGTGTTTGGCGACCGCAACCTGGTCTGCGCCTGCCCGTCCATCGAGGCCTATCAGGACGCCTAAGGCCTGCGCGAGCTAACCACTTAGGTGCGGCTTGCCCAACCGGCTGGCCCGCCTAAGCGGGTATCACCCCAGAATTTTGACTCACCCCTCAACGGGGCGGGTCCGCCGTATCCGCCCGAATAACCCATGAGGGAGCGACCTATGTTCAGCAAGCACGATCAACTGCAAGGTTACGACGACGCCCTGCTCGCCGCGATTAACGCCGAAGAGCTGCGTCAGGAAGACCATATCGAGCTGATTGCCTCGGAAAACTATTGCAGCCAGCGCGTCATGCAAGCGCAAGGCAGCGGCCTGACCAACAAGTACGCCGAAGGCTATCCGGGCAAGCGTTACTACGGTGGCTGCGAGCATGTGGATAAGGTCGAACAGCTGGCCATCGAGCGCGCCAAGCAGTTGTTCGGCGCTGACTACGCCAACGTCCAGCCGCACTCCGGCTCCTCGGCCAACAGCGCGGTGTACCTGGCCCTGCTCAATGCCGGCGACACCATTCTCGGTATGAGCCTGGCCCACGGCGGCCACCTGACCCACGGCGCCAAGGTGTCGTCCTCGGGCAAGCTGTACCACGCGGTGCAATACGGCATCGACGAGCAAGGTTTGATCGACTACGACGAAGTTGAGCGCTTGGCCGTTGAGCATCAGCCGAAGATGATCGTCGCCGGCTTCTCGGCCTACTCGCGCACCCTCGACTTCGCGCGTTTCCGCGCCATTACCGATAAAGTCGGCGCGCTGCTGTTTGTCGATATGGCCCACGTCGCGGGCTTGGTGGCAGCCGGTCTGTACCCCAACCCGATTCCCTTCGCTGATGTGGTCACCACCACCACCCACAAAACCCTGCGCGGTCCACGGGGTGGTCTGATCCTGGCCAAGGCCAACGAAGAGATCGAGAAGAAGCTCAACTCGGCGGTATTCCCCGGTGCCCAAGGCGGTCCGCTGATGCACGTGATCGCCGGCAAAGCCGTGTGCTTTAAAGAGGCACTGGAGCCCAGCTTCAAAACCTATCAACAGCAGGTGATCAACAACGCCCGCGCCATGGCCGAGGTGTTTGTCGGGCGCGGCTACGACGTGGTTTCCGGTGGCACTGACAACCACCTGATGCTGATCAGTCTGGTTAAGCAGGGCCTCACCGGCAAGGCTGCTGACGCGGCGTTGGGCGACGCCCATATCACCGTCAACAAGAACGCCGTGCCGAATGACCCGCAGTCCCCCTTCGTCACCTCGGGCATCCGCATCGGTACTCCGGCGGTGACCACTCGCGGTTTTAAAGAAGGCGAATGCCGCGAGCTGGCCGGCTGGATCTGCGACATTCTCGATGAAATCGACAACCCGGAAGTGATCAGCCGTGTACGCGGTCAGGTCAGCGATCTGTGCCGCACCTTCCCGGTTTACGCCGCCTGAGTCAGACCTTGTTATCGCGCGCCGGCGGTTATCCACTGCCCCGCGTCAGGCCGGCCCATAAGGCCGGCCGCTTATGGAGTCCAATATGTCCTTGAGTGTGTTTGATCTGTTCAAAATCGGCATTGGCCCCTCCAGCTCCCACACTGTAGGCCCGATGCGCGCCGCTGCGCGGTTTGTCGAAGGCCTGCGCCGCGAAAATCTGCTGGCCGCCACCCACAGCATCAAAGCCGAACTCTATGGCTCCCTAGGCGCCACCGGTAAAGGTCACGGCAGCGATAAGGCGGTATTGCTCGGGCTCGAAGGCGCGCATCCCGATAGCGTCGACACCAGCACTATCGAGGCGCGCTTGGCGGCGATTCGCGCCAATAAAAGCCTGAACCTGCTGGGTGAAAAAACCATTCGCTTTGTCGAAAAAGAACACCTGGCGATGATTCGTAAAGCCTTGCCCTATCACCCCAACGGCATGATTTTTCGCGCCTTTGATCAAGCCGGTCTGCAAGTGCGCAGCCGCGAGTATTACTCGGTGGGCGGCGGCTTTGTGGTGGATGACGAAGCGGCCGGCGCCGACCGCATCGTCGAAGACCAAACGCCGCTGACCTATCCTTTCACCACCGGCAAACAACTGCTGGAACACTGCCAGCAGCACAACCTGAGCATCAGCCAACTGATGCTGGCCAACGAAGCCGCGTGGCGCCCGGAAGCCGAAACCCGCGCCGGTCTCTTGCGCATCTGGCAAGTGATGCAGGACTGCGTCGAGGCTGGCTGTCGAAACGAGGGCATCATGCCCGGCGGGCTCAAGGTCAAACGCCGCGCCGCCGCCCTGCACCGGCAGCTGTGCAAGAACCCCGAAGCCAGTTTGCGTGATGCCTTAAGCGTGCTCGATTGGGTCAACCTCTACGCCCTGGCAGTCAATGAAGAAAACGCCAGCGGCGGCCGCGTGGTCACTGCGCCCACCAACGGCGCCGCCGGGATCGTGCCGGCGGTGCTGCATTACTACAGCCGCTTTATCCCTGGCGCCAATGACGATGGCGTGGTGCGCTTTCTGCTCACCGCCGCGGCCATCGGCATTCTGTACAAAGAAAACGCCTCGATCTCCGGCGCCGAAGTCGGCTGCCAGGGTGAAGTCGGGGTGGCCTGCTCGATGGCCGCCGGTGCCCTGTGTGAAGTCTTAGGCGGCAGCGTGGCGCAGGTCGAGAACGCCGCCGAGATCGGCATGGAACATAACCTGGGGCTGACCTGCGACCCCATCGGCGGCCTCGTACAGGTGCCCTGCATCGAGCGCAATGCCATGGGCTCGATCAAGGCCATCAACGCCGCACGCATGGCCCTGCGTGGCGACGGTCAGCACTTCGTATCGCTGGATAAAGTCATCCGCACCATGCGCCAGACCGGCGCCGACATGAATAACAAATACAAAGAAACCGCCCGCGGCGGCCTGGCCGTCAACATCATCGAATGCTGATCGCGGTTTCCATCCACAACCCTTGCCGCACGCGTCAGTTGCGTGCGGCGCAAGCTAATCACTCAGCACTTTGGAGAAGCGCATGACCACCGAAAACCTGGCGAAAACCCCGCTGCATGCCCTGCACCTAGAACTCGGCGCACGCATGGTGCCTTTCGCCGGCTACGACATGCCAGTGCAGTACCCCCTGGGCGTGATGAAAGAACACCTGCACAGCCGCGAGCAAGCCGGCCTGTTCGACGTGTCGCACATGGGCCAGATCGTGCTGCGTGGTGCAGGCGCAGCCAAGGCCCTGGAAACCCTGGTGCCGGTCGACATCCTCGACCTGCCCGTGGGCATGCAGCGCTACGCCATGTTCACCGATGCCCAGGGCGGCATCCTCGATGACCTGATGGTCGCCAACCTGGGCAACGACACCCTGTTCTTGGTGGTCAACGCCGCCTGTAAAGATCAGGACCTGGCTCACCTGCAACAACACATCGGCGACCAGTGCCAGATCGAAAGCCTGTTCGAGAGCCGCGCCCTGCTCGCCCTGCAAGGCCCGCAAGCGGTGACCGTGCTCAGCCGCCTGGCACCTGAAGTGGCCAAAATGACCTTCATGCAGTTCGCCCCCGTGCGCCTGCTGGATGTGGACTGCTACGTCAGCCGCTCGGGTTACACCGGCGAAGATGGTTTTGAAATCTCCGTGCCTAACGCGCAAGCCGAAACCCTGGCCCGCCGCCTGCTGGCCGAACCCGAAGTGCAGGCCATTGGCCTTGGCGCGCGGGACTCGCTGCGCCTGGAAGCCGGTCTGTGCCTCTATGGCCACGACATGAGCAGCAGCACCACACCGATCGAAGCCAGCCTGCTGTGGGCCATCTCCAAGGCGCGTCGCGCGGATGGCGCCCGTGCCGGCGGCTTCCCCGGCGCCGAGCAGATCTTCGCCCAGCAACAACAAGGCGTGGCCAGCAAGCGCGTGGGCCTGCTGCCGCAAGAGCGGGTGCCGGTGCGTGAAGGTGCCGAAATTGTCGATGCCGACGGCCAGGTGATTGGCGTCGTGACCAGCGGTGGCTTTGGCCCAACCCTCGGCGCCCCCGTGGCCATGGGCTATGTGCAAACCGCCCATAACGCGCTGGACAGCGACGTGTGGGCCATCGTGCGCGGCAAGCGCGTAGCGATGAAAGTGGCAAAAAGCCCATTTGTGCCGCAGCGTTACTATCGCGGCTAAGCCGGCCTGTTAGGCACTGCGCCGCTGTTTAAGCGGCGCAGTGTTTTATCGGAGCATTCGGCTCAGTCGCGCAACTGACCGACCATCACAGCCAATACGCTAAGCACATCCTGCCCCAACTGTTTCGAGCGCGCACCGCTCCAGCCGGTCTTCGGATTGGGTCGGTCATCGTGATCCTTAAATGGCATCTCGATGGTCAACGCCAAGCAATCAAACTCTAAGCCCACCGCATTGGCCGCCAGACTGGTATTGGCCTCGCCAAACTGATTCGGCGTATAACCAAACAGGGTTTGAAACTCGGCGCCTTGATCCACCAACAAACGCTGAAAATCACTCTCAAGCTTGGCTAAGCGCGGACTAAAGCCTGGGTTGCCCGAGCAACCGGCGGTAAACACATGGGGGATTTCTTCGTCACCATGGATATCCAGAAACAGGTCAACGCCCACCGCGCGCATCTGCTGCTGAACGAAGTACACCTCAGGGCTGCGCTCAGGGCTGGCAGTCTGCCAAGCACGGTTAAGGTCCTGGCCGGCCATGTTGGTCCGTAGATGGCCATGGAACGCACCATCGGGGTTCATATTCGGTACCAGATAAAAATCCGCTTGCTCAAGCAAAGCATGCAGCTCGTCATCCCCCTCTAACTGCAAGCGCTCGAGCAAACCCTGCATAAACCATTCGGCCATGTGTTCGCCGGGGTGCTGCTGGGCCGTGATCCAAATTTTGCGCTGCGCCTGCGCATTGCGGCTGATGCGCAGCAGCTCAATATCACGGCCTTCAATACTTTTACCGACGGCAAACAACTCAGCACCAGCCAGGGTGCGCGCATCCTCGATCAGGTTTTGGTGGCGGGCACGGCTGTAGGGTTCAAAGTAGGCAAAGCAGATTTGCTCATGCTCAGGCGCAATGGCAAAGCTCAGTACGCCGTCATTGAACTGGCTGGGCACACGAAACCAGTTCTGCTGATCATAGGACGCCACCGCATGATAATCCTGCCAGCCAGCGGGATAGGAAGACTGCCCGGCATTGGTCAAACTAAAGCCATACTGTTGGCCGACCTTGAGCCCCGCGACCTTAAAGTGAAACCACTGAAAGTGGCCACTGTGACTATCCGGACGGATGGCCAAACGCACATCTTGCGGGTTGCTGCTGTCGAGGACGTTGATATTGCCACTGTCAAAATCTGCGCTGATTTGCATGCTGCGCCCTACCACCTAAATAAAGTATCAAGGCTTAGAATCGCAGCTCTGCGCAGGCAGTTAAATGCTAAATGCGACAAACTGCTATGCATTCAGCCCTGGTCTAGAGCGGCGCAGCGCCGCACCTGAATAAATAAGGCAACTTGCCGGCCGTAATAGAGTCTGTGGCTATTACAACGCTTTAACTTTGCCTAAGGAACACTCTGCCCATGCGTTTAATTCATTCATTAACTCTGCCCATTTTGCTCAGCGGTGCCGTGCTCCTCAGCGCCTGTAGCAGCAACCCTGAGCACCCGGCGACAGAGCCCACGGCGACAGCGAATGCTGAGCAAACCCAAACCCAGCAAAACATCCCCCCTGCCCTGCTACAACAAGCGCAACAGGGCGACCTCGACAGCCAATTCCAGTTAGGCAGCCTGTACTTTTCCGGCAAGCCGCAAAAAGATCTCAAACAAGCGGAGTACTGGTGGAAACAAGCGGCTGACAAAGGCCACTCCATGGCGGCTGTAAGCCTGGCCTACCTCTATACCGGCCGCGATAACCCCGAGCTCAGCAATTCCGTGCTGATGCTCAAATACCTCAACCAGTCCGCCTCGGCCGGTAACCCAATGGCCCAGCATATTCTCGGCACCCTCTACCTGCGTGGCGAACAAGGCGTACCGCAGGACAGCGCCCAGGCCAGGCGCTTGTTCCAAAGCGCCTGTCAACAAAACTATCCGGCCAGCTGCAAAGCCCTAGGCGACCAGCCGCAGTAATCCCATCCACTATTGGCTGCCCATAAGCTTGAGCAGCCAATAGTTAGACCTAAGCCCAATCAGCGCCACTCCCGCCCGCTTGCCTTGATTCTATTGCCCGCATTATCTGCAGCCACGCCAATGGCGCTGCGCCGGGCTGCTAGTGCACGGAAAATAAAAATATCCTGCAAATGTTTTGGAACCTTGGTACAACATCAACTCCAAGCGCCTGACCAACCAACGCCAACACATTGAACGCCCAGCGCTGGGTTGGAATTTACGCCACCCAAGATGCGGCCTTAGATGTTAAGGATTGAGCCGTGTCGTTGTGTAGCAGACTGTTAGTCCTCTACCTGATGCTCGCCCCAAGCGCTGGGGCGGCCACAGCGCTGCACTTTGTGACGGAGGAATTTCCGCCCTTCAGCTACTCCCGAGGCACTCAAGCCAGCGGCGCTTTATCCGAAATCGTCAACCTCACCTGCTTTACCTTGCAGTGGCAATGCAGCATTGAAGTATGGCCCTGGCGACGCGCACTACAAATGGCTGAGAACGGAGAAGTTGATGGCATTTTTACAGTTATTGATTCTCATCAACGGCGTGACGCATTTAATATCACACCGATGTTAGTGCAGAGTGGTTATGACTTTTACACCACCCGCGCTAGTAGTTTTCTTTATCAAAGTCCGAGTGATTTACAAGGTCATATAGTGGGGGTTTACGGCCCCTCGGGGACCTCCTTGGTACTTCAGGACAAACTGCGTAATGTGCCTAATGTTGATATTCAACTGATCACCAACAATCAGCGTTTATTACTCATGTTGCATGCTGGCCGTTTTGGCACTAAAGGCGTAGTGGTATTAAACCAAGACGTTGCCAGGCACCTGATTGAGCACGAGCAGCTGTACGCTCTACGACATGCCGGGCATCTCTCAGGAATCGCCTACGGCATAGGATTTTCAAGGCTTAGAGTACCTAAAGAGGTGTTTGAAAGGTTCACCCAGCAGCTCCTGATACTGCGCCAAAACGGGCAAATAGAGACCATTGTCAAGCGCTATGGACTGCAAATGGCACACTAAGTAATTGGCAGTTTTCCAACTAGTGAGCCATAATTAGCGGGGCGTGCTTGAGCAGCTTGGTCACAGTGCTAAGTATCTTGCTCAAACCTGCTAAAAACAGCCCAACTTATAAGCGCAGGGTAGCTTTCAGAATTCTCCGAGTTACCCGCACCATATAAGTGCAAAGCTGAGTAGTGAATAAGCAAACAACCTTTTCGGTTATTCGTGGTGGCCTAATAACACTTGGCCTAGTAACCAACACAAGTTCAAACAGGTAATTAAGTGAATAAAGACGAACTGCGCGCCGAATTAGAGCGCCAGGCGCAGCGCTTTCAAGACGTTTACGGTGGCGAAGTAGTGACTTATGCCGCGCAACCCGATCCCGAACGCAAGCCTTGGCGCAAGAAGTCCACGGTCATGGATCAGGTCTTCGCCAAAGAGCTGGTCAAGATCGAAAAAGAGCTGCAAGAAAAACACGCCGACGATCAAGACTAAGCCTAGGCCCGTTGCGGGCCCAGCACTGTAGCTGCACGGTTTAAGCCGAGCCAGGCTGCAACAAGCACCATAGCGGTGCATCTTGCAGCCTCAGAGCCCTCCTAGCGACCTTTGCTCTTACCGCCGAGCAGGGAACCCAGCAAGCCACGCACGAGTTGCCGACCAATCTGGTTGGCGGCTTGTCGTACTGCTGTTTTCATCATTTGGCTGGCCAGACCACCCAGCAGTTCACCGGCCATATCGCCAATGCCGCCACTGTCCTGCTCTTTGCTCTTAGTCACCGCACCTGGCTTCTCGGCCGGCGCCTGCGGTTCCACCCGCGCGGTGAGAATCTCGTACGCGGATTCACGGTCGATCGGTTTGTCATAGCGCCCCTGCAAGGGCGACTGACGGATCAAGTTGGCGCGTTCGCCTTCGCTTAATGGGCCAATGCGCGACTGTGGTGGCGCGACTGCCACGCGCTGGACCATGGCGGGCGTGCCCTTGGCCTCGAGGGTGCCGACCAAGGCCTCACCGATGCCCAGCTCCGTCAGCACCGTCAATGTGTCGATGCTGGGGTTCGGTCGAAAACCATCGGCGACCGCACGCAGCGACTTCTGCTCTTTAGCGGTAAAGGCACGCAAGCCGTGCTGAATACGCAGGCCCAGCTGCGCCAGAATGTCATCCGGCAAATCGCCAGGGGACTGGGTAACGAAGTACACCCCAACGCCTTTCGAGCGAATCAAGCGCACCACTTGCTCTAAACGCTCTTGCAAGGCCTTAGGCGTATCGGCGAAGAGCAAATGGGCCTCGTCAAAAAACAGTGCCAACACTGGCTTATCGGCATCGCCGCGCTCAGGCAGTTGCTCAAACAGTTCAGCCAACAGCCACAGCAAGAAGGTGGCGTAAACCTTCGGCGCCTCGTGCACCAAGCGGGTGGCATCGAGCAGATGAACCCGGCCGCGACCATCGGCCTGCGGCTGCAAAATATCCTCCAACTGCAACGCTGGCTCTCCGAATAACGCTTCAGCGCCTTGCTGCTCAAGGCCCGCTAACTTGCGCAGCAGCGCTTGCGCGGAGGTCGGATTGAACAGCGCACTGTCTTCGCCGAGCACTTCAGGATGATTCTTCAGGTGTCCGAGTAAGGCTTTTAAGTCTTTTAAATCCAGTAGCAGCAAGCCTTCACGGTCAGCCACTTTAAAGGCGGCATACAGCGCCGCTTGCTGACTGTCGGTCAGCTCCAGCAATGCGCCCAGCAACAGCGGGCCCATTTCACTTAGGGTGGTGCGCAGCGGATGGCCGCTCTGTCCATAAACGTCCCACAAGCTGACCGGGTAAGCCTGCGGCTGATGATTGAGCCAAGGCATCTCGGCGATGCGCTCGGCAATCTTGCCTTCTGGCGCACCAGCCGCCCCCAGGCCGCACAGATCACCCTTTACGTCGGCGGCAAACACGGCCACGCCGGCGTCACTGAAGGTTTCGATCAAACGCTGCAAGGTCACGGTCTTGCCGGTCCCCGTGGCGCCAGCAATCAAGCCGTGCCGGTTGGCCAAACGTAGCGCCTGCCCTACTGGTTGTCCTTGCCCATCGGCACCAATAACGAATTGATCGGTTACTGCCATATTGTTATCTCCATAGTTAAAGCTTTACTTCAGTAGGGTCGATATAGACAGCACTGCCGACGTTTTCCGTTCGGCAAAGATTGTCTTATGTCTCAACAAGACTGATGCCAGAACCTAGCGGACGCAAGAAGCTATGACCAATAACCTGAAGTTCAGTCACAAGATCCTGCTTGCAGCATCTCTGGTGGTGATCGCAGCCTTTTCGCTATTCACCCTGTACAACGACTACCTGCAGCGCAATGCGATCCGTGATGACTTAGAAAGTTACCTGCACGAGATGGGTGACCTGACAGCCAGCAACATATCCAATTGGCTCTCGGGGCGGATCTTATTAATCGAGGGCGCGGCCCAGACCCTGACACGCGATCATTCTGAAGCCGCGCTGACGGGCCTGCTTGAACAGAAAAACCTCACCTCTACCTTCAGCTACACCTATTTAGGGGCGGCCGACGGCAGTTTCACCATGCGCCCCGATGACCCAATGCCCGACGACTACGATCCCCGTCAACGGCCTTGGTATCAGGACGCGGTCAATGCCGGCGGCAGTACCCTGACCGAGCCTTACTTGGATGCCGGGACCAAAGAGCTGGTCATCACCATTGCCACACCTGCCCAAACGGCCGGCGTGGTGGGGGGGGATCTGAGCCTGCAAACCTTGGTCAAAATCATCAACTCGCTGGACTTCGGCGGCATGGGCTATGCCTTCTTGGTCAGCGCCGACGGCAAGGTCTTGGTCCATCCGGACGCCGCCCAGGTGATGAAGAACCTCAGCGACATCTACCCGCAGAACACCCCGAAAATCAGCCCTGACTTCAGCGAAGCAGAGCTCAACGGCAAACCGCGCATCCTCACCTTCAGCCCGGTCAAAGGCTTGCCTTCAGTTAACTGGCATGTCGGCATCTCGGTGGATAAAGACGCCGCCTACGCCATGCTGAGCAAATTCCGCACGTCGGCGGTGATTGCGGTGCTGATTGCCTTGGCTCTGATCATTTTCCTCCTGAGCCTGCTGATTAATGCGCTGATGCGGCCGCTGCGCACCATGGGCGAGGCCATGGATGACATCGCCCAAGGCGAAGGCGACTTAACCATGCGCCTGCGCATCCAAAACAACGATGAGTTTGGCCGCCTGGCCAGCGCCTTTAACCGCTTTGTCGAGCGCATCCATGGCTCAATCCGCGAGGTGTCTTCGGCCACCAGCCAGGTCAATGAGGTCGCCAAGCTGGTGGTCGGCGCCTCTAACTCCTCGATGATTAACTCCGACGAGCAGGCCAACCGGACCAACAGCGTGGCCGCCGCAATCAACCAACTGGGCGCCACCGCCCAAGAGATTGCGCGCAATGCCGCGGACGCCTCCAACCAAGCCTCGGACGCGCGTAATTTGGCCGAAGACGGGCGTCAGGTGGTGGAGCAAACCATCCAGGCGATGAATCAGCTGTCGAATAAAATCAGCACCTCGTGCAGCAATATAGAGACGCTCAACAGCAAGACGGTGAACATCGGGCAGATTCTCGAAGTGATTAAGAGCATCTCCCAGCAGACCAACTTGCTCGCGCTCAATGCCGCCATCGAAGCCGCCCGCGCGGGTGAAGCCGGCCGCGGCTTTGCCGTGGTCGCTGATGAGGTGCGCAGCCTGGCCCACCGTACCCAAGAGTCGGCGCAAGAAATTGAGCAGATGATTGAAGAGCTGCAAGTCGGTTCGCGCGAATCGGTCACCACCATGACCGAAAGCCAGCGCTACAGCGAAGAAAGCGTAGAGATCGCCAACCAAGCGGGCACCCGCTTAACCAGCGTCACCGAGCGCATCGGCGAAATCGACGGCATGAACCAGTCAGTGGCCACCGCCACCGAGGAACAAACCACGGTGATTGAGTCACTCAACGTCGATATCAACGAGATCAACACCCTCAACCAAGAAGGCGTAGAAAACCTGCAAGCGACCTTGCGCGCTTGCGCTGACCTAGAGCAACAAGCCAGCCGCCTGAAACAGCTGGTGGATAGCTTTAAGATTTAATCCCACAGCAAAAACGGGGCGCTCAATGCGCCCCGTTTTTTTGTGCCTGAATTATTCGCCTGGCGGCTCGCTGTCGTCTGCATCGGCCGGCTTGTGCTGTTGCAAGGTCTGCCACAGCTCAGCCGCTTCAGGGAACTCAGTGCCATCCTCAGGCGTTAGCTGCTGCGGATCATAGCGCTGGGTACAGCCCTCACCCACCACCTCAGGTGCGCTGGATGTTGCACGATCTAAGGGGTTAGCCATAACACCTCCGCCAAGGGATTCAGGACTTAGTTAAACACCACGGTTTTGTTGTTGCGGACCAACACGCGGTCTTCCAAGTGATAGCGCAAACCACGGGCCAGGACCATTTTTTCCACGTCCTTACCCAGGCGCACCATCTCTTCGATGCTGTCGCGGTGGCTCACGCGCACCACGTCCTGCTCAATGATCGGCCCCGCATCCAGCTCTTCAGTGACATAGTGCGAGGTTGCGCCAATCAGCTTAACTCCACGCAGCGACGCCTGATGGTAAGGCTTAGCGCCGACAAACGACGGCAGGAAGCTGTGGTGGATGTTGATGACCCGTTCGGAGTACTCGCTGCACAGCTGCGCCGGGAGAATCTGCATGTAGCGCGCCAGCACGATGACATCAGCCGCGTGCGCTTTAACCAGACGCTCGACCTCATCAAAGGCCGCCTGCTTATCTTGCGGATTAACCGGCACATGGAAGAATGGAATGCCATGCCACTCCACCATGCTGCGCAGATCATTGTGGTTGGAGATCACGCAAGGGATATCGCAATCCAGCTCATCGCTGTGCCAACGGTGCAGCAGGTCCGCCAAGCAATGTGATTCGCGGCTGGCCATCAGCACCACGCGCTTCTTCACCGCCGAATCGGTGATGCGCCACTGCATGGAAAACTCCGCAGCAATCGGCGCAAACGCCTGACGGAAGCCCTCGATGTCAAATGGCAGGGAGTCCGCCCGGATCTCGTGACGCATGAAGAACCAACCACTCTGAGGATCCGAATGATGGCTTGCCTCAGTAATCCACCCATTGTAAGTGGCCAGGAAATTACTAACCTTGGCCACGATGCCGACCCCGTCAGGGCAGGCGATGACCAATCGAAAAGTACGCATCAACGGCTCCAGCACGCAAATAAAGCCGCCATTTTAATCATTAGCGCAAAAAACTGCAGTACTCACTGGCCCGAGCTTGAGCTCGGCAGATCACCGAGCCTGCTTGCCCAGTGGAAAGTTCCGATTGGCTGGCGAAAATTTAACGGGCGCGGATAAATATGCATAACTTCAACAGCTTCATGAGTAACTATGATCGCGTTGATAGTGTCAATTAATACAAATGTTACAAATAACCTTAAAATAGTTTACTTGTCCAAAGTGCCTGTCTATTATTAACGTCACCTTTTAACCAAGCCATGATGCAGGTACAGACACATGTCGCTGATCAACCAATACCGCGCCACCGAAGAAGCTATCAAAGAGCTCCAAGAGCGCCTGAAAAATCTGTCGCAAGACGACAAGCTGAAAAAAGAACTGGAGTTCGAAGGCAAGCTGCGCGCACTGATGGGCGAGTATCAAAAGTCTCTGCGTGACATCATTGCCATGCTCGACCCAGAAGCTAAAAACAGCAAAGCTCCACGTGCAGCTACCCGTGCAACTGGTACTAAGCGTGCGCGTAAAATCAAGCAGTACAAAAACCCTAACACTGGCGAAGTTATCGAAACCAAAGGCGGCAACCACAAAGTCCTGAAAGAGTGGAAAGCCAAGTGGGGCGGTGACACCGTTGAAGGCTGGGCCACCCTGCTGGACTAAGCTCTAGCTCGCCAAGCCAAGTAAAACGCCAGCATTGCTGGCGTTTTTTATTGTCTGCGCTTTACCTATTTCCCTACTATTTATAAGCCATAAGTCACACGTAATGCCTGAACATACTCACGCCACACCGACAAAATTGCTTGCTGTTCTGCAGACCCATTGTCAAACAATTCTTCCAATGCCTGCTCAAATTGAGAAATGGTATTAGGCGCACCGTACTGCTCATCACTCAAACGCAAGCGACAAAATTGCTCCCACTGTTGTTGCTCCTGCTGATTTAAAGTGGCCGGGAAGTTACGCGCACGGTAGCGATACAATAATTCGATTAAACGATCATCAGTAAAAGACCATTGCGCCTGAGCTAACAATTGCGGATCGCTCTGACGTAATTGCTCAGACAATCTTCTATCACGTTCAGAAATAAATCCGTCATACAACTGCTGTTCAGGGTCGAGACTCGGAGCAAATCCTTCGTCACGGTATAGCTCGGCAAGTTTTTCCTGCCATTGCTCGCGATGGCTGCGTAATTGCTCAGCACGCCCCTGATACTCAGAAATATCCAATTGCAGGCGCTGTATGTCCTGTGCTCGCAACACGTTGAGCGGAGCCACTACGGGGCAGCGGTTAATGTGCAAAAGTTTAAGCGGTACCGGCAATTCGCCATCCGCTAAGTCATCACGGCGGGTATAGAGACGCTGACGCAAGGTTTCAGCGGCCTCCTCCCATAAAGGCGAGCAGTCACTGTGCAGGTCGCAAACAATTAGCGCATTGCGGTTACGCGGATGCCAGGCCAATGGCAGCACCACAGCTAAGTAGTGACGGCTGCCGGCATAACGCCCGGAGATATGCACCAAGGGCTGCAGCAGACGAATTTTCTCCTGCACCGCTGGTTTGCTGCGCAACTGGTACAGGTAGTCATACAGCTTGGGCTGTTTCTCGCGCAGCAGCCGCGCCAGGGCGATGGTCGCGCGGACATCCGCAAGGGCGTCGTGAGCCTGGCCGTGGTCGATGCCATTGGCCGCGGTGAGGCGCTCCAGTTTTAAGCTGACGCGGCCATCTTCTTCTGGCCAGACAATTCCTTCAGGACGAAGGGCGTAGGCGGTACGCACCACATCAATCAGATCCCAACGGCTATTGCCGCCCTGCCACTCCCGCGCATAGGGATCAAAGAAATTGCGGTACAGACTGTAGCGGGTCATCTCATCGTCGAAGCGCAGGTTGTTGTAACCCACGGTGCAGGTGCCCGGCTGCGCCAACTCAGCGTGGATACGCGTCATAAACTCGGCTTCACCCAAGCCTTGCTGGGCCAGCTTGTCCGGAGTGATGCCGGTGACTAAACAAGCCGCCGGATGGGGCAAGATATCTGGGCTAGGCTGGCAGAAGATATTCAGCGGCTGACCGATCTCTTCGAGCTGCTCATTGGTGCGAATGCCGGCCACTTGCAGCGGTCGATCACGGCGCGGGTCGATACCGGTGGTTTCGTAGTCATACCAAAATAGGCTGGAAGTCACGCTGTTATCCCCATATGAAGGTCGATCAGTCTAGCACTGCGACATCTGCTGACTTGTGGCACGCGTGTCAGTGCCTATAAAGTGCGGAACATCTATAACTCAAAAACAAGGATGCACAATGAGTGAAGTGAACCCCTACGCGGCCCCCAACAGCTCACTGCAACACCCTGTGAGCACGCAGCCGGTGCTCAGCATTGAGAAGGCCTTGCAGCGGGGCTACGACTTCAGCATTGACGGTCTGATCAGTGAGGCTTGGCAACTGGTTAAAGGCAGCAAGGGCATCCTGTTCGCCGGCTTTGTAGTGTTTTATCTGATCATTATTGCCATCTCCATCGCTTTAACCCTGGCTTTTGGTGGGGTCAGCGTGCTGAGTGGCAGCGCTGAGTTAGGCATCGTAGGCGAGCTGCTGACTAACCTGCTGGTATCGGCCCTGACCTACCCCTTTCTGGCCGGCATTATGATGGTCGGCATTCGCCGCGCAGCGGGCCAGCCCATCGCCTTCAATCAGCTGTTCCAGCATTTCGACAAGTTGCTGCCACTGGTGATCACCGGCGTACTCTCCACACTGCTGATCAGCATCGGCTTTATGCTGTTTGTCCTGCCCGGACTCTATCTCAGCATCGCCTATATGCTCGCCATGCCCTTGGTTGTGGAACGTGGCCTTAGCCCATGGCAAGCCTTGGAGACTTCGCGCAAAGCCATCAGCCAACACTGGTTTAAGGTGCTCGCCCTGCTCGTGGTGCTGACAATCATTGTTCTAATCAGCGCGATTCCCCTGGGCATCGGCCTGATTTGGTCCTTGCCACTGTTGATAATCGCCAGCGGTGTGCTCTATCGCACCATCTTCGGCGTGCTGCCTGCGGCACAATAACCTGATGCCAGCGTCGCCCAAGGCGGCGTTGGCGCCCTGCCCGCCAAGTGTTGACGCGGGTTTATAGGATGCTGCCGAGCTATGCCGCCAAGCCTCAGAGCCCCCCTGCACACTGCTAGCAAAACGCTGCTGGATACCCATTTGCGGGTTGAAACCCCAGAAGGCATCGACCTGCTGTTGCGTCCCGCCGGACCCACGGTACGGGCTTTGGCCTTTGCCATCGACCTGGCGATTCGCGGTGCTCTGCTGGGCGTGCTGTATGTGCTGCTCTCGCTGCTGGGCGACTTCGGTTTGGGCCTTGGGGTGATCCTGCTGTTTCTGATCAACTGGTGGTACATGGTCCTGTTTGAAGTCCTCAACCAGGGCCGCTCGCCCGGCAAACACTGGCTAGGCCTGCGGGTGATTCACGACGATGGCACGCCGATTGGCTGGGCGGCCTCCTTGACCCGTAACCTGCTGCGCGCGGTCGATATGCTGCCGGTGGGTTATGCATTCGGTCTATTCAGCTGCTTGCAACATCCGGCGTTTAAGCGAATCGGGGATATCGCCGCCGGCACCTTGGTGGTTTATCGCGAGCAACCGCTCAAGACGGTGACGCTGCCGGATGTACCTCCCATTAACCCACCAAGCGCCCTGAGCCTAGACGAACAACGTGCCCTGCTCAGCTTTGCCGAGCGCGCCGCCGAGCTGTCGCCGGCCCGCCGCCTGGAACTGGCGACCCTGATGGCGGAGCCTTTGCAGGTTCCTGTGGCACAAGCCGAACAGCAGCTGTACGGGATTGCCCGTGGCTTATTAGGGCCGACATGAAACAGAGTCAATTCGAAAGCCAAAATCAATCCGACTGGCAGCGCTTTACTGAGCAATTGGACTTGCTCGAACGCGGTAAAGCCGATGCCGACAGCAGCGCGAACTTTACCGCCCACTACCGGCGTGTGTGCCAACAACTGGCGTTGGCGCAAAGTCGTGGCTACAGCAGTCAGTTGGTCGAGCAACTGCAGCAACTGGCCCTGCGCGGCCACCAGCAGTTGTACCGCCACCGCAGCCCGCTGGCCGGACAGTTAATCGGCTTTATCCTGGCCGGCTTCCCGCGACTGGTACGCGCGCAATGGCGCTTTGTGCTGGCTGGCAGCTTGTTGTTCTTCGGCAGTTTGCTGCTGATGGGACTGCTGGTGTACGGCTTCCCCGATCTGGTCTACGCGCTGGTGCCGGTGGATCAAGTCAGTGACATGGAATCCATGTACGACCCTGCGGCCAGGCGCATTGGCCGGACAGCCGAGCGCGGCTCCAGTGAAGACTGGATGATGTTCGGCTTCTACATCATGAACAACATCGGCATCGCCTTTCAGACCTTTGCCAGCGGCGTGCTCTTTGGCTTGGGGAGCCTGTTTTTTCTGGTGTTTAACGGCTTGTATATCGGCGCCGTGGCCGGTCACCTGACCCATATTGGTTTCAGCCAGACCTTCTGGTCGTTTGTCGTGGGCCATGGCGCCTTTGAACTCACCGCCATCGCCTTGGCCGGCGCCGCAGGTTTAAAACTCGGCTGGGCCTTGCTGGTGCCGGGGCGTTACAGCCGCGGTGAAGCCCTGCGCCTGGCGGCGCAAGTCAGCGTGCGGCTGATTGGTGGGGTGACGGGCATGCTGCTGATTGCCGCCTTTATTGAGGCCTATTGGTCGTCGATGACCTGGGCCAGCCCTGGCGTTAAATATGCCGTTGGCGCGCTGCTCTGGATCTTGGTGCTGACTTATTTTGCCCGTGCTGGCCGAGGTGCGTATGCGCCTGAGTGAAGCCAGTGTAGTGATTCGTCCACGCACGCCGTGGGAGGCGATTGACCTTGGCATGCTGCTGGCCAAGCAGCACGCCGGCTTATTAATGCTCAGTTGGGCGATCATCACCCTGCCGCTGTTTGGCCTGCTCTGCCTGCTGTTATGGGACTATCCCAGCGTTGTCGTGCTGCTGTTCTGGTGGCTCAAACCGGCCTTTGAGCGCTTGCCGTTGTATATCTTAAGTAACGCATTATTTGGTGCGACGCCCAGCCTCAAACAAGCGCTCAAGGCATGGCCGGGCTTACTCAAGCCCCAGTTAATCGCCAGCCTGACTTGGCGCAGGTTCAGCTTGTCGCGCAGCTTCGCCCTGCCTATTCAGCAGCTCGAAGGGCTAAGTGGCGATGCCCGCCAACAGCGTTTTTTCAACCTTATTGACCGCAGTTCGCGCACCGACCGCTGGCTGACCATCGTGGGCAGCCACATGGAATACGTCCTGTATTTCGGTCTGCTGGGCCTGTTTTACTTGATGCTGCCAGTGCAGTTTGAAACCAATTGGCAGTGGGAAAAGCTGTTCGATGACTCTTCGCCAGAGTGGTTCTGGCTAGAGCATCTGTCCAATGCGCTGTATGTGCTGGTGCTGATTGTGTGGGAGCCGATCTACGTGGCCTGTGGATTCACCCTCTATTTAAACCGGCGCACCTCATTAGAAGCCTGGGATCTCGAACTTAAGCTGCGCCAACTGGGCCAGCGCTTAAAGGGCGTGGCAACGGTGCTGGCACTGAGCCTCGGCCTACTACTGGTGCAAGCCCCCGCTCCGCTGATGGCCGACGACAGCAAAGCGCTCCTGGCCCAAGACGCCAACGGCCCCAAAGCACCCCGCCTGCTCAAACAAGAATTGAGCAGCGAGCAAGCGCGCCAGAGCATCAACCAACTGCTCAATCAACCGCCTTTTGAAAACAAACAAAGCGTCACTCGCTGGCGTTTCGTGGATGAACCGGCCAAGTCCAAAGATGAAGAAGAATCCGACAGCGGCGCGGATTTCTTCAATGGCCTGCTCAACCTGCATAAATGGCTCAACGCGATTAATGGCCTGACCCTTGTGCTTGAGGTGCTGCTGTGGAGCAGCCTGTTTGGGCTAATCGGCTGGCTGTTATGGCGCTACCGCGAATGGCTGAAAACCTTCGTTGGCCGGGTCCAGCGCTCCACTAAAGCAGAACGGCAAAAGCCAGAACAACTGTTTGGCCTGCAAGTCAGCCCGCAGAGCTTGCCCGATGATGTGCTCGCAGAAGTACGCCGTCTGTGGAGTGAGCAGCCCCGTGAAGCCTTGGGTCTGCTCTATCGCGCGCTGCTCAGCCGACTGCTGCATGAGCAGCATCTGCCACTGAGCAGCGCTCACACTGAAAGCGAAGTCCTGCAGTTAGTCAGCACCCTTAATCAAGCCCCGCTGAGCCACTTCACCCAGCAGCTCACCCACGCCTGGCAAAACATCGCCTACGGCCACCGGCCACCGCCGGCGGAGCTACAAGAACCGTTGTGCCAAGCCTGGCAGCAGCTGGATAGCCCAGGAGTGGCGCCATGAAGCGTAGCTACAAGCTGATGCTGCTGGGCCTTCTGCTGATTATCCTGGGTGGCTTGGGTGTCGAACTATTCAATCAGCTGGAACCCTATACCGACTCCATCAAGCGCGGCCCATCGCCCGAGGCCAAGGCTAATCCGTATCTGGCCGCCGAGCACTTCCTGCGCCAGCAAGGTATCAGCGTGCAACAGGCCAATGACTTACATGGCCTGCACGACTTACCCAGCGCCGGCCACACCTTGCTGCTCTTGGGTGACCGCCGGCGGATGACGCCCAAGCAAAGCCAGCGCGTGTTGGACTGGGCCAGCAAAGGCGGGCATTTGGTGTTTGTCGCCGAAGCCATCTGGGACGAAGCCAAAGGCAAGAGCGGCGACCTGCTGCTCGATAGCCTCGGCGTCCAGCAGTTCAGCATGAGTGAGATGGCCAAGACGCTGCCGGATGACGATATGCCACCAGAAGATGCCGAGGACACGCCCACGGAGCCAAACGCGCAAGCCGCTGAAGATGCTGCGCAGGCGGAGCAAACAGACGCCGCGCCAACGCCTGAGCAGGCCAGCGCGGCCGCAGATGCAGACGCAAGCGACGAGACGGCCACAGCGGCCGAAGAGGATCGTTATCCCCTCCTAACCAAACTCTACCTGGAAAACGAACAAGCCCCGGCCTACATAGATTTTGATCCGGACTTTCACCTGTTCGACGCCCAGGACCGCGCCCATATCTGGGCCAATAGCGGCGAGGCCACCCATCTGCTGGAGATCTATCACGGCGAGGGGTTGATCACCGTGCTCAGCGACAGTTGGATCTGGACCAACAAGCGCCTTGACCGCTACGACAATGCCTGGCTGCTCTGGTACTTAAGCCAGGACAGCGCCGTGACCTTGGTGCATAACCCCGACCACGACGACCTGTTCAGCCTACTGCTGCGCTACTTCCCGCACGCCTTGCTGGCGCTGCTGCTACTGGTGCTGGCCACACTGTGGCATTTGGCGCCGCGCCAAGGCCCACTGCAACCGGCAGTCAGCCGGCACCGCCGGCAACTGCAAGAACACCTACGCGCCAGCGCCGACTTTATCCTCCGTCACAACGGCCAGCAGCGTTTGCTGCAAGGCCTGCAACAGGATATTCAGCGCCGCGCCCGCCAACGGCAGCCAGGCTTTGAGCGCCTACCGGTGGCTGAGCAGTGGCAAAGCCTCAGTCGCCTCAGCCGCCAAGCCCCGAGTTTTATCAGTCAATGCATGCGCACCACTGCCACGCCACGGCTCAGTGCCGCCGACTTCACCCGCCAGGTCGCCAACCTGCAAACCCTTAGGAATGCCCTATGATCCGGCACCTTGCAACCGTTAAATATTCCGTCTAATAGAAACAGACCCTCACGAATTCATAGTTGCAAGATGTGCTTGAGGGTCGATCTGATGGCCCTAACTCTGCCAGAGCAGACAAAGGGATTGGCTGCCTGGTCAGTACAGGGGATGGCAGATGGAGCTTGTGTGGGCTACTGACGATTTGGTGATCGCTGGGCAACCGTATCCTGGATTCCCCATTCTGCTATGGGACTCAATGGAAAGTTGTGTCCCAGCCAATCAGTTCTTTCGTCACTACCTGTTTCGCGGGGTCATTGGCTCTAAGCGATCCTGGCCCAGCACCGGTCGCGCGCTGTATGATTTCTTCAGCTTTCTCCAGGCCCATGAGATCGACTGGCGCGACGTTGATCGTGGCGAGGCCAAGAGCCTTGCGGCGGCCTACCGGGACTATTGCCTGGTGGCGTGCGAACTGGCACCGAACACCACTCACCAGCGCCTGCATTACATCTGCAAGTTCTACGAGTTCGCGCTGAAGGAGGGGTGGGTGAAACGCTTACCCTTTGCCTATGAAGAACGTAGCGTGAGGCGCGGTAAAAGCTTTCTTGCACATATCGATGCCAGTGGCGGCAAGGCTATGGCAAACGATGTGATGCCGCGTAGACATAAGGCCCTGCCAAAGTTCCTGAGCATGGCCGATGTCAAGGCGCTGCTGACCGCTGCGGAGAACCCTCATCACCGCATGATGATGCGCCTGGCGCTACATACGGGTCTGCGCCGCGAGGAGCTCGCCGCCTTTCCGCTGTCATATGTGTTCGATCCAGACAAGGCGCTACGAACCGAGCGCAACCTTCGCATCTACCTCGATCCATTCGACGGCAGCGGCATGGTGACCAAGGGCAGCAAACCGCGAGGTATCTACGTTAGTCGCGGGTTTATGGCCGAACTCTATCGCTATGTGACGAAGTTCCGCAGCGAGCGTGCGTCGCTGAGCAAGCCCCCGCAAAGGGCGCTGCTCCTCAACCAGTTCGGACGAACCTACAGTGAGGACGGTAAGAGCCTCAATCGGATCATCAGCGAGACAGGCAAGCGAGCGGGGATTAAGGTCCATACGCACATGCTCCGACATACCTATGCCACACATACCCTGATCAGTCTTCAACGCAATCCTGCGAGCGGACTGGAACCCCTAGTATTCATCCAACGGCAACTTGGCCACAGTTCGATTCAAACAACCATGGTTTACCTGCATCTGGTCAACGAAATAGCCGACGAGGCTGTGCTGGCCTATGACGATGAGTTGAACGCACTAGTGGGGGGGACTTGATGGGCAAGCGCAAGGTATTTACTAAAACCGATCTCAGCATCCCGCAAGTCGAGCACTGTCACAACGCAACAGGCAATGTGGTCATTCTCCCCGAGGTCATCCCGCCGACGAACACTACGGTCGAGTTCTGTCGGAGCACTATTAGCGCCCGGCGCTTCAACTTTGGCCGCTGGTACGGCGTCGGCATCGACCACGTTACCTACGTCTGTCAGCGTCAAATCGAGCGGTTCCTCGCCGGCCAGGACCAAGCCGCCTCTGTCACCACCATTGTCAGCTATTGCAACACTGGCCTGTGCAATTTCCTCGACTACTGCGTGCTGCGTAGGATGGCTTTTAGTCGTGACTTAGCTTTGTCTGATTTACATCGGGATCTGGTCGACGGCTACCTTACACATCTGGCGGGGCAGGGCTGGGTGATTAATTCTCAGAAGAGCGTCTATTCGAAGACCAAGCCTGTGCTGCTCGCCTTGGGTCGGCGTGGGCTGATCACTCTTATCAACTCCGGCGATGCAGCCACCTTTCCGCGCAACCCTTTCCCAAACAGCAACCTCAAGGGCAAGGGCGAGACGGCGCTGTCTAAGCGCGAGCTACAAGCATTCACAATAGCACTCAGGCAGGCACTTAAGCCGATCTGGAATGACGACGCACCAGTGACCAAAGAACTACTGGTCTTCGCTTTGTTGGTCATTGCGCTGCACACCGGACGCAATACAACTCCACTGCTGGAAATGGGCCGGGACTGCCTGCGGCCACACCCTAAAGACAACGCCGTATTTCTGGTGCTATGGAAGCGGCGTGGTTACAACACCAGCAAAGTGGCGCTACGCTCAGACTCGGACGCCAATCGCCTCCTGGAATCAACACCGAGCGTGAGAACCAACGTAGAGCGACTAATCCGCCGCGTGATGTCGCTGACCGAGTCTCTGGATGCAGATGCCCCGGACAACCTGAAGGGCCGAGTATGGCTATATCGCTATGGTAGCGGTAAGGGCGTCAGTCGAGTCTCGGCTTTGAATCCAAGTGCGCTAGTTGAGGCAACAAGTAGCCTCGTAACCAAATATAGCTTGACCGACAGCGAGGGGAAGGCACTGCGCATCAATGTCTCGCGCCTTCGCAAGACCTTCGCTAATCGTATCTTCGAGTTGACCGATGGCGACTTAACGACCTCCGCCGCGGCGCTCGGCAACACTCCCCAGGTGGCCGACCAGAACTACTTGGTGCCTGGCGAAGATGCCCGTCGCAACTGGCAGTTCATGGGTGAGGTACTGGTGCAGGAGTTGCTGACTAGTACCATCGGTACGACCTATAGGGACACCCCCATGGGCCACTGCTCCGACCTGGTATACGGTCAGTACGCCCCGGCGCGCGAAGGCGCGACTTGCATGAATTTCATGAACTGTCTGCGCTGCAAGCACTACGCGGTGACGGCAGAAGATCTGTACAAACTGTTCAGTTTCTACTTCCGCGTACTGACCGAGCGCTCGCGCATGGACAAGCGGCGCTGGGCACGGGAATACGCCCACATTCCACGACTGATTGAGCATTACATCGTTACCGAGGGGCTGCGTCGCGGCATCTTTAAGGCCACAGCTGTGGAAGCCGCCCGTGAGCGCGCCCGAACCCAGCCACACCAGTTCTGGTCGATTGATTTGATTGACAGCCTGGAGACATTTTCATGAACGGCAACCTCCTGGCGGCGCTACCCCAGGTACCTCTTCACACCCAGCCGAACGATGTGTGTGAGCTCGCAGAATCCGAGCGCGACGCTCTGATCATCAGCGCGACCAAGGTTGGTGAACACTGGGTCATCCTCAGTTGCTACGGCGATAACACCTGGCAACTCGACGGCTTCCCCAACAACATCTCTGCCAGCAAAACACGACTGGACTTCAGCATCGTGCCACCGGTATTTCGGGGGGTAATGAAGGCGGTGCTGTACCGTTATCTCCGGCGTGGGCGCACAGATTCGGGTCGGCCTAAAGGCGGCATAGTGCGACAACTTTTCTTTAATACAATGATATTCCTTCGGCATTTGGAGGCGCTCAAGCTCGACCACCTAGGCGGGGTGACACCTCTGGTATGTGCGAGCTATGTGACCGCCTGCAAAGCGTACCGGCAACCCCACCGGTCTAAGGGAAAACCGCTGTCGCAAGAGGGACTACGTAGACGTTTAGCGGCCGTCGAAGCGCTCTATGAACTGAGCCAGTACACCAATGACCCAATACCAAAGCATCCCTGGCCAGAGACGTCCTCTTTAGCAATGGCAGGGCTTACCGGTAGCGGCTCCCGTCAGAAGAAAGACAGCACGACACCACTAATCCCCGATGATGTGTTCTGCATCCTGTTCGAACGGGCCTACCTGCAGGTTGAACGCGGCCATCAACTGTTAGACCTTCGCGATAAGTTGGAAGTCATCGCGACGCAGCGAAAGAGGCAATGTCGCGAAGCCGTCATAGCGGCCAAGAATCGCCTTCTGAGCGATAGTGGTCGGAAGGGAGGTCTGAGAGCATTCAATAGGGCGCTGAGCGACCTGCGTACGGCCTGCTACATCACCCTGGCCAGCACCTCCGGCTGTCGCCACCATGAGTTGGCAAACTTGCAGTTGGGTGCGCACCACCGTACCCAAGACGATGAGGGCACCATCTATCATTGGATGCGCTCGCGGTCGGACAAGACTGACGTAGGAATTCATGACTGGATGATCCCTGAGGCCGCCGTGCTTAGCCTGCGCGTGATGGAACGCTGGTGCGCGCCCTATCAGGCCATGATCGCCGCAGAGATCGTACAGCGCCGCCGCGCCAACCCACATGATCCGCAAATTGTCGAAGCGCAAAAGCACCGGCATGCGTTATTTCTCGGCGTATATCCAAAAAAGGGTAACCAAGTGCGCACGCTTACCACGTGGGGTTTGGGTTTCAACCTAAACATATTCATCAAGGATTGCGGGTTGAATTGGAGTCTCACCAGCCACCAGTTCCGCCGCAAGTTTGCCAACTACGCCGCGCATAGCCGCTTCGGTGACCTGCGTTACCTCAAGGAGCATTACGCGCACTGGTCACTGGACATGACCTTGGGCTACGCGCTAGACGACAGTTGGGGACAGCACTTGGACCTAGACCTGTACGCCGATATTCAGACGGAATTGCAAGATATAAAACTCGGCATCGTTGATTACTGGCTGGGCGACGACCCCATGGCTGGCGGCTATGGTCGTGCGCTCAAGCAGTGGCAGCGGGAACCCCAGAACCTGCTGATATTCAAGGATCACGCCTCGATGCTGAAGTCTATTGCTGAAAGCACTGCGATTCGCAGCAACGGTCATGCTTGGTGCACCGCGGACAACGACGGTTGCGTCGGCAATACTCTAGAACGTACCCGCTGCGGCAACTGTAACAACGCCGTGATTGGACGCCGCCATGCGGCCATATACCAGCGACTCTACGATGATCTGAAAGGGCTGCTGCATTGCCCAGACATTGGAGAGAGCGGACGACAGCGCGTTGAGCGCGACCTGAATCGGTGCCGAGACGTACTGGCCCAGTTAGGCATGGACCCGGAGACCCTGATCGCATGAAGCCTATCGACAAGGCAACCAACTACAAGCCGGCTGAGGATCGTGAAAAGGATCTGCGGCTCGCGCTTTACCGCATCCAAAAGGGACGTACCCGCTCAGGGGAAACCAAGGTTACGATCACCGCAGTCGCCCGCGAAGCAGGAGTATCAACGGCGCTAATTCACAACTACTACCCAGGAATTGCCGAGGCTATCCGCGAGGCTCAAGGGCGTTCCAGTCGCGCCATGCGTGATGTGAAACACCAAGGCTTGCTTGCTGAGCGCAAGAAGTCCGCAGCCTATCGTCAGGAGATAGAGGAACTGCGGGCCAAGATCGCCCATCTCGCGTCCGTCAATGAGGTGCTATTGGACGAGAACCGTGTGCTCAAGAGTAAGATGAACGATCATAAGGTGATCAATCTTGCTTAAAGGAGCAAGCGTCCGCCCAACTCACCTCGAGTACGCCAGGCAGATACCCACTGGGGTAGTAGCTGCTAGCTGCGCGAGCAATAGCCTCAGAAAGGCAAAAGCCCGGAAATCAACCGGGCTCTGCAAATCCCTCAAGGGGGTTAAAAATCAAGTGCCTCAAGGGCTACCATTAAAACTCTATGGCCGGTTGACTCAAATGTCAACATTAGTCAAATAAGACTGACTCGCTCGTCTCGCGACCTTGGAACCCTGCAGCTCCGCATCTTCTAAGAAGTAGGCGATCAATACGTACCGCAATGTGTAGTCGTCAGAGTCCCTATAAGCGTTCCTAACGATGTCTACTGATATTCTGCGCACGCTAGGGGCTCGATTCGAATCACTGCGTGAGTCAATGAAGCGTAGGGTTACTTAACTTCACTGCTCTCAAGAAGCAGCAACTACGTATCTCCCGCGGAGTACTGGTATGCACATCGTTCAGCCATCGTCCGGTTTCGACTAAATGAGCCGGCCAAATCAAATCAGGCGCGGTTGGCGAAACGAAGCCTATGAGGTGCCGGTAAGCTAAACGAACATGGCTCCCGTCGTCAGCGTTTGATTGAAGGAGTCAAAAGTGTTGTCTCGGTGCAGCGTTCTCACTTGCCAAAAATAGAACGAGCGCACCGAACCTTCCGTCGAAACAGCTCCTTCCCGATAGGTAGTGCCCCGTGAAATGAGGGCGGTACCGCAGTTACCACTAAACTGAATGGGTCGCGCAGCCCCCCAACCGGCATTCCAATAGTAGAGGTCCGCGATTACCTGTTCGTCTACCTTAACCTCCAACCGCCCGTCACAAGGGGTAAGTTCGGCGTGGTCAGCGCCAGGTAGCGTTGGAAGGAAAAGCCGTCCAGGATATAAGTCGTGCTGGAGATAACCTAAACGGTCGAAATCAAGCGGCGCAGCAAGTGGCCAAGCCTTGCATTGCTCTTCCGTCAGCCCGCCTAGTTGGGGCGGCACGAAGATAGTTGTCGTGCTTAAGGGGTCATAGGACGCACTGCGAAGCATCCAACCATTGGCCCAGAAATCCTCCAAATGTGCTGGTAAGTCACTGTCAGCGGTGCTGCTGCCCTCCGCTTGCGACCAACGGACCAGTGAAACCTCCACACACCGCACCATCGATACAAATATTGGTGAACTGAACGCGATCAATTCGTCATCGGGCCGTATTTTTTTTACGTGGGCTTCCAAGCCTCGTACAGATGATTCGATAGCCTCTATATCGCCGTCGAAGTCAGTCGCCGCGGGAAACCAGACCGGGCGCTGAGGTCTGAGCAAGGCCAAGGTTGGATGAACTGGCAAAGCCAAGAGAGCCCTAGCTTCCGCTCGATCCGTTGGCATACCCCAGAACTCTTCAGCCACCGCCAACGTGCGAAGGTAGGCAGAGATAGCCCGAAGGGCTGTCCGCGAGGAGAGCTGTCCGATGAAACCATCGCCTAGGGGGCGTGAGAAGTGCCAAGGATCTCCTTGGAACGGGGCGTCCGGGTAGGCGGATCGATTCGCTGCCCATTCAAAAGCCATCTGCCGGACGAATGGAAACCCAGTGCGGCTTTCGAGCTCGCCCATAGAAGTCCGGAACATCCGAGGTAGATCTGAGCCTTGCACACCGTCAAAGTCTTGGGGAATCTCGAAGTCGTCGGGCGCCTCCTCCAGTTCTTCGTCGTCTTCGGCAAACATACCAAAGCTTTCCAGTAGCAGGTCCGAAAGTATTGATGATTTCGGGATGCTTTCAGCCAGCTTGAGGCTAGGTGAGTAGCCGTACGCTTGCGTTGCCATCCAGAAGATACACAGCACCTCAACCACTTCGGCCTCAAGCTTGCGCGAACTCAGCTGTTGAAGCAGCGCGTACTCAGTCTCATCCCTTATAGCAGCCTTACCTAGCCGAGCTGCCAGCTCCTGCATGCTCCACCACCTTGCAGATGTCGACGGCCAACCAAGCCTGGCTATGAGGATGCGAAGCTCGTCCATCAGTTTTCCGCTCCTTCAAGTTGGACTAGCTCGACAGCCCAGCGTGGTTTTCCCAATGGTAGAGTACGAGTGTCTTCAATGACGCAGCCAACCATCGTCTCGGCAAATTTCACGGCTTCTGCGATGCGCCCTTGTCGTGCATAGAAGTAGACCATCACTTCGTTAGGTGCCACTCGTGGAGGTTCGGGGTCACCGAACATACTGTAGGTCGTCGCAGTGACGAACTCGTCGCAGCGCTGCGGATAGTGCTTGACGACTAAATCGAGTCTGCTGCGGGTCTTTTCTTCCTTCTCCATAAATCCGATCCAACCACCGCTATGGATGTGCGCCTGAACGAGATACTTCCATGCCGCCTTTGCGCCACTTAGCTTGCGTCTAGTCTGAAATGCCAAATCAGACAGCTCCAAAACGCCCCGGAGCCTGCCCTCTCCCGACAGAAGCAAACCGTCGAGTGCCGTAAGAAGTCGCTTTCCTTGCCCAGCCTTTTCCCAATGTTGATACCAGGTACGAAGGAGCGTCAGTTGCTCTTTGTAGCTGGCTGATGAGCTGTCGAGCAGCTCACCGAGTTGTTCCGGCGCAAAAGTCGTGACATCTTCAGTGTATGGTTTGTTTTCGCTATCGCTGCCATTACTCTCCGTTCGCTGCAGCATTCCGATGTCCCAACCGACATGTTCCCGAAGTACTCGAAGTCGCTCCCCAGCGCTTTCGCTGCCTTCTCGTGCAATTCTACTCAGAGCGTCATGGATCTCCGGATGCAGTCCGGTTCGCATCAACGCGTCAAGCGGCCAACCATCCCTGACACCTTGCTCCACGTATTCCCGCAAACTGTCTTCTGCCTGCGACCAGTCGCCTGCGTGAGTATGCTCCTCGTACTTAGTCACCAAAGCTGACGGTTTCAGCTTCGCAAGTAGTCGGTCGGCGGCCGCCAGAACATGTCTGGTGCCCTTCCCATCGGTGTAGTCCAAGACGTGGTGGACCTGAGGCGCAATAACGCTGAGCAAGCGGCGAGCGTCGTTCGGGGCGACATCGACCAAATAGCCGATAGCGTCGACCGTGTTGTTCAGCGTAGGGTCTTTGCGGTGTGCATAGCCAGTTGTCAGCTCCCACGTCTGCTTGCACAACTCGCGAGCGCTGGAGTTCAAGCCATGAACTAACGCAATGGCACATAGCTGGAGCGGCATCTGAAGATGAACGCTGGTTTCCTGGCGAATCTCTGCATCAAGCAAGACACGTTGGGACTGAACGAACGCAGCCGCCGCATCGTCGCTCATCCTCGTCAACAATCCGGAAGCGTACTGAGTGCGGAATGACGCGCAGTCAAACCAAGCCTGCTGTCCCGCCGCCTTCATGGTTTCGTCGGTCAGGGCCACGTCGTCGAAGTGGTCCAACAGAATACTGCCCAGACGGATATCGCAGGCAATGCGATGCAGCGCGCTCCGAAAGTCCTCGGCTGCAGAGCTCGCGTCATGGCTTTGCCTGAAGCGCCTGAACTCCACCGTCTTTAGCAACTCGAACAGCTCATGGAAGTCCACGAACTCCCCCCGCCACCAATGGTGTGCAACCTGTGCCGCCGCCACAGACAGCGCGTTGAGGAAGTCGGTAATGTTCTTCCGGTCTTCGTAGACGGGAGCCCGCACGAACTCAAAGGCAGTTTGACCTTCCGCAGCCATGCACAGGCTCAGTTGAACGGCGCTGAAAAACCAGTGGTGCGCGAGTGTCGCCAGATCTTCCTTGCGCTCGTAGTAGTTGCCCTTGAGCCACTCAATGGGGATAGGCCCATTCAACGGCTTCGAGGCCCGCGTATGAGCCGCCTCTACGGCAGCGACGAAGGGGGTTCGCTCAAGTTCGTTGAAGTCATCGCGCTCCGCGATGCTCACTCCAGCGGTCGCCGCCGCACGGACGCACGCATCGCTGATGATGCTCTTGCTTTCACCAGAAGCGAGCGAAGCAGCGGCCGCCATCAAGTCATCCAGGTTACCCTCTTCAACAAGCATCTGGACTCGCGGCATCCAAACAAACGGCCCGTTTTCAGAAACTAGCCTAGCCAGCGCTGCCGGGGTCGCGCCGATGGCACCAAGGCGCGCAAATGCTTCGATGAGGAATTGATATTCATCTGAGCCGGCGCTCGACGAGTACCTGCTGGAGAAACGGCTCAAGCCTCTGAACCGACGAAGGGCCTCTTCACCACAAGCCTCGGCTACGATCTTGTCGCCCCGAGCACGCAGCGCCAGTCCTAGTGCGGCAAGCCGCAAGATGTCTGCCTCATGTCTAGAGGCAACAGCCTCCCGCACTACACCCTCCTCTTCAGTCAGGATCAACGTGTACGAGATCAGCCTGGCCATGTCATCGTTCTGCATCTGGTACTGACTGCCACCGACCATCCGCGCTTTGAGGTGCTCTAGTCGAAAGGCTTCAGCGAACGCGTTGGTATCCAGCGCTGCAACCAATGCATCGGACAGCAGCGTATCAAAGAGCGACTCTGGATATCCCTCTTCCAGGCGGAGCATGATCCAATCGCGGGTGAGGCCTGTGATGAGATTCTTGGGATCCCCCATCCTCGCCTGAACCGTCCACAGCCAGTTCACGCGTAGCGATGTGGGCGCAGTGCTTTCCAACCAGCTTGCCACAGCAGGCATCAGTTCGTTAATGCGGTCGGAATAGCCTGCGGTCGCACGCACAAATACCGCCAGACTTTCGTGGAAAACCTTCAGGCCTGCCGCCGATGAGTGAAGCAGATGCTCCACTTTCGCGACTTCCGGCTCCGCCGCGCCGACTTTCGCTGCGATCTCTCCGAATGCAGCCCTAGGCCAGAAAAACGAGAAGGCACATACCAGCCGCAGCGTGTCTTTGAGACTTGGAGGAAGGACTTCCCAAAGCGATGCGTAGTAAAACTTTGCATCCTTGCTTAAGTCTCCCTTCAGTTGCTCGACATCCCACTTCGACAAGCTGCGACCGGCATGCTCAAGCTCCGCGGTAGCATAGATGACGTGCAGAGGATGGCCATTGGTCTTCGTGCGAAGCGCGGTTGCAGCTTCCTGCAGTTGCGCATCCGAACCATCCTCACCCTCGAAGCCAATCGTGAGCCTGCCTTCCTGAAACGCCTTTCGCAAATAGGACAGAACTGCGTTCTCAGACATCGCCGGAAGCGTGCGCCACTCGGCCTTGGGCGCGAAGGCAAGCAGATCCGTCGGCAACTGGGCGTCGTCCACAGGCTGGGTTCCAACGAGTAGCACCATGTTGTCTGGGCATGGGATCACTTGGGAGAACACATCGTCCAGCGGCCGTTTGTCCTGAGCGTTAATGCGCCAGACGTGGTCCAATCCGTCCAGGACAAAAACGAATGGCTTGGCCTGTTTCTTGTAGTGTGAAGCACACGCTTCAAGGAGCGAGCGCAGGTCGCCCGCTGGAGCCTGAACATCGGGATGAAACCGTTTGATCTGAGCGTCGATGGACTGCTCGACAACGTAGCTGTTCACCCGGTCGCTCCCCCGCTCCGTCGTCGAGAGGAAGTAGTGGTGTCGGACCGTGGGGATCTCGCGCTCGGCAAGTGTGTCGCACAACGCGCTCAGGTATGTGCTCTTCCCACGGCCCGGCGGCCCTGTGAGCACGATTGCCCTCCCCGTAGCGCCGACAGCGTCACGGACGAACTCCCGATGAAATGTTTCGTCAGGCACCTCGTAACCCGGGGGAACAACGAAGTCTTCAGGCAAAGGTGCCGGCGGCGTCGACCGCAGGATGTTGCGGACTTGCTCCAGCGTGATCCAGCCATCCGGGGGCGGGAAGTTCTTCCGCGTGGCCCAGTTCAACGCAATGTTCTTGAGGGTAGCAATACCCTCAAGAGTGCCATGCTTGCGAAGTCGTGCATCGACCTCTTGCTCCAGCGTGTCGAACCCCTTATCGCTGTGACAAATTTGCAGCTGGCTGAAGAACGTCTCGCAGTCTTGCTCCCCCCCAAGTTCGGCGATGACCTCAGAACGCCTGGGCTCGGGGATCTTGGCGAAGGAGATCTTGCCGCCATCCAGGCAAGCTTCGATATCGGCGTCCGGACGGCGGTTGGTCGTCAACGAGAGCAGGCCAGTACGCGCCGGGTCTAGCGCCTTGAAGGCATCGAACCACTTGCGCAACATCGACCGCGATCGCGCCGTCGTGCCGGTTTTCTCGAGCATCCAATTCCAGCAGAGTGGATGCACGTGTGAGGCCGGGGTGAACTTGACCTGCTGGAGGTCGAAGAGGCCATCTGCACGCTCGACAACGATGTCATCCAGCCCCATCGGCGCGACAGCCTCGTCGTCGCACTCAAACCTGACCCGGGTGTAGCGAGCCGGCGCGTCAAGCCAATCGCAGAGGATTCGTAGGCCTTGCCGGTTCTGGTATATGTAGCCTGCGGCGGTGATCGCGGTGTTCTTGATGTCTTCAGACACGGGCGGCCTCTAGTTCAGAGGCCGCCACGATACGGTCGGCCCTTAACGAGAACTCGGTGATGCGACTAAAGACAACAATACGCGGGTCAACCGTTACCACCGGGAAGAGCGAGATCAAGATGTGTTGTATTAGCCCGACGCCTAACGTCATCATAAGAAGGTGCTCCCAATTAGGCTCTTTGATTGACGCTTTCTCATATGCTCGAATGAAACCGCGATTGTAGTGGGCACAAGCGACCGCAGGGGCGAGGGTCATTGCGTCCAAGACCGAAGTCATTCAAGCCCCGATGTAGTAGAAGCGACGGCGGGAGCAACTATGACTTGTTGTGTGAGCCAGGCATCTAATGCATCGATTCGGGTAAATGCAGTCGGAACCTCGTATGGCGGATGCACCATCCAGTAATGGATAGCTCGACTGACGTAGATCTCTAGATCGCGAGGTTGATCAACTTGGGGTAAAGGCCAGCTCAATAGCTCCAGGAGCCGCGACCTGTGCTGAAGAAGGAATTGCCTGCGACGCAGAATCCGGCTGAATTGGCCATTTCTGTCGTCCTCACTTTTCCCGAAGATTTTGTCTCTGAGTCGCCTGGTATCTTTCATTGAGTACGCTGGCTGGTTGTATTTGCATTCGGCAACCAGCAGCGTATTCGTTTCTGGCCAATACGCGAACACGTCAAAATCTCCCACATCGTCAAATCGTTCGCTGCGGAACCTGCGATAAAAATCTAGATTACGCATCACATAGGGCGTATGCCGTAAAAGCACTTCTCCTGCCCGCGCCTCCAACTTTTTCTCAATCCCTTCCTTGATTTCTCTGATAAGCGGTTCAACGTTGGGCAGCGAAAAATCGGCGGGAAGATATCCATCCCGTACGGAAGCACTCCAGATACTCAGGGCTCGACTGGCGGTTTCTGCCCCCCAACGCAAAGCATCGCCTTCATCGATTAATGGGCGGATTGCGTATCGGTGGATCCGCTTGCTGTGCTCCCAGTATGGAACCTCTGACTCTTCCACATCTCGTCCTGCCAGACGACGAATATGGGTGCCTGACAGAGTCAGGAACTCCACAATTAGGGCACTCTCGGAATTCTCTAGCCCTTCAATATTGTCCACCAGGAGCTGCGATAGTCTATCCGCTGTTGCCACGTATGAAAGCTCGAGCGTGTCAGTCAGTCCCAATTGCACAGGCTGGGAAAGAACTACTAACGCACTGAGTAAGTGCTGCAACTCAAATCCAAGATCCTGTTTAAAGGCTTTGCGCATCCTCTCGTCAGCCATCAGTTCTTCTACAGGACCTTCCACCTCGTCCTGATCATTTAAGTTGATACCCAATCGAGACTTGGCGTACTCCCGAGCGAATTTCTCGCCCCTTTCTCCGGAATCGGTTGAATAAAAGATCTGGGGTACGTGGAAGTCATCGATCTCAATACCTCCTACGTCTACCCCGGTGTGCAATACGTCGCCGGCGTCCGCCAGTACTTTGTACCAATCAACCAATCCCACCAGCTCACGCAACACTTCGCTAGTGACCTGTTGCGCACCGCCGCCCGTCGAACTTAGAACCTTTTCCAGAAGATATCGATAATGACGAGCCGCTGCGCCAAGGTCCTTACGTGCTTTTTCCACAGCCTCAAAACGATCGTATTCAACGTCATGCGCGAGGCTTTGCTGGGCTTTAAGAACAGCAAATCTCTCCGCTGCGGCAAGTGCATCATGTTGCTCAATGCACTGGCGAATAAGCTGATGCCGATCAAGAGAACCAAGACGCTTCTCAATATGGCTCCGGAGAAAATCCCGCCCGACATCAATCTTCGTCTTCGCGTCCTTGAGCTCGTAGCGTCCCGGATTTAGACCTGACCGCTGCATGGCAACAGCCAGATGCTTGCGAGCCTGCTTATAATCCATCGGGGATGGGATGACAGGATCTACAAAATCTGGGACATCAACAAGGCGCTGGGCGCGCTGCAGATGAAACCGGGCCGCAGCCGTGGCCCTAGATTGCAAAGTCACCGCCAAATCGTTTGAAAATGTTAATCCGTACTCCTCGTGGCAGCGCTGTAAGGCCTCGATTAGGCACCTAACCTCAAAAGACGCATCCTTAGAGTCATTCAAACCGGCCATCACAGCACGAGTTCTTATTGTGAGAAGAACAACGTGTGGCTGAGCTTCCGTTCGTGACGTTTTGACGATCACGTTAGGGAATATCGCCAGAGATTCGGGAGCCTTCTCGGGCTCGATAACGTCGCGAGCATCTACACCACAGGTAAGAATCAGATGCGGTAGCTGCAGCAGAGGCAGTGTTGACAGCAGATCGCGGTGACGGAAGAACTGATCTGTTAGCAAATGTGCAAACATCTCCAGCATCCGCCCATCTATTACCTGCAGATGAGGGGCGATAGGAACGAGGGTCTGGACGGCGCAAGCGTCCACCACTTGCGTTGAAAATCCTAACAGTGGCAAGCTGCGTGACTCCATTCTCGTGACACCCGAAGTCGCGGATGACAGTCTCCAACCAGCGGAATCCGTCGGAAACCTACTAGGAGCAAGGGCCCAGAATGAAGATAGTTCCTTAAAGCGGCGCGAGGTTCCCCAACTAGTGTCCAGCATCAGCATCGACGGCTCCATGGCACCGTCCACCAGAACTCCGTGGCTGTCTTTGAACGAGGCAAATTGATCAGCAAGTCCGCTGGAAAACGGACTGAACATAGCTCGTTGGCCATCCATGAACGTCCAAAATGATTCAATATCATCCGGCTGATCCAAATCGTCGAATATGGTGATGAAGTCTGCCAATGGCATCAGCCTCGCGGGCTTCACGACTGGATCAAGCATTTCCGGCGCGGTGCCGGATTGAGTGAGCACAATCAGAACGTGGACTTCTTCAGATTTGAGACAGCGGCTTCTGTCACTGCCCAAATAAAATCTGCGTCCGTCTGCCAATTGGAAGTGTGCACGCTCACCACGCTTCAAAGCAGCGTATACATTCTGCGACGCACTTGAAGCTTGCAGATACAACTGATGATCGCAAGCGCAGACGAGGTATACACCTGATTTGCTGGGGATGAGGCAGCTTATAGGTAGTTGATGAACTGCGGTCTCGCCGACGAACAGAGTGATTGGACCAATACGACTATGCCTGAAGCGCTCTGCGATAAAGCGACCAAACCTCCTGTGTACCTCCGCATCGACTCCCTGAGCATGCAGTGCTGCCCAATGGTCGATGACAACCCCCGGCATATTCCGTACAGAAATAGGCACCCAACTATCTCCGTCAGTCACAGCAAGGTATGGGAGAACCTGTCCGGCCATCACGGCATTGCCGAATCCATCGTGGGTGAGAGGATCCTTTAGAACGCCAAAGCTGGCTTCAAGGTCTTTGCTGGCATGAGCACGTCGATTAGCCAGGTATTGGCCCAGTTGAATAATTGTCGACCGACACGCTAACCAGAACTTTTCAGGAGGAACCTCCACGTCTCCGATGCCCGGCTGCGGCATCGATGTTTTAGCCAATTCAGGCATAGAATTGATAATACAAGTTTGCGCCGCGACGGCGAGATCCATGTCGACTTGTGCTGTCTCGATATCTGCATAAGAGATTCGGAACGCCTCCACAAAATCAGGTACGCGCTCGATGCAGCTACCGTAAAAAATCGGAACGAAATCGGAATCCAGACGCACCCTGGTCTGACCCCAATCCGCTTCGGAAGCAAAGTCTTCAAGCATCGGAAAGTCAGGCCAAACCGCGTAAAGCGCATTGACGAAGACTACAAAGTCCTCATACGTTGCAATAGGCAACGTACCTGAATTCGTCTCCTCCGTTCTCAACAGAACGGACCAGGCAAACATATGCTTGATGGGGCTGCCCACATTGGCTGGCCACAAATCGGATATGCTCAGCGCCAAAGCTGCGTCAATGCATTTGTACCGGCGGAGGACGCTAGTTGTTTGCTCGATGCATCGTTGAAATTTGCTTTCTATCTGAGAATCGGGCGCACGCCGCCTGGAAAAAAAATCAATACTGGGAGACCTAGTTTGCGGATCTCTGCCCAGCTTCGCCGCCTTGCGCTCACGTTTCTCTCGTGATTTCTTTCCCATCTAACTCTCCCTGTTTTGTATTTTTTGATACGGCGCGGCAGCTAATTTTGGTGATAACTGATTCTCCAGCGCAGCCCGAACTCGTCAGAAGGCAAATGCGTTGCCTCTCGGTACTTTGAAGCTGACTGCTACTCCCACATCATGTACCTGGAAAGTACCTAGCGTGCTGGCGTCAGAGACCGAAGCCGACACGCCATTTATGCCCTATAGACCATGGCGGTAAATTGATACGGACGATGCCATTCTTCGATCATTCGGCCAACAACAATGCAACGTGTTTTCCCTGTTGCCTCCATGAGGTCATTGGCAAACTCTCCAGCCGCTTCGCTGCGACTGGCCGACAGGACTTTCGGGAAAATATAGAAAGCGACCAAAGTATCGCTGTAGGAGGGAGGCAGGATGGCAAGCCCCCGGGGCTGTAGCGGGTCATGAGGGTTAGCTGAAACCCCCAGTTGGATCGCCATCAGTTCCTCGTCTAACCCGTCCGCGGCGTTGTAAGCGATGTCGAGTAGTGCAAGGCTAACCGTCGTCCAGCCTCGGCCAGCCCGATGTTGGACCTCCAAGATCATACGTCGAAGTGTTTCGGGCAATTGAAGCGGCGGTTTAGGTACTCTCACCCCTGCGTCGTGGCTGTTGTAATAGTGATCGATCGGAGCAGACATCCCCGCAATGGCAAATATCGCGTCGGAGCGCTCTACCTCCGGCATACCAAATGCGGTCTGAAGGTAGAACCCCAGATAATCCAACTCATCGCCGAGCAGACCCGTCGAACGTTGCACATGCCCGCGATTCGACAGGTAATGCAGGATAAATGCAGGCTCCTCAAGGATATCCACGACGCAGCCCAAGTCCGCAAGATTCAACGTCGGCGCGAGCTCTAAATCACCGGGGACCCAACCCGCCTCTTTTAACTCTGCTTCGCAACTGGCCAGGATCGAGAAATCATCGAGCGTCACCGAAAGCCGGATTACCCGGTCTATGGCTTTTCCATCAATCCCCAACTGATCAAGGACTTTCTGGCTTGCAAAATTGCCACTGCCCGATTCGCGGATGAACTGCGCCAGCCTATCCGACTGCAAGGCTGGGTCAACGAGCAGTTCCTGAACATGGCGCTTCACCCGATCCGGCGCACCTCGTAGCCCCTGTGCTGTCAGTGAGGCTGACTTTGATTCAACAATCAATACTGTGCGGTCAATTATCAATAGAAGATCAGTCTCGTAACGATCCTCCCCCACTGACCATATGATCCCCGCGTTGAGGCGGGCCATGGGAAATGCCTTTCGCAGCAAACTGGAAACTTTTCCTTCAAGATAAGCAGCACGCGTTCGAGCAAGTTTTCCCAAGGTGGACGGTTTCAAGTCATTCAGCAATGAACGCATGACGCTATGGACGTGGCTGAACACCAGTTGGGGCATCGGAAAAAAGTATGCCGAGCCGTCCTTAACGCAGGGCGCACCCCAAACCGGGTTGCCCATGAAAAACTTAGGCATGTCGTCGGTGCTCAAGCTCCCTGGACTTAGCGACAAACGCTCCAGCACTCGGATTACAACATTACGGTCAAGTGAAACCGCATGCGCCATACGATCGGGATCAACGGTGGCAAGCGCGGGAAGCTGCAAGTCCGCATGAGCCATCAGCATGCAGGCTAGCTGTTCTCGCCCAACACCTTCCGGAAGTCGACGCAGAAACTCCTCTGGATCGCCTTGAACAAAGGTACACTCCCGGAAATAGGTGTGGACCATCTCGGTGCGGGTTTGGCAACGGGTAACCCGCCCGAGCATCGTGAAGCGTTCTGACGCCTGTTGCTCAGTACAAATAAGCATAGCTTGTGCGATATCGATCACCTCCGTCGCACCGAAACCGTAGGCGACGTTAAGTTCGCTGTCCAACGCGCCGTAGAGTTCTCGCGAAATCTCTACCACCGAGCCATGGTAGCCCCAATTTCGCACGAACTGGGTGTGTCCCCTCAGGCGCTCTTGAAGCAAAAGCACAGCACGCTGCTCAGCATCAGCTTCCTTAGCTAGCGCTATAAAACGCGAGCGGTAAAAAGCGTCCGCGAGCTCTCCCAGCTTATCAATCATTTGCTGAATTTCTTCAGCTTTAGCGGGGAGTTGCCCCCATTGATCACGCGATACAGTTAGTGTGAGGGCCTGCAATAGCTCGACATGGTGCTGCTCGATCCCTGACATGATCCGTACATGAGAGACCCCCTCGGCGGTAACCGTAGATCGCAGCCCATAACCAGCCAAAACAGCAAGCAGATGAGGCGGATAACTGCATTGCAGCATCTCACGGATCTCTTCGCACAGTTCCGGCAGTTTCCTTAGGCTATCTGCGCCTTCGGCAACAAGCTTCGCCTTTAACTGATCACGGTTTATGTGGCTATAGGGGTGAATGGTCCATCCCCCACCCAACGCCGAGTCTGCTTCATCATTCATCACTTACAGGCTCCATCGACTGAATGTCGTTCACTGGCAAGCAACCTGCCATCATGAACTCGACGTTTCTGCTTGTCGCTACTGGTTACTATGGGTCGGTTTCAGGCGTTCGTGGCAGGCAGAAATCCGCCAAACATGGTCATTTAGAGATGTCCTTAAAAAATAGATGCAATGCAACAGACAGCTCTGACTGCTACAAGAGTGGCGGGCTGCTCCAACCGTTGATAAAAGTCCACACCTAATGTACGAGATATTAATTAGCCATGATACTCTGAAGACTCTATGTGCACTTCTGCTCTAACGCAGCAGACCAAGAATGGAGGCAGTCGAATGGCCCAGAAGCCAGTAGTTTGGTACGCAGCAGGTCGAATTGAGCGAGACCGAAATCGTTTCGGGTTGGTGGAATGTTCTCTCCTCGGTTTTGAGCAGGAGGCATGGAGTGCTATCCCAAAAGTGGTGGAGGAAACTGCCGAAGGTGTAACGTTCGCTTACTCGGGCCCTTGGACTGTTGGGTGCGATCACGGATGTGCCCATGTCGCAGGTGAACAGAACCCATGGGCAAGCTCTAAATCGGCCGGAACGTACGGCACTGGCACTCATGGGGCGGCGGAAAGCTATTGCTCATCTAATACAGGCGCTGCTGATGCGGGGAGCGTCGTATTTGAACGATCCATGGCAGGCATCGCCAAAGCGGATGCTGTATTCGTGTGGCTGGAAGATGCCGAATGCTACGGGACATTACTTGAGGTGGGATACGCTTTTGCGATGAAAAAGCCCATCTATCTCGCGCACGCTCCATGCGTGCTTCCCAACGGAGAGATGTGGTTCGCATTCAAAGCAGCCCAAAAGACTATGCAATCTCCGAATGCTCGCGACGCATTCCTCGCTGCCATCAAATATGTCGATGGCCTCCGTCAGGATTGATCCAGAGCTCGCCATTCAGCCAGAAGCGGACTCTCCGATGAACGCTCAGAACTGGCATCAATGTGGTTGTTTCGAAGTGATCTGGGTGAGCGGGCGCCACCTATCCTAGCTGCTAAGCTGACAACCCCGAAATGCGCTTAGCCTGGCGGGCGCCAGAATAGATTTCATAGCGGAAGTCAGAGCTTCAGCGATACTGTCTATCCTTGACACCGCTGCGTTTTTTTAAAACCTAACGGCGGCTTAGTAATGCTAGCGGGTGGGGCACCCTGGCACTCGATTGGCCTAGAAGCAAGTACAGAGTGCGGCCTGCCTACTCTCGCGTATCGGTCCAGTTAGGTGCTTTAGATCCAATACCAACAATTTAGTGTACATGTCATGGAGACAGCCGCGTGAGTGTCGTTGCAAGTCGTTACGAGCGTTTGGGACCTTTGCTCTCCCTGCTTTCTGATGAGGCCGTGCTTGCGCAAGCATGGAAAAAAGCTGACGCGTATATACGGCGACATAATTGGTATGCCGATATTCTGGAATTGGAACAGATATCTCTTCTACTACCTCAGACCCTAGGCATTTGGCAGCAGCAGATATCCTCAGGCGATCACGCTGGCGCCAGTCCCATGCGCCTGGTCCCTGCACCGAAGAACGGAAAGTGGCATTTTCCGTCTAAAACGGACGGAGGCGGCTGGAAATTTAAGCCTACCCCCAAGGCGGACAACTCCGTTCAGGTTGAGCCAGAGTTGCGCCCCTTGGCCCATGTCAGTATTCGCGAGCAAGTGATGGCATCCGCCGTAATGCTGTGTGTGGCTGATGCTGTAGAGACCTTGCAGGGTAATACCGACCCGGCTACCTATGCGAGCAAAGCAAATGGAAGGCAGCAGGTTTGCAGCTACGGTAACCGGCTTTTCTGTGATTGGCTCAACGACTCGGACGGTCGTCAACAGGCGAGATTTCGCTGGGGAAATGGAAATACCTACTCCCAGTTTTTTGTCGACTACCAGCGCTTCCTTGAACGCCCAGCCGAAGTGTGCCGTGAAGCGCTTCCAACGCTACTAGACGAGCGACTCTTTGTAGTAAAACTCGATCTCGCGAAATTTTACGACTGTGTAAGTCAGCCTGCAGTGGTCACACGCTTGCGCGGTATGTACCAAAGTTACGCTTCCAAATTTGCCATTCCATATGTGGCGTCGATATCCGAGTCGTTCTGGCAAGCAGCGGAGAAAATCCTTCGCTGGGAGTGGCATGAAAATGACGTCGCTGATCGTGAAAAGTTGAAATTAGGGCTGCCTCAAGGATTGGTGGCGAGCGGTTTTTTTGCCAACGCCTATATGCATGACTTCGATCAAATGATCGTTGGGGGCTTATCCCAGCGCGTAGGCATTCCAATCAAAGTGAATGGTAGTACCGTGCCCGCACGCTTGATCGATTACTGCCGCTACGTAGACGACATGCGCCTTGTAGTGGCAATTCCTAACGAAGCCGCGAATAGCCTGGCGCTTGAGACCATCGCAAATGACCTAAGCGAATGGGCAAATCTCCAGCTCAGTTGGTGCTTCAAGGATGCGCTCAATGGCCTAGAAGTAAAGAAAGAAAAGTCCGAGGCTATTGCTTGGGAGGACTTCGCGGTACAGGGGAGCACGTCCCGATTCATGCGCGGTGTGAACGGGCAAATCAGTACAGCCCCTGATCCAGCGACATTGCTTCAGGCCACTGGAAGCTTAGATCACCTTCTCTGGCTGGCGGATGCGCTAGACGATGTTGGTGACGTCGATGAAAATCCCTTAGCTTTGGCTAGAATTTCGCTACCAAGAGCGGACGTACGGGATGACACGGTTAAACGTTTCGCGGCGAACCGTCTGCGCCAGGTTCTAAGGATGCGCCGCAGCATGGCGGATCCAGAGTTACCTGCTGAGGATGCGCTAGCAAATACTGAGGTAAGCGAACGCCAAGCGCTAGATCATGAGATGGAAGCAATCGCTAGAAAGCTCGTTGCGTGCTGGTCACGCAATCCCGCTTTGGTCAGCGTTCTCCGCTGTGGCCTAGACATTTTCCCATCAGCAGACCTTTTGCGGCCAGTCCTGCAAGCCTTGCAGCTGAAACTTAAGCCAGACGCTAACCCTGCTGAACGTGAGGTTTCGTTATTCGTATTATCGGATCTGCTCAGAGCGGGAGCGGTGGAAACTGGAATGCATCGGCCAGAAAGTTACCCGTCTTCAGCTGACGTTGCTGGATACCGCAAGGAACTATTGCAAGCGGCTCTGGAGATTGTCGCGGATAATCAGCTGCCGTGGTACCTGCACCAGCAAGCTGCCCTTTTCCTCGCGGTCATGCAGTACCCCGTGCTGCTGCCACCAACGGATGAACTTGTTTCGTACAACGCTCTTCACAGTGCCTTGTGCCTTATACCACCTTTTACGGCTGACTTCTCGACTGCGCTCACGGCAGGGCTTCTGGTTTTGCGGATTACCGGCCAGCGCGACAAGTTTGTTATTTGGCTAGGTACATGGCTACAGAAACTCTCCATCAAGGATGCCAACGAGATTATCGATGACATCGCAATGATCGAACCGAAAGTATTGGGTGAGCTTCATGCCGCATGGATCGGCAGAGGCAAGGTTGGCTGGGTGAAATATGTCGATCGATATCTGTCCCCTCCTCAGCGCCAAGATTACCCGGTTCGTCTTCAGGACTGGCGTGCCGGCAAGCGGTCGCTGCTTGCGATAGTGACTCACCCCGATAACCCCTTCGTTCAGGAAAATGCGTTGCTCAAGTTAACGGCAGAGCTTCTGAAAGCTACGCCTCATGGAATACTTGATAACGATGGGGTAAGCCTAGAATGGCTGTCAGTCGAATGCGCGGACTGGAACAAGATCCAAGATCCTGCTACTCCAATCACGTTGTCATTCAAGGCACCTAACAAGATAGTACAGCCGTGGAACGAGAAACCTTCATGGTGCTCGGATGAACTAGCGTGGGCGTACCGTTTGGGACGACTCATGCGCTCCGCCATCGTTGGAGAAAATGACTTTACCACCCGTTTCTTTCCCTTGCGTGAGGAGCAGTTTGATCGCTATCGCAGCACTCAAAGCAGCTGGTACAAACGCCGCTTGGGCTTGATGCCGCTTAGCCGTGGATTGGGCGAAGAACCTACACCCATTTCGCCGTGGCTAAACGAGCTGGTCATGAGACTGCTGCAGTGGCCAGGGCTGGAGATCAACAGGAACGTAGTTGTAGGTTTTCCCGAAGTTGCTGTCCCGGCCGACTTGCTCATCCTGGTCAAGGCACGGCTGGCAGAGCAAGGACGCCTTTTTGGAAGACAATCCAACCTCCCGGCGTACCTGCTGCCGATCGAGTGCGCTAACGCAACTAGTCTGACTGCTTTTAAGGTCGCACTTGTCCAGTCCCTGATGCCTCGGGATGCGGATTTTTCTGAGGCTGATCCATTACATTGGACAGAACCTTATCGAGCTAGGCACAGAGCACATCTAGCCGCAATGTGCCGCTTGATCGGGCAACAGCTAGCAGCCGCGCGCTTCGCTAGCCGGAAAGCTTCCTCACAGCGCAAAGCCCAATTGGATTTGATTGTATTTCCAGAACTGTCCATCCATCCCGACGACATGTGGTTATTACATCGACTGTCAGACAGTACGGGGGCAGTGATATTTGCGGGCCAGACTTTTGTCCATCACCCCTATCTCAAAAAGCCTATCAACCGAGGTGTGTGGTTACTGCGCCAAAAGAGTGCTGCGGGCCGACAGATCGTGTGCGCTTATCAAGGAAAAGAGTATGGAATTCCATGGGAAAAGAGGGCTGGGGTGGCTGGCCACCGACCTTATCAAGTGATTGTCGAGTTCAAAGATGCCCGAGGCCTCACGGCGAGGTTAACTGGTGCTATTTGCTATGACGCGACTGATCTGAAACTCGCGACCGACATGCGCGACATCACTGACGGCTTTGTGATAGCGGCCCTTAATAAGGACATCGGAACGTTCGACACCATGGCTACGGCTCTACAGTTCCATATGTACCAGCCCGTGATGCTTACCAATACGGGTCAGTACGGTGGGTCGAACGCTCAGGCTCCTTTCAAAGCGCACCATGAGCGACAGATTGCACACGTACATGGGAACAATCAGGCGGTGGTCAGCATATTTGAGGTAGACCTACTCGCATTCCAAAGCAGCCGAAATGAGGAGCCGGAGAAAGAGAAGAAGGCTGCGCCTGCTGGATTCAGAGGAAGAAGCTAAGTACAAGACTGCCGTTCAATAATGGCAGATATAGATGGACTTCTGCAGGTCATTACGGGCAGCTACGTGACATGGACTTCAGGCTGTCGTTCGACGCTAAGCTCATGGAGTCGCTATCCTATTATTACCGTTCCCCTACAGACCTTTTGTGAGAAATCGCTCCGTAAACATGCGATGGATCAGTTGTAGGCATTTCTCATCAAGGTTGCCTATGCTGGACTCTCCAGAAAAGGGCTATTCTGGCCTTCAGACGAGACCCCGTCCTCCACAACACTCTCCTAACCAAGTCACCAACCTGCCTTGAGGTGCACTGCCTGAGACGTTACTGGTTGCTCTAGCCTAACCTCCACTCCAGACGAGCTCAAAATGAGAAGGTTCTTAGGATTGCAATTGTGCATGCTGGCCTTCACTCACTCTGTCCACACGTAAAAATACGTGAAAAACGTTAAATTAGGTAAGCGACTGATTTATGGAAGATAAATTTAATATAACAGTTAGTAACGCTCCAGAAGTCGTGAGCGAACAGACTCCCGAACAGCTGCACGCAAGCGTTGCGCCAGGCCTGGCTGCAACTCCCGAGGCCGCCCCAGCCACCAGCAGTGCGAGCCATGCCCAGGCCCAGCGGCAACGTGCCAGCCAGTTGGCCCAAGCCGTGCGCGCGGAATTGCAGAAGGTGCTGATTGGTCAGAACCAGGTGATCGACGATGTGCTCAGCGCCTTGATCGCCGGCGGTCATGTGCTGATCGAAGGCGTCCCTGGTTTAGGCAAAACCTTGCTGGTACGCGCCCTCGCCCGCTGCTTTGGCGGTGAGTTTGCGCGCATCCAGTTCACCCCGGACTTGATGCCCAGCGATGTCACCGGCCACGCCGTGTATGACCTGCAAAGCGAGCAGTTCAAGCTGCGCAAAGGGCCGATCTTCACCAACCTGCTGCTGGCCGATGAGATCAACCGCGCTCCGGCGAAAACCCAGGCCGCGTTGCTCGAAGTGATGCAAGAACGCCAAGTCACCCTGGAGGGCCGTGCCCTACAGGTGCCGCAACCTTTTATGGTGCTGGCCACGCAAAACCCGATCGAGCAGGAAGGCACTTACCCACTGCCCGAAGCTGAGCTGGACCGCTTTATGCTCAAGCTGCGGATCGATTATCCCGAGCACAGTGAAGAGCTGAACATGGTTCGCCAGGTGGCGCGTTCGAGCAAAGCCGACATGCTCGAAGTCACCTCGCTGCGCAGTCTGCTGCAAGCCCGCGACGTGCAAGCGCTGCAAAAAATCGCCAGCGATTTGCCCATTGATGAACAGGTGCTCGATTACGCCGTGCGCCTGGCCCGCGCCACCCGTACCTGGCCAGGCTTAGCCTTGGGCGCCGGGCCACGCGCCTCGATTGCCTTGGTCCGTTGCGGCCGGGCGCGAGCCTTGCTACGCGGCGGCGATTTTGTCCTGCCGCAAGATATCAAGGGCTGCGCGCTGGCCGTATTGCGCCATCGCGTGCGCTTAGCACCGGAGCTGGATATTGAAGGGTTAGCTGTGGATCAGGTGCTGCAACAACTGCTTGATCAGGTTCCGGCGCCCCGCCTATGACCCAGTCTTTCCAGCGTTTGAGCACGCTCGCCAACCAGACAGGACCACGCCGATGAAACCGGCGCGCCGATTACTCCTGTGTTTGGCCTGGCTGTTCGGCTTGGCCACCCTGCTGGGGATTGCCAGCGCCTTGGGCATGCCCCAGGTAGCCAGCGTGCTGCCAATATTCTGGGCATTGTTGCTGCTTCTGGGCCTGCTCGGCGTGGTCGATGCGCTGCGGCTCTGGCGCTTGCCCGCACCGCAAGTACAACGCTTGCTGCCGGGCAATCTGCCGCTGGGGCGCTGGAGTGAAATCCGTCTGCAGATCAGTCACGACTACCCACGCACGCTGCAGGTCGAAGTGTTCGACCATCTGCCCAGCAGCATGCAGTTTGAACACCTGCCACTGGCCGTCGAACTGCGCCCCGGGCAACATAGCCAAGTGGGCTATCGGGTGCGCCCGCTTGAGCGCGGACACTGGCACTTCAGCCACTGTGAAATCAGCCTGCCCAGTGTCTTCGGCCTGTGGCAGCGGCGCTGCTTGATCGCGGTGAATGACGAAACCCGGGTCTATCCCGACTTCGCCCGCCTGCATGGCGCGCAACTGATGGCGGTCGATCATTGGGTCAGCCAACTCGGGGTGCGCCAGAGTCAGCGTCGTGGTCTGGGCATGGAGTTTCATCAACTGCGCGAATTTCGTGATGGCGACACCCTGCGCCAGATCGACTGGAAGGCCACCGCGCGCAAGCGCACGCCGATTGCCCGCGAGTATCAGGATGAACGCGATCAGCAGATTATCTTCTTGCTCGATTGCGGGCGGCGGATGCGCAGTCAGGACGGCGAGCTGTCGCACTTCGACCATGGCCTCAATGCCTGCTTGCTGCTTAGCTACGTGGCCCTGCGCCAGGGCGATGCAGTCGGCCTGGCGACCTTCGCCAGCGAGCAGCCGCGCTTTCTCGCCCCCGGCAAAGGCCAGGGTCAGCTTAGCGCCATGCTCAATGCCCTGTATGACCTGCGCAATACCCAGCAGCCGGCGGACTTCAACAGCGCCGTCAACCAATTACTAAGCCGTCAACGCCGCCGCGCCTTAGTGGTGCTGGTGACGAACCTGCGCGATGACGATGATCAGAGCCTGCTCAGCGCGGTTAAACGCTTGGGCAAGCAGCACCGCGTGTTGATCGCCAGTCTGCGTGAGGAAGTGCTGGATGATCTGCGCCTCAACCCCGTCAGCGACTTTGCCGGTGCCTTGGATTATTGCGGCGCGCTGGATTACCTCAACGCCCGCAGTCAGCTGCATGAGCGCTTAACCGCGCAGCATGTACCGGTGCTGGATGCACGGCCGAGCGAGCTGGGGCCGCAAATGGTCAGCCATTATCTGGCGTGGAAAAAAGCCGGGGTTCTCTAGCCACGACTCACGAGAGCAGCCAAGCCTATCCAGCCCTTGCCCGGCGCCTTGCGATAAACCCGCGCCGGTGCGGCTACAGCCAAGTCACCTGTTGCTCCAAAGCAAAGCGCAAGCGCGGGTTATAGATGCCGCGCTCATGGGCCCGGCCCACCGCCAGCAACATCACGGGCACGGCTTGACGCGGGATATCTAACACCTGACGTAAGCGCACCTCATCAAAGCCCTCCAACGGGCAACTGGCATAGCCATGGCTTTGCACCGCAAGCATTAGATTCTGCGCGGCCAAGGCCGTCGACTTAACCGCCCAGGTGCGCATCTGCGCATGACTGTTTGGGCTGCGCATCAATGCCCGGCGCCAACCGACCAGGCGGATGAGCTGCCGCTTCAACCAACCGAGCAGCCCCAACGGCCCCTGGTTGTATTGAAAAGGCGCGGTCTTGCGATAGAAGTGCCGCACTGGCGCCGGCACCTCGGCCTCGGGCCAATCCCTGAGGATCTGTGCACACGCCTCGCGCCAGGTATCCGGCCGCGCCAACACGGCGATCAGCACCGGCGCCTTGGCCGCATGCTGGCCCATGCACACGGTATGCAGGCGCTCAAGCAATGCCGGCTGGCGAATCACCTGAAAACTCCAGGGCTGCAAGTTGCAGGAGTTGGGCGCCAATACGGCCAGCTCTAAACAGTCACGCAGCACCTCATCCGGCACTGGCTCATCGGTAAAGCGGCGCATGGCGCGGCGGCTTTCGATCAAGGCACGTAACGCCGCAGCGCTGGCAGGAGCCGTGCTGGGGGGACAGAGGGAGACAGTGTCGGGGCTCATCGCGGATTACTCGGGCAAGTGTTAGCAGCCGATTAAGCCGTGACGGGAGAGCCTGAACAAGCCGAAAAACCTAGAACTGCGCAGGCTTGGCACAAATGGCCTGAGCTGTTGCAGCGGTTTGCCGGTGGGCAAACCGCTGCAGGTTTCAGCCTAAAGCTTTTTCGATAGCGCTAATCAGGGCAGGATCATCCGGTGCGGTACGTGGCGAGAAACGCGCCAGCACACGCCCATCATGACCCAACAAAAACTTCTCAAAGTTCCAGGTGATATCGCCAGGGAACTCCGCGCCCTCACCCGCCAAAAGGCGGTACAACGGATGGCGGTCAGGGCCATTCACTTCCAGTTTGCTGCCCAGCGGGAAAGTCACCCCGTAGTTAAGGCTGCAAAATTCGCGAATAGCTTCTTCGCTGTCAGGCTCTTGCCCGGCAAACTGGTTGCACGGCAAGCCTAAGACGCTAAAACCCTTATCCTTGTACTGCTGGTAGAGCTTTTCCAGACCCGCGTATTGGGGAGTCAGGCCACACTTGGACGCCACGTTAACGACCAATACCACTTGGCCTTTAAAAGGCGCCAGCGGCAGCTCCTGACCATCCAGTGCACGCAGATTGAGGTCGTGAAAGGCACTCATGACTAACTCCTTTAGAACCCACAGGTTTCACGTCGCAGACAAAAAAGGCGCCTAATCCAAGGCGCCTTTAGTGCTTGTTTCAGCTTAGCAGTCGTGTCACGGCTTGGAACGACCATAAGTCGTTTTATGGGCACAACTGCTCAGTAAAACTTAGTGGTGGTGACCACCTTCGCCATGGATGTGACCATGGGCCAGCTCTTCGTCGCTGGCGTCGCGGATAGCGACCACTTTAACTTTGAAGTTCAGACGCTGGCCAGCCAGAGGGTGGTTGCCGTCAACGATCACGTCATCGCCATCCAGCTCGCGGATGGTGACGATTTGCATGCCGCCGTCCGGCGCCGAAGCGTGGAACTGCATGCCCACTTCCAGCTCATCGACACCTTCAAACATCGAACGGTTGAGGGTGGCGACCAGCTCAGCGCTGTATTCGCCGTAGGCTTCTTCCGGCTCGACGCTGACTTGCAGCTCGTCACCGACTTGCTTGCCCAGCAGGGCTTTTTCCAGACCGCCGATGATGTTGCCAGCACCGTGCAGGTATACCAGCGGCGCGCCGCCAGCGGAGCTATCGATTACCTCACCGGCATCGTTGGTCAGGGTGTAGTCGATGGAGACAGCCTTATTGGCGGCGATCAGCATGGGGGCGGGACCTTTGCATGGATAAAAAGAGCCGGCAAGTTTACCCAAGGGCACCGCCGAAAGCGATCCTAACGCGGACAGACGGGCGAAAGGTGGCCTTGATTCGTGTGGTTGATTTCCATCAGCAAAAATCCGGCCATTGTTTGTCAGACTTATCCTTTAGTCATAGTTGGCACCTGTAGGACGATCTACCCTGTCAGAATTGTTCTCGGGTTGTGTAGTCACAACACCGTCTACGGCGCAGGATGAAGCCAGCTCATAATAAAAACCGTGCCAATCAACGCACACAGCGGTGCAGCATTAAGCAGCGCCCTGTATTACTTTTGTGTCCGCGCTATCTGCCTAGCAAATCGAGGAATAGTTAATGCCGTCTCGCAATATCCTGGTGATCAACTGCGGCAGCTCGTCAATCAAATTTGCCTTGATCAACGAACACCATACTCACACCACCCTGATTGGCCTGGCCGAGCGCCTAGGCACTGCTGATGCCCAGATCAACTGGCAACTCGACGGTGAGAAAAACCACCTCAGCGTGCCTAACGCTGATCACCGCGCTGCCCTCGCAGAAATTCTGCCACTGGTGGAAAACGCCTCCGGCGGCCACCTCGACGGCATCGGTCACCGCGTAGTACACGGCGGCGAACACTTCACTGCGGCCTGCCGCCTCGACCCAGTGAGCCTCGACGGCATCCGTGCCCTCGCGCCGTTAGCGCCACTGCATAACCCGGCCAATGCCCTGGGTATCGAAGCCACCATGCGCCTGTATCCACAGTTGCCGCAGGTTGCCGTATTCGACACCGCCTTCCACCAAACCCTGCCGCCGCACGCGTACCGCTACGCCCTGCCGGAGTACCTGTACAGCGAACATGCGGTGCGTCGTTATGGTTTCCACGGCACCAGCCACCGTTATGTCAGCGCCCGCGCTGCCGAGATGAGCGGCCTGGAGCTGGAAAACAGCAGCTGGCTGGTCGCCCACTTAGGTAATGGCTGCTCCACCTGCGCCATCGTCAACGGCCAGAGCCGCGACACCAGCATGGGCCTGACCCCGTTGGAAGGTCTGGCGATGGGCACCCGTAGCGGAGATGTCGACGCTAACCTGCACAGCCACTTGGTACGCACCTTGGGTTGGAGCATCGAGCAGATCGACCGCATGCTGAACCACGACAGCGGCCTGCTCGGCCTGTCGGGCCTGTCCAACGACATGCGCACCCTGCAACAAGCCAGCAGCGAAGGCCATGCCGGCGCCACCTTGGCCATTGAAGTGTTCTGCTATCGTTTAGCCAAATCCTTGGCGGCCATGAGCTGCGCCCTGCCGCAACTGGATGGCGTGGTATTTACCGGTGGCATCGGCGAGAACTCGGCCTTGGTCCGTAGCCTCACCCTCACCCACCTGAAGCTGCTCAACCTCAAGCTCGATGAGCCCGCCAACCAACTCGCCACCCGTGGCGCGGCCGGCCAGATCAACGCTGAAGGGCATCCGCGCGTGCTGGTGATCCCGACTAACGAGGAACGCCAAATCGCCCTCGACACCCTTGCGCTACTCGACGCCTGATGACTGCACCCGGAGCACCTATGCATAGCTTTTTTATCGCCCCCACCGGCTTCGGTGTCGGCCTTACCTCCATCAGCCTCGGCCTGGTCGGCGCCCTGCAGCGCAGTGGCCTCAAGGTCGGCTTCTTTAAACCCATCGCCCAGCCGCACCAAGGCGACCTTGGCCCCGAGCGTTCCAGTGAGCTGATCGCCCGCACCCATGGCCTGCAATCGCCGCAGCCGCTGCCCTTGGCGCATGTCGAGCGTATGCTCGGCGATGGCCAGCTGGATGAGCTGCTGGAAGAAATCATCAGCCTTTACCAAGAGGCGGCTGCCGGCAACGACGTCGTGATAGTCGAGGGCATGGTGCCGACCCGCCAAGCCAGCTACGCCGCGCGGATCAACTTCCACCTGGCCAAAAGCCTGGACGCCGACGTGATTCTGGTCAGCGCCCCGGAGCAAGAAACGCTCACCGAACTGAGCGACCGCATCGAGATTCAAGCGCAGCTGTTTGGCGGGCCAAAAGACCCGAAAGTGCTGGGCGTGATCCTCAACAAAGTGCGCAGCGCCGATGGCATCGAAGCCTTTACCCAGCGCCTGCAAGAACTCTCGCCACTGCTGAAAACCGAAGACTTCCGCCTGCTCGGCTGCATCCCGTGGCAGGACGAACTCAACGCGCCGCGCACCCGCGACATCGCCGAGCTGCTCAGCGCCCGCGTGCTGAATGCCGGCGACTACGAACAACGCCGCGTGCTCGACATCGTGCTGTGCGCCCGCGCCGTGGCCAACACCGTGCAACTGCTTAAGCCCGGCACGCTGGTGGTCACCCCTGGCGATCGCGACGACATCATCCTCGCAGCCAGCCTCGCCGCCATGAATGGCATGCCCCTGGCCGGTTTGCTGCTATGCAGCGACTTCGCCCCAGACTCGCGGATTATGGAACTGTGCCGTGGCGCGCTGAACAGCGGCCTGCCGGTGATGACCGTGGGCACCGGCTCCTACGACACGGCAACCAACCTCAACCGGCTCAATAAAGAGATTCCGGTCGACGACAAAGACCGCGCCGAAAAGGTCGCCGATTTTGTCGCCAGCCACGTCGATCAAAACTGGCTGGTTAACCGCTGCGGCACGCCGCGTGAGCTGCACCTGTCGCCGCCCGCCTTCCGCTACCAGTTGGTGCAACGGGCCAAGGCCGCCAACAAACGTATCGTCCTGCCCGAAGGCAGCGAGCCGCGCACCGTGCAGGCCGCCGCCATCTGCCAGGCCCGCGGCATCGCCCGCTGCGTGCTGCTGGCCAAGCCGGAAGAAGTCGCAGCCGTGGCGCGCAGCCATGGCATCGAGCTGCCGGCAGGGCTGGAGATTCTCGATCCGGAGCTGATCCGCGAGCGTTATGTCGAGCCCATGGTCGAGCTGCGCAAAGGCAAAGGCCTGACGGCGCCGGTCGCCGCCGCGCAACTGGAAGACAGCGTGGTGCTCGGCACCATGATGCTGGCCTTGGATGAAGTCGACGGGCTGGTTTCCGGCGCCATCAACACCACCGCCAACACCATCCGCCCGGCCCTGCAACTGATCAAGACCGCGCCAGGCTACAACCTGGTGTCGTCGGTGTTCTTTATGCTGCTGCCGGATCAGGTGCTGGTGTACGGCGACTGCGCGGTAAACCCCGATCCAAGCGCCGTGGAGCTGGCGGAAATCGCCCAGCAAAGCGCGGCGTCGGCCGAGTCCTTTGGCATCCCGGCGCGGGTGGCGATGCTCAGCTACTCCACCGGCGAGTCGGGCATCGGCGCCGATGTCGAGAAAGTCCGCGAAGCCACCCGCCTGGCCCGCACCGCCGCGCCGCAACTGCTGCTCGATGGCCCGCTGCAATATGACGCCGCCGCGATTGCCAGTGTCGGCCGGCAGAAGGCACCGAACAGCCAAGTGGCGGGCCGCGCCACGGTGTTTATCTTCCCTGACCTCAACACCGGCAACACCACTTACAAAGCGGTTCAACGCAGCGCGGATTGCGTCAGCGTCGGGCCGATGCTGCAAGGCCTGCGCAAGCCGGTCAATGACCTGTCCCGAGGCGCACTGGTAGACGATATCGTCTTCACCATCGCCCTCACCGCCATCCAAGCGGCTAATCTGCCGCGTTAAGGGTCAACCGGGGGCGCCACGCACGCCCCCTTGGTTGCTATCTTCGGCGCGTTGTCGCCAACTTCTCGAAATTTGCTGCTATTGGGGCTTGCAGTTCAGTGCACAGACGTTACCCTGTGCGCCGAACTTTCTATGGCAAGACGCCATAGCCATTACAAAAACTGCGGGCCTAAGCCCCCACCCCGAGACGTTCGCCCCCATGCTGCACTTCCTGCCTGCCCCCGTGCGCGGCCTGATAGCTTGTTTGCTCCTCGCACTGAATACCCTGATTTGCTGTTGGCCACTGTTTTTTGTGGCCCTGCTCAAATTGCTCATCCCCGTGCCAGTCGTACAACGCGCCCTGCGCTTTGTGATGCATGGCATTGCCGAGTTTTGGATTGGCACCAATAACTTCTGGATCAACCTGGTTGGCCAGACCCAATGGCACGTCAGTGGCCGTGGCAGCCTGGATAACCAACACTCCTACCTCGTCACCAGTAACCACCAAAGCTGGGTGGATATTCTGGTGCTGCAATACCAGCTCAACCGCCGCATGCCGCTGCTGAAGTTCTTCCTCAAACAAGAACTGATCTGGGTACCGGTGATTGGCCTTTGCTGGTGGGCGCTGGAGTTCCCCTTTATGAAGCGCTTCAGCAAGGAGTACCTGGCCAAGCACCCGGAGAAGGCCGGCGAAGATTTAGCCACCACGCGCAAAGCCTGCGAGCGCTACAAAACCAATCCGGTGTCGGTGTTTAACTTCCTCGAAGGCACCCGTCTGACCCCCGCCAAGCACGCGCAGCAGCAATCGCCGTTTAAGCATTTGCTTAAGCCTAAGGCGGGCGGTATTGCCTTTGTGTTGGATGCCATGGGCGAGCAGTTGCACAGCTTGGTCAACGTCACCATTCACTACCCGCAAGGCAACCCCGGCTTCTGGGACTTACTCAGCGGGCGCATCCCGCAGGTGGTGGTGCATTTTGAAGAGCTGCCGATCCCCGCAGAATTTATCGGCGGCAACTACGACAAAGACCCGGTCTACCGGCAGAACTTCCAGAATTGGGTCAACCAACTCTGGCAAGCCAAAGACGCCCAGCTGGAACAACTGCATCAGCAATATCCCCCGCGTTAAACCAACACCCGCCGAACTGGCGGGTGTTTTCTTTGCGGTTCGCGCTGGCCACAGTACTTGCCTGCAACAGCAGAGGATAAGTCTTTAGGCGAGCGGCACCGATAAATCGCGGGCAGAAAAAAACGCGCCCAGTTGCCTGAGCGCGTTTTTTGAGGGGGATTACAGCGGACGCAGGTTGATCTCTACCCGACGGTTCTGTGCACGCCCAGCCTCGGTGGTGTTGCTGGCGATTGGCTGGCTAGAGCCCGCGCCGTACGCCGACAGACGCGAAGCCGCAACACCGTTAGCGCTCAGGTAAGACGAGACACTCTGCGCACGGCGGTTGGACAGGTTGTTGTTCAGCTCAGTCGAACCGGTGCTATCGGTGTAACCGACGATATCCACGCCATTCTTATCAAACTCTTTAAACACCAAGACCAGGGAATTCAGGGTTGGGTAGAAGCTGCTGGAAATATCCGCCGAGTTGCTGGCGAAGGTGATATTGCCCGGCATGATCAGCTTCAGATCGTTACCGTTACGCTGCACCTGGACGCCAGTACCTTGCAGGGTCTGCCGCAGTTTGGCTTCTTGGGTGTCGGCGTAATAGCCGTAGCCGCCACCGGCTGCACCACCAACTGCCGCACCGATCAGCGCGCCCTTGCCGCGATCCTTCTTGCTCGAAGTCGCCGCGCCCACCAGCGCCCCGGCCACAGCGCCGACGCCGCCATAAATACCCGCCTTGCTGGCTTCACTCTCGCCCGTATAAGGGTTGTTCGTGCACCCCGCGAGGACACTCAGACCCAAAACCGCCACTGCTAGATTTCGCCAAAATTTCATCGGATGTTTCCTTAAACTTAAAATCAATACGGGTTAACCGTGCCTTTCGACCGCGGGGAAAAACGAAGTTCAGTAGAACGGCACCTAAGTCTCGAAAATCTGCGGCTGATCAAGCACGGATAAAGGGATTTTCGCGCATTTCATCCCCCAAGCGGGTATCCGGACCGTGCCCCGTCACCACCGTGGCCTCTTCATCCAGAGTGTATAGACGCTGCTTGATCGAGCGCTCGATGGTGTCGTAGTCCCCACCCCACAAATCAGTACGGCCAATGCCGCGGCGGAACAGGGTGTCGCCGGCAATCAGCAGCTTGGCCTCTGGGAACCAAAAACTCATCGAGCCAGGGGTATGCCCCGGCGTATGCAGCGCCACCCCGCAACCACAGTCCAGCGCCTGATCGTCAGCCAACCACTGATCCGGCGCCGGCACCGGCGTGTAGGGCACGCCGAACATGCGGCACTGCATCTCCAGGTTATCCCAGAGAAACTGATCTTCTTTATGCAGATGCAGGCTCGCCCCAGTCAGCTCCTTCATCTGCCCCGAGGCGAGAAAGTGATCCAGATGGGCATGGGTATGAATGATGCTCACCACCTGCAAGCCATGGGCCTGCAGCCGCGCCATGATCACCTCCGGATTACCACCCGGGTCAACCACAATGGCCTTCTTGGTGAGCGGATCACCAATGATGGTGCAGTTACACTGCAACGGGCCTACGGGGAAGGTTTCGCGTATTAGTGCGGGCTGGGGGGCGTCCATGGGGATTCCTGTAGGATTGATGACATAATTTTGGCATAGCCCGGTTAGAGATGGCGACGTTCAGCAAGAAGGGCCTTTACCGGTGGTATGGGCCAATCAGGCGTAAAGGGTGGCCCCAATAGACCCGCCGATTCAATTGGGCTGCTCCGTTACCCCGCGCAGTCTACCGCGCGGGCCAACAGCTTCAGGCGCTACTGGCGATGGGGCCGCCGCCATGAATGGCCCGCTACGGCTCGGGTGTAGCCGGATGAGTTCTGGCCAGTCAACGGCCGAAGAGGTACTAGCCCCCCAGACTTATCGGCATCGAGCAAAAGAAATCCGTGCACCTCGGCGTAAAGCTCTGGCGCAGCGCGGCCACGGCGGTAAGAATGGCCGTCCTTCGCCCCTGTCACTTGCATGGATGCTGTGTCATGTCTAGCTCTACCGCTTCCTCCGCCCCACCTGTCGCGACCTCTGCGAATAGCGCCAACCCCTTAGTGCTGCGGATCATTGCCGCTTGTGCCCTGGCCCACCTGATCAACGACCTGATCCAGGCAGTGTTGCCGGCGATCTACCCGATGCTCAAGGCCAACTACGGTCTGAGCTTTACCCAGATTGGTCTGATCACCCTGACCTTTCAGATGACGGCCTCACTGCTCCAGCCTTGGGTCGGCTATCACACCGATCGGCATCCCAAACCCTGGCTGTTGCCGGCGGGGATGGTGTGCACCTTGATTGGCATTCTACTGTTGGCTTTTGTCGGCAGTTTCCCGGCAATTTTGCTGGCTTCGGCGTTGGTAGGGATTGGCTCGTCGACCTTCCACCCGGAGACTTCGCGGGTGGCGCGCCTGGCCTCCGGTGGGCGGTTTGGCTTGGCCCAGTCGACCTTCCAGGTCGGTGGTAACGCCGGCAGTGCCTTCGGCCCGCTGCTCGCGGCGGCGATCATCATTCCCTACGGTCAGGGCCATGTCGCCTGGTTCGGTTTGTTCGCCGTGGCCGCCATTGGCGTGCTGTATGGCTTAAGCCGCTGGTACCGGCAGCACCTGAATCTGTTCAAGCTCAAGGCCGGTGCTAAGGCGACCCACGGCTTGTCGAAAGCACGGGTCAACGGCGCATTAGCCGTGCTGGCGCTGCTGGTGTTCTCCAAGTACTTCTACATGGCCAGCTTCACCAGCTACTTCACTTTCTATCTGATTGAGAAGTTCCACCTGTCAATCGCCAGCTCCCAGTGGCACTTGTTTCTGTTCCTTGCTGCGGTAGCTGCCGGCACCTTTATCGGTGGGCCGGTGGGGGATCGGATCGGGCGTAAGACGGTGATTTGGATCTCCATCTTAGGCGTGGCACCGTTCAGCATCGCCCTGCCCTATGCCGACCTGTTCTGGACCGGTGTGCTGAGCATGCTGATTGGCTTTATTCTGGCCTCGGCCTTCTCGGCCATCGTGGTGTTCGCCCAAGAACTGGTGCCGGGCAATGTCGGCATGATCGCCGGGTTGTTCTTCGGCCTGATGTTCGGCATCGGCGGTATCGGTGCCGCGCTGGTCGGTCACCTGGCCGACAGTCATGGCATCGAGTATGTGTTCGGCCTGTGCTCTTACCTGCCGCTGCTGGGTATTCTCACCATTCTGTTGCCCTCCACCAAGGGCGTATGAGGCGTACGCCAGCGTGCCGGCAGGGCACGCTGGCGATCTAGTTGGCCATTCGCCACACACTTCTGCCCCTTCCTCTCGCGCCATTTAGACCCAGCCTTGACCGCTGGGCGCTTAATCGGCGTGCTGACAGATGTCATCAATTCACTGTCACCTTAGGTCAAGTATTTCTAGACCCTTAGCGCGCATACTCGGGCCTTACTCTTCCCACTCTCTGTCCACCCCGCTGCGGCACATTGCGGCTCTGCCTAAGGATGACGATGCCCGACTTGATGATGGCTGAGCCGCCCAGCATCACCCTAATCATGGCGCACGCCGAGCAAACGGCGCGGCACTGCGCCGTGGCGGGCTCGGTACGCATCTTTCATAGCCCCCATAACCGCCTGAACCCTGAGCCCATCGTCTACGGCAGCAATCACCCGGGCGACCGCCCCCTGTTGGTCGGCTGCCGATTTATTCCGCTACTGCAGCACATCCGCAGCACCGTGCTGCAAAGCCTGATCAGCACGGAGATAGTGCAGCGCCAGCCGGGCAGCCAGCCGGATCGACAACCACGGCGCAACGCTCTACAAGGCCGCGTCCCCGACGCCTGCGTAGTGCATGAAGCCCTGCCACACAGCGCCACCGCCACGATCGACAAGCGCGCTTTACGCCACCAATACGCCGAGGCGCATTGGAACGAACTGCTGGCTTAGCCGCTAGAACGTGCCCCGGCGAACCAGTCGGGGCGTGTCAGGCCAGCGTCCCAAGCTGTGCGCTATGCGCAGCTTTTTCAGCCGCAATAACGAGGTACTTATGCGTCTAAAAATCTTTGCCCTACCCTTCACCCTCGCCCTGGGACTGACCGCCAACCTGGCCGCCGCCAATGACCCAGTCCCACAGCCAGGCGTGCAATTGGATGACGTGGCATTTCAGGCCTTAGCCCGCGACGCTTACTTGTATGCCTACCCCTTGGTGACCATGGACCTGACCATGCGTCAGGCCACCAACACCGCTGATGCCAGCAGTCAGGCGCGACGCGCCCCCCTTAATCAGTTCGCCCACTACCGCCAGTACCCCGATGCGAACGCCAAAGACGTGGTGCGTTTTAACTTCGACACGCTGTACTCCTTAGCCTGGGTCGACAGCAAAAAAGAACCGGTAATTCTGACCATCCCCGACAGCCACGGCCGCTATTACCTGGCGCCGATGCTGGACATGTGGACTGATGTATTCGCTGTCCCCGGCACCCGCACCACGGCGAACAAGCCCGGCAACTATGCCATCACCAGCCCTGGCTGGCAGGGCCAGTTGCCGGCTGGCGTTGAGCAGATCAAAGCCCCGACCTCGATGGTCTGGCTCATCACCCGGATCAAGACTGACGGCCCGGCAGACTATGCCAACGTGCATCAGTTCCAGGACGGCCTCAAGCTGACCCCGCTAAGCGCCTGGGGCACTGACTACCAAGCCCCCAGCGCTCTGCCGCTGGACCCAGCAGTCGATAATCAAACGCCACCGCAGCAGCAGGTCAACAGCATGGATGGCCTGCAATTGCTGACGCGTTTCAGCCAACTGCTCAAAGACTATCCGCCGCACTACAACGACTACCCGATCCTGTACCGTCTGCGGGCCTTAGGCTTGGCCCCTGGCCAAGAGTTTGACCCCAGCCGCTTCAGCACCCAGCAATTGCAGGTACTGCGTGACACAGCCAAGAGCAGCCAGCAAGAGTTGCTGCAAGCGGTGCAAAACGCCGAGATTGGCAAGGTGGCCAACGGCTGGAACTGGGCTGACAACTTGGGCAGTTACGGCACCGACTACCGCCGCCGGGCGCTGGTGGCCCTCGCCGGTTTGGGCGCCAACCTGGCGGAAGATGCGATCTACCCCAATGGTTTCGCCGATGCCGACGGTAAGCCCTACTCCGGGCAAAACAACTATGTACTGCGCTTCGAGGCTGACCAACTGCCACCTGCCGAGGCCTTCTGGTCGCTGACCATGTACGACCCCCAGGGTTTTCAGGTGCGCAACCCGATCAATCGCTTCGCCATCGGCAGTTACGACAAACTTAAGTACGGTGCTGACGGCTCACTCGAGCTGTATCTGCAACAACACAATCCAGGCGCCGACAAAGCCAGCAACTGGCTGCCCAGCCCGGCTGAGGGTTTCCAACTGACACTGCGCTTGTATTCACCCAAAGCCAGCGTGCTCAAAGGCCAATGGCAGCCGCCAGCGGTACACAAAGTCCAAACGCCAGGGAGCTAAACATGCGAAACCTAATCAGCGCGTCACTGCTGGGCTTGAGTTTGAGTCTGCCACTGGTCGTACAGGGCGAAGTTAAAATCGCCCCTGAAGAACTGCAAGACATCGCCCGCGATGCCTATATCTATGCCTACCCGCTGGTGCTGATGCAGCTCACCCGCGAAGTCGGCACCAATGTCAGCCAACCCACCGGCCTGCGCGCGCCGCTCAACCAGCTGGCCCATGGCCGCGCCTTCCCGGATGAGAAGTTCACCGACGTGGTGCGACCTAACGCCGACACCCTGTACAGCGTCTTGAGCTTCGATGTCAGCCAGGAGCCGCTCGTGCTGCACGTGCCCGACTCGCAAGGGCGCTACTACATGCTGACCCTGCAAGACTGGTGGACCGATGTATTCGCCGCCCCCGGCACCCGTACCAGCGGTAGCGGCGAGCAAACCTTGGCGATTGTCGGGCCTAACTGGCACGGCACCCTGCCCGCGGGTGTGCGCCTGTATCGCAGCCCCACTAACGACGGCATGATGATTGGCCGCACGCGCACCAATGGCAAAGCCGATTACGCGTCGGTACACCAGTTTCAAGATGGCATCCAAGCCTATCCCCTGAGCGCCTATGGCAAAACCTATACAGCGGCGCAAGGTAAGGTTGATCCGCAGCTGGATATGCGCGCGCCGCCGGTGCAAGTCGAGGCCATGAGTGCCGCGCAGTTCTTCAAGCGCTTCGGCCAATTACTGGCGAACAACCCACCCCATGCGACCGACTACCCGATCCTTGATCGCATGCAGCGTCTGGGCCTGAAAGTCGGCGAGCCATTTGACCTCAGCAAGCTATCCAGCGCCGTGCAGCAAGCGCTGAACGACGCACCGCAGCAAGCCTTGCCGATGATCAAAAGCGCCTTCCGCAACTCCGGGGTACAAGCTAACGGGTGGCAGACCAACCTCACCGCCATCGGTACTTATGGCTCGGACTATCTGCACCGTGCCGGCGTGGCCTACGCCGGGCTAGGCGCCAACGTGATCGAGGACGCGATTTACCCCACCGCCTACAGCGATGCTCAAGGCCAGCCCCTGCACAGCGACAAGCGTTATGTCATGCACTTCAGTGCCGAGCAATTACCGCCAAGCCGGGGCTTTTGGTCGTTGACCATGTACGACGAGCGTCAGTTGTTCAGCGCCAACGACCTGCAACGCTTTGCCATCGGCGACCGCGACCCGCTTAAATTCAACCCCGACGGCTCGCTGGATCTGTACATTCAGCGCGAAGCCCCCACCAAAGGCTTGCACACGAACTGGCTGCCAGCGCCGGCCAGCGGCAGTTTCAGCATGAATATGCGCCTGTATTGGCCTAAGGCGGCGGCCCTCGATGGGCGCTGGACACCGCCACCTGTGCAACCAGTGCAATAACCCCGAGCGCGCGCTGGCGGACAGCGCGCGACTTCCTCCCTGCGTCAAGGCAAAAGATGGCAACAAGCCACCAGCCCTATCGCGAAAAGCCCATGCTAGAGCCTCCGCACAGAATGAGCAGGCAGTGACTGAGTTGGCATAGGCTTAAGTTGACAGATTGCTGGACGAGCTAGAGACTCGCCCAAGGACAAGCCCAACGCATAAGGTGGACTGATTGCTGATAAGCCAAGTGACTGCCTTTATTCGTGTCTCCGCACTGAATGGCATCGCCGAATTTGCGGCTACGCAAAACCTGGCCATAGAGCAACTTCTCGAAGCAGTGGAGCTCCCCAGCGACGCCCTGCAATATCCGGAAAGTTTTATCCCCTACCGCAAGTTTGCCGCCCTGCTCGATGCCGGCGCGCAGCGCACCGACAACCCACTGTTTGGTCTGCAATTTGGCCTGCATCAAGGGGTCGCTGCGTTAGGCCCGATGTTTTATCTGATTCGCAATGCGGCCAATGTCGGCGAAGCACTCAATGAGCTGTCTCGCTATTTTCATCTGCACTCCAGCTCTTCGCGCCTGCGCGTGACCCAGGAAGGTGAACACGCGCTGTTCCACTACGATGCCGATGACGTCAAGGATGTGCCCAGCCACCGCATCGTCGTCGAACTGGTGGTAGGCACCGCGACCCACTTGATGCGCGCCCTGCTCGGCAGTCGCTGGCAACCGCAGGCTTTGCTGCTGCAGCACGCACCACTGCGCCCGCCGCAGGCCTATCACCGCTTATTGGGGATCACCCCGCAGTTCAATGCGCCGTATAACGCGTGGGTGTTTGACGCCAAGTTACTGCAAGCGCCGCTAGGTGGCGGGGACCCGGAGTTGCGCAAGCTGATTCAGCAGCACTTGGATAACCTCGACCGCATGGCCGTGCAGGAGCTGCCCAGCTATGTCAGCCAACTGCTACGCGACCTGCTGCCCAACGGCCGCACCTCGATTGAGCAAATCGCCGAGTACATGGACTTAGGCCCACGGACCTTACAGCGCTACTTGGCCGAGGAAGGCACTTCGTTCCAGCAATTGCTCGACGAAACCCGCCAGTCCATGGCCCAGCGTTACCTGACCGACTCCACCCTTAACCTGACCCATATGGCCGCCATGCTCGGTTACTCCGAACTAAGTGCCTTTACCCGGGCGTTCCGCCGTTGGTATGGGATGAGTCCTAAGCAATGGCGCGTGCAGCAGGCCGGAGGCAGCCGGCAGCTGCTGCGTAGCCCGCGCGGCAGCTATTGCGACTAGGCCAAGGGCGCGAGCTGCAAGCGCAGCCAGTTACTCACTTGCTGCACGTGGTCTTGCCAACCCGCCTCCCCTAGCAGCCAATGCGCATGGCGCGGGAACTCGCGGTAGTCCATGCGTGCGCCATAGAGCTGCGCCATCTTGCGGCTCACGCCAGGCGGGATAATCCGATCGCGGCCACCGGCGAGGGCCAGTATCGGGCAGTGCAGCCGATTGAGGTCGACGCGGTTGCTGCCCGCGGTGTTCAGCGGCCCATAACCGACGGCATAGGCGACCCGGCCGGACTCCGCAATTAACTGCTCATACAACGCCGGGCGCTGGCTAGCCGGCACCTGATTAAAGACCAGGTAATTGGCTTCCCACGGGGTTAAGCGAAAACTCTTGCGCCACAAGCCCCACTGCGCAAAAGGCCGCAGCAAGCCCGGCAGCATCACCGGGCGCAATGGGAAGATTTGCCCTGGCACGGCACTGTTGATCAGCACCAAGGCGCTGACCTCCACGTGCTGCGCCGCCAACTGCGCCAACAAGCCACCCAGCGAGTGGCCGATCAGCACCGGTCGCTGACAAGTGCGCGCCAACTTAACCACGGCATCCACATAACGCTGCAAAGGCATACCGGCCAATGCCTCATCGCTATCCTCAGGTGCATGTCCGGGCAAGTCCAAGCTCAGGCAATTAAAGCCCTGGCTGCGCAGGCTGGAAATCCAGTCCTGCCACACTTGCTGGCGTGACCACATACCGTGGATAAAAATTAAGTCGGCGTTCATCAGCAGCCTTTCCTTACATAGCTAACAGCTAACTGCCGCGCAGTCTCAAGCATGGCTAAAGTGCAGGGCATGATCTTGCAGCGGGTCTTTGAGCAGCATTTTTTGATCATCTTCAAAACTGTGCAGTACCCGCCACGGCAAGCTGCGCCCTTGGCGCGGCAAGAAGGCTTGGGCACGTTGCACATAACCGGATTGCAGCGAGCCCATCACGGTCTCGTTGGCCTGCAACTGACCGGCCGGGGCCACGGGCATGACCATGTCATAGCCAGTCTGCTCCATGTACTTAAACAACCGGCACAGGTAGCTGGCGGTCAGGTCCACTTTCAGTGTCCACGGCGCATTGGTGTAACCAAACACGAAGCCCATATTCGGCACGCCTTGCAGCATCGAGCCCTTATAGGTCATCAACTGCCCCGGCTCACGCGGCTCGCCATCAACCTTGAGGCTCATGCCGCCGCAGGTTTGCAGTTGCAGGCCCGTGGCGGTAACGATGATGTCGGCCGGCAGGTGTTCGCCGGATTTAAGCAGGATGCCGGTCTCGGTGAAGCAATCGATCTGGTCGGTCACCACACTGGCGCGACCTTCGCGCAGCACTTTAAATAAATCGGCGTCTGGCACCGCACAGATGCGCTCATCCCACGGCTGGTAGCGCGGGGTGAAGTGGCGCATATCGACCTGATCACCCAACTGTTTGCGCACTCCGCGCAGCAGCCAGGAACGCACCACGCTTGGGTAGCGCTTGGACAATTTATAGATAAAGCGCTGCATGCCGATGTTGCGCTTGCGCGCCAGGTTGTACACCCACTTCTGCGGCAGCACCTTGGCCAATACGGCGGAAATTTTGTCGTAGCCCGGCACGCTAAATACATAGCTCGGCGAGCGCTGCAGCATGGTCACGTGGGCCGCCTGCGCGGCCATGGCCGGCACCAATGTCACGGCCGTGGCGCCACTGCCGATCACCACCACGCGCTTGTCGCGGTAGTCGAGTTGTTCTGGCCATTGCTGCGGATGTACACGCACGCCTTGGAAGCGTTCTTCACCGGGGAAATTCGGCAAGTAACCGGCATCATGGTTGTAGTAGCCGGTGCAGCTGATGAGAAACTTGCAGGTGAATTGCCGCACTTGACCGCTGGCTTCGTCCAGGCAGCTCACCGACCATTGGCGCTCGCTGGTGCTCCAGCTGGCCTCGGTGGTTTTCAGGCCAAACAGCACTTTGCGTTCAAGGTCGTATTCACGAGCCGTTTCAGTGATGTAGTTACGGATCGCAGGGCCATCGGCGAGAACTTTAATTTCATTCCACGGCCGGAATGAGTAACCAAAACTGAACATATCCGAGTCAGAGCGGATGCCTGGGTAGCGGAACAAATCCCAGGTGCCGCCAATAGCTTTACGCCTTTCGATCAGGCCAATTTTGGCCTGCGGCATTTGCTCAGCCAAACGACAGGCCGTACCAACGCCAGACAACCCGGCACCAATAATCAGAACGTCATAGTGGTTGTGCATGCAATGCTCTCATCACTTAATTATTTGTTGAGCAGTATTGACAGCCTACGGTGCGACCACTTGACCTTGGCAGCCCAACATTTGACATTTAACGACAACGCACTATTTCTGCGACAAACGCCACCTCCCCCCAAGGTTCGGTGGCGGCCGAGCATGGCGCAATTGCCTGAGAAAGACTGGGTGTTAGCGCACGCCTGAGGTACGCAGCGCAGCTGGGGTGAAGTCGTTAGCCGAAGCCGGCACCCCGAAGCGCACCCACTGCGCCTCTTCGTTAATCATGCCGTACACCCCATAGCGGCCGGAGATCAAGTCGTAGAGTGCCTCAAAGGCATACCAAGGCGTTTGTGCGTGGTATTCCTGCAGGTGCATGGCCTGGCCGACGCGCCACAGTTGCCCGCGGCCGTCGTACAACTCCGAGGCAACGATGGTCCAGGAGTCCTCATCCATATAGAACCGGCGCTTGGCATACACATGGCGCATACCGGACTTCAGCGTACCCTCCACGACCCAGACACGGTGCAGCTCGTAGCGCGCCAAGTCCTGATTGGTGTGGCCGACTTGCAAGAGGTCAGCGTATTTGACCTTGGGTGAGGCCAGCTCGTAGTTGTTGTAAGGGATGTACAGCTCCTGCTTGCCGATCAGCTTCCAGTCGTAGCGATTCGGCGCACCGTTATACATGTCGAAGTCATCCGAGGCGCGGGTGCCATCGGCGTTGTTGCCGGGGCTGTCATAGGCCACCTGCGGCGCACGGCGCACCCGGCGCTGGCCGGGGTTGTACTGCCAGGCCATGCGTGCTTCTTTGACTTGATCGAGGGTGTCGTGCACCAGCAGCACGCTGCCAGCCAAACGCGCCGGCGCGGAGGTCACCGCCTTGAACACCAGCAACGTGTTGGCGGCTTTGTCGGCCGTCATATCCGGCAACCAAGCGGGAAATGCCACCTGGTCCTGAATACGCACGAGGGTGTAGTCGCCATTGCGCTGAGGGAAGGCATTGCTGGAGTCGCGCAGCACGTTGCCACCGCGATAACGGGTGATGTGGTTCCACACCGCCTCAAGGCCGGATTTGGGGATCGGGAAGGCCAATACCCGCGATTCGGCAAACCCTTGCAAGCCATTACCGCCATCGACCAGGCTGACTTTTTCCGCGCTTTTACGCACGGCGTCATAGATGTCTTGCGGCATGCTGACGCTGCGGTGGCTGGGGTAGACCTTCATCTGATAGGTCTCTGGGTAACGCTTAAACATCGCCAGCTGGCCGGGGTTAAGTTTGTCGCGATATTGCTCGGCGTTCTTCGCGGTAATCACCAACAGCGGCTGCTCACCGGCATAGGGGTTGGCTAGAAAACCCTGGCTGTCGACACTGCCGGCATCGGCCTTAAGCCCGCCCGTCCACGCGGGAATACTGCCATCGGCATTGCCCGCCTGCTCTGCGCCCAGGGGCGTCAGATTCTTGCCCAACTGGGCCACTTCTTGCGCCGTTGCTGCGGCCCAGGTGCTGCTGGTAAAGACACACAGCGCTAATGCGCCGGCGATTTTCATGCTGCTGTTCATCGCGGGTTCTCGCCTTAAATTAGAAGTTGACGCCGACGCTGAGCGCCAGGAAATCACGGTCAATTTGGTTGTTGTAATCGCCGCCGAAGAAGTCGGTATAAGCCAGGCTGGCGGTGTACAGGCTGCGGTAATCGGCATCGACACCCAGGCTGATGGCCTTAGAACCCTCGTTGAAGGTCGGCCCGTAACCATCCACGTCGTGGCTCCACGCCACATTCGGCTTGAGGTTGATACCGGCGAACACGTCGCTGTACTCGAGCATCCCGCGCAGGCGATAGCCCCAGGAGTTGGCGGTGTAAAAGCCCTGCTGGTGGGTGGCGCTGTAAGGCCCTACTTCGTTGATCCGGCCATAACGCAGCTCGCTGCGCGACTCCAGTGCGGCGACATGGGTCATGCCCACTTCCGCCACCAAGGCCAAGCGTTCAGCCCCCAGCACACGGTCAAAAAAGTGCGTCAGGGTGCTTTGCACTTGGCTGACTTCTTTGCGCCGGTAGCCCTTGATGTCGCTGTCGGCCATGCCTAAGGCGCCGTTCAGGCCACCACTGGCGCCAGCGGTGAGCACGGCAATCACCGGTGCGTTGGTGAGGTCGATGGAGTTGAGCGCCAAGGGCATATTCGGCCGGTAGCTCAGCTCACCGGACCAGGCAGTGCCGGTAGGCAACGTGGTAGCGAAGCTCAAGCCATACAGACGGATATCTTCCGGGTACTCGAAGAAGTACTGGCTGTTGCCCAGCAGCGAGCTTTGCGCCATGGGCCCCAACGGGCCACCGGGCATCATCAGCCCCTGCAACACCGCGGCGCGGTCCGGCGTGCTCATGCCCAGGTAAGGCATGCGACTGTGGTAGTTCATGGCATAGGCGGCGTACTCGGTATCGTCGCCCAACCAGCGCAGAGCCAAGCCCCACTGGCCGCTGTTGCGCGCATCACGGTCGGCGCCGCGCGGTACGATCAGCCCCTCTTCGGTCATCTGCACATTCATTAAGTCGGCATAGGGCAACAAACCGTTCACCGCCGCCGGCAGGCCCACGGTGAAGTTATCGGTGCAGCCATCGGCAATGGTGTCGGCGCCAAAGAAGGTGCCGCAGTTGTCGACCACGGTCTGCTGCCAATCGATTTGGTAAAACATCTCAGCCGACAATTGCTCAGTCAGGCCCTGGGAGACAAACAGCATGTTGACCGGGATCAGGCCTTCCTTAATTTCCGCCCCAGGCCGGCGCAGTGCCGCTACATCCAATGGGTTGATGGCATTGATGCTGTTGCCGATAAAGGTGCTTTCGCCCCAACTGACCACCTGCTTACCCACACGCACGCTGCCGGGCAGGCTGTCAATGCTGTAGTTGTGGTAGAGGAAGGCATCGAGCATCTCGATACCCGAGGACTGCGCGCCCTCTTTGCGGTTGTGATCGCTGATGTCCTTATGCGGGCGGTTTTCGTCTTTGAGCTCAAAGTCGTACCAATACTTGCCGCGTAAAAACACGCCACTGTCGCCGTACTTCAACTCCAGGTCGTGCAGGCCTTTGAAGATTTTGGAGAAGGTTTCGCCCTTCTTGAAGTTCAGCCGGCCATCATCGTTAGCCGAGGCATTACTGTGGCCGCCGTTGACCTGGCCGACCAGATCCGGATCGGCGCCACGCATCGACCAACTGGCGCCCAGGGATAACGAAGTGTCCAGCTGGCCTTCGATTTCGCCGATGTTAAAGCTCGCGGCCTGAGTGGGACTTAGGTTGAAACTGTGCAGCAAGACAACGCCCAGCAAAGGGGTCGCCCAAGGTTTACGCCATTTTGTTGTTGTCATTGGCTGGTTACTCGGTTGAGGAAAAACCGCCTCAACATACCCAGCACAGGACGCGCGCCATACAGACTTAGGTAGCGTTTTGCAGCCACACCTAACGCCTATCAACAGCCCGGCGGCAGTGGGCAAGACAAGATTTTCAGGGCACTTGATGGCCTTGATTGCGGGCGCATTCGACGAACGGTAGCAGTCGCGTCAAGTCGCGTCGCAATATGTCAATTCCGCGTCGCGGAATATCCAAATACATGCCTAAGTTTTAGCGCAGCATTGTCCACTGCGGCTATGCCAATTCGGCACATAACAATGACGCCGCCGCGCACAAGCGCGACTGAATCGCCGAGGTACACGATCATGCAAGCATCCCTATCTCCATCCGTTCCCGCCAGTGTTGTGACTAATGGTCTGCCTGCCATCGCCAAGGGCTATATCCGCCGACCGGCGCTTAGCCAGCCGTTGATCGAGGGTAACCAGCGTTTAACGACCCTCTGCGCACCCGCGGGGTTCGGCAAAAGTGCCTTGCTGCTTGAGTGTGCCCACCAGGCGCCTGCTGGCACGCGGGTGCTGTGGATCGAGTTGTTGGGTGCGGACCTGAGCACACGCGAGCTGCTCAATTGCATTACCAATGCGCTGGATGAGCCGGCTGATGATGGTGAGCCCAAAGAAGCCCTGCGGCGTTTATTCGCCCGCGTGCGCCAGCCGCTGTGGTTAATGCTGGATGACTTTGCGCAACATGCCGGGGCTGAGCTCAATGCCTGCCTGCAAGAGTTGATCGAATACAGCCCCAGTCAGATCCGCTGGTGGTTGAGCAGCCGTCGCCCGCCACACTGGAGCCTGCCGCGGCTGGTGCTGCAAGGGGCGGTGAAACAGTTGGGCTATCGCGAGCTGGGCTTTGACGCCAAGGTTCTGCAAAACCTGACCAGCGAGCGCCAGCTGTACCTGAGCCTGCACCTGCATCAACGCCTGCTGGAGGAATGCGCCCATTGGCCGGCACTGATCTGCCTGTTATTGCACGAAGGCAGCCTCGACAACCTGCCCCAGCGCCTGCACCACGGCACGGCCTTATTGCGTGACTATCTGCAACGGGAAGCGGCCAACAGTGGCGCAGACGCTGAATACCTGCTCAACAATATGCGCGAGGTGCATCCGCATTGGTTCCACCCCACGCTCAACGTCCCGCACAGCCCCACTGCGCCGCGCCGTATGGGCCCCAGTAACAGCCTGTACCCGCTAAGCAAGCGCGAACGGACCATCCTGCAGCTCATTGCCGCCGGCCTGTCCAACCGGGAAATCGCCGAGCAGCTGTGCTTATCGGTCAACACCGTGAAAGCCCATGCCTGGAACATCAACAGCAAGCTCGGCACCGAGCGCCGCACCCAAGCCGTGGCCCAAGCCCAGCGCCAAGGTCTGCTCGGTTAAGCGCAACTCGCATTAACCCCAAGGCTCGCCCGCAAGGCGGGCCTTGGGGCTATCGTCAATCGATTCGTGCAGCGCCGACGCTTGGTCCAATGCTACGGAGCTGTGCACTAGGCAAACGGTCAAACAATCCAGGCAGGTTATTCACACCCCTGCCAGAGAGTTGGAGACCGCTATGCGCCACCGCCTAAACCCTATCCCGGAACACTCAAGCAGCACACTTAGCCCATCCAAACTGTTGCTGGCCTTGGAAAGCCGCGCGCTGTTCGAATGGCTAGCCACGCCGCTGGCCCTGCCCTGGCTCAAGCGCCAATGCCCGCTGGGTGACGGCCACGCGGTCATGGTGATGCCGGGCCTCCTCGCTGGCGACAGCTCCACTGCACCGCTGCGGCGTTTCTTAAGCACCTGCGGTTACCAGGTACAAGGCTGGCAGCAGGGCCGTAACCTGGGCCCAAGAGCGGGAGTGATGGCGGCGCTGCAACGACAATTGCGCGAGCTGCAGAGTGCCTCAGATGGCAAGATCAGTTTGATTGGCTGGAGCCTCGGCGGCATCTTTGCCCGCGAATTGGCGCGCCTACAGCCAGAGGCGGTGCGCCAAGTGATCAGTTTGGGCAGCCCGCTGTATGGCGAACCGCAAACCAGCACGAATGCCTGGCCACTGTATCAACACATCAGCGCTGGTCATCCGGCCGATGTGGAGCGCGGTGACTGCGCCCCGCCGGTGCCGACCACCTCGATCTTTAGTCGCGGCGATGGTGTGGTGGGTTGGCGCGGCAGTGTCGAAACCCACGGCGCGCAGATCTGCAATATCCAGCTGCGCTCAGGCAGCCATCTCGGCCTCGGGGTTAACCCACTGGTGTGGTGGGTACTGGCCGAACGCCTGGCCCAGGCCGAACACGCCTGGCAGCCATATAACGCACAGGGCCTGAGCCGCTGGCTGGTCAGCCACTATCAGCCGCGTTAGTGCCTACCACTGCGCCAGGCGCTGCTGGCACAACTCGAGGAAGCGTTGCACGGCCGGTGCTCGGGAGCGGCCCGCTAACTCGATGGCGTTGATCTGCGCCCGCAGCGTCCAGCCTGGCACGTCCAGTGCGGCCAATTCACCACTGACCAGTTCCGCCGCCAATTGCGGTAACGGCGCCGGCAACCAGGCATCGGTGCGCAACAGGGTTTGCTTGAGTAACTCATAGTCGCTGCTCAGCACATGCACCTGGGGTAACTGCCCATCCGGCTGGGCCAGCAATTGCAACAACGGATGGCTTTCGCCTAACTGCGCAGCAGACAGCATGGGGTACTCATACAGCTCCACCAAGCTGACATTTTTGCGCTGATGCAGGGGGTGTTGCTGGCGGACAAAGATCGGCGCCGGCAACGACTTCAAGGCTTGAAAACTCAGGCCCTCGGTACTGTGCATACTGCCGAAGCCGCCCAACACCAAATCGAACTGGCGGCTTTGCAGCCCCTGCACCAGCTCCTCCGGATTGCCCTCGGTGATATGCACTTGGATCTTGGGAAACTGGGCGACAAAATCGGGCAACACTGGGCGCAGCACAATCTCGCGGATCGCTCGGCCCACCCCCAGATTCAGCCGGCCGCTGTCGAGCTGACGGTACAGTGCGGCTTCGCGGATCAAGTCATCGACATCACACAGCAACTGAGAGCAGCGCGCCTCGATCTGCAAACAAAACGGCGTGGCTTGCATACCACTTTTGCTCCGATCGAACAGCTGCACACCTAGGTCCGCTTCGAGAATGGCGAGGCTGCGCGTCAGCGCTGGCGGCGTCACATGCAGCACGTCCGCGGCCCGGTTGATGCTGCCGTGACGAATCACGGCCTGGAGATGTTTAAGCTGTTTGAGTGTGAGCATGTTGGGCTTCGACAGATACGGGATCACCCGCTTAGATGGCATGGCGTGATAAGACCAGTAGGGCACAAAAGCTGCCTTGGCAGGCTATGCCAAAGTCCTAAATTTCACGACCACATTTGGTACGAAAGTTTTATCTTTCACGAGTTACGGGTTGCTTAGTCGTTGAGCAGGCCCAGGCTTTTCGCCCGCGCTACTGCCTGTGTACGGCGCTCCACGCCAAGCTTGCTGTTGATATGGCGAGCATGGGTTTTCACCGTGTGTAGCGAAATAAATAAGCTGTCACTGATTTGCTGATTCGAGCAGCCTTGGGCGATCAGGCGCAGTACCGCAAGTTCGCGACTACTAAGGGCGTCCACGGCAGAACCGGGCAAGGTCAAACTGACGCCATCACCGGTGTCTGGCAGCAATTGCGCTAAGTCTTGGGTCACATGGCAGGGTTCGACTTGCAGCAGGTGCTCACGCAGCCACTGCGGGTGCGCCAGCAAAGCCTCGTGAAACGGCAACAAACCTCCGCCGCCAGCGGTTTGCAAAACGCTGCGCAGCAAAGGTTGCGACTCACGCTCGCGGCCCGACTCGCGCAGCAACTGCGCCCACTGCATCTGCCCCATGGCCCAGATCAAATGGGCACCCGCTTTGTGGGCCTGAGTGCTTAACTGGCGCAGGCCCCGCTCGGCGCGGTCCAGCTCACCGATCAACTGATCATGCCGGGCCTGACACAACTGAATATGTAACGCCAATTGCGGATGAAATTCCGGGGCAGCGGCGCCCTGCTCGCCGTTATAAGCCTCATTCAGACGACTCAACCACAGCCCAGCCAGCTCGTGCTGACCTTGACGTAACCACAGCTCGCACTTAATCAGAGTGACCATGCCCAGGTAGTAAATGGCCGGCACATCCCAGATATGCATCAGCCGTTCGACCTCAGCCAAATGGGCAAAGGCTTCGGTGAGTTCACCACTGCGCCCGGCCAAACTAGCCAAAACGCAGTAGCCCAGCACCACACTGATATCGCGACAGCTGCGCGCTTCGGCAATACCTGCCAGCAGGCATTCACGGGCCTGCTCTGGCTGCAAGCGCAGGCTGTACAAGTACCCCTCATACAGGCGCAAACGTCCGCGTACCGCGTACTGTCGATCACGGGGCAAACTGTGCAAGCGTTGCTGGCCCTGACGGATCTCTTCGAGGGCCCGCAGCACCTCGCCCCGGGCCTGCAGAACCCGCGCCCGATCACAATGGGCGAAGGCTTCAAATAAGGGATTAGCAATGCGTTGGGCCAGCTCCAGAGCCTCACGGCTGAGCGCCCGCGCCTGCCATTGATCGCCTTGGGCCAAGGCCAAATTAGTCAGACTGGAAAGACACAGCAGGCGTTGGCCATAGCGCTGCGGCGGCAGACAACTCAATGCCTCACCGCAATGGGCTTGGGCCTTGGGCGCATCGCCAAGGCAGCGCGCGATCACCCCACTTAGGGCCAACCACTGGGCCAGCAAACTGGTGTGCTCCACAGGGTCCGGCGCGGGTAAAAAGCGCTGCAAGTTGGCCAGCAACTCCTGCGCCGCATCCAATTGGCTGGCCAGAGCTAACGCCCAGCCGTACAACAAAATCAGACGCGGCGTGCTGGTCAGCAGGGACTCGGGAATGTCCATCTTCCAACGCAGCAAAGTCGAGACGTTTTGCTCGGCGAGCAGTTGCTCCTCGGACAGGTTCTGCACCAAGTTGGCAGCCACATCGGACTGCCCCGCGCGCAGCGCCTGCTCGATGGCTTCATCCAAAAAGCCGGCACCACTGAACCAACGACAAGCACGCAGGTGGGCAGCGACCGAGGTTTTTAAGCGGCTACGCAACAAGTCAGAGAATAAATGGTGATAGCGAAACCATTTGCCTTGCTCATCCAAGGGCACCAAAAACACTTGGTGAGCTTGCAGATGACGGATGATCGCCGCGCTGTCGCCGGCATCGCGCAAGGCATCGCACAGCTCGGCGCAGAACCGCTCTTGGCTGGCGGTGGCATATAAGAAAGCCTGCACGTCCTCCGGCTGGCGTTCGATGACTTCTTCCAGCAGATAATCGTGGATCAGTCCTTCGCCGCTCTGCCCCAAGGTTGCCAAAGGCTCAGTGGCATTGCTCTGGGGCGCCGCCAGGGTCCACAAACGCAAGCCCGCGACCCAGCCCTCACTGCGCTGCAGCAATACCGCTAAATCGTCCGGGGCCAACGCCGCACCTTGCAGAGCCAGTAACTGAGTGGCCTCGCCAGCACTTAAGCGCAGATCCTGCTCGTGCAGCTCCAATAATTGCCGCGATAGCCGCAAGCGCGCCAAGTGCCAGTCCGGACGCTGCCGGCTGGTGACCAACACGCGCAGGCCGGCGGGCATGTGATTGAGCAAAAACTGTAGGCAGCGATCGAGCACCGCCCCTTGGGCCAAATGGTAATCATCGAGGACCAACAGCAATGGCCGGTTCTCTTGTAGATGCAGCGCCAGCTCGTCGAGCAAAGTATCCAGCCACTCTTCAAAGGCAAAAGGCTGGTGCCGTTGGCGCATGCGTAACAGGCCTAACGCCTCTTGGCCAACTTGTGGGTAGAACTGCTGAAAAGCACTGACCAAGCGTTCGAGGAACCGCCCCGGGTCGCTGTCCCGTGTAGAAAGCGCCAGCCACAGGCTTTGCCACTGGCTCGGTAGATGCTCGCAAAACTCGATGGCCAGAGAGCTTTTGCCAAAGCCGGCCGGAGCGCTGATCAACAATAAGCGCCCACCTAAACCCTCGGCCAAACGCGCGCAAAGTTGCGGCCGGGCCACATATCCAGCAGGCAGTGGCGGGCGATAAAACGGCCCCCCGAGAATCTTCGGGGCACTGATCAGCACGGGTGGAAGGGTTAAATCAATCATGTATCCGCGTTTAGTTCTCAAACAATCTGAGCAGGTCGACTGTCGCGCAGACTAGCGTTTAGAACGTGGGATTAGAAGCCTTTAGCGCGATTTAGCCGGTATCTAACACGATCCACCATACATAATGTCGGTTTGTAGGACTTTTTACGAGCATAAAAAAACCGGCCATTACGGCCGGTTTTTCCTTACCCAAAGCGCTTAGCGAACGCCTGCCTGGCGCAGTGCTGCTGGGGTGTAGTCGCTTTCTTTAGCTGGGTAGTCATACACGTAAGAGCTTTTCTCTTCGTTTTTCATACCCAGGGCCAGGTAGCGGCCGGACTGCAGGTCATACAGAGTTTCTACGCTGTACCAAGGTACTTGTTTGTCGTAGTAATGCTGCGAGTGAGCCTCAGCGACACGCCACAGGGTGCCACGGCCATCGTAATGGTCGATTTCTGCGGCTTGCCAGGTATCTTCGTCGATGTAGAAGTCACGCTTGGCGTAGATATGACGCTCGCCGGCTTTCAAGGTGGCGGTTACGTGCCATACGCGGTGCAGCTCGTAACGAGTCAGGTCCTGATTGATGGTGCCGGCTTTGACGATTTCGCTGTACTTAAGCTTCGGCGAGTCCAGACGGTAGCTGTTGTAAGGGATGTAGATTTCCTTCTTACCAACCAACTTCCAGTCGTAACGGTCCGGGGCGCCGTTGAACATGTCCAAATTATCAGATGTACGCAGGCCATCGGCTGCAGTACCCGGACCGTCATAGGACACCTGCGGAGCACGGCGCACACGACGCTGGCCGGCGTTGTACAGCCAAGCCAGACGCGGCTCCTTAACCTGGTTGAGGGTTTCGTGCACCAGCAGCACGTTACCGGCCAGACGCGACGGCGCGGTTACCCGCTGCTTGAAGTAGAACAGCACGTTGCTGCCTTTGCTGGCATCGGCATCTTTCAGCGCACCCCGGAAGGTGAACTCATCCTGGAAGTACACCAGGCTGTAAGAGCCATTCGCCTGTGGCGTGGCTTGGGTCACCAGTCGCTTAACACTGCCGCCGCGATAGCGGGCGATATGGTTCCAGATCACCTCCAGACCGTCCTTAGGAATCGGGAACGGGTTAGCCTGGTCAAAATTTTCCAGACCGTTACCGCCCTCTACCAATTTGGTGCTGACCGCGTTTTTCTTTGTGGCGGCAACAACGAAGTCCGGCACGTTAGCGCTACGGTGGGTGGTGAACACCGGGATTTTGTAGGTTTGCGGGTAACGTTTGAACAGCGCCAGCTGGCCTGGGGTCAGCTTGTCTTTGTACTGTTCAGCGTTTTGCGCAGTGATGGTGAACAGCGGCTGCTCATTAGGGAACGGATCGGACAAGAAGCCCGCAGCGTCTACGCTACCGGCGTTCTTCGGCAGGCCACCGGTCCAGGCAGGGATCGAACCATCGGCGTTACCGGCCATTTCAGCCCCCAGCGGAGTCAGGCTGGTGCCCAACTTCGCCGCTTCCTCCGGAGAGACAGCCGCCATCACGCTGGTTGTCAGCATCGACAAGGCCAGCGCGCTGGTTTGCAGCAAGTTTTTAGTTATTTTCATCTGCATACTTCCTCAAAAATCCGTCTACTTAGAAGTTCACGCCAAAGCTGAGCGCAACGAAGTCGCGGTCATCAGTGGTCGAATACTTACCATCAAAGAAGTTGGTGTAAGACAGGCTCGCGGTGTAGGTGTTTTGGTACTCCGCATCCAAGCCCAGGCTGACAGCCTTACGACCTTCTTCGAAGTTACCGCCTGGGCCAGGCGAGTAGCCTTCAACGTCATGGGACCAAGCGACGCTCGGACGCAGGTTGACCCCGGCGAACACATCTGGGTATTCCCAAATGGCCCGAGCGCGATAACCCCAGGAGTTGGCAGTGGTGAAACCATCACGGTCACCGGCTTTATCCAACATCTGTTGTGTGGTGTTTGCACCGCCGGTAACGGCGTTAACTGGACCGGACATATTGCCTGCGGTACCGAAAATCGGATCGCGGCCATAGCGCAGTTTGCTCGCCCCTTCCAGGCCGCCCACGTGGGTCCAGCCAACCTCACCAACCAGGGTCAGGCGGGAGGCGCCCATCACTTGGTCAATAAAATGGGTAAAGGTGGTTTGCAGCTGGGTGATTTCTTTACGGCGGTAACCGTGCAGATAACCCTCAGCGTCCGGGCCCAGTGGCGATACGTCGGCATATGGACTGCTGCCGCCCACAACCAGAGGTTTCAGGCCGGCGTACAACACGTCAGTGGAGTTCAGCTGCACCGGAGCATTGGGCCGGTAGCTGATTTCACCGCTCCACGCTGTGCCAGTAGGCAAGGTGGTGGAGAAACTCAGACCGTACAGGCGAATATCTTCTGGATACTCCATCATGTAGCCGCCGTTGGCCGCCATGGACAGGGCACCCGCTTGTTGAGCCAGAGCTGGGTTGTTAAGCAAGGTGTTGATGGTGCTGGCCAGGTTGTTGACCCCGGCAATCGCATCCGGAGTTGGCGACACACCACTGAAGATCGGCATGCGGCTGTGGTAGTTCATGAAGTAGGCACCGAACTCGGTGTCCAACGGCTCGAACATGTAGCGGAAGGCCAAGCCCCACTGACCGCTGTCACGGGCATCTTTATCGCCATAACGCTTAACCAGAGCGCCTTCCGAGGTACCCGTGATGGCATTCGCGCCACCCGACTGGAGGATCGAGTTAATCAACGACAGAGTGCCCGCATTCGGCATGCTGAGTACGTTCAGACCTTGGGTACAACCATCAGCGACGATGTCCGCTTGGGAGAAGAAGGTGCCGCAGTTGTCGATGACGGTTTGGTCCCACTCCAGTTGGTAGAAGGCCTCCATCGACAGGTCTTCAGTCAGGCTCTGGGCCACATAGAACATGTTGACCGGGATCAGGCCCTCTTTAATTTCAGCGCCTGGACGGCGGAAAGCCGAGACGTCAACGGGGTTGATCGAGTTGATACCGCCTTGGATAAAGGTACTTTCCCCCCAGCTCACCACCTGTTTACCCAAACGTACCGAACCTGGCTGCTCGGCAATTTGGTAGTTGTGGTAAACGAAGGCGTCGAGGATCTCGGCGCCTGAGGCTTGGGCACTCTCTTTACGGTTGTGGTCGCTGATAGGTTTGAACTCACGATTTTCATCTTTGAGTTCGAAGTCGTACCAGTATTTGCCCCGCACAAATACGCCGGTGTCGCCGTATTTGAGTTCGAGGTCGTGAATACCTTTGAAGATTTTCGAGAAGGTTTTGCCGCGGCGGAAGTTCAGATGGCCATCGTCCGAGGTTTGCGACAGACCGTGACCGCCGTTGTTGACACCGATCAGATCGCTATCGGCTTTTTGCGTCGACCAGCTCGCACCCACAGACAGGGCTGAGTCGAACTGACCCTCTATTTCACCAATATTGAAAGTCACACCAAAGGCCGGTGCAGCGAGTGTAGATGCGAGGCTGACGGCCAGTGGCAACTTTGCCAGGCGCCAGAATTGTTGTGTTTTTATCATCGACGCTACTCCATGTGCTTTTTGTTATTGATGGATCTAACTATATCGAGCGAGTTTGGCAGCATGATCCCTCTAAAGTGTGATTTGCGCTGCCTGAGTACTCTAGGCCGCAGGTTTTAACGCGGTGGATTAACCAACAAGACCAAGAATAGCCTTGTCCGAGCAATTACCAAGCCAAGACAAAGTTTGACTACACAGTCACAAACCGCACCGTAAAGTCCCCTCTTGCGAGCTCCCAGAGAGTTGCTGAAAGGCGCTGCGTTAAAACCTGAATCCAGATCATAAGCATCTGTTTTAACTAGAAAAATATCGATTACCGTTAAAACAACGGACACTTTTAGGCCGTTTGATAAGTTTCGCCATACCCTTACAAAGTTGACAAAAAAGTGCTGCCGCTGGCCTGCCAGCGAACAATATCCAAGCGGATTTTTTTCTTATCTAACTTACCGACACTGGTCTTGGGAACTTCGGTAACAACAGCAATCTGCGAAGGTATCGCCCACTTATTAATAGTGCCCTGCTCAACAAATGGCTTGAGATGCTCCTTTAATTGTTTGGCATCCAGTGTGTGTTGCTCCTGTAACACCACCAAAGCAAAAGGCCGCTCGCCCCATTGCGGATCTTCCACACCCACCACCGCCACCTCACGCACAGCCGGATGGCGACTGATTAAATCCTCCAATGCCAGCGAGGAAATCCATTCGCCACCGGTCTTGATCACGTCCTTAATGCGGTCACGGATCTCAATAAAATTAAACTCGTCGATGGTCGCCACATCGCCGGTGTGCAGCCAGCCGTGTTGCCACAACTGCGCGCTCTGCCCGGGCTCGCGGTAATAACCCTGGGTGAGCCAGGGCGCGCGTAACACCAGCTCACCTTGGCTGCTGCCATCGTGGGGCAGGAACGAGCCGTCGCCGGCCATAATCGCCGCTTCCACCAAGGGCACCGGCACTCCGGCCTTGATCCGGTATGTGGTGCGCTCATCGTCGCTGCCGGCTTGCAGCTCATCATTGAGGTGGGCACAGGAAATCAACGGCCCGGTCTCGGACATACCATAGGCTGCCGTCAGCTGGATCCCGCGACTCTTGGCTAAGTCATACAGCGAACGGGTCAACGCACTGCCGCCGATGATCAACTTCCAGCCGCCGAAATCGACACCCTGGGCACTCTTGGCGCCCAGCACCATCTGCAGGATGGTCGGCACGCAGTGCGAGTAGGTGACCCTCTCCTCTCGCCACAGCTTAATCAGCAGGTCGGGCTCATAGCGGCCTGGGTATACCTGCTTCAGCCCCATCATCGTGGCGGCATAGGGCATGCCCCAGGCGTGTACGTGGAACATCGGCGTGATCGGCATATACACGTCATCACTGCCCATCAAGCGCACGCTGTCGAGACTGCCCAGCACACTGACTTCGGCCAAAGTGTGCAGCACTAACTGGCGATGGCTGAAATAGACACCCTTAGGATTACCGGTGGTGCCGGTGGTGTAAAAGGTGGTGGCGATGGAGTTTTCGTCGAAATCAGCAAAGTCATACTGGTGACTGGCGCCGGCCAACAAGTGTTCATACTCGCCAACCAGATTGGGCAGATCCGCCGTAGTCTCGCAGCCATCGCTGAGCAGGATGGTTTTTTCAACTGTTTGCAACTGCTCCGCCATGCTTTGGTAGAGCGGCACGAAGTCACTGTTAACCAGCACGAACTTATCTTCGGCATGATTCATGGTGTAGAGAATCTGATCCGCCGAGAGACGGATATTGATGGTGTGCAGCACCGCCCCCAGCATCGGAATGGCGAACATACACTCCAGGTAACGGTGGCTGTCCCAATCCATCACCGCGACGGTGTCGCCGGCCTTCACTCCGGCAGCGCTAAGCATGTTGGCTAGGCGCGCGATGCGTTGATTGAGGGTCAGGTAGTCATAGCGAAGCAGGTCGCGATATACGATCTCGCGGGTTTTCTCGTAGCGCACGCCTGATAACAACAGGCGTTTGATCAGCAGCGGCGCTTGATAGGCGCAGGCGGTCGGGTCAAGCAGACGGGTTTGCAACATGCCATTAGCCTCTTAAGACGTTTTTATTGTGCTGATGCAGTGCCGCCAATCTAGAGACTCGACCCAGGGGCCAAATCAGCCCAAAGAATGATTTTTTTTATGACTCTATGGCCAATTTTGGTCACACAGTAGAATTGCCCCCACCACTCAATGTTTTTTGTATAACAAGAAGGAGTTACCCCAATGTCCGATATCGTCATCGTCAGCGGCGCCCGCACGCCTATGGGCGGTTTTCAAGGCAGCCTGGCCAGCGTGGCAGCAGTGGATCTGGGCGCAGCAGCCATTCGCGCGGCAGTCGCCCGCGCCGGTATCGAGGCGGCCGATGTGCAGGAAGTGATCATGGGCTGTGTGTTACCGGCGGGCCTCAAGCAAGGCCCCGCCCGCCAAGCCTCGCTCAACGCCGGCCTGCCAGCGGCAACGGGCTGCACCACGATCAACAAGCTCTGCGGCTCAGGCATGAAAGCGGTCATGCTGGCCCACGACCTGCTCAAAGCGGGCACTAACAGCGTGATGATCGCCGGCGGCATGGAAAGCATGTCCAACGCCCCCTATGTGATGACCAAGGCACGCACTGGCCTGCGCATGGGCCATGGCGAAATCAAAGACCATATGTTCTTGGATGGCCTGGAAGACGCCCGCACGGGTCGCCTGATGGGCTCCTTCGCCCAGGAAACCGCCGACCAATACGGCATCAGCCGCGAACAAATGGACGCCTACGCCATTGAGTCGCTCAAACGTGCCCAAGCCGCCATTGCCAGCGGCGCGTTGGCCGCCGAGATCGTGCCGGTCACCGTCAGCAGCCGTAAAGGCGACATCGAGGTGAAGGACGACGAGCAACCCCTGACGGCCAACCTGGACAAGATTCCGACGCTCAAACCGGCATTTAAAAAAGACGGCACCATCACCGCCGCCAACGCCAGCTCGATCTCCGACGGTGCTTCTGCCCTACTCCTGATGACCGCCGAAGAAGCCACCAAGCGCGGCCTCAAACCATTGGCCAAAATCGTCGGCCATGCCACCCAAAGCCAAGACCCCAGCGAGTTCACCATCGCGCCGATTGGCTCGATCACTAACCTGCTGAAAAAGACTGGCTGGAACAAAGCCGATGTCGACCTGTTCGAGATCAACGAAGCCTTTGCCATGGTCACCATGCTGGCCATGCGTGAGCACGATCTGGATCACGCCAAAGTGAATATCTACGGCGGCGCCTGCGCCCAGGGTCACCCGGTGGGCTCGACCGGCTCGCGGATCATCCTGACCCTGATCAACGCCCTGAAAAACACTGGCGGCAAACGCGGCATTGCCTCGCTGTGCATTGGCGGCGGCGAAGCCACGGCGGTGGCGGTAGAACTGCTCTAAGCCAAATCCTGCGGGCCGGCCCCAGGCCGGTCCGCAGGGCTAACGCCGGCGATCGAGCAAGTTGACCAGCAACTGGTCAAGGGTGCCCCACAGCGACTGTTGCAGGCGCTTGTACCAAGGTCGGCGGCGCCACTCTTGCGGGCTGATCGGCGTGCTTTGGGCAAAGTCATGCTGAAAACTGCTCAGCACTTGGGCGGTAAAACCTGGGTCCAACGCTTCTAGATTGGCATCGAGGTTAAAGCGCAGATTCCAGTGATCGAAGTTGCACGAGCCGACACTGACCCAGTCATCGACCAAGACCATTTTCAGGTGCAAAAACTGCGGCTGATATTCAAAGATTTTCACCCCAGCCTTGAGCAAACTGGCGTAGTAACGCTGCCCGGCAAAACGTATCGGCGGGTGATCGGTGTGCTGCCCGCTTAGTAACAAGCGCACATCCACCCCCCGCGCGGCGGCCTGCCGCAAGCTGCGCCGCACCCGCCACGTCGGCAGAAAATACGGAGTGGCCAACCAGATACGCTGCTTGGCACCACGCAGCGCACGCACGAGTGAGAGCAAAATATCGCGGCGTTGCCAGGCATCGGCAAACGCTACCCGGCCCAAGCCACCGACACGACTCGGTAGCGGCGGCAAGCTGCGATAGCGCGCGGGGCCATGGGGGCGCCAGACACGCCAGGTGTTGATGGCCTGATAACTCTCCCACTGCCACTCGAACAACGCCTGCCAGTCGCGCACCAGCGGCCCGCTGATTTCCACCATCGCTTCGTGCCACACCGAGTTGGCCTCAGGCGCACGGTCCGCCTGCCAAAACTCATCAGTGGCCCCGGTACCACCGACAAAGGCGTAGTGCTGATCGACCAGTAACAGCTTGCGGTGATCGCGGTGAAAGTTACGCAAGCCATGCTGCCAGTGCAGCGGGTTATACAGACGCAAGACCACGCCGGCATTGACCAAGCGTTGCCGGTCCCGCGTCAGTAAGCGCTGCACGCCGAAGCTATCGAACAGACAGCGCACCCTGACGCCACGCTGCGCGGCGACGCACAGCGCATCGATCAGCTGATTGCTACAGGCGCCGCTCTCGACCAGATAGAGCTCCAGCTCGATCTGCTGCTGCGCCTGGGCAATGCGCGCCAGCATCCGCGGGAAAAAGCGCGGCCCATCGAGCAACAGATTAAGTTGATTGGCATGGCGCCAGGGGAACACCTTATTCGGCATGGCGCGGCATCCTGCAGGCGTAGGCCATTACGTCTCACAAAAGAGAAATCCAAAGCCAACCATAGCGGCTGGCTTTGGCCTTGCAAAGCCACCTGCGCGGTTAAGGTAAGGGCAGCGCCTGCGGTAACAGCTGGCAACCCTCGCGCGGTCCCAGCCACTGGGCGCTTTTCGTCACGCCCATGCCACGGGCAGTGACCTGCTTGTGCGCAGCGTCTTCATGCAGCGCCGACAGCGGCACATACTGCGCCACATAGCTGGCGCAGTACTCGGCGGGGTTATTGGCCACGTAACGGCAGGAGCAATATTCCTTGGCCGAGTAGGCGCCGATAATCCCCGGGAAGCCAGCTAAGTCAGTGCGGTTTTGCCAGGCAAGGCCGGCTAGTAGCACCAGGATCAAGAACAAAGCGCTGAGCAGCGGATGGCGACGGATCATGGTTGTACCTGCTCGGCAAAGGCGGCCTGGATCAGTTTGAGGAAGTGATTGCGATCAAAGCTGGCATCGCGATCATCGGCGTAGCGCACCACCACCAAGTTAGCGCTGGCCATCACATATAAGCCTTGCCCCCAATGCCCTAAGGCCATCAAGGTATCGCTCGGCGCATCCGGCCAGGGTACGGCCGCAGCGTTGTGCGCGACGTTAAGCCACCAGTGCCCACCCGGCACTGCTTCAGTGGTTTTGCCAGCCTGAGCGAGGTAATTGGCAAAGGGCGTGCGGTTAAATTCGACCCAGGCTTTGGGCACGATTTGCTGATCCTGCCAGCGACCATCGTGCTGCATCAGCAAGCCGATACGCGCCAGATCACGGGCAGTCATGTAGACATAGGACGAAGCGATCAAGGTGCCGGCGCCATCGCGCTCCCACACTGCGCTGCGAATACCCAAAGGATCAAACAGTGCGGTCCACGGATAATCCGCATAATTCTCTGCGCCGACCATGCCCTTCAGCGCTGCCGCCAAGACGTTGCTGTCGCCGCTGGAATAGCGAAACCGCGTGCCTGGCTGAGCGCCTGCGGGCGTATGGCTGACGAACTCGGCCATATCATTGCGGCCACGGGTGTAGAGCATCGCCACCACCGAGGACTTCAGCGGCGCGTATTCGTAGTCCTCTTGCCAATCCAGGCCCGACGCCCAGTTCAGCAAGTGGCCAACCTTAACCTGCGGGTGCGCGGCAAAGGCTGGGTAGTACTGCGCCACCGGCGCATCCAAACGCAGCTTCCCCTGACCGTAAGCCACGCCCATCACCGTGGCGAGTATGCTCTTGGACATCGACCAGTTGAGGTGCGCCGTGGCCGCCGTGGTCGGCGCCGCATAGCGCTCGTACACCACCTGACCATCGCGAATCACCAGTAAGGCATCGGTGCGAATGCCCTTGCGGCTGACCTCATCACGCGCCGGGAAGGCATAGGCTTGCAGAGTATCAATCGCCGCGCTGGGCGCCGCTAACTGGGTTTGCCAGTCGGCAGTGGGCCAGTGCTCAGCCTGAGCAGTACTCGCGCTAACCGCGCAAACCAGGGCCAGCAACAGCCGGCGGGGGGCAAACAACGAACCCATGACAGCGCCTCTCATCGTTTTGAGCGCGCACCCTAGCATGCGGCTCAAGCCACGTACCATGCTTGAGCCAGGTACGGGCTAACGCGGCACGCGATAATCGTCGGGGCCCATCAAGTCCATGCCGCACTCTAAGTTCTCGATCCAGTACAAAAACGCACTGATCATCTCCTGGCCCACAAACGGCCGGCCATGCTGCGGCACGATCATCGCCACATCCATGTCGCGCACCATCGCCGCCCACAAGCGGCAGACTTTATTGCTGGCCATATAACGCCGATGAAAGCCGAGCATATGCGGCACGTGGTTAACGAAATCGGTCACCGGGTTGGCGTCATCCACCAACGAGGCGCCCATATCACCGGAAAACAGAATCTTGCTCACCGGGTCGTACAACTGAAAGTTGCCCACCGAATGCAGAAAGTGCGCCGGCACCGCCTTAAGTTTCGATTGGCCTAAGGCAAAGGATATCCCCGCATCGGGCAAGGCAATGATGCGATCAAAGGTGTTCAAACCACGGCTCAGGGCCAAATAGTTGGCCGTCAGGTGCGGTAAAAAGCGCGCCCATAACTTGGAGCAGATCACCCGCGCCCGGGTGTGCAGCAGCCACTTGTCCAGCGAGGCGATGATGTCCGGGTCTTGGTGGGAGGCGAAGATATAGGTCAGGTCCTGCACCGGAATGTGCTTGGACAACTCCATCGAAAGCGGCGTGTAGGTCAGGTCGCCGCCCGGATCGAGGAGCAAGTATTGCTCGTTATCGGTAATCAGAAACTGGTTGGACTGCACGCCCTCGCCACTGACCAAATCATCAAACATCAGACATTGATGCTTGCCGTTATCGAACAACACTATGGGCTCACGTCGCATCACAGGCTCCTAGGAAAGCCCGCAAGCTTAGCCGGGTGCGATGCGCGCCTTACTGACCTGGATCAAGCGTCCCATCTTGGCGCTTTTTTATTGCGCTAAGCCAATGCCGCCAGAGCCTTCTCCAGGCGTTTAAGCCTGGCGCTTTTAGCAATGCCTAAGAGGCCGCGATCGCGTTGCCACAACTGCTGCCAATGGCTTGGGCTGCCCGCCAAAGCGGCATCCAGCTCCGCGTGCAAGGCCTCAAACTGGGCGAATAAGCTCGCCAACAGCACATGCCCGGCGGCGGCATTGGGACACTGTCGCGCCATCTCCGCGCAACCGGCCAACAGGCCGAGTAGCCGCAACTGCAAAGCCTGCGGCCAAGCACAATCCTGCCCTACGCCATACAACCAGGCCGTCAGTGCCGCGAGGACGTGATTATCTTCTAAGGTGCGAAACGGCTTGCAGTAATCCGCCCAACCATCGCCGGGTAAGCGTTCGCAGGGCGCGGCTTGCAGCAACAACCGGCCATGGCTGATATCGGGCATCAAGGGCAAGCTCGGCAGCGCCTCAATGCTGACGCCAGGGCCGCCGCTGCGCACCACGGCCAGGGCGATTTGTGGCGGACTGTCGGGCGCCTCGACCCGAGCGGCGACCAGCAACCACTCGGCGTACTCAGCCGCGGTGACAAAGTCCTTGCGGCCATCGAGTTGCAAGCCCTGTAAGCGTGTCTTGAGATCGGCAGGGCGAATGCTGCGCTGCTCGGTGACACACAGCGCGCCCAAGGTCCAAGGCGCGGCGGGCCATAAGGCGCGCAAAGCCGCTTGATAACCGGCCAAGAAGGCTAAACCCGGCGTTGCGGCCATGCGCCCACCGAGCACAGCTAACTGCAACGCACTGGGCTGCTGAAGCTGCGCCAGCAGCGTGGCATACCACTCGTCTAAAGCCTCTTCAGCTAAACGCGGCTGCGCGCCTAGTAACGACTGCCAATGCATGGCGGATACCTCACAGGTTGAGCGTTGTTGTTATGAATTTATTCGCAGGGGCCACTGTCACATAACTGTTAGCAAAAGTTCATATCGATGACACCCGCCGCACCTAGCTTCAATCTTGCCCAGCAATGTCTACCGGCTCAAGGCAAAAAGCCGGCCAATGGAGATATCGGCATGACTCAGCAGCTTTCCCCCGCGCGCCCTGGCCGTCATTTACAAGCCGAGCGGTTACACGGCCCTGATGCCCTGCGTGAAGCCCAAGCCCTGCGTTACCGTGTGTTCAGCAGCGAGTTCGCGGCCAAACTAAAAGGCGCGGAGCTTGGCCTGGATATGGATGACTACGACATTCACTGCCAGCACATCGGTGTGCGCGACCTTAACAACGGCCAACTGGTGGCCACTACCCGCCTGCTCGATCACCGCGCCGCCGCTGACCTAGGGCGCTTTTACAGCGAAGAAGAGTTCAACCTGCAGGGCCTGCTGCAACTACAAGGCCCGGTGCTGGAGCTGGGGCGCACCTGCGTCGACCCTGCCTACCGTAACGGTGCCACCATCGCCGTGCTGTGGAGCGAGCTGGCTGAGGTGCTGAACCAAGGCGGCTACCGTTATCTGATGGGCTGCGCCAGCATCCCCATGCAGGACGGCGGTATCCAGGCCCAGGCGATCATGCAGCGCCTGCGCGAACGTTATCTGTGCACCGATTACCTGCGCGCAGTACCCAAGAATCCGCTGCCGGAGCTTGAGGTGCCGAGCAATGTCATCACCGAAATGCCGCCGCTGCTCAAAGCCTATATGCGCCTTGGCGCGAAGATCTGTGGCGAGCCCTGCTGGGACCCTGACTTTCAGGTAGCGGACGTGTTTATCCTGCTCAAACGCGATGAGTTATGCCCACGCTACGCGCGCCACTTTAAAGCGGCGGTTTAAGCACTGTTGCCCGGCAGGTGGTGACTCTGTAACAGTGCCTACCGTGCTGAGCGCTTGAGACTGCTAATGAAGAAACTACGCCTGTATTTACGTCTAACCCGCCTGTTGTTGGTCATCACCCTGGGCACCTTGTTAGCGGCTGGACTAAGCCTGCTAGAACGTCTTTTTAGGCATGACCTGATGGCCACCCGACAACGGCTGACCCGCTGGTTTCTTGCCCGCCTGGCCAGCGCCCTGCCTTTTCGCCTGGAAATCAGCGGCGAGCTGCCGCGCGAGCCCATGCTCTGGGTCAGCAACCACATCTCCTGGACTGACATTCCTCTGCTAGGCATGCTCACCCCGCTGTCGTTTTTGTCCAAAGCCGAGGTACGCACCTGGCCGGTGGCTGGCTGGTTGGCGCATAAAGCCGGCACCTTGTTTATCCGCCGGGGTGGTGGCCACAGCAACCTGCTCAATCAGCAACTAGGTCGGCACTTGCAACAGGGGCGCAACCTGCTGATTTTCCCTGAAGGCACCACCAGCGACGGGCAGAGCCTGCGCACCTTCCACGGTCGGTTACTGAGCAGCGCCATCGACAATGGGGTGGCCGTGCAACCGGTGGCGATCCGTTATCTGCGCGGTGGCCAGCCCTGCACCATCGCGCCCTTTATCGGCGATGACGACATGCTCTCGCACCTGCTGCGCTTGCTCAGCAGTGATATTGGCCTGGCGCAAATTCAGTTGCTGACGCCCATCACCAGCGCCGGCAGTGATCGCAATGGCTTGGCGCGCAGCGCGCAATTAGCTATCGCCCAAGCCCTGTATGGGGACTGCGAAGCGGTCAGCGACGCCGCCGCTTAAGCACGGCGGCGGTTATTGCGCCTGCCGGGCGAAGGTCAATAGTTCGGGATAAAACGCCTTAAAGTCGGCCGTGAGCGGCTCATACAAGCGCTCCAGTTGCGGCATCGCGCCTTGCAACAACCCTGGGCGCGACAGGCGCCGGTCAATCCCCGCCAGCACCCGTGCCAATACGGCAAAGTCGCTGTAGCTGCCCAACCAATCCTGCGCCGCCATCAGCGGCGCAATCTGCGCTAAGCGCCCCGGCAGCGCGGGTTCGGCATCAAGCACCTGGTACACCCGCTGAGTGAACAAGGGCAAAGGTTCGGCGGCATAGTCGTGCCAATGCTGGGCCAGACAATGGTCGAAAAACACATCGAGGACGATCCCAGCATAGCGCCGCTGCTCGGGAGCAAAGCGCGCACGCGCACGGGCCAGCAAGCTGTGGCTATCGGTAAAGGCATCGATGCGCCGGTGTAAACGGATGGCCGCCTCAATCTCCGCCGGCCATTGCCCGCGTAAAGGCCCTTTGACGAAATCGCCATACAGGCTGCCAAGTAGTTGGGCCGGGCGGTCACCGCCCAAGTGCAAATGCGCTAAGTAATTCATCCCTACAGCTTACACATCAGCCGAGTCGATGGAGACTATCGGCACTAACAATCTGTATATCGCCAACTAACGATATAAGGTTCGCCTCACGCCTGCCCTTCGCAGCCTGAGTGACGCACCGCCCATGAATGAACAACTCGACGACCTGATCAAAGCCCTCGCCCACCCGGTGCGGCGCGACATTTTGCATTGGTTGAAAACCCCCGAGCAGTACTTCAGCGAGCAAGGCCACTCACTCGAACTAGGCGTTTGCGCCGGGATGATTTTCAAGCGCTGCAACCTCTCGCAGTCCACGGTTTCTGCCCACCTCGCCAGTTTGCAGCAGGCTGGTTTAGTCAGCAGCCAGAAGGTCGGCCAGTGGCACTTCTTCCGCCGCAATGAAGCCGTCATCCAAAACTTTTTACAGCAGCTTGGCCAATCCCTCTGAGCCCTGCCCCACTTAATTGACCGGAGACTATGGCATGCCTGCCGCCCTATTCGTCCTAGCCTTATCGGCCTTTGCCATTGGCACCACTGAGTTCGTCATCATGGGCCTGCTGCCTGACGTGGCCAACGACCTGCACGTGTCGATCCCCGGCGCGGGCTGGTTGATCACCGGTTACGCCTTAGGTGTGGCGCTGGGTGCACCGATCATGGCGCTGCTGACCGCCAATTGGCCACGCAGAACTTCACTGCTGGTACTGATGACGATCTTTATCGGCGGCAACCTGTTCTGCGCCTTGGCCCTTGATTACGAGATGCTGATGCTCGCGCGGGTAATCACGGCCCTCTGCCACGGCGCCTTTTTCGGCATCGGTTCAGTGGTCGCCGCCAGCCTAGTACCGGCCAACCGCCGCGCCTCTGCCGTCGCCTTGATGTTCACCGGCTTGACCTTGGCCAACGTGTTGGGTGTGCCGCTGGGCACCGCCTTAGGTCAGTACGCCGGCTGGCGCACGCCGTTCTGGGCGGTGACGGTGATTGGCCTGCTCGCCTTTATCGGCCTGTGGCGCGCCTTGCCACGCAATCAACAAGCAGAGCGCGCCGATCTGATGAGCGAGCTGCGAGCCCTGCGCGGCAGCGGCTTGTGGTTGGCGCTGAGCACCACGGTGTTGTTCTCCGCCTCGATGTTTGCCCTGTTTACCTATATCGCCCCACTGCTAACCGACGTGACTGGGGTGACACCCCGTGGCGTGACCTGGACCCTGCTGCTGATCGGCCTCGGCTTAACCGTCGGTAACGTGCTCGGCGGGCGCTTAGCCGACCGCAGCCTTAAAGGCACCTTGCTCGGCGTGTTTGTCGCCATGGCGCTGGTCAGCGGCCTGTTTAGCTGGACCAGCCAGGTTGTGCTGGCGGCCGAAGTCACACTGTTTATCTGGGCCCTGGCCACCTTTGCCGCCGTACCGGCGCTGCAAGTCAATGTGGTGAGTTTTGGCAGCGGCGCGCCCAATCTGGTTTCCACCCTCAATATCGGTGCCTTCAACCTCGGTAATGCCCTTGGCGCCTGGGTCGGTGGCCAAGTCATCGAGGCCGATTTAGGCCTGCGTAGCATCCCCCTCAGCGCCGGCGCCCTGGCCCTCTTCGCGCTGGTGACCACCCTGCTGACGTTTGCCAGTCAAAACCGAATTTCTATCGCTCGTACACAACCTAACCATTGAGGAAACACCCATGAGTAGTTTGTTTAATCCACTGCAACTCGGCGAACTCACGCTGAATAACCGCATCATCATGGCGCCCCTGACCCGCACCCGCGCTGAAGCCGGTCGCGTACCAGGCCCACTGAATGCTGAGTATTACGCCCAGCGCGCAAGCGCCGGCTTGATCATCAGCGAAGCCACTTCGATCAGCCCACTGGCCGTAGGCTACCCAGACACCCCCGGGATCTGGAGCGACGCCCAAGTGCGCGGCTGGAGCAACGTGACCAAGGCGGTGCACGGCGCGGGCGGCAAAATCTTCCTGCAACTGTGGCACGTCGGGCGTATCTCTGACCCGGTCTACCTCAACGGCGAACTGCCGGTGGCACCTAGCGCTATTCGTCCAGCCGGCACTGTCAGCCTGGTTCGTCCAGAGAAGGGCTACGTGACCCCACGCGCCCTGGAAAGCGAAGAAATCGCCGAGATCATCGAGAGCTATCGCCAAGGCGCGGAAAACGCCAAAGCGGCGGGTTTTGATGGCGTGGAAATCCACGGCGCCAATGGTTATCTGCTCGATCAGTTCCTGCAAAGCAGCACCAACCTGCGTACCGACAACTATGGTGGCAGCCTGGAAAACCGTGCGCGCCTGCTGCTGGAAGTCACTGACGCAGTCATTAGCGTATGGGGCGCCGGCCGGGTTGGTATGCACCTGTCGCCACGCGCCGACGTACACGACATGGGCGACAGCAACCTGAGCGAAACCTTTAGCTATGTCGCCCGCGAGCTGGGCAAGCGCGGCATCGCCTTTATCTGCGCGCGCGAGCGGGCAGCCGATGACAGCCTGCTGCCTAGCCTGAAGAAAATCTTTGGTGGTGTGGTAATCGCCAACGAAGGCTTCGATAAGGCACTGGCCAGCGCCTGGATCGACAGCGGTAAAGCTGATGCCGTGGCCTTTGGTGTGCCGTTTATTGCCAACCCGGATCTGCCGGCACGTCTGCTCAAAGATGCGGCGCTTAATCCGCCGCGTCCAGAAACCTTCTACGGTTCTGGCCCACAAGGCTATACAGACTACCCAGCACTCTGAGCAACACCCAGGCTTGTCGCGAGCTGGAAAAACGCGGCAAGCCTGGTTCTAGCTAAACCTTACAGGGTGCTTAAGGCATCCAGTAGGGCTTGGTTCTGCTCCGGCGTACCGATGCTGATACGCAGGTACTGAGCAATGCGTGCTTGCTTGAAGTGACGCACGATCACCCCCTGCTCACGCAGGCCCGCGGCCAAAGTCGCCGCGTCCTTTTGCGGATGGCTGGCAAAGACGAAGTTCGCCGCTGACGGCAACACCGTAAAGCCCAACTGCTGCAAACCCGCGACAGTCTGCTCACGGCTACTGATTACCTGCTGGCAGGTGTGCGCGAAGTACTCTTTATCGGCAAAGGCCGCAGCCGCACCGGCAATCGCCATGCGATCCAATGGATAGGAGTTGAAGCTGTTCTTCACCCGCTCCAGCGCCTCGATCAGATCGGCATGCCCTACCGCGATACCGACACGCAGCCCCGCCAACGAACGCGACTTGGACAGCGTCTGGCTGACCAGAAGGTTCGGATACTTATTCACCAACGCAATCGCCGACTCGCCACCGAAGTCGATATAGGCTTCGTCGACCAGCACCACGCTATCCGCATTGGCCGTCAGCAAACGCTCAATCGCCGCAAGCGTCAGCAGGCAACCAGTCGGGGCGTTAGGGTTAGGGAAGATAATCCCGCCATTGGGCCGCGCATAATCTTCCACACGGATCTGGAACTGCTCATCCAGGGCAATGGTTTCATGCGCAATGCCATACAGGCCGCAATACACCGGATAAAAGCTGTAGCTGATATCGGGAAACAGCAGCGGCTTGTCCTGTTGAAACAGACCGTGGAAGGCATGGGCCAGCACTTCATCAGAACCGTTACCGACAAACACCTGATTGCTCTGCACCCCGTAATACTCAGCCACGGCCTGCTTAAGGCGGTCGCTATTCGGGTCGGGATACAGCCGCAGGTCGTCGTTCAGCTCAGCCTGCATCGCGGCGATGGCCTTAGGCGATGGGCCGTAGGGGTTCTCATTGGTATTGAGCTTAACCAGCTTAGTCAGCTTGGGTTGCTCACCCGGCACGTAAGGCACCAGGTCTTTTACGAAGGGGCTCCAGAATTTGCTCATCTGCCCTTCTCTCCTCAAATGGGTCTGTGGGCGCGGGCTCGCGTGGTGAACGCGAACCCAGCGGCGATCAGTCTTTGATACGGTATTCAGCACTGCGGGCGTGGGCGGTCAGCGACTCACCGCGAGCCAGCACGCTGGCGATCTTGCCCAGCTCGGAGGCGCCTTGCGCCGAGCAGTGGATGATCGACGAACGCTTCTGGAAGTCATACACCCCCAACGGCGAGGAATAACGCGCCGTGCCGGAAGTCGGCAGCACGTGGTTCGGCCCAGCACAGTAGTCGCCCAACGCCTCGGCGGTGTAACGGCCCATAAAGATCGCACCGGCGTGGCGAATCTCCGGCAGATACTGCTCGGGGTTCTCGACCGACAACTCCAAGTGTTCCGGCGCAATGCGGTTAGCCACTTCGATGGCCTGCTGCATGTCTTTAACCAGAATCAGCGCGCCGCGACCTTCTATGGAAGTGCGGGCAATGCTCTCGCGCTCCAGCGTCGGCAGCAGTTTGGCGATACTGGCGGCGACACGATCAAGGAACTCGGCATCGGGGCTGACCAGAATCGACTGCGCGTCTTCGTCGTGCTCGGCCTGGCTGAACAGATCCATGGCGATCCAGTCCGGATCGGTCTTGCCATCGCAGACCACGAGGATCTCCGAAGGCCCGGCGATCATGTCGATGCCCACTTTACCGAACACGTGACGCTTAGCCGTGGCCACATAGATATTGCCCGGGCCGACGATTTTATCCACTGGTGGCACACTTTCAGTGCCATAGGCCAAAGCCGCGACGGCTTGCGCGCCACCGATGGTGAACACCCGGTCAACCCCGGCAATGCAGGCCGCAGCCAACACCATTTCGTTAATTTCGCCACGCGGGGTCGGTACCACCATCACCACTTCCGGCACACCGGCGACTTTCGCCGGGATAGCGTTCATCAGCACCGACGATGGATAGGTGGCCTTGCCGCCTGGCACATACAGGCCAGCGCGATCCAGCGGGGTGACTTTCTGCCCGAGCACGGTGCCGTCGGCTTCGGTGTAGCTCCAGGAATCCTGACGCTGATGTTCGTGGTACTGGCGCACGCGCTGCGCGGCCACTTCCAAGGCCTCGCGCTGCTCGGGGCTGATACGGCTCAGGGCCAGTTGCAGACGCTCGCGCGGCAGAATCAGATCCGCCATGGCGCTGACTTCAAGGCCGTCGAACTTTTGCGTGTACTCCACCAATGCGGCGTCGCCACGCTCACGTACGGCCTGGATGATTTCTAAGACGCGATGATTGACTGCATCGTCCGACACACTTTCCCAGCTCAGCAGATGATCCAGATGCTGGGCAAAGTCCTGGTCAGCGGCATTGAGACGGCGGATAGCGATTGCAGCGGTCATAGCAGGCCTCATTATGGTTGGGCGAATACTCGGGCGTCGCTAGGCTACCAAGCCCTCCGTATGGACGCCCGAGAAAATTGGCTATGAGACGGATAGGCGAACGCGGCGGATTGCCGCGCTATATCACTTGCCGGGGATGCAGCGGCTCAAGCACGGTGGTTTCACCGCCAGCAGCCGCTAGGCAAGTTGGACTGTCAGTGTGGATGTCGCTCTTCGACAGCGACGCGCAGGGTTTCAATCAACGCCTGAATCCGTGCGTGCTGCATCTTCATCGAAGCCTTGTTCACCACCAGTCGCGAGCTGACCTGGGCGATCAGTTCTTGCGCTTCCAAACCGTTGGCACGCAGAGTGTTGCCGGTATCGACCACGTCGATGATCTTGTCCGCCAGACCCACCAAGGGTGCCAGCTCCATGGAGCCGTACAGCTTGATGATATCGACCTGACGGCCTTGCTCGGCGTAGTAACGCTTGGCCACGTTGACGAACTTGGTCGCCACCCGCAGACGGCCCTTCGGCTCAGGCACACCCACTGCGCCTGCGGTCATCAGCTTGCAGCGGGCAATGCGCAGATCCAGTGGCTCATACAGGCCTTGGCCGCCGTATTCCATCAGCACGTCTTTGCCGGCCACGCCCAAATCGGCGGCGCCATGCTCCACATAGGTTGGCACGTCGGTGGCGCGCACGATCAGCAGACGAACGTCATCCAAAGTGGTGGGGATAATCAGCTTGCGGCTTTTATCCGGATTCTCGGTCGGCTCGATGCCTGCCGCCGCCAGCAGTGGCAGGGTGTCATCGAGGATGCGACCTTTGGACAGAGCAATAGTCAGCATGGTCTTAACCCGGCACTCGGCGAATCTTCGCACCCAGCAACTGCAGTTTTTCTTCGATGCACTCGTAACCACGGTCGATGTGGTAGATGCGGTCGATCAGGGTGTCGGAGTCTGCCACCAGTGCGGAGATCACTAGGCTTGCCGAAGCACGCAGGTCGGTGGCCATCACTGGCGCGCCCTTGAGCTGCTCAACCCCGGTAACGATGGCGGTGTTGCCGTCGACTTCGATTTTGGCGCCCATGCGCAGCATTTCGTGCACGTGCATAAAGCGGTTTTCAAACACGGTTTCGATCACGGTGCCAGTGCCTTCGGCAATGGCGTTGAGGGCAATGAATTGCGCCTGCATGTCCGTGGGGAACGCCGGGTACGGGGCGGTACGCAGGTTGACGGCTTTCGGCCGCTTGCCATGCATGTCCAGCTCGATCCAGTTGTCCCCACAGGTGATCTCAGCGCCGGCCTCTTGCAGCTTCGACAACACGGCTTCGAGCGTCGTTGGGTCGGTGTCTTTTACCTTAACCCGGCCGCCGGTAGCGGCAGCCGCCACCAAGTAGGTGCCGGTTTCAATACGGTCAGGCATCACACTGAAGCGCGCGCCGCCTAAGCGCTCGACGCCATCAATGGTGATGGTGTCGGTGCCGGCACCGCTGATTTTGGCGCCCATGGCGATCAGGCAGTTGGCCAGATCCACGACTTCAGGCTCACGCGCGGCGTTTTCCAGCACGCTGCGGCCTTTAGCCAGGGTGGCCGCCATCATGATGTTTTCGGTACCGGTCACGCTGACGGTATCGAAGAAGAATTTAGCGCCACGCAGGCCACCTTCTGGCGCGCGGGCTTTGATGTAGCCGCCTTCCACGTCGATGATCGCGCCCATGGCCTCAAGGCCACGGATGTGCAGGTCGACCGGACGCGAACCAATGGCGCAACCGCCTGGCAGAGCCACTTCAGCCTGGCCGAAGCGAGCCACCATTGGCCCCAGCACCAGAATCGAGGCGCGCATGGTTTTCACCAGCTCGTAAGGCGCGACCAAGGTTTTGATCGCTCGCGCATCCACCTCAACGCTGAGCTTTTCGTCGATCACAGGCTCAATACCCATGCGCCCGAACAGCTCGATCATGGTGGTGATGTCGTGCAGGTGCGGCAGGTTGCAAATGGTGACCGGCGCGTCGCCGAGCAAGGTCGCAGCGAGAATCGGCAGGGCAGAGTTCTTCGCCCCGGAAATGCGGATTTCGCCATCGAGGCGCACACCGCCGGTAATAATCAGTTTGTCCATGATTCTCTCGGTTTAGGAGCGCGCGGCCCAATCGGCACGGCTAAAGAATTTCATGCTCACGGCGTGGATACTGCCATCGGCAATCCAGGCGTTGAGGTGGGCGTAAATCTGCTGCTGACGTTTAACCGGGCTCAAGGCCGCCAACTCATCGCTAATCAGATTCAATTGGAAGTTGCAGCCTTCTCCTTCAACTTCAATCTGGGTGTTAGGCAACTTAGCCTCAAGGAGACTCTTTACTTCTAAGGCCTGCATGCTCAACCTCGATCAATGCATGGAATAACGACAGCCGAGCAGACGCTCGTGGGCCGAGCATCATACAAAAAAAGCCTAGCGCCTGCGAATTTTGGATTACCACGTTGCGTCCAACTGGCCGGTAATTAGCTGCTCAGCGGCAGAATTTCCAGCAAGCCGCTGACTCCGGCGATCTCCCGCATATCCTTGGGCAGATCGCGCAGACTGAGACTCTTACCCGCTGCTTGGGCGTCGCGCATAAAGGCCAGGAGCAAGGCGATGCCGACGCTGCTGGACTTCACCACGCCGCTGCAATCAAGGACAAAAGCTTGGGCTTGACTGGCTTTAAGCAGCTTGCCGCCCTGCTCACGCAAGGCCGGGCCACTGAGGTAGTCCAGCACTCCCGCCAGCTGTAACTGACCGGGAGTGGTTTCCTGAATGCTAGCCTGACTCACGATCCGTTAGCCCCTTGGCGGGCCTTAGCGACTGTTTCGGCCCAAGTGTCGATCACCTGGTCGAGGTTGTTGTGGTGATTCTGCATGGACTGCGCAAACTGATCGCGGAACAGCTTGCCGATGTTAATGCCATTAATCACCACGTTACGCATGCGCCAAGCACCCGTTTCGTTAACCATGGTGTAGGACAGCGGATAGATCGTGCCGTTGCCGTCCTTGATTTCCATGTTCACCGAGGTGCGCTGCGGATCTTGCTGGCCAGTCACTGGCAATACGCGGATGTCTTGGTTGTTGTACTCAAGCAAGGCGTTGCCATAGAACTGCATCAGGCTGCGTTTGAAATTCTCTTCAAAACGCTGCATCTGCGCAGGCGTCGCTTGCCGCGAGTAACGTACGGTCATCACGCCACGGGAGATGCCGTCGACATCCACCACCGGGCCCAGGATGTTGTTCAGTGCGGTGTAAAAAGCGCCCGGATCATGACGATACAGCTCTTTATTGGCTTTCAGGTCGGACAAAAGGGTATCGGTTGTCTGCTGCACCACGTCATGGGCAGTCGGCGCCGCCAGCGCTGAGAAACTCAGCAGCGCCAAACCAGCCAGAAGACCACTACGGATAAAGTTCAACATGTTCAAAACCCTTACTTATCGGCTTGGTCTTTATTGACCGAATTCAGCAAAAACTTACCAATCAAGTCTTCCAGCACCAATGATGACTGGGTGTCATGTATGGTGCCGCCTTCCTTGAGCACTTCATCGTCACCGCCAACACTGATGCCGATATATTTTTCACCCAGCAAGCCGGCGGTCAGGATTGATGCCGTGGAGTCCACGGGCAAATTATTCACGTCGTTGTCCAACAGCATAGTGACGCGCCCAGTGTAGCTATCACGATCCAGATCAATGGCAGTGACCTTACCAATGGTGACCCCGGCCATGGTCACCTTGGAGCGCACGGTCAGCCCGGCGATATTGTCGAAGTTGGCATAGACCTTATAGCTACTGTCGTTATTGCCCACGGTTAAGCCACTGACGCGCAGGGCTAACAATAACAAGGCCAACAACCCGGCCAACAGGAACAAGCCGACACCCACTTCCAGCGTGCGGTTCTGCATCAGAAATCTCCAAACATCAACGCGGTCAGAATAAAGTCCAACCCCAATACGGCTAGCGAGGCATATACAACGGTTTTAGTAGTGGCGCGACTGATACCTTCTGAAGTCGGCTCACAGTCATAACCTTGGAACACGGCAATCCAGGTCACCACAAAGGCGAAGACCATACTTTTGATCACGCCGTTCAGCACATCATCGCGAAACGACACACTGCTCTGCATGTTGGCCCAGAACGAGCCGTCATAAACACCCAGCCAGTCCACCGCCACCATCGCCCCGCCCCAAATGCCGACCACGCAAAAGATCATGGCCAGCAGCGGCATGGAGATAAATCCAGCCCATAAACGGGGAGCGACAATATATTTAAGCGGATCGACACCGATCATCGACAGACTCGACAACTGCTCGGTGGACTTCATGTTGCCGATTTCAGCGGTTAACGCAGAGCCTGCGCGCCCCGCAAACAGCAACGCCGTCACCACCGGACCCAGCTCGCGTAACAGGGTCAACGCCACCATCTGCCCGACGGCTTGCTCGGAGCCGTATTTCTGCAAAATGCTGAAGCCTTGCAGCGCCAACACCATGCCGATAAACACGCCCGAGACCACAATGATGGCCAGCGACATAACACCCACCGAGTGCAGTTGCTTGACCAGTAACTGAAAGCCATTGCCACTGCTGCCACGGCCAAACAGCGCACGCAGCAAAAACAGGCCGGAACGGCCTAAGCTCACCAGTACATCAATTCCCGCCCGACCAAACAGACCCACCCGCTCAAGCACAGATGTCTTGCGCATCAGCGCCCTCCCAGAAGATCTTCACGATAGCTACGTGCAGGATAGTGAAATGGCACCGGACCATCCGGCGAACCCTGCATAAATTGCCGGATGCGCGGGTTATCCGAGCCCATCAACTCATCCGGAGTTCCCTGCCCCAGCACCTGGCTATCACCCACCACATAGATGTAATCAGCAATGCTGGCGGTTTCCGCCAGGTCATGGGACACCACAATGCTGGTGATACCCAAGGCGTCATTCAGCAGGCGAATCAGGCGCACCAGCACGCCCATGGCGATCGGGTCCTGACCGACGAAGGGTTCGTCATACATGAGGATTTGCGGATCGAGGGCAATCGCCCGCGCCAAGGCCACCCGGCGCTTCATGCCACCCGACAGTTCATCCGGCATCAGCTCTACCGCCCCGCGCAAACCTACGGCTTGCAGCTTCATCAGGACGATGTCGCGGATCATCTCTTCCGGCAATTTGGTGTGCACCCGTAGCGGAAAGGCTACGTTCTCAAACACATCCAAGTCGGTAAACAACGCACCGCTTTGAAACAGCACGCCCATCTGCTTGCGCATATCAAACAGATCGCTGCGCGACAGTTTGGGCAAGTCCAAGCCATTGACCCAAACTTCCCCCTGGCTGGGCTTAAGCTCAGCGGCGATCAAGCGCAACAAGGTGGTTTTACCGCAGCCAGACGGCCCCATGATCCCGGTGACCTTGCCACGCGGAATGCGAATGTCGACGTTATTGAAAATATCCCGCTCGCCACGCTTAAAACTCAGGCCTTTAAGCTCGACGGCATACGGGTTCTCGGCGCTCATTTAAACTCCTTGCTCACAACTGCATGGCTGACGACTTTTATCTGCATCAAAGAACTTCAGCCTCCGTCGCACTACCGAAAATAGCCGCTGACTATAGCACTGGCACCATAAGCAGCCAAAGCTGAACTTCAGCTGAACACCGCGTATAGCGACTCTAAAGAGCCATCAACACGCATGGGGTTGTAGAAAAACTGGGCAGTCACACCTTTACCGTTATAATCGATAACTTTTAGCCAGTCCGCCACAGAGTTTAAATGAGCCAACCTAGTGATCTGATCAAGTCTGCGCAGCGCACCATCCGCCTGGAAGCGGAGGCTATCAACGAACTTTTGCCGCGCATTAATGCTGACTTCACCCGCGCTTGCGACCTGATTCTGGCCAGTAAAGGCCGTATTGTCGTGGTGGGCATGGGCAAATCGGGTCATATCGGCCACAAAATTGCAGCCACCCTGGCCAGCACTGGCACCACCTCTTTCTTTGTCCATCCGGCGGAAGCCAGTCATGGCGACATGGGCATGATTACCCGCGATGACGTCGTGCTGGCCCTGTCTAACTCCGGCTCCACCGCCGAGATCGTGACCCTGCTGCCGCTGATCAAACGCCTGGGCATCACCCTGATCAGCATTACCGGCAACCCGGAATCGCCCCTGGCCCAAGCCGCCGAGGTCAATCTGGACGCCAGCGTCAGCCAAGAGGCCTGCCCGCTCAATCTGGCACCCACCTCCTCAACCACCGTGTCGTTAGTACTCGGTGACGCGCTGGCCATCGCCCTGCTGGAGGCCCGCGGCTTTACCGCCGAAGACTTCGCTTTCTCGCACCCAGGCGGTGCCCTGGGCCGCCGGCTGCTGCTGAAAGTGGCCAACGTGATGCATAGCGGCGACGCGCTGCCCTGCGTCCACCGCGGCACATCGCTGCGCGAGGCATTGCTGGAGATGACCGAAAAAGGCTTAGGCATGACCGTGGTAGTGGACGATGATGGCCGTTTGGCCGGGATCTTCACCGACGGCGACTTGCGCCGCGCCTTGGATCGCAACATCGACGTGCGCCAGGCCAGTATCGATGAAGTAATGACCGCAGGTGGCAAGGTTGCCCGTGCGGAGATGCTCGCCGCCGAAGCGGTGAAAATCATGGAAGACCACAAAATCAACTCGCTACCCGTGGTCGATGAACACAACAAGCCAATTGGCGCCTTTAACTTAGGCGACCTGCTGCGTGCTGGAGTGATGTAATGCTGGATGATCTTCTGCAACGCGCTAAAGCCGTGAAACTGGCGGTATTCGACGTCGACGGCGTATTGACCGACGGCAAGCTGTACTTTTTGGTTGATGGCAGTGAGTTCAAGACCTTCAACACCCTGGACGGCCACGGCATCAAGATGCTGATCAACTCCGGTGTGCGTACCGCCATCATCACCGGGCGCAAAACCCCTGTGGTAGAACGACGCGCGCAAAACCTGGGCATTCAGCATCTGTATCAAGGTCGCGAAGATAAGCTGGTGGTACTTGATGAACTACTCGCTGAACTTGGCCTAAGCTATGCAGAAGTCGCCTATCTGGGCGATGATCTACCCGATCTTCCGGTTATTCGCCGCGTAGGCTTGGGTATGGCAGTAGCCAGCGCTGACAGTTTTGTCCGTCAGCATGCCCATGGCATCACCCGAGCACGGGGTGGCGAAGGCGCTGCACGGGAGTTCTGTGAATTGATCATGCAGGCCCAGGGCACCCTGACGGCCGCGCAAGCTGCGTACTTATAGGTCACCCATGCCGCGTAAATTGACCCAAAGCATCCTGCTTACCCTGGCTGTTGCCCTGCTGATTGCACTGGGCTACTGGAATTTACGGCCAAGCAGTTTCGATGAGGCGCCAGCGCAAGATAACGCTGCCAGCCTGATCGACTTCTATGCCGAGAACACCTACACCATCGAGTTTCAAGAGGACGGTAAGCTCAATTATGAGCTGAACGCCAGCAAAGTCGAACACCTGAAGGCCAGTGATGTCACATTGGTGACCGCACCGGACATGGATATGTATCGCGGCAAAGAAAGCCCCTGGAAGATTCGCAGCCTACGCGCTGAGGTCTCACCCGGCGGCACCGAGGTCGAGTTGATCGACCAAGTCAGCATTAAGCGCGCTGACGCTAAGGGTAATCCCACCGAGCTCACCACCAGCCGTCTGACCGTATTCCCCGATAAGGACTACGCGCAGACGCAGCAAGCCGTAAAGATCGACACGGCCGAAGGGGTGACCACTGCGGTGGGCATGAAAGCGTACTTGAATGACAGCCGGATGCTCCTGCTGTCCAACGTAAGAGGTCAGCATGAGGCTCGTTAACACCCTCCCCCTATTATTCAGCCTCGGTGCTGCACTCTCTAGTTTCCACGCTTGGGCCTTGCCGACCGACAGCAGCCAGCCCATCCGCATCCAAGCTGACAGCGCTGAACTGGACGATAAAAAAGGCGTGGCCGTCTATCGTGGCGGCGTGATCATCACCCAGGGCAGCATGAAAGTGACTGGCGATACCGTGACCATCACGCAAAACGCCCAAGGTGAAGTGGAAGTCTTCACCTCTGTCGGCCGCCCAGCCTATTTCGAGCAGCGCCCATCCCCTGAAAAGGACTTGGTTAAAGCTTATGGCCTGACTATTCAGTACTTCACCACCAACGAGCGCGTGATACTGATCGACCAGGCTAAAGTCATCCAAGAAGGCAACACCTTCGAAGGCGAGAAAATCGTCTATGACACCAAGCGCCAGATCGTTAACGCTGGCCGTGCCACCGGCACCAATGTCTCTGCGCCACGTCCGCGCATCGACATGGTGATCCAACCGAAGAACAAACCAGCTCCCCAGCAGGCGCAGTAATAATGGCCACATTGAAAGCCCAACACCTGGCCAAAGCCTACAAGGGCCGCCAAGTCGTGCGCGACGTTAGCCTGAATATCGAAAGCGGGCAGATCGTCGGCCTACTGGGCCCTAACGGCGCCGGTAAAACCACCTGCTTTTACATGATTGTCGGCTTGGTCCAGGCTGACCAAGGCCGGGTGATGATCGATGACCTCGACGTCAGCTACCAGCCTATGCACGGCCGCGCGCGCGCCGGCATTGGCTACCTGCCACAGGAGGCGTCGATCTTCCGTAAGCTCAGCGTTGCCGACAACATCATGGCGATCCTCGAGACCCGTAAAGACCTCGACGCCGCTGGCCGCCGCCAGGCTCTGGAAGACCTGCTGCAGGAATTCCACATCAGCCATATCCGCGACAGCCTCGGCATGAGCTTGTCCGGTGGTGAACGGCGCCGCGTGGAAATTGCTCGCGCCCTGGCCACCAACCCGAAATTCATCCTGCTCGACGAACCTTTCGCCGGGGTGGACCCAATTTCGGTGGGCGATATCAAGCAAATCATCCAGCACCTGAAAAGCAAAGGCATCGGCGTATTGATCACCGATCACAACGTGCGTGAAACCTTGGATATTTGCGAGACAGCCTACATTGTCAGCGACGGCCAACTGATTGCCGAAGGCGACTCTGCCGCCATCTTGGCCAACCAGACGGTTAAAGAAGTTTACCTCGGGCACGAGTTCCGCCTGTAAACGCAGCTTTTATTAAGCTTCGTTCAGGCAGAGCTAGGCAAAACCCTTAAAGTCAGGCATATAATTTGCTTCCTAGTGGCGTTTTTATCCTAGCGCCCTGTAGTGGATTGCGCACAGACGCCGGTAAATAAGGTCTGCAATGAAACCATCGCTAGTCCTGAAGATGGGCCAGCAGCTGACGATGACGCCGCAGCTGCAACAAGCCATTCGCCTCCTCCAACTGTCGACCCTGGATCTGCAACAAGAGATTCAGGAGGCCTTGGAGTCCAACCCAATGCTCGAACGCCAGGAAGATGGCGACGACTTCGACAATTCGGACCCTATGGCCGATGGGGCGGAGACGGCGAGCAATAGCGAACAGACTGACGCCTCGTTCCAGGAGAGCAGCTACCAAGAACCCAACCAGACTGTGGACAATCTGGAAGAAGGCGATTGGAACGAGCGCATCCCTAACGAGCTGCCGGTCGACACCGCGTGGGAAGACATCTACCAAACCAGCGCCAGCAGCCTGCCCAGCAGCGCCAGCGATGACGACGAGTGGGACTTCACCACCCGCACTTCCACCGGCGAAAGCCTGCAAAGCCATTTGCTCTGGCAGCTCAATCTGGCGCCAATGTCGGATAAAGACCGGCTGATTGCCGTAACCCTGATCGACTGCATCAACGAGCAGGGCTACCTCGAGGAAACCCTTGAAGAGGTCTTAGAAGCTTTCGATCCCGAGCTGGATATCGAGCTCGATGAAATCGAAGCGGTGCTGCGCCGTATTCAACAATTTGAGCCCGCCGGGATTGCCGCGCGCAACTTAGGCGAATGCTTGCTTCTGCAACTGCGCCAGTTGCCAGCAAACACCCCATGGCTGGCCGACGCCCAGCGTTTGGTGAGCAACTACCTCGATCTGCTCGGCAGCCGCGACTACAGCCAACTGATGCGCCGCATGAAGCTCAAAGAAGACGAGCTGCGCGTGGTCATCGAGCTGATTCAAAGCCTCAATCCGCGCCCAGGCTCGCAAATCGAGTCGAGCGAGCCGGAATACGTGGTGCCCGACGTCATTGTGCGTAAACACAACGAACGCTGGCTGGTGGAGCTGAACCAGGACGCCATGCCGCGCCTGCGGGTCAATGCGCAGTACGCCGGCTTCGTCAAACGTGCCGACTCCAGCGCCGATAACACCTTTATGCGCAACCAACTGCAAGAAGCGCGTTGGTTTATCAAAAGCCTGCAAAGCCGCAACGAAACCCTGATGAAGGTGGCCACGCAGATCGTCGAGCATCAGCGCGGTTTCCTCGATTACGGCGACGAAGCCATGAAGCCTCTGGTGCTACATGACATCGCCGAAGCCGTGGGCATGCACGAGTCGACTATTTCGCGGGTGACCACACAGAAGTTTATGCATACCCCACGGGGTATTTATGAACTTAAGTACTTCTTCTCCAGCCACGTCAGCACCTCCGAAGGCGGTGAGTGTTCGTCGACGGCAATCCGCGCCATCATCAAAAAACTGGTCGCGGCGGAAAACAGTAAAAAGCCATTGAGTGACAGCAAGATCGCTGGTCTACTGGAAGAACAGGGCATTCAAGTCGCCCGCCGTACAGTGGCTAAGTACCGTGAGTCCCTCGGTATAGCGCCTTCCAGCGAGCGTAAGCGGTTGATTTAAGGCGACATTTAATAGCTAGAGACAGATAACACGCGAGAACCTGCCCAGGTCGTCGTAAAGTAGCCATACTGATGCCAAGAGCCTCCACCCTGACCCCGGCCGGCCCCTCTTTAGGGACCAGCCAAAGTGTTTCGGCAGCAGGCCTAAGGCCTGCTTCTCACACCTGGCAATAAGGAGAAAGCGGTATGCAAGTCAACATCAGTGGGCACCAGCTGGTAGTGACCGACGCGCTACGCGACTACATCACCGAAAAACTCGGTCGATTAGAACGCCACTTCGACAAAATCACCAACGTGCAAGTCATCTTGGAGGTTGAGAAACTCAAACAGAAAATCGAAGCCACTTTGCGTGTGGCCGGGGCTGAAGTAGTGGCCAATGCCGAGCACGAAGACATGTATGCCGCAATCGATTTACTCGCCGACAAACTCGACCGACAACTTATTAAACACAAGGAAAAACAGCTCGATCGCCAGCAAGGCTTAGTGGCTCGCTGAGATCGTCTCTCTCCTATGATCCGACTCGAATCCATCCTGACCCCCGGCCGCGCCCTTGTTGGCGTGGCGGGTGGCAGCAAAAAACGTGTGCTCGAACAGATTGCCAACTTGGTCGCCCGTGAGCTGCCCGACCTTGATGGCCAAGACATCTTTGAAAGCCTGATCGCACGGGAAAAACTCGGCTCCACCGGTTTCGGCAATGGTATTGCCATCCCCCACTGCCGCCTCCCCGGCTGCACCGCACCGATCAGTGCGGTTCTGCGCTTGGATGCCGCGGTGGATTTTGACGCCATCGACGGCATGCCAGTCGATCTGTTGTTCGTTCTGCTCGTCCCACAAGAAGCCACCGACGCCCATCTTGAACTGCTGCGCCAGATCGCCAGCATGCTCGACCGCAGCGACGTGCGTAACAACCTGCGCCAAGCAGCCAGCAGCGAAGCCTTGTACCAAGCGGTGGTAGACGCACAACGCCAGCTTAATCAGGCTTAATTATGCGGCTGATCATTGTCAGTGGCCGATCCGGCTCAGGTAAAAGTACCGCCCTCGATGCCCTCGAGGACAGCGGTTACTACTGCATCGACAACATGCCGGCGGGTCTGCTGCCGGATGTGGCCGAGCGGGTGTTGATTGAAAGCGAGCTGGTGCAGCCCAACGTGGCCGTGTCGATTGATGCGCGCAACTTGCCCAGCCACCTGCAACGTTTTCCTGAACTGCTGGCCGAATTGCGCTCGCGCAATATCCGCTGCGATGTGGTGTACCTCGACGCCGACGAAGAAAGCCTGCATAAGCGCTTCTCGGAAACCCGCAGGCGGCACCCGCTAACCACTGACAGCCGCTCGCTGAGCGAAGCCATTCGTGATGAAGCCCTGCTGCTGGCGCCGATTATTGACTTGGCCGACCTGACCATCGACACCACGGCGCTGAACCTCTATCAGCTGCGCGACATCCTCAAGCTCCGCCTGCTCGATCAGCCAGAGCCAGGTACGGCGTTTTTGCTTGAGTCGTTTGGCTTTAAACGCGGCATGCCGATTGATGCCGACGTGGTCTTCGATGTGCGCTGCTTGCCCAACCCTTATTGGAAGGCCGACCTGCGTGATTACTCGGGTCTGGATCAACCCATCATCGACTACCTGTCGGGCCTGCCCGACGTGGAGGAAATGTATCAGGACATCCTCGCCTACCTGAGCAAATGGCTGCCGCGCTTTGCCGCCAGCAACCGCTCCTATGTCACCGTGGCGATCGGCTGCACCGGCGGCCATCATCGTTCCGTGTACTTAGCTAACCGCCTTGGCCAAGCCTTAAAGCCCAGCCTGAAAAACGTTCAGACTCGCCACCGCGACCTCGATTAAGGAATTGCCGCGATGCCCGCCTGCGAAATCACCATCATCAACAAACTGGGTCTGCATGCGCGCGCGGCGGCCAAGTTTGTCGGCGTCGCCGGACGCTTCCCCTGCCAGGTCAAAATCGGTCGCAGCAGCGACAGCTTGGTCGACGGCAAAAGCATAATGGGGGTGATGATGTTGGCCGCCGGCAAAGGTACACCGGTGCACCTGTACACCGAAGGCAGCCAAGAACAAGAGGCGCTGGATGCGCTGTGCGAGCTGATCAATAACTTCTTTGATGAAGGTGAGTAACCCCTCATTCCAATAGCCACAGCGCCATAAAAAAGGGCCTGATCAGCTAAGCTGAGCAGGCCCTTTTTTATTGATTGGCCTTAGCTGCCGGCCACGGTCATGCGCTCGATCAGCACCGAGCCTGTGCGGATATTGCTACGCACCTCGACGTCGCTGCCCACAGCGACGATCTGCTTGAACATATCGCGCATATTGCCGGCGATAGTCACTTCCTGCACCGGGAACTGGATCTCGCCGTTTTCCACCCAATAACCGCCGGCGCCACGGGAGTAGTCGCCGGTCACCATATTCAGGCCCTGTCCCATCAGCTCGGTAACGAGCAACCCGCGGCCCATGCGCTTCAGCAGCGCACGCTGGTCTTCATCGCCATGGCTGACAAACAGGTTATGCACGCCGCCCGCGTTGGCGGTGCTGGGCAAGCCCAGCTTGCGCCCCGAGTAAGTGCCGAGCACATAGCTGAGCAGCTCACCATTGTTAACAAAGTGCTTGCCATAGGTGGCCAGCCCGTCGCCATCGAAAGCAGCGCTGCCCAAGGCACGGGGAATATGCGGACGCTCATCAAGGCTTAACCAAGAGGGGAACAGTTGCTGTCCCAAAGCCCCCTCCAAGAACGACGATTTGCGATACAGGTTGCCGCCGGAGATAGCCCCCAGGAAGCTGCCAAACAGGCCGCTGGCAAGCTCCGCACTAAACAGCACCGGCACTTCACAGGTTGGCACCGGACGCGCACCCAAACGGCTGACAGCGCGCTCAGCGGCGCGCTGACCAATGCTGGCGGCGTCAGCTAGCAACTCGCCCTGGCGGTTTACGTCGTACCAATAGTCGCGCTGCATCTGCCCTTCGCCTTCGGCGATCATCACGCAGCTAAGGCTGTGCCGGGTACTGGCGTAGCCGCTGATAAAGCCGTGGCTGTTGCCATACACACGGCTACCGACGTGGGTGTTGAGGCTGGTGCCGTCGGCGTTTTTAATCCGCGAATCGGCCGCAAAAGCCGCCGCTTCACAGCGCAGCGCTTGTTCAATGGCCTGCTCTGGAGTGATCGCCCACGGGTGATACAAATCCAGCTCAGGCAACTCTCGGGCCATCAACGCGGCATCGGCAAGGCCAGCGCAGTCGTCTTCCGAAGCATGCTTGGCAATGGCTAAGGCGGCGGCCACGGTCTCGCGGATCGCCGCATCACCGGTAGCCGAGGTGCTGGCCGAACCTTTGCGCTGGCCCACATACAGAGTGATACCAAAGCCTTGGTCACGGTTGAACTCGACCGTTTCCACTTCCCCCTGGCGTACCGAGGTGGACAGGCCCTGACCAGCCGAAACAGCCACTTCACAGGCACTGGCCCCCTGCCTCTTGGCTTCAGCCAAAATCTGCTCCACCTGTGCCTGTAACTGCGGCACGGCCTCTGGGCCAACGCTATCTACTGCACTCATACACACTCCTAAACGATAAGCCGCAGGTGTGGGCCAACAGCCCGAACGCTTACAGCTGGAAACTTGCTGCTATCATGTCGGCGTTATCCACTGGACCGCCACCATGTCTGAATACCTCGACGACGACTTCTCCGGCGAGAAGAGTAAAACCCAGGTCAAGCGTGAGCTACACGCTTTGCAAGAACTGGGACAACGCCTCACTACGGTCAAACCTGACCTGCTTAACAAAATGCCGCTGACCGACGAGTTGCGCCGCGCGCTCGCCGAAGCGCCGAAGCACACGGCCAACTCGGCGAAAAAGCGCCACGTACAATTCATTGGCCGCCTAATGCGCGACCAGGACGTGGAAGCCATCCTCAACGTCCTCGATCAGGTGGATGCCTCCACCCGCCAGTACAACGAACGCTTTCACAACCTAGAGCGCTGGCGTGATCGTTTGATCAACGGCAACGATGAAACCTTAGAAGCCTTCGTCAGTGACTACCCGGAAACTGATCGCCAGCACCTGCGCCAGTTGATCCGTCATGCCCAACACGAGCTGGCCCATAACAAACCGCCAGCCGCTTCGCGCAAAGTGTTCAAGTACATCCGCGAACTCGACGAAACTCAGCGCGGTCTGCGCTAAGACCACCAGCACATGGGTGGCCGCAGCCACCCTCTGCCCTGATGGCGGGCAGCCTCAGGCGCCAGTTCCGCCCACAGTGATCGCATCAATCTTCAAGGTCGGCTGGCCGACGCCCACCGGCACCGACTGACCGTCCTTCCCGCACGTACCGACGCCGCTGTCCAAGGCCAGATCGGTGCCGACCATCGACACCTTGCTCATGGCTTCCGGACCGTTACCAATCAAGGTAGCGCCTTTGACCGGCGCGGTGATTTTGCCGTCCTCGATCAAATAGGCTTCGCTGGTGGAGAAAACAAACTTGCCACTGGTGATATCGACCTGGCCGCCGCCCAGGCTGGCGCAGTAGATGCCTTTTTTCACCGAACGGATGATTTCTTCTGGATCGCTCTCACCGGCCAGCATGTAAGTGTTGGTCATGCGCGGCATCGGCAAATGGGCATAAGACTCGCGCCGGCCATTGCCGGTAGCCGCTACGCCCATCAGGCGGGCATTGAGCTTGTCCTGCATATAGCCCTTGAGCACGCCGTTTTCGATCAGCGTGGTGCACTGCGTGGCGCTGCCTTCATCATCCATGCTCAGGGAGCCGCGCCGCTGCGCCAAGGTGCCGTCGTCGACGATGGTGCACAGCTTCGACGCCACCGGCTGGCCAACGCGGCCACTGTAGGCCGAGCTGCCCTTACGGTTGAAGTCGCCTTCCAAACCATGGCCAACGGCCTCGTGCAGCAGCACGCCGGACCAACCGGAGCCGAGCACCACCGGCATAGTGCCCGCCGGTGCGGCAATCGCTTCCAAATTAACCAACGCCTGGCGCAGCGCCTCGCGGGCATAGCCCATGGCGCGCTCTTCGTTATTGCTGGTTTGCTCGAGGAAGTAGCGGTAGTCGGTACGCCCGCCGCCGCCATGGCCGCCGCGTTCACGGCGACCATTTTGCTCAACGATGACACTGACGTTAAAGCGCACCAGCGGCCGGATATCGGCGCCCAGGCTGCCATCGGTGGCGGCAACGAGGATGCGATCCCAAACCCCCGCCAGGCTCACGCTGACCTGCTTAATCCGTGGATCAAGGGCACGGGTGGCCACGTCGATGCGCTTGAGCAGCTCGACTTTCTCAGCACGGCTCAGCACATCCAGCGGGTTGTCACGGCTGTACAGGGGCGTCAGCAGCGGGCTGTTGAAGGCCTGCACACGCCCCTCCTGGCCGGCGCGGGCAATCGAGCGGGCCGCACGGGCGGCTTGGCTTAATGCATCGGCAGTGATCGCATTGCTGTAGGCAAAACCGGTTTTCTCGCCGGACTGCGCACGCACGCCGACCCCTTGATCGAGGTTAAAGCTGCCCTCTTTGACGATGCCGTCTTCCAGCGCCCAAGTCTCGGACACCTGACTTTGGAAATACAAATCGGCGGCATCGATACCGGGGCCGGCGAGTTCGCCGAGCACGGCTGGCAGATGCTCAATGGTCAAGCCGCCGGGGGCGAGTAAATGCTCGCTGACGGATACCAACATATCGCTCATGGTTTGCTCTCATTATCTGACTGGTGCTGTACCGGCAACCGAGGCTCGGCGGCGGCAAAAAATCGTTGGTGCTGGGCCACCGGCATACGCTGGCGGATCGCGCTTTGTTCTGCGCTATCGCGCTTAGCCACTAACACGCCGGGACCATCAGGCAACTCGGCCAATACCTGACCCCACGGATCAATAATGGCCGAATGGCCGAAGGTTTGCCGCCCTCGCGGATGGCTGCCGCCCTGGGCTGAGGCCAGCAAGTAGCATTGGGTTTCGATGGCGCGGGCGCGGGTCAGCACTTGCCAGTGGGCGGCGCCGGTAACGGCGGTAAAGGCCGCCGGCATGCTGATCAGCTCGGCGCCGGCGTTGCGCAGCAGGCTATACAACTCGGGGAAGCGCAGGTCATAGCACACGCTTAAGCCCAACCGCCCGACCGGCGTGTCAGCCACGACCACCTGCTGGCCAAACGCATAGTCGTCGGATTCACGATAACGGCCATGGCTGTCGCTGACATCCACATCAAACAGATGCAGTTTGTCGTAGCGAGCCGCCGTTTGCCCTTGGTCATCGATAAGCAGCGAGCAGGCATTGGGCTTGGCCTCAGGCTGCCCCTCAGGCGGCAGCGGTAAGGTGCCGGCGACGAGCCACAAGCCCAAGTCCCGCGCGGTTTGCCGAAGCCAAGGCAGAATCGGCCCCTGCCCCAAGGCCTCGGCGCGGCCTATAGCCGCTAAGTCGCGCCGGCCCATGGCGGCGAAGTTCTCGGGCAGCACCGCCAACCGCGCGCCCTGCGCAGCGGCTTGACTCAACAACTGGCGGGCTTGGGCGAGGTTGGCCAGCACATCGTCCTGGCTAACCATTTGAATGACAGCAAGGCTCATTGCGGATGGCTCTCGAAGGCGGCAGAAAGCAGCAGCTTACAAGCCCGGCACGGCGTCTGCACTAAGGCAACAGATTTAACCGTCATTCCTTGGGTTTTTCGAAGGGCTTATCGAAGGTAATTTCCGGGCTTTGCCACGGCCCACGCACGTTGTACTGCACACTGGCAAAGCGTGCGACCTGATTGCCCAACAACTTATCCACCACAAACAGCGCGCCACCAATGGCCGGCGCGCCAATAATCAGCGCGGCAAGCGGCAGGTTGTTACTCACCGGCAGGGTCACCAGCAGCTTGGCATCGATGCGATCAGCGGCCAGGTTCAGGGTGCCATCCAACTCCAGATTGCTCGATGGGCCATCCACAGCTATCGGCTTGCGTGTAACAAACACGCCGCGATCAGCGGCCAGCACGCCCTTCACTTTGTCGTAGCTCAAGCCCTTATCAACTAAGTCAGAGAAGTCCAAACGCAGACGGCGGCCAATGGAGTCGAAGTTAAGCAGGCCAAACACGCGCAAGGCCGAGGCTGAGCCATCCACCTGGGTGAACTGGCCTTTGCGCATGGAGATATCCGTCATGCCGCTAAAGCGCTGCAAACTGAACCAGGCGGGCGAGCCCGGCCAATTGCCGCTGACATCCAGGCGGAAGCTTTCACTGCTGACACTCGGGGCATACCCCCACGCCGCCAGCACCTTGGACAGGTCCTTACCCGACAGGCGGCCCTCATAGCTGGTACGCACGCCGCTGGGGCTGTGTTGCCAACTGCCCTGCCCGGCGATATTCAAGCCTTTGAGATTCAGCGCCAGCTCACTGAACTGTACGCCCTGGCCCTTCGGCCGCGCTTTGAACGACCAGGCGCCTAAGGCGTCATCGCCCTGATAGACGTTTTCCACCGCCACATCCAAAGCCGGGAACTTGCGTGGATCAACATCCGCCAAGATATCTGGGGCTTGCTCTTGGTCACTGTCGTCATCCTTTTGCGCCGCCGGGAAGCGCAAATAAGCCAGCTTCACCGAAATCGGCTGCGCGCTATTGGTCGGCAAGCCGATGTGACCTTTGACGCGCACACTATCCAAATCCAGCAGCCAACTGCTGCTGTTGCGGCTCAGGCCTACTTCCAGACCATCGACACTGGTGCCAAAGCCATTGAAGCGGCCGACACGCACTTGGGCATCTTTAAATAACTGCTGCGCACCACCGCCTGCTGTTTGCATGTATGGCTCAACCGCTTGCTGCCAGGCGGCCAGGTCGACCTGGCTGACCCGCCCGCGTACGCGCAGCCCCGCACTGGTGGGCAACAAAGCCGGGCCATCGCTAAGACGGATCTCGCCGCGGCCCTGATTAAACTGCCCGGGCTTGGCCGCAAAGGACAGACTCAACAACTTGTCGTAGTCCAGCCAATAACGCCGCTCGCTACCGCCTAAAGTCATACGCCAGATGGATGGGCGCAGATCTTCAGCACGCTTGGCAAAGGGCTCCGGCAAGGCCACGGTGACGCCTTTAAGGTTGGAGTCGACACGCAACTGGCTGTCGTCCCCATCGATGGTCAGACGCAGCTGATACGGCAGCTTGCCACTCACCGGGAGGTCTTGCTGCACCCCCAGCCACTGGCTGAGATCCTGTACCGCAATCTGCCCCGAGGCATCGATGCGCGTCCGTGCCCGCCCGGGGGAACCTTCCGCATGGGCCTTGGCGCGCACTTGCTGGCCAAACAGTTGGGCGCGGATATTATTGCCGCTAAGGCCTTTAGCTGTGTCGTAACGAAACGCACCACTTAGGTGGGTGAATTGCAGCGCCGGATTGGCAATGGCCAAACTGGCGTTGTCACTGCTGAAGTCCACCACCACATCGGGGGCCTTACCCTTGTACAGCGGGATGTTCAAATCCAGCTTGCCGCGTAGCGCCCCTTCGCCCTTCCAACCGGCAAACACTTCAGAAGTGCCCAGCGGGGTTTCCTGGAGAATTTTCAGCGCATCCGGCAGGCTGCTGTGGACATCGCCCTTAAGCAGCAGGTGGATCGGATGCTCAGCTTCGGTCAAGCCGATTAGCGCTTGCGCGTTAGTCACCTGACTATTGAATAAACGTCCCTGGGCAAGCTCTATGCGCACGGCCTTCGGCTCGATGAACACGCTCGCCGTGCCCTTTTGCAACGACGGCCAGCCCGGCTGGAAGGCCAGCTCGGCATCATGCACGGCAAAGAACAGGGTTAGGCTGCGCGCTGCGGCTTCAGCCCCTTTGTTGAGGGAGCCTTGGTATTGGAAGAAGCCTTCATCGACCACGCCGCCACGAATGGCAGTTTTTAACCAGTGATCGAGGTCTTTGCTAAAGCCCGGCACCAAGCTGGGCAGATACTTCTCGGTGTAGCGGGCATCGCCGCCGCGCAGACCGACGCGCAAGTCCATGTAGTCTTCTTGCGCGGGATCGAAGCGCAGGCGAATCAGCATATCGCCCGATGCTGGGCCTTCGTCCCCGACCACCTGCATATAAGGACTGCGCAAGGTGAAGGCGTCTTGATCAATTTCCCAGAACAATTGCGCATTGGCCTGGTGATAGATCCACGGTTTGGGAAACAGGGTGTCCAGATGCAGAGAAAATTCTTCGGTGGCCATGCGCAGCTCACCGTGGCCTAAATCGCCAGTGATACTGCCCGTGACGTTCTCCACCGCTGGCACCCCGTGCCAAGAAGAAATCCCTACTTGGTGCAGGTTGGCCGAGAACTGTAAACGGTCGCTGGCCTCGCTCTCGGGCAGGTAAACAAACTGCAGATTGCTCAACTCACCATGGGGCTTGAGCTGATCAACGATGTCGCGGGCTTTATCCGGCATGGGTGCCAGGGCGCTGATCAGGTCCTGTAACGGCGCCAGATCAATGCGGTTAGCGCTGATCAACCACTGCTTAGGCTGCTGCTCAACTTGCACCTCAACCTCGCCCCAGCGCTGTTCGCCACGGCTAAAGCCTAAGTCGTCGATGATCAGTTTGAGGCCGTCACGACTGCGCTGGGCATAGGCATCGAGGGATAGATCATGCAGCGCCACAGCCTTGCGCTGAGCATAAGCGCCTTCAAACTGCTGGCCATGCAGCTGGCTGGCAGCCTTTTGCACGGCGCCGTCGGCCCAGTCCAACCACAACTCCCCGCCAAACTGCAGGTGCTTAACCTGCCACTGGCCCAGCACACTGGCGGGCAGCCACTGCGCCCAATCGCTCTGTGGCAGGCTCAGGTACAGCTGAGCACTGGAGTTTTGCCAGTGGGCAGGTTGAATCTGTGTGCGCAGTTGCAGCGCCAGCGGCTTGCCATCCGGCAGGGCCAGGCGCGCATCCAAACGCTGATGACTGCGCCCGTTACTCACACTCAGGCTGACGTCGCTGAAGCTATACGCCGGATGGTCCAAGGCATGTACCGTGACCTGGCTGTCGAGTACCGATAAGGCCTTGACCATTTGCCCACGATTAAACAGCTGCTGCGCATCTAACTGCGTCGGACCGTTGGGTTTGGGCAACCCCTCCAACACCCAACTGCCATCGGCCGCCTGCACCGCACTGATGTGCAGCCCGGCAATCTCCACATGGGCGATTTGCAGCTGGCGCGTCAGCAGGCTGCCCAGCACATCGGGCACTACGCGCACTTGTTTCAGTTGCAGGGCGTCGGCGCCCTCGCCCAGCTGCAGGTCATGGGCCAGCAAAACCGGGGCGAAACCCTTCCAAGTGCCTTCCAAGGCACCGATCTGCACTGGCAAGTTGAGCGCCTCGCGGGCTTTGTCCTCAGCCTCTTGGCGATATTCAGCGACTAGCGGGATTAACTCACGCCCTAGGCTGACATACAGCGCCGCTAATACCAGTACCAAGGCACAGAGGCCCAAACCGCCCCGTAACAACAGCGCTAAAGCGCGCAGCAAAAGCGCCATTCAATCGATGCTCAAGTGAGAAATTCTCATATCAGAGCAATACCACGTCGTATTGTTCCTGAGAGTACATGGTCTCGACTTGAAACTTGATGGTACGACCGATAAAGGCCTCTAAGTCGGCCACATTGCCCGACTCTTCATCCAATAAACGGTCCACTACTTTTTGGTTGGCCAACACTCGATATCCTTCTGCTTGGTAGGCCCGCGCTTCACGCAAAATCTCGCGGAAGATTTCATAACAAGTGGTCTCAGCAGTCTTCAGCTTGCCCCGTCCCTGGCAGGCACTGCAAGGTTCGCACAGCACCTGCTCAAGGCTTTCGCGGGTGCGCTTACGGGTCATCTGCACCAGGCCCAACTCGGTAATGCCGATGATGTTGGTCTTGGCGTGATCGCGTTCCAGCTGCTTCTCCAGGGTGCGCAGCACTTGGCGCTGGTGATCCTCATCTTCCATGTCGATAAAATCGATAATGATGATCCCACCTAGATTGCGTAAGCGTAGCTGACGCGCAATGGCTGTGGCAGCCTCGAGGTTAGTTTTGAAGATGGTCTCTTCCAGGGTGCGATGCCCAACGAAGGCGCCCGTGTTGACATCGATGGTGCTCATGGCCTCGGCCGGGTCGATGATCAGATAGCCACCGGACTTCAGCGGCACCTTGCGCTCCAGCGCCTTCTGGATTTCCGTCTCGACCCCATACAGGTCAAAGATCGGCCGTTCACCTGGATAATGCTCAAGGCGATCAGCCACCTCAGGCATCAGCTCAGCAACAAACTGGGTGATTTTCTGGAAGGTTTCCCGGGAGTCCACCCGGATTTTTTCGATCTTTGGGTTGACCAGGTCACGCAGGGTACGCAGGGCCAGGCTGAGGTCTTCGTAGATGACCGTCGGCGTCGGCGCGACTTTCATCTGTGTGGCGATCTGCCCCCACAGGCGGCGCAAGTAGCGAATGTCGGCGAGAATCTCATCGGCACCGGCACCATCGGCGGCCGTGCGCAGGATAAAGCCACCGGCTTCTTCGATGCCTTCGGCGCTGATGCAATCATTGACGATTTTCTTCAGGCGCTCGCGCTCGGCCTCGTCCTCAATCTTCAGCGAGATGCCGACGTGGCTGGTGCGCGGCATGTACACCAGATAGCGCGACGGGATCGACAGCTGCGTGGTCAGGCGTGCGCCCTTGCTGCCAATTGGATCTTTGGTGACTTGCACCACCAAGCTCTGGCCCTCATGGACCAAAGCGCCAATGCTCTCCACGGCAGGGCCTTCACGGGTGGATATTTCCGCCGCGTGGATAAAGGCGGCGCGCTCCAAACCAATATCGACAAACGCCGCCTGCATGCCCGGCAGCACCCGCACCACTTTGCCTTTGTAGATGTTACCGACGATGCCACGCTTTTGCGTGCGCTCGACATGCACTTCCTGCAACACCCCGTTTTCCACCACGGCGACCCGCGATTCCATGGGGGTGATATTGATCAGGATCTCTTCACTCATGCGCTTATCTCTTTGGCGAGCAAGCTGAAAGCCCAAGCATTCGCCACTGAAGACGAGCCACCCGCGACCTGCAACCTCTTAACTGTGATGCGGCAGAGACTGCCAGCACGGAATTGCAAACGCTGCGAGTAAGGCAGCAGTTTCACATAACGGCAACCCTACCACTGCCGAGTAACTGCCTTGCAAGTGTCTGACAAAAATTGCCCCTAGGCCTTGAATGGCATAACTCCCGGCTTTGTCCTGGGGTTCACCACTGGCCCAGTAGGCCTCAATTTCAGCGGCGCTGATAGGACGAAAACTGACTTCGGCACTCACCACCCGCGCTTCGACTCGCTGCGCACTGGCCAGCGCCACCGCGCTGAGCACCTGATGACTGCGCCCGGACAAGGCACTGAGCATAGCCATAGAGTCGGCTTGATCACGCGGTTTGCCGAGGATCTGCCCATCCAGCAGCACACAGGTGTCCGCGCCCAACACCACGGCAGTAGCGGCCTCAGGCAGATCCGCCAAGGCTGCGCCGGCCTTCGCCCGCGCCAGGCGCTCGACATAGGCGGCTGGCGCTTCGCCAGCCAACACCGTCTCATCAATGGGCAACACATGGCTGCGAAACGCCACGCCAATTTGCGTGAGCAGTTCACGCCGGCGCGGTGAGCTGGAGGCGAGATAAAGCGTGGCCATGCCAAGGTATCCCTATCCGTAGTGAGGCCCGACAGCCTTAAATTAATTAACGCCCAGGCGCCGCTGCAGGCTACGCAAGAACATACTCACCCACGGCCACAACAAGGCGCTGACCAAAGCAGGCAAGAGAAAATCGAGGGTCGGCTGGCGATCACCGGTCAACGCGGTTAGCCACAACTGGACCAGTTGCGCCAGGCCGAATACCACCAAGAGCGCCGTGCACTGTTGCCACACGGGGAACATGCGCAGACGCTGATGCAGGGTCATGACCAAGAAGGTGATCAGCACCAGAATCAAGGCATTTTGTCCCAGCATGGTGCCATTCAATATATCCGCCAGCAGCCCCAGCACAAACGCGGTGGTCATGCCCACCCGGTGCGGCACGGCCAACACCCAGAAGGTCAGGACCAGCGCCACCCACATGGGCCGGCCGTATTCCAGTGGCGAGGGTAAAGTCAGCACGCTGAGCAGTAGCGTCAGCGCCAGTGAAAGCCAGATAAACCAGGTATTAGTTGCCCGCTTGGCCATTAGTGAGCGCTCCCGGCAGATGGAGTGGCTGGCGCAGGAGCCGCACTGCCAGCAGGGGCCGCGGGCGTGCTCGCAGGATTAGCGGCAGCAGGTTTAGCTTGCTGTTCGATTTCCCGATCCAGCGCCTCTTGCGCTTGCGCCGACTCGGTGGCGCGCTGCTCCGGGGTGCGCGGATCGGTAAAGACCAACAACATGTAACGACTGCGATTGAGCATCGCCGTGGGCACCGCCCGCACCGTGGCAAAAGGCCCGGTGTCGTGCACCACTTCACTGACCACCGCCACCGGATAACCGGCCGGGAAACGCTGGCCCAGACCGGAACTGACCAGCAGATCACCCTCCTTAATGTCGGCGGTATCAGCCACATGACGCAGCTCTAAGCGCTCCGGATTACCGGTGCCGGTGGCGATAGCGCGCAGGCCGTTGCGGTTGACCTGCACCGGAATGCTGTGGGTCGTGTCGGTCAGCAGCAATACCCGCGAGGCATAGGGCATCACTTCCACCACCTGGCCCATCAGACCACGGGCGTCCAGCACAGGCTGGCCCATGACCACGCCGTCTTTGCTGCCTTTATCGATCAGGATGCGGTGGGTGAAGGGGTTCGGATCAACGCCGATCAGCTCGGTGGCCAGCACCTTGTCATCGACCAAGGCAGCCGAATTGAGCAGTTCACGCAAACGCACGTTTTGCTCGGTCAGCGCCGCCAGCTTTTGCAAGCGCCGCTCAAGCATCAGTCGTTCGGCCTTGAGCTTTTCATTTTCTGCCGCCAGCACGCTGCGCGAGCTGAGCTCTTGAGTGGCCGAACGCCACAGCCAGATCGGCAGCTCCGCCGCTTTATACACAGGCTCGACGATCAACCCCAACTGCGCACGCAACGGTTTGAGAATGGCTAAGCGGGCGTCCACCACCATCAGCACAACCGACAACAGGGTAAACACCAGCAGGCGTGCACCTAGCGAGGGACCCTTGGCAAATAGCGGTTTAATCGTGATTTCCTCGTGGCATCAAACAAAAAGCTGCAAGCAGGTTCGCACCTGGCTTGCAGCTTAGAGACTGGTCACAACTTGGCGTCGACCGCGCAAGCAGATACGGCGAGTGGCCACTGTGTCAGCCCAACGAACCATTGTCTACCAACTTGGCCAGCGCTGTCCGGGCTTACTCCGTGGACAGCAGATCCATGGTGTGACGGTCGATCATTTCCAGCGCCTTGCCGCCACCACGGGCCACACAGGTCAGCGGGTCTTCGGCAACAATCACCGGCAGGCCAGTTTCTTGCGACAGCAGCTTGTCCAGATCACGCAGCAGCGCACCACCACCGGTCAGCACCAAGCCGCGCTCGGCGATGTCGGAAGCCAGCTCAGGTGGCGATTGCTCCAGAGCGCTCTTCACCGCTTGTACGATGGTGGCCAGCGACTCTTGCAGCGCTTCCAGCACTTCGTTGGAGTTCAGGGTGAAGCTGCGCGGTACACCTTCAGCCAGGTTACGGCCACGCACGTCAACTTCACGCAACTCGCCACCGGCATAAGCAGTACCGATTTCTTGCTTGATCCGCTCAGCGGTGGACTCACCGATCAGGCTGCCGTAGTTACGGCGCACGTAGGTAATGATGGCTTCATCGAAACGGTCGCCACCCACCCGTACGGACTCGGCGTAAACCACACCGTTCAAGGAGATCAGCGCGATTTCCGTGGTACCACCACCGATATCGACGACCATCGAACCACGGGCTTCTTCCACCGGCAGACCGGCACCGATAGCGGCCGCCATAGGCTCTTCAATCAGGAACACTTCACGGGCGCCAGCGCCCAAGGCGGATTCGCGAATCGCGCGGCGTTCCACTTGAGTCGATTTGCACGGTACGCAAATCAGTACCCGTGGCGAAGGCTGCAGGAAGCTGTTTTCGTGCACCTTATTGATGAAGTACTGCAGCATCTTTTCGCAGACGCTGAAGTCAGCAATCACGCCATCTTTCATCGGGCGGATCGCAGAAATATTGCCAGGAGTACGACCCAGCATACGTTTGGCTTCAGTACCAACCGCAACAACGCTCTTCTGGTTGCCATGGGTACGGATTGCAACTACAGACGGCTCGTTCAGTACGATACCGCGCTCACGAACATAGATCAGGGTGTTGGCAGTGCCCAGGTCAATCGACAGATCGCTGGAAAACATGCCACGCAGTTTCTTGAACATGGGATAGGGACCCTAGGCAACGCGTGGGTAAAAAGTGCGGCAAACTCTAACAACGGCGGGGATTTTGAGCAAGGCACCAATATGTTAGATTGCGGGCTTTCCATACTTTAACAACCATCATCGCGGCCAATTGCGGCTGCCTACTCTTTATTTGTCCCCTGCCTTTAGCGCATGGCGACTCGCTCACATTGCCATAGGCGGCCACCTGATGCGCTGCTTTATATAGGGAGAAATCCAATGGCGCTTGAACGTTGCGACGTGGAAAAGATCGCCCACTTGGCTCGACTGGGTCTGAGTGAAGCTGAAATTCCAGGCACCACCGCCACCCTCAATAACATCCTCGGCCTGATCGATCAGATGCAGGCAGTGGATACTGACGGCATCCAACCGCTGTCCCATCCGCTGGAAGCCACCCAGCGCCTGCGCGCCGACCAGGTCAGCGAACGCAACCAGCGCGAGGCTTACCAAGCCATCGCCCCAGCCGTCGAGAACGGTCTGTATCTGGTTCCGAAAGTCATCGAGTAAGGGAAAAGCCCAACCATGCATCAATTGACCCTGGCCGAGATCGCCCGCGGACTCGCCGAGAAAAAGTTTTCTGCACAAGAGTTGAGCAGCAGCCTGCTGGAACGCATCAAGCAACTCGACCCGAAACTGAATAGCTTCATTACCGTGACCGAAGAGCTGGCCCTAAGTCAGGCCAAGGCGGCTGACGAACGGCGCGCCGCCGGCGAGACTGGCCCATTGCTAGGTGCGCCAATTGGTCACAAGGACCTGTTCTGCACTGACGGCGTGCTGACCAGCTGCGCCTCGAAGATTCTCAGCAACTTCCGCGCTCCGTATAACGCCACCGTGGTCGAGAAACTCGCCGCGGCAGGCACCGTGACCCTCGGCAAGCTGAACATGGACGAATTCGCCATGGGTTCGGCTAACGAGAACAGTCACTTTGGCGCCGTGCATAACCCTTGGGATCTTAACCGCGTACCGGGCGGCTCCAGTGGTGGCTCTGCCGCTGCCGTCGCAGCGCGACTGATTCCAGCGGCCACCGGCACCGACACCGGCGGCTCGATCCGCCAGCCGGCGGCTTTCACCAACCTCACCGGGATCAAGCCAACCTATGGCCGCGTCTCCCGCTGGGGCATGATCGCCTACGCCTCCAGCCTTGACCAAGGTGGCCCGTTGGCGCGCAACGCCGAAGACTGCGCCCTGCTGCTTGGTGCCATGGCCGGCTTTGATAGCAAAGACTCGACCAGCGTCGATCAGCCAGTCGACGACTACCTCGCCGCCCTGAGCAAACCTTTGAACGGCCTGCGCATTGGCCTGCCAAAGGAATACTTCGCGGCCGGTTTGGATAGCCGTATCGCCGACAAGATCATGGCCGTGGTCGAGCAGCTCAAACAGCTTGGCGCCACGATTAAAGACATCAGCTTGCCGAACATGCAGCACGCCATTGCCGCGTACTACGTGATCGCCCCCGCCGAGGCCAGCTCCAACCTGTCGCGTTTTGACGGCGTGCGCTTTGGCTATCGCTGCGAAAATCCGCTCAACCTAGAAGACCTGTACAAACGCTCGCGCGGTGAAGGCTTCGGCGCCGAAGTTAAGCGACGCATCATGGTCGGCACCTACGCGCTGTCGGCGGGCTACTACGATGCCTACTACTTAAAAGCGCAGAAGATCCGGCGCCTGATCAAGAACGACTTCGTCAGCGCCTTTAATGAAGTCGATGTGATCCTCGGCCCAACCACCCCGAACCTGGCGTGGAAAATCGGCGACAAGGACCAAGACCCAGTCGCGGCCTATCTGGAAGACATCTACACCATCACCGCTAACCTCGCCGGCATCCCTGGCCTGTCGATGCCAGCTGGCTTCGTCGAAGGTCTGCCGGTGGGTGTGCAATTGCTCGCGCCGTATTTCCAAGAAGGCCGCTTGCTCAACGTCGCCCATCAGTACCAGCAAGTGACTGATTGGCACCAACAAGCCCCGGCTGGATTTTGAGGACGCCTGACATGCAATGGGAAACCGTAATCGGGCTGGAGATTCACGCTCAGCTCAGCACCCAATCGAAGATTTTCTCCGGCAGCGCCATCACCTTTGGCGCCGAGCCCAACACCCAGGCCAGCCTGGTCGACCTCGGCATGCCCGGCACCTTGCCGGTGCTCAACGCCGAAGCCGTGCGCATGGCCTGCAAGTTCGGCCTGGCGATTGACGCCGAGATCGCGGCGCAGAACGTCTTTGCCCGCAAAAACTACTTCTACCCGGACCTGCCCAAGGGCTATCAGACCAGCCAGATGGATGAACCCATCGTCGGCAAAGGTTTCCTTGATATCACCCTAGAGGACGGCACCAGCAAGCGTATCGGCATCACCCGCGCGCACTTGGAAGAAGACGCCGGCAAATCCTTGCACGAAGACTTCCAGGGCATGAGCGGTATCGACCTGAACCGCGCCGGCACGCCGCTGCTGGAGATCGTCTCCGAGCCGGATATCCGCAGCGCCAAAGAAGCGGTGGCTTACGTTAAAGCGATCCACGCGCTGGTGCGCTACCTGGGCATCTGCGACGGCAACATGGCCGAAGGCTCGCTGCGCTGCGACTGTAACGTCTCGGTACGGCCCAAAGGCCAGGCCGAGTTCGGCACCCGCGCCGAGATCAAAAACGTCAACTCGTTCCGCTTTATCGAGAAGGCGATCAACCACGAAGTGCAGCGCCAGATCGAGCTGATCGAAGACGGCGGCAAAGTGGTGCAGGAAACCCGCCTGTACGATCCGAACAAAGACCAAACCCGCTCCATGCGCAGCAAGGAAGAGGCCAACGACTACCGTTACTTCCCCTGCCCTGACCTGCTGCCGGTGGTGATCGAGCAAAGCTTCCTCGACGAAGTGCGCGCCAGCCTGCCGGAACTGCCGGTGCAGAAACGCGAGCGTTTCGAGGCGCAGTTCGGCCTGTCCGCCTACGACGCGACCGTGCTCGCGGCCAGCCGCGAACTGGCGGACTACTTCGAGGCGGTACAAGAGGTCTGCGCGGACGCCAAGCTGGCGGCCAACTGGGTCATGGGCGAGCTGTCCAGCCTGCTCAACAAAGACAACCTGGAAATCGACCAGTCACCAGTCTCGGCTGCGCAACTGGGCGGCCTGATCCTGCGCATCAAAGACAACACCATCAGCGGCAAGATCGCCAAGATGGTCTTTGAAGCCCTGGCCGCCGGTGAAGGCGCGACGGCGGACGAAGTCATCGAGAAGAAAGGCCTCAAGCAAGTCACCGACAGTGGCGCCATCGAAGCCATGCTCGATGAAGTGCTGGCAGCCAACGCCGAGCAAGTCGAGCAATACCGCGCCAGCGATGAAGCTAAGCGCGGCAAGATGTTCGGCTTCTTCGTCGGCCAAGCCATGAAGGCCTCCAAAGGCAAGGCCAACCCTGGTCAGGTCAACGAGCTGCTGAAGAAGAAGCTCGAAGGCTAAGCGGCTGTACCCAACGCCGGGCTTGCCCGGCGTTGTCTTATCAGCAATTCACTCACTGACTCAGGAGCTGCGGATGCGTCTCGTCCTACTCGGCCTGTTCAGCTTATTACTCAGTGCCTGCGCCAGCCACGGCCCGTTTGATTATCAAGACGAAGGCATGGCCTCTTATTACGGTGCCCGCCATCACGGCAACAAAACCGCCAGTGGCGAACCCTTTAACCAATACGCCCTGACCGCCGCTCACCGCAGCCTGCCCTTTGGCAGCAAGGTCAAGGTGACTAACTTAGGCAACGGCAAAAGCGTGGTGGTGCGCATCAACGACCGTGGGCCACATACCCGTGGGCGCATCATCGACCTGTCATACCAAGCCGCCAAAGACTTAGCCATGCTGCGCGACGGCGTCGCACGGGTACGCGTGCAACAGCTAGCGGATTAGTCCGCGCTCGCACTGAACATCTGTCATCACTAAAAGCAACGGAGAGAGCACGATGAGCGACAGCTACAACGAAGGTTTACAGGTCCGCCGTGAAGTAATGGGCGACGCCTTTGTCGATCGCGCCCTGGGCAATGCCACCGAATTCACCCAGCCGCTGCAAGACTTCGTCAACGCCCACGCCTGGGGCGGGGTATGGACCCGCGAGGGGCTGGATCGCCAGACCCGTAGCCTGATCACCCTAAGCGCCCTGACTGCACTGAAATGCCCGCAGGAGCTCAAAGGCCATGTACGCGGCGCCCTGAATAACGGCTGCACGGTTGCGCAGATCCGTGAAACCTTGCTGCACTGCGCGGTCTACGCGGGTGTGCCGGCGGCCATCGATGCCTTTCGCGCTGCACAAGAAGTGATCGACGCCTGGCAGCAGGAGCAAGCCTAGTCCGCCCTCTCGAAGGTCGCCCAAGGTCACCGGCTGAGGGCGGCTCGGCGCGCTTCTGCATCCTGAACGGCCCAGCGTTGCCGGGTACGCGGAATATCACGCGGCAACCACACAGACTCAGCAGCAAAACTCTTCTAGTCGCCCGCGGGTTATCGACTAGCGCATCCGGCTAAAAGGCTTAGCCAAGCCTGCCAACACCTTCAGCGGCTCTTGGCCGCTGTTGATCAATGCCCAGCTCGCCTAGAGCCTGAGGGCGCAGTGAGCGTAGCTTAGATCCAGCCACCGAACTGCAGAATGATCAGACCAATATTGGTTGAGACCGCCGCCAACAAGGTGGTCAACACAATGATCGCCGCTGCCAGTTGATAGTTACTGCCCACCGCCTTGGCCATCACAAAGCTCGCCGCAGCGGTGGGGCTGGTGAAGAACAGAAACAAAATCCCCAGCTCCGGCCCACGGAAGCCACAGTAAAACGCGCCCAACGTGGCCAACAGCGGCAGCCACAAGACTTTCATCAAGCTCGAGCTGAGTGCCAGCATGCCGCTTTCACGCAGTGCCGCCAGGGACAAACTGGCGCCAATGCAAATCAGCGCCAGCGGCAAGGTCAGCTGCGCCAGGTATTCGCCCGAGGTGCTCAGCCATATCGGCAAGCGCACCTGCCAGTAGGCGAAGGGAATAGCCGCCAACACCCCAATAATCAGCGGATTGGTGATGATGCTTTTACTGATGCTCCACACATTGGCCTTGGCCTGCGGGCTGTAGACCGCCAGTACCAGCGCAGCCAGGGTGTTGTAGCTGAGGATCACCAGGCCACCCAGGACGCCGCCAAGGGACAGGCCATAGTCGCCGTATAGGCTGGTGGCCAAGGCCAGACCGATAATGCCGTTGTTGCCGCGAAACGCGCCCTGCACATACACGCCACGGTCTGCGCGCGGCACCCGCCAGATCGCCCAAGCCCAGGCCAGGAAAAAACTCGCCAGGGTCGCCAGCAGGAAAAAACCCAGCAGCTTGGGTTGCAGCGCTGTTTTTAAATCAGCATGCAAAATGGCCGGAAACAGCATGACCGGCATGCTGACGTTAAACACCAAAGAGGTCGCGGTGTTGATAAAGGCGGCATCGATCTGCCCCAAGCGCTTCAGCACCGCGCCGACCAACAGCATGGCGAACACCGGCGCGGTGACCGCAAAGATTTCCAAGAAGATCGCGTACATGGGCCCAGCCAAGCAAAGACAGAGGCCGATCATATCAGGCCAAAGCGCCGCCCGGCCCAGCTCAGCAGCCCCCACGAAGCTTCTCAGGCGACCAATGCGCAACAGCTGTAGGGCACTGAAAGCTAATTGAAAGCTTGCCTTCGTAGAGTCAGGGCACAGTCGACTCGACTCGACTCGTGCAAGTGTGACGCCTTAGGGCGCTCACGCAGCTGAAAACAACAACGGTGAACCCATGCGCTCCAGCCTACTCTACCCCCCTCAGGCCGCCTTCTTCTTGGCATTGCTGATCAGTCCGCCACCTGCCGGCTAAGACTGCCGCACCGCATTCACCGACCGCACCCGCTAACCGGAGATAGCTCCATGCTGACATTCCTTGGCTTTGCCATGGTCATTACCTTTATGTACCTGATCATGAGCAAGCGCCTGTCCGCGTTGATTGCCCTGATTTTGATCCCAATCATCTTTGCCCTGATTGGCGGCTTTGCCAAAGACATTGGCCCCATGATGCTGGAAGGCATCGGCAAACTGGCGCCCACCGGCGTGATGCTGATGTTCGCCATCCTCTACTTCGCCCTGATGATCGACTCCGGCCTGTTCGACCCAGCCGTGCGCGCCATCCTGCGCATGGTCAAAGGCGATCCGTTGAAAGTATCGATGGGCACCGCAGCCCTGGCCCTGATCGTCTCCCTCGACGGCGACGGCGCCACCACCTACATGATTTGCGTCGCCGCCATGCTGCCGCTGTACAGCCGCATCGGCATGAGCCCGCTGATCATGGCCGGGCTGATTATTTTGGCCGGCGGCATCATGAACATGACCCCCTGGGGCGGCCCCACCGCCCGCGCAGCCAGTGCTTTGCATGTCGACCCGTCGGCGATTTTCGTCCCGATGATCCCGGCCATGCTGGTGGGCTGCGTGGCCCTATTTGGTGTGGCGTGGTTCTACGGTAAGCGCGAACGCGCGCGGCTTGGCGTGCTGCAATTACCGACGGGGGCCGAGCACAGTGAAGTCACTGTTTCGCAGTACCCTGAAGCGCGCCGGCCGAAACTGCTGTGGATCAATGCGCTGCTGACCGTCGCGCTGATGGGCACGCTGATCGCCGGCCTGCTGCCGCTGCCCGTACTGTTTATGATCGCCTTCAGTCTGGCCATGATCATCAACTACCCCAACTTGCAGGAGCAAAAAGAGCGCATTGCCGCCCATGCCGGCAACGTCTTAGCCGTAGTGGGATTGATCTTCGCGGCAGGGATTTTTACCGGGATTCTCACCGGCACCGGCATGGTCGACGCCATGTCCAAGAGCCTGCTCAGCGTGATCCCACCGTCGATGGGGCCGTATATGGCGGTGATCACCGCGGTGGTGAGCATGCCCTTTACCTTCTTTATGTCCAACGACGCCTTCTACTACGGCGTGCTGCCGGTGCTCACCGAGGCCGCCGGGCATTACGGCATCAGCCCAGTGGAAATGGCCCGCGCCTCCATTGTCGGCCAGCCGGTGCACCTGCTCAGCCCGCTGGTGCCCTCCACCTATTTGCTGGTGGGATTGGCCAAGATCGAGTTTGGTGACCATCAACGCTTCACCCTGAAATGGGCGATCCTGATTTGCTTGGCCATTATGCTGGCCGCCCTGCTGATGGGCGTATTCCCCCTGTTTGGCCAACACTGATCCTTGCCGAGCGCCACTGCGCTGCGAACTGCCCCCCCGGATTACGCCGCTGCGCGGCTAATCCAGGCTACGGCGATCAGGCTACGGCCTAACGGCGGACGGTATCGTAGGGTGGGTGAAACCCACCGGGGTAATCTTGCAAAGCCATCCCGGATTACGCCGCTGCGCGGCTAATCCAGGCTACGGGCGATCCAGGCTACGGCCTAACGGCGCACCGGGCGTTTTTGCAATTTGCGCTGCAAGGTACGGCGGTGCATGCCTAAGGCGCGAGCGGTGGCCGAGATGTTGCCTTCGTGCTCGCTGAGCACGCGCTGGATATGCTCCCACTGCAGGCGATCCACCGACATCGGGTTTTCCGGCACCAGGGTTTCCAGATCGGCATGCTGGGTCAACAACGCGGCCAGCACATCGTCGGCATCGGCCGGTTTGCACAGGTAATTGCAGGCGCCACGCTTAATCGCCTCGACGGCGGTGGCAATGCTGGAATAACCGGTGAGGATCACCACGCGCATTTCTGCATCCAACTCCAACAGCTTGGGCAGCAGCACCAAGCCGGAGTCGCCATCCATTTTCAGATCAACCACGGCGTAATCCGGGGTGTCCTGCTCGGCCAGGCTCAGGCCTTCTTCAGCGGAACCTGCAATCGACACGCGCAGACCACGCCGGCTCATGGCCCTGGCCATCACACGGGTAAAGGTCGGATCATCGTCAACCAGCAACAAATGCGGCTGTTCTTCACCGTCGAACAAGACTTCGTCGCTCATATAAAGTGTTCCTTAAGTACGGCCGTAAGCACGCGGCAATTTCAGCTCGGTGAGCGTACCGCCTTCTTCATGGTTATACAGTTTAACCGTACCACCGGCGCGGGTAACGCTCGCCTGACTAAGGAACAAGCCCAAGCCAAAGCCCTTACCCTTGGTGGTAAAAAACGGCCGCCCCAGCTGCTCCGCGATGGCCAACGGCACACCGGCGCCAAAGTCGCGAATAGTCAAAGTCAGCCATTGGTGATCCCAGTTCAAGCGGATATCCAGCTTGTCTGGACAGGCATCGGCGGCGTTATTCAGTAGGTTAAGCAGCGCCTGGGTCAGATCCGCCGGCGGCATCAAGCTGGGCGGCGCACCACGGCCCATGCATTGATAACGATAACTGGCCTCGGGGCGCATCAGGTGCCAACGGTTGAGGGTAGTCTCCAACCACTCCACCGACGACAACTCGACGATTGCCTGGCGCCGATCCGCCTCGGCGGCGCGTACCAATTGCTGCAAGGTCTCTTTACACAGCTTGACCTGCTCCTGCAGCACCGCCAGATCTTCCTGCAAGGTCGGCTCTTGGTGCTCGCGGCGCAGCTCCTTGATCAGCACGCTCATGGTCGCCAGCGGCGTTCCCAGCTCATGGGCGGCACCCGCGGCCTGCGTGGCCACGGCGAGCAGTTGCTGATCGCGCAAGCCTTCCTCACGCCGTTCAGCGCGCAGTTCTTCTTGCTGACGCAGCTCCTCGGCCATCTTCGCCACGAAGAACGTGATCAACCCCGCGGCTAGCGCAAAGCTCAGCCACATGCCGTAAATCAACAGACTTTCACGGTGACCGTCGGGCAGAGCCAACGGGTGCGACCAAACCAGCAACAAGGTGTAACCAGCCAACGCCAGCCCCGCCAGAATCATGGTGTAGAGCCAGGGCAACGTCGCCGCGGCGATGGTCAGCGGTACCAGGTAATAGGACACAAACGGGTTGGTCGAGCCACCACAGTAGTACAGCAACAGGCTGTGGATAATCAGGTCGCAGGCCAGTTGCAGGGCATACTCCTGCTCGGTCACCGGCCATGGGCCGCGCAGGCGAAGCGCCGTGATCAAACCTAAGATCAACGACAACGTAAGGGTGATGCACAGCTCCAACCACGGCAGCGACAGCGAGCCTACCTTATAGGCCAGGCCCACCGAGCCGGCTTGGGCCGCCAGCACGAGAAAACGAATAAGGGTCAGCCGCCAAAGATTTTGCCGACTCGCCGACAGCAGATTTACAGGTGTGAGCATAAATTCTCCGCAATGCTGCTAAGTCTCGATCAGCGAGCGCCAGCGAGCGCGGCAAGTATAACCAAGCACTTAGCCATCTTAGTGCGGCAACAAGCCGCAGCCAGCACCCTGCCTGGCATCGCGAGAGCGAGCCAAGCCCTGTCAGAAAAAATTTGCGGCCCAGTTAACCCCTTCGCGACCCTGCCTGCGTCTAATGTGTACAAACCGCGCTAGTCCTTGGCGCCGCCATCTTGTGAAACGACTGGAAAGGATCTGCCATGTTGAAATTGTCCCGCCTCGCCTCAGCCGCCCTGCTCAGCAGTTGCGCCACCCTGAGTCTGAACGCTGTAGCCGATGCTGTGCGTTACAACCAAGTGGCGCTCAACGCTGAAGTCAGCCAAGAAATCGCCCACGACATGATGGACGTGACTCTTTATAGCGAAGAGCAAAACAGCGACCCCGCAGCCCTGGCCGAGCAAATCAGCAAGACCCTCAATAGCGCCATCAGCAAGGCGCGCCAAGTTAAGGATATTCAAGTCAGCTCAGGTAGCCGTAACAGCTACCCGATCTATGACCAGAAAAACCAGAAGATCACCGGCTGGCGTGAGCGCGCCGAATTACGCCTACAAAGCGCAGACTTTGCTGCCCTGTCCAAGCTCACCGGCGAGTTACTCGGCGAGCTAAAAATGGCCGGGATGAATTTCAGCATCGCCAGCGCCACCCGGAAAAAACATGAAGACCAGTTGATCAAAGACGCCGTAGCCGCCTTTAAAGCACGCGCCCAGCTGACCACTGAAGCCCTCGGGGGCAAGGACTACAAACTGGTCAGCCTGAATCTCAATAGCGGCGGCTTCCAACCCCCGGTATATCGCATGAATGCAGCCTTTAAAGGCATCGCGATGGCCGCCAGCGCTGACGCCATGCCCGAGGTGGAAGCCGGCACCAGCCAAGTCAGCCTGACTGCCGACGGCGTGATTGAAGTACAGCTGCCGTAAATGACCGATCACTAGCACAATCGTACAAGAGCGCTTGCCCGGCGAGCGCTCTAGTTCGCTAGCTATGCGCCAGCTGTAACAATATTTGTCAGAAATTGTAGATATGCGACATCTGCTTATAGGCAGATTCTGAAAAAGCCCTTTGACGTCATATGTCCCTTGCCCCTTCCCCTGCTCGTGGCTAGTTTCTGCCGATGCCTCCACAAGAGGCACCTCAGGAAGAATAATTAGACATGGGGTTTATATGCGTAAGAGCGCCTTTATCCAGGCAGTGTTAACCGCTGGGCTAATTACCAGCACCTCCCTCGCCAGTGCAGCCAACAACTTAGTGTTTTGCTCCGAAGGCAGTCCAGCAGGCTTTGATCCAGGCCAATACACCACCGGCACCGACTTTGACGCCTCCGCCGACACTATCTTTAACCGCTTAGTCCATTTTGAGCGTGGCGGTACCAAGGTCATCCCAGGCCTTGCGCAAAACTGGGACATCAGTGACGACGCCCTGACTTACACCTTTCACCTGCGACCCGGGGTGAAGTTTCACACCACCAGTTACTTCAAACCCAGCCGCGAGTTTAACGCCGACGATGTGCTGTTTACGTTCCAGCGCATGCTCGACAAAAACCATCCGTTCCGCCTCGCCTACCCGTCTGAGTTCCCTTACTTCACCGACATGGGCATGGACAAAAATATCGCCAAGGTGGAAAAGCTCGACGACTTAACCGTTAGGTTCACCCTGCATGAAGTCGATGCCGCCTTTGTGCAAAACCTGGCCATGCACTTCGCCTCGATTCACTCCGCTGAGTATGCCGAACACTTACTGAAGATCGGCAAGCCTGCCGAAATCAATCAAAAGCCCATCGGCACAGGTCCATTCGTATTTAGCCGTTACCAGAAAGACGCGGTGATTCGCTACAAAGGCAATAAGGAGTATTGGAATCCAGATGAGGTGAAAATCAACAACCTGATTTTCTCTATCAACACCGACTCCTCGGTACGCGTGCAGAAGCTCAAAGCTGGCGAATGCGATATCACCCTCAATCCGCGCCCAGCGGATTTGAAAACCCTGAAAGAAGATCCTAACTTGGCCCTGCCCAGCCAAGCCGGCTACAACCTTGGCTATATCGCCTACAACGTGCAGCATCCTCCGCTGGATCAGCTAGGCGTGCGCCAGGCGCTGGATATGGCGGTGAACAAACCGGCCATTATCGAGGCGGTGTACCAAGGCGCCGGGCAGCTCGCGGTGAATGCCATGCCACCAAGCCAGTGGTCGTATGACGAAACCATCAAAGACCCGGCCTATAACCCGGAAAAGGCCAAAGAGCTGCTGAAGGCAGCCGGCGTTAAAGAAGGCACCGAAATCACCCTATGGGCCATGGCCGCGCAGCGTCCTTACAACCCCAATGCCAAACTGATGGCGGAGATGCTCCAGGCCGACTGGGCCAAGGTGGGCATCAAGGCACGCATCGTCACCTACGAGTGGGGCGAGTACCTCAAGCGCACCAAGTCCGGCGAGCAGGACGCGATGCTGATCGGTTGGAGCGGCGACAACGGTGACCCGGATAACTGGCTGGGCACCCTGTATAGCTGTGCAGCCATTGGCGGCAATAACTTCTCGCGCTGGTGCAATGCCGACTACGACAAGCTGATCATCTCAGCCAAGCGCATCACCGATACCGCCAAGCGCAGTGAGCTGTACCGCCAGGCCCAGCAGGTTCTTCACCAACAAGTGCCGATCACCCCGATCGCCCACTCCACCGTCTACCAGCCCATGCGCAAAACTGTGCATGACTTCAAAATCAGCCCATTCGCCTCGAATGTCTTTTACGGCGTAAGCAATCCGCCATAGCTACCCCCAACACCGGCGCCCTCGTGCGCCGGTATAGCCCTAAACGGGGCTAGCTCCATGTGCCACTAGAGCACAGGAGCCGCGCTTTGATCTCACCTGTCCCGATGCGCAGCCGCGCAATGATCTGCTGCCCCTCATCGTTGAGGAGCAGCGGCATGGCGTCGGTTATTTCAATAAAAAGGAGCAAGAACCATGAGCAGAGTTGTATGGAAACACAGCGCGCTTAGCCTCGCTTTAATCAGCATCAGCCCAGCGCTGTGGGCCAATGATCCTGAACCCAGTCCAGAAAGCCCGAGTTTTGTCGCCGAAGAGGAAGGCATCAATGACCTAGCCGAACCGGTGAACGCCCAAGCCGGGGCTAAGGGTTTTTTCGGCGGACAAAGCTTGGATGTGATCACCCGTAACTTTTACTCCCGCGAACAAGGCAAAAACGCCAACATTTATCGCATCCCCAAAGGCGATGGCTTTGAAACCACCCACAGCCGCTATGCCTGGGTGCAAGGCACGCGACTCAATTACCAGTCTGGCTACACTCAAGGCACCGTTGGCTTTGGCTTGGACCTCAGCCTGTTTAACGCCCTGAGCCTTGAGCGAGGTAAGGGCCGCATCGCTGGCGGTGGCAACCGCACCCTAACCCACAGCGATGGCGAGGCGGTGGATCAGTGGTCCAAGCTGGGCATTGCCGACGTGCGTTTTCGCGTCTCTAACACCGAATTGAAAGCTGGTCGCTTCCTGCCCGACACCCCCGTTTTGGTGCCCAACGACAACCGCGCGCTGCCTTCAAGCTTCACCGGTTACGCCATTAGCAGTGAAGAGTTTAGCGATCTGTCGCTGCAAGCCGGTCGTTTCCGCCGTGCCAGCCCACGCACCGGCGCCGGCGACCAAGCGCTGACCACCGAATACGGCACCCGCGAAGTACGCGCCGAGCATATGACCTACTTGGGCGGCGACTACAAACTGGCGAAAAACCTCAATGTCTCGCTCTATGCCGGCCAGCTAGAGGATGTCTGGAACCAATACTACCTAGGCGTCACCCATGATCTGGGTAACCGTGAAGTACTCGGCCTGCGGACCTCGTTCAACCTCTACGACACCCGCGACGAGGGCTCTCGCGAAGGCGGTTATATCGATAACACCACCTGGAGTTTGGGCTTTACCTTGTCCCACCAGGCACACTCGCTGACCCTGGCCTGGCAGCAGGTGGATGGCGATGAGTACTTCGATTACGTCAACGAGTCCGGGGCGATCTACCTGTCTAACTCGCTGTTTTCCGACTACAACGGGCCGAACGAAAAATCCGCGCAAATCCGTTATGAAACCGACTGGACAGCTTACGGCGTGCCTGGTTTAACCACTGGCATCTGGTATGCCAAGGGCTGGGATATCGACGGCACGCATTACCGGGGGGATCGCAACGGTGCCTATGGCAACTACGCCGAGGTGCGCGCCATGAAGAACGAGGAGCACCACGAAGTGGGCTTATCCACCACCTACGTACTGCAAAGCGGGGAGTTGAAGAACACCTCATTCCGGGTGCTATATATGACCCATCGCGCCAGTCAGAACCAAATCGACGGCAACCTGGATGAGCTGCGCATTGTCACTACCCTACCCTTTAACTTGTTCTAACCGCAAAAAGTGCCGGCTACCCGCTGGCACAGGGAGAATTGCCCATGAAGCTACCCGCCATTGCCCTACTCAGCCTGCTGGCCATAAGCCCCTTTACCCAGGCTAAAAATTTAGTGGTATGCACCGAAGCCAGCCCCGAAGGCTTTGATATCGTCCAGTACGCCACCTTGGTCACCGCCGACGCCGCCGCAGAAACCGTCTTCAACCGGCTGGTCTCCTTCAAACCTGGCAGCACTGAACTGCAACCGAGCCTCGCGACCAGTTGGGAAATCAGCGACGACGGTTTGGTCTACACCTTCCACCTGCGCCCCAACGTGCAGTTCCATCACACCCCTTATTTCACCCCGACCCGCGCCCTGAATGCCGACGACGTGCTGTGGTCGTTCCAGCGTCAGCTTGACCCTAAACACCCGTGGCATAACACCGCCATTCGCGGCTACGCCTACTTTGAAGCCATGGGCATGCGCGAGCTGATAAAGAGTGTAGAGAAGGTCGATGACCTCACCGTGCGCTTTACCCTTAACCACCCCGAAGCGCCATTCCTCGCCGATATCGCCCTGAACTTTGCTTCGATCTACTCGGCCGAATACGCCGATCAACTCTTGGCCGCAGGCAAAACCAAACTGCTCAACAGCCAACCCATCGGCACCGGCCCCTTTGTATTTGTGCGCTATAACAAAGATGCTCAGGTGCGCTTCAAAGCCAACCCCGATTACTTCCTAGGCAAGGCCAAGGTCGATCAGTTGATCTTCGCCATCTCCACCGACGCCAACGTGCGAATGCAAAAACTGCGCGCCAATGAATGTCAGGTCGCCATTCTGGCTAAAGCCGAAGACATCCCCCAGGCGCGCAAAGATCCCAATCTTGCCGTGGATGAATTGGAAGCGCTGATCACCAACTACATCGCCATCAACACCCAGCACAAACCGCTGGATGATGTGCGCGTGCGTCAGGCCATCAACCTCGCTATCGACCGTCCTGCACTGCTCAAAGTCATGGCCGGTGGCGGCAAAGTGACCGAGGCGGTCAACCCTTACCCACCGACCATCCTCGGCTGGAACGCCAATATCAAAGCCACCCCCTTTGATCTCGAAAAGGCCCGCGCGCTGATTAAAGAGGCCGCTGTCGAGCCGTTTAAAATCACCTTATTTGTACGTAACGGCAGCTCCACCAGCATCCCCAACCCGGCACTGGTGGCGCAGATGCTGCAAGCAGACTTGGCCAAAATCGGCGTGACCCTGGAGATTCGCATGCTCGAATGGGGCGAAATGCTGAATCGCGTCAAACAGGGTGAGCATGATCTGGTGATGCTCAGCTGGGTCAGCGACAACGGTGACCCGGATAACTTCCTCACCCCGACCCTGTCCTGTTCGGCCGCGCAAAATGGCGAGAACCAAGCGCGCTGGTGTAATGCACAGTTTCAAGACCTTATAACCCAAGGTCGGCGCACCAGCGACAGCGCCAGCCGAGTCAAACTCTATGAGCAGGCGCAAGAGCTGGTGCATGAGCAAACACCCTGGATCCTGCTCACTCATCCCACCCTGTTTGTCCTGCGCCGCAGTAATGTGACCGGCTATGTAATCAATCCGCTGGCGACCAGCAACTATTGGCAAGTGGATGTGCAGTAAATCGGCCGTCTGAACAGTCCATGCTCAAGCCCCGATGAGATAACTAAGCCGCCCACTAACGATGGGCGGCAACTTACAAGGAGTCACCTAGCGCAATGTTGAGTTTTATTCTGCGCCGTTTGGGATTGTTAATTCCGACCTTTTTCGGCATCACCCTACTGACCTTCGCCCTGATTCGCATGATCCCCGGAGACCCGGTGGAAGTGATGATGGGCGAGCGCCGCCTCGATCCCGAAATGCACGCCCAAGCCATGGAGCGCCTGGGCCTTAACAAGCCGCTGTATGCACAATACATCGACTACATCGGCCAATTAGCCCACGGTAACTTGGGCGAGTCGCTGCGCAGCCGCGAAAGCGTATGGAGCGAATTCACCACCTTATTTCCCGCGACCTTGGAGCTGGCCTTAGCCGCCCTGCTGTTTGCCGGCAGCATTGGTTTGATCGCCGGCGTCATTGCCGCACTCAAGCGCGGCTCGTTATTTGACCACGGGGTGATGGGCATCTCACTGGCCGGCTATTCCATGCCAATCTTCTGGTGGGGCCTGCTGCTGGTGATGTTCTTCTCCGTGTGGCTGGGCTGGACGCCGGTTTCGGGGCGCATCGACCTGCTCTACGACATCGAACCGGTCACGGGCTTTATGCTGATCGATACCCTGCTCTCGGACGAACAAGGCGCCTTCCTCGACGCCCTGCGCCATATGATCTTGCCGGCCATCGTGCTGGGCACCATTCCGCTGGCGGTGATCGCCCGCATGACCCGCTCGGCCATGCTCGAAGTACTGCGTGAGGACTACGTGCGCACGGCACGGGCCAAGGGCCTGTCGCCGGCACGGGTGGTGTTTATCCACGGTCTGCGCAACGCGCTGATTCCTGTGCTCACGGTGTTTGGTCTGCAAGTCGGCACGTTGCTCGCCGGCGCGGTGCTGACCGAGACGATTTTCTCTTGGCCCGGCATCGGCAAGTGGCTGATCGAGGCTATCGGCGCGCGGGATTATCCAGTGGTGCAAAACGGCATTTTGCTGATTGCCTGCTTAGTCATCCTGGTCAACTTCGTCGTGGATATCCTCTACGGCCTGGTCAACCCCCGTATTCGTCACCAGAGCTAGGGCTTGGCCATGCCAGCTAATTGCCCTATCCAGCCCCTGGTTGTCAGCCTGTTTACCGACCCAGCGCGCGCCGCGCTGGGGCAACGGAGTGCGTTATGAGTAGTGAAACCATCATTGATCCGGCTATCGATCAAAGCCTGGTCTATCCCTCGCCGTTAAAAGAATTCTGGCAAGCCTTTAGCCACAACAAAGGCGCCCTCGCCGGCTTGCTGTTTATGCTGTTGTTGGTGTTTTGCGCACTGTTCGCGCCCTGGATCGCCCCGCATAACCCCAGCGAGCAATACCGCGAGTTTTTGCTCACCCCGCCGGCCTGGCTGGAAGGTGGGCAGTGGCAGTTTTTGCTCGGCACCGATGAACTGGGGCGCGATCTGCTCTCGCGCTTGATCCACGGCGCCCGCCTGTCACTGTTGATCGGCTTGGCCTCGGTGGTGATGTCGCTGATCCCGGGGATTTTCTTGGGCTTGGTTGCAGGCTTCTTCCCCCGTTTGATGGGCCCGCTGATCACCCGCGTGATGGACATCATGCTGGCCCTGCCGTCACTGCTGCTGGCCGTGGCTATCGTCGCCATCTTAGGCCCTGGCCTGATCAACACCATCTTCGCCATTGCCATCGTCTCGCTGCCGTCTTACGTGCGCTTGACCCGCGCAGCGGTGATGGGTGAGCTCAATCGTGACTACGTCACCGCCTCGCGCTTGGCCGGCGCCAGCTTGCCGCGCTTGATGTTTGTCTGCGTGCTGCCCAACTGCATGGCGCCGTTGATTGTGCAGGCGACCTTGAGTTTTTCCTCGGCGATTCTGGATGCGGCGGCGCTGGGCTTCCTCGGTCTGGGCGTGCAACCGCCAACTCCGGAGTGGGGCACCATGCTGGCCTCGGCGCGCGACTATATCGAGCGCGCGTGGTGGGTGGTCAGCCTGCCCGGCTTAACCATTTTGCTCAGTGTGCTTGCGATCAACTTGATGGGTGACGGGTTACGCGATGCCCTTGATCCGAAACTGAAGAACGCCCAGTAAGGAGACGGTCATGGCATTACTCGAAATCAACAACCTCAGCGTGCGCTTCGGCGACGCCCAGGCCGTGCCGGTGGTGGATGGACTCAACCTGAGTGTGGACAAAGGTGAAGTACTGGCGATCGTCGGTGAGTCTGGCTCAGGCAAGTCAGTGACCATGATGGCGCTGATGGGCCTGATCGACGCACCGGGCATCGTGCGAGCCGACAACCTGCGTTTCGCCGGCCACGACATGCTCAACCTCAAAGGCCGGCAGCGCCGGCAGATCGTCGGCAAAGACCTGTCGATGGTGTTCCAAGACCCGATGACCGCACTCAATCCCAGCTACACCGTGGGCATGCAGATCGAAGAAGTGCTGCGCCAACATTTGGGGCTGAAAGGTCAGGCCGCCCGGCAACGCGCCTTACAGCTGCTGGAGAAGGTCGAGATCCCCGGCGCGGCCAGCCGTCTCAACGCTTACCCGCACCAGCTCTCCGGGGGCATGAGCCAGCGCGTGGCGATTGCCATGGCCATCGCCGCCGAGCCGCAACTGCTGATCGCCGACGAACCCACCACCGCGCTGGATGTAACCATCCAGGCGCAGATCATGGATCTGCTGGTAAACCTGCAACGTCAGGAGAACATGGCCCTGGTGCTGATCACCCATGACCTCGCCGTGGTCGCCGAAACCGCCCAACGCGTGTGCGTGATGTATGCCGGCCAAGCGGTGGAGCTGGGACAGGTGCCACAGCTGTTCGAGGCGCCCAGCCATCCGTACACCGAGGCGCTGCTCAAAGCCATCCCGGAACACAGTGAAGGGCAACGTCGCTTGGCCACCCTGCCCGGCATCGTCCCCGGTCGCTATGACCGTCCGCAAGGCTGCTTGTTGGCGCCGCGCTGCCCCTATGTGCAGGAGCAATGCCGCAATAAACCGACACTGCAAGAGCACAGCCAAGGCAGCGTGCGCTGCTTCTATCCGTTAAATCTGACTGCGCAGGTGGCCTAATGAGTGCTGTTCTGACTGCCCGTGAGCTGGCTCGTCACTACTCGGTATCCCGTGGCCTGCTGCAACCCAGCGCCCAAGTCCGCGCCCTCAACGGCGTATCCTTTGAGCTTGAGGCTGGCAAAACCCTGGCCGTGGTCGGTGAGTCCGGCTGTGGTAAATCGACCCTGGCGCGGGCTCTGACCCTGATCGAAGAACCCAGCTCCGGCTCCCTGCAAATCGCCGGGCAAGAAGTCGCCGGCGCCAGCAAGGCGCAGCGTAAACAACTGCGCCGCGATGTGCAGATGGTGTTCCAGAACCCCTACGCCTCCCTTAACCCACGGCAAAAAATTGGCGACCAATTGGCCGAACCGCTACTGATCAACACGGCGTTGTCGCGCAGCGAACGCCGTGAGCGAGTGCAGGCGATGATGCAGCAAGTGGGCCTGCGCCCCGAGCATTACCAGCGCTATCCACATATGTTCTCGGGTGGCCAACGCCAGCGCATTGCCCTCGCCCGGGCAATGATGCTGCAGCCCAAGGTGCTGGTGGCGGACGAGCCGACTTCGGCGCTGGACGTGTCCATCCAGGCCCAGGTGCTCAACCTGTTTATGGACCTGCAGGAAGAGTTCAACACCGGCTACGTGTTTATCTCGCACAACCTCTCGGTGGTGCGCCATGTCGCCGATGATGTGTTGGTGATGTACCTGGGGCGCGCAGTGGAAATCGGCGCCAGCGATCTGATCTATCAGCGTCCGCTGCACCCTTACACCCAGGCGCTGCTGTCCGCCACCCCGACCATTCACCCCGACCCGAGCAAGCCCAAAATCAAGCTCAGCGGCGAACTGCCCAACCCCTTGGCCCCGCCCAGTGGTTGCGCCTTCCATCAACGTTGCCCGCACGCCAATGAACGCTGCCGCCAAGAGGCGCCCAGCCTGCGCCTGCTGGATGGACGGCAGGTGGCTTGCCACCATGTAGAGCAGATCCACGCGTAAACCCGCAACCTGCCTACGCGGCGGCTACTGATCTGTAGCCGCCGCGTGATACAGCAGGCGGTAGCTGAGCAATCCCAGCGCCTCATTAAACAACTGGCTGTTTTGCCACAGCGCCTTGCTGTCCGGCAGCCAGCCACCGTCAGGCAGCGCCACCGCGGTACTGAGAAAACCCATGGGCGCGCTGATCACCTGCAAGCCGGCTTGCTCAAAACTCCAACGCGCCCGCGCCATATGCCACGCTTGGGTGACCAGTACCACCCGCTGGATGCCCTGCTGCTTGAGCATAGCGGCACTGAATTGAGCGTTTTCCCAAGTGGTGCGGCTGTCGCCTTCTTGCCAACGCACGTTATAAGCCAAGTCACGCTGCGCCACGTCGCTCATCAACTGCGCCTCGCTCGGCGGTTGGCCGAAGTGCTTGCCGCCGCTGATCAACATCGGCAAGCCCGAAGCCTTGGCCACACGCACGGCATAGCGCAGGCGCTCCATCGCGTACAAGCTCGGCTGATCGCTTTGCCAGGCCGCATCGGCCAGCGCGCGGCCACCGCCGAGCAGCACAATGGCCTGCGCTTGCTGTGCCAGTGCCGGCCATTGCTCTGGGGTTAAGGCTGGCTCCGACTCGATCTGGCGAGCGGCGTAATGCACCACGATCGGCAAGCTAAACAGCCATAACAAGCTAAAGCTCAGGATAAACAGCCCACGCGCCAGACGCGGCCGGCGTGCACGCCACCACCACGCGAGCAGCAATAGCAGAAGCAAGCCGCACGGCGGCAGTAGCAGTTGTTTAAAGAGATAACGAATCGGCATTGAGCACCTCCAGGGGTGCGCGCAGCCTAGCGATGATCGCTGTTGATAAACAACTTAACGCCGCAACCTTGGCACAGTTGCAGGCCACTTGGGCTTGGCCACGGGCGCTTGACGCCACAAATCGGGCAGCGTGGCGCTGCCGCTGCGGCGGTGCTGCCAGCTGTTTCAAGCACTGCCGGCGGCGCCAACGGCAAAGGCAGAATGTTCTCGCCGATGACCTTGAGCCCCTGCGCCGCCTCAACCTGACGTTCGCGCTTAAGATAGGCACAAATCAAGCGCAGCTCGGAGGGTGTCACATCACGCAGCTCTAAGTCTTGCTGCGGCCGCTGACCGACCGCGGCGAGGTTTTCGGCTTCATCCAATGCCGCCGCTAAGCGCTGAAGCAAACGCTCATAAACGACGTCATTGGCTTGAGACTCTTTTACCTGGCCCATCCTTGACCTCACGTTATTGGCACTGAGTTACTCCCTAAGCTTAGCGTCGTGACCTTGCTCGGCTAGTGCCCGCGACAGACGGAATAAAGGCACTTGGCTATCACCCACAAGTAATCAGGGTTTCCCTGACCAAGTGCCGCTCATGTATGCTACGACGTTTTCCGCAAGCCCTTATTCACAGCGCCGGTAGCCATGCAAGAACAGTATCAGCCACGCGAAATTGAAGCCGCTGCGCAGTCCCTGTGGGATGCGCAACAATCCTTTGTAGTGAGCGAGCAGCCAGGTAAAGAAACCTTTTACTGCCTGTCGATGTTCCCCTATCCCAGCGGCAAGCTGCACATGGGCCATGTGCGCAACTACACCATTGGTGACGTGATCGCCCGCTACCAGCGCATGCAAGGCAAAAACGTCCTGCAGCCAATGGGTTGGGACGCCTTCGGGATGCCGGCAGAAAACGCCGCGATGAAGAACAACGTCGCCCCCGCCAAGTGGACTTACGAAAACATCGATTACATGAAGACCCAGCTCAAGAGCTTGGGCCTGGCCATCGACTGGACCCGTGAAGTCACCACCTGCAAACCCGACTACTACCGTTGGGAGCAATGGCTGTTCACCAAGCTGTTCGAAAAAGGCGTGATCTACCGCAAGAACGGCACCGTGAACTGGGACCCAGTGGACCAGACCGTTCTGGCCAACGAGCAAGTGATTGATGGCCGCGGCTGGCGCTCCGGCGCCGTGATCGAAAAACGCGAAATCCCTATGTACTACTTCAAGATCACCGCTTATGCGGAAGAACTCTTGAGTAGCCTGGATGAGTTGGATGGCTGGCCTGAGCAGGTCAAAACCATGCAGCGCAACTGGATCGGTAAGAGCTTCGGTGCGGACATCGTCTTCGACTACGACGAGGCCAGCATCGGCCAAGCCGGCCAGCTGAAGGTCTATTCGACCCGTCCAGACACCCTGATGGGCGCCACCTATGTGGCCGTCTCCAGCGAGCACGCCTTGGCTGTCCAAGCTGCCGCCAATAATCCTGAGCTGCAGGCCTTTATTGCCCAGTGCAAAGCCGGCTCCGTGGCCGAGGCCGACATGGCCACCATGGAGAAAAAAGGCGTTGCCACCGGCCAGTTCGTGATCCATCCGCTGACCGGTAACAAGCTGCCAGTCTTCGTCGCCAACTACGTGTTGGCCAGTTACGGCGAAGGCGCGGTGATGGCCGTTCCCGCTCACGACGAGCGCGACTTCGAGTTCGCCAACAAGTACAACTTGCCGATCACCCAGGTCTACGCCTCGACTGAGCACAGCTACGACGCCAGCCAGTGGCAAGACTGGTACGGCGATAAGCAAGGTCTGAGCACCATCAACTCAGGCAAGTACGACGGCAAAGATTTCAGCGCCGCCTTCGACGCCATCGTCGCCGACTTGGAAGCCACTCACCACGGCGCGCGCAAAACCCAATTCCGCCTGCGCGACTGGGGCATCAGCCGCCAGCGCTACTGGGGCTGCCCGATCCCAATCATCCACTGCGATGCTTGCGGTGACGTGCCGGTGCCGGAAGACCAGTTGCCAGTGGTGCTGCCCGAAGATGTGGTGCCGGATGGCGCCGGCTCACCGCTGGCCAAACTGCCGCAGTTCTACAGCTGCAGTTGCCCGAAATGTGGTGCTCCGGCTAAGCGGGAAACCGACACCATGGACACCTTCGTTGAGTCGTCCTGGTACTACGCTCGTTACGCCAGCCCAAGCTACACCCAAGGCATGGTTGACCCAGCAGCGGCCAACCACTGGTTGCCGGTGGATCAGTACATCGGCGGTATCGAACACGCGATCCTGCACCTGCTGTACGCGCGCTTCTTCCACAAATTGATGCGCGACGAAGGCCTGGTGTCGTCCAACGAGCCGTTCAAAAACCTGCTGACCCAAGGCATGGTGGTGGCGGAAACCTACTACCGCACCCTGGATAATGGCGGCAAAGACTGGTTCAACCCAGCCGACGTCGAAGTCGAGCGCGATGCCAAAGCCAAGGTCATCGGCGCGCGCCTGAAAGCTGACGGCCTGCCGGTGGAAATCGGCGGCACCGAGAAGATGTCCAAGTCGAAGAACAACGGCGTCGATCCGCAAGCCATGATCGACGCTTACGGCGCCGACACTTGCCGCCTGTTTATGATGTTCGCCTCGCCGCCTGACATGAGCCTGGAATGGTCCGACTCTGGCGTCGAAGGTGGCAGCCGCTTCTTGCGCCGCGTTTGGCGTTTGGCCCAAGGCCACGTCAACCAAGGTCTGCCAGGCGCGCTGGATAAGCAAAACCTCAGCGACGAGCAAAAAACCGTGCGCCGCGCTATCCACTTGGCAATCAAACAAGCCACCGTGGATATTGGCCAGCACCACAAATTCAACACCGCCATCGCTCAGGTGATGACGCTGATGAACGTCCTGGAAAAAGCCGCGCAAGCGACCGAGCAAGACCGCGCGCTGCTGCACGAAGGCCTGGAAGCCGTAGCCCTGCTGCTCGCGCCGATCACCCCGCACATCAGCCACCAACTGTGGCAAGAGCTGGGGCATAGCCAAGCGATTATCGACACGCAGTGGCCGCAGGTGGACGAATCCGCCCTGGTCCAGGACAACCTGATCTTGGTGATCCAGGTTAACGGCAAGCTGCGTGGGCAGATTGAAGTACCTGCCAGCGCCAGCCGTGAGGAAGTCGAAGCCAGCGCCCGCAGCAATGAAAACGTGCTGCGTTTCACCGAAGGCCTGAGCATTCGCAAGGTCATCGTGGTACCGGGCAAACTGGTCAATATTGTCGCCAACTGATAAAGCACGGCGCGACCAGGGCATGGCGCGCCGCACGACATACCAAGGGGATAGAACATGAGCAAACGGAATCTGTTAGTCATCAGCCTGGCCACCCTGCTCAGCGCTTGCGGTTTCCATCTGCGCGGCACCGGTGACGTCGAGCTGGCCCTCAAGGAACTGGATGTCAGCGCGCGCAATGCCTATGGCCAGACCGTTACTGAATTGCGTGACGCGCTGCAAAACAACGGGGTCAAGGTCTACCCAGGGGCGGAGTACCACCTGATCCTCGCCCGCGAAGAAGACAAGCGCCGTGCGGCCAGCTTTAACAGCTCCGCCCGTACCGCCGAGTATGAAGTCACCAAGACGGTCGAATACGAAATCCGCGGCAGCAAAAACATGCTGCTGCTGAACGATAAACTGTCGGTGCGCAGCATCTATTCCCAGGATGACAACAACCTGATCGGCAGTGACGAAGAAGCCAAAACCCTGCAAAGCGAACAGCGCCGTGAGCTGGTCCAGCAGTTGGTGCAAAAGCTGCGACTGATCACTCCGGAAAAACTGGATGAACTGCAAGCGACCGCCCTGGCTAAGGCCAAAGCGGAAGCTGACGCCTTAGAAGCGGCCCGCATCCAGGAAGAGAACACGCCGAAGCAGTCGCCAATCGAACTGCCGATTCCGGCTCAGTAAATGCTACGGGCCGCCAACGCGGCCCGTATTTTTTGCGATGAAACTGAATCCCGCACAACTCGCCAAACAACTGCAAGGCGCCCTTAGCCCGATCTATGTGATCAGTGGCGACGAGCCCCTGCTGTGCCAGGAAGCCGCCGACAGCATCCGTGCAGCCACGCGTCAACAGGGCTTTAGCGAACGTCAGGTGTTTAACGCCGACAGCAACTTCGACTGGGGCACCCTGCTCCAGGCTGGTGCCAGCCTGTCGTTGTTCGCGGAAAAACGCCTGCTGGAACTGCGTTTGCCTAACGGCAAACCGGGCGATAAAGGTGCTGCCGCGCTGCTCGAATACCTGGCTCGTCCGGCCGAAGACACGGTGCTGCTGATCAGCCTGCCCAAGCTCGATGGCAGCACGCAAAAGAGCAAATGGGCCAAGGCCTTGATCGACGGCAACCACAGCCAGTTTGTGCAGATCTGGCCAATCGAAGTGGCGCAACTGCCCCAGTGGATTCGCCAGCGCCTGGCCCAGTCTGGCTTAACCGCCAGCGCTGAAGCGGTCGATATGATCGCTGCCCGCGTCGAAGGTAACTTGCTGGCCGCTGCGCAAGAAATCGAGAAGCTCAAACTGCTGGTCGACGGCAATCAGATCGATGCACAGACCGTGCAGGCGGCAGTGGCCGATAGCGCGCGCTTCGATGTGTTTGGCCTGATCGATGCGGCTCTCAATGGCGAGGCGGCCCATGCCTTGCGGATCCTCGAAGGCTTGCGTGGTGAAGGGATAGAGCCGCCGGTGATTCTCTGGGCCCTGGCCCGGGAAGTGCGCCTGCTCGCCACCATCGCCCAGCAGTACAGCCAAGGCATACCCCTGGACAAAGCCTTCAGCTCGGCGCGCCCGCCAGTGTGGGATAAACGTCGACCGTTGGTCAGCAAAGCCCTGCAACGTTTCTCCGCGTCACGCTGGGCTGCCCTGCTGCAACAAGCGCAACAGATAGATGCGCAGATCAAAGGCCAGGCTCCTGGCGATCCTTGGCTCAACCTCAGCCTGCTGACGTTGAGTCTATGCGGCCAACGCTTAGGCCTGGCCAAGCACGGCAACTAGACATTGACCTCAACTCGGCGCATGCTGCGCGCGCCTGCAATCACGCAGGTTCGCGCCCAGGAGCATGCCATGGCCAAATCCGCCAAGCGGCCTAACAAGGCCAAATCCATCGTTGCCCAACCGCTGTTTCGCTGTCGCCAAGAGCAAGCCGCGAAAGGCAAAGGCAGCTACCGTCGCCAAGCCTCCCAGACCAACTGGGAGGCTTTTTACTTTCTGGCGGCATAAAACACAGGCCAGCCCCTGCACCGAGCAATCATGCTAAGGTTACGGCTTGCAAAAATGTGTCGAGACCACCATGCCTGACCTGCTTATCCGTGGCCTGTCCCATAGCGCCACTGCCTGCCTAATGCTGCTGTTGACCGCCTGTGCCGATGCACCGGCACAGCCCTTGGCAACCGCCGCCGACAGCCCCGTCGTGGTCAGCTCCGCCGCTCCCGTCATTGCCCCCACAGCCAGTGCCCCAGAGCAACTGCTGAGTTTCAGCGAGTGGCGGATTTTGCTGCGCAGCGACGCCATTGCCGCCGGCATTGATGCAGATTTATTCGATCGCACCTTCGCCGATATCACCCTCGACCCGAAGGTGATTGCCGCCGACAGCAGCCAACCAGAATTTACCCGGCCGATCTGGGAATACATCGATGGCGCCGTCTCGGTGTCGCGCGTAGCCCAAGGGCGCGTGCTCAAAGCCCAGTACCGCCCCACGCTGAAAGCGATCCGCAGCGCCTACGAGGTTGACCATGAGGTGCTGATCGCCATCTGGGGCATGGAAAGCAACTACGGCAGCAATATCGGCAGCAACAACGTGATTCGCTCGTTGGCCACCCTCGCCTACGACGGCCGCCGCCAAGTATTCTGGCGCACCCAATTGCTCGCGGCCCTGCAAATTCTCCAGGCCGGCGACAATCCCAATAAAACCCTGCTGGGTTCTTGGGCCGGGGCCATGGGCCAGACCCAATTTATGCCGACCACCTTTAATGAGCACGCGGTGGACTTCGACGGCGACGGTCGCCGCGATCTGTGGAACTCCGCCCCGGATGCCTTAGCCTCCGCCGCCCACTACCTGCATAAGTCTGGCTGGCAGAACGGCCAGCCATGGGGCATGGAGGTCAGCCTGCCAGCTAACTTCGACTACGCCCAAGCCGACCCGGAAGTGCGCCGCAGCCTGCAAGAATGGCAAAACCTCGGCGTCACCCCGCTGCGCCAGACCCGCGCTGATGCCCAGAGTCAGGCCAGCCTGTTCCTCCCCGCCGGCCATCGCGGCCCGGCGTTTTTGCTTCTGAACAACTTCCGCACCATCCTGCGCTACAACAACTCCACGGCTTACGCCTTGGCCATCGGCTTACTCTGCGATGCCCTCGACGGCAATCCAGGGGTGCAGGCCGAATGGCCTCGGGATGATCGGCAACTGGGCCGCAGTGAACGCGTTGAGCTGCAAGAACGCTTAACTGGCAAAGGCTACGATGCCGGCGCGGCCGACGGCATTATCGGCGCCAACACCCGTAAAGCCGTGCGTGCTTACCAGCTCAAGCTGGGCTTACCGGCCGATGGTTACCCCAGCCACAGCCTGCTGGAGCAGCTGCGTCAGCCGTAAAAATCATATTTTGTAAAGCAAGCAGACTTCACAACATTGTCTACGCTATTGATATTGTGGCCTTGTGCTAGGTTTCAGGGCTCTGGCCCCAGTATCAATAGTGAGGATGGACATGTTCAGCAAGAAAATTCGCCAAGAGCTTGAGCAGCTGCGTAAGGAATACGCACCCCTGCGACAAATCAGTGATTCAATTTACCAAGAAATGATGATCTTGGAAGTCGACACCCAAGGGCTTATCCGCAAGGTTAACGACAACTTTCTGCAAGAGTTGGGCTATCGCCAGGAGCAGTTACTCGGCAAGCCTCTGGATAGCTTCTTTCCAGCCAGCTTTCGGCAAGAACCCAACTACCAAAAAATTCAGCAGGCCATGCGTCAGTCAGAGCATCTGTGCGGCGCCTATCGCCTGCTCGACGCCCAAGGCCATGAGGCGTGGCTGCGGGCCATCTGGCAGCCGGTGTGCAATGAGCAAGGGCGCATGCAGTACATGACCCTCTGCGCCACCAACCTGACCCGTACCATCGAACAGTCACGCGAACACGAGAGCATTATCCAGGCCTTGCTGCGCTCCACAGCAGTGATTGAGTTCGACCTTAAGGGCCATGTGCTGACCGCCAACGATCGCTTCTTGCAGGGCATGGGCTACAAGCTGGAGCAAATCAAAGGCCAGCATCACCGCCTGTTTTGCGCCCCCGAGGAATACAACTCGTCGGCTTATCAGGAGTTCTGGAACCGCCTAAACCATGGCGACTTTATCAGCGACCGCTTTAAGCGCATCGACAGCCATGGCAACGTGGTGTGGCTGGAGGCCTCCTATAACCCGGTGACCAATGCCCACGGTGAGCTGTACAAGGTGGTTAAATTTGCCACGGTGATTACCGAGCAGATCAACCAGGAACAGGCAGTAGCCGATGCCGCCAGCATCGCCTATGAAATCTCCCAGCAAACCGATGGCACCGCGCAAAAAGGTGCGGACGTGATCAGTCAGACCCTTAAGGTCATGCAGGAAATCGCCCGCCAGATGCAGGATGCCGCGGAAGGTATCGAGGCCCTAGGTAAACAGTCGCAACTGATCAGCGCGATCATGAAAACCATCAGCGGTATCGCCGACCAAACCAACCTGCTCGCCCTCAACGCCGCCATCGAAGCCGCCCGCGCCGGCGAGCAAGGCCGTGGCTTTGCCGTAGTAGCGGACGAAGTGCGGCAACTGGCCGGACGCACCAGCAAGGCCACCGAAGAGATTGTCGAAGTGGTGCAGCGCAACCAGACCCTGGCTCAAGCGGCCGTAGAAAGTATGTCCAGCAGCCGTCAGCAAGCCGAACAAGGACTGATCCTGGCCAATCAAGCCGGAGAGGTCATCATCGATATTCAGGACGGGGCGCAGCAGGTGGTGAAAGCCGTCGGCCAGTTCGCCAATCAGTTGAAAAACTGATCGGCGAACCGCACGCACTGGAGGGGATAGCCTTAGCCGATTTTGCTCGCGTGAGCTTGCTGATCGGCGTGGTACGAGGAGCGCACCAGCGGGCCGGAGGCGACGTTTTTAAAGCCCATTTTCGCGCCCTCTTCGGCGAACCAGGCGAAGGTGTCGGGGTGCACAAAACGCTGCACCGGCAAGTGGCTGCGCGACGGCTGCAAGTACTGGCCCAAGGTGAGCATGTCGATATCGTGCTCACGCATTCTGTGCATCACCTCGATGACTTCTTCATCGGTCTCACCCAAGCCCAGCATCAGACCGGATTTAGTCGGCACGTTGGGCACCAACTGCTTGAACTTCTGTAGCAAATCCAGCGACCACTCGAAATCCGAGCCTGGGCGTGCAGCCTTATACAGACGCGGCACGGTTTCCAGGTTGTGGTTAAACACATCTGGCGGCTCTTGGGCGGTGATGGCCAGGGCCACGTCCATCCGGCCACGGTAGTCCGGCACCAAGGTTTCGAGCTGCACATTCGGCGACAGCTTGCGAATTTCCCGCAGGCAGTCGGCAAAGTGCTGGGCACCGCCGTCGCGCAGGTCGTCGCGGTCCACCGAGGTGATCACCACGTATTTCAGACGCAGGTCGGCGATGGCCACGGCCAGGTTGTGCGGCTCATCCACATCCAACGGCTTAGGTCGGCCATGGCCAACGTCGCAGAACGGGCAACGGCGGGTGCAGATATCACCCATGATCATGAAGGTTGCAGTACCACCGCTGAAGCACTCGCCGAGGTTCGGGCAGCTAGCCTCCTCGCACACGCTGTGCAGCTTGTGCTTACGCAGCAGCTGCTTGATACGGTCGACTTCTGGCGACACCGGGATGCGCACACGAATCCAGTCCGGCTTCTTCGGCAGCTCGTCGGTGGGAATGATCTTCACCGGAATGCGCGCCATCTTCTCAGCGCCACGCAACTTGACGCCGACTTCGACTTTGCTGGGTTTACCGGCCGTTTCCACAGTGCTGCTCATACACCACCTACTGTTAAATGAATTCAAGCTGCGCGCTTAGGGACAAAGGCCTAAGCCGTACGCAGTACTGCCTGCTCAGGGCGCTAGCGACCCTGCTACGCGTCTGCCGCCAGCGCCGTGGCTAAGTGCTCAAGGCTGCCGGCTAAGTCTAGTTGTTCAGGGTAGTCCAGATGCTTGGCCAGCTGTTCACGCAGCCGCCCCTGCACCTCGGCCAGAGTGATTGGCGCATCGACCAGATCGGCCAGCTGGGTCATGGCCATACCGGCGTAACCGCAAGGATTGATCCGCTTAAAAGGTGCCAGGTCCATGTCCACATTCAGAGCCAAGCCATGGAAGGAGCGGCCATTGCGAATACGCAGGCCGAGGGAGGCGATCTTCGCCCCATCCACATAAACCCCCGGCGCATCGGGCTTGGCGTTAGCGCTAACGCCGTAGCTGGCGAGCAGCTCAATCAGGCTGCGCTCAATCCGGCTGACCAGCTCGCGCACGCCAATCGCACTGCGCCGCACATCCAGCAGCAAATACGCCACCAGTTGACCGGGGCCGTGATAAGTCACCTGGCCGCCACGATCGACCTGCACCACCGGAATATCTCCGGGGAACAACACATGTTCTGCCTTACCTGCCTGGCCCTGGGTGAACACCGGCGCGTGTTCGAGCAGCCAGACTTCGTCCGGCGTGGCTGGACCACGGCTATCGGTGAAGCGCTGCATGGCATGCCAGGTAGGTTGATACTCGACCAGACCCAGCTCGCGAAAGCCGAGTGCACGGCTCATCACAACACCATGTGCACGCGGCCAGTGGCTCGCAGGTCGGTGTGAATGGCTTGCAGTTGCTCAACCCCGGTGGCAGTGATCAACACCTGCACGGAGAGAAAACGCCCGTTGCGGCTGTCACGGCTGACCAAGGTGGTCTCGTCAAAGCCTGGGGCATGGCGCTGCATGATCTCGATGACCAGGTCGGAGAAGCCCTCGCCCGCCTCGCCGATCACTTTGATCGGGTAGCGTTCGCAAGGGAATTCGATTTTTGGAGCTTGAACGTCAGTATCTGTCATATCGCTCAGCAGGCTTTTGACCTGTCCAGAACAGAACGCCCCGGATAGGGGCGTTGGGCAAAAGAATCAGTTAAACAAACCGTAGAAGAACAGGCTGATGCTATCCCACAGACGACGGAAGAAGCCACCTTCCTCGACGGCCTGCAGGGCAACCAAGTCGGCGCTGTGCACCACTTTATCACCCAGCTTCACCTCAACCTTACCGATGACGTCGCCTTGGGCGATCGGTGCAGTCAGTTGGCTATTCAGTACCATGCTGGCTTGCAGCTTGTCCATTTGACCTTTAGGCAGGGTCAGGCTCAGATCCTTGGTCAAACCGGCTTTGACCTGGCGGCTGGTGCCTTTCCAGACTTGGGCTTGGGCCAGCTCTTCGCCTTGCTTGTAGAAGGTGCGGCTTTCGAAGAAGCGGAAGCCATAGGTCAGCAACTTCTGGGTTTCCGCCGCACGGGAGGACTCGCTGGTGGTGCCGAACACCGCAGTGATCATGCGCGCGCCATCACGGACAGCCGAAGCGACCATGCAATAACCGGCTTCAGCGGTGTGGCCAGTTTTCAGACCATCGACGGTCTTGTCACGCCACAGCAGCAGGTTGCGGTTGCTTTGCTTGATGTTGTTCCAGTGGAACTCTTTCTGTTTGTAGATCGCGTAGTGCTCTTGGTCTTCATTGATGATCGCGCGAGCCAGGATCGCCATGTCGTGGGCACTGGAATAGTGCTCTGGGTCTGGCAGACCGGTAGCGTTCATAAAGTGGCTGTTGACCATGCCGAGCTTGGCGGCGGTCTCGTTCATCATGTCGGCGAAGGCGTCTTCACTGCCGGCAATGTATTCGGCCAAGGCGATACTGGCGTCGTTACCGGACTGAATGATCACGCCGTGCAGCAGGTCATCAACCTTCACTTGGCTGTTCAGCGGCAGGAACATGGTCGAACCACCAGAGGCGGCACCACCGGCACGCCAGGCGTGCTCGCTGACCGGCACCAAGTCTTCCTCACCGATTTTGCCCTTACGGATTTCCAAGGTGGCAATGTAAGCGGTCATCAGCTTGGTCAAGCTGGCTGGCGGCAGACGCTGGTCACCGTTGCTTTCCACCAGCACGTCGCCACTGGCCGCATCCACCAGCACGTAGGACTTCGCCGCCAATTGCGGGGCAGTCGGGAGTGCCTGTTCCGCCCAAGCGCTGGAGGCGCTGAAGAGGCACAGGGAGAAGAAAACGCGTTGCGCAAAACTGGTGATATTCATCCGTCTCTCTAGTTACTAATAGTCAAACAAGCCCAAGGGCATCCTGTATTACTAAGCAGCTACCTTGCTGCTTAGTCCCGCTCAGGTCGAATTAGTGCCGCACCGTAGTGCCGCTTTACTCGCCCCGCACTACACGCGGCTCGCCGAGGTTGGCTAAGCGCACGCTGCTCTGCAAACGCTCAGCCTCGCCCTGATTGCTGAACGGGCCCAGCCGTACGCGGTGCAAAATCTGTTGGTTGTGCAGTACCGAGCTGACGAAAACCGGCGCACTCACCCGCTCGCTCAGCTTGGCCTTGAGTAGCTCCGCAGCGTCGGGATTGGCGAAGGCTGCCACTTGGAGATACAGGCCAGACGCTTCGACTGAAGCGTTTTTTTTTGCGTCGATCTGCACAGGCAGGACGGCGGCGGCGTGTTGTTGCGGTGGCGGCACGTATTGCTCAACGACGGCAGCAGACGGCTGGGCGACACTGGTCGCTGCCTGGGCAACGGTTTTCGGCTGGGCCAAGACCATCGGCACCGGCTGGCCTTGCTGCGCCCACCACTCGTGAGGATCGATCCCCTCGACCTTGACCCGCGCGGTGCCGCTCTCGGCGTAACCGAGCTTTTTCGCGGCGGCAAACGACAGGTCGATGATCCGGTCGGAATAGAACGGACCACGGTCGTTAACCCGCAAGATGACCGACTTGCCGTTATCCAGATTAGTCACCCGCACATAGCTGGGCAGCGGCAAGGTTTTGTGCGCCGCGGTCATGCCGTACAGGTCGTAAGTTTCGCCGTTAGCGGTGGCCTGACCATGAAACTTGGTGCCGTACCACGAAGCCGGGCCGATGGCGGAATATTTGCGCGCATCCGGGATCGGGTAGTACTGCTTACCCAACACGCTGTAGGGCGCAGCCTTAACTGGCCCCGTGTTAGGCATCGGCACGGCGTCCTGGATCTTGGAGACATCGACTTCCCACCATGGCGCGCCATCTTTATGCGGACGATTGAAGTCGCTGGGGCCACTGGTCACCGGCTTCACCGGCACCACGACGGGCTGAGTAGTAGTACGACTCGACGAGCAGCTCGCAAGCATCAGCGCTGCAGCGCTGTATGCCGCTAACTTGCAAGACCAACGCAGCATCAATTTTTACCCCGTGCTTCAACCAGCAGCTCAGATAACTGATTTACCGCCATCGCGTACATCACACTGCGATTGTAGCGGGTGATGACCGTGAAGTTCGGTAAGCCCAGCCAGTACTCATTACCTTGGGCGCCTTCTAAACGAAATGCCGTGACCGGCAGCTCATCATCCAACGCCAGTTCACTTTTCCAGCCCAAGGCACGCAATTCGCCGACATTGTTTACCGGATCCAGCGCCGGGCTCAAGCCCTGCAGGTTGTCCTCGTCCGTTACCGTGGCGCGGCTAGCCACCGCCTGGCCGGCTTGCCAGCCGTGGCGCTTGAAGTAGCTGGCAACACTGCCGATGGCGTCGGTCGGGTTGTTCCAGATATTGATATGGCCATCGCCGTCGAAATCCACCGCGTAAGCGCGGAAGCTGCTCGGCATAAATTGCGGCAAGCCCATGGCGCCGGCGTAGGAGCCAGTCAGACTCAGCGGCTCGACCTGCTCCTCGCGGGCCAGCAGGAGAAACTCGCGCAGCTCTTTACGGAAGAATGGCGCCCGTGGCGGGTAATCGAAGGCCAGGGTCGACAGGGCATCCATCACTCGGTAGCTACCGGTATTGCCGCCGTACATGGTCTCAACGCCGATAATGGCGACGATAAACTGCGCCGGCACGCCGTATTCCGCTTCCGCGCGTTGCAGTGCTTCCTGGTTTTTCTGCCAGAACTCGACACCGCGCTGGATGCGCGTATCGGTGATAAAGATCGGCCGATAATCCTTCCACGGTTTGACCTTCTCCGCCGGACGCGAGATCGCGTCGAGGATCGCCTGTTTGCGATTAACCTCAGCAAACCAGCTGTTCAGCTGCTCGCTGGCAAAACCGTAATCCCGGGTCATTTCCCCGACGAACTCAGTCACCGCTGGCGACTGTTGATAATCCCCAGCCAGTACCGGTTGAACTGCTGCACAGGCTCCTGCAAGGAGCATCCATGGTGCTTTACGGCACAACCAACCGCGCGCGTTTTGCATTGAACTCATAACCCCAATCAAGTTTGTGTCATCCACTTCCGATGGGTGTGGATCGACATCAGAATTCCAAAGCTGGCCAGCAAGGTGATCAACGAAGTGCCGCCATAGCTAATAAAGGGCAATGGCACCCCCACCACAGGCAACAGACCGCTGACCATGCCGATATTGACGAAGACATAGACAAAGAAGGTCATGGTCAGTGCACCGGCGAGCAGCTTACCGAACAGCGTCTGGGCTTGCACGGTAATCACCAAACCCCGTGCAATCAATAACATGTACACCAATAGCAACAAACACACGCCAACTAAGCCAAATTCCTCGGCCAGTACCGCGATGATGAAGTCGGTGTGGCTTTCCGGAAGGAAGTCTAGGTGCGATTGGGTACCGAGCAGCCAGCCCTTGCCCATCACCCCGCCGGAGCCAATCGCGGCTTTGGACTGAATAATGTTCCAGCCACTGCCCAGCGGATCGCTCTCCGGATTCAAGAAGGTCAGCACCCGCTGCTTCTGGTATTCGCGCATGACGAAAAACCACATGCCCACCGCCACTGGCACCACCGCAGCCACCGCCCCGATGATCCAACGCCACTGCAGGCCCGCGATAAACAGCACAAAGCCGCCGGAAGCCAGAATCAGCAACGAGGTGCCGAGGTCTGGCTGCAGCAAGATCAGCACGAAAGGTGTAGCGATCATCGCCAAACTGATGCAGATATGCTTGAAACGAGGGGGCAAATTTCGACTCGACAGATACCAGGCCAGGCTCGCCGGCATGATGATCTTCATAAACTCCGAAGGCTGGAAACGGATCACCCCGGGAATATTGATCCAACGCGTGGCGCCCATGGCGTTGTGGCCCATGACGTCCACCACAAACAACAACCCGACGCCAGTTACATAGGCCAGCGGCACCCAGCGCGCCATAAACCGCGGCTCGAACTGGGCGATGATAAACATGCCAACCATGCCGATCCCGAAGGAGCTGGCTTGCTTGAGCACCAGATCGACGTTTTTGCCGCTGGCCGAATAGAGAATCATCAGGCTGCCGCTGGCCAGGATCAGCAATAACAGCAGCAAGATGCCATCGATATGCAAACGCTGCAGCAGCGAGGCGCGGCGGCGCATCAAGTCCTCGCGGGACAAATTACGATCGAAATTGTTATTCATGGCGCCGTCACCGTAGCGGCCGCAGGCGGCGCATATTCAGCCTTGAGCTGGCCGTTTTGATCGAGCAGCCAGGCATCGATCACTTGTTTGGCCACCGGGCCTGCCACGCCGGAGCCGGACTCGCCGTTCTCGACCATCACCGCCACGGCAATCTGTGGATTCTCCACCGGAGCGAAGGCGACGAACAGGGCGTGGTCGCGATGGCGCTCGGCGACTTTGCTGCGGTCATACCTCTCCCCCTGTTTGATCGCCACCACCTGCGCCGTACCACTCTTACCCGCGATACGGTACACCGCGCTGTCACCGACTTTACGCGCGGTACCACGGGCGCCGTGGGTTACCTCTTCCATGCCTTTGCGCGCGGCATCCCAATAGCTGGGGTCACGCAAGACGATATCGGGTATCGGGTTAGGGTCCACCGGCACCTCACCTTTGATGGTTTTCGCCAGGTGCGGGCGAATCCACTTACCGCGCGTAACCAGCAGCGAAGTGGCCTGAGCCAACTGCAGCGGCGTGGTCTGCATATACCCCTGACCGATGCCGAGAATCAGCGTCTCACCGGGATACCAGGCTTGACGGTAGCGGGCCCGCTTCCAGTCCCGCGACGGCATCAGCCCCGCGGTTTCTTCAAACATATCCAACGACACCTGCTGACCGAAGCCGAAGCGCGACATGTAATCGTGCAGGCGATCGATGCCCATTTTGTGCGCCAAGGCGTAGAAATAGGTGTCGTTGGAGCGGCCGAGGGCCAGGTTCATGTCCACCCAACCGTCGCCGTTACGGTTCCAGTTGCGGTATTTATGGGTGTTATTGGGCAGCTGGTAGTAACCCGGGTCGAAGATCCGTGTCTGCGGCGTCACCACACCGCTGTCCAGACCGGCAATCGCCACCATCGGTTTGACTGTCGAGCCCGGCGGATACAAGCCACGCAGCACTCGGTTGTACAGCGGTCGGTCGATGGAATCACGCAGGTCGGCGTAGGCCTTAAAGCCAATGCCCGTGACAAAGGGGTTAGGGTCGAAGCTCGGCTGGCTGACCATGGCCAGCACCTCGCCGCTTTGCGGCTGGATCGCCACGATGGCGCCACGGCGTCCGCCCAGAGCCGCCTCTGCGGCCTCCTGCAAATGCACATCGAGACTCAGGACAATGTCTTTACCTGGCTTGGGGTCAGTGCGATTGAGTATGCGCAGGACGCGGCCACGGGCGTTGGTTTCGACTTCCTCGTACCCTACTTCGCCGTGCAGCTCGTTCTCGTAAAAGCGCTCGATGCCGGTTTTACCGATATGGTGGGTGCCGCTATAAGCCACAGCATCCAGCTCTTTGAGCTCTTTCTCGTTGATCCGCCCGACGTAGCCTACCGAGTGAGCAAAGTGCTCGCCCAACGGATAATGCCGCACCAGCTGCGCCACCACCTCCACCCCGGGCAGGCGGAACTGGTTAATGGCGATACGGGCGATTTGTTCTTCGGTCAGCTCAAACAGCACCGGCACTGGCTCAAACGGCCGCCGTCCCTGTTTGACCCGGCGCTCGAACAAAGCGCGGTCACTCTCGCTCAGCTCCAGCACCTTGACGATTTCATCCAGCACCTGGCGCCAGTCACCAGCCCGTTCGCGGGTCAGGGTCAGGCTAAAGCTGGGGCGGTTGTCGGCGATGATCACGCCATTACGGTCGAAGATCAGCCCGCGACTCGGTGGAATCGGCTGCACGTGGATACGGTTATTTTCTGCCAGGGTGGTGTGGTACTCGTACTGCACCACCTGCAGGTAATACATGCGCGCAATCAGCACCATGGTCAGCAGTAAAAACGCCACAGCACCGACCACAGCCCGTTGGCGGATCAGCCGACTGTCTTTTTCGTGGTCTTTAAGGCGTATGGGTTGCGGCATCTGTGCCTGCTTATTATTTGTGGTAAGGGTGCCCAGACAACACGGTCCAGGCCCGATAAATCTGCTCACCCAAGAGGATGCGCACCAAAGGATGCGGCAAGGTCAGTGGCGACAGCGACCAACGCTGCTCGCTGCGCGCCTGCACCTCGGGCGCCAAGCCTTCCGGGCCGCCGACCATGAGGTTGACCGTGCGCGCATCGAGACGCCACTTGTCCAACTCCACCGCCAGTTGCTCCGTGCTCCAAGGCTTGCCGGTCACCTCCAGGGTGACTATGCGCTCGCCCGGCGCGACCTTGCTCAGCATGGCCTCGCCTTCTTGGCGGATCATCCGCGCCACGTCGGCGTTTTTGCCGCGCGTGGTCAGGGGAATTTCCACCAAGTCCAAGGCCAGCTCACTGGGCATGCGCTTGGCATATTCCTGCCAACCGTCTTCCACCCAGCGCGGCATCCGCGAGCCTACGGCGATCAATTTGATCCGCACCGCCTAGCGTCCTTATTCCTGCTCGCTACCAGGCTCAGCGCTGAACTGCGCACGGCTTTGCTCGGCACCTTGCCACAGACGCTCAAGGTCATAGAACTGACGGGCAGTTGGCAGCATGACGTGGACGACGATATCGCCAAGGTCGAGCAGTGCCCACTCGCCGCTGTCCAGGCCTTCGCTGCCGATTGGGCGCACGCCCTGCTCTTTGACTTTTTCCTGGACGTTATCGATCAGGGATTTGACCTGACGGCTGGAACTACCGGTGGCGATCACCATGAAATCGGTGATGCTGGTCTTGCCGCGCACGTCGATGACGGTGATGTCTTGCGCCTTGATATCTTCCAGGGCAGCGACGGCCACTTTGACCAAGTCTTCGCTGCTTAATTTTGCGTTTGCCATAACTAACTCATTTGCCTCGTGTTCAATTCGCGCCACGGTACAGCCCGTGCGCATGGATATAAGCCAGAACCGCGTCAGGCACTAAAAACTGCGCTGACTTTGCTTGCGCGATTAACGCGCGGATCTGGGTGGCCGAAACCGCCAACGGCGTCTGCCAGATAAACGCTATTTGCCCGCCCGGCCCAGCCAAAGCCTGCGGATCACTCACACTGCGCGCCGCCACCAAGTTGCGTAGCTCGTCCGCTGCTTCGGTATCAGCGTCCGGGCGTTGCAACACCAGGATGTGGCAGTGCAGCAATAATTCTTGCCAACGATGCCACGTCGGCAGACCACAAAAAGCATCCCAACCTAAGATCAAAAACAACTGATCGTCAGCGGCCAACTCCGCCCGCAGTGACTCCAAGGTGTCGATGCTATAGGACGGTTTTTCCCGCTTCAGCTCACGATCATCGACGCGCAAAAGAGCGCTACCAGCCACCGCCAACTGCGCCATAGCCAAGCGCTGCGCAGCACTCGCCTGGGGTTGTGAGCGATGCGGCGGGCGCGCGCTGGGGATCAGGCGCAGCTCATCCAGGGCCAGTGCCTGAGCCACTTCGACGGCGCTACGCAGATGCCCGATATGCACAGGATCAAAGGTGCCGCCGAGCAGGCCGATGCGTTTAGCCATCAGGTGCGTATGTGTCCGTCGCCGAACACCACGTACTTCTCACTGGTCAGGCCTTCCAGGCCGACCGGGCCACGGGCGTGCAGTTTATCGGTGGAAATCCCGATCTCCGCGCCCAGGCCGTATTCAAAACCATCAGCAAAGCGAGTCGAGGCATTAACCATCACCGAGGCAGAGTCCACCTCGGTGAGGAAGCGCCGGGCATCAGTGAAGTTCTCAGTGATGATCGAATCGGTGTGCTGCGAGCCGTAATGGTTGATGTGCTCAATCGCCGCATCCAGCGAGGCGACGATGCGAATCGCCAAAATCGGCGCGTTGTACTCGGCAAACCAGTCATCTTCGCTGGCCTCCAGCACATCGTTACCGAGCAGTTGCCGGGTGGCTGCATCACCGCGCAGCTCCACGCCCTTGTCGCGGTAAATCGCCGCCAAAGGTGGCAATACCCGCCCTGCGATAGCAGCGTGTACCAACAAAGTCTCCATGGCATTGCACGGCGAATAACGCTGGGTCTTGGCGTTATCGGCGACGCGAATGGCCTTATCCAGGTCAGCGGCGACGTCGATATACACATGGCAGACACCGTCCAGATGCTTGATCACCGGCACCTTGGCGTCGCGGCTGATGCGTTCGATCAGGCCCTTGCCGCCGCGCGGCACGATCACATCGACATACTCCGGCATGCTGATCAGCGCGCCTACGGCGGCGCGGTCGGTGGTTTCCACCACTTGCACCGCAGCGGCAGGCAAGCCTGCCTCGGCCAGACCTTGCTGAATGCAGCTGGCAATCGCCTGGTTGGAGTGGATCGCTTCCGAACCGCCACGCAAGATGGTGGCATTGCCGGACTTCAAGCACAGGCTGGCGGCATCGATGGTCACGTTAGGCCGCGACTCATAAATGATGCCAATCACGCCCAACGGCACGCGCATTTTGCCGACTTGGATGCCCGATGGCAGATAACGCATGTCGCGGATCTCGCCAATCAGCTCAGGCAGGGTGGCGACCTGACGCAGGCCTTCAATCATCGAATCAATCACCGCGGGGGTCAGCGCCAAGCGGTCGAGCATGGCGGGCTCCAGACCATTGGCGCGGCCACCGGCCAAGTCCAGTTCATTGGCCGCAGCCAAATCAGCGCGGGCCGCATCCAGCGCATCAGCGGCGGCATGCAGGGCGCGGTTCTTCTGCGCAGTGCTGGCACGCGCCAGTACGCGCGAAGCGTTACGGGCGGCCTGCCCCAGGCGGGTCATATAGTCGAGCACGGACTCAGTCATGATGGCGTCAGGTCGGGCAATTAAAAAAAGTCGTTGAGTATAACGGCACAGCCGCTGCGCGCCCAGCTTTGCTAGGCAAGCGGTCAGCGTGCGCCAGCGAAAAGCTTGCTGGCAGCGACCCTGACGGGGCAGAACAGTCTGAATTTTTCACCGCCGGCGCGCAGCGCCTAAGCCACTCCCCCTCTAGGCTGGCCCCGCAAAATTCCCTCGTCAGATCCGTGGATTAATGCCTGGACGCCTCTATATAGAGCGCTTTAAGCTCAGCCACCCCTGCTGGTTGAGTGCGCAATGCATAGCGTTATTACTGTAGTTCTGCCGATCTTTGCCCTGATACTGCTGGGCTATCTGTGCCGCAAAAGCCAGCGCCTGGGTGACAAAGCGGCCTCCGAACTAAACCGCGTAGTGGTCTGGCTATGTCTGCCGGCGCTGCTGTTTAAGGTCACCGCTACGGCCACTTGGGAGCAAATTTGGCAGCCGGGGTTTGTCCTGAGCATCACCGCCGGCTGCCTGCTGGTGTTCTTCGCCACCCTCGGTTGGCGCCTGCGGCAGCGCTACAGCCTGGTCGAGGCGAGCCTGGATGGACTCGGCGCCTCTTACGCCAACACCGGCTATATCGGCATTCCCCTATGCGTGTTGGTGTTTGGCCAGGCGGGTCTGGAGCCGGCACTGATCGCCTCGCTGATTGTGGTCTGCGTGCTGTTTTCGGTGTGCATCGTCTGCATTGAGGTGGGCCTGCAGAGTGAAAAGAACGTCGGCCGCGCCGCTTGGGCGGTAGTGCGTGCCCTGAGCAAAAATCCCTTGGTGGTGGCGCCCATCGTCGGCGGCTGCTGGGCCACGACCGGCTTAGGCATCAGCGAGCCGCTGCAGCACCTGCTGGATATGCTGGCGGCGGCCACCACGCCGTGCGCCTTGATCTCCCTCGGCGCCTTCCTCGCCCAGAAACAGCCGCAAAGTCAGCAAGCGGCCTGGCCATTGGTGCTGATCAAGCTGGTCGGACAGCCCTTACTGACCGCCTTTCTGGCCTTTAAGGTGTTTCATCTGCCGGCACTGTGGGCGCACTCCGCCCTGCTGCTCAGCGCCCTGCCCACCGGCACTGGGCCGTTTATGCTGGCCGAACACTACGGCCGCGAGGCCGGGGTGGTGTCGCGGACCATCCTGCTCTCTACGCTCGGCTCAGTTATTACCCTAAGTGCTTGTTTATATTGGCTAGGCGTGTAAACACGCGCCCAAGATAAATGTCAGACAAATGGTCAGCCAGCGCCCACACAAGTGCCGTGTTGTTGGGTTAGCGTTGTAGACCTTGGTCTTAAAGACCCCTCCTACCACCTGTGGCACTTTCCCCGGCCGCCGCGCCGCGCGATCTGTACTGCTTTGTACCTGCCTTGTTTGAGAGTTACCCATGTCTTCGCTTAATCAGCCCCGTAGCCCCTTCGCTTTCAGACGTGTCAGCGCCCTAGTGCTGTGCAGCGGCATAGCCCTGCCCGCCAGCGCCGCGTTTTTTGAAGACAGTAAGGCCAGCTTGGAAGCCCGCACCCTGTACTTCAACCGAGACTTCCGCGACGGCAGTACGTCCAACCCCCAGGGCGCCTCCAAGCGCGAGGAAACCGGCGAAGGTTTTATTCTCAACCTGCAATCGGGCTACACCGAAGGCACCGTGCAATTTGGCCTGGACGCCATCGGCATGCTCGGCATCAAGCTCGACTCCAGCCCAGCCGATAGCAACAGCGGCATGTTCCCCGCCACCGGCAGCGACCCGCGCCACTCGGCGGATCAATACGCCAAGGCAGGGGTGACCGGAAAAATGCGCCTGTCCAAGACTGAGCTGAAATACGGCGCCCTGCTGCCGGAAATGCCACTGCTGAAATACAACGACGGCCGCCTGCTGCCGAATATGTTCCACGGCGCCCAGCTGACCAGCCAGGAGCTTAAAGACTTCAAGCTCAGCATCACGCGCCTGGAGCGTTACACCGCGCGCGACTCCAGCGACCAGCAGGACATCCGCATCCACTGCAAAAACAAGCGCTATGCCTGCGACACCACCGGCAACCGCTTCGACAGCTACCAGCTCGACTACAAACTCAGCGATCACTGGCTGGCCCAGTACGCCCAGGGCGGTCTGGAGAACGTGTATCGCCAACGCTTTGTCGGCTTTGTCGGCAAGCAGAAATTCGGCCCAGGCAGCTTCGGCGCCGACCTGCGCTGGTTTGATAGCAGCGACGACGGCCAGGCCCGCGCCGGGCATATCGACAACCGCGCCCTGAGCATGCTGTTTTCCTATGGCATCAACGGCCATACCCTGAGCGCCGGCTGGCAGCGCATGTTCGGCGACACGGCCATGCCCTATCTGGATGGCAGCAACCCGTACCTCAACAACTACCTGCAGGTGAACGACTTCGCCAACCCGGATGAGCGTTCCTGGCAACTGCGTTACGACTGGGACATGCGCTACATCGGCGCACCTGGCTTGAGCTTTATGACCCGCTACGTCAGCGGCGACGGCATCACCCTGGCCAATGGCGAGGAAGGTAAGGAATGGGAGCGCGACACCGAGCTCAAGTACGTGGTGCAAAGCGGCACCTTTAAGGACTTGAGCATGCGCCTGCGTAACGCCACTTACCGCACCAACTACGAACAGTCGGCGCGAGACGTCAACGAAGTGCGCTTGATCCTGAGCTACAACCTGACGATTTTCTAAGCAGCGCCCGGCAGTGGCCTGGGTCACGCTCAAAGCCACTGCCGCCGCGCCCAATGCCTGACATCTGTCATCTGAGCGTCATAGCCCCTGACTAAGTTGCCCCTTTGCCACCCGCGAGGAGCAACCGATGCACGACTTTCTACTGGGCAGGCGCCGCCTGCTGCAAACCGCCGGCGCCAGTTTGCTGCTGCCGAGCCTGGCGCCGGCGGTGCTGGCCTCAGCCAAAGAACGGCCACAACTCACCGATGGCGTGCAATCCGGCGATCTCCTGGGGGACCGGGCGATCATCTGGAGTCGTACCGACCGCCCGGCACGCATGCTCGTGGAGTGGGACACCCGCAGCCAATTCGGTAATCCGCGCAAACAAGTCTCGGCTCTCACCGATGCCCGCAGCGATTTCACCGCCCGTGTCGAACTCACCGGCTTGCCGGCGGATCAGGCGATTTTCTACCGTGTCACCTTCGAGGACGCCCACTCAGGCGTGGCCAGCGAGCCTTGGTTCGGCCACCTGCGCAGCGCGCCCAGTCAGGCCCGCGACATTCGTTTCGTCTGGAGCGGCGACACCGTAGGCCAAGGCTTTGGCATCAACCCGGACATCGGCGGCATGCGCATTTACGACGCGATGCGCAGGCGCCTGCCGGACTTCTTTATCCACAGTGGCGACACCATCTACGCTGACAGCCCGGTGCCGGCGCAGATCAGCGTCGAGGACGGACGCATCTGGCGCAACCTCACCACCGAAGCCAAAAGCCATGTCGCCCAGACCCTCGACGACTATCGCGGCAACTACCGCTACAACCTGCTGGATGACAACCTGCGCCGCTTCAACGCCGAAGTGCCGCAGATCTGGCAGTGGGACGACCATGAGATCGTCAACAACTGGTCGCCGAGCAAGGTGCTGGACGAGCGTTATCAGGTGAAGGACATCAATACCTTGGTCAGCCGTGGCCGTCAGGCTTGGTTGGAATACGCGCCAATGCGCAGCCAACGCGCCGATTCAGGCGCACGCATCTACCGCAAACTCAGCTACGGGCCGCTGCTGGACGTGTTTGTGCTGGATATGCGCAGCTATCGCGGGCCGAATGATGACAACTTAGGCGCCCGCAAAGCCTTCCTGGGGCGCGAGCAGCTGGACTGGCTCAAGCACGGTCTGAAAGATTCCCGTGCCCAGTGGAAGATCGTCGCCGCCGATATGCCCATTGGCCTGGCGGTACCCGACGGCGAAGTCAGCCCAGGCGTAGCACGCTGGGAGGCCATCGCCAATGCGGAACCGGGCGCCGCCCAAGGCCGCGAGCTGGAGATTGCCGAGCTGCTTGGGTTTTTACGCCAACATCAAGTGCGCAACCACGTATGGCTGACGGCCGATGTGCACTACTGTGCAGCCCATCATTACGACCCCAACCACGCCAGCTTTCAGGACTTCGAGCCGTTCTGGGAATTTGTTGCCGGGCCGCTGAATGCCGGCAGCTTCGGCCCCAACGCACTGGACGCGACCTTCGGCCCGCAACTGGTGTTTCAAAAGGCGCCACCGGCGCAAAACACTTCGCCGTTTGCCGGCTATCAGTTTTTCGGTGAGGTCAATATCGAGGCACAAAGCGGCGAACTCAGTGTCACCTTGCGTGATCTGGATGGCGTAGCGGTGTTTGAGCAAAAGCTCGCGCCGACCTGAGGCTTAGCAGAGCACAAGCGCGCCGGCAGCATTGGGCAACGCAGGCGCGCTTGCAGGCACAGAAAAGCCCGCGGCGATCAGTTGATCCTTCAGCACGCCAACCCTCCAGGTAAAACAGCAAGAATTAGCCGCCCTGGGTTACAGTGAGCAGCCCCACACAAGGACGTGTCGCCATGCTAAAGATCCGCCGCGCCACCCGCGAGGATGCGCCCACTGCCCTAGAGATTCGCCGCCTTGCCATTCAACACCAATGCCTCGGAGCCTACACTGCCGAGCAGATCCAGCGCTGGACTGAGGTCAGCCTGAGTGAAGCCTACCAAGACTGGGTGGCGCGGGATTACCACCTGGCCTGCCTGAATGCCCAACCCATCGCCAGCGGCGCGCTAAACCCGAGTACGGGAGAAGTGGATGCGCTGTTTGTACTGCCGGATTACGCTCGCCAAGGGCTTGGCCAGCAAATGCTGGCACATCTTGAGGCACTGGCCCGGCAAGCCGGCCTCACCCAACTGCGCTTAGAAGCCACGCTCAACGCCGTGGACTTTTATCGCCGCAGAGGCTTTACCGGCGAACAGCAAGCGCTGCACCAGTCAAGCACTGGCTTGCAACTGGCTTGCGTGCCGATGACTAAGGCCTTGACCTGATTGAACTCGGCTCAGCCAGCGGCTACTAAGCTAGACTGCCCCGACAGCTAATATTCAATAAGTTGTTGTTATCATTGTCGGCCTTTGCCCTGTAATCAGCCCCAACGGCCTATGTCTAACCCAAGCTCAGCCCGCCCGCCGTGGCCCATCGGCCGCGCCCTTAGCGCCGCTTTTTTTGACCGTGACGCCTGCCTGCTTGCCCAAGAGCTTCTGGGCAAAATTATTCGCCATCGTGTTGGCGAGTTGTGGCTTAGCGCCCGCATCATCGAGACCGAGGCGTATTACCTCGCAGAAAAAGGCAGCCACGCGTCCCTCGGCTACACCCACAAGCGTCGCGCCCTGTTTATGGATGGCGGACATATCTATATGTATTACGCCCGCGGCGGCGACTCGCTGAACTTCAGCGCCCAGGGGCCTGGCAACGCGGTGCTGATTAAATCGGCCTTCACCTGGCAGGATCAGCACAGCGGTCCCGCCAGCGTGGCGCAGATGCAAGCCAACAACCCCAACGCCCAAGGCCAAGCGCGCCCGCCTGAGCAACTGTGCGCCGGGCAAACCCTGCTGTGCCGCGCCTTGGGCCTGAAAGTGCCGGACTGGGACGCCCAGCGCTTCGATGAGCAGCGCCTGTTTGTCGAAGACATCGGGCAAACGCCGGCGCAGATTATCCAATGCCCGCGCTTAGGGATTCCCGCCGGGCGCGATGAGCACCTGCTGCACCGCTTTGTGGACGCCGAGTACGCGCGCTTTTGCACGCGTAACCCACTGCGTCGCGGCCAACAATCAGGCCTGCACTACCACCTGTTAAACCCCAAGGATCGTGACTCATGAGCCAATGGCTAGACTCCATCAACCTTTGGCTGGGCGCTAACCCGCAGTGGCTCGGCGTGGCGGTATTTGTGGTGGCCTGCCTGGAGTGCCTGACCATTATCGGCATTGTCATACCTGGCGCAGTGCTGCTCTTGGCCTTGGCGGTACTGGCCGGCAGCGGCGCGCTGAGCCTGTGGGAAACCTTGCTGCTGGCCACGCTTGGCGGTTTGCTCGGCGATATCATGTCCTACGGTATTGGCCGTTATTACCACCAGGATATTCACCGTCTGCCGGTGCTGCGCAGCCATCCCAAATGGCTCGCCTCGGCGGAGGAATTCTTCCAGCGCAATGGTGTGATCAGCCTGTTAGTCGGACGCTTTATCGGCCCACTCCGCCCGATGCTACCGACGGTGGCGGGCATGCTGAATATGCCGTTTGGGCGCTTCTTCGCCGTCAGTGTGCTGGCTTCGGTGGGTTGGGCGGTGGCCTATATGCTGCCCGGCTGGGCTACCGGCGCGGCATTTCGCTTGCCGCTGCCGCCGGGCTTCTGGCAGCAGGCCGGGTTCGTCGTCTTCGGCATTGGTCTGGTACTCGGCCTGAGCATCTGGGCCAGTACTAAACGCCTGCGTTGGGCCAGCTTATTTGCCGCCCTGAGCAGCCTCGCCTTGTTGGTGGCGCTGATGGCCAGCTGGCCGCGGCTGAGCGATTTGGATCACGGCCTGATGACACTGGTGCAGGAGCAGCGCAGCGAGCACTTGGACATGCTGATGGTGCTGATCACCCGCGTTGGCGATTGGCGCACGCAACTGGCCGCCGCCGTGCTGTTGGGAGTGATCCTGCTGGTCGGGCGGCAGCGACGCGCACTGGCCCTGGCCATCGGCAGTACCTTGGGCAGTGCCATCGGCAATGGCCTGCTGAAAGCCATTTTTGAACGGCCACGGCCGCAGATTCTGCTCGATCCGCTCGGCAGCTACAGCTTCCCCAGCGGGCATAGCTCAGCGTCCTTTGCCTTTTTCTTGGTCTTGGGCGTGCTTGCCGGGCGCGAGCAAGCGCCACGTCAGCGTTTGACCTGGCTGCTGGTGGCCAGCTTACCGGCCCTGGCGATTGCCATGTCGCGGGTGTATTTAGGCGTGCATTGGCCCACTGACGTGATCGCCGGCGCCATGCTCGCCAGTTGCATGTGCGCCATCAGCCTGGCCTTGGTGCAGTGGCAAAAGCCGCTGCCAGCCATGCCCAGTAAAATTTGGTGGTTACTGCTGCCAAGCGTGATCGTGATGTTGCTCAGCATCACCGTATTTAAGCTGTCCAGCGGCCTGGTTATGTACCAGCACTGACCCCCGCCTGCAGCTGCTCAAGCAATTGCTGGAGCAGCTGCAAGCCGGCATCGATATCGTCCATGGCCAACAGCTGCACCTTGCGCTGACTGTCGAGTGGCAACAGGTACGCCAGCTGATTGAGCAAGCCATGCTGGTCAGCCACCGGACTGGGCAAGCCCAGCGAAGCCACCATAGGATGCGCACTCAAGGCGCCGAGCAGCGCCAGCAAGTCATCGTGCTCGGCATCCAGCGGCAGCGCTGGTGGCTCATCCAGCCACTGCACTTCAGCCATGGTCAGTTGATCAGCCAACACCTGCGCGCGCTCGACGCGAAAACGCCGGCCGCCGATCACGCGAATACCGAGCAAGCCGTTGGGCAATTGCTGGAAGTCGCGAATCAACGCCTCACAACCAACTGCGGCCAATTCAGCCGCCGCCGCGCCCACCTCCGCTCCGTCGACAATGCACACCACGCCGAAGCTGCTGTTTTGCTTCATGCAGCGGCTGATCAGACTCAGGTAGCGCGGCTCAAAAATCTGCAAGTCCAGATTACAGCCGGGAAACAGCACCGTATTGAGGGGGAACAGCGCTAAGCTCACGACCTTCTCCTTAGAGCCAGAACAAAATCACCAAGGGCAGGAACACCGCGGTAAACACGCCCATCAAGCTCATGCCCAGCGCAGCAAAGGCGCCGCATTCTTCACTCTCCTGCAGCGCCCGCGAGGTGCCCACTGCGTGGGCGGTGATCCCCAGGGCCAGGCCCATGGCCGCCGGATGCCGTACGCCGAAGCGCTTGAGCAACGACGGCCCGGCAATCGCGCCGATAATCCCGGTGAGCATGACAAACACTGCCGCCAACGCCGCGATACCACCGATCTCTTCGGCCACCAGCATGGCAATCGGCGAAGTCACCGACTTCGGCGCCATGCTCATGAGGATCATATGATCTGCGCCAAACGCCCAAGCCAAACCTACCCCTAGGGAGGTAGCAAAGATGCCGCCGACCACCAAGGTAATCAGCACGGGCCAGAACAGCTCACGAATGCGTCGCAGATTTAAGAACAGCGGCACCGCCAAGGCCACGGTGGCCGGGCCGAGGAACAGGGTCAGGGCCTTTACGCTGTCTTTGTACTGGGCAAAGTTCAGGCCGCAGGCCAGCAGCACGCCAATTACCGCCAGCATCGACACCAGTACCGGCTGTAAAAACACCCAGCGGGTTTTCTCGTAGGCGGCCACCGCCAACTGATAAGCGCCGAGGGTGATGCCCACGCCAAACAACGGATGTTGCACTACGGCCTGCCAGGCCGCCTGCCATTCAATACTCATGGCCGCTCCCGCCGCTGTTTGCGCTCAATCAGCTTCTGCATCAGGTAGCCGGCAAAAAGCAGCCCGATCAACAGCGACAGCAGCAAGGTACCGGCCACCGCCCAGAAGTCCGCACTGATTGGCTCCATATAAGCCATCACCCCAACCGCCGGGGGCACCAGCAGCAGCGGCAAGTATTTGAGCAGGGTCGTGGAGGCTTCGCGCAGCGGTTCGCTGACTTCCCCACGTAGCAGCAAAAAGCCAAACAGTAAGACCAGACCAATGATTGGCCCCGGCAACATGGGCAACAACAACACGTTCAGCGCAGTACCGAGCAACTGGAACAGCACCAACCAGGAAACACCCCTTAACAGCATGATGGATAATCTCTAGTACTTATAATCCTGCGCCGCAGTATAAGCGTAAGCGCCCGCAAACACCTGTGTTACAGCGGCTTAGGCCATAAAACAGGCGCCCATAGTAGCGATTTCCGGGCACTTGACCCTAGCCCCCGAGCGTGATGATCTAAGCCCCGAAGGAATACGCAATAACACAACAACAGGTATCCCCAAGGAGAAGCCATGACTTCAGTCCCAGCCGCAGAACTGTCCAGTTACGTAGGTAAAGAGTTAGGTCGCTCTGATTGGTTGACCATCGACCAAGAGCGGATCAATCAGTTTGCCGAATGCACCGGTGATCATCAGTTCATCCATGTCGATCCGGAAAAAGCCAAGCTCACCCCCTTTGGCAGCACCATCGCCCATGGTTTTCTCTCGCTGTCGCTGGTGCCCAAGCTGATGGAAGGCATCATGATCCTCCCACAGGGCCTGAAGATGGCCGTCAACTACGGCCTGGACAGCGTGCGTTTTATCCAGCCGGTGCGGGTCAACTCCAAGGTACGTCTGGCTGTGACCTTGCTCGATGTCACCGAGAAGAACCCCGGCCAATGGCTGCTCAAAGCCAAGGTGGTACTGGAGATCGAAGGCTCGGAAAAACCCGCCTATATCGCCGAACCACTGACCCTGTGCTTCGTCTAAACCGCTAAGGCTCGTCATTCCTGCACCCGCGCACGGCTTGTCCGGCGCGTCGGGGCTTAGTCTGTTACGCCAGCGAGCATTACCCCACGATTGAGGCATACTCAGCACCTTATACCCAGCCGGAAGAGTCCTATGCCCCGCCTTGCCGCCTTGGCTTCATTAAGTTTCGCCCTGCTGCTAAGCGCTTGCGGCGATGGTGAACCGTTACTGCCGCCCGATGCGGTGCTGCCCGACGGCGGTCGTTATCGCGGGGCAGTAGTGGATGGTTTACTGCAAGGTCAGGGCCGGATCGACTACGCCAACGGCGAGTGGTTCGAAGGCAGTTTTAAAGACGGCAGCTACAGCGGCCAAGGCGAATGGCACAGCGGCCAGGGCGAGATCTACCAAGGCGAGTTTGCTCAAGGTAAGTTCAACGGCCAAGGCAACCTCCAGTACAGCAACGGCAACCGCTACCAAGGTCAATTCAGCCAAGGTAAACCCCATGGCGAGGGGCGCTTGGACAACGCCGAGCTGGAATATCAGGGCCAGTTTAAACAAGGTCAGTTCGATGGCTTGGGGCAGCTCAAATGGCGCAACGGTGCCAGCTATCAAGGCCAATTTAAGCAAGGCTCACCCGCAGGCCTAGGTGTACTCAATGACGCCGAAGGCAGTCAGTTCAGCGGCACCTTCAAGCAAGGTCAGCTCACCGGCCAAGGCAGCTACAAAAGTGCCGATGGCGACCTCTACACCGGCGAGTTCCGCCACAATCAGTTTCACGGCCAAGGCCGTTATCAAAGCTCGAGCGGTGACGTCTGGAGCGGTCAGTTTGTCGACGGCCAGCTCAGCGGCAAAGGCGAATTTACCGGCAGCGACGGCAGCCACTATCAAGGCCAATTCCGTAACTGGCGATACCACGGCAAAGGCCAACTGCGCTTAGCCGATGGCAGTCAGTATGACGGCGCATTCAGCCGTGACCGCTATCAAGGCCAAGGCACCCTAAAGAACGCTGACGGCAGCCAGCAAAGCGGGGTTTGGCAGCAAGGCCGACTGCTGCGCGACGCTTCCGGAAAAAACCTGCCTGATGCTCTGGCCCAAGGCCTGCTCGAACAGGGCCATTTGCTGGATCAAGCCCTGGCTCAGCTACCGGCCTCCAGCCCTGCCATTGAACTGTACGGCCTGACCTTGGCCGGCGATGGCGAGCAAAGCGTGTTTATGCGCGAGGCCGACTATGTAGCCAAGCAACTGCACGAACGCTTCGCCGCACGTGGCGTAGTGAGCTTGGTCAATCACCGCGACCATCTGTTGGATCGACCACTGGCCACCAGCGCCAGCCTCGGCCGCAGCATTGAAGTCTTGGCGCAGCGCACAGGCCCCGAAGATGTGATCTTTATCTACCTCACCAGTCACGGTTCGGCCGAGCATGAACTGAGCCTGGTGCAGCCGCGCCTGCAACTCAGCGATCTGCCGGCCAGCGAGTTAGCCAGCCTGCTGTTGCCACTGAAGCAGCGCAATAAAATCGTGGTGATTTCCGCCTGCTATTCCGGCGGCTTTATCCCGGCGCTTAAAGATGACAAAACCTTAGTCATCACCGCCGCGCGCGCGGATCGGGTGTCCTTCGGCTGCTCGGAAGAGAACGACTTCACCTACTTTGGCCGCGCGCTGTTTGCCGAGGCGCTGCAGCAAACCGACGATTTGCAACGGGCCTTCAGCCTCGCTCAAAAAGCGGTGGCTGAGCGCGAACAGGCCGACGGCTTCGAGCCTTCGCAGCCGCAAATCTGGGCGGCGCCAGCTGTGCTCAAACAGTGGCGAAAACTGCGCGAACAACAGGCTGAAAAAGCCTTAAATGATCAACCTGTGCCGGTTTCGGCAGAACAACTCAAGCCCTAGTAGTACAAGGTGCTGGCGGCTATCGATCAGCAAGGAGTTGCATGCATGTATTTAACGCCACAGAACATCCTGATTGCCGGCGCCACCGGCTTGGTTGGTGAACACCTGCTGGACCGCGTGTTGAGTGAGCCCACCGTCACCCGCGTGGTGGCGCCGACTAGGCGCCCGTTGGCGCCACACGCGCATTTATCCAACCCGCAAGGTGAGTTGCTTGAAGTGCTGCCGCAGCTACACGACAGCGTGGAAATCGCCTTCTGCTGCCTCGGCACCACCATTAAGCAAGCTGGCTCGCAAGAGGCGTTTCGCGCGGTGGACTATGACTTGGTCATCGCCTTTGCCAAGCGCGCCCGCGAGCTAGGCGCCCGGCATCTGCTGGTGGTCAGCGCCCTCGGCGCCGATCCGCAGTCCACGGTGTTTTATAACCGCGTCAAAGGCGAAGTGGAGCAAGCCCTGCGTGAACAAAACTGGCCACAGCTGACCATCGCCCGCCCCTCCCTGCTGATCGGCCAGCGCCAGCCGACGCGCTTGGCCGAAGACTTACTGGCGCCGCTGTCGCGCTTATTACCCGGCAAGTACCGCGGTATCCCCGCCCATGTATTATCGCGGGCACTCTGGCGCCTAGCCCTCGAAGAAGGCAGCGGCACCCGGGTGATTGAATCCCATCAACTGCGCCGTCTTGGCCGCTAACAGAAGCCTTACCTTATGAGCACAGCCCCCGCCGACCTGCTGAGCGCCCTTAATGGCGCCGACATGCTGATCATCGATAACCTGCATGCTTGGCAGTTCAGCCTCGACGACCAGCACCTCAACATTGAGTGCATGGACGGCCGCAACCTACGCAAATGGCAATTCAGCCTGGCTCAAGTAGCCGCAGCCACTTACCAAGAGGCGAGTGACAGCTGGAATATCCACAGCAACGACGCCAGCCACAGCCTGCAATGTTTAGGTGCGGTGAGTGGCAATAATGACGACGAAGATGAAGTAGAAGACGCCGCTAACGACGCGCAGTAGCTCCGAGCTTAGCGAGCCCCAGCTTTAGATACAGATGCGCGGGCGTAAACGCACCTGCCATATAAACCCGCGTGTAGCCCTACAGCCCGCCATTGAGATGCACGCTGCCTCCGGTACTCACCAGCAGCGAGATCGGCAATAACAAGGTATCGAGCAAGGCGCTGGCTGGTAGGTCCAGGCTGGGAAAGGTCGGCGGCAGCGTGCCGAAATGCACTTCAGGGCAGCAGCCACCCTGAATCGCGTACCAATCCAAGCGGGTGCCGGCATACACCACCGGCGCGCCTTCTTTGGCGGCGTCCAGGGTTTTCACCGTGGCGCAGCCACCTAGCCCTCCCCCGGCCAGCATCAGGCACAACGCCGCCCGCAGCTTACTCATCCGGACTGCTCTGATGATGCTCGCCCCAGCGCGGCAGCATGTCTTGCGGAATATTCAGACAGTTGAGAATGCGCGCCACCACGAAGTCGATCAGGTCATCGATGGTTTGTGGCTGGTGATAAAAGCCTGGCGCGGCGGGCAGGATGGTCACCCCCAGATTGGACAGCTTGAGCATGTTCTCCAGGTGGATGCTGGAGAACGGCGCCTCGCGCGGCACCACAATCAACTGGCGGCGCTCTTTGATCGCCACATCGGCGGCGCGCTCAATCAAGTTATTGCAGGCGCCCGTGGCGATCGCCGATAAGGTACCAGTGCTGCACGGCACCACCACCATGGCGGCTGGAGCGCCGGAGCCGGAGGCCACCGGGGCCATCCAGTCCTCCTTGCCATACACGCGGATCTGCCCGGCGCTGGCACCGGTGTATTCGGTCAAAAACTGCTGCATGGCCTGCGGCTTGGCCGGCAGGCTCACATCCGTTTCTGTGGCCATCACCAACTGCGCGGCCTTGGAGATGAGGAAGTGCACCTCGCGCTCCTCGCGCACCAGGCAATCGAGCAGACGCAGGCCGTACTGGGCGCCAGAAGCGCCAGTCATGGCCAAGGTAATGCGCTCGGGACCGCTCATCTATTGCTCCAACGCTTGCGCCAGTTTGCCGTGCAGGCCACCAAAGCCGCCGTTACTCATCACCACCACCTGGGTGCCGGGCTCTACTTCGGCTTTGACTCCGGCGATGATCGCCTCCAGTGAGTCACAGACCTGCGTCGGCACGCTGCTGGCTGCCACGCTGGCGGCCAGATCCCAGCCCAGATTAGGCGGTGCGTACCAGTACACCGAGTCCGCCTGTTTGACCGACTCCGGCAAGCCGTCGCGGTGGGCGCCAAGTTTCATGGAGTTGGAACGCGGCTCAACGATGGCGATCAGCTTAGACGCGCCAATGCGTTTGCGCAGGCCATCGAGCGTGGTGGCAATCGCCGTAGGGTGGTGGGCGAAGTCGTCGTAGATGGTCACGCCGTTGACCTCAGCGACCTTCTCCATACGCCGCTTGGCGTTGATAAACAGGCTCAGCGCTGCCGTGCCCAGCTGCGGCAGCACACCGACATGACGCGCCGCGGCCAATACGGCCAAGGCGTTGGCCACGTTGTGCTGGCCGGTCAGTTGCCAGTCGACCACGCCGACCTCTTGGCCTTCAAATAGCACGCTAAAACGCGAACCGTCCTCGCTGAGCAAGCGTGCCTGCCACTGCCCGCCAACACCGGTGGTGTGCACGGGGGTCCAGCAGCCCATCTCGAGCACGCGCTTAAGCGCCAGCTCAGTGGTGGGATGAATAACCAGGCCCTCGCTGGGAATGGTTCGCACCAGGTGATGGAATTGCCGCTCGATAGCCGCCAGATCCGGGAAGATGTCGGCGTGATCGTATTCGAGGTTATTCAGAATCGCCGTGCGTGGGCGGTAATGCACGAACTTGCTGCGTTTGTCGAAGAAGGCGCTGTCGTATTCGTCGGCCTCCACCACAAAGAACGGTGTGTCGCCCAAGCGTGCGGAAATACCGAAATTTTGCGGCACGCCACCAATCAAAAAGCCCGGGCTCATGCCGGCATGCTCCAGCACCCACGCCAGCATGCTCGAACTGCTGGTTTTACCGTGGGTGCCGGCCACGACCAGCACCCAACGGCCTTGCAGGACATGATCGGCCAGCCACTGGGGGCCGCTGACGTAAGGCAGGCCCCGGTTGAGCACGTACTCAACCGCTGGGTTGCCCCGTGACATGGCGTTACCGATCACCACTAAATCTGGCGCCGGCTCCAGCTGCGCCGGGGCGTAGCCCTGGGTCAGCTGGATGCCCTGTGCCTCGAGCTGGGTGCTCATGGGTGGATAAACGTTAGCGTCAGAACCGGTCACGCGGTGGCCCAGTTCCTTGGCCAGCACGGCGAGGGACCCCATAAAGGTGCCGCAGATGCCGAGGATATGAATATGCATGGATGACCTCAAAAACGGCCGCAAGGCCTAACAACGGCTGCCTGGCAGCCTAAATTTCGCTGGCCGCAGGTTAGCACAGGCGCAGCAGAGGGCAGAAACCACGCGCAATCTCGGCGCCGTGCCACGCACCCCGGCCAAGGCGCTGACATCGGCCTGAGCGGCAAAACTGATTGGCTGGCGGTTTAGTTGTTGTCTTGCTGCTCTAAAAACCAACAGGCATTGGCACAGCAGTTGCTCTTCTACTCAGGCAAGTCCTTCAGCCAACAGCTAAGCCCGGCAGCACCACGGTGCCGACCCGGCGGTTAATGAGGATAAGTCATGACAACAGAACAATTAGGGGCACCTAGCCACACCCAAGGCACCGAGTTGGAGCAAGTCGATGCCGCTTACTTCGCTAGCCGACAATTAAAGAAAGGCGCCGCCGGTTGGGTGCTGTTGATCGGCCTCGGCGTGGCCTATGTGATTTCCGGCGACTACGCGGGCTGGAACTTCGGTTTGGCCCAAGGCGGCTGGGGCGGCATGTTCCTCGCCACCTTGCTGATGGCCTTGATGTACCTGTGCATGTGTTTCTCCCTCGCTGAACTGTCCTCGATGATCCCCACCGCCGGCGGTGGCTATGGTTTTGCCCGCAGTGCCTTTGGTCCTTTGGGCGGCTTTCTCACCGGTACCGCGATCCTTATCGAATACGCCATCGCCCCGGCCGCCATCGCGGTGTTTATCGGCGCCTATTGCGAGTCACTGTTTGGCATCGGCGGCTGGGCCATTTATCTGGGCTTTTACATCCTGTTTATCGGCATCCATATCTTTGGCGTCGGTGAGGCGCTGAAGCTGATGTTTATCATCACCGCCGTGGCCGCTATCGCCTTGGCGGTGTTCCTGCTCGGCATGCTGCCGCACTTCTCCTGGGATAACCTGTTCAATATCGCGCCGACACAAGCCAGCGGCGCCAGCAGCTTTTTGCCCATGGGTTATGTCGGTATCTGGGCAGCCATCCCTTACGCCATCTGGTTCTTCCTGGCGGTGGAAGGCGTGCCGCTGGCCGCCGAGGAAACCCGCAACCCGCAGCGCGATATGCCGCGCGGCCTGATCGGCGCCATGCTGGTGCTGCTGGCCTTTGCCCTGCTGATTCTGCTGATCGGCCCAGGCGGCGCCGGCGCAGAAGCTCTCAAAGCTTCCGGCAACCCGCTGGTGGAAGCGCTGACCATCGCCTACGGGCAAAGCACCTGGATGAGCAGCTTCGTGAACCTGATTGGCCTGGCGGGTTTGATCGCCAGTTTCTTCTCGATCATCTACGCCTACTCGCGGCAGATTTTTGCGCTGTCCCGCGCCGGCTACTTGCCGCGGTCACTGTCGCTGACCAACAAGAATAAGGTGCCGGTGCTGGCCTTGATCGTCCCAGGCTTGATCGGCTTTGCCCTCTCCCTGACCGGCCAAGGCGACCTGCTGATTCTGGTGGCGGTATTCGGCGCGACCATCTCCTATGTGCTGATGATGGCCGCCCATATCACGCTGCGGGTGAAACGCCCGGATATGCCGCGCCCTTACCGTACGCCAGGTGGCGTGCTGACCTCCGGTATCGCGTTAGTGCTGGCGTGCGTGGCGGTGGTCGCCGGATTCTTGGTCGACCCGCGCGTGGTCATTGGTGCGGCGATTATCTACGCTGTACTGATCGCCTACTTCGCCTTCTACAGCCGCCACCACTTGGTGGCCGGTACGCCGGAGGAAGAATTTGTCGCCATCAGTGAGGCCGAGGCCAGCCTCAAGTAGCACACACTTGGGCGGACGCAGTTTGGCTGCGTCCGCCAGTTTGGGAGAACTTGGATGTCCAGCTACCAACATACGGTCGGCGCTCTGACTTACCGCTTCGACAGCCTCAAGGATGTCATGGCCAAGGCCAGCCCAGCGCGCAGCGGTGATTACTTAGCCGGCGTCGCCGCCAGCAGCGCCGGCGAACGGGTCGCGGCGCAAATGGCCCTGGCCGAGATCCCGCTTAAGCAGTTTTTAACTGAAGCGTTGATTCCTTACGAGAGCGATGAAGTCACCCGCCTGATCATCGACAACCACAACGCCGCCGCCTTCGCCCCAGTCAGCCACCTAACCGTTGGCAGCTTCCGCGACTGGCTGCTCAGCGATGCGGCCACTGAACACAGCCTCGCCGCCTTAGCGCCGGGCCTAACGCCCGAAATGGCAGCAGCGGTATCCAAGCTGATGCGCGTGCAGGACTTAGTCCTGGTGGCGCAAAAAATCCGCGTCACCAGCCGCTTTCGCAACACCATCGGCCTACGCGGACATATGTCGACGCGCCTGCAGCCCAACCACCCCACCGATGATCCCTCCGGCATCGCCGCGAGCATTCTCGACGGTCTGCTGTACGGCAACGGCGACGCCATGATCGGCATCAACCCGGCCACCGACAGCCTGAGTTCGATCAGCGAGTTGCTGAAAATGCTCGACGCGATCATCCAGCGCTATGAAATCCCCACCCAGGCCTGCGTGCTGACCCACGTCACCACCTCGATTGAGGCGATCAACCGTGGTGTGCCGCTGGACCTGGTGTTCCAGTCGATTGCCGGCACCGAGGCGGCCAACGCCAGCTTTGGCATCAACCTGAATATCCTCCAAGAGGGCTACGAAGCCGGCTTAAGCCTGAAGCGCGGCACTCTGGGCAACAACCTGATGTACTTCGAGACCGGCCAGGGCAGCGCGCTGTCGGCCGGGGCCAACCACGGGGTGGATCAGCAAACCTGCGAGACTCGCGCCTATGCGGTGGCGCGCCATTACCAGCCGTTTTTGGTCAACACCGTGGTCGGCTTTATCGGCCCGGAGTACCTGTACAACGGCAAACAGATTATCCGCGCGGGCCTGGAAGACCACTTCTGCGGCAAGCTGCTGGGGCTGCCGATGGGCTGCGATATTTGCTACACCAACCACGCCGAGGCCGATCAGGACGATATGGACGTGCTCCTCAGCCTGCTGGGCATGGCCGGGATCAACTTCATCATGGGTATCCCCGGCTCCGACGACATCATGCTCAACTACCAGACCACCTCGTTCCACGACGCCCTCTACGCCCGCCAGAGCCTCGGCCTGCAACCAGCGCCAGAGTTCGCCGCGTGGCTGGAGCGCATGGGTATATTCCAGCGCAGCGCTGCCGGCCTGCAGCTGAGTAATCAACTGCCGCCAGCATTTCGCCAAGCCTTGGCGCAGTTGCATTAATGGAGGGGCGCAATGACCGATAAACCCGTGCAAGTGGCCCAGGCCAACCCTTGGCAAGAGCTACGCAGCCTCACCAGCGCCCGTATAGCCCTAGGTCGCGCCGGCACCAGCTTGCCGACCCGAGCGCAACTGGACTTCCAGTTTGCCCACGCCCTGGCCCGCGATGCCGTGCACCTGCCCTTTGATCACGCCGCCTTAAGTGCGGCCCTGGCCCAGCAGCAACTGCCGAGCCTGCTGCTACACAGCGCAGCCAAAGATCGCGACACCTATTTGCAGCGCCCGGACTTGGGCCGCCGTTTAAGTGAGGAGTCCGCCGAACTGCTGCGCCAGCACCGCGCGGCACAGCCACAAGGCTATGACCTCGCCCTAGTGGTAGCTGATGGGCTATCGGCGCTGGCCGTGCATCGCCACGCCGAGCCCATGCTGCAACGCATCAGCGAACTGGCCCAAGGCGAAGGCTGGAGCCTGGCGCCAGTCAGCTTGGTTGAGCAGGGCCGCGTCGCGGTGGCCGATGAAGTGGCCGAGCTAATCGGCGCGAAGATGGTGGTGATCCTGATCGGCGAGCGCCCCGGCTTAAGTTCGCCGGACAGCCTAGGTCTGTACTTCACTTATGCGCCGAAAGTGGGGCTGACCGACGCCGCGCGCAACTGCATCTCCAATGTGCGCTTGGAAGGATTGAGCTACGCCATGGCCAGTCATCGGTTGCTCTACCTCATGCGCGAAGCCAGTCGCCGTCAGCTCTCGGGGGTCAACTTAAAAGACGAAGCCGAAGTACCGGTGCTGAATGGGCAAAATCCCAGCACTAACTTCCTCTTGGACTGAACGCTCGGGCCAGGGGATCAATGCGTCGAAACACACAAAAGCAAAGGCTTGTTTGGATTGCGCGTTAATCCGGCGTTAGACAGCATCAACTCCCTGATCGGACTCATTCACCGGCAGCCCTTCGCTGCTGCCAAGCCCTATCAACCGACTGAAGTCGAGGCTCACCATGCGCATTGTGCAAGCGACCCTGGAGCATCTGGAGCAACTTACGCCGCTGTTTGTCAGCTACCGCGAACACTTCGGCCAACTGCCCTACCCTGACTCCTCGCGCAAATTCTTAGAGCGGCGCATCCGCAACAAAGAGTCAGTGATTTACCTGGCCCTATCGGATGACGACGACAAAATCCTCGGCTTCTGCCAGCTGTACTCCAGCTTCTCGTCGCTGTCGCTTAAGCGCGTATGGATCTTGAACGACATCTACGTGTGCCAGGACGCACGCCGCCAGCTGGTGGCCGATAACCTGATCCACGCCGCCAAACAAATGGCCAAGGAGACTAACGCAGTGCGTTTACGTGTCGCCTCTAGTGTGGATAACTTGGTGGCGCATAAACTTTATGAGTCGATTGGTTTTACCGAGGACCGCGAATTTAAAAACTTCGTCCTGCCGATTAGCGAAGACTTCACCGCGCCATAACTCTCCCGCGCTGTCCCTATCAGCCCCAGACCAAGCCGCCAGCGGTATGTTTCTGCCCGGCACAACGTGTTGGTAATGCTTAGCTACAAGCAAAACAGGTAATTCACGATCCATTGCCTATAATGCCGAACCTAAATAGCCAGCTACACCCTTTGGCTGTGCCAAACCCAAGTACCACATTGGCCTTACGAATCAGGCCTCGAACACAGGTAGTGCAATGGATTTCAACCTGATCGATCTTATCCTCCACCTCGACGTGTACCTCAATCTGCTGGTGAACAATTACGGTCCCTGGATCTACGCCATCCTGTTTTTGGTGATCTTCTGTGAAACCGGCTTAGTCGTAATGCCTTTTCTGCCAGGCGACTCGCTCTTGTTTATTGCCGGAGCAGTAGCAGCCGGTGGCGGTATGGACCCAGTGCTACTAGGCGGCTTGCTCATGGTGGCGGCAATATTGGGCGACAGTACCAACTATGTGATTGGGCGCACCGCCGGTGAGCGGTTATTCAGCAACCCCGACTCGAAGATTTTCCGCCGCGATTACCTGCAAAAAACCCAAGACTTCTACGACAAGCACGGCGGCAAAACCATTACCCTGGCGCGCTTCATGCCGATCATTCGTACCTTCGCCCCCTTTGTCGCCGGCGTCGCCCGCATGCCTTACTTACGCTTTGTCAGCTTCAGCGTATTCGGCACCATCCTTTGGGTCGGCGGCCTGGTGACTCTGGGTTACTACTTCGGCAACGTGCCCTTTATCAAAAAGAACCTGTCCCTATTGGTGATCGGCATCATCTTGCTCTCCTTGTTGCCGATGATTATTGGTGTGCTGCGCAGCCGCTTCAGTGGCAATAAGGCTCAGGCCAACTAGGCCCGTGCCGACCAGGCGCCGTTGTTAACCGACGGCGCTTGGTCAAAGTGTGTTTACACGCGCGCCGAGCAGCGCACGCGTAAGAGATAAACAGCACTTAAGCGCTATAAACCTCGACCAATGGCCAACTACAGCAGCGTGGCATCGACGGCAGAATAGGCCTATAATCCCGCCACTTTTTTGGCCCACACCGGAAGTCGCCCCCATGAGCTACAGCAAGATCCCGGCTGGTAAAGACCTGCCTAACGACATCTATGTCGCCATCGAGATCCCGGCCAACCACGCGCCGATCAAATACGAGATCGATCACGACACCGACTGCCTGTTCGTCGACCGTTTCATGGCCACTCCGATGTTCTACCCGGCCAACTACGGTTTTATCCCGCACACCCTGGCTGACGACGGTGATCCCCTCGATGTGCTCGTGGTCACTCCTTATCCAGTAGCCCCAGGCTCGGTCATCCGCGCCCGTCCGGTTGGCGTACTGCTGATGAGCGACGAAGCCGGCGGCGACGCCAAACTGGTTGCCGTACCGCACGACAAACTGACCGTGCTGTACAAAGACGTGCAGGAATACACCGACCTGCCACCCCTGCTGATCGAGCAGATCAAGCACTTCTTCGAGAACTACAAAGACCTCGAAAAAGGCAAGTGGGTTAAAGTAGAAGGCTGGGCCGGCGCTGACGAAGCCCGCAAGCTGATTAATCAGGCAGTCGCCGCTTACCAAAAATAAGCAGAGACTCCCTCCTAAAAGCCGGCCACAAGCCGGCTTTTTTATTGCCTGCAAAAATGCCCATGACATCGACACTAGCCTAGGCCAAACACCCTCACATCGAGCCGCTTTGTGCGACTCGGCGAAGCGTCATTGCACATTTTCCCGTTGAGGCAGTCCCTGGGCCACGATAAAGAACTCCGCAGCCAACTCATGCGCCCATGGTTTAGCGCGCAGGCCACTGAGGTGGGCGCAGTGGCTACCGTGGGTGGTGATGGCGAGGATGGTGCTGGGTAGTTGCGCCATAACGTGACGGTGCTCATCAACGTTTTGCTGCACGCAGATCGGGTCGTCGGCAGCGTTTAACACCAGCAGCGGAATACTTACGTTGGCCATCACTGCCACCGGGTTACAGGCGCTTAAATACTGCGCATAGCTGGCGTAGCCGGCGCAGGGCGCCAAGTGCTGCTGGAATTCATCGAGACTCTGCGCTGCTTCCAATTTTGCCAACGATTCCACATCAGCTAAGACCTGGCGATTAGGTTTGACGAATTGCTTGAGCAAACGCTGCGCGATGATTTTGCTGTACGGTGCGCGACAGCGGGCGAAGGCTACGCTGATGTCGTAACCAGGACAATAAGCAAAGGCGGCGCGGATCGGCGTGGCGCTGCCTTGCTCGCCCAGATAGCGAATCAACAGTGCCGTACCGGCGGAAATACCGGCAGCATACAACGGAGAATCGGGCTGGGAGCGGGTGATCAAACTCAGCTGTTCACGCAGGTCAGCAACATCGCCCATGGTGTTGAACTTGGCACTGCTCAGGCTCAGCTCGCCGTGACCACGACGCTGACAAACCACGATACGCCAGCCAGTGGCGCGCTGTAGATCGCGGACAAAACTGCGCATGTTGCGCGCCGTACCGGCAATGGTTGGCAGTACCACTAAGGTCGGTGTGCTTGCTGGCAGATCCAGCCCCAGCCAATGCAGCGCAGTGGTGCCACCATCAGCCATGGTTAAGCGTCCGATCCGATCGTATTGCAGCGGCGCCGCCAAGGCTTCGCGCACACACAGACCGAGAATTTGCAGGTGACGGTTAAATAGCCAAGGGGTTGGCCAGTAGACTTTGTTCAAGCGCGGCAACTGTGCCAGCGCTGCCGAGGAAGGAGATGTGGCTAGGTAAACTAACTCGGGCTTAGCCACGCTCTTTAAGTAATAAATGGCGACGCCGGCGACTAGCCCCAGCATCAATACAGCCCAGCCCATCGACATCTTTACCTCTGCCCCAGCTAACCCTTTAGATGCGCCGCAGCCTACCATCTAAGACGCGCCAAGCCCCGCATTAGAGCGCGCCATCAGTCGGCGTATTAGCCGTATCAAGCGCTCACCATCAGACTCAACGCTGCAAAGGACTAAGCATGGTTTACCCGATAGAGATCAGCGTTCATCTCCCTTAGCGGTCAGCATATTTTGGATTTGCAGCACGGCATCTTGAGTGCGCTTGGCCAAGTTACGCACTTCATCGGCGACCACGGCAAAACCCCGGCCTTGCTCGCCGGCGCGGGCAGCTTCGATAGCGGCATTCAAGGCAAGCAGGTTGGTTTGCTCAGCGATTCCACGAATGCCACCGGCGACTTGGGAGATCTGCTGATAGGTTCTCTGGATACCGGCGCTTTCGCGCTCATTCAGTTCCTGGGCGTATTTCTCATCACTGATATCGCGCATTGCGCCGGTGACGCGCAGCAGCTTGCCGTTGCCGTCACGCAGGCATTTACCGCGCTCACGAAACCACAACCAGCCACGGGTTTTATGGCGCATGCGGTACTCCACCACGTACACATGCTGGCCCGTGGGATCGGCCATCATCTGACTGAGGGCGTTCATCACCAACTTCTGATCGTTGGGTTCAGCCACCGCAAAGTAGTCATCCCAGCCGTCGCGAAACTCTTCGCGACTATAGCCTAGCAACTGCCGATATTGATCAGACCAGCGAATCACGTTGGCCGGATGCTCAGGGTCGCCGTTGACCACTTTCAGATCCCAGCAACCATCGGTAAGAGCATGCCTAGTCAGCTCCCACACCTGCCGCTCTTCCTCCAACTGCTGATTATGCAGTTGCACGGCGGCCAGCTCCTGCTCAGTACGCTGCTGTTTGTCTTGCCACTGCTGCACTTCTTGCCGGGACTCACTCAAAGCCCGCTGTACAGCCTGCAGCGTCTGAGCGTGCTGCTGCGCGCTAGCCTCGCTGCGCTGCAAAGCCTCTTGCCGGGTGCTTTGCAGCTGCTTCCATACCTGCGGGATCAAGTGCTGCAGCGGCTCATCTGCCAGCCCTGGCAAGACTCCCGGCTCCACCCAATCACCGCCAGCCCAACGGACAAACAGTGGGGTCAAGTCATCTATAACGGCGCGTGAGCGCTTGGCAAACCACATATCCGGGCTTCCTCTATCTACCAGCGCTAGCCCGGTTGCGCCGGCCAAATCAAGCCAAGCGAAGCCGTACCCACGCACTCAATGGGGCATAATGCTGCCTAAAGATATGGAACCATACTTCATATTAAATAAACCGTGATACCCATCCTATTCTCTTGAGTAGCCAGCCCATGTCGCTGATCTCGTGTACAACAGCACCCTCCTAGATGCTGTTGATTCAGTTTTCTATCCGCTCTCTGGCTGTTAGCTATGCCAGTGCAGGCAGTTAGCTTGCCCGCACGCCTTACGGCATCGCAGTGCTGCGCTATGCCGAAGTGAATGCGCCGACTCGTGATCAGCGCACGGGGCAAAATTCCGGCCCATATGGACGGCATGACCTATCCAGCGGTCTCCCGTCCTGAGATGTCGCAGTACAATGGCAGCACCAAGTACTCGATGGATTGCCCCTATGACCGCAACAGCTCCGCTGCGCCTGTGCATCATTGAAAACGGTGTAGTTCCAGAAAACCTACAACCGCGCTTTATCAGCTACCCGCAGATGATCATCAACTGGCTACACCCGGCCCTGCCTGAAGCCGAGTTCAACGTGGTGTCCGCTTGTACGGGCGAAGCCCTGCCGCCAGCGCATGAGTTTGCCGGGTTTATCCTCACCGGCTCCAAGCACAGTGTGTATGAACGCAGCGCCTGGATGCGGGCTGAAATCGGCCTGCTGCAACAGGCCCGTGAACTACGTCGGCCAGTGTTTGGTATTTGTTTTGGTCATCAGTTGATGGCCGATGCATACGGCGGCAAAACCCTAAAAGCCGAGCAAGGCTGGGGCGTTGGCGCGCAGCATTATGACAACCGCGCCGGGGCGCCGAGTTCTGGAGCGAGTTTTATCTTCCATCAGGATCAAGTGCTGCAGCTGCCAGATGAGGCCCGTTGTATCGGCGGCTCCAGCCACTGCCAAAACGGCGTGCTGGCCTATGAATTTCCAGCGCTATCGGTGCAATACCATCCGGAGTTCACTGAGGACTATATCCGCTGCTTGGCCGAGCAATTTGGCGGCAACCTATTACCGCAAAACGTCGCCGATCAGGCTCTGCTCAGCCTTGAGCAACTGGCGGTGGATAACAGCCGCGTGGCGCAGTGGGCTGCCGAGTTTTTCCGCACCTACGCGCCGCGCGAACTAGGCCTTAGCTAGGAGGCCGAGAAGGTTAGCATCGTCATTGATGATTGCTTCGGCGATGCCGCGATGCTCTTCGGAGACCGCTCTAACATCGGGAAAAGCTTCGGCATCAACTCACAGCAACTCACCGACCTAGGCCTGCAAGTGCATCTGCGAATGGATCAGGCGCAGCGACTGCTGCCGACACCGCGATCTCGATATAAAACGCGCATCGGCCCGACGCCGCTTAAAGCACTTAGTGACTTCGGTCAGCGCGCTGAGACAGTGCAGCAAACGCTGATAGTGCTCGCTAGCGGCGCTTTGGGCGGCTAGACGTGAGCAGTACCGGCAAGTGCCACATACTCATCGCCCATGTCGCGCAGTTCTAGCGCAATGAGTTCGAGCAAGCGCTGGTGCAGTTGTTGTTCATAGGTTTGCACCGTGGCGCAGATAAAATTACCACCGTAATGGTCACGTCCAGCGTGCAGGGCCGCCTAAAAGTCCGCCCAGTTTTCGTAGCCTCAGCGCAAGCACCATTCCAGTCGCTGCGCCAACAGCCGGCACACATCGCCCCCATAACCTTGCCGGTCGCCTTGTCTGTCACGGGCGAACAGGGGCGGCGACCACGGCGAATAAGCCGTAGGAGGTTTTCAGACCCAACGCCGCAGGCAGGCTAGTCCACCCGCTGGTTAGAGCCGTGCGCAGCAGCCTTGAGGAAAACCGAATGCGCTTTTGATTTTTTAGAAATGGCGTGTCTACCCCTGCCACCACTAACCTCAGGCGTTCGAAGCTGCGCTCGTCCGAGCAGTCAGCAGCATCTGGCGCTGCTCCCTCTCAGAGCGCCTACAAATGAATCTGAGATTAGCTGTAACGCCCCACTAAGGAGTATCGCCACAACCCTGCAAGGGGGAAGACTACTCAAAACAAAACATATGAATCCATATGTTGAATGGCATGCCTTCTGCTTAAGCAAACCACCCAAACGCCCCAACGCGTTAGCACAACAACAATAAATGAGGTTCCGTCATGCTGATTACCGGAATCAAAAGTCACCCCCAGTACGACCGCCTGCCGCCCATTGCGAGCGGCTTGCGTCATGCGCTGGTAGCCCAGAGCAGTGACGGTGTAGCGCTGTTACACCGACGCACTGGCATGACCGCGGCTCGGTACCAACAAACTACCTTGCTCTATTCCCGCGAACCCTTCTCCGGCCAAGACCAGGGTGAGTTTGTGGTGCTGGAGGAACGCGACAACACCCTCTATATCGGCACCGGCATGGCCACCCAACGCGCGGACTACTCGCTGCGTTTTAACCTCGACATAAGCTTTATGGAGTTCCACGGCCCGGTACCAAATATTCAAGAAACGGCCGTGCTCGACCGGGGCCTGAAATTTCGTCTGCACCTGCACGTCGACCATCCCATGCGCAGGGGCAGCGGATCGGTAACCGTCCACCCGCGCGTGGAAACCTCGGCCGAAACCTTGCCCGACTGGGTGCCAGATCGTACTACGGTCACTGCCGAAAATGCCGGTGAACTGGTCAACCTGTTTGCACTGCATGCCACGCCGCAACGCGGTGCTGTTTCCGACTCTCACCTATTTGGTGAGCCTGGCCGAGCACGCGCGGCAATGGGCCAAACGCATGCACTGGGTGCTCAAGCCCCTCTACCAGCAACTGGTGGACTACAAAGGCTTCAGCCGTTATCGCGACGACGCCGTGCAGGGCTGGCGGCTTATGACGACGGCATCCCAGTGGATATACAAGCGCCCCGAAAAATCCCTGACAAGCCCTTGTGCGCTTTACTGCGCGAGGTCTAAGAGCTGTCCCACACCTGCCAACCTGAGGATAACAACATGACAAATACCTCTGCGTCCGCCCCGGATGCCCACTCCACCAGCCGGGACGCCGAGCAGTTAAAAGCGCTCGGCTACAGCTCCAACTTCGACCGCAGTATGAGCCTGTGGGAGAACTTCGCTTTGGGCTTCACCTACCTGTCGCCGGTGGTCGGGGTCTACACCCTGTTCGGCCTGTGCTTGGCTGCCGGCGGCCCGCCGATGTTCTGGTCGTACTTATTAGTGGGACTCGGCCAACTGATGGTGTGCTTGGTGTTTGGCGAAATCGTTTCGCAATTCCCCATCTCCGGTGGTGTTTATCCGTGGGCCCGCCGCTTAGTAGGTAAACGTTGGGCATGGATGGTGGGTTGGGTCTATGGCTGGGCCCTGTGCGCCACGATTGCCGGGGTATCGGTGGGTGCCGGCCCTTATCTGGCAGCCATGCTCGGCTTTGATTTCGGACCTAACACTGGTGTGTACACCGCCTTGGCGTTAATCCTGCTGAGTACCATCCTCAACCTCAGCGGCACCAAACTGCTGGCCAAGGTGGCGATGTTCGGCTTCCTTTGCGAACTGATCGGCGCGATTGTGGTGGGTCTGTATCTGTTGGTCTTCGAGCGTCATCAACCTATCGGCGTGCTGTTCGACACCTTCGACATCAGCATCAACGGCTCCTACCTGCCAGCCTTCCTCGCTGCGGCCCTCGCCGGGATCTTCCAGTACTACGGCTTTGAAGCCTGCGGCGACGTCGCCGAAGAAACCCCCAACCCCAGCAAGCGCATCCCTAAAGCCATGCGCATGACCATCTATATCGGTGGCACCGCAGCCATGTTTGCCTGTTTAGCGCTGATCTTAGCGGTACCGGACATTCAGAAAGTCATCGCCGGCGAAGACACCGATCCAGTTGGTACCATTCTCAACAACGCCTTTGGCCCTGTGGGGTCCAAGTTGATCATGGCGGTAGTGATGGTGTCCTTCATCTCTTGCGTACTGAGCCTGCAAGCTGCCGCCAGCCGCCTGCTGTTCTCCTACGCCCGCGACAATATGATCATCGGCAGCAACGCCCTCAAACGCCTGTCGACTAACCATGTGCCAATGGCCGCCCTGCTCGTCAGCGGCGTGCTGCCAGCGCTAATCGTCTGTGCCGGCCTGTTCCTGCAAGACGCCGTAGCGACCATTGTCAGCTTCGCCGCGATTGGCATCTACATCGGCTTCCAGATGATCGTTATCGCCGCCCTCTACGCCCGCTCCCGCGGCTGGAACCCCAGCGGTGAATTCACCCTTGGCGCTTGGGGCCTGCTGGTTAACCTCGTCGCCCTGGCCTACGGCATTGGCGCCATCGTCAACATGGTCTGGCCACGCACTCCAGATGCTGCCTGGTACATCAACTACGGCATGCTGGTCAGCACCGCCTTAGTGATTGGCTTAGGCGTGGTCTATATGGTCTTGCGCAAACCCTACGACCGCGGCACCGCCCCCTCCGCCGATGCTTGGTTGATCTCCAACCGCAACAGCAATGCAGCCGGCAACTTAGCGGCTAGCTAATTGCCCTGCCATAAACTATTACGCGCCAGAAGCTGGCGCGTTATAGTAGTTGTTCGAGGATGTCGCCCTAAAGTTATCAACCCAGTTCAAACTGAATCAAATACACATGACTAAAAACAGCCTAAGCCCCTTAGGAGCGCGTCGCTTTGGGGCAGTACCTTATGGGATAAGTGCCACAGGAGAGCGAAAGCAGTTATCACACTGCGCAAAATAGAATCTAGCGCTCAATCACCAAATGCAGGCATATACCCCGCCACGATATAGTGATGCGTCTGGACAAATGCCAGACGGTCACTTAGCTAAATACGTCTGCCTCTGCCAAATTTTTACCTTCCTTATCCTTCGCGGAAAGAGAAGGGGGAAGCTCAATCGGCCACTGGATGTTTATTTGCGGATCATTCCAGATAACACAGCGTTCATGCGCAGGCGCGTAATAGTCCGTGGTTTTGTAGAGGAACTCAGCCGTTTCCGACAAAACCACAAAACCGTGGGCAAAGCCTTCAGGCACCCAAAGTTGGTGTTTGTTTTCAGCCGATAGGTGCGCACCGACCCATTTACCGAAAGTGGCTGAATGGCGCCGCAGGTCTACTGCGACATCAAATACTTCACCCTGAACGACACGTACCAACTTACCCTGAGGTTGCTCGATTTGATAATGCAATCCCCGCAGCACGCCTTTGACTGAGCGCGAATGGTTATCTTGGACGAACGTGACCGCACGCCCAATCGCCTGCTCAAATTGCTGCTGGTTGAAGCTTTCAAAAAAGAAGCCGCGCTCGTCACCAAACACTTTGGGCTCAAGGAGGAATACGTCGTTAATTGCTAAAGGAGTGACCCTCATTAGTAAACTGTCTCTTGCAATAGACGCTTGAGGTACTGACCGTAGCCATTTTTAAGCAAAGGCGCAGACAGCTTCTCTAACTGCTCAGCAGTAATCCACTTCTGCCGGAATGCTACCTCTTCTGGGCATGCTACTTTCAGGCCCTGACGGTGTTCCAAAGTGGCGATAAAGTGACTGGCTTCGAGCAGTGAGTCGTGTGTGCCAGTGTCTAACCAAGCGTAACCACGCCCCATGATTTCTACGGACAACTTGGATTGTTCCAAATAGATCCTGTTGACATCAGTAATCTCAAGCTCACCACGCGGCGAGGGCTTTATACTCTTAGCCACATCAACCACTTGGTTATCGTAGAAATACAGGCCCGTCACCGCATAGTTGGATTTAGGATTGTTTGGCTTCTCTTCCAAACTTATGGCCTTGCCTTGGCTGTCAAACTCAACAACACCATAGCGCTCTGGATCTTGCACATGATAGGCAAACACCGAGGCTCCCTCAGTACGCGCCATGGCGCTACCGAGTAATTCGTTAAACTGATGACCGTGGTAGATGTTGTCGCCCAGCACCAGAGCGCTTAGGTCGTTACCAATAAATTCTTCGCCGATAATAAAAGCCTGCGCCAAGCCATCCGGAGAGGCCTGAACCGCGTAGGAGATATTCAACCCCCACTGGTTACCATCACCCAGTAGTTGCTCAAAGCGCGGGGTATCTTGCGGCGTAGAGATAATCAAAATATCGCGGATACCGGCCAGCATCAGGGTGGTGAGCGGGTAGTAAATCATCGGCTTATCGTAAACCGGCAACAACTGTTTGGAGATAGCCAGGGTAGCCGGGTGTAAGCGAGTGCCAGAACCACCGGCCAGAATGATGCCTTTACGCTTGATCATGTTGTCGTCTCTAAAATTTCTTGAAGCATACGGGCAACACCTTGCTGCCATTGCGGCAAATTCAGGGCGAATGTCTGTTGCAGTTTCTGTGTACTGAGGCGCGAGTTTTTCGGCCGTTTAGCGGGAGTGGGATAAGCCTCAGTGGCAATTGCCCCGACCTGCTCGGGGTTAACACGCAGCGCGACGCCTGCAGCCTGAGCCTGTTCCAGGACAAACCGGGCGTAGTCGTACCAATTGGTCTCCCCCGCAGGAGCGAGGTGATATAAGCCGCCTAAGCGGGAGTCCTTAAGGGTCGCGCGGATAGCATGGGCGCTGACATCAGCCAGCAACTCGGCACCAGTAGGCACACCAAATTGGTCATTGATTACATTCAGCGCATCACGCTCGCGCGCCAGCTTAAGCATGGTCTTGGCAAAGTTATTGCCACGCGCGGCGTACACCCAACTGGTGCGAAAGATCAGATGGGTACAACCACTGGCTTGGATCGCTTGCTCACCTTCCAGCTTGGTTAAACCATAGGCATTTAGCGGCGCCACTGCGTCGGTTTCATACCATGGATTTTGCCCATCACCAGGGAACACATAGTCAGTGGAGTAATGCACCAATAAGGCGCCCAACTGCTTGGCCTCACGGGCCAAAACTTGCGCCGCCTCGGCATTCACCAAACGCGCCTGAACGACATCAGTTTCGGCCTTGTCCACTGCGGTATAAGCCGCCGCATTGACGATCACATCCGGAGCAATATCGCGCACGGCCTGCGCCAAGCCCTGCAAGTTCGCTAAATCGCCGCAATAGGCCGTACTTTTGCTATCCAGCGTAACCAGCTCCCCCAAGGGCGCCAAACTACGCTGCAGCTCCCAACCGACCTGACCATTTTTGCCGAGTAGCAGAATCTTCACTGGACGCGCTCAGCGTAGTTTTTCTCGACCCACTCAAGGTATGCGCCGGACTGGATATTGCTGACCCAGGCTTGGTTTTCCAAGTACCACTGCACCGTCTTACGGATGCCAGTTTCAAAGGTTTGCGCAGGCTTCCAACCTAGGTCGCGCTCCAGCTTGCGCGCATCAATGGCATAGCGGCGGTCGTGGCCAGGGCGATCAGCCACATAGGTGATTTGCTCTTGATAGGCCTTGCCGTCAGCACGCGGACGCAACTCATCGAGCAACGCACAAACGGTGTGCACAATCTCCAAGTTGGGTTTCTCGTTCCAACCCCCGACGTTGTAGACCTCACCCACTGTTCCTGCTTCGAGCACACGGCGAATAGCGCTGCAATGGTCTTTCACGTAGAGCCAGTCACGTACTTGCTGGCCATCCCCATAGATAGGCAACGCCTTGCCGGCTAAAGCATTAACGATCATCAACGGGATCAGCTTTTCCGGGAAATGGTAAGGGCCGTAGTTATTCGAGCAGTTGGTGGTCAACACCGGCAAACCATAGGTGTGGTGATAAGCACGGACCAAGTGATCACTGGCTGCCTTGCTCGCCGAATAAGGGCTATTGGGTTCGTACTGATGCTCTTCAGTAAAGGCCGGATCGTCTTTAGCCAGCGAACCGTAAACCTCGTCAGTCGATACGTGTAGGAAGCGGAAGGCTTGTTGCGCAGCGCTGCCAAGCCCCTTCCAATAAGCCCGTACGGACTCCAGCAAACGGAAGGTGCCAACGATATTGGTTTGAATAAAGTCTTCCGGGCCATGGATCGAGCGATCAACATGGGACTCTGCGGCGAAATTGAGCACTGCACGGGGTTGATGCTCTGCCAGCAGGCGTTCAATCAGGGCGCCGTCAGCGATGTCGCCACGGACAAAAATATGCTGCGCGTTACCATCAAGACCGGCGAGGTTTTCCAGATTCCCCGCGTACGTCAGTTTGTCTAGGTTGATCACAGCCTCATCACTGTGTGCAACCCAGTCCAAGACAAAGTTAGCCCCAATAAAACCAGCACCGCCCGTTACTAAGATGGTCATAAGTCAGATCTTTTTCAGTAGTGTTGCTAAATATAGGCCGAGGCTGTCCAAGAACGTCTGTCGATAAAGACGTGCTCGCACGATTCCCAGCACTCGTTGAGGTAGCCATTGACCGCGCGCGGCCTTGAAAAGGTCCAAGATGCGCTGATTTTCAGGTGTCAAGCGGTGATGCATGCGTTCAAGCGCGCTGATATTTAGTTCATTCCACTCAACGAAGCGACCCTTAAACAGCAGACTCATTCGCCGTAAGCGCGCAATGCAACCTGCGTTACTGCCAATAATGTTTTCATCGTGTTGACGGTAATGCACAAGTGGCTGCGGGTCGTAACAAACTTTGCCGCCCGCCCCAGAAACTAACTGATAAAGCCACCAATCATGGGAAGGCACTTCAACTTCCGCCCCCGCTTCACGGATAAGCTCTCGCGCAGCCCGGTTAAACACCATAGTGTTACCACCGGCAATGCTTTGCACCAAGGCATTGGCGAAACTTGTTGGCAAACCAAACTTGGGCGACATACCCAGCACGTGGCCGTCACTGCGCACGATTTGTGTACGCCCGCAATAAAGCGCCGGTACATCTGCCGGAATGCGCTGCAACCAATCCAATGCAACCTCAAGCTTGTTGGCTTGCCAAATATCGTCCTGGTCAGACCAAGCGAAAAACTCAGCGTCTATTTCAGGGCTGCAAGTAAGGGATAGGAAATTAGCTACGAAACCACGCTGCGGTCCTGACTGGACCTCAAGAGAATCCTGATCCCAACGCGCCGAATAGGCTTTTAGAATTTCCAGCGAGCGGTCGTGAGAGTTGTCATCCGACACCCACAAGCACCAGTTTTTATGAGTCTGCTGGGCAAAGGAATCCAGCTGCTCGGCAAGATAGCTTTCACCATTGTACGTACACATCAAGATCGCAACAGAAGCCTGGCTACTTGCTTGCGCCCAAGCCTGCGAAATACCAGCCTGAATCGACAGTGCACTTGCCGCATCAGGGACAAACCGCGCCTGGTGGTGACTTCGCGAATCTGTTGAAGCTTCCATAAGCAAAATCTCTAAACCTTGTAACGTCGAGGAGCAGCACGGCGCAGTGAATCAACAACCGGGAGAGGCAAGCCTCTTTCACGAGAAAAGTCCTACAACATCAATGCACTCCAGCACGAAGATGCCAACTGCTCTAAACCATGCAAACACACAGCCGCGCTATTAGACAGCTACTAGCAAGCATCGTGCCGTGCAAGCGAAAAATATCGCTCAAGAAATCACTCACCCACAGACCCGGCTTAGGGAAGCTAATTGAGGAACGAAGTTGGACGCATAGGACAGCCCTCGCCGTGCTAATAAAAAACGTCGGACCAACAGCACAACTAATGACGCGCGAAAAAGATAGCCCCATAGCGGTTAAAGCTGTAAAGCGGGCTCCAGCCGAATCGTCGACACTAAAATCTCCCTATCCGATGCAGCAGCTAGCTAACCCCGCACAACATGGATTCCGACAACCCGACACTTCACTGGACACTAGCTATATTGAAAAGAAATTAACTAAATTGTAGCCTAGCAATACATCCATGCAAAAAACGCAATATTCTTTCATGCCGGATGCCCTGCTGTCCAGACAACCCCAAGCCCTTAAGCCAAGAACCAAGGCTAGCATGGTGCAGGCAATAGCTAATTATTCTCAACAACCCACTAATTACCTGCACTGCCATTACAAGCCCGACTCATGTAAGGCTTTACCCTGCGCAGCTAAATCTCTTGCGAACACAGCCACAGCAAAAAATTATAACTGCATGCGCTTAGACAACTTCATACCCTTAATAAAACAGCCCTTACAATGTTGCGCGCCGTATAGCAGATGCCAACTAATTGCATCGAAGATGGGCGACTCATGATTAGCCACTAGGCTTTATCAGGAAAAAACCTCACAACCATACAGCCCACACTCTACAGCCAACCATAATGCCAATATTTAAATAATACTAAGGTATTACAAGCCACTTTAACGGCGTACCCCCGACCCATTCCTCTGAGCAGCTCTGTTCCAAGACCACAACACAGCCCCTTCCTGCTCAGACCGGTTCCCACTAAAAACGCCGCGCCTGAAAACTTGACCTTCAGTAGTCAAAGTGCCAGCAATCCTTTAAAAAGCGCTATAAGGCGTTAAGCCATTCATAAAAACTAAAGGCAAAGGGCACTACGCGATGATGACGCTGCGGCAGATTCGCTACTTTATTGCGGTGGCTGAGACCGGCTCGATCTCGGCGGCGGCGCAAGCGGTGTTTGTTTCCCAATCGACTCTAACTTTGGCGATCCAGCACCTGGAAGAAGAAATAGAGGTCACCCTGTTTAATCGCCATGCCAAAGGCATGGGGCTAACCCACCAGGGCCACCAGTTTCTGCGCCAAGCCCACTTGATTCTGGCCTCAGTGGATAACGCCAAGCGCAGCCTGCAACAGAGCACCGACCAAGTCGCCGGCCATCTCACCTTAGGCGTGACCAGCCTGGTGGCCGGTTATTACCTAGCCGACCTGCTCACCCGTTTTCAGCGCGCTTATCCCAATGTGCAAACCCGAGTGGTTGAAGATGAGCGCAGCTATATCGAACACCTGCTTGTGGCCGGGGAGATCGATATTGGCGTGTTGATTTTGTCCAACCTCGAAGACCGCCACGCCCTGCAAACCGAGGTCCTGACCCACTCGCCCCATCGCCTGTGGCTGCCACCACAGCATGCCCTCCTCGAACGGGACAGCATCAGCCTAGCGGACGTAACGCGCGAGCCCTTGATCCAGCTCAATGCCGATGAAATGGCCGTGCATACCCAGCGGATCTGGACCCGTGCCGGCCTGAGCCCGCAAGTCAGTTTGCGTACGGCCTCGGTGGAGGCGGTGCGCAGCTTGGTCGCCGCGGGATTAGGCTTATCGATCCAGCCAGATATGACTTATCGACCCTGGTCACTGGAGGGCGACATCATTGAAGCACGCCCCATCGTTGATCTCGGTGCCACCCTGGATGTCGGTCTGGCCTGGCGCAGAGGTGCGGCACGCCCACAACTGGTCGATCCTTTTCTGTCGATGGCCCGTGCGCAGCCGCATTCACGCAAGGTATCGATTTAACTCAAGGCTAGTTTTAATAATTAGAAATTGTCGTGCACAGGCTCTAACTCTAGTCTCAGACCCAGCCTGTGTATGACCTGTGTCGCGGAGCGCGCCCAGCATGCCTGAAGCCAACCACTCGAACATAAGAAAGCAAAAGATGACGGCAGCCCTCGCCTCCTCCAACAACACCGACTTGCTAATCAATGGCCAGTTGCAGCGCGGTGAGGGCGCGCAAGAAACCGTAATCAACCCCTCCACGGGTGAAGCCCTGTGCAGCATTGCCGAGGCGTCTCTAGAGCAACTAGAACAAGCCATTTTTGCCGCACGCCAAGCCTTTATCGGTTGGTCGCGCACCACTCCTGCGCAGCGTTCGCGGGTGCTGTTGCAAATCGCCGACGCCATCGAGCAACAGAGCGCGCAACTAGCCGCTCTAGAGGCGCTCAACTGCGGCAAACCCCTGCACTTAGCCAGGCAGGACGATATTCCCGCCGCCGTGGACGTGTTTCGTTTTTTTGCTGGCGCCATCCGTTGCCAGCAGGGACAACTAGCCGGTGAGTATTTACCCGGCCATACCAGTTTGGTACGCCGTGACCCGATTGGCTTGGTCGCCTCCATCGCACCATGGAATTACCCACTGATGATGGCCGCATGGAAAATCGCCCCAGCCATCGCAGCCGGTAACACCCTGGTGTTTAAGCCATCGGAACACACGCCCTTAAGTATTTTGGCGTTGGCACCGACCTTGGCCGCCCTGCTGCCAGCCGGGGTGTTGAATATTATTTGCGGCGCCGGCGATACCATCGGCAGCCCGCTGGTCAGTCATCCGCAGGTACGCATGGTGTCGCTGACCGGCGATATCGTCACCGGCCAGAAGATCCTCCAAGCAGCCTCACGCACCATCAAACGCACGCACTTAGAGCTCGGTGGCAAAGCTCCGGTGATTATCTGCAACGACGCCGACCTGGATGCGGTCGTCAAAGGCGTGCGCGAGTTTGGCTATTACAACGCCGGTCAAGATTGCACCGCTGCCTGCCGCCTCTACGTCCAAGCGGGCATTCATGATCGCTTAGTCGAGCGCCTAGGTGAGGCCGTCAGCAGCCTGCGCTTTGCCCGCAAAAAAGACAGCGATAACGAACTCGGCCCGCTCATCAGCGCACGTCAGCGCGACCGTGTCGCCAGCTTTGTCGAGCGCGCCTTGAGCCAACCGCATATTGAGCGGGTCACCGGTGCAGCCGTCCACTCGGGGCCCGGTTTCTATTACCAACCGACCCTGCTCGCGGGCTGCAAACAAAGCGATGAAATCGTCCAGCGCGAAGTGTTCGGTCCGGTGGTTTCAGTGACCCGTTTTGATGAGCTCAGCCAAGCACTGGACTGGGCCAATGACAGCGAATACGGCTTGGCCAGTTCGGTGTGGACGCAGAATCTAGACAAAGCCATGCAGCTGGCAAACCGTTTGCATTATGGCTGCACTTGGATCAACACCCATTTCACCTTGGTCAGCGAAATGCCCCATGGCGGCCTTAAGCGCTCGGGTTATGGCAAGGACTTGTCCAGTGACTCCCTGCAGGATTACAGCGTTGTGCGCCACATCATGGCGCGCCACGGCACAGATTTGGATTAACAACAATAATTTAAACGTATTACCGCTGCGCGCTGCGCTGACCGCCAGCCACCAGCAGACATAACTGCCCCACAGACAATACCAACAAGAGGGAACCCCTATGTCCAAGCGCATCATCCTGCTGCTCAGCGCCCTGACCACCAGCATCCTCGCCAGCGCCGCCGTGCAGGCCAGCGAGCCACTCAAAGCCCTCGGCCAAGGTGAGGGGCAGCTCGACATCATCGCCTGGCCCGGCTACATCGAGCGGGGCGAGACTGACAAAAACTACGACTGGGTGACCGGCTTCGAGGAGCAAACCGGCTGCAAGGTCAACGTGAAAACCGCCGGCACTTCCGATGAGATGGTCAGCCTGATGAGCAAAGGTGGCTACGACCTGGTCACCGCCTCCGGTGACGCCTCGCTACGCTTGGTCGCCGGCAAGCGTGTACAGCCGATCAATCTCGGCTTGATCCCAAACTGGAACAAAGTTGACCCACGCCTACAAAATGCGCCGTGGCACACCGTCAACGGCGTGCACTACGGCACGCCGTACCAGTGGGGACCAAACGTACTGATGTACAGCACGCAAGTGTTCAAAGAGCCGCCAACCAGCTGGAATGTGCTCTTTGAAGAACAAACCCTAGCTGACGGCAAGAGCAACAAAGGCCGTGTGCAAGCCTATGACGGCCCGATCTATATCGCCGACGCCGCACTCTATCTCAAGGCGCACCAACCTGAGCTGGGCATCGAAGACCCGTTCCTGCTAAACGAAACCCAATACAACTCCGCACTCGACTTACTGCGCCAACAGCACAGTCTGATCCATCGTTATTGGCACGACGTCACCGTACAGATGAACGACTTCAAGAACGAAGGGGTGGTGGCGGCCAGTGCCTGGCCTTATCAGGTCAACGCGCTGATGGTCGAGAAAGCCGCAATTGCCTCGGTAGTACCGAGCGAAGGCGCGACCGGATGGGCCGACACCACCATGCTGCACGCCGAAGCCAAGCATCCCAACTGCGCCTACAAGTGGATGGACTGGACTCTACAAGACAAGCTCCAGGGCGACCTAGCAGCCTGGTTCGGCTCGGTGCCGGCCGTGCCCAGCGCCTGTAAAGGTAACGAATTGCTCGGTGCAGAAGGCTGTAAAACCAACGGCTTCGACAACTTCGAGAAGATCGCTTTCTGGAAAACCCCACAGGCTGATGGCGGTAAGTACGTGCCTTACAGCCGCTGGACCCAGGACTACATCGCCATCATGGGCGGCCGCTAACCCCTACGCCCTGGCCCAGCGGCTGGCAGATGCCTGCCGCTTACCTCGGCCGCCACGCGGTTAACTGTTTCTGCGTCTGGTTTAGCTGCGTGTCGGCAAACCTCACTAAACCGGGCGCAGGCTTTATCGGTTCCTGGAGTGTTTATGACTGTTGCTGTGCAATTCACCGATGTATCCCGACTGTTTGCTGATGTGAAAGCCGTCGACCGGGTGTCCATCGCAATCCAGGATGGCGAATTCTTTTCCATGCTCGGACCTTCCGGCTCGGGTAAAACCACCTGCCTGCGTCTGATCGCAGGTTTCGAACAGCCCACTAGCGGCTCGATTCAAATTCATGGCGCCGAGGCCAGCGGCCTGCCGCCCTATCAGCGCGACGTCAATACGGTGTTTCAGGACTATGCCCTGTTCCCGCACATGAACGTGCTGGATAACGTCGCCTACGGCCTCAAGGTCAAAGGCGTAGGTAAAACCGAGCGCCTACAACGTGCCGAAGAAGCCCTGGCTATGGTGGCCTTGGAGGGCTTTGCCAAGCGCAAGCCGGCAGCCATGTCCGGCGGTCAGCGCCAACGTGTGGCACTGGCCCGCGCGTTGGTGAATCGACCGCGCGTGCTACTCCTTGACGAGCCCTTGGGCGCACTGGATTTAAAGCTGCGCGAGCAGATGCAAAGCGAGCTGAAAAAGCTCCAGCGCCAGCTGGGCATCACGTTTATTTTTGTTACCCACGACCAGAGTGAAGCGCTGTCGATGTCCGACCGCGTGGCGGTGTTTAACAACGGACGTATCGAGCAGGTGGATACCCCACGCAACCTCTATATGCAGCCGGCCACGCCGTTCGTGGCTGAGTTTGTCGGCACCAGTAACGTGCTACGCGGCGAGTTCTGCGCACATGTACTGGGTATGCCCGGCGCTTATTCGATCCGCCCCGAGCATGCGCGCCTGGTCTTTGACGAGGCCCTAAGCAGTGACGAGGTGCAAATCCACGGCGTGCTGCACGACATCCAGTACCAGGGCGCCGCCACCCGCTACGAGCTACGCTTGGATAACGGCCAAAGCTTTAGCGTCAGCCAAGCCAACAACCAATGGCAGGCCGCTGAACTTAACCTACAAAACGGCCAACGCCTGACGGTGCGTTGGCCCCGCGCAGCGATGGTCAGCTTGCGTGAGGGTGCTTGAGATGAGCACCAGCCTGAGCATTAACCTGAGCAGGCAGAGTGTGCCGCGCCGGCTCGCCACCTTGCTCTATAGCAAGCCCAATCTGTATCTGTCGCTGCTGCTGATCCCGCCGCTATTGTGGTTTGGCACCATCTACTTAGCCTCATTACTCAACCTGTTGTGGCAAAGTTTTTACACCTTCGACGACTTCACCATGGAGGTCTCCCACGACCTGACCCTGGCCAACTTCGGCGCTCTGTTACAGCCGGCCAACTTCGATATTTTGCTACGCACCCTCAGCATGGCCATCGCAGTGACCATCGGCTGCGCCGTGGTTGCATTCCCCATTGCCTATTACATGGCGCGCTACACCCGGGGCAAAACCAAAGCATTTTTCTACATCGCGGTGATGTTGCCGATGTGGGCCAGTTACATCGTTAAGGCCTATGCCTGGACGCTGTTGCTGGCTAAGGGCGGCGTGACCATGTGGCTGGTCCAAGCGCTGCATCTGGAACCCCTGTTACAGCTGCTGTTGGACATGCCGGGGCTCGGTGGCAACACCCTGTCCACCTCCCATCTCGGCCGCTTTATGGTGTTCGTCTATATCTGGCTGCCGTTCATGATTCTGCCGATTCAAGCGGCCCTGGAGCGTCTGCCGCCATCGCTGCTGCAAGCCAGTGCAGACTTGGGCGCGCGGCCTGCGCAAACCTTTTGGCAGGTCATCGTGCCGCTGGCGATTCCAGGTATTGCCGCCGGCTCGATCTTCACCTTCTGCCTAACCTTGGGTGACTTCATCGTGCCGCAATTGGTGGGCCCGCCCGGCTACTTTATCGGCAACATGGTCTACGCCCAGCAAGGGGCGATTGGCAACATGCCAATGGCCGCCGCCTTCACTATCGTGCCGATTGTGTTGATCACCATCTACCTGTCCATCGTTAAACGTCTGGGGGCCTTCGATGCACTCTGAGCAAGCCTCATGGGGTTTAAAACTGGCAGCGTGGGGCGGCTTGCTGTTCCTCCATGTGCCGATCCTGATGATCTTTGTCTACGCCTTTAACAGTGAAAGCTCGGGCTTTAGCTTTCCGCCCCAAGGCTTCACCCTTAAGTGGTTTAGCGTGACACTGGCCCGTCCGGATGTGCTCGAGGCGATCAAGCTGTCGCTGCAAGTGGCGAGCATCGCCACCCTAATTGCCATGGTCCTCGGCACCCTGGCCGCCGGGGCGTTGTACCGCCGGGACTTCTTTGGCAAAAACAGCATCTCCATGCTGTTTGTCATCCCCATTGCCCTGCCCGGCATCATCACCGGTTTGGCTTTGCTTTCGGCATTTAAGTCCTTTGGCATTGAGCCGGGGATTCTGACCATGGTTATCGGCCACGCCACCTTTTGCGTGGTCCTGGTCTACAACAACGTCATCGCCCGCTTGCGCCGCACCAGTCATAGCCTGATCGAGGCTTCGATGGATCTTGGCGCCGATGGCTGGCAAACCTTCCGCTACATCGTGTTGCCGAATCTGTCTTCGGCCTTGCTCGCGGGTGGCATGTTGGCCTTCGCCTTGTCGTTCGACGAAATCATCGTCACCACTTTTACCGCCGGTCACGAACGCACCTTGCCGATCTGGCTGCTCAACCAACTCTCACGGCCCAAAGACGTACCGGTCACCAACGTGGTGGCCATGTTGGTGATGCTGGTGACCATGCTGCCGATCCTCGGCGCCTACTACCTAAGCAAAGGCGGCGAGGACGTCGCCGGCAGTGGCAAGTAATGCGCCCCCGTTAACCTCAACCGTCAGAGAGCCGCACATGCAAACTCAATTGCTTATCAACGGACAACTGGTGAGTGGCCAAGGCGAGCGCCAGGCCGTGCTTAACCCGGCCCTGGGCAGCACCTTGGTGGAAATTGCCGAAGCCAGCCCGGCGCAATTAGATGCCGCCGTCCAGGCGGCCGATGCGGCCTTTGCCGAGTGGTCGCAAACCTCGCCGGCACAGCGCTCGGCCCTGCTACTGCAAGTGGCCGATTTGATCAGCGCTAACGCGCAAGAACTAGCCCGCCTAGAATCGCAAAACTGCGGCAAACCTTACGCCGCCGCACTGGGGGATGAGCTGCCGGCGATTGCCGATGTGTTCCGTTTCTTTGCCGGGGCAGTGCGCTGTATGTCCGGCTCGGCAGCTGGGGAATATCTGCCGGGGCACACCTCGATGATCCGTCGCGATCCTGTCGGCGTAGTAGCGTCCATCGCGCCGTGGAACTACCCGCTGATGATGGTCGCGTGGAAGTTGGCGCCGGCTTTGGCCGCCGGCAATACCGTGGTGCTCAAGCCCTCCGAACAAACCCCGCTGACTGCGCTGAAGTTGGCGCAGCTGATTGCTCCTGTATTCCCGGCCGGGGTCATCAACGTGGTGTTTGGCCGGGGAGCTACGGTCGGCCAGCCGCTGGTCACTCACCCGAAAGTGCGCATGGTGTCGCTCACCGGTTCAGTGGCCACCGGGGTCAATATCGTCTCCAGCACGGCTGAGTCGATGAAGCGTACCCACATGGAGCTAGGCGGCAAAGCGCCGGTGCTGCTGTTTGATGATGCGGATGTAGACGCTGCGGTAGAAGGCATCCGCGCCTTTGGCTTCTACAACGCCGGCCAAGACTGTACCGCCGCCTGCCGCATCTACGCGCAAAAAGGCATTTACCAAGAGTTTGTACGCAAGCTCGGCGAGGCCGTCAGCACCCTCAAACTCGGCACTCAGGATGAAGACGGTGTCGAGCTGGGCCCAGTCATCACGGCGGCCCAGCGCGACCGTGTGCTGGGCTTTATCGAGCGGGCCAAAGCGCAGCCGCATATCCGTATCGTCACCGGCGGTAAAGCGGCCGACCGGCCAGGCTTCTTCATCGAGCCGACAGTGATTGCCGACGCCCGCCAGGATGATGAAATCGTCCGCCGTGAAGTGTTCGGCCCGGTGGTATCGGTCACTGAATTCGACACTGAAGAGCAAGCCTTGGCCTGGGCCAACGACTCCGACTACGGCCTGGCCAGTTCGGTGTGGACCGCCGATGTCGGGCGCGCCCACCGCTTGGCCGCGCGTTTGCAATATGGCTGCACCTGGGTCAACACACATTTTATGCTGACCACCGAAATGCCCCACGGCGGCATGAAGTCTTCCGGCTACGGCAAAGACATGTCGATGTATGGCCTAGAGGACTACACCGTGGTCCGTCACGTCATGGTTAAGCACTAAGCGTGCTGACGCAGGCTCAGCCGACCGGACTGCGTTCGCTTCAACCAGAATAAGGCCTGCCCAGTGCAGGTCTTTTTTATCGCGAGGGCAAAACCTAAACACAGTCCATGTCAGGCTTTAGCCATCAACCACTGACGTCCGCCTGGCGCAGGCCAAGGCACTAATGGCCAACGCAGCCGCAGCCAAAGAATAAACCCACACCGAATCGGCAAGCGGCAGGACTACCCCGGCCAGTAATGGCCCGATCCCGGCGCCGATATCGCGCCACACTGCATTGGCCGCCAAGGCCCGCACCCGCTGCGCGCCACTGTGGCGCTCAGCCACCAAGGTCACCACCAGTGGCAGTTGCAAGGCGCGCAATACCAGCACGGCGGCGCCGCCGACAATCAGCCAATGGCAGCCAAAGGCGACCAACGCCAAGGCCGTCAGCAGCGAGCCGGCAATCAGCATCGTCAATGCCCCGTAGCGCTGCGCCGCCAAGCCGCCGAGGGGGCTTAACAACATCTCCGAGACATAGCGCAAGGCCAACAACACTCCGGCCACCAATACCGCGTTGGCGTCCATCAAATGTTGGGCCAGCAAGGACAGGCCGAGGATAAATAGGCCGTCCAAGGTCAGGCCTTCAATAAACGACCACATCGCTAAGGAATCCGGCCAGGTAAAGCGCCGGCTGCTCGCTGATTGCGGGTGGGGCTCATTGGGTAAGGCGCGGGCCAGATACACGGCCAACAGCGCCGCTGCCAGCATCAACACAAAGATCGGTCGTGGCCCGTAAGCCATACACAGCAGCGCCCCCAGTGGCAAAGCCAGCGTGGGGCCGATGGCAATCAACGCCCGTGAGCGCCCAGTGCGCCGCGCTGCCCCCGTGGGCTCTGCCGTGGCCAACACCTGGGTGGAGAGATTCAGCGCGGCATAGGACAGCCCCCAGCCCAAGCGCAAGACCAGCAATGCCCAAAATCCCGACAGCGTGGCATAGCCCAAGGCGCACAGCGCCGAGATGCCCGCCGCGAGCGACAGCGCCAGCCGATCACCATGTTGGGTATACAGCTGCATCACGTAGCGATAGCCAAAGATCCGCACGATGCGGTTGGCCGCCAGCAACACCCCAGCCTGCGCCAAGCTGATGCCAAAGGCTTGCGGGAACATCGGCAACAACAGATAGAGCAAGGTATCGGCCGGCAGGCACAGGGCCAAAACCAGAGCGGCACGCACCGAGCGGCGATCTGCTTGGGACGTGGTGGGCGTAAGCGGCGCGTGAGTCATGACGAGTGATGATGAAGTTTGTTTTTCGCCATCTTATAGAGCCGGCGCCACCATCACCACGCGTAATGCGCGGGGCAGCAGCAAATGCTTGGGCAGCATCGCCTGCCGACAGCGTTCAACAACTTTAGGCGCAAGCGCTGAGCCACAGAAAGTCCGTTTTAGAGCAGCGCGGCAGGCAAAAGCCCCCCTTAAACTTCGCCATGCTTGAACAATGCCGCGCCGGGTGCGGCTTAGCGCAGGCAGAATAAGCCTGACAACGGACCGTTAGGAGATAACGGCCGTTGCGATTAACACCGGACGGACGCGAGCGCACAGGGGGTTTAAGAGGCCTTGCGCGCCTTGGCTTTTTCCGCGCCTTTGCGCTGTTTGAAGATGCTGTCCATATAGCTCTTGTCGTCCTTGCTGAGCTTTTTCTCCACTGAGACAAACAGCTCCTGCTCCTCTTCCTTGATGTGATGCAGGTACTCCTCCTTAACCTTCTTAAACTTCAGCAGCCAGCCGCCCGTGGCCATATCGGTGGCGGCCAGCTCTTCGAGCAGGTCATCCATTTCTTTGTGCTCGGCCACCGCATGCCGGCCGTCTTCGGTGATCTCAGGTTTACGCAACACGGTTGACCATAGCGCTTGCTCCTCAGCGGCGGCATGGCCTTTGATCTCTGCGGTCAGCTCGGCAAACAGTTGTTTACGCTCAGTAGAAGCACCGTGGGTTTGTTCGATCTGCGCCAGCAGCTGGCGATGGTGGTCATGGTCCTCGACCAAGGTGCCAAAGATGGCGGGGTCGCCACGAAATTTCGTAACCGGTTTACTACCAATGCTCGCCATGTAACCTCCTTGTGGAATACCGAGCGCACAGGCCATGCGCTGGGGTTTTGTATGACAAACAGCAGTCTAGTCGGCGCCGAGTGCAGACAACTGCCGTTGATCGTTCGGCCCAGGCGTTCCGCTCAACGGCCAGCCTGCGCTGCGCTGGCCAACTGCGCTAGGCTAGCGGCCGGGCTCGGCACCCCATGCACGGGTTAGCACCGGGATAAGGAGAAGGTCATGAATATCGGCCAAGCAGCCAAAAGTAGCGGCCTCAGCGCCAAGATGATTCGCTATTACGAAAGCATCGAGCTGCTGCCCAGCGCCGGCCGCTCCGCCAGTGGCTACCGACTCTATAGCAGCGCCGATGTGCAGCGCCTGAGCTTTATCAAGCGCGCCCGCGACCTGGGGTTTAGCCTGAGCGATGTCGGCCAGTTACTCGCCCTGTGGCAGGATAAGCAGCGCGCCAGCGCCACGGTTAAAGCCCTGGCGCAAGGGCATATCGCCGAACTGGATCGGCGCATCGAGGAGCTCCGCGTGTTGCGCGCAAGCATCAGTCAGTTAGTCAGCGACTGCCAAGGTGATCAACGCCCCGACTGCCCAATCCTCAACGACTTAGCCGCCCCCTGCAGCGCTAAACACTGAGTCAGCTGAAGGCTCTACCTAGTTGATGACTCTACTCGGGCCGATGGTTCTAAGCAGTCTGCGCGCGGGACAAGGCCAACAGGGCGTGGCAATCCAACGCGAAATAATCCGTCAGCTCCGGCCAGGGATTGCTCGGCAGATTGACCAGCACATTGCGCGCGCCAACGGCGCGAGCGCAGGCCAGATCAAACTGATAATCGCCGACCATCACCAACTCAGTGGGCGCCACCTGCCAAGCCTCAGCGATCTTCAATAAACCCTCAGGTTCGGGCTTTGGCGCCGCCTCATCGCGGCCCAGCACCACGCTGGGTGCAAAGCAGTCGGCCAGACCAATCGCCTGCAACGTAAGCAGCGCCAAGGCATGGGCATTACGGGTCAGAATCGCCAACTGGCAGCCCCGCTGATGCAGGCTGCGAATTAACGCAACCGCCCCCGGCGCCGCAGTGGCAGCCAAGGCCAGCTCGCGCTCATGCTCCAGCAGCCAGGCATGCTTAGCCGCCGCAACTTCTGCCGGCAGACTGGCGAGATGCCCGAGGATATCGGCCTCCTGAGGAATCTCCAGGGCTCGTTTGATCGCAGGGAAATCGTGCACCGCATTGGTCAGGGTGCCGTCCATATCGAACACCCAATGCTGTGCGCGGCTTAGGCTCAACGCCAGTCCTCACGCACCCGGGTCAGACCTTCCTGGGCCACCGAGGCAACCAGCTCGCCTTTGCGGTTAAAGATGCTGCCCCGGCTAAAGCCACGGGCATTGCCGGCCCACGGGCTGTCCATGCTGTACAGCAGCCAGTCGTCGAGGCGCAAATTGCCGTGGAACCACAGCGAATGGTCGAGGCTCGCCACCTGCATAAATTTCTGGAACACCGACACGCCATGGGGCTGCATCGAAGTGGTCAGCAGGTTGAAGTCGCTGGCGTAGGCCAGCAACAACTTGTGCAGGTGCGGCTCATCCGGCAGCTCGCCAGCGGCGCGGAACCACACATGTTTAACCGGCTCGCAGGCTTTCGGGGCAAAGGGATTGATAAAGGTGGCCGGGCGAATTTCGATGGGCTTATCGCTGGTGGCGCGATCACGCATGCGTTCAGGGATCAACTGGGCGACCATGCGCGCCAGCTCGGTTTCCGATTTCAGCTCTTCAGGGCCCGGCACATCGGGCATCTGATTCTGGTGATGGAAGCCTTCTTCATCGATCTGGAACGAGGCGCTGCAGGTGAAGATCGTCTGGCCTTTTTGAATCGCGGTCACCCGGCGAGTGCTGAAAGTGCCGCCATCACGCACCCGATCCACCTGATAGACCACCGGCAAGGTGGCATCGCCAGGGCGCAGGAAATAACCGTGCATCGAATGCACGTGGCGCTCGGTGGTGACCGTTTGGCTCGCAGCCGACACACACTGACCTAATACCTGGCCACCAAATAACTGACGAAAGCCCAGATCTTGGCTGACGCCGCGAAACAGATTCTCTTCGATGGTTTCAAGGGTCAGCAAGGCGACCAACTCATCCAACACCTGACTCATGCATGCTCTCCGCTAACCCAGCTAAATAGGGGCGTGATGGTAAAGATTTTGCCCGGCTTTGTGGGCCACTAATAGCGGATTGTTACGCGAAAGTGTGCGCCCAATTGGCGCCTAGTATGGTCGATAAATGCCATTCCAGCCCGTGCTTGAGCGTTGCCGACTACAGCCGGCATACTTTCAGGCCTTCCCAGCGAGCCGCGCACATGCCTTTACCGTTGGTCTACCACGACGATTACAGCCCGCCCTTCCCGGCTGAGCATCGCTTCCCCATGGACAAGTTCCGCTTGCTGCGCGACCACTTGATCGCCAGCGGCCTGTGCACAGACGAGCAGTTACAACGCCCTGAACTGTGCCCGGATGACATCCTCGCCCTGGCCCACTGCCCGGAGTACATCCAGCGCTATAACTCCGGCGAGCTGAGTCATAGCCAGCAGCGCCAGCTCGGTTTGCCCTGGAGCCCGGCACTGGCGCAGCGCACCGTGCGCGCGGTGGGCGGCTCCTTGTTAGCGGCGGAACTAGCCCTTAAGCACGGTCTGGCCTGCCATTTGGCGGGCGGCACCCACCACGCCCACTATGATCAGCCCGCCGGCTTTTGTATCTTCAATGACCTTGCCGTGATCAGCCAGTACCTGCTGCACAGCGGTAAAGCCCAGCGCGTGCTGATCTACGACTGCGACGTGCACCAAGGCGACGGCACTGCGCGCCTGTTGGCCGATACCCCTGAGGCGGTCACTGTTTCCCTGCACTGCGCGACCAATTACCCGGCGCGTAAGGCCCAGAGTGACTGGGACATTCCCTTGGCCAAGGGTCTGGGCGATGCCGACTACCTCAAGGTGGTCAATGACAGCCTGAGTTACCTGCTGGCCCTGTATCAGCCGGATATCGTTCTGTATGACGCCGGCGTCGATGTGCATCAACACGACGCCTTGGGCTATCTCAACCTGACTGACGCCGGCATCGCCGCCCGCGACCTGGCCGTGCTCAATCATTGCCTGGACCGGGATATTCCAGTGGTCGGCGTAATTGGTGGCGGCTATGACAAGGATCGCCACGCCCTGGCCCGGCGTCACGGCATCCTCCATCACTGCGCCAGCCAAGTGTGGCAGCAGCGCGGCTTGAACTGACCCGGCAGCTTTTACCGTGCCTAACGCGCTTGCATTAGCCGGCGGATTGGTCGAGCGTTGCTTGGCCAACGGCCTGTTTGAGCGAGCCGTCAGCGCAAACGCCAAGCTTTCACCTCAACCCTCTGGCCTTAAGGAAACCCAGATATGCACAGCCCAGGTCTACACAACCACACAGTCACCGTCGCCTGCTGCCAGGTGGCCCCCAAGCTCGCCGATGTCGCTTACAACCAGCAGTTGAGTGAGCGTGCCATTCGCGACGCGGCCCAGGCCGGCGCCCAGATCATCGTGCTGCCTGAGCTGGTGCAAAGCGGCTACGTGTTCGTCGACAAGGCCCAGGCGCAGCAACTGGCGGAAACCACCGAGGGCGCCACCTTGCAACTGTGGCACCGCCTGGCCAAGGAGCTCGATGTGCTGATTGTCGGGGGCTTCTGTGAGCGCGGCGAGACTCAGCAGCTGTACAACAGCGCGGCGCTGATTGATCGCAGCGGTGTGCTCGGGGTCTATCGCAAAGCGCATTTATGGGACGCCGAGGGGCAAGTGTTCAGCGCCGGCGACGCCCCGCCCATGCTGATCAAAACCGTCCACGGCGTGCTGGCGGTGATGATCTGTTATGACCTTGAGTTTCCAGAGTGGGTGCGCCTACCGGCCTTGGCCGGCGCCGACTTGCTCTGCGCCCCGGTGAACTGGCCGGATGGCCCGCGGCCACAAGGCGAGCGGCCGGCGGAGATCATTCGGGTACAAGCCAATGCCTCGGTCAATCGCCTGTTTATCGCGGTCTGTGATCGCGCCGGGACAGAGCGCGGGGTGGACTGGGTCGGCGGCTCGGTGATCGTCGATGCCGACGGCTACCCGCTGACGCCCTCCTTACGCCAAGCCAATGCCGCAGAAGGCTTGCTGCTAGCGACAATCAACCTTGCGCAGGCACGCGATAAGCGGGTTAGCGCCAATAACGATATTCATCAGGACCGCCGCCCGGAGCTGTACGCAACAGGCCAGGTTTAAGGACATAACGCTATGCCACTGGACTGGCACAAAGCCCCGCTCAGCCACGCTACCGCGCTCGATACCGGCTATAAGAACACCCAGAACGTGCGCCGCTTTATGCGTCTGCACTGTGGCGCCGAGTTTAAGTTCGACCGCGCGTTTATGGCGTGGATCGCCAGTGGCCAGCCACGCACTTTAGGCGACATGGTCGAGCACTGGCTACAACAGCACGGGCGCAGCCAGCCCTAAACCAAGCCTGAGTTATTCCAGCGGATAGCGCTTAAACAGCGGCAGTTGCTCAAAGCCTGCGGCAAAGGCGGCCAGTTGCGGATAGTCATCGGCGCCGATCACATCCGAAGCCATAAACTGGATAAAGGTCCAAGCGATGGTGCTGATGATGCTGGCCTGATCCAGGCGCTGGGCGCTGACTCCCCGCTCGGCGATGATTTCCTCCTGCAGCGCCTTACAGGCGGCGTGCACTTGCGTGGTGACCCGCGCCCGCCACGGCTCATGCTGCTTCTGCGGCGGACGCAACTCGCGCTCGTACACCCACTGTACGGCTTTATCACAGGCCGCCATGGCCAAACCTACCACCCGCAATGACTGGGCACGTTCTTGCGGGGCTTGGGGCAGCTGGCGTTTATCAGTTGGGGCTTGGTGCTCGAATAAATCCAGAATCAGGTTGGAATCGAGCAACACCGTGCCGTCATCCAGCACCAAGGTCGGCGCTTTAACCACCGCGTTGACCTCAGCGAACTGCTCGAAATGGCGAAACACCGACAGGGGCGCATGCTCAAAGGCCACGCCGTAATGATCGAGGCTAATCGCCACGCGCCGCACATAGGGGGAATCCAACATACCGTAGAGCTTCATGATCTCTCCTTGATAAGCCCCGTACCGCTAAGGCACTTAACAGCTAGTGATGGCAAAAAAGTGGCCATCTGACGGACGTGATTGGCGAAGACTGCGGAGCTTAACTAAGGTGACTTCTACACCCAGGTCAATCCCTACAGTGCATTCATACGGCCTACGCCGACACGAGTGCAAGCCTGCCAAGCAAAACTGCCGAGTGACCTGACCAACGTTTGCCACAGGAAGTCCCCAATGCAGGTACGCGCACGTTTTATTGAACATTACCGCAAAGCTGATCGCATCATGCTCGGTTTAGTCTGGCTAATGCTGCTGTTCTCCCTGGCCTTGGCGTTCTGGCACAACACCTTCAGCCAATCCCTGATCGTCGGTGGCGGCACGGCGCTGGCGCTGACCCTGCTGTACCGTACTATCAGCGGCAGCCGCTGGATGCGTTGCTGCCTGGCGGTGGGCTTGATGATTATGGCGGCGCTGCATATCAACCAAGCGCGGGGGGTGATTGAGGCGCACTTTGGCATCTTCGCCTTGCTCGCGGTGCTGACTTTTTACCGCGATTGGCTACCGATTTTAGTCGCCGCCGGAACCATTGCCGTCCACCACCTGCTGTTTCACTTTCTGCAAAACCAAGGCTTGCCGGTGTTTGTGATGCAGCACCAAGGCGGCTGGAGCATGGTGTTTGTGCATGCCTTTTATGTGGTGATGGAAACCCTCGCCCTGCTCTACCTGGCGACCCAGAGCCAAGCCGACGCGGTGGAAAGCCAGGACATGCTGGATAAAATGCTCGCCGTCACCTCGCAATTTAGCGCCAGCGCAAATGACCCACGCCATGGCCGGAAAAACCTGTCCCTGGCCGAACGTTTCGATCAGTTCTTCGAGCAAATCACCGCCTTGGTCGATGGTGTCGTGCGCGATTCCAATGGCCTCAATGAGCTGGGCTTGGAGCTGGCCGACGCCAGCCACACGCTAGAGCGTGGCGCCAAGCTGCAGTTGCAAGAAGTGGCGCAGATGAACGAGTCCATGCAGCGCATGGGCGATGCCATGGGCCAGATCGCCGAGCAGGTTGAGCAAGCGGTGGCCCATGCCAGCCAAGCCAGTGGCCAAATCAGCCAGGGACAACAAAGCGTCAACCGCGCCCAAGAGGAAATCAGCCAGCTGGCGCAGCGCATCCGCAGCACCGACAGCACCGTGCAAACCCTGGCTGAGCAGGCGCAGAAAATCGGCAGCGTGCTGGAGGTGATCAGCAGCATCGCCGAGCAAACCAACCTGCTCGCCCTTAACGCCGCCATCGAGGCCGCCCGGGCCGGCGAGCAAGGCCGCGGCTTTGCCGTGGTGGCGGATGAAGTACGCAATCTGGCCCAACGTACTGCCACCTCGACCCAAGAGATCCACGGCATCATCAATGCCCTGCAACAAGGCAGCCGCGAGGCGGCGAGCGCCATGCATGACAGCCACGCCGGGGTTGAGCGCTGCGTCGAGGACAGCCGCCAGGCGGCGCAAATGCTCCAAGCGGTGGGCGATGATATCCGCCATATCGATCAGCTCAACGGCAGCATCGTCAGCACCACCCGCGAGCAAAGCAGCGCCAGTTTAGACATAGTCGGGCGCTTGCAGGCCGTGCAGAACATTGCGCAACACACGGTCGCGGATGTGGAAACCTTCGCCGAAAGCAGCCAACGCCTGCTGCCCATCGGCAGCCGTTTAGAGGCCCTGGGGCGGACCTTCCATCAGTAGTTTAGGCGCGGGCCGCAGCGGCACATCAGCGCTTGCGCTTGGGCGGCATCCAGCGGTGCGCTGAACAACAGGCCCTGGCCGATTTCACAACCGGCCTCAAGCAGCAATTCACGCTGTGACTCGGATTCAATGCCCTCAGCGACTATATCCAGGTTAAGGCTCGGCCCCAGCTGAGTGATCGCCCGCACGATGGCGCGCACATGGGGCTCGTGCTCCAGGCGACTGATAAAGTCGTAGTCGAGCTTCAGGCAGTCCACGGGATAGTCGCGCAGGCGGTTAAACGAGGAGTGACCACTGCCGAAATCATCCAAGGTGATGCGCACGCCGCGCGCTTTAAGCAGGTGCAAGGCACGCAGCACATAGTCAGCGCCACGGGCTTCGAGCATATGTTCGGTGACCTCCAGCTCGACCCAGTGCGCGGCGATGCCATGGGCGGCGATGCGCTGCAGAAACAGCTCGGCATAGTCATCGCGCAGAAACTCCATGGGCGCCACATTCATCGACACCGGCACCAGACTCAGGCCTTGGCGCAACCAGCCGGCCATATCGGCGAGCACCTTGTTGTGCATCTGGGCGTCGAGCTGGCTGGCTAGGTCATAGTGATTAAACGCCTCGGCCAGTTGGTAAGGCAGCTCGACGCCACAGGCGGAGCGCCAGCGCAGCAGAGCCTCGAAGCCGATCAATGCCCCGTCACACAGGCGTACCTTGGGCTGGTAATAGGGCACCACGCGATCCTCGCTGATCACCACCCGGCACAGATTCATCTGCTGCAGCTTGGCTTCGCTGTGCGCCAGCAGCTCAGCGGTATAGCGACGCGCCGAGCCGCGACCAGCGGCTTTCAGATCATTCAGGGCGCGGTCGGCGCATTTCATCAGGGTCGCCGAGTCAGGCGCATCGTCCGGGTACATCGCCCAGCCAATGCTCATCCCGCCCTTGATGCTGCGCCCGGCATAGGTCACCACGGCATCGAGCTGGGTCAGCAGTTGCGCGGCTAAATCAGCCATCATCTGCTCATCCGGATCGTTGCGCACCACCAAGGAGAATTCATCTCCCCCTAGGCGCGCCACGAACACATGACTTGGCGCCCAAGCGCTGAGGCGTTGCCCCAACACTTGCAACAGATGATCACCCGCGGGATGTCCCAAGGTGTCGTTGACGTGTTTAAAGTGATCCAGATCGAGCAGCAGCACGCCCACCCGCTGGCGACTTTCGCGTGCCCGTTGCAGGGCGCGCCGCAGATGGCGGCGAAAGGCCAAGCGATTGTGCAGCCCGGTCAGCTCATCGCGCTCCACCGCCACGCGCAAGCGCCGCTGCACCTCCAACTGCGCAGTGACATCGCGCGAGACACAGAGAATCCCTTCGACCGCGCCGGAGTCCGGGTCACGCAACGGCGTGAGGATGTTGTCCCAACTCTGCTGCGTTGGCCCGCAACCACTGAGCCCGGCGAAACGCGCGCTGCGCCCGGCACGGGCTTTATTCAATGCGGCCTGGCCGCGTTTGCGCACCGCCGGGCCCAGCAGCGGCAGCCAAGGCATGCCAAAGCCCGTCTCAGCACTTACCCCTAAAGCGCGGCAGCCGGAACGGTTCATATGCACCACGCGGCCATGGGTATCCAGCACCTTGATGCAGTCTACGCTGGCATCAAGCATGTCATCGAGCATTTTTAAGCGGGCGTTAGTCCGTAGTTGCGCCGCCACCCGGTCATCGATATCGGTGCAGGTCAGCCACCATAGCGGCGGCCCATCACTATCGCTGGTTTGCACATCGGCCAGCAGCAGGCACCAGCGGTAACTGCCGTCGACCATGCGCATGCGGCATTCATAGCTAAAGCGGTGGTTGCTGCTCAGCGCTTGCTGCCAAGCGCTGTACACCTGCGCTCGTTGTGTGGTGCACACCGCCTCCAGCCAATTCTCAGCGGCGCTGCCAAACGCCTCGCGCCAACGGCGATTGTGATAGTGGCGCTCGCCTTGCATGGCCCAGACCCGATGCGGCAATGCCTCAAGCACCTCCATGGCGGACTGCGTCAGGGCCAAATCATTGGCATTAACGAGTGTGGGATGGTCAGTGCTGCCCCCCTGAAACGACTGCATGCAAGAACTCCGAAAAAACCGCCGAGGAGCGCTATGACAGCGCTCCCTCGCTTTAATTGAAGTTCATTGATCAACAATTAACTGTCAGATTAGGAGGAACAAGATAAACGGCAAAAACTGTGCAGCCGGCACTGTTTGCCGCCAATCTACCGGCGCATGGACCCTGCTCGATAGTCAAATGCAGCACAGCACGAGGGCAGCCGTTCAGGTGCCCTCATGCATGGGTCTTAGCCGGTTAACTGCGGTTTATTGCAGCAGCATATTGAGCAGGGCCACGTCGCGTTTCGTGCCGCTGTCGCGCACAGACTTCGCCCTCATCACGCGGCACGTCCATCTCGGCAGTTTGCCCTCAAGCCTTTGAGTGGCTCACGACTGGCGCCTAGCTATTCGCGCAGGAGGCTCACTCTAGCGAGCTAGGGATAAGCGGACAGACAACCTGGCTTGCTGGGGCACGCTATCAACGTCGCACTGGTGCTTGTGCGGTGAGCAGCTCAGCCACCTGCCGGCTCGCCCGCAACAACTCAGGCAGCGGGCCCTGCACCTGAGCGCTGACAATCAGGCCCTCGCCCAGCACAAACAGCTGCATGGCGGTCTGCCGCGGCTGTGTAAAACCGGCTTCAGCGCACAGCCTGCTGAGGTATTCGAGCAACTGCTGCTTATGCGCCTGCGCCTGGCCGTGGGGCGGTGCTTCGAGGGCGCTGTACTCAGCTGCGGCGTTGATAAACAGGCAGCCGCAAAAGTCGCCCTGCTGCACCCAGGCGCCGATAAAGTCGAGGTAGGCCAAGGGCCGCTGACTCGCCTCGACGCTTTCCACAAAAGAGCTCATGGCCGCCATAAAGTCCTGATGGCGCTGCGCCAAGGCGGCCGCCACCAGATGCTCTTTGCTGGGAAAGTGGCGGTACAGGGTCTTTTTGGTCACCCCTGCCTCCTGGCTCAACTGCTCTACCCCGGAGGCATGGAAGCCCTGCCGATAGAACAACTGCAAGGCAGCCTCAGTGATGGCTTGGGATGTGCTCATGGCGCGGCTCCAGAGAGATAAAACACAGGGATACCGATCGGTTGACACGCAAGGAAACCGATCGGTATCCTTGCGCCATCTTCCCCCACCTCAAGTACGACTGCAATGTCTATTAGCCGCCTGCTTAAATCCCAAGCCCCTGCCGCGCCGTCATTGAGTTATAGCCTGGTGTCGTTTATCGGCACCCTGATCGCCATTGGCAGCACTGGCTGGCTCAGCCACGCCTCGGGTACGCCCTGGCTGATGGCCGCCTTTGGCGCCAGTTGTGTGCTGGCTTTCGGCGTGCCGGACTCGCCCCTGGCACAGCCGCGCAGCATTATCGGCGGACATTTGCTCTCCACTTTGGTTGGCTTGGTGTTGCTCAATGGCTTAGGCAATGCTTGGTGGGTCGGCGCACTGGGCGTAGCCCTGGCCTTGGTGCTGATGCAACAGACGCGCACCCTGCATGCGCCAGCAGGGGCTAATCCATTGGTGGTGATTGCGGCCGGCGCGAGCTGGACTTATTTGCTCACTCCGGTGCTGGCGGGCTCCGTGGTCATAGTCGCGGTGGCCTGGCTGGTGAACAACGCCCGCCACCGCAACAGCTATCCCAAGTACTGGTTGTAAGGCGGCATTAGCCGGCCAGCACTTTATCCAAGGCTTGTTCTAGGGTCGCAACAGTGCGCGGGATATTGCCCAGTTTGTCGAGGCCAAACAGGCCCAGGCGGAAGGTTTGGAAATCCGCCGGCTCGTCGCATTGCAGCGGCACGCCAGCGGCGATTTGCAAACCTAAGGCGGCGAACTTGCTGCCCGTTTTAATCCCGGCATCGTCGGTGTAGCAGACCACCACCCCCGGCGCTTCAAAACCCGGCGCCGCCACGCTGACAAAACCTTTGCGCGCCAGCAGCGCACGCACCTGCTCCCCCAGCGCCTGCTGCTGATTGCGCAGCGTGCCAAAACCCTTGGCTTTGGCCTCCAGCATGGCCTCGCGAAAACGTGCCAGGGCATCGCTGGGCATGGTCGCGTGGTAGGCATGGCCGCCTTGCTCGTAGGCTTGCATGATTTGCAGCCACTTTTTCAGATCGCAAGCAAAGCTGCTGCTCTGGGTGGCCTCGACCCGCGCCTTGCCGGCGTCACTGAGCATGACCAAGGCGCAGCACGGCGAAGCGCTCCAGCCTTTTTGCGGCGCGCTGATCAGCACATCGACGCCACACGCCTGCATATCCACCCACAGGGTGCCGGAGGCGATGCAGTCCAGCACAAACAAACCACCGACGGCGTGTACCGCATCGGCCACGGCACGCAGATAACCATCGGGCAGGATCATCCCCGACGAGGTTTCCACGTGTGGAGCAAACACCAGCTGCGGCTTTTCCGCGGCGATAGTCGCCAGCACATCGGTCAAGGGCGGCGGGCTAAAGGGCGCTTGTTTGTGGCTGTTGATGGGGCGTGCTTTGAGCACAGTGGACGATGCCGGAATCTGCCCGGCGTCGAAGATTTGCGTCCAGCGATAGCTAAACCAACCGTTGCGAATCACCAGGCATTTTTGCCCCGTAGCCAACTGCCGCGCGACGGCCTCCATGCCATAGGTGCCACTGCCCGGCACCACCGCCACGGCGGCGGCGTTGTACACCTGCTTAAGGGTGCTGGAGATATCCCGCATCACGCCTTGGAAGGCTTGCGACATATGGTTCAGCGAACGGTCGGTATAGACCACCGAGTACTCAAGCAAACCATCGGGGTCAACACTGGGATAAAGGTCAGACATAGCAAACTCCGGGCAGAGAAATTCCCCCGACACTGCCCGAAGCAGCCCGCAATGACAAGGCCAACCAGGCCGTAACCCGCCACCTCGGGTAGAATACGCAGCACGTTGTTTCTGCCACTGACTGACCTGCCGCCATGAATCCAACCCCAACTTCCCCCCGCGTCGCCATCATCGGTGCCGGCCCTGCCGGCCTGATGGCCGCTGAAGTGCTGGCGCAGGCCGGCCTCACGGTCGATCTGTACGAGCGCATGCCTTCGGTGGGGCGCAAGTTCTTGTTGGCTGGGGTCGGCGGCATGAACATCACCCACTCTGAAGCCAAGCCGGCCTTTATCAGCCGCTATGGCGCACGTGCGCAGCCGGTTAGCCAGTGGCTTGAGGCGTTTGACGCCGAGGCGCTGCGGGCGTGGATTCATGGCTTGGGCATCGACACCTTTGTCGGCACCTCCGGCCGCGTCTTCCCCACCGATATGAAGGCCGCGCCGCTGCTACGCGCCTGGCTCAAACGCCTGCGCGAACTCGGCGTGCAGATTCATACCCGCCAGCACTGGTTGGGTTGGGATGAGCACGGCGCGCTGCGTATCGCAGGTGCCGACACGGAGCAGTTACTCAGGCCCGCTGCGACGCTTTTGGCCCTGGGCGGCGGCAGCTGGCCACGGCTGGGCTCCGATGGCGCCTGGGTCGAGTTATTAAGCGCCCGCCAGGTGCAGATCACTGCGCTGGAGCCGAGCAACTGCGGCTTTGAGGTGAACGCCTGGAGCCCCTTCTTACGGGATAAATTTGCCGGCGCGCCACTGAAAAACGTCAGCCTGCAGCTACCCGATCAGGCCCCGCGCGTTGGTGAGTTTGTCCTCACTGACGGTGGCATCGAAGGCAGCTTGGTCTACGCGCTGTCCGCCGATATTCGCCGTACGCTAAACCAGCATGGCAGCGCCACGGTCTACCTCGATCTGCTGCCGCAAACGCCTGTGGATAAACTGCACAAGGCCTTAAGCAAACCACGGGGCAGCCAGTCCCTGGCCAAACACCTGCACCGCCAGGCCGGCATCGACGGGGTTAAATCGGCCCTGCTGCGCGAACTGACCAGCGCCGCTGCGTTTAATCATCCTGCGCAGTTAGCCGCCGCGATCAAAGCGCTGCCCATCACCCTGGTTAAAGCGCGGCCCTTGGCGGAGGCGATCAGTAGCGCAGGCGGTGTCAGCTTCGCCGCGCTCGATCAAAACCTGATGCTCAGCACAGTGCCCGGCACCTTTTGCGCCGGAGAAATGCTCGATTGGGAAGCACCCACCGGCGGTTACCTGCTCACCGCCTGCTTTGCCAGCGGCCGCCAAGCCGCCATGGGTGTGCTGCGCTGGCTGGCCACACAGGGCAAATCGCCAGCAGCTTGAGCACCAGCGACTATGCTTGTGTGCAGCCCACTTCCCATAAGGTAATGCATCGCCGTGATCCCACTGCTGGTATGTGATGACTCAGGCATGGCGCGCAAACAGTTGATCCGCGCCCTGCCGCAACAATGGCCGGTGACCATCAGCCAGGCCAGTAACGGCCAGGAAGCCCTCGCCTTGCTGCGCCAAGGCGCGGGCCAGGTGATGCTGCTCGACCTGACCATGCCGGTGCTGGATGGCTACCAAACCCTCGCGGCGATACGCGACGAGGGCCTGAGCTGCAAGGTGATCGTGGTCTCTGGCGATGTTCAGGAAGAAGCCCAGCGCCGCGTCCAGCAACTCGGCGCCCTGGCCTTTATCCGCAAGCCAGCAGAGCCGGCGATCCTGGAGCGCACCCTGAGCCAACTGGGGTTGTTCGATGGGCAAACCCAGGCCCCTGCCCGCGATCACAGCAGCCAAGTGCCACTAAAGGTCAACTCCCGCGATGCTCTGCGCGAAGTCAGCAACGTCGCCATGGGCCGCGCTGCCGCACTGCTGGCCAAAGTACTCGGCGTGTTTGTACAACTGCCGGTGCCACAGGTGAATATCTTTGAGGTCAGCGAACTGCATATGACCCTCACCGACGCCATGCACGGCGAGCGCTTAAGTGCGGTGTGCCAGGGGTTTATCGGCGACGGCATTGCCGGCGAGGCGCTGCTGTTATTCCACGACGCAGAAGTGGCCGACATGGCCCGCCTGCTCAAGTGGCAACCGCGCAGCGAAGTGGAAACCGCCGAGATGCTCCTCGACCTCTCCAGCATCATCATCGGTGCCTGCCTCGCCGGGATCGCCGAGCAAATCGATGTGCGCTTCTCCCAAGGCCATCCGCAGTCCTTAGGCCAGCACCAATCCATCGAACGGCTGATCCACCTCAACCAGCGGCGCTGGAAACAGACCCTGGCCGTGGAGATCAGCTACAGCCTGGAAGCGCACCACATCCACTTCGATTTACTGCTGCTGTTTACCGAAGATTCGATCAAGCGCCTGACCCACAAAATCAACTACCTGATGAGCTAAGCCATGCCCGCCCAGATCGACATCAAAGAAGTCCACTGGCTGCTGGATATCGTCCAGTGCATCGACGTCGGCGTGATCGTCCTCGACCGCGAGTACCAGATCGAGGTGTGGAACAGCTTTATGGAAAACCACTCAGGCTTAGGCCCCGATGAGGTCCACGGCAAGGTGCTGTTTAGCCTGTTCGCGGAGATCGACGAGCCTTGGCTCAGGCGTAAAGTCGATACCGTGGTGCAGCTCGGCACCCGCGCCTTTAGCCTGTGGGAGCAACACCCGTACCTGCTGCATTTTAAAAACTACCAACCCATCACCGGCCAGGAGGACTTTATGTACCAAAACGTCACCCTCCTGCCGCTGGCCGGCGCCACTGGGGAGGTGGAGCATATCTGCGTGGTGATCTACGACATGACCGCCGCTGCCACCCACAAAAAACAGCTGCAAGCGGCTCAAGCCAAGGCTTAATCTGTTCACTCAACCATCACCTACGCAGGACGCCGTGATGTTAAAAAGTGTGGAACTGAAAACCTTCGTCCCCGCCCGCGACTTCGCCTTAAGCCAAGACTTCTACCAAGCCCTGGGCTTTAAGCCGGGCTGGCACGACGAGCAACTCGCCTACTTCAGCCACGGCGAGCACTGCGCCTTCCTTCTGCAAAACTTCTATGTGCCAGAGCAAGCCCAAAACTTCGTGATGCATCTGTTGGTGGAGGATGTGGATAGCTGGTGGCAACAGGTCAGCGCCGCTCGGCTGGATGAGCGCTTCGGCGTGCGCCTGATCCCGCCGCAAGACCAGCCATGGGGCATGCGTGAATTTATCCTGTTTGACCCCAGCGGCGTGCTCTGGCGGGTTGCGCAGAACAACTAGCAGGCGCAGGCTTAGATGTAGGTTCAGGCTGCTTGATCATGCGCACAGGGAGTGTCTACTTATGCACCACGCAAGCCCAAACTGGTTCACTCAAGGCGGCCAAGCCTATGCCCGCTTCCGCCCTGAATACCCACCGCAGCTCGCTGCTTACCTGGCCGAGCAGGCACCGGATAGCCGCCTAGCCATTGATGTCGGCTGCGGTAACGGCCAGCTCAGTCAACAACTGGCCACGCATTTTCAGCGCGTGCTCGGCGTTGATCCCAGCGCTGAGCAAATCCAGCATGCCGTCGTGCAGCCGGGGCTGAGTTACCTCACGGCGCCGGCGGAACAACTGCCACTGGCCGAGCATAGCGCCAGCCTGATTAGCGCCGCCCAAGCCGCGCACTGGTTTGATCTACCGCGCTTTTACGCTGAAGTACGTCGCGTCGCCGCGCCGCAAGCACTCCTTGCCCTTATCAGTTACGGCGTGCTGCAGCTGGGCGGTGAACTGGAGGCGCGCTTTCAGCGCTTTTATTGGGACGAAATCGGCCCCTACTGGCCCCCCGAGCGCAAGCTGGTCGACAGCGGTTACGCCAGCCTCGACTTCCCCTTTGCCGAACTCAGCCCACCGGCGTTGTCGATTGAGCTGAGCTGGGATCTCGAGCAATTTCTCGGCTACCTCAGCACTTGGTCAGCGGTACGCAGCGCAGCCCAAGCCGGACGTGCCGACTTGCTGGAGCGCTTCGCCGACGACATCAGCGAGCTATGGGGGCAGCCAAGCACTAGGCGCGCCATCAGTTGGCCAATACGCATGCGCAGCGGCCGCGTGGACTAACTAACTCTTGGTCCAGCAGAGCGCACTATCAGAATTACGCACTTATTAAGCTGCGCCCACCTAGCAAAAATGACTGCCTGCACCAGCCAGCCATGCGTACAGGAGCCCACCATGCCCGCCACCATTACCCACCCCTACTACCCCATCATCTACCTGCGCGGCTTTGCCGCCAGCATGAGCGAAATCGAAGCCACCACTGCCGACCCTTATATGGGCTTTAACCTGGGCTCGGCCATGTTGCGCCAGGACTCCAAAGGCGCGGCCCAGGCCTTTATTTTTGAGTCGCCGCTGCTGCGCCTGATCAAAGATCATGACTACGTCGATGCCTTTCAAAATGGCGGCATCGATTACTCCAGCAAGCCGGCGCCATCACGCTCCATCTGGATTTATCGCTACTACGAAAGCGTCTCGCAGTCCCTCGGCAACGGTAAGCGGCGCAGCATGGAAGACTTCGCCGTCGGCCTGCGGGCTTTTATCATTCAAGTGCGCAACGCCATTTGCGGCGCCGATGCCAAGGCCCGCAAAGATTTTCGCGTCTATCTGGTCGCCCACTCCATGGGCGGTTTGATCTGCCGTACCTACCTGCAAAACACCTGCGCCCGAGGCCTTAAACAAGCGCAACTGGACAGTGCCGGGCATACCAGCGCCGAACTGGATATAGCCCTGGGCAAGCCATTTGAGCCCCTGGTGGATAAAGTCTTCACCTATGGCACGCCGCATAACGGTATCGACATGCTCGGCTTTAACGTGCCGGACTTAGGCGCCCTGGATCGCATGCAAATCGGTAATTTCGACCGCGAACGCATGCGCAGCTACCTGGGACTGAGCAAAGCACAGGCGGTCAATAGCCTGTATGAGAGCTTCCCGCCCTCACGTTTCTTTTGCCTGATCGGCTCTAACTACCGTGACTACGAAGCCTTTTTCGGCCTGTCGAAAAAAGGCACCGGCCCCTGCAGCGACGGCCTGGTGATGATGGAAAACGCCTACGTGCAAGGCGCCCCCCGCGCTGTGATCTACCGCAGCCACTCCGGCCCCTACGGCATCGTCAACTCCGAAGCCGGCTACCAAAACCTGCGGCGTTTCCTTTTCGGTGATTACCAAGTGACCATCACCCTGGAGATTGACGACCTGCCGCTGCCGACCACGATTCAGGAGAAAAAAGACCAAGGCAAAACCATCGCCGGCGTCTACCACTTCGACGTCTGCGCTCGCGTGCGCAACGGCCCCAACTACAGCCTGCACGAACGCCGCTACGACCAAAGCTCCGCACTGATGGAGAAATACGACGAGATCAAGGAGCGGAAAAAGCCCATCTACCTGTTCACCGGCTACCTGCTCAAAGACGCTAAGGGCAAGGACTGCCCGGACAAAGCGCTGGTCTTCACCCTGGACCTGGGCGTGCACGTTCCGGCTTTTGAGGTGGACAACAAATTCTGGTTCGACGGCTATGCCCAAGGCTTCAGCTATCGCGACACTCTCACCTTCGCCATCCGCGACAAAAGCGTCAGCTACGGCTTCACCTCAAAACACGGCCAACTTTGCGCCGATGTCCAAGCTGAGGTGAAACCACTGGCCGACGGCAGCCGCGAAATCCGCATCCCAATAGGCACCGCCGCCGATATCCGGCCGGGGTTTATTGGCACGCTGCGGATTGTGGTGGAGGGTTGGGGCGGGTGATTGAGCATGAAATGCTCAGTTAGCCTCAGGCCAAGCTCACAGACTTTACCCAAACGACGGATTACGCCACTGCGTGGCTAATCCGTCCTACGGCTGAGCTGGCGCGGCTCAAGCGGCTGGGCTGAGCCGCGCCAGAGCTTGAAGGGTTAACCGCGCGCCTTCGGCTTGGGCTTGCCGCCAAAGCTCGGCACTTTGCGTACGGCTTTAACGTCCGGCGCAGCCGGGGCGTCAGCTTCCATCCAGCGGCCTAGGCTGCCGCCTTTGCCGCCGCCAACCACTTTCGGTTTTTTCGGCTTCTTCGGTTTCTTCACCACTTGGCCGCCGGGCAGGGTCTGTGGCACGCGGTGGTCGGGGATAAAGTCGGGCTCTTCCAGCCGTTTGATCACTTGCTGAATCAGGGTTTCGATGGCCGACAGCAGTTGCACTTCATCCGCGCACACCAGCGATACGGCCTGGCCGGTGGTGCCGGCGCGGCCAGTGCGGCCAATGCGGTGCACATAGTCTTCGGCGACGATGGGCAGGTCGAAGTTGACCACCAGCGGCATGTCGTCGATATCCAGGCCGCGCGCGGCCACATCGGTGGCCACCAGCACTTTTACTTCGCCATCTTTAAAGCGTTGCAGGGCACGCTGGCGGGTGGCTTGTGGTTTGTCGCCGTGGATCGAGTCGGCGCTGATGCCGTGGTGTTGCAGCTCAGCCTCCAGCTCATCGACGCCCTTGCGCGTCTTCACAAACACCAGCGCCTGGCCCCAACGGTTGTGCTGGTAGAGGTGCAAAAACAGTTCGCTCTTGCGCTTTTTATCCACCGGGATCAGCCACTGCTTAACCGAAGTGGCGGCGGCGTTGCGCGGTGTCACTTCAATGGACAGCGGGTCTTTGAGCATCAGACGCGCCATGCCGCGAATGGCTTCGGAGAAGGTCGCGGAGAACAGCAGGGTTTGGCGTTTTTTCGGTAGCGCGACGAAGACATCGTCCAGCTCGCGGGAGAAACCCAGGTCGAGCATGCGGTCGGCTTCATCCAGCACCAACGCTTGCACCTGATTGAATTTCACCGCGTTCTGCCGGTACAGATCGAGCAAGCGCCCAGGGGTGGCCACCAGCACGTCGACGCCCTTGCGCAGCTTCATCATCTGCGGGTTGATGCTGACCCCGCCATACACCGCATAACTGCGCAGCGGCAGATGCTGACCGTAAGTGATAAAGCTTTGCAGCACTTGCTCGGCCAACTCACGAGTCGGCACCAGCACCAAGGCGCGCACCGAGTTGCTCGCCACCTGCGGGCCTTCCTGCATCAGGCGCTGCAACAGCGGCAAGGCGAAGCCGGCGGTTTTACCCGTGCCGGTTTGCGCTGCGGCCATCAGGTCACGACCTTTAAGCACCGGGCCAATGGCTTGCGCCTGCACGGCGGTAGGGGTTTTGTAGTCGAGGCTGTCGAGGGTGCGCAGCAGGGGCTCAATCAAGCCAAGTTCAGCAAAGGTCATCGCAGGTACCGCTGGAAAAGGGTTATGGCTCAGTGTATCGCGCCGGCGCTCGTTAGACAGACGCTAGAAACAACAAAGCCCGGCGAGCCGGGCTTGTCTGCACACAAGAGGTTAAGGCTTGTGTGGCCGCGAGAGAAACTCGTGGGATTGCATTTCAAGCAAGCGGCTCAGGGTACGCTGGAACTCGAAAGTCAGGCGGCCACCGGTGTAGAGGTCTTTGAGCTCCACTTCAGCGGACAGAATCAGCTTGACGTTGCGGTCGTAGAACTCGTCCACCAGGTTGATAAAGCGCCGGGCGATATCGTCCTTGGGCGTGGACATCTGCTCCACATTGGAGATCAGCACGGCGTGGAACAGTTTGCCCAGCTCGATGTAATCGTTCTGGCTGCGTGGACCGTCGCAGATATCGCGGAAGTCGAACCAAGCCACGTCATCGCACGTCAGGCGCGCGCGGATTTCGCGGTTCTCAATAATCAGCACATCGTTGGGCGTGGACTTAGCACACTCCGGCGTGAGATTTTTAAAGTCACGGGTCATGGCCTGCTCAGCGGCCTCGGACAGCGGCCAGTGATACAGCTCGGCTTGCTCCAGCGCGCGCAGGCGGTAATCGACGCCACTGTCGACGTTGACGATCTCGGTGTGTTCTTTAAGCAGGGCAATCGCCGGCAGGAAGCGCGCGCGTTGCAGGCCATCGCGGTACAGACCGTCAGGCACGATGTTGGAAGTGGCCACCAGGCTAACGCCATTTTTGAATAGCTCTTCCAGCAACATGGCGAGGATCATGGCGTCGGTAATATCGCTGACGAAGAACTCGTCGAAGCAGATCACCCGCGCCTCATCGGCGAAGCGTTTGGCGATGATGGTCAGCGGGTTCTTTTCGCCGTCGAGGGTGCGCATCTCTTCGTGCACACGCTTCATAAAGCGGTGGAAGTGGGTGCGCATCTTGCGCTCAAACGGCAGCGCGTCGAAGAAGGTATCCACCAGATAGGTTTTGCCGCGCCCGACCCCACCCCAGAAATACAGCCCCTTGACCGGCCCTTGCGGTTTCTTGCCAAACAGTTTGCCGATAAACCCGGTGCTGGCGTTTTCACGGGCCAACAGGTCGTCGTAGAGGCGCTGCAGATGGCGAACTGCAGTTTCCTGGGCGGCGTCGTGGAAGAAATCGGGGCGTTTCAGATCAGCCTGATAGCGTTCTAACGGGGTCATCACGGGTATGCCGGGCAAAAAACGGGGCGTAACTGTAACGATGCCCCCGCCTCTTGGCAATCCAAGCCCCATGCCGAGCGACGAATATTCTGGGTGTTAACGAGGTTTTGGCGACAGGCGCATCAGCCGCGCCGTTTATCGCCAGACTTAACCCCAACATAAAGAGGGTTTTGCACCAAAATCATGCACTTGCTGAAACCACGCCAGCATGAGTGATGGCAGGCAGATGCGAGTCATGCGGTGCAAGCGCCCGTGCGGCGATGGCACCCTACCGTCGCCCATGTAGGGTGGATGACGCTTTACCCATCCACCATGGGCCGCGCAAGAACCAAGGAAACAAGCAGCCCACACATAGGCACCGACTAAGGCGGTGGACAAGACCGCTGCGCGGTCGTTATCCACCCTACCCAACACGGCACGACGTAGGGTGGATGACGCTTTATCCATCCACCACGGGCCGCGCAAGAACCAAGGGCACAGGCGGCCCACACATAGGCACCGACTACGGTGGTGGACAAGACCGCTGCGCGGTCGTTATCCACCCTACCCAACACAGCACGTAGGGTGGATGACGCTTTATCCATCCACCATGGGCCGCGCAAGAACCAAGGGCACAAGCACCCCACACATAGGCACCGGCTACGGTGGTGGACAAGACCGCTACGCGGTCGTTATCCACCCTACCCAGCGCGGCACGAACCTAGGGTGGATGACGCTTTAACCATCCACCATAGGTGCCGCAAGAACCAAGGGCACAAGCAGCCCACACATAGGCACCGACTACGGTGGTGGACAAGACCGCTGCGCGGTCGTTATCCACCGACCCGGCTTATTCTTGCGGGGCGAGGGCTTGGCGTAGGCGTTCAATGGCGGCGTTAAGGCTGGCTGCATCACTGAAAGCCGGGCTCTGGGCCACGGCCTCGTCGTCCAGCCACACGGCAAAGCCGCCGTCCTGTTCGCGCACATCCAGCGCTTCGCCGCTTTGCAGGCGCTTGTTCACCTGGCCGGCCGCTTTGCCATCAGCGAAGGACTTGGACAACAGCAGTTGCTCGCCTGCCGCGTCCAGCAAACGGAAACGGAAGCTGCCGTCGTCATCGCGGAAGCTGACAAAGCGTGCCGCCTTGCTGGCCTTTTTCTTTTCACCGGAGGCCACCACGGCGTCACTGCGGAACGAGCGCAGACCCACAGCTTCGCGCAGTTCACCCAAGAACGGTGTGGCGATTTTGCGGGCTTTGGCGGCGCCGGTGAGGAGGATATCTTCCAGATCCGACGGTTTGTTGATCAGCCCGTTGTAACGCTCGCGCGCTTCGCTCAGTTCGTCGTCGAGCAGTTGGAACAAACGCTGCTTGGCCTCGCCCCAACCCAAACCGTCGATCAGCTCAGCACGGAACGCGGCCTGTTGTGCAGGGGCAGAGAAAGCCTGATAGAGGGTAAACAAGTGCGAGTTATCCGGGTCTTTCGCTTCGCCGGGCAGCTTGGAGTCGGTGACGATGCGCGCCACGGCGTCCTTTAGCTGCTTAGCTGTGCCAAACAGCGGGATGGTGTTGTCGTAGCTCTTACTCATCTTGCGACCATCGAGGCCGGGCAAGGTGGCGACGTCTTCTTCGATCACCACTTCAGGCAAGGTGAACAGCTCTTTGCCGTTGCCGAACAGGTGGTTAAAGCGCTGACCAATGTCACGGGCCATCTCGACATGTTGGATCTGGTCGCGCCCGACCGGCACCTTGTGCGCGTTAAACATCAGGATGTCCGCGGCCATCAGCACCGGGTAGCTGAACAGGCCCATGGTCACGCCAGCGTCCGGGTCCTCGCCCTGCTCCACGTTCTTATCCACCGAGGCTTTGTAGGCGTGGGCGCGGTTGAGCAGGCCCTTGCCGGCCACGCAGGTGAGCAACCAGCACAGCTCTGGGATTTCCGGGATATCCGACTGGCGATAGAAAGTGGCTTTATCCACATCCAAGCCCAGCGCCAGCCAAGTGGCGGCGATTTCCAGACGCGAGCGCTGAATGCGCGCCGGATCATCGCACTTGATCAGCGCGTGGTAATCGGCGAGGAAATAGAACGAGTCGGCATCTGCGGCGCGGCTGGCGACAATCGCCGGACGGATGGCCCCGGCATAGTTGCCCAGGTGCGGGGTGCCGGTGGTGGTGATGCCGGTAAGAATACGCGTGGTCATGTTCAGCTTCACTTTACTTAGGATGGCCTGCTGCCAGGCGAGCGCCGGGCAGCGGCAAGGTCAGAGACGCGGCAACAGCAAATCCTTGAGATCGGTCAGCTTGCCGTGAAAAAAGTGCCCGCATTCTGCCACTTTCAGCAACTCATGGGCACGTCCCAATGTGGCCGACCATTGGTAGACGGTCTGTGGGTCGATCACTTCATCGGTTTCTGGCTGGATCACCACCAACGGACAGTTGGCCGCAGGCGGCAACTCGGCGGTTAAGCGGTGCACGGCAGGGGCGACCATAAACAGCTTAGTCAACGTCAGGCCTTGGGCTTCTAAACGGCCACCTAGGGCCGCGGCGACGAAGCCGCCGAAGGAGAAACCCAGCAAGGTAATCGGCAGTTGTGGGTAACGCTCTTGCAGCCAAGCCGCAGCGGCTTGAGCGTCGTCGACTTCACCGCTGGTCATATCCGAGCTGCCGGCACTGGCGCCGACGCCGCGATAATTAAAACGTAACGTAGCCAAACCACAGTCGCGGGCGGTGCGCTGCAAAGTCGAGATCACTTTATTAAGCATGGTGCCGCCATGTACCGGGTTAGGGTGACAGATCAACGCCACGCCTTTGGCATCAGGGGTATCCAGCCATAAGGCTTCCAAATCACCGACCGGGCCGGCGATGGTTATAGGGGTTTCGCGGGTGAGCAACAGTAAACTCCGTGACCTAGCATTAGGTCGACTCGTCTAGCAGACAGCCTGCGCGGCAAACATCTTGGTAGTGTTTTACGGTATACAGCGCAGGTTCCAGCCGTTAACGTAAAGCAAAGCCGTTTAGAGAGGAAGGACTCGTGGATCACACGCTCACCGCCTGGTTGTTCCCCGCCATTACTTTGGTTGCGGGTATTGCTATTGGTTTTCTGATTGCCCGCTTCGCCCCGAATGCCGCGCCCAACCGCACTCAGCGTCAGTTGGACGAGATGCAGGAACGCTTTGACGCTTACCAGAGCGAAGTGGTCAGCCACTTCAACACCACCGCAGGCATGGTGAAAAAACTCACCCAGACTTACCAAGACGTACAAGATCACTTAGCCGATGGCGCCAACCGTCTGGCTCTCGACGAATTGACTCGACAGCGCCTGCTGGCCGCCCTGCACACCGAAGAAAGCAGCGACAAGCGCGAGCGCTTAACCCCGCCGCGCAGCTACGAAACGCCCAAGGACTACGCCCCGAAAAGCGACGACGTACCGGGCATGCTCGACGAAAGCTACGGCCTGAAAAAGCCCCAAGCACCGCTGTAAGCGCCCCTGCTGCATAAAACAAACCCCGCTGATGCGGGGTTTGTTGTTTATATGTGTGGTGCATCCCGTAGGGTGCGTTAGCCGCGCAGCGGCGTAACGCACCAAGCAGCGGAACCTGATCACCAGCAGCGATTCACCATCGCAGCGTGGCGGCTGCTCGCGGTGCAAGCGCCTGTGCGGCGATTGCACCCTACCCGTCCTGCGCAGCCCCGTAGGGTGTGTTAGCCGCGCAGCGGCGTAACGCACCAAGCAGCGCACCTGATCACCAGCAGCACCTCACCATCGCTGCGTGGCGGCTGCTCGCGGTGCAAGCGCCTATGCGGCGATTGCACCCTACCCGCCCTGCGCAGCCCCGTAGGGTGCGTTAGCCGCGCAGCGGCGTAACGCACCAAGCAGCGCACCTGATTACCAGCAGCACTTCACCATCGCCGCGTGGCGGCTGCTCGCGGTGCAAGCGCCTGTGCGGCGATTGCACCCTACCCGCCCTGCGCAGCCCCGTAGGGTGCGTTAGCCGCGCAGCGGCGTAACGCACCAAGCAGCGCACCTGATTACCAGCAACGCTACGCAGTCGCCACCTCAAGCTATCGCCGAGCCTGGGGGCGTCAAGGTGGATGGGGGAAGCGTCATCCCCCCCTACTTTTAACCAATAAAAAGCCCCGCTACTTGAGCGGGGCTTTGGGCTTGTGCGCTAGAGCGATGGGTTAGATCGCGCCGCGTTCGCGCAGCAGGGCCAGCACTTGCTTGACGCCTTCTTCGACCGAGAGCGCTTGGGTGTCGATCACCAGATCGGCATTGAGCGGCACATCGTAGGGGAAGGACTCGCCCGGGATGTTGTCGCCACCGGCCGCGTACAGGCCTTGCGGATCACGTTCGGCACAGACTTGCGGGGAAGCCTGCACGTACACGGTGATCAGGCGTTCGGTGCCGATCAGGGTCTTGGCTTGCTCGCGGCCTTCCGCATCCGGGGCGACAAACGCGGCCAGGGTGATCATCCCAGCCTCGTTGAACTGCCGCGCCACATGAGCGGCACGCCGCCAGTTCTCGGTGCGCCCGGCGCGATCCTGCGGCAGACCTTTGTTGAGGTCGTGGCGCAGGTTCTGCCCATCCAGCACATACACCGCACGACCGGCATCAAACAGCTTGCGCTCCACCGCGTAGGCCAAAGTGCTCTTACCTGCGCCCGAGAGGCCGCTGAACAACACCGTGGCCGGTTGCTGGCCAAAGCGCTGGGCGCGCTCTTCGGTGCTGACATGGGCCGAAGCGCCGTGCTGCACGCCACCGCTGCCGGCTTGTGGGTCGGCGATGATCATGCCGGCGCCGACGGTGCCGTTGGTGAGGCGGTCGATGATGATAAAAGCGCCGGTGGTGCGGTTGTATTCGTAGCCGTCCAATGCAATCGGTGCATCCAGGGCCACGCGGACCTTGCCGATTTCGTTCAGTTGCAGGCTGCTCGCCGGGCCTTGCTCCAGGGTGTTGACGTCGACGCGGTGGGCGATCGAGGCAACCGAACCCGGCACGTAGCTGGTGGCGCGTTTGAAGTCATATTTCTTACCCGGCAGCATCGGCTCTTCGGCCATCCACACGAGCATGGCGTCGAAGCTGTCGACCACCTGTGGGCGGTTCTCGGCGTGCACCAGCATGTCGCCACGGGAGACGTCGATTTCATCTTCCAGGGTGATGGTGATGGCTTGGCCTGGGCCGGCCTGCTCCAGCTCACCTTCGTAGGTGACGATGGATTTAACCTTGCTGCCCTTGCCCGATGGCAGCGCGATGATGTCATCGCCCTTGCGCACGATGCCGCTGGCCAGGGTGCCGGCGAAGCCACGGAAGTTCAGGTTAGGCCGGTTAACGTACTGCACCGGGAAGCGCAGGTCAGTGAAGTTACGGTCGCCCGCCACTTCCACGGTTTCAAGAATTTCCATCAGCGACTGGCCGTCGTACCACGGCGACTGCTCGCTCTTGTTGACCACGTTGTCGCCCTTAAGCGCCGACATCGGCACGAAGTACAACGAGGTCGGCTTAAGCGCGATGCCTTCAGCGAACTTCAGGTAGTCGGCTTTAATCTGCTCGAACACGCCCTGATCAAACCCCTTGAGGTCCATCTTGTTGATGGCCACGACGATGTGTTTGATCCCCAGCAGGCTGGCGATAAAGCTGTGGCGTTTGGTCTGGGTCTGCACGCCGTAACGGGCGTCGATCAGGATAATCGCCAGGTCACAGGTCGAGGCGCCGGTGGCCATGTTGCGGGTGTACTGCTCATGGCCGGGGGTGTCGGCGATGATGAATTTGCGCTTGGCGGTGCTGAAATAGCGGTACGCCACGTCGATGGTGATGCCTTGCTCGCGCTCGGCTTGCAGGCCATCGACCAGCAGGGCCAGGTCGATGTCATCACCGGTGGTGCCGACTTTTTTCGAGTCGCGGCTGATGGCTTCCAGATGGTCTTCGTAGATCATCTTGGAGTCGTGCAGCAGGCGGCCGATCAGGGTGCTTTTGCCGTCGTCGACGTTGCCACAGGTGAGGAAGCGCAGCAGCTCTTTACGCTCGTGCTGGGCCAAGTAGGCGAGGATGTCCTCGCTGATCAGTTCGGATTGGTGCGACATATTAGAAATACCCCTGACGTTTTTTCTCTTCCATGGAACCAGCCCCATCGTGGTCGATGACGCGGCCCTGGCGCTCGGAAGTACGAGTCAGGAGCATCTCCTGAATGATTTCCGGCAAGGTGGCAGCAGTGGATTCCACCGCGCCTGTCAGTGGGTAGCAACCGAGGGTACGGAAGCGCACCATTTTCTTCTGAATACGGGATTTTTCTTCGTCGCTTAAGTGCTCGAGGATGCGATCGTCGTCGATCATCACCAGCGTGCCGTTGCGCTCAATCACTTCGCGCTCAGCGGCGAAGTACAGTGGCACAATCGGGATTTGCTCCAGGTAGATGTATTGCCAAATATCCAGCTCGGTCCAGTTGGACAGCGGGAAGACGCGAATCGACTCGCCCTTTTTGACCTTGCCGTTATAGATGTTCCACAGCTCTGGACGCTGGTTTTTCGGGTCCCAGCGGTGGTTGCTGTCGCGGAACGAATAGACCCGCTCTTTGGCCCGGGATTTTTCTTCGTCGCGGCGCGCGCCGCCAAAGGCCGCGTCAAAACCATACTTGTCCAGCGCCTGCTTCAACCCTTCGGTCTTCATGATATCGGTGTGCTTGGCACTGCCGTGGGTGAAGGGGTTGATGTTCTGCGCGATGCCATCCGGGTTGATATGGGTAATCAGGTCCAGGCCCATTTCCGCCACCATCTTGTCGCGGAAGCTATACATCTCCTGAAACTTCCAGCGGGTATCCACGTGCATCACCGGAAACGGCAGCTTGCCCGGGAAGAAGGCTTTACGCGCCAGGTGCAGCATCACAGCGGAGTCTTTACCGATGGAATAGAGCATCACTGGGTTATCAAATTCGGCGGCCACTTCACGAATGATGTGGATACTTTCCGCCTCCAGCTGCTTGAGATGGGTCAATTTGTCGAGCATGGCTACTCACGGATTACGGGGGGTATTGAGGGGGGCCAGCGGGCCGTGGACGAGGGCGCACTCTAGCACAGGCCCTCATTCTATTCAGGCGAGCGCTTAGATCGAAACGATCTAGCTTTATACCCGTCAGCCGACCCGCTAAATCAACCGTGTCCTGCCCTCAGATCGGGTTAGGACAGTCGATAAACATATGTTCGATGGCAAAGCGCCGCGCCAGATAATCGCCCAGCGCCTGCACGCCATAGCGCTCGGTGGCGTGGTGGCCGGCGGCGATAAAGCTGATGGCGTTTTCCCGGGCACTGTGGAAGGTCTGCTCGGAGGCCTCGCCGGTCAGATACAAATCCACCCCTGCGGCAATCGCTTGATCGATATAACCCTGACCGCCACCGGTGCACCAACCGATGCGGCGAATACTGCTGCGACCTTCGACCAGCAACGGCTGGCGATTCAGCACCTGCCCAACATGGCGGGCAAACTCCGCCGCGCTTATGGCCTCCGGCAAGGAGCCAAGCAAGCCGACAGTGCGCGGATTATCCGCCTCCAACGGGCCCTCCACGGTGATCCCCAGCTTGGCGGCCAACTGCACGTTATTGCCCACCTCAGGATGCACATCCAGCGGCAGGTGATACGCCAGCAAACTGATGTCGTTAGCCAGCAGGGTTTTCAAGCGCCGCTGTTTCATCCCAGTGATGCAGGGGTTTTCGCCCTTCCAAAAATAACCATGATGGACCAGCAGCACGTCGGCCTCGGCCTCGACGGCGGCATCGATCAGCTCTTGGCTGGCGGTCACGCCGCTGACGATACGCATCACCTGTGGCCGGCCCTCGACCTGCAGGCCATTGGGGCAATAATCCGAGATACGCGCGGCATTGAGATAGCGACTGGCCTCTTCGACCAGAGTGGCTAAGGCGATGGCCATAGACTTTCCTTTATCAACAGTTGCGAAGCGCTGCTTAAATGTCAGGCACTTCTTTATAATGCCGCACCTTAAGCGGCGCCCTCGCCCCCCGCAACCCTTAGGATTTGAGTGATGTTCAAGGCCCTGCGTTTTCTCGGTTGGCCCCTGCTAGCCGGTGTGCTGTTGGCACTGTTGCTGATGCAGTACTTCCCCACGTGGGTCGGCTTGCCCCAACAGAATGTGCACGTAAGCCAGTCCTCGTTCTATACCCGCATGCAGCAGGGCCCGGTGTCCTACGCGGAGGCCGTGGATACCGCCTCACCGGCTGTGGCCAACCTGTACACCACCAAGGTGGTGAGCAAGCCGTCCCATCCGCTGTTCGAAGATCCGCAGTTCCGTAAGTTCTTTGGCGACAACCTGCCCAAGCAGCGGCGTATGGAGTCGAGCCTTGGCTCGGCGGTGATCATGAGCCCAGAAGGCTATCTGCTTACCAACAACCATGTGGTGGCCGGCGCAGACCAAATTGTCGTGGCACTCAAGGATGGCCGCGAGACCGTCGCCCGGCTGATCGGTAGCGATCCCGAGACCGATCTGGCGGTGCTCAAAATCGACCTCAAAGAGCTGCCCTTTATGGTGGTCGGTCAGTCCGATAACGTGCGCACCGGCGATGTCAGCCTGGCCATCGGCAACCCCTTTGGCGTCGGCCAAACCGTGACCATGGGCATCATCAGCGCCACCGGCCGCAACCAGCTGGGCCTTAATACCTACGAAGACTTTATCCAGACCGACGCCGCGATTAACCCCGGCAACTCCGGTGGTGCGTTGGTGGATGCCTACGGCAACCTGGTCGGCATCAACACCGCGATCTTCTCCAAGTCCGGCGGCTCGCAGGGCATTGGCTTTGCCATTCCGGCCAAGTTGGCGCTGGAGGTGATGGAGGCGATTATTGAGCACGGCCAGGTGATTCGCGGCTGGCTCGGCATTGAGGTGCAGCCGCTGACGCCAGAGTTGGCCGAGTCCTTCGGTTTGAGCGGGCGCCCCGGCATCGTGGTGGCGGGTATTTATCGCAACGGCCCGGCGCAAAAGGCCGGCTTGCAGCCCGGTGACCTGATCCTCAGCATCGATGGCCAGCCCGCCGATGACGGGCGCCGTGCGATGAACCAAGTAGCCCGGACCAAACCCGGCGAGACCATCCGCATCGACATTCTGCGCGACAGCAAGCCCATGCAGCTGGAAGCAGAAATTGGCGTACGGCCGCCGGTCAGCACCAGTAAGTAAACGGTACCGCGCAGCTTAACGGGCGTTAAGCTGCTGCTGGAGGTTCTGCACCTGCGCCTGCAAGGTGCTGATGTTCCGCGTGACCTGGGCCCGGAAGGCGTCGAACTCTGCCGTGCCGCCAGCGCCGGCCCGGGTTTCGACTTCGCTTTTGAGCACCAGTAAGTCCTGCTCGACCCGGGCAATGGCCTGGCTCGGATTACCCTGCTTTTTCAGCCCATCCAACTCCGTACGCACGGCACTCAGCCGCTCCTCCAACTTGCCTTGGCCGGCCAGGGCCGTCTTCAGATTGGCCTGCTCGCTTTTCAAGCTCGCCAGGTCGCTGCTTAACGAGCTTAAAGTGGTTTGCAGCTTAGCGTCGCTCTGCTCTTTGGCCTTCAGCGCGCCGCTCAATTGCTCAAGCGTCTTGCCCTGCTCACCTTGGGTGCTGCCAGCACTTTGCAGCAGCTTGTTCAGCTCAGCCAATTTGCTTTCATGTTGACGGCTCAACTCAGCCAAACGCCCGGCATGCTGCTTGAGTTCCAGCTTTAAAGCCTCGCTGCCGCTGGTGACCGAAGACTCAGTCGCCACCACCTTGCCAGTGATCGCCTGAATTCGCCCGGCGGCCTCTTCACTGATGCGGGCAAAGCTTTCTTGGGTAGCCACCAGCTGTTGTTCCATCAGGCTGATCTGCTGAAAACTCCACCAGCCCAAGCCGCCCAAGGCGATGACCAGAGCGCCTACCAGTGCCCACAAAGGCCCGGTGCTGGCGGTCTTAACCGGCGCGCTCGGCCGTGCTCCGCTGCTGCGGCTGGTTGAGTGATAGGCAATGTCATCCTGATCGCGCTGTTCAGCGCGCAGGCTCGGCACGTGATCGAGTTCGTCGTGGGCATCGTTACGCATGGGCAACCTTCAGGATACCTAGAAATGGCGAGGCCGCAGTATACCGTTTCGCACCCCGCACACACTGCCCACATAGCCGCGCTGCAAAAGATTGGCGCCAGCCGTTCAGCGTTGCTGCAACTTCCACCAATGGCAGAATTCATCCAACGCCGCCCACACCGTCACCTGTGGCTCGTAGCCCAACTGCTGACGCGCCCGACTGATATCGAGGGAAAAGTCCTTGGCCATCACCGCCACGCCCAGGCGATACATAGAGGGAGCAGGCTGCCCGGGCAGCAGCTGGCAAATTCGCTCATTAATGCTGGCCAGGCCATAGGCCAAGGCATAAGGCACATGCCGCGTCACAGGGGGCAGCTCAAGTTGGCGCAGCACGTAATTGACCACATCCCACAGCGGCACGGGGCTGCCATTACTGATGTTGTACACCTGCCCCAAGGCCTGCGGACCTACCTGCAAGCTGCTATACAGCGCCTGATTAAGGTTCTCCACGCTGGTGAAGTCGACCCTATTCTGACCCTTGCCGATGATGGCCAAGCGGCCCTTGCGCTGCATCTCAATCAGACGCGGGAAGATGCTGGTATCACCCGCACCGGTGACAAAGCGCGGGCGCAGCGCCAGCACCTCCAAGCCTGCCTCTTGGGCAGCAAATACGTGTTGCTCGGCCAAGTATTTGGTCTTGCCGTACGCATCGCTAAAGTGCTGCGGCAGTTGTTCTTCACGCAGGCCGATATGGGCCTGACCATCGAAGTACACCGAGGGTGAAGACAGGTGCACCAAGCGCCGCACCTTTTGTTTAAGGCAGGCATCAATCACGTGCTGGGTGACCTGCACATTGGCCTGATAGAAATGCGCGTAAGGCCCCCACACGCCCACGGCACCGGCGCAGTGCACCACCGCATCGACATCCGCACACAATTGCTCGACCAACGCGGGGTCGCTGAGATCACCCTGCACAAATTCCGCGCCGCGCAGGCGCAAATGTTCTACACCTTGGGCCCGCCGGCCATTAACCCGCACCTCAAGCCCTTGGGCCAGCGCATGCTGGGCAAAACGACCACCGATAAAGCCACTGGCACCTGTCACTAAAATCCGCATGCTGCTCTCCTGTGCCTAAGCGTTGGCCACTCTAACAGCGGCCTGAACAGGCAGCTGTGGCGTTACAGGCCAGAACAACGACCGCGCATGCCTGCCCCTAACTCAGGCCTTGCAGCACCTGTGGCGCATGCTGCTGCAAATGGCCGGTTAAGGCGCTAAGCAACTGGCCGCCGTGGCGCCAGTGATGCCAGTACAACGCCACGTCTAACGGTACGCCACGCGTCACCTCAACCAAAGCGCCAGAGGCCAATTGCGCTCGTGCTTGCAGCTCGGGAATCAAGCCCCAGCCCAAGCCGGCCAACGCCATGCGGATAAAGCCTTCGGAGGATGGACACAGATGATGGGCAAAACCGCCGGCCACGCCCAGCCCGGCCAAATAGCGATGCTGTAATTGATCGTCGGGGCCAAACACTATGGCCGGTGCGCGGGTCAGTGCCGCAGGGTTCAAGCCCCCGGCAAAATGCCGCGCGATAAACTCAGGGGTGGCCAGCGCGCGATAGCGCATCACGCCCAAGGGCATGGCCCGTGCGCCGGCGACGGGCCGTTCATTGGCACACACGCAAGCGGCCACCTCACCCGCGCGCATACGCTTAAGGCCCACGGCCTGATCCTCGACTAACAGGTCCAACAGCACGCTTTGCTCGCGGCAAAACTCCCCCACCGCCGCGGCCCACCAGGTCGCCAAACTGTCGGCATTGATAGCAATACGCAGCCGCTCCGGCGGACTGTCTTCATCCAGAGCCGGTACCTGCGCCTGAATATCGCGTTCGAGCAAACGCACTTGCTGCACATGGTTCAGCAGGCGCCGCCCAAGCTCGGTCGGGCTCGGCGGCACAGCCCGCACTAATACCGGCTGGCCCACGCGGGCTTCCAACAATTTGATCCGCTGCGACACCGCAGACTGCGACAAGCCCAGCACCTGCGCGGCCCGCTCAAAGCCGGCCTGCTCGACCACCGCCGCCAAAGCGGCCAGAAGTTTGTAGTCAAACAAATCAAATTTCCTAATGCGGGTTAATCAATATTGATTTTGCTTATACAACCTAGGCACCGACACTGGCCAGCCTCAAACAGGAGCAGAATAGAATGTGGCAAAGCTATAGCAACGGCCTACTCATCGCCGCCGGATTGATCATGGCGATTGGCGCGCAGAATGCGTTTGTCTTGGCCCACAGCCTGCGCCGCCAACATCACCTAGCCGTAGCCGCGCTGTGCGTGCTGTGTGACGCGCTATTAATTGCCGCCGGGGTATTCGGCCTGGCCCAAGTGCTCAGCCACAGTCCACTGCTGCTCAGTATTACCCGCTTTGGCGGCGCGGCCTTCTTGCTCTATTACGGCAGCCTCGCCCTGCGCCGCGCGTGGCGCCCAGAAGGCTTGCAGGGTGGCGCAGCGCTAGGCCAGTCACGCCGCCAGATATTACTCGCGGCATTGGCCGTGACCCTGCTCAACCCCCACGTGTACCTCGACACCGTGCTGCTGATTGGCTCGCTCGGCGCACAACAATCAGTACCAGCGTTTTATGTCCTGGGCGCGGCCAGTGCCTCGTTGCTGTGGTTCTTCAGCCTGGCCTTGGGCGCAGCCTGGCTGGCACCGTGGTTGGCGCGCCCAGCCACTTGGCGACTGATTGATCTGGGCGTAGCGCTGATGATGTTCAGCATCGCCTGGCAGTTGCTCAGTGCCAGCAACCTGGGGCTGCCTGCCACGCAATAAGTGACCGGGCACTGGAGCTAGATGGTTTCCCACACAGTTGCAACGTGTTTAACAGTCAGCCCCAGTGCTATGATCAAAACCCTGCGGCGCAAAGAGACAACTCTCGCCGCTTAGATAGCCGCCCGTGATCGGCTTCGCGTATAACGCCCCTGACCTGATTAGGAGAAAAAACATGGCTTTCGAATTGCCGCCGCTGCCTTATGCCCACGATGCTCTGGAGCCTCATATCTCCAAAGAGACCCTGGAATTCCACCACGACAAGCACCACAACACCTACGTCGTGAACCTGAACAACCTGGTGCCTGGCACTGAGTTCGAAGGCAAAACCCTGGAAGAGATCGTTAAAACTTCCTCGGGCGGTATCTTCAACAACGCCGCACAAGTGTGGAACCACACCTTCTACTGGAACTGCCTGGCACCTAAAGCTGGCGGCCAACCGACTGGCGCTCTGGCTGATGCCATCAACGCTGCTTTCGGTTCCTTCGACAAGTTCAAAGAAGAGTTCAGCAAAGTTTCCATCGGCACCTTCGGTTCCGGTTGGGGCTGGCTGGTGAAGAAAGCTGACGGTTCCCTGGCTCTGGCCAGCACCATCGGTGCCGGCAACCCGCTGACCAACGGCGACACCCCACTGCTGACCTGCGACGTGTGGGAACACGCTTACTACATCGACTACCGCAACGTACGTCCGAAGTATGTAGAAGCGTTCTGGAACCTGGTTAACTGGGACTTCGTAGCGCAAAACTACGCCGCCTAAGTCACTGCTGCAAAAGCAAAAGCCCGGCTAAATGCCGGGCTTTTGCGTTGATACGCGGGACGAAATCTAGAGCAATTGCCGGGGAGTGAAGGGCAACGCCTGTGTCTCGACCGCCTGCACGGCCTGACTCAAACGCTGATCCGCCACCACCGGCCCCAAGTATTCGCACAAGCCCACATAAAGCAGATTGAGTAGCTGCCGCAGATGCTTAACCCCCAGGCTTGAGCCCAGCAAGGAAACGTCTTGCTCCAACCAGGCCCGGGCTTGCATGCGCTGCTCGGGGAGCGCTTCAAAACCGGCGAGATTACCCACGGCAAAACGTCGTAAGCGCGGTTCGATATCGGTATTAAGGCTATTGAGCAGCGATCTCACCAGCGCCTCGAAGGTCTTGCGCGCTTGCTGCTCTTGCTCGTCATCGAGCAAATTGGCGCCGCCGGTACGCTGGCGCCAACTGCGCAACTGCGCTTCAGGATCGGCGAGCAAACCGGACAACGGTCCTGTCAGCGCCCCGACCAACTCCCGATACAGCTTGGCGCGCTCCAATTTACGCTCGGTGTGCTGCGCCACTTCGGCGAGGAACTCATTGAGCGCAAACGGCGGCTTGTCGGCGTATTTGGCCTCCCATAACGCCAGTACGGCCAGCAACTCATCGCCGGCAAAGTGTCCAGACAACCCGGTGAAAATAGCCCTACGGCGAGTCGATAAGCTCATGTCATACCTTCCTTGGTAGGTTTTTATGGTCGAAAGTCACCGCCAGATTGAATTCGGGGTAACCCATTTCGGCGTGTTCGCTAAAGTCCAAACCGCGTTGTTCATCAAGACTGCTGGTGCGCAGGCCGATGGTTTTCGCCAGCACCAAGTACATCAGTAATGCCAGCGGGAAGACCCAGATGAAGGCGGCGGCAATTCCCAGCAGTTGGATGCCGACCCGGTCGAGATTGAACAGATCCCCGCTATAGAACAACCCGGCGGCCAGGGTACCCCACACCCCAGCGAAGCCATGCACCGGCACGGCGCCAACCACATCGTCGATCATCATGCGTTCGAGCAAACGCATGCCCAGCACCACGATAAAACCGGCGATTAAACCGGTGAGCAGTGCCAGCAGCGGCGACATGGTGGCGCAGCCGGCGGTGATGCCAACCAAGCCGCCGAGGGAACCGTTGACCGTGGTAGTCAGCAGCACCGGGCTGGAGCTGCTGCGCTGAGCCAGGTAAGCACCGAGGGCGCCAGCGGAAGCGGCCATATGGGTATTGAGGGCGATCAGGCCAAGGCTGACATTCATCTCCAAGCGGCTTCCGGCGTTAAAGCCAAACCAGCCCAGCCACAGGATAAAACCACCCAGCGCCACCAGACTCAGGTTATGTCCGGGAATCGTCCTTGCCCTGCCGTCCTCGGCAAAGCGCCCCATGCGCGGACCTAGCACGAGGATGCCAGCCAAAGCGCACCATGCGCCGACACTATGCACCACGGTGGAGCCGGCAAAATCGATAAAACCGAGGCGCGCCAACCACCCCTCACCGCCGTACAAACCGCTCCACACCCAACTGCCGAAGATCGGGTAGATAAAGCCGCTGATCACGATGGCCCCGATCAGATAGGCCGAGTAGCGCGTGCGTTCGGCCATGGCACCACTGGCGATGGTCGCGGCAGTGGCAGCGAACATCATCTGGAACAGCAGGAAGGTGTAATCCCAAGGCTCGCCGTCATGCAGAGCAAAGTGGTTCATGCCGTACCAGCCGGTGAGGTTGCTGCCGAACATCAAGCCGAAGCCCACCAACCAGTAAGTAATGCCGCCGACGCAGCCATCCATGTAGTTTTTCATCATCACATTGACCGCGTTTTTCGCCCGCGACATGCCGCTCTCTAACAGGGCAAAACCGGCCTGCATAAAGAACACCAAGACACTGGCCAACACCAGCCAAGTGATGTTGAGCTCCTCGTCGCTAGCGGCATGAGCCATAGGCGATACAGCACATAACGCAATTGCTAACAGTCGAGCTTTCATGACGATGCCCCTGATTTGAACAATAACTGGGCTATCGCAACTCTCATGCCAAGTAGAAATTCGCTAAACTGACGCCAAAACTCAGTCGCAGCGCACCAACAGCGTGCGCCATGGGTTAGCGCGATACTGGCAACGCGCCATCTACGAGCAAGCTAACGCAGATCACAAACCTGCGTGATGGCCCTTTGACTGCAAGCGCTACTTTGCCAATACTCACGCAGACCGACGTCGTAGGCCCTGTACAAGGAACCGCCACTTGAAGCTGGAACTCAAAAACAGCTTGTCGCTTAAGCTGCTCCGTGTCGTGCTGCTCGCAGCGCTGATCGTGGGCGTCCTGCTTAGCTTTGCGCAGATTGTTTATGACGTGTACAAGACCCGTCAGGCCGTAGCCAACGACGCCCACCATATCCTCGGCATGTTCCGTGATCCTTCGACCCAGGCGGTGTACAGCCTGGACCGCGAGATGGGCATGCAAGTAATCGAAGGTTTGTTCCAGCACGACTCAGTGCGTATGGCCTCCATCGGCCACCCTGATGAACCGATGCTGGCGGAAAAATCCCGCGACCCGGTGAACATTCCAACCCGCTGGCTGACCGACCCGATCCTCGGCAAAGAACAGCAATTCACCACTCAGCTCGTTGGCCGTGGCCCGTACAGCGAGTATTACGGCGACCTCAATATCACCCTCGACACCGCCCCTTATGGGGAGAGCTTCGTCACCAACTCGGTGATCATTTTTATCTCCGGGGTTCTACGCGCCTTGGCCATGGGGTTGGTGCTGTATCTGGTGTATCACTGGTTGCTGACCAAACCCCTGTCGAAAATCATCGAGCACCTGACCAACATCAACCCCGATCGCCCCAGCGAGCACAAGTTGCCGATGCTGCCCGGCAACGAGAAAAACGAACTGGGCTTGTGGATCAACACCGCCAACCAGTTGCTCTCCTCCATTGAGCGCAACACCACGCTGCGCCGCGAGGCGGAAAACAGCCTGCTGCGCATGTCGCAATACGACTTCCTCACCGGCTTGCCGAACCGCCAGCAATTGCAGCAACAGCTCGATCAGATTCTTGAAGATGCTGGCCGCCTGCAACGCCGCGTGGCGGTACTGTGCGTGGGCCTGGATGACTTTAAAGGGATCAACGAGCAGTACAGCTACCAGACCGGTGACCAGTTGCTGCTGGCCCTCTCCGATCGTCTGCGTAGCCACAGCGGTCGCCTTGGCGCCCTGGCTCGCTTAGGCGGCGACCAGTTCGCCTTGGTCCAGGCCGATATCGAGCAGCCTTACGAGGCCGCCGAACTGGCGCAAAGCGTGCTGGATGATCTCGACACGCCCTTTATGCTCGATCAGCAACAAGTGCGCCTGCGCGCCACCATCGGCATCACCCTGTTCCCTGAAGACGGCGACAGCACCGAGAAGCTGCTGCAAAAAGCCGAACAGACCATGACCCTGGCGAAGAGCCGCTCGCGCAACCGCTATCAGTTCTATATCGCCAGCGTCGACAGCGAAATGCGCCGCCGCCGTGAGTTGGAGAAAGACCTGCGCGACGCCCTGGCGCTGGAGCAACTGCATCTGGTTTATCAGCCCCAGGTCGATTACCGCAATCATCAGGTGGTTGGCGTCGAAGCCCTGTTGCGCTGGCAGCATCCGCTGCATGGTTTTGTGCCGCCGGATTTGTTTATTCCGCTAGCCGAACAGAACGGCACTATCATCCCAATTGGCGAATGGATCCTTGATCAAACCTGCCGGCAACTGCGCGACTGGCATGATCAGGGCTTCACCGAGCTGCGCATGGCGGTCAACCTGTCCACCGTGCAACTGCACCACGCCGAGTTGCCCCGCATGGTCAACAACCTGATGCAGGTCTATCGCCTGCCCCAAAGCAGCCTGGAGCTGGAGGTGACCGAAACCGGCCTGATGGAAGACATCAACACCGCCGCCCAGCATCTGCTGAGCCTGCGCCGCTCCGGGGCACTGATCGCGATTGATGACTTCGGCACCGGCTACTCATCGCTGAGTTACTTAAAAAGCTTGCCGCTGGACAAGATCAAAATCGACAAGAGCTTTGTGCAGGATCTGCTCGAAGACGAAGACGACGCCACCATCGTGCGCGCCATCATCCAACTGGGTAAGAGCTTGGGCATGCAGGTCATTGCCGAAGGGGTGGAAACCGTCGAGCAAGAGGCCTACATCATCGCCCAGGGCTGTAACGAAGGTCAGGGCTACCTGTACAGCAAACCGCTGCCGGCGCGGGAGCTGACGTCCTACTTGAAGCAAGCCCGGCGCCTGAAAAACGCTGCCAATCCGGCCACTCTCTAAGTGCCTCACGCGGCGTTTAATCAGCGCCGCGCAACTGCATCCAGCACGACGGTGCAGCGCCGCACTAACCTGGCAAAATCGTGCAGAAACTCCTGAAAAAATGCTGCTTCTCGCACGGCCAAGTGAAAAAGGTGTAAATCACCCTTTGCGCAAAATGAAAATCTTTCGCATTATTCATGCCGTCTGCATCCGCATGGACGGGTGTCCCATCTAACAAATTTAAGGAAAACGCTATGCTTCGTCTGCCCCTGGCTTCCGCCAGCCTGCTCGCTATCGCCATTGCCCTCGCCGGCTGCGGTGAGCAAAAAGCACCAGCCACCCAAGCGGCTACGCCAGCACCGGCGACAAGCCCAGCGGCCGCTCCAAGCCAGACTGATGAAGCTGCGAAAAAAGCCGTGGTCAGCCATTACGCCGACCTCGCCCTGGCCGTCTTCAGCGACGCCGCGAGCACCGGCAAAGCCCTGCAAAAGGCTGTCGATGCGTTCCTTGCCAAGCCGGATGCCGACACCCTGAAAGCCGCCCGTGACGCCTGGCTGGCCGCGCGCACACCGTACATGCAGTCGGAAGTATTCCGCTTCGGCAACCCAGTGGTCGATGAGTGGGAAGGCCAACTCAACGCCTGGCCGCTGGACGAAGGCCTGATCGACTACGTGGCCAAGGATTACCAGCACGCCCTGGGTAACCCAGGCGCCAGCGCCAACATCATCGCCAACACCGAAATCCAAGTCGGCGAAGACAAAATCGACGTCAGCACTATCACCTCAGAGCTGCTCGCCAGCCTCAATGAGCTGGGCGGCTCCGAAGCCAACGTCGCCACCGGTTACCACGCCATCGAGTTCCTCCTGTGGGGCCAAGACCTCAATGGCAGCAACCCAGGTGCCGGTGAGCGCCCTGCCACTGACTATGTCGTAGGGGCTGGCGCCACGGGCGGCCACACTGAGCGTCGTCGCGACTTCCTCAAAGCCGCCACCGACCTGCTGGTTAAAGACCTCGACGCCATGGTTGAGCAGTGGAAAGCCGGCAACCCAGAAAACTACCGCGCTAAGCTTGAAGCCGACAGCGCCGAAAACGGCCTGCGTAAAATGCTCTTCGGCATGGGCAGCCTGTCCCTCGGTGAGCTGGCGGGCGAGCGGATGAAAGTGGCGCTGGAAGCCAACTCCACCGAAGACGAGCACGATTGCTTCAGCGACAACACCCACAACTCGCACTTCTACAACGGCAAAGGCATCCGCAACGTTTACCTGGGCGAATACCAACGCGTAGACGGCAGCAAGCTGACCGGCCCAAGCCTGTCGTCGCTGGTAGCCAAAGCGGATGCAGCGACCGACAGCACCCTCAAAGCTGACTTGGCGGCCACCGAAGCCAAGCTGCAAGTGCTGGTAGACAGCGCCAACAAAGGCCAACACTTCGATCAGTTGATCGCCGCTGACAACAGCGCCGGCCAGCAAATCGTGCGTGACGCCATCGCCGCGCTGGTGAAACAAACCGCAGCGATTGAACAAGCCGCCGGCAAACTGGGCATCAGTGATCTGAACCCCGACACCGCTGACCACGAGTTCTAAGTTCCAGCGTTTAGCGCCACCGTAAAGCCGCAGCTGCCTCGCAGCTGCGGCTTTTTCACTGCTGATCAACTTGGGATGTAAATCCCCCGAATCAATAGCCAACACACTGGTAAGCTGCGCCCCCAGTTTGTGCCCGGATTGTTCTGCATGTTGCCTTTGCCTCTCACCACCACCCCCTTGCGCCTCAGCCTGGCCTTGACGGCGCTGCTGGCTGTGGCTGGCTGTGAGCAAAGCGAGCCGTTCACTCAGGCAGAGCCGGGCGAAGCCTTGTCCGGCGGCGCCGGGAGCGTGCGCAGGAGCGATCACAACGCCTTCGCCATGCCGTCCGCCAACTTGTCGCCGCAGCGGCGCCTGGACTTCAGTGTCGGCAACAGTTTCTTCCGCAGCCCGTGGGTGATTGCACCGACCACCACCACGGCGCGCGATGGTTTAGGCCCGCTGTTTAACAGCAATGCCTGCCAGAACTGCCACCGCAACGACGGACGCGGCCATCCGCCTGAGCAAGACGCCAGCAGCGCGGTGTCCATGCTGGTGCGCTTATCGATCCCCGCCACAAGCGCCGAGCAAGACCAGCTCAAGCGCATTGGCGTAGTGCCCGAACCGACCTATGGCAGTCAGCTGCAAGACATGGCCATCCCCGGCGTGCAATCCGAAGCGAAGGTGCGTTTAAGCTACAGCACGCAGACCGTAGCGTTTGCCGATGGCACCACAGTCGAGTTGCGCCGCCCCGAGTTGCAACTGAGCCAACTGGCTTACGGCGCCTTGCATCCAGCCACGCAGTTGTCCGTGCGGGTAGCACCGCCGATGATTGGCTTAGGCTTGCTGGAAGCCATCAGCACGGCCGACATCCTGGCCAACGCCGACCCGGACGATGTCAATGGCGATGGGATTTCCGGACGCGCCAATCAGGTTTGGGATCGCCAACTACAGCGCACAGTGCTCGGCCGTTTTGGCTGGAAGGCCGGGCAACCCACGCTGAACCAGCAAAACGCCGACGCCTTCGCCAACGACATGGGCCTGACCAGCGCCTTGATCCCCCATGACAACTGCACCAGCGCTCAGCCCGACTGCCTCAATGCCGTCAATGGCGGCAGCCCGGAAGTCAGCCCCAAGATTCTCGCCAGCGTGCTGTTTTATACCCGCAACCTGGCCGTGCCGATGCGCCGCGATGTGAACTCGCCGCAAGTGCTGGCCGGCAAACAACTGTTCCATCAGGCAGGCTGCGCCCAGTGCCACATCCCCCAGTTCACCACCGTTAGCACGACGGCCGAGCCGGAGCAGGCCAACCAGGTGATCCGCCCCTACAGCGACTTGCTGCTGCACGATATGGGCGCCGGCTTGGCCGATCAGCGCAGCGAGTTTGCCGCCACGGGCCAAGAGTGGCGTACCGCACCGCTGTGGGGTTTAGGTCTGACCCAAGCGGTCAGCGGGCACACGCAACTGCTCCACGATGGCCGCGCGCGCAGCGTGCTGGAAGCTATTCTTTGGCACGCAGGCGAGGCCGAAGCGGCCAAGCAACAGGTGCTAACTTTTAATGCCGAGCAGCGCAGCGCGCTGTTGGCCTTTTTGAACTCGTTGTAGAAGGAGCCGCAATGAATCGCGCACCCTTGGGCCTCGCCCTACTTAGCCTGGCCCTCACGGCCTGTAGCCCGACTGACAGCCAACAACAGGTGGCCAGCAACCTGGCCAATGGCGTGTTGCTGCCGCAGTATCAAGCGTGGAGCAACGCCGATCAGCAACTGGCCAGCAGCGGCAAAGCCCTGTGCGCCGGTGAACAAGATTTAACGGCTGCCCGCCAGGCCTTCACCACCGCGCAAAACGCCTGGGCCGCAGTGCAGCCAGCTGCCTTTGGCCCGCTGGCCGAAGGTAACCGTGCCTGGCAGATTCAGTTCTGGCCGGACAAGAAAAACCTGGTCGCCCGCCAAGTCGAAGCCCTGCTCAATAAAAAACCGCAGCTCAGCGCCGCTGACTTAGACAAAGCCAGCGTCGTGGTCCAGGGCCTTACCGCCTATGAGTACCTGCTGTTCGATGCGGCCATCGACCTCAACAACGCCGAGCAAAAGGCGCGCTACTGCCCGCTGATCATCGCCATCGGCGATCACCAGCAGGAACTGGCGGCGGATATTCTCAATACGTGGGCCGAACCCAACGGCATCGCTGCGCAGCTCAAACAGTTCCCCAACGATCGCTACGCCGAAGCCCCTGAAGCCATCGCCGAAATCCTGCGCACCCAGGTCAGCGCCATCGATGGTTTGAAGAAGAAACTCGGCACTCCGCTGGGGCGGCAGAGCAAAGGCCTGCCACAGCCTTACCAAGCTGAGGCCTGGCGCAGCAAAGCCAGCCTGGCCACGCTCGCGGCCAGCCTGGCCAGCGCCGAGCAAATCTGGCTGGGCACTCAATACCAGGGCATTCAGGCCTTGCTGCCGCAAGATCAGGATGCCCTCAAGCAGCGCATCAACGCCGCCTATCAAGATACTCAACAGCGCCTGAGCGCCTTCAAGCAACCGCTGGGTGAGTTGGTTGCCAGCGAAGAAGGACGCAAACAACTCAACGATCTCTATGACAGCCTCAACGTCCTGCATCGTCTGCATGAAAGTGAGCTGGCCACTGCCTTAGGCATTCAGCTGGGCTTCAACGCCCATGATGGAGATTAAATGAACCGCCGTAATTTCCTTGGCCTAAGCGCCCTCGCCATTGCCGCCGGCGCCATCGGCGGCTGGCAACTGATCGGCTCGGGGCCACAGGCCCTGCTGCTCTCGGCCCGCAACGACAGCGCCGGTAAGCATTACGCCGTGGGTTTTAACCTCGATGGTCAGCAGGTGTTTGCCACCGAGGTGAAGGAGCGCTGCCACGATGTGGTGCCGCACCCAACGCTGCCGCTGGCCTTGTTTGTTGGCCGGCGACCCAGCACCGAGAGCTACCTGATCGACACCCACAGCGGCCAGCTGCTGCAAACCCTGCACGCGCCGGCGCAGCGTCATTACAACGGTCATGCCGTCTTCCACAAGGATGGCGAGTGGTTATACGCCACCGAAAACGACAGCAGCGATCCGGGCCGCGGGGTGATCGGAGCCTACCGCCTGCAGGGCCAGCAGTTGCTGCGTGAGCACGAACTCAGCAGCCATGGCTTAGGTCCGCACCAGCTGCTGTGGATGCCCGATGGCGAAACCTTAGTGGTGGCCAACGGCGGCATTCGCACCGAAGCCGAGAGCCGCGTCGAGATGAACCTCGACGCCATGGAAGCCAGCCTGGTGCTGATGCAACGCGACGGCACGCTGCTCAGCAAAGAGCAGCTGCCGGAGATGCAAAACAGCGTGCGCCATTTGGCCGTGGCCCGTGACGGCACCATCGTCAGCGGCCAGCAATACATGGGCGAGCCGAGCGATGCGGTGCCGCTGCTGGCGATCAAGCGCCCCGGCCAAGCCTTCCAGCACTTCCCCATGGCCGATGCGCAGCGGGCGATGATGAACCAGTACACCGCCAGCGTGGCGATCAACAGCGAGCTGCGCCTCATCGCCCTGTCGGCGCCTCGCGGCAACCGCTTCTTTATTTGGGATCTGGACAGCGCTGAGCTGCGTGTCGATGCGCCGCTGGCCGACTGCGCCGGCATCGGGGCGGTGCCCGAGGGCTTTGTGGTCAGCAGTGGCGTCGGCCGTTGCCGGCTGTACGACTGCCGTACTCCACAAATTGTCAGCAGCCCTCTGCAGCTTCCTGCCGGGCTATGGGACAACCATCTGCGCCTGGCCTAAGCCCCCAAGCCATACCCGCCATGGGCTGGCGGGTATGCAGTAAGTTGCGGCTATCATCCCAGCAACGTCTGTGATCGCTTAGAAACTTGCTGATTAAAACTACTGGCTAGTGGCTTTGACAGTCAGCGCAAGCAACGTCTAATGTGCCGGTCTTAGCCCACTCGGGCCTTATTAATTTTGCAAGGACTTGCATATGTTGCGTCGCCGTATGTGGCTCATGCTCGCCGCCGTACTGGTGGTCGTGCTGATTTTGGCAGGCTATAAGGCCTTCTCCATTTATCAGCAGATCCAACAGTTCAGTGCGCCACAACCGGCCATCAGCGTTGAAGCTGAGCAGGCGCAACAGCTGCAGTGGCAAAGCCGCTTACCGGCGATTGGCAGCTTAAAAGCCCTGCAAGGCGTCAACCTCACCGTGGAAGTAGCTGGCACCGTGCGCGAGCTGCTGTTCAGCTCCGGGCAACAGGTCAAGGTCGGCCAACCTCTGGTGCAAATGGACGGCGCCGTCGAGCAAGCCAGCCTGGCCACCGCGCAAGCCGAGCTGGGCCTGTCGCAAGTTGAGTTTGAGCGTGGCCGCAGCCTGGTCAACCGCCAGAGCATCTCCAAAAGTGAGTACGACCGGCTCTCCGCCAACCTGCAAAAAGCCACCGCCAGCGTGGCGCAGTTGCAAGCGCAACTGGCGAAAAAACGCATCAATGCGCCCTTCTCCGGGACCATTGGCATCCGCCAAATTGATGTCGGCGACTACCTATCCTCCGGCACGGTGATCGCCACCTTGCAGGACCTCTCCGAGCTGTATGTCGACTTCTTCCTGCCCGAACAAGATGTGCCGCTGTTAGCCATCGGCCAGCAGGTGGAGGTGAGTGTCGCGGCCTATCCGCAGCAAACTTTCAAGGGCAAGATCGCCGCGCTCAACCCGCGGGTCGAGGACAGCACGCGCAATATCCAAGTCCGCGCCGTACTGCCCAATCCCAACGGCAAACTGCTGCCCGGCATGTTCGCCAACTTGCAGGTGCTGCTGCCGCAAACCACGCCAAGCGTGGTGGTATCTGAATTGGCTGTGACTTACACGCTGTACGGTAACTCGCTGTACGTGATCAAGCCCAAGCTGGATGAGCAAGGCCAGCCACTCAAAGACGCACAGGGCCAGGAGCAACTTCAGGTCGAGCGGCGCTTTATCCAGACCGGTGAACGCCGTGACGGCCAGGTCGTGATCAGCAAAGGTCTTAGCGCCGGCGAGCGAGTGGTTACCAGTGGCCAACTGAAGCTGGATAACGGCGCCCATGTCAGCATCGTCGGTGCCCCCAGCACTGCGGCAGCCCAATAAGCCGCAGACGGCCTGAGGAATTAGCTATGGCGTTTACCGATCCGTTTATCCGTCGCCCCGTGCTGGCCACCGTGGTCAGCCTGCTGATCGTGCTGCTCGGCCTGCAAGCCTTCAGCAAGCTGACCATCCGCCAATACCCGCAGATGGAAAACGCCCTGATCACCGTGACCACCGCTTACCCCGGAGCGAACGCGGAGACTATTCAGGGCTACATCACCCAGCCCTTGCAGCAGAGCCTGGCCAGTGCCGATGGCATCGACTACATGACCAGCGCCAGCCGCCAGAATGTCTCGGTGATTTCCATTTACGCGCGCATCGGCGCCAACAGCGACCGCCTGTTTACCGAACTGCTGGCCAAGGCCAACGAGGTCAAAAACAAACTGCCGGATGCCGCTGAAGATCCGGTGCTAAGCAAAGAAGCTGCCGACTCCACGGCGCTGATGTACATCAGCTTCTACAGCGACGTGCTGTCCAATCCGCAGATCACCGATTACCTGTCGCGGGTCATTCAGCCCAAGCTGGCCACCCTGCCCGGCATGGCCGAAGCCGAGATCCTCGGCAATCAGGTGTTCGCCATGCGCCTGTGGCTCGATCCGGTGAAAATGGCCGCTTATGGCGTCACCGCCAGCGATGTCAACAGCGCGGTGCGGCGCTACAACTTCCTCGCCGCCGCCGGTGAAACCAAAGGCGAGTACGTGGTCACCAGCCTCAACGCCGAGACCGACTTAAAGTCCGCTGAGGCCTTCGCGGCCATTCCGCTAAAAACCCAAGGCGACAGCCGCGTGCTGCTGCGCGATGTGGCGCGGGTCGAGATGGGCGCGGAGAACTACGATTCGATCAGCTCCTTCGACGGCATCCCCTCGGTGTATATCGGCATCAAAGGCACCCCCGGCGCCAACCCGCTGGATGTGATCAAAGAGGTCAACCAGGTGCTGCCGGAGCTGGAGGCGCAGCTGCCGCCAAACCTCAAAGTCTCCATCGCCTACGACGCCACGCGCTTTATCCGGGCCTCCATCGATGAGGTGGTGAAGACCTTGGGCGAGGCGATCCTGATCGTCATCGTCGTGGTGTTCCTGTTCTTGGGGGCTCTGCGTTCGGTGGTGATCCCGGTGATCACCATTCCGCTGTCGATGATTGGCGTGCTGTTCTTTATGCAGTTGATGGGCTACTCGATCAACCTGCTCACGCTGCTGGCCATGGTATTGGCCATCGGCCTGGTGGTGGACGATGCCATCGTGGTGGTGGAGAACATCCACCGCCATATCGAAGAAGGCAAAACACCCTTTGACGCGGCCCTGCTCGGCGCCCGTGAAATTGCCGTGCCGGTGGTGTCGATGACCATCACCTTGGCCGCCGTCTATGCCCCCATCGGCTTCCTCGAGGGGCTCACGGGAGCGCTGTTTAAGGAGTTCGCCCTGACCTTGGCCGGGGCGGTGATTATCTCCGGCATCGTCGCCCTGACCCTGTCGCCGATGATGTGCTCCAAGCTGCTGCGCCATGAAACCAAGCCCTCAGGCTTTGTGCATAAGCTTGATCAACTCTTCGACAGCCTTAAGCGCCGCTACCAACGCAGCTTGAGCAGCACGCTGGACACTCGGCCGGTGGTCGTGGTGTTTGCCATCATCGTGCTGTGTTTGATTCCGCTGCTGCTCAAGTTCACCAAGAATGAGCTGGCGCCTGATGAGGACCAGGGCATCATCTTTATGATGGCCAGCGCGCCGCAGCCGACCAACCTCGACTACCTGAACAAATACACCGATCAATTCGTAGAGATTTTTAAGGACTTCCCCGAGTATTACTCGTCGTTCCAAATCAACGGCATCAGCGGCGTGCAATCGGGGATTGGCGGCTTTCTGATGGTGCCCTGGGATGAACGTCAACGCACGCAAATGGAGATACTGCCCGAGGTGCAGGCCCGTCTGGCGCAGATCCCCGGCCTGCAAATTTTCGGCTTTAACCTGCCCGCGCTGCCTGGCACCGGTGAAGGCCTGCCGTTCCAGTTTGTGATCAACACCCCCAACGACTACCAATCGCTGCTGCAACTGGCAGAAAGGGTGAAAAAGCGCGCGGAGGAGTCGGGCAAGTTTGCCTTTGTCGATGTCGACCTGGCCTTCGATAAGCCCGAGGTGGTGGTCGAGATCGACCGGGAAAAGGCCGCGCAGATGGGCGTGTCCATGGAAGACCTGGGCATGACCCTGGCGAGCCTGCTGGGTGAAGGCGAGATCAACCGCTTTATCATCGACGGGCGCAGTTACAAGGTGATCGCCCAGGTCGAGCGTGCCTTTCGCGACAATCCAGGCTGGCTCAACAGCTACTACGTCAGGAGTAACAGCGGCAGCATGGTGGCGCTGTCGACGCTGGTAAAGGTCAGCGACCGCGCCCGGCCCACTCAGCTGAACCAGTTCCAGCAGCTCAACTCGGCAATTGTGCAGGGCTTCCCGATTGTCAGCATGGGCGAGGCCATCGACAGCGTGCAGCAGATCATGCGTGAAGAAGCACCGGCGGGCTTTAGCGGCGACTTTGCCGGCGCCTCGCGGCAGCTGGTGCAGGAAGGCAACGCCCTGTACACCACCTTTGCCCTGGCCCTGGCCTTGATTTTCCTGGTGCTGGCCGCGCAGTTCGAGAGTTTCCGCGACCCACTGGTGATTATGATCACCGTGCCGCTGTCGATTTGCGGCGCGCTGATCCCGTTGTTCCTTGGCTGGTCGAGCATGAACATCTACACCCAGGTGGGCTTGGTCACCCTGATTGGCTTGATCACCAAACACGGCATCTTGATCGTCGAGTTCGCCAATCAACTGCGCCGCGAAAAGGGCCTAAGCCGCCGTGCGGCCGTCGAACAAGCCGCCGCGATTCGCCTGCGACCGGTACTGATGACCACCGCGGCCATGGTCTTTGGCATGCTGCCGCTGATCTTGGCTAGTGGCGCCGGGGCAGTGAGCCGCTTTGACATTGGCTTGGTGATCGCCACCGGGATGTCCATCGGCACCCTCTTCACCCTGTTCGTACTGCCCTGCGTCTATAGCTTGCTGGCCAAGCCAGACGCCCCTGACCGCTAAAGTCAGCGCCCAAGAAAAAGCCCTGCAATGCAGGGCTTTTTTATCCA
>NZ_JANLNY010000022.1 GCF_025465995.1 Pseudomonas sp. 5P_3.1_Bac2 | reverse complement strand
TTATCGGTAAATCTTCAAGTCTGAGGGCGCGGTGGCGATGGTGGCCAAGGCCGCTGCGCGGCCGTTGACCGCCCTACGTTGTGCAGGATGGCTGCCGTGGTGCAAGCGCCTGTGCGGCGATTGCACCTTACGACTGTGCCAGAGCGTAGGGTGGATGGCGCTTTATCCATCCACCGGGTGCCCAGCCATGGGGATATCGGTAAATCTTCAAGTCTGAAGGCGCGGTGGCGATGGTGGCCAAGGCCGCTGCGCGGCCGTTGACCGCCCTACGTTGTGCACCATGGCGAGTCGTAGAGCGTAGGGTGGGTTAGCCGCGTAGCGGTGTAACCCACCTTGTCTCGCGTCTGCCTTAGAGGGACTTCTCGAAGACTTGCGAGTTACGCTGGAAGTTGTACAGCGAGGCGCGGGCGGCGGGCAGGCGTTCGACGCTGCTCGGCTCGAAACCGCGCTCACGGAACCAGTGGGCGGTACGGGTGGTGAGGACGAACAGGGTTTTCAGGCCCATGGCCCGCGCTCGTGTTTCGATGCGCTCCAGCAATTGATCACCGCGACCACCATGGCGATACGCCGGGTTCACCGCCAGGCACGCCAGCTCGCCGCTGTTGGAGTCGGCAATCGGGTACAGCGCGGCGCAGGCGATGATCAGCCCTTCACGCTCGACTATGGTGAATTGCGTCACCTCGCGCTCCAGCACTTCCCGCGAGCGCCGGACCAAGATGCCCTGGTCTTCCAACGGGGTGATCAGCTCCATCAGGCCGCCGACATCTTCGATGCTGGCCTCGCGCACCGATTCAAACTGCTCCTGTGCCACCAAGGTGCCGTTGCCGGTGCGCGTGAACAGCTCGCTGAGCAGCGCCCCATCTTCGCTGTAGCTGACGATATGGCTGCGCCGCACGCCGCCTTTGCAGGCTTCGGCAGCAGCATCGAGCAGCTCGGCTTGATAGCTGTTGCCCAAGCGTTGCAAGTGCGCCGGCACTTGCTGTGGGCGCAGTTCACGGACCAGATTGCCCGTGGCATCCAGCAGCCCGCACTCAGCGCCAAACAGCAACAGTTTGTCGGCATCCAGATCAATCGCGGCGCGGGTGGCGACGTCTTCGCAGGCGAGGTTGAAGATTTCGCCAGTGGGCGAATAACCAATGGGCGAGAGCAGCACGATGCTGCGCTCATCCAATTGCCGATTGATGCCCTTGCGGTCGATCCGCCGCACCTCGCCGGTGTGGTGATAGTCGACGCCATCGACCACGCCAATCGGCCGTGCGGTGACGAAGTTGCCGCTGGTGATGCGCAGCCGCGCGCCTTGCATCGGCGAGCGCGCCATGTCCATCGACAGCCGTGCTTCGATGGCGATACGCAACTGGCCGACGGCATCGATCACGCAATCCAGAGTGGGCGTGTCGGTGATGCGCAGGTTGCGGTGATAGCGCGGGGTCAGGCCGTTTTGAGCCAGGCGTGCTTCGATTTGCGGGCGCGAGCCGTGGACCAGCACCAGGCGCACGCCAAGGCTGTGCAACAGGACTAAGTCGTGGACGATATTGCCAAAGTTCGGGTGGGCTACGCCTTCACCGGGCAGCATCACCACAAAGGTGCAGTCGCGGTGGGCGTTGATGTAGGGCGAGGCGTGGCGAAGCCAGTTTACGTGGTCGTGCATTGCAGATAAGCCTGTGTCAAAGATGGAACGCATGGGGTCAGGCGCGCAGGCGCCCAGTTGCAGCCGAGAGCAGCGGATGGATCATCGTCGCAGTTGGGGCAGCTTCACGCGTTCGTTCCTCCAGGTCAGGTGGCTTAAATGGGTTACAGGCAATAATGCTCGATCAATTGTTGCAGCAGACGCACGCTGGGCTGCAAACGTGACATATCCAGGTACTCGCCGGGTTGGTGGGCGCAATCAATATCGCCAGGGCCGAGGACCAAGGTTTCGCAGCCAAGCTGCTGAAGATAAGGCGCTTCGGTGCCAAAAGCCACTGCTGTAGCGCTGTGTCCGGTCAGACGTTCGGCCAGGCGCACCAGCTCGGCATCGGCGGCTTCGGCGAACGGCGGCACGCTGGGGAACAGCGGGGCAAAGTCGATCTTGACCTGATGTTGCTCGGCCAAGGGTTGCAGCTTCTGGCGGATCGCCGCGCGCAGTTGCTCCGGTTGCATGCCCGGCAGCGGGCGCAGATCAAACTCCAGCGAACACTGGCCGCAGATCCGGTTGGGGTTGTCGCCGCCGTGGATGCAGCCGAAGTTCAGCGTCGGCTGCGGCACGCTGAACTGCGGGTTGTTAAATTCACGTTGCCATTGGCTGCGCAGGCCGCGCAGCTCCAGCATCACATCTTGCATGGCTTCCAGCGCGCTGTGACCCAGGCTGGGGTCCGAGGAGTGACCGCTTTGGCCGAGGATGTCGATGCGCTCCATCATCACGCCCTTGTGCAGGCGGATCGGCTTAAGCCCGGTCGGTTCGCCAATCACCGCTGCGCGGCCCAAGGGCCGGCCGGCTTCGGCCAGGGCACGGGCGCCGGACATGGAGCTTTCTTCATCGCAGGTGGCGAGGATGATCAGGGGCTGCTTAAACGGCTGCTCAAGCAAGGGCTTGACCGCCTCGATGGCGAGGGCGAAAAAGCCCTTCATATCGCATACGCCCAAGCCCAGCCAACGGCCGTCGACTTCAGTGAGCTGCAGTGGATCGGTCTGCCACAGCGCGGCATCAAAGGGCACCGTGTCGCTGTGCCCGGCCAGCACTAAGCCACCGGGGCCGCTGCCATAGGTGGCGAGCAGGTTGAATTTGCCGGGGGTGACTTCCTGGGTTTCGCAGCGAAAGCCCAGGTCGCCTAACCAACTGCTCAGCAGCTCGATGACGCCGCGGTTGGACTGATCCCAACTCGCTTGGGTGCAGCTCACCGATGGGCTGGCGATCAGCGCAGCGAACTGCTCTTTGAGTGAGGGTAACGGCATGGGCGATTCTCCGCGGGCGAGGGCCCATCATAGAGCCATCGCGCCGGCGGAGGGAACCGCTGAGCAGACTGGCGGTTTAGGTGAACAGCGCGCGCAGAATCACAAAGAAGATCATCGACAGCAGCGCGCCGACGGGCAGGGTGACCACCCACGACATAAAAATCTTGCCGATCACGCTCAGGTTCAAGGCGCCAATACCTCGGGCTAAACCCACGCCCAAGATGGCGCCGACCAAGGTGTGGGTGGTGGATACCGGCAGGCCCAGGCCCGAGGCGCTGACCACCGTGGTGGCGGCCGCCAGCTCGGCAGCAAAGCCGCGGCTAGGGGTCAGCTCGGTAATTTGTTTGCCGATGGTGGCGATCACTTTATAGCCATAGGTGGCCAGGCCAACCACGATACCCAAGGCGCCGAGCATCAATACCCAGCCAGGCAATGCCGCTTGCGTAGCCACGACCATATCGCCACCGGCTTCGATCACCTCAACAATCGCGGCCAAAGGACCCACGGCGTTGGCCACGTCGTTGGAGCCGTGGGCGAAGGCCATGGAGCAGGCGGTGAAGATCATCAGGATGGCGAAGACTTTTTCCACGCTGGAAAAATGAAAGTCTTTGTCGGCTTCAGCATCGACATGCACCCGCTGCAGCAGGACGATGCCCAAGACCATCACCGCCGCGCCAATCCCCAACGCGAGCAAGAAGCCCTGGAAGTCCGTGAGGTACAAACCGACATGCTTCAGGCCCTTGGTCAGGGTCATCAGCGAGATCATAAAACCGGTCAAGAACATATACAGCGGCACATAGCGCTTGGCGTTTTGAAACGGCTGCTCGCTGTGGAAAATCAGCTTCTGCACGCTGCTAAACAGCAAGAAGGAAATCACCCCGGCCATCACCGGGGTCACCACCCAGCTGGCGACGATGGGGCCGACGCCGGACCAGTGCACCGCGTCCACAGAAATACCCACGGCGGCAAAGCCAATCACCGCGCCCACGATGGTGTGGGTGGTGGAGACCGGCCAGCCGCGCATGGAGGCGATCAGCAACCAACTGCCCGCGGCCAGCAGAGCGGAGAGCATGCCCAGCACCATCAAATCGGGGCTGATCATCTCGGCATCGACGATGCCGCTTTTGATGGTTTCGGTGACCTCGCCGCCGGCCAAGTAGGCGCCGCAAAATTCAAAAACCATGGCGATCACAATCGCCTGTTTGATGGTCAGGGCTTTGGAGCCCACCGAGGTGCCCATGGCGTTGGCCACATCATTGGCGCCAACCCCCCAGGCCATGAAAAAACCAAAGGCACAGGCAAGCAGCAGCAATACGTAGCCGTAGTCCGCAATAAAAGACATAAGAATTATCCGTAGAGTCCAGAAGGGCTGCTGGCGCCTAGCGCGCCAACAGTTGTTCCAGGCGGTTACCGACGCGCTCTGCGCGGTCAGCGACGTCACCGATCCATTCGATGATTTTGTAGAGGAACATCACATCAACAGCGGGCAGGTCCTTTTCCAGCTTAAACAGCGTACGCCGTACTTCGATTTGCATCTGGTCGGTGTCGCGTTCGATTTGCTCAAGCTCCATGACCATGGCCTCGACCAACGTCGCCTCGCGGCCGCCGAAGCCGCTGACCAGCAGCTCATCGAGTTCATGCATGGCCTTGAGCGCTTGGGCGCTGGCATCCACGCTGCGTTGCACAAAGGCCCGCATCTGCGGTTGCAAGTCGTGGGGGATGACCATTTGCCGGCCAAGCATCAGCCCGGCGATGTCCTTGGCGCGGTTGGCGACTTTGTCCTGTACACTCAGCAGCTCAAGTAAATCCGAGCGCGGCACGGGCAGGAAGAGGCTCTTGGGTAGGTTGATACGCACGCTTTTCTTAAGCTTGTCGGCCTCGTATTCCAGGCCCGCCATGTGCTGTTGAATCTGCTCCACTTGGCTCCAGTCTTGCTCCATCACAGCGGCAAAAAACGGCACTAAATTCGCCGCACATTCATGGGCTTTAGCGAAGTGCTGTTGCATGGGGCCGATGGGCGAACGGCCGAACAGGCTGGCAAACGGATTAACTGGCATAGGGCGACCCCAAGCGTTAAGAATTTTTAGTATACGGGGCCGTCCAACGACGAGCCAGCGCACCACTAAGCTGTCACCATTTCATCATAGGCGTTGAACCCCACCACCATGAACAAAGAAACCGAAATCAAGCTGCGCGTCAGCCGTGAAACCCTGACTGCTCTGCGTGATCATCCGCTGCTGAAAAAGCGCAACAAAAGCGGTTGGGAACAGCGCCCACTGTTCAATCAGTATTTCGATACGCCCGCGCGGGATTTAGCCCACGCCAAGGTCGCCTTGCGTCTGCGTCGCGATGCCGAGCAGGTGATCCAAACCCTTAAGAGCCGTGGCCAAAGCGTCGCCGGTTTATCCGAGCGCAACGAATGGGATTGGTACCTGAGCAAGGCCAAGCTCGACCTGAAAAAACTCGACGACAGTTGCTGGCCGCAGGCTTTGGCTGAGCTGGATAAAAAGCAGCTGATGGCCATTTTCAGCACCGACTTCGTTCGCGAAAAAGCTGAAATCGCCTGGGGGCGTGGCAAGGCCAAAGTGGTCATCGAAGCGGCGCTGGACCTGGGCAAAGTCATCGCTGGCGAAGGTGAAGAAGAGATCTGCGAACTGGAGCTGGAGCTGCGCCAAGGCGAGCCGGATGCGCTGCTCGAATTGGCCGCTGAACTGGCCGCGGAACTGCCGCTGATGCCCTGTGATATCAGCAAGGCCGAGCGCGGTTACCGCCTGTTTGATGCGAGCAGTTACAGCCTGCATTTGCCGCAGCCTGAGCTGACTGGCGAGACGCCGTTAGATGATGCCGTGGCCGCCTTGGCTTGGTATCTCTTGGGGAGCAGTCAGCGCCTGGCCGAGCAGTATCGCTTCAATGGTCACTGGCGTTTGCTGGTGGAGTGGACTGAGAGTTTGGCCGCGCTGCGCGCCCTGCTCAGCAGCTTGGGGCAAGCCGCGCCTCGGGCTAGCAGTCATGAGCTGCGCCAATGGCTGGATGCGCTGCTGAACGAATGGCGGCCACGGACCCTGGCCGGCCAGCACGATGAGCACGCGCGTAAACAAGCGCCAGAGCAGTTTGCCACTGAGCTGGAGGGCACCCGTTGGGGGCTGTTCTCGCTGCAGGCCTCGCGTTGGTTGCTTAACCGCAGCTGGACCGTAGCGCGCAACAATCGCGGCAATCGCCAAGGCGCTGCGGCATTGGCGAACTGGCTGACCACGCTGCTGGGTGAAGAAGGCGCGGCGCTGCAACCGCGTCGTTATCAGCAGCAGCCGGAAGACTTAGCCGAGCAGTTGCCGCGCATCGAGCGCCTGCTGGTGTGGCTGCAACTGGCCCGTGGCGTGCTCGATGTGAGCGAGATTGATCGCCTCTACGGCGAGCTGAGCAAGCTGGCCGAATTGGCCCAAGCGCCGATTAGCGATGAAGCTTTGGAGCAGCGCATGCACCAGTTGCAGGTGCTGAGTTCGCTCAAAGCCTGGCGCCAGTTGGTTAAGTAATGAGGCTAGCTGGCGGCCTTGGCCGCCAGCCACGGCTTAAGTTTTAGCTGGCGTCGCGAAAGCTGGTCCAGACACTTTCACGCGTCGCCCGTTGTTTTTCCGGCAGTGCTTCCACTGGATGCAAGCGGCGCTTGATGGTGCGATCCGGATACAGCAGCGGCTGGTTGCGCAGGTTCTCATCGAGGAACTGCTTGGCGTCCGCGTTACCGCTCGGATACAGGGTGTAGTTAGTGGTCAGCGCCGCGACTTCGGGTTGCATCACATAGTTGATGAACTGATAAGCCAGGTCGGGACGCGTGGCGCTGCTGGGAATCACCAGGCTGTCGATAAACACCACCGAGCCTTCTTCCGGCACGCTGAACTCCACCGGCTGTCCGGCATTGGCGGCGGCCAGTGCATCACCGACCCAGGCCATGGCGACACACAGCTTGCCTTGGTTGAGGTCGTCGATATAGCGCTCGCTGTCCACGTAGCGCAGGTTCGGGCGCAAGCCTTGGAGCAATTGAGCGCTGCGCTTGATGCGGTTGGACGCGCTGCGGGCGAGGTTATAGCCCTGATAGTTGAGCAGGATGCTCAGCGTCTCATCCGGTGCATCCAGCACGCTGATGCCGCAGCTGGCCAAGCGCGAGCTTTGCTCGCGATCAAATAACAAGCTCCAGCTATTGGGGAGCGGGCCGCCAAACGCGGCTTCGGCTTGTGGTTTGTTGATGGCCAGCCCGACGGCGCCCCACAGATAAGGCAGGGCATGTTGGTTGCCCGGATCAAGGGCGATCAAGGTGCTCAGCAATTGCCGGTCGAGGTGGCTGCGGTTAGGCAGTTTGTTGAAATCCAGGGTCTGCAATTGACCTTTGCCAATCATCTGCGGCAGTGAGTTGTGCTGCGCCACGGTGACATCAATGGCATCGCCACGGGACAGTGCTGCCTCGAGTTCTTCCGAGGTGCTAAAGGTCTGGTAGTCAATGCGAATGCCGGTCTTGGCGGTGAAGTCGGTCAGTACCTGGGGGTTGATGTAGTCATTCCAGTTGTACACCCGGATGACTTCTTCGGCGCTGCTGAGCAGCGGTGCTAGGGCAAGCAAAAGTGGGCAAAGCTGACGCAGCATTGGGATCTCCCTAGTCATGCATTAAGCAAGTACAGGGCTCGAGTTTAGCTGTGGCAGATTTGCGATTCAGTGACCTGTAGCAGGTCGCGACAATATTATTTTTATTGATAAAACAACGCCGGCGAATGCGCCGGCGTTGTTGGGTCGATCAGACCGTATGCAGGTACCAGTTGTACTCGAGGTCGGAGATGGAGTTCTCGAACTCGGCCAACTCGCTTTCCTTACAGGCGACAAAAATGTCGATGTATTTAGGGTCGATATAGCGCGCGAGGATTTCGCTGTCGTCCAACTCACGCAGGGCATCGCGCAGGTTGTTCGGCAGGCTCTGCTCGTTTTGCTCGTAGGAGTTACCTTCCACCGGTGCGCTTGGCTCGATCTTGTTGGTCAGGCCATGGTGCACGCCGGCCAGTACCGCCGACATCAGCAGGTAAGGGTTGGCGTCAGCGCCGGCGACACGGTGCTCGATGCGCACGGCATCGGCGGTGTCGTTGGGTACGCGCAGGGCCACGGTGCGGTTATCGATGCCCCAGCACGGCGAGTTCGGCACGTAGAACTGAGCGCCGAAACGGCGGTAGGAGTTAACGTTCGGGCAGAGGAACGCCATCGACGCGGGCATGGTTTCGAGGATGCCACCAATGGCATGACGCAGGGCATCGTTTTGCTCTGGATCATCGCTGGCGAAGATGTTGTTGCCTTGCTTGTCGAGGATCGAGATATGCACGTGCAAGCCGTTACCCGCTTGGTTGGGGTAAGGCTTGGCCATGAAGGTGGTGTCCATTTCATGGTCGTAGGCGATGTTCTTGATCAGGCGCTTGAGCAGCAGGGCGTGGTCGCAGGCTTTGATCGGGTCCGCGACGTGGTGCAGGTTGACTTCAAACTGCGCCGGGGCACTTTCTTTAACGATCGCATCGGCGGGGATGCCTTGCTCTTTGGCGCCTTCAAGAATGTCTTGCAGGCATTCAGCGTATTCGTCGAGATCGTCGATCAGGTAGACCTGGGTCGACTGTGGGCGTTTACCCGACAGCGGCGACAGTGGCGGCTGCGGACGGCCGTTCACGTTAGCCTGGTCGATCAGGTAGAACTCGATTTCAAACGCCGCGCAAATGGTAAGGCCCAGTTCGTCGAACTTCGTCACCACCTGCCGCAATACTTCCCGAGGGTCGGCGAAGAACGGCTCGCCTTCCATTTCGTGCATGGTCATCAGCAGTTGCGCAGTTGGACGCTTCTGCCAAGGCTCATTGCTCAGCGTGTTGGGGATGGGAAAGCAGACCCGGTCCGCGTCGCCGATATCCAGGCCCAGACCGGTGCTTTCCACCGTGGAACCGTTGATATCCAGAGCAAACAGAGAAGCCGGGAGATTAATGCCGCGCTCATACACCTTATGCAGGCTTGCGCGTTCGATACGCTTGCCGCGCACCACACCATTCATATCTGCGATCAGAAGGTCGACGAACAGGACCTCAGGATGTTTCTTAAGGAACGCGTTCGCTTCGTTAAGCTGAACGGCACGCGGGGGTACCGACATGATGCAACACCTTTTTTGTTAAAAATTTCAATCATGCAATTGCACAACGTCGAGTCAATCGTAAACGCTAATAGCTGTCAAGGCAGCCTTTTTACGCTGCAACTTGGTGCGTCGTGGCCACTTTTAGGGCGTTACGGGCTGTGCCGACTCGGTCGCAGGCCGTGTCTGGCGCAGTGCTCAGTGAGCTGTGTTCAATTTTTTACATGGCTATTGTGAAATAAAATGAACGCGGCTAAGCTCGGGTCAAACCCATAACAGCAATAATACGGGTGTCTCATGTCGCGTCAGCCGATTATCGGCGTTAGTGCCTGCACCAAATTGTTGGGGCACAACATCTACCACACTGCCGGCGATAAATACCTTCAGGCCGTGGTTCAGGTGGCCGAAGCCATGCCACTGATCATTCCGGCATTGGGTACGCAAGTAGACCAGGCATTTTTACTCGAGCAGTTCGACGGTTTGCTGTTTACCGGCTCACCTTCCAATGTCGAACCCCATCATTACGCTGGCCCCGCCAGTGAACCGGGTACACCGCACGACCCGGCCCGCGATAGCACCACCTTATCCCTGATCAAAGCCGCCGTAGCGCAAGGCATTCCGGTGCTCGGCATTTGCCGTGGCTTTCAGGAAATGAATGTGGCCTTTGGTGGCACTCTACACCAGAAGGTACATGAGGTTGCAGGCTATATGGATCACCGCGAGCCGGAAGGGCTGCCGGCTGAGGCACAATACGGCCTGCGCCATGCCCTGCATATTCAGCCTGGTGGCGTCTTGGCTGGATTGGGTCTGGCGGCGCAAATTCAGATAAATTCCATTCATGGCCAGGGCGTAGAACGTCTGGCGCCCGGCCTTCGTGTAGAAGCGTTGGCGCCTGACGGGTTGATCGAGGCTTTCTCCGTCGATGGCGCGAAAAGCTTTGCTTTAGGGGTGCAATGGCACCCGGAATGGCAGGTACGATCTAACCCGAATTATCTCGCCATCTTTCAGGCCTTTGGTGAGGCTTGCAGGAAGAGGGCGGGGCAACGCTGAGTCAACTATATAGAAGCTGGCTCTCACCAACCCTGAGGTCTCTATGAGTACCAAATTAGACCAGCTTTCGAGCTGGCTGAAAGAACGCAAAATCACCGAAGTTGAGTGCTTGATCAGCGATCTTACCGGCATTGCCCGCGGCAAGATTTCGCCGACCAATAAATTCCTAGATGAAAAAGGCATGCGTCTGCCAGAGAGTGTGTTGCTGCAGACGGTGACCGGCGATTACGTCGAAGACGAAACCTATTACGAACTGCTCGACGAAGCCGACATCGACATGTTCTGCCGTCCTGACGAGAACGCCGTATTCCTCGTGCCGTGGGCCATTGAGCCGACCGCCATGGTGATCCACGACACTTTCGACAAGCAGGGCCGGCCGATTGAGCTGTCGCCGCGCAATATTCTGAAAAACATCCTCAAGCTGTATGCCGATAAAGGTTGGAAGCCCATCGTCGCCCCGGAGATGGAGTTCTACCTGACCAAGCGCAACAGTGACCCGGACTTCCCGTTGGTAGCGCCAGTGGGCCGCTCCGGTCGCCCAGAAACCGGGCGCCAGTCGTTCTCCATCGACGCCGCCAACGAATTCGATCCGCTGTTCGAAGACATGTACGACTGGTGCGAGCTGCAGGGGCTGGATCTGGACACGCTGATCCACGAAGAAGGCCCGGCGCAGATGGAAATCAACTTCCGTCACGGCGACGCCTTACACTTGGCGGACCAAATCCTGGTGTTCAAGCGCACCATGCGCGAAGCCGCGCTCAAGCATGATGTGGCCGCCACCTTTATGGCTAAGCCGATCACCGACCAGCCGGGCAGCGCCATGCACATTCACCAAAGCGTGGTGGATATCAATACCGGCAAAAACCTGTTCTCCAACCCCGATGGCACCATGAGTGAGCTGTTTATGCAGCACATCGGCGGCTTGCAGAAATACATCCCTGAGTTGTTGCCGCTGTTCGCGCCCAACGTCAACTCGTTCCGCCGTTTCCTTCCGGACACCTCGGCGCCAGTCAACGTCGAGTGGGGCGAAGAGAACCGCACCGTGGGCCTGCGCGTACCGGAAGCCACTCCGCAAAACCGCCGCGTGGAAAACCGCCTGGCCGGCGCCGATGCCAACCCCTACCTGGTGCTGGCTGCCAGCTTGCTGTGCGGCTACATGGGCATGGTCGGCGACGTTAAACCGAGCGCGCCAGTTAAAGGCCGTGGTTACGAGCGGCGCAATCTGCGTCTGCCGGTGACTATCGAAAGCGCTTTGGAGCGTATGGAAGCCTGTAAGGATGCCGAGAAGTATCTGGGCGAGAAATTTATCCGTGGCTATGTCGCGGTAAAACGTGCCGAGCACGAGAACTACAACCGCGTCATCAGCTCGTGGGAACGTGAGTTCCTGCTGCTATCGGTCTAGTCATCGGGGCACTGGCGCTGCCTCCCGCGGCGTCAGTGCGGCCCCGCACTCCATGGGCGGCTGCGGCCGACCTGCAAACAAGGTGTCGTAATGAGCAGTCAAGTGAGTAATCCGAAAACCCGCGAATGGCAGGCAATGAGCCGTGAGCATCATCTTGCGCCGTTCAGTGATTTCAAACAGTTAGCCGAAGCAGGTCCGCGCATCATCACCAAGGCGCAGGGGGTTTACCTCTGGGACAGCGAAGGCCAACAGATCCTTGATGCCATGGCTGGGCTGTGGTGTGTCGCGATTGGCTACGGTCGTAAAGAGTTGGCCGATGCAGCGGCCAAGCAGATGCAAGAGCTGCCGTACTACAACATGTTCTTCCAGACCGCCACGCCACCAGCGCTGGAGCTGGCTAAAGAAATCGCCAAGCTGACCCCCCCGGGCCTTAACCATGTGTTCTTCACCGGCTCGGGCTCGGAAGGCAATGACACCATGCTGCGAATGGTGCGCCATTATTGGGCAGTCAAAGGGCAGCCGCAGAAAAAGGTCATCATCAGCCGCATCAACGGTTACCACGGCTCCACCGTGGCCGGCGCGAGCTTGGGCGGCATGACCTATATGCACGAGCAAGGCGATCTGCCGATCCCCGGTATCGTCCACATCCCGCAGCCTTATTGGTTCGCAGAAGGGGGCGACATGAGCCCCGACGAGTTCGGCATCTGGGCTGCGGATCAGCTGGAAAAGAAAATTCTTGAGGTGGGTGAAGAAAATGTCGCCGCCTTTATCGCCGAGCCGATTCAAGGCGCTGGCGGCGTGATTATTCCGCCGGACAGCTACTGGCCGCGCATCCGTGAAATCCTTGCCAAGTACGACATCCTGTTTATCGCCGATGAAGTGATCTGTGGCTTTGGCCGCACCGGCGAGTGGTTTGGCAGCGATTATTTCGGCAACACCCCGCACATGATGACCATCGCCAAGGGCCTGACCTCCGGCTACATCCCCATGGGCGGCCTGGTGGTGCGTGAAGATATCGTCGAGGTGCTCAACCAAGGGGGCGACTTTAACCATGGTTTCACCTATTCAGGTCATCCGGTGGCAGCCGCAGTGGCTCTGGCCAACCTGAAAATTTTACAAGATGAGAAAATTGCTGAACGAGTTAAGCTGGAAACGGCACCTTACTTGCAGAAGCGATTGCGTGAGCTGGCGGATCATCCGCTAGTGGGTGAAGTGCGTGGGGTGGGAATGTTGGGTGCCATTGAGTTGGTACAGGACAAGGCCAGCCGTAAACGCTACCCCAGCGAGCGGGGCGTGGGCATGATCTGCCGCGGCCATTGCTTCAATAATGGGCTGATTATGCGGGCTGTCGGCGACACCATGATTATTTCGCCGCCGCTGGTGATCAGCCATGCAGAAATTGATGAGTTAGTCGCAAAAGCTCGTAAGTGTCTCGACCTCACTGCAAAAGAGGTGCTTGGATAAGGGGTTAAGTCTTAACTTTCATGCAGTTATGCCTGAAAGTTGGCATCTAGGCTGATACCTTGCCAGACTGGGCCGCGCGCGTGTTAAGCCTCACCAGAAGGTGCTGCATTTCACCGCGCATCCTTCTGGGTCTTACTACAACAACAGGAGCTGTACGCATGAGTAAATTCGGCAAAACCCTTCTCGCGTTGTCCCTCCTTGGGGCGGTGGCGAGTGCCGCACAGGCGGACGATAAAGTCCTGCACGTCTACAACTGGTCTGACTACATCGCCGAAGACACTCTGGAAAACTTCCAGAAAGAAACCGGCATCAAAGTCGTCTATGACGTCTTTGACAGCAACGAAACCCTGGAAGCCAAATTGTTGGCAGGCAGTTCGGGTTACGACATCGTCGTACCTTCCAACCCATTCCTGGCGAAGCAGATCAAAGCCGGCGTGTTCCAGAAACTCGATCGCAGCAAGCTGCCGAACTGGGGCAACCTCGACAAGAACCTGCTCACCGCCCTGAGCCCAAGCGACCCAGGCAACCTGTACTCGGTACCGTACCTGTGGGGCACCATCGGTCTGGGCTACAACGTCGACAAAGTTAAAGCTGCGTTGGGCGACGTGCCGGTTAATAGCTGGGACATCGTGTTCAACCCGGACAACATCGCCAAGCTCAAAGATTGCGGTGTGACCTTCCTCGACTCGCCGACTGAAATCCTGCCGGCCGCGTTGAACTACCTGGGCTTCAAACCGACCAGCACTAACCCAGCTGAGCTGAAGAAAGCGGAAGAACTGTTCCTGAAGATTCGTCCGTCGATCTCTTACTTCCACAGTTCCAAGTACATCAGCGACCTGGCCAACGGCAACATCTGTTTGGCCGTGGGTTACTCGGGCGACCTGTACCAGTCCAAGTCCCGTGCTGAAGAAGCCAAGAACGGCGTGAAAATCTCCTACAGCATCCCGAAAGAAGGTGCTGGCAGCTTCTTCGACATGATGGCCATCCCAGCTGATGCGAAGAACGTCGAAGCCGCTCACGTCTTCCTCAACTATCTGATGAAGCCGGAAGTGATCGCCAACATCAGTAACTACACCCAGTTCCCAAGCGCCAACTCGGTGGCAACGCCGTTGGTGGATGAGGCTCTGCGCAACGATCCAGGTGTATACCCGGATGAAGCTACTCTGGCCAAGATCTACACCTTCCCGGATCTACCGGCTAACGCGCAACGCGCCATGACCCGTAGCTGGACCAAGATTAAGTCTGGCCGTTAATGCTCTAGTGCAACCACGGTGCGGCAGGTTTACCTGCCGCATTTAAAGAATAAAAAAGGATAGCTCTATGCGTCGTATCCCTATTCTGGCGAGTCTTTTGGCCGCCGCTATCGCAACCAGTACTGCACAAGCCGACGAACCTGTCGTAAAGGTCTACAACTGGTCTGACTATATCGGTGAAACCACCCTCGTTGATTTCCAAAAGGCCTCGGGTATCAAGGTCCAATACGACGTTTTTGATTCCAACGAAACCCTCGAAGGCAAGTTGCTGGCCGGCCGTTCCGGCTACGACGTAGTGGTTCCTTCTAACCATTTCCTCGGCAAGCAGATCAAAGCGGGGGCATTTCAGAAGCTCGACCGCAGCCAGCTGCCGAACTGGAAAAACCTCGATCCGCTGCTGCTCAAACAACTCGAGAGCAACGATCCTGGCAACCAATATTCAGTGCCTTATCTGTGGGGCACCAACGGCATTGGCTACAACGTAGCCAAGGTTAAAGAAGTGCTTGGTGTCGATGAGATCGACTCCTGGGCCACTGTGCTTGAGCCAGAAAACATGAAGAAACTGGCTGCTTGTGGCGTCAGCTTCCTCGACTCCTCGGATGAAATGATTCCGGTCGCGCTCAACTATATGGGCCTCGATCCAAACAGCCAGAACCCGCAAGACTACGCCAAGGCGGAAGCCAAACTGCTCGCCGTACGGCCTTACATCACCTATTTCCATAGCTCGAAATACATCGGTGATCTGGCCAACGGCAACATCTGTGTGGCCGTAGGTTTCTCTGGCGACGTTATGCAGGCAGCTGACCGTGCCGAAGAGGCCGGCAAGGGCGTCGAAATCGCCTACAGCATTCCTAAAGAGGGTGCGAACCTGTGGTTTGACATGCTGGCGATCCCGGCAGACGCCGGTAACGTCAAGCAAGCCCATAGTTTTATTAACTATCTGCTGGACCCTGCGGTCATCGCCAAAGTCAGTGACTATGTGGGTTACGCCAACCCCAATCCCAGCGCTGATGCTTTGATGGATCAAGAAATTCGTAAGGATGCGTCGGTTTATCCACCGCAAGAAGTGCTGGATAAGTTGTACGTGTCTTCGGAGCTGTCGCCCAAGGTATTGCGACTGATGACTCGTAGCTGGACCAAGGTTAAGTCCGGTCAATAATTGCAAAGCGCTCGGCCACCAGGGCTGAGCACTCTAGTTATGGAGTTTTGGTAATGGCAGTTGCTTCCAGTGCCTACAAAAAAGTGCTTGAGGGTGATCAGAAGCCGAAAGAGGTTTTGGTCAAGATTGAGCGTGTCACCAAGAAGTTTGATGAAACCGTCGCGGTTGAAGACGTTTCGCTGACTATCAATAAGGGCGAAATCTTCGCCCTGCTCGGTGGCTCAGGCTCCGGTAAATCGACCCTGCTGCGGATGCTGGCAGGCTTCGAGCGGCCGACTGACGGGCGCATCTTCCTCGATGGTCAGGACATCACCGACATGCCGCCTTATGAGCGGCCGATCAACATGATGTTCCAGTCCTATGCGTTGTTCCCGCACATGAGCGTGGCGGACAACATCGCCTTCGGCCTCAAGCAGGACAAAATGCCCAAGGCCGAGATCGAGGCCCGGGTTGAGGAAATGCTCAAGCTGGTGCACATGAGCCAGTACGCCAAGCGCAAACCCCATCAACTGTCTGGCGGCCAGCGTCAGCGTGTGGCTCTGGCCCGCTCCCTGGCTAAGCGGCCGAAGCTGCTGCTGCTGGATGAGCCGATGGGCGCACTGGATAAAAAACTGCGTTCGCAAATGCAGCTTGAACTGGTTGAAATCATCGAGCGGGTCGGCGTGACCTGCGTGATGGTGACCCACGACCAGGAAGAGGCCATGACCATGGCCCAACGCATCGCCATCATGCACCTGGGCTGCATTGAACAGATCGGCAGCCCTGTCGACGTATACGAGACCCCGACCAGCCGCCTGGTCTGTGAATTCATCGGCAACGTCAACCTCTTCGACGGCCAAGTGGTGGAAGACGCTGAAGGCCATGCGCTGATCGCTTGCCCGGATCTGGAGCGCAACATCTACGTCGGCCACGGCGTGACCACCTCGGTGCAAGACAAGAGCATCACCTACGCCCTGCGTCCGGAAAAACTGCTGGTCACCACCGAGCAGCCGGCCTGCGAGTACAACTGGTCGCGCGGCATCGTCCACGACATCGCTTATCTGGGCGGCCACTCGGTGTTCCACGTCGAGCTGCCCAGCGGCAAGATCGTCCAGTCGTTTGTGGCCAACGCCGAACGCCGTGGCGCCCGCCCGACTTGGGACGACCAGGTCTACGTGTGGTGGGAGGACGATAGCGGGGTGGCGCTGCGCTCATGAATATCATGCGAAGTATCTCCCGACGCCTGCCCACAGGCCGTCACCTCGTCATCGGGGTGCCGTTCCTGTGGCTGTTCCTGTTCTTCATGCTGCCGTTCTTCATCGTCTTGAAGATCAGCTTTGCTGAAGCCGACGTAGCCATTCCGCCGTACACCGAGATCTATACCTGGGCAGAAAACAAACTGACCCTGCTGATCAACCTGGGTAACTACATCTTCCTCAGCGAAGATGACCTGTACCTGGCGGCTTATCTGGGCTCGCTGAAGATCGCCACGGTCAGCACCTTGCTCTGCCTAGTGATCGGCTTCCCGATGGCCTATGCCATCGCCCGTGCGCCGAAAGACAAGCAGATGGTGTTCCTGCTGCTGATCATGATGCCGACCTGGACGGCGATCCTGATCCGCGTGTACGCCTGGATGGGCATCCTCAGCAACAACGGCCTGCTCAATGGCTTCCTGATGTGGCTGGGGCTGATCAACGAGCCGCTGCAGATCCTCAACACCAACCTGGCGGTGTATATCGGCATCGTCTATTCGTACCTGCCGTTTATGGTGTTGCCGCTGTATGCCAACCTGGTTAAGCACGATGAGAGCTTGCTCGAAGCGGCGTCTGACCTGGGTTCGAGCACCTTCAACAGCTTCTGGAAAATCACCGTGCCGCTGGCCAAGAACGGCATCATCGCCGGCTGCATGCTGGTGTTTATCCCGGTGGTGGGTGAGTTCGTGATTCCTGAGCTGCTGGGCGGCCCAGAGACCCTGATGATTGGTAAGGTGATGTGGCAAGAGTTCTTCAACAACCGCGACTGGCCGGTGGCTTCAGCTCTGGCGGTGGTGATGCTGGCGATCCTGATCATCCCGATCATTCTGTTTAACCGCAACCAGGCTAAAGAGCTGGAGGGACGACCATGAAGCGTTTTAGTTTCTCCAACTTTATGTTGTGGGCTGGGCTTACGTTTATCTACCTGCCGATGATCATTCTGGTCATCTACTCGTTCAACGCCTCGCGTCTGGTGACGGTATGGGGTGGCTGGTCGGTGAAGTGGTATGTCGGCCTGCTGGATAACACCCAGTTGATGAGCTCGGTCATGCGCTCCTTGGAAGTGGCCCTGTACACCGCCGTTGCGGCGGTGGCGCTGGGCACCATGGCGGCCTTTGTGCTGACCCGGGTGACCCGCTTCAAGGGCCGCACCCTGTTCGGTGGTTTGGTGACTGCACCGCTGGTCATGCCTGAGGTGATTACCGGTCTGTCGCTGCTGCTGCTGTTTGTGGCCATGGCGCAACTGATTGGCTGGCCGGCGGAACGTGGCCTGGTCACCATCTGGATCGCCCACACCACTTTCTGCTCGGCCTATGTCGCAGTGATCGTGTCGTCGCGTTTGCGCGAGCTGGATCTGTCCATCGAAGAAGCGGCCATGGACTTAGGCGCCAAGCCGTGGAAGGTATTCTTCCTGATCACCATCCCGATGATCGCGCCATCGCTGGTGGCTGGTGCCATGATGTCCTTCGCCCTGTCGTTGGATGACTTGGTGCTGGCGAGCTTCGTCTCCGGTCCAGGCTCGACCACCTTGCCGATGGAAGTCTTCTCCGCTGTACGTCTGGGGGTGAAGCCGGAAATCAACGCGGTGGCCAGCTTGATCCTGCTCAGCGTGTCGCTGGTGACCTTTGTGATGTGGTTCTTCGCTCGCCGCAGCGAAGAAAAACGCAAAAAGGCCCTGCAACAAGCCATGGACGAAACCACAGGTGCTGCTCAGGCTACGGCCTAACGCAGGCTAAACAAAAGGGTCACTTCGGTGGCCCTTTTTTATGGGCGCGGCGCGCCTGCTAGGGGCTGAAGAAGAGTCTTATGTCGATCCGCGATAGGTTGCTGGCGCTGTGTGTGGTGGTGATTTGGGGGCTGAACTTTGTGGTGATCAAAGTCGGCTTGCAGGGCATGCCGCCATTCTTGTTAGCAGGGCTGCGCTTCTGTTTGGTGGCGCTGCCGGCGGTGTTCTTTATCAAGCGCCCTGAGCTGCCGCTAAAGTGGTTGGTGCTGTACGGCCTGAGCATCAGCTTTGGCCAGTTCGCCTTGCTCTTCCTGGCAATCAAGCTGGGTATGCCGGCGGGGCTGGCGTCACTGCTGCTGCAAGTGCAGGCGTTCTTCACCATCTTGCTGGGGGCCATGCTGCTGCGCGAGCGTTTGCAGTGGCAGCATGTGCTTGGCGCACTGGTGGCGTGCTTGGGCATGTGGCTGCTGGCCGAAGCCAGTATGGATGAAAGCGTCAGCAGCCGGATCAGCCCGCTGACGTTGCTGTTGATGTTGGCCGCGGCGCTGTCGTGGGGCTTGGGCAATATCAGCAATAAGGTCATCAACCAACGCTATGCGCCAGCGATGTTGCCGTTGGTGGTGTGGGCGGCTTTGGTGCCGATCGGACCGTTTTTCCTCTGCTCCTGGCTGTTTGAGGGGCCGCAGCAGATTCACTACAGCTTGACCCATCTGCAACTGCCGACAGTGCTGGCGCTGGTCTATCTGGCGCTGTTCGCCAGCATCATCGGCTATGGCCTGTGGGGTGGCTTGCTGAAACGCTATGAAACCTGGCGGGTGGCGCCGCTGACCTTGCTGGTGCCGGTGATTGGCACGGCCAGTGCGGCCTTGCTGCTGGATGAGCGCTTGTCTTGGTTGCAAGTGGGCGGTGCGGCGGTGATTATCGCCGGGCTGCTGCTGAACAGTTTTGGCGGTCAGTTGTGGACCCGTTGGCAGGCGGCCAAGCTAGTCTAGAGCGCTACCTGGTGGGGCGGCGGCAAAGCCGGTTCATCTGCTGGCGCTTAAGCTTGTAGGCAGTAATCAGTACAGAACAAAAACAATAATGAGGATGGCTATGCACAGTGCGATTTTGACCCCCGTGATCACCCTAGTGGCTTGGAGCATGCTGATGTGGCTGTGGATGTACGCCACGCGCATTCCGGCGATTCAGGCCGCCCAGCTTAAGCTGGATCCACAGGCCCCTAACGGCACGCAGATGGCGAGCTTGCCGGCCAAGGTGCGCTGGAAGGCGGATAACTACAACCATCTGATGGAACAGCCAACCATCTTCTATGCGCTGGCCATCAGTTTGGCCCTGCTCGGCGCGGGCGATGGCTGGAATCTGTATTGGGCCTGGGCCTATGTCGGCTTGCGGGTGCTGCACAGCTTGTTGCAGGCGCTGGTGAACAAGATCGAGCTGCGCTTCGGCTTGTTCGTACTGTCCAATATCGCCCTGTTTGTCCTGACCTATAACGCGCTGCGTCTGGTCTACGCGGGATAAGGTGGCACGCTGGCGCCGCCATCCTGGCTTAACAGGATGGCCTGCAACTCAGCCGCAGCCGGCGACAAGCTATGGCCGCTGTGGCTGACGATGCCGTAAGCCGAATGTTGGCTGAGGGCGTCCACCAGTGGCAGCACGGCTAAGCGGCCGCAGCTCACATCCTGGGCCACCACATCCCAGGGGGCGAGGCTGATGGCCTGGCTGTTGCAGACCAACTCTTTGAGCACCAGCACATTGTCACAGAGGATGCTCAACGGCTCGGCCTGGGGGGCAACCAGGGCTAGCTGTTGCTCGACTTTTTGAGGCAGACGCGGGCTGGCCAGGGGATAGCGGCGCAGCTCGGCATAACTCAGTGGGCCCTGACCCACTAGGGGATGGTCCGGCCGGCAAAACATGACGCCCTGATGGCGTTGCAGCGGTGTGATGCATAACTGCGGGTCGTGTTCGATCTCGCGAATATCGGCGACAAACAACTCCAACTCATCATCGAGCAAGCGTTGGCGCAACTGCAGCCAGTTTTCCACCTGCAAACGCACCTGTACTTGCGCATAGCGCTCAGTAAAGCAGCCGACAGCTTGGGGGACTAAGCGCGCAGCGGGGAACGGGCCGGCACCTAAACGCAGCTCGCCGCTGGCCAGGTTAGTCAGCTGGCTGACTGCATTACTCAGCGCACGACTGCCGGCCAGTAAGCGCCGGGCATGTTGCAGGACCAGTTGGCCATGCTCAGTCAGGGAGCAGCCGCGGCTATGACGATCGACTAGGCGACAGCCCAATTGGCTTTCTAGCGCCTGAATGCTGCGACTCAGCGCCGGCTGGGTGAGGTGCACGGCCTCTGCGGCACGGGCAAAGTGACCATGCTCGGCAAGGCTGACAAAGTGGCGCAGTTGGCGTAAGTCATTCATGAGTCAAATACATTAATTGGTAGATTGGAATGCATTGGCAGTATCAATACGTGTTTGCCAATCTGGCAAGGTCAATAACTACAAGAGCTACCGACAATGACCCTGTTTCGCCTCAGCGCCTGGCTGTTGGCAGCCACTGTGCCGTTGTGCAGCTATGCCGACCTGCCTGCAGAAACCCTGACCCCGAGCATCCATCCCGAACTGGCGGCGCACACCGCGCATTTCGCCACCAAGGTCTACCCGATTGCCGACAACGTCTGGTCAGCGGTGGGGTGGAATTTGGCCAATAGCGTGATGATCGAGGCACCCGAGGGGCTGATCATTGTCGATACCGGTGAGTCGGCGCAGCAGTCACGTAAAGTGCTGGCGGAGTTTCGCAAGATCAGCGCCAAGCCGATCAAGGCCATCGTCTATACCCACTTCCACCCTGACCATATCAACGGGGTGCAGGGCTTCGTCAGTGAAGAGCAAGTTCGCAGCGGCGAAGTGCAAATTTATGCCCACGAGAGCCTACAAGAGAACGTGGTGACCCAAGGTTCGCTGGTCGGGCCGATCCTTGCGGTGCGCTCCGGCTACAGCTTTGGTGCAGTTTTGCCAGAGGCTGACAAGCAGGGTATGAATGGCGGTTTGGGGCCTTTGGTGCATGAGGGCATATCGACCTTTATCGCGCCGACCATCACCTTTGCTGACCAGTTGGATACGCAAATTGCCGGCCTGCCCGTGCAGTTTCGGCATGTGCCTAGCGAAGCGCCGGATGAAATTGTCTTATACCTGCCCAATAACCGCGTGCTGATCAGCGCCGAGGTGACGCAGGGGCCGACCTTGCCCAACATCCACACCTTGCGCGGCACCAAGTTCCGCGACCCGCAAGTGTGGGTGGCGAGCTTAGATAAATTGCGTGCCTTCAAGGCGGACTACATGGTGCCGCTGCATGGCCAGCCAGTGTCCGGCGCGGCCAAGGTGGAGGAAGTGCTGCGCATGACGCGTGACGCCATCGCCTATATCCACGACCAGACGGTACGCTGGATGAATAAAGGCCTAACCCCCGATGAACTGGTGGAAAAGGTGCAATTACCCGCTCACCTGGCCGGCTATACGCCCTACCTGCGTGAGTACTACGGCACGGTTAAGCACAGCGTGCGGCAGATTTATCAGGGCTATCTGGGATGGTTCCAAGGCGATCCGGTGGAGCTGGACCCGATCCCTGCGGTAGAAAAATCCCGGCGCCTGGTCGAGTTAATGGGCGGTCGCGACAAGGTGCTGTTGGCTGCGGGCAATGCGTATCTGGCCGGGGATTATCAATGGGCGGCGGAGCTGGCGAGCTACAGCATCCGCCTGGATCACGACGATCAACTGGCGCGCCAGATCAAGGCGCGTAGTTTTCGCAAACTGGGTTATGCCAGCATGAATATCAACTGGCGTAATTGGTATTTGATGAGTGCCATGGAGCTCGAAGGCCAGCTCGACGGTGCGTTGGCCAAGGATATGAGTGCTCGTCTGCGCGGCGCGTTTTTATCCCCCGCCATGCTGAAAAACCTGCCGACCCAAGTGTTTTTGCAGAACTGGGTGACGCGTATCGACCCGCAGAAAAGTGAGGATCTAGAAATGACCTTGGGCTTTGCCTTACCCGATATTAATGAGCAGTGGTCCCTAGAAATCCGCCGCGGCGTGGCGCAGTTGCACCCTGGTATCGCCGCCGATACCACGCTGCGCCTGACGCTCAACAAAAGCTATCTGAACAGCATCATCAGTGGTGACACCAGCCTGCTCAAAGGGGCGCTGCTGGGCGATGTAAAGGTCAGCGGCAATCTCTTGGAGGTTCGCCGTTTCCTTGCCAGCTTCGACTTCAGTGATGAGCCTATCGCCCTGACGGTACGTTAAAGCCAGTGTCGGGCGGCTTAAGGCTAGCCCGGCCTGATCACTCGGCATGCTTTAGCGCTGTGGCACCTGGCTGAATTCACCCTTGAGCAGGTTTTCCACACTGTTGCCCATGGCGTCTTGGGCGCTCATATCGGCGCCGTGGGCGCGCAGTTGTTCAAGGATTTCTTTGCGCTGAAACAGCGCGGCGTACATGGCTGGGGTTTGCCCGGAGTGGTTGGCCTGGTTGGCGCTGCACTCGGCTTGCATCAGGCGCTTGGCGATGCGCAGCTCACCCTTAAAGATTGCGCCCATCAGGGCCGTGTTGCCGCGTACGTCTTCGGTGCAGGGGTTGGCACCGGCTTTGAGCAGTTGCTCGACGGCGATGGCCTGGCCGTTATAGGCCGCCAGAATCAGGGCGGTGTAGCCTTTTTCGTTCTGCGTGTTGAGGTCATAACCGGCCTGAATAAATTCGTTGATGATCAAGGCATCGCCTGTGCGGGCGGCATTGAGCAAATAGTCGCGCAGCTGTTGGGCAACCTCTTGCTGAGCGGTCTGCTGCGTGCTCTCGGTGGCCATACTGGGACCGGCCAGCACGCTTAGCAGCAGTAACATCAAGGGTAAAACGCGAGTCATGGTAAGTCTCCCGTAATGACTCGGGCCCGCCCTTGTGGAGCGGGCCCGAGTGACCTAGCTAAAGTCTTAGTCTTTGAGCTTGGCAGCCAGCGCTTTGACGCGGGCGATATCACCTTTGGCGACTTTGCTCAGGGCAGTGCCGTAGTCGGCATCGGCCTTGTAGAAGTACGCCAGCATTTGCAGCTTGGCTGGCTCTTGCGCTTCGCTCAGCGCGCCGCCCAGCGAAGTGATCAGGTCAGCCTGTTCTTTCTTGGTGAAAGAACGGTACAGCTCGCCTGCTTGCTTGAAGTTCTGCTCTTTGTAGATCTTCTGCTGCTGGGTAGTGCCAGACAGCGGCAGTTGGCTGTAGCGGGCGGACTCTGCTTGAGGCTTCGGCGAAAGTGCGCTTGGCTCGTAGTTCACCTCGCCAGTGCGAGCGCCGGTGTTGTGCGCGCCGTCCTGGTTGTTGCTGTTGACCGCCACTTTCGGCTGGTTGATCGGCAGCAGGCTGTGGTTAGCTCCCAGGCGGTACATCTGGGTGTCGGCGTAGCTAAACAGACGACCTTGCAGCAGGCGGTCTTCCGAAGGCTCGATCCCCGGGATGAAGTTGGATGGCGCCATCGCCACTTGCTCGGTCTCTTGGAAGACGTTGGCTGGGTTCTTGTTCAGAACCATGGTGCCGACTTTCTTCTCGGGGACATCAGGCCAGATTTTGGTGGCGTCCAGCGGGTTGTACTCGAACTTAGCCAGGTCTTCAGGCTTGATGATCTGCACGTACAGGTCCCACTTCGGATAGTCACCGGCGTTGATCGCAGTGATCAGGTCGCGGCTCATGTGGTTGAAGTCTTTACCCTGGATGCGCTCAGTGGTTTGCGGGTCGTTGTTTTTAACGCCCTGCTGGCTCTTCCAGTTGAACTTCACATAGTTGTACTCGCCTTTGGCGTTGACGAACTTGTAAGCGTGCACCGAGCTGCCGTCCATATGGCGGTAGTCAGCTGGGGTGCCGTAGTTGGAGAACAGCATGGTCAGAGTACGAGTCGCTTCCGGCACGTGGCTGAAGAAGTCGAACAGGGTCTTGTTGGTGCCGTAGTTCTTGTCTGGGTCAGGCTTAAAGGCGTGAACCATGTCCGGGAACTTGATGGCATCGCGGATAAAGAAGGTCGGGAAGTTGTTGCCGACCAGGTCCCAGTTGCCGTCCGCGGTGTAGAACTTAGTGGCGAAGCCACGCGGGTCACGCAGGGTTTCCGGGCTGTGGTTACCGTGTACCACGCTGGAGAAACGCACGAACACCGGAGTGGTTTTGCCGGGGGTGAACAGGCTGGCAATGGTCAGATCGGACAGATCCGCGCTGGCGGTGAACTCACCGTGGGCGCCGGTACCACGGGCGTGTACCACGCGCTCCGGGATACGTTCACGGTCGAAACGCTGCAGTTTTTGCAGCATGTGAGCGTCTTGCAGCACTACTGGGCCGTTAGCGCCGGCCGTTTGCGAGTTCTGGTTGTCGCCAACCGCTGCGCCGCTGTCGCGGGTCAGGTTGGCGGCGCTGACCGACACGGACATCATGCCCAGTGCTAAGGCCGTAGCAGTCAGACGGAATGGGGTAGTCAGAGACATTGAGATTACCTCGTTGCTGTCAAAGCGCGTTGTAGCGCGATAGGACAAGCCTACAAGTTGTATCTCATTGATTTAAATTGAAAAGAACCAATGGTTCGATAGCTAATTATTATCTGACTATCTAATCAGGAAGCATTATAGGGCGCCTAAGGCCGGCCTCCTGTGGCTTAGGCGGTTAAGCCTGCGGCTGACCTTTAGCCGAGTGCGTTGGCCGATTCAGCGCATCAAAGGGCAGTAAGGGCGTATCGGGCACGGCACGGATAGCCAGCAGCACAGCATGGCGCCATGGCTTCACTCGCGCCGCTATTCACCCCCAGCAAACGTCGATTGCCCTCAGTGCTTGGGTAAAAGTCTGGGGCGTTGTGGTTGCTTTGATCACGGCCCAGCCCCGTGCCATAGGCCCACGGTCAGCAGGCCGACCAGCAGAGGCCCTGGCGTGCGGGCTTGGGCCTCTGCGGTGCGGCGCTCAGGGTTGCAGCACTAACTGGCCGCGGCTGTGTTGCTGAATATCCGCCGCATCCAAATGCATAGGCTGATACTCGCCGCGTATATACGCCTCGGCCTGATCGGCATAGTGCTTATCGAACAGCACGCCGCTTTGCCCGACGGGGTTGATACCCAGGGCCTGACTGGCGTCAGCCAGATCGATCAAGCGCCGCGTCGAGGGGCCGTGCACCACCGGCCAAGGCGCGGCGGTGATGGCATAGGACAGGTTATTCGGGGTCTCGCGGCCACCGGGGGCGGCAAAGGGGCCGACATTAAACAGTTTGTCCAACGGCTTTTGCTGACCCAGCGGGTGATTGTGGGTGAGGGTATGGGTCTGGCCCCATTGCCACTGATTCATGTCCTTGCCCAAGCTGCTTTGCAGGTGCTGAAGGCTGGCTTGCCAGGCCTGTTTGACGATATCACCACGGCTTTCCACCGCCTCGGTACCGCGTACATCCCACCACGGGGTGTGGGCGTCCGCCGTTAAGCGTGGCAGGGCGCTGTCCAGCGCGCGGGTTTGCAGAAGGTTGGCGAAGAACGCCTGGCCCAGTTCATCGGCCATGGCCGCTTCGCTCAGTTGGTAAACCAGCTGGTTAAACACTGTAGCTGCGCGGCTATTGAGCTGATGCTGGCCGTCCCAGCTGAGCAGTTCCTCGACCAACTGGCTTTGCTGTGGATCGCTGGCCGCCGCGCGCAGCTCCTCGGCGATGGGCTTGAGCAGGCGCTGCGGATAAGCCGTACCGCCCTCCAGTTGCAGGGCTTGGCTGTTGTGCACATCCCACTTCACGGCGGGGTTGCTGAGGCGATCATCCAGGCGCTGGCCACGGTCGGCCAGGTTGTAATAGCCGGGAATCTCAATGCCTGTGGGTGATACGGGCTGGAAGTTGGCCGAGACGATATAGCCGCGCGCCGGGTTCTCTTCCTGCGGGTTGTCGCTAAAGGGATAGAAGCCTAATTTGTCCGCCTCGGGGCTGGCGCCATCAAGGATAAAGCTCGGGTTTACCCCCTGTGGCCGGCGCGGCAGTTTGGCAGCGGCCCACCAGGCGATATCGCCTTGGGCGTTGGCCCACATCACGTTTAGCCCAGGCGCCTCGATATGCTCAACGGCTGCGCGAGCTTGCGGCAAAGTGCTGGCGCGGTTGAGTTGGTAAAAACCGCGCAGGATCGGGTTGTCGGTTTCTAGAAAGCTCCACCACATGGCAATCGGCGTGCTGCCGACGCTTGCGCCCAAGGCGCTGTTGATGATCGGCCCGTTGGGCGAGCGGCGGATGGTCAGGGTGACCGGCTCGCCGTCTTTGACCTCGATCTGCTCCTCGCGGCTTTGCAGCTCCACCCACTGGCCTTGGTGCCAGATCTGGTTGGGGTTGGCCGGGTTGGTTTGCTCGGCGACTAAGTCCAGATCGTCGTTCTGGAACATGGTCAGGCTCCAGGCGAAATCGCGGTTATGCCCCAAGGAGGCGACCGGATTGAGCGCTTGGTGATGACCGTAGAGGTTAAAGCCGGGGTAGCTCAGGCTGGCTTCGTACCACACCGAAGGCAGCGCAAAGCGGATATGCGGATCACCGGCCAGCAGCGGTTTGCCGCTGGCGGTGCGGCTGCCGGAGACAGCCCAGGCGTTGCTGCCTTCAAACTGCGGCAGACCCGTTTGCTCCAGAGCGCTGAGGCTGAGCCTGGCGATGGCGTTGAGGTCCTGCCAGTCATTGGCTGTCAGGTTTTTTGCGTCTGAGTGCTGGCCGACCACGCCTTGCGGGTGCCAGTTAAGGTCAAACACCTTGAGGTAGTCAGCGCCTAGCTCATCGCGGATATGGGTCAGCACCGGTTCGGTACGAAAGCCCGCCGCAAAGCTGTAAGCCATATAGCCCGCAACGCTGAGCACATCAGCGGGGGTGAAGGGGCGCGGCTCAATGCCCAGGAGATCGAATTCGATGGGCTTGGGGTGGCTGTCCTGGAACTGGTTGATGCCCTCCAGATAAGCCTGCAAGGCGAGGTTTTCCGGCGCTTGCAGATCGAGCTTGGCGGCATAGCGGTCGGCATGTTCACGCAGGCCGATGGTGCGGAACAGGCGGTCGGTGTCCAGCAGCTTGCTGCCCAGCACTTGGGCCAGTTCACCGCGGGCCAGGCGGCGCAGAATTTCCATCTGGAACAGACGATCCTGGGCCTGCACATAGCCCAAGGCGCGGTACATGTCGGCTTCATTCTGCGCTTGGATATGCGGCACGCCGCGCTCGTCGTAATCGACCTGAACCTTATCCTGCAAGCCGTGCAGTTGGGCGCTACCGGCGCGCTGCGGCTGCTTGCTGTGCACATACCAATAACCACCAGCGGCAGCCGCGGCCACCAATAAGGCGAGGGCAGTGAGGGTGCGTTTCATGGGGCTTCCTTATTTTTGGAGTTATGCGCCAAGAGGCATCGGCGATGCGCGCCAGCCGTAGTTGCTAGCCATTGTGCGAGGGTTAGTGGTCTTAGGCATTGACCAAAGACTTCAATGCTGGAAGCCTTTGGTCAAAATATCGCCTTGTGAGTTGCCCCATGTCCAGCGCTGCGCCCAACCCGGCCCTGACCCACAGCGCCACCCTGCGCCTGTTGTTGTATGAAGCCTTGGCCAGCTTGGGCTTTGACCCGACCACCATCTATCGTCAGGCCTACCAAGGTTTGCCGCTGTCGGTCTTGCAACTGAGTGGACGCGAGGAGCACGACCACGCCCCACGCTTGTGGCAAGCCCTGCCGGGGCTGACGGGGGATGATGAAATTGGTCTGCATCTGGCTGCGGTGATGCAGTCGCGGCCCTTGGATGTGCTCGGTTATTTGCTGCTGGCCAGCCGTGATCTGGGTCAGGCGCTGGAGTGCCTGGTGCGTTTTCAGGCGATTTTATCCGGTGGCTTTGCCGCACGCTTGGAGCCGCGTGGCGAGCAGACGTGCCTGATCTTTGACCTCAACTACCGTGGCGTGGGCTCGCTGCGGCAGCAGATGGAATGCCTGGCCCTGCTGTTACAGAAGATGCTCAGCCATTTTAGTGGCGGCCCCTTTGTGCCGAGCGCCATCGAGTTTCGCCATCCGCCACCCAGGCGCTTAAGTGAGCACCGTCGTTTGCTGGGTGTGCTGCCACGTTTTGCCCAGGCCCATGACGCGATGCTGTTCCCCAGCGCTTGGCTGACGCTGCCTTCGCCCAGTGCCAATGAACAGGTCTTCGCCGTGCTCTATCAACAGGCTGAGCAGGAGCTGGCGCAGTTGCAGGAGAACCAACTGCTCAATCGTCTGCGCTATTGGATTGAGCTCAACCTCACTAAGGGCGATTGCAGCCTGCGTGCCTGCGCTAAGGCCATGGGCCTGACCTTAAGTGGCTTGCAGCGGGCCTTGGCGGTGCAGCACCAGAGTTTTCGCCAACTGCATGATGAGGTGCGTAAGGTGCAGGCCCAGCACTTACTGGAGCAGGGCTGGGCGATTCGCGAGGTGGCGCGGGCTTGCGGCTTTGCCGAGCTGTCGCCGTTTTACCGGGCTTTTAAGCGCTGGCAGGGCATGCCGCCGCAGCGCTATCGGCACAGTTTGCCAGGCTAAGCAGAGGGGGGCAGTTTATGGGCTGACGCGAAAGCGCCGGGTCTGGCTGCCCAAGCGCTCGGCCAGCTGGCTCAGGCTCTGGCCTTCACTGCTGAGCTGGTTGGCTTCCTCAAGGTTATGTTCGGCCACTTGCTGCACGCTGCTGAGGTGTTCGCTGACCTCGGCGCTGACCTGCACTTGCTCATGGGTGGCGGCGGCAATCAGTTGGTTCATCTGGCTGATCGCGCTGATATCGCTGGCTACCGCGCTGAGCAAGCTGGCGCTGGTCTGGCTGTTATCGACACAGGCGCGCACACTGTCGCGGCTGCGCTGCATGGCCTGGGCGGCTTGCTGGCTGCGTTGGTGCAACTGGCCGATGATCTGTTGGATCTCGGTGGTCGAGCGGGCGGTTTTTTGCGAGAGGTTACGCACCTCTTCGGCGACCACGGCAAAGCCACGGCCTTGCTCACCCGCGCGCGCCGCTTCGATGGCGGCATTGAGCGCGAGCAGATTGGTTTGCTCGGCGATGGCGCGGATCACATCGAGCACCTTATCGATGGTCCGGGCTTGGCTGACCAGCGCTTGCACATCGCTGTCACTGTTGTCGATCTGCTCGGCCAGGGTGCTGATCTGGCTCTGTAACTGCTGGATCGCCTGACTGCCAGCGCCGGCCCGTTGATCGGCGCTGAGCACCGCGTTGGCGGCGCTGTCGGCATTGCGAGCGACCTCTTCGATGGCGGTGCTCATCTGCTGCATCGCCACGCTGATGTAGCTGATCTCATGCTGCTGGCGGTCAGCGCCGCTGCGCAGTTGCCCGGTGGCTTGGGCCAGCTTGCCGCCCATCTGGCGCAGTCGTTGGGTGTCGCTTAGCACTTCGCTGACCAGCTCATCCAGGGTCCCGAGGAACTGGTTAAAGCCCGTGCCCACCTGGCCTGCAGCCTGGGTACGCAGGCTCAGGTCGATATGTTCCGGGTCGCGGCTGAGGTTGCCGGTGGTCTGCATCAGTGCTGCGCTTTGCTGGGCTTCACGCTGGGTTTGCAGGGCCAGGTAAATCAGAATCGCGCTCTCCAGCACCACATAAAACGCGTGCAGGAAGATCGTCGGCCAGCTGCCATGGGCCACCACCGTGACGCTGCTGCCCTGCTGTTGCAGGGCAAAGAAGCTCAGGTGATGCACGGCAATCACCGTGGCGCCGACCACAATCGGCAACCAGTCGCGGTAATACACCAAGAACGCCAGCAGCACGAAGATACCGAAGTGCATTTCCAGCAAGCCGCCGGCTTGGTTGATATGCAGTGCCGACATCAACATAAACGCCGCTGCCATGGCGCAGCGCAGCAGGCGTTGGCCGCTGATCAGCGACTTCAGCAGGGTCATCACCAGCGTGGTGCCACCGCCGACCAACAGCGCCTGGCCCCAAGTGCCATGCCAGACCGCGAGGCCCAGGGCGTAAATAAACATCAGCCAGAGCACCGCAAGCATGATGCTGTCGGCTTTGCGGTAATGCTGCGTGAGCGTAGGGCAGGGCAAATCAGCAGTGGCGGGCATGGGCGGCGATGTCTTGATAGGCAGGCAAAAAAGGCCGCGATTATAGGTTTCAGGTATTTTGTCGGACATGCACTTCGTCCGTTTTAGCTAGCCTGCGACCTTCGGTAGCACCTAGTTGCACCAAGCCTAGGGTGTTGTCAGCCAATCACAGAAGCAGCCCGAGGCCAGGGTGTTGCTGGCAACCACCGTGCGGCCTGTGGTCAGGGTTTCAAGCACCGGCTCGATAAAGCTGTTGCTGGAGGTGCACGTGGCGCCTTCGCTGTACGGGCCGAAGTAGGCCAACTTACCGTCCTTATCCCAAATCGCCACGGCTGGGCTGGCCGGGATCTGCTCGCTGCCTTTGAGCCGGGCGAGGGGCTTAAGACTGCTCAGCTCGTCGGGTAGTTGGCCGTGGCTGCCGGGCTTTTGCAGCACATAAAAGTCCACCCCTTGCTCGGCGAAGCGCTGGATCAGCTGGCTGAGGTGCTGCTGGTTGCCGACGTTGCAGGGGCAGGCCGGGTCCCAGAAATGCACCAGGCGGATCTTCCCGGGCCCCGCCAGCTCCTCGGGCAATTGCAATTGCTCGCCATAGAACAGCGTGGTCTGCTCACTGAAATTGCGTAGATAACGGGCTTGGTACCACCAATAAGCGGCCGCCATGCTGGCGGCCCAGGCCAAGAGAATCAGGCTGGCGAGGAGGGTCTTGCGTGCGGAACTGGTCATGGCGAGTCTTCAATTAACAGGTGCACAGCTTGCCATGACTGCCGGCAGAGAAGAATATCCACCGGGCCGGCGTCTCGCCGCTGCCCCGCATCAACCACGGATCAACCATGCCTGACGCTTTTCAACCTGAGCGCTTAAGCGCTGAATTAGGAGCCCTTGCGCCTAATGCGGGGTTATCCCCAGCCGCCCAAGCCTATCGCCGCTTTTACCAGTTTCCCGCGTCCAGCGATCAGGCCAGCAGCATGGGCAAGCTGCAGGTGGGCGCCTATCAAATTGCCGTGCAGGCCTGGTGGCCCGCGCAGCCTCGGGCCAGCTTGCTGCTGCTACATGGCTATTACGACCACAGTGGGCTGTATCGGCATGTGGTTGAGTGGGCCTTACAGCAAGGCTTTGCCGTGCTCGCCTGCGATTTGCCGGGGCATGGTCTGTCCAGCGGCCCCCGCGCCAGTATTGGCGACTTTGCTGAGTATCAGGCGGTGCTTGAGGCGCTATTGGCGCAGGCCGCGCGGCTCAATCTGCCGCAGCCCTGGCATCTGTTTGGGCAGAGCACCGGCGCGGCGATCGTGCTGGATTACCTGCTCACCGGCCAGCCACGGCCTGAGGTTGGCGAAGCTATTTTGTTTGCGCCCTTGGTGCGACCCCGGGCCTGGCAGTGGTCGAAGCTCAGTTACAGCCTGATGCGCCATTTTGTCCGGGAAATCCCGCGGCGCTTTAGCGTCAACTCCAACGACGCCGCGTTTATCGACTTCGTCCACCACCACGACCCCTTGCAGCCGCGCAGCCTGCCGACTACTTGGGTGGGCGCGCTAAAGCGCTGGGTGCCACGGATTGAAAAGGCTCCGCGCAGTGCACGCAGCCCGCTGATTGTGCAAGGCGAGGCGGATATGACGGTGGATTGGGGCTACAACCTGCAAGTGCTCAAGGACAAATTCAATGCCCCGCGCATCCTGCAATTGGCCGCTGCCCGCCATCATCTGGCCAACGAGCTGCCAGAGTATCGCCAGCGTTATTGGGATTTCCTCAGCCAGCACTTAGGCTGAGGGCCGCGCTTAAGGGGTGGCGGGGTTGAGGGTGCTGCTGCTCATGCCGACCGCCAAGCCGCTGCGAATCGCTGCCAGCGCCGCTTGGTAGTAAGCCTGGCCTTCACTGGACTGGGCAAAGTTAACGAACTCTTCCAGCTCGGCGTCGCTCAACTCGCGGTACACGTGCAGCAGACTGTTATCGATGTCCGCGTCCATTTGCTGGATCAAGCGCTGGCGCTGGGCATCGAGCAGGGCCTGAGCGCTGCCGCCACCGAGCAGGCCGGGAATCATCTGGCTCAGGCTATCGGCCGCCACCCCGGCTAAAGCCAGACTGACTTCGGCGCCGGCTTGCTGCACCGGCAGGCTCTGGGCCAGGTGGCGAATCAGCAAACGGCGGTTGGCATCGGCTTGCACCTGCGGCAGGCCATTGGCGTAACGGGCTAATTGATCGCTGCGACTGGCCAGCAGTTCGGCGCCGACGATCTTGCGCCCCAGCGGGGTTTGAAAGAACTGCAGCGCCGGCTCTGGATCGCTCAGATTGCTTTGCAGGGCCTGCAAGGCGCGCTGGTCCACGGCCTGGGCGGCAAAGCGCTGGTTGCTGTTGCTCACCAGTGCCTCATACACCACTGGCGGCAGGCTGTTGCGATAGCGTAACTGCGCAGCTTGCAGCGCATCGCTGAAGTGCATGCGTTGTTGCGGCCAGCCAGCGGCTTGATACAACTGCTGATAGGAATCCGCGAAAGCGGGAAGGCTGAGCAGTAAGGTCAGGGCAAAGGCTAGGACGCGCATAGAAACTCCGTTCTGGGGCGGTTATTTTCGTTGCACTACAGGTGCTTGTCGAGGCATTGGGCGCTGGCTGCTAGAATCCCCGCCATGACCACAGAAGCCCAAACCGCGTGCCTGACACGCATCGTTGATGACCTCGCCGAGCAAGGCTGGTCATTGCAGCCGCAATTCTTGTCGCAAAGTCTGACCACGGCTTTGGCCCATGAGTGCCGCAAACGTGCCGCACAAGGCGCATTAACGCCTGCCGGGGTCGGCCGCGGCAACCAGCAGCAGATTAGCGAAGGCCTGCGCGGCGACCATATCCAGTGGCTGGAGCCTGGCGATTCGAGCAGCAGCGATGTCTATTTGAGCCTGCTCGATGAGCTGCGTGGTGTGATCAACCAAGGCCTGTACTTAGGCTTGGAAGACTTCGAAGGGCACTTCGCCCTGTATCCGCCCGGTGCGTTCTACCGCAAACACCTGGATCGCTTCCGTGATGATGACCGCCGCACGGTGTCGGCCGTGCTCTACCTCAATGAGGATTGGCAGGCCGAGCAGGGCGGCGCGCTGCGTTTGTATCTCAAGGATGGCAGTCAGCGCGATGTCTTGCCTGAGGCGGGCACCTTGGTGATCTTCCTCTCTGCCGATCTGCCCCATGAAGTGCTGCCGGCCAGCCGCGAGCGCTTGTCGCTGACCGGCTGGCTGCGCCGGCGCGGCAACGAGCCCTGGTAGGCGCGGATGGAAAAGATCCTCGTCAGCCGCTGCCTGCTGGGCCATAAGGTGCGCTATGACGGCGGCAGCTATGCGCCGCCCGGCCTGCTCGAACGCTGGCAGGGCGAAGGCCGCGTGCTCGCGCTGTGCCCGGAAGTGGCCGGTGGCCTGTCCACACCACGGCCGCCGGCGGAGATTAACGGCGGCCAAGGCGCGCAGGTGCTCGATGGCGAGGCGCGGGTGAGTAGCGCGACCGGGGAGGATGTCAGCGCGGCGTTTATTGCCGGCGCGCAGCAAGCCCTGGCGCTGGTCGCCGCCCACGGCATCCGGTTGGCTTTGCTCAAAGCCAACAGCCCGTCTTGCGCTAACCTCGTCACCTACGACGGCAGCTTCAGTGCGACTAAAGTGAGTGGCGAAGGTGTCACCGCCGCCGCCCTGCGCCGCGCTGGTGTGGTGGTCTTCAATGAAACTCAGTTGGCTGAATTGGCCGCTGCCTTGACCGCGCTGGAGGCGAACTGACCGGCAATGCGCTGGCCGCCGTGCAGCCAGTGTCGGAACGTTCAACTAATCCATCGGTCGATTAACTACCTGCATCCAAAGGAACCCCTATGAAAAAGTTAGCGATTGCCTCCAGTCTCTGCGCCGCCCTGCTGGGCACTGCGGCGGTAGCTTGGGCCGAAGTGCCGCGTACGGCCGCTCCGGCTGGCGCCTCGGTGTATTTCATTGAGCCGGCTAACGGCGCCACTGTGGATAAAACCTTCACCGTCAAATTCGGCCTCAAGGGCATGGGCGTTGCTCCGGCTGGCGTGGACGTACCGGACACCGGTCACCACCACCTGCTGATCGACGTGGATAAGCTGCCGGACCTGAGCCAACCGCTGCCGGCCACCGATAACCTGCGCCACTTCGGTAAAGGCCAAACTGAAACCGAAGTGACGCTGGCTCCCGGTAAGCACACCCTGCAGCTGCTGCTGGGCGACAAAAACCATGTGCCGCTGAACCCGCCGGTTATTTCCGAGAAGATCACCATCACGGTGAAGTGATCGGCTAATCGCGGCTTGTTCGCAGCAGAGAAAACGGCAGGCTTAGGCTTGCCGTTTTTTTTGGGCGTTAGCAATGTTTTGCCGGCGGGCTGAGCAGAAGCGTTGGCGGTCGTAGTGGGCGGGCAGGTGGTGAGTCAGGTCTGGCGGGTTTAAGTGGGGCAGCCGCGGGCTGCCTTTGCGGATGACGCCGCTTCGCGGCTTCTCCACGCTCCGTCCGAGTACCAGGTGCCGGACTGGGCCATAGGCAAAAAACGCCTGATGCCGGGTTTATGGGTGGGCACAAAAAAGGGAGGCACTTGGCCTCCCTGTTTCTTGCAGCGAGCGGGCTTAGAACAGCACGCGGCTACGGATGGTGCCGTTGACGCCTTGCAGTTTCTCCAGCGCCAGGTCGGAGTAAGCGGCGTCAACGTCGATCACTACATAGCCAACTTTCTCGTTGGTTTGCAGGAATTGACCGGAGATGTTGATGCCGTTGTCGGCGAACACCTTGTTGATTTCGCTCAGCACGCCCGGGATGTTTTCGTGGATGTGCAGCAGGCGGTGCTTGCCCGGGTGCGCCGGCAGGGCCACTTCCGGGAAGTTGACCGAGGACACCGAGGTGCCGTTGTCGCTGTACTTGACCAGCTTCTCAGCCACTTCCAGACCGATGTTGGCCTGGGCTTCAGCGGTGGAACCACCGATGTGCGGCGTCAGGATGACGCGGTCGAGGCCACGCAGCGGGCTTTCGAACTCTTCGTCGTTGGACTTCGGCTCCACTGGGAACACGTCAATGGCGGCGCCAATCAGGTGCTCGTCTTTGATCGCCGCCGCCAGGTGCTCCAGCTCAACCACAGTGCCGCGTGCCGCGTTGATCAAGATGCCGCCTTTTTTCATCGCGCGGATTTCTTTCTCGCCGATCATCCACTGCGTGGAAGGCAGCTCAGGCACATGCAGCGACACGATGTCAGCCATGCCCAGCAGGTCATGCAGGTTGCCAATCTGGGTGGCGTTACCCAGCGGCAGCTTGGTTACGGTGTCGTAGAAGAACACTTGCATGCCCAGGGCTTCAGCCAGCACCGACAGCTGGGTGCCAATCGAGCCATAGCCCAGGATGCCCAGCTTCTTGCCGCGGATCTCGAAGGAGTTGGCCGCCGATTTGATCCAGCCACCGCGATGGCAGGAGGCGTTCTTCTCGGGGATGCCGCGCAGCAGCAGGATGGCCTGGGCCAGCACCAGTTCGGCTACCGAACGGGTATTCGAGTACGGCGCGTTGAAGACCGCGATACCACGCTCACGGGCAGCGGCCAGGTCAACCTGGTTGGTGCCGATGCAGAAGCAGCCTACGGCGACCAGCTTCTTGGCGCAGTCAAAGACTTCAGCGGTCAACTGAGTACGCGAGCGGATGCCGATGAAGTGGGCGTCGGCGATTTTGCTTTTCAGCTCATCATCGGACAGGGCGCCCTTGAGGTACTCGATGTTGGTGTAACCAGCGGCCTTCAGGGTATCCACTGCATTTTGGTGGACGCCTTCCAGAAGAAGGAACTTGATCTTGCTCTTGTCGAGAGAGGTCTTGCTCATCGGAGTACCTGTTGTCCCACATTGGTGTCAGGAAATATCAGCGGCGGCGCTGATTGTGCCGGTGACGTGGCGCTAGGGCACGTTTCACGGGGTGCGTATGCTAGCATATGCACCCCGCGAAACACCTATCCTGGCATCATGAAGCATGCTCAGGGTGACCATGAATCGTACGAGAGTTCCTGTAATGACCAACCCCGCGCTGATCGAAGAGCTGAAGACCCTGCTTGAGCCAGGCAAAGTACTGACCGATGCCGACTCTTTAGAGGCTTATGGCAAGGATTGGACCAAGCATTTCGCCCCGGCGCCGGTGGCCATTGCCTTCCCTAAGAGCATTGAACAGGTGCAAGCCGTGGTGCGCTGGGCTAACCAGCACAAGGTGGCGCTGGTGCCATCTGGCGGGCGGACTGGCCTGTCGGCAGGCGCCGTGGCGGCCAATGGCGAAGTGGTGGTGTCGTTTGATTACATGAACCAGATTGTCGAGTTCAACGAATTCGACCGTACCGCGCGCTGCCAGGCCGGTGTGGTGACCAAGCAGCTGCAGCAGTTTGCCGAAGATAAGGGCCTGTACTACCCGGTGGACTTCGCCTCCTCGGGCTCCAGCCAGATCGGCGGCAACATCGGCACCAACGCTGGTGGGATTAAGGTGATTCGCTATGGCATGACCCGTAACTGGGTCGCCGGCATGAAAGTCGTCACCGGCGCTGGCGATGTGCTGGAACTCAACAAAGATCTGATCAAGAACGCCACCGGCTACGACATGCGCCAGCTGTTTATCGGCGCCGAAGGCACCTTGGGCTTTGTCGTTGAAGCCACCATGCGTCTGGACCGTGCGCCGAACAACCTCACGGCCATGGTTCTCGGCACCCCTGACTTCGACTCGATTATGCCGGTGCTGCATGCCTTCCAGAACAAGCTCGACCTGACCGCATTCGAGTTCTTCTCCGACAAAGCACTGGCCAAGGTCATGGCCCGTGGCGACGTGCCACCGGCTTTCGACACCGCTTGTCCGTTCTATGCCCTGCTGGAGTTTGAAGCCAGCACTGAGGAAGTCGCCGAGGCCGCTCTGGCCACCTTCGAGCATTGCGTCGAGCAAGGTTGGGTGCTGGACGGCGTGATGAGCCAAAGCGAGCAGCAGCTGCACAACCTGTGGAAACTGCGCGAGTACATCTCGGAAACCATCAGCCACTGGACGCCGTACAAAAACGACATCTCGGTGGTGGTCTCCAAGGTGCCGGCGTTCCTCAAGGACATCGACGCCATCGTCGAAGCCAACTACCCGGACTTCGAAGTGGTGTGGTTCGGCCATATCGGCGACGGCAACCTGCACCTGAACATCCTCAAGCCTGAAACCATGAGCAAAGACGAGTTCTTCGCCAAGTGCGCCACGGTCAACCAGTGGGTGTTCGAGACGGTGCAGAAGTACAACGGCTCGATCAGCGCCGAGCACGGCATGGGCATGACCAAGCGCGATTACCTGGGCTACAGCCGCAGCGAGGCGGAGATCGGCTATATGAAGGCAATCAAGCAGGTGTTCGACCCGAACGGGATCATGAACCCCGGCAAAATCTTCCCGCTCTAAGGGGCCTGGCGCCAGAGGATTGGGTTATCTTCTGGCGCTATTAACTTGAGCATCCACGGCCTGGGCTAAATGGCTCGGCTGGCGAATACAGGAGTGAGTTATGAGTTATCAACACCAGTATGTCGACGGCACCCGTATCCATTTTCCCTTGGGCAAGGTGGTGTGCATTGGGCGCAACTACGCCGAGCACGCCCACGAGCTGAACAACCCGGTGCCCACCGAGCCTTTGCTGTTTATCAAACCGGGCAGCTGTGTGGTGCCACTGGGTGAGAGCTTTGCCCTGGCCGCCGATCGTGGCACCGTGCACTACGAGGCCGAGATTGCGGTACTGCTGGGCAAGCCGCTGTCGCGTAAGCCCAGCACCGAAGAGGTGCTGGACGCCATTTCCGGCTTCGCCCCAGCCCTCGATCTGACGCTGCGCGAGCTGCAGAACAGCCTTAAAGCCAAGGGCTACCCCTGGGAAGTGGCCAAGAGTTTCGACGGCGCCTGTGTGCTGGCGCCATTTGTGCCGGCCGATGCGATCAGCGATTTAACTGATATCGGCATCCGCCTGAGCATCAACGGCGCAGTGCGCCAAGACGGCAATAGCCGCGACATGCTCAATCCGATTGTGCCAATGCTGCAGCACATCGCCGGGCATTTCAGCTTGCAGGCCGGCGACGTGATTCTCACCGGCACCCCGGCTGGCGTCGGCCCGCTGCATAACGGTGATGAATTAGTGCTGGAGTTGCCAGGCCATAGCCGCTTTAAAAGCTGCGCGCTGTAATGCCAGGTTTATTAAGAACGGTTTTACGGCGGCGCTGGTGGTTAGCGCTCGCGGTGGTATTGGCTGGTCTTCTGTACGCGATGGTCGCACGTCATTTGGACGATCGCTTATGGTTTTGGCTGCACGAGATTCAAGTGCAGCCCAGCGAGCAGCAGGCCAGCATCTGGCTGCCTGGCTACAAAGCGGTGTTGCAGGGCAAGCCCTTGCAAGGTTTGGAAGACGACGAGCTGTCCGGGCTGACTTACAACCCGCAGACCAACACCCTGTTTACCGTCACGGGTAAACACCCGCAAATCATCGAGCTCAGCCTTACCGGTGTGGTGTTGCGCCGTATCGACGTGCACGGCCTGTCCAATCCGGAAGGGGTGGAGATGATTTCCGGCGGGCGGCTGGCGGTGATCGATGAGCGCCAGCACACCCTGACCACCTTCAAAATCAATGAGCTGACCCATAGCCTCGAGGCTGCCGACAACCCCAGCTATGAGCTGGGGTTTGCCGATGCCGGGAATAAAGGTTTCGAGGGCATTGCCTGGGACCCGGTGCATAAGCGCGTGTTGCTGGGTAAAGAACGTGATCCTATGGGCCTGTTTAGTCTGCCGTTTCCGGGGGATGAGGGCGGCCCCGGCAAGCTTGAGACGCTGCCGTCGAGCAAGCTGTTTTTGCGCGATATCTCCTCGCTGACCTACGACGCTCGCACCGGTCACTCGCTGGTACTGTCCGATGAGTCGCGATTGCTCCTGGAAGTGGATGCTAAGGGCCGGCCGATCAGCTTTATCAGCTTGGCCCGTGGCATGAATGGCCTGCGCGGCGGTATTGCCCAGGCGGAGGGGGTGACCATGGATGCCGAGGGCAATATCTATATCGTCAGCGAGCCCAACCTGTTCTACGTGCTGCACAAGGACAAGGAGCCTACGCCTGCGCCTTAAGTTTGGCTTAAGCCGCGATTAAGCTTGGCTTCAGCTAGCGGTTTTAGGCTTACCTCATCAACTTACTGATGAGGACTTACACCATGCAACGCAAGACTTTCGCTGTACTGCTGGCCCCTTTGTTTTCCCTGAGCTTGGCTGGCGCGGCCATGGCGGCTGGCTACACCGGCCCTAACGCACAAGTCGCGATCACCACTGTCGCCGCTGCACTGGACGCGGCGGACGACAGCCAAGTGGTTCTGGAAGGGCAAATCGTTAAGCGCCTGCAGGACGAGCTGTACGAATTCAAAGACACCAGCGGCACCATTAATGTCGAGATCGATGATGAGCATTGGCCAGCCCAAGCCATCTCGGAAACCGCGAAGGTTCGCATCAGCGGTGAAGTGGATCGCGACCTGACCAGCCGGGAAATCGATGTCGATCACCTTGAGCTGATCAACTAATCCCCCCATAGCTTCAGCAATCCATACGCCAACCATCTGGTTGGCGTTGTTGTGTCCAACTGTTATGCGAGTAAGTGGCCATGGCGCTGCGTTTGATTTACAAGCACCGGGCAGTGGCGGTGCTGGTTCTAGTGGTGCTGGTGTTATTGGTCGTTGCCCAGCAGTTTCGGCTGTTGGAGCGGGCGTGGTTTAACCTGCAGAACTGGCAAGACCCCGCTCGGCACGCGACTGTGTCCATGGGCCTGGCAGAGTATCGAGTGGAGATTGAGGCGAAACCCATTGTGGGCCTCAACGATGATGTCTCCGGGCTTACTTACGACCCGCAGCGCAAAAGTCTGTACACCGTGACGAACGACCATGCCCAGCTGATCGAGTTGTCACTGTCCGGCGAGGTGCTGCGGCGCATCGTTCTGCGCGGCTTTGGTGATGCTGAAGCGGTGGAGTACATCAGCGCCGGTACCTTTGTGATTGCCGATGAGCGCCGGCAGCGTTTGATCCAGGTAACCCTCGATGAGCACACCACAGAGCTGGATGCCGAGCAGTGGCCACAGCTGTCATTGGGCATCGGCCTGAACGGCAATAAGGGCTTTGAAGGGCTGGCCTATGACTCGGTGGGGCAGCGCCTGTTTGTCGCTAAGGAGCGCAATCCGCTGCGCATCTTTGAGATCCATGGCTTCCCTCAGCTGGATGCGCAGCAGCCCTTGGCGGTGCATGTGGTGGGTGATCATCTGCGTGATGGCCGGCTGTTCGTGCGCGACCTGTCCAGCCTGCAATACGATGAGCGCAGTGGCCACCTGCTGACCCTGTCCGATGAATCGCGCTTGGTGCTCGAGTTAGATGTTACGGGTAAGCCGCTCAGTAGCCTGTCGTTGCTGGCTGGCAATAGTGGCTTAAGCAAGACGGTGCCGCAGGGCGAAGGCATGGCCATGGACGATGACGGCGTGCTGTATCTGGTCAGTGAACCCAACCTGTTCTATCGCTTTGCCCGCCCGGCGGCGCAGTAAGTTCTAGGCTGTTAGCGGGGAAGGTGCGCGCTTGAGCAAGCGCGCGGTCTTCCATTCAAACGCCAACGTCAGGCCAATCGCGGCGCAAGCTAAGCCGCAGGCCAGGCCCCACCACACGCCATGGGCGCCCCAGCCCAGGGGGAAGGCCAGCAGCCAGGCCAGTGGCGCACCGATTAGCCAATAGCTCATCACGCCGACCCAGAGGGTGGTCTTGGCGTCCTTCAGGCCACGCACCGCGCCCATGGCGATGGTTTGGATGCCATCAAAGAACTCGAACCAGGCGGCAATCGCCAGCAGGCTTACCGCCAACTCGACGATCTGCTGGTAGTTGCCGGCCTGGGTATTAATGAACATCCCCACCACCCAGTGCGGGGCCAGCCAAAACAGCGCGGCAAAGCCGAGCATGCACAGCGCGCCTAAACCAATGCCCAAGCGCCCGGCACGGCGGGCCAGGACGATCTGGCCGGCGCCAAAGTGCTGGCCGATGCGGAAGGTGGTGGCGTAGGAAATCCCCACCGGCACCATAAAGGCCACGTACACGGCCATCACCGCCACTTGATGCGCTGCCAGTTCCTGGCTGCCGAGGGCGCCCATCGACAGCGCGGCAAAGCTAAATAGCGCGGCCTCCACCGCATAGGTGCCGGCAATGGGCAGGCCTAAGCGCCAGAGCTCGCCCAGCTCCGCCGCCAACGGCCGGAATAGGCCAACCCCCAGCTGGTAGGAGTGATAAGCGCGGTGGCGCAGTACATAGACTGCCAGCACCAGCGCCATGCCGTTCATCACCAGTGCCGTGACCAGACCAATGCCGGCCAGACCCAAGTGCGGCAGGCCGAACCATCCCTTGATCAGGGCGAAGTTACCCAGCAAGTTGAGCAGCGCACCGCCGATGCTGATCGCCATCACTGGACCGGGTCGGCCAATCGCGCTGGTAAAACCGCGCAGGGCCATAAAGCTCAGGTAGCCGGGCAGGGCGAAAATGACGGTGCGTAAAAATTCATTAGCGCCGGCGACGTTGTGCGCTTGCTGGCCGAAATAGCTCAGCAGTGGCCCGAGATTCCACAGCAGTACGCCGGCCAGCAGGGCCAATGCCCAGGCCAGCCACAGGCCGTTCTGCGCCAAGCGGGCGACGCCCTGAGCATCTTGCGCGCCGTGGCGGATGGCGATCAGGTTGCCCACTGCGGCGAGCATGCCGACGCAGACAATCGACACGAAATGATAGGTCGATGCCCCCAGGCTGCCGGCGGCCAAGGTTTCGGCGCCGAGCATGCCCATCATCACCGTGTCGGTGAAGATCATCAGCACCCCGGCCAGTTGGGCGGCAATCAGGGGGCCTGCTAGGCGCAAAATAGCGCGCAGCTCACCGCGCAGGGTGTTAGTCATGATGAGTTCTACTCAGAAAGAAGATGCCGACGAGGCTTTAGCTGCTGGCACAAGCTGGCTATTCTGCTGAGTAAGTTAGCTCGGCACAAAAGGATAATAGCGATGGGTGGCATGAGTTTTACTCATTTATGCGAGGGGCTGGCAGTTATTCAGCTGGCAAGCAACGCGCGGTCTGTGCCATGACTCAGCGCTTGCCCGCCCTGTACGCCCTGCGCGCCTTTGAGGCCGCGGCGCGGCATTTATCCTTTACCCGCGCGGCGGCGGAGTTAGCCATTACCCAGAGTGCGGTCAGCCGGCATATCCGCACCCTGGAGGAGCACTTCGACTGCCGCCTGTTCGAGCGCCGCGGCCGCAATCTGCACCTGAGTGCGGCGGCGCAGCGTTTGCTGCCTGGTCTGACGGAGGGTTTTGCCGCACTGCAACAAGCCTGCAGCGCCGTGCAGGTGGATGACAGCTTGCTGCGCATGAAGGCGCCATCGACCCTGACCATGCGTTGGCTGCTGGCGCGCCTGTCACGCTATCGCCTAAGCCAGGCCAGTGAAGTGCAGCTGACCAGCGCTTGGATGGACGTGGATAAAGTCGACTTTATCCGCGAGCCGTTTGACTGCGCGGTGCTGCTGAGCACTGGCCACTTCCCGGCCGACTGGCACAGTTGTGAGTTGTTTGCCGAGTGGCTGATTCCCGTCTGTGCGCCACAGGCAGCGGGTGCGACCGCGTGGGATCTGGATCGCCTCAAGCAGGCCGAGCTGCTGCATCCAACCCCGGATCGCCGCGATTGGCGGCAGTGGTTACAGGCCATGGGGCTGGCCGAACAGGTGCCCCTGAAAGGCGGGCAACTGTTCGATACCCTGGAGCTAGGCATGGTGGCGGCAGCGCGTGGATATGGGGTGTCGATCGGCGATTTGGTCATGGTCGCCGAGGATGTCGCCCAGCAGCGCTTAGCCCTGCCGTGGCCCACTGCAGTACCCAGCGGCTGTAGCTATTACCTGGTGTGGCCCAAGCAGCGTGCCGACCAAGAGCGGGTATTGCGTCTGCGCGATTATTTGCAGGCGGAGGTGGCCGCCATGCAATTGCCCAAGGTCGACTATGTGGGCAGGGATTAGGGGTTGCAGGGCTATTCGTAAAAAATATTGGACTATCTTTAAAAGCATACAGCCTAAATATTTTTTCGTTTCACCATTAATTATTTGAATATCAATGTTTTATGGCTATTTTTTAGGCGTATTTGCTAGGCGTTTTCAGTTGATTCGTTTGACATACTTTACGGCTTTGGCAGACTGGCTCCCGGATCAGGCCGCTCACATGGCCGCGCTCAGGGGCTTTTTTGCCTGTGGCTGCAGCTGTTCGCTGGCTTGATCAAGCGTTAAACAGCCCAGCCGGCAACCGTCAGCTTGGCTGCCAAGCAACGGCAAGCTCAGCTTGCCTCAAGGTGATGTATGTCAAATAACAATACGAGCAAGCGCAGTCCTGCGCGTAAACCGGTTGTTCTGATGTCCATGGGCGCTCAAGAGCGCAAGGGACATGCCTATCAAGTCATGACGCACAAATATATAACCCCTCTGGTCGAGATCGCTGGCTGCGTACCGCTGCTAGTGCCGACCTGCTGTGGCAGCGCCGACCTCGAGCAGTATCTGGATATGGTCGATGGTGTTTACCTCACCGGCGCCGGCAGCAACATTGATCCGGCCCTGTACGGCCAGGAAAACCTCACCCCCGGCAAAGGTCAGGATCAGGATCGCGACAACTTCGATCTGCCGCTGATTCGCGCAGCCCTCAAGCGTGGTCTGCCGCTGTTTGCCATCTGCCGTGGCATGCAGGAAATCAACGTGGCCTTGGGCGGCACCATCCACCAGAAGGTGTATGCCGTACCGGGCTTTAACGACCACCGGGAAAACCCCGATGATCCGGTTGCTGTGCAATATGCGGACAGCCACACCGTGCAGGCCCTGCCCGGCACTTGGTTGGCTGAGCTGATGGGCAGCGAGCCGTTTCCGGTCAACTCGCTACACGGTCAGGCGGTGGATCAGCTGGGTGAGGGCGTTGAGGTACTGGCTCAAGCTGAAGATGGGGTGATCGAGGCGATCCACCTGCCGCAAGCTGAGCAGTTCACCTTGGCTGTGCAATGGCATCCCGAGTGGCTGGCCGCACAAAATCCGCACTCGGTGAAAATCTTCCACGCCTTTGGCGAGGCCTGCCGCCAGCAAGTCGCGCGGGCCCAACAGTAAGCGCCGTCGCTGGCGCTGTCTGTAAGTCGGTGGCGGGGGTTAAGTGCTGTACTTAACGCTCGCCGCTACTGGGGCGGTACTGCAAGGCTTCCGCCAGATGACTACGCTGCAATAGGCTGGCTTGTTCAAGATCAGCCAACGTCCGCGCCACCTTTAATACCCGGTGGGCGGCACGCAGGCTCAAACCTAAACGTTCACATGCCGCCTCCAGCCAAGCGCTGTCCGCCTCGCTTAGCCGGCAATGCTGCTGCACGCCGGCGAGGTCCAGGTGGGCATTGGCGCAGCCTTGGCGCTGCAGCTGCAGTTGCCGGGTACGTACCACCAGTGCGGCCATTTGCGCGGTAGTCGCCCCTTGATCAGGCGGGTTAAGGCGCGTGCTTTCCCGCGGCACATTAAGGTGCAGGTCGATGCGATCCAGCAGCGGGCCGGACAGCTTGCCGCGATAACGCTGGATCTGCTCACTGCTGCAACGACAGCGTCCAGCTGGGTCACCCAAATGTCCGCAAGGGCAGGGGTTCATCGCCGCGACCAATTGAAAACGCGCCGGAAAGCGCACTTTCTCCCGCGCCCGGGCGATGACGATATGCCCGCTTTCCAACGGCTCGCGCAGCACCTCCAGAACCTTGCGGTCAAACTCTGGCAGCTCATCTAGAAACAGCACGCCATGATGGGCCAGAGTGATTTCTCCGGGTTGCGGATGACTGCCGCCGCCGACTAAAGCCGGCGCCGAGGCGCTGTGATGGGGCGTGCGAAACGGCCGCTGCGGCCAGGCCGAGAGTGGAATAGGGCTGGCCACCGAATGAATCGCCGCCACCTCCAGTGCCTCCTGCTCGCTGAGCGGCGGCAGCAAGCCGGGCAGGCGGCTGGCCAGCAAGGTTTTACCGGTGCCGGGAGGGCCACTTAAGAGCAGGTTATGCCCGCCCGCCGCAGCGATCAGCAGGGCGCGTTTAGCCGCGACTTGGCCCTGCACCTCGGCCAGATCGGGATAGGGCAGCACTTGGCGCAACAAGCCTTGGGCCTGATAAAACGGCAGCGGGCTCTGGCCATTAAGGTGCGCCGCCAGTTGCAGCAGATGATCCACCGCCAGAATCGGCAAGTCCCCAGCCAGGCTGGCCTCTTCGGCATTGGCTAAGGGCACCACCAAGGTTCGTCCTGCTTCACGGGCGGCCAAGGCTGCCGGCAGTACGCCTTGCACCGCTCGCACCGCGCCGGATAACGCCAGCTCGCCCAAACACTCCAGTGAGTCCAACTTCGTAGCAGGGATCTGGCCGCTGGCGGCGAGGATGCCCAAGGCGATGGCCAGGTCGTAGCGCCCACCATCTTTGGGTAAGTCCGCCGGGGCGAGGTTCAGGGTGATGCGCCGGTTGGGAAATTCAAAGGCGCAATTCAGGATGGCGCTGCGCACCCGGTCCTTACTTTCTTTCACGGCGGTTTCCGGCAGACCGACCAGGGCTAACGATGGCAGGCCGTTGGCCAGGTGGGCTTCAACCGTCACCGCTGGGGCGCTCACGCCAACCTGCGCGCGGCTGTGGACAATCGCCAGGGACATCGATCACTCCTTGATCGCTTTGCGCATCCTGCGCAGGTGGCTGGTTGCCTTGCAGACTCGGTGTCGCGATAACTCAGTTGCTTGCGCTTACTCGTTGTGGCTGCTGGCTTCCATGGCCGCGACTTTCGCTTCCAGTGCTTCTAAGCGGGCACGGGTGCGGGCCAGCACCACCATTTGGCTATCAAATTCTTCTCGGCTAACTAAATCCAGCTTGCTGAAGGCGCCTTGCAGCAAGACTTTGAACTGCGCTTCAAACTCGCTGCGTGGCAGGGGCGATTCGCCGTTAAACAGGCGTGAGGTTTGCGCGCTGAGGGCGTCTAGGAGGGCTTTAGGTGGCAACATAATGATCTTCCATTGATGAGTCGCGGCAGTGTAGCACGCACCTTGTGTCAGGCTTTGCGCTGCGGCGGACGGGCTTTGCACGGTTATTGCGCGGAGCCTGGGGTAGCTGTGCGCTATTTTGGTGCGAAGGTTTTCCCTGGTTATTGCTAATCCTTTGGAACGCCGTACTAACTGCATGAAATTAATTGAGTTTGCGCAGTTGGCAAGGTTTCTGCTTTGTCTGTCGCGACGCACTTATTGCAGTGCTTGCAATAGGTCGGATGAAGCGGGGGGAGTGCTTCGTCAGGAGCGAATGGTGGCATCGACAACGTTTTAGTCAGGGCGCGATGCATTACAAAAGCCAGGCACTGCCTTAGACTTGAGCCGGGTTCGTAATTCCTGGGGCAAGTCCACCTACACGGGAGAAGTTACATGAAGCTAGTCACTGCCATCATCAAGCCGTTCAAGTTGGACGACGTTCGTGAGTCACTGTCCGAGATCGGCGTGCAGGGCATCACTGTCACTGAAGTTAAAGGCTTCGGTCGGCAGAAGGGCCACACCGAGCTGTACCGAGGGGCTGAGTACGTTGTCGATTTCTTACCAAAAGTGAAGATCGACGTGGCCATCGCTGACGATCAACTCGATCGCGTTATCGAAGCCATTACTAAAGCAGCCAACACCGGCAAGATCGGTGACGGCAAGATTTTCGTTGTAAACCTGGAACAGGCCATCCGCATCCGTACCGGCGAAACCGGCACCGACGCAGTTTAAGCCACCGAACCCAACACGCCCCAGGAGATAACAATATGACTCTGCGCAAAATCGCAGGGCTAGGAGCCCTTTTGTCCCTCGCTATGCCAGGCTTAGCCATGGCTGACGAGGTTGTCCTCAACTCTGGCGACACTGCCTGGATGCTCACAGCCACCGCTCTGGTGCTGTTTATGACCATTCCAGGCTTGGCGCTGTTCTACGGCGGCATGGTCCGCTCGAAGAACATCCTGTCGGTGATGATGCAGTGCTTTGCCATCACTGGCCTGATGAGCATTCTGTGGTTCGTCTACGGCTACAGCATGGCCTTCGATACCACTGGTATGGAAAAAGGCGTCACCAACTTCAATTCCTTCGTCGGCAGCCTGGACAACCTGTTCCTCAACAAGCTGACCAAAGAAAGCCTGACGGCGGCCTTCCCGGAAAGCGTGTTCATCACCTTCCAGATGACCTTCGCCATCATCACCCCGGCCCTGATCGTCGGTGCCTTTGCTGAGCGTATGAAGTTCTCGGCCATGCTGATCTTCATGACCATCTGGTTCACCATCGTTTACGCGCCAATGTGCCACATGGTGTGGAGCGGCGACGGTGCCTTCCTGTGGGATGCTGGCGTGATCGACTTCGCTGGCGGCACTGTGGTGCACATCAACGCCGGTATCGCCGGTCTGGTGGCTTGCCTGGTGCTGGGCAAACGTAAAGGCTACCCCACCACGCCAATGGCGCCGCACAACCTGGGCTACACCCTGATTGGTGCCGCCATGCTGTGGATCGGCTGGTTCGGCTTCAACGCCGGCTCCGCTGCTGCGGCCAACGAAACTGCCGGTATGGCCATGCTGGTCACGCAGATCGCCACCGCTGCAGCTGCGCTGTCGTGGATGTTCGCTGAGTGGATCACCCACGGCAAACCAAGTGCTCTGGGCATTGCCTCCGGTGTCGTAGCTGGTCTGGTCGCCATCACCCCAGCGGCTGGTGCCGTTGGCCCAGTGGGCGCTCTGGTGATTGGTCTGGCTGCCGGCGCAATCTGCTTCTTCTGCGCCACTAGTCTGAAACGCAAACTGGGCTACGACGATTCCCTCGACGTGTTCGGCGTGCACTGCATTGGCGGTATCGTCGGGGCGATCCTGGTCGGCGCTTTCGCTTCGCCTTCGCTGGGTGGTTTCGGCGAAATCGAAAGCATTGCGACCCAGCTGTGGATCCAAACCGAAAGCGTGCTGTTCACCATCGTCTACACCACTGTGCTGACTTACATCATCCTCAAAGTTCTGGATTTGGTGATTGGTCTGCGGGTGAGCGAAGAGTCCGAATCTGTTGGCCTCGACCTCTCCGAGCACAACGAGCGCGGCTACAACCTGTAAGGTTGCCAGCCCTCGTAAAAACGCCCGGTTAGCCGGGCGTTTTTTTGTGCAAAATAAGCTGGCCTTTAGCCTTTTGTCGTAGCGCCTAATGCTTCGGGGCGACTGACCGATAAGCCTTGTGCGAGATTTTTTTAAGCTTTGTCCGCATGCCTGTGGCGCTGCCCTTTGTTTTTTCTGCGGGCGCGCTAGAATGCGCGCCGTTAAATGTCGATCAGTGATGTGGAACGCCCATCCTGATGGTTTAACAAGATTTTTTTCAGCGACGTTAGAAAATTGACGTAGCTGGGCTATAACTACTTTGCTTTTCGCAAGTCATGAGGTTGGAACATGAGCGACGAAGATCTGGAACACGACGAATTAGACGGCGCTGACGAGGATGACGGCGAGGAACTGGCAAGCGCTGATGACGTTGATGGTGACGTTGACGGCGAGGGTGATGACGAGATCATCCCAGCCGCTAAAAGCAAGAAAGCCAAAGCCGCTGTCGATCTAGACGAACTGCCGAGCGTTGAAGCTAAGCAGAAAGAGCGCGATGCTCTGGCGCGGGCCATGGAGGAGTTTCTCTCCAAGGGCGGTAAGGTTCAGGAAGTTGAGCCGAACGTGGTTTCTGACCCACCCAAGAAGCCCGACAGCAAATACGGCAGCCGTCCTATCTAACGGCGGCGCAGTATGCAAAAACCGCAGGTCTGAGCCTGCGGTTTTTTTTACCTTAACCCCCGTCTGGCGGGGTTAGCGCCAGTTGCGTAGCAGTTCAGGCAACTGGGCCAAACGCTGTACCTGGGCGTCGGGCTGGTGGGCTGCGGTCCAGTCTTTGCCTTGCGGGTTGAACCAGACGGTGTTCAAGCCCGCGCGTTGCGCCCCGGCAATATCGTCCTCGGGATGATCGCCGATATGCAGCGCTCGCTCAGCGGCTACGCCGGCGCGGCGCAGGGCCTCGTTAAACGGCTGTGGGTCAGGCTTGCCCACGCCTAGGTCTTCGGCGCACAGCGCAAACTGGAAGTAATGAGCCAAGCCAATGCGGCGCACATCGGCGTTGCCGTTGGTGATCACCGCCAATTGGAAGTGCTGGCTCAGCTCGCTCAGAGTGCTGTGCACGTCGCTGAATAAATCCAGCTGATGCCGGGCATGTAAGAACACCTCAAAGGCACTGTCGGCCAGTTGTTCGGCCTGAGCGGTATAGCCTGCGTCTTGCACCACCTGCAGCAGCATCCGGCGGCGTAGCTCGCTGATGCGGTGCTTGAGGCCCGGCTCTTGCTCCAGCAGGGCGCTGCGAATAGCCAACAGCTCCTCGTGGGGCAGTGGGCCGACGCGTGGGGTGTGTTCGGCCATCCAGCGGCGTAGTTCGACTTCGGCCGTTTCGATGGCGGGGGCGACATCCCACAGGGTGTCATCGAGATCAAAGGTAATCAGTTGCAGGCTCATTCGGGGCTGCCTTTACGTTTGGCGCGTGGATGGGCCTGATCATAGACCGCTGCCAAGTGCTGAAAATCCAAGTGGGTATAAACTTGGGTGGTGGCAATATCGGCATGGCCGAGCAGTTCTTGCACGGCGCGCAGGTCTTGCGATGACTCCAGCATGTGGCTGGCAAAGCTGTGCCTAAGCATGTGCGGATGCAGGTGTTGGCCCAGCTCCCGCACACCGGCTTGGCGCACCCGCAGTTGCACCGCGCGGGGGCCGATACGGCGGCCCTGCTGGCTGATAAACACCGCGCCATCGGCCGGTTTGGCCATGGCCCGCAGCGGCAGCCAGGCCTCCAGTGCCACCCGGGCTTGGCGGCCGACGGGCAGCTCGCGGGTTTTATTGCCCTTACCGATGACGCGCACGAGGCCGGCGGGCAGGTCGAGGCCGTCCAGATCCAGGTTGACCAGCTCCGATAAGCGCAGCCCCGAGGAATAGAACAGTTCGAGCATGGCTTGGTCGCGGCGGGCGATAAAGTCGTCTTCCAAGGCACCGTCGAGCAGCTGTGCGGCGCGGTCGGTGTCGAGGGTGCGCGGTAGGCGCCGTTCGCCCTTGGGCGGCATCAGGCCGCTGGCGGGGTCGTTCTGGCAGTGGCCTTCACGGATCAGATAGCGGAACAGACCGCGGGTGGCCGAGAGCAGGCGGGCTAGGCTGCGGCTGGATTGGCCGTGCATATGCAGGCGGGCGATCAAGCGGCGCAAATCGGCGGTGCTCAGCGCAGGCCAAGCGTTGACCGACTCATCCTGGCAAAACTTCAGCAGCGTGGCTAAGTCGTGGCCGTAGCCGCTGAGGGTGTGTTTGGACACCTGGCGCTCGCTGCGCAGGTGCTCCAGATAGGCATCAAGCAAGGCTTGCATAGGCGCTCCGTAGACGGCTTAGGGCACGGGCGGCAGTGCTGGCCAGACGCTGTGGGACTGGCCAGCCGGAATTAACGTACCGAACGCAGCGGGGTGGCAAAGCTCGGCACGACGCGGGCGAGGATTTCCGCGATGTAACCGAGGAACAAGGTGCCCAGAGAGCTTTTGTAATGCTGCGCATCGCTGCTGCCAATCGCCAGCACGCCGTGCAGGCCTTGATGGGCGATACTGACCACGGCCGCGGAGCCGATTTGCCCGGCGTCTTCGGCGCCGAACAAGAACTGCAGCTCATGTTCGCGCAGCACGCCGCAGATGGTTTTGCCGCTGGTGAGCAGGCCGCCGATTTGCTGGTGGGCTTCGGCGTTGGTCACCGAGCGGCCCACCGGCAGAGGCGCTTCGCAAAACAGAATCAGGCTGACGAAGGGCACCTGGAATTCGCGGCGCAGGCTGTCTTCGACGCAGCTGACCACTTCCTCCAGGCTGTTGGCGTCCAGCAGGTCGAGGACCAGGCGGCGGGTCTTTTCAAACAGGCGGTCATTGTCGCGGGCCACGTCCATCAGCTGCGACAGGCGATGACGCATGTCGATATTGCGCTCGCGCAGCAGTTTCACCTGACGCTCCACCAGCGATACGGTATCGCCCCGTTGGTGCGGGATACGCAGCTCGGGGATCAACTCATCGTGGTCGATAAAAAACTCGGGATGCAGGCGCAAGTAAGCAGCCACTGTTTCGGCATCCAGGGGCTTGGGGGAATCCTGCTGATCGGTCATAGACGTACCTGTCCTTCATACACGCGCACGGCGGGGCCGGTCATCATAACGGGCTGACCCGGGCCTGCCCATTCAATGCTGAGTTTGCCGCCGGGCAGTTCGATCTGTACCGGCGAGTCCATCCAGCCCTGGCTGATTGCCGCCACCGCTGCGGCACAGGCGCCGGTGCCGCAGGCTTGGGTTTCCCCGGCGCCGCGTTCCCACACGCGCAGTTTGGCGCGTTGGCGGTCAAGCACCTGCAAAAAGCCGGCATTAACCCGCTGCGGGAAGCGCGGGTGATGTTCCAGCTTCGGTCCCAGGCTGTGTACCGGCGCGCTGTCGACGTCGTCGACGCGCAGCACGGCATGCGGGTTGCCCATCGACACGGCCGCCAGCTCAAGGCTCTGGCCTTCGACTTCAACCGGGTAACTCAGGGCCTGCTGCGCAGCCTGGAACGGAATCTGCTCCGGCTTTAAGCGCGGCGGGCCCATGTTGACGCAGATTTGCCCGTCGGCACGCACATCCAGCTCGATGATGCCGCCTTTGGTTTCCACGCGAATTTGTTTCTTCACCGTCAGGCGCTTATCCAGCACAAAGCGGGCGAAGCAGCGCGCACCATTGCCGCACTGTTCCACTTCTGAGCCGTCGGCATTGAAGATGCGATAGCGGAAGTCCACATCCGGGTTGCTGGGCGGCTCGACCAGCAGCAGCTGATCGAAGCCGACGCCGGTATGCCGGTCACCCCATTGCTTAGCGTTTTTCGGCTGGATATGCGCGTGCTGGCTGACCAGGTCGAGGACCATAAAGTCATTACCGAGGCCGTGCATCTTGGTAAAGCGCAATAACATGACCGAGTCCTTTTAGCTGGCGGGCGGCAGGCAGCTTTCGCCGGCAAACAACTCGTGGAGGGTTTCCCGGCGGCGCACTTCAACGCTCTGCTCGCCATCCACCATCACCTCGGCAGCGCGGCCGCGAGTGTTGTAGTTGGAGCTCATGACAAAGCCATAGGCACCAGCCGAGCGCACGGCCAGCAGGTCGGCTTCGGCCAGCACCAGTGAGCGGTCCTTGGCGATAAAGTCGCCGGTTTCGCAAATCGGTCCAACTAAGTCGTAGGGGCGCGCTTCGCCTTCGCGCGGGCGCACGGCAACCACTTCCATCCAGGCTTGGTACAGCGCCGGGCGGATCAGGTCGTTCATCGCTGCGTCGATGATGGCGAAGTCTTTATGTTCGGTGTGCTTGAGGTATTCCACGCGGGTCAGCAACACGCCGGCGTTGGCGACGATATAACGGCCTGGCTCAAAGACCAGGGCCAGGTCGCGCCCGGCGATACGCTGGCGAATCGCCTGGATGTACTCGCCAGCCAGCGGAGGTTGCTCGTCGCGGTACTGCACGCCGAGGCCGCCGCCCAAGTCCAGATGCTTGATCACGATGCCGCGCGCGGCTAAGCGATCGACCAGCACCAGCAGGCGGTCGAGGGCATCGAGGAACGGTGGCAAGCTGGTCAGCTGCGAACCGATATGGCAATCCACGCCCACGATGCTCAGGTTCGGCAGTTCAGCGGCACGGGCGTACACCGCCTCGGCCTGCTCGATGTCGATACCGAACTTGTTTTCTTTAAGGCCGGTGGAGATATACGGGTGGGTGCCGGCGTCGACGTCCGGGTTAACCCGCAGCGAGATCGGCGCCACTTGGCCCAGCTCGGCGGCCACTTGTTGCAGACGCTCCAGCTCATCGCGGGATTCGACGTTAAAGCAGTGCACGCCAACTTGCAGGGCGCGGCGCATGTCGTCGCGGCTTTTGCCAACGCCGGAGAACACCACTTTGGCCGGATCACCGCCGGCGCTGAGGACCCGCTCCAGCTCGCCGCGGGAGACGATGTCGAAGCCTGCGCCGAGGCGGGCCAGGACGTTCAGCACGGCCAGGTTGGAGTTGGCTTTAACGGCAAAGCAGACCAGATGGGGCAGACCTTGCAGGGCATCGGCGTAGCTGCGGTACTGGGCTTCGATGTGGGCGCGGGAGTAAACGTAGGTCGGCGTACCGAAACGTTCAGCAATAGCGGACAGGGCGACACCCTCCGCGAAGAGTTCACCATCGCGGTAGTTAAACGCGTTCATGAGCGGTCCTTATTCGGCGGTTTGCGCTTTGGCTGGCTTATCTTCGTCAGGCAGGTACAGCGGGCCTTTTTGGCCACAGGCTGCAAGCAGGGTGCTGACGGCAAGCATCGCAAGAACGGCGGTGAACAAGCGTTTCATGGTGAAATCCTTGAAAATTTGCATGATTGCACCGGAGTATACCGAGCACCTGACGCCTTGCCTATGCGCCAAGGTTCCCGTATTACGGGGCTTTGTCAGGAATATTAGACAGCGTTTAGGAGCCGCGATGGATCACCCGCTAGTCACCATCAGTTCGGTTTCCGTCGCCTACTTGCAGGGCTTGCTGGATTATTTGGCGCGCCAAGGCCTAGAACCCAGCGCTTTGCTTGCCCAGGTGCAGCTCGCTCCGCAGCTGCTTAGCCAGCGTGATCAGCGCATTGCCGCCAGCACTTACCTGCAATTACTTGGGCTTGGCGTGCAAGTCAGTGACGATCAGTTTTTAGGCCTGCATTTGGGCGAAGCAGTGCGGCCGGGCTACTACGGCGTGCTGGGTTATTTGGTCATGAGTTGCGCCACCCTGGCCGATGCCCTGCATCGCCAAGCGCGCTATGCCGCGCTGGTGGGCAACCTGGGGCGGATCGATCTGGCTGACGAGCCGCCGCGTCCAGACACTGAGCCGTTGGTGGTGCACAGCTGGTGGCCACAGCATCGCCAGCAGCAACGCCAGCTCAGTGAGGAAACCCTGGCCGGCTGGCTGACCTTCGGCCGCTGGGTCACGGGCTTGGACGTGGCGCCGACCGAAGTGCGCTTTCAGCACGCGGCGCCGGCGGATCTGCGCGAATACCAGCGGATCTTTCGCTGCCCGGTGTTATTCGAACAGGCCGACAATGCCCTGGTCTTCCCCAAACGCTTGCTCAGTACGCCCTTAGGCCAAGCCGACGCGCAAGTGCGCTTGATGCTGGATGCTTATGCCGACCGCTTGCTTGGTGAAATTCAGCAGGGGCAGACGGTGCTGGATCGCGCCCGGCTTGAGTTATCCCGACAATTACCGGAGGCTGGCGCGGATTTGCAGCAAATCGCCGAGCGTTTGGCCTTAAGTCCGCGTACCCTGCAACGGCGTTTGCGCGAAGCGGGTTTGTCGTTTAACCAGTTAGTCGACCAAACCCGGCAGCAACTGGTTTTGCACTATCTGCGCGATCCGGCCCTGGATCTGGTGGAAATCGCCTTTTTAGTCGGCTTTAGTGAGCCTGGCTCGCTGGCCCGGGCGTTTCGTCGCTGGACCGGGCAAAGTCCAGGCGAATATCGCCGGCAACTGCACGATCGTTAATCACTGCAGCTGAAGACTGTAGGTGTTGAATTTTTTGAGGTAAGTCGTAATGAGTTTGACCGAAGCCCGCTTTCACGACCTGGTCGATGCCACCCAACAGGCGGTGGAAGATATTTTCGATGACAGCGACCTGGATCTTGATCTGGAAAACTCCGGCGGCGTGCTCACCGTGCGCTTTGAGAACGGCAGTCAACTGATCTTCAGCCGTCAAGCAGCGCTGCGCCAACTGTGGCTGGCGGCGCGCAGCGGGGGGTTCCATTTCGACTACGACGAGGCCAGCGAGCGTTGGGTCTGCGACACCAGTGACGAGTTGCTGGGCGAGATGTTGGTGCGCATCACCGAGGAACAAGCCGGTGTCGAACTTGAGTTCGAAGAGCTCTGAAAGCCCTGCCGCAGACGTCGCCAGCCCCTGCCGGCGGCAATGCTGCCTGGATCCCGATGACGTCTGTTTAGGTTGTGGCCGGCGTCTGACGGAGATCCTGCAATGGGCTAGCCTGGATGGCGCTGGCCGTCGTGCGGTGTGTGCGGCGGCGAGCGCGCGACTGGCCAGGCGCCAGGGTGGCCGCTGAGCCACTGGCCTTGTTTATTTAATTAGCTGTGGTAGGGTCGAGCCAGGCCCTTGTAAAACCCCATCCATCGCGATGGGGTTTTGCTTTTTGTCATTTACTAAAGGAGATGCACCCGCACCATGAGCAGCACACCAGCCATTATCATCACTCGCCTTGACCTACAGCGTCTGGAGCAACTGCTCGACGAGCTGGACGACTACGGCCCCGCCGCCGAAGCGTTGCACGCCGAACTGGCGCGCGCCGAAGTGGTCGGCCATGACGAAGTGCCGGCGGGTGTGGTCACCATGAACTCGCGGGTGCACTGCCGGGAGCTCGGCAGCGGCAAGGACTACCACCTGACCTTGGTTTATCCCCATGAGACCGGCCCTGAGGGCAATGTCTCGGTGCTCGCTCCGGTAGGCAGCGCGCTGCTGGGCCTGAGCGTGGGCCAGCACATCCAGTGGACCTTGCCCAATGGCAAAGTGCTCGAGCTTGAGCTGCTGGCCGTGGAATATCAGCCAGAAGCCGCCGGCGAATACCAGCGCAACTAATCCCTCCTGATGCAGGCCTAACGCGCATTGCTGCGCCCTAGGCCTGCTCCAGCGCTTGGTTGAGGGCCGCTTCTAGGCGGCTCTTGTAGCGCAGGTAATGCACCCCTTGCATCTGCCCACCACCGAGCACCGCCGATAAATCCAAGTCGGTGATGTAGCACGGGTAGCGCAGCGGCTCGCGGCGTTGCGCCAAGATATGGCGGGCCACCGCGCTAAACAGGCCAGCGCCATACTGCAATTCAGAAAATTCCTGATGGTTGCAATACAGGGTAACGCTGGCGTGATTGCTGTCGGTGGGCGTGATGATCGCCTGCACGTCATAGAACGCCTGATTCAGCGCCGACTCTGGCGGCGTGCGCGTCTCTAAACGCTGCGGGCGCCAGGGCGCATCCGGCTGGATGCGGTAATACAGCAGTTGCAGTGGCTGATGCTCTGGTTGGCTGTCCAGCGGCAAGGCGGCGTTGTGCCGGTACAGCACCGCCTGGAAAAACCGCTGCAGCGGGGTCAACAGGCTTTGCTCATCGCGATAGGGCACGCGTTGCCGCCACAGGCTGTTGTGTTCATCGAGCACGCTCAGTTCAGCCTCATCGCCCCGTTCATTGAGGCGGTAGAACAGTTGAATGCAGTGCGGTTGGCCGGCGGGCAGGATCAGCGCCAGGTCGTCGCCGCTTAAGGCGCTGCGGTCCAGGCGCAGTGCGCTGTAGTCGGTTTGCTCGTTGCCCAGATGCTCGATCAGTGTGGGCAAGTCTTTCAGGCCGATATGGCTGACGTGGCTCGGGCGCAGATCGAGGATGTGATAACGCTGGCTGATTTGCAGCAGATAGCGCGTGGCCAAGCTGCCGCGCACGCTCACCAGTGCCTGCTGGAACAGCTCCTGCACCCGCTCGGCGATGGCGCTGGCGCGGTTGCGACAGAAGCAGCGTACCCGCAAGTTCGGCAGCGGGCCGTCGGCGGGCAGGTTGTTGAGGTAGTCGCGCAGGCAGTCAAGCAGGGCATCCGCGCCTTCGTAGCGGTGGACCAGCAGCTCGTGCCAGCTGTTCAGGGTGACTTGATCGATGCTCAGCACCAAGTTTTCGCGCACTCCGGAGTAGGCGAGGGCGTCGGTGTGCTCGGTGGTCATATGGAGGTTCTGCTGGCTGAACTGCTTAAGCGGGTCCAGCGCCACATTGACCAGCAGCAACACCTCCTTGGCCTGGCTGGGGCTTAGCAGCGCCGCTTCGTCCACCGCCGGCAAGGGCAGTGGCACCAACTGCTGCAGGCTGCCAATCAGGTTTTGCAGCTCCGGTTCGCGCAGATCACTGCTGCCAGGGTTCAGGGCCAGCCGGGTGGTGGAGTCGATCACGCCGTTGCGATAACTCCAGGCCAGCAGTTCGAGTAAATCGCGGCTGCGCTTAAGCGGGGCAAAGTTATTCAGTTCCTGAGCGGCGACGCTGCCGTGGTAGATGGCCCACTGCTGCTCTTTGGGGTTGTCCGGGTTGGCGCTGTGGGCCAGGGTCAGGGTGTCCTCGGCCAAGTCGGGGGCGATACCGGGGTTAATAAACTCGATCTTGCCGGCTTTGCGCTCAAAGGCGGCGTACAGGCGCCGGCCGAGTACGGCCATGTCACGGCTATTGAGCGAACTGCCGGTTTGGCTGGTGCGGGCAAACTGCGACAGAAAGCGGTAGCTGTAGGTCAGCTCATTGACCAGCATGCGTCGCTCGGCTGTGACCTGGCGCATCTTCCACTGGCTGCGGCTATCCAGCAGGGCCAGCTTGCGCGAGTCCCACTGCCAGTTGCTGCTGAGCTGTTCGAGTAACAGGCGCTGCCAGCTTTTGCGCGGTCCGCGCGGCGGCCGGCTGAGTTTGCGGTCGACCTTCAGGTACAGGCAACGGCGCACCAACTCCAGGCGCTCGCTCTCGCCGCGTTGCGTGAGGTATTCCTCCAGGCGTCGGTAGACCATGATGTAAGGGTCCAGCTCGGCCACATCCAGGCGGTTGGCGTACACCGCCTGCTTAAAGCGCCGCGACAAGCACTGCACCTGCGGGTATTCGCTGGCATAGACCTCCGTCAGGAGCAGCTTAAGTACCGACTTATAGGGCGATTCGATGCCCTTAAACAGCTGCCACATGCCGGCGCCAATAAATTCCTCGGCGGGGATATGGTTCAGGTGGCCGAAGTCGAGCACATCCTCGGCGCGGACAAAGCGTCTGGCCAGCAGGGTGCTGGTGTAGTGCTCGTAGCGGTGCTCTTCATAGCTGGGCACCAGCCACCACATCGGCGTACGGCCGCCGAGCCAGATGGCGGTGCGATAAAACTCATCGAGCAGCAGGTAGTGCTGGGTGGTGCCGCAATCATCGGAGCTGAGCTGGGTTTCGCGGCTGCCCTGGGTGAAGCGCTGTGGGTCGATCAAAAAGAAGTGTGCTTCGGCGCCTTGGCTGGCGGCCCAGGCTTCCAGCAGCTGGCATTTCTTCTGTAATTCCAGGCGTTGCTGATCGGTTAAGTCGCTGGCGTGGCACAGCCATAGGTCCAGATCACTTTGCTCGGCCTGAGCCACGCTGCCGAGGCTGCCCATCAAAAACAAACCCAGCAGCGGCAGGCTCTGGGGCGCGCGATAGGGTTTATAGGTGAAGGAGCGGGTCAGGCGCTGCACTTGCGCCAGTTGCTCAGGGCTTGGTTCAAAGCCGCACAGACCGCTGGGCGTGAGGGCGCAGACATAGCCCGGCAGCAGCGGGTGATTCACATGCAGCAGCAGCGGCAGTAAGTTGAGGACCAACTGCTGGCGTGTCGACATCGCCTGCAACGTGTGCTGCAAGCGGCTTTGGTTGATTTTGAGGAAGCGTCCGCGCAGTTGGGTCAGGACCTTACGGTCGATGCCCTCATCAATTAGCGGACGTATTTCGTCATGACGGCTCATGCGCAGGCTCTACGAGCATCCCAAACCCACGAGCATCCGGCGAGTGAGTAACGGCGGGGGTAAGCAGCCGATCCGTGCTAAGCCAGCGCAAGGCTGGCCTGGCGGGCTGGGATCAGGCGGTTTGGCTGACGTCGAGGATGGTCAGTAGCGCTTGGGCGTGTTCGGCCGCATCTAAACCTAGGCTAGTGAGATAACCGCCATCGGCTTGGCTGATAAGGCCTTTGTCATGCAGTCGCTGGGCAGCAGCGACGGCGCTGGGGGAGGCGGTGTGATGGACCTTGATGCCTTCTTGGGTGCTGCTGAGGTTAAACAGGGCAAGGATTTCCAATTCCGCGATCAACTCGGGGGTAAAGGCCATAGGTACTCCAGCTTGTTGTTGTATGTCAGCTGCGGCCAAGGCCGGCAGCGCCTGCTGTGGTCAACGGCGGTGTTGCAGTTAGCAGCGTAGTGAAGCCTGCCGGGAGTTGCTAGGGGTTGATGCTGCCAGAAATCGGTTGTTCAGGGTTAGCCAGTTACTCGCGTTCCTCTGGCAGGCTGGGCAGGGCGCGCAGGCCTTGCTCGTAGCGATTGCTGTCGAATGGGCGGTCTTGGCTGAGCATCAAGTCGATCTCATCGGCCAGCACCACGGCCATCATGGCAATGATTTCTTCGCGCTCATAGCCGACCAAAGTCAGCTTGTTCAGCACGGCTTGGACAAAGGCGGGGTCGCCGGCTTGCAATTGGTTTTCGATGGCTTGGCTCAGGGTGTCTTGGGCGAAGTCTTCGTCTTCTTGCTCGTTGCTGCTCATGTTTAGTCTCCTTGGGCGAAGTCCAGCAGGGCTTGGCCGGTCAGGCGGTAGAGGGTCCACTCTTCTTGCGCTCTGGCACCGACGGATTGGTAAAACTCGATGGCCGGGGTGTTCCAGTCCAATACCGACCATTCAAAGCGGCCGCAACCATTGCTCAGGGCTAACTGGGCCAAATGCCGTAGCAGTGCCTTGCCCGCGCCAATACCGCGCTGGTTGGGATCGATATAGAGGTCTTCCAGATACAAGCCGTGCTTGCCCAGCCAGGTCGAGTAGTTAAAGAAGTACACGGCATAGCCAATGGCCTGGCCTTGGTATTCGCAGATCAGGCCATGCGCCGTGCTGTTCTCGGCGAACAGGCTGGCGCGGATACCGGCGACATCGGTTTTCACCTCATGCTCGGCTTTTTCGTAAATCGCCAGATCGCGGATAAAACCGAGGATCAGCTGCGCGTCGGCAGCGGTGGCGGGGCGGATATGCAGGGACATCAGGTTCTCCTTGCCGGCACTTGGGCGCACAGGCTATTCAGCAATTGTTCGGCGGCGGCATGGGAGCCAAGGCGGATGTAGCGTTGGTTTGGCGTGACGGCCTGCATCTCTGCTGTGTAGCGCTTGCGGTACACCGGGTGGCGTGTCCACGCCCAGGCCAAAATGGATTGGCGTGGGTTGAGCTTGAATAGATTGCTCCAGCGCTCGCGGTTGCCGTTCCACAGTTCTTCGCGGCTTAGCAGGCGCTTGAGGGTGCGCAGGATGACTTGGCGCATGACGGTGGCGCGCGGTAAGTCGAGCCAGATGACCATGTCTGAATGCTTAAGAATCTGCGGGCGCACTAGGCTGTAGTTGCCCTCAACCACCCAGTGCTCGCCTTGCAGTTGCTCGTTGACCTGGTGCAGGAAAACTTCATCGGCCAAGGGCTGCCAGTTGGGTTGGTGATACAGCGCATCCAGCTCGACATGTGGATAGCCTAATCGCCTGGCCAACTGGCGAGCCAGGGTGGTCTTGCCCGAGCCCGAGCAACCGACCACGGAAATGCGCCGTCCTGGCGCATTGTCTGCCATCTTAGCGGCTGGCCAGCAGGTCACGGCCCCGCACTACGGCTTTGCGCACTTGGTTAGGCGCGGTGCCGCCAATATGGTCACGGGCATTCACCGAGCCTTCGAGGGTCAGCACGGCGAACACATCCTGCTCGATTTGATCGCTGAACTGGCGCAGCTCGTCCAGGCTCATCTCGGCCAGGTCTTTACCGGTTTGCACGCCGTACTTAACGGCATGCCCGACGATCTCGTGGCAGTCGCGGAACGGCAGGCCTTTGCGCACCAGGTAGTCGGCCAGGTCCGTGGCGGTGGAGAAACCACGCAGGGCCGCTTCACGCATGATCGCGTGCTTGGGCTTGAGCGCTGGGATCATGTCGGCAAAGGCGCGCAGGCTGTCACGCAAGGTGTCGGCGGCGTCGAACAGCGGCTCTTTGTCTTCCTGGTTGTCCTTGTTGTAGGCCAGCGGTTGGCCCTTCATCAAGGTCAGCAGGCCGGTCAGGGCGCCGAACACACGACCGGTTTTGCCGCGTACCAGCTCGGGCACGTCGGGGTTTTTCTTTTGCGGCATGATCGAGCTGCCGGTGCAGAAGCGATCTGGCAGGTCGATAAACTGGAACTGCGCGCTGGTCCACAGCACCAGCTCTTCGGAGAAGCGCGACAGGTGCATCATGGCCAGGGACGCGGCGGCGCAGAACTCGATGGCGAAGTCGCGATCGGAGACGCCGTCCAGGGAGTTGCCACCCACGGCTTCAAAGCCGAGCAGCTCGGCCGTGATTTCGCGCTGAATCGGGTAGGTGGTGCCGGCCAGTGCGGCCGAGCCCAGCGGCATGCGGTTGGTGCGCTTGCGGCAGTCGACCAAACGCTCGTAGTCGCGGCTGAGCATCTCGAACCACGCCAGCAGGTGGTGGCCAAAGGTCACTGGCTGGGCAGTTTGCAGGTGAGTGAAACCGGGCATGATGGTCTCGGCTTCACGCTCAGCTTGTTCCAGCAAGCCCTGTTGCAGGCGGGTGATTTCGGCCAGGATCAGGTCGATTTCATCGCGCAGCCACAGGCGGATATCGGTGGCCACTTGGTCGTTACGGCTGCGCCCGGTGTGCAGTTTTTTGCCGGTGATGCCGATGCGGTCGGTCAGGCGCGCTTCGATGTTCATGTGCACGTCTTCGAGGTCAACGCGCCAGTCGAACTGGCCGGCTTCGATTTCGCTCTGGATGGTTTGCAGGCCATCAATGATGCTGTCGCGCTCGGCATCGGTCAGCACGCCGACTTTGGCCAGCATCGTGGCGTGGGCGATGGAGCCCATGATGTCGTGGCGATACAGGCGTTTGTCGAACTCCACCGAGGCGGTGAAACGGGCCACAAAGGCGTCGACGGGTTCGCTGAAGCGGCCGCCCCAGGATTGGTTGGTTTTTTCAGTGCTCATGGCTGTGCTCGGCTGGTGCGCTAAAACGGGCTGGCCACGGGTGGGCGGCCGGCAGACAAAAAAGTGTGCCGATCATAGCAGGCTGGCAGCTAGTTTCGCCGCGTCGCTTTATCTGGGTGATGGCCAATTTAGCCATTGGCGCCGCTGTTGGCCCTCTGCCACGGCGCTTGGGCAGATGTGCCGATGGCGCGCTGGCGCAAAGTTTTCTTCGTCGGCCCGTGTGATTATGGCGCTCTGTGCTGCTTAGAGAGTGGCGATGAAGTCCTGCGGAAGTGATGGCAATGAAGATCAGAACAGCTAGCAGCACCCAACAACCGGAGCTGGACGATTTCTTCGTCCCGGCCCTGTGTGAGCCGGAAGCTTTATTGAGCATGGTGCTGTTGGCCGAGTTATTGGTGCTGGTGCTGGTCTTGGCGCAGCCGATGACGCCGGGCTTCGACTGGGTGCGTTTGGCCCTGACTTCCTTGTTTGTGCAGTGGATGGTGCTGCTGTCGGCGGCCATTTTGTGCCGTTTACGCCCGCTCTTGGCGCGTATGCCAGTGGCTGTGGCCGGCACCTTGTGTTGCCTTATCGTGGTGGTGTTAAGCCTGCTCTGCACCGCTGTGGCCGATCACTATGAATTAGGCGGCCCGCTGCCGCGCAGCGCTGAGGTCTATCCTTACTTACGTCACGGTCTGATCAGTTTGATCATGTCGGCCTTATTGCTGCGCTATTTTTACTTGCAGAGCCAATGGCGCAAGCAGCAGCGCGCCGAGCTGCAAGCGCGGATCGAGTCGCTGCAGGCGCGCATCCGCCCACACTTTCTGTTTAACAGCCTCAATAGCATTGCCAGTTTGGTCGCGGTCGATCCGCCTAAAGCGGAACAGGCGGTACTAGACCTCTCGGACCTGTTTCGCGCCAGTCTGGCTAAGCCCGGCAGCCTGGTGTCGTGGCGTGAAGAAGTTGAATTAGCGCAACGATATTTATCGATTGAGCGCTATCGGCTCGGCGAGCGTCTACAGTTGCAGTGGGAGGTTGTTGATGTGCCGGATGACTTGCCCATTCCACAGTTAACTTTGCAACCCTTGCTGGAAAATGCGCTGGTTTATGGCATTCAGCCACGGATAGAAGGCGGGGTTGTACGGGTCGAAGCGAGTTATCAAAAGGGAGTATTTGCGTTGTGTGTGAGCAATCCATACGAACCGCTAGGCGAGGAGCCTTTATCACGCGGAACTCACCAGGCCTTGAGCAATGTCGATGCGCGACTAGTGGCACTTTTTGGACCAAAGGCCAGTCTGAGTGTTGAGCGCCGTGAAGGTCGTCACTTCACTTGTCTAAGCTATCCTTGTGCTAGAACGAAGCAGGAAGCCCGTGCACTATGAATGTACTGATTGTCGATGATGAACCCCTGGCCCGTGAACGCCTGAGCCGAATGGTGAGCGAACTCGACGGCTATCGCGTTCTTGAACCCTCGGCCAGCAATGGCGAAGAGGCTCTGAGCCTGATTGAAAGCCTAAAACCCGATGTGGTTTTGCTTGATATCCGCATGCCTGGGCTGGATGGCCTGCAGGTAGCGGCCAAACTGTGTGAGCGTGAAGCGCCACCAGCGGTGATTTTTTGTACAGCTTATGACGAGTTTGCGGTCGAGGCTTTTCAGGTCAGCGCGGTGGGCTATCTGGTTAAGCCGGTGCGTCCTGAGAGCCTGGCCGAAGCGCTGAAAAAGGCCGAGCGGCCTAACCGCGTGCAACTCGCTGCGTTAACCCGGCCTGCTGCTGTGGCCGGTGTACCGCGTAGCCATATCAGTGCGCGTACGCGCAAAGGCATTGAGCTGATCCCGCTGAGCCAGGTGATCTACTTCATTGCCGATCACAAGTACGTGACGCTGCGCCATACCGGCGGCGAAGTGCTGTTGGATGAGCCACTCAAAGCACTGGAGGAAGAGTTCGGCGAGCGTTTTGTGCGCATCCACCGCAACGCTTTGGTTGCCCGTGAACGCATTGAGCGTTTGCAGCGCACTCCTTTGGGTCACTTCCAGCTGTACCTCAAGGGCATGCATGACGAAGCCCTGATCGTTAGCCGCCGCCATGTCGCTGGCGTGCGCAAGCTCATGCAAAACCTCTGACACAGCGCGTTACCTTTGCTCTGTGCCGTGCTGGCCACAGGCCTGGGGGGATAGGGGAAGCCCTAACCTCGTAGTCTTGCCTGTCGCCGCAGTTGGGTTGTGTCTTTATAGCGGCGCCGTTGAGCTGAACAGTGATCAGACCCGAAACGGGCCGGCCTGTTATCATGTCCGGCAGTTCGTTTTATGGAATTGCCCATGTCCCGCGAAATCCGCATCGCTACCCGCAAAAGTGCCCTAGCCCTGTGGCAGGCTGAACACGTCAAAGCCCGTCTTGAACAGGCTCACCCTGGCCTTAAGGTCAGTCTGGTGCCCATGGTCAGCCGTGGCGATAAGATCCTCGACGCGCCCTTGGCGAAAATCGGCGGCAAAGGTCTGTTCGTTAAAGAACTGGAAACCGCCTTGCTGGAAAACGAGGCAGACATCGCCGTGCATTCGATGAAGGATGTGCCGATGGACTTCCCCGAAGGCCTGGGCCTGTACTGCATCTGCGAGCGTGAAGACCCGCGCGATGCCTTTGTCTCCAATACCTACGCCAGCCTGGCCGAGTTGCCGGCCGGCAGCATCGTCGGCACCTCCAGCCTGCGCCGTCAGGCCCAGCTGCTGGCGCAGCGCCCGGATCTGACCATTAATTTCCTGCGCGGCAACGTCAACACCCGTCTGGCCAAGCTCGATGCCGGTGAGTACGACGCGATCATTCTGGCCGCGGCTGGCCTGATTCGTCTGGGCTTTGCTGAGCGCATCCGCTCCTCGATCAGCGTCGAAGACAGCCTGCCCGCCGGTGGCCAAGGTGCGGTGGGCATCGAATGCCGCACCGCTGACAGCGAAATCCATGGCTTGTTGGCGCCGCTGCATCACCGCGCCACGGCCTTGCGCGTAACCGCCGAGCGTGCCCTGAACAAGCACCTTAACGGCGGCTGCCAAGTACCGATTGCCTGTTATGCCGTGCTGGAAGGCGAGCAGTTGTGGCTGCGTGGCTTGGTTGGCCAGCCCGATGGCAGCCAGTTACTGCGTGCCGAGCAGCGGGCCAGCGCAGCAAGCGCTGAGCAGCTTGGTGTGGCCGTTGCCGAAGCGCTGTTGGCGCAAGGCGCCGGCGCTATCCTGCAAGCGGTCTATGGCGAGGCCGGCGGCGAGTGAAACGTTGGCGCTTGCTGCTGACGCGGCCGGCTCAGGATTGCACTGAGCTGGCGGCCAGCCTCGCGCCGCACGGGGTTTACAGCAGTTGCATGCCGTTACTGGCGACTGAAGCGCTGCGGCTTAACCCAGGGCAACTGAGCCTGATTGAGCACATCGAGCGTTATGACGCCGTCATTGTGGTCAGCAAACCGGCGGCGCGCCTGCTTATCAGCCAGTTGCAGAATCTCCAGCGGCAACCTCCGGCCTCGCTGCGCTGGTTTACCGTGGGGGGCGCTACGGCGCAGGTGTTGCAAGGCTTTGCGCGGCACGTAGACTACCCAGCCCAAGGTGATGACAGCGAAGCCTTGCTGGCGCTTGCCCCCATGCAGCAGTTGCTTGAACAGGCGCAGCCGGTCAAGGTGTTACTGGTTCGTGGCGAGGATGGCCGCGAGCTGTTAGCTGAACGCTTGCGTGACAGCGGCGCGCAGGTGGACTATCTGCCTCTGTATCGCCGAGTGCTGCCCAGCTACCCGTCTGGGGCCCTCGCGCAGCGAGTGGTTGAGGAACACTTGAATGCGCTGGTGGTCAGCAGTGGGCAGGGATTTTTGCATTTGCGCGAGCTGGCCGGCGCGGCTTGGCCCGATCTGGCTAAGCTAACCTTATTTGTACCGAGCCCGCGGGTGGCCGAGATGGCGCGCCAGGCGGGTGCACAATCTATAGTGGATTGCCGTGGAGCCAGTACCACGGCGTTGCTGGCAGCCCTGCATCGGCAGGCTGCTATCGAACTCTGACGCAAAGGATGGATACGTGAGCGAAGCAACTACTGCTAACGAAGCAGCCCCGAAGAAGAACACTGCTCAGGATCAGGCCTATGCGTCTGCTGACGCTGGCGTCGAGCTGTCCAATAGCCCGCCCTTGGCTGGGCGCAAGTCGTCTGGCGCGGGCAAAAGCCTAGTCTTGCTGGCCTTGCTGGTCGGCGTGGTGGGCGCGGGTACCGGCGGTTGGGGCTTGTGGCAGTTGCATGCACTGGATACCCGTGAGCAGCAGCAACTCGATCAGCTGCAAGCGGTGCGCAGCGATGCGCAGGAAGTGGCCCGCGCCGGGCAGAGCCTGACCGAGCGCCTCAATCAGTTACCCACCCCAGCTGAGCTGGAGGGGCGAAACCAACTGCTGAGCCAGCTGCAAGGCGATCAGCAACTGCTCAATCAGCGTCTTGAAACGGCGCTCGGTGCCAGCCGCCAAGACTGGCGCTTGGCTGAGGCCGAGCATTTGTTGCGTCTGGCCAGTCTGCGCTTGTCTGCCTTGCAGGATATTCCCAGCGCCACGGCCTTGGTCAACGCGGCGGATGAAATCCTCCATGAGCAAGACGACCCGGCGGCCTTTGCCGCCCGTGAGCAAGTGGCCAAAGCCTTGTTAGCCCTGCGTTCTACCGATAATCCGGACCGCGAAGGGCTGTTCCTGCAACTGGCGGCGCTGCGCGAGCAAACCTCCGCGCTTAACACCCTGGCCCCCAACTTTAGTGGTGAGGGTGGCGTGCTGCGTGAACTGGCCGACGAAGGCGGCGCCGACCCACAGTGGTGGCAGCGCGGCCTAAGCACCTTGGCGCAGTATTTCCGCATCGACTTTTCCGCTGATGAAAACATCCGTCCGTTGCTCGCCGGCCAAGAGCTGAGCCAGGTGCGCCTGGCCCTAAGCTTGGCTTTAGAGCAAGCGCAGTGGGCTGCCCTGCATGGGCAGAGCGAGATTTATCAGCAGTCTCTGCACCAGGCGCGGGAAGTCTTGAACGTGCATTTCGCCACGGAGAATTCCAACAGTGGTGCCCTGATCAGCCAGGTCGATGAGTTGCTCAAGCGCCCGGTTAAGGTGGTGCCGCCTAATCTCGCCCCGGCGTTGAACGCCGTGCAGGCCTACATCCAGGCCAAGCTGGAAGCGCGCACTAAGCAAGGCGAACCCACTGCATCAGGCGAGGCGGCGGTTGGGGGTGAACAATGAAGCGACGTTATCGCGTTGGCTTGATTACCCTACTGATCGTTGCCGTAGTGGCGGCATTGCTGTGGTTTGGCGCGCCGTTACTGCAGCACAAAGGCTATGTGCTGATCGCGCTCAAGGGCTTTCGCTATGAGTCGAGCCTGTGGGCTTTTGTCGGCCTAATCCTGGTTCTGTGGCTGCTGGTTTACTTGCTGCGACGTGGTTTGCGCTTGCTGGTGGTGTCGGGCGGCATGCTCAATCCCTGGTCGCGTTTGCATCGTCTGCGCCGTGTGCGTTTGGCTGCCAAGCAGGGCTTTTTAGAGCTGGCCGAAGGCCGCTGGCACTCGGCCCTGCGTCATCTTAAGCGCGCGGCGCACCACGATGATCAGCCACTGCCGTTCTTCTTGGGCGCAGCGCAGGCGGCCCATGAGCTGCAGCAGTATGAGGAAAGCGATGCGCTGCTCGAACAAGCCCTCAAGCAACAGCCTGAGGCTGAAGTCGCCATCGCCCTGCAGCATGCACAATTACAAAGCCAGCGCGGGCAAGCTGCCGCGGCGCAGGAAACCTTGCAGTTGATGCACGCCCGCCATCCGCAGCAACCCTTGGTGATGCGCCAGTTGCAGCAACTGTATTGGCAGAATAGCGATTGGTCGGGCTTGCTCGGCTTACTGCCACAATTGCGCAAGGCCAATGTGCTGGGCAGCGCGCAATTCAATGAGCTGCAGCGCCAGGCTTGGCTGGGGCGTTTGCAGGAAGTGAGTAAGGCCACTGCCGGTGATAACAGCGCAAGCCTCAGCGCGTTGCAGCAGGTTTGGCAAAGCTTGGCCAGCGCCCAGCGGCAGGAGCCGGCTTTACTTGCGGCCTACGCTGAGCAGCTACGCCTGTTGGGGGCGGAGGCCGAGGCGGAGGAGTTGCTGCGCCAGGCCCTTAAGCAGAATTACGATGTGGCCTTGGTGCGTCTATACGGCCTGTTGCATGGTCGTGATTCGGGCAAGCAGCTGCAAAGCGCCGAGGCCTGGCTCAAACAGCACCCCGAAGACCCAAGCCTGCTGCTGACGCTGGGCCGCCTGTGCCTGCATAACCAGCTGTGGGGTAAGGCCCGGGATTACCTCGAAGCCAGTCTGGCCTTTGACCGCCATCCTGAGACTTGCGCAGAGTTGGCCGGGCTGATGGTGCAGCAAGGTGACCTCAATCGCAGCAACAGTCTGTATCAAGAAGGCCTGCGCCTACTCGACCCACGGTTGTCGCAGCCAAGCGTTGCGGTGTTAACGTAGCTCTACCGCTGATCGGGGCGGGGCCGCTGGCGCCGTCCCGACATCGTGTCCGGTAATGTGTAGATTGTTGAATCGTCTTGCCCTCAGCACCTGCTCTATCTTCTGTGCTGATAGCTTTTTCAGACAATTCATTTAACAGTAGAACTGTAAGTCTGTTAAACAGATGTATGAATTTTCCTCCTGAGTTGCCTTGATGGGCCTGATAGGGCGGCCTAATCTGGCGCCAGGCATAGATGGAAACTGCCGTACTAATCAGTTCGTTCTGCTCCTGCCGCACAGCACAAGACAATGCCAGGGGGCAGCAGCGAACATCCAAACTGCACTAGGGAAGTGGGGGGCATCATGTTAGAAAGTTGCCGCAATGCTCAAGAACGCTGGGGCGGAGTCAATCTGCTTATTGATCGCTGGTTAGCCGGTCGCCAGGAGTTAGTGGCGCGCTTTATCGCCATCAGCTCGGCCACGCCAATGCCCAGCGCTAATGCCCATGAACTGCAACACTTCTGCCAGGCCTTGGTGGATTACGTGTCGGCCGGCCATTTTGAAGTCTACGAACAGCTGACCAACGAGGCGAAAGCCTTTGGTGATCAGCGTGGCCTGGAGCTGGCCAAGCAGATTTACCCGCGCCTCGAAGTTATTACCGAAGCTGCGCTGTTCTTCAACGACCTGTGCGATAACGGTGATTGCCACGATTCAGCGTCGCTCAGCTTTGAGCTAAAACGCTTGGGCCAACTCCTGCGCGAGCGTTTTGAGTTGGAAGATTGCCTGATCGAAGTGCTGCACACTGATCATCAGCATCACAGCGAACCTGCCGTCGCCGCCGTTTAAGCCCTGACTCTACTGCTGGGTATCGAGCAATTGCAGCTCGAACACCAGCGGGGAGAAGGGGGCAATTAAGTCGCCGGCGCCCTGCGCGCCATATGCCTGTGCCGATGGAATCACCAAGCGCCAGTGCGCGCCCACAGGCATCTGCGGCAAGGTGCTTTGCCAGCCACTGATCACACTGTCGAGTTTGAACCACTGCGCCCCGCTGCTTTGGTCAAACAGGCTGCCATCTGCCAAATAGCCTTTGTATGTCACCAGCACTTGGCTGTGCGCCGTGGGCTTGGCTCCATTACCGGCTCGCAGTTGCTGCATCAGCACGCCATTGGCGAGTACCTGAACTCCTGCCTTAGCTTTCTCGCTAGCGAGAAAACGGCCTTCGGCTAATTTGGCTGAGCGTTGCTGATCGGTGTTGGCTAATAGTTGCTCGGCATGTTGATCCAGCAGTTGTTGCATGCGTGTGCGTTCAATCGCCAGTGGCTTATTGGCGTAAGCCTGCTGCAAACCTTCGACTAGCGCCTGGAGTTGCAGGCTGGGTAATTCATCACGCAGTCGCTCGCCGAGTTCGACGCCGACGCTATAGGCCAGATCATGTTCGTCATCTTGCCCGTAAGCCTGTGGCAGGAGCAGACAGAGCAGCAACAAGCAGAGGCGATGCATGAAAAATCTCCAGCCAAATTGCTGGCGATTATGCCAGCCAACAGCCTGAGCTCAATGTGCGTAATTGGGCAGTGCTTCACAGGCTATGGTGCAGCTCTCAGTCCTGGGTAATTTCTTACGGCAAAGTGAACAAATAGCGCTGTTTGAAGGTCACGTATTCAGCTTATTGCCTAAGCTATAACGACGCGCGCCCACTTTCTGTGCAGGGTCTGGCAAGCAGGTGGAGAGGCGGTCTAGTATGTGCACAATTTTATCGCCAGGAGGCGCGTCATGTCGGCTACTAAGAATGCAAAGAAGAAGTCAGTGAGTACTCCGCTGCATTTGCTGCAGCAACTTTCCAGCAGTCTGCTTGAGCACCTTGAAGATGCTTGTGCGCGGGCACTCGGTGATGCGGAAAGCTTGCTGAGTAAGTTGGAAAAGCAACGGGGCAAAGCGCAGGAAAAACTGCATAAATCCCGCACCAAACTGCAAGATGCCAGCCGTGCTGGTAAGAGCAAGGCGCAGAGCAAAGCCAAAGACGCCGTCGCGCAACTGGAACAGTTGCTGGATGCGTTGAAAGAACGTCAGAGCGAAACCCTAACTTATATCGCTAAGCTTAAGCGCGATGCTCAAGAAAGCCTGAAGCTGGCGCAAGGTGTTGGCAAAGTTAAAGAAGCAGCTAGCAAAGCGCTTGAGCGTTCTGCCGCTAAGCCAGCCGCAAAACCGGCGGCTAAAACTGCTGCCAAGCCTGCGGCAAAACCGGCTGCTAAAACTGCTGCTAAGCCTGCGGCAAAACCGGCTGCTAAAGCTGCCGCTAAGCCAGCCGCAAAACCGGCTGCTAAAGCTGCTGCCAAGCCTGCGGCAAAACCGGCTGTTAAAACTGCTGCCAAGCCTGCGGCAAAACCAGCTGCTAAAACTGTTGCCAAGCCTGCGGCAAAACCAGCTGCTAACGCTGCTGCCAAGCCTGCAGCAAAACCGGCGGCTAAAGCTGCCGCCAAGCCAGCCGCAAAACCAGCTGCTAAAGCTGCCGCTAAGCCAGCCGCAAAACCGGCTGCTAAAGCTGCTGCCAAGCCTGCAGCAAAACCAGCTGCTAAAGCTGCTGCCAAGCCTGTAGCAAAACCGGCTGCTAAAGCTGCTGCTAAGCCAGCGGCAAAACCAGCTGATAGCGCTGCTGCTAAGCCAGCCGCTAAGCCAGCTGTTAAAGCTGCTGCCAAGCCTGCGGCAAAACCAGCTGTTAAAGCTGCTGCCAAGCCAGCCGCAAAACCAGCTGTTAAAGCTGCCGCTAAGCCTGCGGCAAAGCCAGCTGTTAAAGCTGCAGCTAAACCAGCAGCCAAGCCTGTTGCCACAACTGCCGCTAAACCAGCTGCTGCAACGCCTGCTAACCAGCCAGCGGCTGCCGCTAAGCCACCGGTTGCTCCGGTTGCAGCTGCGCAAACAGCCAGCACTGCCGTAGACGCTAAGCCAGCTAGCAGCGCACCTGCCGCAGGTAACAGCGCGACTGCGCCGACTTCGGCCTAAACCGGCAACCCCTGCGCAGCGCCACGTAAGCAGTCCAAGGTGGCGTCTGTAGCATGGGGGGCCAGGGCGGTTAACCAGTCGGCCGGCCCCTGCGCTCTGAGTTCGATCCAGGGCTCGGCGCAGGTGGCTAGGCGGGTTAATTGCTCGCGCTCAGCCGTCAGTTCGAGTTGTTTCAGCTGTTCACGCAAGAGGTGTAAGCCTTGATCCTGTTGCGCAGCAGTACGCCAAGCGCGGCGTAATTGACGCAGCGGTAGCACCACTTGTTGTTGCCAGGGCTGTGCTAAGGCTTGCAGGTGTTGCAGGCGCGCAGCGCTATACGGCACGCGTTGCACTTCGAGCCAGAGCGCGCACAGCAGCAGGCAGACGTCGATGCCATCGCTTTGCAGTTCTAAGCAGGCGGGTTCGACGCCGGGGCGACGGTAAATTGCTTCAGAAAATTGCCAAAGGTCTGCTGGCATAGTGGTTCTCAGGTTTCTCAAAAAAGACTCTGGTAGACTCCGCGGCCATTATGATCCGACTTCAGAACCTGACTTTACAGCGTGGTCCACAGCGTCTGCTTGAAGATGCTGAGATGACCCTGCACCCCGGCCATAAAGCCGGCTTAATCGGCGCTAACGGCGCCGGCAAATCCAGTTTGTTTGCTCTGCTGCGCGGTGAGCTTAGCGCGGATGCAGGCGACTGTCTGATCCCCGCCGATTGGCGCGTGGCCCATATGCGCCAGGAAATCGAGGCGGTTGAACGCCAAGCGGTCGACTATGTGCTTGATGGCGACGTGCAGCTGCGCCGCGTGCAGGCGCAATTGGCGGCCGCCGAAGCGGCGCAAGACGGCGCAGCCGTAGCGCGCTTGCACGTTGAACTGGACACCCTGGATGGCTACAGCGCCGATGCCCGGGCACGCAAACTGTTGGCAGGCCTTGGTTTCGACAGTGCCCAGATGGATCGTCGTGTCGGCGATTTCTCCGGCGGTTGGCGGATGCGCCTCAACCTCGCCCAGGCGTTGATGTGCCCGTCGGACTTGCTGCTGCTCGATGAGCCGACCAACCACTTGGACTTGGACGCCATCCTGTGGCTGGAAAGCTGGTTGAAAGCTTATCCCGGTACGCTGTTGCTCATCTCTCATGACCGTGATTTTCTGGACGCCGTAGTGGACCACGTTGCCCACCTCGATCAGCAAAAGCTGACTCTCTACCGCGGTGGCTACTCTGCTTTCGAGCGTACTCGCGCTGAGCGCTTGGCCCAGCAGCAACAGGCTTACGAGAAGCAACAAGCGCAACGCGCGCACATGGAAAAGTACATTGCCCGCTTTAAGGCCCAGGCCACCAAGGCCCGCCAGGCGCAAAGCCGGATCAAAGCCTTGGAGCGCATGGAAGAACTGTCGGCGGCCCATGTCGATTCACCGTTTGATTTCAGCTTCCGCGAAGCCGATAAAATCTCCAGTCCCTTACTTAGCCTGAGCGAAGGCCGCTTGGGTTATGGCGACAAAGTGGTGCTGGAGAAGGTCAAGCTCGGTCTGGCGCCCGGTGCGCGCTTAGGTTTACTGGGACCCAATGGCGCGGGTAAATCCACCCTGATTAAAAACCTCGCCAACGAGTTGCAGCCCATTGGCGGTGAATTGCAGCGCGGCGAGAACTTGGTGGTGGGCTACTTTGCTCAGCATCAGCTGGACGCTCTGGATGATCACGCCAGCCCGCTGCTGCACTTGCAGCGCATCGCCCCGGCTGAGCGCGAGCAAACCCTGCGCGACTTTTTAGGCGGTTTTGACTTCCGTGGCCCGCGCTGTGACGAGCCGGTGCAAAATTTCTCCGGTGGCGAAAAGGCGCGCCTGGCTTTGGCCTTGATCGCCTGGGGCAAGCCCAACTTGCTGCTGCTCGATGAGCCCACCAACCACCTGGACTTGGAAATGCGCCTGGCCCTGACCATGGCCCTGCAAGAATTCAGCGGCGCCGTGGTGGTGGTCAGTCACGACCGGCACTTGCTCAAGAGCACCACCGATGAGTTTTTGTTAGTGGCCGATGGTCAGGTTAAAGCTTTTGATGGTGACCTCGACGATTACGCCCGCTGGTTGGTGGATTATCGCGTCCGCCAAGCGCCGGTTAGCACGAACGAAGTGAATCCAGACAAAACCGACAAGCGCGGCCAGCGCCAAGCTGCTGCGGCCTTACGCCAGCAATTAGCGCCGCATAAGCGCGAAGCCGATAAGCTGGAAAAAGAACTGGGGCAACTGCACGAGAAGCTGGCCAAGCTTGAAGCGCAATTAGGCGATAGCGCCCTCTACGAGGCGGCGCAAAAAGATCAGTTGCGTGATGCGCTGGCCGAACAGGCTAAGCTGAAAAGCATCGAAGCCGACCTCGAGGAGCGTTGGATGCTGGCCTTGGAAACGCTGGAAAACTTGCAAGCTGAACTTGAGGCCGCCAGTTGAACTTCAGTGAGCTAGGCATTGAGTGGTTGAGTGCTTGGCGCGATCCTTTAATGATCGCCGGCCAAGTGGCGCTAATTATTTGTTTGGCGTGGTTGGCCCAGCGCATCCTCACCCGCGCCATCAGCCGCCTCGCCCAGCGCTACCCGCAACTGCCGGCGGAGCTGATGATGCCGGTGCGCGGTTTGCTGCGTTGGTTGATTTTGGGCAGTGCCTTTATGATGGTGCTGGAGCGTTTAGGCGTTTCCGCCCAAGTATTGTGGACCGCCGTGACGGGTTTCGTGGCGGTGGCGGCGGTGGCGTTTTTCGCCATCTGGAGCGTGCTGTCGAATATGTTCTGCGCGCTGCTAATCTTTGTCCTCAGCCCGTTTCGCATTGGCGAGCATGTTGAGGTACTGGAAAGCGCCGATAAGCCCGGCGTGCGCGGCAAGGTGGTGGCGATCAACCTGTTTTACACCACTTTGGAAGATGCCAGCGGTGATGCCCCAGGCGCGCTGCTGCAGATTCCCAATAGTTTGTTTTTCCAAAAAGCCGTGCGCCGTTGGCGTCATGGTGAATTTCCCACTGTGCGTCAACAAGAGGATTAACCACACATGGAATGGCTGTCCAGCCCAGAGCTTTGGGTCGCTTTTTTAACTTTGACGGCGCTCGAGATCGTTCTCGGCATCGATAACATCATCTTTATCTCGATCCTGGTCAGCCGCTTGCCGAAGCATCAACAGGCGCGTGGGCGCTTCTTCGGCTTGGCGCTGGCCATGGGTACGCGGATTCTGCTGTTGCTGTCGATCAGCTGGGTGATGCGCCTAACCACCGACCTGTTCCACGTGTTCGGCCAAGGTATTTCCGGGCGCGATCTGATCCTGTTCTTTGGCGGTATGTTCCTGCTGTTCAAAAGTACCGCAGAGATTTACCACGGCCTTGAAGGTGAAGATGAGAGCCAGAACGGCGGCGGTAAGGCCTATGGCTTTATGGGCATCATCATCCAGATCGCCATCATCGATATCGTCTTCTCCCTGGACTCGGTGATCACCGCGGTGGGTCTGGTCAACCATGTACCGATCATGGTCGCGGCGATTGTGATCTCGGTGTTTGTCATGATGCTGTCCGCTGGCACCATCAGTAACTTCATCGATAAGCACCCGAGCTTGAAGATTCTCGCCCTGTCGTTCCTGATCGTGGTGGGTACCTTGCTGGTGGCCGAAGCCTTTGATGTGCATGTGCCGAAAGGTTATGTGTATTTCGCCATGGCGTTCTCGCTGGCGGTTGAGGCGGTTAACATCCGTATGCGCATCGCCCGTGCCCGCGCTAAAGAAGAAGAGCTGGATCCGGTCAAGCTGCGTAAAGACTTTCCGGACTAAGCGCTGCGTTACATGCAGTCTGCGCGTAGGGGGTTGGCTTCGGTCAGCCCCTTTTTTGTTGCTATCCGCTTGAATGGAGGTAGGCACCGTGACGCTGGAAACCTGGTTGGGCTTTTTTCTCGCCTGTTGGATCATCAGCCTGTCGCCTGGCGCTGGGGCTATTGCCTCGATGTCTGCCGGGCTGCAATACGGTTTCTGGCGTGGCTACTGGAATGCCCTGGGCCTGCAGTTGGCCTTGGCGTTACAGATCGCGGTAGTCGCGGCGGGGTTGGGGGCGGTGTTGGCCACCTCGCCGCTGGCGTTCAGTCTGATCAAGTGGTTTGGCGTGGCCTATCTGGTCTATCTCGGTTACCGCCAGTGGCAGGCGCCGCCCAGTGCCATGGCCGCTGATGAACAGCGCGCCAGCGGTCGGCCCTTGGCCTTGGTGCTACGCGGGATGCTGGTCAACTTGAGTAATCCGAAAGCCATCGTGTTTATCCTGGCCGTGTTGCCGCAATTTATTAATCCGCAGGCACCGCTGCTCAAGCAGTACCTGCTGATTGCCGCGACCATGATCAGTGTCGACCTGATAGTGATGGCCGGTTACACGGGGCTGGCTGCCCGACTGTTGGGGGCGCTGCGCTCGCCACGCCAACAGCGTGTGTTGAACCGCACCTTTGGCGGGCTGTTTGTGGCTGCGGCAGGGCTGCTGGCCACGGTGCACCGCACGGCTGGTTAAGTACGCGGCGCCAGCGCTTGAGGGTTGGCCGTTTATGTCGGGCGATATGGAACTGCTTAGGGTGGTAAGATTCTAATCCCACCTCATTCCTATTTGGGATTAACTCCTAATGTCCTCTTTGTTTCGTATTAAGCACTGGTTGCTGCTGCCGGTCTTGGCCCTCTGCAGCCTCGCCGCTTTGGCCGAACCGGCTGACGGAGCGGCGCAGGCGCTGCACCTGCTCAGTTACTTAGGCGCGGACTACCCAGCCACAGTGGCCAATGGTCAGGTGATTGATGCCGGCGAGTACCGCGAGCAACTCGAATTTATTGAAGTCCTGCAGGGCCTGGTCGTGGCTCTGCCGGCGCGCCCTGAGCGTGCGCAGCTCAGCGCTGGGGTCGCCAATCTGCGGCAGGCCATTGAGCAAAAGACCGATGGCGCTCAAGTGGGAGGCGAAGCCCGCCAGTTAGCGGCTGTGCTGGCCAAGGCCTACGGTGTGAGCCAGACGCCGGCGATTACGCCTGATCCGAGCCGTGGCGAGCCACTGTTCACCCAGCACTGCAGCGTCTGCCATGGCGCGAGCGGGGCTGGCGATGGTCCGGCGGGTATTGGTCTGGAGCCGCCACCGGCGAACCTGCGCGATCAAGCGCGCTTGGACCGCCTGAGCCTGTACGACCTCTACAACACGCTGACCTTGGGCATTGAAGGCACCGACATGGTGTCCTTCGCGGATCAGCTCGATGAGCGTCAGCGTTGGGATCTGGCCAGTTATATCGCCGGCTTTACCGCGCCTGCCGTAGAGCCGGGGGCGGCCTTGCCGTTGGCCACGCTGGCCGATCAGAGTCCGGCTGAATATGCCGCCGCTAATGGTGACGCCGCGGCGGCGATCTTCCGCGTCCAGCGTGCGCATCCACCGGCGCAGCAGCGTGGCCCGCAGCAGTTGATCGCGCACACTCGCGAGACCCTGGAGAAGAGTCTCAGTGCCTATCGCAGTGGCGATCACGAACAGGCCTATGACCTCTCCGTAGGCGCCTATCTGGAAGGTTTTGAGCTGGTCGAAAGCGCCTTGGATAACCTCGACTCCGAGCAGCGCAAGGCCACTGAGAAGGCTTTGATGGCCTATCGCCAATCCCTCCAGGACGGCCTCCCGGTGGAGCAAGCCGAGCAGCGCCTTGAGCTGGCGAAAGCCGAGCTGGCCAAGTCGGCAGCCCTGCTGGGTGGCGACGGCTTGTCTGATTCCCTGAGTTTCTTCTCCAGCCTGTTGATTCTGCTGCGTGAAGGCCTGGAAGCGATTCTGGTGCTGGCGGCCATTCTGGCCTTCCTGCGTAACACCGGTCAGGAGAAAGCCACTCGCAGCGTCCACGTCGGTTGGGGCCTGGCCATCCTTGCCGGGGTCGCGACCTGGGCCTTGGCGGCTTACTTGATCGATGTCAGCGGCGCCCAGCGTGAGCTGCTTGAAGGCGTCACCGCGCTGTTTGCCAGCGTCATGGTGCTGTGGCTCGGCGTGTGGATGCATGATCGCCGGCATGCGGCGGCTTGGCAGGATTACATCAAGAGCAGTCTGGTCAGCGGTGGTGGCCGCTTTGGTTTTGCCGCCCTGGCGTTCTTCTCGGTGTACCGCGAGCTGTTCGAGGTCATCCTGTTCTATGAAACCCTCTGGCTGCAGGCCGGCCCGCAGGGCCATGGCATGGTGCTGGCCGGTGCGGCGACGGCGCTGGTGCTGCTGTTGGGCCTGGCCTGGGTGATTCTGCGTGGCTCGCGCAAACTGCCGTTGGCGACCTTCTTCGGCCTCAACGCGGTGTTGCTCTGCGTGCTCTCGGTGGTCTTCGCCGGCCATGGCATTGCGGCGTTGCAAGAAGCCGGCGTGCTGGGCACGCGGCCAGTGGCGTTCTTCGAGTTCGACTGGCTGGGCATTCATCCCGATGCCTACACGCTGGGGGCGCAAGCTCTGGCGCTGCTGGGTATCGTCCTGCTGTATGGCCGTAGCTGGTTGGGTGAGCGCCGTCGGCGCAATCTCCCGGCTAACTGAGCATAACTGCCGGCGTGGTCTGCCGCGCCGGCAGTGGAGCCGATGACGATGCGCGTGTGGATTGATGCGGATGCTTGTCCGAAAGCGGCCAAGGATCAGGTGGTGAAGTTCGCCCTCAAGCGCGGCTTTGAGGTGCTGTTGGTGGCTGGTCAGGCGCAAAGCAAACCGGCCTACAACTGCGTGCGCTTAATCGTGGTGCCCAGCGGCCCGGATGCGGCCGATGATTATCTGGTTGAGCATGCCGTCGCCGGGGAGCTGGTGATTTGCAGCGACGTGCCGTTGGCCGCGCGTTTGGTGAAAAACCAGGTGACGGTGCTCGACCCCAGAGGCAGCGAGTTCGATCAGCGCAATATGGGCGACAAGCTGGCCACGCGTAACCTCTTCACTGAGCTGCGCGAACTGGGCCAGGTCGGCGGCGGTCAGGCGCCGTATAGCGAGCGCGACAAACAAGCCTTCGCCAATAGCCTTGACCGCATTCTCACCCGTCTGCAGCGCCAGGCTCAGGCCTGACTCCATACCTGATCAGCCGCACAAATAGGTGCCGGTGCCCACGGCGACGAGGGTGCCGTCATCGCTGTGCAGCTCGCTGCGTACCACTGCGACCTTATTGCCGCTGCGCAGCAACTGCGCGGTGGCGATAAAGCGCTGGCCTTTGCCGGGGCGCAGGTAATCCACGCGTAAATCGATGGTGCCGAGTTTGGACAGCCGCGCCATGCGTTCGCTGCTGCTCAGGTGTTGGTGCTTATCGAAGGCACCGATCAGCGCCATGGCGCCGCCGCAGACGTCGAGCAGGGTGCTGATCACGCCGCCATGCAAAATGCCTTGCAGGAAGTTACCAATCAGCTCCGGCTTCATCGGCAGGAGCATGGTCACGTGGCTGGTGCTGAGGTCCACCAGCTCGATACCGAGCAATTGATTGAAGGGGATGCGGTGAAAGAACTGGGTGACTGCTTCGCGCAGTTCATCGGTCAGCTCAAAGGTGGGTGTGCTCATGGGCGCTAGCCTCAACGGGAGAGTGTCTAAACTGCCCCACTGCGTCGCCCGTGCCTAGCGCCTAGGCCGTCATGGCCTAGGCATTGGCAGGATCGGCGCTGGGCTTAGGCCAGTTCGAGCACGCGGTCGACCAGCTTGTTAATCCCTGATGCCGCCTCCGCGATCGACTTAGCCAGCATGTAAGCGGGGGTTGTGACCAGCTTGCGTGCGGTGTCTTCGATGATCTCCGTCACCTCGCAGTCCTGATGCACCACGCCCATTTGCGTCAGCGCGGCAGCGGTACCTTCGTCGGTGCCGATGGTGGCAATCACGCCTGGACCGTAGATGCGTCCGGCCATGGCTGGCGAGATGCAGATCAGCCCCACCGGCTTGGACGCTTTGGCGAACTCCTGGGTGGCGGCGAGGACATCGGCCTGCACCGTGCACTCCGCGCCTTTGAGGGCAAAGTCAGAGAGGTTTTTCGCCGCGCCAAAGCCGCCCGGCAGAATCAGCGCGTCAAAGTCGCTGGCATGCAGCTGGGTGACGTCCTTGATATTGCCGCGGGCGATACGGGCTGACTCCACCAGCACGTTGCGGCTCTGTTCGGTGGCTTCACCGGTGAGGTGATCGACCACGTGCAGTTGGTTGATGTTCGGGGCAAAGCACTGTACCTGGGCGCCGCGTTGGTCTAAACGCAGCAGGGTGATCACGCTTTCGTGGATTTCTGCGCCGTCATAGAAACCACAACCGGAAAGGATCACTGCGACTTTTTTAGTCATTTTGAACTCCACAAAACACCGTAGGGAAGGAAGGTTGCTGGCCTGTCGTCATATGTCACCCCGGTTGGCATCCTACGCCGTGAGTGCCGGTTAGCGCTGGGCTAGGCTTAATGACCTAATCCTAGCTGTTCGCCATAGCCAGTGATATGGCGAGTTAGCGCAAGCCTGCCCGTGTTGTCCGTTACCGCAGGTTGCTGCTTGTGCATGGCAGTGCGTATTTAAGAGGTGCCAAAGAGCATGAACTACGTCCTTTATGCGGTGCCGTTTTTCTTCGGCCTGATTGCCCTTGAGCTGCTGTTCGATCACCTGCGTGGCATGCGTACCTATCGTTTCGCCGACACCATCAACAGCTTAAGTACAGGGGTGTTGTCGACTGGTTTTGGCCTGTTGAGCAAAGTGCTCGGGGTTGTCACCTATACCTTCGCCTGGCAGCATCTGGCGCTGCTGGAGATGTCCGGCAGCGCCCTGTGGGTGTGGCTGCTGGCGTTTGTGCTGTATGACTTTTGCTACTACTGGAACCATCGCCTGGGCCACGAGCGTAATGTGCTGTGGGCCGCGCACTCGGTGCATCACCAGAGCGAGGAGTACAACCTCAGCACCGCCCTGCGCCAGACCAGCAGCGGTTTTTTGCTGAGCTGGGTGTTCTACCTGCCCATGGCCGTGCTCGGCGTGCCACCTCTGGTCTTTCTCAGCGTAGCGGCAATGAACCTGCTGTATCAGTTCTGGGTGCATACCCGGCATATCCCCAAGTTGGGCTGGCTGGAATGGCTGCTGATTACTCCGTCTAACCACCGGGTGCACCATGCGCAAAACCCGTTGTATATGGATCGCAATTACGGCGGCGTGTTCATCCTCTGGGACCGCTTATTCGGTACTTTCCAAGAAGAATTAGACACTGAACCCGCGATTTTTGGCGTCACTACGCCATTGGCGAGCTGGAATCCGCTGTGGGCCAATGCCCAGTTTTATCTGGCCCTGTGGCGTGATGTGACGCGGGCCCAGTCGTGGTGGGACAAGCTGCGCATCTGGTTTATGCCCACTGGTTGGCGGCCGGCCGATGTGGCGGCGCGTTATCCACAGGCCAAGGCGGATTTGCGCCAGTTCGTGAAGTTCGCGGTGCCCCTGACGCTTTCCCAGCAGTTGTACGCGCTATTGCAGTTTGTCTGCTATCTGATCGGCGGCACTCTGTTGTTGGCCCAAGGCGATGCCATGAGCCTGGGGCAACTCTTGCTGGCGGTGCTGTGGCTGGCTTTTGGCCTGTTTTGCATCGGTGTGTGTTTGGAAAACCGCCGCTACGCGAAAACCCTGGAGGTGCTGCGTTTGCTGCTGAATCTGCCGGCACTGTGGCTGGCCACGCAGATGCTCTTGCTGCCCAGCACGGCGGGTTTATGGTTGGGCTTGGCGGTTTACAGTCTGCTCTGTGTGGCCTGGCTGTATTGGCCTGGGCGCCGCGCTGGCCTGCTGGCCAGCTAGCTTCGGCCGGCTGCGCGGAGCCGCTGGCGGCATGGGGGGAACCTCTAGGGCTGGCAACACTCCACACTAAGCTGTTAAGGAAAAGTGCCAGGCGTTGTTGGCGCGTGGTTATCCATCGGGGCACATTGCTCACCGGCCATTCGTACGCTTGAATGTGAGCCCAGCCGCTGGCTCAGCCATATTTGCCCCGCTGCACTGCGCGCGCCGTCTTTTCGATACAGCCAGGTTTCTGGCATTGGGCTAAACAGCTTGCGGCACGCGGTCGCAGAGTCGCCAAGCGACGTCATAATTTAGTCATAATCGCCACTTATAACTGTCACACTCGCCCGTCATTACGGGCTACGGAGTTTGCCGTGAGTTTTACCCCTGCCAACCGTCTGTTTCCTGCTACTCGTCTGCGTCGCAACCGTCGTGATGATTTCTCCCGGCGTTTGGTCCGTGAAAACCGTCTGAGCACTGATGACCTGATCCTGCCGGTGTTTGTGCTGGACGGCGAAAACCGCCGCGAAACAATTGCGTCGATGCCCGGCGTTGAACGTCTGTCGATTGATCTGCTGCTCAAAGAAGCCGAACACTGGGTGAATCTCGGTATTCCTGCGCTGGCATTGTTCCCGGTGACGCCGCTGGAGAAAAAATCCCTCCAAGGCGAAGAGGCCTGGAACCCCGAGGGCATCGCCCAGCGCGCCATCCGCGCTTTGCGCGCGAAGTTCCCGGAGCTGGGCATCATCAGTGATGTGGCTTTGGACCCGTTCACCACCCACGGCCAGGATGGCATCCTCGACGAAAACGGCTATGTGCAGAACGACATCACCGTCGATGCGCTGGTCAAGCAAGCCCTGTCTCACGCCGAAGCCGGCGCGCAGGTAGTGGCGCCATCGGACATGATGGACGGCCGGATTCAGGCCATACGCGAAGCTCTGGAGCTGGCTGACCACACCAACGTGCGCATCATGGCCTACTCGGCTAAATACGCCAGCGCCTACTACGGCCCGTTCCGCGACGCTGTGGGCTCGGCAGCTAACTTGGGCAAGGGCAGCAAAAACACCTATCAGATGGACCCGGCCAACGGCAATGAAGCCCTGCATGAAGTCGCTGCGGATCTGGCCGAGGGCGCTGACATGGTCATGGTCAAGCCCGGTATGCCGTATCTGGATATCGTTTGGCGGGTCAAAGACACCTTCAAGGTGCCGACCTTTGCCTATCAAGTCAGCGGCGAGTACGCCATGCACCGTGGCGCCATCGACAATGGGTGGTTAAGCGAAGCGGTGATTCTGGAATCGCTGACCGCTTTCAAACGTGCCGGTGCTGATGGCATTCTGACTTACTTCGCCGTACGTGCGGCAGAACTTCTGAAGCAGGGCCAGTAAGCCCCCAGGATTGACAATGAACACCGAAGGACTCAGCAACACTGAATTGCCAGAAGCCCCAGCACCTGTGGATGAGGCCGCGCTCGCGCCAGTGCTCGAACCCGAGCCAGCCGTAGAGCCGGCGGTTGTCGCGACGCCCACCCCAGCGCCGGCGCCGGTGACCAACCTGGATGACAGCAGCCTGTACATCCACCGCGAGTTGTCGCAACTGCAATTCAATATCCGCGTGCTGGAGCAGGCGCTGGATGAGTCCTATCCGTTGCTGGAACGCTTGAAGTTCCTGCTGATTTTTTCCAGCAACCTCGATGAGTTCTTTGAGATCCGCGTAGCGGGGCTGAAGAAGCAAATCAACTTCGCCCGCGAACAAGCCGGCGCTGATGGCTTACAGCCGCATCAGGCGCTGACACGTATTTCTGAATTGGTGCATGAGCAGGTTGTACGTCAGTACGCGATCCTCAACGACACCCTGTTCCCGGAACTGGCCAAGCACAACATCAACTTTATCCGCCGCAGGTTTTGGACCACCAAGCTCAAGGCCTGGGTGCGTCGTTACTTCCGCGACGAGATTGCGCCGATCATCACGCCGATTGGCCTGGACCCAACCCATCCATTCCCGCTGCTGGTGAACAAGAGCCTCAACTTTATCGTCGAGCTCGAAGGTGTCGACGCCTTTGGTCGTGACTCCGGTCTGGCGATCATCCCGGCGCCGCGCTTGCTGCCGCGTATCATCAAGGTGCCGGAGGATGTCGGTGGGCCTGGGGATAACTATGTATTCCTGTCCTCGATGATCCACGCCCATGCCGATGACTTGTTCCAAGGCATGAAGGTCAAGGGGTGCTACCAGTTCCGCCTGACCCGTAACGCTGACCTCTCGGTGGATACCGAAGATGTCGAAGACTTGGCCCGCGCCCTGCGTGGCGAGCTGTTCAGCCGCCGTTACGGTGATGCGGTGCGCCTGGAAGTGGTTGAGAGCTGCCCGCAGCCGCTGCTGGATTACTTGCTGAAGCAGTTCAACCTGAGCGAGAGCGAGCTGTATCGGGTGAACGGCCCGGTCAACCTGACGCGTTTGTTCAGCATCACTGGCTTGGAAAGCCATCCGGAGCTGCAGTACAAGCCGTTCACTCCGGTGATCCCGAAGATCTTGCAGAACGCCGAAAACATCTTCAATCAGGTGAGCAAGCAGGACATCCTTCTGCTGCATCCGTTTGAGTCCTTCACCCCGGTGGTCGATCTGCTGCGTCAAGCGGCGAAAGACCCACAAGTGCTGGCGATCAAGCAGACGCTGTACCGCTCCGGGGCCAACTCGGAGATTGTCGATGCGCTGGTCGATGCGGCCCGCAGCGGTAAGGAAGTCACTGCGGTGATCGAGCTGCGCGCGCGCTTTGACGAGGAATCCAACCTGCAACTGGCCAGCCGTCTGCAGGCCGCCGGTGCAGTGGTGATTTACGGCGTGGTCGGGTTTAAAACCCACGCCAAGATGATGCTGATTCTGCGCCGAGAAAACGGCGAGATCGTCCGTTACGCCCACTTAGGCACCGGTAACTACCACGCCGGCAACGCGCGGCTGTACACCGACTACAGCCTGCTCACCGCAGACGTGGCTTTGGGCGAAGACGTGGCCAAGCTGTTCAGCCAGTTGATCGGCATGGGTAAAACCCTGCGCATGAAGAAGCTTTTGCATGCGCCCTTTACCCTGAAGAAGACCCTGCTGGATATGATCGCCCGGGAAACCGCCCTGGCGGCTGAGGGCAAGCCGGCCCATATCATCGCCAAGTTCAACTCCCTGACCGATCCGAAGATCATCAAAGCGTTGTACAAGGCCAGCCAAACTGGGGTGCGTATCGACTTGGTCGTGCGCGGCATGTGCTGCCTGCGTCCGGGTATCGTCGGGGTGTCGCATAACATTCAGGTGCGCTCGATTGTCGGCCGCTTCCTGGAACACACCCGGGTGTTCTACTTCCTCAATGACGGCGAAGAGAAAATCTACCTGTCGAGTGCCGACTGGATGGAACGTAACCTCGATAAGCGCGTCGAGACCTGCTTCCCGGTGGAAGGCAAAAAGCTGGTGACCCGGGTTAAGAAGGAGCTGGAAAGCTACCTCACCGACAACACCCAAGCTTGGGTGCTGCAACCGGATGGTGACTATGTGCGTTGCAGCCCCAGTGGCAACCAGAACCCGCGCAGCGCGCAGGCTGGCCTGTTGGAAAAACTAACCGCGCCGGTAATCAGCGTACGCTGAGCTCGATACCGGTGCGCTTGAGCCATTCCGCTTCCTGGGTGAAGTCCGCCTGGGTAAGCGGGTTGCTCTCCAGCCAGCCGTCAGGGAATTGCAGTAGCAGCTTTTGCCCTTGAGCGCGCAGTTGCACCTTGGGCATTTCGTGGATGCCACGGATGTGGTGAAAGAGGATGGCGAAGCGCAGTAGCACGCACAGGCGCACCAGCTTGACGCCTTCAGCCCCGAAATCTGCGAACTTATCTTTGGGAATATTGCGCCGATGGCCACGCACCAGCAGGGCCAGCATCTGTTGGTCCTTGCGCGAGAAACCGGCCAGATCCGAGTGCTCGATCAGATAGGCGCCGTGTTTATGGTAGTGGTAGTGAGCGATGTCCATGCCCACTTCATGAATGCGCGCGGCCCAGCTGAGCAGCTCGCGGTAGCTTTCATCTTCCAGTTGCCAGTCTGCGGCGACTTTATCCAGCGCGGACAGGGCTTTGCTTTCGACGCGAGCAGCCTGCTCCTGATCGACGTGATAACGCTCCATCAGCGAGCTGAGCGTGCGTTCACGGACGTCCTCATGCTGGTGGCGACCGAGCAGGTCATACAGCACGCCTTCGCGCAGTGCGCCTTCGGAGTGACTCATGGTGGTCAATTCGCAGGCGTCAAAGATCGCCTCCAGAATGGCCAAACCCGCCGGGAAGATCGCCCGGCGATCAGGCTTGATGCCGTCGAGGTCGAGTTTCTCGACGTCGCCCAGCTTGAAAACCTTGCGTTTCAGCCAGGCCAGCCCTTCCAGATTGATTTCGCCGGAGCCTAGGCCAGCGGCCTTGATGGTCAAACCAATGGCCTTGATGGTGCCGGAGGCGCCCACGGCATCCTCCCAGCCGTGGCGGCGCAGTGCGTGCTCAATGCCCATCAGCTCCAGGCGCGCAGCGGTGTAGGCTTGGGCGTAGCGGGCCGGGGTGATTTTGCCGTCTTTAAAGAAGCGCTGGCTGTAGCTCACACAGCCCATTTGCAGGCTTTCGCGCAGCAGCGGCTCAAAGCGTTGGCCGATGATGAATTCGGTGCTGCCGCCGCCAATGTCCGCTACCAGACGCTTGCCCGGCGTGTCGGCGATGCTGTGCGACACGCCCAGATAAATCAGGCGAGCTTCTTCGCGGCCGGAAATGACCTCCACTTGATGGCCGAGGATTTCTTCGGCGCGGCGGATAAACTCGGCGCGGTTGCGGGCTTCACGCAGGGCGTTAGTGCCTACCGCGCGCACGGCACCGGCCGGCAGGCTGGCGGTCATCTGGGCAAAGCGGCTGATGCATTCCAGGCCACGGTTGATGGCTTCTTCACTGAGCAGACGATTTTCATCGATACCGGCTGCCAACTGCACCTTTTCACCCAGGCGTTCGAGGATGCGGATCTCCCCGTGATCAGCCTTGGCCACGACCATATGGAAGCTGTTAGAGCCTAGGTCGATGGCGGCGATCAACGGGAAAGACTGGGCGGGGGTAGGCGGCATAAAGAAAGATTCTCAGGGCTGAATCGCGCCATCCTGCCATGATCGTGCAGCCCCGCCAACGCAAACTAATGTCGCAGGGGCTTACTCTGCCCTGGCAGACACCTGGGCAGGCGTCTGCCCGTTAGCCGGTCGTCCGATAAATTCACGAAAGCGCCGTGCTAAGACCTTTTTGATCTTGGCCCATAGATAAGCTCAATTACCGGCGCCTTCCTGTGCGTGGCAAGCCGGGATATGATGGCGCCCATCTTTTGCTTCCTTAACCGGAGATTTTCCATGAGCGAATTCATCACCAATGTCAGCGATGCCAGCTTCGATCAGGATGTGATCCAGGCCGACGGCCCGGTACTGGTCGACTATTGGGCTGAGTGGTGCGGCCCGTGCAAAATGATTGCACCGGTACTGGATGAGATTGCTCAGACGTACCAGGGCAAGCTGAAAGTGTGCAAACTGAACATCGATGAGAACCAAGAGACTCCGCCAAAGTTTGGCGTGCGTGGTATCCCAACGCTGATGCTGTTCAAGAACGGCAGCGTTGAAGCGACTAAAGTTGGCGCACTGTCCAAGTCGCAACTTGCCGCATTCCTCGACGCTAATATCTAAGCGTTGTTGAGTGTTAAGAGCCTCGCAATTTGCGGGGCTTTTTTATGTCCGGATGCTGGACGTATCAATTCGTGCGGTGTTACATTCGGTCTCGCTGTATTTCCTATACAGCCTTCTGCATGCCGTCGCCGACGCATTCCTATTCGAATCTTTCGATAAACAAGCAGGCGCCCAGCCGGTCTCTCGGTACGGCCTTCCAAGCTCAACAGCTTATTTCCCTCCTTCAATGATTACGTCATTCCTATGAATCTGACCGAACTCAAGCAAAAGCCGATTACCGAACTGCTGGAACTCGCTGAACAACTGGGCCTGGAAAACATGGCTCGTTCGCGCAAGCAGGACGTGATTTTCTCGCTGTTAAAGAAACATGCAAAAAGCGGTGAGGAAATCTCCGGTGATGGCGTGCTGGAGATTCTCCAGGACGGTTTCGGCTTTCTCCGCTCCGCGGATGCCTCGTACCTCGCTGGCCCAGATGACATTTATGTCTCGCCGAGCCAGATCCGCCGTTTCAACCTGCGCACTGGCGACACCATTGTTGGCAAGATTCGCCCGCCGAAAGAGGGCGAGCGTTATTTCGCCCTGCTCAAAGTTGACACCATCAACTATGACCGCCCGGAAAACGCCAAGAACAAAATTCTGTTCGAGAACCTGACGCCGTTGTTCCCGAACAAGCGCCTGCTGATGGAAGCCGGTAACGGTTCCACTGAGGACATCACCGGTCGTGTTATCGACCTGTGTGCACCGATCGGTAAAGGCCAGCGCGGCCTGATCGTGGCGCCGCCGAAAGCCGGTAAGACCATCATGCTGCAGAACATCGCAGCTAACATCGCGCGCAATAACCCTGAGTGCCACCTGATCGTTCTGCTGATCGACGAGCGCCCAGAAGAAGTGACCGAAATGCAGCGCACCGTGCGCGGCGAAGTGGTGGCTTCGACCTTCGACGAGCCGCCAACCCGTCACGTGCAAGTGGCTGAGATGGTGATCGAGAAGGCCAAGCGCCTGGTTGAGCACAAGAAAGACGTGGTCATTCTGCTCGACTCCATCACCCGTCTGGCGCGTGCCTACAACACCGTGATTCCAAGCTCCGGCAAGGTACTGACCGGTGGTGTCGATGCCCACGCTCTGGAGAAGCCTAAGCGTTTCTTCGGTGCGGCACGTAACATCGAAGAAGGCGGTTCGCTGACCATCATCGCGACCGCGCTGGTGGAAACCGGCTCGAAGATGGATGAAGTGATCTACGAAGAGTTCAAAGGCACTGGCAACATGGAGCTGCCGCTGGACCGTCGTATCGCTGAGAAGCGTGTGTTCCCGGCCATCAACATCAACCGCGCCGGTACTCGCCGCGAAGAGTTGCTGACGGCTGATGACGAGCTGCAACGTATGTGGATTCTGCGTAAGTTGCTGCACCCGATGGATGAAATTGCAGCCATCGAGTTCCTCACCGATAAGCTCAAAGCGACTAAGACCAACGACGAGTTCTTCCAGTCGATGAAGCGTAAGTAAGCGACTAGCCTGGCTAGGATTGCTGAGCTTGCTGCCACCAAAGCCGGGTAATACCGGCTTTTGTGCATCTACCGAGTGGCCATTTAGTACCTGTGGCGATGTGGCTAAACTGGCCGGCCCAGTGGCTTGCGCCCCAACCGAGGCATCTTTATGCAGTATCGCGACCTGCGCGATTTTATCCGCGAGCTAGAAGCGCGCGGTGAACTCAAGCGCATTCAAACGCCGGTGTCGCCGGTGTTGGAAATGACCGAAATCTGTGACCGCACCCTGCGTAAAGGCGGGCCGGCGCTGCTCTTTGAGAACCCCACGGGCTTCGATATGCCGGTGCTCGGCAACCTGTTTGGCACACCTAAGCGTGTGGCCTTGGGCATGGGCGCGGAAGAGGTCAGCGAGCTGCGCGAAATCGGCAAGCTGCTGGCCTTCCTCAAAGAGCCGGAGCCGCCTAAGGGCTTGAAAGATGCCTGGAGCAAGCTGCCGATCTTCAAGAAGGTCATCAACATGGCGCCCAAGGTGCTCAAAGATGCGCCTTGCCAGGAAGTGATCGAGGAGGGCGATGACGTCGACCTCAGTAAGCTGCCGGTGCAAACCTGCTGGCCGGGCGATGTCGGCCCGCTGATCACCTGGGGCCTGACCATCACCAAGGGGCCGAATAAAGAGCGGCAAAACCTCGGCATTTATCGCCAGCAGGTGATCGGGCGGAACAAGGTCATCATGCGTTGGCTCAGCCATCGTGGCGGCGCTCTGGATTACCGCGAGTGGTGCGAGAAATTCCCCGGTAAGCCGTACCCGGTGGCCGTGGCGCTGGGTGCTGATCCGGCGACCATTCTCGGCGCGGTGACGCCGGTGCCGGACAGCCTGTCCGAATATGCCTTTGCGGGGCTCTTGCGCGGGCATAAAACCGAATTGGTCAAAGCCCGTGGCAGCGACCTGCAAGTGCCGGCCAGTGCCGAGATCGTGCTGGAGGGGGTGATTCACCAGGGCGAGATGGCCGACGAAGGCCCATACGGCGATCACACCGGCTACTACAACGAGGTGGACCGCTTCCCGGTGTTTACCGTGGAACGCATCACCCGCCGGCACAAGCCGATCTACCACAGCACTTACACTGGCCGGCCACCGGATGAGCCGGCGATTCTCGGGGTGGCGCTGAACGAAGTGTTTGTGCCGATCCTGCAGAAGCAGTTCCCGGAAATCACGGACTTCTACCTGCCCCCGGAAGGCTGCTCCTACCGCATGGCGGTGGTGACCATGAAGAAGCAGTACCCCGGCCACGCCAAGCGCGTGATGCTTGGGGTGTGGTCGTTCCTGCGGCAATTCATGTACACCAAGTTTGTCATCGTCACCGATGACGACATCAACGCCCGCGACTGGAACGATGTGATCTGGGCCATCACCACGCGCATGGACCCCAAGCGCGACACGGTGATGATCGATAACACGCCAATCGACTATCTGGACTTCGCCTCGCCGATCTCTGGCCTCGGCTCGAAAATGGGCCTGGATGCCACCCACAAGTGGCCGGGCGAGACCACTCGCGAATGGGGTCGGGTGATTGTGCAGGACCCAGCGGTGAAGCAGCGGGTGGATGAGCTGTGGTCAGAGTTGGGAATTGATTGATGAAAGTCACCCTGAATCCTTCAGGTGCGGTCCTTGAGGTCCAGCCCCACGAGCGCATCCTCGATGCGGCGCGGCGCTTAGGTTACGACTGCCCGCAAAGCTGCCGTAACGGCAATTGCCATATCTGCGCGGCGCTGCTGGTTGAGGGCCGCGTGCTGCAAGACGGCGTTGAGTTGGATCACGGCGAGCTGTTCACCTGTCTGGCTCAGCCGCTGCAAGACTGTGTGGTGCACTGGGATGGTGTGCTGGCCCCCGGTGAGTTGCCGGTGCGCGAGCTGGCCTGCCGAGTCTTGGGCTGTGATGAGGTCGGTGGCGATGTGCTGCGCGTGCGCCTGCAGGCGCCGGCGGGCAAGCTGCCGCGTTATCACGCCGGCCAGTATCTGCTGCTGCAGCGTAGCGCCGAGGACTATGCGGCGTTCTCCCTGGCCTCGGCGCCGCACAGTGGCCGCGAACTGGAGCTGCATGTACTGGCCCGCGATGACAAGACTCTCGAACTGATGGCGCAACTGCGCAGTCAGCCGACCGTCAGGGTCAAGCTGCCGTTTGGCGATACTCACTTGGCTGAGCTGCCTGATGGCCCGCTGGTGCTGCTGGCGGCGGGGACCGGCATGGCGCAGATGCAGAGTTTGATCGAGCACTGCCGCGCGGCTGGCTTTAGTCATCCGGTGCATCTGTACTGGGGTGCCCGGCGTCCGGAAGACTTCTACGCGCTGGCGCATTGGTCGCAGTGGCAACAGCTGCCCAATCTGTTCCTGCATCAGGTGGTCAGTGATGAGTGCGCGTGGAGCGGGCGTTTCGGCCTGTTGCATGAGGCGGTGCGTGAGGACTTTCCTGACCTCAAGGCGCTGCATGTGTATGCCAGCGGCTCGCCAGCGATGGTGTATGCCACCCTAGATGCGCTGGTGGACGCCGGCATGGATGCGCATCAAATGCGTGCCGACGTCTTCGCCTACGCGCCACGGGCCTGAGGCAAGCCCTGCCGCCGCTTAAGTGGCGGCAGGTTTTTTACCTAAGGTCAGGCTCAGGCAGAGAATGGCCAGCACGCAGGCGCCCAGCATCAGCTTAAAGCCGCCATCCCAGCCGAAGTGATCCACCGTGTAGCCAACCAAGGCACTGGCCGCCACTGATCCGCCCAGGTAGCCGAACAGCCCGGTAAAGCCTGCCGCCGTGCCCGCGGCTTTCTTCGGCACCAGTTCAAGCGCCTGCAAGCCAATCAGCATCACCGGGCCGTAGATCAAAAAGCCGATCATGATCAGCGCCGCCATATCCACGCTGGGGTTGCCTGCTGGGTTGAGCCAGTACACCAGAGTGCCAACGGTCACCAGCAGCATAAACACCACGCCGGTGGCGCCCCGGTTGCCCTTGAACAGCTTGTCCGAGAGCCAACCGCACAGCAGGGTGCCGGGTATGCCGGCCCACTCGTAGAGGAAGTAAGCCCAAGACGACTTATCCACGGTAAAGCCTTTGGCTTCCTTCAAGTACGTAGGCGCCCAATCGAGCACGCCATAGCGCAGCAGGTAAACAAACACGTTGGCTAAGGCGATGTACCACAACAGCTTGTTGCGCAGCACGTAGGTGACAAAGATCTCCTTGGCCGACAGCTCTTGCTCGTGTTGCTCGTTGTAGCCTTCGGGGTAGTCGTTTTTATACTGCTCAACCGGCGGCAAACCGCAGGACTGCGGGGTGTCGCGCATGCACACATAGGCAAACAAGGCTACGGCGATGGCGACAAACGCCGGCAGATAAAACGCCGAACGCCAGTCGGCAAACCAAAACAGGCCGAGCAAAAACAGCGGGCCGATCAGGCCGCCGCCGACGTTATGCGCCACGTTCCACACCGACACCACGCTGCCGCGCTCTTTCTGCGACCACCAATGCACCATGGTCCGCCCGCTCGGTGGCCAGCCCATGCCTTGCGCCCAGCCATTGATAAACAGCAGCACAAACATGATCGCCACGCTGGACGTGGCCCAATGGCTGAAGCCCATCAGCAGCATCACGCCGGCCGACACCAGCAAGCCAAAGGGCAAGAAAACCCGGGGGTTGGAGCGGTCAGACACCAGGCCCATGATGAATTTCGACAGGCCGTAGGCGATGGCAATAGCCGACATGGCCAGGCCCAGCTGGCCACGGCTATAACCCTCATCGATGAGGTAGGGCATGGCCAGGGAAAAGTTTTTGCGCAGCAGGTAATAGCCGGCGTAACCGATAAATATCCCGGCGAAGATCTGCCAGCGCAGGCGCCGATAGTCGCGGTCGACTTGTTCGGCAGGTACTGCGGGTTGATGGGGTGCGGGGCGAAACAGTGCAAACATGACCAACTCCCTAGTCGTCTCCAGCGCAATCCAGTGCGCGGCGGCAACACTACCTGTTTCGGCAGGGGAGCAGTAGGGTCAGGCGATCAATGTGCAATTAGCCGCTAACGCGGCAGCTGGGTGCTGCCGCGTTAGCCGGGGGCGGGACTAGCGGACGTTGACCACCAGTTTGCCCACCGCCTTGCGCTGGGTCAGGGTGGTGATCGCGTCGCTGGCTTGCGCGAGGGCGAAGGTTTGCGACACCAAGGGCTTGATCTTGCCTTCAGCGTGCCAGGCAAACAGCTGCTGGAAGTTGGCCGCGTTGTCCTGCGGTTGGCGCTGAGCGAAGGAGCCCCAGAACACCCCGACCAGCGCCGCGCCTTTAAGCAGTGGCAGGTTCGCCGGCAGCGCGGGGATGCCACCGCCAGCGGCAAATCCCACCACCAGATAGCGACCGTTCCAGGCCATATTGCGAAACGCCGGCTCCAGCAGCTCGCCGCCGACTGGGTCATAAACCACATCCACACCTTGGCCATTGGTCAGGGTCTTCAGTGCGTCCTTGAGGTTTTCTTCGCTGTAATTGAGCAGATGGTCGGCGCCGGCTTTACGCGCCACCTCGAGTTTTTCAGCGCTGCTGGCGGCGGCAATCACCGTGGCGCCCAAGGCTTTGCCGATCTCCACAGCGGCCAGGCCGACGCCACCAGAGGCGCCGAGCACCAGCAGGGTTTCGCCGGGCTGCAAGTGGGCTCGTTGCTTGAGGGCATGCATGGATGTGCCGTAGGTCATGCCAAAGGCTGCGGCGGTGGTGAAGTCCATGCTTTCAGGCATGGGCAGCACGTTGTAGGCCGGCACGGCGACCTGCTCGGCAAAGCTGCCCCAGCCGGTGAGGGCCATGACCCGTTGGCCGACTTTTAAGTGGCTGACTTTCTCCCCCACCGCGCTGATCACTCCTGCTGCTTCGCCGCCAGGGGAAAACGGCAAGTTCGGTTTGAACTGGTATTTGCCCTCGATAATCAGGCTGTCCGGGAAATTCACCCCAGCGGCGTGCACGTCCAGCAGCACTTCGTTGGCTTTGGCCACAGGCGCGGCGGTTTCTTCCAGAACCAGGCTATCGGCGGGGCCGAAGGCTTTGCACAGCACAGCTTTCATCGGGCGTTTCCTCTGCGATGGGTGGTTCTGCAGTGTAGATGGGGGGGGAAGGGGGTCAACGAGCATACTGATGCCTGATGCCATGGCATAAGCTTGGGACTTGGGTACTGGCGCTGCAATAGCTATGCTTAGGCGCAAATTGCTGAGGATCTTCTAGTGAAAGCCCTGATTAGCCTGCTGTTGTCCTGCTCTGTGATGCTGACCGCCCACGCTTCGCAAAGCGCCGAGGAGCAAGAGGGCGTGCCACAGGTGGCCTACGTCACCTTAGCTCCGGCGCTGGTGGGTAACTTTGGGGAGGGCGCACGGCTGAAGTTCTTTAAGGCCGACTTGTCCTTGCGCGTGACCGGCAAGGACAACGAAGACAAGGTTAAGCACCACGAACCCTTGATCCGCAACCAGTTGGTAATGCTCTTTTCGCAGCAAACCGAAGCCGCCATGGCCGCACCAGAAGCCCGCGAGACCTTGCGCGTGGAGGCGCTGAAACAGGTGCAAGCAGTGCTGACTGGCGAAGAAGGTCAGCCGCTGGTTGAGGACTTGCTGTTCAATAACCTGATCATTCAGTAAGGCGCCTAGGCCAACGCCAGGATCGCGGCCCACTCTTCTGCGCTGACCGGCATCACCGACAAGCGACTGCCTTTTTGCACTAAGGCCAAGCCGCTGAGAGCGCTCTGGGTTTTCAGGCGGCTCAAGGGGATGACCCGCTCGAACAGGCGATTAAAGCCTACGTCGGTGGCACTCCAGGGGTTCTTCTCTGCGCTGGCTTTAGGATCAAAGTAGTGGCTGTCGGCTTGCAGCGCGGTGGGGTCAGGGTAGTGCGCACTGATAATCTCGCCGATGCCGGCTATCCCCGGCTCGGGGCAACTGGAGTGATAAAAAAAGAACAAATCGCCGGGCTGCATGCTGCGCACAAAGTTGCGTGCTTGGTAATTACGTACCCCATCCCAGCGGGCTGTTTGCCGGTGGCGCAGGTCGCGGATGGAGAGCTCGTCGGGTTCTGATTTCATTAGCCAATAAGGCATGAACTTTGCTCCTAAGTTTAAGTCCCTTAGCGGTCAGTTTGCTTCGTTCCAGTTTTGCGGGGCGAGCACCCAAAGGGATCTATAAAAATAACGCAGCGGTCACACCGTGCGATGCACCAAATAGGGGAGTGGAATGAAGCGTAAACCAGATATGTTGATGATATTGCTGGTGCTGTTTGGTTTGGGCGTGGTTACCACGGGTTACACCCAGAGTTTATGGGAGCGTAACGTTGAGGTGACGGCGGTCCAGCAGAGCAGCGACAGATAATACTCAGGGTGCCGCAGGGAGCGCGGCACTTTTGCAACAGTCACTTCGCCCCTCTGTTTAATTCAATACCAGCCGCCATCCGTCACCGTCCCTTGCAGCGGCACATCCCAACTGGCCATGGCCAAATGCGGCACCTGCTGGCATTCATGGGCTAGGCCCAAAAGCGTCGGTTTCTGCCAATTTTTGCGCCTGCTGCGATACGCCAGGCTGCGATCATAAAAGCCCCCGCCCATTCCTAAGCGCCCTCCATGGCGATCAAAACCCACCAGCGGCAGCAAGACTAAATCCAGGCTCCATACCGGCCGTTGCTGGGCGCGGTTAGGGCGTGGCTCAAGAATGCCAAAGCGGTTCGCTTGCAGGCGCTCACCGGGACGGATGCGTTGGAAGGCCATGTGCGTGCGCGGCCAGCGATTAAGCAGTGGCAGGTACGTGGCCTTACCGCGCTTTTGCGCGGCGCGCAGCAGCAGGTGTGGATCGATCTCGCCGTCGTTGGCTAAATACAGCGCGATATGGCGCGCGCGGCGGAATAATGGATGCTGCGCCAGTTGTCGATACAGCTTTTGGGCGGCTTGGCGCTGGGCACTGGGGCTTAAGGCACGGCGCTGAGCGCGCAATTGGCGGCGTAGTTGGGCACGGCTTAAGGGGGCGGGGGTAGTGTCGAGCATCGGCTGGGCCACTGGCGCTTACTGTGGCAGTAAGCGGTGAGAATCTGAGGACTCCCCGACGTGCCGCTGTCGGTTTAGCCCTTGAACCCGAAGAGTTCAAGGTGGAGGTTACAGGGAGCGTTAAGGCTTTCCGTCAGGCGGACATGCACACCTGCTCCACTTGTAACCCCCGGGTTTGTGCGTATCGGCTCAGGGACATCACCAACTGGCGCACACTCCAGGGAGCGCCGGCAGTATACCCGATGGTGTCGGGTGGGTCAGCCGCTATTAGTCATCGCTGTCGTTGCTGAGCGCGTTATCGACGCGGTTGAGCAGGCTACGTACCTGATCCTGTGTGGCTCCGGCTTGTTGTTCGGCGTGCTGCTGTTTGTGCAATAAATCGTGGGCGATATTCAGTGCGGCCATCACGGCGACACGATCAGCCCCGATCACCTTACCGCTGGAACGAATCTCACGCATTTTGCCGTCCAGATAGCGGGCAGCGCTTTCCAGGTTAGTGCGTTGATCGCTCGGGCAGGCGATGCAATATTCTTTGTCCATGATCTGGACGGTAAGGGTGTTCGACTGAGTCATTAGTCCTGCTCCAGGGCTTTGAGGCGCGAAATCATGGATTCGACCTTATGCCGGGCCATTTCGTTCTTTTCAATAAGATGGGCGCGCTCTTCGCGCCATGCTTTTTCACTCGCCAGAAGCAGTCGATTTTGCGCCTTGAGCTGCTCGACACGCTGGATCAGTAACTCCAACTTAGCCGTAAGGGCATGCAGATCGGCATCTTCCATGGATTCTCTACTCGTGGGTGTGTGAGCGGGCTGATGGTCGAAAAATAGCGTCTTTCAGTGTTCTACAACAGTATCAAATACTGTCTGGGGCGTTATGTGGGCCATCGCTCATGTCTAATTGCGGCCCCTATAGTGTGCAAGACCGCACCGCGACATACCAATATCCGCTAAGCCGGTACGCGGCGCAGCAGCGGTGGGTGGGGTGAGTAGGCGCAACTGTCGCGCACCATGATTAGTCTTGGTGCGTCTGCCGGTGCTAGGATACAAGGCCTCCATTCTAGTCATTGCGCGGTCTTGCGCCTAGCTCATATGCCCACTTCGAATTCGCCTTACACCGCCTTTGCTGCCCTGCTCAACAGCAGTGGCCACACCGTTTCCCCTGCTGAGCTGCATGGCTTGCTGCTGGGCCGTAGTTGCGCCGGCGCAGGCTTCGAGCCCGAGCCTTGGCTGCAGGACGCCGCCGACCTGCTGTCGGCTCCAGCCGAAGACAACGTGCGCCAAGCGCTGATCGGCCTGCAGGAGATGGTCAAGAATGAACTGTCCGGTGGCGATATCGCCGTGGTTCTGCTGTTGCCTAACGATGATGCGCCGCTGGCTGAGCGCACCGCTGCGTTGGGCCAATGGTGCCAAGGCTTTCTCGCTGGCTTCGGGCTGATTGCCCGCGACAGCGCCCTGAGCGCCGAAGCCATGGAAGTTTTGCAAGATCTGTCAGCCATCGCCCACATCCAAGATGCTCTGGATGAGTCGGACGAAGGTGAGAGTGACTACATGGAAGTAATGGAATACCTGCGTGTGGCGCCTTTGCTGCTGTTTAGCGAAAACGCCAAGGCAGAGGTTGCCGCGCCGAAACCGTCGCTGCATTGATCTTCATGCATTTGCTATAGGGACTTAACTCGCTCATGACCAGCATTCCGAAGTCAGAATACGCCCGCCGTCGCAAAACCCTGATGGCGCAGATGGAACCCAACAGCATCGCGATTTTGCCGGCCGCGCCGGTGTATATCCGCAACCGCGATGTGGAACACATCTACCGTCAGGACAGTGACTTCCAGTACCTCTCCGGCTTCCCCGAGCCAGAAGCGGTGATTGTGCTGATCCCAGGGCGAGAGCACGGTGAGTATGTGTTGTTCTGCCGCGAGCGCGATCCGCTGCGTGAGCTGTGGGACGGCCTGCGCGCCGGCCAGGACGGTGCCATCAGCCAATATGGCGCCGATGATGCGTTCCCCATTGGCGATATCGACGACATCCTGCCGGGGCTGATTGAAGGCCGCGACCGCGTGTATTCGTCGATGGGCACCAACCATGAGTTCGACCGCCAGTTGATGGAGTGGATCAACGTGATCCGTTCCAAGGCGCGTCAGGGCGCGACCCCGCCTAATGAGTTCATCACCCTTGAGCATTTGCTGCATGACCTGCGCCTGTACAAGTCGGCGGCGGAAGTGAAGGTAATGAAGGAAGCTGCGGATATTTCCGCCCGCGCCCACGTACGGGCCATGCAAGCCAGCCGCGCCGGCCTGTATGAGTACCATCTGGAAGCGGAGCTGGATTACGAGTTCCGTAAGGGCGGGGCGAAGATGGCGGCCTATGGCTCCATTGTCGCTGCCGGCAAAAACGCCTGCATCCTGCATTACCGCGAGAACGATGCGCCGCTTAAAGATGGCGACCTGGTGCTGATCGACGCGGCCTGTGAAATCGACTGCTACGCCAGCGATATCACCCGTACCTTCCCGGTTAACGGCAAGTTCAGCCCTGAGCAGAAAGCTATCTATGAGCTGGTGTTGGCGGCACAAGAAGCGGCCTTTGCCGAGATCGCCCCCTGTAAACACTGGAACCAAGCCCACGAGGCCACTGTGCGGGTGATTACCGCTGGCTTGGTGGAATTGGGTCTGCTGAACGGCGATGTCGATGAGCTGATCGCCAGCGAAGCCTACCGCGACTTCTATATGCACCGCGCCGGCCATTGGCTGGGCATGGATGTGCATGACGTCGGCGAATATAAGGTTGGCGGGCAGTGGCGCGAGCTGGAAGTGGGCATGGCCATGACGGTCGAGCCGGGCATCTATATCGCCACCGACAATATGAATGTGGCGAAGAAATGGCGCGGCATTGGTGTGCGCATCGAAGACGACGTGGTGGTGACCAAAACCGGCTGCGAAATCCTTACTGGCGGCGTGCCGAAAACCGTCGCTGAAGTCGAAGCACTGATGGCTGCCGCGCGCAGTCAGGCGGCCTGAGTGATGCAGCAGGTGGATATTGCGATCATCGGTGGGGGCTTGGTCGGCGCCAGTTTGGCGTTGTGCCTGCAAGCCGAGGCCAAACAGCGGGGCTGGTCGATCTGCTTGATCGAGCCGTTCACCCCCGGCCAAGGCTATCAACCCAGCTATGACGCACGCTCCACCGCGCTGTCCTTCGGCTCCCAGCAAATCTACCAGCGCTTAGGCCTGTGGCAGGCGATCAGCCAACGTGCCGAGCCGATCAGCCAGATTCACGTGTCCGACCGTGGGCGCTTCGCGGCAGCGCGCTTAAGCGCCGCCGATGAGGGCGTGCCGGCGCTGGGGTTTGTGGTGGAAAACGCCTGGCTCGGCGAGTGCCTGTGGCAAGCCCTGGACCAAGACGTGGTGAGCTGGCGCAGCCCGGCCCAGGTCAACCAGATGCAGGCCTTGGCCGACGGCTATCGGTTGAGCCTGGATGACGGCAGCGAGCTTGAGTGCCAGCTGGCGATTCTCGCCGAGGGCGGCCGCAGTGGCTTGCGCGAGCAACTGGGTATTGATATCAGCGTTACGCCTTATGGGCAGAGCGCGCTGATCGCCAATATCACCCCGCAAGAGCCGCACCAGGGTATGGCGTTCGAGCGCTTTACCGAGCAGGGGCCGATGGCCATGTTGCCGCTGGCGGATAACCGCTGTGCGTTGGTCTGGACCCGCACCACGGTCGAGGCGCAGCGGTTGCTGGAACTGGATGAACGCAGCTTCCTTAGCCAGTTGCAGGAAGAGTTCGGTTATCGCTTGGGCAGCTTGCGCCAAGTCGGCGAGCGCCATGTGTATCCGCTGGCGCTGACGGCGGCCAAGGAGCAAATCCGCAAGCATTTGGTGGTGCTGGGTAACGCCGCCCACAGCCTGCATCCCATTGCCGGGCAGGGCTATAACCTGTCGCTGCGCGATACCTGGGTGCTGGCCGAAACCCTGCTCAATAGTCCTGAGCCGTTGGGCACGTTGGCGCCCTTGCAGCGTTACTTCGACAGCCAGCAGCGTGATCAGCAGTTCACCGTGGGCTTCTCCCACCAGGTCACGCGTTTGTTCAGCACGGGTCAGCCGCTGTTGGCCGCCGGACGCAACCTGGGCTTGCTGGGCTTGGATTTATTGCCGCCGGCCAAACACTGGTTCGCCCGCCAGGCCATGGGCCTCGGCACCCGGGTGCAGCCATGAGCAGCGCGGCGAAGTTAGCCGCCCGGGCGCGGCGCTTGCGTTGGTTGATGAACCTTTACCCGCCGTATCTCGGCGCCGGTATCCGGGTGCAGGAAATCAGCCCGGACTTTCGTCGCGCGCGGGTGAAGATGGGCTTGGGTTGGTACAACCGCAACTACGTCGGCACCCAGTTTGGCGGCAGCCTGTATGCCATGACCGACCCGTTTTACATGCTGCTGATCATGGAGTCCCTGGGCCGCGATTACATCGTCTGGGACAAGGCCGCCAGCATCGACTTCGTCTCACCCGGTAAAGGCCCGGTGTACGCCGAATTTATTATTGATGACGGCCTGCTTGAGGAGATTCGCCAGCGCACTGCCAGTGGCGAGAAGTACTTGCCGCAGTTGCAGGTTGAGGTACGCGACGGCCAGGGTGAGTTGGTCGCGCGAGTTGATAAAACCCTCTACGTGCGCCTGAAACCGCGCGCTCGGCAGGCAGTTTAAGGATGTGTTATGCAAGCGGATTTGATCATTGTAGGGGCTGGGATGGTGGGCAGCGCCTTGGCGCTGGCCCTGCAGGACCAAGGCCTGGAAGTGCTGCTGGTAGATGGCGGCGGGCTTAACGTCAGCCCGTTTAATGCAAGCGATGCCTTCGAGCCGCGGGTCAGTGCCTTGTCCATGGCCAGTCAGCGTGTGCTGGAGCGCTTGGGCGCCTGGCCGGCCATCGCCGCCAAACGTGCCTGCCCCTATAGCGAGATGCAGGTGTGGGACGGCTCCGGCACCGGGCACATCCACTTCAGCGCGGCCAGCGTGCATGCCGAGGTGCTCGGCCATATCGTCGAAAACCGCCTCGTGCAGGACGCGTTGTATGAGCGTCTGCTCGACAGCTCCGTGGGGCTGTTGGCCAATGCCCGCGTGGAACAATTGCGTCACTCTGGCGATGGCTGGCTGCTGACCCTGCACGATGGCCGCGAGTTGCGCACGCCCTTGCTGGTGGCCGCCGATGGCGCCAATTCGGCGGTGCGCCGCCTGACCGGTTGCCCGACCCGCGAGTGGGATTACCTGCACCACGCCATCGTCACCAGCGTGCGTGTGAGTGAGCCGCATCAGGCCACGGCCTGGCAGCGTTTTACCGATCATGGTCCGCTGGCCTTTCTGCCGTTGAGTGGCGCGGCGGATGAGCACTGGTGCTCGATCGTCTGGTCAGTGACCCCGGAAGAAGCCGAGCGCTTGATGGCCTTGGACGATTCTGGCTTTTGCGCTGAGCTGAGCGAGGCGTTCGAGCAGCGTTTGGGCACAGTGCTGTATGCCGATCAGCGTCTGTGCATTCCGCTGCGGCAACGCCACGCCAAGCGCTATGTGGAAGACGGCTTGGTGCTGATCGGCGACGCCGCCCACAGCATTCATCCGCTGGCCGGCCAGGGCGTTAACCTGGGCTTTCTCGATGTGGCGGTGCTGGCTGAAGTGCTGCTGCATGCCGCCCAGCGCGGCGAGCGCTTGGCTGATGTGAAGGTGCTCAGCCGTTATGAGCGCCGTCGTATGCCGCACAACCTGGCGATGATGGCGGCGATGGAGGGCTTTGAGCGCCTGTTCCAGTCTGACCAGCTGGCGCTGCGCTGGGTGCGTAACAGCGGCCTGAAACTGGTGGATAAACTGCCGCAAGCCAAAGCCCTGTTCGTGCGTCAGGCCTTGGGCCTGTCCGGCGATTTACCGGAGTTGGCCCGCGCCTAATACCTGTGCCGGGGCCGCTTAGGCCTCGGGTGGCAGGCTGTTGTCGGCGAAATTCAGCCCATGTTTGCGCAGCTTGTCGTGCAGGGTTTTGCGTGGCAAACCCAGAGCCTCGGCGAGGCTGCGCAGGGAGCTGTGCGAACGCTGCATCTCGGCATTGATCAGGCTGCGTTCAAAGGCTTCGACCTGGGCATTGAGGCCGCCGCTGACGGCGCTTTCGTCGTCGTGGCTGGCGCTCGGTGCGGCATCATCTAACTCCAAGCCCAGGCCTAAGGCAAAACGCTCGGCGACGTTTTGCAGCTCACGCACATTGCCCGGCCAGCTATGGCGCAACAGCGCCGCGCACTGCGCCGGCTGCAACTGGCGTTCGGCCAAGCCATGGCGTTCGCGGGCGGCCTGGCTAAAGCTGTGGAACAGATGCAGGACGTCCTCACCGCGCTCGCGCAGCGGTGCAATACGCAGCGGGGCGACGTTGAGGCGGTAATACAGGTCGGCGCGAAAGCGGCCCTGGTCGGCGGCTTGGCGCAGGTCTTCTTTGCTCGCGGCGATCACGCGGATATCCAAGGGAATCAGCTGATTGCCACCGAGGCGCTCGACCACGCGTTCCTGCAACAGGCGCAGCAGTTTGACCTGCACTTCCAGACTCATGCTCTCGATTTCGTCGAGGAACAGGGTGCCGCCGTTGGCGAACTCAAATTTGCCGATACGGCGTTTTTGCGCGCCGGTAAAGGCGCCTTGTTCGTGCCCGAACAGCTCGCTTTCGACCACTGACTCCGCCAGGGCGCCGGCGTTGATCGCCACGAAGGGCCCGTCGCGGCGGTTGGACAGGTCATGCAGGGCGCGCGCCACCACCTCTTTGCCGGTGCCGGTCTCGCCTAAGATCAGCACGTCGCTGTTGATCGCCGCCAGCGCGCCGATCTGCTCACGCAGGCGCTGAAGTGGCTGCGACTGGCCGAGCAGGCGACTCGCCAAGGTCTGCCGGTCCGCCAGGGCCAAACGCAGGCTGCGGTTATCCAGCACCAGCTGACGCAGGGCTAAGGCGCGGCGCACGCTGTCGAGCAGGTCGTCGCTGGCGAAGGGCTTTTCCAGAAAGTCGTAGGCGCCGCTGCGCATGGCTTGCACCGCCAGCGGGATATCGCCGTGGCCGGTGATCAGCAGCACCGGCAAATCGGCGTCTTGCTCGTGCAGTTGGGCGAGCAACTGCAAACCGTCGATATCCGGCATGCGGATATCGCTGACCACCACCCCCGGCCAGTCGCGCTCAATGCGCGCGGCCACGCCTTTGCCGCTGGCCAGGCTCTGGACTTTAAACCCGGCCAGATCGAGGGTTTGGCTCAGGGCTTGGCGCAGGTGCGGATCGTCATCGATCAGCAGTACCTGGGTGTGCCCGTCAATCATGCTCATACAACAAAATCCTCTGCCGACTGCGGTTTGATGCCTTGCTCCACTGCGCGTAAACGCAGGGTCAGCACGGCGCCGCCGCTTGGGTGATTACTGAGCACCAGCTCGCCGCCGAGGCTGCGCATCAGCGTATCGCAAATGGCCAACCCCAGGCCCAAGCCCTGGGCGCTGGTCTTGGTGGTGAAGAACGGCTCGCGGGCCCGCTGCAAGGCTTGCGCGCTAAAGCCGGGGCCATTGTCGCGCAGCTGCAACTCCACGCCATAGTCACTCAGCGTGCTGCTGAGCCACAGGCGCCGTGGCGGCGCGACTTCGCTTAAGGCATCGAGGGCATTGGCCAACAGGTTACCCAGCACCTGGCGCAGGCGGGTTTCGCCGGCTTGCACCCACAGGGTGGCCTCGGGCAGGTCGCGGATCAGTTCCACTTCGAGGCTGCGCCTGCGCTTGGCCAGCAGGGCGAGGGCGTCGTCCAGGGCCGGTTGCAGAGCCACGCTTTCCGGGGCGTGGCGATCACGCCGGGCGAAGGCGCGCAGATGGGCGGTGATCGAGGCCATGCGTTGGGTCAGCTGGCTGATCAGCTTGAGGTTGCCGCGTGCGTCTTCAATGCGCTGGTGATCGAGCAGCACGCCGGCGTTGTCGGCATAACTGCGGATGGCCGCCAGCGGTTGGTTGAGCTCATGGCTGATGCTGGCGCTCATGGTGCCCAGCGCCGACAGCTTACTGGCCTGGACCAATTCATCTTGGGCACAGAGCAATTCCTGCTGGGCTTGTTCGCGCTCCAGCACTTCATCTTTCAGGCGGCTGTTGAGACGCTCCAGGTCCTCGGTGCGTTCTAGCACGCGCTGTTCCAGTTCTTGCCGGGCGCGGCTGTCGAGGGCAATCCGCTCCAGATAATGGCGCTGGCGCTGCATCAGCAAACCCAGGGCCAGCAGTAACAACAGGAGCAGGCCGCCGGCGGCGACCATGGCCGTGCGTACCGGGCGGTCGAGCAGGCTGCGCGGGCTTAAGATGCTCACCGTCCAGCCGGTCTCCAGCAGTTGCCGATCCTGGCGCAGCCATTCTTCGTTTTTGAGCCTGAGCGGCGGTGGCGCCTGAGTCGGGTAGGGCAGGTTGGCCATAATCGCCATGCGCTCGACTTTGTCCAGCGGGCGGCTGGCGGTGAAGCGCCATTGGCTGTTGGAGGTGAGGATGACCACCCCTTGGGCGTCGGTCACCAGCAGTTGTTCAGGGGTATTGCCCCACAGGGTTTCGATATGGTCGAAGTCGACCTTGATCACCAGCACCCCTAGATTGCGTCCCGCATCGCGCATGGCTGCAGCAAAGTAATAGCCGCGCTTGCCGGAGGTGGTGCCGAGGCCAAAGAAGCGCCCCAGTTGGCCGGCGATGGCTTCGCGGAAATAGGGGCGAAAGGCAAAGTTGCGATTCACGAACGAATCGTCCTGCTGCCAGTTGGAGGCGGCCAGGCTATTGCCGTCGGCGTCCATCAGGTACACCACCTGCGCCCCGGTTTGCTGGCTGACTTGCTCCAGCAGGCGGTTTGCCGCGGCAATCACCTGGGGATCTTTGGGCGTCGCCAGGGCCTGCCGCAGCGCCGGCAAGTCGCCGAGGATCGGCGGCAGCACTTCATAACGACGCAGGCTGCCGAGCAGGTTCGCCACGTACAGATCGAGGGTCTGGTGATTTTGCTCGACCAGCTTGGCCAGGTAGTAGCGCTGCGCCAACTGCTGCACCGGCCACAGCAAGGGCGCCAGGACCAAGGCCAGGAGAATCAGGCTGCGCCAGCGCGGGCGGCGTAGGTGAGCAAAGACAGTGGGCATAACGGGCTCGGGACGGCTAAGGAAAGGCGCTGAACGGGCTCAGCGCCTGGGCACATCTTATCCAGCTTAGTGGGCGAGGCGGGCTAGCCTGCTAATCATGGCGGACTCAGGCAAACACCTGGGCGGTGGCCAACAGGCTGCCGGCTTGGTCCTTGGCCGACAGTTGCGGCGCTTCACTGAGCTGCCAGTCAATCGCCAGGCTCGGGTCATCCCAGCGGATGCAGCGCTCATGCTCGGGGGCGTAGTAGTCGGTGGTCTTGTAGAGAAATTCTGCGAACTCGCTGAGCACCACAAAACCATGGGCAAACCCTTCCGGTATCCACAGCTGGCGTTTGTTCTCGGCCGACAAGCGGACTGCCACCCATTGGCCGAAGGTTGGCGAGCTGCGGCGGATATCCACGGCCACATCCAACACCTCGCCCGCGCTGACCCGGACCAGCTTGCCCTGGGCCTGCTGCACTTGGTAATGCAGGCCGCGCAGCACGCCGCGAGCGGAGCGCGAGTGGTTGTCTTGGACAAACTCCGACTTAACGCCGGTGGCTTCGGCAAAGGCGCGGGCGTTGAAACTCTCATAGAAGAACCCGCGATCATCGCCAAATACGCGGGGTTCCAGGATCAACACTTCGGGGATAGTGGTGCTCACAACTTGCATGGGCAGGACTCAACTGGGGATGTAGGGGCAAATCATAGCCAGACTGGCCGGCGAAGTGTTGTTGAGCGTGCGTGGGCGCAGCAAGCGACCAACGGTGGCGAGCCGGGCTAGGCCACGGCTGCCGCTGCGGCGCGGGCAAGCCTGGCGCGTGGTCGAGGCCTCAGGCTGCGCATAGGTTTGCCTCGGTCGTCAGAAAATTCATATAGATCATTGAGTTGCCGCGACTTTTGTCTGATTGTGACAAACCAGAGAGTGTTTCATTCTGTTTCAAGCTTTCTTTACTGGTTCGCCGCTGATCCAGCCGTGAGTGGCTGCGGGACACAACTGCCCAAAAGGTAGCTGTGGTGTCGGCAGGTTTGGGCTTACTCAGCCTGGGTCTGGGCACTCGGTGGTCTTATCCAATAACAAATCGAGGTTACACCCTTATGCCTGTTGGCAATCATCTGCCCCCTGCTGAAGCCGCCCAAGGCGGTCCACTCAAACGTGAACTTGGAGAACGACACATCCGCCTGATGGCGCTGGGTGCCTGTATCGGCGTCGGTCTATTCCTGGGTTCGGCCAAGGCCATCGAAATGGCCGGTCCGGCGATCATGCTGGCCTACATCATTGGCGGTTTGGCGATTCTGGTGATCATGCGCGCCCTTGGTGAGATGGCGGTGCACAACCCGGTCGCGGGCTCCTTCAGTCGTTATGCGCAAGACTACCTCGGCCCGCTGGCGGGCTTTTTGACCGGCTGGAACTACTGGTTCCTGTGGCTGGTGACCTGCATTGCCGAGATCACCGCGGTGGCGGTGTATATGGGCATCTGGTTCCCCGATGTGCCGCGCTGGATCTGGGCCTTGGCCGCGCTGGTGAGCATGGGCTCGATCAACCTGATCGCGGTGAAAGCCTTCGGTGAGTTCGAGTTCTGGTTTGCCCTGATCAAGATCGTCACCATCATCGCCATGGTCATTGGCGGCGTCGGCATCATCGCCTTTGGCTTTGGCAATGATGGTGTGGCGCTGGGTATCTCCAACCTGTGGAGCCACGGCGGCTTTATGCCCAATGGCGTAACCGGGGTGCTGATGTCGCTGCAGATGGTGATGTTTGCCTACCTGGGCGTGGAGATGATCGGCCTGACCGCCGGTGAAGCGAAGAATCCGCAAAAGACCATTCCCCATGCGATTGGCTCGGTGTTCTGGCGCATCCTGCTGTTCTACGTCGGCGCCTTGTTCGTGATTTTGTCGATCTACCCGTGGAACGAAATCGGCAGCCAAGGCAGCCCGTTCGTGATGACCTTCGAGCGTCTGGGGATTAAAACCGCCGCCGGTATCATCAACTTCGTGGTCATCACCGCTGCGCTGTCGTCCTGCAACGGCGGCATCTTCAGCACCGGGCGCATGCTCTACAGCCTGGCGCAGAACGGCCAGGCCCCGGCTGGTTTCGCCAAGACTTCGGGCAGCGGGGTGCCGCGTCGGGCACTGTTGCTGTCGATCTTCGCCTTACTGCTGGGTGTGCTGCTCAACTACCTGGTGCCGGAGAAAGTCTTCGTTTGGGTCACGGCCATCTCCACCTTTGGCGCGATCTGGACCTGGGCGATGATTCTGCTGTCGCAGATGAAATTCCGCCGCAGCCTGAGCCCGGCTGAGCGGGATGCCCTTAAATATCGCATGTGGCTGTATCCGCTGAGCTCTTGGTTGGCCCTGGCGTTTTTGCTTGGGGTGGTGGGGCTGATGGCCTACTTCCCGGATACCCGCGTGGCGCTGTATGTCGGCCCGGCCTTCCTGGTCCTGCTGACGGTGCTGTACTACGTGTTCAAGCTGCAGCCTAAAGAGGCAAACCCAGCGGCGCAGGTGGCTGACGCTTAAGCCCCGGCCTGGTCAAGTCGCACCGCAAAGCCCCGGTCTGGTATCGGGGCTTTTTTATGCCGGTTAAGCAGGTTTATGGCTAGGGGGGAGCGGTCAACTATAACCAATTGGTTGGCTGTTCCACGCCTGGCAGGTAGGCTGGCAGTTGTTGGGTTAAGAAGGGCAAGCCGTGAATATCGATAACCGCATCAAGTTCCGCCATTTGCAGTGCTTCCTTGAGGTGGCGCGGCAGGGCAGCTTGGTGCGCGCCGCCGAGGCGCTGGCGATCAGTCAGCCGGCGGTATCCAAGACCCTCAAGGAGCTGGAGGACGTGCTCGCTGCACGGCTGTTTGAGCGCAGCAAGCAGGGCGTGAGCCCGACGCCCGCAGGCCTGGCCTTCTTGCGTTACGCCGGTCCCAGCGTGCAGGCCCTGCGCGAGGGGGTGCGTAGCTTGCGCAGCGGCGAGCATGAGGCCGGGCAATTACGTTTGGGCGTGCTCTCCACCGTGGAAAGCTCGCTGCTGCCCGATGTGGTGCGGCGCCTGCACGAGCGCCATGCGGCCTTGGTGGTCAGCGTGGTGACCGGGCAGAGCAATCATCTGCTCGATCAACTGCGCGCCGGCGAGCTGGATCTGGTGGTCGGGCGCATGACCGACAGCCCGCGTATCGAAGGCCTGAGCTTCGAGCACCTGTACAGCGAGTCGATGATCATGGTGGTGCGCTCCGGGCACCCGCTGTTGCTGCGTGGCCGCGTCGATGGCAGCTCGCTCGCAGACTATCCACTGGTGTTGCCGCTGGCCGGCACCACTATCCGCCGTTATGCCAATAGCTTGTTTGTGCAGGGCGGCATCAGCCTGTCGCAGCAGCGTTTGGAGACCCTCTCGGTGGCGCTCAGCCGCCGCTATGTGCAGGACTGCGATGCGGTGTGGGTGGCGCCGCTGGATGCTGTTCGTCAGGACTTGCAGCGCGGTGAGCTCCGCGAGCTGGACGTTGGTTTACGTGAGCCCGGCGGTTCAGTCGGCATCTGTAGCAATCCCTCGGCCGTGATGTCACTGGCGGCGCAGTGGTGTTGTGAGGCGTTGCGCGCTGCCGCCGCCGAGTATCGCGAGACTCTCGATACATAACCTATAGGTTATGTATGCGGTCGATCTTTTCAATTTTAACTGGGCGCCTCATCACCGAGACTGCCGGGCTATGCCTATGCCTGCAGGCTAAGTTAACTATCCCTAAGAGGAGATCGATATGTCCGATGCGCCGCATCGCCGTTTCGTCATTCGTGACCGCAACTGGCACCCGAAGGCCCTGACCCCCGACTACAAGACTTCCGTAGCCCGTTCCCCGAGTCAGGCGCTGGTCACCATCCCGCAATCGATCTCCGAGACTACCGGCCCAGATTTTTCGCACCTGAAAATGGGCGTGCACGACAACGATCTGCTGCTCAACTTCAACACCGGCGCCCTGCCGATTGGCGAGCGCATCATCGTCCACGGCCGCGTGGTCGATCAATTCGGCAAGCCGGTGCCGAACACCCTGGTAGAGATGTGGCAAGCCAACGCCGGTGGCCGCTATCGGCACAAGAACGACCGTTACCTGGCGCCGCTGGACCCGAACTTCGGGGGTGTCGGCCGCGTGCTGACGGACAGCGAAGGTCGCTACCACTTCCGCACCATCAAGCCGGGCCCTTACCCATGGCGCAATGGCCCGAATGACTGGCGTCCGGCGCACATCCATTTCTCGGTGAGTGGCCCGGCGATCTGCACCAAACTGATCACCCAGCTGTACTTTGAAGGTGATCCGCTGATCCCAATCTGCCCGATCGTTAAGGCCGTGAAAGATCCGCAAGCGGTTGAAACCATGATCGCCCGTCTCGACCTGACCGCGAACAACCCAATGGATTGCCTGGCTTACCGCTTCGATATCGTGCTGCGCGGCCAGCGTCAAACCTACTTTGAGAACCAATAAGGAGGCGACCATGACCGAGATTAATCTGCTGCGTGAGACCACCTCCCAGACTGGCGGTCCGTACGTGCATATCGGCCTGGCCCTGGCGGCTGCCGGTAACCCGACCCGTGAACAGGAAATCTGGAATGTGATGGCCAAGCCAGAGGCCCCCGGCGAGCACATCACCCTGATTGGCCGCGTATTCGATGGCAACGGCCACCTGGTACGCGACTCGTTCCTGGAGCTGTGGCAAGCCAACCACGAAGGCGTGTATGACGAGGAGTACAACCTCGACAAGCCGTTCAACAGCTTCGCCCGTACCGCGACCACCTTCGAGGCGGGCAGCGAGTGGACGGTGCAAACCATCAAACCGGGTGTGACCCTGGCGGCTGATGGCCGTCCACAAGCACCGCACGTCAACGTGTCGCTGTTTGCCCGGGGGATCAACATCAACCTGGCCACGCGCATCTACTTCGAAGATGAAGCAGAAGCTAACGCCGCTGACCCGGTGTTGAATTTCATCGAGCAACCAGAACGCCGCCAGACCCTGATCGCCAAGCGCGAGGTGGTCGATGGCAAGACCTTCTACCGCTTCGACATCCGCATCCAGGGTGAAGGCGAGACAGTGTTCTTTGACTTCTGAGTTAGCTCAGCAGGCCCGCGCCGCCATTGCCCAGCGCGGCCTGCACCTGGATGCCGGGCAAGCCCAGGCCTTTACGCGTCTGGCCGACTGGTTGCAGGCGCGTTTGCAGCCGCCCGGCTGGCTGCGCCGGGTGCCCCGTGGCGGCTATCTGCATGGCGCTGTGGGGCGTGGCAAAAGCCTGCTGCTCGACAGTCTGTTTGCCGCTGCGCCGCTGGCCAATAAGCGCCGCGTGCATGTGCATGCGCTGCTGCAAGAAGTGCAACAACGGCTGCTCGCCCACAGTGGTAAAGCGCAGCCGTTGACCCTGGTGGCTCGCGAGCTGTGCGCCGAGAGCCAGCTGTTATTTTTTGATGAGTTTCATGTGCACGACATTGGCGATGCCATTTTGCTCGGGCGCTTGCTGGAGCAGCTGTTCAAACACGACTGCACGCTGCTGTTCAGCTCCAACTATGAGCCGGCGCAGCTGTGTCCGAATCCGCTGTATCACAGCCGTTTTAAACCCTATGCCGAACTGATCAAGCGTCACTGTGTGGTGCTGCCCATGGAGGCGGGGCTCGACTATCGACCCCTGTCGCCCAGGCATTGGGGCCGTTATGTGCAGACCAGCGCGGCTGAATTGGCGGCGCAACTGAGCGACTTGCCGAGGCTGTCTGCGTTGCCAGTCGGTCGCCGGCAATTGTCGATTCGGGGTCACAGTGCCGATTGCCTGTGGCTGGATTTCGCCGCCCTGTGTCAGCAGCCGTTGGCCAGCAGCGATTATCTGCAGCTGTGCCAGCGCTTTAAGCGCATCGTGGTCAGTGACGTGCCACCCTTGGCGCGCTGCAACCTCGATGAGCAACAACGCTGGGTCAACTTTATCGACATTGCCTATGACGCCGGCACCCAGCTGTGGCTGCATTCGTCGCTGGATTTCGAGGCGCTCTGCGCGCAGGCCGGGCATACCGATTTCAGCCGCACGCGCAGCCGTCTGGCGCAGCTTGCACGCGGCGTCGAGGCCTAGAAATGCTCATATCGTTTGTCGGTCAATTGGTTGCGGAAATTGCGATAATCGCCCGTCGGGCCGATAATCGGCGCATTCCAGCCTATGCCCAGGAGGGTCTATGAGCGAGCATCGTCCGCCACTATCTATGCTGGCGCCACCGCCTTACGTATCACCGGCTAAGCGTATTGAAGAGTTCACCGGCGATCCGAACTTCATGTCCTCCCTGGCCCGTGGCTTGGCCGTGATCAATGCGTTCCAGGAACGTAAACGGCAGCTGACCATCGCTCAGATCAGTCACCGCACTGAGATTCCTCGCGCCGCTGTGCGCCGTTGCCTGTACACCCTGATGAAGCTGGGTTACGCCACCACCGATGGGCGCACCTATTCGCTGCTGCCCAAGGTGCTGACCTTAGGCCACGCCTATCTGTCCTCGACGCCCTTGGCGGTGTCGGCGCAGCCCTATCTGGACCGCTTGAGCGAGCAACTGCACGAGGCCTGCAGTCTGGCCACGCTGGAAGGCGAGCAGATTCTCTATATCGCCCGCTCGGCGATTCCCCAGCGTTTGATCTCGGTGGATTTAAGCGTCGGCAGCCGCCTGCCGGCCTATTGCACGTCCATGGGCCGGGTGCTGCTGGCCGCATTGGATGATGAGCAACTGCAGGATTACTTCACCCACGCTGAGTTGCTGCCCAATACCAGCCGCACCTTGGACAGCCCGGACTCATTGTGGGAATGCCTGCAAAAAGTCCGCAAGCAAGGGTGGAGCATCGTCGACCAGGAGCTGGAGCAGGGCCTGCGTTCCCTGGCCGTGCCGGTCTACGACTCCACCGGCCATGTGCTGGCGGCGATGAATATCAGCACCCACGCCGGCCGGGTGCCGGCCAGTGAACTGGAAAAGCGTTATTTGCCCCTGATGCTCAACGCCAGTCGTGAGCTGAGCAGCCAACTGTTCCGTAATCCTACTGCCTAGTCTCGGCCGGTAAGGGTCTCTGCAAAAACGCGCTTTGTGTGTGACAAGGCGCGTGGCGACTGGGTGTTGCCTGAGGAAAATCCGCTGATCGAGTTCAGTTCGATAATCGAACATTAAGGCGATTATCGGATTGTTCCGTCGCGGGCACAGGCCTAACCTCAGCGCACCGCCACCTGGCCAGGTGGCTACTGTGACCCACGAGAGAACCACACATGGCTGACATCATTTCCCTTGGCGAAGCTATTTCGCGCTACGTCAACGACGGCGACACTGTTGCCCTTGAGGGCTTCACCCACCTGATTCCGACTGCGGCGGCGCACGAAATCATTCGTCAGGACAAAAAAGACCTGACCCTGGTGCGGATGACTCCAGACCTGGTGTATGACTTGCTGATCGGTGCCGGTTGCGCCAAAAAGCTGATCTTCTCTTGGGGTGGCAACCCGGGCGTGGGCTCGTTGCACCGCCTGCGCGATGCCGTCGAGAAACAGTGGCCACAGCCGTTGGAAATCGAAGAGCACAGCCACGCTGACCTGGCTAACGCCTATGTCGCCGGTGCCTCTGGCCTGCCGTTCGCCGTACTGCGCGCATACGCCGGCAGCGACCTGCCCAAGGTCAACCCGCTGATCAAGTTCATCAACTGCCCGTTCACCGGTGAGCAACTGGCCGCTGTGCCCAGCGTGCGCCCGGACTTGACGGTGATCCACGCGCAGAAAGCTGACCGCAAGGGCAACGTGCTGATCCAGGGCATCCTTGGGGTGCAGAAAGAAGCCGCGCTGGCCGCCAAGCGTTGCATCGTCACCGTGGAAGAGATCGTCGACGATCTCAACGCCCCGATGAACGCCTGCGTGTTGCCGAGCTGGGCGCTGGCTGCCGTGTGCCGGGTGCCTGGCGGCGCGCATCCGTCCTACGCGCACGGTTACTACGAGCGTGATAACGCGTTCTACCAGGCGTGGGACCCGATTGCCCGCGACCGTGACAGCTTCACCGCGTGGATCGACACCTATATCCGTGGCACTGCTGACTTTGCAGCGTTCCAGGGCAAATTGCAGGAGGCCAAATAATGAGCGCCTACACCACTAACGAAATGATGACCGTGGCCGCTTCGCGCCGCCTGAAGAACACTGACGTAACCTTCGTGGGCATTGGTCTGCCGTCCAAAGCGGCCAACTTGGCGCGTCTGACCCACGCCCCAGAAGTGACCCTGATTTACGAATCCGGCCCGATCGGCGCCAAGCCCAACGTGCTGCCGCTGTCCATCGGTGATGGTGAGCTGGCGGAAACGGCCGACACCGTCGTACCGACTGGCGAAATCTTCCGCTACTGGCTGCAAGGCGGCCGTATCGACGTGGGTTTCCTGGGCGCGGCGCAGGTCGACAAGTTCGGCAACATCAACACCACCGTGATCGGCGATTACTTCTCGCCGAAAGTGCGCCTGCCCGGTGCCGGTGGCGCGCCAGAAATCGCCGGTTCCGCGAAGAAGGTATTCATCATCCTCAAGCAGGGGCACCGCACCTTCGTCGATAAGCTGGCCTTTATCACCTCCGTCGGCCATGGCGAAGGCGGCGATCACCGCAAGCGTCTGGGCCTGCCAGGTGCCGGGCCGGTGGCGATCATCACCGACCTGTGCATCATGGAACCGGAAGAGGGGACAAACGAGTTCATCGTCACCTCGATTCACCCAGGCGTAACCCGCGAGCAGATCATCGAGAACACCGGCTGGGCGATTCGTTTTGCAGAGGTGGTGACAGATACCGCAGTGCCGCAAGCGCATGAGCTGCAAGCCCTGCGTGCCCTTGAAGAGCGTACAGCGATTGCCCACGGGCAAAAGAGTGGTGACGAATAATGAGCCGCGACGTATTTATCTGCGACGCCATCCGCACACCCATCGGTCGCTTCGGCGGTGGTCTGGCCACGGTACGGGCTGACGACCTGGCGGCGATCCCGCTCAAAGCCCTGCTTGAGCGCAATCCGCAGCTGGACCCAGGCGCGATTGACGAAGTGTTTATGGGCAGCGCCAACCAGGCCGGCGAAGACAACCGCAACGTCGCCCGCATGGCGCTGCTGTTGGCCGGCATTCCGGCCAGCGTGCCGGGCGTGACCTTGAACCGTCTGTGCGCCTCCGGTCTGGACGCGGCGGGCAGTGCCTTCCGCGCCATCGCCAGTGGCGAAATGGAACTGGCCATCGCGGGCGGCGTGGAGTCGATGTCCCGCGCGCCCTACGTGATGGGCAAAGCCGAAACGGCTTTTGGGCGTACGCAGAAGATCGAAGACACCACCATCGGCTGGCGCTTTATCAACCCGAAAATGAAAGCGCTGTATGGCGTGGATGCCATGCCGCAAACCGCCGACAACGTCGCCGATGAGTTCAACATCAGCCGCGCCGATCAGGACGCCTTCGCCCTGCGCAGTCAGCAAAAAGCCGCGCGCGCTCAGGCGCAAGGTTTCTTCGCCGAAGAAATCGTCCCGGTAGTGATCAAGGGCAAGAAAGGCGACACCATCATCGACACCGATGAACACCCACGGGCGGACACCACGCTGGAAATCCTGAGCAAGCTCAAGCCAGTCAATGGTCCGGATAAGACCGTCACCGCGGGCAACGCCTCGGGCGTTAACGACGGTGCGGCGGCGATGATCCTGGCCTCCAAAGCGGCGGTCGAGAAGTATGGTCTGACTCCGCGCGCCAAAGTGCTGGGCATGGCCAGTGCTGGCGTGGCGCCACGCATCATGGGCTACGGCCCGGTGCCGGCAGTGCGCAAGCTCAACGAACGGCTGGGCCTGACCATCGACGACTATGATGTCATCGAGCTCAACGAAGCTTTCGCGGCGCAAGGTCTGGCCTGTATGCGTGATCTCGGCCTGGCCGATGACGCCGCCAGTGTTAACCCTAATGGCGGCGCTATTGCCTTGGGTCACCCACTGGGTATGAGCGGTACGCGCCTGGTGTTGACCGCGCTGCATCAGCTGGAAAAATCCGGCGGTCAGCTGGGGCTGGCAACCATGTGCATTGGCGTTGGTCAGGGCTTGGCGCTGGCTATCAGTAAAGTCTAAAAATGACCCCGGCAGGCAAGGCCTGCCGGGGGTTTGCTTGTGGAACGCAGGTGGTCAGTCATGGTCAGATTTCAGCTATCCCTCTCTAGGATTCGAACGCCATGACAACAACACATTACTCAGCAGAGCTGAAGCGCAAAAGAATCTTCTCCATCGTCGGAGCTTCATCCGGCAACCTGGTGGAATGGTTCGATTTTTATGTATATGCGTTCTGTGCGATTTATTTCGCCTCTTCGTTTTTTCCTTCCGATGATCCGACTGTACAGTTGCTTAATACGGCTGGTGTATTCGCTGCCGGCTTCTTGATGCGGCCAATTGGTGGCTGGATCTTTGGCCGTTTGGCGGATCGACGTGGCCGCAAACATTCCATGGTGGTGTCGGTGATGCTGATGTGTGTCGGCTCACTGGTGATCGCCTGCCTGCCGACGTATAACGAAATCGGTGCCTGGGCACCGTTTTTATTGCTAATGGCGCGCCTGCTGCAAGGCCTGTCGGTGGGGGGCGAGTACGGCACCACCGCGACCTATATGAGCGAAGTGGCGCTGCGCGGCCAGCGCGGTTTTTATGCCTCGTTCCAGTACGTCACATTGATTGGCGGACAACTGCTGGCGGTGCTGCTGATCGTGGTCTTGCAGCAATTGTTGAGCGAAGACCAGATGCACGCCTGGGGCTGGCGCATTCCGTTCGCCGTGGGCGCTTTAGCGGCGGTGGTGTCGCTGTATCTGCGCCGTTCGCTGGTCGAGACCAGCAAGCCGCAAGAGCGTGAAAGCGCAGAGGCCGGCAGTGTCAAAGGGCTGTTCCGCAATCACTTCGGCGCCTTTATCACCGTGCTCGGTTACACCGCTGGCGGTTCGCTGATTTTCTACACCTTCACCACATACATGCAGAAGTACCTGGTCAATAGCGCCGGCATGCCCAAGTCCACTGCCAGCTTTGTGATGACCGCCGTGCTGTTTGTGTACATGTGCATGCAGCCGCTGTTCGGCATGCTCAGCGACCGTATTGGGCGACGTAATTCCATGCTCCTGTTCGGTGCCCTTGGCACCCTCTGCACCGTGCCGTTGATGCATGCGCTGAAGAGCGTCGACAGTCCGTTTATGGCCTTTGTGCTGATTACCCTGGCCTTGGCTATTGTCAGTCTGTACACCTCGATCAGTGGCCTGGTGAAGGCGGAGATGTTCCCGCCGCATGTCCGCGCCTTGGGGGTCGGCTTGGCCTATGCGGTGGCCAACGCGCTGTTTGGCGGCACGGCGGAATACGCGGCCTTGGGTTTGAAAACCCTGGGTATGGAAGACGTCTTTTATTGGTATGTGACGGCCATGCTGGCCATCGCTTTCTTGTTTAGCTTGCGCCTGCCCAAACAGGCGGAGTACCTCCATCACGATCACTAAGGTTAGGTAATGAGCCAAGGCACAGGTAACCAATTGTTTGAACGCTACTTCAGCAGCAGTGCCATGAGTGCGGTGTTTTGCGACGCCGGGCGTGTACAGGGCATGTTGGATTTCGAAGCAGCGTTGGCCCGAGCTGAGGCCCGCGTAGGTGTAATCCCGCAGAACGCGGTGGTGCACATTGAGGCAGCTTGTGACGCTGACCAATACGACTACGCGGCGCTGGCCGAAGCGATTGCCACTGCCGGTAACTCGGCCATTCCATTGGTTAAAGCGTTGGGCAAACGGGTTGCCGCGTGCAATGCCGAAGCCGAACGCTATGTGCACTTGGGCGCCACCAGTCAGGACGCCATGGACAGCGGTCTGATTGTGCAACTGCGCCATGCCATCTTCCTCCTGGAAACTGATTTGGCGCAGCTGGCCGCTGCCCTCGCGGCACAGGCCACGCTGCATGCCGACACCGTCCTGCCGGGGCGCACCTGGCTGCAACACGCCACGCCTGTGACCTTGGGCATGAAGCTCGCGGGCATGCTGGGGGCCATCACCCGTCATCGCCAGCGCTTAGCTGAACTCAAACCACGCCTGCTGGTGCTGCAATTCGGCGGCGCCGCCGGCACCTTGGCGGCACTGGGCGAGCCTGCGTGGGCGGTAAGCGAAGCGTTAGCCGCCGAGTTAGGGCTGGGCCTGCCGGAGCAGCCTTGGCACACCCAGCGTGATCGATTAGTGGAGTTCGCCAGCCTGCTCGGTTTGATCGCCGGCACCTTGGGTAAGCTCGGCCGTGATCTGAGCCTGTTGATGCAAACCGATGTTGGCGAAGTATTCGAGCCGTCGGCGCCGGGTAAAGGCGGTTCTTCGACCATGCCGCATAAGCGCAATCCGGTCGGTGCGGCGGTTTTGATCGGCGCGGCCAGTCGCGCACCGGGTTTGGTTTCGACCATGTTCGCCGCCATGCCGCAGGAGCACGAACGCAGCCTGGGCCTGTGGCATGCCGAGTGGGAAACCCTGCCGGAGCTGTGCCGCTTGGTCGCCGGCGCCTTGCAACAGGCGCTGATCGCCGTGCCGGGGCTGGAAGTCGACAGGGCGCGCATGCGCCGCAATCTGGATTTGACCAAAGGTCTGGTGCTGGCCGAGGCGGTGAGCATCGCCCTGGCCCAACGCATCGGGCGCGACACCGCTCACCATCTGGTGGAGGTCTGCTGCCGTCAGGCGCTTAGCCAAGGCCGTCATCTGCGCGAGGTCCTGGGCGAAAACGCCGAGGTGAGCGCCGAGCTGAATTCTGCCGAGCTGGATCGTTTGCTTGATCCGGCTCACTACCTGGGTCAAGCACAGCGTTGGGTCGCCCTCGCCGTGGCTGAACATCAAAACTTCTGAAGGAGAATCGTTGTGGCAACTCTGCAACTGGCTGATGGCGTGTTGAACTATCAAATCGACGGCCCGGCCGCTGCCCCTGTCTTGGTGCTGTCCAACTCGTTGGGCACGACCCTGGGCATGTGGGATGAGCAAATCCCGCAGCTGAGCCAATCCTTTCGCGTGGTGCGTTACGACACCCGGGGGCATGGCGGCTCCAGCGTCACTGACGGTCCTTACCGCATCGAACAACTGGGGCGCGATGTGCTGGCCCTGTTGGATGCACTTAAGGTCGAACGCGCGGCGTATTGCGGCCTGTCCATGGGCGGCTTGATCGGCCAGTGGCTGGGCATCAACGCTCCTGAGCGCTTCAGCCATATCGTGCTGTGCAACACCGCTGCCAAGATCGGCAATGCCGAGGGCTGGAATGCGCGCATCGCCACCGTCACCGCCGGTGGCGCGCAAGCCATGGCCGAGCTGCGTGACGGCTCCATCGCCCGTTGGTTTACCCCGCAATTTTCCGCCGCGAACCCGGTGGTAGCCGAGCGTATCGTGTCGATGCTGGCCAGCACTAACCCGGCCGGTTACGCGGCTAACTGCGCCGCTGTGCGCGATGCGGACTTCCGTGAGCAACTGGGCCAGATCCAAGCGAAAACCTTGATCATCTGCGGCACCGGCGATGCCGTGACCACCCCCGAAGACGGGCGCTTTATGCAGCAGCGCATCGCTGGCGCGCAGCAGCTCGACTTCCACGCCGCGCACCTGTCCAACGTCGAGGCTGGCGCGGCGTTCACCCAGGCTCTGGAACATTTCCTCAAGGCCTGAACGCGTGCTGAGCAGCGCCTTGCTCAGCCCCGTGTAAAACTCTCTGTGCGGCGCCTGCTGGCGCTGCATTCAAATTGCGACAAAGGTGTACAAGATGGACGAGAAACAACGCTACGACGCCGGCATGCAAGTGCGCCGTGCCGTGCTGGGTGATGCCCACGTAGACAACAGCCTGAAGCACCTCACGCCGTTCAACGAGGAGTTCCAGGAAATGATCACCCGCCACGCCTGGGGTGATATTTGGACCCGTCCGGGCCTGCCGCGCCACACCCGCAGCCTGATCACTATCGCCATGCTGATCGGCATGAACCGCGAGGCCGAACTCAAGCTGCACCTGCGCGCCGCCAAGCACAACGGCGTGACCCGTGACGAGATCAAAGAAGTGCTGATGCAGAGCGCCATCTACTGTGGCATCCCGGCAGCCAACGCGACCTTCCACCTGGCCGAATCGGTGTGGGATGAAGTCGGTGTGGAGTCGCTCAACCCGCAGGCTGAATAAGCCCCCGGCGCGTTTCGCGAGGATAAAAAAACCAGAGCCTGGCTCTGGTTTTTTTTGCCTGTAAGCCTGCTGGGTTTAGCTGCGGTGTTGCAGCTCAGTCACCTTGCTGAGGTTCTGCGAGACGCTGCGCAGGTTTTGGCTGGCTTGTTCGGTGCGCTGCACGTTGTGCTGGTTGTCGGTGGCGATCATCACCAGGTCGGTGAGGTTGCGCGAGATGTCTTCGGCCACCAGGGTTTGCTCTTCGGCAGCGGTGGCGATCTGCGTGCTCATATCGCGGATGGTCAGCACGGAGTTAGTCACGCCAGCCAAAATCGAACAGGCCAGATCGACCTGCTCGACACCTTTGAGGCTGCTGCTCTTGCCGCTTTCAATGGCCTTCACCGCACTTTCCGCACCGCGCTGCACGGCGTTGATGATGGTGTTGATCTCGGCGGTGGACTCCGCTGTGCGCTGCGCGAGATTACGTACCTCATCGGCCACCACGGCAAAGCCGCGACCGCTTTCCCCCGCGCGCGCGGCCTCGATGGCGGCGTTGAGGGCGAGCAGGTTGGTCTGTTCGGCGATGCTGTGAATCACCGCCAGCACTTTGCCGATGCGCGCACTGTCGTCTTCGAGTTGCAGGATCACTTCTGCGGTGCGGCCGATTTCGTCGCGAATGCTGCTGATGCTGTTGACCATGCCGATCATGGCTTGCTCGCCTTGCTGCGTGGCTTGCTCGGCATCGTCGGCGGCGCGGGCGGCGGCCACGGTATGGCGAGCCACCTCCTGGGCGGCGGCGCTCATCTCTTCCATGGCGGTGGCCACCTGATCGGTGCGCAGGCCTTGGTTCTGAATGCCTTGGCTGATCTGCGCGGCGATGGCGTTGAGCTCATCACTGGCTTGATCCAGACGGTTGCTGTTGGTGGTCAGGTTGGCAAAGGTGTCGGAGAGAAAATCGCGCAGGTTATTGGTAGCCCAAGTCAGGCGTCCCAACTCGTCGGTGCTCAGGTGATGGACTTGCTCGGAGAAGTTACCCTTGCTCAGTTGCACCATGCAGGCGCTTAAGCGGGTCAGCGGGGTGATGAGGTTTTTGCTCAGCCAGTACAGGCCCGCCAGCGCCGTCAGCAGTGCAATCGCCAGTATGCTGAGGCTGCCGATCAGCCAGGTGCGTTTGGCTTGATCATCGAGCTGCTGCAGGCGTTGCTCGGTGCTCTGATCGATCAGGCTGAGCAGGTTGGTCAATTGCTGGTCGGCGTGCGCGGCCAATTCTTGCGCGCTGCTGCCGGGCACGCCTTGTTGATACTGGGCGGCCAGGCTTTGCTGCTCTTGCTGCAGGCGCTGAATCTGCTCCCGGGCGCTGGCGTCGAGGGGCAGGGCGGCCAGTTGCTGCAGGTTGCGCAATACCCGCTGTTGTTGCTCGGTAACGCGTGCGCGGCTGGCGGGGCCATCTTGCCGTTCAGGCGCGGTGCTGAGTTCCCAGGCTTGCAGCTTGTAGGCGAGGTTAGCTTGGGTGATGAGTTCGGAGGCAACCACGGATTGCTCGGCCAGGGTTTTGTAGCCTTGGTTGTAGTTCGATAGCAGACAGAAAATCGACAGTGCAGCGATCAGCAGCAGCAACAGGCTGGCGCCAAACAACGCGACAATCTTGCTGCGCAGGGAGTTTTTAACAAGCATCTAGCGGATCCATCTTATTCGAGTGGTAAGTGATGTGGTGGCCGCTGGTAAGCCAGCGTGAGGTTTATGCACCTGCTCTGCGGCAGGTTATGGAGGCCACGCCTGGGTAAGGCGTGGACCTGGCCGCAGTGGGTAAATGGCGGCGGTAACGCTCGGTAGACTTAGGTCTGTGGAATAGATCAGCCGCACGCGGATAGCGCGCTGGCGGTACGCATTGAATTCACGCACATAAAAAGGCCCCGCCGACTCGGTCGGCGAGGCCTTGGCACGACTTAGAACTTGTTGTTCAGGTCGATGCCGGATTTGCCCGGAGCCAAGATGTTGTTCGGGTCCAGTGCCTGCTTGAGGGTGTGCTCAAGTTTGCGCTTAACCTTGCCGTAGCTTTGCGCTACACGCTCTTGGAAGTGGGTGTTAACGCGGTATACCGCGTAACCCAGTTTCTCGAACTCATCCAACAGCTCGTTGAAGCAGGCATCAGCCCGCTGCATTTCTTCTGGATTGGTGCGGTCATACAGCACGTCGATCACGTGGTGCATGTCGCGCCAGCCGACGATGAACTCGCCGACGTAGTCCAGACCGTGCTTGTTGAGGATCTTCTTGGCCAGGCCGTATTGCTTGTCGCACTCGCTACCGCGCGCCTGGCTCACTGGGGCGAACCACATCGAGCCACCGCCGCCGCGCCAGTTGTACAGACCGAATTCCTGCAGGTTCGGAATGCCTTTCATCATCTCGGAGCGGTAGGTGAACGGCTGCTTACCGAGGGATTCTTTCTCGGTGTACATTTTGCCCTTGCCCAGTTTGGCCAGCGCGCCTTGAACGATCTTGAAGTTCACGTCGACCTGTTCTTGGGTGCCGTACAGGCAGGCGTAAACGTTCCACGCGCCCATGTCTTTGTCTTTGCGGATCTGCTCGATCACGGCGTCTGGCGTCACCCCAGGCTCGCTGATGTAGTCGGAACGACGTACGCCGGCGGCAGCAGCTTCCCAGATAGTGCCGGCGATCACCACGGAGTTCGGGATGATGTTGGCGATACGCAGAGGACGGATGAACTCAACGATTTCGTTGATATCGGTCTCTTTCGGGAACTTCATTTCCAGCGGCATCATCACCGGTGGCTTGGGCATCAGCCAGAAGCCCATCTTGGTGCAGATACCGTAGTTAGCCTGGGTGAACATGCCGTCCAGCGTCGGGCCGTAACCCCACTTGAACACCTGCCAGGAGTTGGAGCCTTCAACGCCGCCCATACCGGTACGGTAAACGTCGCCGTTAGCCAGAACCACTTCCATACCGCACTGCATCAGGAAGTGTTCGCCGTATGGGGTGTAGCCCACACCGCGGTCCATGGTGTTGCCAACCGGGCCGGCGATAGCCGACGGCGCGGAGAAGGACAGCATCAGCGGCAGGTTGTTTTCGTTGATGTAGTCGTACAGCTGCCCGTAAGTCACCCCCGGCTCAACCAGAGCGGTGCACAGCTCTGGGTCGATGTGGATGATCTTGTTCATTTTCTTCAGGTCGAGCATGACCTGGCCGCGCTGGCCTGGGGCCGCCGAGCCGTAACCGAAGTTACGCCCGGTGGAGAAAGTCCAGACCGGGATTTTGTGCTCGTTACAGATCTTCACCACGCCTTGCACGTGTTCCACGGTCAGGGCGGTGATCGCCGCCGAAGGTGTGTGGTTCTCGCTGTCGGTGGACATCATGATCTTGGTGTACGGCACGAGCTGCTCGCTCTTCACCAGTACGTTTTCGTCACCGACCAGCTTGCGGAACTTGGCCATTGCCTGCTCGAAGTTGGCAGCATCTACGCCCTTAGGCAGTAGTGGGGTGTTTTGTTCGGTCATACGTTAAGGCTCCTTCCGGACTCGATCGAGAACGAAACGAAATGGCCGCGTAGCGGCGTTTGTAGATTGCTAATGCGTGGCGCTGCTGGAGCGTCCGCACGGCCTGCGCAGGCCAAGGTGTGCCCCAGAGTGGCAAGCCACTGGTCAGCGGCGTCAGCGTTTGTGGCGCTGACGGCCAGATCCAGGCTCAGGCCTTGTTTGGCCTGACCTTGCTCACGCAGGCTGAAGCCCGCGCCACAGCTTTGCAGCTGGTGACCGAAGCGCAGGGCACAGGCTTCGCTGCCCGTCGCGCTGAGCAGCTCATGGCGCGAGCCATCAGCGCTCGCCGCGTGGTGGCCAACGAACTGCACACGCGCACCGGCGCTGCGTGCCAGGTCGAGGATCAGCGTGGCGCTGGCGTCATCGACCAGGCCGATGATGCGTTGCGGCTGCGGGCTGGCCAGTTGGGCAGCCAGTTGCTGCATGTACGGCAGGCCAAGGTCAGTGCGCTGTACCTTGATGCTCGCTGCGCTGGCGCGTGCGCCCAGAAGAAACGCAGCTTCAGCGGCGCTGCCGCTGACCAGGGCCAGCGCCGGGCGAGCGGGCTCACGCAGCAGGCTCGAAGCCATGCCAAGGCCCGAGGCACTCAGCGCAGCGGCGGACAAGCCACCGACCGCGGCGCCTTTAAGCAGGGAACGACGTGCGACGTTCATGGCGTCACTCCTCAAGGCTTAGCCGGGGCCGCCGGAGCGGGGGACTTCTGGACGTACTCGGCGACTTCTTGCAACGACTTATTGTCGATGTAGGCTTCGGTCCAAGCCGGCATTGCGCGCAAACCATTGCGGACGATGGCCTGGGTGTACTCAACCGGCAATTGCCGGCCTTTGATCACCGGGCCAACACCGATTTCGTGGCAACGACCACAGACTTTTTCGTAAACGTTCTCGCCACCGCGCCATTTGCCATCGCCTTCGGCGAACGCAGCAGCACTGAGCAGAATTAACGGCAGGGCAAGGCCGGCGGCGATGGCTTGGCCACGCGCCGAGCGGTTTTTCAGTTGGAACATTGGGTGCTCCTTATTCTCTTTTACATCACGGTTAGAAAGGGTATTGACGCGGCTTGTGCTGCACCGAGATCCAATGATCAGTGGTGAATTCTTCGATAGCCCAGTCGCCGTTAAAGCGCCCCAGCCCCGAGTTCTTCTCACCGCCAAACGGCGTGTTCGGCTCATCGTTGACGGGGATGTCGTTGATGTGAGTCATGCCGGCGTGGATACGTCGGGCGAACTGCACGCCGCGCTCCAGGTTCTCGGTGAACACTGCGCTGGACAGGCCGTATTCGCTCATGTTGGCCAGTTCAAGCGCGTGTGCTTCGTCGCGGGCGCATTGAATGCCAACCAGCGGGCCGAAGATTTCTTCGCGGGCAATTTCCATGTCTGCAGTCACGTCAGCGAAGACATGTGGAGGCATGACGTTGCCTTGCGGTGCGTTGGCCACCAGCACCTTGGCGCCTTCAGCGATAGCCGTCGCGACTTTGTCTTTCAGCCCTGCCAGTTGCTTGGCGTTGATGACGGGACCGACAACGGTTTTCGGATCGCTTGGGTCGCCGTATTGCAGCTCTTTAACGCGGGCGGCATAGCGCTCACAGAATTCTGCGTACAGGGGCTGTTCCACGATGATGCGGTTGATCGCCATGCAGATCTGCCCTTGGTGCAGGAACTTGCCCACAGCGGCAGCGTGCACGGCGCGGTCCAGATCGGCGTCAGCCAGAACGACGAAGGGGCTGTTGCCACCCAGTTCCAGGGCGACGTGTTTGAGGTGCTCGCCACCGCTGGCAATGCGCCCGATGTTGCGCCCCACTTGGGTCGAGCCGGTGAAGGAGATAAAGCCAGGCACCGGGTGCTCAACGAAGGCATCACCGATTTCCGCGCCGGAGCCCACCACTACGCTGAGAACGCCTGCTGGCAGGCCCGCTTCCTCGAAGATCCGCGCCAGCAGCAGACCGCCAGTTACTGGGGTGTCGCTGGCGGGTTTGATCACCACGGCGTTACCCAGAGCCAGAGCCGGGGAAGCGGAACGGGCCGTCAGGTGCAGCGGGAAATTCCATGGGCTGATGACACCGATAACGCCCAGCGCTTCGCGGTAAACGCGGTTTTCTTTACCCGGCACGTTGGACAGCATGATGCGGCCGTGGACGCGGCTCGCCAGGCTGGCGGATTCCAGAGTGATAGCGCGCGCAGCGCCCCATTCGATCTCAGCCTTGATGCGGGTACCACCGGCCTCTTGGATGATCCACTCGACGATTTCGTCGTGGCGCTGGTCGAAGATTTCAACGGCCTTAACCATGATCGCAGCGCGTTGCGCCGGACCTGTTTGCGCCCACTCTTGCTGGGCTTTTTGCGCCGCCAGATAGGCCTCGTTGAGGTCTTCGCGGGTGGCCAGCGGGATGCTCAACAACTTCTCGTCGTTGTAAGGGTTGAGTACGTCAAGGGCGCGCGAGGACGAGCCGGCGCGCCACTGACCTGCAATAGGTTGCAGCTCAAGATTGGCGTAAGCAGTAGGGCGTGGGGACATGGGATTAGTACCTTGGGTTCTTCAGGTTTCAACGTAGACACTAAGCGGGCGATTGCCGGGTAAAACCCCAATCGCTTGTCTGGCTGTGGCAGTGCGATCGTTCAAGGCTTGCGCAAACGGGCCGGTCACGATGAGGGCGATGCTTAAGCAACAGGGGTTCTTCACAACCTGAGCGTTATCAAGAAGCGTGCCCATTTGTCGCAGGCATGAGTGATATTGCCGCAGGGCAGGTGGGCTGGGCTTTTGCAGGGGAGTGCGGAAATTCGCCGCGGAGTAAGCGAGCATTTGCCTGTGGAAAATTAGTGATGATTTTTTGCAGCGAGCAGAAAACACGACGAAAATATCGAGTCTTGCGTCCGATAATCGGACGAAATCCTGACCATTTGACTGACATTCATTGACCCCGGAGCCCGGCGTGGCTAACCATTGCGGCCGTTGAAACATATAGAAGCGTATTCGTCATGCCACGCAGCAAAATGTCTGCTCCGTCGATTGAAGAGGACCTGCTCAGTAGCCTCTTAACGCGCAAAAAACGCCTGCTGGTTAACCGCACCAGTGAGTTTCGAGCGGATGGTCTGCCTAACGCCGAGGACTTGGCAGACACCGTCGCTTTCGCCCCCCAGGACGGTTTTATCTGGCTCTGTGGCCAGCGCATGATGCTGCTGCAAAGCTCGGTGTTCGGGGCGATGCGTGCCGAATTGATTAGCTCGCTAGGGCTGGAGGGCGCGCGCAGTTTGCTTACCCGCCTGGGGTGGCAATCCGGTGCCCGTGATGCGGAGCAAGTGGCCAAGCATTGGCCTGACGGCGATCACGATGCACTGTTCAGTGCCGGTCCGCGTCTGCACATGCTTGAAGGCATGATGAACGTCGAAGCGATTCGTTTCGAGATAGACAATGGGATCGGTCACTTCTACTCGGAACTGCTCTGGAACAACTCTCTTGAGGCCGATGAGCATCTGGCAACTTACGGTTTAAGTGATGATGCCGTGTGCTGGATGGCGATCGGTTATGCCAGTGGCTATGCCTCTTCCCTGTTGGGGCGGCTGATCGTTTTTCGCGAGATCGAATGCAGTGGTTGTGGCCACTCGGCCTGCCGCATTGTGGGCAAGCCCGCTAATCAATGGGCCGATGTTGACCCTGAGTTGATCAGGCTCAATGCCGAGGCTTTTTTCGGGCAGAGTAATCACCCGCAGCGCAGCCCTGAAGATGAAGCCTTGGCGCCCTCGATCAAAACCGCGCTGAGCGATGAAATGGTCGGTGGCTCCTCAGGTTTTATCGCGGCGCGGCAGTTGCTGGAGAAAGTTGCGCCGACCCAGGCCACGGTGTTGCTCACCGGTGAGTCGGGGGTGGGTAAAGAGTTCTTCGCCCGTACCTTGCACCAGCGCAGCCGGCGCAGTGAGCGGCCCTGGGTGGCACTGAACTGCGCCAACCTGCCGGAGAATTTGGTTGAGGCCGAATTGTTTGGGGTTGAGCGCGGTGCCTTTACCGGGGCTGAGCGTTCCCGTCCGGGGCGCTTTGAACGGGCTGATGGCGGCACCTTGTTCCTGGATGAAATCGGCACCTTAAGCGCCAGTGCGCAGAGCAAAATTCTCCGCGCTTTGCAGGAGGGGGAGATTGAGCGCGTCGGTGGCAACGCGGCGATTAAAGTCGATGTGCGGGTGATCGCGGCCACCCATGCGAATCTGCGCGCAGAGGTGGCGGCCGGGCGCTTTCGTGAAGACCTTTACTACCGCCTCAACGTCTACCCGATTCACCTGCCACCGCTGCGGGAACGGCGCGAAGATATCCAGCCGTTGATGAATCATTTTCTGCAGCGTTTTACCCGTCGTTATGAGCGCAATATTCCGGGCTTTACCACGCGTCTGCGCAACGTGCTGCTGACCCATTTATTCCCCGGCAACATCCGGGAGCTGCAGAACCTTATCGAGCGTGGGGTGATCACCTGCCCCGATGGTGAGGCGATGGATCTCAAGCACATCACCTTGGGTAATCAGGACAGTTTCCCGTTGCCAGCTGGCTTGACCTTGGATGGGCGCTTGCACGGTGTCGCCCACGCTGCTGAGCAGCCCGCGTCAACTGCTGCGGAGCCTGATTTGTGCGCGGCCGAAAATGCCTTGGACAGCCTACGTGCTTTCGTCAGCGGGCAGACCCGAGAGCTGGGCACTTCACTGGAGGAGGTGGAGTTGATGCTGGTGCGTTTGGCGCTGGAAAAGACCGACGGCAACATCACGGCTGCCGCGCAGATGCTGGGTATGAGTCGCGCCCAAGTCAGCTATCGGATCAAGCCTAAGTAGTGCCCCGGCTTAACCCAAAGGCCCTGAGTGTTCGCGCGTTCAGGGCCTTTTTGCTTAACTGCCGGTTGTGCCTTACAGCGCGGTAGTGAACTTGAACCAGTAAGCCTGGCCTTCTGGACGGTTACGCACGCCGGACTCGTCTTGCCACTTGGCGCTCAGCTGCCAGCCGTTCGGGCTGGAGTACTGCACGGCTGGGCCGATCGAGAAGCTGCTGCCACGGTTGCCGTGGGCGGCGTCCACTGCGGCGGCTGCGTCGCAGTTGGAGTAGCTGCACTTGTCGTCGCTGATTTGCTTGTAGAGATTACCGCCGACACCGATCACCAGGCCTGGGGCGAAAGCCCAGCCTAGGGTGTAGTCCGCGTGCAGTTCTTGACCGGACTTGTAGTTGGTCGCGCGGTTCTCAAAGTTGTAGTCGTACATCATGCGGATGTCGGCGTTGAAGCCGGTTGGGTCCATGTAGGTCAACGCTAGGACGGCTTCGGCAGTCCAGTAGTTGTTGCCTAGGTTGATGATGTCGTTCTTGTCGTACTCGCTGCCCGTTGGCGCGGTGATGTCCAGGCCGCCGGCAACGTGGAACTTGTCGCTTGGGTGGTAGCCCAGTACTGCGCCGACGTGCATATCACCGATACCGGTCTTACGGTCATGCGGGCCGTTCTTGATATTCAGGCGCATGTCGTTCAGTGGCAGCAGGGCGTGGAAACCCAGTTGGCCACCGAGAACTTTCTCTTCGGTTACCCAGATAAAACGCGGCACGATGGTGGTTACGCGCAGGTCGATATCAGCGGCTTTGTGGCCGGCATTGTCGCGCAGGGTGTCGGCGCGGTAGTCGCCGGTAAAAATCTGCCCGTAAGTACCGGGCGGCGGCAGGATGCCCATGCCGTAGATTTCAATGCCGTTGGGCCACGAGCCGGTGCCGCCTTCGGTGGCGTGGGCCGCAGTGGTAAAAGCAGCAGTAGCAACCAAAGTGGCGGCCGCGAGAGTTTTCAGGCGCAGGGCTGGAGACAGTTTTTTCATTGGCGTGCTCATAGTGGGTAGACCCATTTATTTTTTATAGCTCTGGCGCGCTTACAAAGATCAGGCCAACTTTATTTAAAGTATAAAGTCCTTATAAATCATTGGTTTGTGATTTATTTTTGCTTGCATCAGGCGTGCGTAAGCAGCTTTACGCAAGTTCCTGTTAAGAGAATTCTGCTCGCTGCAGAAGTATCTGCGCCGCTCAGGGAGTGGGGCGTTGTTGGCGAAACATCTGGGCGGTTTGGCCGCTCATGCGTTTGAAGAAACGCGAGAAATAAGCCGGATCGGCAAAGCCTAAATTGTCGGCAATTTGCGCCACGGACATGGCGGTATAAATCAAATTGCGCTTGGCCTCGAGCAGCAAACGTTGATGCACTAATTGCAGTGCGCTGTGCTCAGTGAACTGCCGGCACAGGTTGTTTAAATAGGTGCTGGAAACGCCAATGCGATAAGCGTATTGATCGATCGACCAGTGCTCGCGGTAGTGCAATTCAATCAGCTTTAAATAGTGCGCCAAATAGTCGCGACTGCGCTCGCTGCTGCCGCTCACCGCATCGTGGCGTTTGCGTCGGCGTGCGAGCCAGACGGCCAATGCATCGACCAAGGCCTGCAACAAGGTGTTGCGTGCCGTCTCACTGCCTTCGTATTCACTCTGCAATACCGCGAACAGCGTATCTAGGTGTTGGCTCCACTCGCGCACCGGGTAGCACGCAGCGCTACTCAAGTTGGGTTCCAGCTGCGCTTCGAGCTGGGCCACCAAAGGTGCGGCGAGGGTTAGCACGTAGCCGTCGACGTCCTTATCGAATTGAAAGCCATGGACAAACAGCGGAGGCACGACCTGGATGGAGGGCTCGCGAATCTCCTGATGCACGCCTTCGATTTCGACTTGGGCGACACCGCTGCGGATATAGAACAGCTGGTAGAGATCAACGTGCTGGTGCAGTTGGATCTCGCCATGGTGCTTGCTGCTGCGCGCTGAAATTGTCTCGCAGTGCATGAGGTCAGGGGTTGGCCAGCCCTGCATCTCACCGTACAGCTTGAAAACTGGCACAGCCATTTGAGTCTTATCCATTAGTCGTATGGGTCTCATGCAAGACCGCATGTTATGCGGCTTGAGAACTATCCGGTAACCGCACGGTGTTTTGAAAAGTACATTTATTTGCCCGATTTTAACCTTAACAGGGCGATGCTTTTGGCAAAAATGCAGCTAGTTAATCAAACACCCCAGTCGACGGCACTTGCGGCCACGACAAAATCACAGCGGGAAAAGTACAAAATGAAGACTCAGGTTGCGATTATCGGTGCCGGTCCATCCGGACTTCTGCTGGGCCAACTGCTGCATAAAGCAGGTATCGATAACGTCATTATCGAGCGGCAAACCCCTGATTATGTCCTGGGTCGCATTCGTGCCGGTGTGCTGGAGCAAGGCACCGTCGACATGCTGCGTGAGGCCGGTGTGTCGGCGCGTATGGACGCTGAAGGCCTGGTCCATGATGGCGTTGAGCTGCTGGTCGGGGGCAAGCGCGTACGCATCGATCTGAAACAGCTGACGGGTGGCAAGACGGTGATGGTCTACGGCCAAACCGAAGTCACTCGTGACCTGATGGAAGCCCGTGAAGCCAGCGCTGGCATCACCATCTACTCGGCTGAAAATGCCAAGCCGCACGACATGAAAGGCGAGCAGCCTTACGTGACTTACGAGAAAGATGGCCAGACTCATCGCATCGACTGTGACTATATCGCCGGTTGCGATGGCTACCACGGTGTGGCCCGGCAGAGCATCCCCGCTGAGCTGTTGACTCACTACGAGCGCGTTTATCCGTTCGGCTGGTTGGGCCTGCTGGCGGATACCCCGCCGTGCAGCGAAGAGCTGATCTACGCCCACCACGAAGATGGCTTTGTGCTGTGCAGTCAGCGCTCGCTGACCCGCAGCCGTTACTACCTGCAAGTGCCGTTGACCGACAAGGTTGAAGAGTGGTCCGACGAGCGGTTTTGGGACACCCTGAAATCCCGCCTGCCGCAGTCCGTTGCCGACAACCTGCAAACCGGCCCATCGCTGGAGAAGAGTATTGCCCCGCTGCGTAGCTATGTGGTCGAACCGATGCAGTACGGCAAGCTGTTCCTGGTCGGCGACGCTGCCCACATCGTTCCTCCAACCGGTGCTAAAGGTCTGAATCTGGCCGCGTCCGACGTATGCTATTTGTACCGCATATTGGTCAAGGTCTACACTGAAGGCCGGACCGACTTGTTGGACAAATATTCTGAGCTGGCCCTGCGTCGCATCTGGAAAGGTGAGCGCTTCAGCTGGTTCATGACAAATCTGCTGCACGACTTCGAAGGTCATAAAGACGCTTGGGATCAAAAGATGCAGCAAGCCGACCGTGAGTACTACCTAAGCTCCCATGCCGGTCTGGTCAACATTGCCGAGAACTACGTAGGCCTGCCCTACGAAGAGATCGAGTAAACCCATCGGCTGTCGACTCACAAGGTTGGCAGCCATTAGCGAATCAGAGGAACACCCATGATCCGTAAATGTTTAGCTGTATCCCTGCTGGCTCTGAGCAGCACCGGCCTGATGGCCGCTGAGTGCTCGGTCGATGTACAGAGCACTGACCAAATGCGCTTCAGCACCGACAACATCGTGGTCGATAAGTCGTGCAAAGAGTTCACTGTAAACTTGGAACACACCGGCACTATGCCTGCCTCGATCATGGGCCATAACCTGGTAATCAGCACCGCTGCTGACCAGCAAGGCGTGATCAACGAAGGCATGAGCGCTGGCGTTGCCAACAACTACGTTAAGGTTGACGACGCTCGCGTTATTGCGCACACCAAAATCCTCGGTGCCGGTGAGAAAGACTCGGTTAAATTCGACACCAGCAAGCTCAAAGCCGGCGAGAACTACACCTTCTACTGCACCTTCCCAGGCCACGTGGCTCTGATGAAAGGCACCCTGACGCTTAAATAAGCGTCTGTGGCCTGCGCCGTTTTAAAGAGTAGGCCAGCACGTCTTGAGGCGATCGCGCTATCGCCTCAAGCGCTGCAAGTCCCGCGCTAATTCCCTTCTGCCTCATCGCCTCTGTGCTGACGCGACTCGTTCTGGTTTCCCCCTGACTGAAATCCCCGCGCTAACCTCAGGTTCTTATCCTGTGAATCGCTGTTGGTTTCGTAGTACCTCCAAGGCTCGTAATACGGCCGATCAGGAGGTGCCATAAGCAACCTGGGGCTATTCAAACCTCTGTTATGCGTTCGTCCCTATCGCTGGAAAAGACGCCAGCTTAACTACCTTGATCTGATCAGTCGAAGAGCACTTTTGCGCGATGAAACTCATTCATCGGCCGTCATTCTTCGAGTTATTGCGATGCTTGTGACAGCGCATGAACGACATCTGCAGCCATATTTTCAGCATTCTTCATCCCGTCAATCCGCAAAATCTGAGCGGTCTGCTCTGATAGCCAGGCCTCGTGCCAGGCCCGGTTGCGTCCTGAAAAGTCCGGATTGTCATATTGCGAAGCCCATTCTCGAAAGGCCACATGTGTCTCATGCATGTCACCACCTGGTGCTATCCGATCTCCAAAGCGCCTCTTCTCCCGTACGGCCAGCCTTTCGAGGCGAACGGGCGTCGGTGTGACAACGAACACAATCAGATCGACATGTGTAATCAGCGCTTCTCCCCAGCCCATACAAGAGCCGGACAACACCCAATCGTCGTCACCGAGCTTTTGCTGGATCAATGAAACGCGCTCACTGGGAGGTCGTTTGGTTGTAAAAGGTGGGTTAGTGGGCATCCAGAAATAATCATCGACATCGACCTGTCGTAGACCGAGCAGAGCTGCGACGTTTTGACCCAAAGTGGTCACACCCGCGCACGATGCACCTGTTATGTAAATCCTCAATTTTTCCTCCATGAGTACAAGTCGTTTTCGAGGTGGCAAGGTACGACGTCTCCCCCGATTTGAGTAGCGCTTAAGGCAATAGCTATTCAGGCTCTACCGCTTGGTACAATAGCGCTCGTTCGCGTTTAGCTATGACTGATAAAGACGGTTTTATCAGTGTGGTACACGAGAAGGCGAACTTATCGGCCAGGGCTGAGCCTGTTAGCGTAGAGTTTAAACAAGGCATTCCTATGCCTTCGGGTGCTGGCGCAGGAAGTGATGGCATTACACAGGCGCTATTCGATCAGGTATCGATTGTGCGCGTGCTTAAAGTCGCCCATAAGGCAGATATAACGGTTCCGGCTGTTATGTCAGGCCCCAGCACAGCGCTCCATGTGCTTGAAGCGTTTCCAGAGTACCCAAGTGAGCTTAAACGTAATAGGACTGGCAAAGAGCGGGCAAGGGCTGCAATAACTGCATTCAAACGCGAGGGGCGACTTGTTGTCGATACCTTCAAAACGCCCAGCCGTAACACTAGAGAGCGGTTAGTGCTAACTGAATTAGCCGATCTGTTGTGTGATTCTGCGTAGGTTCGCAACGCTCTAAGGTGTTGCGTTAATAACCCCATACCCCTTGCGTTAACTAACGCGCGCAAGGGATTGGTTCGTAGGTCGCGTGAGATGTAGTAACTCACGCAACTTACGATACTTAGCATCTCTGTCTCTTAGGTCGATGTTAGGTGCTCTAGCTTCTGTAAGAGCATTTACATTTCAAGGCTTTCAAGCGTAAACGTATCGGAGTCTTTGTTGTAAATTGTTATAGCCGTGTAGTTCTGTTGCAAGTACACGCCAAAGCTATTTTGAGCATCAATGTAGCCATTGTGCATTACTCGGCAGTCGCCCATATAAACCGAGTTCTGACTAGTCACCTTGGCTGTGCTAGGTGACTTCATCTGATTAGTAATAAGGCGTTGAGAGATTGCCTGATGCCCATAGGTGGATTTGCACTCTCGCTCAGCTTTTTCGATTTTTTGAGCAGCCAGCACTTCGGGAGGCGTATCGCTTGTGATCCACGCGAAAACATACATAAAGCCACCCGCCATAACGCAACCTAGAACCCACTCAAGCCAATGATGCCCAAGGAAGGTCTTGTTCCAGTCAGTACCATTGCTTGAGTGGGCACGATTAAGTTGTGCTGTAGCTGCCATCTTTTCTCCAGCAGATTTAAGCTCAGCTTCACTCTTGAGGTGTGCTAACGCTTCTTGCTCTGAGCTAAATCCATATGAGGTGCCGTCGACGTACCAAAGCCCATATTTACCTTTTTTTGCTTCCATGCCGCACCTCCATTGCTACTAATGCAGTCATCTCCCACTAGCTTGGCTAAGCGACTTCCCTTATCAAAAACAATCCGCTATTAGCACCCGCCTATTGGCTTATGTTCACATCTAATGCCGTCCATGTCTTATTGTCATTCTCTTTGATTTTGCAGTTCCAAGTGCTTCGCAGCATTGCGCCAAAACCATTCTGTGAGTCCACATACCCAACAACGTCGTAAACGCCGCCACCAACATGAGTGGAGCTGACGCCGGATTTGCCGGAATGGGGGAATTTGGCGCTACTTGGGGAGGTGAGTCGATCAGTAATAGGTTTTTGGCACATAACAAACGCCATCATTTCCTGACCGCCATCTATTGAGGAGCGCGTAGTCTTGCTGGCGCGATTAGTGCTGCTGTCATTGTTGATCAGCGAGTAAATGAAAAACCCAAACAATACAAGCGCGATCAGTTTGCCAAGGCTGTAATGCTTTGGGCCTTGCGGCGCTCCACAGGTAGGGCATTTATCAGCTTTTTTGCTGACTAGTGACTTGCACTCTTTGCAATTTTTTAACGCCATTTCAAATCTCAAGCCTCTGCCTAATGTCCATGCATTGGCATAGATTAGTGTCATGTTTGCAGGCTTAAATCAAAAGGCTTGCGCCTATCGCGTGATGGTCTTGGCACTGTGTTGGAGGCGGTAAAATACTCACTCCAAAGCATGGCTAAAGGCATTCAATGAAAAAAGAATTGATCTACGCGGAACACAGCATTGCCTTAGTGATTGAGGCAATCGAGGCGGGCGAGCGAATGGCAGCGTTTCCGCGTAGGTGGTTGGCGCGTTACGGGGCAATCCCGTATGTGGCACACACAGGGGCAAGTCCTGAGCTGCGTAGGGCTTATGTTGAGATGCAGAAAAGCTATAACGCTAAATTGAGAGCGTAGGGGGCGTGTGTCTATTCTGTGGGTGGTTTTGCGCGCTATCGCCCCACATTCGCTGGCGCAGATTAAATCCCTGTTTTGGGATTATTCAAGTGAGCGCTGAATCAGAGTGGTACTCGTAGTGGTCCTTTTTTCGAGTTGTACCCACAAACAAAAAAGCCCCGCATTGCTGCGAGGCTTTCTGTGTATGGTGCCGGCACCAAGAATCGAACTCGGGACCTACTGATTACAAGTCAGTTGCTCTACCAGCTGAGCTATACCGGCATCTGAGGGTCGCCATTATATCCATTTGAAAGGTCGAGTAAAGCCCTAAAAAGGGCGTTCTTCGCAACAATTTCAATAAGTTGCCATAAGCTTATGCACACAGGAGGGTTTTCTGGCTCTATCGTTCTATTTTTTGTGCGACAGTTCACCGCATCCTATAAGTGTATGTTTTTACAGTGAATATCTTTTGATCAAAAAATGATCAGGTTTTTCCTGGCCTTTTATTCTGCCGTTTTGCGTGCTTTGCGCAGATTCTGCTCACAGAGTTATCCACAGATGTTGTGGGCAAGTAAGGTCGTTGGCACTGAGTTGTTGATTAGCTGCTGGGGTTGCGCCCGATCACAGGGTTTGCACGGCTAGACGCTGGGGTATTAAGGCGATTTTAACGCTCGGCCAGCAGCATTAAATTACGTGGGCTTTGTGCGTAAGCGCAAAAGGTGCCGAGGCGCACGCGGTAGCCTTGTTCGTGCAGGTACAGGGCGAGATTGAGCTGGAGCCATAACTCCAACGGACGGCGGAACAAGCCTCGAACCAGTTCCAGATTGCGCACTTCGGCCAAGCGCTGCCAGCCTTGCTGCTCTAGGGCTTGCCAGTCTTGGGCGGGTGTTGCGGGGAGTCCTTTGAGGGCGGCTAAATCACGGCAGTACTGGGCAAATGGCTTTTCCAGCCAGGAGCTCGGTAGCGATGGAGTGGGCAGGTACTGGTCGATGCCGCGTAGTTGCCGTTGCAGTAAATCGAAGGCTAAACGGCGCGCCATTGAGGTGTCCCGTTGGCGCCGCACGCGGGCCCCGGCAGTGACGGTTTCGCTCAAGGGCAAGGCCAAATCTTCACGACTTAAATGCAGCGCAGAAGCGCGTCCGGCCTTGGATAAGGCTTGGTAATTTGCGCTGCTGATACGGTTGTAACAGCAGGGGGCGACGGCCAGTTGTCCACAGCCTGCGGCACTGGCTAATTGCAGCAGGCGCGTATGCAGTTCACCGCAGGCATGCAGTGCCACTGGGGTGTGTTTGCCTTGCAGCTGTTGGCCGGCATCGGCGGCTAATACATCCTGCTGGATATGCTCGGCCTGGATGCCGTGCTTGCGACTCAGTTGCTGGCCGGCGCTTATTAGCTCTGGGTCGTATTCCAGGCAGGTCAGCGGTTCGCCCTGTTGGGCTAACAGGCGACCCAAATGACCTTTGCCGGCGCACCAATCCAGCCAATGTTGCGGTGTCTGACTAAAGCTCAAGCTGCTGGCGAAGGCTTGGATTTGCTGCCATTTACGTCCCGGTACCGCACTGTCGAGACGCCCAGCAGGGGTGGCAAGGGCGTGCTGGGGAAGGGCGCCGACAGCACTTAACGCAGCGGCTTGCTGCGCCAGTTGGGCGAAGGGCGCTGGTGCGTCAATCAACTGTGCTTGGTTATGCGCCGCCTCGGCGTGTTCCAGGCTTTGTTGCCGTAGCCAAGTGGCCAACTGGGGATAGTCCGCTTCCCATGGCACGCTGGGGTGGTACACGAAAGGGCGTGGGCGCCAGAGCTTTTGCTGAGCCAACAAAAAGCGCTCCAAGGCGGCAAAGCGCTGGGCAAAATCGGCGTTGCTTAATGGGGCGATAGGCTCAGGGTGCATCGGCGTGGCCACTGAGTAGGGCGCTGGTTAAGAGGGGGATCAGTCCCCCTCTCGACAGCTTAACGGCCTTGGCAGGCGTCGACCCGCAGCCAGCGTTCGAGCAGGCGGAAGGCGCGCACCAGAATAAAGGCGATCACCAAGTAGAACATGCCGGCGGCAAAGAAGATCTCTACCGGCAGGTAGGTACGGGCAATGATCGTGCGGGCCATGCCGGTCAGTTCCAGCAGGGTCACGGTGCTGGCTAAGGCGCTGGCCTTGAGCATCAGAATCACTTCGTTGCTGTACGCCGGCAGACCAATACGCGCGGCGCGCGGCAGGATGATAAAGATCATCGCCTGGGTGCGGGACATGCCCAGCGCGCGGGCCGCTTCAATCTCACCTGGTGGTACGGCTTGAATCGCGCCGCGCAGAATCTCGGCGATATACGCCGCCGTATGCAGCGTCATGGTCAGCACTGCGCACCAGTATGGGTCACGCAGGTAGGGCCACAGGACGCTTTGTTTAACCGCGTCAAACTGCGACAGGCCGTAGTAGACCAAGAACAGTTGCACCAGCAGCGGCGTGCCACGGAAGAAGAAGATGTAGCTGTACGGCAGCGCGCGTACCGCCAGGTATTTCGAGGAGCGGGCGATGCCCATGGGGATCGCCAGAATCAATCCGGCGATCACCGCGATGGCCACCAGTTCGAGGGTCAGCACGGCACCGTCGAGCAGCTTTGGCAGGTATTTGTAGATCACTTCCCAGTTCATTGGGCGCTCCGCACAAAGCCGCGGCTAGCGCGTTTTTCTAGGTAATACATACCGATCATGGCGAGGATGGTCAGCCCCAAGTAGATGATCGCGGCCACGGCGTAGAAGGTGAATGCCTGCTTGCTGTGGGTCACGGCGATTTGCGCGTTGCGCATGATTTCTTCGAGGCCAATGACCGACACCAGGGCGGTGTCTTTCATCAAAATCATAAACAGGTTGCCCAGGCCCGGCAGGGCGATGCGCCACATTTGCGGCAGGATCAGGCGCAGGAAAATATGCGGCTTGGACATGCCCAGTGCCAGGCCCGCTTCACGGTGGCCCTTGGGGATGGCGAGGATGGCGCCACGGAACACTTCGGTGGCGTAGGCGCCGAAGCACAGGCCTAAGGCAATGGTGCCGGCGGCGAAGGCGTTTAGCTCCAGGCTTTCCAGGCCCAGCCAGTCGGCGACATTGCGCAGCAACTGCACGGTGCCGAAATAAATCAGCAGCACCCAGAGCAACTCCGGGATGCCACGCACAATGGTGGAGTAGGTGCCGCCAAGCCATTGCAGCGGCTTGTAGGGCGAAGTCTTGGCCAGGGCGCCGAGCAGGCCGAGCACTAGGCCCAGAGCCAATGCGCAGAGCGCTAGCTTGATGGTCATCAGGGTGCCAGCAGCAAGTGCTGGACCGAATCCGTAGAGGTCAAAAGTCATGGGTAGCTCAGAAGGCTGCGCCGCCCAAGGAGCGGCGCAGTACGGTCAGCTTAGTAAATGCTGAACGGGAAGTACTTGTCGTTGATTTTCTTATAGGTGCCGTCAGCAACGATTTCTTTCAGCGCGCCGTTCAGCTTCTCGCGCAGGGCGTCGCCTTTGCGTACCGCGATACCGATCTTGTCGTTATCGAAGACGGGTTCACCTTTGAACTCAAAGCCTTTACCGGTTTCGCTCTTGAGCCATTCCCACTGCACGAAAGTGTCAGCGAGGATGCCGTCGAGGCGCCCGGAAGCCAGGTCGAGGTAGGCGTTTTCCTGGGTGTCGTAGAGTTTTACGTCAACCACACCATCGAGGTTGTCTTCCAGCCAGGTGCCGGCGATGGTGGCGCGCTGCGCACCGATGACCTTGCCTTTGAGGCTGGCTTTATCGGTTTTGAATTCGCCGCCTTTCGGGGCCACGAATTGCAGCTTGTTGGTGTAGTAAGCATCGGTGAAATCCACCGCCGCTTTGCGCTCTTCGGTGATCGACATGGAGGCGATCAGGAAGTCGAATTTCTTCGCGTTCAGCGCCGGGATGATGCCGTCCCAGTCAGAAGTCACGACTTCGCACTCAACTTTCAGTTTGGCGCACAGCGCCTGGCCGATTTCAACGTCAAAGCCGCCGACTTTGCCGCTAGCATCGATCAGGTTAAAGGGTGGGTAGGCGCCTTCAGTGCCTAGTTTAAGTTTGTCGGCAGCCACGGCGCTGGTGCCGAAAGTGAGGGCGGCGACAGCAGCCAGCAGGATGTTTTTGTAGTTCTGCATGGGGGGAGCTCCGTTATAGGTTGCTGGACATGAATTGTTTACAACGCGCTGAGGTGGGGTTGTTAAACACCTGCTCGGGTGAGCCTTGTTCTTCAACCAATCCTTGATGAAGGAACACCACTTCGCTGGAAACCTGACGAGCAAAGCTCATCTCATGGGTTACTAACAGCATAGTGCGGCCTTCATCAGCCAGTGCACGAATCACGTTAAGCACTTCTTGTACCATCTCCGGGTCGAGGGCCGAGGTCGGCTCATCGAACAGGATCACTTTCGGCTGCATGGCCAGGGTGCGGGCAATCGCCGCGCGCTGTTGCTGGCCGCCGGATAATTCGTTGGGGTAAGCGTGGCGCTTGTTGGCAATGCCGACTTTAGCCAGCAGCGCTTCAGCCACTTCAATCGCCTCGGCCTTGCTCTGGCCCAGTACGCGGCGCGGTGCTTCGATGATGTTATCGAGCACGCTCATGTGCGGCCACAGGTTGAAGTTCTGGAAGACGAAACCAATTTCGCTGCGCAGGCGGTTGATTTGGCGGTTGTCGGCTGCGATCAACTCGCCATTCTTGCTGGCCTTGAGCTTGAGCTCTTCACCGGCCAGCAGGATTCGCCCTTGATGAGGATTCTCCAGCAGGTTGATGCAACGCAGAAACGTTGATTTACCGGAGCCCGATGAGCCGAGAATGGAGATCACGTCGCCGTCGCGGGCGGTCAGCGAAATGCCCTTGAGCACTTCTAGTTCGCCGTAGCGCTTATGTAAGTCGCGAATTTCCAGCGCGGGCGTAGCCTCGGCCATGGTTTCTCCTAGGTAAATGGGGCGCTGGAATGGGGCGTGGCCTGTCTGACAATGGGCGCAACGCTAGCATAGCGTTTGGCGGAGCGCCAAGACGCAGGACGCTTTCACAATACGCTGTCGCGATCAGTGTGCAGGCACCCGCAAGATAAGGTGCACGGGTTAAACACTGTCCGATTTATCAGCAAAGTGATCCAGCAAAGCGGCCAATTGTAAAAGTCTTTGCGCAGATAGGCCAACACTGCGGCGACATTTACCGATGAATTAGCTGCGTCCAGGCGCTCAGCCAGCCAGATCACGTGCCTGCTATCAGGCAGCGGTCGCGCCGAGCAGTTTTTCGGCTGTGCATTTCTAGTCGTTTAGTTCCACAACAGCTTGGTGCGCGAGGGTGCTTGTGACGCAACGCTGTGTGCTGGCGCAGGTGTCGAGAATGTTACTGAGTGGGTGAGCTTATTGCAGAGGCGGATTTCGTCAGTCATCTGCTGTAGCCAGTAGGGTGTTCGACGGTATTTTTGCCCGCGAGGCGCAATAGCTGAGCTTAAGTGCAAGTTATTGTTTATATGTGGGATTAATAGATTGGTATTTATTAATTGATTAATAGTGGAGTGTTGGTGCTAGTTTATTTTTTGACTAAATAGCTTGTGTGTATATCTATTTGGTATTCCTCTGTCGGTTGTGTTTTAAGGTTTATGTGTTAATTGTGGATGCGCTGTAAATGTTTCTTGATCTTTGTATTTGATTCTAGCGGTGCCTCTTTTCGGGGTTGATTTTTCCTAGCCGATTCTTCTCAGTGTACTTACATAAGGATATGACGATGAATGCTATTAAGAACTTACTCTTAGAACACAATTAATCTGTACTGCAGCCGCTACTTTGCTCAGCGTGACGGCGTCTGTGCAGGCCTCGCAGTTGTTCGCAGCGTTTGGCCAGGCTAACGACCAGTACGCTGCCGTTGATAGCGCGGGCCCCTATGCTGTGGCGACCAACTCAGTGGCGGCTGATTGTCGTAGCTTGGTCGGGGTCTTGGCTAAGGTGGTGTTACTGGATTCGAATGTGCAGTGTAATGAGTCCTTTCCCTACGGATTTAAAAACCCCGTATCAAACAGTGTTTATTATCCAGAAAATATTCAGCAGTTGGATAAGCTGCCAGTCATTAACTTCGTGGGAGGAATACTTTCCAATCCGGGGGAGCATGAGCATTTAGTAAGGCAATGGGCCAGTTATGGTTTTGTTGTAGTCAGTTCGTCAGACTTTATTAATATTACGCCCACCATGCATGTGTTGGGGGTTTTAGAGGTAAGTAAGTTGAACAAAGACCCGCAGTCTCCTTTGTATGGCAAGGTGGATCTCAATAAAGTCGTGGTGGCGGGTCACTCCGCAGGTGGGCAGGCAACCGTACAGGTGTCGTCATTGCCGCAAAGTCTTTTGAGTTTGATCGATCCTGATCTTAAGCAGGTGGCGTCGCTACCGATTGAGCCGGGGGCTCTGGGCATTGGCCTGTTTGTTAACGTCCCGACGCTGATGCTGACCGGTGCTGCGGATTTTGTGGTGCCGGCATTTACGTGGCCCCTGCTGCAGAGCAGCACCCTCAAAAATGCTCCGGGGTGGTTCGCCACCGCCCATAACGCGACCCATTTCAGTCCGGTTCGAGTGAATAAGGAGAACGAGTTTGCCGGGATCAGTACGGCCTGGATTCTCTATACAGCGAAGGGGGATGCCACTGCCAAGCAGTACTTCGTGGGGCCTGACTACCGGCTGAGTAAAGATTCTCAGTTTATTCAGTCGCGCTTGCTGCCCGACCACGTTCAGCGTAACGCGTTGGCCGATGCACTGCGCTAGCTGGCCCTTGTGCAGCTATCGGCTGTCATGCAGTGCATAGCTAATGCTTAAGCGACATGCTGGCTGTAGTCGCTTAAGCACTGAGTGCTTGGGCTAAACGTCAGGTATTAAAACCCCTGTTACCTGCGGTATCAGGGGTTTTGGTATTTTGGTGCCCAGGGACGGAGTCGCGTACTCGGCATCGGTGAAGGTTTGACCAGTAAAACAATGAACCTAGGTGTTTTACTCAAGACATTTGCTGATGCTGCTAATGGTGCGACTGGTGGTGTGAACTCAAGAGTGAGCCTGCCGGGGGAATCTTAGCTGCACGCAGAAACCACCCTGGTCTCGATTGGAGAACTGCAGGACGCCACCCATGCGAAGGCTAATCATCTCGACGATGGCCAAGCCGAGTCCAACCCCATCGGGGTTACCTTCACTGTAAAAACGATCACACAGGCGGTTGAGCATGGCATCGCTGACTCCTGGTCCCTCGTCTAACACCTGCAACTCCACTTCCTGGTCACTGCAATGGCGCAGCCGCACGCGCACTTCGCTACCTTTTGGGGCGAAGGCCAGTGCGTTACTGAGCAGGTTTTGCAGAAGAATAGCGATAGAGCTAGGCTCACCCAGCAAGGAGCAGTCAGACTCGTTATCGAGCACGAGCTCAACTTCGCGACTAAGGGCAAGTGGCGCAAGCTCGGCCAGTTCTTCGCGCACTAGGGCGACCAAATCGAGCGGGCGTCGCTCATAGCCGGCAGGCTCCAAACGGGCCATGGTCAGCAATTGGCTGGCGGTTCGTGTGGCACGTCTCACACCCTGCTGTAGAAAATCCAGCGCCTCGTTGCGTTCCTCTTTGTTACTGGCTTGGCGTGCATTTTGTACGTGGATATCAATGACCGCCAGCGGCGTACGCAGCTCGTGGGCTGCGTCGGCAATAAAGCGACGTTCGCGCTCCAATACACATCGCAACTGTCCGAGCAGGCGGTCGAGTGCCGTGCGCATGGGCTCTAGCTCGGGTGGAAGCGGGCCTGAATTAAGAGGATCAAGGCTGTCCGCCGGGCGCGCGCGGATCTGCCAGGCCAAACGTTGCAGGGGCCTCAGCCCCCAGCCGAGAAGTAGCCAAATGATCATCGCCAGTAGAGGTAGGCCGATCAGGGTCGGAATTAGGGCGTGCTGCACGATGCGTTGGATGAGGTCCTGCCGCAGGTCGTCCTGTTCGCCTACCCAGATGCGCATTCCGTGCACGCGGTCCTGCAGTAGCACGCCACACCAGTTCTGGCCGTCGATAAGCAGGTCATGTAATCCCGCTGCTGGCGGTGATGGCAGTAACGGCGCATGTTGCGAGCGAACCAGTAGCTGACCATCCTGCGACCAGATTTGGAAGGACAGGTTGATTTCATAGGGGTGGCTGAGGATGCCCTCGCCGGATCGATCCAATGCCGCATCAAGGGCTGCGCCAATCTGTGCCCAATCAGTCTGCTGCGGATCATCCTGACGTTGGAGGATGCCCTCCAGTAGTCGTGCTGCTTGTACCAGTTGGGCGTCATAGACCTCCTCGATCTCGCGATGGCTATCGCGCCAAGCGAGTAGCCCCAGTGCCAAACTGCCGAAGATGACTAGGATGATGGTCGGCGCGAGGATGCGGGTGCGGATGGCAATCACGATCCGCGCTCCATCACGTAGCCGACGCCACGCACTGTGCGGATCAGGCGGCTATCCAGCTTTTTGCGTAGGTTGTGGATTAGCACTTCCAGAGTGTTGCCCGGTCCGCTTTCATGCCAGCCATAAAGGGTGTTGCTGAGCCGCTCGCGCGTCACCACCACGCCAGGGCGTATCAGCAACTGATGCAGTAACTGGTATTCCATGGGCGTCATCGTCACCAGGTTTTCCTGGTAGCGCACCTCTTGAGTGGCCGGGTCCAGGCTGATCCCGGAGTGCTCCAACAATGGCTGTGCACGCCCCTGGCTGCGACGCAGCAGAGCGCGGATGCGGGCTTTCAGCTCGTCGAGGTCGAAAGGTTTGATCAGGTAGTCGTCGGCGCCGGCGTCAAGGCCTTGGATACGGTCGGTGGTGGTGTCGCGTGCGGTGAGGATCATAACCGGCACATTGCCTTCTTCTCGTGCGCGCATTTCACGCAGTAAATCCAGGCCGTCTTGACGTGGTAGCCCCAGGTCCAATAGCACCAGGTCGAATCGCTCGCAACGCAGGGCGTGGCTAGCGTCTAGACCGTCGGCAACCCAGTCCATGGTGTATCCCTCACCTCTAAAGGCCATTCGAATCCCCTGGGCTAGGGCGCGATCATCTTCCACCAGTAACACCCGCAAGTGGCCGTCCTCCTTCTCAAGAATGCCGCCATGATGGCGAGCAAGGCGCTCGCTGGCTGCGGCCATGTGTTACTGGATATTGCTCGCTAAGACTTCATTAAGCTTCGCCCCTCACCGTAAGCCTCCCATCGACAAGAGAGCTTTGATCATGCGCTACGTACTGTTTTCAGCCTTGCTGCTGGCCAGCCCATTAGCGTTCGCCAAAACCGAATGCACCACTGCCCAGCGCTCCACCTGGCAAGACCCGGAGAAGTTCCAGGCGCAACTGAAGAGCCAGGGTTATCAGATCAGCAAATTCAAGATCACTGATGGCAACTGCTACGAGATCTATGGTCTGGACAAAGATAAGCGCAAGGTAGAGATCTACCACGACCCGGTTAGCGGTAACGCCGTGAAGACTGAGATCGAAGACTGATGAGCGCGGCGACGATCCGGCTGTGGGACCCACTAATACGTCTGTTTCACCTTTCCCTCGCGGGTGTCTTCGTCGCCAACTACTTCTTCAACGAGGCCGGCGATGATTGGCACACCTGGCTCGGTTACTACGCCTGTGCTTGGTTGCTGCTGCGTCTGGTCTGGGGCTTCAGTGGTCCGCGCAGTGCACGCTGGACGGACTTCTGGCCGACCCGTATGCGTCTGGCCGAGCACCTGTCTGCGTTGCGTCACGGACGCCCCTTTCACCGCCTAGGCCATTCGCCGCTCGGTGCCTTGGTGATGTTGCTGATGATGCTGGCAATTACCGCGCTGGGGCTAACTGGCTTACTGATGCAAGAAGTTGATGCGTTGTGGGGCGTCGACTGGCTGATGACACTGCATTCCTGGATCGCCGATGGCTTGCTCGCGCTGGTGTGCTTGCATGTGGCTGCTGCCCTCTACGAAAGCCTGCGCCTGCGAGAAAACCTGCCCTTGTCGATGATCACGGGGCGCCGCCGCCCTCTGCCCGACAAACACGGAGTCTGACCACGCATGTTGCTTTCCTCCCCCTTGCCCACCAAGCCGGTTACCTCGCGTGCCTGGCTCAATCTTGTGCTACTGGCCAGCCTAAGTTGTGCGCTATTACTCGCCGACGACTTTCTGCAGCAACTGTTCACTTCCAGCAACCGCGCCGAACTAGAGCTTGGCTATGGGGTGACGCTATGGCTGTTCAGTGCGGCGCTGTGGTTGTGCAATCTGCGCGCACTGACGGTGGCTATCGTGCTGCTATTCGTGCTGATGCAATTACTGCAACTGGGAAACATTAGTTTTTTCGGCGAGCCGCTCAGCGCTGTTGACATCCAGTCGCTGCTCAATGACTCCGCCGAAGTGCGCCAGACCGCGCTGCATAGCGCCGCACAGCATTGGCCGGTACTGTTCTGTGTGACAGTGCCCTACGGCCTGCTGTTGGCCCTTCACCTCCTAGTGCCGACACGGGTTGCCCTGCCACAGAGTCGTTGGGCGCTGGTATTGATTGCCGTGGTGCTGCTTTCGAAACCGTATCGGGCAACCTACCGAAACCTCGATTCCTTCGTGGCCAGCCCAAGCCGTAGCGCGCTGCACAATAGCCTCAATGCGTTTTCCGCTTGGGCGGTACGCCTGGCCTTTCGTGGCGAGGCCAGCCTGCCGCCTTCACCATTCGCTCCCTACAAGCTCAGCGCAATCCCAAGCAGCGCGCGCCATGTGTGGCTGGTAGTGGCCGACTCGCTGCGTAGCGATCGGTTGGGGCTGTTCGGCTATTCCCGCGATACCACGCCACAGCTCACGGCTTATCTACGCGACCACCCAGATGCCTTCTCCAGGCGCGGAGTTGCCGCCGGCGTAGCCACCGATGTAAGCCTCCCCTATTTGCTCAACCCCATTCGCGAACCAGGCCAGGACAACCTGTTGCGTAGCGGGCAAATCAACTTGTTCCGCTTTGCTCGTGAAGCGGGCTTTCGCACGCACTGGCTGTCATCGCAGGAGTCCAAGTTGTTGGCTCACCTCGGTAGCCGCTACCTTGATGTGTCCATCACCCGTGAAGATCATCCGCTGCGCTTTCTCCAGCGCCAGGATCGGGCGCTACTCGACATACTCGGTCAGCAGCGCTGGGCTGACCGAAACTTCGTGGTGCTCAATCTACGTACCGCTCATTTGCCGTATGCCCAGAACTATCATCATGAGCCGACCCCGGCACCCTGGCCGGACCAGGGGCCTGACGGGCAAAGCAACGCTTACGACAACTCGATTCGCTACCTCGACACAATGCTGGCGGAGATCCTTGCCGACTTCGACCGCTTGGAAGGTGAGCGCTATCTGATCATCACCGGTGACCATGGTCAGCGCCTGGGTGAGGGCGGTTATTGGGGGCACAACGACCTGGTGCCAGAAGTCAGTGACGTGCCGGTGATTGTGGTCGCTCGGGATGCACCGAGCGGAGCCTTGACTGACCTCTCCCGACAGCGCTGGATCAGTCATTACGAGGCCGGAAGCTGGTTGGCCGCTCGACTGGGTACCAAGATCGACAATCCCAATCTGCGGCCGAACGAATATTTCGTGCACGGTAAGCTGTTGTTCACCGATAACTTTATTCAACGGGTCTGCGAATCACCATCAGGGTTGCAGCACCAGCCACCACAGCAGTTGAGCGTGCTGCTGATCAATCCTGGAACTGGATGCCCTGGTAATCCCGCCTTAAATCCGTACTCGTCAGAAGTAGAGCTTTCTCATAATTGACGTCCCCCCAAATATTGCACCACTCAAAACTAGAGTTTCTCCCTAAGCGGCCTTGATCTTGGTTGCTGGGGAGAACGTCAGGCCACGAAGAGTACTGGTCAAAGTCGATGCAAATGGCTGATTAGTCGAATGCAAAGGGGGCAAGTCGGATCAGTTACCCAGTTGCAGCGCAGATCCAGTATTTGCCCTGCTGTTCGACTCGAGGGGCTGGGCTATGCGTGCCGCGCATACCGCGTAACTTGTAATCGTTCGGAGTGAAAGGCGGTCGGGCGCGCTCAGAGATCCTGTGGCGTGCCTGGGGAGCGAAAGGGTGCCTGGGGCGAGCTGTATGGCCGGCGTCTCAGCTTGTCTGTCGGAGGCTCTCAAGCTGAACGTTTCATTCAGATTAAAACTATTCAGTTTTTGGGGCTGTACCGAAAGTCTGTTGGACTGCTTGCCATCAAACGATCAAAGCGCCTTGGCCCAGAAATGCTCTAGCAGCCATTAAATCGTAGGTATTAAAAAACCCCTGGTACCTTGCGGTATCAGGGGTTTCGGTATTTTGGTGCCCAGGGACGGAATCGAACCGCCGACACGGGGATTTTCAATCCCCTGCTCTACCGACTGAGCTACCTGGGCAACGGGGCGCATTAAACGCGTTTCTCGAGGGGGCGTCAAGCGTGAAGTGAAAAAATATTTAATTATTTCCTGCGCTTAGCTTTGTTCGAGGGTTACAGCTAGGTTTTTCACCGGGCGTATTGAGCTGTCAATACGCCCGCAAAAGCTTTATTCACTAGGCGGCACATAGCCGTCGGCTTGGGCGTAGTCCTCGCCGGAGAGGAACTTGTCCATTTCGCCTTGGAGGAACTTACGATCGTCGGCGTTCATCATGTTCAGGCGACGTTCGTTGATCAGCAGGGTCTGGTGCTTCTGCCATTCGTCCCAAGCTTGCTTGGACACGTTATTGAAGATGTCCTCACCTTTGGCGCCTGGATAAGGCGGGCGCTCCAGGCCGGGGAGCTCTTGCTTGTGTTTGCGGCACTGTACGGTGCGGGTCATGCGGGTTCTCCAATAGTCGCGGTGGTGGCGAGTGCATCGGCGGCGCGTTTCAGTAGTTTTTTTACTGGGGCGGCAAGGCCCAGGCGCGGCGGGGTGGCGAGGTTATACCAGAGCCAGTCCGCCTCGGCCACGGCGCTAGGGGCACGCTCGACCTGCACCAGCCAGGGTTCGATTGCCAGCTGGAAATGGCTAAAGGTGTGGCTTAGCCCTGCCAAAGCTTGGCGCTGACCGATCTGGAGCTGGTGCTGGGCGGCGAGGTCATCCAGCGCGGCAATATCTTCGAGCTCCGGCAGGCTCCATAAACCGCCCCACAAACCGCTGGATGGCCGTCGATAGAGCAACACCTCGCCTGCGCGGTTGTGCAGCAGAGGCATCAGCGTGCGGCGCTGCGGCACAGCTTTACGTGGCTTGGCGATAGGGTAGCGAATCTCCAGGCCAAGCAAATGGGCTTGGCAGCCGCTTTGCAACGGACAAATCAGGCAGCTCGGTTTGCTTCGGGTACACAGGGTCGCGCCTAAGTCCATCATGGCTTGGGTGTAATGGTTAACCCGGCTCTGTGGCAGCAAGCGCTCGGCCACGTCCCATAGCTGCTTAGCCACCTTGGGCTCGCCGGGATAGCCCTCCTGGGCCACGTAACGGGCCAGCACGCGCTTGACGTTGCCGTCGAGGATCGGCGCGCGCAGGCCCATGCTTAAACTCGCGATAGCGCCGGCGGTGGAGCGGCCAATACCGGGCAGGGCGGTGAGTTGCTCGACATCGCGGGGAAACTCGCCGCCATGCTCGCTCATCACCCGTTGCGCAGTTTTTTGCAGGTTGCGCGCGCGGGTGTAGTAACCCAGCCCTGTCCAGAGGTGCAGCACTTCATCTTCCGGCGCTTCGGCCAGTGCCTTCACGGTGGGCAACGCATGCATAAAACGGTCGAAGTAACCCAGCACGGTGCTGACCTGGGTTTGCTGCAGCATGATTTCTGACACCCAGACCCGGTAGGGGTTGATGTTCTGCTGCCACGGCAGGTCCTTGCGGCCGTGGCTGTCGTACCAGGTTAATACCGCTTGGGAAAATTGCTCAGGGCTCATCGTTTGAACAGGCCCTTGAGTGCTTCCTTGAGTTCGGGGCTGACTTTATCGCCGAGCTTCTCTTCGATTTTTTCATTGAGCTTGTTGCCGGCCAGTTTGGCGGCAACTTTGCCCAAGCCGTCCTGATCCAGGCGGCAGGCTTTGCCGCCCATCTCCAGCGGGCCACGGCAACGTACCGGCCATTCGATGCCGACGTAGCGCGAGTTCACCTGGCAGGCTGGGTCTGGCATGGCGCGGGTATCGCCCTCCACGGTGATGCCGATGCGATAGTCCAGGCCCAGAATGCGCAGATCCAGATCGCCGTCGCCCTTAACCGCGAGGCCAGGTATGGCCACCTTCAGATCCGGGTTGCTGGCCACGCCATGGTTGATGTTGAGGCTGCCTTGCAGGGTTTCGAATGGAGTGTCCTTGCTGCGCACTTCGCTGCTGAGGGATTTACGGTTGAGCGTGGCAATGCCGCGGCACAGTTGTTGTTCCAAGTTGGCGCCGACCAGCGCGCCTTTATTGAGCAAGAAGCTGGCGTTGCCGTTCAGGCCGTCGACCCAGGCGCGTTGGCTGTTGCCGCTGGTGCTGAGGTTGGCGGTTAAGTCCAGCAGGCCTTTAACCGGCGCCGGTTGCTCTGGTTTGGTGAGGAAGGCTTGCACGGGGATTTGCTTAAGCGTGCTGTGCAGGCTGAGCAGGGCGTTGTCCGGGCGGGCGTCGATGGTGCCGTTGAAGGCGAAGTTGCCGTTGCCCAATTTGCCTTGTGCTTGTTGCAGGTTGATCAGGCCATCTTTGCCTTGCGCCTTGAGGCTGAAGTCACTGATGGCTTGCGTCTTGGCGGTGAGCTGCGCGAGGGCCAGGTCGAGCTGCAGATCAACCTTGCGCAGGCTGTTCAGTGGCAGCACTTCGGCAGTGCTCCAGGCATGTTGAGTTGGGGCGTTGGGCAGCGGGGTGCTGCCGCTTTCACCGGCGCTGGCGATGCTGGCTTTTACTTCCGAGGCGCGGGCGGCGCTGCTGCTCTTGGCGTTTTTATCCGGCGCTGGCAGGTAGCGGTCGAGGTTCAGTTGGTCGCCCTTGAGCTGCACGCGCAGGGCCTGCTTGCTGAAGTCGGCTACGGCGACTTGGCCGGTAAAATGGCTGTCGTCGAGGGTGACTTTCAGATCATCCAGACTCAGGCTGTTGGCGGTGCCGTTTAAGCGGGTGACCAGCTCGAATTGCTTGAGGGTTTTGTCGTCCGTCAGCGTCGGCAGTTTTTGCCCGATGGTGGCGAGGAATTCACGCAGGTTCAGTGGTGCAATGGACAAGCCACCGGTAATTTTCGGTGCGCTGCCAAGGTCGCGGACTTTGATCTCACCGAGTGCGCGCAGTTGGTTGCCGGAAAGCTTGAGGCCATTCCATTCGGCGATCTGTGCGGCTTGGTCGAGCAGCAATTGGCCTTGGGCGGAGTAGGTGAGGGTCTGGCCGTTAAGCGGCTCGCCGGAAATTTCCCCGGACAGCTTGCTGTCTTCCAGCTGGTAGCGCTGCAGGGCGCGGTCGAAGCGCAGGTTGCCTTGCAGCTCGGTGCGGGCGCGGATGATCGGCTGGTTAATGCCGAAGAAGGCACTGAGCTTGATCGGCACGCTGGCGCCGTCGCGGATGGCGCCGGTGGTGAGCTGGATGCTTTCCGCGCTGAATTGCTGGCCTTTTTGCAGGTCGTGGTAATCAACCCGCGCGCCGTTGACGATCAGGCTGTCGATATCCAGCTTGAGCGATTTGCTGGTGCTGGCGACCACGCTACTGTCGGCTGGGCTTGGGCTTTCATCGGTTGTCGCCGGTGCAGGGCTGTTGGCCGGGGTCTTGGCTGCGGCCGGTTTGCCGACGTTTTCCCAGTTGCTGTGGCCTTTTTCGTCGCGTTGCAGGTCGAGGCTTAAGCCATCCACGCGGATATCGCTCATCTGCAGCTCTTTGCGCAGCAGTGGCAGTACCCGTACCGACAGGCCGAGCAGACGCAGGTTGGCGAAAGGTTTGTCCGGGGTCTCGAGGCTGGCCAAAGTGGCATCAGTCAGTTCGAGGCCGAGCCATGGGAATAGGCTCCAGCCGATATCGCCCTTGAGATTCAGCTCGAGGCTGGCCTTTTCCCGCGCCAACTGCTGAATTTCGTCTTTGTAATCATTGGGATCGAACAGGTGGGTGAGGGCGAAACCGAGGCCCACGATGATCAGCAATAGCCCGAGGATTACCAGGCCGATGATTTTGCCGAGCGCTTTCATGTGCGAATCCTTGTGGTGAAGCTTAAAAGTAATGAGCGGCTTAGACCGACGAGTATAACGCCAGCGTTCGCCGAAGGGCGGCGTTGGCTGGCGGGGACGCGCTGATTAACCCAAGTGCTTGGCCCGGTGCGCTGTTTATGGCGCGCCCATGGCCGTGCGGCGCTTGGCGTGCGGGTGCAACTGGATGTTGTGTTTGGATAGCCGGTGAGCATGGCGGTTCCCCGCGGCTGGCGGATTAGGCTCGGTCATTTGGCGTTTTTAGCTGCTCGCAGGGCGGCGTGCTGGCGCTAGTCTGGCAGGCAGAATAATAAAACCGAGGTGGTTATGAACGTCGCGGTGCTGGCTTTTCCCCTGTATGTCCTGCTGATCCTGCTGGAGTTAGCTTACGAGCGTTACAGCGGCCGGCATACCTATCGCCTGGCCGATGCCAGCACCAGCATGCACACCGCGTTACTGCGCGTGCTATTGGAAGCGCCGCTGCGCCTGTTGTTGATCGTGCCCTACGCTTGGCTTTATGAGCATGCGCGCTGGCTGGAGTGGGACAGCCATTCGCCGTGGCAATGGCTGCTGGGTTTTATCTTGGTGGACTTCTGCTTTTACTGGTCGCACCGCAGCATGCATGGCTACAACCTGCTGTGGGGCGCCCATCAACCCCATCACTCCAGCGAAGACTTCAACTTATCCACAGCCCTGCGCAAAGGTGCCTTTCAAACTGGCTTCGACTGGCCGTTTTATTTGCCTTTGGCGCTGCTGGGCATGCCATTACCGATGTTCCTGCTGTTGTTGGGCTGCCAGCTGACCTATCAGTTTTGGATACATAGCCAGCACATCGGCAAGCTCGGCTGGCTGGAGCAGGTGCTGATCACGCCATCGCTGCACCGCGTGCACCATGGGCAAAACGACTGCTACATCGATAAAAACCACGGTGGTGTGTTCATTATCTGGGATCGCTTATTCGGTACTTATGCCCAGGAGCACGAGCCGGTGCGTTATGGCGTGACCACGCCGGTGAATAGCTTTGATCCGCTGCGGTTGCAGTTTTCCTGGTGGCGTTTGCTTTGGGCCGATGCCTGCGCCACCCGCCGTTGGTGGGACAAGCTGCGCCTGTGGTGGATGCCCACCGGCTGGCGGCCGCAGGATGTACGCCAGCAACCTTGGCCGAGCATGCCGGAGCATAAGTACCAAGGCCGTTATGCCCCTCAGTTGCAGGCCTATGCGGCAGTGCAGATGCTGTTGATCAATGGCCTGGCGCTACTGTTTTTGTTCAGCCTTAAACAGGCGGCCGCCTGGCAGGTACTGATGCTGGCGGGGCTGACGCTGCTGGGCTGCGTCAGCCTCGGGCGCTTGTTCGATGGCGCGCGCTATGTGTGGCAACTGGAAAGCTTGCGCCTACTGCTGCTGACGCTGGCGGCGCTGAGTTGGGGCTTACAGGGGCAGGTGCTGGGCTTAGTGCTGGCAGGGCTGGCTGTCGCGAACTGGGGCTGGTTTGTCTGGCTATATGGACGCGGATCGGCGCTGTCGGCGAGCCCTCTAAGCTGAGACGATCTGTGCGTTTGATCGTGTATGGCGGCAAAAATAAATGCTAATCTCACCGCTGTCGCGACATTTGCGTGCCAAACAAGGTTGCGGCGCGAGTTTTGCCTAACTCCCAATAAGAGAACAAAAATGACGGTCGCCATTAACCCGGACGGCGCATCTGCGCAGCCTGCTTTTCTCAGTAAAGAACGCATCATTGCCAAACCTGGCTTTAACCGCTGGCTAGTGCCGCCAGCAGCTTTGGCTATCCATTTGTGCATTGGCATGGCCTACGGTTTCTCGGTGTTTTGGTTGCCGCTGTCGAAGGCCATTGGCATCACAGCCCCCGTGGCGTGCAGCGCCGATCTAGGGTTTTTCGAGCAGGTGTTTGCCAGTAGTTGTGACTGGCAAATCTCCATGCTGGGGTGGATGTACACGCTGTTCTTCGTCTTTCTTGGTTGTTCGGCAGCGCTGTGGGGCGGCTGGCTGGAGAAGGCTGGGCCGCGCAAGGCTGGTTTGGTTTCCGCGCTGTGCTGGTGTGGCGGTCTGCTGATTTCCGCCCTCGGTGTCTACAGCCATCAGATTTGGCTGATGTGGCTGGGCTCAGGGGTGATTGGCGGTATTGGTCTGGGGTTGGGCTACATCTCGCCGGTGTCGACCTTGGTCAAGTGGTTTCCGGACAAGCGCGGCATGGCCACTGGCATGGCGATCATGGGCTTTGGCGGTGGTGCCATGGTCGGTGCCCCGCTGGCTACGGCGCTGATGGGCCACTTCGCCAGCGCTGATGGTGTGGGGGTGTGGCAAAGCTTTGTCGCTATGGCAGCGATTTATTTCGTCTTTATGCTGGCTGGCGCCTTGGGCTACCGCGTTCCGCCCACCGGCTGGAAACCTGCGGGTTGGACGGCGCCGGCTAAGCAAGCCAGCAACGTCATGATCACCCAGGGCCATGTGCACGTCAGCAAAGCCTGGCGCACCCCGCAGTTCTGGTTGGTATGGGCGGTGCTGTGCCTGAACGTGTCGGCGGGTATTGGCATTATCGGCATGTCCTCGCCGCTGTTGCAGGAGGTGTTCGCCGGTCAGTTGCTGGGTAATCAGTTGTCGTTTACTGAGTTAAGCGCGGCGCAGTTGGTCGAGATTGCTGCAATCGCCGCAGGTTTCACCGGTTTGCTTAGCCTGTTCAATATCGGTGGGCGCTTCTTCTGGGCTTCCTGCTCGGATTTTATCGGCCGTAAAGCCACTTACTTTGTGTTCTTCGGCTTAGGCTTTGCCCTCTATGCTGCAGTGCCGGCGCTGGGTAATGTCGGCAGTCTGGCGCTGTTTGTGCTGGCGTTTTGCATCATTTTGTCGATGTACGGCGGCGGCTTTGCCACCGTGCCCGCTTATCTGGCAGACCTATTCGGTACCCAAATGGTTGGTGCTATCCATGGCCGCTTACTGACGGCTTGGGCGGCGGCGGGGATTCTCGGCCCGGTGCTGGTTAACTATCTGCGCGAGTACCAGCTGAGCATTGGCGTCGAGCGTGCGGCCGCCTATGACATCACCCTGTATATCCTCGCAGGCCTGTTGGTGCTGGGCTTTATCTGTAACGCCTTGGTGCGTCCTGTGGCGCCTAAGCATTTTATGAGCGAAGCGGAGCTGGCTGCTGAGCGCGCCAGTGAGGCGAAAAAAGCTCCGCAAGCCGCTGAACTGTCCTGGGCGCCTGCCGCTGGCAGCCAAGCCTTGGCGCTGTTGGCCTGGCTGGCCGTGGGTATTCCGCTGGCCTGGGGCGTGTGGATCACCCTCGAGAAAACCTTGGTGCTGTTCCGCTAAGGCCCGTTGCCCTGCGCTCTGGTCGCAGTAGACCAGGCGCAGGCTGCGCTGGTAGCCGTGCAGGCCACGTGCCGCCTATAATGCCTGCCTTTTTCACGAGTTAATTCTGGAGCTGGTGATGGCCGAACGTACGGCATTCGTCGAGCGCAACACCCTGGAGACCCAAGTTAAGGTCTCGATCAACCTGGATGGTACTGGTAAAGCCAAGTTCGCTATTGGCGTGCCATTCCTTGAGCACATGCTCGATCAGATTGCCCGTCACGGCCTGATCGACCTGGATATCCAGTGCCAGGGTGATCTGCATATCGACGACCACCACACCGTCGAAGACGTCGGCATCACCCTGGGCCAGGCGTTCGCCAAGGCCGTGGGCGACAAAAAAGGCATGACCCGTTACGGCCACTCCTATGTGCCGTTGGACGAAGCCTTGTCCCGTGTCGTGATCGACTTCTCCGGCCGTCCTGGCCTGCAGATGCACGTGCCGTTCACCCGCGCGGTGGTCGGTGGCTTCGACGTGGACCTGTTCCAGGAGTTTTTCCAAGGTTTCGTTAACCACGCTTTGGTCAGCTTGCACATCGACAACCTGCGTGGCACCAACACCCACCACCAAATCGAAACCGTGTTCAAAGCCTTTGGCCGCGCCCTGCGCATGGCCATCGAGCTGGACCCCCGCATGGCCGGGCAGATGCCGTCGACTAAAGGGTGCCTGTAAGTGCAAACGGTAGCGGTAATCGACTATGGCATGGGCAATCTGCACTCGGTGGCCAAGGCCCTGGAGCATGTAGGCGCCGGTAAAGTGGTAGTGAGCAGCGATGCGCAGGTGATCCGCGAAGCAGATCGCGTGGTGTTCCCCGGTGTCGGCGCGATTCGTGATTGTATGGCGGAAATCAAACGTCTGGGCTTCGACTCGTTGGTGCGTGAAGTCAGCGTCGATCGGCCGTTCCTCGGCATTTGCGTGGGCATGCAGGCCTTGCTTGAGCACAGCGAAGAGAACGACGGAGTGGATTGCATTGGCCTGTTCCCCGGCCAAGTGCGCTTCTTCGGAAAGAATCTGGTGGAAGACGGCGCGCCGCTGAAAGTCCCGCACATGGGCTGGAACGAAGTGCAGCAGGTCACCGATCACCCGCTGTGGCAGGGCATCGACGATTTGTCGCGGTTCTATTTTGTCCATAGCTACTACATCGAAGCCGGCAACCCGGCGCAGGTAGTCGGTCGTGGTCATTACGGTAAGGACTTCGCCGCTGCGCTGGCCGACGGTTCGCGTTTTGCTGTGCAGTTCCACCCGGAAAAAAGCCACACCAACGGCCTGCAACTGCTGCGCAACTTCGTCAATTGGGACGGCCAACGCTGATGGCGCGCGGTCGCAGCAAAGCGCCCCTGATGACCCTCACGGTGGATCAGGAGCGTGATGCTTGCCAGGCGATCAAGCGCTTTATGGCGGATCGCTTCGAGCTGGACTTAGGCAGTTTCGAGGCCGCCGAAGTGCTTGAGCTGTTCGCCCGCGAGATCGCCCCGCACTACTACAACCGAGCCATTTTCGATGTGCAGACGCAGCTCAAAGAGCGCTTTGAGAGCATCGAAAGTGACCTGTGGGCGCTCGAGAAGAGCTGATCCACCGAATTTTTAAGACTTAGAGCAGGTTTTAGCGATGCTGATTATTCCCGCAATCGACCTTAAAGACGGCGCCTGTGTGCGTCTGCGTCAGGGCCGCATGGAAGACTCCACGGTGTTTTCCGATGACCCGGTAAGCATGGCCGCCAAATGGGTAGAAGGTGGCTGCCGCCGTCTGCATCTGGTCGACCTTAACGGCGCCTTCGAAGGCCAGCCGGTCAACGGCGAAGTGGTCACCGCAATTGCCAAGCGCTACCCGCAACTGCCGATCCAGATCGGCGGCGGCATCCGCTCGCTGGAGACCATCGAGCACTACGTTAAAGCGGGCGTCAGCTACGTCATCATCGGCACCAAGGCGGTGAAGCAACCGGAGTTCGTGGCCGAGGCGTGCAAAGCCTTCCCAGGTAAAGTGATTGTCGGTCTGGATGCCAAAGATGGCTTCGTCGCCACCGACGGTTGGGCGGAAGTCAGCAGCGTGCAAGCGGTGGATCTGGCCAAGCGTTTTGAAGCCGACGGCGTCAGCGCCATCGTTTATACCGACATCGCCAAAGACGGCATGATGCAGGGCTGCAACATCGAAGCCACAGCCGCCTTGGCTGCCGCCAGCCGCATCCCCGTGATCGCTTCGGGTGGCATCCACAACCTGGGTGATATCCAGAAGCTGCTCAATGCCCGTGCCCCTGGCATCATCGGCGCCATCACTGGCCGGGCGATCTACGAAGGCACCCTGGATGTGGCCGAGGCGCAAGCCCTGTGCGACGCCTTTAAGGGCTAAATCCGCCGCCTAGGCTGGCCTCTTGTGAGTGAGAGGCTGGCCCGAGTTAACCGAGAGCAGAGTTATGGCACTGGCTAAACGCATCATCCCCTGCCTGGACGTCGACAATGGCCGCGTGGTCAAAGGCGTCAAGTTTGAAAATATCCGCGATGCCGGCGACCCGGTGGAAATCGCCCGCCGCTACAACGAGCAGGGCGCGGACGAGATCACCTTTCTCGACATCACCGCCAGCGTCGATGGCCGCGACACCACTCTGCATACCGTTGAGCGTATGGCCAGCCAGGTGTTTATTCCGCTGACCGTGGGTGGCGGCGTGCGCACCGTGCAGGACATTCGCAACCTGCTCAATGCCGGCGCCGATAAGGTGTCGATCAACACCGCAGCGGTGTTTACGCCCGAGTTCGTCGGTGAGGCCGCTTCGCGCTTTGGCTCGCAGTGCATCGTGGTGGCCATCGACGCGAAGAAGGTGTCCGCCCCGGGTGAAGCGCCGCGCTGGGAAATCTTCACCCATGGCGGACGCAAGCCGACCGGTTTGGACGCCGTGCTGTGGGCGAAGAAGATGGAAGACCTAGGCGCCGGTGAGATCCTGCTGACCAGCATGGATCAGGACGGCGTCAAAAGCGGCTACGACCTGGGCGTTACCCGCGCCATCAGCGAAGCCGTGGGCATCCCGGTGATCGCCTCCGGCGGCGTAGGTAACCTGGAGCACTTGGCCGCCGGGATTATCGAAGGCAAGGCCGATGCGGTACTGGCGGCAAGTATTTTCCACTTCGGCGAATACACCGTGCCCGAAGCCAAGGCCTACCTGGCCAGCCGTGGCATCGTCGTGCGCTAAGCCTGCACGCAGTAAAAAGCCCGACCTTGAGTGATCAAGGTCGGGCTTTTTTATTGGGGCTGGCGACTAGGACGTGGCTTGAGTTGTTTGGGCGTTTGGGTCGTTATAGCGCGCCGAGAATGACTCGGTGCGTTACGCCGCTGCGCGGCTAACACACCCTACGGGTGGCAGGGGCACTCGTAGGGTGCAGTCGCCGCACAGGCGCTTGCACCATGGGGTCTGCGCGATGGTCCCGCAGGGGCAACGCCGCGCTGTCCGATGCTGAGGTTTGGCGTGGGTATGCTGAGGACGTTTGGTGCGTTACGCCGCTGCGCGGCTTACACACCCTACGGGTGGTAGGGACACTCGTAGGGTGCAGTCGCCGCACAGGCGCTTGCATCATGGGGTCTGCGCGGTGGTTCCGCAGGGGTAACGCCGAGCCGTCCGATGCTGCGGTTTTGCTTGGGGATGCTGGGGCGTAAGGTGCGTTACGCCGCTGCGCGGCTAACGCACCTTACGAGTTTAGGTTGCAAGCCCCGTTGGGGGTCAGTCCTTGCGGGTGACGTTTAGGCCTTTGAGCAGGTTAAGCGCCTGGCTGAGCTGGTAGTCATCATCCTGCGGGCGCGCTGGGCTGCTGGCTTTGCCTTTGCTCGGCTTGTCCGCACCGCCGTTGCCGTTACCCAGGTGCCCTTGCAGATCGGCTTCCTTGATGCTGGCGTCGTCCTGCTCACGGGTGAGCTTGGCACGGGTCACTTCGATGTCCGGGACGATGCCCTGGGCCTGGATCGAGCGGCCATTGGGGGTGAAGTACAACGCGGTGGTCAGCTTCAGGGCGCGGTCGTTGTTCAGCGGCAGCACGGTTTGCACCGAGCCTTTGCCGAAGCTGTCGGTGCCCATCAGCACGCCACGCTTGTGGTCTTGCAGGGCGCCGGCGACGATTTCCGAAGCCGAGGCGCTGCCGCCATTGATCAGCACCACCAACGGTACGCCTTCGCTGGCGTCGGCTGGGTCGGCGCTAAAGCGCAGTTCGGAGTTGGCGATACGGCCCTTGGTGTAGACGATCAGGCCGCTTTTGAGGAAGTGATCCGCCACTTCCACTGCCGCTTGCAGCACGCCGCCTGGGTTGTTGCGCAGGTCGAGGACCAGGCCGCTGAGTTTTTTGCCGTTGTCTTTGCGCAGTTTGCCCAAGGCCTTACCGACTTCTTCGCCGGTGTTGACCTGGAACTGCGAGATACGCACGTAGCCGTAGCCGCTCTCAAGCAGCTGGCTGCGCACACTTTTGACTTTGATCACGGCCCGTTTGAGGGTGACGTCGAACGGCTTGCCACCTTCACGGACGATGGTCAGCTCGATGCTGCTGCCGGCCTTGCCGCGCATTTTCTCGACGGCTTCCATCATCGACTGATCTTTAGTCGGTTGGCCGTCGATCTTGATGATCAGGTCGCCGGGCTGGATGCCAGCGGCTGAAGCCGGGGTGTCATCGATGGGCGAGACCACCTTGATAAAGCCGTCTTCGGTGCCGATTTCAATGCCCAGGCCGCCGAACTCACCGCTGGTGCTTTCCTGCAGGTCGCGGAAGTCATCCGGCTCCAGGTAAGCCGAATGCGGGTCAAGGTTGCTGAGCATGCCCTTGATGGCGTTTTCCAGCAGGGTTTTATCACTCACCGGCTCGACATAGGCCGACTTGATGCGGTCCATGACCTCCGCAAAGGTGCGTAGCTCTTCCAGCGGTAACGGGGCGCTGTCGTCGCCAATGCCCGCTTCGGCGGCAGTGGCGGCATAGCCTGCCGTGCTGCCCAGCAGCGAAAGGGTCAAGGCTAGAGCCGTACGGCGCAACAAATGCGGCATGTCGAAATTACTCCTGTGGTCAATCTTTAGATGCAGCACTTATCCCTGGGCTCTGCACCACTGCGCAGGATCGGTCGCATGACCCTGCTGACGAATGGCGAAATACAGCGCTGAGGTGTCTTGCCCGCCGCTATTGCCGACCGTGGCAATGGCTTCACCTGCTTTGACGACATCCCCGGCATCTTTGAGCAGGCTTTGGTTGTGGCCATACAGGCTCAGGTAACCGTTGCCGTGATCAAGAATAACTAACAGCCCAGCGCCGCGTAGCCAGTCGGCAAAAACCACGCGCCCCCCGTGCACGGCATGCACTTGGCTGCCGGCCGGCGCTCCGATCAGCACGCCATCCCATTTAGTCCGCGAGTCAGTGCCGCGTGGCGTGCCATAACGGGCGACCAGGCGGCCATTGACTGGCCACGGCAACTTGCCGCGCGCACTGGCGAAAGGACCACCATAGCTGGCACCGGCACTCACCAATGGACCATCGACTGGCGCTTTGGTGCTATTGCTTGGGCTTTGTTGTTGCGCCAACAGGGCACGCTGACGCGCTTGTTCAGCTTCGCGGGCCTCACGGGCTTGGCGCGCCAAGGTCTCTTCGATGGTCTTGAGTACGCGGGTCAGGTTGGCTTGATCTTGCTCGCGGGCTTTGAGTTTTTGGTCGCGGGCGGAGAATTCTTTATTCAGCTTGGCCAGCGCCAGTTGCCGTTCTTTACGAGCGGCGGCGAGCTCCTCGCGGCGGCCATCCAGCGCGCTCTTTTGCTCAAGCAGTTGCTGCTGCTGGTTAGTGATGTCGGTTTCGACATTAGCCAGCTGGCGCAGGGTTTCGTTGAACGAACTGAGCTGCTCCAGACGCGCTTCGCTCAGGTAATCGTAATAGGTCAGGGTGCGCGAGAATTTTTCTGGATTCTGTTGGTTCAGCAGCAGCTTGAGGTATTCCTGGCGACCGCTCTGATAAGCCGCGCGGGCTTGAATGCCAATCAGACGTTGCTGCTCGATGCGCGCGCCTTCGAGGGTTTTTTTCTCGCCGTTAAGGCGTTGCAGTTCGCTTTCACTTTTTTTTAGATCCTGCTGCAGACCTTTGACTTGCTTCTCCAGCTGGCCCATTTCGCTTTCGGTTTTCTGCAGTTGTTGCTGCACGCCGGATTTCTCCTGCTGCAGCTTTTCCAGCAGTTGCTTAAGCTCGCCAACGTCAGCGCGCGCAGCATCCAATTGTTTTTGCGTCGCGGCTTTGTCATCGGCGAACGCCGGTAGCAACACAAGGCTCAGTAAAATAACGGCTAGGGCACGGAACATGGGGCTGGCAGCACCTAAAGCGAGGATCGGCCTAGTATGCCTAAAAATTCATCAGCAAGCTGCAAGTGAGCTGATTTGCAGCATTTTCTGCGAACTGTGGCTGACCACTGGCAGGTCAGGCATTGCACCTGACCTGCGCGGGCGTGGCTTACTTGAGTTCGACGATGCTGGTGCCGGTCATTTCGGCAGGCACTGGCAGCCCCATCAGGGTTAGCAGAGTGGGCGCTACGTCAGCCAGCACACCGCCTGGGCGGATGGTCGCCGGGCGTTTGCCGACATAAATGAACGGCACCGGCTCACAGGTGTGCGCGGTGTGGGCTTGGCCGGTGCTGGCATCGGACATCTGCTCGACGTTGCCGTGGTCGGCGGTGATCAGCGCCTCGCCGCCCACTTTATCCAGCGCGGCCACTACGCGGGCGATGCACTGATCCAGGCATTCCACGGCGGCTACAGCGGCAGAGAACACGCCGGTGTGGCCAACCATGTCGCCGTTGGCGTAGTTGACGATGATCACGTCATAGCGCTGCTCTTCGATGGCCTCTACGATTTTGTCGGTGACCTCAGGCGCGCTCATCTGCGGTTGCAGGTCGTAGGTGGCGACTTTCGGCGACGGAATGAGGATGCGTTCTTCACCGGGGAACAGCTCTTCGCGGCCACCGGAGAAGAAGAACGTCACGTGGGCATACTTCTCGGTCTCGGCGATACGCAGCTGGGTTTTGCCGTTGTTGGCCAGGTATTCACCGAGCACGTTGGTCAGCGCCTCAGGCTTATAAGCGCTGGGCGTGGGGATGCTGGCCGAGTATTGGGTGAGCATGATGAAGTCAGCCAGTTGCGGCACGCGCTGGCGCTTGAACTCGGCAAAGCCGGGCTCCACGAAGGCGCGGGTCAGCTCGCGGGCGCGGTCGGCGCGGAAGTTCATAAACACCACGGCGTCGCCATCTTCAATGCGCACTGGCGCGCCGATGCGGGTGGCTTTGACGAACTCGTCGCTCTCATCGCGGGCATAGGACGCGGCCAGACCTTCGCTGGCGCTGGCGGCCTCGTACTGCGCTTGGCCATCGACGATCAGGTGATAGGCCTGCTCGACGCGGTCCCAACGGTTGTCGCGGTCCATCGCGTAGTAGCGGCCGATCAGGCTGGCGATACGGCCTTTGCCGAGCTTGGCGAAGGTCGCTTCAAGGAAGTCGATCGAGCTTTGCGCGCTGCGCGGCGGGGTATCGCGACCGTCGAGGAACGCGTGCAGGAAGATATGCTGAGCCCCGCGCTGCGCGGCCAGTTCGACCATCGCGGCGATGTGCTCCTGGTGGCTGTGCACGCCGCCATCGGAGAGCAGGCCGAGGATGTGTACCGACTTCTCTGCGGACACGGCGCTGTCGACCGCGCCGACGATGGTGGGGTTGCTGAAGAAATCACCGTCGCGGATGGCTTTGGTCACGCGGGTGAAGTCTTGATACACCACGCGGCCAGCGCCCAGGTTCATGTGGCCCACTTCGGAGTTGCCCATCTGCCCGTCGGGCAAGCCGACGTCCATGCCGCTACCGGAGATCAAACCGTTGGGCTGGGTGGCGCGCAGGTGGTCGTAGGTGGGCGTGTTGGCCGCCATGATGGCGTTGGACTCGGCACTGTCGCTGTGGCCGAAGCCGTCGAGGATTATCAGTACCAGGGGTTTTGGCGTGGCGCTCATAAAGCTGGCTCGCTGTGGATAGGTGGCAAGAGTTAACGGGTGCAGGCCTGTCCGGTGTGGCCGGTAAGGCTAAACAAAGTGTCGGCAGTTTACGGGCAAGCGCTTTAAACGTCACCGTCATACGGGGTTTGGCCGGCTTGTTGGGCTGTGTATACTGGCCCACATTTTACCGTCCCGGAACCGCATAATGCTTGCCCACCTGATTGAATTTGTCTCTGCCCACTATGTATTGAGCGCCTCCTTCTTGGTGCTGTTGGCACTGCTGATCTTTACTGAGTCGCGCAAAGGCGGCAAAAGCCTGAGCAGCCGTGAACTGACTGCGCTGGTGAATAGCGAGCAGGGCTTAGTGTTGGACATCCGCACGCAAAAAGATTTTGCCGCCGGTCATATCGTTGGCGCGCTGAACATCCCGCAAGACAAACTCAGCACCCGGGTTAGCGAGCTGGACAAGCACAAGGGCAAGACCATCATCGTGGTCGACGCCATGGGCCAGCACTCCGGTACTGTATGCCGCGATCTGAAAAAGGCTGGCCACAACGCCGCCAAACTGTCCGGTGGCCTGGCCACATGGCGCGGCGACAACCTGCCCGTGGTGAAGTGAGATGCAGACAGTCGTCGTCTACTCCAGCGATTACTGCCCTTATTGCATGCGCGCCAAGCAACTGCTGCAGCACAAGGGTGTCGACTTCACTGAAATCAGGGTCGACGGCAAGCCTGAGGTGCGCGCCGAGATGACGCGCAAGGCGCAACGTACTTCGGTGCCGCAAATCTGGATTGGTGATACACATGTGGGCGGCTGTGATGATCTCTATGCGTTAGAGCGCGCAGGCAAACTGGATTCTCTACTCAAGGCATAACGCCTCTCGTCATAACAACTGAGATAACAAGGACTTTTCATGACAGACCAAGCTACCAACGGCGCAGCACAGGGCGAGACCGCACAATTTTCTCTGCAACGTATCTACGTGCGCGACCTGTCGTTTGAAGCCCCGAAAAGCCCGGAAATCTTCCGTCAGGAGTGGGCACCGAACGTGGCCCTGGACCTCAACACCCGGCAGAAGCCGCTGGAAGGCGACTTCCACGAAGTGGTGCTGACCCTGTCCGTGACCGTCAAAACGGGCGAAGAAGTGGCTTTCATTGCCGAAGTGCAACAAGCCGGTATCTTCCTGATCAAGGGCCTCGACCCAGCAGCCATGAGCCACACCCTGGGCGCGTTCTGCCCGAACATCCTGTTCCCTTACGCCCGTGAAGCGTTGGACAGCTTGGTCGTGCGTGGCTCGTTCCCAGCGCTGATGCTGTCGCCGGTGAACTTCGACGCGCTCTATGCGCAAGAGCTGCAACGCCTGCAACAGGGCGGTGAAGTGACTGCCCACTAAGGCGTCGCCTGCACTGAAGAAACGCCCTGCGGGGCGTTTTTTTATGGGCGCGATTTGTTCTTGGTCGGCAAACGGGCAAAAAAAACGCCCCTCGAGAGGGGCGTTCAACAACTCCTGCGGTGCGCAGGAGGTTGGGACTCGGTATTAGTTGTCGAAGCAACCGTTACCCACGACCAGGTATTGCACGGTGTGTTGCTGACCCTGGTGGTCGAGGTAAATCATTTGCACCGGCGCGACGCCACAGGCGGTGGGGGTGTCATCGCGGTGCAGCACTTTGGCGACGTCGAGGTGAGTGCCGTAGTGGTATTGCTCAACAACTGCTTGATCAGCCAGGGCCATTTGGCTGCCCAGCATGACTAAAGAACAGGCGACTAACGCTTTAAACAGTTTCATTTTTCAGTGTCCCAACGATGCAAACGATTAAGTTCGTCTTCAGTCGGTTACGAAAAGGCTGAAGGCTCTACGTAACAGTGCGGGAGGTTTGCTTAGACCCGGGATCGCTGTTGCGTGGCTTTGTTTCGAAGCTGGGGTCAGTTTATGCCTCTGCCAGATTCGATAAATCCCCGCTCGAGCAAAGCACTGTTAGGGTAAAGGTAATAATAGTTGGCACTATTAGTTTAGTCGAACGTACCAATAACCTGCTTGATCGCCGAAGTTGCAGGTCGATGGCCTCAGTGCTGCGGCCTGGGCGAGGGTGGGCCTCGCAGCTCAGCGAGGCCCTGGCTGACGTGGCAGACAGGGCTGGGTGGTTAAGCGAAGTCGTGTTGGCGCCAGGCTTCGTACACCGCCACGGCCACTGTGTTGGACAAGTTCAGGCTGCGACAGCCTTCACGCATCGGCAGCACCACCCTTTGCTCCGGCGGCAACGCCTCGCGCACTTCTTGCGGCAGGCCACGGCTCTCCGGGCCAAACAAGAAGGCATCGCCGGGCTGATAGCGGACCTGATGAAATGGCTGGCTGCCCTTGGTGGTAAAGGCAAATACCCGCGGATTGCCAATGCTGCTGAGGCAGCTGGCGAGATCGGCATGGCGTTTAAGTGGCGCGTATTCGTGATAATCCAGTCCGGCACGGCGCAGGCGTTTATCATCCAGCTCAAAGCCCAAGGGTTCGATCAAATGCAGCTGACAGCCGCTGTTGGCGCAGAGCCTGATAATGTTGCCGGTATTCGGCGGGATTTCTGGTTGAAAAAGGATAACGTGAAACATGCGCGGCTCCAGCCCCGAAGACGGCGTGCATTCTACCCCTGATATTGGTCCAAGGCCCCGCCCTTGGCTGCGAGTTATTGGTTCATTGGCCATCTTTGGCTTTTTAATCGGTTTAATGATTGGCCGTCTGCTGCAGCCCGACCCGCAGTGGCTGCGCGAAGTGCAGGTGCAAGAGAACGCCTTGGTGCTGTGGCTCGATGCCGAGCCGCAGCCGCGCATCAGCCACGCGGCAGGGGTGTTTAGTTTGCGTCTGGAGAGTCTGGGTCGCGAGCAACAGGGCCAGGTAAGCGTGCAAGGTAATAAGGCGAACTGGCGGCTGCAGCGCGAGGATAGCGATCTGTTGCTGAGGGTGGTCGCGGCCCGTCCACTGCTTGGCACTTGGCGTGCGCAGGCAATGGACGGTCGCTGGCGGCTGATAGTCAGCCTGATGCAGGAATAAAAGAGGGGATTCCCGGCCTGCCTGTACCAAGGTCCCCAAAACGGGTGTTGTTCAACTAATTGAGTGATTGCAGGGCGCGTGCCAACTTTGCGATTTTTCTTAATCGCCCGGATTTAGCGGCTCTGGCTTGCGGGCTTAAGGCCAGCAGTTGCGGGTGTTTGCGCAGAAGTGAACCGTTGCTGTGCGTCCGTTGCGGTGCGTGCCTTGCTGTGGCGCACAATTTTTTCGCAGATGAAAAAAACGGGCCCGTAGGCCCGTCAGGTGTGAGTAGCGCAAGCGCGGCTTATTCCTCGCCTTCTTCCTCGTCGCCACCGTCGATATTCATGCCCAGTTCTTTGATCTTGCGCGTCAGGGTGTTGCGCCCCCAGCCCAGCAGCACGGCGGCGTCGCGGCGGCGGCCGGCGGTGTGCTTAAGCGCCGTCTCGATCATGATCCGCTCAAAGGCCGGTACGGCGCTGTCGAGCAGGCTCGATTGGCCGCGGGCCAGGGCTTGATCCGCCCATTGGCGCAGGCCTTGTTCCCAGTTGCTCACCGGCGCGCATTCCTGCGGCTGGCTAAGCAGTTCCGGCGGCAGGTCGTCGATATGCACTTCACGGCCCGAGGCCATCACGGTGATCCAGCGGCAGGTGTTCTCCAGCTGACGCACGTTGCCGGGCCAAGGCAGTTGTTGCAGGTAATCCTCGGTCTGGCTTTTGAGCAGCTTAGGCTCGACAGCCAGCTCTAGGGCTGCGCGACTCAGGAAGTGGCGGGCCAGGGTGGGGATGTCTTCACGGCGATCCGCCAGGCGCGGAATATGGATGCGGATCACATTGAGGCGGTGGAACAAGTCTTCACGGAACTTGCCGGCCTGCACCAGGCTTTCCAGATTTTGGTGGGTGGCAGCGATGATCCGCACGTCGACCTTGACCGGTGTGTGTCCGCCGACCCGGTAGAACTCGCCGTCGGCCAGCACGCGCAGCAGGCGGGTTTGGGTATCGGCCGGCATATCGCCGATTTCATCGAGGAACAGGGTGCCACCGTCGGCTTGCTCAAAGCGCCCACGGCGCTGGTTGGCCGCGCCGGTAAAGGCGCCTTTCTCGTGGCCGAACAGCTCGGACTCCATTAAGTCCTTCGGAATGGCCGCCATGTTCAGCGCAATAAATGGCGCGGCGGCGCGTGGGCTATGGCGGTGCAGGGCGTGGGCAACCAACTCTTTGCCGGTGCCCGACTCGCCGTTGATCAGCACGGTGATGTTGGAGTGGCTGAGGCGGCCAATGGCGCGGAACACCTCCTGCATGGCCGGCGCTTCGCCGATGATTTCCGGCGTGCGCGGCTGCTCCACTGGCACTGCGAGGCTTTGCTGCTCCTGGGCATGCTGATTGGCGCGCTTGACCAGCGATACGGCTTCATCGACATCGAACGGCTTGGGCAGGTACTCGAAGGCGCCGCCCTGATAGGAAGCCACCGCGCTGTCGAGGTCGGAGTGGGCGGTCATGATGATCACCGGCAGACGCGGGAACAGCTCGCGAATCCGCGCCAGCAAATCCAGGCCGCTGGCGCCGGGCATGCGGATGTCGGAGATGATCACATCCGGTTGCTGGCGATTGAGGCGACTGAGCACGCCGTCGGCGCTGTCGAAACTGTGGGTGGTCATGCCTTCTTGTTGCAGGGCCTTTTCCAGCACCCAACGGATAGAGCGGTCATCATCGACGATCCAGACGGTTTCACTGCGACTCATTACGACGTTACTCCTTGTTCCAGTGGCAAGAAGATCGAAAACACGGTGTGCCCTGGATGGCTCTCGCATTCGATCAGGCCTTGGTGCTGGCTAATGATGTTCTGGGTGATGGCCAGGCCCAGACCGGTGCCGTCGGCACGTCCGCTGACCATGGGGTAAAAAATCGTTTCTTGTAGTTCGGGGGCCACGCCCGGGCCGTTATCGATAATTTCAATTTTGCACACCAGGCGATGGCGGCAATGGCCAATGGTGAACTGGCGTAAGGCGCGGGTACGCAGGGTGATGCGGCCCAGGCGTAGATCGCTCTGGCTGGCTAATGCCTGCATGGCATTGCGCACGATATTGAGCACGGCCTGGATCATCTGCTCGCGGTCGATCAGGACATCCGGGATGCTCGGGTCGTAGTCGCGGACCAAGGTGATGGTGCCTTGGCTTTCGGCTTCGACCAGGCTGCCCACGCGTTCCAGCACTTCATGGACATTGGTCATGAGTAAGGTCAGCAGCTTGTTCGAGCCAAGCATGCGGTCGACCAGGTTACGCAGGCGGTCGGCCTCCTCAATGATCACGTTGGTGTAGTCCTTGAGGCTTTCCTCGGGCAGCTCGCGGGCCAGCAACTGGGCTGCACCACGGATGCCACCTAAAGGGTTTTTGATTTCATGGGCGAGGCCACGCACCAGCATTTTGGTGGTTTCCTGCTTCGACAGCTGGGCCTCTTCTTTGGTGATGCGCAGTAAGCGATCCCGCGGCAGCACTTCGAGCAGCAGAAGGGTTTCGCCGCCGCTCAGCAGGGGCGTCACGGCGTAGTCGACGGTCAGCGTCTGGCCGGCAATGGAAGTGACCACGGCTTCGCGCTTATTAAATGGATGGCCCTGCTCCACGGCTTGGCGCAGGGCCCCTAAGGCCTCGCTGGACTCGGTAAACAGCTCGCTGATGAACTGCCCATGGCTGCGTTGGCCGCTGACGGCCAGGAGCATTTCCGCCGCCGGGTTCATGTACTCCAAGCGCAGCTCGGAGTTAAGCAGCAGCGTGGCTGTAGTTAGGTTGTCGAGCAACAGACGGTGGAGGGCGTCATTGATCATCATAATAGTTATTTGCAGACCCTGAGGTTGCGGCTTTGCTGCGAGAAAATGCAAGAAGCAAACCAAAGCCCCGAAAAGAAGCGTTTTTTTCAGACGATCAGCTGGAGAGGGGCCGATTAGAGCGCATGGCTGAATTGGTGGTGAACCAAAACAGGGAGAGTATAGGAGTGAGTGGAATATAGAGCACCATTATGGTGCAAATATTCGCTACAGCTGGATTTATATGAAGGGCACGAGGGGAATGTCAGATTCTTCTTCTGGTTTGTCCTTCAGCGGGCATTCTGGGCGCACACCGAAATCGGCCTTTTGGCAGGGGTTGACCTTACGCTTCTGCGCCAAGCTGATGCGCAGCATATGAAACGGCTGGCTGGGCGTGCGCTCGATGATGCGCCCTTGCGGATCGATGATCTCCACCGCCAATTGGTGGCTGCCGCGGTCGATATTGTATAGCGGGAATACCGGGCTGGTGCCTGGTTCGCCAACCACCTGGCCGTCCAGTAGCAGGCGATAGCGATGGCCGGGGAATAGCGCCGGTTCGCTATTAACGCTGACGATCAGCTCGCCGGCGCCGTCGCGAATACTGGCGTCTGGCTGCGGCACCAGAATCCGCAGCAGGTTATAACGCAGTTCTGCCGGTGGCGGCGCGCTGGCGCTCGGCGGTGCCGGAATTTCCGCTGCTGGCATGCTGTTGCTTGGCGCCAACTCGACGCGTTGGCTAGCGCTCGACTTGGGGCTGTCGGTAAATACCCGATTCCCTTCGCTATCTATATAGGTATACACCTGCGCGGCAGCGGGCAGGGCGCATAGCAACAAGCAGCTAAACAGCAAACTACGCATGGTTTGGACTTATCTGGGGGTAGGCGGTGGTGGGCGCAGGGCCGGGCTTTGGGTGTTAACGCGCTGCACGGTAAGGGTTTGGGTCAGGCTTTGCTGGATGACTTGCTCACCATTCAGCACTTCCACCGCCAGACTGTGTTCGCCGCGGTCCAAATGACTGACCGGCAGACTCAGCTGGGTAGTGGCTTGGCCATAAGGTTTGCCGTCTACCAGTAAGCGCAGTAAATGGCCTTGGGCTAAACGCGGGGCAATCTCGACGCTGACAGCGAAGCTGCCATTGTTGGCGCGCAGTGCTTCAGCGTTGGGCAGGCCAGTCAGGGCCAAGGTTTTGTAAGGCTGTTCGTGGCTGGCGCTGGGATCTTCCGTTGCGCTTGCGCTGGGGGCCGGAGTGGCCATGGGCAGGCTGTTAATCGGCGCCAGGTCGATGCTTTTGGCGGCGGTGCCTTGCGGGGGCTGATCGGTAAAGACAGTGTTGCCTTTGGCATCGGTGTATTTGTAAATCTGCGCACTGGCGCTCAGGCTCAGGAAACACAGCAGACAAGCAGTGAGCAGGCGCATGGATGACCTCTGGTTAGACAGTTTAATAAGACTTGCACTGTCTTGGCTGCCTGGCAAGTCGACGCCTGGGGTTATGCGCAAGGGTTAACAGTCCCGGATAATCGCCGGGCGATGCAGGGCATGGATGGCGCGCTTGTATGATGCAAACGCGAGCGTGCAGCACCAACGCAGGATGACGTGGAGAGAAGGGTGAAGTTTATGCAGCGATTGATCGGCCTGGTACTGCTCTGGTTCATGTTGAGCAATGTGGCGCATGCAGCGCTGCCGGGGCTGGGCAGTGTCACGGAGAAAACTGAGCCGGGGGTTTCCAACGCACAGTTAGAACAGTCGCTCAATCAAGTCATCCAGGTGCTGGAGAGTGACAAACAGCGCACCGAACTACTGGCTAAGCTCAAGCAGATGCGCGAGGTTACGGCCAAGGGCAATGCCGAAAACCCTGGCGTGATGGGACTGCTGGGGGAAACCCTGGGCAGCCTGGAGAAGCAATTTCGCGGTGCCAACAGCCCGGTGGTGTTGTGGTCGCAGAAGTTTGAGCAGGCCGGTCAGGAGCTGTTGGAACGGGCGCCGAGTTGGCAGCGCGGCTCAGGCATGGTGCTCGACTTCTTCTTGTTGCTGCTGCTGTGGGGCTGTCTGGCGGTGGTCTTGCGCTGGCTGGCGCGGCGCATGCAGCAGCGCTTCGGCTTGTCCCAGGAGCTGCCGCAGCAGCCGAAAACCCGCGATTTAATGTTGTTTGCCTTGCGCAAGTTAGGGCCTTGGCTGATCGCCTTTGTCATGACCTTGTACTTTTCCGTGGTCTTGCCCAGCTCGTTGGGCCGCATGCTGGCGCTGATCACCGCCTATGTGCTGGTGTGTGGCACGCTGTTCTCGGCCCTGTGCGTGATTTCGTTGTCACTGCTCAGCGGTCCCCATCGCATGCGCGCCCTGGATATTCTCAGGCGTCAGGCGTTTCACCCGCTGTGGTTGATTGGCAGCCTGGCCACCTTGGGTGAGGTGATGCACGACGGGCGCGTCGAGGAAGGCCTCGGTGCAGCCGCGGCGCTGTGCGTGGCGTCCCTGGCCAACATTGCGGCGGCTTTGGTCACTGCGGTGTTCACCCTGCGTTTCCGCCGGCCGATTGCCCACCTGATTCGCAACCAGCCGCTGGAGCGCCGCTTAAAGCGCCGTGGCGTGCATGAGCTGCTCGAACTGGTCGGCAATATGTGGTTCGTACCGCTGCTGTTGCTGGTGGCGATCTCTCTGTTCGCCACCTTGATCAGCGCCGGTGATAGCACCTATGCGCTGCGCCGCGCACTGCTCAGTTCGGTGGTGGCGGTGGTGGGGTTGACCGTCATCGGCTTGATTCGCCGCACCCATAACCGCGCGCCGCGCAGTGCTTTGCGGCCTAGCGTGGCCTATGTCGAGCAGCTGAAAAAGTTCTTCTACACCCTGGTGGTGATGGGCACGGTGTTGATTTTCGTGGAGGTTGGCCTGCGCGTCTGGGGCTTGTCGCTGCTGCGTTTTGCTGAGGGCGAAGGTTCTGACATCAGCATGAAGGTGGTCAGTTTTGCCACCACCTTCCTGATTGCCTGGCTGGTGTGGATTCTCAGCGACACGGCAATCCAGCATGTGCTCGGTTTAGGCGGTAAGCAGCGCAGCAGCACCCGCGCGCTGACCATGTTGCCGCTGATTCGCAACGTGCTGTTTGTCACCATTGCCGTGATCGCGCTGATCGTCGCCCTGGCCAATATGGGCATGAACGTCACGCCGCTGCTGGCCGGTGCCGGGGTGATCGGTCTGGCCATCGGTTTTGGTGCGCAGTCGCTGGTGGCGGACTTGATCACCGGGTTGTTCATCATCATCGAGGACTCGCTGTCGATCGATGACTACGTGGATGTTGGCGGCCATATCGGTACGGTGGAAGCGCTGACCATTCGCACCGTGCGCCTGCGGGACCTGGATGGGGTGGTGCATACCGTGCCGTTCAGTGAGATCAAAACCATCAAGAACTATTCGCGCCAGTTTGGCTACGCCATGTTCCGCTGGCCGGTGCCGGCCAATATGCCGATGGACGATGCGCTGGTCTTGATTCGCGAGGTGGCCCACGAGCTGCGCGGTGATCGCGTGGTCAGTCGCAATATCTGGTCGCCGCTGGAAGTCCAGGGCGTGGAGAACTTTGATAACGGCCAGGCGATTTTGCGCTTCCGCTTTAAAACCGCGCCGATCAAACAGTGGGAAGTGCAGCGGGCGTTTAACTTGCTGCTGCGGCGCAAGCTCGACAAGCAGGGCATGGAGCTGTCCATGCCGCGCCTGAATGTGCAGCTGTCGCGGCGCCCGGCTGGGACTAACCCGGCTGGGCCTAAAGAGCAGCCGGACGCCAGCGGCATCTAAACCTTAGAACATGGTGTTGGTGTTAGCGGCTTTCTCTGGGACGGGTTGAATCACGTCCCAGTGCTCGACGATTCGGCCATCTTCAACCCGGAAAATATCCACCAGGGCGACGCCACGATCAGTCTTGCTGTCGGTGGAGTGCACGTGCAGGTACACCAGGTCGCCGTCGGTGGCGCTGCGCACCACTTTGGCGCGGGCATCCGGGTAAGTCTTAAAGAACTCGGTGAAGTACTCCACCATCGGCGCCTTGCCGTCCGGTACGTGCGGATTGTGCTGGCGATAGTCGTCAGTAATGAGCTTGGAGGCTGCGGCGGTGTCGTGTTCATTAAAGAACTGGTTATAGAACGACAGCACCAGCGCGCGGTTGGCTTCTTCCTGGGCCAGATCGCGTGGCGCAGCTTGGCCGGCAAGCAGGTTGCCGGATAGGGCCAGGGTCAGGGCGGCAGCGGGCAGTGCGCGGCGTAGGGTCATGGGAGTACTCCAAAGGCAGGTGAACAGTCTCAAGTTGAGGCCTAGTCTGAAATCTAGACTAGCTTTGGCGGGCGAGGTTACAGTTGCGCGTTTCAGCTCACAAGCAGTCAGCCGGGAGTGACCAGGTCATTGCCGGCTGACCTAGGTCGGTAAGGGGATAGTCGTGACCAAGCGCAACGCAGCCCAGGTGTTTGATCACCCATGCCCGATTCGCGGGGTGTTGGATCGCTTGGGTGATCAGTGGAGTTTTCTCGTGCTCACGGCGCTGGCGCAGGGCACCCGGCGCTTTAACGAGTTGGGTCGGGAGATTGCCGATATCTCCAAACAGATGCTTTCGCAAACCTTGCGCCGCTTAGAGCAGGACGGTTTCGTCCAGCGCACGCTGTACGCGCAAGTACCACCACGGGTGGAATACTGCCTGACGGATTTAGGCCGCTCATTTTTGCTGCCGATGAATCAGCTGATTGATTGGGCGCAGGAGCATCATGGGCAGATTCGCCAAGCTCGTCAGCAGATGGCGCTTCAGGCCGAGCGCCTGCGCGATTAACCGGCAGGCATAAAAAAGCCCGTGGCACGCCAGGCGCCACGGGCTTTTTAGTACCGCTGAAAGTTAGACGCTGTAGTACAGGTCGTATTCCAGTGGGTGTACGAAGGTGCGTACTTTGATTTCTTCTTCGGCCTTCAGCTCGATGTAAGCATCGATGAAGTCGTCGGAGAACACGCCACCTTTGGTCAGGAACGCACGGCCCTTGTCCAGTTCTTCCAGAGCTTCTTTCAGGCTGCCGCACACTTGTGGGATCAGCTTGCCTTCTTCTGGTGGCAGGTCGTACAGGTTTTTGTCAGCTGCATCGCCAGGGTGGATCTTGTTCTGGATGCCGTCCAGGCCAGCCATCAGCAGTGCTGCGAAGCACAGGTATGGGTTAGCGGCTGGGTCCGGGAAGCGCGCTTCGATACGGCGAGCTTTCGGGCTGGAAACGTAAGGGATACGGATCGAGGCCGAACGGTTGCGCGCCGAGTAGGCCAGCATTACTGGCGCTTCGAAACCTGGGACCAGACGCTTGTAGGAGTTGGTCGCTGGGTTGGTGAAGCCGTTCAGTGCTTTACCGTGCTTGATGATGCCGCCGATGAAGTACAGAGCGGTATCGGACAGGCCGGCATAGCCTTCGCCGGAGAAGGTGTTCTTGCCATCTTTGGAGATGGACATGTGTACGTGCATACCCGAGCCGTTGTCGCCGTACAGTGGCTTAGGCATGAAGGTTGCGGTTTTGCCGTAGACGTCAGCGACGTTGTGCACGCAGTACTTGAGGGTCTGAACTTCATCAGCCTTCTTCACCAGGGTGTTGAACTGCACGCCGATTTCGTTCTGGCCGGCAGTTGCCACTTCGTGGTGGTGAACTTCGATGACCAGGCCCATTTCTTCCATGGCATTACACATGGCAGTACGGATTTCGTGGTCGTGGTCGCATGGCGGAACCGGGAAGTAACCACCTTTAACGGCTGGACGGTGGCCTTTGTTGCCGCCTTCGACGTCTTGGTCGGTCATCCACGAGCCTTGCTCGGAATAGATTTTGAACATCGAGCCGGAGATGTCGGACTTGAACTTCACTTGGTCGAAGATGAAGAACTCAGGCTCTGGGCCAACGAATACGGTGTCACCGATGCCGGTGGTTTTCAGGTATTCCTCAGCACGCTTGGCGATCGAGCGTGGGTCGCGATCGTAGCCTTGCATGGTGCTTGGCTCGATGATGTCGCAGACCAGAATCAGGGTCGGCTCTTCGGTGAATGGGTCCAGCACGGCGGTGTCGTCAACCGGCAGCAGGATCATGTCGGAGGCTTCGATGCCTTTCCAGCCATGGATGGAGGAGCCGTCGAACATTTTGCCGACTTCGAAGAAGTCTTCGTCCAGCGCGTCGCGAGCAGGCATGGTCACGTGATGCTGCTTGCCCTTGGTATCGGTGAAGCGCAGGTCAACCCACTTCACGTCGTGTTCTTTAATCAGTTGAATCGACTTCGACATGCTGTCCTCCAGATGGATAAGGCTCAACTATAAGCCCTCAGAATACGGTGCAGCCCGGCGGCATAGTCCTCCAGGGCATCCTGCCTCACAAGGGAGCAAATTGCATGCCAGTGCACGGGATTGGGCGCGAGCCCCGAGATTGAGGCTTGGCGCCTGTAACGGCAGTATTTTGCAAAAATAAATGCACTATTACTGGGCGCGCAGTCTACCTGCTGCGCTGAGTTGGTGCGCGATTTTGGTGCGCGACTTTTTTGATCAAACCTTGAGCAATTTCCGCTATAATCCGCGCCCCTGTTTTTTTGGCTGCCCTGGCGCGCACTGTTTTCATGAAACTGATCGTTAAAGTCTTCCCAGAAATCACCATTAAGAGCCGGCCGGTGCGCAAGCTCTTTATCCGGCAGTTGGCGAAGAATATTCGTGCGGTTTTGCGTGCCTTGGACCCACAGGTGCAAGTCAGCGGCGTGTGGGACAACCTCGAGCTGATCACTGCGGTCACTGATCCCAAAGTGCTGCAGGCGATGATCGAACGTCTCAGCTGCACGCCCGGTATCGTGCATTTCCTGCAGGTTGATGAGTACCCGCTGGGCGATTTCGACGACATCCTCGCCAAGTGCAAGCAGCACTTCGCCGAGCAACTGCCGGGCAAGATTTTCGCCGTGCGCTGTAAGCGTGCCGGTAAGCACAGCTTCACTTCCATGGAAGTCGAGCGTTATGTCGGCAGCCAGCTGCGGCAGCAGTGCGGCGCGGCGGGCATCTCGCTGAAAGACCCGCAAGTGGTGGTACGCATGGAGATCCGCGACCAGCGTCTGTTCGTTATCCACCACCAGCATGAAGGCCTCGGCGGTTATCCGCTGGGCTCGCTGGAGCAGAGTCTGGTGCTGATGAGCGGCGGCTTCGACTCCACCGTGGCGGCCTACCAGATGATGCGCCGTGGCCTGTTGACCCACTTTTGCTTCTTTAACTTAGGTGGCCGCGCCCATGAATTGGGTGTGATGGAAGTGGCGCACTACCTGTGGAACAAGTACGGCAGCTCGCACCGCGTGCTGTTTATTAGCGTGCCGTTTGAAGAAGTGGTCGGCGAGATTCTTGGCAAGGTCGATAACAGCCAGATGGGCGTGATCCTCAAACGCATGATGCTGCGCGCCGCGACGCGCATGGCCGAGCGTTTGCAGATCGATGCGCTGGTGACTGGCGAGGCGATCTCCCAGGTGTCCAGCCAGACCCTGCCGAACCTCTCGGTGATCGATGCGGCGACCGACATGCTGGTGCTGCGCCCGCTGTTGGCCAGCCATAAGCAGGACATTATCGATACCGCCGTCGAAATCGGCAGCGCCGACTTTGCCCGGCATATGCCCGAGTACTGTGGGGTGATTTCGGTCAACCCGACCACCCGGGCGAAGAAGCCGCGTATCGAATACGAAGAAAGCCAGTTTGATATGGCGATTCTTGAGCGTGCCCTGGAGCGCGCCACCTTGCTGCCAATCGATCGGGTGATCGATGAGCTGGGTAAAGATATTCAAGTTGAAGAGGTCAGCGAAGCGCTGGCCAGTCACGTGGTGATCGATATCCGTCACCCGGACGCCAGCGAAGAACAACCCTTGGAGCTGTCGGGTGTGGAAGTGCAAGCGCTGCCTTTCTATGCTCTGAACAGCCGCTTTAAAGAGTTGGACGCCACGCGCCAGTACTTGCTGTATTGCGACAAGGGCGTGATGAGTCGTTTACATGCCCATCATCTACTCAGTGAGGGGCATGCCAATGTGCGCGTTTATCGTCCGGCATAAAACGCCGGGCTTAAATGGTGGCAGCATCCGCCATCGCCCTCCCGACGCCTAGGCGGGGTAACAGCCAGCGCAGCAGCCTGATCGAGAGGCCGCCGCGCCCCTGGTGCACCGCCTGACCGAAATCGCCGTACGTTAATACTCGCCGCCTAGACTAAGTGGCAGACCAAATCCTCTGATCGAGATACACACACGTGATCGAAAAACTACGCAACATCGCCATCATTGCCCACGTTGACCATGGTAAGACCACTCTGGTTGACGCCCTGCTGCGTCAGTCCGGCACCCTGGAACGTAACGAGCTCAACGACGAGCGCGTGATGGACAGCAACGACCAGGAAAAAGAGCGCGGCATTACCATTCTCGCGAAGAACACCGCGATCAAATGGAGCGGCTACAACATCAACATCGTCGACACCCCCGGCCACGCCGACTTCGGCGGTGAAGTTGAGCGCGTGATGTCGATGGTTGACTCGGTGCTGCTGGTGGTTGACGCCCAAGACGGCCCAATGCCACAAACCCGTTTCGTGACCAAAAAGGCTTTCGAAGCTGGCCTGCGTCCAATCGTGGTCATCAACAAGATCGACCGTCCGGGCGCACGTCCTGACTGGGTTATGGATCAAATCTTCGACCTGTTCGATAACCTCGGCGCTACCGACGAGCAACTGGACTTCCAAGTTGTTTACGCCTCGGCACTGAACGGCATCGCCGGCCTTGATCACACCGACATGGCCGAAGACCTGACGCCGCTGTACCAGGCCATCGTTGACCACGTACCGGCGCCGTCGGTAGACGTTGATGGTCCGTTCCAGATGCAAATCTCGGCTCTGGACTACAACAGCTTCCTCGGCATTATCGGCGTGGGCCGTATCGCCCGTGGCCGTGTCAAGCCGAACACCCCAGTGGTTGCCATCGACGTTGACGGCAAGCGCCGCAACGGCCGTATCCTCAAGCTGATGGGCCACCACGGTCTGCACCGTGTCGACGTTGAAGAAGCCACCGCCGGTGACATCGTTTGCGTCAGCGGTATGGATCAGCTGTTCATCTCCGACACCCTGTGTGACATCAACAACGTTGAAGCCATGACTCCGCTGACCGTTGATGAGCCAACCGTATCCATGACCTTCCAGGTCAACGACTCGCCGTTCTGCGGTAAAGAAGGCAAGTTCGTCACCAGCCGTAATATCAAAGAGCGTCTGGACAAAGAGCTGCTGTACAACGTGGCCCTGCGTGTTGAAGAAGGCGACAGCGCGGACAAGTTCAAGGTCTCCGGGCGTGGTGAGCTGCACCTGTCGGTACTGATCGAAACCATGCGTCGCGAAGGCTTCGAGATGGGCGTTGGCCGTCCAGAAGTGATCATTCGTGAAGTGGGCGGCGTGAAACAAGAGCCGTACGAAAACGTCACCATCGACATCCCTGAAGAGTCGCAAGGCAAAGTCATGGAAGAGATGGGTCTGCGTAAAGGCGACCTGACTAACATGTCGCCCGATGGCAAAGGCCGTGTGCGTCTGGAATACAACATCCCGGCCCGTGGTCTGATCGGTTTCCGTAACCAGTTCCTGACCCTGACCAACGGTGCAGGCATCCTGACCTCGATCTTCGATCGCTACGACACCATGAAGTCCGGCCACATGTCCGGCCGTCAGAACGGTGTACTGGTGTCGGTAGAAACCGGTAAGGCCCTGACCTACTCCCTGGAAACCCTGCAAGCGCGCGGCAAGCTGTTCGTTGAGCACGGCCAGGAGATCTACAACGGTCAAATCGTCGGTCTGAACAGCCGTGACAACGACCTGGGCGTCAACCCAACCAAAGGCAAGAAGCTGGACAACATGCGTGCCTCGGGTAAAGACGAAACCATCGCTCTGGTTCCGCCTGTTCGCTTCACTCTGGAACAGGCCCTGGAATTCATCCAGGACGACGAGCTGTGCGAAGTCACGCCTAAGTCGATCCGTCTGCGTAAGAAGATCCTCGACGAAGGCGAGCGTACCCGCGCTGCCAAGAAAGCCAAGAACTAAGTTCGGCTGACTTAAAAAGCCCCCGCCAACGCCAGTTGGCGGGGGCTTTTTGGTTCCTGAGGGCAGCGCTCGGATATTGTTGCGCAAGCGGCAACGGTGGTTTTCTGAAAGTGCCGTTTTTCCCCTAGGGGGGCGGGCAGATAATTGCGCCCATCGAAGGCCAACACCCTGGCACTTCGCCCAAGCCACCCTGGAACACCATCATGAAATACTCAGCTTTAGTACTGGTTGCACTGTTTGCTTCGGCTAACGTTATGGCTGCTGAAGAGTCGGTTAAGGCCGTTGATTACAAATACGGCATGGACCTCGACGTCGCGACCGTGATCAGTATCGTTGACCAACCGCACCAGCCTTGCAGCCTGGTCAAATCGCAAATGACCTACAAAGATTCGCAAGGTGAAGTACACGCTGTGAACTATGTGAAACTCGACTCCGAGTGTGCACAGAACTAACAGATATTAGGTCTCGCCGCCTGCGGGCGGCGACCTCTGTTGCAAGCCCCGCCTAGCTTTTCCCCGCGCAAGACCTTGCGCCGCGTAAATCCCCGTCCGAGCATTCTTCGTCTACGCTGTGATGCTCAATCAATCAGAATGTCCGACTAGCATATTGGCTTAGCCTTAGGCATCCTGCGTGGCTATTCGCTAGTGCGCGAATATTCTTTAGTGTCATAAAGGCAGCGCCTCCATGGGCTGCTGTACAGCGGGTCAAGTTATGGATGTGGTTCAGGCAATGCGGGTGTTTACCCGCGTCGTAGATAGCGGCAGTTTTACTTCGGCAGGGCATTTGCTGGACCTGTCCACCGCCCAGGTGTCGCGACTGGTTTCGGATTTAGAAGCCAGCCTGCAGGCCCGCTTACTCCAGCGCACCACCAGGCGTTTGCGCCTGACTGAGGTCGGCGAGCGCTACTTGCAGCGCTGCCGGGAGATTCTCGCCAGCATCGATGAGGCCACCGCCGAGGCCAGCGGTGCCCATCTGTCGCCGCGTGGTCATTTGCGCGTGCATGCCTTCTCCGGTATCGGCACCCAGTACGTGGTGCCGATGTTGGCACGCTACACCGAGCTGTACCCCGAGGTGCAGTTTGATCTGACCTTGTCGCAGCAAATCCCCAACATCCTTGAAGACGGTCACGATCTGCTGCTGACCCATTCGCGTTCGCTGCCGGACTCCGAGTTGGTGGCGCAGCGTCTGGGCACTTTGTTCAGCGTGGTCTGCGCCTCGCCCGGCTACTTACAGCGCTTTGGCGTGCCCAAGGTGCCACGGGATCTGCTGGAGCATCGCTGCCTGAGCCTGATCGACCCGGTATTCGGTGAGGAGTGGGAGTTCGAGGGCGATTCGCAGCTGCATATCCAGTCCGGCAAGCGCTTTCGCGTTAACCTCTCCGACGCCATGGTCGAGGCCGCCAAGCAGGGCATGGGGGTTTGCGTATTACCTAACTTTATCGCTGCCCGGGCCATGCGTGATGGCCGTTTGGTGCGGGTCTTGCCGCAATGGCGCTTGCAGGAGCGGCAGCTGTACGCGCTGTATTCGTCGCGGCGCTACCTGGATGCCAAGATCAAAGCTTGGGTGGAGCTGATGAAGGAAGAGATTCCGCGCCTGCTGGAGCGCGATGCGCAGGATTTGGAAAACCCCGACTACTGGGCCAGCGGCGCCCTGTAAGCCCGCCGCCGGATGGCTAACGCCGCGCCCGCGGCGTTAGCTGTTGGGCCTTACTGAGGCGCCGCCTCCGACTGTTGCAGGCGCGGTTCAATCACGGTCACGGTGCATGTCAGGCCGGCGGAGAGCATCACGCTTTGCGGCACTTCATCGAGGCTGATGCGCACGGGCACGCGCTGGGCCAGGCGCACCCAGTTAAAGGTTGGGTTCACGTCAGCAATCAAATCACGGCTTTCGGGGTTGTCGCGGTCATAGATGGCGCGGGCGAAGCTGTGTACGTGGCCCTTCATGACCTGGCCATCCATCAAGCGCATTTGCACCTGATCGTTGAGGCGGATCTTCTGCAGCTTGGTTTCTTCGAAGTAGCCGTAGACCCAGAACGAGTGGCGGTCGACCACCGCCAGTTGGCGATCACCGGCACGGGCGTAGTCCCCCGGATGCACCATGCGGTTGGTGACGTAACCATCCACCGGCGACAGCACGGCGGTGCGTTTGAGGTTCAGCTCAGCCTCGGCCAGCATGGCCTGGGCTTGTTGATACAGGCCACGGGCTTCGCCAGCGTCGTTGACCGCGTCCTCGCGGTCTTCGCGCGAGACCACGCGGTCGTTCAGCGCGGCGCGGCGATTGGCGTTGTCTTGGCGCCGATCCAGCGCCGCTTTGCGCGCAGCCACTAAGGCCTTGGCTTGCTTAACCGCCAGCTCATAGCGATCCGGGTCGATGCGCATCAGCAGATCGCCTTTCTTCACTTCCTGGTTGTCCTTGACCGCCACTTCGACCACCAGGCCGCTGACGTCGGGGGCCACGGTGACGATGTCAGCGCGCACGCGACCGTCGCGGGTCCAGGGGGATTCCATATAGTTGAACCACAGTTTTTGCCCCAGCCAAATGGCCAGGAGCAAAACGATCAGGGTGGCGACAAAACTGATAATCGATTGGCGGGACATGAAGGACTCAGCTTAGGAAGAGTGAACAAGCAGACCCATGCCTACGTACACGCAGACAAAGACGCTTAAGCGGAACAGGTTGATATGCCAGACATACTTGTACAGGCCGATGCTCGCGAGGACGCGATCCAGGCCCCAGGTAATAACGCCGGCGAGCAGAAACAGCAGGGCCACGGTGGGGATCAAGACGCCGTTAAAGGCCATCTCCCGTGGCAGGTGATCAAGCATGGCGACCTCTTTGTCGAGCGATCTTGCTGCTCAGTGGCGACTGTGGGTCGAGCAATGAGCTGCGGATAAAGTGCAGGTAGCTTTCCAGGCGCAGGCTAGGGCTGGTGGCGAAATGTGAATTCAGCGGTAGCGGGGTGCGCTGCAACTGGGTAATGGCTTCTTCCAGGACATTCAGGGTGTGTTGAAAATGAGCCTGAGTGGGGCGTTCAAACAAGGTCACCAGGCTCGTTTTCAGACGTTTCCATATCGACGGCCAGGCGTGGCCGAGGCTGTCCTCGAGGTTGTGGCGCAACTGATACAACTCTTGGCGCAGTTCGATGAAGTTCTGCCCAATCTCCAGGCTCAGGTACATCCAGTGCAGGGCGCTGCGCTGTACGTCTGGGCGGCTGGCGGCCAGCTCGTGGGCCTGGGTCATGAGGTCACGGGTCGAGGTTTCAAAGTGATAGGGCAGGCTCGGCAGGGGATCGCGCACCGCACTGACCACTTGCAAGCGCAGATCGCGCGCCAGCTGGCGCCACATCCAGCGGCTGTTGGTCGGGCAGAACACCAGGATCGCGGTGATCGCCATGAGCATGGCGGCGATCATGGCGATGTACTTGTTAATCAGCAGCACCGGGTCGTGCACCATAAAGTTGCCGGGCACGCTGGCGTAGGCGAAGAACAACACCAAACCCGTGCCCAAACCCACAAAACGCGGGCGGGTGGCAATGTATAAGCCCGGTACGTAGACCACCGCCAGGCCCAGGGCGAGCATGGCGAAACTGCTGACCTTGGGCAGGTAGAAGAAGGTCATCAGAAAGCCCAGCACAGCGGCGATCACCGTGCCTTGGCAGATCTGGATGGCCACCCGCGCCGGATTGTTGCTGGTGCTGGCCAGGGCCATGACGATGGCGGCGGTGGTGGTGAACATGGCGCCCTGTTTCCAGTCGGTCTGAATCCAGAACCAGCTGCACGCGGCCAGCAGCAGGAACATGCGCAGACCGGTGAGCAGCGCCGCAATGGGGTTGGCCTTGGCGGCAAAGCCGACGCTCCAATGCTCCAGCGGATGATGGTCGGGGCCAAGGGAGGCATGGGTGACGCTGTAGTTGTGCAGGTCATCGGCGAGGCGATAGAGCAGCTCGGCCGCGGTGTTGAAGTCCATACGGATCTGGCTGTTGCCCGGCAGGTCATCCAGCGGCTGGCGCGCCTCGCGGATCATCTCCATCAACTGCTGGCGGTAGTCGAACAGCTGGTTGGCAAGGAGCGCGGCCTGGTCGGTGCTGAGCGTTTGCTGGGCCCAGGGTTTGAGCACTTCCAGCAGGCTGTCCAGGCACGGATCGATGGCTTCCAGGGCGCGTACGTTGTGCTGTTTGCGCAGGCGACCGAGCAGTTGCTTAAGGGTGTGGAAGCGCGTGGTCAGGGCCAGGAAGTCCTGGTTAAGACGGTGAATGCGGCCCATGCGCATGTTGACCAGCGGATCGTCGTAGCCACTGACGCTGCGCTGGATTTCAATCTTCACCGTTTCCGAGGCGAAGCGCGTATTGGCATTGGCGAAGGCTTCGGCGTCGTCACCTTTAAGGTGCTGCTGGGTGTGGCTGGCAAACTCGCCGAAGCGCTTGCGAACCAGGGCGCGCAGGTTCGGCCCGGAGCGCACCGGAAAGACGATGGCGTTAAGCAGGGTGCAGAAGAACACGCCGGTGGCGATCTCAACGAAACGCCACATGGCCTGGGTAAAGGCCATGTCCGGGTGTTCAATCACACTCAGGGAAATGACGAAGGCGGTGTAGCCGGCGAGGATGCAGGCGTAACTGCGAAAGTCGCGGTAGCGCGCCGAACCAGCGGTGCAGATCCCGGCCCAGAGACACAGGCAGAGCATCATCATGGTCGATTCTTGGGAGAACAGCGCGATGATCGGGATGGTGCCGCAGAAGCCGGCCAGGGTGCCCACCATGCGGAACACGCCCTTGGCCAGGACCTGACCGCTTTGCGGTTGCATGGCGATAAACACGGTCATCACCACGGTGAAGGGCTGGGGCATTTCCAGGCGCATGGCCACCCACATCGCCAGTAGTGCGGCCATTGTGGTTTTCAGCACAAAGGCCCAGCTCATCCCTTCGGTTTTCAGCCAGGTGAGGAGTTCAGCTGCCCAGCTTGGCTTTTGCATGTGGTTCATTGGGGCGGATAGGCCTAATCAATTATTCGGTTGCAGGTGCTGGTCGCTGGGGATTTCTTTGCTGCTCACTAGACCACCGCCCAGTGCGCATACCAGGTTGGCATGTGCCATGAGGCGTGCCGCCCACACCTGCTGTTGCACTTTCTGCTGCTGGAACAGCATGGTTTGCGACTGCAGTACGTTGAGGTAATCGGTCAGGCCGCCGCGGTAAGCCTCATCGGCGATCTCGTAGCTTTTCTGCGCCGCATCCACCGACTGCTGAGCGAGGTGTTGCTGCTCTTCACGGGAATGTATTTCCATCAACTGGTCACTGACCTGACGTAGAGATTCGACCAAGGTGCGGTTGTAACGTGCCACCGCTTGGTCGAATTGGGCGTCCGCTACTCTCAGTTGGCTACGCAGACGACCGCCATCGAGGATCGGCAGGCTGATCGCCGGGCCAATCGAGGCGCCGAGTTTTTCGTGGCTGAAAGCGTCGAGAAAACGTCCACCGACCATGTCAAAGCCAAGGCTGGCGATCAGGTTGATGTTGGGGTAGAAGTCGGCCTTGCTGACATCAATACCGCGTGCCTGCGCGGCCACTTCCCAGCGTCTGGCGACCACGTCGGGGCGGCGGCCAATCAGCTCGGCGGGCAGTACCGCCGGCAGCACCGGCTGAGCATTCAGGCTGATGCTCGGGCGTTTGATCTGCTCGGCTTCGCCTGGGCCTTTACCGGCCAGGGCGGCGATCTGGTTGCCGATCAGGGCAATCTGGGTTTTGTACTCATCGATCTGCCGATGGGTTTCCGGCAGCGGCACGCTGGCTTGGCTGACCTCGAACTCCGTACCCAGATTGGCGGCCAGGCGTTGCTTGGCCAGATCGAGAATGTGCTTCTGCTGCTCGTAGGTGTTTTGCGTGATTTCCAGTTGGTTGTACAGCAGGGCCAATTGCACGTAGCTCGCGACGATGTCGCGTTCCAGTTCCAACTGCACGGCACGGCTTTCGGCGGCACTGGCATAAGCCTGGTTGAGGCTGCGCGCCGAGTTGTTTTTCTCCCGGTCCCAGAAGTCCAAGACGTAGCTAAAGCCCAGGGCGTGGTTGCTGGTGAAGTTGGTCTGGTTGCCCAGGTCGCCAGGGCCGTTGAAGTAGTCGGTCGGCCAATGTTTGATCTTCGAGTTGCCTGCGTAGTTGATCTGCAGTTTCTCGTCGGCCTCGGTCACTTCGGCCATGGCCATGGCTTCACGCACTCGCGCCAGGGCTTCGTCCAGGCTTGGGCTGTTGGCCAAGGCCAGAGTGATCCACTGATTCAGTTGTGGGTCTTGATAAGCCCGCCACCACTGATCTGTCGGCCACCCGGCCTCGCGCTTGGCTTGGGCGATAGCCGTGCCGGTGTCCAGCGTGTTGGCGTCGAGCAGATTGCCTTGTGGCTCGATGCCCTTGCTGGAGAGGCAGCCAGTGAGACTCAGGGAGAGAGATAAAGTCAGCGCGGCCGTGGCCGAGTAGGTCAGCCACGGTTTCAGTCGAATAGCCACGATAGTATCCAGGTAGTGCGGGGGGCAGGTTGGGGGCCTGCGCGGCTATTGTATGAACAGTGTTTGGAGGTCAGTAAGGAGAGGGGGTAAGAAGCTTATTTGTGCGCGGTGCAACAATAAAACCGGCCAAGCTCTACCGACTTTCAAATGGCTATGCTAGGGGACTTTGGTAGGGGCTTTTGGCTGCGCCGAAAAAGAAGGGATTTTCTTTTAAGAATCATTGACTTGGGTGGATTATTCGGTGTTTCAAATGGCCACTAAAAAGCCCCTGTCAGGAGACCTGAGCAGGGGCTTTAACAGGGCTCTAGCGGCGTGGTTTAAAGACCGCTTTTGACCTTGCTCCAGATCCGTGTGCGCACCCGGTCAATATTCAGGGGCATGGCTTCCAGAGCGTACAGGTTGGCCATGGACGACTCCGCCGGATAGATGCGCACATCGTTGCGCACCTGCGGGTCTACCAGCTTATCGGCTGCCGGAATGGCGTTGGCGTACTGCACGTAGTTGGTGATCTTGGCCATCACTTCTGGCTGCAGCAGGTAGTTGATAAAGGCGTAGGCGCTGTCATCGTTGTTGCTGTCGGCCGGCATGGTGACCATGTCAAACCAGATCGGCGTGCCTTCTTTGGGGATCACGTAATCGATCTTAATGCCGTTCTTGGCTTCATTGGCGCGGTTGCTGGCTTGCAGGATGTCACCAGAGAAACCGACCGCGACGCAGATGTCACCATTGGCCAGGTCGCCGACGTATTTCGAGGAGTGGAAATAGCGCACGTTTTTGCGCATTTCGAGCAGCAGCGCCTCGGCCTTTTTGTAGTCATCCAGGTTTTTGCTGTGGTGCGGCAAGCCCAGGTAGTGCAGGGCGATGGGCAGCAGCTCCGGGCCGTTATCGAGTACGGCCACGCCGCACTGGCTGAGCTTGGCCAGGTTCTCGGGCTTGAAGATGATGTCCCACGAGTCGACCACCACATCCTTGCCCAGCACCTGGCGGACTTTGTCGATGTTGTAGCCAATCCCGGTGCTGCCCCACAGGTAGGGGACGCCGTACTGGTTGCCGGGGTCGTTAACCTCCAGCGCCTTGAGCAGGGCTGGATTGAGGTTGTTCCAGTTAGGCAGGCGGCTCTTATCCAGCTTCTTCAGCGCGCCGCCTTGGATCTGCCGGGCCATGTAGTGGTTGGATGGGAACACCACGTCGTAGCCGCTGCGCCCGGCCATCAATTTGGCATCCAGGGCTTCGTTGCTGTCGTAAACGTCGTAGTGGTTTTTGATGCCAGTGCTTTGCTCGAACTCCTTGAGCGTATCTGGGGCTACATAATCGCTCCAGTTGTAGATCCGTACGGCATCGGCGGCGTGGCCGATACTGCTAACCAGTAACAGGGGAAGGATTTTCTTCAGCATGGGAGTCCTCATTATTTTTATCGGTGCGAGCAATGCTGCGGATTAAGCGTTGGCTTTAGCAGGTTGTTACTTGAGCAAAACGTAGGTCTTGCGCACGGTCTCCTGAATGTCCCAGATACCAAAGGTGTTGGCCGGGAAGAGCAGGGCGTCGCCAGGGTTGATGGTGATAGGTTCACCACCATCGGGGGTGAAGGTGCAGCGCCCGGAGATGAAGTGACAGAACTCTTGCTGGGCGATCTGCCGGCGCCAACGCCCAGGGGTGCATTCCCAGACGCCAGCGGCCACGCCGTCGGCGTGCTCGATGCCCTGACCGCTGGTGATCGCTACCGGCTCGCCCAGTGGCACGGCCACTGGTGTCGGCTCTGCCAGGCTCAGCTGGGGGGTGTTTTTAAAGTGGTGAATAGTCATGCAGGTCTCCGCTGTTAGCGCATAAAGCCTTCCAGGGCGCCGGCCACGGCTTGGGCAAGGCGGCGGCGCCATGGGGCGGTGGTGAGGTCGGCCAGGACTTGGTCTTCGTGGACGAAACTCTTGATGATCGCGTTGTAGCCCAGCCAGCGCAGTGGTTCCGGCTCCCAGCGGGCGAGGTGATTGAGTGGCTGTTGGCGGTGTACCCAGGGCTGGTTGGTCAGCTCAGAATCTTTGCCGAGGATTAAGTCAGCCAGGGTGCGCCCGCCTAAGTTGCTGGCGCCCACGCCTTCGCCGCCGTAGCCACCGGACAGGGCCAGGCCGCTGCGCTGATCGAGCAGCATGTGCGGGCGGAAGCGCCGCGCCATGCCCAGGTTGCCGCCCCAGGCGTGGGTCAGGCGCACGTCTTTGAGTTGCGGGAACAGCTCGCCGAACAGATAGCGGCGCAGTTCGCGCTCATCTTGGGTCAGGTTGAAGTCCGTGCGCAGGCGCCCGCCAAAGCGATAGCCGCCACGGGCGCCAAACACCAAGCGGTTGTCGGCGCTGCGTTGGCCGTAGGTGACCTGACGGCTGAACTCGCTGAAGGCCTGGCCGCGCTCCAGGCCAATCTCGGCCCAGACTTCTTTGCTTAACGGCTCGGTGGCGACGATCAGGCTCTGCACCGGTAACTGATGTTTGCCCAACGGTGGCAGGGTCGCGGCGTAGCCTTCCACGGCCGGCACAATCCAGTCGGCCTTCACGCTGCCTTGGGCGGTGCGCACCAGGCCGGTTTGCCAGTCGGTGACGGCGCTTTGCTCGTAAATCTCCACGCCCATGGCGGCCACTGCCTTGGCCAGACCGCGGACTAGCTTGGCCGGTTGAATGGTGGCGCAGTGCGGGGTGTGGATGGCGCCTAAGGCCTTGTCGATTTGCAGTTGTTTGCCCAGATCAAAGGGTGTCAGCCAGCGGTAGTCCGACTCATCCAAACCTTGCTCGTGCAAGTGCTTGAGGTGCTCGCGCAGGCTGCTCAGTTGCTCCGGATAACGGGCGGCGCAGTACAGCACGCCGCCTTTGCGGTAATCGCAGTGGATCTGCTCACGGTCAAGCACCTCGGCCACTTCATCGGGGATGCCGTGCAGCAGTTGGTAGGCCGCATGCCGCTCGGCGCTGGGCAGATCGGCCAGCAGGCGGTCTTCACCGAGGATATTGCCCATCAGCCAGCCGCCGTTGCGGCCACTGGCGCCAAAGCCGGCCGTCTCGGCCTCAAGGATGACGATGCGCAGCTGCGGCGCCTGACGCTTGAGGTAATAAGCCGTCCACAGTCCGGTGTAGCCGGCGCCGACAATCGCCACATCGGCCTGCAGGTCGTGGCTCAGGGCCGCCCGTGGCGTCAGCGGCTCGCTGAGTTGGTCCATCCACAGGCTGATTGAGCGCCAGGGGTTCATGAGTCGTCTCCGGGGAAAACAGGTTCGCTGGGTTAGAGACTATTGAAGCGCCTTAGGCCTTGTCTTGTGTGCGTGCCCGCAAGGAAATTTGCTTGAGATAGGCCTTCGGCGAGACTCCGGTGTGGGCGCGAAAGCATTTGTAAAACGCCGACAACGAATTAAACCCAGCACTAAAAGCCAGCGTGTCGATGGCCGACGCGTTGGGGTTGTCGTGCAGTTGCTGTAACAGGTGCTGCAAGCGTTGCTGATGCACGTAACGGTAGAAGCTCTGGCCCAGCACCTGATTGAGCAGATGGGACACCTGATTGCGGCTATAGCCGGTGGCGCTGGCCACCTGCTGCAAATTCAGCTGCGGGTCGAGATAGGGCTGCGCGCGCTGCATGTACTCTTGCAGATCCTGTGCCATTTGCCCCAGTTGCCGGGCACTGAGGCCCAAGCGGCTGAGGGCCGGGCGACTGCTTTGCGCGGCACTGGCCGGGCTCGGCTGGCGCAGCAGGGTGGCGTATTCGTGCACGCGCCAAATCAGGTCATCGCGCACGGTGATTGCCTCGCTGCTGCGAAACGCCGACAAGCCTTGGCTGCCATGCAGGCTGATGCGGTACTGGATAAACGCGGTATGGCCGTCGACCCGCACCCGGTCGCTGTGCTCCAGGGCTTCGTCGGGCTGGCGCGGCAGGTTCGCGCGCACATAGTCACGCAGCTCGGCATAGCCCATGCAGCGCTGCTGGAAAAAGTCGTGGTACTCAACTTCGGGGTGATACAGCGCCATCACCGCGTCGAGATCGCGGTCTTTCCAGCTGTAGTGATAGCGCATCACCGTGGCGCGGGTGCGCGCGGTTTGTTCGGCGTCGTCGGCCAGCTCAACGATGTCCAAGGCTTAACAACCTGCTCAAGGGCGAAAGCACAAAGGCCGAGCTTAACCTGAGCTGCGCAGGTGTGGCAGGCACTGAGTCGCTTTGCCGGCGGATTTGTCGTTTATTCGGGTGTTTACGCGCTTATTTCTTCGGCTGGTAAGCGCAGTAGCCAGGCCGCGGGCCGACGCGCGGGTGGTTGCGGCAGGTCTCTGGGCGCTTGTCGTAGATGGTGCACAGGCGGGTCTTGCGATCCAGGTAATAACAGTCGTTATTGCTCATGCGCACCAGGGTGAAGATCCCCGACTTCTGATTGAAGCGCTCGACCAAACCGTCCTTTTGCAGGCGCTTGGCGATGTTTTTCGGCGGCTCGCTGCGCTCGAACTCATCCACCACGCCGATGCGGATCAGGTCATTCAAGCGCACTTCCACGGGCATGGTGCAGCAGGTGGAGTGGCAGCTATGGCACATATCGCCGGTGTATTTGGCCCAGGTTTCCAGGCGGTCGATTTCGGCGGCGGCAATCAGGTTGTTTTTCATGTTTTTCGGTGAGAGTGGGCGCAAGGGCGCGCGATGATAACCAGCTTGCTGACTTTGCGTCGGACTATCTTCTCAGTGGCCACTATTTGGCAGCGTGATAATTCACTACAGGCCATGGCGGGTGAGGCTTTGACCAACGGCCAGGGTGGCCGGTGAAAGTTGGGTGCAATTGCTCGCGATAATTACTACATTGAAGTGGGTGAACTCCAATAACAATAAAACTTAGGTGATTCATGAAGCACTTACTCACACCTATAGCCGCTGCTTGCTTGCTCGCCGCACCCTTTACCGATGTATCCGCCGGGCCGTACTCGGGCATGGTGGTGTTCGGCGATAGCTTAAGCGACGCTGGCCAGTACGCCGACGCAGCGGGCCCTGACGGCGCGACGCGGCGCTTCACCAACCGGGTAGGCCCGACCTATCAGCCCGGCAGTGGTGAAATCTACGGCGCCACCTCGGTCATGTTGCTCAATCAGCAACTGGGCCTTGGTCAACAGACCGGTTCGACTTCGCCAGTCAACGCCGCCAACGGCGTGGCCGATGGCAATAACTGGGCGGTGGGGGGCTACCGTACCGATCAAATCTACGACTCCATCGCCACGGCCGGCGGCTCGGTGGTCGGCACCCGCACCCGCGATGGTTATTTAGTGGGCCTGGCCAATAGCGGCCAACGGCTGGACAGCAACACGCTGTTCTACGTTAACGGTGGCGGTAACGATTTTCTCCAAGGCACCATTTTCAGCCTCGGGGCTGAGGCTTCTGCAGGCCAGTTGGCCGATGGCGTAGCCGCGCTGCAGGGCGCCGGGGCGCGCTACATCATGGTGTCGCTGCTGCCTAACGTGGGCACCACGCCGGCTATCTCCGGTACGCCGTTGGCGGCGACGGTCAGCCAGATTGGTGAGGACTTCAACGTCGAGCTGATCCGCCGTCTTGAAGGCATCGATGCGCAGATCATCCCGCTCAACGTGCCGCTGATGTTCGATGAAATGCTCAGCAATGCGGCCGCGCAGGGCTTCGATACCAGCCAGAACCTGATGGGCACCTGCTTCGATGGCTGCGCCCAGGTCAATAGCACCTGGGGCATCAATAGCGCCACGCCGGACCCCAGCAAGCTGATCTATAACGACAGCGTGCATCCGACCACCCAGGTGCAACAGATTTTTGCTGATTACGCCTACTCGCTGCTGGCGGCGCCTTGGGAACTGAGCCTGTTGCCAGAGATGGCTCACGGCAGCCTGCGCAATCATCAGGATCAACTGCGTAACCAACTGCTGGCGGATTGGCAGGCCTGGCAGGCCGTGGGGCAGTGGCGCAGCTTTGTCAGCGCCGGCGGCCAGCGTTTGGACTTCGACTCCCAGCGCGCGGGCGCCAGTGGCGACGGCAATGGTTACAACCTCAACTTGGGCAGCAGCTACCGGCTCAATCAGGATTGGCGCATCGGCCTGGCGGCCGGTTTGTCGCAGCAGGATCTCGAAGCAGGCCGCGCCGACTCCGACTATAAGCTGCGCAGCTACCTGCTCAGCGCTTTTGCGCAGTATCAGCACGAGCGCTGGTGGGCGGACTTAGCGGCCAGTGCCGGCTATCTGGATTACGACGACCTCAAACGTAAGTTTGACCTAGGCAAGGTCAAGGGCAGTGAAAAAGGCGATAGCGACGGCAAGCTCTGGGCCTTTAGCGGACGTCTGGGCTATGACATCGCCCAGCACGCCGACAGCGCTTGGCACCTGAGCCCCTTTATCAGCGCGGATTACGCCAAGGTTGAAGTCGACGGTTACAGCGAGTCCGGGGCGCGTTCCACGGCCCTGAGCTTTGCTGATCAGCAGCGCACCTCCAAGCGCTTGGGCGTGGGTTTGCAAGGTCGTTGGCAGGTGGCGCCGAGCACTTTGCTGTTTGCTGAAGTGGCCCAAGAAAAAGAATACGAGGATGACCAAAGCCATGTGCGTGCCTCGCTCAATAGCCTGCCGAGCGTGTCGTTTAAGCTTGATGGTTATGAACCTGACGACCGGCTGCAGCGCTTAAGCCTGGGCTTTAGCCAGCAGTTGGCTCAGGATCTGAGCCTGCGTGGCGCCTACAATCTGCGTAAAGGTTCGGACGACCAGCAGCAGGGTGTGAGCCTGGCCCTGAGCCTCGACTGGTAAGACGCCAGCTGATCTAACGGCGGTGGCAGGAGACGCTGCCGCCGTTAACAGAGTAAACTGCGCGCGATTTTCTATCCTTCCGGAGCTATTCATGTCCCGCGTAACCCTTAGCCGCTATCTGATCGAGCAGACCCGCAGCCACAACACCCCAGCCGATCTGCGTTTCCTGATCGAAGTAGTGGCCCGTGCCTGCAAGGAGATCAGCCACCAAGTCTCCAAAGGCGCCCTGGGCGGCGTACTGGGCAGCATGGGCACGGAGAACGTGCAGGGCGAAGTGCAGAAAAAGCTCGATGTGCTCTCTAACGACATCCTCCTGGAAGCCAACGAATGGGCCGGTAATCTGGCTGGCATGGCTTCCGAAGAAATGGATCACCCTTATCAAATTCCCGGCAAGTACCCCAAAGGTGCTTACCTGCTGGTGTTCGACCCATTGGACGGCTCCAGCAACATCGATGTGAACGTCTCGGTCGGCACCATCTTCTCGGTGCTGCGTTGCCCTGAGCGCCATGGCGAAGTCGGCGACCTCAGCGAAGAGGCCTTCCTCCAGCCAGGTACCGCGCAAGTGGCCGCCGGTTACGCCATCTATGGTCCGCAAACCATGCTGCTGCTGACCTTAGGCGACGGCGTTAAAGGCTTCACCCTGGACCGCGAGCTGGGCAGCTTTGTGCTGACCCACGACGACATCAAGGTGCCTGAAGCCACCAAAGAATTCGCCATCAACATGTCTAACCAGCGCCACTGGGAAGCCCCGGTACAGCGTTACGTCAGCGAGCTGCTGGCTGGCGAAACCGGTCCGCTGGGCAAGAACTACAACATGCGTTGGATCGCCTCGATGGTTGCCGACGTGCACCGCATCCTGACCCGTGGTGGCGTGTTTATGTACCCGCGCGACAGCCGCGAGCCAGAGAAGCCAGGCAAGCTGCGTTTGATGTACGAAGCCAACCCGATGGCGATGATCATCGAGCAGGCCGGCGGCGCCGCCACCAATGGCACCCAGCGCATCCTCGACATCCAGCCGGATAGCCTGCACCAGCGCGTGCCAGTGTTCCTCGGCTCGAAAGAAGAAGTGCTGCGCATCAGCGCTTACCACCGCGAGTAATCCCGCTTCAGGCCAGCCGCTACGCTTAAGCGCAGCGGCTGCGCATCCAGAGCCTGGGTCCCGGGCTTAGCTCCTCACCGCATCCCCGCCAACACGCGCCGCGCTGTCATCAGTGCATGGCCGGCGCTTGCTATGGCCCCCTGAGCGGCAGCAATTCAGGCGTCATCACGGGCATTTGGCGCAAGAACACGGCAGAAAGCGGCCGATATGCCGACAATCATTAACTCAGGTTGTGTGGCGATGTGAGGAACCAGAGCGATATTTTCTGGGTCAACCTTAGACGGCTTAGGCTTGACTATGCTGAATGGAATTCCAAAGCGAATCAGGAGCTTTCCCATGTCACTGCGCACTTTGGCGGTATTTGCCGCCTGCCTACTTTTGGCAGCCTGCAACAAAGTTAACCAGAGCAATTACGCTCAACTTAAGGCGGGCATGGACAAAGCCGCGGTCGAAAGCCTGCTGGGTAAGCCTACCGAGTGCTCGGGTGCATTGGGGGTCTCCAGTTGCACCTGGGGCGATCAGGAGCAATTTATCAGCGTCCAGTACGCTGGCGATAAAGTCATGATGTTTTCAGGGAAGGGTCTTAAATGATTCGACTGTGTTCTGTATTAGTGGCCGCTGCTCTGCTGGCTGGCTGTGCTAATTCTGGCACCGGTAACGTGCCACCTAAAACCGTCCATTCGGTTGATCTCAAACGCTATCAAGGCACCTGGTATGAGCAAGCGCGCCTGCCGATGCGCTTCCAAAAAGACTGCGTGAAATCTGAAGCTAAATACACCCTGCAAGACGATGGCAGTGTCGATGTGCTCAACAGCTGCGTGACCGCGCAAGGCGAGCTGCAGCAGGCGCATGGTAAGGCTGTGGCGCAGGTGCCGGGCGAAACCGACAAGCTGTGGGTCAACTTTGATAACTGGTTCAGCAACCTGCTGCCCGGTCTGACCAAGGGTGATTACTGGGTGCTGTACCTGGATAAGGACTACCAGAGCGTGCTGGTCGGCACCCCCAACCACAAGTACCTATGGCTGATGACTCGCAACGAGAAAATCACCCAAGAGCAGCGCACCGAGTTGCTCAAGCAAGCCCGCAGCCATGGTTACGAAACCGCAGAGCTGATCTGGCGTCAGTAAGCCGCACGATGCATTCGGGGTGAGCGCCATGGGCGCTTACCCCAGCGCGGCCCGCGCTTAGCCACGCTGCTGGGCGGAGCCAGACGCTGGCGGCGCATATAAACGAATCAATAGCTGTGTATCCGTCTCGCCGTGGCTAAATCCGCACTGCGCAGGCTTAGGCTTGCCGTCGAGCAGCGTTGGATTATTGCTAAAGCCTACGGGCTCCTGGGGAATGCCGCGCAGGCTCTGATCCAACTGGGCATTGCCGTTGCGGTCCTGATACAGGGCAATGGCGTACTGCCCGGCAGGCACCTCAGTGAACGCCAAGGTGGCGCCACCCTCGCTGATAGCGATACGCAGCGGCACGGCGGGCCACTGCGCCTGCCCGGCGTTAATCAGCGCGGCGCGGATAATTCCAGGCCCTTGCACGCCTTGCAGTTGCACGCGCACATCCGCCGCCATGGCCTGGCTGGCACACAGGAGCAACATGAGGCTGGCTAAGGGCTGGCACATCTTTGGAGCAGGCAGAAATCTCTGTGGCATAATCCGCGACTTTAAAATAATAAGTGACTGGTGATGCGACACGTACTCATCGTGCATTTCTCTCAAACGGGCCAGCTGGATCGTCTCACCCAGTCCGTTAGCGCGCCATTGCTGGAGCGTGATGATATCCAAGTGGATCATCTGCTGCTTGAGCCTGCGCAAGCCTATCCCTTTCCCTGGCCGTTTTTGCAGTTCTTCCGCATCTTCCCGGAAACCGTGCTGATGCAGCCGCAGCCGCTCAAGCCGCTACAGGTCGATGCCAGCCAGCGCTACGACCTGATCATCCTTGCTTACCAAGTCTGGTTTCTCTCGCCGGCGCAGCCAATGACGGCGTTTCTTGCCTCGCCTGAGGCCGCGCAACTGCTCAAAGACACTCCGGTGGTGACCCTGATCGGCTGCCGCAATATGTGGCTGATGGCCCAGGAGAAGGTCAAGGCGCGCCTCAGTCAGCTTGGCGCCAGGCTGCTGGATAACATCGCCCTGACCGACGCCTGTGGCACTGCCGCGAGTTTTTTAGCCACCCCGCTGTGGCTCTTCACCGGTCGGCAAAAGCCCTACAGCTGGGTGCCGCGGGCCGGCATTGATGAGGCCCAAATCGCAGGTGCCCGGCGCTTTGGCGTGGCTATCCAGCAGCGTCTAAGTGCCGACGACCTGCCCTTAAGCGCGCCGATGTTGCGCGGCCTGGGCGCGGTCAAGGTGGATGAAAAACTCATCGCCAGCGAAAAGGTCGGCAACCGCAGCTTCCAGCTCTGGAGCCGTTTGCTTAGCGCCATCGGCCCTGCGCAAAGCATGCGGCGCGGCGTGGGGCTGCTGGTCTACATCGTATTTTTGTTGTGCCTGATCGTCACCGTGGTGCCGCTTAGTGCGTTACTGAAGAAGCTGCTGGCGCCCTTAACCCGTGCCCGCACGCAACGTGAGAAGGCTTATTTCGCCGGCCCATCGGGTGAGTGACAAGTCCTGAGGATGTGTTGTGGTTCAGTCTGTATTTATCAACCGAGTTAATGCGTTTCTGCCCCACGCCGCCGTCAGCAATGAGCAGATGGAGGAGCGTCTAGGGCTGGTCGGCGACAAGCCTTCGCGGGCGCGCAAGCTGATCTTGCGCAGCAATGGCATTGTGCAGCGGCACTACGCCATCGATCCCGCAACCGGCGCGCCGAGCATGAACAATGCGCAGCTCAGCGCTGCAGCCATTCAAGGCCTGACCGGCGACGGCTTTGCCTTAAGCGATATCGAGTGTTTAGTCGCTGGCACCGCTTCACCAGACCAGGTCATGCCCGGTCACGCGGTGATGGTGCAGGGTGAGTTGGGCAACCCGCCGTGTGAGGTGGTGTCCACCGCCGGCATCTGCCTGTGCGGCATGACGGCGCTGAAGTACGCCTGGTTGAGTGTGGCCAGTGGTGAGAGCCGCAACGCCGTGGCCAGTGGTTCGGAGTTGGCCTCCGCGTTGATGCATGCGCGCAACTTCAACGCCGAATATGAAAGCCGCCTGAGCGAGTTGGATGAGCGCCCGGAGATCGCTTTCGAGAAGGACTTTCTGCGCTGGATGCTCTCCGATGGCGCCGGTGCCGTGCTGCTGCAAAATCAGCCGAATGCCAGTGGTATAAGCCTGCGCGTGGACTGGATCGACATTCTGTCATTCGCTGATCAGATGCCGGCCTGCATGTATGCCGGCGCCGAGATGGTCGACGGGCGCCTGCAAGGTTGGAGTCGTTACGACGGCGCCGAGCGCAATCGCCTGTCGGTGATGGCGATCAAGCAGGACGTCAAGCTGCTCAATGACAATATCGTTAAGTACACCGTCGAAGAGACCCTTAAGCGCGTAATGCAGCGCCGCGAGTTGAGCGCACAGGCCATCGATTACTTCCTGCCTCATTACTCTTCGGAGTTCTTCCGTGAGCGTTTGGCGGTGGGCCTGGCCAATGTCGGCTTGCCGATTCCGCAGCAGCGTTGGTTCACCAACTTAACGCGCAAGGGCAACACTGGGGCGGCGTCGATTTTTATCATGCTCGCCGAACTGTTTAACTCCGATCAGCTGCGCGCCGGCCAGCGTTTGCTCTGCTATGTGCCGGAAAGCGGCCGTTTTTCCAGCGCTTTTATGCATCTGACCGTGGTCGGACAGGACGACTAATCATGAAGCTCGACGATGTGCCGCAGGATTCCAGCACCGTCTACGGCGGGCACAGCAAGCTGCTCTACGCCGTCGACGCTGAAGGTCATTATCAAGGTGCACAGAGCGCTGGCTGGGAGCCGGAAACCTACTCGACGCAACTGGCCGTGGCTGAGCTGCAAGAGCAGGAGGCTGAAGCCCATGCGGCCTGGCAGCGCGGCGAGCTGTCGGCACTGGGGTTCCTGATGTATCGCTACCGCCTCGATGAGCCGGCCCTGGCGCAAGTCACCGGGCTATGGCGCTGGCGCGTGCGCCGGCATTTGCGCCCGCACATCTACCGCAAGTTATCCGCCGCAGTTCTCAGCCGCTACGCCGAGGCCTTTGGCCTGCCGTTGGCAGATTTAATCGCTTACCAGAAGGGCCACGCATGAGCAGTTTCCAACACCGGCAAAGCGCCCATTGCGAAAGCGGCGTGATGGCCAGCCTGCTCAGTCACGCCGGCTTGCCCATGAGCGAGCCGATGGCCTTTGGCTTGGCCTCGGGTCTGGCGTTTGCCTACCTACCTATCGTTAAGCTCAGTGGCATGCCGCTGATCGCTTACCGAATGCCGCCCAAGCACCTGATCAAAACCCTGAGCAAACGTCTCGGCGTGCGCCTGCACACCCGCACCTTCGGCAATCCGCAGCAGGGCAAGCAAGCGCTGGATCAAGCGCTGGAACGCGGTCAGCTGGTCGGTCTGCAAAGTTCGGTGTTTTGGCTGCCGTACTTTCCGCCAGAGATGCGCTTTCATTTCAATGCGCACAACCTGCTGGCCTATGGGCGTGACGGCGACGACTACCTGCTCAGCGATCCGGTGCTGGAGGAGCCCGTGCGCTGCCCCAGCGCCGATCTGCAAAAAGCCCGCTTCGCTAAAGGCGCATTGGCTGCCAAAGGCTTGATGTACAGTCTCGAACAAGTGCCGCTGGAGCACGACTGGCACCAGTTGGTGCGCAAAAGTGTGTTGTCCACCACGCGCATCCTCGACGGCATGCCGCTGCCGTGGATCGGCATTCGCGGCATTCAGCACCTGGCCGGGCAGGTGGCCAAGCTCGACCCCAACAATGCCAAATACAACCGCCTGTACCTGACCCATATTGTGCGCATGCAGGAAGAAATCGGCACCGGCGGCGCGGGCTTTCGCTTTATGTATGCCAGCTTCTTGCAAGAAGCCGGCGCACTGCTCGGTGAGCCAAGCCTCAACGAAGCTTCCAGCCGCCTCACCCGCATCGGCGACACCTGGCGCCAGTTCGCCTCCGCCTGTGTGCGCGCCAGCCGTAGCAAAGGCGAAACAGCAAACTTCGCCCCTATCGCCGAAACTCTGCGCGGCATCGCTTTGCAAGAGCGTGAGTTGATGCAGGAGTTGGCGGCGTGGAGTAAGCGCAAATAAGCGTGCAGGGTTGACCCAGTGGTGGATAAACCTAAGCCCTTATCCACCGCAAAAACGCGCCAGCCTCGCGCCAACGCAAGGTGGCTGGCGCTTCACCCATCCCCCGCGAACCAGGTTCTGCCAGCTCGCTGCAGCGTAAAGCGAAGAGGCATTGCCAATCAGTGATGCATGCAACTGTTGGCGATATTTGCCAGGTCAATTAGTGCTGCATTCTGTAGTGAGTAAATTAATTATTCATCTGATCGTTATTATTGAGTACTTTTATAGTGCTTTACTTATAATAATGGCATTTGGCCTCTACGACTAAAGTTTTATAGCGTATTGTCAGTTGCAAAACTATAAAAAGTCCCAGTGTTAGTTAAATATTATTAATGCTGAATTAAGCGGATATTTTTCTTGCACGATAGCCCTATTCTTATTTGAGGATGGGCAGTTGTTAAGAGATTTTGTGCTTTTTAGGATGGTTGTTTTCTCTCAGATCGCGCAACGCGAATAAGTTTTTCTAACTGAGCCATCGCTAATTAATCTGGAACTGATTTGCCAATATTGCTTGTTGGTGAATATATGGCTCCAGGTACTGCTTTTATCTCTTATAAATATATAACTTTTAATTTTAAAAGGAGGAAAATCTACTCGCTGTTTGCCCTATGGACATCTTATCGACGTTAAGGATTTCGTTTGAGTGGTGTCCGCGCAATACCTAGCTACAAGTCAATAATGCCTAACAGATGGAGACTGGAAATGAGGCTAAATACTCTTGCATTGACTGTTGCCGCTACAATTTCAACTGGCGCTATTTCACCGGTATTCGCTGATGAGAGTTGTAAGCTTATAAGCGTAAGTGAGCAGGTGGATATTTCCCGTACCTCGCCCCAGCGTTGTTTGCCTGGGCTTAACCCCCTACAGGGGCAACAATGGAACCTTCTGAATAATGGGCAGGATGCCTTTAGTAGTACTGGTGGTGTACCGGGTAATGATCTGAACCTTTGGTGGGTGCACCGCCTGGGAGGCTTAGGTCAAGGGGTTAACGTTGCCGTTGTGGATGACGGTTTGGAAATTGCGCATCCAGATTTGGCCGCGAATATTCGGCCCGGATCAAAAAACTTTTCGAACAATAGCAACGATCCCACGCCGAGCAATAGGAATGATGCTCACGGCACCTCTGTAGCCGGTATTATTGGCGCTGTGGATAATAAAATCGGCATCAAAGGTGTTGCGCCACTCGTGAAGCTTCAAGGCTTTAACATTATTGCTACTGGAAGTCAGCAACGACTGTCTGATTTTCTCTATGCCTTAGGTAACAGCCCGGCAACAGCGGATAATCGGTTGTTCAATCAGAGCTATGGCAGCACTCCGACCAATTCGCCAAACAGCAACTCATTGTTTGACCAACAGCAAGATGCTTTGCTCGAGTCTAAGACTCTGGCCACTAAGGACAGTGCTGTTTATGTCAAGGCTGCCGGTAACGGATTCGCTAGCTTTGGATCAGATATCTATACTTACCGGCGCCGGGTGGCGGAACCGCAGATTCCGTTCTTTGGCAGCAATATAGAATCAGCGGCCACCAACTTCTGGAATACAGTCATCAGTGCCATCAATGCTGACGGTGTTCGCGCCTCTTATTCCAGTGTGGGCAGTAACGTGTTTTTTGCCGCGCCAGGTGGCGAAGATGGCAGTAAACTACCGGCTCATGTCACGACGGATCTTTTAGGGTGCAACCGAGGATATAGCTCTACGAATTACGCTGTAAGCAACCGCCTGCATAATGATCGCACGCTTGATCCCAACTGCGACTACAACGGGATTATGAATGGCACCTCAGCCGCGACACCTAACGCGACAGGCTCTCTGGCCTTATTGATATCAGCCTACCCGCAACTCTCAGCTCGCGACTTTCGCGACATTATTGCGCGCTCAGCGACACGTATAGATCCCAATCAGCAACCTGCTGTTTTGACCTATTCGAGCGCAGCCGGGCAGCGCAAGGTGACGGCTTTAGAAGGATGGGAAAAAAATGCCGCCGGGACGTGGTTTAGCCCGAGTTATGGCTTTGGCCTTATTGATGTAAACAGCGCGTTGAAACTTGCGGCCAGCCACACCCCGCTACCACCATTGGTGCAGTCGCCTTGGAAACAAGGGAAACCAAGCAACGCCAGCCTGGCAGCTATTCCCGATGTCGGTAGCCAGCCAACCACATCTGCAATTCAGGTCAGCGACGCGCTTACGGTTGAAGGGGTTCAGGTGCGGATTAACCTAGACCATCAGCGTGTTAGTGATCTGTTGATTGAGTTGGTATCACCCGCAGGCACACGCAGTGTGCTGCTCAATCCACTCAACGGTCTGATCGGTCAGGCGGCTGATAAAGCTGCGGGGCTGTCGCCAAGTCCAGGCTTGCGTAATTACAGGCTGTTATCCAACAAGTTTTACGGTGAGTCCAGCGCCGGTCAGTGGAAGCTCCAAGTCACCGATGTGAGCAATAGCGCGCGCCGTTTAGTCAGAACATCAATAATCTCTGGCGTAACCTCGGAGTTGGTTGAGGCGAACAATACAGCGGAAGGTAAGCTGATCGATTGGTCTATTCGGGTTTTGGGGCACTAAAGCCTAGCCGCATATAGGAGTGATATTCATGAAGCATTATTTTTTGACCTATGGTTTGCTCTCAATGCTGGCCGCTGTTTCTCTACCCGCAATGAGCGAAGAAAGCGTCAGCATTGAAGGGGCGACCTATCAGCCTGTTGAAGTCAATGGCCAGCGCTATTACCTCAAAGATTCAGGCACTCGTACCCGGACAGCACGTAGTGCTGACGGCGCATCGGCTAGTCCGGGTCTGTACATTGGTGACATTGTGCGCCGAGATGCGGTTGAACCTGAACTGAGGGTAAACGGCGGTATTCTGGTAAAAGCCAGTGAGCCAGAGGCTCAAGCTATCGCACAGCGCTACGGTTTGCAGGTGCAGAACAATATCGGAGGCATTGCTTTGCTCAATGCTACAGGCTCGACCGATTTGAGGCAGTTAGCTGCGCGTCTGCAGCAAGAAGGCCATGAGGTGGAAATTGAGGTGAGTGGGCCGTTATTAAGGCCTAACTAAGATCACGGCGTCGCCGTCACGTGCTGTAGGTGGCGGTGACGCTGATCTTTAACCCTCTTGGGCCTGAATGGCAGCGCGAATTTTTAGCGCAAAGTTAAAAGTTAAGAGCCAGAACTACTTAATGCTCGGCGCGCAAATGATTAAGCAGCCCTGCTGCACAGGGTGAATAGCCCCAGGTTTTCTAGACACTCTCCAGGCTCCTTTCCATCAGCAACTCAGCACGTACTACAAGCTCTGTGCGCTCATCACACACCACCAATAACGCCTGCTCAATCAGCCCATCTGCCAAATCCAAACTCGCCAAAGCCTGCAACTGTGGCCAGACATGCTCCCCTGCACCAATAAATAGATTCGGTCCTTCCAGCCCCAACTGCTGGGCGATATGGAAGCCGGCGGCGTTGCTGACGCTGTTGACAAACTCAAACGGCTTGGGCTGTTTGTGTTGCACGCACACGGCGTTAAGCAGGGCGCCCATGGTGCTGCGGTCGGGGTGGCTGGTGGCCAGATATAAACCGCAGCGGCCGTTGATTTTGCTTTTAAGCGGGGCGGCGGCGAGCAGGCACTGGAGGATCAGGCGGTCGATACGGCGCGGTGGGTTTTGCAGCCACTGGCTGAGCTGGGCTTTAAGTTCTTTATCGCTAAACGCGGCGGTGTCGCGGACTTCATGGCTGGCGATTAGGCGCATGTGGGGGCTCCCGGCAGGCAGCCTTGTAACACTAAGCTGGCGTTGTTGCCGCCAAAGCCGAAGAAATTGGCCAGCAGCAGGCTGTCGGCGTTTAGCGTTTGCGGCTGTGCGCAGAGCGGCAGGCTGGCCTGGGCGGCGTAGTCGACGGCGGGCAGGGCGCCGAGTTGCAGGCTTTGCAGCAGCAACAGGGTTTCGCTTAGACCGCAGGCGCCGAGGGTGTGGCCGATGGCGGGTTTGAGCAGGCTTAAGGTCGGCATCTGCCGGGGATAGAGCAGGCGCATGCCGTTGTGCTCGGCCTCATCGTTTGCCGTTGTCGCGGTGCCGTGTAGTTTGACCAGGTCGATCTGCTCGGCGCCGCACTCAGCGCTGCGCAGGGCTTGTTGCATGACCCAATGGATATGGCTGCCATCTTCCATTGTGGTGGTCAGGCTGCTGGTGTCGCAGGCGCTAAAGCCACCGAGCAAACGCCCCAGTGGTGTCGCGCCCGGCTCGCGGCTGAGCAGGGCGCAGGCATAGGCCTCACCGAGAATCAGACCATCGCGCTCGGGGTGAAACGGCCGGTACGCAGCGCTGGGGCTACTCAGCATCAGCGCGCCAAAGCCTTGCTGGGCGATGCTGCTGGGCGTCTCGAAACTCAGCACCAAGGCACGCGTGTACAGGCCGCTTTTGACTAGCCGCGCGCCATATAGCAAAGCGTTGGCGGCGCTGGTGCAGGCGGTGTTGAGGGTGAAGGCGGCGGCAAAGCCCCAGCGCTCGCGCACTTGCTGGGCAATGCTGTCCAGCGCGGTGGAGTCGGCGGCAGTGAAGCCTTGTTGGCGCTGCGCCAGTTGCTCCAACTGGCTGATATCCAAGCTGGTGCTGGCAATGATCAGCAGGCAATCGTCCAGCGCCGCGCGGCTGTCGGCCAAGGTGCTGCGGATCAGGCGATCCAGGCGCTGAGCCAACTCGGCTGGCGCGCCTTGGGCGTATAGGTAGCTGCGCGGCTCGTGCAGTTCATGCAGGGCAAAGCTGGCCCGTGGGCCTTGTTGGCCGCGGCTGAAGGCGTCGGCGGCGCTGCTTAAATCGGCGCCCAGAGCGCACTCCAGTGCGGCGCTTTGCACATACACTGGCGTCACTGCTGTTGCCTGATAAAACTGGCGATGCTGCTGATGCTGGAGAGGATGCGCCGGCCATCCTTGGCCCCTTCAATGCGCACGCCGTATTGCTGCTGCAGGGCGAGGGACACTTGCAGGGCGTCGAGGCTGTCCATCTGCACGCGGCTTTTACCGCCGAACAGCTGTTCATCATCGGTAATTTCTTGCCAGTCGATGTCGTCTTCTTTATCGCACTCGCGAATAATCAGTTGCTTGAGTTGTTGTTCTAGTAATGAGTGGTCCATTGCGTGTGCCGTATTCTTCTTGTTAACAAAAGCAGCCCGCCTGCGCCCAGCACTGCTGCAAACAGCACTAGGCGCAGGCAATAGGGGGCAATATCCATCAGGGTGGCGTGCCCCACCAGCAAGCTGAGAAAAGCGTCGAGCGCCCAACTCATGGGGGAGAGCTGCGCCACCTGGGCCATAGTCTCAGGCATAACGCTCTTGGGCACCATAATGCCGCCCAGCGCCGCGAGGATGATATTGATACCGCCGCCCAGCAAGAGCGCTTGCTCACTGCTGCGCGCCAAGGCTGCCAGGAGCAGGCCGAGACTACAGGTGGCCAGGCTTAAACACACCGCCAGCAGTACATAGGCGGCGGCACTGCCAGGCAGGCTCAGGCCGGGCAGGCCGAGCAGCGGCAAGGCGTACACGCCGATGCCCAGCAGTAGGGCGAATTGCACCAGGTTGATGGCCGCGTAGGGCAGCAGTTTGCTTAAGATCAGCGTGCTGTGGCTGAGGCCCATGGCCCGCAGGCGCAACAGGGCGCCGCTCTGTTGCTCGCGCTGGAAGCCGCCGGCCATGGGCAGCACCACAAAGAACATGCCGAAGATCAGCCAGGCCGGCACGCTCAGTTGGCTGGCATTGGCGCGGCCGCTTAAGTCGCCGCTGGCCAGTTGTTCCAGCTCGGTGATCTGGCTTTGTGTGCGTTGTTGCACCCGTTGCAGTTGTTCCGCCTGGCTCAAGTCGCTGCCCAGCGCGCCACTGTCTTGCAGAAAGGCGCGTAGGCGGGTTTGCGCTAAGGCCACATTGACCGCACTGTGCAGACGCTGGCGCGAGAGCTTATCGAACTGCGCCGGGAAACTCAGGCTCGGGCCTTGGTGCGGGGTGTCGAGCAGGTGTGCGGCGAAGTCGGGCGGCAAGCTGATGGTGGCCAAGCGTTCGCTGCTTGCGCGCAGCAATTGGCTGTCGCTGAGCTGCGCTTGCAGGGCGGCGCGAAAGAATCTGCTGTTGTCGTCATCCGCCGCTTGCAGGAGTAAACGCAGGGCCGGTGGCCGCTCCTGCATATAGCTCGACATGGCGCCGGCCATCAGCAGCAAAAACAGGGTCGGCATAATAAACAGCACGGCCAGCGCGTGGGGGTCGCGCAGCAGTAGCAGCAGCTCTTTGCGCAGCAGCGCCCATAGCCTCATAGGCGTCCACCGTTGAGCTGTAAGTAGAGTTGCTCAAGGGATGGCCGGCCAAAACGCAGCAGGCTCGGCAACGGTGTTTGCTGGCTGACGAAGCGGGTGATGGCCTGTAGTTGTGCGGCGTCCAACCGGTTAATGCGCAGGCCTCTGGGCAGCGCTTCGGCGCTTAATTGCAGGCTGTGGATCAGCTCCGTGATGCCGGCCGGGACCTGCTGCGGCCATTCCAGCAGCAAGCCGTGGTTGTCGCCGAGCAGTTGGCGTTTATCCACATCCAACCGCACCTGGCCTTCATGCAGCAGGAGGATACGCTGGGCGACGCGCTCGACTTCTTCCAGATAGTGGCTGGTGTAGATCACCGCTTTGCCGGCGGCGCACAGTTGTTCCACCGCGCCGAGCAGTGGCTGCCGATTGCTGGCGTCGACGCCCACGGTGGCTTCATCGAACAGATACAGGTCCGCCGGTTGCAGCAGGCCGATGGCGAAATTTAAGCGCCGTTGCTCGCCACCGGAGAGCTGCTCGCTGCGCCGTTTAAGCAGGCTGCCGAGGGCGCAGACGTCGATGCACTGGGCTAACTGCTGACGGCGCTCGGCACCGCGCAGGTGGTACAGGTCGGCAAATAGATTGAGGTTTTCCGCTACCCGCAGGGCGCCGTAGAACGCCAACTGCTGGGGAATCAAGCCCAGGCGCGGTTGGCTATCCCAATGCATCTTTCCTTGTTGAACCGCCAGCACGCCGCTGATGAGCGACAGCAGGGTGGTTTTGCCGGCGCCATTGCTGCCGAGCAAACCGAGGCATTGGCCGGCTTGCAGGTGCAGATCGATCTGGCTCAGGGCCGCGCGCTGGGCCCCGGGGTAGTGATGGCTGATCTGTCTAAGCTCAAGCATGGATCAGCACCAGCAACAGTTTGCCGTCGAGCAACAACTGGCCCTGATGGTGGATGGCAAAGGCATACAGGGCACCGCCCGGGCTCAGGGCTTCTTGCTCCGCGCTTAGGTGCAACACGCCGTCGCGCACGTCTGGCTCGTGATGCAATTGCAGCTGGGAAAGCTTGCCCACTAGTGCCATTTCAATGGCGCTGCTATCGCCGTATAGGGCACCATGTGCGGCACATAACTGCGCTGCCGCCTCAAACAACAAACAGGCTGAAGCGTCACTGCGCACCTTGTGCAAGTAGTGCCAGGCGCTAAGGCCAGTGATGCGGCGCGGGTCGTGTTGCAGCAAACTGTCCAGCCACAGGGCAGTACCTTGATGGGGCAGCAGGCTGAGCAGTTGAGTGCGGTCCATGGGGGGCTGCGTGGGCAAATGGAACGGCAGTGTAGCAGAGGGGGTAATGCTGGCGCAGCGCTGCCAGTTGGGTCGGTGATGGAGGAATAAAAATGGGCGCTCTACAGGTTTCAGCTTTTGTGCTGGGCACTTTGCTCTTGCTGGCGTTGTCTTGGCAGGCCCTGCGCCGACCGCAGTCCCACGGTTTTTACCGTTTCTTTGCTTGGGAGGCGATCCTCGTTTTGCTGGTGTTCAATGGCCCGTACTGGTTTGTCGAGCGTTACAGCGCCCATCAGTTGGCATCCTGGGCCTTGTTATTCGCCTCGCTGCTCGTGCTGGTGCCGGGTGTGTACCAACTGCGCCGTGCCGGCAAGCCCAATGATCAGCGCAACGATGCCGAGCTGTTTGCCTTTGAACGCACCTCGCAACTGGTCACCAGTGGCGTGTTCAGCCATATCCGCCATCCGCTGTACGCCTCGTTGTTGCTGCTGGCGTGGGGCGTGGCGTTTAAGCAGCCCAACGGCCTCAGTTGGACGCTGGCCGGTATCGCCACGGTGGCCTTGTATCTGACGGCCAAGTTTGATGAGGCCGAGTGCTTGCAGCAGTTTGGCGATGCCTACAGCGAGTACATGCAGCGCAGCAAAATGTTTGTGCCCTGGATGTTTTAGCCGCTACTGCCAATCGAGCCGGGCCAGGCGCCACTGGCCTTGCTCCAGCCACCACTGCATCTTCAATTGCAAATGCTCGGCGCTATTGGGCAGTAAGTTCTGCGCCCCGGTCAGCGCCACCCGCGCCTCGGTCAGACCGCGTTCACTGTAGGGGCCATCGAGGCTCGTGGTTTTGCTCAGGGTGATGATCTGCACCCGCTTATGGCGCATAAACAGCGCGAGCATGCTGCGCTGTGCCCAGGCGCGGTCGTACTGCTGCTGGGCGAGAAATTGCGGATGCAGTTGTTCCATCACCGCACTGGCGCGCTTGCCCTGAAGGTTTTTTTGCAGTTGGCTGACGGCCTCTTCCAATGCCGCCTGGTTGCTGTCTTGTGGCGTGCAGGCGCTCAGCATGGCGAATACAAGGCAGATAAAAGCGCGGGGGATAACCCAGCTAGGCATGCTCAAGTCCTTTTTTCATGGTTATGATGCTTGGCATTGCGACCCGCCTGTAGCCGTTATCGGGCTCCGGGGCGCGGCTAAGTATAGGAGCAAGTTATGCAGACCTTGTACCCGGAAATTAAGCCTTACGCTCGTCACGCCCTCGCAGTGCAAGCCCCCCATGTCTTGTACGTGGATGAGAGTGGCCGCGCCGATGGCCTGCCAGTGGTGTTTATCCACGGCGGCCCAGGCTCGGGCTGCGATGAATCGAGCCGGCGTTTTTTCGACCCGAACCTGTACCGCATCGTGACCTTTGATCAGCGCGGCTGCGGGCGCTCGACGCCTTTTGCCGAGCTGGAAAACAACACCACCCAAGACCTGATCGCCGATATGGAAAGCATCCGCGAGCATCTGGGGATCGATAAGTGGGTGTTGTTTGGCGGCTCTTGGGGTTCGACCCTGGCCCTGGCCTATGCCCAGGCTCACCCTGAACGCGTGCATGGTTTGTTGCTGCGCGGCATCTTTCTGTGCCGCGAGCAGGAGCTGGAGTGGTTCTATCAGCGCGGTGCCAGCCGCCTGTTCCCAGATTACTGGGAAGATTACATCGCGCCGATCCCGCCGCAGGAACGCGATGATCTGATCGCGGCGTTCTATAAGCGCCTGACCGGTGCCGATCAAATTGCCCAGATGCATGCGGCCAAAGCCTGGGCCACCTGGGAAGGGCGGACTGCCACGCTGCGGCCTAATCCGCAAGTCGTGGAGCGCTTCACCGACGCCAATCGTGCCATGTCGATTGCCCGCATCGAGTGCCATTACTTCATCAACAAAGGCTTTTTAGAGCCTGACCAGTTGTTGCGCGATATGCCCAAGATCGCCCACTTACCGGGGGTGATCGTGCATGGTCGCTATGACGTGATCTGCCCGCTGGATAACGCCTGGGCGCTGCACAAGGCTTGGCCCAACAGCGAGTTGCAGATTGTCCGTGATGCCGGTCACGTGGCCTCGGAACCCGGCAATACCGACGCCTTGGTGCGGGCCACCGATGCCATGGCGCGGCGTTTACTTAACTTAGCTCCGGATGAAGCATGAAGGCTTTGATTCAACGCGCCCGTGGCGCACGGGTGGAGGTGGCAGGGCAGGTCATTGGTGCCATCGAGCAAGGCTTATTGGTGTTGGTCGGCGTCGAGCCGCACGACACGCCGGCCAGCGTCAGCAAGTTGCTGCATAAACTGCTCAACTACCGGGTATTTAGCGATGCTGACGGCAAGATGAACCTGTCGCTGAAAGATATTCAGGGGGGCTTGCTGCTGGTGTCACAGTTCACCTTGGCTGCCGATACTAAAAGCGGTTTGCGCCCGGGCTTCTCCACGGCGGCGCCACCGGCTTTAGGCGAGCAGTTGTTTGATCTGTTGGTGGCGCAAGCCCGTGAGCAGCACCCGACGGTTGCCACCGGCCAGTTCGGCGCCGATATGCAGGTGCATCTGGTTAACGACGGGCCGGTGACCTTTTTGCTGGAGACTTAAGCCCACAGGCGGCCCGCACAGGCATGGTGGTGGGCCGCTGGAGCGCAGTTTTACTCAGCCTTGAGCGCTGCGGCGACAAAGTCCAAGCGGTCTTGGCCAAAGTACATTTGTCCATCGATAAAAAAAGTCGGTGCGCCAAATACCCCGCGTTTAACCGCCTCGTCAGTGTTGTCCTTAAGCTGCTGCTTGACCGCTTCGTCTGCAATCTTGGCGGCAAACTCAGTGGGGTTGAAACCCGCTTCAGTCAGCAGCTGCGCCAGCACCTGTGCATCGCCCAAGTTCAGCTGCTGCACCCAAATGCCTTGGTAGATGGCTTGCATGTAACGCTCGAACTCTGGCGTGCCGGCATAGGCCACGGCGCCGCGCATCAACTGCAAGGTGTTGATCGGGAAAAACGGGTTGAGCTTAAGCGGCACTTCATAGCGTTTAGCGAAGCGCGCCATGTCCTGGAACATATAGCGGCCCTTGGCTGGCAGGCTGACTGGCGACTGGTTGCCGATGGCTTTAAACAGCGCGCCTAGCAGTAGCGGGCGCCAGATGATTTGGGCGCCGGTGGCTTGGGCAATAGCTGGCAGCTGGGTAAAGGCCAGGTAGCTGGTGGGGCTACCGAAGTCGAAGAAAAACTCTACGCTTTTGCTCATGTTCACTGCTCCTTAGGATGGTTATGGCTTGGGGCTTAGAAGGTTTCTGACCAGGGCCGTAGATCCAGCTCATGGACCCAGCAATCGCGGGGCTGGCAGTGGATTTGCCAGTACTGCTCGGCGATATGCTCAGGGTTGAGGATGCCGTCCTCGTCTTTGCGCTGGTACAGGGTGGGGAAGTTGTCGCGGATAAACGCCGTGTCGATGGCGCCATCGATAATCGGGTGGGCGACATGGATTCCCTTCGGCCCTAGCTCCCGCGCCATGCTTTGGGCCAGCGCGCGCAAGGCGAACTTGGCGCTGGCAAAGGCGGCGAAGTGGGCGCGGCCGCGTAGCGAGGCCGTGGCGCCGGTAAAGATGATGCTGCCTTGGGCGCGCGGCAGCATGACTTTGGCGGCTTCGCGGCCGGTCAAGAAGCCGGCTAAAGCGCCCATCTCCCAGACTTTGCGGTAGACCCGCTCGGTGGTTTCGCTGATGGAAAACTGCACATTGGCGCCGATGTTGAAGATCACCGCGTGCAGCGGCCCGACTTCGCGCTCGATGGTGGCAAACAGCTCGACCACGTGCCCCTCAAGCCGCGCATCGCAGGCAAAAGCCCGTGCTTGACCGCCCGCCGCCTCAATCTCAGTGACTAAGCCCTGCAACTTATCGGCACTGCGCCGCGCCACGCAGGCCACATAGCCCTCGCGGGCGAATCGTTTGGCAATGGCGCCGCCGGTGGCATCCCCGGCGCCCACCACCAGCACAGCTCGGCTTTGGCTCATAGCTACTCTCCGTTAGTTCTGTTTTGGAACTTGCGGATAGTCAGTTCCATTTAGGAACCTGTCAAGCTAAAGTGCAGGCCATTGTCTGGAGGTGCTCATGCGTTGGGAAGAACTGGATCAGCAGCCGTGCTCCTTGGCCCGCACCCTGTCGGTGGTGGGTGATCGTTGGACCTTGCTGGTGCTGCGCGAGTGCTTTCTCGGCACGCGGCGTTTTGATGATTTTCAGGCGCGTTTAGGCGTGACTCGTCATGTGCTGGCCGATCGTTTGAAGACCTTGGTCGAGGCCGGCGTGCTACACAAAGAGGCCTACCAGCAGCGGCCGCTGCGCGAGGAATATCGGCTCAGTGCGAAGGGCTTGGACCTGTATCCGGTGATCGTCAGTTTGGTCGATTGGGGCGACCGCCATATGAGCGGCCCGGAAGGTGCGCCGATCCAACGCACCCACAAACGTTGCGGCAAGCCCATGCAGGGTGTGCTGGTGTGCTCCGAATGCGGCGAGCCATTGCACGGCCAGGACGTGGCCCTAAGCGAGGCGCCGGCCTTTAAGGGACAACTGTTACCGGCCCACTGGCACGCTAAGTAGCCAGGATTAACTTAGCGCTTTATCCATCCACTGTGGTTATGGAGCCTGGTGACCAAGCTACGCGTTGATCAGGGGGTAGGGCGGCAATCTCCGCACCGATGCTTGCACCACGGCAGCCACCCACCCAACGTAGGGTGGCCAAGGCCGCGCAGCGGCCTTGACCACCATCACCACAGTGCCCTCATGCTTGAAGATTTACCGGTATATCCATGACGGACGCCTGGTGGATGGATGAAGCGCCATCCACCCTACGCTCTGGCGCGTGCAGCGGTAGGGTGCAATCGCCGCACAGGCGCTTGCACCGAGGGGATGCAGAGGGTAGGACGGCAATCGCCGTACAGATGCTTGCACCACGGCAGCCACCCGCCCCAACGTAGGGTGGTCAACGGCCGCGCAGCGGCCTTGGCCACCATCACCACAGTGCCCTCATGCCTGAAGATTTACCGATATATCCATGACGGACGCCTGGTGGATGGATGAAGCGTCATCCACCCTACGCTGGCGCGGGCAGCGGCAGGGGGCAATCGCCGCACAGGCACTTGCACCACGGCAGCCACCCGCTCCAACGTAGGGTGGTCAACGGCCGCGCAGCGGCCTTGGCCACCATCACCACAGTGCCCTCATGCCTGAAGATTTACCGGTATATCCATGACGGACGCCTGGTGGATGGATGAAGCGCCATCCACCCTACGCTGGCGCGGGCAGCGCTAGGGCGCAATCGCCGCACCACGACAGCCACCCGCCCCAACCTAGGGTGGTCAACGGCCGCGCAGAGGCCTTGGCCACCATCACCACAGTGCCCTCATGCTTGAAGACTTACCGATATATCCATGGCGGACGCCTGGTGGATGGATGAAGCGTCATCCTCCCTACGCTCTGGCGCGGGCAGCGCTAGGGCGCAATCGCCGCACAGGCGCCGCACAGGCGCTTGCACCACGGCAGCCACCCGCTCCAACGTAGGGTGGTCAACGGCCGCGCAGCGGCCTTGGCCACCATCACCACAGTGCCCTCATGCTTGAAGATTTACCGATATATCCATGGCGGACGCCTGGTGGATGGATGAAGCGTCATCCACCCTACGCTCTACGGGGCCGGCGGCGTTGAACCCCTTAGGCTAAACGCGGTGCGGCTTATGGCAGGGGGTTAGTAGAGGCGGGCAAGCAGGGCGGTGACGGCGGTTTCGACGCGCAGGATGCGCTCGCCAAGTTGCACCGGCTCTAGGCCTGCCTGCTTCAGCAAATCCACCTCATAGGGAATCCAGCCGCCTTCTGGACCGATGGCCAAGGTGACTGGCTGGGTGACCGCGCGGGGGCATTCTGGGTACTCGCCGGGGTGGCCGACCAAGCCCAGGGTGCCGGCGGCCAGTTGCGGCAGTTGGTCTTCGACAAAGGGTTTAAAGCGCTTCTCGATGATCACCTCAGGCAGGACGGTATCGCGGGCTTGTTCGAGGCCCAGAATCAACTGCTCGCGGATCACTTGGGGGGCGAGAAAGGGCGTTTGCCAGAAGCTTTTTTCCACCCGGTAGCTGTTCAGCAGCACCACTTTCGGCACGCCCATGCTGCTGATGGTTTGCAGCACACGGCGCAGCATCTTCGGGCGTGGCAGGGCCAGCAGCAGGGTCAGGGGCAGTTTGGCGGGCGGTGCTTGGTCAAAGCTGACGCTTAAGCGCGCCTGCTGTTGATCCAGTTCGAGCAGGTGGCCTTGGCCCATCAGCCCGCCGATACGACCAACCCGCAGGCTGTCGCCGATGGCGGCCCGGTGCACTTCCAGCAGATGTTTAAGGCGCCGGCCGGTGAGGCAAACCTGATCGACAGCGACAAAGTCGCTGTCTTCTAAGAGCAACAGGTTCAAGGCAGTGGCGCAGGTGGCTGGTCTGGCTGCTCGGCTTGTTCTTCTTCAACTTGATGCTTTTTGATCATGCTGCCGCACAGCAGGCCCACTTCAAACAGCAGCCACATCGGTACTGCCAGCAGGGTCTGGGAGAAAATATCCGGCGGGGTGAGGATCATCCCCACCACGAAGCAACCAATCACCACATAGGGGCGGATCTTGCGCAGGGTGGCGACATCGACGATGCCGACCCAGATCAGCAGGAAGGTCGCCACGGGGATCTCAAAGGCCACACCAAAGGCAAAGAACAGGGTGAGGATAAAGCTCAGGTACTCGTTGATGTCGGTCATCATCGCCACGCCGTCAGGGGTTACGCTGGCGAAGAAGTGGAAGATGATCGGGAACACCAAGAAGTAAGCGAAGGCCATCCCGGCGTAGAACAGCAGAATGCTCGATGCCATCAATGGCACGGCCAGGCGCTTCTCATGTTTGTACAGGCCCGGCGCGATAAAGCCCCAGAGCTGAAACAGAATCACTGGCACGCTTAAGAAGAAGGCAATCCACGCGGTCAGCTTGAAGGGCGTAAGAAACGGTGAGGCCACCCCAGTGGCAATCATCGTGGCGCCTTCGGGCAGGTACGCGCGCAGCGGAGCCGAGACGATGGTGTAGATGTCTTGGGCGAAGTAGAACAGCGCGCCAAACAACAGCAGTACCGCGATCACGCAGCGCAGCAAGCGACTGCGCAGCTCAGCCAGGTGCGAGATCAGCGGCATTTCCTGATCAGTTTCTGGTAGTGGACTCATGATTGCGGTTTGTCCTGAATCACTGGGCTTGGCGCCGCGCCACCTGCGCTTGGAACAGCTTCAGGCTGGGCCGCGGGCGCTGTTGGCGTGGCTGTCGCTGGCGCTGCTGGTGCGGCAGCGATGGCTTCAGGGCTGTGCACGGCGGGCGTCGCCTGAGGCGTGCCCGGCGTAGGTTCAGCCGCGGCGTTGGGCGTGGGTGGCGCCAGTTTGCCGGCATCGATCAGCTCTTGCTTCATCGCCGCCATTTCCCGCTCAAGCTGCAAAATCTGCTCATTGTGCAGCTGTCGGCGGATTTCATCGGCGCCGAGTTCCTGCTCAACTTGCTGCTTGATGGCATTGAAGCTGCGTTTGATTCGGCCAATCCACAAGCCGGCCGTGCGCACGGCTCCGGGTAAACGTTCGGGGCCAAGCACCACTAAGGCCACCAGCCCCACCAGTACTAATTCGGAAAAGCCGATATCAAACATGGCTAGGCTCAGTCTTTGCGCGCTGGGTCTTCAACTTTATGCACTTGGCCGTCAAAGGTTTGTGGCTGATTCAGCGGCGCGGTGGGTTGTTGTGGTGCAGCAGGGCTGGCCTGTTCGGCTTTGCCTTCGTCTTCGGTGTTCATCGCTTTGCGGAAACCTTTGATGGTTTCGCCCAGGTCCGAGCCCAAGTTCTTCAGTTTTTTGGTACCGAAGATCAGTACCACGACCACCAGGATGACGATCCAGTGTTTCCAGTCAAAAATACCCATGTCGAGCTCCTCGCAAAATTAATTAGTGGGTCTCACGGGCGGCTTTTTCAGCGTGCCCGGAGAGGCCAAAACGGCGGTTCAGTTCGTCCAGAACAGCTTGGGGGTGCTGACCCAAGGCGGCCAGCATGACCAGACTGTGGAACCACAGGTCGGCGGTTTCATAGATAAGGTCGCTGCAGTCTCCGGACTGTTGAGCATCCTTGGCAGCCAGAATGGTTTCCACCGATTCCTCACCGACCTTCTCGAGAATTTTGTTTAAGCCCTTGTGGTACAGGCTGGCCACATAAGAGCTGTCAGGTGCAGCACCTTTGCGTTCTTCCAGCACCTGGGCCAGGCGCGCTAGGGTGTCACTCATGGCTGTGTCCTTTGTGATAGATGCTGTCTGCCGGTTTGATCACGGCATCAACGGTCTTCCAGCTGGCGTCGTCATAAACGCGGTAGAAGCAGCTTTCACGTCCGGTATGACAAGCGATGCCGCCGATTTGCTCAACTTGCAGCGTTATTACGTCAGCGTCGCAGTCCAAGCGTAGCTCATGCAGTTTTTGCACGTGGCCGGACTCTTCACCTTTGCGCCACAGTTTGCCGCGCGAGCGTGACCAATATACGGCACGGCCTTCAGCTACAGTCAGAGCGAGGGATTCGCGATTCATCCAGGCCATCATCAAGATGCGCCCGCTCTGGTAATCCTGGGCAATCACAGCGACTAAGCCGTCCTTGTCCCAGCGAATTTCATCAAGCCAATCAGTCATTTCTCGTTAATACCCTGGCGGGCCATACAGCAGGTGGGATCGAAGGCGCTAAGTGTGACAGCCAAGGCCGTTTATGGCTATCGGCGAACGACCAAGTACAGACCCGCCACGCCCATTAACCAGGCTGGCCAAGTGCTTAGATTTACCCAGTCTGGGCTGCCACTGAGCAGCACCGCCGCACCGACTAAAAGGCCAGCACCGAGCAGGCGCAATACGCCACGATCCTCAGTTTTGAGCGCAGGCGCAGCTTGGTTATGGCTGTGCGGCTGGGAATAACGCTCGAGCAAATCGCGGGTCATATTGGCCAGGTGCGGCACTTGCTCGACTTGGCTTTGCAGATTCTGCAAAACCGTTTTCGGGCTGTGACGCTCGCGCATCCAGCGCTCGAGGAACGGCAGGGCGGTGCTCCACAGATCCAAGTCGGGGTACAGCTGGCGGCCCAGACCTTCGATATTGAGCAGGGTTTTTTGCAGCAAAACCAATTGCGGCTGCACTTCCATATTGAAGCGTTGCGCGGTCTGGAACAGGCGCATCAGCACTTGGCCGAAGGAAATGTCTTTGAGCGGCTTATCGAAAATCGGCTCGCACACTGTGCGGATTGCCGCCTCGAATTCGTTGACCTTGGTGTCTTTGGGCACCCAGCCAGAGTCGATGTGCAGCTGCGCCACTTTGCGGTAGTCGCGTTTGAAAAAGGCCATCACGTTGCGCGCCAGGTAGTCCTGATCCTCGGGGGTCAGGCTGCCGACGATGCCGCAGTCGATGGCGATGTATTGCGGGTTCCACGGCGTGCGTGTGCTGACGAAAATATTGCCCGGGTGCATGTCGGCGTGGAAAAAGCTGTCGCGGAACACTTGGGTGAAAAAGATCTCCACACCGCGCTCGGCAAGCAGTTTCATATCTGTACGCTGATCGGCCAGAGTGACCAAGTCAGTGACCTGCACGCCGTAGATGCGCTCCATCACCAGCACTTTAGGCCGGCACAGATCCCAATACACTTGCGGCACGTACAGCAGCGGCGAGCCTTCAAAGTTGCGCCGCAATTGGCTGGCGTTAGCCGCCTCGCGCAGCAGGTCGAGCTCGTCGTAGATGGTTTTTTCGTAGTCACTGACTACTTCGATCGGGCGCAGGCGGCGGGCATCGGCCGAGGCTTTTTCCGCGAGCCGGGCGATCATAAACAGCCAGGCGATGTCCTGCTCAATAATCGGTTTGAGGCCGGGGCGAATAACCTTTACGACGACTTCTTCGCCGCTTTTCAATTGTGCCGCGTGGACTTGCGCCACCGAGGCCGAGGCCAGCGGTTGGCCATCAAAACGGGCGAATACCTGCTCAACCTTGGCGCCCAACTGGCTCTCGATCAGCGCCAGGGCTTTGGCCGGGTCGAACGGCGGCACGCGGTCTTGCAGGTGCGCCAGTTCATCGGCGATATCAGCCGGCAGCAGGTCGCGGCGGGTCGAGAGAATCTGGCCGAACTTAATAAAGATCGGCCCCAGCTCTTGCAGGCTCAAACGTAGGCGCGCGCCACGCGACAACGTGGGCTGGCGCCGTGGCAGCCAACGCCACGGCAAGGCATGGCGCAGCAGGCGGGCCCAAAACGGCAGGGGCAGGCTGAACAGCAGGTCATCCAACTGGTGGCGGATGATCACGCGCAAAATGCGCAGCAGGCGACGCAGGGCAAGCAGCTTCATGCAGTGGGCTTATGGCGTTGGGCGAGGCGCTCGATACGCGCGTCGAGACGGTCGAGGGACAGTTTTAACTGATCCAGTTCGGCAAAACGGGCATCGGCTTCGCGCTGCCCCACTAAGGTGCGCGACTCTTCACTGAGGTAATCGGCCAGATTCAGGCGCAGGCTTTCCAAGGTCTGTTTGAACCATTGGCTGCGGCTGCGCAGGTGATTACCCACCAGCGGGCTGGCGATGGGGCCGAACCAGCGGGCCAGTTCGTATTCCCAGTCCAGTTCGAGGTCTTGCAGAATGGCTGCCAGTTCCAGCAGCGCGGCACTGTCGCCGTCGAGCTGGACATCGGGGCCATGCAAAATGCTGGTTTTATCTTGGCTTAGGGCCAGGCGCAGCAAGCTGCTAGCGGAGGCGTGCAGGTGGCAGTCAGTCGCGCCGGCCCACTGCGCAGCCAGTTGCAGGCCGTCGGCATTGGGCAGGATAAACACCTGAACATCTGGCGCGGTGCAGTGCACGGCGATGACCTGACCGCTCAGGCCAGCCAGACGCGGCAGTGCCGTGCTGTCCAGCGCCAGGACGCGATTGAGGCCCAGCTCAACGCCGGCCAGCAGCCCGGTGACTAGCATTAGGGTTTGACACCTCGGTGCAGAGCGACGATGCCGCCAGTCATGTTGTGGAAGGTCACGCGTTCAAAACCGGCATCGGCCATCATGGCTTTGAGGGTTTCCTGATCCGGGTGCATGCGGATCGACTCAGCCAGGTAGCGGTAGCTGTCGGCATCGTTGCTGATCAACTTGCCGGCCAGTGGCATAAAGTGGAATGAGTAGGTGTCGTAGAACTTCGACAGCAAGCCATTAGTGGGCTTGGAAAATTCCAGCACGAGCAGACGGCCGCCCGGTTTCAGCACGCGCAGGATGGAACGCAGCGCGTCTTCTTTATGGGTCACGTTGCGCAGGCCGAAGGCGATGGTCACCACATCGAAGTGGTTATCCGGGAACGGCAGCTTTTCGGCGTCGGCCTGAACAAACTGCACGTTGCCAGCCACGCCTTTATCCAGCAGACGATCACGACCGACTTTGAGCATCGAGGCGTTGATGTCGGCCAGCACCACTTCGCCGGTGGGCCCTACAAGGCTTGAAAATTTGCGGGTCAGATCACCGGTGCCGCCGGCGATATCCAATACCCGGTTGCCCCGGCGCACGCCGGACAGTTCGATGGTGAAACGCTTCCACAGCCGATGCAGGCCACCGGACAGCACATCGTTCATCAGGTCGTATTTGCTTGCTACGGAGTGAAAGACTTCGGCGACTTTTTCCGCCTTTTGGCTTTCCGGCACATTCTGGAAACCAAAGTGGGTGGTGGCTTCGCTGTCGCTGCTCTTGCGCGGATCGTTCATCTTGGCCTTTCCTAAAACACAGGGGCTGCATCTAAAAGTGGCGTTCATTCTAAACCCAAATCGTGGCTCTGGGTTTTTATGCTGCATAGCATTGGACAAACTGCTATGCGCGCGGTGCAGCTTGGCTGCCTGAGCCTTGCTATAGTCGCGCCTTGTAGAGATCCGGGGCGCGGGACCTAAGGTCGCAGCTCAGGGTTTAAGCTTATTGCCGAGGAGCCTTGCATGGCCAAAATCACCATTGAACGTCCCCACAGCCTGGGCCGTGACGCCGCGCGGCAGAAGGCCGAGCAACTGGCTGAGCGTCTGGCTCAACAATATGACGTGCGTTATCGCTGGAATGGCGACAGTTTGGAGTTTAAGCGCAGCGGTGCTGACGGCAGCATAGATGTGCATGAGGACCGTGTACGGGTGCGTTTGAGTTTGGGCTTGTTGCTGTCGGCCATGAGCAGCAGCATCAAACGTGAGATCGAAGACACCCTGGATAAACACCTGCAGGCCTGATTTTGCGCGGCATGCCACCTTAGTATGTCGTTTCTAATTTTCCTCATTACTGTGCATCTAAGCCTGCGTTTCGTGGGTGTTTACTCAACCAATTTGAGTGAGGTGCAGCATGTCGAAAGCCGTCGTTAAAAAAACTTCGCTGAAAAAAACTGCCGCTGCCACGGCCAATACTGAGGTGTTGGCGCCGGTAAAAGGCTATGCGCGGAGTGTTTGGTTAGCTGGTTTAGGCGCCTATGTGAAGGTCGGGCAAGAGGGTTTGGGCTATTTCAAAAGCCTCGTTAAGAGCGGTGAAGGCATTGAAAACCAAGGTAAAAAGCTCTTCGATAAGCAGCTTGAAGCGGCCAACGAACAGCTCGGTAGTGTCAAAGTCAGCTTGGTAAGCAATGTCGATAATGTGAAAAACCAAGTAGAAAATAAGCTGGAAAAACTTGAAAAAGCCTTCGACAATCGGGTCGCTAGCGCACTCAATCGTATTGGCATTCCGTCCAAGCAGGATGTTGAAACTCTGTCTGCTAAGCTGGATGTGCTGAGCGCGTTGCTCGAGCATGTCGCGCGTACCAAGTAAGGAGAGCAGGATGGTCGTCAAAAAGAAAACCGAGAAGCAAACCACTTCCTGGGTTGGCGAAGTCGAGAAGTACTCTCGCCAAATCTGGTTGGCTGGTTTGGGGGCCTATTCCAAGATCAGCAAGGACGGCAATAAGCTGTTCGATAACTTGGTCAAGGATGGCGAAAAAGCTGAGAAGCAAGCGAAGACAGAGGTCGGCGCCGCTAAAGCCACTTTGGGGGCGAAAGTGGGCAACGCTAAATCCAAAGTCGATGAAGTAAAAGACAAGGCGATTGGCAAGTGGGGCGAGCTGGAAGAAGCCTTCGACAAGCGCCTGAACAAAGCGATCTCGCGCTTGGGTGTACCGAGCAGCAATGAAGTGAAATCGCTCAACGCTAAAGTTGATAACCTCACTAAACAGATCGAGAAACTGACCGGCGTATCGGTCAAATCGGTCCCCGCCGCGAAAAAAGCTGCTGCCAAACCAGCTGCTAAGCCAGCCGCAAAAGCTGCCGCTAAACCCGCTGCTAAGCCAGCTGCAAAAGCTGCCGCCAAACCAGCTGCTAAGCCAGCCGCAAAAGCTGCCGCCAAACCCGCTGCTAAGCCAGCCGCAAAAGCTGCCGCCAAACCTGCTGCTAAGCCAGCTGCAAAAGCTGCCGCCAAACCTGCTGCTAAGCCAGTTGCAAAAGCTGCCGCCAAACCCGCTGCTAAGCCAGCCGCAAAAGCTGCCGCCAAACCAGCTGCTAAGCCAGCTGTAAAAGCTGCCGCTAAACCAGCTGCTAAGCCAGCCGTAAAAGCTGCCGCCAAACCAGCTGCTAAGCCAGCCGCAAAAGCTGCTGCCAAACCAGCGGCTAAGCCAGCCGTAAAAGCCGCTGCTAAACCTGCAGCTAAACCAGCGGCTAAGCCAGCCGTAAAAGCCGCTGCTAAACCTGCAGCTAAACCAGCGGCTAAACCGTTGGTAAAAGCTGCACCTAAGCCGGCTGCTAAACCTGTGGTAAAAGCTGCACCTAAGCCAGCTGCAACGCCGGCGGCCAAGCCAGCAGCACCTGCTGCCGCGACGCCAGCCCCAGCCCCTGCGCCGGTGGCTACTGCACCAAGCGCCCCGGCTGCTGCAACGCCGACCACGCAGTCGTAATACCTGCTGTTGCAATGCCCACGCCCGGCCTAGTGCCGGGCGTTTTTATTCATCATGCAGATAGCGTTTGGCCAAGTGTTCGGCGGCTTGGCGAGAATCTTCCGGTAGATGCGGAGCCAGCAGCATCATCACCTGATAAACCACCAGGCGACTCTCGCCCTCACGGCCCATGATGCGTTGGTAATCCAGGGCAAATAGCAGGGTCAGGGTGATCTGCTCGACTAACTGCACAAGCCTAGAACTGTCGCTGGCCAATGGGTTGTCGCCAGCCAGTTGCAGCAGCAACCAGTTGAGCATGCGTTTGAGTTGGATCAGCCACAGGCGGATGCCGTGTTCCAGTTTCGGTAAACGGCTGGTGAGGTTGGACAGGTCTTGGAACAAGAAGCGGTAGGCGGCCAGACGCTCGACGATCAGGTGCAGCAGCAGCCAGCAATCTTCGATATCCAGCTCGACCTCTGCCGGCGGCGCTAGCAGCGGCGCCAACTCATTTTGAAAGCGCTGAAACAAACCCAAGGTCAGCGGCTCTTTGCCATGGAAGTGGTAATACAGATTGCCTGGGCTGATGCCTAATTCATTGGCGATCTCCAAGGTTGAAACGTTCGGCTCGCCCTTTAGGTTAAACAGCAGCAGGGCGTAGTCGAGGATGCGGTCGCGGGTCTTCATAGGCTGTGGTCATACCGGCGCGGCGAAGTGATGAAGGCCGGCTTGGTGCAATGCCGGCCTGTGGTGGCGTTAACGCATATGCACATAGGTGCCGGGGGCTGCATCCATGGCCGGGTGTTGCGCGCTGCCCAGGCGCGGCTGGATGTTGTGCTGGGCGCCACTGCGTTGTTGTAGCCAGCTCAGCCATGCTGGCCACCAACTGCCTTTAACTTCTTCGGCGGCGTGGTACCAGGCGCGTGGATCGCTGGCTAAATCATGGCTGTGGCGGTAGCCGGCTTTGGGGTGTCCAGGCGGGTTGAGGATGCTCTGGATATGCCCACTATTGGCCAGAACAAACTCACGCTTGCCGCCGAGCAGCGAGGCCGAGCGATACACCGCATCCCAGGGCGTGATGTGGTCGTTGCAGCCGGCCACGGTAAAGCTGTCGACCTTGACCTTGCTTAAGTCCACGGGCGTGCCGCACACCTCCAAGGCGCCGGCGCGGGTCAGTGGGTTGTATTTGAAGAAGTCGATCAGTTCGCCATGCAGGGCAGCGGGTAAGCGGGTGTTGTCGTTGTTCCAGTAGAGGATGTCGAAGGCTGGCGGTTCTTTGCCGAGCAGGTAATTGTTGATCCAGTAATGCCAGATCAGCTCGTTGGGCCGCATCCAGGCGAAGATCCGCGCCATGTCACGGCCCTCCAATACGCCTTGTTGATAGGAGCGGCGCTTGGCCGCCTCGATGCTCAGCTCATCGGCAAACAGCAAGGCCGGGCTGTCGATCTGGCTATCCAGCAGGCTGACCATATAGCTGGCGCTGGCCACTTTGCGCAGCATGCGCTTGCCTTGCAGGTGGCCCTGCAGCGCGGCGCTGGTCAGGCCGCCAGCACAGGCGCCGAGCAGATTCAGGCTTTTGCTGGCGGTGATTTGCAGGCAGGCGTCGAGGGCTTGCTCCAGCGCGTGTACATAGCTCGACAGTCCCCATTCGCGGTGTCGTGGATCAGGGTTACGCCAGCTGACGATAAAGGTTTGCAGGCCGTTTTTCAGGGCGTATTGGACAAAGCTGTTGTCGCTTGCGAGGTCGAAAATATAGAACTTGTTGATTTGCGACGGCACGATCAGCAGCGGCTTGGCGTACTGCTTTTCGGTCATGGGTTTGTACTGGATCAGCTCCAGCAGCTCGTTGCGAAACACCACCGCGCCGCCAGTGGCTGCCAAGTTACGGCCCACTTCAAAGGCATGCTTGCTGACTTGGCTGGGCAGGCCGTGGTTGTTCAACAAATCATCGTAGAGATGATTGAGGCCGCGCAGCAGGCTGGCGCCGCCGGTGTTAAACAACTCCTTGAGCACCAGCGGATTCAGCGGACTGTTAGACGGCGCCAGGGCATCACCGAGCTGGCTGAGCACGAAGTGGGCGCGGGCCTGATCATCCGCGCTCAGTTGGCTGTCGTTAACCCACGCGCTGAGTTGCTGGCGGCAAGCCAGATAGCCTTGCAAGGTGCGCTGATAGACGGGGTTGTGTTGCCAGCTGGGGTCCTTAAAGCGGGCGTCTTTAGGATTGACTGAGTAGGGCTGATCGCCGAGCAGAATCCGCCCTAACTGGCTGCCTAAGGCCTGTGCATGGCGGGCCGTATGCAAGGGGCGTTTGACGCTGTGCAAGGCCAGTTGGCGCAGGGTGCTGAGCAGATCACGGCCGCGCAGGCCGACCACCGCATTGTGCACATTGAGGTGGGCGCCGGCCTTGCTGGGTTTTGGCTTAGCGGGTAGCTCGGGCATAGGGCAACACTCCATGGTCAAACCAATAGGCTGCGCAACTGCGTGTGACTAACCTTGTGCGGCTTGCGGCTGCGGGTGCATCACCGCAGGTTGCCGCTCCTCCTCTAAGAACTTCATGATGATCGGCGCCACGGCTTCGGCGCGGGTGACCAAGAACAGATGGCCGTCATCGATCACATGTAATTCCGAGTTGGGAATCCGCCAGGCCAGCATGCGCATGTTCACCAGCGGAATCAGTGGATCGTCATCACCGGCCAGCACCAGGGTTGGCTGCTTGATCTTGTGCAGCCAGTGGATGCTGGTCCAGCCTAAGCCAGCGAAGAGTTGCCAGTAGTAGCCCAGCTTGCCGCCAGAACGCACCTTGCTGGCATGGGACAGCGCCAGTTTGGGGTCGCGGCGAAACGCTCCGCCGTAAATATCCGGAGCAATTTCCACGCCATAGGAGGGTTGGATATAGCGCCTGGGACTGGCCATCCGCCACAGCACCTTAGGCTTGCCCGGCAGCATCACGGCGCCGGCAGAGGTGGCGGCGAGAATCAGTTTTTTGCAGCGCTCGGGGTAATCGTGGGCAAACTGCTGAGCCAGTGCACCACCCCAGGACACGCCGATGGCGTTGACCTGGCCGTAGTCCAGATAATCGAGCATGCGCGCCGCCAGCTTGGCCAAGCTGGGGAAGCGATAAGGCGTGTTGGGGGTGGAGGAGCCGCCGACGCCAGGGACGTCGAAGGCGATCACTTCCAAGTTCGGGTCCAGTGCACGGACAAAGGGCATGACCAGTTCTAGGTTGGCACCGATGCCATTGAAAATCAGCAGCGGCGTCATCTCGCCGGTGCCGGGGCGCACAGCCGTGCGGATGGTCTGGCCATCCAGCTCGATGGTGCGAAACTCAAATGGTAGCGACATGCGCATAGCCCTGTTTAGTTAAATCACGGGTACAGCCCGGCCAGCGCTTTGCCAGGGCGTAGGTCGGTGCCTGCTTCACCTGCCCAGGTCGTTGGGCTGGTAGTGACACCTCCTGTGTCACGGGCATGTGCGCGCACTGCGCGGTTAATCAACGCTCGTGGACATAGGTGCCGGGAGCCGCCTCGCCTGCGGGGTATTTTTTATTGCCTAAGTGCCGGGGGGCTTTTTTCAATTCACCCGAGCGCTCGGCCAACCAGCTTTGCCAGTGCAACCACCAGGAATCCGCCTTCTTGGTTGAGCTGGCTTGCCAGGCTTTGGGGTCAGCCGGCATCTCGCTGTTGGTCATGTAACGCGCCTTGGGATTACCTGGCGGGTTGAGGATGCTCTGGATATGACCGCTGTTGGATAAAACAAATTCCACTTTGCCACCAAACAAGCGTGCCGATTTGTAGCAGGACTCCCACGGCGTGATGTGATCGGTGGTGCCGGCGACGCAGAACAGGTCGGTGGTGACCTGGCGCAGATCAATCGGCGTGCCGCAGACTTCCAAAGCCCCTGGACGCACCAGCGGATTGGTCTTGAACATCTCGATAAACTCTCCGTGCAGAGCGGCGGGCAGGCGCGTGGTGTCGTTGTTCCAGTAGAGGATGTCGAACACCGGCGGCTCATTGCCGAGCAGGTAGTTGTTGACCCAGTAGTTCCAGATCAAATCATTAGGCCGCATCCAGGCAAACACCTTGGCCATGTCGCTGCCTTCCAGCACCCCAGCCTGGTAGGAACGACGCTTGGCCAGCTCCAGGCTTTTTTCGTCGGCGAACAGCGCCACATCGGTTTCTAAACGGTAATCCAGCACGCTGACCAGCAGGGTCAGGGCGTTCACTTTGTGCTCGCCCAGCGCCGCGTAATGGCCGAGCAGGCTGGCGGTGGTCAGGCCGCCGGAGCAGGCGCCGAGCATGTTGATGTCTTTGCTGCCGGTGACAGCGGTGACTACGTTGATGGCTTCTTTCAGGGCTTCGATATAGGTCGACAGGCCCCACTCGCGGTGCGCTTTGGTCGGGTTACGCCAGCTCACCACAAAGGTTTGCACGCCGTTGCGCAGCAGGAAGCGCGCCACGCTTTTATCCGGCGACAGGTCGAAGACGTAGAACTTGTTGATTTGCGGCGGCACCACCAGCAGCGGGCGCGCATGCACTTGCTCGGTGATGGGCTGGTAGTGGATCAGCTCCAGTAGGTCGTTGCGGAAGATCACTGCGCCGTCGCTGGTGGCGACGTTCTTGCCGACCTCGAAGGCGTTCATGTTGACCTGGCTGGGCATGCCGCCGTTGTGCACGATGTCCTTGGCCAAGTGGGAGAGGCCGTCGAGCACGCTCTTGCCGCCGGTTTCAAAGAAGCGTTTAACCGCCGCCGGGTTGGCCATGCTGTTGCTCGGCGCCATCGCTTCGGTCATCAAGTTGATCACGAAGTGGCCACGGCTGGCGTCTTGCTCGGACAGGTTGCTGTGCTCAACCCAGTCATGCAGCTCTTTGCGCCAGGCCAGGTAGGTCTGCAGATAACGCTTATACAGCGGGTTTTGGCTCCACGCCGGATCGCTAAAGCGGCGGTCGCCTTCGGCCGGGCTGAGTTCGGATTGGCCGAGCAGGACGTTTTTTACTTCCATGCCGAAATGGGCGATGTGCTTGACGCTGTGCAGGGGTTGCTTGATGGCTTGCTTGAGGACGATGCGCGCGGAGGTGAGTAAGTCTTTACCGCGGATGCCTATCACTGGGTTAAGGCCCAGGGTGTTTTCGGAGGCTTGGTGTTTCAGGTCGTCATTATTTTTATCGGTCATCTACAACGCTCCATTGTCCTGGACGAATAGCGGCGTGTGGTTTGCGTTCGGGTGGCGCAGGGACTCCATGGCTAGATGCGGCACAGGCCGGATGTAGCGCGTTGCTGGGTCAACCCGCAGCATGAAAAGTCACAAGGTACTTGGTTACCCGAGTTTGCCAAAATGTGCAAGATGGCGGCGAACAGGATCGAACGTGCAGGCAGTATGCAAAAGCAAATTAGAAAATGCGCTCTAACTTACAAGCACGGCAGTAGACGCATCGCCGCTTAGCTGCGGGGTAAAGCGGCGAGGAAAGTGAGCGGAAAATTTACAGCAGCAGTTTGACCACGCTTTCGTTCGGGTCGCGGGATTTGCCGGCACTGGCAAGCTCGGCCAGGTAGTCTTGCCACAGCTCAGTTTGGCGCAGGGCCAGTTGTTCGAGGTAATCCCAGGTGAACAGGCCGCTGTCGTGGCCGTCATCAAAGGTCAGTTTCAAGGCGTAGTTGCCGGCCGGTTCAACCTGGGTCAAGGCCACGCCGAGCTTGCCGAACTGGAGGATGGGGTTGCCGTGGCCCTGCACTTCCGCTGAGGGTGAATGCACCCGCAGAAACTCGGCGGGCAGGCTGTACTGCTCGGCGCCGTAGTGCAGTTCTAAAGTCTTGGAGGCTTTGTGCAGTTTGATCGCGCTGGGAATTCGCATGGCCGTGCACCACATGAGGCCGCTAGGCCTGGCGCGCGCTGCGGCCAGGCCTGCGGTGGCTGATTAGAGGATGTAGCGCGAAAGGTCTTCGTCTTGCGCCAGCTCGCCGAGGTGGCTGTTGACGTAAGCGGCGTCGATCACGATGGGCGTGCCGTTTTGCTGGCCAGCCAGATCACCGGCGCTGAACGAGACTTCCTCCAGCAGGCGCTCCAGCAGGGTGTGCAGGCGACGGGCACCGATATTCTCGGTCTTCTCGTTAACCTGCCAGGCAATCTCGGCGATGCGCTTGATGCCTTCCGGGACAAACTCGATGCCCAGGCCTTCGGTGTTGAGCAGCGCCGCGTATTGCTCGGTGAGCGACGCATGTGGCTCGCTCAGGATGCGCTCGAAGTCTTGTGGCGACAGGGCCTTGAGTTCAACGCGAATCGGCAGGCGGCCTTGCAGCTCCGGCACCAGATCACTCGGCTTGCTCAGGTGGAAGGCACCGGAGGCAATAAACAGGATGTGGTCGGTTTTTACCGTGCCCAGCTTGGTGGTCACGGTGCAGCCTTCGATCAGTGGCAGCAGGTCGCGCTGCACGCCTTCACGGGACACATCGGCGCCGCCGGCGTTGGCGCGCTTGGCCACTTTGTCGATCTCGTCGATAAACACGATGCCGTGCTGCTCAACCGCTTCCAGGGCTTGAGCCTTAAGCTCCTCCTCGTTGACCAGGCGCACGGCCTCTTCATCGCGGATCATTTTCAAGGCGTCTTTGACCTTCAGCTTGCGGCTTTTGGTCTTGCCCTTGCCCATGTTGGCGAACAGGTTTTGCAGCTGGCTGGTCATTTCTTCCATGCCCGGTGGGGTCATGATTTCCACGCCCACTGGGCTGTCAGCCACTTCTACGTCGATTTCTTTATCGTCCAGCTGACCTTCGCGCAGGCGCTTGCGGAACAGCTGGCGGGTGTTGCTATCGCTCGGCGTGCTGGCTTCGTCACCGAAGGTGCGCGCCGGCGGCAGCAGGGCGTCGAGGATGCGGTCTTCGGCGGCATCTTCCGCGCGGTGACGGACTTTGACGATTTCCTGCTCACGCAGCATCTTGATCGCCGCATCTGCCAGGTCGCGGATGATCGACTCCACGTCGCGGCCGACATAGCCGACTTCGGTGAACTTGGTCGCTTCGACTTTGATAAAGGGGGCGTTGGCCAGCTTGGCCAGGCGCCGGGCAATTTCGGTCTTGCCGACGCCGGTTGGGCCAATCATCAGGATGTTTTTCGGCGTGACTTCGGCGCGCAATTCGGCCGGCAGTTGCATACGCCGCCAACGGTTACGCAGGGCGATGGCGACAGCGCGCTTGGCATCGTCCTGGCCGATGATATGGCGATTGAGTTCGTGAACGATCTCGCGGGGCGTCATAGACATGCAGGGTACTCCGAAGAGACGGCGCTTATTGCGCGCAGTCTTCTTCCTCAATAGTCAGGTTCTGATTGGTGAAGACACAGATCGAGCCGGCAATGTTCAATGCCGCTTCGGTAATTTCGCGGGCGCCCAGCTCAGTCTTTTGCAACAGGGCCATGGCCGCCGCTTGGGCGAAGCCGCCGCCGGAGCCCATGGCGATCAGGCCATGCTCAGGTTCGACGACGTCGCCGTTACCGGTGATGATCAGGGACGCGTCTTTGTTGGCCACCGCCAACATAGCTTCCAGGCGACTCAGGGAGCGGTCAGTGCGCCAGTCTTTGGCCAGTTCTACGGCAGCGCGCACGAGGTGGCCCTGGTGTTTTTCCAGCTGGCCTTCAAAGCGCTCAAACAGGGTAAAGGCATCCGCGGTAGCGCCGGCAAAGCCAGCCAACACTTGGCCGTGATAGAGGCGCCGAACTTTCTTCGCGTTGCCTTTCATCACGGTGTTGCCGAGGGACACCTGGCCGTCGCCGCCCATAACGACTTTGCCATTACGACGAACTGAAACGATGGTGGTCAAGGGGGAGTCTCCATGCAGCGAGGCGAAAATGCCTAATGCCGATGAAGTGGGGGCGCTTGGCGCCGGCTTCAAGCCCCAGGCCGAATCCAGCCGACAAATAGTCATGCAGGATTGGCCCAGGCCTGAAAAGTCGCGGGGTTACTGGACCTGGCGCTGCTGTAACAGCAAGTTACTGTAGCCGTGGGACGCCAGGTTCTTTTGCGCACTGCCCAGTTGCTCGCGGCTGGCGAAGGGGCCGACTAACACCCGGTACCAGGTTTCATCACGCACCGTGCCAGACTCCACTTGCACGTTCTGCCCGAGCAGTATGATCTGCGCGCGCAGGCTGTTGGCGTCGTCCTTGCGGCGGAACGAGCCGGCCTGGAGGAAGAACTGCGAAGTCAGCGGGCCTTTGGCTACCACGGTGGGCGCCGGTGGCGGCTCCTTGCCGTTCAGCAGGGCTTCGGCACGGGCGGCGTCGATCTTCGCGGCTTCCTCCGGCGTCACCGGTTTTTGCTCCGGCGGCTTAGGTGGCGGCGTGGGTTCGATGGCCTGCGGCGGCAGGATCACTTCCGACTCCGGCAGCAAGGTGTAGAAGTCGTACTTAGGCTTAGCCGGCTCAGCTGGCTTAGGCTTCTCGGTCACCTTGTTCGGTGCCTTGTTGCCGGCTTGCTCACCACGATCACGCTTGATGTCGCCCTTGCCCGGCTCAAGGCTGAACAAGAACACCATAAAGCCGCCGATGACTAGCCCGCAGACCAGCCAAAACCAGCCTGGCACGGGTTTTTTGGCCGGCGCTTGATAGCGGCTGGCGCCGCGCTTGGGTGCTGGTTTTTTCTTGGCGGCCACTTACATGCGCTCCAAGGTATCCAGACCGAGCAATTCAAGGCCTTGCTTGAGCGTGCGACCGGTCAGCGCGGCGAGGCGCAGGCGGCTGTTTTGCGTAGCAGGATCTTCAGCGCTGAGGATCGGACAGTGTTCGTAGAAGCTGGAGAACAGCCCAGCCAGGTCGTAGAGGTAGGCGCAAAGCAGGTGCGGTACACCTTTATCGGCGACACCATTGAGCACTTCGCTGAACTGTGCCAGCTTGCCGGCCAGCTCGATTTCTTGCGCAGCTTGCAGGTTCAGCTGGCCGTCGATCTGCTCGTAACCCTTGCCCAGCTTGCGGAACACGCTGGCTACCCGGGTGTAGGCGTAGAGCAGGTACGGCGCGGTGTTGCCCTCGAAGCTGAGCATATGCTCGAAGTTAAAGCTGTAGTCGCTGGTGCGGTGCTTGGACAGGTCGGCGTATTTCACCGACGCGATACCCACCGAACGGGCGATCTGGCGCAGCTCGTCTTCGGCGAGATCCGTGTTCTTGCCCTTAACCAAGACGTAGGCGCGTTCTTGCGCCTCGATCAGCAGGTCGATCAGTTTGACCGTACCGCCGTCGCGGGTCTTGAACGGACGGCCATCGGCGCCATTCATGGTGCCGAAGCCCATGTGCTCCAGTTGCATCTCTGGATGCACGAAGCCGGCCCGGCGCGCCACTTCAAAGACCATCTGGAAGTGCAGGGCCTGGCGTTGGTCAACGAAATACAGCGAGCGGTCCGCGTGCAGTTGCTGGCTGCGATAACGCATGGCAGCCAGGTCGGTGGTGGAGTAGAGGTAACCACCGCCGGCTTTTTGCACGATCACCGGCAGCGGATTGCCTTCGGCGTTTTTGAATTCGTCCAGGAACACGCACTGCGCACCGTTATCTTCGGTGAGCAGGCCTTTGTCACGCAGGGCCGCAACGATGCCTGGCAGGTCGGCGTTATAGGCGCTTTCACCTTTGACGTCGGCCATCGACAGCTTAACCCCGAGCAGGTCATAGACCTTCTGGCAGTGCGACAGGGAAATATCGTTAAAGCGGTGCCACAGGTCCAGGCACTGCTCATCACCGGCTTGCAGCAGCACGACTAATTCGCGGGCGCGGTCGGCGAACTCCGGGGAGTCGTCGAAGCATTTTTTGGCGGCGCGGTAAAAGCCTTCCAGATCCGCCAGCTCGCTTTCGGCGGCGGCCGGGTTGGCCTCCATAAAAGCCAGCAGCATGCCGAACTGGGTGCCCCAGTCGCCGACATGGTTCTGCCGGATCACCTTGTCGCCCAAGAACTCCAGCACCCGCGCCACGCCGTCACCGATGATGGTGGAGCGCAGGTGGCCAACGTGCATTTCCTTGGCCAGGTTCGGCGAGGACAGGTCGACCACCACGGTTTGCGCCGGGCCAGCCTTGCGCACGCCCAATTGCGCGTCGGCGAGGAAGCTATCCAGGCGTGCGGCCAGGGCTTGGGTGTTCTGGTAGAAGTTAAGGAAACCGGGACCGGCGATCTCAACTTTGCTGATCTGCGCATCGGCTGGCAGCGCCGCGATGAGTTTTTCGGCCAGGTCGCGGGGCTTCATCGCGGCTTGCTTGCTCAGCATCATGGCGATGTTGCTGGCGAAGTCGCCGTGGGTTTTATCCTTGGTGTTCTCCACCTGGATGGCCGGGCTCAAGCCTTCAGGCAGCACGCCTTCAGCGGTGAGACGGGTCAGGGCTTGCTGGATCAGGTGGCGAATGTTGTCTTTCATGGTCTGCTCAGTCGGCCGTGGAAACGGCGGCGCACAATGGCGCTGGTTGAAAACTGCACATTATCGACGCGCTTGGGCCAAGGCTTCAAGACGCAGATGCGCGTGACCGGCTAACCGGCGACTGAACCTGACGGGAATTGGCGCTGCAGGGCAACCCGCAGCCACTGGGGTGGCTACGGGCCATGACCTACTTGGCCTGGCGCTGCGGGGTGCCGCGCACCGGAGCGCCGTTGGCCACGTAGTAGGGCGCGGTGCTGCGCGGCAGGGGTGTGCGACCACGGATTTGATCGGCGATTTTCTCGGCGATCATGATCGTTGGCGCGTTGAGGTTGCCGGTGGTGATGATCGGCATGATCGACGCATCCACCACGCGCAAGCCCTGCATGCCGTGTACGCGGCCTTGAGCATCGACCACGGCCATGTCGTCTTCACCCATCTTGCATGAGCAGGACGGGTGATAGGCCGTTTCGGCGTGCTCGCGGATAAACGCGTCCAGCTCGGCATCGGTTTGCACCTGGGCACCGGGGCTGATCTCGCGGCCACGGTAAGGATCGAGCGCGGCCTGGGCCATGATCTCGCGGGTGATGCGGATGCCGTCGCGGAACTCTTGCCAGTCCTGCTCGGTGGCCATGTAGTTGAAGAGGATGCTGGGGTCTTGCCGCGGGTCTTTGGATTTGACCTCAATGCGCCCCCGGCTCGGCGAGCGCATGGAGCCCATGTGCGCCTGGAAACCGTGCTCCTGCACGCCCTTGCTGCCGTTGTAGTTAATCGCGACCGGCAGGAAGTGATACTGGATATTCGGCCACTTGAACTCTTCGCGGCTGCGGATAAAACCGCCGGCCTCAAACTGGTTGCTGGCGCCCAAACCGCTGCCGAAGAACAGCCACTGCGCGCCAATCGCCGGCTGGTTCCACCATTTGGTGGCCGGATAAATCGATACCGGCTGGGTGCAGGCGTATTGCAGGTACAGCTCAAGGTGATCCTGCAGGTTCTGGCCAACCCCTGGCAGGTCGTGGACCACGGGAATCTCCAGGCTGCGCAGCAACTCCGCGGGACCGACGCCTGAGCGCTGGAGAATTTGCGGCGAGGCGATGGCGCCGCCGCACAGCAGCACTTCACGGCGCGCACGGGCCTCGTGGGGTTGATTGCTGGCGCCAAGCAGGTAGCTGACCCCAGTGGCGCGCTTGTCAGTGAACAGAATGCGGTCGGTGAGGGCGTGGGGCACGATGGTCAGGTTAGGCCGCTGCCGGGCCTGATCCAGATAACCACGGCCCGTGGCGGCGCGGCGGCCTTCTGGGGTGACGGTGCGGTCCATCGGGCCGAAGCCTTCTTGCTGGAAACCGTTGAGGTCGTCGGTGCGCGGGAAACCGGCCTGCACGCCGGCCTCGACCATGGCGTGGAACAGCGGGTTGTTGCCGTTCTTCGGCGTGGTCACGCTGACCGGGCCGTCGCCGCCGTGGTACGGATTAGGGCCGATATCGCGGGTTTCGGCTTTGCGGAAATACGGCAGGCAGTCCAGATAACTCCAGCTCTCCAGACCTTTGAGTTGCGCCCAGCCGTCGTAGTCCAGGGCGTTGCCACGGATGTAGCACATGCCGTTGATCAACGACGAGCCGCCAATGCCCTTACCGCGTCCGCATTCCATGCGGCGGTTGTTCATATGCGGCTCGGGGTCGGTCAGGTAAGCCCAGTTATAGCGCCGGCCTTGTAGCGGGTAAGCCAGGGCCGCGGGCATTTGGGTGCGAAAATCAAAGCGATAATCCGGGCCGCCGGCTTCCAGCAGCAGCACGCTGACCCCGGCATCTTCGGTCAGGCGGGTGGCCAGCACGTTACCGGCCGAGCCAGCGCCGATGATGATGTAGTCGTATTCATTGCTCATAAGCAAACCTCTGCACGCGGGCTGGCGCAGGCCAGCCAGGCTGAATAGGTGGGGCGCAAGGCGGCGCCCGAGAAATCCCAGCGGCTTTAGAACACCGAGTTGTAGTCGCCCAGCTCAACCTGCACCGATTTGATGCGGGTGTAGTGGGCCAAGGTGGTCAGACCGTTTTCGCGACCCACGCCGGATTGCTTGTAGCCGCCCACGGGCATTTCGGCCGGTGACTCGCCCCAGGTGTTGATCCAGCAGATGCCGGCTTCGAGCTGGTGGATCACCCGGTGCGCGCGGTTGAGGTCGCGGGTCACTAGGCCCGCAGCGAGGCCGTACTCCGTGGCGTTGGCGCGGCGGATGGCTTCTTCTTCAGTGTCATAAACCAGGATGCTCATCACCGGGCCGAAGATTTCTTCGCGCACGATGGTCATCTCGTCCGTGCAGTCGCTGAATACGGTCGGGGCGACATAGGCGCCATTGGCGTAGTCGCCGGCGCTGACGCGTTCGCCACCGATCAGCAAGCGCGCGCCTTCGTTACGGCCGCTGTCGATGTAGTCCAGCACGCTTTGCATATGGGCAAAGCTCACCAGCGGGCCGAAGTTGGTGGCGTCATCTTGTGGTTCGCCTAAGCGGATGCGCTTGACCCGCTCCAGCACCTTGGCTTCAAAGCGCGCTTGCAGCATGCGTGGGATAAACACGCGGGTGCCGTTGGTGCAGACCTGGCCGGAGCTGTAGAAGTTGGCCATCACCGCGATGTCGGCGGCGCGGTCCAGATCCGCGTCTTCGAAGATGATCAATGGCGACTTGCCGCCCAGCTCCATGGTCACTTCTTTGAGGGTCGAGCTGCTGGCGCTGGCCATGACTTTTTTGCCGGTGACGGTGCCGCCGGTAAAGGAAATTTTTTCGATGCCCGGATGTTCGGTGAGCCACTGGCCAACCTCGCGACCGCTGCCGGTGAGCACGTTAAACACGCCATCGGGCACGCCGGCCTGGGTGTAGATCTCGGCCAGTTTCAGCGCGGTCAGGGAGGTGACTTCGCTGGGCTTGAAGATCATCGCGTTGCCGGCTGCCAAAGCTGGGGCGGACTTCCACAGGGCGATCTGGATCGGGTAGTTCCACGCCCCGATACCGGCCACGACACCCAGCGGCTCGCGGCGGGTGTAGACGAAGCTGGTGTCGCGCAGCGGAATTTGCTCGCCTTCGATGGCCGGGATCAGGCCGGCGTAGTACTCCAGCACGTCGGCGCCGGTGACGATATCCACGTAGCGGGTTTCCGACAGCGGCTTGCCGGTGTCGAGGGTTTCCAGCGCGGCCAGCTCGTCGTTGCGTTCACGCAGGATGTCCACGGCTTTGCGCAGGATGCGCGAGCGCTGCATGGCCGTCATCGCCGCCCAGACTTTCTGCCCGGCCGCCGCGCTAGCTACAGCCTTGTCCACATCGGCTTGGCTGGCGCGCTGCACTTTGGCCAGCACTTCGCCGTTGGCTGGGTTGATGCTGTCGAAGGTTTGCCCGCTGCTGCCGGCGACGTAACGGCCACCAATGTAGAGCTGCTGTTCGGCGAATCGAGTCATGGATGGTCTCTCTTAAGGCTGTGGGAATCCTTAAAGGAATTCTCCTGGTGTGGGCAAATCACCGGGCGAGTAGGGCTGGCGCCGGTAATGGCAAGGTGAAAATCAGCCTACTTTATTTTTATTGAACGTTCAAACAATAAAGAATAAGCTCGGTTCCACGACCAAGGTGCGGCGCAACGTCGCATCAGCTAGGGAGGCAGGACGTGCCATAGAAACGCGCCACCACCTTGGCGGTCATTACAATGCCGGCGGGACTCCGCTTGCGTGCATATCCACTGCCCTGGAGCTCCGCGATCTTATGAGTAGTTCTGCCTCTGCGATTGCCGTCCCTACGACTTCTGTCCCGCCTGGCAAAGTCCGTCTCAACCCCTTGGTGTTTTACGGCTCAACCAGCTTGATTGTGCTGCTGAGCCTGATCCTGATTATCTTTCCCGAGGCTGCCGGCGCTTGGCTGGCCAAGGCGCAGTTGTGGCTGTCGCGCAGCTTTGGCTGGTATTACATGCTGGCGATTGGCGCCTATCTGGTGTTTGTCCTGTATGTCGCGCTGTCGCGTTTCGGCACCCTGCGCTTAGGCGCTGATCACGAGCGGCCGGAGTTCAGTTACGGGGCCTGGGCGGGCATGTTGTTCTCCTCCGGGATTGGCATCTCGCTGCTGTATTTCGCCGCCTCGGAGCCGCTTGATCACCTGTTTAATCCGCCCCAAGGCGTGGCTGGCAGCCCGGAGTCGGCCGGCCAAGCGTTGCAGCTGACCTTTTTGCATTGGGGCGTGCATGGCTGGGCGATTTACGCGCTGGTTGGCCTGGCGGTGGGCTACTTCGCCTATCGCCATAAGCAACCATTGGCCCTGCGTTCGGCTTTTTATCCGCTGTTTGGCGAGCGCCTGACCCGGGGCTGGGTGGGCAATGCGGTGGATTGCTTCGGCATCTTTGTGACCCTGCTCGGTCTGGTCACTAACTTAGGCATTGGCTCGTTGCAGGTGTCATCCGGCTTGGAATACCTTTTTGGTCTTCCGCACAGCCCCAGCGCCTTGCTCATGGTGATTTTGCTGATGAGTCTGGTGGCGACCCTGGCGGCGGTGTCGGGGGTGGAGAAGGGCATCCGGCGTCTGTCCAACCTCAACATCATCCTGTTTAGCGGGCTGCTGATATTTGTTCTGCTGGCCGGCAATACCCTGCACTTGCTCAACAGCTTGGTGCAGAACTTGGGCAATTACTTCGACGGTCTGGTGCTGAAGACTTTTGATCTCTACGTGTACACCGGTCATGCCGGTAAAACCGAAGAGTGGCTGGGCCTGTGGACCCTGTTCTACTGGGCCTGGTGGATTTCCTGGGCACCTTTTGTCGGCATGTTTATCGCGCGGATTTCCCGCGGCCGCACCGTGCGCGAGTTGGTGTTTGGCGTGCTGCTGATCCCGCTGGCGTTCACCCTGGCCTGGCTGTCGATTTTCGGTAACAGCGCTCTGGACCTGGTGCTCAACCATGGCGCCGACGACCTGGCCAAGGCCGCGCTGGAGCAGCCGGCCATGTCGATCTACCTGCTGCTGGAGCACTATCCCTGGTCCAAGCTGGTGATTGGCGTGTCGATCTGCGTTGGCTTTGTGTTGTTCCTGACCCCGGCTGATTCCGGCTCGATCATGCTGGCCAACCTGTCACGCGAGGGCACCGAGCTGGATCAGGACGCTCCGCACTGGTTGCGGATCTTCTGGAGTGTGCTGATTACCTTGGTGACCATCGGCCTGCTGTTCGCCGGTAACTTCACCGCTATGCAGACGGTGGTGGTGCTGGCCGGCCTGCCGTTCTCGGTGGTGTTGCTGCTGTATATGTTTGCCTTGCTCAAGACCATGCGCGCCGATGTGGCGCTGGTCAGCCAGCGAGCCGCAGCAAACTCCCGCAGCGCCGGTGGTGCTTAAGCATTAGTCCGGCGCGCCCTGCTGCAGCAGTTGAGTTAAGTCGCCTGACTTAGCCCAACTGCTTGGCCAGTTGCAGGTCCAGATAGTCGTAGGCGATCTGCATGGCTTGTTGAGTATCGAAGGTCTCGCCGGACAGTGCGCCGCGCAGCCACAGACCATCGATCAATGCCGCCAGGCCACGGGCGGCACTGCGCGCCTGATCCGGCGGCAGCACTAAACGAAACTGCCCGCACAGGTTGGAATACAGCCGGTGGTCGTTGACCCGCTGTAAGCGGCGCAGGGCCGGCTGGTGCATGCTGGTGGCCCAGAACGCCAGCCAGGTTTTCATCGCCGGGCCGCTGACCTGGCTGTCATCGAAGTTGCCTTCAATAATCGCCCGCAGATGCTCCCGTGGCGCGCCGTCGTGCAGGCGTTGCCGGCGTTGCCGCACGGCATCGCTCAAGGCCTGCATCAAATGCCGCATGGTGGCTTCGAGCAGGCCATTTTTGTCGCGGAAGTAGTGGCTGATGATGCCGTTCGAGACCCCGGCGATACGGGCGATATAGGCGATGCTGGCGTCGCTCATGCCGACTTGATCGACTGCCTCCAGGGTCGCGGCGATCAACTGCGAGCGGCGGATCGGCTGCATTCCAACCTTAGGCATGGGACTTCTCCATCAAGGGCCAATAGCTGAATGCGCGCAGTCTAGGCCGTCTGATGTTGATCAATCAATCAACCTAGGGCCTTTGCGATGTCTTATTGCTTTACATCTCTGGAGTTAATTCAGAAAACTTTTCTACACTCAGCAGATCACCTCGACGTACGGACGTGCCCGTAGTCGAATGTCACTCAACCTTGGCTAGTTAGGCTAATCAATTGAATAGCTCCTGTAGCGAGATCGATATCGAAGTAGTACGCCAGCAGCTCGACCAACCCTCGCGCAGTTTAGGGTTTCCGGCAGCATTGGAATGTGAGTTTGCCAATGAGTTACGCAGCACTGAGCAGCGCAGCGCGCTATTTACCTCATTTTTCCTGATGCTGTTGTGGGCGGCTTATCTGGGCCTGGATAGCTGGCGCTGGCAGTTTATTCGCGGGGGTGAATACGCCGAGGAGTTCCTGTTGGGCGTGGCCATGCCACGGGTGCTGGTTATGCTGTGCTTTGCCTGGGTGGTATGGCTGCTCAGCCGGGCGAGCACTCCGTTGCAGCAGCGCAACGTGTGGATGGCCATTCTGGTGTTGGCGTGTAGCAGCGGCATCGTCATGACCTCTTACACCCTGCGTAATGTCGGCTTGCATGAGACCAGCAGTGTGCTGCTGCTGACCGTGGTGGTGGCCTTGTATCCCTTGGGTGTGCCGCTGCGGCAGATGTTGCCGGTGGCGGCGGCGGTGTGCCTGATCTGTGGCCTGGCTGGGCCGTTTATGCTGAAAAAACCGGCCGATATGCTGACCCATTGGGTGACGATGGGCTCCATGGTGGTGACCTTATTTCTCTCGGCTGTCACCGCCTATTACCGCGAGCGGGCCAAGCGCGAGCAGTTTCTGCTGCGCAAACTGTTGAAATGGGAGGCCGGTCACGACCCGCTTACGGGCTTGGGCAACCGGCGCCTGTTTAACGACCAGTTCCAGCGTTATATGGGCCATACCCGCCGCGAGCAGCAGCAACAGCTGTTTTTGGCGATCATCGATATCGATCACTTCAAGCTCTACAACGATCACTACGGCCATCAGGCCGGCGATGAGGTGCTGCGCAAAGTGGCCAAGGTGCTGCGCGGGCATCTGCGCCGGCCGTTGGATCTCGCCGTGCGTTTAGGCGGTGAAGAGTTTGCGGTATTGGTCCACAGCGACAATGCACAGGGCTGCAGCAGCTATATCCAGGGGATGGTCAACGCCTTTCGCGACTTGAATATCCCCCATGCGGCCTCGCCGACGGCGGCGTACGTCAGCGTCAGTATTGGCCTGGCGCAAATGCATGACGGCGACAGCATGGACAGTATGTTCAGCCGTGCCGACAAGCTGCTGTACAACGCCAAGCAGCAGGGCCGTAACCGCCTGTGTATGGAGCCGACGGCGCAGCCGCGCAGTCGCCTGTCAGTCTGACGGCGCTAGGCGATCCGCCGGGTGGTTGATGCCATCGAGCAGCGCCACTTCAGGCAGTAAGTACGGGTTGATGCCTTCCAGGCAGGCTACGTTAAACCCGTACTCATCAGGCTTGGAGCGGCGCTGGTGGTGGGTATAGATGCCGCACACTGAGCAAAAGTAGTGCTTAGCGGTGTGCGTGTTGAACTGATACAGGGTCAGTTGTGCCTGGCCGGCAAGAATACGAATGCCATCCAGCGCCACCGACGCGACAATCGCCCCTTTGCGCCGGCACAGCGAACAATCGCAGCGCCGTGGATTGACGATGCCGTGCGGTAACTCCAGCAACAGCTGTACAGCGCCGCAATGACAGCTGGCCTGGTGCTGCTGATGTACGCTGACGCCTCCCACCTGTTTGATGCTCATGCTTGGCTCCACGGCGCGCTGCATAAGTTTTTGCTTTTACCGCAGTGACCTGTTGCTGACAATGACGCGGCGCTGGCCGGTGTTCGCGGTTATGCAAAAAAAACGGGCCGTAGCCCGTTTTCAGTCAGGCCCATCACTCACTGAGTCAGCCACTGCGCCACGCGCTCAGGGTTCTGCTCGACCCAGGCTTTAGCGGCGGCTTGCGGTTTGGCGCCGTCGCGGATGCTCAGCATCACTGCGCCGACTTCTTCCGCGCCCCAGCTAAATTTACTGAGGAAGGCGGCAGCCTCAGGCGCTTTTTTGCTGAGTTCGGGGTTGGCGATGGTGTCGATACGCTCAGCCTCGCCAAACACATTCTTCGGGTCATCGAGGAAGCGCAGTTGCCATTTGGCGAACATCCAATGGGGGATCCAGCCGGTCACGACTATGGCCTGGTGTTCTTTCTCGGCGCGGGCTAACGCTGTGGCCATGGCCGGCCCGGAACTGGCCATGAGTTTGATCTTGCTTAACTCGTACTGCTTCAACGCATCCTCGGTGCGGCGCATCACGCCGGCGCCGGCATCGATACCGATGATCTTGCCGTCGAAATCCGCGCTGTAGGTTTGCAGGTCGGCAATGCTTTTCGCCTGCACATATTCCGGCACGATCAGGCCGATTTTGGCCCCTGCGTAGTTGGTGCCCAGCACGCTGATTTTGTCCTTGAGCTTGGCGTAGTACTCGCCGTGGGTGGCCGGCATCCAGGCTGACAGGCTGGCGTCCAAATCACCGCGGGCAACGCCTTGCCACATGATGGCCGGCTCCACGGGTTTGAACTGCACCTTATAGCCGAGCTTGCTGTGCAGGATTTCGCCGGCCACATAGGTGGCGGCAACGCTGTCATCCCAGCCGTTGACGAAGCCAATGCTGAGACTGGGTTTGTCAGCGGCGTGGCTGATGCCCACGGCCATGCTTAAAGCCAAACCGATAAGGCCAGTACCAAGTTTTTTTAAAGTCGCCATGCTGCTCTCCTGAGGGGTAACGCCGTGTCTTGCGGCAATAGCTGGCCGCGTGCTGGTGAACCAGCGCGGCACGGGGGGCGGGGGAGGCCGGCGCAGCCAGAGGCTGCGCCGGTGGGTTGGGGTTACAGACCGAGGTGTTTCTTCACCGCGGCCAGGCCATCCTGGCCGTCGAAGGTGCTGACGCCTGCCAGCCACTGCTCAAGAATCGCCGGGTTGGCTTTCAGCCACTGCGCCGCCACGGTGGTGGGGTTCTGCTTTTGCAGGACCTTATCCATCAGTTGGCTTTCGATCTCGACGCTGAACTGCAGGTTATTCAGCAGCTTGCCAACGTTGCTGCAGCGCGCCTCGTAATCTGGCGGCACCACGGTGAACACCTTGGCCGCGCCGAAGTCGGGGCCGAACACTTCATCGCCGCCTTCCAGGTAGGTGATGTCGAACTGGGTGTTCATCGGGTGGGGCGCCCAGCCGAGGAATACTGCTGGCTCGTTTTTCTTAATCGCCCGTTGGATCTGGACCAGCATGCCGGCTTCGCTGGACTCGACCATCTTGAAGTCGCCCAAGTCGAACTTGTTGGCCTTGATCATGCCGTCGATCAGCAGGTTGCCGTCGTTGCCCGGTTCGATGCCGAAGATCTTGCCGCCCAGTTGATCTTTAAACTTGGCAATATCGGCAAAGCTTTTCAGCCCGGCTTGGGCCGCGTAGGTCGGCACGGCGAGGGTGTATTTGGCGCCTTCGAGGTTGGCCTTTGGCAGCACCTTGACCCCGCCGCTTTTGGTGAACGGCTCAATCACCGCGTCCATGGATGGCGCCCAGTAGCCGAGGAAGACGTCGATCTGCTTGTTTTGCACGCCGGTAAAGGCGATGGGGACCGACGCCATGATCTTGCGGGTCTGGTAGCCCAGCGCCTCGCTCAAGGTCATGGCGACGCCGGTGGTGGCGGCGATATCGGCCCAGCCGATCTCGGCGAAACGCACCAATTTGCAGCTTTCTGGTTCTTGAGCCCAAGCGTTTTGTAGCAAAGTCATGCAGAGCAGGCCGGCGCCTGCGATCTGTTTTATAGTTTTCATCTGCGACTCCCGTGTTGGCCAAAGTTACGCCTTAGTGGCGCTCAGCTTGCCGTTAACCCAGCGCGACAACCTGCTGCGTTTGGCGGTTTTTGGTGTACCAAAACTCTCGGTGATGCGGTCGAGGATGATCGCCAGCAGCACTACGGCCATACCGCTTTCAAAACCCAGGCCGATGTCCAGGCGCTGGATGCTGGCCAGCACATCGTTACCCAGGCCGCCGGCACCCACCATGGAGGCGATGATCACCATCGACAGAGCCATCATGATGGTCTGGTTAACCCCGGCCATGATCGACGGCATGGCGTTCGGCAACTGCACCTTGAACAACAGCTGGCTGGGGGTGCAGCCGAAGGAGTGGCCGGCTTCGATGATTTCTTTATTAACCTGACGGATGCCCAGGGCGGTTAAGCGCACCGCCGGCGGCATGGCGAAAATCACCGTGGCGATGATGCCCGGCACCCGGCCCAGGCCAAACAGCATGGCGGCGGGGATCAGGTAAACGAAGGCGGGCATGGTCTGCATAAAATCGAGGATCGGCCGGATCAGCGTGGCCACCCGCTCGCTGCGCGCCGCCCAAATGCCCAAGGGCACGCCGAGCAGCAGGCTGATCAAGGTGGCGGAGAAGGTCAGGCCGAGGGTCACCACGGTCTGCTCCCAGAAGCCGGTCAATACAATCAGAACAAAGGCCACGGCGGTGAACACGGCAAATTTAAAACCGATGCGCCACAGCCCCAGGCCGACGAAAATCGCGATCAGCAGCCAGGCCGGCGGCAGCAACAGCAGCCACTCGATGCCTTCGGAAAAACCGTTAACCACCTTGCCGATGCTGTCGAAGCCGTCGCTGTAGTTATCCAGCAGGTGCTGCACGGCATCGTTGACCCAGCTGCCGAGGTCGAGCTTTTTCTCACTCATGGCTCTCTCCCTGTAGCCGGCTGAGCAGACGGCCTTTGCTGATGGCGCCGCTGTAGCAGCCGTGCTGGTCGATCACCGGTACCGGCCCTTCGTTGTCCACCAAGCGTTCGATCACTTCATTGAGATTGAGGTGTTCGGGGATCGGCTGCACGGCCTTGAGCACCTTGTGATCCAGGGCCACGCTGCAACCGCCGTCGACGAGCAAGGCGATTTTTTCCAGGCTGATCGAGCCTTGGAAGACGTTTTGCTCGTTGACCACAAAGGCGTAGTGCTTGTCCTTGGCCAGCAGCTCCTGGCACACCAGCTGGGCGTCCGGGGCTTTGCCGTTGTGCACATACACCGGCACGCTGTCGGCCTTGAGTTGCCCGGCGGTGAGGTAGCGGTTGGTGTCGACGGTGTTGAAGAAGTTGCGCACGTAATCGTTGGCGGGATTGTCGATCAGCTCTTGCGGGGTGCCGACCTGAACCAGCTTGCCGCCCTCCATGATGCCGATGCGATTGCCGATGCGCATGGCTTCTTCGATGTCGTGGCTGACGAAAATAATGGTGCGTCGATCGGTCTTTTGCAGCTCCAGAAGGATGTCCTGCATCTCCCGGCGCTTGAGCGGATCGAGGGCGGAGAAGGCCTCGTCCATGATGATCATCGAGGGGTTGACCGCCAGCGCCCGGGCCAGGCCGACCCGTTGCTGCATGCCGCCGGACAGCTCGCTGGGCAGCTTGTGGGCGAACGTATCCAGGCCTACTTGCTTGAGCACCTGCATGGCCCGTTGTTCGCGCTCAGCTTTGTTTTTACCGGCCACTTCCAAGCCGAAGGCGGCGTTCTCCAGCACGCTGCGCGAGGGCATCAGGGCGAAGGATTGGAACACCATGCTCATGTCGCGGCGACGCAGATCAATCAGCTGCGCCTTGGGCAGCTTGGCGACGTTTTGCCCGTCGATATAGACGTTGCCGGCGCTGGGCTCGACTAAGCGGTTGATCAGGCGAATCAGGGTGGATTTGCCGGAGCCGGAAAGGCCCATCAGCACGAAAATTTCCCCTTCCTCGACGCTAAAGGACACGTCGCTGACGCCAATAATCGCGCCTTTTTCCGCCAGTATGCGTTCCTTGCTCCAGCCCTGCTGTAACAGGGCAATGGCTTCTTGGGGGTGTGCGCCAAAAACCTTATAGAGATTCTCGACGACGATTTTTCCAGACTGCATGGGATCATTCCCCTTCAGTAGACATCCAGATCAGTACTGCGGACCGCTCTGGCGCGCTGGGCGCCTGGAGGGTGATGCCGACTGTTCTTGCCTGTGTGGATTTACTGGGTTTCTGGGTGCTGCCCAGATTTAGCCCGACACACCCATACCCACTCGTTGTCCGTGCCGGGTCAAGCATCAGCCGGCGGCGGGCTGTCGAATGGGCAGCGCAGGTGCTGTTGGCTAAGCCTGTTCTGCAAAGCCTGTTCCAAACCCTCTGGCAGTTGTTTTAAGCCCGTTCCTGGGCGATTCCATCGCGCACCTGCGCCGTGCTGGGCTACAAAAATTATGTTTAGGGCGCCTGCTGTGGGCGGTCCTGACCTGTTACCTGCGGGCAGGCAACCGCGGCGAATTCTGCTGAGTCAACGATATAGTCTTCGGCTTGGCGCAATTATCGGTTTGCGACTCTGACGTGTTGCGCCACGACATGCGGGGTAAGGGTGTTTTGACCTAGTGCTCAAGGCCAGTCAGCAGTGGGCTTGCGCAACCTGCTGGAGGAGTCATTGGCGCGCTAAAAAACCAGCTAGCGGCAGTGGATGAGTCACCACCCTAACAGACTTTTACCCCGAGCAACCTGCTGCGATACACGCCCTGCGCGACCCTGTCGCAGGTGGCCAATGGCTCCCGCCAAGGCGCGCCGGCACTGCTTGGCAAGCTTATCTCGAGTGTTGGGCAGCGACATTGGCGAACCTCGCCTGACGGCTTTAGATATGGCTGAGTCGGTATGGGGCGGCGCTGTGCGCGCGAATTCTCGAACATGGGCCAGGTTCAGCATGGTGAGGAAAAGCAGTGTGGCTATCAGCGTATTTGACTTGTTCAAAATCGGCATCGGTCCATCCAGTTCGCACACCGTCGGGCCGATGCGCGCCGCTGCTTTATTCAGCGGCGCCTTGCAGGAGCAGGGCGTACTTGAGCAGTGTCAGCGGGTGTTGGTGCAGCTGTATGGCTCGTTATCAGCCACCGGCGTCGGCCATGGCAGCGACCACGCGGTGCTGATGGGTTTGATGGGCGAGTGGCCGGATCAGATCGAGCCAAGCCACATCGCTCCGCGCATCGCCGAGCTGCGCAGCAGTCAGCGTTTGCTGCTGGGCGGGCGGCACGGCATCGAGTTTGTTTGGGCGCGGGATCTGTTAATGCTCGAGGAAAACCTGCCCTATCACCCCAACGCGATGTCCATCAGTGCCTATGACAGCGCCGGCGCGCTGCTCTATAGCAACACCTACTACTCAGTTGGCGGCGGCTTTGTGCTGGATCAGCAGCAGGCCACCAGCGCTCAATGGGATCAGCCGCACAGCCCGCTGCCCTATGACTTTGACAGCGCGGAGCAACTGCTGCAGTTATGCGCCACGCATAAGCTGCGTATCTCGGCGTTGATGTTGGCCAACGAGCGGGTGTGGCGCAGTGAGGCAGAAATTCGCAGCGGCCTGCTGCGTATCTGGCAGGCCATGCGCGACTGTGTGGAGCAGGGCTTGCGGCAGGAGGGCGTGCTCCCCGGCGGCCTCAATGTGCCGCGTCGCGCCGCCAGGCTGTACCGCAGCCTGCAGCAGATGAACAGGCCCAATGTGATCGGCTCGACCCTAAGCGGCTTGGAATGGGTCAACTTATTTGCCCTGGCCGTCAATGAAGAAAACGCCGCGGGCGGACGGATGGTCACTGCGCCTACCAATGGCGCGGCGGGGATTATCCCGGCGGTGCTGCATTACTTTGTGCGCGTAAGCCCCACCGTCAGTGAAGACGATGTCGTGGACTATCTCCTGGCCGCCGCGGCCATCGGCATCCTGTGTAAAAAGAATGCCTCGATCTCAGGCGCTGAGGTCGGCTGCCAAGGTGAAGTCGGTTCGGCCTGCGCCATGGCCGCTGCTGGCTTGGCCGAGATATTAGGGGGTACGCCGGGGCAGGTGGAAAACGCCGCGGAAATTGGCCTGGAGCATAACCTGGGGCTGACCTGCGACCCGGTTGGCGGCCTCGTGCAGGTGCCGTGCATCGAGCGCAACGCGATTGCCGCCGTGAAAGCCATCAATGCCGCGCAAATGGCGTTGCGGGGTGATGGTCAGCACTTTATTTCCCTGGATCGGGTGATTCGCACCATGCGCGACACCGGCGCCGATATGCACGACAAGTACAAGGAAACCTCCCGTGGCGGCCTCGCCGTTAGCGCTGTGGAGTGTTAGTCAGGCGCCCGCCTTAGAAGGTCGGCTGTGCACCTGCGCAGTGCCTTCGCCCGGTCTTGGTGCGCTTAACTGGCCCAACCATAACGCCGTCTGGGGCTGACGTTACCGGCTAATGCGTTGTCTGGTGACAGCCTGACGCCGCCAGGTGCTACCGGAATGCACAGGCGTGGATGGCGCGTGGCTTGTGGGTATAAGCCTAGAATTAAATGCACTAGAAGGCATCGGGGTTGCTGACCGCTAAATTTATAATTGAACGTCTGATCAATTTAGGCACGGCCTTTGCGTTAGGCACTGCAGTACGGCGTTAAGCCGTTAATAAAACAAGAGACGAGTCCAGCCCCAGAGACTCGTCATACTGCGATGCTTCGCGTGAGGAATGCCCCAGATGAACCATTTCAGCCACGGCGCGCAACCGCCCAGCAGCGTTCAAACCATTGGCTTCTTATTGCTGGACAACTTCACCTTGATTTCCCTCGCGTCGGCGGTCGAACCGCTGCGCATGGCCAATCAGTTGTCCGGCAAAGAACTCTACCGTTGGCACACCCTGACTCAGAGCGGTCAGCCGGTGTGTGCCAGTGACGGTTTGCAGATCACCCCGGATGCCAGCATGGCCTGCGCGCCGCGCTTGGATGGCGTGATCGTCTGCGGCGGGGTGGACATCCAGCACAGCGTTACGCGTGAACACCTGCAGTGGCTGCAAGCTCAGGCGCGCCACGGTGCCCAGTTGGGCGCGGTGTGCACTGGCAGTTGGGCGCTGGCCAAGGCCGGGCTGCTCGATGGCTATGAATGCAGCGTGCATTGGGAGTGCTTGGCCGCGATGCAGGAAGCCTTTCCCCGCGCCGGGGTCAGTACCCGCTTGTTCTCCATCGACCGCAATCGCCACACCAGCTCCGGCGGTACTGCACCGATGGATATGATGCTGCACACCATCGGCCGTGAGCATGGCCGTGAACTGGCCGCTGCGATTTCGGAGATGTTTATCTACGAACGCATCCGCAACGAACAAGACCACCAGCGCGTGCCGCTCAAACACATGCTCGGCACCAATCAGCCGAAGTTGCAGGAAATCGTCGCGCTGATGGAAGCCAATCTGGAGGAGCCCATCGACCTCGACCAGCTGGCGCTGTATGTGGACGTGTCGCGGCGTCAGCTTGAGCGCCTGTTTCAGAAGTACCTGCACTGCTCGCCGTCGCGCTACTACCTGAAGCTGCGCTTGATTCGCGCGCGCCAATTGCTCAAGCAAACCAGCATGTCGATCATTGAAGTGGCCTCGGTTTGCGGCTTTGTTTCCACCCCGCATTTCTCCAAGTGCTACCGCGAGTATTTCGGTATTCCGCCGCGTGATGAGCGTGCCGGTCAGCAAGGTTACAACGTGGTGTTGATGCCGCTGCCGGAGGATCTGGCGCGCAGCAACAACTCCGCCGCGCTGGCAGCGCTGAACCGTGCCCAAGGCGAGTCGACCTTCGCCAGCGTGCGCCTGTAACGCCCCACAGCCGGCCAGCTGAACTGGCCGGTAGCGGCGCGCATTTAGCCATTGACCATTTTGTGGCCAGTGTCTAAGAATAGTTTGTATGCAAACTATATCTTCTGAAGCCAGTGACTCTTTCGACAGCCGCGCCCGCAGCCGTTTTGGCCTGCTGGTCGCGGGGGTCTACCGGCAATGGCGACGTCAGGTCGAACTACACTTCAAGCAACTGGATCTTACCGACGCCACGCGCACGCCGTTGCTGGCGCTGTATGACCATGGGCAACCGCTACGGCAGAAAGACTTAGCCGAAGCCTTGGGCTTGGATACTTCATCCTTGGTGCGGGTACTGGCGCAGTTAGTCGAGCGTGGCCTGTTGCAGTGGCAGTACGACGGCCACGACCGCCGCGCCAAGTGTTATTCGCTGACCGCCGAAGGCCTGGCCACGGCGCAGGTCATCGTGGAAAAAAGCCTGCAGATTGAGCAGATGATTTTGGCGGACTTAAGCGCCGAAGAATTAGCGGTCACCCGGCGTGCCCTGAGCAAAATCAACCAGCGTTTTACCCAGCTCTAGCTGGCCCATCGACCCTTGCAGCAGTAGACGGATAGCCCCATGAAATTGCCAGGTTCACCCGCATTCTGGGTGAGTTTTACCATGGTCGTCGGCGGTATGAGCACGGCCTTGATCAGCCCGCTATACCCGCTCTACCAAAGCTTGTGGAGCTTGCCGGTGAGTCAGGTATCGCTGATTTACGTGGTGTATATGTGCGGCGCCCTGGGCAGCTTGCTGATGCTCGGGCGCCTGTCGGATCAGCTGGGTTTTGCCCGGGTGATGCTCGCAGGCTTAGTCCTGATGCTGGGCGGCACGCTACTGACTGTATTGGCCTGGAACCTGTCGAGCTTGATCATCGGGCGTTTTATCGTCGGTGTGGCCGCCAGCCTGATCACCACGTCGGGGTCCATGGGGCTCACGCTGATGAGTCCCAAGGATGGTTTGCAACGCGTGGCCATGCTCAGCAGCGTGCTGATCGCCTTTGGTTTTGGCATGGGCCCGCTGCTCGGCGGGATTATGGGGCAGTGGGCGCCGGCGCCGCTGCACACGGCTTATCTGCCGGTTCTGCTGTTGGGTAGCCTGGCCGTATGGGGCCTGTGGCAGCAGAACTTCGCGCCGCCGCCGCGTCAGGCCGAGGCCGCTAAGCTGTGGCGCTGGCTGGCCTATTTACTGCCGCGTCTGACCTGGCCTGCGCGTACTGACAGCGGCGCCTTTACCCTGACCTGCGGCCTGCCGTTTTTAGCTTTTGGCGTGTTTGGCTTGTATGCCGCCATGGCGCCGCTGTTTTTAAACAAGATGGTCAGCTGGCACGGGCCAGTGGTGGGCGGTGCGGCGATTGCCTTGATCCTGCTGGCCTCAGCGGGCGTGCAAATCCTCTCGCGGCGTCTGCATATCCACCTCAACGGCTTTTGGGGCTTGCTGGCGCTGGCGATCAGCAACGCCCTGATGATCCTCAACCTGAACCTAGGCTCGGCCGTGGTGTTTGCCTTGGGCGTGCTGCTGGCCGCCACCGGCCATGGCATGAGCATGTTGGCGGGCAGCAGCATGGTTACGCGGCTGGCGCGGCCGGACAATCGCGCTGGCATGCTCGCCACTTATTGGGTGATCGGTTATGTCGGCGCCATTGTGCCGATGTTGGCCATGGGCTGGATCGCCGACCACTGGGGGCTGGACCTGGCTGTGGAGCTGTTTTGCGCCCTGATCATCGTCCTCGCCAGCGTGCTCGCCCTTGCGGTGCTGATCCACCCACGGCTGCGCACGGCGCAGGACTGACCGCTCAGCCTGCGCGGGGTAAGACGCTTTAGAAGTCGATGCTCACGTCGCTTTGCGGCACGCTGCAACAGGCGAGGATATAGCCGTCGGCGAGGTCCTCATCGGTGATCCCGCCGTTGTGTTCCATCTGCACTTCGCCGCCAGTTTTGAGCACCTTGCAGGTGCCGCAAATGCCCATGCCGCAGGCTTTAGGGATATGCAGGCCGAGCTTGGCGGCGGCGCCGTGTACGGTTTCGCCGGGGCTGACATGGATGCTTTTGCCGGTGCTGATAAAACTCACCTGATGCTGCTCGGCCATGGGCACGGGCGGCGCCTCGGCGGCTTCGGCGGCCAGCTCTTTGACCTCGGCGCGCACCTCAGCCGGCGTCGCGCCAAAGGCTTCCTCATGGTAGTGAGCCATGTCGAAACCTTGTTCTTGCAGCAAGCGTTTGACCGCAGCCATATACGGCGTGGGCCCGCAGCAGAAGATTTCCCGTTGCAGATAGTCCGGCGCCATCAGCTGCAGCATGGCTTGGTTGAGATAGCCGCGATAACCGGACCAGGGCTCGCCCAGGCCGTGCTTTTCACAGACCAGATGCAGGCTGAAGTTATCCACCCGCGCGGCCATTTGCTCCAGCTCGCGGTGATAGATGATGTCCTTTGGCGAGCGCGCACTGTGCACGAACACCATGTCGACATTGGCGTTGGTGTCGTAGAACCAGCGCGCCATCGACATCACCGGGGTAATGCCAACGCCGCCGCTGAGCAGCAGGACTTTTTCTGCCGGAAAGTCGATGGCATTAAACAGTCCCACCGGGCCATGCACGGCCAGCTCCTGGCCGGCTTGCAGGTTGTCATGCAGCCAGTTGGAGACCACTCCACCGGATACGCGCTTGATGGTGATGGAGAAGCTATAGGGCAACGACGGTGAGCTGGAGATGGTGTACGAGCGCATCACCGGCGCGCCGTTGATCTCCAGCTCCAGGGTGACGAACTGGCCCGGCTTAAAGAAGAACATCAGGGGCTGGTCGGCCATAAAGCAAAAGGTGCGCACATCCCAGGTTTCTTCGATGACCTTAACGCAGCGCACCAAGTGGCGACCGTTGCTCCAGGTTTGGGTGGTGACGGGATTGAAAAAGTCGTTCGACATGCAGATTTCTCGCGATCAGCAACAGCGTGGACGGATGGCTGGATTGTGCGCATGGCGGCAGCGGGCTATTTGTCCATCCACGACATTTCCATGCTTATCGCGACCTTGCCCGTGGGCGCTGGCCTGCAGCGTCGGAAACGGACGTTCGCATGTCGCGCATAGCTAAGGATTCGCCCTGCCGCGCAGCCACACTCTGGGCAACGACTATAGCCGGCCAGAGCCATTGCAGCGTCGGCAGCCTTGCGCCACCGCGCGGTCAGCAGCACGGCTGCGCAGATAACCACCGCATTGCTCCTGCTTGAATGGCGAGCAGGTTGAGGAGAGCACGATGGACGTCACGACCCCCTTATCCCTCGGCGACCCATTGGCCGCCGCCCGCCAGGCCACGGCGCAAATGCTGCACAGCCGCGAGCGCACCTTCTCGCTGCCGCAGCCGTTCTACAACGATGAGCGCTTGTTCCAACTGGATATGCAGGAAATCTTCAGTAAGGAATGGCTGATCGCCGGGATGATCTGCGAAATCCCCAGCAAGGGCAATTTCCTCACCCTGCAAGTCGGCGCCAACCCGGTCATGGTGGTACGCGGCGCTGAGGGCAGTGTGCACGCCTTCCATAACGTCTGCCGCCATCGCGGCTCGCGCCTGTGCACCAGCGACAAGGGCAAGGTGGCCAAGCTGGTCTGCCCCTATCACCAATGGACCTACGAGCTGGATGGCCGCCTGCTGTTTGCCGGCAGCGAGATGGGCGCCGAGTTCAAGCTCAGCGATTACCACCTCAAGCCCGTGCAGTGCAAAGTCGCCGGCGGTTACATCTTTATCTCCCTGGCGGAAAATCCCCCGGCCATCGACGACTTCCTGGCGACGCTTACGCACTACATGGAGCCCTACGACATGGAGAATGCCAAGGTGGCGGTGCAAACCACCCTGGTGGAAAAAGCCAACTGGAAGTTGGTGATAGAAAACAACCGCGAGTGCTACCACTGCAACGGCTCGCACCCTGAACTGTTGAATACCTTGCTGGAATGGGATGATGTGACCGATCCACGCGCCACCCAGGCCTTTAAAGATCAGGTGGCGGAATGCACCAGCCGCTGGGATCGCGACAATATTCCTTACGCCCATGCCAGCTTTGGCCTGCGTAACCGCATCGTGCGCATGCCCCTGCTCAAGGGCACGGTGTCCATGACCATGGATGGCAAGCCGGGCAGCAACAAGCTGATGGGGCGCATCACCGATCCGGACTTGGGCTCCATGCGCATCCTCCATCTGCCGCACTCATGGAACCACTGCATGGGCGATCACCTGATCGTCTTCACCGTATGGCCGCTCAGCGCCCAGGAAACCATGGTGAGCACCAAATGGCTGGTGCATAAGGATGCCGTCGAAGGTGTCGATTACGACGTCGAGCGCCTGCGCCAAGTGTGGGACGCGACCAATATGCAAGACCGCCAGCTGGCTGAAGAAAACCAGCGCGGTATCAATTCCGTGGCCTACCAGCCTGGGCCGTACTCGCAAACCTATGAGTTTGGCGTGATCAACTTCCTCGACTGGTACAGCGAACGCATGCTCAACAATCTAGGCGCCACGCCTGCGCCCTATCTGCGCCAGGTCGGGGGTTGAGATGAGCCTGAGTCTAGTGTTGCTGCTCGGCCTGAGCCTCTACAGCCTGCTGGCGGCGCGTCGGACAGCTTAGGTTCAGCTTGCAACGGTTAAATTGCAGATGGCCAACCTTAAGCATTGAGAGTGTTACGGCTCCCTTACCTCTGTCAGAGCTTCTGGCAGAGGTTTTTTTTGCCCGGCATTTATGTGCGCCGGGCTGAGTAAAGGCGACGTGGCAATTGACGTTTTCGGCAATCCCTCAGTCGCTTTTGCGCCCGGGCCTTAGGCAGGCCGGGGATATGCTCACCTCAAAGCGCTGGCACAAGGTTCAGCGCGCCAGTCAGGCCAGGGGAGAGCCCATGAACCCAGCACAAGTACACGCCGACAGCATCGTGATCGACGGGCTGATTATCGCCAAGTGGAGCCGCGAGCTGTTTGAGGACATGCGCAAGGGAGGGCTCACCGCAGCCAACTGCACGGTGTCGGTGTGGGAGGGCTTTCAGGCCACGGTTAATAGCATCGTCGCCAGCCAAAAGCTGATCCGCGACAACAGCGATTTAGTCATGCCGGTGCGCACTACCGCCGACATCCGCCAGGCTAAGGAACTGGGCAAAACCGGCATTCTGTTTGGCTTTCAAAACGCCCATGCCTATGAAGACCAACTGGGCTATGTGGAGATCTTCAAGCAGCTCGGCGTGGGCATCGTGCAGATGTGCTACAACACGCAAAACCTGGTGGGCACCGGCTGCTACGAGCGCGACGGTGGGCTGTCCGGGTTTGGCCGCGAGATCGTCGCCGAGATGAACCGCGTAGGGGTGATGTGCGACCTGTCCCACGTCGGCTCGAAGACTTCGGAGGAGGTCATCCTCGAATCGAAAAAGCCGGTGTGCTACTCCCATTGCCTGCCTTCGGGGCTTAAAGAGCACCCGCGCAATAAGTCCGATGCCGAGCTTAAGTTTATTGCCGACCACGGCGGTTTCGTCGGCGTCACCATGTTTGCGCCGTTCTTGGCCAAGGGCATCGATTCGACCATCGACGATTACGCCGAAGCCATCGAATACACCATGAATATCGTCGGCGAAGACGCCATCGGTATCGGCACCGATTTCACCCAGGGCCATGGTCAGGACTTCTTCGAATATCTGACCCACGACAAGGGCTATGCCCGCCGTCTGACCAGCTTCGGCAAGATCATCAACCCGCTGGGCATCCGCACCGTCGGCGAATTCCCCAACCTCACCGAAACCCTGCTTAAGCGCGGCCACAGCGAAAGCGTGGTGCGCAAGATCATGGGCGAAAACTGGGTCAGGGTGCTTGCCGATGTTTGGCACGAGTAAGGCAATGCCGCTGGGCTGCGTAGGGTGGCTGACGGGGTAGGACTTGTAGGGTGGATGACGTTCTTTTCATCCACCAAGGGGCACCGCGAGACGCCTTAACGGTGGCCGGGTAAAGCGCCGTCGGATCGGCTGACGCGGTAGGACTTGTAGGGTGGATGACGCTCTTTTCATCCACCAATGGCATCGCGAAACGCCTTAACGGTGGGCGGGTGAAGCGTCGCCCACCCTACGGATCGGCTGAGCGGTAGGACTTGTAGGGTGGATGACGCTCTTTTCATCCACCAAGGGGCATCGCGAGACGCCTTAACGGTGGCCGGGTAAAGCGCCGTCCACCCTACGGATCGGCTGAGCGGTAGGACTTGTAGGGTGGATGACGCTCTTTTCATCCACCAAGGGGCATCGCGAGACGCCTTAACGGTGGCCGGGTAAAACGTCGTCCACCCTACGGATCGGGTGACGCGTTAGGGCTTTGTAGGGTGGATGACGCTCTTTTCATCCACCAAGGGGCACCGCGAGATGCCTTAACGGTGGCCGGGAAAAGCGTCGTCCACCCTACGGGTCGGCTGAGCGGTAGGACTTTGTAGGGTGGATGACGCTCTTTTCATCCACCAAGGGGCATCGCGAAACGCCTTAACGGTGGACGGGTAAAGCGTCGTCCACCCTACGGATCGGCTGAGCGGTAGGACTTTGTAGGGTGGATGACGCTCTTTTCATCCACCAAGGGGCATCGCGAAACGCCTTAACGGTGGCCGGGTAAAGCGTCGTCCACCCTACGGATCGGCTGACGCGGTAGGACTTGTAGGGTGGATGACGCTCTTTTCATCCACCAAGGGGCATCGCGAGACGCCTTAACGGTGGCCGGGTAAAGCGTCGGCCACCCTACGGATCGGCTGACGCGGTAGGACTTGTAGGGTGGAGGACGCTCTGTTCATCCACCAAGGGGCACTGCGAAACGCCTTAACGGTGGCCGGGTAAAGCGTCGTCGGATCGGCTGACGGGGTAGGACTTGTAGGGTGGATGACGATCTTTTTATCCACCAAGGGGCATCGCGAAACGCCTTAACGGTGGCCGGGTGAAGCGTCGTCCACCCTACGGATCGGCTGACGCGGTAGGACTTGTAGGGTGGAGGACGCTCTTTTCATCCACCAGGGGGCACCGCGAGATGCCTTAGCGGTGGACGGGTAAAGCGTCGTACGGATCGGCTGACGCGGTAGGACTTGTAGGGTGGATGACGCTCTTTTCATCCACCAATGGCATTGCGAGACGCCTTAACGGTGGACGGGCAAAGCGCCGTCCACCCTACGGATCGGCTGACGCGGTAGGACTTGTAGGGTGGATGACGTTCTTTTCATCCACCAAGGGGCACCGCGAGACGCCTTAACGGTGGCCGGGCAAAGCGTCGTCCACCCTAGGTAAAACGATTTTTTTGCATGCGGTTGCTAGGCCGTGTGTTCAACCACTGATGAGCTTTTTGGAGTCTGCACCCATGGCCAAACACGCCCCCGAACTGCCGATTGAAGTGGACAGCGAAACCGGCGTCTGGACCACCGATGCGCTGCCCATGCTGTATGTGCCCCGGCACTTTTTCGTCAATAACCATATGGGTATCGAAGAGGTTCTGGGCGCCGAAGCCTATGCCGAGATTCTTTATAAAGCCGGCTACAAATCGGCCTGGCACTGGTGCGAAAAAGAAGCCGAGTGCCACGGCATCGAAGGCGTGGCGGTGTTCGAGCACTACATGAAGCGTCTGTCGCAACGCGGCTGGGGTTTGTTCGGGATCGAAGCCATCGACCTTGAGCAAGGTACCGCCAGCGTGCGCCTCAAACACTCGGCTTTTGTGTATGTGTACGGCAAGTGCGGGCGCAAGGTCGACTACATGTTTACCGGCTGGTTTGCCGGCGCCATGGACCAGGTTCTGGCCGCCCGTGGCAGCAGTCTGCGCACCGTGGCCGAGCAAGTGTATGGCGGCTCCGAAGAGGGTCACGACGATGGCCTGTTTATCGTTAAACCGATCTAAAAAATCCATTCATTCGTGATTGAAAACGTAGCGAACGCAGTCGTTTTTAGAGGGTGCCCCAATGGCTTTCGAGGCTATGTTTCAGCCGATCCAAATCGGCAAACTGACCATCCGCAACCGCGTGCTCAGCACCGCCCATGCCGAGGTGTACGCCACCGATGGCGGCATGACCACTGAGCGCTACGTGAAGTACTACGAAGAGAAGGCCAAGGGCGGTATTGGCCTGGCCATCTGCGGCGGCTCCTCGGTGGTGGCGATCGACAGTCCGCAGCAGTGGTGGAGCTCGGTCAATCTGGCCACTGACCGCATCATTCCGCATTTTCAGAATCTGGCCAACGCCATGCACAAGCACGGCGCCAAGATCATGATTCAGATTACCCACATGGGCCGGCGCTCGCGTTGGGATGGCTTTAACTGGCCGACCTTGATGTCACCGTCCGGCATCCGCGAGCCGGTGCATCGGGCCACCTGCAAAACCATCGAGGTGGAAGAAATCTGGCGGGTGATCGGCAACTACGCCCAGGCCGCACGCCGGGCCAAGGAAGGCGGGTTGGACGGCATTGAGCTGTCCGCCGTGCACCAGCATATGATCGACCAGTTCTGGTCGCCGCGGGTCAACAAGCGCAGCGATGAGTGGGGCGGCAGCTTTGAGGGGCGGATGAAATTCGGCCTCGAAGTACTCAAGGCGGTGCGCGCCGAAGTGGGCGCGGACTTCTGTGTCGGCATGCGTATCTGTGGCGACGAGTTCCACCCCGATGGCTTGTCCCACGACGATATGAAGCAGATCGCCGCCTATTACGACGGCACCGGCATGCTCGACTTTATCGGCGTGGTCGGTTCCGGTTGCGACACCCACAACACCCTGGCCAACGTCATCCCCAATATGAGCTTTCCGCCGGAGCCGTTCCTGCACCTGGCAGCGGGGATCAAGGAAGTGGTCAAGGTGCCGGTGCTGCACGCGCAGAACATCAAAGACCCCAATCAGGCCTCGCGCATTCTTGAAGGCGGCTATGTGGATATGGTCGGCATGACCCGCGCGCATATTGCCGATCCGCACCTGATCGCCAAGATCAAAATGGGCCAGGTCGATCAGATCAAACAATGTGTCGGCGCCAACTACTGCATCGACCGTCAGTACCAAGGCTTGGATGTGTTGTGCATCCAGAACGCCGCCACCAGCCGCGAATATATGGGCCTGCCGCATATCATCGAAAAGTCCAGCGGGCCTAAGCGCCGCGTGGTGGTGGTCGGTGGCGGTCCGGCTGGCATGGAGGGCGCGCGGGTGGCCGCCGAGCGCGGTCATGAAGTGATCCTGCTGGAGAAAAAGGACAGCCTCGGCGGGCAGATTTCTTTAGCCGCGAAAGCCCCGCAGCGCGATCAAATGGCCGGCATCACCCGTTGGTATCAGCTGGAGCTGGCGCGATTGAACATTGACCTGCGCTTGCTCACGGCGGCGGATGCCGAGGGCATTCTGGCGCTCAAACCGGACATCGTGGTGCTGGCTAACGGCGGCCATGCCTTTATCGAGCAGAACGAACATTGGGGCGCTGCCGACGGCTTAGTGGTCAGCAGTTGGGACGTGCTCGACGGCAAGGTGGCGCCGGGCGGCAACGTGCTGGTTTACGACACCATCTGTGAGTTTACCGGCATGTCGGTGGCCGACTTTATGGCCGAGAAGGGTGCCAAGGTGGAGATCGTCACCGACGACATCAAGCCCGGCGTGGCCATCGGCGGCACCAGCTTCCCGACGTACTACCGCAGCCTCTATCCCAAAGAAGTGATCATGACCGGCGACCTGATGCTGGAGAAGGTCTACCGCGAGGGCGACAAGCTGGTGGCCGTGTTGGAAAACGAATACACCGGCGCCCGCGAAGAGCGGGTGGTCGATCAAGTGGTGGTGGAAAACGGCGTGCGCCCCGACGAGAGCCTGTATTACGCGCTCAAGCAGGGCTCACGCAATAAGGGCCAGATTGATGTGGATGCGCTGTTCGCGATCCAGCCGCAGCCGTGCCTGAGTGAACCTGGTGACGGCTACCTGTTGTTCCGCATCGGCGACTGCGTGGCCCAACGCAACACCCACGCCGCGATCTACGACGCTTTGCGCCTGTGTAAGGACTTCTGATCGCTACGGCGCTGCGCGGTTTGGATAGTGGTGCATGGCCAGGGCCATACACCCTACGGGTTAGCTTTGTAGGGTGGATGACGCTTCATCCATCCACCAAGGTGCCACGCGGTTTGGGTAGTGGTGCATGGCCAGGGCCATGCACCCTACGGGTTGGCTTGTAGGGTGGATGACGCTTCACCCATCCACCCAGGTGTCGCGCGGTTTGGGTAGTGGTGCATGGCCAGGGCCATACACCCTACGGGTTGGCTGTGTAGGGTGGATGACGCTTCAGCCATCCACCAAGGTGCCACGCGGTTTGAAAAATGGTGCATGGCCAAGGCCATGCACCCGGCGGGTTGGCTTGTAGGGTGGATGACGCTTCACCCATCCACCCAGTTGCCACGCGATTTGAAAAACGGTGCATGGCCAAGGCCATACCCACAACGATTTATCAAACGAGGATGGTCATGCTGAGCGTTATTTTGCCAATCCTGCTGTTTACGGCGTTGTTGCTGGCCATCTTCGGCGCGCTGAAACGCTTTGCCTTGTGGCGCCAAGGCCGGCCGGCTGCGGTTGATTGGCTGGGCGGCTTATTGGCCATGCCACGGCGTTATCTGGTCGATCTGCACCATGTGGTCGAACGCGATCCATACATGTCCAAGACCCATGTGGCCACGGCCGGTGGTTTTGTGCTGGCGGCGCTGCTGGCGCTTCTCGTGCATGGCTTTGGCCTGCAGAGCCAAATCCTCGGCATTGCCTTGCTGGTTGCCTGCGCACTGATGTTTGGCGGTGCGTTGTTTGTCGCCAAACGCCGGTTGAATCCTCCCACGCGGCTGTCCAAAGGCCCGTGGATGCGCCTGCCGAAAAGCCTGCTGCTGTTTGCCGGCAGCTTCTTTATCGCCACGCTGCCGGTGGCCGGGATTCTGCCGGAAGGCTTCGGCGGTTGGCTGCTGGCGTTGGTGCTTGCCATTGGTGTGGCCTGTGGTGTGTCGGAGCTGTTCTTCGGCATGACCTGGGGCGGGCCGATGAAGCATGCCTTTGCCGGGGCCCTGCATCTGGCCTGGCATCGCCGCAGCGAACGCTTTGCCGGTGGCCGCTCCACAGGTCTTAAGGCCCTCGACCTAAGCGACCCGAGCGCACCTTTGGGCGTGGGTAAACCCAGCGATTTCACCTGGAACCAACTGCTCGGCTTCGACGCCTGCGTGCAGTGCGGCAAGTGCGAAGCCATGTGCCCGGCCTTTGCTGCCGGCCAGCCGCTCAACCCGAAAAAACTGATCCAAGACATGGTCACAGGCTTGGCCGGCGGCAACGACGCGAATTTTGCTGGGTCGCCCTATCCATCCCCTGACGGCAAGGGCAGGCCCCTTGGCGAGCACAGCGGCGGCCTCCATCTGCCCATCGTCGCGCGGCAAGGCACGGCGCTGGTCGACGCCGACACCCTGTGGTCCTGCACCACCTGCCGCGCCTGCGTCGAGGAATGCCCGATGATGATTGAACATGTCGATGCCATCGTCGATATGCGTCGTCATCTCACTCTGGAATACGGCGCCACGCCGAACAAGGGCGCCGAGGTGCTGGATAACCTGATCGCCACCGACAACCCCGGCGGCTTTGCCCCCGGTGGCCGGCTGAACTGGGCGGCGGACCTTAACCTGCCGCTGATGGCCGACAAGCCACAGGTCGAGGTGTTGTTCTGGGTCGGTGATGGTGCCTTTGATATGCGTAATCAGCGCAGCTTGCGGGCTTTTGTCAAAGTGCTGAAGGCGGCGCAGGTGGACTTCGCCGTGCTCGGTCTGGAGGAGCGCGACAGTGGCGACGTGGCTCGTCGTTTGGGCGATGAAGCCACCTTCCAGAGCCTGGCCAAGCGCAATATCGCCACGCTTAACCAGTACCGCTTTGAGCGTATCGTCACCTGTGATCCGCACAGTTTTCATGTGCTGAAAAACGAATACCCGGAGCTGGGCGGACGCTATCAAGTGCTGCATCACAGCAGTTACCTACAGCAACTGATCAGCGCTAAACGCTTGCCCTTGGGCCGCGCAAACGGCCTTAGCCTGACCTATCACGACCCCTGCTATCTGGGCCGTTACAACGGCGAGTACGAGGCGCCGCGCGCGGTGCTTAAGGCCTTGGGGATTGAGGTGAAAGAGATGCAGCGCTCAGGCTATCGCTCGCGTTGCTGCGGCGGTGGCGGCGGTGCGCCGATCACCGATGTTCCTGGCAAACAGCGCATCCCCGATATGCGCATGGCCGATATTCAAGATACCGGTGCTGAAGTGGTGGCCGTCGGTTGCCCGCAGTGCACCCTGATGCTGGAGGGTGTGGTGGGGCCGCGTCCGCAAGTTAAAGATATTGCCGAGCTGGTGGCCGAGTGTTTACTGGAACTCGCACCGGCCAGCACGGCCAAGCCGGCGCCGGTCGAAGCCGCGGTGTTGGAGGCGCAGCTATGAGTCAGTTGATTCGTCGTGACCCGCGGGCGCTGTGGATCGCCCGTAACCGTTTGCATCCGCTGCATGCCGCTCTACAGCCGCAGGCAGAGAGCTGGCTGGGAGCCAACGGCGTGCTGCGCAAAAATCCCCATGCCGCCGGCTTTATCGGCCCGAACGGGATCAAGCGCATCGACCGTAGCGGCCAGCAGCAAGCCGGCTTTAACGCGCAGTCTGTAAGTGACGAAGCGCTGCAGTTACCTCTGCACCGGGTGGCGCAACCGGCGTTTTATATTGCTGTGGTGCCGGATATGCCTGGCGGCCGCTTAAGCAGCCACGATAAAGATCTACTCGGCCTGGCCCGGCAATTGGCAGGCAGCGCCGGCGCGGTGCTGGCGGTGATCTTCGCTGAGCACAAGGAAACCGCGTTGGCGCTCAATGGCGTCGACCGCTTGCTGCATCTCAACCAAGACGCCTATCACGGCTATTGCCCGGAAGTGCGGGTAGAGGCACTGCGCCAACTCGATCAGCAATTACAGCCGCACCACTGGCTGCTGCCGGATAGTCGCAGCGCCGGTGGCGAGTTGGGCCGGCGCTTAGCTGCCAGCCTCGGGGAGCGTCCGGCAACGCGGGTGTGGCAGGTGCAGGGCGAGCAGTTAAGTGGTCGCGCCGGGGCCGGCCAGCAAGACCTGCTGCAACCGCTGCGGCGGATTATCTTGGCCTGCGCCGAATGTGCCCAGCCGGTCAGCGAAACCCGCCACGAGGTGCTGGCGCTGGAGCTGGAGGCCGCCATACTGCCGCGCTCTGCTGTCATCGTCGATCTGGGCGCGGTGGCGGTCGATCCGGCGCAAACGCCGTTGGCCGAGGCCGAGTTTATTCTCAGCGGCGGCAATGGCGTGCGCGATTGGCCGTTGTTCCATGAGGCCGCCAGCGTGCTCGGCGCCACCGAAGGCGCCTCACGGGTAGCTGTGGACGATGGCCATATGCCGCGCCCACGGCAAGTTGGCGCCACCGGTACTTGGGTCACGGCGCGGGTGTATCTGGCCGTGGGTATTTCCGGGGCGGTCCAACACCTGCAAGGCATTGGCGCCTGCGACAAGGTCGTGGTGATTAATCTCGACCCCGGTTGCGACATGATCAAACGTGCCGATCTCGCTGTTATTGGCGACAGCAGCGCGATCCTGCAAGCGCTGATCGAGCAAGTACAGGCTTATCGTCAGGGAGGTGCCCGTGCCGCCGCTTAACCCGCCAACCAGCACGCTCAACACTGTGGCATTGGTTTCCATCGGTGCTCACCCCAGCTCCGGTCGCGCCCGCCGCGCCGAGCAGGATGCCCGCGCGGTGGAGCTGGGCCTGCGTCTGGCTGGGGAGCGCCTGCAAGTGCTGCACGCGGGTGATCCCCAGGCTGAGGCGTTGCGCGCTTATCTGGGCATGGGTCTGGAGCAAATCCAAGTGCTCGAACAACCGGCGCAGGCCGATGCGCTACCCGTACTCAGTGACTATTTGGCCGCCAGCGATGTGCAACTGGTGCTGACGGGCAGCCAGGCGGAAACCGGCGAAGGTTCAGGGATGTTGCCCTACCTGCTGGCGCAAGAATTGGGCTGGCCCTTGGTGGTCGGGTTGGCGGCGGTAGAGCAGGTTGAGCAGGGTGTCGCGCAAGTGCTGCAAGCCTTACCGCGCGGTCAACGGCGGCGTTTGCAGGTGCCGCTGCCGTTTGTGGCCAGTGTTGATAACGCCGCCCCGGTGGCCCGGCAAAGTGCTTATGGCCCGGCGCAGCGTGGCGTGCTGAAGGCCAGTGACGTGCAGGTAGTGAGTGATGAGTTATTCAGTCACGCGCAACTGCAAACGGCTAAACCCAGGCCGAAGCGGCTTAAGCTGATCAAGGCGAAAACCGGCGCCGAGCGCATGCGCGCTGCCACCGCCAAAGCCAGTGGCGGCAGTGGTCAGGTGCTGAAAGACTTGAGCCCGGCTCAAGGCGCTGAGGCGATTCTTAAAGTGTTAATCGAAGAGGGCGTACTGCGCTAAGGTCCGCTTTAGCGTGACGGTCATTAAGTGAGGGATTGAGCATGATGCATGCCGAGTTGATCGATCAAGAAGACCTGCGCGAGCGCCTCGTCGCCCTGGGCTTTGCCGTGCCGCCCGGGGTCAGCGCCGAGCAAGCCTGTGACTATGCTGTCAGTGGCTTAAGCCCCGAGCGGGCACAGGTGCTGCGCAAGTTGGTGGAGGAATTGCTCGGTGGTAGCGCGACCCTCTTACCGGCAGTGCGCGAGGCGATTTCGCGCACCTTATTGCCGGCCTTGGTACCGCGCCCGGTTTAACTGAACGCTTAAGCGTTCATCGCCAAACGGATGTCCGCCGCCAATTGGCGTACGCGCTGCTCGTCGGTGTCCCACGAGCACATGAAGCGTGCGCCACCGGCGCCGATAAAGGTGTAAAAGCGCCAGTCTTTACTGCGCAGAATCTCCAGCGCCGGCTCAGACAGTTGCAAGAACACACCGTTGGCCTCAACCGGGAACATCAAACTGACCCCCGGAACATCGGCTACCAGTTCCGCCAGCAAACGGGCGCAGCGGTTGGCGTGCTGGGCGTAACGCAGCCAGGCATCGCCTTGCAGAATGCCGACCCAGGGCGCCGACAGATAGCGCATCTTCGACGCCAACTGACCGGCCTGCTTGCAGCGGTAATCGAAGTCTTCGGCCAGGTCTTTGTTAAAGAACAAAATCGCCTCACCCACCGCCATGCCGTTTTTGGTGCCGCCAAAGCACAGCACATCCACCCCGGCCTGCCAGGTCAGCTCAGCCGGCGTGCAGCCGAGAAAGGCACAGGCATTGGAGAAGCGCGCGCCATCCATATGCAGACGCAGGCCCAGCTCCTTGCACACCGCGCTGATCGCCCGTACTTCGGCCGGCGTATACACGGTACCCACTTCAGTGGCTTGGGTGATGGTCACGACACGCGGTTTGGGATAGTGAATGTCTTGGCGTTTCAGGGCAATTTCGCGGATCGCCTGCGGCGTCAGCTTGCCGTTCTCGGTCTTCGCCAACAGCAGCTTGGAGCCGTTGGAAAAGAACTCCGGCGCACCGCATTCGTCGGTCTCAACGTGGGCCGTCTCGGAACAGATCACGCTGTGGTAGCTCTGGCCCAAAGAGGCCAGGGCCAGGGAGTTGGCAGCGGTGCCGTTAAAGGCAAAGAACACTTCACAATCGGTGTTAAACAGCTGGCGGAAATGATCCGCCGCGCGGGCCGTCCATTCATCATCGCCATACGCCCGTTGATGGCCCTGATTGGCCTCGGCCATGGCCTGCCAGGCCTCCGGGCAGATACCGGAGTAGTTATCACTGGCGAATTGTTGGGATAGATCGGGCATGGAGCGCTCCTGGATAAGGCAGAGTTCAAACCACAGCCCAGGATTGTGTCCTGAACCATGGGGGTATTCAGACCACGGTAGGTGGGGATTATTCCTTGTGTCCGGCGCGCCGACCAGTGCCGTTTACCGTTGCAGGAGTGTTGCGCGCCAACGCGCAAGGTGGCCGCGTACCTAACCGACTGGCAGCAGGAAGTCCGCTTGTGGGTACACCATTTGCCGTCTTGGACCCAGGCGCGGGTTCGCCCTCCTGATCACGGGGTATGGCCAAGGGGGAAGGCATTTAATTATTCTGCTGTTATAAAACTAAACAAAAAACTTTGTTATTTGACGTGTTTCAATGTGTTGGATACCAACGCGGATTAGTCGCAATACCATCGCGTGGCACCTAGTTCTTTCTCATTAATCTTGACTGGCGCAATTGACCAAGATGCTGGTGAGCCGGTTATACATTTCACTGTGTAAAATGAGGCGCGCCGACCCTTTTGGTCATGAGAAATAAGCATAATTGAATAGATGCCGGGTTTAATTTCTATTGCTGGCGTCTCAGTGTTAAAGGATTGTATTTCTTCACCATAAGGTATGCACGTGGTAGACGTTAGTCGAGGTCCTAGCGTTGCTTGGTCTTGACTATAAGTTGCCCAAACATATGTATCGTCATTTCGGCTTATTGATATTCCGTCTAGCCGCACTTCATTTTCATCTACATTAGCGTTTCTAGAGAAAAAATATCCTTCAGTTTGGTAGTGGGTATCTACGCCAAGGCAAAAACCTTTATCTTTGACCCAGATATTTGCCTCCCCCTCGTGATGGCGTGACATTGCCATGGTTGGTGGTGCCATATAAAAGTATGTAATAGCAATTAGTGTGAAAACAGATATTTTATTGTTTGTTGCCATTGCTATTTTGATTTTCTTTATATTGGCCGGGGGAGGTGGGCATGGAATTGGTGACTTATTCGCAATAAAAGCGGTTGGGGTTGGTCTCGTTTTTATTGACCTTTACAGGTGTAACAGTCCAAGTCCCTTGCTGATTACTTACACATACTCTGGTATAGAACCATGCACGTCGATCTTTATGGTCTATCGCCTCTAGCATGACTTTATAAAGCCCAGCCTCAACAGGCTTGGCTGGTGATCGGGTAATGAATGAGCTGATAGTTTGTCCATATACTAGGCAGGTGCTAGAGGTTAAGAGTGGTCCGTTTGACATGCTTTCAGGCGGTAGGTAGTAATCCCACAATGTTGAGTCTGTTCCGCTGACCGCTATTCTGTACAACTTGACTTGGTTCTCATCAACCTGTGCTCGATTAAAGAAAATAATTCCGTCAGTTGCGTACTGGTCGTCTACTCCGAGGCAGAGATCGTTGCCTTTTACCCAAATGCGAGCTTCTCCATCGTGATGGCGCGACATTGCATGGGCTGCAGTGGATATATGCAGTAATCCAAACACTGTGAAAAGGCTAAGGAAGAAGTTTTTTGTCATTTGGATTGCTCAGGAAGTCTGCGAGAACATTCAGGTATGGCGTTATGCTGTTTATTTTAAAACCGCTTTTGCTTCGGGACGGATTGCCAATTATCCAAGCAAAGTGTCGTTTGCCCTGCATGTGGGGCCGGATCTCATGCGGCTTATCGAAAAGCGAAGGGTTCTCAATAGAACAGTAAAGCGTTTAATCGTTTTTTGAGATGTTTTCTGTTCGAGAGAACACGGCATCTATAACCTAGTTCGAAGTGAACTATCATGGGCCCTAAAACCGGTTGTCGAGTCGGATGTGTATATTTCCCTATTTGGTTTCCCCTCAGCGGCTCTGTTTAAAGACTAATTGGCTGTGGGGCAGAGGTTAGGTGACGATTAAATTTATTTAATAGCCTCCAGGATCTGTTGGGTAGGAATAGTTAAGGTGTTGCTGTAGTAAGCGCGATAGGGGTAAAGCGTTATTTTTACTTTGCAAGGCAGCGATATGCGTTCAGCGAGCTGTTTCTTTAAATAATTTTCTTTCAGATAGTCAAAGCTCGTCCCTTGGGCTTTTGTCTGGGCAAAGTAGATACTGGCTTCATACTCATAGCTAAACTGCTCATTATGGCTGCGCTGGAAATCGCCTATTGCATAACTGTCTATGCGTTTATCCATCTCGAAGATAGCGGGCGTGTCTAATGAGCAGATCAACTGCTTACTTATTACGCTCATGTCTTGGGATGGTTTGAATAAGTTCAATAGCTCTATGTTTGAGCGGAAGCTGACTGTGTAGAAGTGTGTCTGTGTATCTTTATTGATTGAAATAAACTCTAAGTCAGCCGCTTTTTGGCCATGATCTTTCATGCAGGAAGATAAGGCGATGGCGCTTATAATTATAATTATTTTTTTCATTCTGTACTGCCATTTAGGTACTGATTAATTGAATCTAGAATATGCTGTTTAGCAGATTTTCCAGTTGGCAAGAGAATAGTGAATAATCCGATTGCATCATAATGGTTATTAGGTGCTACAGCGTTAACCTGTGGTCCCTCTGTTATGATCCAGCGCTCTCCAAACTCAGCCACTTTGTCAGACTGATCAGGTGTTTTGGGTTGAGACCGAATATTGATCCAAAACTTACTGGATGGCTGAGGTTCTTTCCAATAGATATCAGAAAATGTTTGAACGAGAAAGCCTTCACCTACAGGGTCTAATGTAATCAGCATTTCAACGCGATAACCTGCGTCGGCTAGATGCCGAGATAAGTGGGCTCCGTTCCAGCCACCTAGGCTGTGTCCGACTATGTATACAGGTATGGCCTTGGTAGGAATATTTTTCAGTACATAGGTATTTATGTCTTCGTTGCCACGTGCCTCGTTGTAGCCCAAGTAGTGAGAGATGTACTCGGCTTTATCCCTATATGGTGTCAACTCTTTATCCAGTGAACTTTGGGCATTGGCGACGTTGCCGAAAGGGCCGCTAAAGTAGTAAGCCTCTTTATCACCGGCCCCCCCAATAAAAAACACCACAGCCTTCTTGACCGTTACTTGCACGGTTTTGACGCTCTTATCGGTGGCCGGAGTTAAGGAAAAACTTCTAGCCTCATTGCTCATAGCTGCTCTCCCGGCAACACCTGGATGTTCTCGCTGGCGCCCATGCTGCTGACCATATGGGTAAAGCCCTTGGCGTCGGATGTGCCTTTTTCTAAGGTGCCGTTGGCGCGACGGATGGTGTAGGGGTAGTAGGCCAGGGGCTCGCCGGTTTCGGCGCAGACCAGTTGGAAGTTGTCCTGAAACATATTGGCCAACGGCAACGGCGGCACAAACGGCGCCGGCGTGTGCTGGGTGCCGACCACCACATCGCCGGAGCCGGTGATGATCACCCCGCCATGGGCGGTGGCGCTGCCTAGGAAGGCAATCGGTTGGCCGTTAACCAGAATATTGCTGATGCCTTGGGTGACGCTGTCACCACAGGCGGTGCTGTCGCCCACGCGCAAGGCGGGGAGGCTATTGATCAGCACATTCGGTGAGCCGGTAACCGTGGGGTTAACCCCATGGCCGGATTTCGGGCAGTCGTCTTTATCGCTGAGGCGGGCGGCGGGCTTGCTCATGCTGGCTCCTTGCGCGGGATTAACGGTCCGTCCTGGATCGTGCCTTGGTACTGCCAAGGCCTCTGTTGTGCATATGTTCGACAAGCTGTTGGTGGTTTTTCTCCGCGCTTATGTCGCAAACGACATTCCCTGTGGCGTGCCTAGGCATCTCAGTAGTCCGGGGCGGCCCTACCATCGCTGACAAGTGGGGCTTGGCCGCAACCGCCAGAGCCTTGTCAAAACGACACCGACTTGTCGCATGCAGTTGCCGCAGGAGATCACGATGTTTAGCAAGCAAGACCAGATTCAGGGCTATGACGATGAGTTGCTCAGCGCCATTACTGCTGAGGAGGGCCGTCAGGAGCAGCATATCGAGTTGATCGCTTCGGAAAACTATTGCAGCAAACGGGTGATGCAGGCCCAGGGCAGTGGCCTGACCAATAAATACGCCGAGGGCTATCCGGGTAAGCGCTATTACGGCGGTTGTGAATATGTGGATAAGGTCGAGCAGTTGGCCATCGACCGGGCCAAGAAGCTGTTCGCTGCGGACTACGCTAACGTCCAGCCGCACTCGGGTTCTTCCGCCAACAGCGCGGTGTATCTGGCGCTGCTTAACCCCGGCGATACCTTGCTGGGCATGAGTCTGGCCCACGGCGGCCATCTGACCCACGGGGCCAAGGTGTCGTCGTCGGGCAAGCTGTATAACTCGGTGCAGTACGGCATCAACGCCCAGGGCCTGATCGATTACGACGAGGTCGAGCGGCTGGCCCTGGAACACCAGCCGAAGATGATCGTCGCGGGTTTTTCGGCTTACTCGAAAACCCTCGACTTCGCCCGCTTTCGCGCCATCGCCGATAAGGTCGGTGCGCTGCTGTTTGTGGACATGGCCCACGTCGCCGGCCTGGTCGCCGCGGGCCTGTACCCCAACCCGATTGCGTTCGCCGATGTGGTCACCACCACCACCCACAAAACCTTGCGTGGCCCACGGGGCGGTTTGATCCTGGCGCGGGCCAACGCGGAGATCGAGAAAAAGCTCAACTCGGCGGTGTTCCCCGGTGCTCAAGGTGGCCCGTTGATGCATGTGATCGCGGCCAAGGCAGTGTGCTTTAAAGAGGCCATGGAGCCGGGCTTTAAAACCTATCAACAACAGGTGATCGACAACGCCCAGGCCATGGCTGAGGTGTTTATCCAGCGCGGCTATGACGTGGTCTCCGGGGGCACCGATAACCATCTGTTTCTGCTCAGCCTGATCAAGCAGGGCATCACTGGTAAAGACGCCGACGCTGCGCTGGGCCGCACCGGCATCACCGTGAACAAAAACGCCGTGCCCAATGACCCGCAGTCGCCCTTTGTCACTTCCGGTCTGCGTATCGGCACCCCGGCGGTGACCACCCGTGGTTTTAAACAGGCGCAGTGCCGCGAGCTGGCCGGTTGGATCAGCGACGTGCTGGAGCACTTAGGCGATGCCGATGTGGAGGCGCAGGTGGCGACCTTGGTGGCCACGCTTTGCGCCGAGTACCCGGTTTACCGTTGAGCTGCCCCGGCTGCTGTGCCCGGTGGCCGCTGACCCGAATTTTCAGGAGTACTTCATGCAGCGTTATTCCGGCTTCGGCCTGTTCAAACACGCATTCAGCCATCACGAGAACTGGCAGCGCATGTGGCGCAACCCGACGCCTAAGCCGCTGTATGACGTGATCATCGTCGGCGGTGGCGGCCATGGTTTGGCCACGGCCTATTACCTGGCCAAAGCGTTCGGCGTGAAGAACGTCGCGGTGATCGAGAAGGGCTGGCTGGGCGGCGGCAACACCGCGCGCAACACCACCATCGTGCGTTCCAACTACCTGTGGGATGAGTCCGCGCATCTGTACGAGCATGCGATGAAGCTGTGGGAGGGGTTGTCGCAGGACCTCAACTACAACGTCATGTTCTCCCAGCGCGGCGTCTACAACCTCTGCCACACCCTGCAGGACATGCGCGACTCCGAGCGGCGGGTGAATGCCAACCGCTTAAATGGCGTGGATGGCGAGCTGCTGGATGCCAAGCAGGTCGCCGCAGAAATCCCCTATCTCAACTGCAGCAAGCACACCCGCTATCCGGTCATGGGCTCCACCGTGCAGCGCCGTGGTGGCGTGGCCCGTCACGATGCGGTGGCCTGGGGGTATGCCCGCGCCGCCGATGCGCTGGGAGTGGATCTGATTCAGCAGACTGAAGTGATCGGCTTCCGTAAAGAAAACGGCGCGGTGATTGGCGTGGAAACCAGCCGTGGTTTTATCGGCGGCAAGCGCGTGGGCGTGGTCACCGCTGGCAACTCCGGGCATATGGCGCGGCTGGCGGGCTTTCGCCTGCCGCTGGAGTCCCATCCGCTGCAAGCGCTGGTGTCGGAGCCGATTAAACCGGTGATCGACAGCGTGATCATGTCCAACGCCGTGCACGGTTACATCAGCCAGTCGGATAAAGGCGACCTGGTTATCGGCGCCGGCATCGACGGCTACAACGGCTACGGTCAGCGCGGCTCCTACGGCACTATCGAGCACACCTTGCAGGCCATCGTTGAGCTGTTCCCGGTGCTGTCGCGGGTGCGCATGAACCGCCAGTGGGGCGGCATTGTGGATACCACCCCTGACGCCTGCCCGATCATCTCGAAAACACCGGTGGCCAACCTGTTTTTCAACTGCGGTTGGGGCACGGGTGGCTTTAAAGCCACGCCGGGTTCGGGCCATGTGTTTGCCGCCAGTTTGGCCAAGGGCGAGATGCATCCTTTGGCCTTGCCGTTCTCGATAGAGCGTTTCCATACCGGCGCATTGATTGATGAGCACGGCGCTGCTGCCGTGGCTCACTAAGGGGCTGTTTTATGTTGCATATCCATTGCCCGCACTGTGGCGAATTGCGCAGTGAAGAAGAATTCCACGCCAAGGGCCAAGCGCATATTCCCCGGCCACTGGACCCTGCCGCGTGCAGCGATGCGCAGTGGGGCGAGTACCTGTTCTTCCGCGATAACCCACGGGGGATTCACCACGAGCTGTGGGTGCACGCGGCCGGTTGCCGCAAGTACTTCAACGCCACCCGCGACACCGTCAGTTATGAAATTTTAGAAACCTACAAGATCGGCGAAAAACCTAGCGTGACTGCGCCGCAAACCAGCAGTGGCCAAGAAGGAGTAGCGCCATGAGTCAGGTCAATCGACTGGCCCAGAGCGGCCGTATCGATCGCAGCCAGCCGCTGTCTTTCACATTCAATGGCCAGAGCTACCAAGGCTTCGCTGGCGATACCCTGGCTGCAGCGTTGCTGGCCAACGGGGTGGATATAGTCGGGCGCAGCTTTAAGTATTCACGTCCGCGGGGCATCGTTGCCGCCGGCGCTGAAGAGCCCAATGCAGTGTTGCAGATTGGCAGCACCGAGGCGGCGCAGATCCCCAACGTACGCGCCACCCAGCAGGCGTTGTACCCGGGCCTGGTGGCCAGCAGCACCAACGGCTGGCCGAGCGTGAACAACGATGTCATGGGCATTCTCGGCAAAGTCGGCGGTGGCATGATGCCGCCGGGTTTCTACTACAAAACCTTTATGTACCCGCAAAACCTCTGGCTGACTTACGAGAAATACATCCGTAAGGCCGCCGGTCTTGGCCGTGCGCCAACCGCTGTGGACCCGGACAGTTACGACCATATGAACCAGCACTGCGATGTGCTGGTGGTCGGTGCCGGCCCGGCCGGTTTAGCCGCCGCCCTGGCCGCTGGGCGCAGTGGTGCGCGGGTGATCCTCGCCGATGAGCAGGAAGAGTTTGGCGGCAGCTTGCTCAGCACGCGTGAAAGCCTCGACGGTAAGCCGGCTGAGCAGTGGTTGCAGAGCGTGCTGGCTGAGCTGCAAAGCCTGCCTAATGTGCTGTTGCTGATACGGGCCACGGTCAATGGTTATCACGATCATAACTTCCTCACTATCCATCAGCGCCTGACCGATCACCTCGGTGAAGTCGCGCCCATGGGCAGTGTGCGCCAGCGCATGCACCGGGTCCGGGCCAAGCGCGTGGTGTTGGCCTGCGGTGCCCATGAGCGGCCATTGGTCTATGGCCACAACGATGTGCCCGGCAATATGCTCGCCGATGCGGTGAGCACCTATGTGCGCCGCTATGGCGTCAGCCCGGGGCGCAAGCTGCTGCTGTCGACCAACAACGACTACGCCTACCGCACCGCGCTGGACTGGCTGGATGCCGGCTTGGAAGTGGTCGCGGTCGCGGATGCGCGGCATAACCCACGTGGCGCTTGGGTGGAGCAAGTGCGCGAGCGCGGTGTGCGGGTGCTCACTGGCAGCGCGGTGGTCGAAGCCTTTGGCAGCAAGCGCGTGACTGGGGCGCGGGTGTGCGCCATTGATAGCGTGGCCCATCAGGTCAAGAGCAATGGGGAGCGGATCGACTGCGACCTGATTGCCAGCTCCGGCGGCTACAGTCCGGTGGTCCATCTGGCTTCGCACTTAGGCGGCAAGCCGCTATGGCGCGAAGATATTCTGGCCTTTGTGCCCGCCGCAGGCGGCTTTCAACAACGCCAGTGCGCCGGTGCGGTCAATGGCCAGTTTAGCCTGAGCGCGGTGCTGGAGGATGGCGCCAAGGCGGGTGCCTGGGCCGCCACGGAGTGCGGTTTTAGCCCCAGCACTGTGGCCTTGCCGCAAGCCGAGGCGCGCGCCGAAGAGGCGACGCTGGCGCTGTTTCAAGTACCCCACGACAAGCCCACGGCGCGGGCGCCCAAGCAGTTTGTCGACCTGCAAAACGACGTCACCGCGGCGGGCATTGAAATCGCCACCCGTGAAGGCTTTGAGTCGGTGGAGCACGTTAAGCGCTATACCGCCTTGGGCTTTGGTACTGATCAAGGCAAGCTGGGCAATATCAACGGCCTGGCCATCGCCGCACGGTCGCTGGGCATCAGCGTGGCGCAGATGGGCACCACCATGTTCCGCCCCAACTACACGCCGGTGACCTTTGGCGCAGTCGCAGGGCGCCATTGCGGCCCGCTGTTCGAACCGAAGCGCTACACCGCCCTGCACAGCTGGCACGTTAAGCAGCACGCCGAGTTTGAGGATGTCGGCCAGTGGAAGCGTCCTTGGTACTTCCCCAAAGCCGGCGAAGACCTGCACGCCGCCGTGGCGCGCGAGTGCCTGGCGGTGCGCAACTCGGTGGGCATTCTAGATGCCTCGACCTTGGGCAAAATTGATATTCAAGGCCCGGATGCCCGTGAGTTTCTCAACCGCGTGTACAGCAACGCCTGGACCAAGCTGGATATTGGCAAGGCCCGCTACGGCCTGATGTGCAAGGAAGACGGCATGGTCTTCGACGATGGCGTCACCGCCTGCCTGGCCGATAACCACTTCCTTATGACCACCACCACCGGTGGGGCCGCGCGGGTGCTGGAATGGCTGGAGATTTATCACCAGACCGAGTGGCCCGAGCTTAAGGTGTACTTCACTTCCGTCACCGATCACTGGGCGACCATGACCCTGTCCGGGCCGAACAGCCGCCAGCTGTTGGCCAAGGTCAGCGATATCGATCTGGATAAAGACGCCTTCGCCTTTATGAGCTGGAAAGAAGGGCAGATCGGCGGGGTGCCGGCGCGGGTGTTCCGTATCAGCTTTACCGGTGAGCTGAGCTATGAAGTCAACGTGCAGGCCAACTACGCCATGGCCGTGTGGGAGAAGCTGATCGCCGCCGGCGAGGAGTTCAACCTGACCCCTTACGGCACCGAAACCATGCATGTGTTGCGCGCCGAGAAGGGCTTTATCATCGTCGGCCAGGACACCGATGGTTCGGTGACTCCCGACGATCTCAACATGAGTTGGTGCGTGGGCCGTAACAAGCCGTTCTCCTGGATCGGCCTGCGCGGCATGAGCCGCGCCGACAGCCTGCGCGATGACCGCAAGCAATTGGTCGGGCTCAAGCCCATCGATCCACAGCAGCTGCTGCCTGAAGGCGCGCAGTTGGTTGATGCGCCTAATCAGGCGATTCCCATGGCCATGGTCGGTCACGTCAGCTCAAGCTATTACAGCGCCGCCATGGGCTACAGCTTCGCCATGGCGCTGGTTAAGGGCGGGCTCAAGCGGATGGGCGAGCGGGTGTTCGCACCGTTGGCCGATGGCCGTGTGATCGAAGCCGAAATCGTCAGCTCCGTGTTCTATGACCCGCAAGGGGATCGCCAGAATGTCTAATTTGATCAACGTCTTCCCACAACGTCCGGCTGCTGGCCGGGCTGAGTCGCCGCTGTACCACGCGGATTTAGCCAGCCTGGCCGGCAAAGGTCCGGCCAACCCTGGCGTGACCCTGTGTGAGCTGAGTCTGCTCGGCCATCTGGTGCTGCGTGGCGATGCCGGCGACAGCCAATTCGTTAGCGCCGTGGAGCAAGTGCTGGGCTTGCGCTTGCCGCAGCCGTTGCAACTGGTCAGCGCCGGTGAGCGTTCGGCGCAGTGGCTGGCGCCGGATGAGTGGCTGCTGATTGTTGCTGGTGGCACTGAGTTTGAGCTGGAGCAAGAGCTGCGGGCTGCCCTGAGCGGCCAGCATGTGTCGCTGGTGAATGTCAGCGGCGGGCAAACCTTGCTGGAGCTGCGTGGTCCGAAAGTACCTGAGCTGTTGATGAAGTCCACCAGCTACGACGTGCACCCGGATAACTTCCCGGTGGGCAAGGCGGTGGGCAGCCACTTCGCTAAGTCGCAGTTATTTATCCGCCATAGTGCTGAAGACACCTGGCAGTTGGTGGTGCGCCGCAGCTTTGCCGACTACATCTGGTTGTGGCTGCAAGATGCCAGCGCCGAGTACGGCTTGGCTATAGCCGCGCACTGAGTCTTGGCGTGCTGCATGCAGCGCGTCCTTCCCCCCGTCAGGCCGCACTGCCTGACGGCTGCTCAGCCGCCTAAGCGGCGCAGGAGATACCTGGCATGAGCCGCACCCCGGACACCTGGATTCTGACCGCCCACTGCCCGAGTTTGCTCGGTACCGTGGATGCGGTCACCCGCGTGCTGTTTGAGCAAAATTGCTACGTCACCGAGCACCACAGCTTTGATGATCGGCTGTCGTCGCGCTTCTTTATTCGCGTCGAGTTTCGCCAACCTGAGGGCTTTGCTGAATCGTCACTGCGCACGTTGTTAAGTGAGCGACTGGGCGCCTTCGGTATGCAGTTTGAACTGACGCCGCCGGGCTATCGGGCCAAGGTGGTGTTGATGGTGAGCAAGGCTGATCACTGCCTTAACGACTTACTCTATCGCCAGCGCATCGGTCAGTTGGCCATGGACGTGGTGGCGGTGATCTCCAACCATCCCGACTTGGAGCCGCTGGCGCGTTGGCACGCCATCCCCTATTACCATTTCCCCCTCGACCCCAATGACAAACCTGCGCAGGAACGCAAGGTGTTGCAGGTGATCGAGGACAGCGGCGCCGAGCTGGTGGTGCTTGCCCGTTATATGCAGGTGCTCTCGCCCGAGCTGTGCCGAAAGCTAGATGGCTGGGCGATCAATATCCACCACTCGCTGTTGCCCGGTTTTAAAGGCGCCAAGCCCTATCATCAGGCCTATCAAAAGGGCGTGAAGTTGGTTGGCGCCACCGCCCATTACATCAATAACGACCTCGATGAAGGGCCGATCATTGCCCAGGGCGTCGAGCCCGTCGATCACGCCCATTATCCCGAAGACCTGATTGCCAAAGGCCGCGATATCGAGTGCCTGACCTTAGCCAAAGCGGTGGGCTATCACATCGAGCGCCGCGTGTTCCTTAACGCCAACCGTACCGTGGTGCTGCGCGCTTAACAGCAAGCGCAGAACCGCCCTGGTTCTGCGCCTTGGTGCAAGTGTCAGCCGAGCGTAATGCGGCCCTCCCGCCGCGCCTTTACAGCGGAGAGGCAGTACCGCACTGCCTTAGCGGTCTCTCCCAGTTGCAAGCTTATAAGCCTGTGCAAGGTCGCGTGGCCGCTGGCTACGCCTTTGCCGTCATAACAAGCAAGGAGAAATCAACTATGTCTGGTAATCGTGGAGTGGTGTATCTCGGCGCCGGTCAGGTCGAGGTGCGTAATATCGACTATCCCAAAATGCACGACCCGCGCGGCAAGAAGATCGAGCACGGGGTGATCCTGCGCGTGGTATCCACCAATATCTGTGGCTCCGATCAACACATGGTGCGTGGCCGCACCACCGCTCAAGTGGGCTTGGTGCTGGGCCATGAGATCACCGGCGAGGTGATCGAAAAGGGCAGTGATGTGGAGAACCTGAAAATCGGTGATCTGGTCTCGGTGCCGTTCAACGTCGCCTGTGGCCGCTGTCGCTCGTGTAAGGAACAGCACACCGGCGTGTGCCTGACGGTTAATCCGGCCCGTGCCGGTGGCGCCTATGGTTATGTGGATATGGGCGACTGGACCGGCGGCCAAGCGGAGTACGTGCTGGTGCCGTACGCCGACTTCAATTTGCTGAAGTTACCGGATCGCGACAAAGCCATGAGCAAGATCCGCGACCTGACCTGCCTCTCCGACATCCTCCCCACCGGCTATCACGGCGCGGTGACGGCGGGCGTTGGTCCGGGCAGCACGGTGTATGTGGCGGGCGCCGGGCCGGTGGGGTTGGCCGCTGCGGCGTCGGCGCGCTTGCTCGGGGCGGCGGTGGTGATAGTCGGCGACGTCAATCCGGCGCGCTTGGTGCATGCCAAGGCCCAAGGGTTTGAGGTGGTCGATTTGTCTAAGGACACGCCGCTGCATGAGCAAATCGCCGACCTGCTCGGTGAGCCAGAGGTGGACTGTGCGGTCGATGCGGTGGGCTTCGAGGCCCGTGGGCATGGCCATGCCGGCGCCCAGCAGGAGGCCCCGGCGACGGTGCTCAACTCGTTGATGGGGGTGGTGCGGGTGGCCGGCAAAATCGGTATTCCCGGCCTGTATGTCACCGAAGACCCAGGTGCGGTGGATGCGGCGGCCAAGACCGGCAGCTTAAGCATTCGCTTTGGCTTGGGTTGGGCGAAATCCCACAGCTTCCACACGGGGCAAACCCCGGTGATGAAGTACAACCGCCAACTGATGCAGGCAATCATGTGGGACCGCATCAACATTGCCGAGGTGGTGGGTGTGCAGGTCATCAGCCTGGACGATGCACCGCGCGGTTATGGCGAGTTCGATGCCGGGGTGCCGAAGAAATTTGTGATTGATCCGCATAAGCTGTTTAGCGCCGCTTAAGGCTCTGGCGCTGGCCGTGTCCGTTGACGGCCAGCGCTGTACGCGGCTAAGTGCGGGTTAAATCCAACGCATTGGTCAGGTCGCCCATGGGCGTTTGCCCTCGCTCGCGCATGGCATCGTCACGGCTTTTAATGCCCTCCAGGGTTTCCAGCGCAAACACCCGCGTGATCAAGCGCAGGATCGAGGCGGTGTCGTAAATAGTGTGATCCACCGTGCCTTTGCGGGCGAAAGGCGAAACCACTAAAGCCGGAATCCGCGTGCCCGGTCCCCAGCGATCCCCCTTAGGCGGCGCCACGTGATCCCACCAGCCGCCGTTCTCATCCACCGTGACGATGATCACCATGTTCTGCCACTGCGGGCTGCGCTGCAGCACCTTCAGCACGCGGTCGATATGCCGGTCGCCGGCGGCCACATCGGTGTAGCCGGCATGCATGTTGAGATTGCCCTGGGGTTTGTAGAAGCTCACGGGCGGCAGCTTGCCGGCCTCGGCGTCGGCGAGGAATTTGTTGGTTGTGGACTCATCCCCCAAACCGCCATCGCGCAAGCGTCTGGCTCGCGCTTCGGGCTGTTCAGGACCGAGGTTCGCGAAGTAATTAAACGGCTGATGATGAAACTGAAAGTTGGGGATCTTCGGCATTCCCGCCGACTCGGCATAAGCGTCGAGGGTGGCCTGCCAGGCGCCGCCATACCAAGCCCAGTCGATCTGCCGCTTATTCAGCTTGTCGCCGATATGCTCGTGCTCTTGCGGCAACAGCACATTGGCTTCATCGGCCTTGGCATAGTCGCGCCGCTGAGGGTCACGCAGCGCCGTCGGCCAATACGGCGGATACATCGTATTAACCGCATAGCCGTCCGGGCTCAGGGCGCTGGGGCCAAACTGCGGCGGGCCGTCCATGGCGCTGGCAGGAGAACCGGGCAGCGGCTGCAGGTGCGTGCCGGCAGGGTCATCGCCCTGCACGGTCGCCATCTGCGTGCGCGCCGGGGAGTTGGCCGCATCCGGATAGAATGGCACCTGGGCGCTGATCAGATATTGGTGATTGAGAAACGAGCCACCAAAGGTGCCCTGGAAAAAGTTATCGCACAGCACGAACTCCCGGGCCACATCCCACAGGCGCAGGGAGTATTGGCTTTGCCCGTAGTAGCCCATGGGCAGCGCGCCGGAGTCGGCCCAGGCGACAAAACCATCGTTCTTGCCCCCGTTGATTTGCATCTGGTTCTGATAGAACACATGGCACAGATCACGGGTCACCAGGTTCAGTGGCAGGTCTTCAGCATTTGGCCCTTTCAAGGCAAAGGGCGCATTGCTTAAGTGTTGCTGAAACTGAGTGCCGGCGGGGTAGGTGACACCATCCACGGTCTGCGGTCCGAGCTGCAAGATACCGCCCCAAATAGGCGGCAACTCGCTGAGCACTCGGCCATCGCGATCACGTTGCTGGTACTGCTCAGGCGTCAGGGCGCTAAGGGGTTGCTGCACGCCGGGGAAGTGGGCGAATAGGTTGTTAAAGCTGCGGTTCTCGGCATATATCACCACGATATTTTGCACCTTGGCGCGCAGGGCTAAATCCACTTGCCCAGCACTCAGGGGGGCTACTGTGGTGGTTTCTGCTGCCCGACTGCCTTGGCTAAAACCACCCAGGCTGGCTCCGACACCGAGCAGCGCGGCACTGCCGAGAAAACGCCGACGGCTGCTAGTGGCGCTGATTTGGCTGCTCTGTTCAGGTTGCTCGGGGGGTAGCTCAGGGTCTGTGGGGTGCGGGTTTTGTTCATCGCTCATGGGGCCTCCTAGGGGCTGAATCTCATTCTTGAGGGACATGGCTGCGCCCGATAATGCGCCAGGCATCTAGGGCTCGCGGGCCTGATAAATCTGAAAGTTGCGCGTAATACGCTCAGCGCCTTGGCGGCGAGTAGTTACCGCCGTGTGGTGTGGCTGATTTGGCCGGTGAAGAATCCAGCTAAGGCGCGTTATAGAGCGGCGCGATGACGGTTGGATGAACTTGCTGGCGACGTGGTGCACAATGCGACGGAACGATCGCACCGTTAAGCCGGTCGAAAAATTGCTTAAGTGCCGCCATCGCGGCGCCCTTTATGTTGAAGAGGTTTGTTGATGAAAATTTCCCGCAGCGTTGTACTGGCAAGCGTATTGAGCTTGGGCGCCAGCCCGGTATTTGCCGCTGGTTTTAACCTGAATGATGCCGCTGGCGCCCTGTCGACCTTAAGCGGTGGTAATACTTCTGCCACTGGCAGCAACGCACAAACCCTGGGTCTGGTGAACTCCCTGACTCAGCTCAACGTCACTCCGCAGCAAGCGGTCGGCGGCACTGGCGCCATGCTCAGCCTGGCGAAGAACCAACTGAGCGGCAGCGACTACAGCCAACTGGCGCAAAGCGTGCCAGGCGTAGATAAGCTGGTGGGCAGCGAAGGCCTGAGCAACCTCAGCAGCCTGAGCAGCTTGCTCGGTAAAAAAACCACCGCGACGCCGAGCAGCGCTGTGCAAGATGCAGTGAGCAATGTTGAAAACACCGCCGATCTGAACACGGCGTTCAGTGCCTTGGGCATGGACAACAGCATGGTTGGCCAATTCGCGCCAATCCTTCTGCAATACCTCGGTCAGCAAGGTGCCAGCAATTCGCTGCTGAGCAGCCTGGGCAACATCTGGGGCGCCGCTAAGTAAGCGCTGCGCTGCTGCTAAAAAATCCGGCTTAGGCCGGATTTTTTTGCTCTGTGGTTTTTCCCGCAGGCCCTGCTGGAGGTCTGCCGGTTGCATCATTTCAGCCTAAAACACGCAACGACTTAGCTAAGCGTGCTAATAATGGCCAATGTATGGCCATTCCGCCTTGGGGCATTTGGACTTGATGGCCTGCGGCGTTGTTCAGTTACTCAAGCGAGGTGGCTTCGGTGCTTATGGCTTTCTGATGATCAGTTGACAGATTTCGGGTTGAGCACGCATTGCTCATCTAAGCTTCCTGTATAACTGCTCTACATCTTGAGTTTTGACCCCATGTACAAGCGCATTGCCGCCAGTGACCTGCGAGTGGGTATGTATATCCACGAGTTTTGCGGAGCCTGGATGGATCACCCATTCTGGCGCCCCAAGTTCTTGTTGAAATCTGCCAAAGATCTTGAACGCATCCAAGCCAGCAGCATTGGCGAGCTGTGGATCGACGTCAGCAAAGGTTTGGACGTTGCCGCAGGCACCGCCAGCATCAGCCCGGAAGAAGCGGCGGCCGAGGCCGAAGCCAGTCTGCGTAGCGCCGCCAAGGTTCGGGCCGCGGCCCTGACCACCAGCATGGACGATGAAGTGCAGCGCGCGGTGAAACTCTGTCAGCGCTCCAAAGAGGCGGTGATCAGCATGTTCGCCGATGCGCGCATGGGCCAGGCGCTGCACTTTGAACAAGCTGATGAGTTAGTGAAGGACATCGCCGACTCGGTGCTGCGCCACCCCAATGCCTTGATCAGTCTGGCCCGGCTGAAGAACGCCGATGAGTACACTTACATGCACTCGGTGGCGGTCTGCGCGCTGATGATCGCCTTGGCCCGCCAGCTCGATCTGGACCCGGCCACTACCCGTGAGGCCGGCCTGGCCGGCTTGCTCCACGATATCGGCAAAATGGCGGTGCCCGATGCGGTACTGAACAAGCCCGGTAAGCTCACCGACGCCGAGTTCAGTTCAGTGCGCAAGCACCCGGAGGCGGGGGCGCGCATGCTCGAAAAAAGCCAACAGGTCAGTGATTTGGTGGTGGATGTGTGCTTGCACCACCACGAAAAAATCGATGGCAGTGGCTACCCCCATCACCTCTGTGGCGACAAAATCAGTCTGCTGGCTCGCATGGGGGCGGTCTGTGATGTGTATGACGCCATCACCTCGGATCGGCCGTACAAAAAAGGCTGGGACCCGGCGGAGGCGATCCGCAAGATGGCCGAATGGAAAGGCCATTTTGATCCGCAGGTGTTCCAGGCTTTTGTCAAAACGGTGGGGATTTATCCGGTCGGCTCTCTGGTGCGTTTGCACAGTGGGCGTATCGGCGTGGTGATCGAGCAACAAGCCAACTCACTGCTCACGCCTAAGGTTAAAGTATTCTTCTCGGCCAAGTCGCGCATGCCTATCCCCCTTGAAGTCATCGACCTCAGCAAGCGCAAAGACCAGGACAAAATTGTCAGTCGCGAGTGTGCGCAAGACTGGGGTTTTCGCGATATTGAGCAGCTGTGGTGCGGCCAGCCGGTTTAGCGCTGATGAGTGCGGTTGCGCCTCTGGCTTGACCAGCCGCATGGGCTGGCGCAGGCTCGCTGCTGACTGGCCCACAGCAGGACGCCCATGCCGCATATTCTGATTGTTGAAGACGAAGCTGCCATCGCTGACACGTTGATCTTTGCCTTGCACAGCGAAGGCTTTACCACCCACTGGGTGAGCCTGGCCGAGCAGGCTTTGCAGGAACAGCAGAGGAGCCCCGCCGACCTGCTTATCCTCGATGTGGGGTTGCCGGATATCAGTGGCTTTGAAGCGTGCAAGCGGCTGCGGCGTTTTTCCGAGGTGCCCGTGATTTTTCTGACGGCCCGCAGCGAAGAAATCGACCGTGTGGTGGGGCTGGAAATCGGCGCCGATGATTATGTAGTCAAACCCTTTAGCCCCCGTGAAGTGGCGGCGCGGGTCAAAGCCATCCTCAAGCGCAGCACGCCCCGCGCGCAGAGTGACGGCCCTGAGGCGGGCGGGCCGTTGCACTACGACAGCTTGCGTCAGCAGGTGCAGTATCACGGCCAGTTATTGGCCCTGACTCGCCATGAGTTGCACTTACTCAAGCTCTTGCTCAGTCAACCGGAGCGGGTCTTTTCTCGCGAGCAATTGCTCGATGGCTTAGGTGTGGCGGCGGATGCCGGCTATGAGCGTAACATCGACAGTCACATCAAAAGCCTGCGCGGCAAATTGCGCCAGGTGCGCCCTGCGGCGGAGCCGATCCAGACCCATCGTGGCCTAGGCTACAGCTACTCGCCGGGGCACGTCTGATGCCGTTAGGGATTCGCATCTTTCTGGTGTATTTCCTCTTCGTCGGCCTGTCCGGCTGGTTTGTGCTCAACACCGTGACCGATGAGATTCGCCCGGGGGTGCGCCAGTCCACCGAGGAGACGCTGGTGGATACCGCCAACCTGCTGGCGGAAATTCTGCGTGATGATCTCAAGCGTGGAGACCTGCAACAGGGACGCTTGGCGGAGTTACTCAAGGCCTATGGTCAACGCCAACCCCAGGCGCAGATTTGGGATGTGCGCAAAGACTCGGTCAACCACCGCATCTATGTCACCGACGCCAAGGGCATCGTGCTGCTCGACTCCACGGGCGATGCAGTGGGCCAGGATTACTCGCGCTGGAATGACGTGCTGCTGACCCTGCGTGGCGAGTACGGCGCCCGCAGCACCCGGGAAGATGCCAATGATCCTGACTCGTCGGTGATGTATGTGGCGGCGCCGATCAGAGACGGCCAACAGATTATCGGTGTGGTTTCCGTGGCCAAACCGAATCGCACTTTGCAGCCCTATATCCAGCGCTCCGAACAGCGCCTGACCTGGTTCGGTGGCGCCTTGATCGCTCTTGGCCTGCTCGTGGGAGCGCTGTTGTCGTGGTGGCTCAGTGCGGCGCTGGGCAAACTCACCCGTTACGCCCAGCAGGTCAGCGCCGGCGAGCGCGCGGCTTTGCCCAAGGTGCCCAACGGTGAGCTGCGGCAACTGGCCGAGGCGTTGCAACGCATGCGCACCGAGCTGGAAGGTAAAGCCTACGTCGAACGCTATGTGCATACCCTGACCCATGAATTGAAGAGCCCGCTGGCAGCCATCGGCGGTGCTGCCGAGTTGCTCGCTGAGCCGATGCCGCCTGCGCAGCAGCAGCGCTTTGTCAGCAATATCAGACAAGAAGGCGCGCGCATGCAGCAGTTGATCGAGCGCCTGTTGCACCTCGCTCAGGTCGAGCAGCGCCAGGGCCTTGAGGAGCAAGTGGCGGTGCCGCTACGGGCGCTACTTACGGACTTGCTGGACGCGCAAATGGCGCGCATCAGCGCTGCTAAGGTGCAGGTTGAAAACCATGTTGCGGCGCACCTGGCGCTGCGCGGGGAGCGCTTTTTATTACAGCAGGCGCTGAGCAATCTGCTCGATAACGCCCTCGACTTCACCCCGCCTGACGGGCGCCTGACACTCAGCGCGCAGCGCCACGGCGAGCAGTTGCAGGTGCGTTTGTTTAACCAGGCCGAGGCCATTCCGGACTACGCCCTCGAGCGTATTTTTGAGCGTTTTTATTCCCTGCCACGGCCCCATAACGGGCGTAAGAGTACGGGCTTAGGCTTGAGCTTCGTCAGTGAAGTGGCGCAGCTGCACGGCGGCACCTTGCAGGTGGCCAACCGCGACGATGGTGTCGAGGTGCTACTGCTACTGCCCCGTGCATAGGGGGCGTAACTGGTCGGCCAGCCCCCTCCGGCGCGTTGCGCCTGCTACCTTTACATCTTGCCCCGCAGCGGGTCTTATTAAACCTCGGGCTGCTGCAATAGGTCGCAGGGATTTGCCCCGCAACAGCCTGAAACCCGCTTGCTTAAGGGCTTGCTTGATGCTCTGATTCTCGCCTCGATTTGGCAGCTATGCTCAATGCAGCCAAGCCGGAGTGAATTCACTACCCAGATAAAAACAAGGGGAGCCACTGCATGATCACAGTCGCCGAAATACTCAGAGCCAAATCCAATGCAGCTGTTTACAGCGTGACCCCGCAGACCAAAGTGTTGGATGCAGTAAAGCTGTTAGCCGAAAAGGGTATCGGTGCCCTGGTGGTGCTCGACCAAGGGCGCTTGGCCGGCATCGTCAGTGAGCGTGACTACGCACGCAAAATCGAGCTGCTGCAACGCTCCAGCTTCGACACGCCGATTAGCGAGATCATGACCGCCAACGTCATCACCGTCGGCCCGCGCGATACCCTCAATTACTGCATGCAACTGATGACGGATCGCCATCTGCGTCACCTGCCCGTGGTAGCCGATGACGAGCTGATTGGCTTGCTGTCCATTGGTGACTTGGTCAAACACACCATCGCGGAGCAGGCCAGCCTGATCCAGCAGCTTGAGCAATATATTCGCGGCTAGGTCGCACGCCCTGACGCCTGGCCAACGGGCGGCAGGGTGACTCAGTTTGCCTTGGGTTGCCGGCGCTGCGGCTGCTGCTCATGTAAAAAACGTGTGTAGATATCCCGGGGTGGCGCCACATTCACTTGCGCCAGAATTCGCCCGACTGCACCACGGTGATAACCGCCGTGGGTGATCAGATGCACGAGTATTTCCTCCCGGCTCATGCTGGCGTTATCAGCATCGACAAACTGAAAGCTCAGGCGCTCTGCCAGTTGCTCTGCACTCAATGTGGCGACGTAATCCAAGTACCAGCGATCGGTGGTTTGTACCTCAGCGTACAGCCCTTCCAGCGTCGGTGTTTGCTCGGTATTGGTGGCGCTGTAGCCGTGGCTTAGGCCTTGCAAATGAGCGACGAAGATCCGCTCCACCACGTAGATATGATTGAGGATACGCAGCGCCGCGTGCAGCTCGGCGGCATGCTTGTGCGGCTCCAGTTTAGCCACCTGGGCAAACAGCTCGTCATTGGCCCAGGCTTTGTATTGCAGCAACGAAACCAGCAGGCTGCTGCTCAGACGTCGTCTCCTTTGAGCTGCGTAGCAGGTTTGTTGGGCAGCGCTCTTAGGACGCAGTAAAGCAGTGGGCCAAGTGAGACAAACAGCGCCGTCAGGATAAAAAATCCGCTCAGATAGAGCAGCGATTTACCGCGCTTACGGCCATCGTGGTAGATCCACACACAGGCCATACTTGCCAGCAAGTAAAGGTCAATCACCACCTGGGCAGTATCGGCGTGGCTGAGTAACTGCAGGCCGAATTGCATCAGCGACTGTTCGGCGTGGACCATCACCCATAGGGTGTAGGCGCCAAAGCTGATGAAGCAGAACAGGGGAAGCAAGAGTTTTAGCATGGTGGCGTCCTGTCTTGATGGTTGTTGGCACTGTGCGCAATTAATCGCTAAAGCGTGGCTCGCAGCGCACTTCAGATTTCACCGAGTTGGCTATAAAGCATTCGGCGTGGGCCTGCTCGTGCATCTGGCGGATTTGCTCGTGGCTGGGCTGGCGCTCACCACTGAAAATGACCAAAGGACGGAGCGTGATCAGCGCGATATAGGCTTTGCCGACTTCATTGGTTTGCATCAGGCCGCTGGCGTTATCCTGGTAGCTATCCACGCAAAAGCGCCGGCCGGCGGCGATGGATAAAAACCACAGCATATGGCAACTGGCTAATGAGCCGACAAAGGCTTCTTCGGGGTCCAGGGCGCTGGCATCCGAGTAAGGCAGCGGCACCACGTGGGGTGAGGAGGAGGCGGCGATTTCTTGGCCGCTGTCAAAGCGCAGCACATGCCGGCGGCTGTAACGGTTATCGAGAAATGCTTGCCCCTCGCGTTGCCACAACAGCTCGGCTATATATTCCGCCATCAATGATTCTCCCTTTTATCTATATGAGCCGTGCTGGCCCTACCACCAGCCGTTATCGTTGAGCAGGCACTTTTTGTAGTAGTCGATATTGGCGCGAACGGCGAACACCGCAGCCACTCCATAGCCCAACGCACGCCCCAGTTGTGCGTAACCCAGATAATCAAGCAAGAGACTCCCGGCAAAGGCGATGCTGACGCAGACCACAAACAAGCTGAGGGCCTTACGCCACATGCCTTTGGCCAGGTAATAGAACGGCCCAAAGAGAAAGGCCAGTACGTTAAACGTGCCGATCTGCCAGCGTTGAGCAAAGGTCAGTTGCTTGAAGTGGGGCATTTTCGGCCCACCGGCTAAGTGGATGCCGCGAAAGCGTTTTTTCCAGCGTGCGGATACCGCTAACGCTTCGATTTGCTCGAGGCTGACGGTGCTAGCCGGGTCCGTCAGGCTGCTTTGCGGTGACTGGTAAGGTGATGCGTCGGTCATGGATGCTCCTTGCGCAAGACGTACTGCACGCTAACGCCCTGCTTGCGGCCTGTCCATACAGCCGCTGTGCATTTGCCGCTAATTTTGCACGCAATCTCCACAGCCTCTGCATAAAGGCCACAAACAGCCTCGCCACACTGGGCGCACCTTAACCCATTGGAGAGCGGTGTATGACTCGAGCACTCGGCTACAAACTGGGCACTATTGCCTTGCTCATGCTGCTGTTATTGATTCCCTTGTTGATGATTGATGGCCTGGTAAGCGAACGCCAGGAGCAGCGTGCCGAGGTGGTGCAAGATATCGCGCGCAGCTCCAGCTACTCGCAGCAGCTGATCGGGCCGATTCTGATTGTGCCCTATACCAAACGCTGGCAGCAGTGGAAAACCCGCGCCTCTACCGGCGAACGCTATCAGGCCGAGCTAAGCGAAAGCGGGCGCCTGTACTTCTTGCCGGAACGCTTTGAACTCAATGGCCAGATCAGCACTGAACAGCGCGCCAGAGGCATTTATCAGGCCTTGTTGTACCGCAGCGATAACCAGATCAGCGGCCACTTTCAGTTGCCCGCACGCTTGGGCCTGGGCGATGAGCTGGGCCTGTATCAGTTCGGGCAGGCCTTTCTAAGCGTGGCCATTAGTGATGTGCGTGGCATCAGCAACGATCTGCAACTGCGCTTTAACCAGCAGGATTTGCCGTTCGCTCCCGGCAGTGGTGATGAGCATTTCGCCAACGGCGTGCATGCGCTGTTACCCGCACTGGACACCGCCGGTGGCCAGCCCTTGGCCTTTGCCTTCGAGCTCAAACTGCAAGGCACGCAGCAGCTCAGCATCACCCCGGTGGGGCGGCAAAGCTCGGTGCAGTTACGTGCTGACTGGCCCCACCCGAGCTTCGTTGGTGAGTATTTACCGCTTAGCCGGCAAGTGAATGAGCAGGGCTTTAGCGCGCAGTGGCAGACCAGTTTCTTTGCCAGTGGCCTGGAAGATGCCTTGCAGCTGTGTGTCACCCAACAACGCTGCGAGCAGTTAGAGGATCGCCATTTTGGTGTGAGTTTTGTCGAGCCGGTGGATCAGTACCTCAAGACGGATCGGGCGATCAAATATGCCTTGTTGTTTATCACCCTGACCTTTGCCCTGTTCTTCCTCTGTGAGGTGCTCAAGCGCCTGGCCGTGCATCCGGTGCAATACGCCTTAGTCGGGCTGGCTCTGGCGCTGTTTTATCTGCTGCTGTTGTCCTTAAGTGAGCACTTGGGCTTCGTCCTGGCCTATGCCTTGGCGGCTTCGGCCTGTGTGCTGCTGTTAGGTTTTTACACCCGCTTCGTGCTGCGCAGTGCGCGCCTGGGCTTGGGCTTTGCCGGGGTATTAAGCGCACTGTACGGCGTGCTGTTTGTGTTGCTTGGCTCTGAAGATTACGCCTTGCTGCTGGGCTCATTGTTGGTCTTTGGCGTGCTGGCAGTGGTGATGTGGCTGACGCGCAAACTGGATTGGTACAGCGTCGGCAAACCCCCTCAGCTCAACCCTTCCCTTGAGTCTTAAAGCACGCCGTGGCGCAGCCTGGTCTGCGCCACCAAGGAGTTTTCTATGTTGAGCAAATGGCTGAGCTTTACCGGTTGTTTCGTCTTGGGCTTGGTCTTGGCCCTGATCACCCTAGTGGCGCTGATGTTCTGCGGCCAGTTCGAACTCATCAAGCTGCTGCAACTGAGCGGCCAGCCGCTGGCGCAGGTGGCCTTAGTGGTGCTGCCGGATGGCTTTTGGCAGAGCCTGAGCGGCACCTTGGACGCTGCCCATAATCCCCACGTACGTTCATTCCTCAGCTTATGCGCGGCGCTGGGGCAGCTAGGGCTATTACTGGCGGCGGGGTTTTACCGCCTGTGGGGGCGCTCATGAGCCGGCACTTAGGTTTACGCGAGGAGCGGCGCACCGGGCATTTGCTGGCCCGGCGCATTGCCCGCTTGTTTCCCGAGCGTTTTAGCCAGCCATCGTTTAGGCCTGCGGCTGGGTCGCCAAGAGGGCCGGCTGCTGACTAAACCCGGCATACCAATCCGCCAGTGCCGGGTGGCGCTGGCGCCAGGCCAGGTCGGGTTGGCGCAGGTCTAGATAACCCAGGGCACAACCGAGGCCGATGGTGGCGATATCCAATTGCTGGCTTAACTCTGCGCCAGTGGCTAGATGTTCAAACTGCTGTAAGGCGCGTTCGATCTTTTGCCCCTGGCCGTCCAGCCAGACGTCCCAGCGCAGCGCCTCGGGGCGCAGAAAGCTTTCGTAGCGCATCAGTACGGCGGCGTCCATGATCGCATCCGCCAGTGAGGCCAAGGTCAGCCGTTGCCAACGCTGCGGGCCGCTACGGGGAATCAGTGGAGTGCCTGAGTGTTGTTGGTCGAGGTAGTCGAGAATCACCCGGCTATCGTGCAGTACGCTGCCGTCGGCGAGGATGAGCGCGGGGATTTTGCCGGCGGGGTTGTTGGCGTTCAGCTCGGCGACGGGCTGGGTGGGCGCCGGTTGCACTAGTTGCAGCTTTACCCGATCGGTTTGCCCCGTGGCATGCAGCAGCACCAGCACTTTGCGCGCGAAGGGCGACAGGGGCGAGTAGAGCAGAGTCATGGTGACGGCCATAAAGCAATCCTTGAATCGTGAGTTAGAGGGGCTGTCAGGCAAAGTCCAGGCATAAAAAAGGCAGCCCGTAGGCTGCCTGTTCTAACACAGTTGCTGCGCTTTAGTGAGCGCTGGCACCACTGGCACCAAGGCCGGTTTGCGAACGCACGAACTGCGGTACAAAGCGTGCCCGTTCTTCGCCAGCCACTTTGGACTTATCGGTGATGGAGAAGAACCAGATGCCGATAAAGGCCACGATCATCGAGAACAGCGCCGGGTACTCGTAAGGGAAGATAGCTTCGGCATGGCCGAGCACTTGCACCCAGATGGTTGGGCCGAGAATCATCAGGGTGACTGCGGTGAGCAGGCCCATCCAGCCGCCGATCATGGCACCACGGGTGCTGAGGTTCTTCCAGTACATGCTGAGGATCAGCACCGGGAAGTTGCAGCTGGCGGCAATCGAGAAGGCCAGGCCGACCATGAAGGCAATGTTCTGATTCTCGAAGGCGATGCCCAGCACGATGGCCAGTACGCCCAAGGCCACGGTGGTGATCTTGGAGACGCGCAGCTCGTCTTTCTCGTTGGCTTTGCCCTTCTTGATCACGCTGGCATACAGGTCGTGGGACACCGCCGAAGCGCCGGCCAGGGTCAGGCCCGAGACCACGGCGAGGATGGTGGCGAAGGCCACTGCCGAGATAAAGCCCAGGAACCAGCTGCCACCCACGGCGTTAGCCAGGTGCACGGCGGCCATGTTGTTGCCACCGATCAGGCCGCCCGCGGCATCGCGGAAGTCTGGATTGGTGCCCACCAGCAGGATGGCGCCGAAGCCGATGATAAAGGTCAGGATGTAGAAGTAGCCGATAAAGCCGGTGGCATAGAACACCGATTTACGTGCTTCTTTGGCATCCGACACGGTGAAGAAACGCATCAGGATATGCGGCAGGCCGGCGGTACCGAACATCAGCGCCAGGCCCAGGGACATCGCCGACAGCGGGTCTTTCACCAGGCCGCCCGGGCTCATGATCGCCTCACCTTTAGGGTGCACGGCGATGGCCTCGCTAAATAGTTTGGCGAAGTTAAAGTCGACGTGCTTCATCACCATCAGTGCCATAAACGAGGCACCGCACAGCAACAACACGGCCTTGATGATTTGCACCCAGGTGGTGGCGAGCATGCCGCCGAACAGCACATAGAGCACCATCAGAATGCCCACCAAGACCACGGCGACGTGGTACTGCAAGCCGAACAGCAGCTCGATCAGTTTGCCGGCGCCGACCATCTGCGCGATCAGGTAAAACGCCACCACCACCAGCGAACCGCAGGCCGAGAGGGTGCGGATCTGGGTCTGGCCGAGGCGGTAGGAAGCCACGTCGGCAAAGGTGTATTTGCCCAGGTTACGCAGGCGTTCGGCGATCAAGAACAGAATCACCGGCCAGCCGACCAGGAAGCCGATGGAGTAGATCAGGCCATCGTAGCCGGAGGTGAACACCAAGGCGGAAATGCCGAGGAAGGACGCCGCCGACATGTAGTCGCCGGCAATCGCCAGGCCGTTTTGGAATCCGGTGATGCTGCCGCCGGCGGTGTAGAAGTCGGAGGTCGATGTGTTGCGTTTGGACGCCCAGTAGGTGATGTACAGCGTGGCGCCAACGAAGGCGAGGAACATCACAATGGCCGAGACGTTAAGCGGCTGGCGTTGCACGTCGCCTTCAATCGCACCGGCGGCCCACAGGGCAGGGGCGATGGCGAGCAGGGCGAGAGCGCTGAGGGAGCGTTTGATCATGGCTGCACCTCGTCGAGAATGGCTTGGTTGAGGTTATCGAACTCGCCATTGGCGCGGCGCACGTAAACGCCAGTCAGGATGAAGGACACCACAATCAAGCCAACCCCCATGGGGATGCCCCAGGTGATCGAGCTGTCCGCACTGATGCGGGTGCCGAGCAACTGCGGCTGGAAGGCAATGAGCAGAATAAAGGCCACATACAGGCCGAGAATGATGCTGGAGAGGAGCCAGGCGAAGCGTTCGCGCTTGGCGACCAACTCCTGGAAGCGCGGACTCGCTTGGATCCGTGCGTAGCTATCGTCGTGCATTATTGTTGTCCTCCGACGGTTTGGGGTATCGCTAACTCTAGGCCCCAAATGCCGCCGCGACAGACGACCTTAGTCGTAAACCACGGGGGCTGTAGACCAAGGTCGTAGAGAACAAGTTAACCTCTTGTAATGGCCGGATCGGCCTCGTTCGCCGCCGCTACTTACGCAGCAGGGGCCAAGTGCCGAGCAGCGCTGGCAAACCCAAGCCGAGCCAGGCCAGGGCATCCCACAGGCCATCGCCGAGCAGCGCGCTCAGCAGGCCAATAGCGCTGAGCAAGGCGATCACGGCGGGCAGGGCAAAGGTCGTTTGGCGCCAGTTCATGGTTGCACCTGCACGGCGTCTTTGACCCGCGGCCGATTGCGCAGCCGCACCCACCAAAGGTACAGGCCGCTGCCTAGGACGATGATGGTCAGCACATCCAGCACGGCCCAGAGAATCTGCATCGGCCGGCCACCATAGTCACCAAAGTGCAGGGGTTGCGACAGCGCCAGTGCATCCATGTACCAGGGGCGTTCGCCGACGGCGGTGACCTTGAGGGTTTGCGCGTCGATCAGCACCGGGGTCCACAGATGGGAGGTGAGGTGTGTGCTGCCTTGCATAAACACGCTGTAGTGATGCTCGCTGGAGAAGCGTGTGCCGGGGAAGGCGATAAAGTCTGGCAGCATTCCCGGCGCGGCCTGGCTGGCAATGGTCAGCAGGTTATCGACCGAGGCACGTTGGCTCAGCGGCGGCGCATCGCGATAGGGCGCGACCATGGCGGTGAGTGAGTCGTTGCGCCAGGCGCTGATCAGTAAGTCGGCGCAGGCGCTGATCACTCCGGTGACACCGACCACCAAGGCCCAGGTCAGGGTGACGATACCAATCAGGTTATGCAGGTCGAGCCAGCGCACGCGGCGCGACTTATCGCGGCGGACTTCGGCGAATTTAAGCCGGCGCATAAACGGCGCGTAGAGCACCGCACCGGAAATAATCGACAGCACAAACAGCAGGCCCATAAAGGCCAGCAGCAGCTTGCCGGGCAGGCCGGCAAACATATCCACATGCAGGCGCAGCATCACCATCAGCAGGCCGCCATTAGCCGCTGGCATGGCCACAGGTTCGCCGCTGCGAGCGTCGAGCATGAAGGTGTGCGACAGGTTGGGATCGGTGCCCGCCGTGGCCGCGGTAATCGCCACCACGCCGTTGCGCTCGTCTTTGTCATAGCCAAAGTACTGCACCACTTCGCCGGGGCGATGGCGCTCGGCTGCTTCGACCAGCGCCTGCAAACTCAGGTGCGGCGTGGTGGCGGGCATGGCCTTAAGCTCAGGCGCGTCACCGAGCAGATGCTCCAGCTCATGGTGGAAAATCAGCGGCAGGCCGGTGAGCGCCAACAGCAGTAAAAACAGGGTGCAGATCAGGCTGGTCCAGGTGTGAATCACCGACCAGCGACGGATGCTTGTGCTCTTCATAACAGGCTCACTAGGACCGAGGCCGCCCGCTGGAGGCGGCCTCGATAGGCTTTACCACTTGTAGTTGACGCTGGCGACTACGTTGCGCTCATCGCCGTAGTAGCAATAAAAGCCATCGCAGGTGGAGAGGTAATCTTTGTTGAAGATGTTCTTCGCATCCAACGCCAGCCTGGCGCCTTTGAGCGAGCTGGCGAGGCGGCCCAGGTCGTAATGCACCGAGGCGTCATACACGGTGTAGGAGCTGGTGTAGCCCCAGTCGGAGTTGATTGCATCGCCGTAGGAGTCGCCGACATAGCGCACCCCAGCGGCCAGACCAAGACCATCCAGCACACCGGCGTGCCAGGTGTAATCAGCCCAGACCGTGGCTTGGTTACGTGGCATCTGCTTCATGCGCTGGCCTTTTTCGCCTGGGTTGCCCTTAACGATTTCGCTGTCGGTGTAGCTGTAGGAGCCGATCAGCTTGAGGTTTTCGGTGACGTCGGCGTTAGCCTCCAACTCCAGGCCCTTGACCCGTACTTCACCGACTTGGCGGGTGATGTTGTTCTCGCTGATGCTCATGTTTTCCTGGGTCAGGTCAAACACCGCGGCACTGAACAGCATGCTGGTGCCGGGCGGTTGGTATTTGATGCCCAGTTCGACTTGCTGGCCTTCGGTGGGCTTCATCGCCTCGGTGCTGCTGACCAAACTGCCCATCACCGGCTGGAAGGATTCGGCGTAGGAAAGGTAGGGCGTGATGCCGCTATCAAACACATAGCTCAGGGCGGCGTTGCCGGTGAATTTCTTCGCGCGATCCGTGTTGGTCGCGTCGCCAAAGTTATGGAAGGTGGTGGCGGTGTGCACCCAGTCTTCACGGCCGCCCAGGGTCAGGCGCCAGTTATCCAGGGCCAACTGATCCTGGATATAAACACCGGTTTGCTGAATCTTTTGCTGGTAGTCGTACATGGTGAAGTACTTCACCTTGGAGAAATCCTGACCATAGCTGGGGTTGTGGATGTTGCTCGACGGCACGCCATCGGAGCCCCACAGCCAGCTGGAGTTATTGTTGCTGCGCTGGTGATCCACGCCGAGCAGCAACGTGTGGCTGATTGGCCCGGTCTGGAAGTCGGCCTGGAAGTTGTTATCCACAGCGAACTGGGCGATGTCTTCGTTGACCTTACCGGCGCTGCGCTTGATCGTACCGTCAGGGCTGACCGACTCATCAGGGCCTGCGGGCCAGAACTGGCCACCGGCGGTGATGCCGTTAAAGTCCAGATCGTTCTTCACATAGCGCAGGTTTTGGCGGAACTGCCAAACATCGTTGAGTTGGGTGTCGAAGGCATAGCCCAGGGAGTAGTAAGTACGGTCGTAGAACTCCCAATCCGGATCACCGAGGTTTTTGTGATGGGAGATCTTGCCCGCCTCGCTGGGCAGCTTGGTGCCTTGCAGCGGCAGGAATTGCCCGGTGATGCCGGTGTCGTCGCGGGTGTATTGGGAGAGGAACGTCAGATGGGTGTCATCGTTGATGTTCCAGGTCAGGCTTGGCGCGATGTTGTAGCGCTTGTCTTCGATGTGATCGATCACTGTGTCGCTGTCGCGCACGGTACCGCTGATGCGGTACAGCCAGGTGGCCTCGTCATCGAGTTTGCCGGTGCTGTCGAAGTTGATCTGGCGATGATTATTGCTGCCGACCTGAGCTTCGACTTCATGGCTGCTGTTCTCCTGCGGGCGTCGGCTGACCATATCCAGCAGGCCGCCGGGCGGGGTTTGGCCATACACCGAGGAAGCGGGGCCGCGCAGCACGTTGATGCGTTCCAGGTTCCATGGCTCGATCTTCGGCGTGACATAGGTGCCGCGTGGCAGGGGCAGGCCATCGAGGAACTGGGTGGGAACAAAGCCGCGAATCAGCAGCCAGTCGTTACGGCTGTCGCTGCCATAACCGCTGCTCTGCACGCCGGCGGTGTAGCGCAGGGCATCGTTGAGGCTGAGGACGCTGCGATCCTCCATTTGCGCGCGGGTGACCACGCTGATCGAGCGCGGCGCTTCGGCCAGTGCCGTATCGGTCTTGCTGCCGGCAGCGGTGCGTTGCGCCAGATAACCGCTGGTGGGGCCCCAGGCGTTTTCGGTTTCCTGGTTGCCGGTGATCAGCACGTCCGGCACGTTCAGCGCTGCGCTGTCGGGCTCCGGTACCAAACTGTAAGTGCCGGCATTGCCTGCCTGCAGTTGCAGGCCGCTGCCGCGCAGGGCTTGTTTGAGCGCATCCAGACCCGAGTAGTCACCTTCAAGCGCGGCGGCCTGTTTGCCAGCGGTCAGCGCCGGGTCGATGCTCAGCACGATGCCGGCTTGGCTGGCGATCTGGCTAAGGGTGCTGGCCAAGGGCGCAGCCGGCAGCTGATAGGGCTGAGCTAAGGCCTGGCCACTGAGGCCAGCCAGGCTGATGGCGAGACTCATGGCAAGGCTGGGCAACAAGGGGCGCAACGGCAATGGGGCGGGTGTCATAGGGCAACTCTCCGGGACAGGGATGCAGCTGAATGTCCTATTGCCGAAGCAGGGCGCAAAAGTGACAGGGGCTGGCGAAAATTATTTTTGCGCCAGCGCCGGCACCACCCGCTGCCACCAAGAACCCACACGTTGAATGCGCACGGGCAGACTGGCGGGCAGCGCCGCCAGGGCCTTATCCGTGTCGTAGAGGGGGAAGCTGCCGCTGATGCGCAGGTTGGCCACCTGCGGATCAACGCCCAGATAACCCTGTTGATACTGACCCAACTGGTCGAGCAGTTCGGCCAAGGGCAAGTTGTCCGCCACCAGCATGCCTTTGCTCCAGGCTTCGGCGCCGGGCGCCGCCGTCTGAATGCGGCCCAGTTGCTGGCGTTGCATCAGCACCTGCTGGCCCTGGTTGATCACTTGCTGTTCAGCGCTTTGCGCCGGCGTGGCAGCCACCGCCGACTGCAACACAATCAGCCGCGTGGCATCGCCTTCGCGGCGAACCAGGAAGCGTGTGCCGAGGGCCTGCAAGCGGCCTTGTGCGGTGCGTACGATAAAGGGCCGGCTATCGCCATGGGCGGTCTCGACCAGAATCTCGCCGCTGCGCAAATACAGGCGCCGCTCCTCGGCATCGAACTCGATATCCACGGCGCTGGCGCTGTTAAGACGCACTTGAGTTTGATCGCTCAGGCGCAACTGGCGTTGCTCGCCATAAGCGGTGTATTCATTACTGAAGTAATCGCCCAGCTCGCGGTATTGGTTGAACAGGGCCAACACCAGGCCGGCGCTGAAGACGAAGCCCAGCACGGTGCCGATCCGGCGCTGCCCTTGTTGGCGGGCATTGTGCAGCAAGGCCTGGCGCGCTGGCGCGGTGGCCGCGCAAGCGAGGCGCAGGTCGACGCCATTGAGTTGCTGCCACACCCGGCTGTGTTCCGGGTGGGCGCACAGCCACTGGTTAAACGCTTCGCGCTCGGCGGCGCTGGCAGTGCCGGAGTCGAGGCACAGTTGCCACTCGATGGCCGCGTCCAGCACGCGGGCGCTGACGCTATTCACTGGGCTGGCCATAGAGCGCGATATAGCACTGGCGCATACCCTGGGCCAGGTATTGGCGCACGCGGGAGACCGACACGCCCAAGCGCTCGGCGATCTCGGCGTGGCCTAAGCCATCCAGGCGGTTATACAAGAACGCGGCGCGGGCGTTACGCGACAGACCGCTGAGCAGGCGCTCGATTTCATGCAGGGCTTCTAGGGCCAAGGCCTGCTGTTCAAGACTGACCGAGTGCTGTTCGGTTTGTTGCGCCAGGCTTTCCAGGTAGGCGCGCTCCAGCGCGCTGCGGCGCCAGTGATCAATCAGCAGGCCTTTGGCGATGGTGCTCAGCAGGGCGCGGGGCTCGCGCGCTTGGTGCAGGTCGTCGCGGCCGCACAGACGGACGAAGGTGTCTTGACTGAGATCCTCGGCCCGCTCCGGGCTGTACAGGCTTTTGCGCAGCCAACCGAGCAGCCAGCCGCGATGTTCCCGATAGAACAGGCTGAGTAACTGCTGCTGTGCGGAATCCTGTACTGCCACGCCAACCTCGGAAACGCTAAAATTATCGAGAATTATTCGCATATGATGGCAGGCGCACGGCATAGCGGCAATCGAGTGTCCGTTCAGGTCGATGTATGGCAAAGCGCAGCGGCATAGATTTAGGTCAATACGCCGCTCTAACTGGCGCCTTAAAGTGACCGGCTCGGTTCGTTAGCAAAGTGCAGTTATGTCGACTCGGTCACCTTTCGTTGAGCTTCTGTCCCCCGCCGGGACCTTAAAAAACATGCGTTACGCCTTCGCCTATGGCGCCGATGCGGTGTACGCCGGGCAGCCGCGCTACAGCCTGCGGGTGCGCAATAACGAGTTTGATCACGCCACGCTCAAGCAAGGCATCGACGAGGCCCATGGCCTCGGTAAACGGTTTTATGTGGTGGTGAACATCGCCCCGCATAACGCCAAGCTGAAGACCTTCCTCAAGGACTTGGCGCCGGTGATCGCGATGGGGCCCGATGCGCTGATCATGTCCGATCCGGGATTGATCATGCTGGTGCGCGAGCACTTCCCACAGATGCCGATTCACCTGTCGGTGCAGGCCAACGCGGTGAACTGGGCCAGCGTCAAGTTCTGGCAGCAGATGGGCCTTAGCCGGGTGATTTTGTCCCGCGAGTTGTCCTTGGAAGAGATCGCTGAAATCCGCCAACAGGTGCCGGCCATGGAGCTGGAAGTGTTCGTCCACGGTGCGCTGTGCATGGCCTATTCCGGGCGCTGTTTGTTATCTGGCTATATCAATAAGCGCGACCCGAATCAGGGCACCTGCACCAATGCCTGCCGCTGGCAGTACAAGGCCGAAAGCGCCGGGCAAAACGAGCTGGGCGAGATCGTCAACATCGTCGAGCCGACTTTGGGCGAGGGCGCGCCGACCACACAGATGTTCTTGCTGGAAGATGCCAGCCGCCCCGGCGAACAGATGGCCGCTTATGAAGATGAGCACGGGACCTACATCATGAACTCCAAGGACCTGCGCGCCGTGCAGCATGTCGAGCGGCTGGTGCAGATGGGCGTGCACTCGCTGAAGATCGAGGGGCGGACCAAGTCCCACTACTACGTGGCGCGCACCGCCCAGGTCTATCGCAAGGCCATCGACGATGCGCTCGCCGGCCGGCCGTTTGATAAGAGCCTGATGGATACCTTGGAGTCCCTCGCCCATCGTGGTTACACCGAAGGCTTTCTGCGGCGCCATGTGCACGACGAATACCAGAACTATCAACACGGCAGCTCGGTGTCGGAGCGTCAGCAGTTTGTTGGTGAGCTGACCGGCGAGCGGCGTGGCGACCTAGCCGAAGTGCGGGTAAAAAACCGTTTCGCCGTCGCTGATCAGCTGGAGCTGATGACGCCCCAGGGCAACCTGCGCTTTACCCTGGAGCATTTAGAGAACCGCAAGGGCGAGGCCATGACGGTGGCTCCGGGCGACGGCCATGTGCTGTACCTGCCGCTGCCGCCAGAGGTGCAGTTGGACTACGCCTTGCTGATGCGTGATCTGTAAGCCTCACAGCGACATCCCTTGCTGGCGCTGGCGCCATTGGCTTAGGCGCTGCTGCAAGGCGGCGAGGCTGTCGAGCTGCTGGCGCCGCGCCTGGCGAAACAGAATCAGCGCCAGCTCGGCGGTGGCCAGGGCATCGGCGCTGGCGTGGTGACGCTGCAACACCTGCAAGTGGAAGTGGGCTATCCAGTCATCCAGGCCGCCGTGGCGAATATTGGCTGCGGGGTTAAGCATGGGGGCCAGCTCGGCCACATCAAAAAACCGATGCTGCAGGCGCAGATCCAGGGTTTCCAATAGGGCGCGGGCGAGCATGCGCTGATCAAACCCGGCATGAAAGGCCAGCAAGGGGCTGCTGCCGACAAACTGCATAAAATCCAGCAGCGCCTGGGCCGGTGCCACGCCATTGGCGATCTGACTGGGGGCCAAACCATGGATCAAGGTGCTGGGGTTGGCCGGTGCGGCGGGGCGCAGTAGGGTGCATTCAAACTGTTGGCCGAGCTGAATGCCGCCTTGGTCGATCACCACCGCGCCAATCGACAGCAGCTGATCGCGCTTAAGGTCCAGGCCACTGGTTTCCAGATCCAGCACCACCAGACGCTGTTGCTCCAGCGGGGCATCCGTCAGGGGCGCGGGCGCGGGCAGTTGCTCGCGCCGGGCTAAGTCGTGGCTGCTTAGGCAGACGCGGCGCGGGCGCCACCAGTTAAATCCATTCATAACAGCTGCTCATAACTGATAGCGCAGACTCAGGCTGCTTTGCAGGCGCTGCGCCTGGCGCAGGGATTCACGCAGGATGCGCTGGTCGAGCAGGTTCAGTTGGCTCGGGTCGATGCGGTTGGAGTAGGGCAGTTGCGCCCGCGCCTGGAGCTGGTGCTGCTGCATGCGGGTCTGCTGAATAAAGTGATAGGCCTCCTCATAGGCCGCGCCATCCTGGGCCTCGATCACTTGCCGGGCGACCAGCTCGCGCAGCCGCTCCAAGGTGTTGCAGGTGCTGATGCCATGGGCCAAGGCCAGCAACCGGGCGGCATCGACAAAGGGCGTGAGGCCCTGGACTTTTAAATCCAGGGTGTCTTTCTCCGCGCCTTTGCGCGCTAAGACAAAGCTGCGCAATACGCCCACCGGCGGTTTGTGGCGCAAGGCGTTCTCGGCCATACGGCGTTGGAACAGCGGGTTATCGGCGATCTGCGTCAGCACCCCGGCGCGCAGTTGCTCGCAAGGCTCGCTCGGCCCCCATACGGCGCGCAGGTCGAAATAGATGGTGGCGGCCAGCAGGCTCTGCGCCGAGGCCTCGTGGATAAACTGGCTGAAGCGCTTGCTCCACTCCTGCTGGGATAAACACAGCGCCGGATTGCTGGCCATGATCTGCCCTTGGCACAGGCTAAAGCCGCACTCGGCCAAGGCCTGGTTAATCTGCTCGGCCAATGGCAGCAGGCGCCCGCGAATCGCCGCGGCCTCCACGGCATCCTTGGCCGCAAACAAAATGCCGTTGTCCTGATCGGTGTACAGGGTCTGCTCGCTACGGCCTTCGCTGCCAAAACACAGCCAGGTGAAGGCTACGCCGGGGTCGCCGAGTTGCTGCAGGCACAGCTCAATCACCCGGCATACGCAGTGATCATTTAAACGGGTGATCAGTTGGGTGATCTGCGTCGAGCTGGCGCCATGGGCCAGCATGCTGTCGACCAAACGCTGCACCTCCACCCGTAGCGCCACTAAGCTGGCGATGCTGCCGGCCTGGCGAATGGTGCGGGCCAGATGAACCAGGTCGACGCGCTGCAAACTGAACAGGTCGCGCTCCGAGATCACCCCGCATAAGCGCCCGTGCTCCACCACGCAAACGTGGGCGATATGCCGCTCGGTCATCGCCAGTGCCGCATCAAAGGCGCTGGCGCTGGGCGGCAGATGAAATGGCGCTTGGGTCATCAACTGGCTGATCGGCTGCTCCAGCGCGTGGCCGTCGGCGACCACCCGGCGCAGGTCGCGCAGGGTAAAGATGCCTTGCGGGCGCTGCGCGCCATCGACCACCACAATGCTGCCCACATGTTGCTCATCCATCAGTTTGACGGCCTCGCGCAGCGGCAACTCTGGCCCGCAACTGAGCGGCGCGCGCATGGCCAGCTGACCTAAGCGGGTATCGAGGGAATACTGCGCGCCGAGGGTTTCCACGGCGCGCATTTGCACCTGCTGGTTGACCTGATCGAGCAGGCTGCTGACGCCGCGCAAGGCAAAGTCGCGCAGCGGGCTGGACAGGGCAAATAGCTTGATAAAGGCGGTTTTCGGCAGCAGCAGGCAAAAGGTGTCGGCACCGGCAATGTGTTCGGTGCGGGTGGCGCGTTCGCCGATCAAGGCCGCCAGCGGGAAGCACTCGCCGCTGCTAATCTCAAAGGTGCTTTGCCGGTTGCCTGTGGCCGCTCCGGGTTGGCTGCGCTCGCCCTGCACGCGGCCTTGTTTAACGATGTAGAAGTGCTGCACCGGGCCGTCTTGGGGGGCAATGATGGTGTCGCCGGCGGCATAAAAGCGTAACTGACAGTTTTCCACCAGGTAACCCAAGTGGGCGCTTTCCATCTGATTGAACGGCGGAAACTTGTGCAAAAACTCCATGGTGCCGTGGATGTTCTGCAGCACCGCAGTTTTGCCTGCCTGGGCGAAATCGTCTGCCACAGCCATGGGCTGTCCTCGGTTGAGCCTTGATTAGCGCAGGCTGGCTAAAGGCTGAGTAGGGCGCCATTGGACCTAAGTAGAAGTGAACTCAGTCACGTAAAACCACAAGAAAAATTCAATATCTCGAACAGATTCGCAGTTTTTTTTACATGCTGGCACTGTGCGGTTCGTCTGGTCGGTGTCAATAAAATGTTCTTTCCGTGTGATAATCGGTCTTGGTGTCAATAAAGTGGCTTTTGACTCTAGCTCCTTTAGCAACGCAATAGCCAAGAACCGAGACAGGGACTTAGTCCGTGAAGCTATACCCAATCCACAAAATGGCAGCCGCAGGTGCTGTTCGGCGTTTTTCGCCCGGACGAATCGGCCTGTTGTGCTCCTCCCTCTTGCTGACTGGCTGGGCCCACGCTCAGTCGTCCTATGATCAACTGATTGAACGTGCGCGCGCCGGCGATTACGCCCCTGCGCTGACTTATCTACGTCAGCAGGAAGTGGATTGGCACTCGCCGCACTTTCTCACCGATCACCTGCTGATTGCCAGCTGGGCCGGTGAAGATGCTGAAGTGGTGCAGCTGTACGAGCAGCCGGGTACGGCTAACACAGTGAATGCCGATGCCTTGGCCGCAGTGGCGCGGGCTTACCGTAACTTGCGCCAGTGGCCGCAGGCATTGAATGTGTACCGTCAGGGCTTGCTGCGTTTCCCTGAGCATCAAGGCTTGTTGCTGGGCGAGGTGATGACCTTGGCCGATGCCGGTCAGCGCAGCGCGGCCATCAGCCGTGGGCGTAGTCTGGTGACGCGCGCGCCGAATGATCCAGAACGGCGTCTGGCGCTGGCCTATGCCTACTTGGCCGATGGTCAGCGTTATGCCGCCCTGGCCGAAGTGGATAAGGCCAAAGACCTGGCGCCAGGCAGTGTCAGCGTGGCCCGTGAATACCTCTTGGCGTTGCAAAACGCCGGCCTCGCCCAGCCCGCTTTAACCCTCGCCGAGCGCTACCCGCATTTACTCGACGCCGCGCAACTGCGCAGCCTGCAAGGTGATGTGCTGGCTGAGCAGGTGCGCCAGGCGCATCTGGCCACGCGCTCCGAGACGCAGCGGTTTGACCTTGCCGATCGCGCCTTGGCTCAGGCCGAACGTTGGTGGCAGCAGTGGCAAGCGTTGCCGCAGGCGCAGGGCAATATCCAGCGGCTGCGTATCGACCGCCTGGGTGCCTTGCATGCGCGCAGCGACATGACGCAGGTGCTCAGTGAATACCAGCAGCTCAAAGCCGAACAGGTGACGCTGCCGGATTACGCCCTGCGTTGGGTGGCTTCGGCTTACCTGTATCTGCGCCATCCCGAAGAAGCTGCCGGGCTGTACCGGCAGATCATCGCCGGTGAAAACGACAAGCACCCCGAGTGGCTGGAGGATCAGCGCAGCTTGTTTTACGCCTTGGTCGAGAGTGGTCAGGTCGAGGCTGCCGATGCCCAAGCCGCCGTACTCGCCACCCAGCAAGCACCGCGCACCTATCTGGTCGGCAACCCTGAGCCTGAGCCCAACCCCAATTGGTTGGAGTCCCAGGAGCTGAAGGCCGCCAGCGCCATGCAAATCAATGACACGCCAGTGGCCGAGCAAAGCTTGTCGCAGCTGGTGGCCAATGCGCCGAACAACAGCTCGCTGCGCACCAGCTTGGCCAGTCTGTATCTGGTTCGTGGCTGGCCGCGCCGGGCCGAGGAAGAACTGAAAGTGGCGGAGAGCACCGCGCCGCGCAATCTCGATCTGGAGGTCGAGCAAGGCTTCGCCGCCCTCGAACTGCAAGAGTGGCAGCAGATGGATATGTTGGCCGATGACGTGATCAGCCGTTATCCGGAAAACCTCCAGGCCCGGCGCCTGGAAAAACTGCGCAAGGTTCATCACATGGCCGAGTTGCGGGTTAACGGCTATCGCGGCCTGGGCAGCGGCAGTCAGGTTTCCGGCGGCGATGATCTGGGCATTGATGCCGTGCTCTACAGCCCGCCGATCGATGATAACTGGCGGGTTTTTGGCGGCGCCGGCTATGCCACCGGTGACTTCGAAGAAGGCCGTGGCCATGACCGCTTCCAGCGCGCCGGGGTGGAATGGCGCTCGCGTAACCACACGGTGGAGGCCGAAGTGTCGAAGCACAACTTCGGCCACGGCGAAAAGCCCGGCATCCGCTTAAGTGGCATGCATGACGTCGACGATTACTGGCAATACGGCTGGTCGGCGCAGTATCTGTCCGCTGATACGCCGTTGCGCGCGCTCAACTCCGACATCACCTCCGACAGCTTAAGTGGCTATGTGCGCTGGCGTGACAGTGAACGTCGCGAGTGGCGCTTAAGCGCCAACGCGGCCAACTTCAGTGATGGTAACGACCGCTTAGGTTTGGTCCTGACCGGTAGCGAACGCATGTATACCGCACCGGACTGGCAGGCCGATCTGGGTCTGGAAGTGGGGGCCAGCCGTAACAGCAATGACAACGATGTGCCGTACTTCAACCCCAAGGGCGAGTACAGCGTGCTGCCGAGCGTGCGTCTGCAACATGCCATCTACCAGCGTTACGAAACCCTCTGGAGTCAGCACGGCGAGATCGGCGCCGGCGCCCTCAATCAGCAGAACTATGGCACGGACGCCATCGGCCTGATCAGTTACGGCCAGCGTCTGCGTTTCGATGACCGCTTCGACGGCGGTCTGGCGGTGTCGTTGTTAAGCCGCCCGTATGACGGCGATCGCGAACAAGAAGTACGCGTGACGTTCGACGTTAACTATCGCTTTTAAGGATATCCCATGGCTCGTTTCTACAGCTGCGTCCTGCTGACTATGGTCGCATTTATGCTGGCGGCCTGCGCCGCCGAAGCGCCGCCCTTTACCGCACCGCATTTGCGTCTGCAGCCCGTGGGGGAAAGCCCCTGGCCCAAAGGTAAGGTGCTGGCGTTGGCCTATCACAACATCGACGATGTCGACGCTGATCAGGCGTTTTTAACCGTGCGTACCGCCAACTTGGTTGATCAGCTGGCTTGGCTCAAAGCCAGCGGCTTCGAGGCGGTGTCCATCGATCAGGTCCTGGCGGCTAAACACGGTGGCCCGGCCTTGCCGGATAAACCCCTGCTGCTGAGTTTTGACGACGGTTACAGCAGCTTTTATCAGCGTGTGTTGCCGATCCTCAAGGCCTACAACTGGCACGCGGTGCTGGCCCCAGTCGGGGTGTGGATGGATACCCCGCAGCAGCAGAAGGTCGACTTCGGTGGCCTGGCGGTGGCCCGTGAGCGCTTCTTGTCGTGGCCAGAAATCAGCGAGATCGCCCGCAGTGGTCTGGTTGAAATCGCCGCCCACACCAATGCTCTGCACTATGGCGCCCTGGCCAACCCCCAGGGCAACGTACAGCCGGCCGCGGTGACGCGCCTGTATGACCCGCAAAGCAAACGTTACGAAACCGACGCGCAGTACAACGCGCGTATCGGCCAGGACGTGCAGCGCATCAGCAATAAAATCCAGGCCGCCACCGGCCGGGCGCCACGGGTCTGGGTCTGGCCTTATGGGGCGGCCAGCGGCACCGCGCTGAAGATCATCGGCGACAACGGCTATGAGCTGGCGCTGACCCTGGAGGACGGCATCGACACCCTGAAAACCCTGCAAGCCGGGCCGCGCTTTTTGCTCAATGGTGACCCCAATACCGATCGTTTTGCTGCCGCCATCAGCACGGTGGATGAGACCGAGCTGATGCGCGTGGCCCATGTCGACCTGGACTACGTCTACGATCCCGATCCGCAGCAGATGGATAGCAACTTGGGCGCGCTGGTGCAGCGCATTGCAGATATGCGTATCACCACGGTGTTCTTGCAGGCTTACGCTGACCCGGTGGGTGATGGTTTAGTCAAAGAGCTGTATTTCCCCAACCGCCACCTGCCGATGCGCGCCGACTTGTTCAACCGCGTCGCCTGGCAACTGCGCACCCGCGCCAAGGTGGAGGTGTATGCCTGGATGCCGGTGCTGGCTTACGACCTCGATTCACGCCTGCCCCGGGTGCAGCGTTGGGCCAAGGACGGCAGCCTGAGCGTGAGCCATGAGCAGTACGTGCGCCTGTCGCCGTTCGATCCTGAGGTGCGTCAGCAGATCGGCGAGATTTACGAGGATCTGGCGCGCCACGCCAACTTCGCCGGCGTGCTGTTCCACGACGACGCCTTGCTCTCCGACTTCGAAGACGCCGGCCCGCAGGCCATGGCCGCCTATCGCGCGGCCGGCTTGCCGGGGGATATGCGCAGTCTGCGTGGTGACGAAGACACCTTGCAGCGCTGGAGCCGCTTTAAGAGCCGCTACCTGATCGACTTCACCACTGAGCTGACCGCCAAGGTTCGTGCCATCCGTGGGCCGCAGGTGAAGACCGCGCGCAATATCTACGCCCAGCCGATCATCAATCCCTATAGCGAAACCTGGTTCGCGCAGAACCTTGATGACTTCCTCGCGACCTACGATTGGACCGCGCCCATGGCCATGCCGCTGATGGAGGGAAGCACTGTTGAGGACTCCGAAGTCTGGCTCGACCAACTCGTGCAGCGCATTGCCAGCCGTCCACGGGCGCTGGAGCGCACGGTGTTCGAGTTGCAGGCGCGGGATTGGCAGACCAAAGAAGGCAAGCCCATCGACAGCCAGTTGCTCGCCAAGTGGATGCGCCGTTTGCAAATCAATGGCGTACGCAACTACGGCTACTACCCCGATGACTTCATTAATGACCAGCCGCGATTGCAGAGCATTCGTCCGGCCTTCTCCAATGCGTGGTTTCCGCTGCCATGATGGATCGTATCTACGCCCTATTAATTCTGTTGCTGGTGTTGGGCGCACCAGTGGGGGTAGCCCTGAGCCTGACTGGCGAGGTGCTGCTGGACTTCGTGTTTTTCTATCCGCTGTTTATGTCGGCGCTGTGGATCTGCGGCGGCACCTACTTTTGGCTGCATTGGGAGCGCCATTGGCGCTGGTCGAATAAGGGGGATGTGGCGCCGCCTGAGCTGAAGGGCCAGCCCTTGGTGTCGATCCTGATTCCGTGCTTTAACGAAGGCGAACACGCGGTGGAAACCATCGGCGCGGCGTTGGCGCAGCGCTATCCGTCGATTGAGGTGATCGCCATCAACGACGGCTCCAGCGATAACACCGGGCAGGTGCTGGACGGCCTGGCTGCCACTGAGCCACGCCTGCGCGTGCTGCATTTGGCGCACAACCAGGGCAAGGCCGTGGCCCTGCGCATGGGCGCGCTGGCGGCACGTAGCGAGTACCTCGTGTGCATCGATGGTGATGCCTTGCTTGACCGTGATGCGGCGGCCTATCTGGTCGCACCGCTGATTGATAATCCTCGGGTCGGCGCCGTGACCGGTAACCCGCGCATTCGTACACGCTCGACCCTGATCGGGCGCGTGCAGGTCGGCGAGTTCTCTTCGATCATCGGCTTGATCAAGCGTACCCAGCGCGTGTATGGCCGGGTATTTACCGTGTCTGGGGTGATTGCCGCGTTTCGCCGCAGTGCGTTAAACCGCATCGGCTATTGGAGCGCTGACATGATCACCGAGGACATTGATGTCAGCTGGCAGCTGCAACTGGATCACTGGAGCATCTTCTACGAGCCGCGGGCGCTGTGCTGGATTCTCATGCCCGAAACCCTGCGCGGCCTGTGGAAGCAGCGCCTGCGTTGGGCCCAAGGCGGCGCCGAAGTGCTGTTGAAAAACATTGGCAGCATCTGGGTCTGGCGCTTTCGCTATATGTGGCCGCTGCTCTTGGAGTTTTGCCTGTCGGCGGTGTGGGCGTTCACCTTTGCCTTGTCCATCGTTCTCTACCTGCTCGGCTTAGTGGTAGAGCTGCCGCCTAATCTGCAAGTCAGCAGCATCATGCCACCGGCCTTTACTGGTTTGGTGCTGGCCTGCGTGTGCCTGCTGCAGTTCTTTATCAGCCTGATGATTGAGCGGCGTTATGAGCAGAACCTGGCCCGCTCGCTGTTTTGGATTATCTGGTACCCCTTGGTGTTTTGGATGGTGACCCTGTGCACCACCTTGGTCAGCTTTCCCAAGGTCATGCTCAAGCGCCGCCAGGAGCGAGCGCGTTGGGTCAGTCCGGATCGCGGGATTAAAAGGAGCGCACCATGAGTTTGCTGATTCATACCCAACAAAAATGGCTGCCGCGGCTGATCGACGGCTTATTGACCCTGCTCGCCTGGGTGGGTTTGGCTTATCTGATCTATCGCGGTGTGCTGGCCCTGCTGCACAACAGCCATATGGGCCTGCGCCTGAGCTTTGGCCTGGAAATTCTGCAAACCCTCAGCACGCTGACGGCCTACGCCGTAGTGGCGTTGGCGATTGGCTTGTGCTTGTTTGCCTGGGCTAAGTACAACGAGCGCCGCGCCGGTAATTACCAGCGTCGCGAGCGGGTGCCGGATGTCGGGGTGCAGTCTCTGTCCGATGAGTTTCAGGTGTCGCTGACGGCCTTTGCGTATCTGCAATGCCAGCAGGTGTTGGTTCTGCATCACCATGACCACGGCAGCTTGTCGGCCATTGAGCTGCCGGGCACCGGTCTGCTGCTGCCGGCCATGACTGAAACGGATATGTTTGAGCAGATCTGCCATAACCTCGAAGGCGAAGCTAAATTGCCTGTGACCTGAAGTTACGCCATAAAAAAACCGCCCGAAGGCGGTTTTTTTATGGCTGGCAAACGCCTTACTGGCCGTTTTTCGCCTTGAACTCACGACGGCGACGATGCAGCACCGGCTCGGTGTAGCCGTTGGGCTGCTTGCCACCTTCGACGACCAACTCCAGCGCCGCCTGGAAGGCGATGTTGTCGTCGAAGTTCGGGGCCAGCGGACGGTACAGCGGGTCGTTGGCGTTCTGTCGATCGACCACCGGCGCCATGCGCTTAAGGCTGGCGACGATCTGCTCTTCGCTGGCGATACCGTGACGCAGCCAGTTGGCCAGCAGCTGGCTGGAGATGCGCAGGGTCGCGCGGTCTTCCATCAAGCCGATGTCGTTGATATCCGGCACCTTGGAGCAGCCGACGCCTTGGTCGATCCAGCGCACCACATAGCCGAGGATGCCCTGGGCGTTGTTATCCAGTTCGTTCTGGATTTCTTCAGCGCTCCAGTTGGTGTCCTTGGCCAGCGGGATGGTCAGGATGTCGTCCAGCGAGGCCCGCGCACGCTTAGCCAGCTCGGCCTGACGGGCGAACACGTCAACCTTGTGGTAGTGCAGCACGTGCAGCGAGGCGGCAGTCGGCGACGGTACCCAGGCGGTGTTAGCACCGGCTAGTGGGTGTGCGATCTTCTGCTCCAGCATGCCGGCCATCAGGTCAGGCATGGCCCACATGCCTTTACCGATTTGCGCGCGACCTTGCAGGCCGGTGGCCAAGCCGATATCGACGTTCCAGTTCTCGTAGGCGCCGATCCATTTCTCCGTCTTCATGGCGGCCTTACGCACTACGGCGCCGGCTTCCATGGAGGTGTGGATTTCGTCGCCGGTACGGTCGAGGAAGCCGGTGTTGATAAACACCACGCGCTCGCTGGCCGCTTTGATGCTGGCTTTGAGGTTGACCGTGGTGCGGCGCTCCTCGTCCATGATGCCGACCTTCAGGGTGTTGCGCTTGAGGCCCAGCACGTCTTCGACACGAGCGAAGATTTCGCTGGTAAACGCCACTTCTTCAGGGCCGTGCATCTTCGGCTTAACGATGTACACCGAGCCGGTGCGGCTGTTCTTACGGCTGGTGTTGCCGTTGAGGTTATGCACCGCGATCAGGCTGGTGAACAGGGCGTCCTGGATGCCTTCCGGAATTTCGTAGCCTTGCGCATCGAGGATCGCCGGGTTGGTCATCAGGTGGCCAACGTTACGGATAAACAGCAGGCTGCGCCCGTGCAGGCTGAGTTCGCCGCCGTCGGCCTTGGTGTAAACGCGATCAGGGTTCATGGTGCGGGTGAAGGTCTTACCGCCTTTGCTGACTTCTTCCGCCAGGTCACCCTTCATCAGGCCCAGCCAGTTTTTGTAGACCACCACTTTGTCGTCGGCATCGACGGCAGCAATGGAGTCTTCGCAGTCCATGATGGTGGTCAGGGCCGATTCCAGCAGCAGGTCTTTGACCCCGGCGGCATCGGTGCTGCCCACTGGCGTGCTGGCGTCGATCTGGATTTCAAAGTGCAGGCCGTTGTGCTTGAGCAGCACCGCTTTTGGCGCGTTGGCCGCACCTTGGAAGCCAATCAACTGAGCCGGGTTAACCAGGCCCACTTGGCTGCCGTTTTTCAGGCTGACTTGCAGTTGCCCGTTGGCGACCACATAGGCCGTGGCGTCAACGTGGGAGGCGCCTTGCAGTGGGGCGGCGTCATCCAGAAAGGCGCGGGCAAAAGCGATAACTTTGTCGCCGCGGACCTTGTTGTAGCCCTTGCCTTTTTCCGCTCCATTTTCTTCGCTGATCGCGTCGGTGCCGTACAGCGCATCGTACAGCGAGCCCCAGCGGGCGTTGGAGGCGTTGAGGGCAAAGCGTGCATTCATCACCGGCACCACCAGTTGTGGGCCAGCCAGACGGGCGATTTCTTCGTCTACATTTTCAGTGGTGGCTTGGAAGTCGGCTGGTTCGGGTAACAGATAGCCGATTTCCTGCAAGAAGGCTTTGTAAGCCGCCGCGTCGTGGGCTTGACCCGCGCGGGCTTGGTGCCAGGCGTCGATTTGCGCCTGAATCTGATCGCGTTTGGCGAGCAGGGCACGGTTTTTCGGGGCCAGGTCATTAATTACCGCTTCGGCACCCGCCCAGAATTTGTCGGCAGCAATGCCGGTACCGGGGATGGCTTCGTTATTCACGAAGTCGAACAGCACTTTGGCAACCTGCAGGCTGCCTACTTGAACGCGTTCAGTCATCACTTGCCTCACTCTGCTCAGCTCTACTTAATAGCCGCTTCGGACCTGGAAAATAAGTCGTGTAGTCCGAGGCGCGGCATACTACATGAAGATCATAGGAAAATCAGGGGGTGCGCGTCGCTCTACGACTAAGGAGTGCTTTGTAGTCACTTCATAGGCATTGGTTGCGAGTAGTGTTGGCTTTTATTCTGTGCGACAGCCGCGATACTACACAGCCTAACGCAGCGCGTCTGCCCCGCCCTTCGACCTATGGTCTGCTTAATCCGCTGGTCCATTCTGGAGGCTTTGCAACATGCTTATCCGCCCCGCTGAAATGGCTGACCTGGCTCTGCTCAATGCGCTGTTCGCGCAGTACCTGAGCTTCTATAATTGCCGAAAAGCCCGGCGCAAATTGCCGCGTTTCTCCAGCAGCGCCTGCAGCAGCGCGACTCGGTGATTCTCCTGGCGCTGGATGAAACAGGCCGCGCCCAGGGCTTCATACAGCTGTATCCCTTTTACGCGTCTTTGCATTTAGCCCCAGCCTGGCTGCTCAGTGATCTGTTTGTGGCAACCTCGGCGCGGCGCCGTGGTTATGGCCGCGCGCTGATGTTGGCTGCCCAAGCCCATGGCCAAGCCAGCGGTGCTTGTGGTCTGCAACTGGAAACCGGGCGCGACAATCTTGCCGGGCAAGCCTTGTACGAAAGTCTCGGTTATGTGCGTGAGGGAAACTTCTACACCTATTGGCTGGGTCTAAGCTGAGCATTCAATCAGGAGCAAGCGTATGCACGATCTCGTACTGACAGTGATTGCCGAAGACAAACCTGGGCTGGTCGAGCGCATCGCCCAGTGTATTAGCAGCCATGACGGCAATTGGTTGGAAAGTCGCATGGCACGTATGGCCGGGCAGTTTGCCGGAATCTTGCGAGTGCAGGTGGCGCAGGCCAAGCAAAGCCAGTTGCTCGCCGCCCTCACGGCATTGCAAGAGCAGGGCCTGCGCATTCAATTGGCGCCGGCGGGTACTGCCCCCGTAAGCGCCTGCCGCAGCATTCGTCTGGAGCTGGTGGGCAATGATCGGCCTGGCATCGTGCGCGACATCACCCGTTTGCTCAGCAGTCAGGGCGTCAACCTGGAAAGCCTGACCACCGAGGTGATTCCTGCGCCCATGAGTGGTGAGTTGTTGTTCCAAGCTCAGGCCCTGTTGGCCGTACCCGAGAGCCTGGCGTTGGAGCAGTTGCAAAGCCATCTGGAAACCCTGGCCGATGACCTGATGGTGGAGCTCAAGCTGCAAGTGGATGACTGACCCCGCTGCGTGCTTGGTCACGGCGGCGCCGCGTGCTTGGATAAGCCCCGGCGGTTATCCCAGTTATATGTGGATAAGACTGTGCGCGGTATGGGGAGCTACAGCTACAGCCCTAGAGCCCCAAGGCTTAGGCGGGGTTGATTAAAAAACCAGCAGCGCCCAGCGGGTTACGCACAAAGGCCGGGGATGCTTCTGTGGATAAACCCTGAGCATATGCCTGGAGCCCATGAACACTGGCCTCTGCCGCCTGTTGTGCAATAAATGAGCAGTTGCCGGGCGTTCGCCGGCAGTTTGGCGCTGCCATCCGCTCACCTTGGAGCTGGCCTGTAACGCAGCGCAGTTATCCCCCTCTGGTGTGGATAATCCTGTGCGCAGGATGGGGAGCTAGTATTCACACCTTAGTGCGGCGTGGCTTAGCGGGCTTTGGTTAAAAAACCAGCAGTGTCTGCAGCGTTACGCACAAACGGCGGGGATGCCTCTGTGGATAAGCCTTGAGCAAGTCGCCGCAGGCCAGTGCCTGCAAGCGCTGGGTAAAGTTGGTTGTTTTTTGTGCAGTGTTGCCAGGGGAGTGCTTGTGCTTTGTCTTGTTGTTTGGTTGTCGACTTAGGCGGAGGCGCACGCCCCAGGGTTTATCCACGCCCGGTGTGGATAATGCTGTGCGCAATCTGCGCAGTGATTAAGCCAGCCTTAGTCTGCCGTGCGCTGCAGGATATCGTTTAAAAAACAAACAGTTGCGTGAGATTACGCACAATGGCCGGGGATGCCTCTGTGGATAAGCCTTGGGCAACTGGCTACAGGCCAGTGACCGCAAGGCTTGCGTAAGGTTGGCTAATTTTTAAGCAGTTTTTTGCTTGCTCAGCGAACGCCAGGCATCGACGCTATAAATCAGCAAACCAGCCCAAATGCAGATAAAGGCCGCCAGCTTGCTGGGGTCAAAGTGCTCGTTAAACAGGAAGATTGCCTGGAGCAGCACTAAGGTCGGCGCCAGGTACTGCAAAAAGCCTAGCGTGGTGTAGGGCAGGTGGCGCGCGGCGGTGTTAAAACACACCAACGGGATCAGCGTGATCGGCCCGGCCGCGATCAACCATAGCGCTTGTGGCGTCTGCCAGAAATCCGCCTGCACGCTCTGTGCGGCCGGATGCCAGAGCAGCCAGCCGATGGCTATTGGCAGCAGTAACCAAGTCTCCACCACCAAGCCCGGCAGCGCCGCCACTGGTGCTTGTTTGCGGATAATGCCGTAGAAGCCAAAGGTCAGCGCCAGGGTCAGTGAGACCCAGGGCAGGCTGCCCATCTGCCACACCTGTTGCAGCACCCCTAGCGCTGCCAGCAACACCGCCAGCCACTGCAAGCGGCGCAGACGCTCGCCGAGCAGCAACATGCCGAGCAGCACATTGACCAGCGGGTTGATGTAGTAACCCAGGCTCGCCTCCAACATGCGTCCGCTGTTCACCGCCCACACATAGATCAGCCAGTTACTGGCGATCAGTGCGCCGCTTAGGCTCAAAATGGCCAGGCGTTTGGGATTGGCGCGCAGCTGCGTCCACCAGCCGGGATGCTTCCACACCAGCAACAGCAGGCCACCGAACAACGCCGCCCAGAACACGCGATGGACGACGATCTCCAGTGCCGGTACGGCGGTGAGCAACTTAAAGTAGAGGGGGAACAAGCCCCAAAGGATGTAGGCGGTTAAGCCCAACAGATACCCGCGACGCGGGTTAACAGTGGTCATGAAAATCCTTGCAGCCAGTAGATTCAAGTTCGACCGCCAACAGACACCCGCGTCGGCGGCTAAGGCACAGTGGATAACGCTGTCGGAGCAGATTTACGACCGGTGCGCGTTGCACGAGTTGCGTCCAGCGCGGCAGCGGCTGCTTTAGCTGAATAAGCGCAGCGGCTCTTCATCGAGGGCGGCCAGTTGTTCGCGCAGAATCAAAATCTGCTCACCCCAATAACGCTCACTGCCAAACCAAGGGAAGCTCATGGGAAACGCCGGATCGTCCCAGCGTCGTGCCAGCCAGGCGCTGTAGTGGAGCAGGCGCAGGCTGCGCAGGCCTTCGATCAGCACCAGCTCGCGCGGGTTAAAGTCGTGGAACTCCTGATAGCCCTCGATCAGTTCGGCCAACTGGCTCATGCGCTCATGCCGCTCGCCGGCCAACATCATCCACAGGTCTTGCACCGCCGGGCCCATGCGGCAGTCGTCGAGGTCGACCATATGGAAGCTGTCATCGCGACACAGCAAGTTGCCCGGATGGCAGTCGCCGTGCAGGCGAATGGGCGTAACCGGATTGGCGGCAAACAGGCTGTTGAGGCGCGCGAGCAAGTCCCGGGCGACCGACTCATAGGCCGGCAACAGGCTCTGCGGAATAAACTTGCCATCGAGCAGCGTGGCCAGGGATTGCTCGCCGAAGTTGCTGACTTGCAGGGTCTCGCGATGGGCGAAGGGCTTTAGCGAGCCGACCCCATGCAAGCGCCCCAGCAACTGGCCGAGGCGATACAGCTGATCAAAGTTGCCCGGCTCCGGCGCCCGTCCACCGCGGCGTGGGAACAGGGCAAAGCGAAAGCCCTGGTACTCGAACAGCGTCTCGCCATCGCGACTCAGTGGCGCCACCACCGGCACCTCACATTCGGCCAGCTCCGCGCTGAAGCTATGTTCTTCGCGAATCGCCGCATCGCTCCAACGCTGTGGCCGGTAGAACTTAGCAATCAGTGGTGTTTCATCTTCGATACCGACTTGATACACGCGGTTTTCGTAGCTGTTCAGCGCAAGCACACGAGCATCGCTCAGGTAGCCGAGGCTCTCGACAGCATCCAGCACGAGGTCTGGGGTGAGGGCGGCAAAGGGATGAGACATGCGAGTGCTCCAATCAATTAGCGACACAGTGTAGCGCTTAGGCTGTGGACAAATCTGGCGGCTGCGCGCACAGGGCCATTTTCCTAGCGCCCAGGCCGGCGTCAAACTCCGCGCGGGTTGTCTTTGCCGGCTGCGTTGACGGTTGATTAAGCGCCCGGTGAGGGGGTGCGCGCCAGGCAATAGACATCCACCCGCGCGGCACCGCTGCGCTTAAGCAGCAAGGCCAAGCTCTGCGCGGTGGCGCCGGTGGTCAGCACATCATCGAGCAGGGCGATATGGCGGTTCTTCACCTGGCTGGCGGCGCTCAGGGCAAAGGCGCCGCGTAGGTTGCGTTTGCGCGTGGCCGCATCCAGTTGCTGCTGCGCCGGGGTTTCCACCAGCCGCGTTAGCCAGTGCTGATGCAGGGTGATGCCGAGCTGGGGAGCCAGCCAGCGCCCCAGCAACTCGGCCTGGTTAAAACCGCGCTGGCGCTGACGTAGTGGGGCCAGGGGCACGGGCAGCAGAGTATCGGGCTTGCTTAAGCCCTGACTGAACCGCTGGTGCAGGTGCTCGCGCAACAACTGCGCCAGTAAATGGCCCAGCGGCAGTTTGGCCTGATGCTTAAAGCGGCTGATCAAGCTGTCCACTGGAAAGGCATAACGCCACGGCGCGATTACCTGATCGAAACTCGGTGGCTGTTTCTGGCAGGTGCCGCAGCGGAGTCCCGGACGGCTCAAGGGCAGGGCGCACTGCACGCAGTGTGGGCCGAGCCACGGCAATTCGGCGAAGCAGGCCGGGCAAATGGCGGCGCCATCCACCGCGCAGCTTTGCCCGCAAAGCAAACAATGCACAGGCAACTGGAGCCACTGCGGCAGGCGAGGCAGGGCAAATAGCGACATAACGGCTCATCCATGAGGCGTGTAGTGCGCAGAGCCTAGGCTAATCTGCGTCATAAATCAGTTGATCAATAAATGATCAGATGTAAACCTTAAATAAAAATAGGGTTGACAGTGGGGTTGGCCTGCTTATGATTTGCCCAGCCTGAAGGCCCAGCGAGTGCTGGGTTAATCACGATAAAAACACGCCCCCCGAGCGTTGAAGGAATCCGCCATGAGCGCCACCGCCAATCTGCAAACCCGCCACGACTGGTCCCTCGCCGAGGTCAAAGCGCTCTTTGAGCAACCCTTCAACGATCTGCTGTTTCAAGCGCAGACCGTGCATCGCAGTCACTTCGATGCCAATCGCGTGCAGGTCTCGACCTTGCTCTCGATCAAAACCGGGGCCTGCCCGGAAGATTGCAAATACTGCCCGCAGTCCGGCCACTACAACACCGGCCTGGATAAGCAAAAACTGCTGGAAGTGCAGAAGGTTCTCGACGCTGCCGCCGAAGCCAAGGCTATCGGCTCCACACGTTTCTGCATGGGCGCGGCGTGGAAGCATCCTTCCGCCAAGGACATGCCTTACGTGCTGAAAATGGTCGAGGGCGTCAAAGCCTTGGGCCTGGAAACCTGCATGACTCTGGGCAAGCTCGATCAAGAGCAAACCCGCGCCTTGGCTGAAGCGGGTCTGGACTACTACAACCACAACCTGGACACCTCGCCGGAGTTTTACGGCAGCATCATCACCACCCGCACCTATGCCGAGCGTCTGCAAACCTTGGCCTATGTGCGCGATGCCGGGATGAAGATTTGCTCCGGCGGCATTCTCGGTATGGGCGAGTCGCTGGACGACCGCGCCGGCCTGTTGATTCAACTGGCTAACCTGCCGGAGCACCCGGAGTCAGTGCCGATCAACATGCTGGTCAAGGTGCAGGGCACGCCTTTGGCGAATGCCGAGGATGTCGATCCGTTCGACTTTATCCGCATGCTCGCCGTGGCGCGGATCATGATGCCCAAGTCGCACGTACGCCTGTCCGCTGGCCGCGAGGCAATGAACGAGCAGATGCAGGCACTGGCGTTTTTTGCCGGCGCCAACTCGATCTTCTACGGCGAGAAATTGCTGACCACGGTTAACCCGCAAGCCAGCAAAGACATGCAGCTGTTCGCGCGCCTCGGCATCAAGCCCGAAGAGCGCCAGGAGCATGCCGATGAAGTGCATCAGGCCGCCATCGAGCAAGCCTTGGTCGAGCAGCGCGACTCCAAGCTGTTCTACAACGCTGCGCAGTGAGGGCGGCCGCGCCGCTCTAGTCAGGTTCTTGAGGCTGGCCAACCCTAGGTTGCGCCAGCGGGTTATCCGATGAGTTTTGATCTTGCCAGCCGCTTGGCCGAACGCCGCGCCGCCCAGCTGTATCGTCAGCGCCCGCTGCTGCAAAGCGCTCAGGGCGCTGAGGTGGTGGTGGATGGCAAGCGCCTCACGGCGTTCTGTTCCAACGACTATTTAGGTTTGGCCAATCACCCCCAGGTGATCGAAGCCTGGCAGGCCGGCGCGGCACGTTGGGGCGTCGGTGGTGGCGCGTCGCACTTGGTGATCGGCCATAGCCAGCCCCATCACGAATTAGAAGAAGCGCTGGCGCAGTTCACCGGCCGCCCCCGGGCGCTGCTGTTTACCACCGGTTATATGGCCAATATGGGCGTGGTCACGGCGCTAGTCGGCCAGGGCGACAGCGTGCTGCAAGACCGCCTTAACCACGCCTCCTTATTGGATGCCGGTCTGCTCAGCGGCGCGCGCTTCTCGCGCTATCTGCATAACGATGCCAGCAGCCTCAATAACCGATTAAGCAAGGCCTCAGGCAATCGCCTGGTGGTGACTGATGGCGTATTTAGCATGGACGGCGACCTCGCCGACTTGCCCGCTCTGTGCGCGGAAGCCAAGCGCGCCGACGCCTGGGTGATGGTCGATGACGCCCATGGCTTTGGCACCTTGGGCGCGACTGGCGCAGGTATCGTCGAGCACTATGGCCTTGGTCAGGATGAGGTGCAGGTGTTGGTCGGCACCCTTGGCAAAGCCTTCGGCACCGCCGGCGCTTTTGTCGCCGGCAGCGAGGAGTTGATCGAGACGCTGGTGCAGTTCGCCCGGCCTTATATCTACACCACCAGCCAACCGCCGGCGCTAGCCTGCGCCACGCTGAAAAGCTTGCAGTTGTTGCGCACTGAGCACTGGCGCCGCGAGCATCTGGCCCAGTTGATTGCGCGCTTTCGCCAAGGCGCGGCGGAGATTGGCTTGCAGTTAATGGACAGCCCAACGCCGATCCAGCCGATTTTAATTGGCGACAGTGGCCGCGCCTTGCGCCTGTCGCAGCTGCTGCGTGAGCGCGGCTTGCTGGTCACCGCGATTCGCCCGCCTACCGTGCCAGCTGGCACCGCGCGCCTGCGCGTGACCTTATCTGCGGCCCATAGTCTGGAACAGCTCGAGCGGCTGCTGAGTGCCTTGGCCGAATGCTGGGCGTTGTTGGCTCGGGAGCGCGATCAGCATGACTAAGCTGGTTGTACTACCCGGTTGGGGCTTGGCCACCGCGCCGCTGCAACCCTTAGCTGCGGCGCTGCTGGCGCGAGGCATTGAGGTGCAGGTGGCGGCACTGCCATTAGTTGCTGAACACTCGCTTGAGGGCTATCTCGGCGCGCTGGATCAGCAGCTCCCGGACGACGTCTGGCTGGCCGGTTGGTCCTTGGGCGGTATGCTCGCCACGGCTTTGGCGGCGCGTCGTGGTGCGCGCTGCGCCGGGCTGATCAGCTTGGCCAGCAACCTGCGCTTTGTCGCCAGCCAAGATTGGCCCAGCGCCATGCCGGCCAGCACCTTCGCCGCCTTTGTTGAAGGCTGCGCAGCAGATCCTGGCGCCACCTTAAAACGCTTCGCCTTACTCTGTGCCCAAGGCGCGGCTAATGCTCGGCAACTGTCGCGCGAGTTACTGGCAAACGTGGCGGCCACGTCTGCGCCAGAACTGTTGGCGGGCTTGGAACTGTTGGCGGCGCTGGATAATCGCGAGGCATTAGCCTCATTTAGCGGGGCGCAGCTGCATCTGCTGGCGGGCGCTGACGGCTTAGTTCCCGCCGCTGCCTGGGCAGCGATTCAGCACCTGGCAGCGCAAGCACCGGGGCAGACGCAGGTGGAGTTGATCGAGTCGCTCAGCCATGCCTTGTGCCTTGAGCAGCCACAGTTAATCGCCCAGCGGATGGCGCAGTTTATCGATGAGGTCGGCCATGACTGATCTGAGCCACGGCCACAGCCCTCTGCCGAATAAACGCGATGTGGCGGCGTCGTTTTCCCGCGCAGCCGGCAGTTACGACAGCGTCGCAGCGTTTCAGCGTGATGTCGGCCAGCAACTGCTGACGCGCTTGCCGGCGCAACTGCAAGCGCCGCGTTGGCTTGATCTGGGCTGCGGCACCGGCCATTTCAGCCGTGCCTTGGCGGAGCGATTCCCCGGCAGCAGGGGCGTGGCCGTGGATATCGCCGAAGGTATGCTGCGCCACGCCCGACCTCTGGCCGGCGCTGAATATTTTGTCGCCGGCGATGCCGAGCGTTTACCGCTGCGGGAGCAGTCCTGCGACCTGCTGTTTTCCAGCCTGGCGCTGCAATGGTGTGGCGACTTTGCCGCGGTGTTGCGCGAGGCTAAGCGTGTTCTGCGCCCGGGTGGAGTCATGGCGTTCAGCAGTCTATGTGTCGGCACCTTGCAGGAGCTGCGCGACAGTTGGCAGGCCGTGGATGGCTTGGTCCACGTTAATCGCTTCCGTGAATTCGCCCGTTACCAGCAACTCTGCGCGGCCAGCGGCTTGCGCACGCACAGTCTGGAGCAGCAGGCCCATGCCCTGCATTATGCGGATCTGCGCAGCCTGACCCATGAGCTAAAAGCCTTGGGGGCGCACAACCTCAATCCTGGACGCCCCGGAGGCCTGACCGGACGGGCGCGGATGCAGGCGTTGCTGGCGGCTTACGAACAATTTCGCCAACCGGCCGGCCTGCCTGCGACCTATCAGGTGGTCTACGGCGTACTGGTTAAGGACTGATTATGCGCGCAGCGTTTTTTCTCACCGGCACCGACACCGAAATCGGCAAAACCACCATCGCCGCCGGCCTCCTGCATGCGGCGCGGCAAGCCGGGTTATCCACTGCTGCGGCTAAGCCCGTGGCATCCGGTTGCCAACTGACGGCGCAAGGCTTGCGCAACGATGATGCCCTGGCGCTGTTGGGCGAGTGCACGCTGGCGTTGCGCTACGAAGAGGTCAACCCGGTGGCCTTTGCTCCGCCCATCGCCCCCCATTTGGCGGCAAGGGATATAGGGGTAAACCTTGACGTGGCCAGCCTGCTGGCGCCAGTCCAGGCGATAGTGGCTAAACAGGCGGATTTCACCCTCGTCGAGGGCGCCGGTGGTTGGCGTGTGCCGCTAGCCGGGCAGCAGACGCTGGCCGACTTGGCCATCGCCTTAAAGCTGCCGGTGATTCTGGTGGTGGGGGTGCGTTTAGGTTGCATCAATCATGCACTGCTGAGCGCCGAAGCCATTGCCCGCGATGGTCTGCACTTGGCGGGCTGGGTGGCTAACCTGGTCGATCCGCACAGCTCGCGGGTGGAGGATAACCTCGCCACGTTAGGCGAACGTTTGCCTGCTCTTTGCTTGGGTTTTGTACCGCACTTGGCTTCGCCCAGCCCGGCTGAAGTGGCCGGGTATTTGGATCTGACCCCTCTGCTTAGTCGCTAATAGCTATAAGTAGCGCCTCTCAAATCGCCTTTGCTTCGTACGTGGTGCGGCTAATATCTGCTTAAATGAGTTTAAGTTGCCTTCATTTTTCTCGGTGTCTGGCCATGCAAATTACACCTAGTGCATTCAACTCAGGTCTTAGCGCGCTGCAATCGGGCCAGCGCCAGGTGGATCAGGCGGCCTCGGCGATTGCCGCTAGCAGCCTCTCTGGGGGCAATCCAGTAACTGCGGCGGCGCAACCGGCCACTCCCGCCACGGCCAGTCAGAGCAGTGCCAGCCCAAGTGCAGATCGTCCTAGCTTGAGTGAAAGCTTGCTGGCTTTGCGGGTTGGCCAACATGAAGCGCAAGCCGGCGCCAAACTGGTCAAAACTGCTGACGAAGCCCTCGGCACCTTGATCGATACGCGCGCCTGAGCACCTGTAGCGCGCGAACTCAGAGTGGCCGCAGGCCGTTTGAGACGCGGGGCAGGTTGTTATGCAAATCACCAGTACTAATGCTTACTTCAGTCTTCCCGCTAACGGCCAGCGTGCTGCGCGCGCGGGGGAGCAGTCGTCAGCATCGCCGTCCACCGCGTCTAACTCCGTAGACGACTCCTCCGCATCTGCTGCTAAGTATGATCAGCGCCGACTTAGCGCTTCTGATGCCGAGCAACGCATCGTGCAAGCCGAGCAGGAGGAAATCCGCCACCTCAGCCGGCGTGATCAAGAAGTGCGTGCCCACGAGCAGGCCCATGCCGCAGTCGGTGCTAATCACGCCGGCGCACCCAGCTATAGCTACACCTATGGCCCAGACGGTAAGCGCTATGCCACTGAGGGCGAAGTCAGCATCAGCACTGCGAAAGTAGCCGGTGACCCGGCCGCCACCTTGCGCAAAATGGCCAAGGTATTGGCGGCGGCCTTAGCGCCGGCAGAGCCTTCCGCGCAAGACCGGCAAGTCGCCGCCCAAGCACAACTGCTGATGAGTCAGGCCCAGTTGGAGGTGCTGCAATTGCAGCGCGAACAGCGGCCAAACGGCGCCGCCGAGCAGACCGCCAAGGCACCTGAACGCGGCGCGGCACGCGCTGCGCCGCTCGAAACTTATCAATCCCTGAGTCGGCTTGCGCCACCGGAGCAGACGATTAATTTGCAGGTCTAGGTGGCATTGTCGGCGCTTGACAAGGAATGGCCATAAACGTATGTTTCAAACGCCTGTTTGACTGCCTCAAGCGTTTAACGGCGCTTGAGTATCGGGACTCAACCCGAATAACGGCCGGACTCCCGGCCACTTACATTCCAAGAATTCACCGCAGAGGTTAACCGCTATGCCTGATTACAAGGCCCCCTTGCGCGATATCCGTTTCGTTCGTGACGAGCTGCTTGGCTACCCAGAGCATTATCAGAGCCTGCCGGGTTGCCAAGATGCGACGCCGGACATGGTTGATGCCATCCTTGAGGAAGGCGCGAAGTTCTGCGAGCAAGTCATTGCTCCGCTGAACCGTGTTGGTGATCTGGAAGGTTGTAAGTGGTCGCCTGAAGGGGTAACAACTCCGACTGGCTTTAAAGCAGCCTACGACAAGTTCGTTGAAGGCGGCTGGCCGAGCCTGGCCCACGACGTTGATCACGGCGGCCAAGGCCTGCCGGAGTCCCTCGGCATCGCCATGAGCGAAATGGTCGGTCAGGCCAACTGGTCTTGGGGTATGTACCCAGGCCTGTCCCACGGTGCGATGAACACCATCGCGGCCCACGGTACCGAAGAGCAAAAGCACGCTTACCTGACCAAGCTGGTGACTGGTGAGTGGACCGGCACCATGTGCTTGACCGAACCGCATTGCGGTACTGACTTGGGCATGCTGCGCACCAAGGCCGAGCCTCAAGCCGACGGCAGCTACAAAGTCTCCGGGACTAAGATCTTTATCTCCGCGGGTGAGCACGACATGTCGGGCAACATTGTCCACATCGTGTTGGCTCGTCTGCCGGATGCCCCGCAAGGCACCAAAGGCATCTCGCTGTTCATCGTGCCGAAGTTCCTCCCAGACGCCCAAGGCGAAGCTGGCGCACGCAACGCCGTGACCTGTGGCTCGATCGAACACAAGATGGGCATCCACGGTAACGCCACGTGCGTGATGAACTTTGACGGCGCCACCGGTTACCTGATCGGTCCAGCCAACAAAGGTCTGAACTGCATGTTCACCTTTATGAACACCGCTCGCGTCGGCACCTCCCTGCAGGGGCTGGCCCACGCCGAAATCGGTTTCCAAGGCGGCCTGAAATACGCTCGCGAACGTCTGCAAATGCGTTCCCTAACTGGCCCGAAAGCGCCGGACAAACCAGCTGACCCGCTGATCGTGCACCCAGACGTGCGCCGCATGTTGCTGACCATGAAGGCCTTCTCTGAAGGCAGCCGTGCGCTGATCTACTACGCGGCCAAGCAAGTCGACATCGTGCGCTACAGCCAGAACGAAGAAGAGAAAAAAGCCGCTGACGCGATGCTGGCCTTCCTTACTCCGATCGCCAAAGCCTTCATCACTGAAGTGGGCTTTGAAGCCGCTAACCACGGCGTACAAATCTATGGCGGCCACGGCTTTATCGCTGAGTGGGGCATGGAGCAAAACGTACGTGACGCGCGTATTTCCATGCTGTACGAAGGCACCACCGGCATCCAGGCGCTGGACCTGCTGGGCCGTAAAGTGCTGCTGACTCAAGGCGAAGCGCTGAAAGGCTTCACCAAGATCGTGCACAAGTTCGTCCAAGCCAACGAAGGCAACGAGGCGATCAAGGATCTGGTTGGCCAGCTGGCACAGATCAACAAAGAGTGGGGCGAGCTGACCATGAAAGTGGGTATGGCTGCCATGAAAGACCGTGAAGAAGTCGGTGCCGCTTCGGTGGATTACCTGATGTATTCCGGTTACGCCTGCCTGGCTTACTTCTGGGCTGATATCGCTCGTCTGGCTGCTGAGAAATTGGCTGCTGGCACAGGCGACGCAGCCTTCTACAAAGCCAAGCTGCAGACTGCGCAGTTCTACTTCGCACGTATCCTGCCGCGTACCCGCGCTCATGCGGTGACCATGCTGTCCGGTGCGAACAACCTGATGAACATGGCTGTTGAAGACTTCGACCTGGGCTACTAAGTCCTCGCGTCGATGAAAAAACCGCTGCCTTGGCAGCGGTTTTTTTTCGCCTGAAGAAAAGTACTCAGGGCGAGTTTCAGGCGTTTTTTGATCGGCAGAAGAGCGACGTTTTATTGATACTAATATTGTCTTTATGGTCACTAAACGACCCTATGTGTCTGCTCAGTATTTGGAGTAGACTCCGGCTAATCTCGTATACCTGCCGGTTCGTTTGAGGAATTACAGCAATGGCTGACTACAAAGCTCCCTTGCGCGATATGCGCTTCGTACTGAATGAAGTGTTTGCAGTTTCTAAGTTGTGGGCCCAATTACCGGGCCTGGCCGAAGTGGTTGATGAAGACACCGCGGCGGCAATCCTTGAAGAAGCTGGCAAGGTAACTGGTGGCACCATTGCCCCGCTGAACCGCAGTGGCGATGAGCAAGGCTGCAGCTGGGACAACGGCGTGGTGAGCACCCCGGCCGGCTTCCTGCAAGCCTACAAAACCTATGCCGAAGGTGGCTGGGTCGGGGTTGGTGGCGATCCGCAGTTTGGCGGCATGGGCATGCCTAAGGCGATCTCGGCGCAGGTCGAGGAAATGGTCAACTCGGCCAACCTGTCCTTCGGCCTGTACCCGATGCTGACTGCTGGCGCTTGCTTGTCGATCAACGCCCATGCCAGCGAAGAACTCAAAGAGCGCTATCTGCCCAACATGTACGCCGGCGTTTGGGCAGGCTCCATGTGCCTGACCGAACCCCATGCCGGGACCGACTTGGGGATCATCCGCACTAAGGCCGAACCACAAGCCGACGGCAGTTACAAAATCAGCGGCACCAAGATCTTTATCACCGGCGGTGAGCATGATCTGACCGAGAACATCATTCACCTGGTATTGGCCAAACTGCCGGACGCGCCAGCGGGGCCGAAAGGTATCTCGCTGTTCCTGGTGCCGAAGGTATTGGTCAATGCCGATGGTTCGCTGGGCGAGAAGAACTCCCTGTCCTGCGGCTCCATCGAGCACAAAATGGGCATCAAGGCCTCGGCCACTTGCGTGATGAACTTCGACGGCGCCACCGGCTGGATCGTCGATGCACCGAACAAAGGTCTGGCGGCCATGTTCACCATGATGAACTACGAGCGTCTGGGGGTTGGCATCCAGGGGTTGTCGCTGGGCGAGCGCTCCTATCAAAGCGCTGTGGAATACGCCCGTGAGCGTATTCAAAGCCGTGCGCCGACTGGTCCAGTGGCAAAAGACAAAGCCGCTGACCCCATCATCGTGCATCCAGACGTACGCCGTATGCTGCTCACCATGAAAGCGCTGAACGAAGGCGGCCGGGCCTTCTCCAGCTACGTGGCGATGCAGTTGGATACCGCCAAGTACAGTGAAGACCCGACTACCCGTAAGCGCGCCGAGGAATTAGTCGCGCTGCTGACGCCAGTGGCCAAAGCCTTCCTCACGGACATGGCGCTGGAAACCACCGTGCATGGCCAGCAGATTTTCGGCGGCCACGGCTATATCCGCGAGTGGGGTCAGGAGCAGTTGGTGCGCGACTGCCGCATCACGCAAATCTACGAAGGCACCAATGGCATCCAGGCTCTGGACTTGGTGGGGCGTAAGGTGATTGGCAGCGGCGGCGCGTTCTATAAGCACTTTGCCGATGAGATCAAAGCTTTTACCGATAGCGCAGATACTGAGCTGGCCGAGTTTGTTGAGCCGCTCAAAGCCGCTATCGCCAACCTGGAACAGATGACTGCCGATCTGCTCGAGCGGGCCAAGGTCAACCCTAACGAAGCCGGCGCCGCCTCGGTGGAATACCTGCAAGTGTTTGGCTACACCGCCTATGCCTATATGTGGGCACTGATGGCGCGTACGGCTTTGGCTAAACAAGCCGAGGATGACTTCTACGTGAGCAAGTTGGGCACTGCGCGCTTCTTCTTCGCCCGCATCCTGCCGCGTATTCATTCGCTGACGGCAGCGGTGAAGGCCGGTAGTGAAAGTCTGTACCTGCTCGACGCGGCGCAGTTCTAAGCCGGCGTCCGCTAAAAATAACCCCGGCCAGTGCCGGGGTTATTTTTTTCTCTGAGAACTGAGCGCAGGCTCAGTCGCTGATCTGTTCGTTAACCAAGCTTGGGTTATCGATAAAGCGATTGCGCGTGCCTTGCAGATTGGCGATGCGATCGTTACGGGCACGCTCTTCGGCATCCGGCGGATCGAGCTCATGCCACTTCTTGTACATCTGCACTGGGCCAACGATGGGCAGGTCGTATTCGACATGCATATAGAAGATTGCCCGGGCGATATTGCCCTTGGCTTCATCACGCGGCTCAACTTCCTGGAAGCTGGTTTTCATCTCGCAATTGATGTCGGCGAACTTGCTCGGCACGTTGTCATCCAGCTCACCGAAATGGGTGTTGCGCCGCGCTAACTCTACGCGGGCGAGCTCCGGGTAGTAGTTATGCAGGTCGGCAGCCATATAGGTGTAGCGCGGGTTCATGATCATGCATTGGCGATCCGTGACGCAGCGCAGTGAGCTTTTCAGTTGTTTGCTGCTGTAGATCAAGCTGGCGACCAGTTGGCTGCTGGGCCCGCTAAAGGCTTGGCCGCAGTAGAGGGTGTTGCCACCTTGGGGATAGATCTGCTGCCAGAACAGCTCGGTGGCGGCTTTGGGGTCGTCCAATTGACTCTGGCCGTTAGCCAGAACGGATGGGCTGAAGCTGGCTGCTAGACAGCCGATGACCAGTAGCATTGAGCGCATCAGTGGCTCCATTGATCCCGTTGGCGAGATCTGTTGTTTTTGTGTTTGGCAGCGAGTCTAACAATAGTCACGGAACAATACCAAGCGGGGCTGGGGCTGGCTTTTTTCGTGTAAGCCAATGCTTACATTGCGTGCTGCAGATTCCCCATAGCGCTAGGTTGTCTGAGTCTTTAATCTCTCTTCCTAAGGACGTCGCGCAGGAAGCGCCTTGTACAAAATGGACACGTGGGATAGCCGCCAGGATGGCAGCAGACCAAGGATGTCAGCTCACAGTCTGCAAAGACCCCGCACTGCGGGGTTTTCTTTTTTCTGGCGTTCGCCAAACTCTTTCCAGTCCAGTCCAGTCCAGTCCAGTCCAGTCCAGTCCAGTCTAAATATTCTCGTAGAGAGTCTGTGCCTCGGTCAGTGGCATTAAGTGCCGCTAGTCTTCGCCGTTAAGCTGGCAAACCAGGCCAAGCTTTCATCCCATAAGCTTTGTGCTGCCGGGCGGAAGTAGCCCATATGGCCGATATTGCCCAAGCCGCGCTTGGCATCGATGTCGCGGGCTTGATAGGGCGCGTTGCGGTAAGCGGCCATGAAAGCATCACGTGAAGCCGGAGGCGCCCACAGATCATCCAAGGCATTGCTGGCGACAATGGGGGTGCTGACTTGGCCAAAGCGCTCGGCCAAACCTTGCATGTCAGGGTCTTGAAAGAAGTAGCGGGGGTAGCGGCACCAGCGCTTCCACTGCTTATACACGCCCATGGGTAGGTCCTCGCCCATGCCCAGTTTGCTCCAGGCCAGATAGCCCTTGCTGCGGGTCAGGATCGGCGCCACCACATGCCACATACCCAACACTTTGATTTGCTCAGCCTTGGGCATCCAGCCATGCCAGCCGGCGCCGGTGCCGAAGGTGTAGAAACCGGCGACCTGCTGATGGTTGGGGAGCAGGCCAAAGGCATGGCCGCCGAACGAGTGGCCGATCATATACAGCGGCAGCGCAGGATCTTTGTGCAGGTCCACGGCGGCGGCTAGGTCGAAGTGCGCCCAGTCCAAATAGTCCATGACAAAGCCGCGCAGCTCGGCGGGCTTGGATTTGCCGATGCCCCGGTAATCGAGGGTCAGGGTGCTGTAGCCTTGGCTCGCGGCATATTCGGCGAAGCGTCGGTAGAAGCCCTGCGGCACCCCAGTGGCACCAGCGATCAGCAGGTGCGCAACAGGTGCGGGTGCGCGGTACAAGGTGGCGCTTAACGGGTAGCCATCAAGTGCGTTTAGCGACAGCGATTCGGTCTGGATCATGGGCGAGCTCCGGTGGTTTTGCGCGGCTCAGTGAGATCGAACAAGGCTTGCGCGGCGGCTTGCAGCGGTGCGCTGGAGCCGGCGACGCGAGCTTGCAGTAGGCCGCCTTCATATAGCGCGACAAATAACGCGGCGAGGTTATGCGCCTGGGCGCTGGAGTAGTGCTGTTGCTCGAGCTGGCTGGCCAGCGCCTGACGCAAGGCGGCAAAGCTACGTGCTAAGGCGGCGCGAATTTCACTGTCGCTGGCGCTGCTTTCCAGGGCGATGGTGGCTAGCGGGCAGCCGCGCTCAAACTGGCTATTTTCCAACTGCCCCAGCGCGCCATTGAGCCAATGCTGCAAGGCGCTAAAGGGATGCTCGTGCTGGCTGAACAGGTGGGCGAAGAGCTTGTCGAGTTGGCTGCTGATGTAGTCAATAGCCGCCACGGCGAGCTGATTCTTGCCGCCAGGAAAGTGGTGGTACAGGCTGCCTTTGGGCAGGCCGCTGAGCTCGAGGATTTCACTCACGCCAACGCCGCGCAGGCCTTTGCGCTGAAGAGCATCGGCCATGGCGTGGATCAGCTTGTCGCGAGTGCTTAGGGTTTTCATGCGGACTATTTAGACCGTTCGGTCTAGCTGAGCCAAGTGGCATTCTGGTCAATGCTGGGGTGTTTGCGGCCAGTCCGGGCTTTTTTGCGCTGCTGGCCATGTGCGGGGCTGCGCGTTGTGCGTTGATGGTTTTCGGCTACTATCGGTTTTTCTGCGCGCATTAAGGAATGCCCATGTCTGTTTCGAGCATGATTTTTCTGGCGGTTGTGGTGCTGCTCGCGTTCTACCTGATCAGCATCTTTAACAACTTGGTGAGTCTGCGTAACCGCTACAAAAATGCCTTCGCCCAGATCGAAGTGCAGCTTAAGCGCCGCTATGACCTGATCCCCAATCTGGTTGAAGTGGCCAAAGGTTATATGGCCCATGAGCGCGAGACATTAGACGCTGTGATCAGTGCGCGTAATGCCGCGGTGGCTGGCTTGAAAGCCGCTGCCGCGCAGCCCGGCGATGCGCAAAGCATGGCGCAGTTGGGCACTGGCGAAAACCAGCTGAACGCGGCCATGGGCCGTTTGAATGTCACCGTCGAGGCTTATCCGGACCTCAAAGCCTCAGCCAATATGCAGCAGCTCAGTGAAGAGCTGAGCAGCACTGAGAACAAGTTGGCGTTTGCCCGGCAGGCCTATAACGATGCGGTGATGGCCTACAACACGTTCAAGCAAAGCTTCCCGCCGGTGCTGTTTGCCGCCACTTTTGGCCATGGTCCTGACGCCGGCATGTTGGAGTTTGCTGACAGCGCTGCGATCCAAGAAGCGCCCAAGGTTTCCTTCTGAGTTAAGGCGCGTTAATGGACTTCTTCGAGCATCAGGCGCGGGCCCGTCGCAGTAGCGCCTTGCTGGTGATTCTGCTGGTGTTGGCGGTGCTTAGCCTGATTGCCATCACCAGCCTGGTGATTGGCTTTATTTTGCAGCCGCACACCGCCCTCGACACTGCGCCAACGCTGCTGTACATGCCGTGGCCGGTGATTGGCCTGGTCAGTGCCGTGGTGATTAGCGTGGTGTGCTTGGGCAGCTTGTTTAAATGGCTGGAGCTGCGCAGCGGCGGTGCAGCCATTGCTCAGCGTTTGGGTGGCCGCCCAGTCAACACGGCGCCACAGGATCTCGGTGAGCAGCGCGTGCTCAATGTGGTGGAGGAAATGGCATTGGCCTCGGGCATGCCGGTGCCCATCGTGTATGTGCTGGATGATCCGGCGATCAATGCCTTTGCTGCCGGCCTCAGCCCTCAGGATGCGGTGATTGGCATTACCCGTGGTGCGCTCAACCAGCTCAATCGTGATGAGCTGCAAGGGGTGATCGCCCACGAGTTCAGCCACATCCTGCATGGCGACATGCGCCTTAATACCCAGCTGGTCGCAGCGCTCAATGGCATCTTGTTATTGGGCTTGCTGGGCGGCTTTGTGCTGCGCCATCTGCCGCGCAGTCGGGGCTCGTCGAGGGACGGCAAGCTTGTCGCCCCGATCTTTATGATCGGTCTGGCGTTATGGGTGTTGGGCTACACCGGGACCTTCTTTGGCCGGTTGATTCGCGCCGCAGTGAGTCGTCAGCGCGAGTACCTGGCTGATGCCTCGGCGGTGCAGTACACCCGTTATCCCGATGGCATCGCCGGCGCGCTGCAGCGCATCGCCAGCTCGACCACCGGCTCCGAATTACATGCCAGCCACGCCGAGGAGTTCAGCCACCTGTACTTTGCCCCGGGCGTCAGTAGCTGGTTTTCCAGTTTGTTTGCCACCCACCCACCGCTGGAAAAACGTATCCAGCGAATTTTGCCGAACTGGGATGGCAGTCTTAAGCCGCAGCGCGCACCTCGTGCTGAGCCTCAGCCAACGGTTGTGCAAGCCCCAGCCCAAGCCGCTTCGGTCTTGGCCATGGGCGCGGCGATCGAAGCCATCGGCAGTCCGCAGCCGAGCCATTTAGCCCAAGCGCAGAGCCACCTTAACCAGCTGCCGACGCTGTTGAAGCAGGCGGCGCATAACAGTCAGGACGCGCAGTGCGTGCTGTACGCCTTGCTCTTGGATGCCCAGGCGCAGGCGGCCGATAAACAACTGCGTAGCTTGCAGTTGCGCCTCGACGCTGGCCGTTATGAGCAGTTGCTGCAGTTGCGTGAGCCGGTTCAGCAGTTAGCAACACAGCTGCGCATGCCTTTGCTTGATCTGCTCTTGCCCAGCCTTAAATCCCTGGCCAGTGATCAGCGCAAGGACATGCTGGACAACCTCAAGCTGCTGATTCGCAGTGATGCCCATGTGTCGGTCTATGAGTGGGCGCTGCTGCGGATCGTCGAGCGCTATTTGCGCCCGTTACCCGCCACCTATGGCCGCCAAACGCTGGCTGCACTGAGCGAAGACAGCACCGTGTTGTTGTCTTTGCTCGCGCGGGTTGGCGCCAGTGATGAGCTCAGCGCGCAAGCCGCGTTTGATCGTGGGGCACGGAGTTTGGCTTTGCCCAAGGCCTTTATGCTCAGCGAGGCGCAGTGCAATCTGCGCGCCCTGGAGGCGGCACTCAAGCGCCTGAATCAGCTTAATCCTTTGGATAAGCCTCAGTTGCTCAAGGCGATGGCGTTGGTGATTGAGCACGATGCTCAGGTGACGGCGGCGGAGGCTGAGTTGCTGCGGGCGCTGGCCGATATTCTCGACTGCCCGATGCCGCCTTTGTTACGCCCTAATCCTTAACGGCTAAGACTTGAACAGTCCCGTGACCTAGCGCGCAACGCGCCAGGCCACGGGCGATCTGGCTTTATTGGAGCGGCTTGGCCTGCGGGAAGCTCCAGCTGCCATCGAGGATCGTCGCTTGTGGGCGGTACAGGCGCACCATGTAGTTCCAGCCTGCTACGGTCGGCAAGCAGTTCGACACTTTGCCGTCGCAACCACCAAACTGCACATCCACGGTACCATCCGCGCCTTTTTTCGCGGTGATGTTGTTCAGGGTGTAGGCGTTTTGTTTGTTGGGGGCGTAATAGCCTTGCGCGTTGTACACGCTGATCGACCAGAAGCCATCCACCGGAACGTCTTTCACGCTTAAACGGTAAATGGTTTTACCGTCGTTTTTTTCCGGCGTGACGTTGAGGTAAGTGGCTTCAGTTTGCGGGTTACCGCCCCAGCCCGAGGCCGAACCGATCAGGTGGCGGATGGGGTTAATGTCGGTCTTTTTCCCGAACATGCCATTGGTGTCAGGCAGGGACGCATTGAGACTCAGCAGTGCATCGCGCACATTCTTCTGGCTGGCTTGATCCCACTGTGGAATCTCAAACTTACCGCTGCCGTTAGGCTGCTTGGCGCTGATGCCATCTTGCAGGGCGTGGGCCTGTTTCAGGTCGGCCGCATCGGCAGGGTTAGCAAAGGTGCGCACCGCCATAACCACATAGCGGGTGCCGATGGTGTCTTTATCGAAGGTGTAGGTGCCAGCCTTATAAATCACGTTAGGCGTGAAGTGGTCTTCGTTGATCACCTGCATCGACATAAAGCGTTTGCCAGGATCGGGCAGGGTGATGGTCACCGGGCCGGCATCCAGGTCAAACACGGCCGAGGAGTACAGGGTGTCGCGGTTCAGGCGAATCACATTCTGCTTATCAACTGGAGCCATTTCGCGGGTGTGATTGAACTTGCCGAAGCCGTTATCTTTGGCTATCGCGGCAAAATACAGATCGCTCTCCGCGCGGACAAAATTATCCGTGGTCACCTGCACGGTCTCCAGGGCTTGAGCACCGGCGCTAAGCGCAAGGGCCAGGCCGGCAGTGATCAGGCTGATGGAAAATTTCATGGGTAAGCTCCCTTATTTAGTCGGTTCGAGTGGCGGTTGTTGCCATTCGCGGTTCAACGCTTCGGGCTTGGGCCAATACAGGCGCAAGGTGGTCCAGAACGGGCCATTGGGTGCCGGCAGCCAGTTCGACTCTTTGTCTTTACCGGGCGATTGGTGCTGCACATAGAGGGTCAGACCACCATCAGCGTCGCGCTTGAGTTGCGGCAACATGGCCGAGTTGATCAGGTAGCGATTGAGCGGGTTGGCCACCAGCAGGCTGGCCGGCAACTCGTACATGGTCAGCGACCAGAAGGCATTCACAGGCGGCAAGGCATCGGCTGCGAAGTGCAAGGTGTAGCTGTTTTTCGCGCCATCCAGTGGCTTGCCCTTGGCGTCGACGAAATAGGTGGGGTACAGCGCTTCTTCCTTGGAGTTGCCGTAGATGCCGAACGCTGCCGAGGCCATGCGCGCGATGTAGTCATCGCCTAAAAACTCACGGCTGCCGAAACCATCGGCTGCGGTGCGTTTGCCGGTGTCCACTTGCGTTGTTTTGAACTGCGCCAGAGCCTTCCAGGCATCCGCCATACCGGCGCTGATGGCTTCACGTATTGGCGTGGCGAGCTTGTCGGCGACAAAGGGCTTGCCGGCCACCACGCCGATTTTGCTCAGGCGCTCGCGCAGCGCCACTTCGCTTTGCGGTGCTGGAGCAAACTGCAGGACGAAGTTCAGGGTATCGAAGAACTTCAGCGAGCTGCGCTCTTCTTCAGGGGTTGGCGGTTGCTTGAAGGTTATCGCAGGGGCCGCTTTCGGCGCAGCTTGACCGAGGAAGCTGGACAGCGGTTGGACCTTGTAACCCGCCTGGACTTGTTTGACGGCCTCGATATCGTCCGGGCCTTTGAGTTGGGTACGGTACAGGACAAAAGCAAAGTCCGTTTCAGCGCGGATCACTTGCTTGATGCCTGCCGGCGTTGGTCCTTGCCAATTAGGCCCGGCCAACAGGAAGTTACCGGCTTCATTACCTGTGGCGCGGCTGCCAACGTAGGCGAAGTTGTAAGTGTAGAGGTCGATAAATTGCAGCGAGTAATAACGCCCGTCTTCCACTTTGGGGACGGAGATCACCAAAGGCTCACTGCGCAGATCCGCGCCCAGTTGTGAGTAAGGCGTGTCCGAGTTCGGCGTTTGGATGGCCTTGTCGTCAGGGGTGAAGACTCGATCGACGTTGTTCAGTTGATTCCACGGCGCTTTAAATTCGGCGCCGGTTTTATCAACAAAGTAGGAGTGCAGTACGCGGTAGTTATCCACCAGTGGGAAGCCGTAAATCGTTGCCTCTTTGGCAATCTCCCGCGCTTGTTCGGCGGTCACTGCGCTTTGCGCATGGGCGGCTATGGGGCTGAGTGTGCTAAGAGCCATGCCCAGTGCCGCAGGAAGTGCGAGGGCCTTGCACAGTGTGCTGTACGCCATGGCGAGAAGTCCTTGATCAGGGTTGCAAATAGCCTGGGCGTCGATCGTCCAGGCGGTTATGAGGAGGCGCAGGTCTGCGCCCAGTGCTTAGAAGCGCAGCACCAGGCCGACCGTGGGGCCGCGTTGAACCACGTCATAAACGAAGTCATCTTTCTCGTATTCCACGCCGAGGGCGCGATAGCCCAGTACGGCCGAGACGCTGTCGCTGACGTCGTAGCCGAGCATGGCGGCGACGTCCCAATCGAGGTCAGCCGCACCGCCGCCGGCTAAGGCCCAGCCGCTGAGGTAAAAGTCATTGCCGAGGATGAATTTGCCGCGAAAACCGGCCAGTGCATCGACCCAGGTGTCGCTGTCGGTGGCCGAGCGATCACCGGCAAGGCCGCCCTTAAAGGACATTTTTGAGCGGGCATCCCACACGCGTACGCCGCCGACTAAGTCGAGGGTGCCGCGGCTGCCTTGGGCGATGGCGTACCCACCGCCGACTAAGCCGGCAAAGGTCTCAGACTTGAGGTTGACGTGGTCAACCAAGACCCCGCGTGGGCTTGAGGCGCTGCTGGAAACCTTGGTGTAGACGATATCGGCAAACAGGCTAAAACGGTTTTTGCGCGCCTCAGCGATGCCCATAAAGGAGAAGTCGAGGTCGCTGAGAATATTGTCGAAACTGGTATCGGTGTGCACCTTGGGTAGGCCGAATTGGCCGACATCGCCGCTTATGCCCGCAGCCCAGAAGTAGGGGCTAAAGGCGAACTTCCAGTCATCTTGAGTGCTGTCCTCGGCCGCTTGCGTGGTGATGGCGGCGCTACTGAAGGCTGCCAGTAATAACCCGCGAGTGAGATAAGTGTGCATGGTGGTGTCCTGTGTCGGTGCCAACCTAAAAAATCCGTTTCCCCTGCGCGCGAAAGAGCTAATCGAAGATTAATTAATCCGCGGCTTTATTTGACGCATTACTGCAATAGGCCGTTGAGGCAGTGTTATAGGCTGATCGCGAAGCTGATAATTGCTGTTGTAGAACAATTATTAGCGTGCAGGACGCCCCGGCAATAATCCCAATAGCCTAACTGGGTATTAATCTTTGTTGGTTTCATTTTATTTAATGGGTGTAAACACTTTAGCTGGCAAAGGTGAATCTGCCGAGCCTTTATGTGGATAAAATGTGCAGCAGTTCATAGCCGGGATCGTATAGCCTGATTTGCTCTGTAATGGCCTAGATAGAGCGCTTCGTGTGGGTTTTTGTTCAGGTGGGAGCGTATTAATAAAAAAACGGGGCGCTTTGGGCGCCCCGTTTTGGGAGGTTTACTAGTAATTAAGTGTTAGCTGCTATTAGAGCGACAGTGCTTATTTCTTAAAAACTTAATCGAACCCCTACGGTTAAGTTGCGACCGGGTTGCAGCACATCATCCTTAATAAATGAGCTGTGGTTGCGCGCTTTAATATCGAACAAGTTGTCGCCTTTAAGGAATAGCTTGTAGTCGGTGCTTTCAAGTTTGCCGCTGTAACTTAAGCCTGCGCCGAGCATGTTGTAGCCCGATGTGGAGGTTTCGTAGTCGGCGACATCTTCCTGATGCTGCACGCGGTAAAACTCCACTTCGCCATCGATGGCCTGGGTGAACTGCTGGTTGACCCGCACGCCGAGACGATCGGCCGGAATCCGTGGCAGGTTGCCGTCGCCCTTGAGTTTGCCGCGCACATGGTCGCCAAACAGGGTGACATCAGTTCGCTCGGTGAGGGCATAACTGATCGAACCTTCGGCGCCGGTGAGCACCGCGTCTTTTTGCCGGTACTCGATTTCACGGTAACCCGAGCCGACGTCATTGCCGGTGTCTGCGGCGTAGATAAAGTCGCTGACTTGGTTACGGAACAGGCTCAAGGTGAAGGTGGTGCGTCCAACGAATTTGCGCAGGGTCAGCTCGACGTTATGCGAGGTTTCTTTGTCCAGGCCGGCATCGCCTAGCTCGATAGTCCGAGTGGCGGCGTGCGGGCCGTTGGCATAGAGCTCTTCGGCGGTGGGCAAGCGTTGCGAACGCGAAAGCGACAGCCCCAGGCTGTACTCGGGGGCGAAGGTCCATACCGCGCCGGCGGAGACCGAGGTGCCGTTGTGGCTGGTGTCTTTCGCGCCGGTGGCGTCGATGTCTTGCCACTCGTGGCGCAGGCCCAGCTCATAGCGCCAGTTGTCGAGGGTGTATTCCTCGAGCAGGAATACCGCGTGGTTGTTGGTCAGGGTTGGCGGCACGTAGGCTTCTTCGCCGGAGGCTTGGAAATCGCGGCGCTGGGTTTGCCCACCGACCACGCCGTGCCAGCCCCACAGCGGCTCGTGAGTCAGTTCCAGGCGAGCGTCGGTGGCGTCGTTTTTAAACGCGGTACTGACTTCACCCCCTTCGATTTCATCGTGGGTGTATTTGCTATGGCCGACGCGCAGCTTGGCCAGCTCAAAGCCTGGTAACGGGTCGTTTAATTCGCCACGCAGATCCCAGCGCTTTTGCTTCATTTTGATATACGGCACGCCTTCCTCGCCGTGTTCGTGTTCGGCGTGCTCATGACCCTCTTCGTCATGCTCGTGCTCGTCGTGGTCATGCTCATCATGCTCGTCACCGTCGCCATGCTCATGACCGACGCAGTGCCAGTCGCGCGGACCGTGGGTGTGGCAGTCGGCGTGGTTGTGGGCGAGCAGGCCGTAGCGCAGGTTTTGCTCACCGTAGGACGCGCCGATATAGCCACGTTCGCCAATAAAGCTGGCGCCGAGGCTGTAGTTGTCTGTGTCGTTGTAGGAGCCGTGCTGTTTGCTCGGCGAGCCGGGGATTTTGTACTCATCGTCCTGGCGCTTGCTGCCCTCGGCGCGCACGGCAAAATTGCCGGTCCCGGCGGTCACGCCAAAGACTCCGGCACCTTGGTTGGAGACGGTATTGGCGCGCAGTTCGAGATCACCTTCGTAGCCTTTTTCCGGCACGTAGGTGGGGATCTTTTTATCCAGCACGTTGACCACGCCGCCAATTGCACCGCCGCCATACAGCAGGGTGGCCGGGCCCTTGAGCACTTCAATGCGATCGGCCAGCAGCGGGTCGCTGGTGATGGCATGGTCAGGGCTGATGGTCGAGGCGTCGAGCACATCGATGCCGTCGCTGAGTACTTTGACCCGCGCCCCGTCGAGGCCGCGAATCACCGGGCGGCTGGCGCCGGCACCAAAGCTGCTGGAATGCACGCCAGGTAAACCATTGAGGGTTTCGCCGAGGGTCGATTGACGGCGCATGACCAGTTCATCGCCTTCTAGCACTTCCGCGGGGCTGGTCATTTCTTGCGCCGAATTATTCAAGGCGCTGCTGCTTATGACCGAGGTGCCGAGTTGCAGCGGCTCTGGGCGGTCTTCAGCCAAGACGTAAGAACTGGGCAGTAAGGCCAAGGCGATGGCCATGGTGAGGGGGTGACGGCCTGTCATATTGCTCCTTTGAGGCTATAACATTACGTTTTTATGGTTAAAATTGTGCGGCGTTCACCGGCTGTGGGTTGTTGCGCGCACGCGCTAGAGCGGTTGGCGGCTCTCGGCGACTCAGCTTTTGCTGGGGGTTTTGGCAAAACCGGCAAAGCGTTTCTGGAAGCCGGCAATACGCCCTTCGGATTTATTCTGGCGTTGCTGGCCGGTATAGATCGGGTGCGACGCGCTGGAGATATCCAGACTGACATAGGGGTAGCTAACCCCGTCGCTGTGTACATAGCTGCGCTCAGTGGCGGCAGTGGAGCCAATCAGGAAGAACACATTGGCCGACGTGTCGTGAAACAGCACTGGGCGGTAGTGCGGATGGATGTCTGCTTTCATCTTTGCCACCATATAGAATGTTATAAAGTAACAATATCCCATAGGTGAGAATTCTTTGCAATACGTGCGCCGGGTCATGCCGCGCTTACGCACTTGGCTGACGCCGCAAGGAAGTGGGTAAAGCCAGTGTTTTGGCCTGCCCAGCTATACGGGATGTGCCTGTGGCGGTCTAGGCTCAAGCTCACCGATCACGCATAGGGAATTGTCATGGGCAAGATATTGTTAGGCGTTGTACTCGCTGCTTTGGCTTATCTGTTGTTCTGGCCTACTGCACTGCAGCCGGTGGCTTGGCAGCCGGCGCCAGTGCCAGCGTTGGAGGGTATTTGGGCGCCCAACACGCGCCTGGATAGCGCTGAGCTTGAGCAAGACCACATCCCCGGGCCGGATACTGTGGTTGAGGATGAGCAAGGCTGGCGCTACAGCGGCCTGGAGGACGGACGCATTGTCCGCTGGCATGAGGGTGAGCCTGCGCAAACCTTTATCCAGCTCGATGGCCGCCCGGTGGGGCTGAATTTTGGTCCTGACGGCAGCCTGTATGCCGCTGATGAGCTTAAGGGCTATGTCTGGCATATCAGCGCTGACGGTAAGCAGGCCGAGAAGATTGTGCAGAGTACGGCGCAGCTTAAATTCAGCTTTATCGATGACATCTATATCGCCCAAGACGGCCGGGTGTTCTTTACCGAAGCCTCGAGTCGCTGGAACTTAGCGCAGAACAAGCAGGCGCTGCTGGAGCACAGCGGTGATGGCGCTGTGTATGTGCGTTATCCCGATGGCCGCATAGAGCTGGTGCTGGATAAGCTGGAGTTTGCTAACGGGGTGATTTTGTCGCCCGATGAGAGCTACCTGTTGGTGGCTGAAACCGGCGCCTATCGTATTACCCGTTTGTGGCTGACTGGGCCGCGCAAAGGTCAGCGGGAGGCGCTGCTGGATAACCTGCCGGCGTTCCCTGGCGACCTGTCGATTGCCCCGGACGGCACTTACTGGGCGTCGTTCTTCACCCCGCGCAAGGCGCTGCTGGATAAGCTGGCACCTTGGCCTTTTGCGCGCAAAGTCTTGTCCCGCTTGCCGCAGGCGTGGCTGCCGAAGCCTGTGCCGTATCCGGCGGTGTTTCGCTTCGATGGTAACGGCAAGGTCTTGGAAAGTTTGACTGCCACCCCAGGCATCGATCTGCCCAGCTTTAGCAGTGTGGTGCAAAGCGGCGATACCTTGCTGATGGGCACGCCTGGCGGCGTGGGCGAGATCGACGCAGCGAGGGCTTATCGTTTAAGGCTGCATTAATACAAAGCGACCGATTGTCGTGACCCCCTAAAGAATCCCGTTCTCCCGCCGTTGCTTTGGCTATGGGCTGCTACCTTCAAATAAATGAGCGTGCAGCCCTACCGGCAAGCGCTCATGCGATAGCCGGATTGCCTTTACGCTGAAGTAATACGGGGGTGGTCATGAACAAAGCATGCGTTTCGAGTTGCTTGGCTGTCGTTTTAGGAGGACCTCTGGGCGTTGCCTTGGTCAGTGATGCGGTAGCGGCTACTACTGGAGTGATTCATTTCACTGGGGAAATCGTTGAAGGAGCCTGCGCGCTGACCCTGCAACACAATCAGCTCCAAGCTCAATGCCAACGCAGCGGGCAAACTGCTACAGCGACCCACTCCGTGCAGCAAATCGCAACGAGTGCGCAGCCCTTACCCGCGTCCTTAGGTACCAGTCGGCTCGAGTGGGTGGACTCATCCAACAAGCTGGCGGTGGTCACTGTCAGTTATTTCTTAAAGTCCTACAGCCCAATTTCTGTGCAAGCTGCTTAGATCAATCAGTGCAGGGCGGTGCCGCGTCACTTGCCGTCAGTGCCCTGCTGCGGGTGGTCATGGTCGCGACCTGCAGATCAGTGACAAGAGTGCTTTGGGATACTCGCCTTGGCACCCCCTTCCATAAGCCCGCCCAGTCGGACATGGCCACGATGGCTGGATAAAACCGGCAGCACGGGGCAACCGGCTGCCTGGCGTACTCAGCTAGCGCTGATTCCGTTGGCTTAAGAACTACTTCATACGGCACAGGACTGGCGAATGCTGCGGCAGCGTTGTCGGGCAAACAAGTCAGGCGGTTGTGAGCGCCGCGCTTGGGGTTACAACGCAGACCTGCACCTTGGGCAATAGCCGCCGTAACCGACTCAGGCCGATTACCGATCAACAGTGGTTTTTATTCCGGGCCTAGGCTGGGAAAATTGCTGGATTGTTGACTGCGCGGACAGGTTGCTTCTCAGGCACCGGTTTGGCGTCAGTGCTTCTTACCTACAAACGGAACCCTGCCATGAAAAAATTGATTAATGCCGTCAACACCGTGGTCGAGGACATGCTCGAAGGTGTGGTGCTGGCCAACCAAGGGCTGGTTTTGCTGGACGGTGAAAACGTCGTGGTGCGGCAGGACTTCCAGGCGCTTAAAGCGGCGCACAAAGTGGCGATTATCTCCGGCGGTGGTGCGGGGCATGAACCGGCCCATGCCGGTTATGTCGGCCAGGGCATGCTCACTGCGGCGGTGGCCGGGCCGGTGTTTACTTCGCCGAGTGTGGACGCCGTGCTGAGCGCGATCATGACCGTTGCCGGTCCCGCCGGCGTGTTGCTGATTATCAAAAGCTACACCGGCGATCGTTTGAATTTTGGCCTGGCGGCTGAGATCGCCCGCACCCAAGGGGTCAAGGTGGAAGTGGTGGTGGTCGGTGACGATGTGGCCTTAGACGACGCCGGCCGCGCAGTCGGGCGCCGGGGGATTGCCGGCACGGTGTTTATCCACAAGGTCGCGGGGGCGGCGGCAGAGGCGGGGTTGTCGCTGGAGGAGGTGCAGCGGGAGGCCGAGCAGGCCGCCGCAGGTTTATTCAGCATGGGCTTGGGCCTGAGCAGTTGCACCGTGCCGGCGGCCGGCAAGCCGGGTTTTGTCCTGGGCGAGGATGAAGTGGAATACGGCCTGGGCATTCATGGTGAAAGTGGCGTGCGTCGCGAAACTATCCAGAGTGCTGACGTGATGGTGCAGGCCCTGCTGGAACGCATCCTCGAACAGGGCCAGTTCAAGGCCGGCGAGCGCGCGGTGTTGATGGTGAATAACCTCGGCGGCACGGCGGCGCAGGAGCTGGATATCGTCGCGCGCCGCGCTTTGCTCGGCTGCCAAGCCCATGGCGTGAAGGTCGAGGCGGTGCTGGTCGGCACCTTCCTGACGGCACTGGAAATGGCCGGTTGCTCGCTGTCGTTACTGCGTGCCGATGATGGGCGTTTGGCCCGCTTGCAGGCTGCCACCAGTGCCACAGCGTGGCCTGGCATGACGGTGCCGAATCGCCAGTTGGTGCGTCAGCCATGCATCAATGTTGCAGCGGCCAGCGCCGAGCAGGGGGCGAGCTGGTCGGCGGCGCAGGCGGCGCGCTTTAAGGCGGTAATCAGCCGCATTACCAGCGCTCTGCGTGAGCAGGAGCAGAAACTCACTGAGTTGGACTCGGTGGTCGGCGACGGCGATATCGGCATCAGCTTGGCCCGTGGCTCGCTCGCCATTGAGGAGGCTTTGGACGGTTTGGATCTGGAGCGTCCGGCGGTGGCTCTGCAGCAGATATCGGCCATTTTGCGCCGCGCCTTGGGCGGTACTTCCGGCCCGCTGTATGCGGTATTTGTGCTGCGTGCCGGGGCCAGCCTGGCCGGTGCGCGCAACCCTGCCACCGTCACCAGCTGGAGTGAGGCCTTTAGTGCGGGTTGCGACGGCATCGTGAAGCTCGGGGGTGCCGGTATGGGGGATCGCACCATGCTCGATGCGTTACTGCCGGTGGCGGCAGTGCTTAAGGCAGGTGCCGCCGATGCATCGGCCTTAAGCGCCGCGCAAGCGGCTCAAGCCGCGGCGAGTAAAGGCGCGGCAGCGACCCGCGATATGCTGCCGCTCAAAGGCCGTTCTTCCTATATCGGGCAGCGGGCCCTGGGTCATGTTGATCCCGGTGCTTATGCGGTAACCATCTGGATGGACGCTATTGTCCAAGCGCTCAGCGCCTAATTGATAGGTTGATAACAAGCCGCGCATTGGCGCGGCTTTTTTATGTTCAGAGTTTGTCTGTGTAAGTTAGACGATTGATCTTGGGGTGGATTGCTATGCTCGGTTTTAAATGATGTTTTGCAGTTTTTTGTTTGGCTGTTTTAGTTGTTTAAGAGTTTTGCCTTTGATATTGGCTGAACGCAGCGGCGAGTGCTGATTATGTTTGGGTTGGCTTGCTGCTGGTGCTGCTCAGGCCTGAGGCTGCAAGGCCTGGGTGCTGGCTTTAGGGTGGGGTATTAATTGTAAATGCAGTAGGTATTAAATAAAAATAAGTGCGGTTTAACTTTTAATTAATGATTGATCGTTGATATCTGACTTGTCCTAAGAAGATTCTCAATTGAGATTTATCTAAAACTTAAGCTGTTACTCTTATCGCCTATCTCAATATCCAACTAATCACCACTGTTCTCAATCCGATAGAACAGGGCGCGGCTGTTTGCGGCGTTTATTGATGAGGGTTTATTGCCGTTATGCCGATATGCGTACAGTTAGCTGATGACCATCCCTTAACTCTGATTGGGATGCACACGTTGTTGCAGGCGCAATCGCGTTTACAGGTGGTCGCGCAGGCCTACGGGGTGGAGGAATTGCTGAGTAATTTGCAGCAGCAGCCCTGCGATATTTTGCTCACCGATTTCATGATGCCCGGCGAGCAGGTCGATGGCCTGGGGTTGATTCGCCGCCTGCGCAATCAATATCCGCAGATGGCCATTGTGGTCGTGACCATGTTGGATAACCCGGCGCTGCTGGCCAGCGTGCTCAAGTTGGGCATTCAGGGTTTGGTCAGCAAGCGCGGGCTGCTCAATGACTTGCCCAAGGCCATTACCGCCAACCGCCGCACGCCTTTTGTCTCGCCGTCGTTGCAGCACTTGCTGGATGTAAGCACGGCGCTGTGCGGTAAATCCTTGCATGAGCCGACCCAACTCAGCCCCCGCGAAGTGGAGGTACTGCGCTTGTATGGCAGCGGCATGACCGTCAATAGCATCGCCCAGCGCCTGTGCCGCAGTAAGCAAACCATCAGTGCGCAAAAGACCAGCGCCATGCGCAAGCTCGGCCTGGATACCGCCGCCAGCTTGTTTTTGTACATCCAGGAAAACGGTCTGGCCTAAGTGTGGGGGCTGGCAGGGAGTTGTGTATGTTGATCCACCCAGGCTTTAAGCCAGGCGTTTGGCTGGCGAGCTTGTGCCTGTTGCTGCTGGCGCAATTCAGTTGGGCTGATGCGCCGCCACCACCGGCGCCCAATCCTTCTCTGGATCGTCTGCTCAGCATGCGTGACAGCCTGGCCCGGCGCACCTTACGGGTGGCGCGGATTGTGTCTTCGTCGGCCAACCTGGAGCGCTTGGATAACCGTATTTTGCGCAGCCTGTCTGAGCAGTATTTGCAGCGCATCATGGCCCAGCTCAACTTGCAGTTTGAGTATGTCGATGTGCCGTCGCCCAAGGCGGCGGTGGTGGCCCTCAGCGAACAGCGGGTGGATCTGCTGGTGCGTGCCACGGGCTTTGAAAATGCCAACCCGGACATCCTCTTAAGCCAGGCTTACTTGCCAATCAACCCGATTATCGTCGGGCGCAGCCAAGATCAGTCGCAGCCCCTCGACTTACGGGGCCGGCAGGTTCTGGTGCTGGAAGATTATCTGCCCATCGAGCGCGTGCAGCAGGCCTACCCTAAGGCCCAGGTGCGGGAGGTGAGCAATACTCCGGAGGCCTTCGAGCTGTTGGTGGACAAGCAGGCCGATGTATTTATCGGGGATCAGCTGCGCGCTAATTTTTACCTGCAAACCCGCACCGATTTACACCTGCAAAACAAGTTCTCCGCGCATCTGCCACAAACCGGTTTTGCCTTTGCCGTGCACCGTGATGACGCGGTGTTGTTGGCTCTGCTGAATTACGGGTTGCGCAGCATTCCGGAGATGGAAAAGCTGCGCATCAATCAACAGGTGTGCCACGGCCCGTACCCCTGTCTGGCCTCGGAGAATTTTATTCTGAGCGCGCAAGAGTTGGCCTGGCTCAAGCAGCATCGGCAGATCACGGTGTTGCTCGATGATGTGCCGGGTTATCTCTACCGCAATGGCAAAGGTGAGTGGACCGGCCTGAGCCTTAAGCTGCTGCGCAAGCTGGGCAGCACCTTTGGCATGAAGATCCATATGCAGGCCAGTCGCAGTGCCGATGATGATTTGCTGCAACTGGCCAAGGGCACGGCGAACCTGAGTGGTCGCCAGTTCTCCAGCCGTTATGCCAACCAAGAACTGCACCTGACGCTGCCCTTTGGCAGTCGCAACTGGACCTTTCTGGTTCGGGAGGGCGACAGCTCGCCCAACTCCCTGGAGGTCATGGGCGGGCGCAAATTGGCGCTGTCCCGTGAGCATCCGCTATACGCGCATTTGCATACCCTGTACCCGAATATCCAGCTGGTGCGCAGCGAGAATTTCCGCCATTCCATGAGCCTGGTGCTGAATCGGCAGGTCGATGCCACCTTGGTTTCCTCCGTCACCACGCGCAACGCACCGGAGCCAGGGTTGCAGTACGGCTGGACGATCAAGGCCACGCCCACGCCCCATCAGTTTGCGGTGGCGGCCGCAGATAAACCCTTACAGAGCATCCTTAACAAACTGCTGGAGTCGATGTCGCGCAATCCGCAAAGCGATATTCAGGTGATTGCCGAGCGCCCGCTCAGTAATTTTTGGCAATGGGCGGTGGAGAATGCCTGGCATGTTGGTTTAGCGGTGTTGTTAATCTTGGCTTTGTCGATGTTGTGGAACTGGCGCCTGAAGATTCAGGTAAAGCGGCGTATCTGCGCCCAGACCCAGTTGCAGGATAAATTGGCCTTCCAGTTTTCCCTGCTCAATGGCCTGCCCACGCCGGTTTATGTGCGAGATTTGGAGGGGCGCTTAACCGCCTGCAACCGCGCCTATGAAGCGTTCTTTTGCACGGCTCAGGAGTTGATTGAGGGTTTGCTGCCCAGTGAGCAAAGCAGCCTGCCCAAGGGCTTTGCTCTGGGCCTGGAGGCTGAGCATCAACTGCTGTTGCACGACCATCAGCCGCGCTTTATCGACACCACGTTGATCTGCAAGGGCCAGGAGCATCATCTGTATCTGTGGTTGGTGCCGTTCTATAACGCCCGCGGGCAGCTGCAAGGCTCCCTCGGCGGGTGGCTGGATATCACCACGCGCAAGCAGTTGGAGCTGGAGCTGCGCGAGGCCAAGCAAGAGGCGCAAACCGCCAGTGCGGCCAAGAGTGAGTTTCTCGCCTCTATGAGCCATGAGCTGCGCACGCCGCTCAATGCCTTGGTTGGCCTGCTGGAGTTGGAAACAAGCGGGCGCACGGATGCTTCGGTCAACCTGCGCATCGCGCAGCAGTCGGCCATGGCGATGATCGATCTGATCGGCAATATTCTCGACCTCGATAAGATCGAAAGCCGGCAGATGCAGTTGGCTTTAGAGCCCACCGATTTAGCCGCGCTGCTGGGCAATAGCCTGGCGCTGTTTAACGCCCAAGCCAAGGATAAGGGCCTGTACATACGCCTCGCTTACCAAGCTCCGCTGCAGCGTTGGTATGCCCTTGATGCCCTGCGGGTTCAGCAGATTGTGCATAACTTACTGAGCAATGCGCTGCGCTTTACCGAGCAGGGCGGCATCGAGCTGCGCGTGCGCGAGGAGCCGCTGGCCGGCGACCGCAGTCTGCTGACCCTCAGCGTTTGCGACACTGGCATCGGCATTGCGCAGGCGCTACAGGGGCAAATCTTCGAGCCCTATCGCCAGGCCTCCGCGCAAACGGCGCAGTGCTATGGCGGCTCGGGCTTGGGCCTGACCATCTGCAAACAACTGACCGAGTTAATGGGCGGGCGTATCTGGTTGGAGAGCGTGCCGGGCCAGGGCTGTTGCGTGCATGTCGCGCTGCCTCTGCGTTGGCAGCTGGCGGCGCAGTTACAAGCCCAGGTACCCGACTTGCCTGCGGCGCCGAGCCAGGCGTTACGGGTGTTGGTGGTGGATGACGTATCCACCAATGGCTTGGTGCTCAGCTTGCAGTTAGAGCGGTTGGGCCATCAGGCCAAGCACCTGTGCAGTGGCGCCGAGGCGTTGCTGGAGTTGCAGAAACAGACCTACGACGTGCTGATCAGCGACTGCAATATGCCGAGCATGGATGGCTATGCCCTGACTCGCGCGGTGCGCGCCCAAGAGTTGGCGCTAGCGCAAAAGCCGCACCTGATCGTTGGCTACACCGCCAGCGCTTTATGCAACGAGGCCAGCCAGTGTTACGACGCGGGCATGGATGATCTGATGATCAAGCCGGTGACCCTGGCGCGCTTGCATGAGGTGTTGAGTGTTTTGCTGGCCACGGAGCCGCGTGAGCTTGAGGCTCAGGCTGACAGTTTTAACTTGGCCCATTTGCTCGATACGGATCAGGACAGCGAGACCATACGGCAACGTATCCTGTGCGAATTACAGGTCAATCTTGAGCAGGAGATCAGCCAATTTGCCGCGCTGAACCTGCCTGCCCATCCTGAGCAAATCGATAGCGTCAGCCACCGCTTAGCCGGTATGGCCTGCATGATCGATGCGCTGGAATTGGCCGGCGCCTGCAACGCCCTGCGCCAAACCATTGGCCAGCCGGCGACCTATATCGCCGCCGCCGAGCAAGCGTTGTTGCGCAGCCTGCAACGCATCCAACAGGACGTGCACCGCCAGCTGGACAGCTTGGCCGAGCCCGCCGCCTAACCTCCAGCCCCTAGTCTGATGCGATCTCGCAGGTGAGGGTGGTTCGATAAGTTGGGTGTTTCGATACGTAGGGTGGTGCGATACGTAGGGTGGTGCGATACGTAGGGTGGTTTAGCCGCGCAGCGGCGTAAGCCACCACAGCCACGATGCCGAATAAGCCACGCAATCGAGCCGATTTTGCTCCCCGGATTACGCCCACGTTGTGGGCTAATCCAGGCTACGGTTCCACGGTTCACGCCCTCACTCGTAGATGATTGGATGGGTAGGGTGGCGATAAGTAGGGTGGTTCGATGAGTTGGGTGGTTCGATACGTAGGGTGGTTTAGCCGCGCAGCGGCGTAAACCACCACAACCACGATGCCGGATAAGCCGCGCAATCGAGCCGATTTCGTTTCCCGGATTACGCCCACGTTGTGGGCTAATCCAGGCTACGGTTCCGCGGTTCACGCCTTCACTCGTAGATGATTGGATGACCAGGGTGGCGATACGTACGGTGGTTTAGCCGCGCAGCGGCGTAAGCCACCACAACCACGATGCCAGATAAGCAGCACGGTCCAGCCGATTTTGATCCCCGGATTACGCCCACGTTGTGGGCTAATCCAGGCTACGGTTCCCGGTTCCACGCTCTGCAGCCATCCCCGGTCAGTCATTTTGTTTTAACTCTCGTACTCGTCCCATGGGGTGAGTGGGAGGGGCGCTTTAGCCTTAGCGGGTCCCCAATAACTTGCTCGTCAACCTGGCGCGCGCTGCGGGACTTTGCCTCTACATTGAGAACTTAAGGCTATTGCAATGATTACCCTCTCCCGAACCCAGAAACTGCTCAAGCTGCCTCTGGTGCTGGCCGTCAGCGCTGCGGCGCTCAGCTCCATGCAAGTGTCCGCCCACGGTTATGTTGAGTCGCCCAAGTCGCGCTCGTTTATGTGTAACGCCGAAGGCGGCGTGCTGAATGCGAACTGCGGATCGGTGCAATACGAGCCACAAAGTGTGGAGTATGTGGGCCGCGCCAATGGCGCCAGCGGCAACCACTACCCCAGCGCTAGTCAAGCGTGCACCGGTGACTTCACCAAGTGCGGCCCCGCCGACGGCACCATCGCTGCCGGTGGCCACAGCAGCTTCGCCGCGCTGAACGAGCAGACCGCCACGCGCTGGACTAAAACCACCATCAAGCCCGGCCCGAACACCTTCACCTGGCTCTACAAAGCGGCCCACTCCACCCGCTATTGGCAGTTCTATATCACCAAAAAAGACTGGAACCCGAACCAGCCACTGACCCGTGATTCGTTTGAGCTCAAACCGCTGCTCGATGAGCCATGGCCAGCCCTGAATGCGCCGACCAATGCCGGCGGCAAGACCAAGCACACGGTGAATATCCCGTCTGATCGCAGCGGCTATCACGTCGTCTTGGCCACCTGGAAGGTGCACGACACGGACGCCACCTTCTACCAGGTGATCGACCTCAATATCGATAACGGCGCCGTTCCAGCTTCGCCTTGGACCACCGTCGGCGCCGTCAATCCAGAGCCGCTGAAAGTCGGTGACAAGGTCAAAACCCGGGTCTTCAGCACCAGCAATGAGCTGCCTAGCAAGCAAGTAGTGCTGGATATCAACAGCGCTAACCTGGCTAAAGCCGACGTCTGGCCCCACGAGTTGGCGGTCAAGGTCAATGCGGCGAAGCAAGGCTATCTGATGGGCCAGCTCAACCCGCAAAACGAAGTGGTGCCGGTGTATGGCAAGAACGACATCGTGGTCAGCAAGGGCAGCAACATCAACAGCGTCATCATCGAGAAAGTTCAGGCGATGGTGCCGGGAGAATTAACCCTCAGCGGGATTCAACCGCAGTACACCTTGCGTGACGGCAAAGCTGATGTGCATTTCAGCGCCATCGTTAAAGGTGAGGGTTACAAAGTTAAGGCCACTGTGCACAACAACAAGAATGAAACAGTGGCCTTCCAAGAAGCGCCACCGGGCAACAACCCGCACTTCGCCTTTAACCTGACGAATCAAAAAGCAGGCGATTTCAGTGTGTCGGTAGTGGCTACCAAGCAGGACGATCTGCTCCAGCAAAGTGCCAACTTCAAGCTGGTGGCGGAAGATACCGGCGGCAACACGGGTGGTGAGCCAGGCGCAGGCCAAGGCACTTACGACTTCGTATTCCCGCAGTCGATCAGCTCCTACAAGGCCGGCACCATCGTCTTGCAGCCCCGCGACGGTCACCGTTACCAGTGCAAACCGTTCCCGTACAACGGCTACTGCGTGCAGTGGAGCAAAACCGCCACGGCCTTTGAGCCGGGTATAGGCCACAGCTGGCAGATGGCCTGGAACCGTCTGTAGTACTCCCTAGTTCCCCTCCTAGTGAACCTTGGCATGGCGTCATGGGCTCTGCACGGCAAGTGTCTGCGCAGCGGTGAGGCTTAGTTAAAGATCGGTTTGGAATGCTCATCGAGCACGCGTAACTCGAGTGTGAGCCCCGTGCGTTCCTCACCGATTTTGGCCCCGCCTGACCGTCGCTCGACAACCTGTCGTACCGAGCCCGCGCCATGCCCTTTTTTTCCGGTATTGCTATGCCTACACGTCCTTATTCAAGGCTGCATGTGCTGCTGCACTGGGTCTTCGCGGTAATCATTATCTGGGCCACGGTCAGTGGTTTTGCCAATGCCCTGTATCGCTTGCCTCCGGCAGCGGTGGATGCCATCAACTTTATCAATGTGTCGCTCACCAGCGTGCTGATTCCGCTGTTGGGACTAAGAATTCTGTGCGCCTTGGATCATTCCACGGTGGCCCATAGCGGCAACCGCGCCATGCGCTTGCTGGCCAAGGGTGGGCATCTGGCCCTGTATGTGGTCACGGCCGTCACTCTGCTCACCGGCGTGCTGATGATGGAGCGGCCGATCAATGTGTTTGGCCTGCTGTATATCCAGCAGCCGCTGCATGACCCCGTGCTGACCAGCTTCTTCAACACCCAGCATAAAAACGCCTGCATCGTTCTGGGCTTTTTGGTCAGCGGGCATGTCGCTGCGGTGCTGCTGCATACCCTGTCCGGGACGCCGATTTTGCGGCGTATGAGTCTGTGACTGGGCTGCGGCGCCATGGCCCGCGTCTGCTCATAGCAGGCGCGATTATGCTCGGTTTGTTGTGGCTGGCGTGGTTGGCTATCGATGCCCGTCAGCAGTTGCTGCTGCTCAGTCAGCCAGCCCTGATCAGCCCGGCGGTGAGTACCCCAATCCCCAGGCCAAGCCCAGACCCCACGGCCATCGCCGGGATGTTTGGGCTACAGCCGCAAGTGGTCAATGACAGCGTCGTTGAAGTGCCGCTCACGCTCTTAGCCAGCTTGGTCGCCGTGGATGGCCAAGGTTCCCGCGCCTTGATTCAAGACCCAGACGGCCAGCGTTTTTATCAGCAGGGCGAAACCCTGCCCGGCGGCGCCGTATTGCAGCAGATCAGCGCCGGGCAAGTGCTGCTCCAGCGCTTCGGCCAAAGCCACAGTTTGCCTCTGCAAAACGCCCCCAGCAGCCATCTGCTGCAAGCGCAGCCTGCTACCGGCCAGCGCGTCAATCACCAGGCGTTAAGCCTCCTCGTGCAACCTTAAAGATGACTTCTTACTCATGAAACGAGCATTTATTGCCGGCTCTGTGCTGGCCTTAAGCACCATGTGGGGCGCCGTTCAGGCTGCCGATAAACAGGCGCACGAGCAGCAATGGACGCTGAACATGAAGGACGCCGAGCTGCGCGATCTGGTCAATGAGGTCGGCCAGATCACCGGCAAGACGATGATTCTCGACCCCAAGCTCAGCGGCAAAGTGACGGTGCAATCCAACACCGCCATGGACCAGCAGGGCATCTACTCGCTGTTTCTCAGCGTGTTACGCAGCCAGGGCTTTGCCGCCATGGATCAGGGCGACAAGGTGCTGATCCTGCCGGTGGCCGAGGCTAAAACCAAAGCCTATGTGCCGGCCAAAGGCGGTACCGATGAGTTCATCACGGAGGTGGTCGAGCTGCATCACAGCAATGCCAGCGAAGTGGCCGCCGCGGTACGCCCGCTGGTGGCCGCCGATGCCTATATGGCGCCGTCGATCACCTCCAATGCCCTGGTGGTTTCCGACAGCGCCAACAACGTCGCGCGTGTGCGGCAGTTGATTCAAGCCCTGGATAGCGCCGGCAGCCGCCAGTTCAATATCCTCCAGCTGCGCCACGCTTGGGCGGCGGATATCGCCAAAACGGTCAGCGACAGCATCACCAGCAGTGGCAGTGAAAGCAGCGCCAGCAAGGCGATTGCAGATCCGCGCAGCAACAGCGTGATTTTAGTCGGCCCGTCTTCCGTGCGCGCGCAGATGCAGCGCTTGGCGCAGCGCTTGGACGTACCGAATAACGTCGCCGAAAATGCCCGCGTACGCAGGCTAAACCACAGCGACGCGAAGAAGCTGGAAACCCTGCTCAGCGGCATCGGCAAACGCATGGAGTCGGCTGGTCGCGGCGCCGCCAGTGGCAGCGAAGGCCAGGACAGTCAGGTGCTGGTCAGCGCCGATGAAAGCCAGAACGCGCTGGTGCTGATGGCCTCGCCGGCGCAGCTGGCGACCTTCGAGGCGATTATCACCGAGCTGGATCGTCCCCGCGCCCAGGTGTTGGTGGAGGCGGCGATCGTGGAGGTCAGTGGCGACATCAACGAGGCCTTGGGCGTGCAGTGGGCCGGCGCCGATGGCAAGTGGGCCGGGGTCACCAACTTTGGCAGCGCGGGCTTAAGCATCGGCACCTTGTTGGAAAACCTGCACAACGATAAGCGTCCGCCATTGCCCGACGGCACCCTGATCGGCATCGGCAGCAGCAACTTCGGTGCGCTGATCTCGGCGTTGTCCAGCGACTCCAACAACAACCTGCTGTCCACCCCCAGCCTGCTGACTCTGGATAACGAAGAGGCGGAGATTCTGGTGGGGCAAAACGTGCCGTTCCAGACCGGCTCCTACACCACCGACACGGCCGGGGCGAGCAATCCCTTCACCACGGTGGAGCGCAAGGATGTGGGGATTAACCTCAAGGTCACGCCCCATATCAACGAAGGCGACTTTCTGCGCCTGGAGGTCGAGCAAGAAAGCTCCGAACTGGCCGCCGCTCCTGCGGGCATCAGTAGCAGCGATTTGATCACCAACAAACGCTCGGTGAAGAGCACCATCCTGGCCAACGATGGACAGATCATCGTGCTCGGTGGGCTGATCAAGGACAACCTCAAGGTGCAGGTCAGCAAGGTGCCGCTGCTCGGCGATATTCCCTGGCTGGGCAGGCTGTTTCGCAGCACCAAAGAGGTCACCGAAAAGACCAACCTGATGGTGTTCTTGCGCCCAACCTTGCTGCGCGATACGGCCAAGGCCGGGCAGGTCAGCCAGGATAAATACCGCAAGCTGCGCTCCCTGCCCATGGGCGAGGGCAAAGGCAGCGCGCTGCCGGCTGATGCGCAGCAGATGTTTGATGCTGGCCAAAAAGCTCAGCAAGCCCCGATCGATATCCGCTCCGCTCCGGTCAAAAAACCGTGAGCCAGTCGCCGCGTTTGCCCTTTGCCTATGCCCGCCGCCATGGCGTGATCCTCGAGCAGCAAGGTGCGCTCAGCCAGCTGTATTGCCGCGCCGATGTGCCGTGCAGCGTGCTGGCCGAGGTGCGCCGCAGCAACGGTGCTCCGCTGCGCGCCGAGGTGTTGGATGAGGCGGCCTTCGCCTTGCGTTTGGCCGCCCATTACCGCGACGGGCAGAACGCCGCGCAGCAGGTGGCCGATGGTTTGGGGGAGCAGTTTGATGATGAGTTTGATCTGGGCAGCCTGGCCGAGCAGCTACCGAAAACCACCGATTTGCTGGAGCAAGAGGGCGATGCGCCGATCATTCGGTTGATCAACGCCATCTTAAGTGAGGCCGTCAAAAGCCAAGCCTCCGATGTGCACCTGGAAACCTTCGAGGAGCATTTATCGGTGCGCCTGCGCATCGACGGTTTGCTGCGTGAAGTACTGCGTCCAAGGCGTGAGCTGGCCAGCTTGTTGGTGTCGCGAATCAAGGTCATGGCCAAGCTGGATATTGCCGAAAAACGCATCCCCCAGGATGGCCGGATCGCCCTGCGTTTGGCCGGCCATGAGGTGGATGTGCGGGTGTCGACCTTGCCTTCCAGCCATGGCGAGCGGGTGGTGATGCGCTTGCTCGATAAACAGGCCGGCAGTCTCGATCTCGACCGTTTAGGGCTTAACCCCCAAGTACGTGAGCGCTTGCGCGAGGCGCTGCATAAACCCCACGGCATTCTGTTGGTCACCGGCCCGACTGGCTCGGGTAAGACCACCACCCTGTATGCCGGTCTGGCCAGTTTGAACAGCCTGGAGCGCAATATCCTGACCATCGAAGACCCGGTGGAATATCACTTAAGCGGCATCGGCCAAACCCAGGTCAACAGCAAGGTCGATATGACCTTCGCCCGCGGTCTGCGCGCGATTTTGCGCCAGGACCCGGACGTGGTCATGGTCGGTGAAATCCGCGACCGCGAAACCGCCGAGATCGCCGTGCAGGCCTCGCTCACCGGCCACTTGGTGCTGTCGACCCTGCACACCAATAGCGCTATCGGCGCGGTCACCCGCTTGGTCGATATGGGCATCGAGCCGTTCCTGCTCTGCACCTCGCTGCTGGGTGTCTTGGCCCAGCGCTTGGTGCGCCTGCTCTGTCCACAGTGCAAAGAGTCGCATCAGGCCGATGCGCTGGCGTGTCAGCGTTTAGGGGTGGCGGCTGAGCAAGCCCCACCGCTGTATCGCGCGGTGGGTTGCAGCCATTGTCAGCACACCGGCTATCGCGGGCGGCGGGGGATTTATGAGCTGGTGCTGCTGGATGATTCGCTGCGTCAGTTGATCCACAGCGGCGCCGGCGAGCATGAGTTGCTGGCCTACGCGCGGCAGCACAGCCCGAGCCTGTTCAATGACGGGCAGGCCATGGTCCTGCAAGGTGCCACCAGCCTCGATGAATTGCTGCGCGTGACCCAGGAGCAGTAAATGGCCGCCTATGACTACCTGGCCATGGACGCCAGCGGCAAAAAAATCAGTGGCGTGCTCGAGGCCGACAGTGAACGCCACGCCCGCCAGCTGTTACGCGAGCGGCAACTGCTGGCGCTCAAGGTCAGTACGGGCAAGGCGCGATTAAGCCTGGGCAGCCGCACCGGCAAAACCTCCAACCAGCGTTTAACCACCGCTGAGCTGGCCATGCTCACCCGGCAGATGGCGACGCTGGTGCAGGCGGCGTTGCCGCTGGAAGAAGTGCTCGCCGCCGTGGCCGCCCAGTGCGACAAACAAGCGCTGCAAAGCATGTTGCTGGCGGTGCGCGCGCGGGTGCTCGAAGGCTACTCGCTGGCCATCGCCCTGGCGGATTATCCCAAGGCCTTTCCTGAGCTGTACCGCGCCACGGTGGCGGCGGGGGAGCGCAGCGGCCACTTGGATCAGGTGCTGCTCAACTTGGCCGACTACAGCGAGGCCAGCCAAGCGGCGCGGCAGAAGATCCAACTGGCCATGCTCTATCCCTGCATCCTGTTGGTGGCGGCGCTGGCCATCGTCGGCTTTCTGCTGGGGTTCGTGGTGCCGGATGTGATCAAGGTGTTTATCGACAGCGGCCAAGAACTGCCCCTGCTGACCCGCGCCCTGGTCGCCAGCAGTGCCTTTGTACAGAGTTACGGCGCGCTGCTGGTGCTGTTCTTTGCCGCGCTGTTGCTGACGGTAAAAACCCTGCTGAGCCAAGCCAAATACCGCCAGCGTTGGCATGCCTTGCTGCTGCGCTTGCCGCTGCTTAAAGGTCTGGTGCGTGCCAGCAGTTGCACGCGCTTTGTCAGCACCCTGGCCATTCTTGGCCGCAGTGGTGTGCCGCTGCTGGATGCCCTGGGGATCGCCAGCGAGGTGGTGGCGAATCAGCAGATTCGGACCGGTCTGAAGGACATTGTGCGTGCGGTCAGCGAAGGTGTGAGCCTGACCCGGGCGCTGGAACTCAATGGCAGCTTCCCGCCGATGATGCTCTACATGATCGCCAGCGGTGAGCGCTCCGGCGAGCTGGACAACATGCTCGAGCGCGCCGCCCAACAACAAGAACAACAACTGGCTAACCGCATCGCGGTGCTGATGGGCCTGCTGGAGCCGGCCATGCTGGTGTTTATGGGCGCGTCGGTGTTGGTCATCGTGCTGGCGATCCTGATGCCGATCCTCAGCCTCAACCAATTGATTAGCTGAATGAGGAAGGCCACAACGTGAACAGGGCAAAGCGACAACAGGGCTTCACCATGATCGAAATCATGGTGGTAGTGGTGATCTTGGGCGTGCTCGCGGCGTTAGTCGTACCGCAGATTATGAGCCGCCCCGATCAGGCCAAAGCCAGTGCCGCACAGACCGATCTCAAGGCCATTGGCATGGCTTTGGATATCTACAAACTGGATAACCACCAGTATCCCAGCAACGCGCAAAACCTCGCCGCGCTGGTCAGCAAACCCAGCGGCCATCCGCCGGCACGTAACTGGAACTCCGACGGTTACCTCAAGCGTTTGCCCATGGACCCCTGGGGCAACGCCTACCAATACCGCATGCCCGCCAGTCACGGGCAGGGCTATGACCTCTACAGCTTTGGCGCCGATGGCAAAAGCGGTGGTGAGGGTCTGAATGCCGATATCGGCAACTGGGATCAATAAGTGCGCACTCAGCGGCAGCGGGGTTTCACCTTGCTCGAAGTGTTGGTGACGCTGCTGCTGATTGCCGTGAGCTGTGCCGTGGTGGGCCTGGTGGCGCCGGATTCCGCCGCCCGCGAGGCGCGCCATGAGGCACAGCGCCTGCAAGCATTGCTGCAATTATTGCGTGAGCAAGCCGTGCTGAATTTCCACGACTACGGCCTGCGCATCGACAGCGATGGCTATGCGGTGTGGCAGCTGGATGATGCCGGGCAGTGGCAGCGCAGTGCTGAATTTACCGCGCATCAGCTACCCAGGCGCCTCAGTCTGCGTGTGCAGATCGAAGAGGCCGACCGCAGCCTGCCCACCAGCGGGAGCTTGCCGCAAATTCACTTGCTGTCCAGTGATCAGAGCAGCGCTTACAGCCTGATTATTCAGGCCGAGGGCAAGCCTCTGCTGCGCCTGTTTAGCGATGGCATCGCCGATGCCGAGCTGGCTGCCGATGAATGAGCGCGGCTTTACCCTGCTTGAGGTGATGGTCGCGGTGGCGATCTTTGCCACCTTGTCGCTGGCCTTGTTTAGCGCCATGCAGCATGTCACCGCCAACACCGCGAGCCTGAGCGAACGCACCCAGGCCATGTGGCTTGCCGATAACCGCATCAATGAACTGCGCGCCGGCATGCGTGCGCTGGAGCCGCGCAGCAGCCAGGAGCAGGTGCAGTTTGGCGAGCGGCAGTGGTGGTTGTTCTGCACCGTTCAGGCCACGCCCAATCCGGCGTTGTGGCAGGTGCAGGTGCGCGTTTCGGCGCAGCCCTCTTTGGCCGCTGCCCAGCGTTACAGCCGCGCCGAATTATTCGCCCTGATCGAGAGACAGCCATGAGTCAGCGTGGCTTTACCTTGCTGGAGGTGATCGTCGCCATCGCCATTTTTAGCTTGCTCGGTCTGGCCACCTATCAACTGCTCGACCGGGTGCTGCGCAGCGATCAGCGCCTGAGTCAGCACGAACAACAGCTGCGCCAATTGCAGCGGGCCTTCAGTGTGCTGGAGCGCGACTTACAGCAAGCGCGCCGTCAGCCGCTGCTGGACGACCCCAGCCACACGCAAGCACTGATCAGCCGGCCCAGCGGCTTTAGTCTGGTCCGCGGCGGCTGGCGCAATCCGCTGCAAGCGCCGCGCAGCGAGCAACTGCAAGTTAGTCACCATTGGCAGGATGGCCTCTGGTTGCGCGAGGCCCAAGGCATGGCGCCGGCCAGCGAGCAAAGCAGCCAGCAGCAATTGCTTATGGGCGTGCAACTGCACAGCCTGCGTTTTATCGATGGCACTGGCGCCAGCCATGAGTATTGGCCGGCCGGCAATGAGGCGATGAGCCTGCCAGCCGCTATCGAGATTGAACTGGATGCCCCGGGCTTTGCCCAGATGCGTCGGGTTATCGCCTTGCCCGGCACGCTGGATCGCGAAGAGTCAGAAGATGAGTAGGCACCGTCCGCAACAGGGCGTGGCCCTGCTCAGCGTGTTGCTGATTTGCGTCTTGGTGACCCTGATCGTCAGCACCATGCTCGCCCGGCAGCGCCTAAGCCTGCACAGCAGCGCCAACCTGCAGCAGCAACAGCAGCTGTGGCAGCTGGCCCTAAGTGGCGAGGCTTGGGCGCGTCAGCAACTGCTGTGGTCGCTGCGTGAGGAGGGCGCCTTGCAGGTGACTCATCTGCAGCAGCGCTGGGCGCAAGCCGCGCCTGAGTTGCAGGTGGGCGGCGGGGTGATCCGCGTGCAACTGAGCGACCTCAGCGCGCGCTTTAACCTCAATAGTCTGCTCGATAACAACCCGACTCAGCGTTCGCGCTATCAACGCTTATTGGCCCAGCAAGGCATTAAAACCCACGATCCCAGCCTGCTGTTGCAACAGCAGGGCTTGGCTGATGTAACCGAGTTGCAGCAGTTGCCGCAGGCCAGCCCCGCGCTGCTCCTGCTACTTGAACCGCTGGTGGTGGCGATGCCGCGCAGCAGCCTGAATATCAACACGGCGCCGGCGCAGTTACTGGCCTGTATCGAGGGCATTGATGCCGTCACGGCACGCACCTTGGCCAGTAGCCGGCCGCGTCAGGGCTATCCCAACTTAGCGGCGTTTCTGGCCAATCCCATGCTGCAGGGGCGTGACATCCAACCCCAGGGCCTGACGGTGAGCAGCCGGCAGTTTCGCGCCACTGTCGATGTGCTCTGGCAGAGCCGCCGCCTGCGCCTGATCAGTGATTTGCAGGTGCTGGATAACCAGCAAGTGCGAGTGCGTCAGCGCAGCTTGCAACCCAGTCCGGCCCATCCATCCATCGCCCCTTGAATCCCCTGAGAAACCCATCATGAGTGACTGGTTATACCTTGCCCCCAACGGCCGTGAGTGCGCGTGGTGGGGCGCCGCTGGCGAGTTAGCCCAGGGCGATTTGGCGCAAGCCGCCGTGGCCTTAGCGCAGCGCCCTGTGCACCTGCTGCTGCCGATGGAGTGGGCCAGCTACCACCTTGTGCAGTTGCCGCCGCGCAGTGGCCGCTGGCTGCGCCAGGCCCTGGCCAGCGCCTTGGAAGAACAGTTGGTGGATGACGTGGCGCAGCTGCATCTGGCCTTGGCACCGCTGCAAGCACAGCAGGCCAGCGGTGTCTTGGCGATCAAGCGGCAGCTGTTAACTGATTGTCTCAACCAGTTGCAAGGGCTGGGCCTGCAACCTAAGCGGGTGCATCTGGACGCCGATTGCCTGGGCCAGCAGCAACCGCGTGCACTGTTTTGCCAAGGTCGCTGGTTGCTTGGCGGCAGTGCGCCGCTGCGCCTGGCCCTGACCGTGGATGAGCTGCATGACTTGCAGCCGCTGCTGCCAGATGACCTGCACTGGCAGGGCGAGCCGCCCGCCAGTTTGCCAGCCGGTAGTCGCCAGCATTGGCAAGCTCTGGCACAGCCTTGGTTGCAGCTAAGCCAGGGCGCGGCGCAAGCGATTGATCTGCGCCAGGCCGAGTTTGCTCTGCGGGCACCGCGTAAGTCGCTGTGGCACCTGAGCGCGGCGATTCTGATTGCCGCAGGCAGTGCCCAGTGCCTGCAGTATTTGGCTTTGGACACCTACATCAATCAGCAGACCGAGCAATTACAGCAAGCCACTGCGCAGTTGTGGCAGCAGCGCTTTAGCGAGTCCATGGACAATCTGGACTTGGCCGCGCTCATCGAGGCCAAACAACAAAACCTGCTGCAACCCAGCGGCATAGCCCTGCGTCTGTCGCAACTGGCCCAGCAGTGGAGCAGCAGCCACGGCGCTTTGGCCCGGGTGCAGCGTTTGGATTACCAGCCAGACGAAGGCTGGAGCTTGCAGGTCAGCGCGCCGGCCTTTGCCGATCTGCAACTGCTGCGCGAAGGGCTGCTGGCGCAGGGGCTGGATATCAGCATCGAGTCTTCCGTGCGCGCCGCCGATGGGGTCAGCGCGCGTTTTCAGATCAAGGAATAAACATGCCGTCTCTTCCCCTTAAAGCCTTGTGGCACAACCCTAAGCTACGTGCTTATCGCGCCCGTGCCGGCAGTCAGTGGCAAGCCTTGGCCAAGCGCGAGCAACTGGCGTTGCAGGGCTTGGCCGGCTTTTTACTGTTGTGCAGCACTTACAGTTTGCTCTGGCAACCGCTGCAGCAAGGGCTGTATGCGGCCCAGCAAAATTGGCGCAATGCCAGCCTGCAACACAGTCAGTTGTTGCAGTTACCGCTGGATGCCAGCGAGGCGCAGGAGGGGGTTTCTGCCAGTAACCTGCCGAGCGTGGTGGCCCGCTCTGGCCAGCAGGCCGGGTTAAATTTGCAGCGCATGGATCGTGAGGCGCCGGGGCGGTTAAGTCTGGCTTTGGAAGGTCATCTGGGCAGTCTGATCACCTGGCTGGATCAGTTGGAACAACAGCAGGTGCAGGTGTTGTCGTTGTCTCTGGAAGTCAGCCCTGAAGGTGTCGCCAACGTCCAGTTACAGGTGCAAGCGCCATAGTGCTGGTGAACTAAGAGCCGGGAGGCTGGCGCTGATCCGTCTCGCGGCGCCATGGTTTGCATGCCCCGGCAAGCTTAGGCTGTGGCCATCGCTGACCACAGCCTAAGGCTTACTCCCGCGCTTTGGCTCGGCGTGGCTTGCTGCGGCGCAGGCGGCGCCAGGCCAACACCACGCCGCTGCTGGCAATCACCAGGCTGCCTAAGCTAAAGGCAATCATCAGCCCTTCACGCAGCCGTGGGCGTTGCAGCAGCGCCTGCCCATCCCAACTGTGCAGCAGGTTAAACAGCCAGCGGCCGCTGCGCTGCGCCTGATCATGGCTGGCCACCAGCTCGCCGCTGGCCGGGTCGAGGTACAGCCAAGACTGCGCCGCATCGTTAAAGCGCAAACGCAGCACCGGCAGTGGTCGCGGCATGCCGCCGAGCATGCTGTGCTCGGCGCGGGCGAAGTAATGGAAGTCGTACTGGGTTTGCCAGTTGTCTTTAAGCCTGAGGCCATTGGCCAACGGCTGGGCCGCCGCGAGCAGACGCTCACGGCTAAAGCTCAGCAGCGGCTTGCCATTACCTTCGATAATCCGGCTGTCGCCGCTGGCATCACGGGCCAGCAGATAGGTCTCGCCCGCCAGGCGCCGCCACTCCAGCTCCACGGCGGCGAACTCGCCGTTTTGCTGCAGCGAGGTTAAGGCCTGGGCCACGCTGACCGGCGCTTCGCTGGCACGCAGCGGGCTTTGCCCCAGTGCGTTGAGGTCGATCTTCGATTGGTTCAGGGTCAGCCCCCAGGGGCGCATCGACATCAACCCGCTAAACACCCACAGCACCAGCACCAGGCCAAACAGCAAACCGCCAATATGGTGCCAGCGCAGCCAGCCGCCTTTGTACGGGCTGTGCGAGCCGTTGCGATAGGTGCTGCGCCAGCGCAGGCGCAACACCCCGACCAGCATGCCGAGCACCGCCATCAGCGTGCCGAGCAGTGACAGACCAATCACCAACACCCGCCAGCCGTTCTCAAAGCCAAAACCACCGCGCAGCGGATACAACCAGTGCAGCCAGGCACCGACCCAGTTCCACACCCGCTCCTCATGGCTGGCATCGCGCACCAGCTCGCCGGTGCGCCCCGACAGGTACAGCCAGGTGCCGGCACCATCCTCGGCGCGCACCAAATGCAGCGGGCGGTCGTCGTCGAGGGCACGGGAATGGCTCCACATGTCCTCATCCAACACCCGCTGATAATGCAGCGGTATGCCCGGCAGATACTGCTGGGCGTTGGCCAGAGCCCAGGCCTGATCGACCTGCATGATCTGCTCGCCGGTGCGCGCATTTACGGCAAAACGGCGGCCATCGAGCTGCTCCATCAGGTAGTGCGGCTGGCCGCCTAAGCTGGTCAGGCGCAGGCTTTTTAACGGCCGGTGAATCCAGTTCGACGGCAGATCCTGGCAGCAATCAGCAGACAGCCTCGGCAGATGGCTTAAGCGCTCGCTGGGCGTCAGCTTGGGGTAGCCGACATACAGCATGACCACCCCAGACACCAACCACAGCGCCATAAACAGGCAGCCGATAATCCCTAACCAGCGATGCCACAGGTACAGCTGGCGCTTAATGCTCATCAGTAACTCCACTGCACCGCGAGTTCGAGACTGCGCGGCTCACCTAAGTAGTATTGCAAGTTGCTCTGGTGGATGTAGTTGGCATACACCTCATCGGTGAGGTTGCGCAGGCGCGCACTCAGTTGCAGGTTTTTGTTCATCTGGTAGGTGCTCGACAGACCGTACAGGGTGTACGACGGCAGCCACATGGTGTTGGCCGTGTCGGCATACACCGAGGCCACGTAGCGTGCATCGGCGCCGACCTGCCAGCCCGGCGCGAGGTCATAGGTCAGCCACAGGTTGGCGGTTTTGTCGGGGATGTTCACCGGATTTTTGCCTTTGCGCGAATACACCACGCCGCCGACGCTCTCGTTGAACTCGTCGTATTCGGCATTCACCCAGGCGAAGTTAGCCGCCGCCAACAGCTTCGGCGTGACTTTGAACGAGGCCGCCAACTCGATGCCGGTGGAGGTCTGCTGCCCGGCCTGCTCGGTGGTGTTCGGCGTGGTCGAGGAGGGCACCGAGATGTTCTTGCGCACAATTTGGTACGCCGCCGCCGTGGCGGTGCCGCGCCCGTCGAGGAAGTCGAACTTGGTGCCGACCTCTACCTGGCGCCCGGTGCTGATATCCAAGTCGCCGACCTGGGCGATCGACGCACTGGTCAGCGCGCCGCCCGGTGGCTCGGCCGAAGTGCTGTACTGGCTGTAGACGCTAAAGGTCGGGGTGAAGGCATAGACCAAACCCAAGCGCCCGGTGACGGTATCCCAGCGGCGGTCGAGTTTTTTGCCTGAGGCATGCTCGGTCACATCGAAGTCGATATGGTCGTAACGCAGCGCGCTGATCAGCGCCAGTTGCTCGGTGAGCTGGGTGCGGTTCTCGACAAACCCCGAGCTGGTGTTGGTCCAGGTGCTGCGGCCTTTGCTGCGCGGCGCATCCATGCCGTTGATGTCGCCCCAATGCCCCGGAGCAAAACCATCCGGATTGACCGTATCGAACGGCGCGGAGATCGACAGCGGATAGTTGGTTTGCTGGTTGCGGCTATAGTCCAGGCCATAGGCCCAGTCGCTGGCCAAACCAAACAGCTCGCCTTGCTGGGTCAGCTCCAAACGGTTGCCGTTGACCTCCTGATCATGCCGCTGGCGATAGGCCCCGGAGCGCACCACGCCGCTGTTGTCGGCGCTGTAGCGATACACCTCCAGGTTGCGGTAATCACGCTCACCGTTGTAGTGGTAGAAGGTGTTGCGCAGTTGCAGGCTGTCGCTGATCTGGTAGTCGGTGATCGAGCGCAACCAGCGGGTGCGCTGCTCGTAACGACCGTCTTCAACGTTGTAGTTGTTAAAGCGGTTGTGCTTGTCGATATGCAGCTCACCGCTTTGCGGGCGCAAGGTCGGCGTGCCCCAGTACGGGCTGTCTTCTTTTTCTTCGAGGTACTCGATGGCCAGGGTGTGCGAGAGCCGCTCGTTGATGTCGCTGAGCAGCGAGAAGGCCAGGTTGCCGGCACCGTTCTCTTGCCGGTCGATATAGCCATTGCTCTGCGTGCGGCTGTAGTCCAGGCGCGCGTAGTGGCGCGGGCCGTCACCGTCGTTCAACGCCTGATTGATGCCGATGGCGGTTTCCATGCTGTCGTAGCGACCGTAGCTGACCCGCCCTTCGATGCTGTCTTTATCGCGGCTGGCGAGCTTCGTGATCATATTCAGGCTGCCGCCCACGGCGCCGCTGCCGTTTAAGAACGACGACGGCCCGCCGAGCAACTCCACCCGATCATAAATCCACGCGCCTATCGGCCGTGCGGCGGCGCCGTATTGCAGGTTGATGCCGTTAAACATCTGGCTGATTTGCGAGCCGCTAAAACCGCGATACGACACATAGCCGCCCAAGCCCGGCGGTGCCGAGGCATTCACCCCCGGCAAGGCATTGGCTGCATCTTGGAAGGTACGGGCGCCGATTCGCTCCATCATGGCGCGGTCGGCCACGCTGATCGACGCCGGGTTTTCCCGCGCACTGAGGTTCAGGCGTGAGCCGCTGGCAATCGGTTGGTCGAGGTCCAGCTGCGTGCCTTCGACGCTTTCAGCGGTGGCGCTAATGGTGCTGGCAGGCAGGGTTTCATCCTGCGCCCATGCGCAGGTCACGCTGCTAATCAGCAGCGCCAGAGTAGTCAGGCGAAACATAAAGGGCTTCCTAGCTAGGAATGGGCAAACGCTCGCCGCCAGAAGTTATTAGGCGTTGCGGCGAGGCACTGTCACAGCGAGAGAAGCACTTGGGGGGAAGCGCGGGGATTGGCCAGGGGCCAGCGGTCACGGGGGCTGCGCCGGGCATGCAAGGGCGGTAGCGGCCTGGCTGACTCACCCGCGAGCAGGGCCAACAGACCAAACAGCGCGGCCAGCAATACGGCGCTAAACAGGCTGCTGAGTGCGCAACCATCGCCCATGGACGAAGCCATCAGCATGCTGGAATGGTCGCTTAAATCGCTGGCGCCGCCGTTGTCGTGCAACGAGCAGAATTCGCTGTCCAAACCACTCAGCTGCATGCCTGCCATCTGCCCGTGACCGGTGGCGCACAGCCACGCGCTGAGCAGGATGCTGCAATACAGCATCCAGGCGAGCAGCGGTTTGGTTTTAGGACAGCGGCTAATCGACATGGGCTCAACGTGGTGCAGGTGGGTGGCTGGTGCCCCCACGGCAAATTCGGGGCGCTGATTTTACAGTTTCCGCCCCGTCTATATAGGCCATCTGCCTGAGAATATTCTGAACTTTGGCCGACAAACGCCCAACTCCGGATTAACGGTCAGGTTTGCTCCGAGAATTACCTGAGCCGCCCTTGCTGGGTAAAAGCCTTTGTGCAATGCCTGTTGAATTTTGCCGAATACAGCGCTTGGTCATTTCTGTGCAGCACCAGAGGCGCGCTGGTGCCGCCTCATCTGTCTGCTTTGCCCCCAGCTAGCTGGCCGCCAAACGCTGTTGCTTGCGCTGCTGCTTAACCCGGTACATGGCGTCGTCTGCTTGCTTAATCGCCTCATCGGCACTGAGGCCTTGCGGTCGCAGCGCCACCACGCCCACGCTGGCGCCGGCATAGTCATGCGCCGGCAAATCGCTGCCCAAATTAAATGTGCCGATGGTGGCTTCCGTCAGGCGTTGTTGCAGATGCTCGGCGGCGCTGGCCATCGCGCCGCTGGCGTCAGCCCCAGTGCTGGAGGCCAGGCCGAGGACGATAAACTCGTCACCGCCGGTGCGCCCGATCATATCCCCGGCCCGCAGGCTCTGTTGCAGTTGCTGAGCAATGCCGCGCAAAAACTCATCGCCGGCCAAGTGACCGTGGCGGTCGTTGATCTGCTTAAAACCATCCAGATCAATCACCGCCAGCAGCACGAATTTTTCTTCGCGCTCAGCCAAGGCAAACAGCCGGGTGATCTTGTCCATGATCGCCCGGCGGTTAGCCAAGCCGGTTAAGACATCGGTCAGCGCCAGCTTGGTCAGCTCACCGTTAGCCGCGCGCAATTGCTTGACCAGCAGATCGCGCTCCAGGGAGTAGCTCAGCAGGCCAGACAGCAGCTTAAGCAGCGGTTCAACCTGTATGGACAGCGGTAACTGTTGGGCACTGGCGGCACACACCGTGCCCAGCACCCGGCCATCCTGAGCGTGGATCGGCGAGCTGGCATAGGTGCGAATCCCCAACGCCGCCGCTGCCTCGGAATCGCCCCAGCATTCGCTGACGTTATCGGTAAACAACCGATTCTCCTCCAGCGCCCGCTTACACAAAGTATCGCCCCAAGGCACTTCTAAGCCTTCGGGGATGACCATCTCACCGCTATTAAGCGCGTACTCGACCCGCTGAACTCCCGCCTCGGTATCAATGGTGGTGAGGTACGTCGACTCCATGCCCGTCACTTGCCGAAGCAAACGCAACAACGGCCGCGCCAGCTCCTCCAGTGTGCGGGCTTCAGGCAGGGTTTCACTCAGCAGAGAAAGTATTGAGTCCATAGGGGCAGGCTGCCAAAGCTAAGGTAATAAAAAACTCGCAGGCCTTATCCTTGTGCTTAACCCCATCCGGCATGATTTAACTGAGTGCCGGCAGGGATGACTGGCGAGTCGCTATTGCTAGGTTAGCAAAGGCGATGGGTGATGTGACACGCCGTTGTAGAGCGGTGAGCCGTAGTTATCACCCCAATGCTTGCGCTAGTAGGATGGCGTTAGGGGGTGGGTGGCTTCGTTTATTACGTCATAGATAGCTGAGAAGTACCGTCGGTTACGGCGGTGTTCATCCGTATAACTACGGACTTCTGTATTCCAACTCTGCCCGGCGCGATAAACAGTTTTGCTTTTGGCCGGGGCTACGCGGACGCTAACCGCGGAGCAGAGGATTATTAGTTGCCTGGGAACGCTGCAAGCCTAGTGAAATCGTGTGTGATTTAGCGTAGGTGCAGTTAGCTAAAAGTAACGTCGTATATGGGGTTGAGCGTAATTTAGCGAAATCTGTGAAAGCTGAGCACTGTACCGTTTTTTGTACCGTTCAGACATTAGAAGATAGGCGCTTACACGCGTCGGCATTTCGGGTGTGTTGCCCAAGATAACTATGTCGAAGTGGCAGAGTTGCACGCGAAGATTTTCATCATGCGTGTCGCGGGAAGGAATCTGAGCTTCGCTCTGGTTTATAATGTCGCTCCGTCAGAAGAAGTGGGCCTGATCACTTAAAGGCCCCAGATTAGGTACTTTCTTACTTTATTGAGCCGCGCTGCGATAATTGCTCGTAGTAACTAGCGGCGTATATCTCACTCGACTATTTAGTATAAGTCTTCATCTTCATGGTCGTAATCATAACTTGATGATCGACCAAGTCCGTCAAACGAGTCTTGTTTTGCCAGTCTATTCACTAGTGCTATAAGGTTGCTGCGCTGTTTGGGCGGTCGGCCTTCGATCATTAATAGTAGTGTTTCTTTGTACTTTGAAATGTTCCCTTTCTTATCGTAGATTTCATCAATTAAAAATTGAATATCATGATTAAATGAGTATAGATAAAGTGGTCCTTTCCACCATTCTTTCCCGATCAAGATGGTTATGTCGATGCTTCTATTTCTCTCTATTTCTTTTGCGGCCAAAAGTTCTTGATAGCGAAGATGCTCAAAGCCGTAGTTTTCGCTTCCTGGCTGTTTTATGAGGATGTTGCAAGAGAAAATAAGATCGTCAATTGCGCTTGAGATCTTGGCTGATGGGTATCTGCCTTCAAAGTCGGCAATAAGGAATTTATGCATCTCAGAAATAGAGGTTTCTCGAATCTCGTTTCTATGGAAGCGATATCCTAGCTTTATGCAGCAAGCTTCTAGGAAGCTTTTTTCGTTCTTTGTTCGAATGATTCCTTTGTGGTGATCGTACAAGCCACATAGAAGCTCTATTTTCCTCCAGTATAACTCTGGCTCGTTCTCTGGTATGGGGACGTCGCTGGTGTGAAGACTACAGATAATAGTCGCGAGCAGTGGGTTTTTGGCCACGTCATATAGCTTCTTGTCCTCTATTATTTTTAATAAAGTATCCGCCTGCTTGTCATCACCAATCCATCCGGAAATGAAATTTTCTAGTTGTTTTTTTGTGAATGGAAGAAGGGTGATTCCTAGAAACTCTACTTCTCTTATATATTTAACGCAGTTTCTTGATGAGGTAATAACTTGGACGTGAGATACATTGGATGGGAGCTCTGATAAAGCTTGTATGATCCATGGAGCATGAGTGCTCGCTTCATCTAAGGCGTCGACTATCACAGTGCACTTTTTTGAACTTTGTAATGCGTGTATTAGTGACTTTCTGTTTTCTGTTGATGCCTCTACGCCTCTGTAAGAAAGAAATGCATTAAGTAGAGATTCAAAGGGGTTTTCTTCTGAGATTAAATTGGATCTGGAGTTTTGATCCATTTCGCCGATTTTTTTAGTTATTCTGTTTAATGGCAAGAATAGTGCTATTTGTCCGGTCTGTCGATTCTGATATAGCTTGTCTGCGTACATATGCAGGGTCGTTGTTTTTCCTGCGCCGGCCTCACCATATATTGCTATATTGCAGCCGGAGTCAAAAATAGAGTGCGCAGATATGTCAAGCACGTTTTTATTTGCTGATCCTTGAACTATGCGAAAATGAGCGACGCTTTGGTTGTGATTTGTTGCTATATCGATTGTTCGAAGAAGTGAGTTTATTTCGTCAAGTATTGTTTTTGTTTCACTGCAGGTTAATGATCGTGCGTTTAGTTTCTGAATAAACTCTTCTGCATGGCGAATTTTAGAGTTTATTCTTTTTGTAATTGCAATGGGGTCAATTTTTGCGTTAATGATGGGAGTGGGAATGATTTTTTTGAGGATGAGGAGGAGCTCGTTCTCTGATCTGAAAACTTCGTTTCTAGTGTTATAAAGGAATTGTAGCGTTTCGTGTGCTGCTTTCGGTATTCCTGCTCTAGTCGGGCACTCTATCTCGTTACTGCTCCCTATCTGATCCTTGAATTCTTCTAGCAAAGATAGTGCGAGCGCTACATCGGGAAGGCTGGTGCCTTTCGCCCCTGATGCTTCTTTTATTTTTGAGTAGTAGTCTATTATTTCAGAGATAGTTGAGGTGACTTTCTGCTTTCCATTTGCAATGGATGCTTGCAAATCTTCTGAATGCTTTATTAGCTTAGTGTTTGCTACGCTAATATGAGCATTTAGATCGAATTTGTATTTTTCTTCAATCTCTGTGATTGAGCTGGTTATTATGCCAGGGTCGCCATAATCCTGTAGGGCTGAGTTAAACTTTTTAAGTTCGTCCCATTCACCTTTTGAGTAAGGTGGATATTTAACAATTTGGTGCTCAATTTCGCCTCCGAATACTAGGCAGCTGTCCACCTCTCCAACGAAGAAATTCAAGTCGTTGTAGTATTCTGTGTATCTTTTTTGCTCTTTGATGTGCAGGGCATTGTTTAGTTCTATGTTAAAAATTTCTTCAAGAGCAGGGCTTATGGCTATCTCGGCATCGGGGATTATGTCTCTGGCAAATGAAGGCCAGTGCTTCGCTATGCTAGCAGCTAGATACTCCCCGTCGAGAACTTCTATGTTTGGAAGAGAAAGATTTTCGAACTGCTCTTCAAGGTGTCTGCTATTTACTTGGTATGGCGTGACGAAATAAACTTTGTTAGGTCTACGCTTGCTGCCATCTGATAGTGTAATTGGCTTTTGGATGCATAGATTAAGTTGGTATATGTATTCAGAGAATTTTTCTCTGCTTGCCGTGCTTCTTTTTGATTTGAATTTTTTTGACTGGAAGACATGGATTTCATCTTTCCCTAATGCCGCAGGCATGTGGGCAATAATGTCTTTTCCTTGCTCGTACGCCCCACCGTTGAACTCAATATTTGTGTATCCAATTTTACCTAGCAGGGGCATTAGCACGCTTCTGCTGAAGTCGTCCTCTGGAAGCTTTTGAATGGATTCTAATATGATTTGCTTTTGTTGCATGACTTGTTTTCTACTTGTGGAGTTAAGTGCGATGCTTATTTGGAACTTGCTGCAATAGAGGACAGACCACGATTTCCTGTTCTCAAATGCATTTCAAAGACTCTGCATGGTTCGGCACTTTGGGAAGGCCGAGCATCCCCAAAACTGCTGCCCTGCTTTCGCCCCTGACTTAACTGTGCGGATCAGCAGCTCGCTGCCACATTTCGGGCATTGCCGCTCGGCTGTCGGGTCACGGCGGCGTTTAAGGTTTAGCACATGCTCTCGATGGGTGGCGAGGGTCGGCGCGCGGCGGCCTGTTTGCAGGGCCTGCAACATGGCGCTGACTTCTGTGTCGCTAAACACCGGCTGCTGGAATGATTGGATATAGCGAATAAAGCCGATGCCCTGGGTCACGTTGGCCGGGACTTCGGTTTTAAAGGTGCTGCCGCCGACGAAGGTGATGACTGAGTGCAAATTTTTAGGATCAACGCCAAGCTTGGCTTCCAGGGCTTTAAGGTGCTTGTAGTTCTGCCGCAGCGGGTTCTGGAATTTGAAGGTGCGTTTGTAGAGCTTCTGCGTCCACTGCGCCTGTTTCTCGCTGCCGAAGATCCAGCCGCTCATATTCTTGGTTTCCAGCACAAAGATGCCGTAACGCGAGATAAATACGTGGTCGATCTGCGTGGTGCCGTCCGGGGTATTGAGGGTGACGTTATGCAGGCGGCGGTAGGTGTGTTTATCCAGCTTCAGATGGGCAAACAGCCTCACCAGCAGCTCGCCAATCTGCCCTTTGCCCCAAGGCGACTTGAGCACGCCCAGCAATAGCAGCGCAGGGATAAACCATCCCAGCGTGCCCCAGAGCTGCGCGATAAGTGCGGTGAAATCCATAGCTCACACCTAGGTAGTACAGTCGTACAAATATGCCTCGATACTACCTAATCTTGTTGTGATGGCAAAAAGCTATTTGCAGTATTTACTTTTCGATCGTTTGCTTGTTTGCACGCGCCGCTCTAAGGCGGGCTTATCCGCTTGAGCGGCATTTAGCGTTGGCGTTAGGCATTGGCCAAGAGGGGCAATAGGTTCGGTGCTAAGCCCTGCGGCCGTGCAACAAGCGAGGTATTGCCCTCAGGCAATGGCGGTATCAAGAAGGCTGTAGTTGAAGATGTTTGGACTAAGCGGGCTTGTCAGGGCTGCACTGGGTTTAACGCTCAAATATCTATTTGGCTCATTGGATGAGCCGAATAAGCCGGTTATTCGGCTCACGGTCTATTGAGTAGGGGTGCGGAGATTTGAGGAGGTGGAGGCTTGGTGGGCGTTGCCGTGCAGGCCAGCGCCAGCAGATTAGAGTGACGGCGCCTTGCGGGCGCCGCCCGATTACCGCTTAGGCGCTTGCGCGTTGCTTGGCTAGGGTCATGGCGGTGTCTTCGATCATGTCTTCCTGACCGCCGACCATGCCGCGTCGGCCCATCTCCACGAGGATCTCGCGGGCGGATACGCCGTACTTCTTCTCGGCACGCTTGGCGAACAGCAGGAATGAGCCGTACACGCCGGCATAGCCCATGGTCAGGGCATCGCGGTCGCTGCGGATGGGGAAGTCCATGATGGGGAATACCCGATCCTCCGCCACGTCCTGAATGCCAAACACCGATACCCCGGTTTCGATACCCATGCGGTCGCACACGGCAACCAGCACTTCCATCGGT
>NZ_JANLNY010000030.1 GCF_025465995.1 Pseudomonas sp. 5P_3.1_Bac2 | reverse complement strand
GGTCACTTCACCCAGCACGGTCCCACCAGCGTCGGTCAGGGTAATAGTCGCACCGGCCTCAGCGCTACCGCTGATAGCCTCACCGTTACTCGGGGCAATCACCGGCGCAGGCGGCGCAATAGCATCCACCACCACCGACACAGTCGGGCTGGGATTGCCGTTAACATCCACCGCCTGCACATTCAGGGTGACACCATCAGCCACTGGCACTGCCGGGGTGATTGACCAAGCGCCCGTGCCATCAGCAGTGGTTTGACCGATAAGGTTGCCACTGGCATCACGCACCACGACGCCCACTCCGGCCTCAGCGGTGCCGCTAACCGAGGCGCCATTGCTCGGATTAACCAGCGGCGCGTTAGGGAAGTCAGGCGCCAGAACAGTCGCTGCGCTGCTGCCATTACCGGCAGGGTCACGCACCACCACGCTGATGGTTTCGCCATCGTGCAGCGGCGGAGTCAATGCCACCGTGAAACTGCCATCAGCCGCGACCAGCGCAGTGGTATCGACCGTGCCATCGCCATTGAGATCAATTAATACAGTGGCACCCGCCTCGGCAGTGCCACTTAGGCTGCTGCCATCGGCTGCCACTTGCAGGTTGCTGGCGGGCGCTGGCGCCGTGGAGTCCGGCGCATCAATTTGCGCTGGCGTACTGCTGTTGCCAGTCGGGTCGGTGACGATTACCGTCACGGTCTCGCCATTGGTCAACGGCGGCTGCAACGGCGCGGTAAAGCTGCCGTCGGTGCCAGCGACCACCGTTTGATCGGGCTCGCCATCGCCGTTGGTGTCGATACCAACGGTGGCGCCAGGTTCGGCATTACCGGAAACGCTGCTGCCATCCGGAGCCACTTGCAGATTGCTCGCTGGCGCCGGGGCGGTGCTGTCAGGCGCACCAACTTGCGCGGGCGGGCTGTTGTTACCAGTGGGGTCAGTGACGATAACGGTGATGGTCTCGCCATTGGTCAACGGCGGCTGCAACGGCGCGGTAAAGCTGCCGTCGGTGCCAGCGACCACCGTTTGATCGGGCTCGCCATCGCCGTTGGTGTCGATGCCAACGGTGGCGCCCGGCTCGGCATTACCGGAAACGCTGCTGCCATCCGGAGCTACTTGCAGGTTGCTGGCCGGAGCCGGGGCGGTGCTATCTGGAGCACCAACTTGCGCGGGCGGGCTGTTGTTACCGGTGGGGTCCGTGACGATAACGGTGATGGTCTCGCCATTGGTCAACGGCGGCTGCAACGGCGCGGTAAAGCTGCCGTCGCCACCGACGACCACCGTTTGATCGGGCTCGCCATCGCCGTTGGTGTCGATGCCAACGGTGGCGCCCGGCTCGGCATTACCGGAAACGCTACTGCCATCTGGAGCCACTTGCAGATTGCTCGCTGGCGCCGGGGCGGTGCTGTCAGGCGCATCAATTTGCGCGGGCGGACTGGAGTTGCCTGAAGGGTCAGTGACGATAACGGTGATGGTCTCGCCGTTAGTCAAAGGCGGCTGCAACGGCAGATTGAAGCTGCCGTCGGGGCCAGCAATTACGCTGACATCGGGCTTGCCATCGCCATTGGTGTCGACCCCCACGGAGGCGCCGGGCTCAGCTTTACCGCCAATGCTGCTGCCATCGGGCGCGACCTGCAAGTCAGAGGCTGGGGCAGGTGCAGTAACGTCGGGTTCTTCCCCTGGGTTGGGTTGCGGATCGTGACCACCGCCACCGCCGCCACCACCGCTGGCGATTGCCGCACCAGCACCGACAACGCCTGCGCCAATCAGCCAGGCCATACCGGCGGTAATGCCCTCCTCGCTAGCGGTAGTCAGCGATTCAAAACCCGCCAAAGTCTCTTGCGGGATGTATTGAGCCGCTAACGCACCATCCGCTGCCACAGGTGGCAAATACACGGCCACCAGTTTGTCGTCGTCAACTAAGAACAACTGGCTGGGCTCCTGCCCTGGCGCATAAAAGTTAACGATGCGAATAGTTTCGCCAGAATCTAATTTAATCAGTAAGTCAGCACCACTCTTGGAGTAGCCCTGCACAGCGTCTGGATCGATGTTTATAGCGACATTGCTGCTTTGGGTTAACGTAAGAACGTTATCGTTAGCAAGCTGGGTAATTGGGGCGGATGAAACTTCTTGGGCGAGGGGACTAACTTTAACCTGACTCGACATAGCTGCAACTCTCCTATTGCGACAACTGAGCTTCCTATAAGCACTGCTCGACAAATATAAAATTAGCAGAACTACCGATAAATCAACGCCAGCGTTTTATCATCCCGACAAAACGTCTAAGTCCTTTACAACAAAAGCACTAGCGACGAATTAAAAAGCTAGCCAAAAAGTCCACCAACTTAATTAGCAAGCTCTACAATAAATCACCCCAAGTATTAAATATCTAATAGCTTAGACAGCAACTAGCCAAGCCAACCCAATAGCCACACACTATGTGAGCGACTTAATGAATCGCCTATTTAGACTAGGAAAACGGTTAAGAAAGGATCATCCAGAAATGCACGCAATGGCTCTAATGCGCCACTCCTGATCAAAAAGATATTGAAAGGTGCAACTTATCGCCAACAGGTTGTTCTTGTTGGTTTGTTGGAAGGGTATCAGGTGGTACTAAGTGGCACCGTAAGACAATGCCGACTCGAAGAGTAATATTTCTCTGGAAGCCCCGCCCTGCGCAGCCTCCAGAAAACAACAGTAGGACAATTGACAATCACTGGTAGCATGTCGATCTTAACTTCCGATCAACGGATTGTTTAATTGTCTATCAATTTTATATGGTCGCTATGAATGGCAATCAAACCTTGCTTATAAAGACCACCTATAGCTTTTTTGAAATTACCTTTGCTCACCCGAAACAGCGCTGCGATTTCTTCCGCCGGGCTCTTATCACTCAGTTTGAGCACGCCATCCTGCTCACGCAGCTTGGCCAGGATTTGCTCAGACAAGCTACTGGCCGCAGCCTGACCTACGGGCTGCAAGCTCAAACTAATTTTGCCGTCAGCACGTACCTCTTTGATAAAGCCTTTTTCTTCCATGCCGGCCCGCACGAACTTAAACAGTTCATTCTTGTGCAGCAGCCCCCAGTGCTTACCATTAATAATGGCCTTGAAGCCCATGTCAGTAGACTCGACGATCAACAGGTCAACTTCCTCAGCGACTTTATAATTAGCTGGGGTGTTATCTAAATAGCGATCTAATCTGGCAGTAGCAGTAATTCGGCGTGAACGCTTATCGACAAAAACATGCACCACGCAATAATCACCAATTTGCAGCGGGCGTTTTTCTTCGGAATGCGGCAACAGCAGATCTTTAGTTAATCCCCAGTTTAAAAATAAACCGACGCGATTAATATCGACCACTTTTAAACTGGCAAAGCCGCCCACTTGAACTTTCGGCTTCTCCGTGGTCGCGATTAATTTGTCTTCACTGTCTAGATAAATAAAGACGTTTAACCAATCGTCAATTTCACTGGGTATGTTTTTCGGGATATAGCGCTTGGGCAATAAAATTTCGCCATCTGCGCCGCCATCCAAATACAGGCCGAAGTCGGTGTGCTTCACCACCTGCAAACTATTCATCCGTCCAATTACAGCCATGCTGACCTACCCTCATTAACAGGCCGCCATTCTAGCCGAGTCGCCGCTCGATTTCTGCCCACAGCCGCGCACCCTGCCGCCCACAAGGCCATTCAGCTGGAGCAGACGACCAATGGCGGGCAGTCGCCAGGCGCCGCCAGCGGCCTTGGCCGGCCAGCTAAATTAGACATAAAACAAAAACTTACAGCCCAATTTATTAATTAATTCGAGCACCAGGAGAGTTTTCTTAATGCTTGATTTAAATATTCGACCGCTATTTAACGAGCATTTGTCAAGCAAATCAGGTAACCTGAACGGCCAACTTAAATTTATTCAAGGTTAATGGCCGCCATGCGTGTAAAAGCCTCCAACAGCAAACCCAAACCGGCTCCTGCTGTCGAAACCAGCGCCTCCATCGATGCGCAAATTGAAGCCTTTCTGAAATCTGGCGGTAAGATTCAAGAAATTGCCAAAGGTGTTAGTGGTCAAGTTTATGGCGCCACTAAACAAATCAGCATCGGCAAAAAATAATATGGGCTGGCCATGCGGCGTTTTGCTCTTACTGACAAAACGCTGGCCACTCCCCAGCGCTCTAGCCCCCGCGTAACTGATTATCTCTGCGCTGTTCCCCTGGCTAATAAATCGAATTAGCCAATTATTTCCGGCGTCATTCTTTCGTCACTTTCGCTGATTACCCCTAGCGCTGCGCACAGTCATGTTTCAAAATCGTGACGATCATATTGCCACTGTTATAACTGCGCTTGGTTAATCCCGCGTACTTGACTGGCTACTGAGCCCTGCGGCTCTTCGACCGTGCACTCGCCAGCAGCGGGCAAGCGAAATTTTCCGACCAATTCTCTTAGGAGTATTCGTGCAGGCTCTCATCCACCGGCTGCCACGTCCCTCTGGCGCATTACTGGCTTTGGCTGTACTGCTGCTGGTAGTGCCCATGCTTGGGCGTTACGCATTGGGCTGGTCACACCTGTACGGCTACCTCTCCGACTTAGCCTTGGGCAGCTTGCTGCTGGTGCTGCTGCATCGCCGTAGCAGCTGGCTAGCACTGCCGGTACTGATGGTGTGGGCACTGTTTAGTCTGAGCAACATTGAATTGGTCAATGCGGTGGGGCGTATGCCTGAGCCCAGCGATCTGCAATATCTGCTCGATCCACAGTTTGTCAGTCACTCCACCCAGGGCGACGGCCTCAGCCATCCCTATTTGGCGGCGATGTTGCTGGTCAGCTTGCTGGTTTACTGGCTGCTGCGCTTGCGCCAGCCGCGCACGACCACCGCGCCTAAGCCATTATCGCGGCGCTGGCTGCTGTTACCCCTCAGCCTGTTTGCCGTGCACGGCTTAGAGCAACAACTCGAGCCCAGCAGTGCGGATCAGTGGCTGCAGTTCAACCTCTCGCACAAGTTGCTGGCCGAAGCCACCAGCAACGCCCAACAAACACTGGTTGATTGGGTCGAGCGCGACACCCCTAGCGCGCCCGTGGACATCAGCGCCCTCAGCCAGCTGGATTTAACCGGCACGCCGCTACTGGCCCAAGCAGGCAACGCGCGCAATGTGCTGATCATCACCCTAGAGGGCGTTACTGGCGCCTACTTGCAAGGCAGCCGTGAGGCGATTGGCAGCAGCTACCAGGCCGACCCCATGCCGCGTCTCAGTCAGTGGGCGCAGCACGGCATGCTCACTTATGACTACGTGCTGCACAGCCACCAGACTATTCGTGGCCTGTACGCCATGCTCTGCGGCGATTACAGCAAACTCGACACCGGCACCCCGAAAGGCCTGGAGCTGCTCAATAACCCCGAGCGCAGCCAACAATGCCTACCCGCCCAACTGCGTGAACGCGGTCTGAGCACACACTTTTTGCAAGGCGCGGGCCTGCGTTTTATGGCCAAAGATCAAATCATGCCGCGCATGGGCTTTGACCACACCCTGGGCCGCGACTGGTTTCGCAACAAGCCTTATCTGGAATTTCCCTGGGGCATGGACGACAAAGCCTACTTCGAGGGCGCCCTGACTTACGTGCAACAACTGCGCAAGCAACAGCAGCCGTGGATGCTCACCTTGCTCACCGTCGGCACCCACCAGCCCTACTCTGCCCCGGCTAATTACCTAGAGCGTTATCCGACAGCCAAGCTGGCCGCCATCGGCTATCTGGATGACGCCATCGCCGACTTCCTCGATGCGCTGAAACAGCAAGGCGTGCTCGACGACACCTTGGTCATCGTCACCAGCGACGAATCCCATGGCCTGGAAGATGTGCGCTTAGCCTCGGCCTGGGGCTTTAACCTGCTGCTCGCGCCAGAGCAGGAGCAGCTGCCCAAGCTCAAGCATGGCGTCTACGGCCATGTCGACCTCACCGCCTCGGTGCTGGATTACTTCGCCTTCCCGGTGCCAGCCAACCTCACGGGGCGCTCGCTGCTGCGCGACTACAGCAGCGGCCGGCAGATCATCTCCTACACCAATGGTTTGCTGCGCCTGCACGACGGTCAGGGCAACTTCACCGAGTGCGACTTTCAGGACATTTGCCGCCGTTACGCCAGTCCGGGTTTTATCGCGGATAAAGCCCGCTACGTGCAGCGCATCAGCGGCCGGCCAGCACGCCTAGTCAGCCAGCAAGCGGCCCTGCTCGACCAATCCGTCAGCGGCCTGCTCAATGCCGAGCATTATCAGTTCGCCAACGCCCAGCCAATCAGCCTTAGTGCCGAACTGGGCAACGACTGGACCGATAACCTGATCGGCGCCCAGTACCTGAGCCTTAAGCCCGCCACGCAAACCACGGTGACCCTCAAGGTGCGCGGTATCGACTTAGGTGAGCAAGGCGCGCGTCTGCAGTTGAAAACCAAGGAATACGATCGCGATGTCGCGCTGGGCATCCCGGAAATTCCGCTGCTAACCAGCGCGCAACCTGTAGAGCTGAGCTTTAGCTTCGACAACCCGGTGCAGCGCAAGGCGTTCTCCTTCCACCTCTTGGGTCAAGGTGAAGGCGATATCGAGATCCTCGACTTCAGCGTCAGCAGCACCGCCCTGCCCAGCGAAGATGAACTCTTGGCCACACAAAACGCTAATGCCGAAAGCGACAGCACGCCCTAAACCACGCCCATAAAAAACGGCGGCTAATCCACTGGACTAGCCGCCGTTTTTGCTTTGCCCTAAGCCTTATTCAGCGGCAGGCGCACGCCGCTTCAGCGGGGCCAAACCATCCTGGCTGACCAAGGTGCTGGCCGCCGGCTTTGGCTTATTGATGGTGTTGCGCTTGCTCGGCGCCTTGGCCGCTGGTTTTTTCGCGGCGAGCTTCTTGCCCGTTTTCGGATCGACCTTTTTCTTCTTCGGCCCAGCAGCCTTGCCCGAGGCCTTGAGGTTTTTCGGGCCTTGGTAAATGCCTTTGAGTTCTTTGATATTCCGTCGCTCAAAACGCTGCTTGAGGTAACGCTCGATGCTCGACATCAGCGCCCAATCGGTATGGCAGATCAACGAGATCGCCAGGCCTTCAGCGCCAGCCCGACCGGTACGGCCAATGCGGTGCACGTACTCGTCACCGGAACGCGGCATGTCGAAGTTGATCACCAGATCCAGGCCATCCACGTCCAACCCACGCGCCGCCACATCAGTGGCCACCAGCACCTTGACCGCGCCTTGCTTGAGGCGATCAATGGCCAGCTTGCGGTCTTTTTGATCCTTCTCACCGTGCAGCACAAACACCTTCACGCCATTGGCGACCAACTTGCCGTACAGGCGGTCGGCCTGCACCCGGGTGTTGGTGAAGATGATGGCCTTGTCGTAGGTTTCGTTGGCCAGCAGCCAATCCACCAGACGCTCTTTATGGTGGTTATGGTCAGCGGTAATGATTTGCTGGCGGGTGCCTTCGTTGAGCTGGCTGACCCGGTTCAGTTGCAGGTACTCAGGCTCGCGCAGCACCTTGGCCACGACTTCGCGCAGGCCTGCGCCGCCACTAGTGGCGGAAAACAGCAGGGTTTGACGCTGTTGATTGCACAGCTCAGCCAGGCGCTGCACGTCTTCGGCAAAGCCCATGTCGAGCATGCGGTCGGCTTCATCGAGCACCAGCACCTCGACTTCATCCATCTGCAGGTTGCCGGCGTTGGCGTGTTCGATCAAACGCCCGGGCGTGCCGATCAGGATGTCGACTTTGCGCAGCATCGCGGCCTGCACTTTAAAGTCTTCACCGCCAGTGATCAGGCCAGCCTTGAGGAAGGTGAACTGGGCGAAGCGTTCGACTTCTTTAAGCGTCTGCTGGGCCAGCTCACGGGTCGGCAGCATGATCAGCGCGCGCACGCTCACCCGCGGCTGCGACGCGCCAGTACCGAGCAAACGGTTAAGCATGGGCAAGACAAACGCGGCGGTTTTACCGCTACCGGTCTGGGCGATTACCCGTAGATCTTTTCCCTCCAGCGCCGGCGGAATGGCCGCGCTCTGCACCGGGGTGGGCTCGACAAAGTTCAGCGCAGCCACGGCTTTTAGCAGGCGTTCATGCAGGGCGAATTGGGAAAACACGGAGTAACCTCGACAATAAAGCGAAAAATCAGCCGCATAGCCTACCGTTTTCCGGCGCTGGAGCCGAGTTTCTTTGCACATTCGCCCGGATAAAAGCGCTCATCGGCACTTAATGATGCTCTTTTGCCGAGCTGTTCAGCACCTAACCACCCCGCCCAGCTAAGTAGAAGCGACCTTGGCCTGCTTGATTAACACGCTCGCGCTGTCCCATCCGACCAGCAGCACGGCCAGCCAAATCGGCAGATAAGTCAGCCACTGCGCGGCATTAAAGGTTTCGCCCAAAAACAGCAGCGCGACGACAAACAGCAATACCGGCTCGACATAACTGAGGATGCCAAACAGGCCCATGGGCAATAAGCGGCTGGCCGTCATCATCGCGGCAAAGGCCATGGAGCTCAGCAGCGCCAGCCCCGGCACCAGCCACCATAGCTGCGGACGCAGGCTGAAGGCATCCACCGAACTCCAACAGAGCGTCACCCAGATCGCCACCGGTGCCATGCACAGCATCTCAAAGGCAAACGCCGGCAAGGCGTGCAAGCGCATCCAGCGGCGCAACATAAAGTACGGTGGGTAACCCAGCACCGTGACCAGTACCACCCACGACAAGCCCTGCACTCGCCACAACTCATGGCCCACACCGAGCAAGGCGCACAGCACCGCCAAGGTTTGCAGCGGCCGCAGGCGCTCGCCATAGAACAGCCGCCCGACCACCACCATCGCCAGCGGCAAGAGGAAGTAACCCATGCTCACATCGAGCATGCGCCCGGCCAGCGGCGCCCACAGAAATAAAAACCACTGCACGCCCATCAGCAGTGCCGCCAGCGGCAAGGCCACAAGCAATAAAGGCTCACGCCGCAACCGCGCGCAGGCGAGCCTGAAGTCCGGCCATTGGCCGCTCACCAGCACTAACAGCATTACCGCCGGAATCGACCACAAGACGCGCTGGGCAAACACTTGCAGGCCGTCCAACGGCGAGAGTTGCTGCACATACCCAGGGACTACGGCAAACAGTACGGAGGCGAGCAACGACAGCCCGACCCCACGCCCAGATAAATGCATCACGCCCCCTCAGTCCGCTAGCACCTGCGCCATGTGTGTACTTGGAATAATTCAGCGCAGCGGCATTTTGCCTGCATTCGCGCCAAGGTCGAAGCTTAAATACGACTTCGAGCAAATTCCGAGCGCTGCATATTAAAAAACCCGACCGCCGCAAGGCAGGTCGGGTGAGGCGTCCAAGGAGCGGTAAGACGCAGAAGGGACTACATTCGCAGCTAAATCGACAGCTAAGCGCTCGGCTTAAGCGGCCTGGGTCGGCTGTACCACCGCCGCCAGTTGCGCCTTGGCCGCCTGCATGCCCTTAGCGTTGTGCTCTGGGCTGAGGTTGAGGCCTTCGGCGTGAACAAAGCTGACGTCATGGATGCCGATAAAGGCCATGGCTTGGCGCAGGTAACCTTCTTGGTGATCCAGCGGCGTGCCGGCATACACCCCACCACGGCTGGTCAGGGCAATGGCGCGCTTACCGGAGAGCAAGCCTTGCGGGCCATTAGCGGTGTACTTAAAGGTCACGCCGGCACGCAGCACATGGTCGAGCCAGGCTTTGAGGGTGCTCGGGATGGCGAAGTTGTACATCGGCGCCGCCATGACCAGCACATCGGCTTCGAGCAATTCGTTGGTCAGCAGATTGGAGCGTGCGAGGGCTTCGGCCTGTAGCGCGGTGTGCTCACTGGCCGGCGCGATCCACCCGGTCAGCAGATCCAGGTCGAGGTGCGGTACTTGCTCCACAGCCAGGTCACGGACAGTGATCTGATCATTGGGATGCGCAGCCTTCCAGCGGCTGATGAACTCTTGAGTCAACTCGCGGCTGGACGAACCTTGCTGACGAGCACTGCTTTCAATGATCAGAACTTTTGCCATGATGTTGCTCCATCGGAGAAGTTGAATTCGATGGAGCAGAGATTACAAACGAATACATCGATTAAAAAGCCGATTTATTCGCATTAAACTATCGATTAAATTGATTTGTAACCTAAAGCCAATTAGGCTTCAGCCATAGTACCTCTCCAATCAGACAGGTTCACAGGTCAGGGCGATACGCATTTTGATAATGCTGCGGCTGGTTTTCAGGGTCAGCGTGCTGCTCTGCCCGGCATTCAAGCTCACCTTGCGTGTGCGCGGTGCCTCAGGCCCGCTGCGGAACACCGCACTACACTTGGCATCGCGCTGGCCATAGTTGTACAACTGCACGCCAGCCATATTGTGGTCGATTTCTTGGGTCGAAGCCGACACCTCAGCGCCGTTGAGCTGTTTCTCCACTTCGATTGGATAAGCCAAGGCTGTCAGGGGTAGGCAGGCCAGGAAGGCACAACAAAGCTTTTTCATCAGGGTCGTCTCCGCTAGAGGATGGCCAGTTTAGGTTGATTGCGTAGATATTGGCACCCTGCACGCGGGGTGCGAACAGGAAGCGACTATGAAGGCACCCCGCGTAACCCTTGATCAATGGCGCACCCTGCAAGCCGTGGTTGATCAAGGTGGCTTTGCCCAAGCGGCAGAATTGCTGCACCGTTCTCAATCCTCTATCAGCTATACCGTGGCGCGCATGCAAGAGCAGCTCGGCGTGCCACTTCTGCGCATCGACGGACGTAAAGCCGTGCTCACCGATGCTGGCGACGTGCTGCTGCGCCGCTCACGCCACTTGGTTAAACAAGCCAGCCAACTGGAAGACCTCGCCCACCACATGGAGCAAGGCTGGGAAGCCGAAGTGCGTTTAGTCGTCGATGCCGCCTACCCCAACGCCCGGCTGGTGCGCGCCCTCACCGCCTTTATGCCGCAAAGCCGCGGCTGCCGCGTGCGCCTGCGCGAGGAAGTGCTGTCCGGGGTGGAAGATGTGCTCAACGAAGGCGTCGCCGACTTGGCTATCAGCGCGCTGAATATCCCTGGCTTTCTCGGCGCTGAATTAAGCCCCATCGAATTTATCGCCGTGGCCCACCCCGATCACGCCCTGCATCGCCTGCAACGCACCATCACCCACGAAGACCTGCAAACCCAGATGCAAGTGGTGGTGCGCGATTCCGGCCGGCAGCAGCCGCGCGATGCCGGCTGGCTCGGTGCCGAGCAACGCTGGACGGTCGGCAGCCTGGCCACCTCGGCGACCTTTATCAGCAATGGCTTGGGCTTCGCTTGGTTGCCTAAGCACCTGATTGAGCGCGAGCTGAAAGACGGCTTGCTCAAGCCACTGCCACTGGATCAGGGTTGCCTGCGCAAGCCGCTGTTTTATCTGTACACCAGCAAAGATAAAACCCTGGGCCCCGCCACACAGATTCTGATCGAGCTGATTAAGCGCTTTGACCAGTTGCCACTAGACGCTCACTACGCAGCTCCCGAGGCCACCCTCGAAGCCGAGGCCGACTAAATGAGCTATTTCAGCCGCGACAACTGCCAGCTGTATTACCAAGAATGGGGCCAAGGCACGCCGCTGATCTTGCTCCACGGCTTGGGTTCCAGCAGTGCAGACTGGGAATACCAAATCCCCGCGCTGAGCAGCCATTACCGGGTGATCTGCCTGGACGTGCGCGGCCATGGCCGCTCGGATAAGCCGCGGGAAAAATACCGCATCAAAACCTTTGCCGATGACTGCCTGGCCCTGCTCGATCACCTGCAACTGCCCCAGGCGCATGTGGTGGGCATTTCCATGGGCGGCATGATTGCCTTGCAGCTCGCCGTCGAACAGCCGCAGCGCCTGCTCAGCCTGTGCATCGTCAACAGTGCGCCAGAGGTCAAACTGAAAACCCTGCGCCACTGGATCGAAGCGGGCAAGCGCTGGACCCTGGTTCGCCTGCTGAGTCTGGACAGCATTGCCAAGGGCCTGGGGCAGATCCTCTTCCCCAAACCTGAGCAAGCCCTGCTTCGCGAAAAAATCGCCGAGCGCTGGCCGCAAAATGATAAGCGCGCCTATATCGCCAGCCTCGACGCCATTATTGGCTGGGGCGTGACTGAACACTTGGGGCGCATTACCTGTCCGATCCTGGTGGTCGCTGCCGAGCGCGATTACACCTCGGTAGCCGACAAGCAGGCGTACGTGGCAAAGATGCCGACAGCGCGCTTATTAGTCATCGAAGACTCGCGCCACGCCACGCCGCTGGATCAACCCGAACATTTCAACCGTAGCCTGTTAGCCTTCCTCGCTGAAGTCGAATAGGCCTCTGCTACTACCCATAAGGAAAACTCTCCATGCTGAAAAAACTCCTGCTGACCACCTGCGCTGTGTTGTTCGCCGGCAATCTGTTGGCCGCAGAAAACCCTAAGGTGCTGCTGAGCACCAGCCTGGGTGATATCGAAGTAGAGCTCAGTGCCGACAAAGCACCGATCAGCACCGCCAACTTCCTCAAGTACGTCGACAGCGGCTTTTATAACGGCACCCAATTCCACCGCGTAATCCCCGGCTTTATGGTGCAAGGCGGCGGTTTTGACGCGCAGTTGAAAGAGAAAAAGACCGGCGCGCCGATCAAGAACGAAGCCGACAACGGCCTGCACAACGTGCGTGGCACCTTGGCCATGGCCCGCACCCAAGTGCGTGACTCGGCCACCAGTCAGTTCTTTATCAACCACAACGACAATGCCTTCCTCGACCACGGTGGTCGCGACTTTGGCTATGCCGTATTCGGCAAGGTGACCCGTGGCATGGACGTGGTCGACAAGATCGCCCAAGTCCCCACCAGCAACCGTGGCATGCATCAGAATGTGCCGCAGGAGCCGGTGCTGATCACCAGCGCCAAGCGTCTCTGATCCTTCCCGCCGGGGCACTCGCCCCGGCCCCCTCTGCAACAACAGCGCCGAGCCCTGCCCGCGTTGCTCCGGCAAGCGTTGCGGCCCTTCCCTCACAGTAAAAATTTTGAGCAAATGCGCTCACGTGCAGTCTTATGCACACCTCTGCCCATTAGATTTTTCAGTAACGACTAAACGGCTTTGGCACTTGCGGCAAAGCGCCCAGCCCCCCACGTAGATGCTTCACCCTCACAAGGACAGGATGTCTGACCCCATGATATTTCGCCGTTTCGAGTCGCTGATCGACATATTCAAGCCCACTCCGGATGTGGAACCGCCCACCGGGATGCTGGCTTTCTATATCCACTACCTGCGCCAGGCCTGGCCCGTGATGACGACGGTTCTAGTGGTGGGATTTTTCGCCGCGGTGATTGAGGTGGCGCTGTTTAGCTTCCTTGGTCAGTTGATCGATATGACCCAGACCACGCCGAGCCATGAGTTCTTCAGCACCTATCAAAACGAGCTGCTGTGGATGTTGCTGGTGGCGCTGATCATTCGCCCGCTGGTTATTGGTCTGCACGACCTGCTGACTCATCAGTGCATCAACCCTGGCCTGACCAACCTGATCCGCTGGCAAAACCATATCTACGTGCTCAAACAAAGCCTGAATTTCTTTCAGAACGACTTCGCCGGGCGGATTGCCCAACGCATCATGCAAACCGGCACGTCCCTGCGTGAGTCGGCTATGCAGGTGATCGATGCGCTGTGGCATGTGCTGGTGTATGCCGGCAGCGCCCTGTACCTGTTCGCCGAAGCCGACCTGCGTTTAGTCGTACCGCTGCTGCTATGGATTGCCGGCTACAGCACTGCGCTGTATTACTTCGTGCCGCGCATTCGCGAGCGTTCTGCTGCCGCCTCGGCAGCGCGGTCAATACTGATGGGGCGCGTGGTCGATGGTTACAGCAATATCGCGACCCTCAAGCTGTTCGCTCACACCCAAGTTGAAGAACAATACGCCCGCGACGCCATGCAGGAGCTGGTCGACAAGACCCGCCAGCAAGCGCGCATCATCACCACTCTGGACTTCCTGATCACCAGCATGAACGGGGTGCTGATCGTCAGCACCGGTGGCCTGGCGCTGTGGCTCTGGGGGCAGGATTTAATCAGTGCCGGCGCCATTGCCCTGGCCTTAGGCCTGGTGATCCGCATCAACAGCATGGCCGAGTGGATCATGTGGGTGGTCGGTGGCATCTTCGATAACGTCGGCTCCGTGCAGGACGGCATGCAGAGCATCGTCCAGCCGCGTAAGGTGCTTGATCAGCCGCAGGCCAAAGCGCTCAAGCTGGAACACGGCGCCATTCGTTTCGAGCAGATTCACTTCCACTACGGTAAAGAACGCGGCGTGCTCAGCGACCTAAGCCTGAGCGTGGCAGCGGGGGAAAAAATCGGTCTGGTCGGCCCGTCCGGCGCCGGCAAATCGACCTTGGTTAACCTGCTATTGCGCCTGTATGACCTGCAAGGCGGGGCGATCTATATCGACGGGCAGAACATCGCCGAAGTGACGCAAGACAGCCTGCGCGCGCAGATCGGCATGATCACCCAGGACACCGCCCTGCTGCACCGTTCAATCCGCGACAACCTGCTGTATGGCAAGCCGGATGCCACACAAGAGGAGCTGCTCGCCGCCGTGAGCAAAGCCAGCGCCGACAGTTTTATTCCATTGCTGGATGATGGCCAAGGCGGACGGGGCTTTGAGGCCATGGTGGGTGAGCGCGGGGTTAAGCTTTCCGGTGGTCAGCGGCAACGTATCGCCATCGCCCGCGCCCTGCTTAAGAACGCGCCAATTCTGATCATGGACGAAGCCACCTCGGCGCTGGACTCAGAAATTGAAGCGGCGATTCAGGAGAACTTAGACAGCCTGATGCAAGGCAAAACCGTGATCGCCATCGCCCACCGACTCTCCACCATCGCCCGCATGGATCGTCTGGTTGTGGTTGATCAGGGCCGTATCGTTGAGACCGGCAGCCATGCCGAATTGATCGAGCGCGGCGGCCTTTACGCCCGCCTGTGGCAACACCAAACCGGCGGCTTTGTCGGCACCGATTAAACGCCACAGGCGCGGCTTGCGTAGGGTGGATGGCGCTTTACCCATCCACCTTTTAAGTAGGGTGGACGGCACTTTATCCATCCGCCTTTATCGCAAGACGGTGAACCGCCACAAAGCAAAGCACCAACGCCCGCACATCAGCCTGATTGGTAACTTTCACGGGCCATTGGTGGATGAGAAATGCGTTATCCACCCTACGGGCGACCACCAAACGCGTCAGAAGAGACGTAACCTGAACATCAGTAAGTAGGGTGGATGGCGCTTTATCCATCCACCTTTGCCGCAAGACCGTGAACCGCCGCAAAAGCAAAGCGCCAGCGCCCGCACATCAGCCTGATTGGCAAACTTCACGACCCATTGGTGGATGAGAAGAGCGTCATCCACCCTACGTGCGACCACCAAACGCGTCAGAAGAGAAGTAACCCGCGCATCAATTAAGTAGGGTGGATGGCGCTTTATCCATCCACCTTTATCGCAAGACCGTGAACCGCCACAAAGCAAAGCACCAGCGCCCGCACATCAGCCTGATTGGCAACTTTCACGCCCCCATTGGTGGATGAGAAGAGCGTCATCCACCCTACGGGCGACCACCAGACGCATCAGAAGAGACGTAATCCGCGCGTCAGTCAGTAGGGTGGATGGCGCTTTATCCATCCACCTTTGTCGCAAGACCGTGAACCGCCGCAAAAGCAAAGCGCCAACCCCACACATCAGCCTGACCTGATTGGTAACTTTCACGGGCCATTGGTGGATGAGAAGAGCGTCATCCACCCTACGGGGACCGCCAAAGCCATCGATAGGCAAAGCACTCGGGTATTGGCTTAATCGGCCCCGTGCCGATACGGCAACAACTCGCGCGCCTGCTCGGCATAACGGCGCACGCCGGCTTGTTCTTCCGCCAGAAAATGCGCCACCGCCTCGCGCAGCCCCGGGTGACAGAGGTAATGCCACGACTCGGTGAGCACCGGCTCAAAGCCACGAATCAATTTATGCTCGCCCTGGGCGCCGGCATCAAAGCGCTGGATACCCTGCTCAATGGCGTGCTGCATGCCCTGATAGAAACAGGTCTCAAAGTGCAGCCGATCAAACTCGGCCAAGCAGCCCCAATAGCGGCCATACAGGCTATCGCCCTTGATCAAGCTAAACGCCATGGCCACCGGCCGCGTGCCCTGCTTGGCCAACACCACGCGAATCAGCTGCGGCATACGTTCGGCCAGCAAGCTAAAAAACTGCCGATTCAGATAGGGCTCACGGCCGCGCACATAGTAGGTATTGGCGTAACACTGGTAGACAAAATCCCACTGCAGTTCGCTGAGTTCATGGCCATGCAGCCACTCAAAACTAATGCCCTGCCCGGCCACCTGCTCGCGCTCTTTACGCATCTGTTTGCGCTTGCGCGAACTGAGCCCGTCGAGAAAATCCTGGAAGTCACGGTAGCCACGGTTTTGCCAATGAAATTGACAGCCCAAACGCTGCAACCACCCTTCGCGCCCGGCGAGCAAATCCCCCTCGGCCGGCGTGGTGAAGTTGATATGCAGACTGCTTAACTGACGCTGCGGCAAGCCCGCCGTCAGCGCATCCAGCAACCAACCGGCCGCGGCTGGATCACCCAGCAGGCGCGCGCCGGTAACCGGCGAAAACGGCACCGCGCCCAACAGCTTGGGGTAGTAATCAATGCCGGCGCGGTAGCAGGCATCCGCCCAGGCGTGATCGAACACATACTCACCAAAGGAATGGCTCTTCACGTAGCCCGGCATCGCCGCCAACGTGCGGCCACTGTCGTCCTGCCACAGCGCGTGGGCGACCTGCCAACCGGTCTCGGCACACACACTACCGCTGTCCTCCAGGGCACTGAGAAAGGCATGGCGTAAAAACGGCTGCGGGCGGGCACACAGGCCATCCCACTCTTGAGCAGAAAGTGTGTTTAGCGAATCAAGGGTTATCAGCGGCACTGGCTTATCCCACAGTCAAAATCACGCCGAGGTGGCGCTGAAATATATCTCTAACAATTGCCAATCAGCATGACGCTCCCAACACATAACCCAATAACTAAGGAGCCATCATGCAAAAGTCCCTGCTCGCTTTAGGTCTTACACTGCTGTTAGGTAGCGGCGCGGCCATGGCAGAGAAATCCATTGTGCATCCCTTCCACGCCGCTCAGGCCAAGAATGCGCCGAATGACGTGCACATGGCTGTAGAAATCCCCGCTGGCAGTTTTACCAAGTACGAAATCAACGAAGAAGGCCTAGTGTTTGTCGACCGCTTCCAGTCCATGCCCGTAGTCTACCCGGCCAACTACGGCTCGCTGCCGCGCACCCTCGGCGGCGACAACGATCCGCTCGACGCCTTAGTCCTGACCCGTGAAAGCCTCTACCCCGGCGTGCTGATCAAATTCCGCCCCATCGGCTATCTGAAGATGATCGACGGCGGCGAACAAGACGAAAAAATCATCGGCGTACCCAGCAGCGATATCGACCCCAGCTACGACAACATCCAAGACATCAACGATCTGCCCAGCATCGAACGGCAGCGTATCGAAGCCTTCTTCAAGGTCTACAAAAACCTGCCAGAAGGCCGCAAAAAAGTTGAGCTAAACGGCTTTGGCAATGCGGCGCAGGCTAAGCAAATCATCCAGACGGCACTGGATAACTACAGCAAGAAGAACTGAGGAAAACCGCTGATAAACCAAGCCCCGCATCTTAGCGGGGCCTTTACTGGCCCGTGCTTGATGATGCCAGTGAGTCGCCCCTGATTTTGTCGAGCCCGCGCTAGCGTTATTCCCCCTCACTGAAGCTCAGCCCGCGCGGAAGAATTCACTCGGCGTGCAGGCAAACTGCTGGCGAAAAGCGGCGATAAAGGCGGAGGTCGAGTCGTAGCCGCAGCCCAGCGCCACGTCGGTGACCCGCTGCCCCTGCTCCAATGGCGTCAGGGCGCTGAATAGGCGCAGGCGTTGACGCCAGGCGCGGAAGGTTAATCCGGTGTCGCGCAGGAACAAACGGCTAAGGGTCTTTTCCGAGAGGCCCATGCGCTGGCTCCACTGCGCCAGGGTGGTCTGTGTATCCGGCTGGGCTTGTAAGCGCCGGCACAGGCTGCGCAGGCGCTCGTTTTGCGGCAGTGGCAGCATCAGGTCAACCGGTGGCGCGGCGGCGAGTTGGTCGAGCAGCACCTGGGCGATGCGTCCCTGTGGTCCCTGCAGTTCATATTCCACGGGCAGGTCACTGAAGGCGTCGATCAGTTCACGCAGCAATGGACTGACCTGCAGCACCTGGCAACTGCTGGTCTGGCGCGTAGCCACACTGCAATCCACATACAGACTGCGCATCTCGGTATGGGGTGAGCTGAACACTTGGTGCGGCAGACCGGCAGGAATCCACACGGCCCGCTGCGGCGGCGCGACAAAGCGCCCGGCGTCGGTATGGATCTCCAGCACCCCGGCAATGGCGTACGACAGCTGCACCCAAGGGTGGCTATGACGATGGGTGCGCGTGCGATTGGGCAACGACTCAAAGCGCCGAAACAGCGGCCTAGGCAGGCTTTTTAACTGCGGAATACTGCGGCGCAAGGGCTTCTGCTGTCCGTTAGACGACATTGTCAGGCTCTTTGGCGTTAGTCGGTAATAGTACAACAAGGTAGTGTCGCGACCTTTAGCCTGCAAGTGCGAGAACCCTGCATGTCCCTAGCCCGCCTGCTCCCTGATCGATTCACCCTTAGCCTGCTCGCCGTGGTTATCTGCGCCAGCCTGTTGCCGGCCAGCGGCGAGGCGGCAGCGGGGCTGTCCTGGGTCACGACCCTGGCCATTGCCCTGCTGTTCTTCCTCCACGGCGCCAAACTATCCCGCCAGGCCATAGTCGCCGGAGCGCTGCACTGGCGCTTACACCTGCTGATATTCCTCTGCACCTTTGTGCTGTTCCCGCTGCTCGGTTTGGCGCTCAAACCCCTGCTGGCGCCGCTGGTGACCGCGCCGCTGTATATGGGCGTGCTGTACCTCTGCGCCCTGCCGGCCACGGTGCAATCGGCTATCGCCTTTACCTCCTTGGCGCGCGGCAATGTGCCGGCGGCGATTTGCAGCGCCGCGGCCTCCAGCCTGTTTGGCATCTTCCTCACCCCGCTTTTGGTCGCGCTATTGCTGGGTACCCAAGGTGAGAGTGGCTCGACCCTAGACGCCATCGGCACCATCACCCTGCAACTGCTGTTGCCGTTTATTGCTGGGCAAATCGCCCGGCGCTGGATTGGTGAGTGGGTGGCGCGCAACAAAAACTGGCTGAAGTTCGTCGACCAGGGCTCGATCCTCCTGGTGGTGTACGGCGCCTTTAGCGATGCGGTGGTCGGCGGCCTTTGGCACAAAGTTCCGCTGCCGGCCCTCGGCGGCTTGCTTGTGGTCTGCTGCATCCTGCTGGCGCTGGTGCTGTTGTGCACCTGGCAGCTGGGCAAGCGCTTAGGCTTCAGTACCGAGGATTGCATCACCATCGTCTTCTGCGGCTCGAAGAAGAGCCTGGCCACAGGCGTACCCATGGCCCAGGTACTGTTTGCCGGCGCCGGGGTGGGCATGCTGATCCTGCCGCTGATGCTGTTCCACCAGATCCAGCTGATGGTCTGTGCGGTGCTGGCACAGCGTTATGCCCAGCGCCCTGAGTCCAAAGCAGAGCTAATCGAGCAAGTAGACGCCTAAGTACGCCGGGGCTGTGCCGCGTTGGCCTTGGCTAGCCTCAGGGCTGAACAGGGCCTAAACGCTGCGCAGATCACCCCCACTTCATGAGCGATACTTGTTTTGATCTCAAATTCTATGAGTTTGTCTCACGCATAAGCACACCGGACAATACCCCCACACCATCTCCTCTGCGCAGAACCGCTCGTGTCTTTACTGAGCGCCACACAGTGCGCAGACATTTTCCGCATAAAAGCCCACGCCATTGATAAGCGCGGGGCTTTTTCAAGTGTTGGGGGCACCGGATCAACATGAGCAACGCATTTAATTTCACGGTTAAGAGCATTAGTTTTGATGAGAACTACGTTCCATCAGAAAACACCCGCGCCACCACCAACTTTGCCAACTTGGCCCGTGGCAGCAGCCGTCAAGAGAACCTGCGCAACACCCTGAAGATGATCAACAATCGCTTCAATGCGTTGGCTCATTGGGATAACCCCAAGGGTGATCGTTACAGCGTTGAACTGGAAATCATCTCGGCAGAGCTAGACGTTGACTTAAGCAACGGCGACGCTGCCCTGCCCCTGATCGAGATCCTAAAAACCAATATCGTCGACCACCATAAAGGTGAGCGCATTGAGGGGATTACGGGCAATAGCTTCTCTTCTTACGTGCGCGATTACGACTTCAGCGTGCTGCTACTTGAGCACAACAAACACCAAACACAATTCAGCACGCCCGCTAACTTTGGCGAGCTGCACGGCAAGCTATTTAAGAAGTTCGTCAGCTCCAGTGCCTACCAAGATCACTTCCACAAGCCGCCGGTGATCTGCCTCAGCGTGTCCAGCAGCCGCACCTATCGCCGCAGCGAAAACCAGTACCCGGTCTTGGGCTTTGAATACCTGCAGGATGAATACTCATTAACCGATGAGTACTTCCAGAAGATGGGCTTGAAGGTTCGCTACTTTATGCCGCCCAACAGCGTCGCGCCCTTCGCCTTTTACTTCGCAGGCGACTTGCTGGTGGATTACACCGACTTGGAGCTGATTAGCACCATCAGCACCATGGACACCTTCCAAAAAATCTACCGCCCCGAGATTTACAACGCCAACTCGCCGGCCGGCAAGTGCTACCAACCTAGCTTGAACAACCAGGACTATTCATTCACGCGGATTGTTTACGACCGCGAAGAACGCAGCCGCCTGGCCATTGAGCAAGGCAAGTTTGTCGAAGAGAAATTCATCAAGCCCTACCAATCCGTTCTAGCGCAGTGGTCCGCCAACTACGCCGCCTAAGCATCAACAAGGTCTTTTATTGTGAAAAAACTACTCCCCACCTCCACGGCTGGCAGCCTGCCTAAACCCTCCTGGCTGGCTGAGCCGGAAAAACTGTGGTCACCGTGGAAGTTGCAAGCTGAGCAATTGGCGGAAGGCAAACAAGACGCCCTGCGCATCGCCTTGCAGGAACAACTGCACGCCGGCATAGATATCGTCAGTGACGGCGAGCAGACCCGCCAACACTTCGTCACCACCTTTATCGAACACCTCGATGGCGTGGACTTCGAGAAACGCGAGACGGTCAGAATCCGTAACCGCTACGACGCCAGCGTGCCCACCGTGGTCGGTGCGGTATCCCGGCCCAAATCGGTGTTTGTCGAGGACGCTAAGTTTTTGCGCAAGCAAACCGATCAGCCGATCAAATGGGCCTTACCGGGGCCTATGACCATGATCGATACCCTGTACGACGCTCACTATAAAAGCCGCGAAAAACTGGCCTGGGAATTTGCCAAGATTCTTAACCAAGAAGCCAAAGAGCTTGAAGCGGCAGGCGTGGACATCATCCAGTTTGATGAGCCGGCCTTTAACGTGTTCTTCGACGAGGTCAATGACTGGGGCGTGGCTACACTTGAGCGCGCCATTGAAGGGCTTAAGTGCGAAACCGCCGTGCATATCTGCTACGGCTACGGCATCAAAGCCAACACCGACTGGAAGAAGAGCCTAGGCTCCGAGTGGCGGCAATACGAAGAGGCCTTCCCCAAGCTGCAAAAATCCAAGCTCGACATCATTTCCCTAGAGTGCCACAACTCCCGCGTACCGATGGACCTGATCGAGCTGATCCGCGGCAAAAAGGTCATGGTCGGCGCCATTGATGTGGCCAGCGACATGATCGAAACACCCGAAGAAGTGGCCGCCACCCTGCGCAAGGCCCTTGAGTTTGTCGATGCCGACAAACTCTACCCGTGCACCAACTGCGGCATGGCGCCGTTACCGCGCCACGTAGCCAGAGGCAAGCTGCATGCCCTCAGCGCCGGCGCTGCCATCGTGCGCCAAGAGCCGAACAAGCGCTGAGCTGTCGCCTTGCGCTCGCGAGCCCACGCTGTGCCCATCCCCTGATGTGTACAGCGTTTACGGCTTAGCAGCATTCAACAATGCGCTGCCACCTCTCACGCCCGGTAGCCATTGGCCCGCTAGGCATTTCCCATACCCTGGCTAATGCCCCGCAAGCGGCCTGCTGATCGCACAAGCACCGTCTCCCAACCCCCCTGCCAACGCTAAGCGCCCCTTACACCTGACGGGCAGCCCCCACTTTTAGGATCGACCATGTCACTCGCCAAGCCTGCCATCGAGCCACTGAGCTTTCGCCACGCGCTCGGGCACTTCGCCTCCGGCATCACCGTCATTACTTCACGCATTAACGATGAGCCGGTCGGCTTTACCTGCCAGTCGTTCTATAGCGTCTCGGTCAACCCGCCGCTGGTGTCGTTCAGTGTGATGGCCGGCTCAGCCAGCTACCCCCATATCCGCCAAACCGGCCGCTTTGCGGTGAATATTTTGAGCGCCGAGCAGGCCCATATTTCCAACCAGTTCGCACGGCGTGGCACAGACAAATGGCAGGGTATCCACTGCCAGTCCTCACCACTGGGCAACCCCCTGATTAGCGACAGCCTCTACTGGCTGGACTGCGAAATTCACGCCGAATACCCAGCCGGCGATCACCTGATCGTAATCGGCGAGGTAAAGGCGCTACACCTACAAGAACAATCCACTGCTCAGCCCCTGCTTTATTTCAAAGGGCAGTACTGCGGCCTTGAGTTACCTGAGGCGGTTTAAAGACACCCTCTCACGCGCTCAGTCGCTCAGGGTTTCGCCGTAAAATAGACGACTTTTGCGGCGTCAAGCTTTGAGCCTTCGCCAGGTTTAAAGACGCTACTTATGCCCTCTAAAAACGCCGGCGCATTCACAGCGAAACACACAGTGCACTGCCAAGATAAGTCGTTACGCAGCACGCTCGCTCACCCTGCTGCTTATTCAAAAAACTACTCAGTAAGTGGCCGATTTTTACCGTGTCAGGATTATCCCAGGCCGCTCAAGGTCGATTCGGTTAAGCACTGCAACGCATGGAAAAACCAACATGAAGCTACGCCCAGCAACCGATATCGACCGCCCCACGCTCTTTGAACTGCACCGCGAAGCCTTTTACGAACACATCACTCAACTATGGGGCTGGGATGAAAACTGGCAACGCACCAAGTTTGCCGAAGAGTTCACAGATGCGGTCACATCGGTTATTGAGATCGGCGAGAAGATCGCCGGATACGTCCAGATAGTGGATAAGCCGAACCAGATCTATGTGCTAAACATCGCAATCTCACGAGCCTTCCAGGGTCAAGGCATTGGCACACAGATACTGCGAGAGCTGCAACAGAAGGCTACCGCTGAAAAAGTGCCTCTAGAGCTCAGTGTTTTCCGCCCCAATGCATCGGCGCTAAAGTTTTATAAACGTCTGGGATTTATCCAAACGGGTGAAACAGACACGCATATAAAAATGTATTGGGGCAGTTAACGGCCAGAAGCGGCCTTTCGATCCTCCAAAACTCGAACATCAGTTAGCCATCGAATACCGACACAAAGACCACACAAATAATATCTGGTCTCGATCAACGTAGCGGCGCGCACTCAACGGCCGTGACACTTTTTGAACTTTGCTCCAATGCCGCATGGGCACGGATCATTCCGTCCTGTTTTTTTGATCTTCAAAGGAGGGATGATGCTTTTCGGTTGATCCAGATTCACCGCCCGATTGGGTTGAGCCATTCGCGCGGCATCTTCGTAAATGTGAGCGTTTTCTTCCGTTTGCTCCTTCGGTACATGGACCGCGAAAGATTGCGCCCGGTAGTAGGTTCCATCGGCACTAACCTCTGCCGCAACTCCGGTTATGTTAGAGGCCGTGACTGCCAACGCAGCTGCGCTTGCCTTGTCATTTACCTTAATCCAATCAATTTGATGGTCGTGTTGTTGAAGCCAAACGAATAGGGGCTCGCCGTCCCCGGACAGAAGAAAGTAACGAGCAGGATGCTGATTCAGGGTTTGGCGAAGATCGGACAGCAGCTTGGCCAGGTTATTACGGCCTTCCTCTCCTAGATCACGGATATGGCTCTCGGCTGCAAGCCATCCGCTTGCTCGGGTGGCGTCAAACGCCTCAAGCAGCTTCAGCACCTCCTCCGGGAAGTCCTGCGCTGGGAACGGCCTGCTTGACCAGTCTTCACCCTCGAAGCTCTTATCAATAATGTCGCTCATGCCATCCCAGATGAGCATGTTCACCTTGCCCCCCTTCAACTGGTCGGCAATATCCTGATCGAAACGGTTTTTCTTCAGATACGCGCCTAGATGGTCGAACTCATCGAAAAGATGAGCCTGGCGCATTCCCGCTACGGCCTGCCGTACCTCCATGTAGTGGAAGAACTCGCCAGGTGTGGGTAGGAAGCGCTGGAGCACGAATAGATCGTCGATGGATAGTGAAACGAAGGCATGCATCCCAAGTAGCGGCTCAATCTGCGGCAGTTCCTTGCAGTACGCCGAGAAGGGAGAGAACGATTCGACCGTTAGCCCAATCGGCACCATCACTCGGTAGTTGGCGCGGCGAACACGGCCGCACTCTTCGTATTTACCGTCCACCAGTTGGTAAAGCGGCACTTCATCCGCAGAGTTAAGATAATTGAAGAAGCGCTCACATTGCTTGTAGGCCTTGATTACCAAGTCCTGAACGGATTGGGCATGACGGCCGAAATCAAGCGCTGGCGATGCGATGGTAGCGGCCGCGCCGGCCTTGGCCTCAACTAGGAGCAGCACATCATCCACTAGGATGAGAGTGTCGTTTTCGGACCACTGCTTGCTGGTAGGGTCTTTGTAGTAGACCTCTTGAAAAACCGTGGCACTGGGAAGTTGGGCGGACAGAATGTCGGGGAAGGCAGCTTCACTCATCGTCTTCTGCCGATTTTCAAACGTCTTCTTGTAGTCCGGTTTTCGTCGAAGCAGGTTGTAGAGAAGCGCACGATATCCCGCATCGCGAGTGAAGCATGGGTCGACGGCGTAGTAGTCCGATCCAAGTTGAATCAGTGGTTTTTTCCGAGCGGGTAGTGTCCGGTAGGGTGTCCCCGTGAAATCACCCGCTGCAAAGAACTCGGTTTCTTCCCCGCGCCGGTAAGCCAGATCCGCCAGCAGCGTCGACGGAAGCTTCGTGTGAAGGCTGACGTTGGCGATGCCGCCCCGGAACATGTCATCCATCGCCCACCTCGCAGCTTTCATTTGATCTGTATTGGCGGCAACCCAAGCCTCCATGACTTGTTCCAGAGGCTTGTCTTGTGCCGCAGCGAAGGACTGTGCAGCCTCAAACTGCCCCAACATAACCGCGATAGCGTCGGCATGCCCAGAACGCGTGGCGTCGGCCATGGCCTGGAAACCTTCCGCGATGTCGGTGGCACTGACGCCGTACACTTCTTGCAGGACATCGTTGTGAGGAGCGAGAACGTAGCGGTAGAACTCGCCTTCCAAAACTTGGTAGCGGTTCCCACGTAGCATGACCCATGTGGATTTTGCGCGGTACTCAATGTCGGCCGTATCTGGACCGAAGACGCCGTCTTTGGTGTCTGCGGACGTGACCATGGCGAAAAACATGGCCTGCTCTCGCAGCTTGCGACTACATTCAAACAGCTCGGCGCACTGAGCTTCGTCGAATGCCATCTCCGCAGGGGCAACATCTGATGCGAGAACCGCGTGTACGTACTCCAACATGAACTGATTTTCGTTGATCAGATTATCCGAGCCGTCCGCTTCGTCTTGCGACTGAGAGAGGCCTTGGTCTGCCATCGCTTTCATTACGTACTGAGCATAGATGTAGCCGAGCAGATCATGCGGGGGCATGGCAACAATCAATTCACGCATGCGGGCAGCAGTGGCTTCCATATCCTTTAACAAAGAAGCGGCGACCTCTTTTCGTTTTTTTCGTCCAAAACTATTTACCTTGATGTTGCCTCAGTCTCGATAGTTGATTCTAAATCTTATGCACATAATCAATAGCAATATAGGCATCAAATGCCCGTATGCCATTAGGGCCCAAGTTAAAGGCCGTTTTTCGCCGACAGCAGCCCTCCCCAACCCAAAAAAATCCCCGCACTAGGCGGGGCAACCACAAGTAGGAGCTTACTTACGGGGTGACGCTTAGAACACGTATTGCAGGCGACCGACGATGGCCTGGCCGTCGTCTTCGACGCGCTTGCCTTTGATTTCGCGTTGGGTGTTGATGTTGTCCATTTCGTAGTCGATGTAGTTGAGGCTCAGGCGCACGGCGGGGGTGGCGAAGAAGTTGGCGCCGATGACCATCGCGCTGGCGGTGAAGTCGTCGCTGGTGTTTTTCGCCACCAGATCAGCGACACCTAAGTTGCCTGGGATGGCGCCGGCATCGGCGTCGACGGTGGTGCTTTCGTAGCGGGCGAAGATTTCCCAGGTGCCTTTCATGTCCAGCGGTTTATCCCAGTAGCCGGCGCCGCCTTTATAGCCACGCTGGGTGCCGAACATATAGGAGATTTGGGCGTTATAGCCGCTGAGGTCGACATCGGCCTTGGCCTGAGCGGCGTTGTCGCCACTGATGGTGCGCTGGAAGTATTCACTTTGGGCGCGCAGGCCGCCGAACTGGGCCGCGGCTTCGAGTAACCATTCGCTGTCTTTGTCGGTGCTGCTCACGTCACCTAAGGTCAGACGCATATTGTCGTCGCTGCGGATGCCCATGCGGGTGCGCACGCGGGAGCGGTCGTCGTCGGCATTGCTGTTGTGGTAGTTGGCGGCCATATGCACCACGTCGTTACCTTCGAGGTACGGTGCCCAATGGGCGCGGAAGGTGTAGCCGAAGCGTTCGTTGTTGCCATCGCTCTCGCGGTGGCCGTCGTCGAAGGTTGCCACCTGCCCCATCAGGCTAAAGTTGTCGCCGTAGTACTTGGCGTTGACGCCGAACTTGGTGTCTTCATCGCCATTTAAAAAGTCGTACATAAACGGCCGTTCGATGGCGGTGATCCACGACGAGCTGGTGCTGTTCTCCAGACCGTAGTCAACACCAAAGCGGCCGATGGTGATTTCCGTTTCGCCCAGGCCGTTGTAGGCGATAAAGGCGCGGTCGACCACGGTTTTGCTACCGTCTGCCGAGTCGTCATAGCTCAGGCGCAGGCCCCAGTCCCAATCGGTGTAGGCGATGCCTTCCAGGCCGATTTCGCCACGGCGGATAAAGGTGTTGAAGGTGTCATCGAAGGGTTTGTTTTGCGAGGCGGCCATCAGGCCATCGAACTGGGTGGCGTCCCATTGCAGCTTGCCACCGAGCTTGAAGGCGAAGGCCTTGTCAGTGGTGGCCACTTCCAGGCCACCTTTGGTTTTGATGACCAGGTCAGCGCCATCTGACGTCACCGTCCCGCCCAGCGCCTGGGCGCTTACGGCCAACGTCAGGGCACTAACCACACAACCCGCGAAGTGCTTACGCAGCATTACAGATTCCTCTAATCGACTTAAGTGTTGGGAGACACCCGAGCGCTGTTGGCTCGTTCGTGCTGCTGGGAATCTTCGCGGGGGAGTATTTCAGCGAGACTGCATTTAGATAAAAATTTAATTAAAAATAGTTTTTTAACTTCGATAAATAATAAGGAAACTCGCCAGCTTATCGCTTGATTGTGACTATGCAACTTAGTGAAATAATCACAGGCCGGGCCTTAGTCGTAGGCAAGCCAGCCGTTGCTAACTTGGAGTTAGCCAGCCGATCCGGCACACTTAGCCCCCCGGGCGTTTTGCTCGTTGTTAAGCCTGCTCAGAACCCATGACTCGATCGCCGCTGCATCGCTTTGTGTTTGGTACCTTGCGCCGCCTGCTGTATCTCTGGGTGCGCTCGGAAACCATCAACCAATCTGCCTTTACGCTCAAACTCGACCGCAGCAAGCCGGTGTTTTATGTGCTGCAGCGCTCGTCGTTGAGTGATCTGGCGGTGGTCGATACCGAGTGCCGCAAAGCCGGCTTACCACGCCCAGTGCTGCCGGTAACGGTGGGCAAGCTGGAAGAACCCGCCGCGTTCTTTTACCTCACCGCAGAGGCCGACTGGCTGGGCCGGCAGGACAAACGCGGCAGCTCACCGACCCTACAGCGCCTAGTCAGTGCCCTGAGCCAACATGCCGTGGACGATGCGCAGATCATTCCGGTCAGCGTGTTCTGGGGGCAGTCGCCGGACCGTGAAACCAGCCCATGGAAGCTGCTGTTCGCCGATAGCTGGGCAGTGACCGGGCGCCTGCGCCGTTTGGTCAGCATCTTGATTCTGGGGCGCAAGACCCGCGTGCAGTTCTCCACGCCGATCCACATGCGCGAACTGATCGCCCAGGACAAAGGCCACGAGCGCACCCTGCGCATGGTGCAACGCATCCTGCGGGTGCACTTCCGCAATCAAAAAGCCGCGGTGATCGGCCCGGACGTGTCGCACCGGCGCAATTTGGTCAAGGGCCTGGTCAATGGCCCGGCCGTGCGCCAAGCCATCAGCGAAGAGGCCGAGCGCGAGAAGATCACAGTCGAGAAAGCCGAAGCCCAGGCCCTGCGCTACGGCAATGAAATCGCCTCGGACTACACCTACACCGCCATTCGCTTTCTTGAGTTGGTGCTGAGTTGGTTCTGGAACAAGATTTACGACGGCATCAAGATCAACCACATCGAGGGTGTGCAGGACATTGCCCACGGCCACGAAGTGATTTACGTGCCCTGCCACCGCAGCCATATCGACTACTTGCTGCTGTCGTATCTGCTGTTCCGTAACGGTCTGACCCCGCCGCATATCGCCGCCGGGATCAACCTCAATATGCCGGTGATTGGCGGTCTGCTGCGCCGTGGCGGCGCCTTCTTTATGCGCCGTACGTTCAAGGGCAACCCGCTGTATACCGCCGTGTTTAACGAGTATCTGCACACCCTGTTTAGCAAGGGCTTCCCGGTGGAGTACTTCGTCGAAGGCGGCCGTTCGCGCACCGGGCGCATGCTGCAACCGAAGACGGGCATGCTGGCCATCACCCTGCGCAGTTTCTTGCGCAGCAACCGCCTGCCGATTGTCTTTGTGCCGGTGTATATCGGCTATGAACGCGTGCTTGAAGGCCGCACCTACCTGGGCGAGCTACGTGGCGCCAGCAAGAAGAAAGAATCGATTTTCGACATCTTCAAAGTCATCGGCGCCCTCAAGCAGCGCTTTGGCCAAGTGGCGGTGAACTTCGGCGAGCCGATCAAACTGGCCGAGTTCCTCGACCAGCACCAGCCGGATTGGCGCGAGCAGCAATACGACAACCAGTACCGTCCAGAGTGGCTCAGCCAAACCACCCATAAACTGGGTGAGCGCGTGGCGCAGCACCTCAACGAAGCCGCCGCGATCAACCCGGTCAATCTGGTGGCGTTGGCGATGCTGTCGACCAGCAAACTGGCCATCGACGACCAAGGCTTGGCGCGCATTCTCGATGTGTTCCTGACACTGCTGCGCAAGGTCCCCTACTCGCCGCACACCACCTTGCCTGAGGGCGATGGCCGACAGTTGATCGAGCACGTGAAGTCCATGAGTCTGCTCGCCGAGCAAAAAGATCAGCTGGGTAATATCGTTTATCTGGACGAGCAAAACGCCATCCTGATGACCTATTACCGCAACAACGTGCTGCATATTTTTGCCATGCCGGCGCTGCTGGCGAGCTTCTTCCAAAACAGCTCGAAGATCAGCCGCGAACAGATTTTGCGCTACTGCCACGCGCTGTATCCGTATCTGCAAGCCGAGCTGTTTATCCGCTGGCAGCAAGATGAACTGGATGCGGTGATTGATCAGTGGCTGAGCGCCTTTGTTGAGCAGGGCCTGCTCAAAGTGGATGGCGACAACTACTCGCGCCCGGCGCCGAGCTCCCGTGAATTTGTCTTGCTGACCCTGCTCTCGCGGGCCATCGTGCAGACCCTGCAGCGCTTCTACATGGCCACTGCGTTGTTGCTCAAGGCCGGGCAAAACACCTTGACCGCCGAAGAGTTGGAAACCCTCTGTACGGTGATGGCGCAGCGTCTGTCGATTCTGCATGGCCTCAACGCGCCGGAGTTTTTCGACAAGAGCCTGTTCCGCCACTTTATCCAGAGTCTGCTCGATCAAGGCGTGCTGCGCCGCGATGAAGCCGGCAAGCTCAGCCATCACCCAAGCCTCCGAGAACTGGCCGAAGGCGCGGCTAAACGGGTGCTGCCAGCGGAGATTCGCTTGTCGATTCAGCAGGTGGCCATGGACCGTGGCCAGGATGCCGAACCGGCGCCTGAGCCGCAGGATTAAGCCTGATGTCCGCCTCGCTTACGCCGCCCTCGCGGGCGGCGTTTCATCAAGCCCATCAAGCCCGTGCCGAGGCCGAGGCGCAGCGTTTGCTGGCGGCCAAAGCCGAGCTGGGGCCTCGTTGGCTAAGCTGGGTGGCCCGTGAGCTGTACCAGCTCAAACCCAGCGCCTATGCGCAGATGGTCCGCCGCGAACTACAGCGTTTAAGCCAATAACCCTCAACGCCTGGCCATCGCTTGCGGGCTGCTCTGGCTGCGCTTGCGGCTTTTGTCCTGCGCCAGCTTATAGGCCACGTAGTACTTATAAATATTGCCCACGTAGTCGACCGTCTCACGGCCCACTACCCGCGCAGCGGCGTGCTCAACATTGCCGAACCAGACATTTTTATCCAGCCCGGACTTCTCCGCCAATCGCCTGAATTTGCGCAAATTACCCGGCCCCGCGTTGTACGCGGCAAAGCTCAGCAAGGTGCGATTGACCGGGGTCAGCTCGGGCTCGTTAAGGTACTTGTCGGCCAACACGCGCATGTACTTGCTACCGGCCTCGATGTTCTTGTCGGCGCTGCTGTCGATGCCACGAATGCCGACGCTGGGGTCCGCGGCGGTGCTGGGCAACAGTTGCATCACCCCCACCGCACCGCGCGGACTACGCGCCGACTGGTTCAGTTGTGATTCCTGAAAACCCTGGGCCATCAGCATCAAATAGTCGAATTCATAAGTGCCGGCGTGCTTTTCAAACAGACCGACCAACTCATTAAACTTTTTCAGCTCGCCCTGGGACACCGCATTGAGCACGCGCTTGCTGTTCTTCACGTATTTGCGATACAGGCTGTTGCCGAATGCGGTACCGCCTTTGTGCTTGGCGACAAAAGCCGCCAGTTGCTGTTTAAGGAGCGGGCTGTTGTGCCGAATCGCCCACGCGAAGTGCGCGCCCTGATGCAGATAAAACTCATCGTGAATACGCAGCTCTTGGTACAGCGGCTGCCACACCTCGGCGATATAACGATCCACCACCACGGCGTTTAATAGTCCGGCGTTGAGCATCTCCAGCAGGTCTTCGGACTCCAGATTCTCATCGGCAGCGATGATCTCCACCGGCTTAAGGCCGCGCTGCTTAAACTGCTGATTCAGCGCGACGAGGTGTTCGTAGTAACTGCTTGAGGCACGCACCGTCACCTCTTGCCCGGATAAGTCATCCAAGCTTTGCAGCGCCGGGCTGTTGGGCCCGGTGATCAGCGCCTCGCGCACTTCTTTGGTAAAGGGCTCGGCGAAGTCCACCTGGCTGAGCCGGCCATCGGTGATGGTCAGGCCGCCGGCGGCAATATCGCCCACGCCACTTTGCAGCTTGGGCAACAGCTCATTGCGCGCCACCGGGATAAACATCACATGCCAGCGTAGCGACTTCTGCGCCTGTGGCTGCTGCTGATTAAGCCAAGTTTCCAGGGCCTTACCCAGCTCGTAGCTGATGCCGTGCTGCTGGCCGCGATCAACGCTGTAGAAAGTTTTGCTATAGGGCACCAAGATGCGCACCAAGCGGCGCTCGCGCATGCCATCGAAGTCGCCCTGCCAAGGCAGCGGCACCGGCAGCACCAGGCTGTCGACCTCAGCCTCTTCGGCCTGACTAAGTTGCGTGGAGATCCACTTTAGCGCCTGTGCCTGAGCGCTGATGCTGAGTAAGCACAGCGCCACCAAGACTGCCCCTAACCCTAACCGCCGAGCCTGCTTCATCAGCGCCTCCCCAGACGTAGATGCTTAACTGCGTGGCTGCTCAGACTAATTCAGACGCCTAGGCCCAAGGCGGACTAAATCTTCAAGCTGTGCTGCGGCTCACGGCTACGGATCTGGGGAGATAAGCTTTAAGTGCTACTCGACGTAATCGGGTTGAAATATCGCCGCCGACCTGGCGAACGCCGGTTGCTCCGAACAGTACTGAGTGACCGCCAACACCCGCTTAAAGGGTGTCAGATCGACCTTGTTGCGCTGGGCATTGATCACTTGGGGCAGCACGCAACAATCGGCCAAACTAGGCTGCTCGCCGAAGCAGTACGGCCCACTACCGTGGCGAGTCAATAACTGCTCAACCGCCCCCAAGCCCATCAGCACCCAATGTTCATACCAAGCCTGGCGCTGTGCAGTGCTGATCTGCAAGGTGTTGCTCAGGTAAGCCAACACCCGTGGATTGTTCAGCGGATGGATATCGGCGCCGATCAGATTGGCCACCTCCAACACCCGCGCCCGCGCCAAAGGCTCAGTGGGGATGAGCTGTGGCTTGGGATAGAGCCGATCGAGGTAATCGATGATGGCCAGCGACTGGCTCAACTGCTGGCCATCTTCAGTGACTAACACCGGCACGCTGCCCCCCGGATTACGCTGCAAGTGCTCGGCACTGCGCTGCTCGCCGGCGCGCAAGTTGACCGGCAAGTAGTCGTAGTCCAGGCCCTTAAGGGCCAGGGCGATGCGCACCCGTTGCGACGTCGAGCTGTGGCAAAAACTATACAACTGCATAAGTCGCTTCCTTTTCCATCAATTAAACAGCCGCTCCTGGCGCAGCCTTACACCACACGTACCGACAGCTGGCCCAGACCGTCGATGCCACCAGTCAGCAACTCTCCGGCCCGCACTGCGCCGACGCCTTCGGGTGTACCGGTCATGATCAGATCACCGGGCTGCAGCTCGAAGTAACGCGACAACCAGGCGATGGTTTCTGGCACCGACCAGATCAATTGGTCGATATCGCTGCGCTGCTGATCCACGCCCTCAACTTGCAGCCAGATCGCCGCATGCTGCGGATGGCCAATATCCTCTGCGCGATGCAGTGGGCCAATGGGTGCGGACTGATCAAAGGCCTTGCCGATTTCCCACGGCCGGCCCATTTCGCGCATTTTGATTTGCAGATCACGGCGGGTCATATCCAGGCCCACGGCATAGCCCCAGACATGCTCGAGGGCGTGCTCGGCGCTGATATTGCGCCCGCCCTTGCCGATGGCCGCCACCAGCTCGATCTCATAGTGATAGTTGCTGGTTTCACTGGGGTACGGCAGCTCTAAGGTCTGCCCACTGGCCACTGGCACCACTGCATCGGCGGGTTTAGCGAAGAAAAACGGCGGCTCGCGATCCGGATCAAAGCCCATTTCGCGGGCATGGGCCGCGTAGTTTCGGCCCACACAGTAAACCCGGCGTACCGGAAACAAACCATCCTGACCGGCTACCGCTAATGTGGTGATGGCAGGTGGCGCTACTACATAAGACATGTCGAGACTCCTCAATAATTAACTGGTCAATAATTAACGGGCTTCACGCAGCAGGCCCAAGGCCTCTTGCACCGGCCGATCAGAAAAACTAAACAGCACCGTCTCGCTGGAGACGCTAAAACTCACCGCCGCCCAGCTCGGCACCACGAAGATGTCGCGTGGGCTGAAACTGAACTGCCGCTCGCCAATACGCACCACGCCCTCACCCTCCACCACCGAATACACCGTGGCATCGGTGCTGCGCGAAGGCAGGCCGTTAAAGCCGGCAGGCAGCAGTTGGATAAAGGTGGCAATGGTCGGCATCGCCCAACCGCCAGTCAGCGGATTGCGGTAACTGAGCTTGATGCCCTCATAAGGGTCGAGCGCTTGCTGACGCAGCAAGATGTCGAGGGTTTCCCGCGAGCGCGCATAGGGGTAGTTAAAAATGGGCGAGGTGCGGCCATTCACTTCATGGCGCACGGGCATCAGGTTGTGGCCAAAACGTGCCGGGCTGGTGCCTTCGGCGCGCTGTATGGGCTGCACCAGTTCCTCATGGACCTCGGCAAAGCCGGCGTTAAAGAAGCGCACAATAGGAATGTCCAACCCATCCAGCCACACCACCTTCTCGCCGCCCTGCTCCGCCTCGGGGTTGCCGTGGTCGTGCCAGGCCCAGGACGGGGTGATGATGAAATCCCCGGGATGCATGGTGGTGCGTTCGCCATCCACCACGGTGAACGCACCGCTGCCTTCCATGACAAAGCGCAGGGCCGACTGGCTGTGCCGGTGGCTCGGTGCGGTTTCCCCTGGCAGGAGCATTTGCAGGCCGGCGTAGAGGCTTGAAGTGATGGAGGATTGACCGCTTAGGCCTGGGTTCTCCAGGATCAGCACCCGCCGCACCGCCTCTTCACTGCTGATGATTTCACCCGCCTCGGCGAGGTAATCACGTACTTGGCTGTAACGCCAGATAGCTGGCACACAAGCATCGGCCGGCTGTGCCGGAACCAAACTATGCATTTGCTGCCACAACGGGAACATATGCTGCTCATCGAGGCGTCGATAAAAGTCGGCGCGCTGGTTCTGTTTCTTATCGGTCATTGGATTCACCAAACTGAATGGTGCCATCGCGGCTTCGACCGATTATTGGCCGGCTTAGAAATATCGGAACAATGCTATTTTGCGATCCACCTATATGGAAAATTGAATAGGTAAACCATGGATTGGACTCGCCGTATCCGCGTACAGCACCTCGAAGTGCTGCTCAAACTGGCACAAACCGGCAGCATCAGTGAAACCGCTCGGCTCACTTTTACCGCCCAGCCGGCGTTATCCAAATGGCTTAAGGAGCTGGAAGACGGCATCGGCGCGCCGCTGTTTGCCCGCCATGCCCGTGGCCTCACCCCGACTGAACATGGGCAGATGCTGATCCACCACGCCCAGCGGGTGATCGCCGAGATGAAGCGTGCCCACGAATCACTGGAGTCGATCAGCCAGGGCCATGCGCTGCGCATGACCATTGGCGCCTCGCCAGCGTCAGCGCCCAACCTGGTGCCAGCGGCGATCCTGCAGTTCCTCGCCAAGTACCCCAAAGCCAGTATCGAACTGCAAGAGGACACCATGCATCACCTGCTCGAACGCCTGGAGCAAGGCGAGCTAGACGTGGTGATCGGCCGCCTGGACAACTACATCCCGCGTCCCAGCCTGCGCCATGAGGTGCTGTATAAGGAGGCCATGCGCGTGATCTGCCGCCCCGGCCATCCGCTGACGCAGCGCCGTGAACTGAGCTGGGAGGTGCTCGCCGAGTACGAGTGGGTGGTCTGGCCCAAGGGCACGCCGATTCGCGCGCGCCTGGACGCGGCCATCAGTGCCGCTGGGACCCGGCCGTTGCACTACCGCATCGAGTCGTCATCGCTGCTCGGCAACCTGTGGTTGCTGCAAGGTAACGACATGCTCTCGGTGGCCTCCGAGCGTGTGGCTGAGCACTTCAGCCAGCGCGGCCTGATCGTCGACAGTGGCTTTAGCCTGGATGCTAGCGGCGCCCTGGGCATGTGCTGGCGGGACGAAAGTGACCCCGCCAGCAGCTTGCTGGAGCTACACGAATGCTTGCGTCGTGCGGCCCGGCAACGCCTGCTACCACCACCTGGCACGCCTTTAGAGGAGCTATTGAGCACATAAAAAAGCCAGACCTCACGGTCTGGCTTTTTTACTTACTGCAGCTGCGCTTAGGCTTGGTCGCGCTCGCTTTCCTTAACCCGGAACCAAGCGGCATACAGCGCCGGCAGGAACAAGAGGGTCAGCGCCGTGGCGACGATCAACCCGCCCATAATCGCCACCGCCATCGGCCCGAAGAACACACTGCGCGACAGCGGAATCATCGCCAACACCGCCGCCAGTGCGGTCAGCACGATGGGCCGGAAACGCCGCACGGTGGCTTCGATAATGGCGCGCCAACGGTCCAGCCCCGCCTCGATATCCTGCTCGATCTGATCGACCAAGATCACCGAGTTGCGCATGATCATCCCCGACAGCGCAATGGTGCCGAGCATGGCGACAAAACCGAAGGGCTGGCGGAATACCAAGAGGAACAGGGTCACGCCGATCAGCCCCAATGGCGCCGTGAGGAACACCATAGCCGAGCGCGACAGGCTCTTGAGCTGCAGCATCAGCAACGTCAGCACCACCACGATAAACAGCGGAATACCGGCGTTAACCGAACGCTGACCACGGCTGGAGTCTTCTACTGTGCCGCCGACTTCGAGCAGGAAGCCATCCGGCAGATCGGCGCGGATGCCTTCCAGAGTGGGCAGCACCTGCTGCACCACCGTGGCGGGTTGTTCCTGACCATAGATATCGGCACGTACCGTCACGGTAGGCAAGCGGTTACGGTGCCAGATGATGCCTTCCTCAAAGCCGTATTCGAGGGTGGCGATCTGCGACAACGGCACGCTGCGACCATTATCGGTCGGCACCGACAGGCTCGGCAGCAAGCTCAACTGCTCACGCTCGGCAGGGGTGCCGCGCAACAGCATCTCGATCAGCTCGTTGTCTTCGCGGTAGTAACTCACCGGCGAACCCGTCAGGGTGCTCTGCATAAAGCGCGACAGGTCCTGGGTGCTAACGCCCAAGGCACGGGCGCGCTCTTGGTCGATATTCAGGCGCACCACCTTGCTCGGCTCTTCCCAATCCAGATGCACGTTGACCACATGGGGGTTCTCGCGCACTTTCTCGGCGACTAAGCGGGCAATGCGCCGGGCTTCATCGATATGCTCGCCGGAGACGCGGAACTGCACCGGATAGCCCACGGGCGGGCCGTTTTCCAGACGCGCCACCCGAGTCCGCACGCTGGGGAACTCCTCCGGCAGCATCTTGATCAGCCAATCGCGCAGCTTCTCGCGATCCTCAATGCTCTTGGCCAGCACCACGGTCTGGGCAAAGCTGGCAGCCGGCAGTTGTTGATCCAACGGCAGGTAGAAGCGCGGCGAGCCGGTGCCGACATAGGACACATAACTCTCAACGCCTTCGTGGTTTTTAAGCATCTCTTCGAAACGCTTAGCCTGCACCTCGGTGGCCGCCAGCGATGAGCCTTCACTGAGCTTGAAATCGACCATCAGTTCCATGCGCCCGGAGGCCGGGAAGAACTGCTGCGGCACAAAGCGGAACAACAGGATCGAGGCGACAAACAACCCGAGGGTCAGGAAGATCACGGTTTTACGCCGGCGCACACACCACTCGACCACACCGCGCACCCGCCGATAGAACGGCGTGCCGTAGGGGTTGTGGCCATCGCCGTGTTTGGCCGCGTGAATGGCGGCTAAGTCCGGCAGCAACTTGGCGCCCAGGTAGGGTACAAACATCACTGCGGCGATCCACGACACCAACAGCGCCAGCGCCACCACTTGGAAGATCGAACGGGTGTATTCGCCAGTGCCGGACTGCGCGGTGGCAATCGGCAAAAAGCCCGCCGCCGTAATCAGGGTGCCGGTGAGCATGGGGAAGGCGGTACTGGTCCAGGCATAACTGGCGGCTTTGATCCGGTCCAGGCCCTGCTCCATTTTGATCGCCATCATCTCCACGGCGATGATCGCGTCATCCACCAACAGGCCCAAAGCCAACACCAGGGCGCCGAGGGAGATTTTGTGCAGGCCGATGCCTAAGAAATACATGGAGGCGAAGGTCATTGCCAAGACCAGTGGGATCGACAACGCCACCACCAGCCCGGTGCGCAAACCGAGGGAGAAGAAGCTCACCAGCAGGACGATGATCACGGCCTCAGCCAACACCCGGACGAACTCACCGACGCCCGCCTTCACCGCTTTGGGCTGATCCGATACTTTGCTCAGGCTCATGCCGGCCGGTAGGGTCTCCTGAATACGCGCGAAATCGTCTTCCAGGGCCTTGCCCAGTACCAGAATGTCGCCGCCCTGCTTCATCGCCACGGCCAGGCCAATGGCATCCTCGCCCATAAAGCGCATGCGCGGCGCCGGTGGCTCATTGAAGCCGCGCTTCACCTCCGCCACATCGGCAATGCGGAAGGTGCGATCACCGACCCGAATAGGGAAATTACGGATCTCTTCGACACTGGAGAAACGCCCGGTGACGCGCACTTGGACGCGCTCGCTGGTGGTTTCAAAGAAGCCGGCCGTGGCCACCGCATTTTGCTCTTGCAGCGCTTGCTGCACCGCAGCCAAGGGCAGGCCGAGGGTGGCCAGCTTGGTGTTGGACAGTTCGATCCAGATTTTCTCATCCTGCAGGCCGATCAGCTCGACCTTGCCCACATCCTTAACCCGCTGCAATTGCAGCTGGATGCGGTCGGCGTAATCCTTGAGCACCGCATAGTCGAAGCCGGCGCCGGTCAGGGCGTAAATATTGCCGAAGGTGGTGCCGAATTCGTCGTTGAAGAACGGCCCCTGAATGTCCTGGGGCAAGGTATAGCGGATATCGCCGACCTTCTTACGCAACTGGTAGAACAGCTCGGGAACTTGCGAAGAATGCATGGCGTCATCGGCGAGGAAGGTCACCTGCGACTCACCAGGACGGGAGAAGGAGATGATCTTGTCGAACTCGCCGGTCTCCATCATCTTCTTTTCGATGCGTTCGGTGACTTGCCGCGACACTTCCTCAGCGCTCGCCCCCGGCCAGTTGGTGCGCACCACCATGGCTTTGAAGGTGAACGGCGGGTCTTCGCTCTGGCCCAGCTTGGTGTAAGCCAGGGCCCCGACGATGGCCAGCAACAACATGAGATACAGAACGATTTGACGGTTGCGCAGGGCCCAGGCGGACAGGTTGAAATCCATCGGGATTACTCCTTAGCCGTCAGTTGAACAGCGCGGTTTTCGCGATCCACCGGGCGCACCTGCTGCCCTTCCTGCAACACCTGACCGCCAGCGGCCACTACCCAATCATCGGCACTCAAGCCCTCAAGCACCGGCACGGTTTTCTCGCCATAGGCGCCGATCACCACGTACGTACGCTTAATCTTGTGCTCGGCCGGGTCCACAACCCAAACAAAAGGTTTGCCCTTCTCCGCGCTAATCGCCGACAGCGGCACCGCCAGTGGCACTTGGTGCTGCTGGGCGATAAACACCCGCGCGCTCTGGCCTAACTCGACCGGCACATTGTTATCGGTGAAGGCGACCCGGGCAGCGAATGTGCGCGATTGCGGATCAGCCGCCGGCGACATCTCACGGATGCGCCCTTTAAACAGTTGGCCGGGGATCGACCACAGTTCGACGCTGACGTCCTGGCCAACCTTAAAGCGCTTAAAGCTTTGCTCAGGCAGGCCAATTAGCACTTCCCGCTCGCCATCAATGGCCAGGGTAAATACGGTTTGCCCGGCAGCCACCACTTGTCCCACTTCCACCGCACGCTGGGCAATCACCCCGGTTTGCGAGGCGCGCAGCACCGCGTAACCGGCTTGGTTATTGGACACATTAAATTCGGCGCGGGCCTGTTTGAGGCGTGCCTCACCGGCGCGATAGGTGTTTTCGGCGTTATCAAATTGCGAGCGGCTGACCAGATTGCGATCCAACAGCACCTTGTAGCGATCACGCTCGGCCTTAACCAGACTCAAGTTGGCTTCGGCGGCGGTGAGCTGGGCACGATTGGCTTCCAGCTGCAGGCGCACGTCCTGCGGGTCTAGCTCGGCCAGGGGCTGGTCTTTCTTCACCAGGTCGCCGACATCGACCAGGCGCTTGATCACCTTACCGCCGATGCGAAACGCCAGCTCCGGCTCGTAGCGCGCGCGCACTTCGCCGGGATAAGCATCCATCAATTCACCGGCCAGTTGCGGTTGCACCACCATGGCAGGGCGTACGGCAACCGCAGTGGTCTCGCTATTGCCGCAAGCGGCGAGAGTCAGAATCAGGCTCACGGGCAACGCGACAGCTAAAACGTGACGAAACATGATGAATAACCTTTCAGGAGGCTTTGGAATACTTGTACTGGCGAGTATAGTAAAAATAGCAAACTCACTAGTCCAGTATTAAAAAGCGCAATGACCCACAAAGTATTACCAAACTCTGGTCCCGGTCGGCCCAAAGACCCGGCCAAACGCAAAGCCATCCTTGAGGCAGCGAAAACCCTGTTCCTCGCCAAGGGCTATGAAGGCAGCAGCATGGATGCCATCGCCGCCGAGGCCGGGGTGTCTAAGCTGACGGTTTACAGCCACTTCAGCGACAAAGAGAACCTGTTTGTCGAGGCGGTAAAGTCCAAGTGCGAGGAGCAACTGCCGGAGCTGATGTTCGAGCTCGACGATAACGTCAGCCTTGAACAGTCCCTGCTCACCATCGGCCTGGGTTTTAGCGACCTGATCAACAGCCGCGAGTCCCTGGAGCTACATCGGGTGATGATGAGCCTGGCGGCGCAGGGCTCGAAACTGCCGAAGATGTTCTATGACGCCGGCCCCCTGCGCTTGCAGTTGGGCATGGAAGAGCTGCTGCGCAAGGCTGATCTGAGCGGCAAACTGCGGGTCAGCGACCCGTGCAGCGCGGCCGATCATTTCTTCAGCCTGCTCAAGGGCGGCTGCAACTTCCGCCTGTTGATGGGCTGCGCCGAACCACCGAGCGCAAAAGCCGCGGCACAGCATGTGCGCGACGCAGTGAGTGTGTTCCTGCGCGCCTTTCGCGCCGACTAATCGGCCTGCAGTTTCTTCTTCGGATAGATGTCGTAACGGCTCGACTTGCCTTCCAGCGCATAGCTGGGCTTAGCTCCGTCAATCAGCGGCGCCTTGCGCGGGCGCTTAACCACCACCCGGTGCGTGGCCAATGCCAGAGCGGCGGCGAGCAGGGCCGGGGCGTCGAGGTCATCCCCCACAAAGGGGCGGAACAGGCGCATTTCTTTTTTCACCAAAGCGCTTTTGTCGCGATGGGGAAACATCGGGTCGAGGTAGATCACCTGCGGTGCTTCACCCTGCCAGCCCTGCATCAGCTCGATGGCATTGCCTTGCAGTAACTGCATCTGCGCGCAGATCGGCGCCACTTCCGGGGCACGCGCGGCGCGGGCCAAGCCATCGCTCAGCAAGGCGGCAATCAACGGCTGACGCTCGATCAGAGTCAGCGAACAACCGAGGCTGGCCAGCACAAACGCATCGCGACCCAAGCCCGCCGTGGCATCCAACACCCGAGGGCGAATCCCAGCCTGCACGCCAACGGCCTTGGCAATCATCTGCCCGCTGCCGCCACCGAATAAACGCCGGTGCGCAGCGGCTCCCTCGACGAAATCCACCCGCACCGGCCCGGGCGCCTGCGGCCCCAGCTCGACCAGCTGCAAACCGCCCTCGCCCACCTGCAAGGCGTACTCGCTGTCGCCCTCTAACGGCAGACCCAGACGCTGCGCCCATTCGGCGGCGGCCTCAGCAAACTGCGGCGCCAGGGCCTGCATCCGAATCCGCGCAACTAACCGCTCATCACTCATTAGGCAATCTGCTCAAAAAACACTCAAAGGGCTGTACATGCAGCCGATAACCAACCAAACCGCCATTTTGCCAGAGCCGACCGCGAGGTGCGTATGTTTGCCGCCATTTCCACCAACCTGCCTGCTGCCAGCCCCGCCCCCGGCAACCTGCGTCAAGAGCTGGACGCGGGCCTGGAAGACTCGCTGAACTACCAAATTCTGCGCCGCACCTTGATGCCCGAAGAGGCCGCCGAGACCGCAGTGCCGGTTACTGAGCCCAGCCCTGAAGATACGCAACTCAGCGCGGCCAATAGCAGCGTCTCGGCCAGCCAATTCAGCGCCGTGCTGGAGCAACGCACGCTGTCACTCAAGGTGGAAGTCCAGGCCGAACCGGCAGTGGTTGACCCTTTGGTGCTCGATCTAGCCAGCAACGGCTTTCGCACCAGCGGCCTGCAACGCAGCGTCAGCTTTGACCTCAACGCTGACGGCCACCGCGAGCAAATCAGCGCCCCCACCGGCGACGATGCCCTCTTGGCCTGGGATCGCAACGGTAATGGCAGTATTGACGATGGCCGCGAGCTGTTTGGCGATCAGCATGGCGCAAGTCATGGCTTCGCCGAACTGGCCAGGTTCGATGACAACCACGATGGGCGCATCGACAGCCAAGACGCGATTTATCAACAACTCAGCCTGCTGCGTTTTAATGCCCAAGGCCAACAGTCGCAACAACGCCTGAGTGATGCAGGCGTCAGCGCGATTTACCTGCACAACCGCGAGGTGAATGTTGCCTTAGGCGCTTATGACCGCATCGCCCAGTTGGGCCACTTCGACTTTGCCGATGGCCGCAGCGGCCAAGCCGCCGATCTGTTATTGGCCACGCGCCAAGCCTAGAGCAGGCCTAGCTGCTGACTGGCCTCGGTGTCAGCTTCGGGCCAGGCCGGTAAATCCGCCAGCCCCGGCAAACGCAGTTGCAACTGCTGGTGAAAGCGCGCCGCCAGTTGCGGCGCCAGGTGGTTATCCGGGGTGTGCAGAAACACATAGGGCGTGCGGCCCTCCTCGATCCACGCCGCCACCTTGGCCAGCCAAGGCTGCATAAAACGGTCGTTGGCCGCCAATTCAGGATGACCAATAAAGCGTACCTGCGGCGCCTGACTAAACGCCGTGGGCCGTACCGGCAGGCGCGGTTTTTTCGCTTGCGCATGCAGCAACGCCGGATCAGTCGACACACAACTGAACAAGGCCCGTGAATCCAGGCTGATGCGCTCGATCCCGCGCTCATGCAGCAGGCGATTGAGCTGACGCTCCTCTTCGCCCTTGGCGAAAAACGCCGGATGACGCACCTCCACAGCTATCTCGCCGCTGCCCCAGGGTTCGATAAAGGCGGCCAGCTCGGCCAAGCGTTGCGGACTGAAACTGGCTGACAGTTGCAACCACATGGGGCTGACCCGCGCCCCTAAGGGCGCCAGCAATTGGCGAAAATCACTCACCGCGTCGATGTGTTCACGCAGGTCGCCGCCGTGGCTGATTTCCCGTGGCAACTTGGCGCAAAAGCGCAGATGGGCAGGCATTCGCTGCGCCCACAGGGCGACGGTGTCGGGGCTCGGCGCAGCATAAAAGGTGGTATTGCCTTCAACCGCGTTAAACACCTGAGCGTAGTAACTAAGACGCTCGGCGCTGGCCGAGCCCTGTGGATATAACACGCCACGCCAGGCCGGCTCGCTCCACGACGGGCAGCCAAGGTAATAAGGCAACATAGGATTTAACAACGGGCTTATTGCGTAAGGTCGGCTGTTATAGCCCGGACTAGACGTACAGGTCGAGGCCCATGACCTGATTGGCATCGCCTTCGGTGACGAAGCTGGCGGTGCTGCTGTAGCTGGCCAGCGCCTGCGCCACTTGATTGGATAACGGCGCCTGATAGAGCTGCTCGGGGCTGCGGGCAAAGTAGCCGGCCGCACTGGCGCTGCTCGCCGTGCTCTGAACCGCCGGAGCGAGCGAGCCACGGTCCTGACCACTGGTAGACTGATTCGGCTGTTCGGGCCGCGCCTCTACCTCGCGTTGCACTTCCCGAAACGGCGCCACGGCCGCTTGGGAGCGTGCACCACGCTCAGGTATATAGGACGAGGCAAAACCGTCGATACGCATCAATCACTGCTCATAAACTGTAGAAACACCTAGCTTAGCTGGAGCAATTTAGCTGCCGAGGTATGACTTGGCAATGTGCTAATGGCTCGAACGTGCCAAATAAAGCCTTAAAGCAGCCAGCCGCGGTTTACAGACTGCCCTTCGGCGTGGCGACCTGATCACGCAGGTACACCGGCTGGGCCTGATCCGCCGGCACCGCTTCACCGCGGGCCCAGGCGAATTGGGCCAGGCTCAGCAGGTCTTGGGCGTGCGGCAACATCTGCCCATCCTGGCCACTGACGGCAGTGGCGATGCGCGCGGCATAGGTGCCCCAGCCAGTACCGGCGCCAAACCACTGACCGGCGCCGCCACGGGGCAACACCGCCTGTTCCGGCGGCAGCACCGCCTCAGTGCCCAGCAGACGCATCTCCCCCGCCTCGGCGCGGTAACAGCCCCAATACACTTCATCCATCCGCGCATCGATGGCCGCAGCCACCTGCTGCGCGCCATGCTCGCGCAGGCTGCGCTGGGCCAGCACGGCCAGGTTGGAGATCGGCAACACCGGCCGCTCAAGGGCAAAGGCCAAGCCTTGCACCACCCCGATGGCAATGCGCACACCGGTAAAAGCACCTGGCCCCCGGCCAAAAGCGATGGCGTCCAACGCACTGAGCGCCACACCGCCCTCGGCCAGCAGTTGCTTGATCATCGGCAGCAGGCGCTGCGCGTGCAGACGCGGAATCACTTCGTAGTGACTGAGCACCTGGCCGTTATGCAACAGAGCAACGGAACAGGCTTCGGTGGCGGTATCCAGGGCCAGCAGAGTGGTCATTGGCAATATGGGCAGTGTGAGAAATGGGCGGGCATTAAAACGGTTTAGCACTGTTTTGGCCAGTCTTGCTGCCTAGTGGCGGGCCTTGCCCGGCCCGCGTGGCCGCTTTGCTTGCGCCGTAAACGACAACGGCCCGCAATCGCGGGCCGTTGGCACAAGCAGATGACGCCTAAGCCTTAGCTCAGGGCGGCAAGCACCTTGGCGGTGATTTCGTCGACCGAGCCAACGCCTGGGATGGAGCTGTACTTCGGCGAGCCGTCAGCAGCGGCCAGCTTCTGGTAGAAATCCACCAGTGGCTTGGTCTGCGAGTGGTAGACCGACAGGCGATGACGCACGGTTTCTTCTTTGTCGTCTTCGCGCTGGATCAGCTCATCACCGGTTTCGTCGTCGATGCCGGCAACTTTCGGTGGATTGTGCTCGGTGTGGTAAACACGGCCAGAAGCCGGGTGCACACGACGGCCAGCGATACGGCCGACGATTTCTTCGTCATCCACGGCGATCTCAACCACGTGGTTAATCTCAACACCGGCTTCTTTCAGCGCTTCGGCTTGCGGAATGGTGCGCGGGAAGCCATCGAAGAGGAAACCATTGGCGCAATCGGCTTGGGCGATACGCTCTTTGACCAGATTGATGATCAGCTCATCGGAAACCAGGCCACCGCTATCCATCACACTCTTGGCCACTAAACCCAATTCAGTGCCCGCCTTGACCGCAGCACGCAGCATGTCGCCAGTGGAAATCTGCGGAATACCAAATTTTTTGGTGATGAAGCCAGCTTGGGTACCTTTACCGGCACCGGGCGCCCCCAACAGAATCACGCGCATCGAAGTGCTCCTCAAATGTTAAAAACGAAGATCGTTGGACTCGCCTCATGGGGCCAATCTCAGAATGGTCTAAGCGGCATCGACATAATGGCCAATGCGCCAAAAGGTCGATCAAGATACACAGCGCACCCATAGCGCACAAGCCATCCAAAGTAGCAGGCGGCGTACGGTGCAGGCGCCCATTAGTCCATGGCTGGCGCCCATCTTCGCGGCCGGCCAAGTGCCTTCAGGGCGGCTTATGCACTTAGCCGGTGTTACGTAAACCGGCGGCAATTCCTGCCACGCTGACCAACAAAGCTTGTTGCAAGGCGCTATCAGACTGATTTTCCCGCGCCCTAGAGCGCGCCAAGAGTTCCACCTGCAACAGGTGCAAGGGGTCCAGGTAGGTGTTGCGCAGGCGAATTGACTCCAGGGTTTGCGGGTTATCTGATAACACTCTGCCTTGCCCGCTCAGAGCCAGCACGGCGGACACCGCCTGCGACAATAAGACGCGTAAATCCTGACCTAATTGACGCAGCTTAGGTTCGACCAAATGCTCGTCGTACAACTGCGCCAGCGCCGGGTCGGTTTTCGCCAAAACCATCTCCAACATATCCAAACGTGCGCGGAAAAACGGCCACTGCTCGCGCATCTGCACCAGTAACTGCCGCTCGCCGCGCTGCAAGGCCTGATTCAAGGCAGTTTCCCAACCGAGCCAGGCCGGCAACATCAAACGGGTCTGGGTCCAGGCAAAGATCCACGGAATCGCCCGCAGGCTTTCCACCCCGCCCGCCCGTCGTTTGGCCGGCCGACTGCCCAGCGGCAGCAGAGCCAGCTCTTGCTCCGGCGTGGCCTGGCGAAAGTATTCGACAAACTGCGGATGCTCACGCACCACGCCACGATATGCCGCTAAGCCATCCTCGGCGAGGCGTTGCATCTGCTCACGCCAGGCCGGCTCAGGGCTCGGCGGTGGCAGTAAAGTCGCCTCCAGCACCGCGCTTAAATACAGGTGCAGGTTTTGCTCGGCAATATCGCTGCGGGCGAACTTGAAGCGAATCATCTCGCCCTGCTCAGTGGCGCGCAGGCGCCCGGCCACCGAGCCCGGCGGTTGCGAGAGGATCGCTGCATGGGCCGGGCCGCCACCACGGCCGACGGTGCCGCCACGGCCATGGAACAGAACCAACTCGACCTGCTGTTCCCGACAGATCGCCACCAAACGCTCCTGGGCACGGTACTGGGCCCAGGCCGCCGCGGTGGTGCCGGCATCTTTAGCCGAGTCGGAGTAGCCGATCATCACCTCCTGCGGTCCGGCCAAGCTTGCGCGATAGGCCGGCAGGCTGAGTAACTGGCTGATCACCGGGCCTGCGTTATCCAAATCGGCCAAGGTCTCGAACAGCGGCGCGACGCGCATCGGCCAACTGACACCGGCCTCTTTGAGCAGCAGCTGCGCGGCCAGCACATCGGAAGCCGCACCCGCCATGGAGATCACATAAGAGCCCAAGGATGCCGGTGGCGCGGCAGCAATCGCACGACAGGTGGCGAGCACCTCGGCAGTATCACTGCTGGCCTGAAAATCCCGCCCCAGCAGTGGCCGTGGATTGTCCAGCTCGTGGAGAAGGAAGGCCTGGCGCTCGGCCTCAGACCATTGGCGATAGTCGCCTAAGCCCAAGTGCAGGGTGATTTCACTCAGCGCGGCGCTATGTCGGGAAGACTCCTGGCGGATATCCAGACGCACCAAGCACAGGCCAAAACTGGCGACGCGGCGCAAACAATCCAGCAGCGGACCGTCGGCAATCACACCCATACCGCAGTCATGCAGGGACTGATAACAAAGCTGAAGCGGCGCGGCCAGTTCATCACTGTGCTGCAGCACCTCAGGGCTGGCAGGCACTTCAGCGTGCAGCGCCGCCTCGGCCCAGCTGCGGGTGGCGCGCAGGCGTTCGCGCAGGGCTTTAAGCAACTGCCGATAGGGTTCGGGGCTAGCCCCCGTCACCGCCATCAAGACGGGGCTGGCCTGCTGCATCGACAGGTCAGCGGCCAGCGCCTCGATATCCCGCAGGTACAGATCGGCGGCCATCCAGCGCGCCAGCAACAGCACCTCGCGGGTGATCACGGCGGTGACATTGGGGTTACCGTCACGGTCGCCGCCCATCCACGAGGCGAAGCGGATCGGCGCAGCGTCGAGGGGCAGATGCTCGCCGGTGGCCTCATGCAGCAGTTGGTCAACCTGGCGCAAGGTGTTGGGCAGTGCCTGCCACAACGAATGCTCCAGCACGGCAAAGCCCCACTTGGCTTCATCCACCGGAGTGGGCCGCTGCTTGCGGATCTCATCGGTGTGCCAGGCCTCAGCAATTAAGCGTTGCAGGCGCTGGGCAATCTTGTCGCGCTCGCTGGGGCTGAGGTCACTGTGATCGAGGGCCGCCAACTGGGCAGTGATGGCGTCGTATTTTTGGATCAGGGTACGCCGCGCCACTTCGGTCGGGTGAGCTGTCAGCACCAGCTCAATCTGCAGCTGCGCCACCTGCTGAGCCAGGCTCTTGCCGCTATGCCCGGCGGCTATTAAGCGCTTGAGCAGATGGCCAAGATCCGCGGCCTGCTGGGCGCTGGGCTGATTATCCGGACGGCGCCGGACCAACTGGTATTGTTCGGCGAGGTTGGCCAGATTAAGAAACTGGCTAAAGGCGCGGACCACCGGCAGTAATTCGTCATCGCTGAGGGTGGCCAAGCTAGCACTGAGCTGGGCTTGGGCAGCGCCACGGCGATCGGCCTTGGCGCTGCGCCGGATCAGCTCGATCTTGGCGACAAACTCCTCGCCGTATTGCTGGCCAATGGTATTACCCAATAGCTCACCCAGCAGGTGCACATCTTCGCGCAAGCGCCCTTCAAAATCGCTCATCACACTACCCTCCGTCGGCTCGTGCAACTCCCTTAAAAATGCAGGTTGACCCGCACCGCAGGCTTTAACAAGGGAGCTTTTCGCCAGTATGACCCTGTGCACACTACCTGATATTCAGAAAATTCCCGACACCTTGGCTGCCGTTGGTAAGCCCGCCCAGCGCCGGTCAATTCGCCGCCTACACTGCGAACTCCAGACAACCATTTGTTAGGCAATTGGGCCGAAAGTGCTGAACTATTTAAAAAAACCTTGGGTCTTACCCCTTGCCATCACTGTTTAAGGTTGCATCGTGCGCGTCGATTTCCCTAGCGCATGGGCGAACCAATGCCAAACCAGGATGGATCGAGATGTTTCAAAAGAGTCGCACAACGGAGTTGATGACTATGAAAACCAACACTGCACAAACCTCAGTTAGCCCATTTCGCGGGCTGAAAATCGCCGCACTGGTTCTAGGGAGTAGCCTGGTGCTGGCTGGTTGCGCGGGTAATCCGCCAACTGAGCAACTTGCCGTGACCAAATCAGTTGTCAACAGCGCAGTTTCTGCTGGTGCTACTGAGTATGCCGCCGTAGAGATGAAGGCTGCCCAAGACAAACTGAAACTGGCCGAAATTGCCCTGCATGACAAGGATTACCAAGAAGCCAAGCGCCTGGCCGAACAAGCCGAGTGGGACGCCCGCGTAGCCGAGCGTAAAGCTCAAGCTGGCAAGGCTGATCGTGCCCTGCAAGATGCCCACAAAGGCGTACAGGAACTGCGTCAGGAAGGCCTGCGTAGCGCTCAATAAGCGCCACCACCCGCCCGCATCTGGTAATTGATCTAAGGAAGAAAAAATTATGCGTAAGCAAATCATGATCCCTGCCGTGCTCGCCATGAGCGTAGCCTTGGCCGCCTGCTCAACCACCCCCAACGCCAATCTGGAAGCCGCGCGCAGCAACTACTCGAGCCTGCAAGCCAACCCGCAAGCGACCAAAGTCGCCGCGCTGGAAACCCAAGACGCCAGCGATTGGCTGAACAAAGCCGAACAGGCTTTCCGTGATGACGAAGACGAAGAGAAAGTTGATCAACTGGCTTACCTGACCAACCAGCGTGTTGAAGTGGCTAAGCAGACCATCGCTCTGCGTGCTGCCGAAACCCAGCTCAAAGATGCCGGCGACCAACGTGCCCGCGCGCTGCTGGAAGCCCGTGACGCGCAAATCCGTCAACTGCAAAACAGCCTCAACGCCAAACAAACCGAACGCGGCACCCTGGTGACCTTCGGTGACGTGCTGTTTGCCACCAACAAGTCGGAGCTGAAATCCGGCGGTCTGGTCAACATCAACAAACTGGCCCAGTTCCTTCAAGAAAACCCAGATCGCAAAGTGATCGTTGAAGGCTACACCGACAGCACCGGCTCGGCTGCTTACAACCAGACCCTGTCCGAGCGTCGTGCCACCTCGGTACAAGTGGCGCTGATCAAAATGGGCGTTAGCCCAAGCCGCATCGTCACCAAAGGCTATGGCAAGGAATACCCAGTTGCTGACAACAGCAGCGCTTCTGGCCGTGCCATGAACCGCCGCGTTGAAGTCACCATCTCCAACGACAGCAAGCCAGTCGCACCACGTTCTTCCGTGGGCTACTAAGGCTTAAGTCGGTTGCAGAAAAAACCGCCCCTAGGGGCGGTTTTTTTATTCCGGTAATTCGCCGCGCACGTTACTGCGCGGGCACGGCCTGCCCGGCTGCGCCAGGCTCCTGGGCGGAGTGCTCGCCCGCAGGTTGCGGCATGACGCAGCGCACCGCGCGCTTCTTGTTGTTCACCAGCACGCCAGTCAGGCCACGCTGTTCGGTATCAAACAAGACCAGGACGTTATCGATGCACTGCGCCACTTGGCTGGCGGGCTCGATGGAGACTTTATAGTCCTCACCTTCAACGGTCTTCAGCATGGTGAAGTCGGCCAACAGCAGCGCGTCTTCCGGCTTGGCAATGTGCAGATAGCCGTAAAAGCCCAGCACGGCCACCGTGGCACAGACACTGGCCACAGCCGTCAGAATCAATGGAATCGGGTTTAGCTCACGCATATCAAGCTCTCAACAGGGAATGTCGCCAGTCACAGGGCCTGGCGAGGATTAAGGCATCGGCGGCGCAGCTTGCGCTATCTCAGCGCCACTGCCCAGCGCAGCGATGTCGCAGTTTACTTGCCGCCGGCGCGAATCTCACCCTGGGCGTTATAGGTGGCCTCGTACACGCGCTGGGCCAGGCGCGAGAACGGCAGGCTCTGCACCCACACGGTACCGGTGCCCTTAAGGGTCGCCAAGAGCATGCCCTCGCCGCCAAACAGCATGCTCTTCAGGCCGCCGGCCAAGGCAATGTCGTAATCCAGGCCACTGGTAAAGGCCACCAGGCAGCCGGTATCGAGGCGCAGGGTCTCGTTATTCAGTTCCTTGCGAATCACCGTGCCGCCGGCATGGACGAAGGCCAGACCATCGCCCTCAAGCTTTTGCAGGATAAAACCTTCACCACCAAAGAAACCGGCGCCAATACGCTTATTAAAGCTGATGCCGATTTGCGTGCCGTAAGCGGCGCAGAGGAAGGCGTCTTTTTGGCAGATCAAACGCCCGCCCACCTGATTTAAATCCACCGCCACGACAGTGCCCGGATAAGGCGCGGCAAAGGCCACTCGCGCAGGCGTGGCGCCATTGTTGGTGAAGTGCGTCATAAACAAGGATTCACCGGTAAGCATGCGCTTGCCGGCGCCCCACAACTTACCCAGCACGCCACTGCTAGAGCCGTCGCCCATGCGCGTCTCGAAGCGGATGCCTTCGGTCATGTAATTCATCACACCGGCTTCGGCGATCACCGTTTCATCCGGGTCGAGGATGATTTCCACGCTCTGCGCGCCGCTGCCGAGAATTTCGTATTCGAGTTGATGGCTGGGCATCAGTTAATTCCCACTAAACAATTGAACAGCCTGGTGCAGCCAGGCCTGTTATATGAAAAATCGCCGAGCGCCGATCAGGCAAAGCCAAAACAATGAGGAGCGCACCGGGCTCGCACTCGCCGTTACGAGCGGTCAATGAGCACTGCGAACTATGTTTTAACGACGCATCATCGAGCGCAGGCACCTTTCTTACAAAACCTAGAGGATATTGGCGTAGTCCGCTTCGATGCGGTCCAGACTCAGGTTATTGAGGAAGTTGGAGAAGCACATCCAGGCCGACAGCGAGTTGAGGTCACTGAATTGCGGCGGCAGGTACTTAGGCGGCACCACCAGGCCCTCCTCCACCAACTTGCCGAGGGTGCGCATGTCTTCCAGGGTGGTCTTGCCGCAGAACAGCAAGGGGATCTGCTCCAACTTGCCTTTGCGTACGGCCAGCTGGATGTAGTTGTAAATCATGATGAAGCCTTTGAGATACGACAGATCCTTGGTGAACGGCATGCCGCTCGGGGTCGAGCCACGGAACACGCGGCCCGCGTTGCTGTAGCTCTGCTCCATGCTGAAGCCCTGGCCACGGTAAAACTCGAACACCTCCAGGAAGTCAGCGCCCTCCTCCGCCATATGAATGGCAAGAGTCCGGTTGGTCAGCTTGCGCAGGCGTGTCGGGTAGGAGGCGAAGGCAATCACTTCCATCAAGATCGCCAACCCCTCTTGGGTCACGGTCGATGAGGGCGGGCCTTTGGCTAAGAAGGTACAGATCGGCTGATTAAGGCCATTGAGGGTGGTCGCCACGTGGACTAAGCCTTCATGCACTTCCAAGGCCTTGACGTCACGCTCGTTAAACCGCGCATCGCTGCGAATCTTGATGTAATCGGCACCCGCCGCCGCATCGGCAAGAATGCCGTCGGACTCGAACACGCGTATGGTGTCTTCGTGCTCGCCAAACACCTTATTCAGGCGCCCTTGCAGCAAGTCGACGGCCTCTTTGGCGCTTAAGTTTTTCGCCTCATCTTTGAGGTCGCCACGCTTATCGATGTTATTCAGGAAGTCGGAGAACATCAGGCCGAGATCGGCCAAGGTCGGATCACCAGCATGGAAGGCATCGCTGGCGGCGCCGTACAGCTCCTGGCTGATCAAGCCAAAGTCTTCCGTCCCGCGGGCTTCGAGCATACGCACGACCATGCGGTACTCGCGACACATGCGCCGCATGATCTGCCCGACCGGGTTGAACTGGCCCAACTGGCGGGTGATGTCGCGCTCGATATTCTGGAATTCGAGCTTCTTCGCCGCCGCATCAAAAGCCAGGGGCCGGCTTTGGTAGTAGCTGCGGTCCACCGCGGGCAATTGCTTGCCTTTGTGCTTGAAGAACTCATCGCGGATGTTGTCGTCCCACTTCACCGCGTCGAGCACACGGATCGGCGTTTGCGCCTCGACAATCCGGTCAGACAACGCGCGGACGGTGAGTTGATACGGGTCCAATTCGGCAAAACTATTCACACAGCCCCCAAAACTCACTAATCCCCTGAACGTTGATAGCGAGCGACTTCGATAAACACATCCGAATTAGCCTGATCGTTGAGGTAGTCCAGTACCTGAGATAACGGACTAGTGACCAAGGCCATCTGCCCCAGCTCATTGTCGATCAATTCGCCCTTAAGATTACCCTTATCCAGCTCATGCTTGATACGTGCAACATCCAAGTTGAACAGTACCAACTCATTGTGCGCGGTCAACTCGAAGCCGGCGATGGTGAAATTAGCGCCCAGTCGCTTAGGCAAGCCTGCGGAGAAGTACCAGCGGCGGCCATGATGAGCCACGGTAAAACCATACTCATGGGCCGTGCTTAAGTTATCCGCGCTGCCACTGTAGACCCGCGCCTTGTACACATTGGAGCCGGCCCGAGTAATCTGCAGGTAGACCTGCTCACCCCATTCGTCCTGCCGCTGCCATAGGCCCAGCAGCGGGATCGGTGCAGCCTCATTAGCCGGGATCGGGTCGGTGAAGGTCACCAGACAGCCGCTGAGGGTTGCAAAGCACACGACTAACAGCGCGCGCCAGGCCTTCATGGGGTTCTCCTTGCTTAGCAATAGCCAGGCTACAGACCCAGCACCAGATACATATAGCGCTTCAGTCTGGCTAACATATCGGCACTGTCCAGCTGTTCAACCCCATCAAGCAAGCCTTGATACTCCATTCGCATAATCAGTGCGGTCATCACCTCAGCATCATGCAACGGTTGCTCCGAGCTTAAGGCCTCGAAAAAACGGTTGGCGCCTTGCAGGAGGATTTTGCGATGGGCACGTACCAAGTCATGCAAACGTGGGTTAATCAGCGCTTCCTGCTCAAAAGCCCGCTGCGCCACTAAGTGATCGCGGCGCTCTTGCAGCTGTTGACGGATGTACTCGACGCTCAGACGGGCAATTTCATCGGCCAGCTTACGCCGCGACTGCACGCTGCCATCGAGCTGACGGGTGAGGTTTTGCAGGGTTTCCTCGGTGTTGCCCCACAACTGCCCCATATGGGCGGCGCTGCGCTCAACAAACTGGGTAAAGGTGTCAGTGATGAGGTCATTTATATCTTTGAAGTAATACGTGGTTGCCGACAACGGCACCTGAGCTTCGGCAGCTACCGCACGGTGACGAACGGCACGTACACCTTCACGCACGATCAGACGCATAGCTGCGTCGAGGATATTCTGCCGACGTTGCTCACTACCGCGGCGACTCGCCTTACGGCCTTGATACTGCACACTTTCAACAACGGCATTAGCCACTACGACGGCACTCTCTGGTATAGGGTTCTCGGTCACTGATGACGTTCCTTTGTCGGTGATTGCTCGGTGATTCATGACTTAGTCAATAAATCGGGCAAATAATCCAATCGCCGCAAAGAAAAAGCCGCCCGAAGGCGGCTTGGTAGAGCTCGAGGCGGCTTACGCCTGGGGTCGCATGTGCGGGAACAGGATCACATCGCGGATCGACGGCGAGTTGGTCAGCAGCATGACCAGGCGGTCAATACCGATCCCCTCACCGGCGGTAGGCGGCATGCCGTATTCGAGGGCACGGACGAAGTCGGCATCGTAGTGCATCGCTTCGTCGTCGCCGGCGTCCTTATCGGCCACCTGCTGCATAAAGCGCTCGGCCTGATCTTCGGCATCGTTAAGCTCGGAATAAGCGTTAGCGATTTCACGGCCACCGATAAACAGCTCAAAGCGGTCGGTGACGCTTGGATCATCGTCACTGCGGCGGGCCAGGGGCGACACTTCAAACGGGTAGCGGGTGATGAAGTGCGGCTGCTCCAGCTTGTGCTCAACCAGCTCCTCGAAAATCATCACCTGCAGTTTGCCCAGGCCTTCGAAGCCCAGCACCTTGGCGCCGGCTTTCTTGGCGATCGCACGGGCCTTGTCGATATCTTGCAGATCGGCGGCGGTGAGATCCGGGTTGTACTTGAGGATCGAGTCGAACACCGACAGGCGCACGAACGGCTCGCCGAAGTGGAACACCTTGTCGCCGTAAGGCACGTCGGTTGTGCCAAGGATCAACTGGGCCAGTTCACGGAACAGCTCTTCGGTGAGGTCCATGTTGTCTTCGTAGTCAGCGTAAGCCTGGTAGAACTCGAGCATGGTGAACTCGGGGTTGTGCCGGGTCGAAACGCCTTCGTTGCGGAAGTTACGGTTGATCTCGAAAACCTTCTCAAAGCCGCCAACCACCAGGCGCTTGAGGTACAGCTCAGGGGCGATACGCAGGAACATCTGCATATCCAGTGCGTTGTGGTGGGTCTCGAACGGCTTAGCTGCGGCGCCACCGGGGATGGTTTGCAGCATCGGCGTTTCCACTTCGAGGAAGTCACGCTTGGCCAGGAACGCACGGATGTGGGCAATCACCTGCGAGCGCACACGGAAGGTGTGGCGGGTTTCTTCGTTGACCATCAGGTCAACGTAGCGCTGCCGGTAACGCTGCTCGGTGTCGGTCAGGCCGTGGTGCTTGTCCGGCAGCGGGCGCAGCGACTTGGTCAGCAGGCGCACGTCGGTCATTTCCACGTACAGGTCGCCCTTGCCGGAGCGCGCCAGGGTGCCTTCGGCGCTGATGATGTCGCCCAAGTCCCAGGTTTTCACCGCTTCGAGGGTTTGCTCGGACAGCACTTTACGGTTGACGTAGACCTGGATCCGCCCGGTCATGTCCTGGATCACCATAAAGGAGCCACGGTTGAGCATGATGCGCCCGGCGACCTTAACCGGGATGGCCGCTTCGGCCAGCTCTTCCTTGGTCTTCTCGGCGTACTGTTTCTGCAGATCGTTGCAGTAGTCAGCACGGCGGAAGTCATTAGGGAAGGCGTTACCCTGGGCACGGATGGCCGCAAGCTTGTCTTTGCGCTGGGCAATCAGCTTGTTTTCTTCCTGCTGCCGCTCTTCGTGGGTTACCGCTTGCGGGTCGAGTTGTTGGTCGCTCATGGTGTTTGTCTGTCCTGTAAATCGTTGCTTGGGCCTGGGCCGGCTGCAGGCGCGCTAGACGCGGCGCCCGCTTATCTCAATGCGGTGCTTAGAGCCCCTGTTTAAGGCTCGCCACCAAGTACTCGTCGAGGTCCCCGTCGAGCACCTTGTCACAGTCACTACGCTCGATGTTCGTGCGCAGGTCCTTGATCCGCGAGGCGTCCAGAACGTAGGAACGAATCTGGTGACCCCAGCCGATATCCGACTTGCTGTCTTCCAAGGCCTGGGAGGCAGCACTGCGTTTTTGCATTTCCAGCTCGTACAACTTGGCCCGCAACATTTTCATCGCGGTGTCTTTGTTGGCGTGCTGCGAGCGCTCGTTCTGGCAGCTGACTACGGTGTTGGTCGGCACGTGGGTGATACGTACCGCCGAGTCGGTGGTGTTAACGTGCTGACCACCGGCCCCGGAGGAACGGTAGGTGTCGATACGCAGGTCCGACGGGTTGATCTCGATTTCGATGTTGTCATCGATCTCAGGCGAGACGAACACCGCCGTGAACGAGGTGTGGCGGCGGTTGCCGGAGTCGAACGGGCTCTTACGCACTAAGCGGTGCACACCGATTTCGGTACGCAGCCAGCCGAAGGCATATTCGCCTTTGATATGCACGGTGGCGCCTTTGATGCCGGCGACTTCACCCGCCGACAGTTCCATGATGGTGGCGTCGAACCCGCGCTTATCCGCCCAGCGCAGGTACATGCGCAGCAGCATGTTGGCCCAGTCTTGCGCCTCGGTGCCGCCGGAGCCGGCCTGGATATCCAGATAGGCGTTGTTGGGGTCCATCTCGCCGCTAAACATGCGGCGGAATTCCAACTGCTCAAGGATTTCACGCAGGCGCTCGATCTCGCTGACGATATCGCCGACCGCAGCCTCGTCGTTCTCTTCTACGGCCATGTCGAGCAGGTCACGGGAGTCCGCCAGACTGCCGGTGAGGTCATCGATGGTGTCGACGATTTGCGCCAGCAGGGCGCGTTCGCGGCCCAGGTTCTGGGCGTACTCTGGGTTGTTCCAGACGTTGGCGTCTTCGAGCTCGCGATTTACTTCAACTAGGCGATCATGCTTATGATCGTAGTCAAAGATACCCCCGAATAGTCTGGGTACGCTCGGTCAGGTCCTTGATGCTATTCAGGATCGGGTTGATTTCCATGGCTGGCAGCACTCACAGGTCAAACTTTCGGAAAAGCCGGCGAGTATACCTGAGTCGCGGCACGGCTGGCAGCAGGCAATACGCCGTGTCAGCGGCAAAGCTAGACCGACGGTGCTATATATGAACACCGTAGTCGCTAGCAGAGGCTTATAAAAATCTATGCAGCACCCTCCCAGCCTGCGTAGCCGTTTTGCACTGGTTATCGCTTTACTGATTATCTGCCTCAGCTGGCTGTTTGGCAGCCTGATCGGTCACGACGCCAGCCAGCGGATTCATGCCGCAGTGGGCCGTGATCTGGCTGAAACCGGACATAACCTTAGCGACCGTCTCGACCGCGGCCTGCAAAACCGCATTGCCATGCTGGAGATAATCGCCAGCCTGGAGGTCTTGCACCAGCCTGGGCAAACCCAGCAAGTGCGGCAGATCCTCGAAGAGATCAACCAAGAGTTTTCCAGTGTCGCCTGGGTCGGCCTGACCGATGCCCAAGGCCAGGTATTGGCCTCCAGCAACGGCCTGTTTGAAGGGCGCAGCATCGCCGCGCGCGAGGTCTTTCAGCAGGCCTTAAGGCAACAGGTGATCGGCGATGTGTATTGCGACCCGGAGTTGGCCAAGGCGCTGACCGCTGCCGGCTCGCCCGCCGACCAATTTATCGATATCAGCCTGCCGATCAATAATGCTCACGGCCAGTTGCTGGGCGTGCTGGCGGCCCATATATCGTGGTCTTGGGCCGATGAAATACGCCGCTCGATTCTGCGTCCTCTCGATCCGCAGCGGAAGCTGGAGTTCTTTATCCTCAGCCATGATCACCGTGTCCTCATGGGCCCGGCGGACAGCCTCGGCAAGCCCCTCGAGCTGCCCATTCTGAGCCTGCCGAAAGAGCGTCAGGAAACCTGGATGGTGCAGACCTGGCCCGATCAGCAGGACTACCTCACCGGCCTGGCCTTTAGCGAAGGCTACAAGGATTACCCGGGGTTGGGCTGGCATATATTGGCCCGCCAGCCGGTGCATGAGGCCTATGCGCCGGCGCGTGTGATGTCGCGCAATATTCTGCTGCTCGGTAGCCTCCTGGCGCTGCTGTTTGCTTTCCTTGGCTGGCTGTTGGCCGGCTACTACACCCGTCCGCTGCGGCAGATCGTGCGTGCAGCGAATCGTTTGAGTGCCGGCAAGGTCAGCGTAATCCCTGAGTTTAAGGGCACCCGCGAAATCCAAAGCCTGAGTCAGTCGATCCGCCGGTTGGTGGAAAGCCTCAGAAACCAAAAAACGGCCTTAGGAGCGATGCAGGATCTCGCCCACCACGACGCCCTCACCGGCCTGCCCAACCGCATTGCCCTGGACAACTATCTGATCCACGCGCGGCAAAACAGCCGCAACAAAAATGATTGCCTAGCCCTGCTGTATATGGATTTGGATGGCTTCAAGCCGATTAACGATCAGCATGGCCACGCCGCCGGGGACAAGCTGCTGCAAGAACTGGCGCTGCGCTTGCGCGCCAGCACCCGTGACGGTGACTTGGTTGCCCGACTAGGCGGTGACGAGTTTTTGATGGTGCTGCAAGTACCGGCCAACACCGCCCAGGAACAAGCCCTGCAAGTGGCTAAGCGCGTCCTCGCCGCCCTGCGCCAGCCCGTGCAGCTGGAACAGGACGTGCAGGTGGGTTGCAGCATCGGCGGGGCGATCTGGCCCCAGGACAGCGCTCAGTTGGATGTGGCCTTAGAATTAGCGGACCGCGCCCTGTATCAAGCCAAAGCGGCTGGGCGCAACAGCATAAAATTCCATGGCCAGAGCCAGCACAGCGGTACTTAGCCCTGCCGTACCTGCGCTTCCAGCTCGGCCTTGAGACCGGGCGCCAGTTGCAGTTGGCGCGCCAGCTCATCGAGGTAGGCGCGCTCCATGTAGTGTTCTTCATCCACCATCAGCACGCTGGCCAGATACATCTGCGCGGCGATTTCCGGGCTGCTGGCGGCTTGGGCGATTTCCACGGGGTCCAGCGGCTTATTTAGCTCGCTTTGCAGCCACTGACGCAGCTCCACATCGGCGGTCAGTTTGTGCAGCTCCGCTTCGATCAGCTCACGCTCGCGCTCATCGATATGACCATCGGCCTTGGCCGCCCCGACCAGAGCTTTGAGGATTGCCTGGCTGTGCGCTTCGGCCTCGGCACTGCTCAGATTCTCCAACGCCGGCAATGGCGCACTGGCGGCCGCCCCTTGTTGCGCCTGCCAGTTGCTGTAAGCCTTGTAAGCGGCCATGCCGAGCGCGGCCAAACCGCCATAGGTCAGGGCTTTGCCACCGACATTACGGCCGCCCTTGGTGCCTAACAAAATACCCAGCGCACCAGCGGCCAAGGCCTTGCCACCAGCGCTGTTGAGCAGGCCGCCGAGGTTGCCCGGCTTGCCGTTACCAAGCACGCCGCCCAACACATCACCTAGGCCGCCTAAGCCGCCGCCCGCGCCTGCCGAGGTCTTGCTACCAGCGGCGCCCTTTTGCTGCAACAGTTCTTGACCGGATTTAAGCAGTTGGTCCAGCAGTCCACGGGTATTCATCGGCGTGTCTCACAGTAAGGTTTGAGCATAATAGATTGATTGGTGATAGCTGGGTTTCACCCACCTCACAACCAAGTGCTGCAAAAAGTTACCGAACGACGACGAAAGGACAAGCACCGGGCCTTCGCGCTCACACCTAAGACCTAAACACCCGGCTTAGCGCGGCTCGATATGCGCGATCAGCAGTTGCACGCTTTCCTGGCCACGAAACTCATTAACGTCCAGTTTGTAAGCCAGCTCGACCCAACGCACGCTGGCGTTAGGCCAAACGTCGCGGTCCACGCCAAAGGCGATGCCGTCCAACTGACGACTGCCACATTCGGTCTTCACCACTACCTTTAAATGGCGCTCACCGACGATGCGCTGCTGCACCAACTGGAACACGCCATGGAACAGCGGCTCGGGAAAGTGCTGGCCCCACGGCCCGGCATTGCGCAGCTCTTTGGCCAAAGGCAGGTGGAATTCCTCGATGGACAAACTGCCGTCGCTGAGCAAACGCCCGGTGAGGTCGTCGGCCTCCAACTGGCGGCGTACTTCGGCATCAAAGGCCGCCGCGAAGGCCGGGAAATTTTCTTGCGGTAACGACAGGCCGGCTGCCATGGCATGGCCACCGAACTTGCTGATCAACTGGGGATGACGCGCCGCCACCGCATCCAGTGCATCACGAATATGCAGACCGGGGACCGAGCGCGCCGAGCCCTTCAGCAGGCCATCGCCGGCATCGGCAAAGGCGATGGTCGGGCGGTGATAACGCTCTTTCAGGCGCGAGGCCAGGATGCCGATCACCCCTTGGTGCCAGTCCGGCTCAAACAGGCACAGACCGAAGGGCATGTCATCCACCGGCAGGTCTTTCAGCTGGGCCAGGGCTTCACGCTGCATGCCCTGCTCGATGGCCTTGCGGTCTTGGTTGAGCTGATCCAGCTGCACCGCCATGTCGCTGGCCAAGGACTCGTCATCGCAGAGCAAGCACTCGATGCCTAGGGCCATATCATCCAAGCGCCCAGCGGCATTCAGCCGTGGCCCGAGGATAAAACCCAGGTCAGTGGAGGTAATGCGCCGATGGTCACGCCCGGCCACTTGCAGGATCGCCCGCAAGCCCGGGCGGGCCCGTCCGGCGCGAATCCGTGCCAAGCCCTGATGCACCAAGATGCGGTTATTGGCATCCAGCGGCACCACGTCGGCTACGCTGCCCAGGGCCACTAAGTCGAGCAGTTCGGCCAGGTTCGGCTCTGGCCGTTCAAGCGTGAACCAGCCCAGCTCACGCAGGCGCGCGCGCAGCGCCAGCAGCACATAAAACATCACGCCAACCCCGGCCAGGGCTTTGCTGGAGAAGCTGCAATCCGGCTGATTGGGATTAACGATGGCATCGGCTGCCGGCAACTGCGGACCGGGCAAGTGGTGGTCGGTGACCAGCACCTTGAGACCCGCCGCCTTCGCCGCCGCTACGCCATCAACACTGGAGATGCCGTTATCCACCGTGAGCAGCAAATCAGGCCGCCGCTCCAGGGCCACGGCGACGATTTCCGGGGTCAGGCCGTAGCCGTATTCAAAGCGGTTGGGCACCAGATAATCGACATGGGCCACCCCCAACATGCGCAGACCGAGTACGCCGACGCTGCTGGCCGTGGCGCCGTCGGCATCGAAGTCGCCCACGATCAAAATGCGCTGACGCTGTTGCAAGGCCTCGACCAACAACTGCACCGCCGCATCCATGCCCTTGAGCTGCTGATAGGGAATCAGCCGCGCCAGACCCTTATCCAACTCTGCGGCCGACTGCACGCCACGGCTGGCGTACAGACGCGTGAGCAAGGGGGGCAGCGGACCTAAATCAGGCAGTTGGGCGGGTAATGGACGGGCTTCGATACGCATAAGGGTTCCACTGGTGACACAGGTAACAAGCGCGTCATGGCGCTTAGCGATGCAATGGCAGGCGGCGTCTATGCGGCTCTGCACAGGCGCGGCTTAAGCGCATGTTCAAAGCCCTAGCCTGTTAGACCGAACTTAGCGCTCGCCAGCCAACCATTCCAAAGGCAGTTCGTGTTGGCCGCGCTCATCGGTAATAAACAACTCACCGTCGCTGATCATCACGCTCCAGTTCAGCGAACGCGGCATGTCGAGCGCCAGGCTGGCCAGAGCTTCTTGGCCTAAGGCAACCACGTTGATGTTCTTCAGGCTGCGCACAGGATCGAGGGCTTTGGTTTGCCAGACGCGCAGGTTGCCGTAGGCCACCAAGCTGAATTTTTCAGTGCGGCGCGAGCACCAGGTGATGCGCTCGCTGTCCGGCTGGCCGACTTCGATCCAATGCAGCACGCGGTCGTCCAGGCTCTTTTCCCACAGCGCCGGCTCGTCCACATCCGACAAGCCACGGCCAAAGGCCAGTTGCTCGTGGTAGAACAGCGCGTAAGCCACCAGCCGCGCGGCCAGCCGCTCTTCGGTCTCCGAAGGGTGACGGGCGACGGTGAAGCGCAGGTTTTCATAGACGCTGCGGTCCATGTCGGTAAGGTTGAGCTCGATTTTGTAGGTGGTAGACGGCAGGGCCATGAACAGGGCTTCTTGGTTAATCAAATGAGGGGCGCAAGTCTACCGCGAAAAGCCCCTAGGGTGCCGCGCCCCACAGCGGGGAAATCCTCAGCGGTCGCCTTGCCCGTCTAAGCGCGGATTAACGGGCGTCGACGCAAGCGTTGGGCTGAGGCAATACAGCGCACAAAACCCTTACGGCACAAGCGGACAAAAACGAAAAAACCCGCCAAGGCGCGGCGTTTTAGCTCGCGGCCTAGTACCAGTACTAAAAGCATCCCGCTTGCTATACAGGGCGATTGTGCGCTGCCTAAGATGCCAGCGCCGGCACACTTTCCCGTTTAATTTTTAGCAGTACGCACCTTGTCGATGGCGATCGACAAGCGGGTGTCTGTACGTATTAGGAAATGTTATGCCTCGCTTCACACTCAGTGCGCTTTCCCGCGCCACAGCCCTACACCGGGTCGGTCTCGCTGCAGCCATCTTGTTGCCCCTGTGCACAGAGCTGCAGGCTGACCCTAGCGCCGCCCCAAGCCCTACGACACAACAGCAGCCGGCCTTGACCGGGCACTTTCTCAACCTAGGTGCAGCTGCTAGCAACCGCCGTAGCGCTGAGATCGGCACCGATCAGCTGCGCCAAGCCACCGGCCTGAGCATCCGTAACCTCGCACCGGCCACAGGCGACACCTACAAGGGCCTCAGTGTCCAGGTCGGTAAAACCTTTAAGCTCAGCCGCAGCCAGCAACAGAGCGAAGATGATGTGGTTATCAGCAGCCGTGCGGACGGCAGTTTTGTCGCCCTGCTGCCGCAAGCCAACGCCATTATCCGTGGCAGCGAAGACGGTCAGCAGACCCTGCTGCGCTATGAGGGCCCGGAGAATAACGAACATAGCCAGGACTCCCTAGAAGCGCCGGAGCCAGCCGTCGCCCAAGTGCTGCAAGCACGTAGCGGTCAACTGAGCTACCAGCTCGAACGCAACCAGGCCGGTGAGCTGGTCATCGACCTGCTCGCGGGGTTCTCGGAAAAATCCGCGCAGTACATCGGCGACGCCGAAGCCTATGCCCTGAGCCAGGTGGCGGTCGTCAACCAAGCCATCAAAAACACCCAGATCGAGGGGGTGCGCGTTCGTCTGGTCGGTATCCAAATCGTTGCCGAAGATATGCCCATCACCACGCCGGCACTGGCCCAGGTGAAGGAACTGTTCGCCGAGGGCATTAAACAGTACAGCCCCGACTTGATCGCCAGCTTCGTACGCAGCGGTTCCGGGCAAGACTCCGCATCCGGTTGGGGTTACGTGAATGGCCGCTACACGATCAACGACATCACCAGCTCGAACGTGTTTCGCCATGAGATGGCCCATAACGTCGGCGGCGGCCACTGCTCGGACGGCACTCACTATCGCTTCGGTCATAACAATGGCCGGGTCAGAACCATTCTTTGCGGCAACACTATCCCCTACTTTTCCAACCCGGATATCTCGGACTCCCAAGGTGTGCCGCTAGGCAACGCGCAAACCGCCAACATGGCGCGCCTGTGGCGTGAACGGGCGGCGAAGATATCCGCTTATGCCCCTGCCGTGGTGCCCCTGGACGGCGAACAAGCCAGCACTCTGCTCAGCCAGAATCTCGACTTGGCCAAAAATGAAATCCGCTACTTCCCGCTGGATATTCCTGCGGGCACCCAACGCTTAGTCTTTAACGTCGTGCCGGGCCTGGGTTACGAGTCCCCCAGCAATGTTCAGCTGTTGCTTAAGCAAGGCAGCCAACCCACCACCAGCGACTACGACTTCCGCTCCGTCCAGCGCAACAGCGTGTCCTTAGCGGTCAACAACCCGCAAGCGGGCCGCTGGTATCTGGGCCTGCGCGGCGACACTAGTAAAGCCGCCAGCCACTTAGTACTGGACGGCAAATCCTTTGCGTTGAAGGAGGAGACGGTCAAGGCGCGCTTTGTAAAACTGGTCGCCAACTCGTCAGTGGATGGTCAAGCCAATGCCAGCATCGCCGAGTTGCACCTGGCCGATGCCCATGGCAAATCGCTCCCGCGCACCTGGAATATCCACTCGGCCAGCAGCGCCCTAAGCACGGCGCCAGCCAGTAACATCCTCGACGGCAACCCGAAATCCTATTGGGCTTCCACCACAGGCAGCACCTATCCACACCAACTGGTGCTCGACCTGGGCCAAGATACCCGCTTCTCCCAGCTGCACTACCTGCCCCGTCAGGATCAGGGGGTGAGCGGTAATATCAAGGCTTACCAAGTCTATGCCGCCGCTAAAGCCGAAGGTCCGTGGACACCGATCGCCAGTGGCGAATTCAGCGCTGATAACGAGGTTAAGTCGGCGCCCCTGAAACCTCAGGACAGCGTATTGCCGCCAGTTGCGGTGATCAGCGGCGTCAGCGAGGCCACTGCCGATCAGCAGGTGGTCTTGGATGCCTCGGCCTCCAGCGACCCCAAAGGTCACGCGCTGGACTTCTCTTGGCGGGTCACACCGGCGCTGGACTTCAAAATCGACGGCACACGTCTGAGTTTTGTCGCACCGAAGCTGAGCAGTGACACCCGTTATAAATTCATCCTGAAGCTGAGTAACGGCAAACAAGCGAGCATCGCCAACCACGATGTGCTGATCAAAGCCAGTGTTGCCACCAGCAGCTGCAAACCGCAGTGGGAAGCCACTAAAGCCTATTGGGAAAACGACCAAGTGCAGCACAATGGCCGCCTATACATGGCCCGCTGGTGGATCAAGGGCGGTGAGCCCGGCAACTCGAGCTATACCGGAGCGGACGGCAGCGGCAAGGTGTGGAAGGATCTGGGCACCTGCGACAGCAACGGCTCGAACAACAACGCTGAAGTCGCCGCACCAGTGGCGAAAATCACTGGGGTAGCGCAGGCCAAGGCTGGCGAGCAAGTCACTCTGAATGCCTCCGGCTCCACCGACCCGGCTGGTTTAGCGCTGACCTATCGCTGGAGCGTCAGCCCTGACCTGAGCTTCAATGCCAATGGCGCGCAGCTGACCTTCGTCGCCCCGCAAAACAGCCAGGACGTCACCTATCGCTTCAAGCTGGACCTCAGTAACGGCCAGAAAAACACGCTTAAGGAACACAGCGTCAAAGTCAGCGCCGAAACGAGTGGTCAGCCCAGCAGTTGCCAAGGTCCTTGGAGCGCGAAAACGGCGTACCAAACCGGCAGCAAAGTCAGCCACAAGGGCAAGCGCTATACCGCCCGCTGGTGGACCCAAGGTAACGAACCGGGCAACCCCGCGTTTACCGGCCCAGAAGGCAGCGGCAAAGTTTGGCGCGATGAAGGTTCCTGCAACTAATCCGCCGAGCATTACCCCCTGCAGACTTACGGGCGCCCTTGGGCGCCCGTAACTTTTTAGCGCTGGCATCAGCCATCCGTATTGGCCATCCGCAATCGGCCATCCTCTATCAGCCCTCGACCTCTGCCAGCAGCACGCCAGTGGCATAATGGGTAAAAGCCCAATGCTCCGGAGTCGTAATGGCAACGCCGAACAAACCCCTCGCAGGTCTTAAAGTAATCGAACTCGGCAGTTTGATTGCCGGGCCTTTTGCCGCGCGGATTTGCGCCGAGTTTGGCGCCGAGGTGATCAAGGTCGAGTCCCCCGATGGCGGCGATCCACTGCGCAAATGGCGCAAGCTCTATGAAGGCACTTCGCTGTGGTGGTTCGTCCAGGCGCGCAACAAGCAGTCGCTGACCCTCAACCTGAAACACCCTGACGGGCTGGCCGTGCTGAAAAAACTGCTCAGCGAAGCCGATATCCTGATCGAAAACTTCCGCCCCGGCGTGCTGGAAAAACTCGGCCTGAGTTGGGAGGTGCTGCACGCGCTCAACCCCAAACTGGTGATGGTGCGCCTGTCGGGCTTTGGCCAGAGCGGACCGATGAAGGAACAACCGGGCTTTGGCGCAGTGGGCGAGTCCATGGGCGGGCTGCGCTATATCACCGGTTTCGCGGACCGTCCGCCAGTGCGCACCGGCATCTCCATTGGTGACTCGATTGCCGCACTGTGGGCGGTGATCGGCGCGCTGATGGCGCTGCGCCAACGGGAAGTGAACGGCGGCCTTGGCCAAGTGGTCGACGTGGCGCTGTATGAGGCGATCTTCGCCATGATGGAATCCATGTTGCCGGAGTTCGACGTCATGGGCTTTATCCGCGAGCGCAGCGGCAACATCATGCCCGGCATCACGCCGTCCTCCATCCACACCAGCGCCGACGGCAAACATATCCAGATCGGCGCCAACGGCGATGCCATCTTCAAACGCTTTATGCAGGCCATCGGCCGTGACGATCTGGCCAACGACCCGACCCTGGCCAGCAACGATGGCCGCGATGCCCGTCGCGATGAGCTGTACGGTGTGATCGACCGCTGGGCTAACAGCCTGCCACTTACTGAAGTGGAAGCCCTGCTCAAGCAGGCCGAAGTGCCGGCGAGTCGCATTTACAGCGTGGAAGATATGGTCAGCGACCCGCAGTTTCTCGCCCGCGAAATGCTCTTGAGCGCGCAACTGCCCGATGGCAAGCCATTCAAGATGCCCGGCATCGTACCCAAGCTCAGCGCCACTCCGGGCGATGTGCAGTGGATCGGCCCAGAACTGGGCGAACACAACCACAGCATCCTGAGCGCCTTGGGCTATAGCGAGGAGCAAATCGCCGCGCTGAAACAAGACGGCGCGCTCTGATGCCCCAGTCGTTTAGCCACAGCCTGGCCTGCGAGCTGCGCGACTACCCCGAGTGGCACAAGGGCCGTAGCCGCTATGGCGTGTGGGTTCTGCAAGTGGATAACCAGGCAGTTCTGGCGCGCATCCAAGAGGCGCGCCAGCTACTCGGCGACTGGCTGCACCCGCCCGGCGCCCGCCAGGCCCATATCACCTTGTTCGTCTGCGGCTTTAGTGCAGCGCAAGCCGAGCATGATGATGATTTCACCGATGAACAGCTCGCCGCACAACTGAACGCTTTGCAGGCGTTAAGCCCGCCGCGCTTTAGCCTGCAGATCGGCCCCGCACGCAGCTTTAGCAGCGCCGCCTACCTGGAGGTGCTGGACGCCCACCAGCAGTTAGCGCCCCTGCGCCAAGCCCTCGCCGGTTCCTGCCAAGAGATACGCCAGAGCAATTATGTGCCCCATCTGACCCTGGGCCTGTATCGTCAACGCATCCGCCGTGAGCTGATCGAACAGCGCTTAGCGCAACTGCCCAGCCAGCCACTCGAACTGCCCGTAAACCAACTGCACTACGCCACCTATGACGCCCGTGAACAGCATGGTGGGCTGCACTATCAACACAGCTGGACGCTGGCCAACTAAACAAAGCACGGCGGCTTAGCAGCCCGACTCAGGGCTGGACTGATATAACTAGCGTCTGAGTAAAACGACCGAGTCCGAGGAGTGCTGGATGCGCACTGTGTGGTTTCTGTTATTGCCCAATACCCACATCCTCGACTTGGCCGGGCCGCTGCAAGCCATGGCCAGTTGCGCCGAGTTAGGTCTGGCGCCACTGAAAACCCGCTGCATTGCCGTGAGCAGCCAGATCAACTGTTTCCAGAACCTCAGTCTCGCAGGCCTGGAACCCTTGCCGGCACAATTGGCAGCGGGTGACTGGCTGTTTGTCATAGGCCATAAGCTGCTCGATGACGCGCCAACCCAAGCCGCTTTACATCAAGCGGCCTTGTGGCTAAAGCAGGTGGCTGGCAGCACCGCAGGGTTAACCATTTGCTCGGTGTGCACCGGCGCCTTTGTCTTAGGCCAGGCCGGCTTACTCGATCACAAGCAGTGCACCACCCACCACGCCTATGTGGCTCAACTGCAGCAGCTTTATCCGCACGCCAAGGTACTGAGCAACCACCTGTTTGTGCAGGACGGCGAGCTGTACAGCTCCGCGGGCGTATCCACCGGCATTGATCTGAGCCTGCATGTGATCGCCGAAAAACTCGGTCGCCAGCAGGCTGAGCGTGTTGCCCAGGACTTGGTGATCTACCGCCGCCGCGCCGACAACGACCCGCAACTGAGCAGTCGCGAGCTGACGCGTAACCATATCCATCCGCTGATTCATCAGGTGCAGGACTATCTGGATGAGCAGTTTTGCCAGCCACTGACCGTCGAAGAGTTAGCCAACCGCTTTAACCTCAGCTATCGCCACTTGGCCCGGCTGTTTCGCAGCAATACCGGCATTACCCTGCACACCTACCTACGCCAACTGCGTATCGAGCAGGCCAAACTGCTGCTCAGCCAACGGCGTATCGCCATTGAACTGTTGGCCGAGCGCTGCGGTTTTGCCAGCAGCCACGCCCTGCGCCAAGCCTGGCGCAAAGAGATGGCCCTGACGCCCTTGCAGTACCGCAATAGCCTTAGCCGCAGCTAGTGACAATGCAGCAGCGGCCCGGCGTGCTGCACCTGCCATAGGCTGGCAGCCAGCGGCGCCTCGGCGCTTAGCCAGAGCAGCACGACGAGCACCAGCAGCAGGCCGAACCCCGCACTCAGCACACAGCGCAGATCCAGCTTGGCCGCCACGCCCCATAAACTCAGAGCAGTGCACAGCAGCGCCAGCGCAGCCACAGCCAACGTCAGCGGCATAATAGCCTCATTGTTCGACCCTCTTCGCCACGCCTCGGGCACTGGGTAGCATGCATAGGGCAAAACCGGCGGCGGCCAAGGTCAGCCCGGCCAGCAGACTGATGCTCAGTTGGTAGTTTTGATGCCGATCAAAGTCCAGCGCGGCCAGCTGGGTCAGCGTCAGAGCCCCCAGTTGGTGGACTAGAAACAGCAGGCCGAACACCTGACCTTTGTTGCGAGCGCCGAATAGATCGAAACAAAACGCCGAGGTCAGCACCACGGTGCCCAAGTAACTGGCACCAAACAGCAAGGCAAACAGGTATACCTTGTAAGGCGTGGGCGAGGCTAACAACACCAGCACGGCGGCGCAGCGCAGCAGATAAAAACCGGCCAGCAGCCCAGCCTTGTTAAAACGTGTGGCCAACCAGCCGGCCAGCAAACCGCTGCCCAGCTCCAGCACACCGAGCAGGCTTAAGCCACTGGCCTGCACCGAGGGCGGCACGCCATTGCCCTGCCAATACGGCAGCAAATGCACATCGATAAACGCCATGCTCGCTCCGCAGCTAAAAAAGCTCAGGGCCAGCCAATACAGCCGTGGGTCCTTACCTAACTGCCACAGAACGCCAGGCGCAGGGGTCGGCTCGGCTTGCGCCAGCAATGGCACGCGCCACGCCACCCAGCTCAGGGCCAAGGTCAAGGGCAGCAAAAACAGCCAACCCACCCGGTTAAACAACACAGGCCACGCCAGCCACTGCTGCAACCAGATCCACAGCGGTGACAGCACAATAAAACCAATCGCCGTGCCGTTACTGACCACGGCAAAGGCCAGCGCTTTGCTACGCGACTGCACCATGCGGTCGACCAAAATCCCCATCGGCACAAAGCTCATGGCAGTCAAGGCGAAGGCACCGAGCAGGCCATACAGCAACACAAACAGCAGTTGACTGTGCGGCCAGTAACTAACGCCCAGCAGCATCACCCCGGCACAAAAACTGCCGAAGGCCACCGTCCACAACGGCCCACAGCGATCGCTCAGGGCGCCGACCACAGGCGACAGCAAACCGATACTGAGCACAAACAAACTGCCGGCCAAGGCCATATCCGAACGGCTGCCGCCGAAGTGCGCACTCAGATCAACGAAGTACACCTGGTACAGGCCCTTGATCGCGCTGGATAAAAACATCACCCAGAACCCCACCGCCAACACGGCCGCGATCAAGCGGGCACTCGCGGACTTCGCCATAACGCAGCTCCTACACTGATTAAAAATCGGCAGGGCTTATTCAATGGCACAGGCGTCCGGCAAAACAGAGCGATGGCGGACAACAACCGGCGTAAAGCTGCCTCCGCGCGGTTTTATTGCGCGCAGAAACAACAAACCCGCCATATAGGCGGGTTTGTTTAACGCAAGCTAAGCCTTACAGCGGCTTACCGCGATTGCCATGCTGAGCGACAAAGCCCTGCACGGTTTTCAGGTCGTTGGCCAGTACGGTGCAACGCTCTGGGCGCTCGAACAGATCGCTCAGGTGCGCAGGCAGTGCCGGTACGGCAGCGATGCCGGCCTTCTCGACTGCTTCCGGGAATTTCACCGGGTGCGCCGTGCCCAGCACCACCATCGGCGTGCTCAGGCTACGGCGGCACTCGCGAGCCGCGTGCACGCCAATGGCGGTGTGCGGGTCGAGCAGCTCACCGCACTCTTGGTAAACCTGAGCGATGGTGGCGCAGGTTTGCTCGTCGTCCACGGCCAGGGAGTCGAACAGCTTGCGCGCTTCGCTCCAACGGTCTTGCTCCACGCTGAAACCGCCACCTTGCTTGAAGGTATCCATCAGCCCGGCAATCGCTGCGCCGTTGCGACCGTGCAGGTCGAACAGCAGGCGCTCGAAGTTGGACGAGACCATGATGTCCATCGACGGCGACAGGGTCGGGTGCAGGGTGTCCTTCACATACTGATTGCCGCTCATAAAGCGGTGCAGGATGTCGTTGCGGTTGGTCGCCACGATCAGCTGGCTGATCGGCAGGCCCATGTTGCGCGCCAGGTAACCGGCGAAGATGTCGCCGAAGTTGCCGGTCGGCACCGAGAACGCGATGGAGCGCGCCGGGCCGCCCAGCTGCAGGGCCGCGTGGAAGTAATAAACGATCTGGGCCATGATCCGCGCCCAGTTGATCGAGTTCACCGCCACCAAGCGCGTGCCCTTGAGGAAGCCCTGGTCAGCGAAGCTGGCCTTGACCATCTCTTGGCAGTCATCGAAGTTACCTTCGATGGCGATGTTATGGATGTTGTCGCCCAGGATGGTGGTCATCTGCCGGCGCTGCACTTCAGACACCCGGTTGTGCGGGTGCATGATGAAGATGTCGACGTTCTCACAAGCCTTGCAGCCTTCGATGGCCGCCGAGCCGGTGTCACCGCTGGTGGCGCCCATGATCACCACGCGCTCATTGCGCTTGGCCAATACGTAGTCGAGCAAGCGGCCGAGCAGCTGCAGGGCGAAATCTTTAAAAGCCAAGGTTGGCCCGTGGAACAGCTCCAGCACCCACTCGTTGCCGTTGAGCTGACGCAGCGGCGCCACCGCGTTGTGGGCGAATACGCCGTAGGTGTCTTCAAGGATCTTCTTGAAGTCGGCATCCGGGATGCTGCCGGTCACAAACGGGCGCATCACTTTAAAGGCCAGCTCGTGGTACGGCAGGCCGGCCCAGGAGGCGATCTCTTCTTGGGTGAAGCGCGGCAGGTTTTCAGGTACGTACAGGCCGCCATCACTGGCCAAACCGGCGAGCAGGACGTCTTCGAAATTCAGGGCCGGAGCCTGGCCACGGGTACTGATATAACGCATGGGACAAACCTTCGATTCGAATCGGGTAAAGCCGCTGCTGCGCACAACAGCGGCCAACTAGGGATTAGTTCAGCTGCTCGACGCGGATGCGCACCACGCTGCCGACCACATCATCCAGCGCTTCCAAGGCAGCAATCGCCTCGTTGATTTGCGCTTCAACCACACGGTGAGTGACCAGGATCATCGGCACCAGACCGTCCTGCTCCTCGACTTCCTTCTGCATGATCGACTCGATGTTGATGCCACGGGCCGAGAGGATGCTCGCTACTTGCGCCAGCACGCCCGGATGGTCTTTGGCCTGGATGCGCAGGTAATAGGCGCTCTCGCAAGCCTCGATCGGCAGGATCGGGTGATCGGACAAGGAATCCGGCTGGAAGGCCAGGTGCGGGACGCGGTTGGTTGGGTCGCTGGTCAGGGCGCGAACCACATCAACCAAATCCGCCACCACCGACGAAGCCGTCGGCTCCATGCCGGCGCCGGCACCGTAATACAGGGTGCTGCCAGCAGCGTCGCCATTGACCATCACCGCGTTCATCACGCCATTGACGTTGGCGATCAGGCGATCCGCCGGGATCAGCGTCGGGTGTACGCGCAGTTCGATACCGGCCTCGGTGCGACGTGCCACACCCAGGTGCTTGATGCGATAGCCCAGCGCTTCGGCGTAGTTGACGTCAGCGGTGGTCAGCTTGGTGATGCCTTCGGTGTAGGCCTTGGCGAATTGCAGCGGAATACCAAAGGCGATGGAGGCCAGGATGGTCAGCTTGTGCGCCGCGTCGATGCCTTCCACGTCGAAAGTCGGGTCGGCTTCGGCGTAACCCAGGGCTTGGGCTTCGGCCAGCACGTCGTCAAAGGTACGGCCCTTCTCACGCATTTCGCTGAGGATAAAGTTACCGGTGCCGTTGATGATCCCGGCCAGCCAGTTGATGCGGTTTGCCGCCAGGCCTTCACGGATCGCCTTGATCACCGGAATACCGCCGGCCACTGCCGCTTCGAAGGCCACGATAACGCGCTTCTCGCGGGCTTTAGCGAAAATTTCATTGCCGTGCACGGCGATCAGCGCCTTGTTGGCAGTGACCACGTGTTTGCCGTTTTCGATGGCTTTGAGCACCAGATCTTTGGCCAGGGTGTAGCCGCCAATCAGCTCAATCACGATGTCGATTTCAGGGTTGTTGACCAGCTCGAATACATCGCTGGTGGTGCTAATACCGGTAATGTCGCACTGAGGGTTGGCCGAACGCAGCGCAATTTGCGCCACTTCAATGCTGCGCCCAGCACGCCGAGCAATTTCCTCAGCGTTGCGCTTAAGCACGTTAAAGGTACCGCCACCGACGGTGCCTAACCCACAGATGCCTACTTTGACCGGTTTCACACTGAACTCCCCATCTGCACTGCATAAAACGGCCGCAGCAAGCTGCGGCCAAGAAGAAAGAGCCGCACATTACGAAGCGGCTGTTTGATAGTCAATCAACCCGGCGTGGGCTTAATTGGCTTCCAAAGCGACTTTGGCCAGGATTGGTGCAGGCTGGTAGCCTGGAATCATCTTGCCATTAGCCAGAATGATCGCCGGCGTGCCGCTCACGCCCAAGGACAGACCGAGGTTGTACTGCTTGGCCACTGGGTTATCGCAAGTGGCATCCGGCACGCCCTTCTGGGTCTTGGCGCGGGTCATGGCCGCTTGGCGGTCTTTGGCGCACCAGACGTTGGCCAGTTCTTTGGCCGCTGGGCTGTTCAGGCCCTGACGCGGGAAGGCCACATAACGCACTTCAACGCCCAGTTTATTGAGCTCGCTCACTTCGCTGTGCAGCTTCTGGCAGTAGCCGCAGTCGGTATCAGTGAAGACCGTGATATGGGTCTTCGGCTTGTCGCCGGCGAACACCACCATTTCCGAGGCGGGGATGGCGTTGATCAGCTTGGCCACACCGCGCATTTCCGCGCCTTCGGTGAGGTTGACCGCCTTGCCGTCTTTGATCTGATACAGGTTGCCCTGCAGCAAGAACTTGCCATCGGCGCTGGAGTACAGCTGGCGGCCACCGGTCAATTCGATTTGGTAAACACCTGGCATCGGCGCCTCGGCGATAGCCTCGATGGTCATCTCCGGATCCAGTGCTTTCAAGGTGCTGCGGATAGCGTCACCCGCGTCAGCGGCGAAGACACTATGGCTGGCCAGGCCGATGGCCAACGTCATAACAATGCGCTTGAAACCCATACCAACTCCTATAACTACGGACGCGTGGGAAAAATTTGCCACAGCCTACCATATAAGGCCGCCCACACCGACCACAGCGAGCGGCCACCGGGCGATTCAGCCGCGTGGATGGTGCTGCGCGTGCAGCTCTTGCAGACGCGCGCGGGCGATATGGGTATAGATCTGCGTGGTCGACAAATCACTGTGGCCCAAAAGCATCTGCACCACCCGTAAATCGGCGCCATGGTTGAGCAAATGAGTGGCAAAAGCATGGCGCAAGGTATGCGGCGACAGACTTTTGCTGATCCCAGCCACCTGCGCCTGATGCTTGATGCGGTGCCAGAAGGTCTGCCGGGTCATTTGCTCGCCACGATTACTGGGAAACAGCACATCACTGGGCCGGCCAGCGAGTAAAAATCCGCGGGCCTCGCGGCTGTAGCGCTCAATCCAGTTAATCGCTTCCTCGCCCAGCGGCACCAAGCGCTCCTTGCTGCCTTTGCCGTAAACGCGCAGTACACCCTGACGCAGGTTGACCTGCTCGAGGGTCAGGCCGATCAGCTCACTGACGCGCAAGCCACAGGCATACAAAACTTCGAGCATGGCGCGATCACGCAGGCCAATGGGGTCATCCAGGTCCGGCGCCGCCAGCAACGCCTCCACATCGGCCTCAGATAGCGACTTGGGCAGTGGCCGGCCGATTTGCGGCAAATCCACTTGCAGGGTTGGATCAAGCTGAATCAGCCCTTCGCGCAGCAGGTAACGGTAAAAGCCACGCAAACCTGATAACAATCGCGCGGTAGAGCGCGCTTTGTAGCCGGCGTTCAGGCGCCAGGCCAAATGGTCGAGCAGCACATCACGGCCAGCGCTGGGCAACTGCACGCCGCGCTCATCCAGCCAGCCATTAAATAACGCCAGGTCGCTGCGGTAGGCCACGCGGGTGTGGGCCGACAAGCCTTTCTCCAGCCACAGAGCCTCAAGGAAGCGATCGATCAGGGGATGGTCAAGGGCGGACATAGATTCTCAAACCGGCGGTGAAGGCAAAACGCAAATAATTCAGTGAACCGACTAGCGGCTGACTAGTCTTTCATAGCCCGCTCAGACAAGGAACAGGAGCATTAATGAACGAGACTCAGATTCTATTGGCCTTTGGCGGTATCGGACTGGCCGCCCTCGCCTGCCAATGGCTGGCTTGGCGCCTGAAGCTGCCGGCGATTTTGTTTTTGCTGCTAAGCGGCATTCTCGCCGGCCCCGTCTTGGGCTGGCTCAATCCGCAGGAGCTGTTCGGCCCACTGCTGATGCCATTGGTGTCGCTGTCCGTAGCCTTGATTCTGTTCGAAGGCAGTCTGACCCTGCACCTTTCGCAGTGGCGCGAGATTGGCAGCGTGGTGCATCGCCTAGTGACCATTGGCGCGCTGTCCACCTGGGTGGTGATCACCCTGGCCACCCACTGGCTGCTCGGCTTTGACTGGCTGTTGGCGCTGCTGCTGGGCACCCTGACCCTGGTCACCGGGCCGACGGTGATCGTGCCCATGCTGCGGGTAGTCCGTCCGCGCGCCTCGATTGCCAATATCCTGCGCTGGGAAGGCATCGTCATCGACCCCATCGGCGCGTTGCTGGCCGTGGTGGTGTACAGCTTTATTATCGCCAGCGCCTCGGGCGAAGGGCTCAAGCACAGCCTGCTGGTGTTCGCCGGAGTGATTGCCTGCGGCACGCTGCTGGGCATTGCCGGTGGCTGGTTGCTGGGCGTGGTGCTGCGCCGCCAATGGCTGCCGGAATACCTGCATAACCTCGCTGCGCTGGCGGCGGTGCTGGGGATTTTTATCGGCTCCAACCAAATCATGCATGAGTCCGGTCTGCTTGCCGTGACCCTGATGGGCATGTGGCTGGCCAATATGCGCGGCGTCGATGTGCGCCACATCCTGCACTTCAAGGAGAACCTCAGCGTCTTGCTGATCTCCGGGCTGTTTATCCTCCTCGCCGCGCGGCTGGACCTAAGCGCCATGCTGGCCTTGGGGCCACTGGTATTGATTCTGCTGCTGGTGATTCAACTGATCGCCCGCCCGCTGAATATTCTGATCTCCACTGCCGGCTCCAACCTCAACTGGCGTGAGCGCGCCCTGCTGGCCTGGATCGCCCCACGGGGCATCGTCGCCGCGGCGGTGTCGGCGATCTTCGCCATTCGCCTGGATGAAGCAGGCTATGAAGGCGCGCTGCTGCTGGTGCCCCTGACCTTCGCTGTCATCATCGGCACCGTGGTGTTGCAGAGCGCCACCGCCCGGCCTATCGCCCGTCTGCTCAAGGTCGCAGAGCCCGCCCCCAGCGGCTTCCTGATCGTCGGCGCAAATAGTCCGGCACGGCAGATCGGCAAAGCCTTGCAGCAACTGGGCAGCCGCGTTCTGCTCACCGACTCCAGCTGGGAAAACATCAGCGCCGCGCGCATGGAGGGCCTGCCGACCTACTTCGGCAACCCCGCCTCGCAGCACGCCGATGCGCATTTGGATTTGATTGGTCTGGGCCATCTGTTGGCGCTGTCGCCTTCAGGCGAGCTGAACACCCTGGCCGTGATGCGCTTTCGCCACGACTTCGGTGATCAGCGCCTGTTTAGCCTGGCCAATAGCCAAGAAAGCCGGCGCAGCGACAAGCACCGCACCAGCCATAAACATCGCGGCAAGCTGTTGGGTAACGACAGCCTGAGTTACAGCAAGCTGGCCAGCTTACTCGCCCAAGGCGCGGAGTTTTACAGCACCACGCTGACCGAAGGCTTCACCTGGCAGGACTACCAGGCCCTGCACGGTGAGCGCGCGACCCTTCTGTTCGCCCGCGACACCAGTGGCTGGGTGCATGTGCTCAGTAGCGACAGTCAACTGCAACCAAACGCGGGCTGGACACTGTTAGCCCTGATTCAGCCGCCAGCGCCATAACCCCCGCCGCTAACGCCAGCCGCAAGCTGGCGTTAGCTCAGGCACTAAGCTGGGAAGCCTGGCAGCACCGGCACCGGACGCTTATCGGCGTCGATGGCGACAAAGCTGAACACCCCGTGGATAGCCTTCTCCCGGCCATCGCTGTGCATGCTCTCGACAAACACTTGCACCTCGACCTTAAGGCTGGTGTTGCCAACTTTGACCACGCGGCCGATCAACTCGACGATGGAGCCGGCGGCAATCGGGTGATTGAAATCAATGCGGTCGGTGGACACCGTCACCAACGGCAAGCGGCAAAAACGAGTGGCCGCGATAAACGACACTTCATCCATCCAGGCCAACGCGGTGCCACCAAACAGGGTGTTGTGGTGGTTGGTGGTCGGCGGAAACACCGCCTTGGTCACGCGGGTTTCCGACAACTCACTGCGCCGCTGAATCTCTTGCTCTCTGGGGGTCATAGCACTGCACCTGCAAATATCGAATGAGGGGCCACGGTGCGGTGCCGGTTGTTGTCGTTGTATTCACGCACGAAGGACACGTAAGCCAAACAAAAAACACCCTGCCCAGAAACGCAAAAAGCAGCCCTTAGGCTGCTTTTTTCAGAAAAATCAGACTTAGCTGAGTTTTTCCTTGATGCGCGCTGCTTTACCGGACAGGTCACGCAGATAGTACAGCTTGGCTTTACGCACGTCACCGCGGCGCTTAACAGTCAGGCTGTCAACCAGCGGGCTGTAAGTCTGGAAAGTACGCTCAACGCCAACACCGCTGGAGATCTTACGAACAGTGAAAGCACTGTTCAGACCGCGGTTACGCTTGGCGATAACAACGCCTTCGAAAGCCTGCAGACGCTGACGGTCGCCTTCTTTCACTTTCACTTGAACAATAACAGTGTCACCCGGAGCAAAAGTCGGGATCTCTTTGCTCATCTGTTCAGCTTCGATCTGCTGAATGATTTTGTTGGTCATGCTGCGCTCCTAAGACGGGCCTTTGGCCGGTCATCGATACGTTAACTATCGTCCCGCTGGCGGATGTATTCCTCCAGCAGCTTGTGTTCTTCTCCAGAAAGCGAGCGGCTTTCCAGAAGATCAGCGCGTCGTTCCCAGGTCCTACCTAAGGACTGCTGTAAACGCCAGCGCCGGATGTGTTCATGGTTGCCGCTAAGCAGCACCTCGGGAACACGTTTATCCGCATACACCTCCGGGCGTGTGTAGTGCGGACAGTCGAGCAAGCCATCCGTAAAGGAGTCTTCCTCGGCCGAATCGGCATGACCCAATGCACCAGGCAAGAGGCGCGTTACCGCGTCGATCAGCACCATAGCTGGCAGCTCACCGCCAGACAGGACGTAATCCCCAATCGACCATTCTTCATCGACATGCGCTTCGATAAAGCGCTCATCAATGCCTTCGTAGCGGCCGGCAATCAGGATTAAAGCGTCCTCATTGGCCAGTTCGCGTACTGCTGACTGAGTCAGCGGGCGACCTTGCGGAGAAAGGTAAATCACCTTGCCCGCACCACCGGTTGCCTGCTTCGCCTCAAGCAAAGCGTCTTCCAGCGGCTTGATCTTCATCACCATGCCAGGACCACCGCCAAATGGCCGATCATCCACAGTGTGGTGCCGGTCACTGGTGTAGTTGCGCGGATTCCAGCAGGTCAGTTGCAACAAGCCCTGCTTTACCGCTCGGCTGGTAATGCCGTATTCACTGATGGCGGAGAACATTTCCGGAAACAGCGTGATGACTTCAACGCGCAGATTTGGCATCAGGCTTAGAAGTCCGCGTCCCAGTCCACCCGCATTTCGCCAGCGGCCAGATCAATCGAAAGCACACATTGCTCGGTATAGGGCAACAAGCGCTCGCGGTCATCCAGGCTGTCGAGACAGGGCTTAACCACCATCACATCGTTGGCGCCGGTCTCAAACAAGTGATCGATTTTGCCGAGCAGTTGCCCTGCTTGATCGATAACCTTAAGACCTTCCAACTGATACCAGTAGTAGTCGCCATCGCTTAGATCTGGCAGGGCGTCACGGGGGACGCAAATCTCAAAACCGGCGTAAGTACGGGCGATTTCGCGATCATCCAAACCCTTGAGTTTGGCTACCAGGACTTTGCCTTGCAAACGTCCACTGGCTACTTCAACTTGCTTAACCTCACCGTCACGCTTAAGCGTCCAGCGAGGATAATTGAGCACGTTGGTCAAGGGTTCGGTAAAGGAATAGACCTTCACATCCCCTTTCACGCCATGCACCGAAACAATCTTACCGAGAACCACGAGGTCCTCGGTGGGGGCTGGCGTCATGCTCATAATGCTTAGGCTGCAGCCTTAGCAGCTTCCTTCAGCAGCTGAGCAACGCGCTCAGACGGCTGTGCACCTTGGCCGAGCCAGTAAGCGGCACGCTCTTGGTTCACGGACAGTTTAACTTCTGCACCCGAAGCGATCGGGTTGAAGAAGCCAATGCGCTCAACGAAGCGGCCATCGCGAGGATTGCGGCTGTTGGTCACGGTCAGGTGGTAAAATGGGCGCTTTTTGGAGCCGCCACGGGCAAGACGGATGGTTACCATTGAACTTCGTTCCTGTAGTCGGTGCTGCAAAACTGAAATGCAAGCATAGGGCACTAGGCCCGAAAGGCCGCATATTCTAAGGATTATCCGGCTTTTTGCAAATTTCTTTTTCAAGCCGCCGGTCGGTACAAGCTGTAAGCCATGCTGATCAAGTCTCCCCAGCACGGCCTGCAACCCTTATTACTGCCTATTACATCTTGGGTAGGCCGCCCGGCATCATGCCACCAATGCCGCGCATCATTTTCGCCATCCCGCCTTTGGCAGTGAATTTCTTCATCATCTTCTGCATTTGTTTGTGCTGCTTGATCAAGCGGCCAATGTCCTGCACCTGAGTGCCGGAGCCCAAGGCAATGCGGCGCTTGCGCGAACCGCTGATGATGTCCGGATCGCGTCGTTCAGCCGGGGTCATCGAATTAATGATGGCCTCCATTTGCTTGAACTGCTTCTCCGCGGCGCCCTGGGCATTGCCCATTTGCGCCATGTTCATGCCGCCCAGTTGCGGCAACTTGTCCATCAGGCCGCCTAAGCCGCCCATGTTTTTCATTTGCTGCAGCTGATCGCGGAAGTCTTCGAGATCGAAGCCCTTGCCCTTCTTCAGCTTCTTGCTGAGTTTCTCGGCTTTTTCCCGGTCCAGGGTCTGCTCAGCCTGTTCGATCAGACTGAGCACGTCACCCATGCCAAGGATGCGCGAGGCGATCCGATCCGGATGGAATGGCTCCAGCGCCTCGGTCTTCTCACCCATACCGATAAACTTGATCGGCTTACCGGTGATATGACGTACCGACAGCGCAGCACCGCCACGAGCGTCGCCATCGACTTTGGTCAGCACCACGCCGGTAAGCGGCAGCGCCTCGTTAAAAGCTTTGGCGGTATTGGCGGCGTCCTGACCGGTCATGGCATCGACCACGAACAGCGTCTCGACCGGCTTGATCGCCGCGTGCAGGGCCTGGATCTCAGCCATCATCTCGGCGTCGATGGCCAAGCGACCGGCGGTATCCACCAGCACCACGTCGATAAACTTGAGCTTGGCTTCTTTAATCGCCGCCTCGGCGATGGCCACCGGCTTCTGGCTGATATCGGACGGGAAGAAGGTCACGCCGATATCGTTGGCCAGGGTTTCCAACTGCTTGATCGCTGCCGGACGGTAAACGTCGGCCGAAACCACCAACACCGACTTCTTCTTACGCTCTTTCAGGAAGCGCGCCAGCTTGCCCACGGTGGTGGTTTTACCCGCACCTTGCAGACCGGCCATCAGCACCACCGCTGGCGGTGCGGCGTTAAGCGCGAGATCTTCGTTGGCTGCGCCCATCAGCTCTTCCAGCTCGGCACGCACCACTTTGACGAAGGCTTGGCCTGGAGTCAGGCTTTTCGACACCTCGGTGCCGACCGCACGGTCTTTGACCTTATTGACGAAGTCCTTGACCACCGGCAACGCCACGTCGGCTTCCAGCAAGGCCATGCGCACTTCACGCAAAGTGTCCTTGATGTTGTCTTCACTGAGCTTGGCTTTGCCAGTGACATTACGCAGGGTCTGCGAGAGGCGGTCGGTCAAATTTTCGAACATGCGTGTTCCTTTCAGGCTCACGGGAGCCGAGGGTGGTCTTGCAACAGGTCGCGGATTATAGCGAAGACTGCCGCACACCGACACCGCCTGACGCTTTCGTGGCGTCGCGGTTGTATGCCACACTGCTGTTTTCCCGGGTAATTTTGCTAATAAATATGCAGCCAATGCTCCCCAGCCTCGCCGCCGCCTGCCTTTATGCCGGTGCCGCACTCTATCAAGGTCTGCGCCTGAATCAGGGCAGCAACGTTCACCGCACCCTGCTGATCAGCCTCGCCACCCTCGGTCTGCTGCTGCACGTTGGCAGCCTCTGGCACCAGATGTTTACGGGCAGCGTGCTGGCACTGGACTTCTTCAATGCCGCCAGCTTGGTCGCCGCCGCAGTGATTTTCCTCACGCTCATAGCGTGCATCCGCATCCCCGTGGAAAACCTGCTGATCTTTATGCTGCCGCTAGGCGTGATCACCGTGCTGCTGGCTGAGTTTATGCCCACCGGCACCTCTCAGATCATCGATGAAGAGCCCGGCATCCTCGCCCACATTCTGCTGTCGCTGACCGCTTATGGACTGCTGACCATCGCCGTCTTCCAGTCCTTGCTAGTGCTCTTGCAGGACTACCAGCTCAAGCACAAACGCCCATCGCGACTGATCAAAAACTTCCCGCCACTACAAACCATGGAAAGCCTGATGTTTGGTTTCCTTTGGGGTGGCTGGCTGACCCTGACCCTGTCGCTGGTGTCTGGCGCGCTATTCGTGCAGGACTTGTTCGCTCAACACCTGGTGCACAAGACCTTCTTCTCGCTGTTTGCGTGGATTCTGTTTGCCGTGCTGCTGTGGGGCCGCCATCAGCTCGGCTGGCGCGGACACAAGGCGATTCGCTGGACCCTAGCCGGCTTCTGCCTGCTGATGCTGGCCTACTTCGGCAGTAAGCTGGTGCGCGAATTTATCCTGCATATCTAAGCCCTGTCCTATCAGGCCAAGTCCAATCCTTGGCCTGAGCGCTAGCGCAACTCTTCTAAGCCCAGCTCAGCCGCCAACGCTTGCGCCCATACCCGATAGCCTAAGACCGAGGGGTGATAGCCATCCTCGGCGAGAAACTCGGCGGTAAATTCCAGCTGAAGCGGATGGTGACTGGCACCTAACTGCCCGGCCACACGCCCTAAGCAGCCATCCAGCAACCTGGCCCGGGCGCCTAATAAGCGCCGCAGCAACCAGGGCAAGGCGGTGAAATGCTCAAGCGGCGGCACCGCACAAAAAGCCACGCGCGCGCCCTGCTGCTGCAACGCTTGCGCCATACCCGCCTGGGCCTGGCACCAGCTGTGCAAAGAAGATAAATGACTGCTGTCGTTGACGCCCAAGGCCAGCACAGCCAGATCAACCGGCTGCCTTAACACCTGGGGTAGCAGACGCTGCTGCGCTTGCGCGGCGGTGATGCCGTTTTCGCCCAGCGCCTGCCAATGCACTGGCCGTCCGCAGCGCACGGCCAAAGCCGCGGCCAGCTGCCCAGCGAGGGCATCCGCCTGACTGGCAACGCCCACTCCGGCGATGGTCGACTCCCCCAGCAATAATAGTCGCAGCGGCTTCGCCACGAACTGCGCTCCCGCCACGCCCTGCTGCGGACCTGCCGCAGGCGGCAGGCGCAGTGCATGACGACGGGTATGTAGCGCCAGCGGCAAGGCGACGGGGGCCAACACCAGCAACCCCAACCACCAGGCCCAGGCTTTAAGTCCTGAGCCTTTAAGCGCTTGGCGCGCCGGCATTACAGCTCGATGGTGACGGCTTGGGCCGCACGCGTAGCTTTGGCGCGGGCCGCCTCAAGCGACTCATCACGCGCCAGGGCCACGCCCATGCGGCGCTGACCGCTGACTTCGGGCTTACCGAACAAGCGCAGCATGGTGTCTGGCTCAGCCAGAGCCGCACCGAGGTTGCCGAAGCTGACCTGAGTCGACTCGCCTTCCACCAGCACCACCGCCGAGGCGGATGGACCGAACTGGCGAATCACCGGGATCGGCAGACCGAGAATGGCCCGCGCATGCAGGGCAAACTCAGACAGATCTTGCGAAATCAGGGTAACCAAACCGGTGTCGTGGGGACGCGGCGAAATCTCGCAGAACCACACCTGATCGCCCTTCACAAACAGCTCCACGCCAAACAGACCGCGACCACCCAAGGCGCCGGTCACTGCCAGAGCGATACGCTCGGCCTCAGCCTGGGCTTGCGGGGTCATGGCCTGCGGCTGCCAGGATTCCTGGTAATCGCCTTTGACCTGACGGTGGCCAACCGGCGCACAGAAGGTGGTGCCGCCGCTGTGGCGCACGGTAAGCAAGGCAATTTCGTAATCGAAGTCGATAAAGCCCTCGACGATCACCCGGCCTTTGCCAGCGCGACCGCCGGCTTGCGCGTAATCCCATGCGGCTTGCAGGTCGTCGATGCTTTTCAGCACGGACTGACCTTTGCCCGAGGAGCTCATGATCGGCTTGATCAGGCACGGGAAGCCAATCTCTTGCACGGCGGCCTGGCACTGCTCGAAGGAGTCGGCGAAGCGGTATGGCGAAGTCGGCAGGCCCAGCTCTTCAGCAGCCAGACGCCGAATCCCCTCGCGGTTCATGGTCAGCTGCGCAGCGCGGGCGCTGGGGATCACGGTGTAGCCCTCGTTTTCCAGCTCAACCAGAGTAGCCGTGGCGATGGCTTCGATTTCCGGAACAATGTACTGCGGTTTTTCCAACTCGATCACCGCACGCAGGGCGTCGCCATCGAGCATATTGATCACATGGCTGCGATGGGCCACCTGCATGGCCGGCGCATTGGCGTAACGATCCACGGCAATCACCTCTACCCCCAGGCGTTGCAGCTCGATCACCACTTCTTTACCCAGCTCGCCCGAGCCACACAGCAGCACACGGGTGGCGCTCGACGATAAAGGGGTTCCAATACGGGGCATGGCGACTCCTCAAACTAATCAATAAAGGATGGGGTTACAGCAAAATACCTTGGGCCTGAGCACGCTCATAACAGCGTTGCAGCACGGCGCGCCGCTCAGTGTTGTCCATTTGATTCCAGCGGCTGATCTCGGCGACCGAGCGCTGGCAGCCAAGACAAATATCAGCATCGTCCAACGCACACACATGCACGCAAGGCGAAGCGACGGGGCGTGACTGTTCCATTAATCGTCCTGCGGGGTGAGTTCGCGGGCATAGCGCTGGGCGTTATGCACATAGTGGGCAGCACTGGCTTCAAGCATCTTCTTTTGCGCATCAGTCAGCTCACGCACGACCTTGCCAGGGGAGCCCATCACCAGCGAACCATCGGGGATTTCTTTGCCCTCGGCAATCAGGGTATTGGCGCCGATGATGCAGTATTTGCCGATTTTCGCGCCGTTGAGGATCACCGCGTTGATGCCAATCAGGCTGTAGTCATCCACCGTGCAGCCATGCAGCATGACTTTATGGCCAATGGTGACGCCCTTGCCGAGGGTCAGCGGGAAGCCCATATCGGTATGCAGCACGCTGCCGTCCTGCACGTTGCTGTTCTCACCGATCGTAATCAGCTCGTTATCGCCACGTAGCACCGCGTTAAACCAAACACTGGCGCCCTGCTCCAACTTAACTTTGCCGACCAGGGTGGCATTGGGTGCAACCCAACTCTCGGCATGGCATTCAACGCGGGACTGCCCCAGGCTGTACTTCATGATTGGCTCCTCAGACGTGGCTCAATTGAGCTTAATAAAGTGCTCGGGCGGCTGATGCAGATCGATATTGACGTCATCGAACACCAGATTGATGAGCTCAACCAACATGATCGCGGTCAGCCCCCATATCTTGTATTCGCCATAACGGTAGCTGGGCACATAGAAGCTCTTGCCCAGGTAATCGATACGGTGCGTGGTTTCGCGCGGATCGTCGCGAAAGAACGCCAGCGGCACGCTAAATACCGCGGCAATCTCCCCATCATTGGCCTCGTACTCGACGAAATCAGGCACCACCCCCACATAGGGCGTGACCTGAATGCCATGGCGCGAGATCAACGTACTCAGCGGCCCGACCACCTCGACCAAACCAGGAGGCAGGCCGATTTCTTCTTGTGCTTCACGCAGAGCGGTGCGGATCAGATCGACGTCCTCGGCATCGCGGCGACCGCCAGGGAATGCCACTTCACCGCTGTGGGTGGATAAGCCATCGGCGCGCAGGGTCAGCACCACTTCGGGCTCATCACTGCGGGTGATCGGCACCAGCACAGCGGCTTCTGGATAGGCATCAGCGGGCGGCAACAGGCGCGGGGTATATCCGCGCATGCGCAGGAGCAACTCGTCCAGCATGGCATTCTCAGTGAATTAGGCTGGCGCGGATAATCGCACGAAAGCGTGCCAAGCCCAAATATCCAGCCCCTGCCCTGCTGCAAAGCACGTATCGACCTGGTTTAAAGAGGCGTATCGCTAAAACCCAGCGCCAGCCAATCGGCAAACATTTGCCATCAGACCACATTAATACCACTTGCTCGATCAAGCCCCGCCCAAGCCGGCACATCCTCGTCTAACAATCCTGATTTTTATATAGGGCTCAAACACTTGAGATAGAAGCCTTTCTTAGCTAATAAACGCGTCAAAAAAGCCTGTCTTAATACCTGCTTTAAGAGACAAAAAAGTGTTATTGACATGGTATTTAGGTGGTATTAATTTCCCGGCACTCCGCTCATTCGCCCTGCCATGGACGCACTGCATGAAACACGCACTGGACTTGCTGTTGACCCTGCGCCCCGATGAAGCACAGCCCACCCCGCTGTACCTGCAACTGGCGCGCAACCTAGAAAACGCCATCCACAGCGGCCAATGGCAAGTCGACCAAGCGCTGCCCTCGGAACGCTGCCTGAGCGAAGGCCTGAAAATTTCCCGGGTGACCGCGCGCAAGGCGATGGAAGTCCTGCTGGAGCAAGGTCTGATCCGCCGCAACCAAGGCTCCGGCACCTATATCAGTCCGCGCTTAGAGCAACCGCTGTCACGCCTCTCCAGCTTTAGCGAGATGCTCCGGCAAAAAGGCTTAACCCCCAGTTCAACCTGGCTGGAGCGTTATATCGACCGCCCCAGCCATGAAGAGGTGATCCGCCTAGGCCTCTCGCCCACCGAAAAAGTCACCCGCCTGCACCGCCTGCGCAAAGCCGACGGCATGGTGATGGCGATTGAACGCAGCACGATTCCCACGCGCTTACTGCCTAACCCACAGGCCGTGGGCGACTCCCTTTATGAGCACCTCGACAGCATCAACCGCCCGGTGGTGCGCGCCTTGCAGCACATCCGCGCAATCAACGCCAGCGCTGACGATGCCGAACTGGTGGGCATCGCTCCCGGCACCGCGATGCTGTTGATGACCCGTATTGGTTACCTCGACGGCAACACGCCCATCGAGCTGACCGACACCTACTGCCGTAACGACTACTACGACTTCGTCGCCGAACTGCGACGCTGACCTCCACGGAGCCTCCCATGCTCGAAGGCAATATCCTCACAGCCAATGGCTGGGTGTTGGGCCGTCTGCATTTGGCCCATGGCCGCATCGCCCAGATCGACGGCCATCCATGCGACCCGGCCAGCAACAACGCGCCCTATCTGCTGCCGGGCTTTATCGACCTGCACGTACATGGCGGCGGTGGCCGCGACATCATGGAAGGCAGCAGCGCCTTTGCCACCATCGCCCGCACCCATCGGCGCTTTGGTACCACCTCGCTGCTGGCCACCACCATGACCGCGCCGAATATCGAGATCGCCAGCGTGCTGGCCGAACTCGGTGACTACTGCGACTTGCCCCTGGAAGATGGCGCCCGGGTGCTCGGTGTGCACCTCGAGGGGCCTTATATCAACCCCGGCAAACTCGGCGCCCAACCTAACTTTGCCCACACCGCCTTGCTTGCCGAAGTGGATGAGCATCTGCGCCGCGCGCCGATCCGCATCATCACCATCGCCCCGGAAATGGCCGGCCACCTGCCACTGATTCGCGCCCTCAGCCAACGCGGCATTCGCCTGCAAATCGGTCACAGCTTGGGCAGTTACGAAGATGGCGTGGCGGCACTGGAAGCTGGCGCCAGCGGCTTTACCCACCTGTATAACGCCATGACCGGCCTGCATCACCGCGAGCCGGGCATAGTCGGCGCCGCCCTAGCCCACGCACGCTATGCCGAGCTGATCCCGGACCTGCTGCATGTCCACCCCGGCGCGATCAAGGTCGCCCTGCGCGCCATCCCCTGCTTGTACTGCGTCACCGACTCCACCGCCGCTACCGGCATGCCCGACGGCGACTACCAGCTGGGTAGCCATACCGTGAGCAAATGCCTAGGCGGCGTGCGCCTGGCCGACGGCACCTTAGCCGGCAGCACCCTGACCATGGACCAAGCCCTGCGCAATCTGGTGCAGATCGGCTTGCCCTTGGCCGAAGCCGCGCAGCGCCTGGCGCAATTCCCTGCCGACTACCTCGGCCTGACGGATCGTGGGCGCCTGGCCGTGGGCGCTTGGGCGGATGTGGTGCAACTGGATAGAAACCTCGAAGTACAACGCGTCATTGTGGAAGGAACCTCGCCTTGACCTCTCTCATGCTTGAAGAAACGCTGTCCTGCGCCGATGTCGTGCGCCAGCAACTCAAGATCCTCGATCAACAGCTACCGTCCTTGGTTGAGCGCTTGCGTCAACAGCCTCCACAGCTGGCCTTGACGGTGGCACGCGGCAGCTCGGATCACGCCTCCAGCTACTTCGCTTACCTGTGCATGCAGCTCTTGGGCTTGCCGACGCTGTCGCTGCCAATGTCGCTTCTGACCCTGCACAACGCCCCGCTGCAAGTGCGCGGCCAAGCCGCTTTTGCCTTCTCGCAGTCCGGGCAAAGCCCCGATTTGGTCGACACCTTGCGCGGCCTGCGTGAACACGGCGCCACCAGCGTGGCCTTGGTCAATGCACCCGACTCGCCCCTGGCAGCGGTCAGTGAGTTCGCCCTGCCGTTAGGCGCTGGCGCCGAGCGCAGTGTGGCGGCGACTAAAAGCTTTGTGGCCAGTCTCACCGCCGCCGTGCGCCTGCTCGCCCACTGGCAAGGCGACGCGGCGCTACTGGACGCTGGTGCAGGTCTGGCGGATGACCTGCACAGCGCCAGCACCCTCGACTGGAGTCTGGCCAGCCACAGACTGCGCGATTGTCAGCGCTTACTGGTGATTGGCCGTGGCGCCGGCCTGGCGATTGCCCAGGAAGCCGCACTGAAGTTCAAAGAAACCTCAGCCATTCAAGCCGAAGCCTTTAGCAGCGCCGAAGTCCGCCACGGCCCCATGGCATTGATCGAAGCCCACTATCCCCTGCTGATCTTCGCCCCACGTGGCCCCGAGCAAGCCGGCTTGCTCGCTTTGGCCGCCGATATGCGCCAGCGCGGCGCCGAAGTATTGCTGGCCGCTCCCGATGATGTGCGCGAGCGCCAACTCACCTTACAACGTGCCGCGCACCCACTGCTGGACCCGATTTTGGCCATTCAAAGTTTTTACGTCATGGCCGCGCATCTGGCCCAAGCCCGCGGCATGAACCCGGATCAGCCGCGGCACCTGAGCAAAGTCACTCGCACTCACTAAGGCCATCATCATGTACAACAAGAACTTGGCACTTAAAGCGCCACTGAACGGCCCGCTGCTACCCCTAAACCGTGTTCCCGACCCGGTCTTCGCCAGCAATGCCATGGGCGAAGGGATCGCTATCGACCCCACCAGCAACCGTCTGCACGCCCCTTGCGCCGGCGTGATCAGCCATATCGCCCGGACCCGCCACGCTATCGGCATCCGCGCCAATAACGGGGTCGAGATTCTGCTGCACGTCGGCCTCGACACGGTGCAATTGCAAGGCGAAGGTTTTTCCGTGCTGGTCGAACCGGGTGAGCGGGTAATCGAAGGGCAAGCCTTGCTGTGCTTTGATCTGGATCGGGTAGCGCAGCGCTGCAAAAGCCTGATCACCGTGATGGTGGTCAACAACGCCGAGGGCTGGCAGGTGCGGCCCATGACCACGCAAACGGTCACCCTCGGCACCCCAGTACTGATGCTCAGCCCACTCGACGACACCCTCGAGCGGCCTGAAGCGCAAGCCCAAGCCAGCGTCCCCCAGCCACAAGCCCAAGGGCATGCCCGTGTTGCCCATAGCGGCGGCCTGCACGCCCGCCCTGCCGCCTTATTACGTAAAACCGCGCAAGGCTTTAGCAGCAGCTGCGAACTGCACTTTGCCGGACAGCAAACCAGCCTCGACAGCCTGCTGGGCATCATGGGCTTAGGCGTGGCAGAGGGCGAAGAGGTCGAGGTGATCTGCCGCGGCGCCGATTGTCAGCAAGCCTTAGCCGCCCTGCTCGACGCCATCGGCACCGCCCATGACAGCGCCCCCAACCTGCCACCCACCAGCATTGCGCTACCGGTTAAGGCGCAACCGGTGGCCGGCAGTCTCAGTGGTGTGTGCGCCTCGCCGGGGCTGGTCAGTGGGCCGCTGACTCTGCTGGGCAGCATCGAGTTGAGCGAGGATCACGGCGAACACAACCCACACGAGCAACACCTCGCCCTCGACCAGGCTTTGCAACAGGTGCGCCGCGACGTCCAGGCCAACCAAGTGCAAGCGGAACTACGCGATGATGAAGCCGAAGCCGCGATCTTCGCCGCCCACCAAGCCCTGCTTGAAGACCCGAGCCTGCTGGATGCCGCCGACCTGCTGATCGATCAGGGCATCTCCGCGCCCCATGCCTGGCACCGCGCGATTGAGGCCCAGCGCAACATCTTGCGTAGCCTCAACAACCCGCTGCTGGCAGAGCGCGCCAACGACCTCAGCGATCTGGAAAAACGCATACTGCGCGTGCTGCTCAACCAGCACGACGCGCTGCAAATCAGCCCCGGCGCGATTGTCGCCGCCCATGAGATCACCCCCTCGGACCTCGGCCCACTGCTCGAAAGCGGCGTCGCCGGCATTTGCATGGCCGAAGGCGGACCCACCTCCCACGTCGCCATTCTTGCCCGCAGCCGTGGCCTGCCCTGCGTGGTAGCGCTGGGGGCACAACTGCTGGAGCAAGACAGCGGGCAGATCATGGTGCTCGATGCAGAAAACGGCCGCTTGGAACTAAGCCCCAACGCGCAACGCCTAGAGCAAGTGCTCAGTTACCAGCAGCAACGCCAAGCGCGCCGCGAGCAGCAACAACACCATGCCCACGAGCCGGCCCTGACCCGCGATGGCGTGCCTATAGAAATCGCCGCCAACGTTGCTTCACACCACGAGGCCAGTGAAGCCTTGGGCAATGGCGCCGATGGCGTTGGCTTGCTGCGCACCGAGTTTCTCTTTATCGACCGTCAATACGCCCCTGATGAAACCGAGCAACAGGCGGCCTACCAAAGCGTGTTGGATGCCATAAGCCCGCAGCCGGTGATTATCCGCACCATCGATGTAGGCGGCGATAAACACCTGAGTTACCTGCCACTGCCGGTGGAAGAAAACCCTGCGCTGGGCCTGCGCGGCATTCGCTTAGGCCAAGCCCGCCCGGCCCTGCTCGATCAGCAGTTACGCGCCCTGCTCAAAGTTAAGCCATTGCAACGCTGCCGCATCCTGCTGCCGATGGTCAGCGAAGTGGATGAGCTGATCGCCATCCGTAAACGCTTAGAAGAATTGGCCGCGGAACTGAACATCAGCCAGCTGCCGCAACTGGGCGTGATGATCGAAGTGCCGTCGGCGGCCTTGCTGGCGGATCAACTGGCGCTGCATGCCGACTTTTTCTCCATCGGCACCAATGACCTGTCGCAATACACCCTCGCCATGGATCGCGGCCATGCCGGTTTAGCGCCGCGTATCGATGCTCTCCACCCGGCCTTACTGCGCCTGATCCAACAGACCTGTAGCGCCGCGGCCAAGCACCAACGCTGGGTCGGCGTGTGTGGCGCACTGGCCTCCGACACCTTAGCCACCCCGGTGTTAATCGGCCTTGGCGTGCAAGAGCTGTCGGTGGGGCCCGGCCTGATCGGTGAACTTAAAGCCCGAGTCCGTACCCTCGACGCTGCGGACTGCCGGCAACGCAGCCAGACGCTACTGAGCCTCAGCAGCGCCGCGCAAGTCAGGGAACAGTGCCACAGCTATTGGCCGCTGGTGTAATAACTAATAAGGAGAATGCGCATGCCACCCGTGATTATGGATAGTCTGCAACGCCTCGGCCGCGCCCTAATGCTGCCCATCGCCATTTTGCCCATTGCCGGCCTCTTGCTGCGCTTAGGCGATACCGATCTGCTCAACATCGCGCTGATTCACCAAGCCGGTACGGCGATCATGGCCAACCTAGGCCTGATCTTTGCCATCGGTATTGCTGTCGGCTTTGCCCGCGATAACAACGGCACCGCCGGGCTAGCAGGGGCCATTGGTTATCTGGTGCTGCTGGCGGTACTGAAAACCATCGACCCCAGCATCGACATGGGCGTGCTCGCCGGGATCATCAGCGGCCTTACTGCCGGTGCGCTGTACAACCGCTTTAAAGACATCAAGCTGCCCGAGTATCTGGCGTTTTTTGGCGGGCGCCGCTTTGTGCCCATTGCCACCGGCCTCTGTACGCTGTGCCTGGGGTTGCTGCTGGGGCTGATTTGGCCGCCGCTGCAACATGGCATCAACAGCCTGGGCCAACTGCTGCTCGACAGCGGCAGCATCGGTGCCTTCGCCTTTGGCGCGCTGAACCGCTTGCTGATCATCACGGGCCTGCACCACATCCTCAATAACCTGGTGTGGTTTGTCTTTGGCAGCTTTACCGACCCGGAGACGGGGCGCTTGGTCACTGGTGATCTGGCCCGTTACTTTGCTGGCGACCCCAAGGGCGGGCAGTTTATGGCCGGCATGTTCCCGATGATGATGTTTGGCCTGCCGGCGGCGTGCCTGGCGATGTATCGCAACGCGCGGCCAGAACGGCGCAAACTCACCGGCGGCTTGCTCCTGTCAGCCGCGCTGACATCCTTCTTAACCGGCGTGACCGAGCCGGTAGAATTTGCCTTTATGTTCCTCGCACCGCTGCTGTATCTGGTGCATGCCCTGCTCACGGGGCTGTCCATGGCGCTGACCGACTGGCTGAATATCCGCCTGGGCTTCACCTTCTCCGGTGGCGCCATCGACCTGGCTTTGGGCTGGGGCAAGTCCCATAACGGCTGGATGCTGCTGCCGCTGGGCCTGCTCTACGGCGGCCTGTACTACCTGATATTTGATCAGTTTATCCGCCGGTTTAACCTCTCCACCCCGGGACGCGAGGTACAGGAACCACGCCCCGATGAAGAGCCGGCCAGCGCTGCCACTCCTGCCGACCGCACGGCGGCTTATATCAGTGCCTTAGGCGGTGCAGCGAACCTGATCGTGATCGATGCCTGCACCACCCGCCTGCGCCTGCAACTGGCCGATCGCGAGCTTGCCAATGAGCAGCAGCTCAAAGCCTTAGGCGCCATGGCCGTGGTTAAGCCTGGCACCAGCGGCAGCTTGCAAGTGGTGGTAGGTCCGCAAGCCGATAGCCTGGCGGATAAGATCCGCCAAGCACTGCCCAACGACCTTCCAGCACCGGTACCGGCCGTGCCGCAGAGCGAAGTCGTGGTTGCAGCAGCGCCGCTGCCGCAAGTCCGCCAGTCTGAGCTAGAACCAGCCTTATTGGATAAGTGGCTGAGCGCTTTGGGCGGCAGCGACAATGTGCAGCTGATTGAGCACGTCGCCATAACCCGCATGCGCCTGCGCCTTACCGATATTAAGCGGATCAACACCGCGCAACTCTCGGCCCTCGGCGCCCTAGGGATTAGCTACCTGGATCACGGTATCTGCCACGTACTGCTCGGCGCCCAAGCCAAGCCGCTGAGCGATGCCTTGCTCGCCCATATCGCCAACTAAGTCGCGCGGCAATCAGCCAAGCCTGCTCAACCCTTGTCGAGCAGGCGCTGGCCGGCCAAGATAGGCACCTCAAACAAAGGTGCCCGCATGAAGTTCTGCAGCAACTGTAGCGCCCCCATCACACAGACGATCCCGCCCGGCGACAGCCGTTTGCGCTACAGCTGTGAGCAGTGTCATCAGGTCTTTTACGACAATCCGAAAATCATTGCCGGCTGCCTGCCCGTTTGGGGTGAGCAAGTGCTACTGTGCCGCCGCGCCATTGAACCGCGCCGCGGCTACTGGACCCTACCAGCAGGTTTTATGGAAAACGGCGAAACCGTAGCCCAAGCCGCCGCCCGTGAAACCGCTGAAGAAGCCTGTGCCCGGGTCGACAACTTGCAGCTGTATAACCTGTTTGATCTGCCCCATATCCATCAGGTGCATTTGTTCTTCCGCGCCCAGTTACGCGACCTGGATTTTGCCGCTGGCGAAGAAAGCCTTGAGGTTAAGCTGTTTAGCCAGGCGCAAATCCCCTGGTCAGAGCTGGCTTTCCCGACCATTGGGCGTACTTTAGAATGCTTCTTCGCTGACCGCCTGAGCCAGCAGTATCCGCTGCGCCTAGAGTCTCTGACCGAGCTGCGTGCCCACTTCAACCACACTCCCTGACTTGCGGATTCGACCATGCGTTGGCTGTTTATCTTCCTTTGCCTGACCACTGCTTTGCATGCCCACGCCAGCAGCACCGCGAGCCTCGATGGCAAGACCATCGACAAGGTGCTGGTGGTTAAATCCGAACGTCAATTGCACCTGATCAGCCGTGGCGACACGCTGAAGACTTACCGTATTTCCCTCGGTAAGCAGCCCAACGGCGCGAAAGAGCGCGAAGGCGACAAACGCACCCCGGAAGGCTTTTATTGGCTGGATTGGCGCAAGAACAGCGACAAGTTCAACCTCGCCATGCATGTCTCTTACCCCAATGCCCGTGACCAAGCCCGCGCCCGTGCCAAAGGGGTTTCCGCCGGCAGCATGATCATGATCCACGGCACGCCGCTGGATGAAGAATACCCAGAGTGGTACTTCAACACCCTGGACTGGACCGAAGGCTGCATCGCCATGAAGAACACCGACATGCGTGAAGTCTGGAGCTTGGTCAAAGACGGCACACTGATCGAGATTCGCCCTTAAGCCCACACCGCAAGGCTAAACGGCGCGCCTAAAAGGCCCAGTCCAGGAAATAGAGAGTGATAACAACTTGCCCGCATGCATTTTGCGCGTTAAGTTGTTTTCCTCTTAACTCCTTGGACAGTACCATGCTCGACCCTAACTCCTGCGATGCGCTCCAGCTGGACAATCAGCTGTGCTTCGCCTTGCACTCCACCTCGCTGCAAATGACCAAGGCTTACAAGCCCCTGCTGCAAAGCATTGGTCTGACCTACCCGCAATACCTGGCCATGCTGGTGCTGTGGGAACAAGACGGCATCACCGTCAGCGAGATGAGCCAACGTCTGCTTACCGACCCCGGCTCCGTCACTCCACTGCTCAAACGCTTAGAAGCAGAAGGCGTGCTACAGCGCACTCGCAGCAAAGAAGATGAGCGCGTCGTGCAGCTGCGCCTGACCGATAAGGGGCGCGCCCTGCAAGACCAAGCCCGACGTTTCCCCTCCTGCATTCTGCAAGCCAGCGGTCATAGCCTTGAGCAATTGGGCCAGATCAAAGATCAGCTGACCGCGCTGCGCGATCAATTACAGCGCCACAGCTAATTCCTCTGCGCGCCAACTGAGCCCTCCCCACAACGCTCAGCTTGGCGCCGCGCGGTCTGCTGGTTTAGTCCAGCTTCTTATTCCAAAAATATAAAAATCTATTCAGATAAACACTAATAATTATCTTGCGCGCAAAACATATGCGCACATAGAATCCTCACCAGCAGCTACTTACCACGCAAAACATTATCGAACTAACCAAAGAGGATTCACCATGCAAACCATCACCGCTCTGTATACCGCTACTACCACTGCCACCGGCGGCCGCGACGGCCGGGTCGTGTCTTCCGATGGCTTCCTCGATGTGCAACTGACCACACCCCGTGAACTCGGCGGCCAAGGTGGCAGCGCCACCAACCCCGAGCAACTGTTCGCCGCCGGCTACTCGGCCTGCTTTATCGGTGCAATGAAATACGTGGCCAGCCAGCAAAAACTCAAACTGCCTAATGACCTGTCAGTAACCGGCAAAGTCAGCGTCGGGCAGATCCCAGGCGGTTTTGGTTTGGCTGTCGATCTGCTGATCAGCCTGCCCGGTCTTGAGCGTACCAGCGCCGAGCAACTGATCTCCGCCGCTCACCAAGTCTGCCCTTACTCCAACGCCACCCGCGGCAATATCGCCGTCAACTTAGAGCTGGCGTAAGCCAGCTACCCATGAGGAGATAGATGATGAAACTTACTCTGATGAGTGTGGCTGCGCTGAGCCTGTTAGGTGGCGTAGCCAGCTTGGCCCAAGCCGAGGATATACAGCCCACCAGTGAGAACTATCACTACGGCATGGCTCTGGAGGTGGCCAAGGTGCTTTCGATTCATGAAGAGCCTGGCACCAAGAATCAGATCAGCACAGTGAAAATGCTCTACTTGGACCACAACGACCAAGTGCGCAGCGTCACTTACCTGAAACAAAGCACCAACGAACACAATCAAAATTGATCGGCCTAGACAACCCCGTCGCTGGCGCCCGAGTACTGCCAGCGACGGCTTACGGCCAAGCGCCACAGATCAAAGGCTGGCGTCTCATAGGGATGGGCCTGCTTTAACGCCTGCACCACCGCCTGTACCCGCGCATCTTCCAGCACCATCTCGACCTTCCACTCGGCCAGTTGCTCCAGCTGCCCTTGCTCGCCAATAAACGCCTGACTCCCCGGCAACGGACGGAACTGCCCCTGCCCTAGGGTTTGCCAGCAGCACTGAGCATAGTTGCCGATCTGCCCGGCGCCTGCCGCGAACAGCGCCTGCTTGACCACTTCGAGATGACTGGGCGGTACATAAAAACACAATTTGAACATCACACTTACCTCGTGGCCGCGGTCTGTTATTGAGCTGGGTCGCCACCGTTTAAGGCTCAGCCCACTGAAATCATCTGAGGATTGCGCCAATGCCTTTTATCACCCTGCGTATGACACCCGGCGCCAGCCGTGAGCAAAAAGCTCAAGTGGTCAAAGAGTTCACCGAAACCTTAGAACGGGTGCTGGATAAAAAGCCAGAATGGACCAGCATCGTCATCGAAGAGATCGCCACCGAGAACTGGGCCGTGGCCGGGCAGACCTTGCGCGATCAGCAGGAGCAACAAGCTAAAGGCTGATCAGTCGTGACGAAAGCGCCGCCAACGTTCGGCCAGGCTTTGCCCGCTACCGGCATGGCGGCCATCACAGTAAGGCAATTGTTGCGATAAGCCGCAGTGGCACAGCAGCAATAGTTGCTCGCGCTGTACCTGGATCTGCAAGCTCTGGGGACAGGAAGCAGGACAATCCGGCAAAGTGGCCGACTGCCCGCAGTGACATAAACGCAACTGGTCGCCGGGCAGTACCCGGCGGACCAGCGGACGAATCGGCGCAGGTTTATCCATCGCCTGCGCCTCCTTGGCTTAGTCGACCCAAACCCGGGCGTTGCGGAACATACGCAGCCAACCAGCATCTTCTTGCCAGTCATCCGGTTTCCACGAGTTCTGCACGGCGCGGAACACCCGCTCCGGGTGCGGCATCATGATGGTCACGCGGCCGTCGCGGCTGGTCAGACCGGTGATACCACGCGGCGAACCATTCGGGTTAGCTGGATAGGTCTCGGTCACTTTGCCGAAGTTATCGACAAAGCGCAGGGCCACGCTGCCAGACAGATCAGCTTCGAGCAGGCTTTCTTCGTTGGCAAACTCGGCATGCCCTTCACCGTGGGCGATGGCGATTGGCATGCGCGAACCGGCCATGCCGCGCAGGAAGATCGACGCCGACTCTTGCACCTGAACCATGGCCACGCGCGCTTCGAACTGCTCGGAGCGGTTGCGCACGAAATGCGGCCAGAACTCAGTGCCGGGAATCAGCTCGCTCAAGTTGCTCATCATCTGGCAACCGTTGCACACGCCCAGGGCGAAGCTGTCTTTGCGCTCGAAGAAGGCTTGGAAGCCATCACGGGCACGGCTGTTGAACAAGATCGACTTGGCCCAACCTTCACCGGCGCCCAACACGTCGCCGTAGGAGAAGCCACCGCAAGCCACCAGACCTTTGAAGTCTTGCAGGTCAACGCGGCCAGCGAGGATATCGCTCATGTGCACGTCGATGGCGCTGAAACCGGCGCGGTCAAACGCCGCCGCCATTTCCACCTGACCGTTGACGCCCTGCTCACGCAGCACGGCGATTTTCGGCCGCACGCCGGTACGGATAAATGGCGCACTGATGTCCTGATTAACGTCGAAGGTCAACTTGGCCGACAGGCCAGGGTTGTCTTCTTGCAGCAGGCCATTGAACTCCTGCTCAGCGCACTGGGCGTTGTCACGCAGGCGCTGAATCTCGTAGCTGGTTTGCGCCCACAGACGATGCAGCTCGCTGCGCTCACCCTCAAATACCGGCGCCTCGTTGTAACGCACCGAGACTTTGTTGCTGTTGACCGGCTGCCCGATCACCGCCACGCAGTCGCCTAAGCCCGCAGCGCTGAACTGCGACAGCACCAGCTCGGTGGCGTCCTGATGAACCTGAATCACGGCGCCCAGTTCTTCGTTGAACAGCACGTCCGCCACGCCGTCACGGCCTTCCGCCAGCGCATCGAGCACCAGGTTCAGACCACAGTGGCCGGCAAAAGCCATTTCCAGCGCGGTGGTCAGCAGACCACCGTCGGAACGGTCGTGGTAGGCGAGGATGTGGCCGTCGGCATTCAGGCCTTGGATTACGGCAAAGAACGCCTTGAGGTCTTCGGCGTCGTCAACGTCCGGCGCTTGCTGCGCCAGCTTGCCGTACACCTGCGCAAGGATCGAGGCGCCCATGCGGTTCTGGCCACGGCCCAGGTCGATCAGGATCAGATCGGTTTCGCCCTTATCCATGCGCAGCTGTGGCGTCAGGGTCTGGCGTACATCGTTAACCGGGGCAAAGCCGGTGACAATCAGCGACAGCGGCGAAGTCACGCTCTTGTCCTGACCTTCGTCCTGCCAGCGGGTTTGCATGGACATGGAGTCCTTGCCCACCGGAATGGTGATGCCCAGCTCCGGGCACAGCTCCATACCAACCGCCTTAACGGTGTCGTACAGACGCGCGTCTTCACCCGGGTGACCGGCAGCGGCCATCCAGTTAGCGGAGAGTTTGATGTCGCTGAGTTTTTCGATGCGCGAGGCGGCCAGGTTGGTGATGGTTTCACCAATCGCCATACGCCCGGATGCAGCGGCATCCAGCAGCGCCAGCGGGGTGCGCTCCCCCATCGCCATCGCTTCGCCGGTGTACACGTCAAAGCTGGTGGCGGTCACAGCCACGTCCGCTACCGGCACCTGCCATGGCCCGACCATTTGGTCGCGAGCGACCAAACCTGTGATGGTGCGGTCGCCAATGGTGATCAGGAAGCTCTTGCTGGCCACGGCCGGGTGTTGCAGCACGCGGCTGACGGCCTCGGCGAGCGGCACTTGGCTGGCGGCAAAGTCATCGCCCTGCTCAGCTTCACGCGTCACCGAACGATGCATGCGCGGTGGCTTGCCGAGCAGCACGTTGAGCGGCATGTCCACCGGCTTGTTGGCGAAGTGGCTGTCGGTCACGGTCAGGTGCGCTTCCTCAACCGCTTCACCGACTACGGCGAACGGGCAACGCTCACGCTCACAGATGGCTTTAAAGCGCTCGAAATCGGCGGCATCTACGGCCAGCACGTAACGCTCTTGGGATTCGTTACTCCAGATTTCGTGCGGCGCCATGCCCGGCTCATCGTTAGGCACATTACGCAGCTCGAAACGCCCGCCGCGACCGCCGTCATTCACCAGTTCAGGGAAGGCGTTGGACAGACCGCCGGCGCCGACGTCATGGATAAAGCTGATTGGGTTGGCGTCGCCCAGCTGCCAGCAGCGGTCGATCACCTCTTGGCAGCGGCGCTCCATTTCTGGGTTCTCGCGCTGGACCGAAGCAAAGTCCAGATCCGCCGAGCTGGCACCAGTGGCCATCGACGAAGCCGCCCCACCGCCCAGACCGATCAACATGGCCGGGCCACCCAGCACAATCAGCTTGGCGCCGATGCTGATCTCACCCTTCTGCACGTGCTCGGCGCGGATGTTACCCAGACCGCCGGCCAGCATGATCGGCTTGTGGTAGCCGCGCACTTCCTCACCACGAGGGGTTTGGATGGCTTGCTCGAAGGTACGGAAATAGCCAGTTAGGGCCGGACGACCGAATTCGTTGTTGAACGCAGCGCCGCCCAGCGGGCCCTCGATCATGATGTCCAGCGCGTTGACGATGCGCTCAGGCTTGCCGTACGGCACTTCCCAAGGCTGCTCGTAACCTGGAATTTGCAGGTTGGAGACAGTGAAACCAGTCAGACCCGCTTTCGGCTTAGCCCCGCGACCGGTGGCGCCTTCGTCGCGGATCTCACCACCGGAGCCAGTGGACGCACCGGGGAACGGCGCGATAGCCGTCGGGTGGTTGTGCGTCTCGACCTTCATCAGAATATGCACCGGCTCCTGCACCGCGCCGTACTGGCGGGTTTGCGGGTCCGGGAAGAAACGCCCAGCGCGGTGACCGACGATCACCGAGGCGTTGTCCTTGTACGCGGACAACACACCTTCGCTGTGCATTTCGTAGGTATTTTTGATCATGCCAAACAGGGATTTTTCTTGGCCTTCGCCGTCGATGTCCCAGCTGGCATTAAAAATCTTGTGGCGGCAGTGCTCAGAGTTGGCCTGAGCAAACATCATCAGCTCGATGTCGTGGGGGTTGCGCCCCAGGCCTTGGAAGCTGGTGAGCAGGTAATCGATTTCGTCTTCAGCCAGGGCCAGGCCCAGATCCACGTTGGCTTGTGCCAGAGCCGCACGACCGCCAGCGAGGATATCCACAGCGGTCAGCGGCTTCGGCTGAGCATTGCTGAACAGCGCGGCAGCGCCTTCAAAGTTATCCAATACCAGTTGCGTCATGCGGTCATGCAGCAGCTCGGTGACGTGCTGCACATCGGCGGCGCTGAGTTCGCCGGTGACGTAATAGGCCAGACCACGCTCGATACGTTGAATCTTGGCCAGACCGCAGTTGCGGGCAATATCGCTGGCTTTGCTCGACCACGGCGAGATGGTGCCAAAACGCGGGATGCTGAGGAACAGGCGGCCAGTTGGCTCCTGCACCGGTACGCTAGGGCCATACTTGAGCAAACGGGCCAGTACCTGCTGTTCGTCGGCGCTCAGCACGCCGGTGACATCGGCGAAATGCGCGAACTCGGCATACAGGCCGGTGACAGCGGGAACCTTGCTGGTCAGTTGTTCAAGCAGTTTGCCGTGACGAAAAGCAGAAAGAGCGGGAGCGCCGCGCAGGATCAACATCGGGAGACAGCCTCTGGGAAGGGGGTGTGCTTTGAGGCCGTGCATTCTAGCCTAAACGCTCGCCAAGGGCACCCGTGACGCTTGCCAAACCCTGCGATATCGCTAGCAGAGAAGCTATTCCCTGTCGATATATGGTCGACCTGATCGTTTGCGTATACTGCGCGGATGTTTGCCCAATCCGTTTTCCGTACCCGCTGCGCCGGCTGGCTGTCAGCGATCGGCATCCTCCTGCTGCTTAGCGGCTGTGCTGAGGAAACTAAACCCAGCACGCTAGAGCGCATTCAGGCGGAGGGTACGCTGCGGGTGATAACCCGTAACAGCCCCGCTACTTATTTCGAAGATCGCAACGGTGAAACCGGTTTCGAGTACGAATTAGTCAAGCGTTTCGCCGAAGATTTAGGCCTAAAACTGGAAATTCAGACCGCCGACAGTCTGGATGATCTGTTCAGCAGCCTAAAAAAGCCTGACGGCCCGGTTCTAGCCGCCGCGGGCTTGGTCAGCACCCCGGGGCGCAGTCAATCCGCGCTGTTTTCGGACGAGTACCTGCAAGTCACCCCGCAGGTGATTTACCGCAACGGGCAGCGTCGCCCTACCGGCCCGGAGGATTTAATCGGCAAGCGCATTCTGGTGCTCAAGGGCAGCAGCCATGCCGAGCAGCTCGCCGCGCTTAAACTGCAATATCCTGAATTGAATTACGAAGAGTCGGCCGCCGTCGAAGTGGTCGACCTGCTGCGCATGGTCGATGAAGGTCAGATCGATATAACTCTGGTGGACTCCAACGAGTTGGCCATGAACCAGGTGTATTTCCCGAACGTGCGCGTTGGCTTCGACATTGGCGAGGCGCAGAAACTGGCCTGGGCCGTGGCCCCCGGGGAAGATCACAGCCTGCTCGATGAAGTAAACGCCTTCCTTAAACGTGCCAAAGACAACGGCAGCCTGCAACGCCTGAAGGATCGTTATTACGGCCATGTCGACGTACTCGGTTATGTCGGTGCCTACACCTTTGCCCAGCACTTGCAGCAACGCCTGCCGCGTTATGAAAAATTCTTCCGTGATGCCGCCCAGGCGCACAAGATCGACTGGCGCCTACTGGCAGCCATCGGTTACCAAGAGTCGCTTTGGCAGCCCGGCGCCACGTCGAAAACCGGGGTACGCGGATTGATGATGCTGACCCTGCGCACCGCACAGGCGATGGGCGTATCCAACCGCCTCGATCCCAAGCAGAGCATCGTCGGCGGCGCCAAGTACATTGTGTATATGAAGGAACAGCTGCCGGAGAGCATTCAGGAGCCGGATCGCACCTGGTTTGCCTTAGCCGCCTACAACGTCGGCAGCGGCCACTTGGAAGACGCGCGCAAGCTGACCAAGGCCGAGGGGCTCAATCCGGATAAATGGCTGGATGTGCAGAAGATCCTGCCGCGCCTGGCGCAGAAGCAGTGGTTCAGCAAGACCCGTTACGGCTATGCCCGCGGCGGCGAGCCGGTGCACTTTGTGCGCAACATCCGCCGCTACTACGACATCCTCACGTGGGTCACCCAGCCGCAGTTGGAAGGCACGCAGTTTGCTGAAGGCAATCAGCATGTGCCTGGCATTGATAAACGCCCACAACCGCCGCAGACCACACCGCTGTAAAGCAGCTTAACGCTGCTCGCGGCGCGCCTTAAAGAAGGCGCTCAGTACCGCGCCGCACTCCTCGCCCAACACCCCGCCTTCAACCAATACACGGTGGTTGAGAAAGCTCTGGGTGAAGAACTCGCCACGGCTGTGCGCCACTCCGGCCTTAGGCTCAGTGGCGCCATAGACCACCCGCTGCACGCGTGAGTGCACGATTAAACCGGCGCACATGCTGCACGGTTCCAGCGTCACATACAGGGTGCAGCCCGGCAGGCGGTAATTGGCCAGATGCTGCGCGGCAGCACGGATGGCGACCATCTCGGCATGGGCGCTGGGATCGCTGGTGGTGATCGGGCAGTTAAAACCCCGGCCAATAATCTCGCCGTTGTGCACCACCACCGCGCCCACCGGCACCTCGCCTTTGGCTGCGCCCTGGGCCGCCAAGGCCAAGGCCTCGCGCATAAAGTGCGGGTCGCGGCTGCGATCAATAATCACCGGCTGGCGCACGCTTAAGCCACCTCGATGGAAGCCATCAGGCCGGTTTCCATGTGATCAATTACATGGCAATGGAACATCCACACCCCCGGGTTATCGGCGACCAAAGCGACCTTGGCGCGCTCGTTTTTACCCAGCAGATAGGTGTCAGTGAAATACGGGATGATGTCCTTGCGATCAGAGCTCAACACCTTGAAGGTCATACCGTGCAGATGAATCGGGTGTTGGTACTGAGTCATATTGCGCAGCTCAAAAACGTAGCTCTTACCCAACTGCAGGCGGGCGATAGGCCGGTCAGCGCAGGTCTTATCATTGATGTCCCAGGCCTTGCCATTGATCTGCCAAAAGCTGTGCGCTGCGCCCTGCTCCAAGCCCACCGACACGGCACCCGCCCACTCGAAATTAAAACGAACGGTCTCGGCGCGGGCCAAATCCGGTTCAGCCACGGGGTTCGCCGGTAACGCCGGCGGCCACGTGCCCGGCGCCTCGCTGCTGGCGACGGCACGCAGGGTGGCCAAGCGCAAAGGACCGTTACGCAGCGACAGCTCAGTGCCAGCGGTGGCCACCTTTAAGGCCAGATCGAGGCGCATGCCAGGGCCCAACCAATACTCCTTGCCCAGTGGCCGTGGCTCAACCGGGTTGCCATCAAGGGCATAAATGCGCGCCTCGGCACCGGGTAAATTCAGGCGATAGGTGTGGGTGTTATCCAGGTTCAGGATGCGCAGCCGCACCACTTGCCCAGCGGGTAAATCCAAGGTCGGCGTGGCCACGCCATTGATCGTACTGAGCCGCCCCGGTGTACCACCACGAGCCGCCTCACGGGGCACGCTAAAATCGGTAAAGGCGCCCTGCTGATCGATGTGCCAACTTTTCAAGTTCAGCGTGCGTTCATGCGCAAAGCCGGTGGCCTCACGCTCTTCCACAATCAGCGCGCCGACCAGGCCACGGCCAAGTTGCTCGCCACTGCTGACATGGGGGTGATACCAGTAGCTACCAGCATCGGGGGTTATAAAGTTGTAGTCGAAGTACTCGCCCGGCAGCACTGGGGCTTGCGACACATAGGGCACGCCATCCATGTTCAGCGGCAAACGAATGCCATGCCAATGAATGGTGGTCGGCACCTCAAGCTTATTGATAAAGCGCACGCGCAAACGCTCGCCTTGGCGACAACGCAGCTCCACACCTGGGGCTTGTCCGCCATAAGCCCAGGCCGGGGTTTTATGCCCGGCGACCAGCTCGACATCCAACGGCGCGGCGATCAGCTCATAGTCGTGAGTGGCGACATTTGCCGGGCGGCCCAGCCAATAGCGCACACCACCGGCGCCGAGACCGACCACACCAAGGCCAGCGAGGCCGATAAGCATTTGTCTGCGAGTAACGTGCATGTTGCGTCCTTAGCCCGGTGGCATCGGGGAAGTCCTGCGACGCAACAACTGCGTCATGGCAATTGCACTATCTTCTCATTTAAGCCGCCACCCTGACGACCCCGGCGAACCGTCAGGTTGCCGCAGCCCTCCTGCCACAACTCGTTACTGACGCATGCCCACGGCTAAACGGTTAAAGGCGCTCATCAAGGCGATGGCAAAACTCAGATCGGAGATTTCGGCGTCGCTGAAATACTCCTTAAGCGGGGCAAACTCGGAGTCCGGCGCATGGGTGTTGGCCACATCCACCAACGACTCAGCCCAAGCCAACGCCGCCCGCTCGCGCGCACTAAACTGACTGCTAACCCGCCAGCCGGCGAGGCTGTCCAACTTAGCCTGAGCGGTGCCGCCGGCGCGCAACGCATTGCTGTGCAACTCCAGGCAAAAAGCACAGCCATTGATCTGCGACACCCGCAGGTACACCAACTCAATCAGCGGCTTGCCGAGGCTGCTTTTATCCAAGGCCAACTTGGCCGCGCCAAAGCCCTTATAGGCATCCGGCGATAGAGTCTGGTAAGGCAAACGTTGGCTGCTCATAGATCTCTCTAAAACAAAGACCGGCTCGAGATAAGTCGGCATTGCTGCAGCATACGGAGGCGGATTAGCCGCTGACAACCGCCAACTCCCAGTCCATAGCCAAGTGGGTTAGTGAGCTACGCAGAGGTCCTGGTTATACCCGTCACCACCTCAACCAACCGCCTCAGCGTGCAGCGCAGCCTGCACTGCAGGTCGCTCGGCAATCTTGTCAAAATAGGTCAAAACTGCCGGCCAACGGCGAAGGTCGATCGCAAAAAAGCGGCACCAACCTAGCACTGTAAATAGATACGCATCAGCCACACTGAACCGCTCGCCGAGCAAAAAGGCCTGCCCTTGCAGATGAGCCTCCAGATAAGCAAAGCGCTTAAATAAGCGTTCACGAAAGTAATTTTTAGCCTCCTCAGACAACGCCTGGTTGAACAGCGGCGCGCTGCCGGCATGGATTTCACTGTTGATAAAACTCAGCCACTCCTGCAAGCGCACGCGCTGCCAACTACCCGCTGCAGGCGCCAACTGCAGCTCAGGACGTAAATCCGCCAAATACTGCACGATGGCGGGCCCCTCCGTGAGAACTTGTCCATCGCCTAACTGCAGCGCAGCGACATAGCCCTTGGGGTTGATGCGCAAAAAGTCGCGGCCATCAGCCGTTTGCTTGGTCTGGTTATTAACTTTGACCAACTCAAAGGGCAGCCCTAACTCTCGCAGCACAATGTGCGGAGAGAGCGAGCAAGTGTGCGGGGCGTAATAAAGCTTCATAAAGCCTCCCTAATGACTTAGCAGATGAGTTGCACAACATGCGTGGGCGGGCTAAATCTGTAAAATTAATCATCAACCAAATATCCATAAGCTGAGCTACTGATATGCACAACCTCACCCACTGGCGCCTATTGGTGGCTATTGCTGACTCGGCCAGCATCACCCGTGCCGCCGAGCACATGGGCATTACTCAGTCCGGTGCCAGTCAGGCTCTCAGCCAACTAGAAAGTCATCTGGGTTTGCCGTTATTCGCTCGCGCACGTCAGCAATTGAGCCTTACCGCCTTTGGTGAAGAGGTGTTGGCGCATGCCCGCCGCATGCTGCAGGAGCTGGATGCTATCCGCGCCCTGGCCGCTAACAACTTGGGCCTGGGTAGCGGGCGAATTCGCTTGGGCAGTTTCCCTTCAGTTATTGCCCATGTATTACCCGACCTGCTGCATAGCTTTGCGCAGCGCTATCCGGGGATTGAAGTGGTGGCTGTGGAAGGCACTGATGAAGAAGTCCTCGATTGGCTCGCTCAAGGTACGGTGGATCTGGGGGTGGTGCTTAATCCCAAGCGCACTCAGCACGCTCTAATTCTGGGGCGTGATCAATGGAGGGTACTGCTGTCGCACTCACACCCCTTGGCGCGCCGTGCTTTAGCCCAAGGCGTGGCGCTTAAGGAAATGGTCGATCTGCCGTTTATCCTGGCCACCGGCGGTTGCTCGGTTCACGCCCAGAGCCTGATGCAACAGGCAGGCCTTGAGCTCAATAACATTCGCCTGAGCGTTAAAGATTGGACCAGCGCCAGCGTGCTGGTCCGGGAAGGCCTAGGCGTGGCAATCCTGCCGGAGTCAACACTGCCAGCCGATATGCAACAGCTTCGGGCGCTGCCTCTGGCCCCGGTTATCCAGCGCAAATTTGCCTTGGTGCGCTCGCAAGCGGCGGCGCAAAGCTCGGTGGTGCAGGCGTTTTGGCAACATATTGCGAGTCGCCTGCCTCCCCTATCCAGTCTTAACCCCCCGCCAACATAAAGCGCTAAACCTTTGCCGAGTTGGCTCCCGCCTGAGCAAACACCTCTTTGGCCGCTGCCAAGCCATTTAGCGCTGCGGGAAAGCCTGCATAGACAGCCATCTGCATAATCACTTCCACCACCTCGACTCGCGACACCCCCACATTCAGCGCGCCTTGAATATGCACCCTAAGCTGCGGTGCGGCGTTGCCCATGGCGGTGAGTGCGGCCACTACGGCGATTTAGCGGCTGCGTAAATCCAACTGTGCTCGGCTGTAGATATCGCCGAAGGGAAACTCAATCAGGTAACGGGCAAAGTCCGGGGCAATATCTTTTAGGCTTTCGAGTACGCGCTCACCGGCTTCCCCGTCGATTTCGCGCAGCTTGCTCAGGCCGCGCTCGTAGCGATTCAGCGTGTTCATCGGGATTATCTCCAACAGTTTCGATCGGCGGCGATGGGGACAACTCAAGCGCTTGGTAATGCTCGATTTTCGCCTGCACGGTTTGAGCGCATTGCTGCAGCACCTGAATCTCGGCCAACACGTCAGCCAAGTGGGTTTGCAGCAGTTGCCGCCGCGCCGGGACCGTGACCTCCCCCTCGCCTCGCAAGGTCGCGAACAACTGCATGGTGCCGATGGGCATATGAGTCGTGCGTAACCGCAAGAGGAAGTCGATCCAGGCCATGTCTCTGCTTGCATACCGCCGCTGCCCACCACTGGCCCGTGCCACCGGTGCAATCAGACCGATACGCTCGTAATAGCGCAGGGTATGCACCGACAGGCCGGTACGCTTAGCAACTTGGGCAATGCTCAGATCGACTTCCATAAAACGATCCTAAAAGTTAGAGCGCGCTCTAGGTCAAGCGCTTTACCTGCGCGCGAATTTCGCCAGCGCAGACGGCAGAAATAATAGATAGAGAGACGTTGCCACCGTCACCCGGGCTCCCCGTAAGCGGCCCGAGTGATGGTACTGCGCAGGGTATTAACGTGGCGCGATATAGCCGCCGGGCACCCCAGACGGGGACAACACCAACTGCCAGAGATTGGCATGGCGGGTGCGAAAGGCGGCCATCGAGCCGGCTAGGTAGAAGCTCCACATCCGCTGGAAGCGCTCGTCATAACGCTCAGTGTCCAACTGTCCCCAGGCGGCATCGATGTTATTGCGCCAAGCCTGCAGAGTGAGGTCGTAGTCCGTGCCGAAGTTGTGCCAATCCTCCAGCACAAACAAACCCTCCATCGCATCGGTAATCTGCGCCGCCGAGGGCAGCATCGAGTTGGGGAAGATATAGCGGGCAATCCACGGGTCGGTGTGGTCGTCACTGATATTGGTGCCGATGCTGTGCAGCAGGAACAAACCATGGGGCGGCAGGCAGCGCTGGGCGACCTCAAAGTAGGTGCGGTAGTTTTTCACCCCGACATGCTCAAACATGCCGATAGAGAAAATCGCATCAAACTGCTCATTGAGATCGCGATAGTCCTGCAGGCGGATTTCCACCGGTAAGCCACGGCACAGGTCCTGGGCAAAGGCGGCCTGCTCCTTCGAGATGGTGATCCCCACCCCTTCAACACCATAACGCTCGGCGGCAAACTTAAGCGCTTCACCCCAGCCACAGCCGATATCCAATACACGCATGCCGGGGCGCAATTGCAACTTGCGGCAGACCAAATCGAGCTTGGCTTCTTGTGCTGCGTCGAGGTCCTTGGCGTCGCGCCAATAACCGCAGCTGTAGACCAAGCGCTTACCAAGCATGATGCGGTAGAGGTCATTGCCTAGGTCGTAGTGGCGCTTGCCGACCTCATAACTGCCCTGCCCGCTTTGCAGATTGAACAGCTTGGCCTTGAGCGCATCCCACACTTCACCCGTGCCATGCACCCGCTCATCGAGACGGGCATTGATCAGATTGAATAAGAAGGCATCCAGATGGTTGGCCTGCCACCAGCCATCCATATAACTCTCACCCAAACCCAGCGACCCCTGCGCCAGCACCCGGGCATACAAGCGTGGGTCGTGTACCTGAATATCTTGGGCACGCTCGCCACCGATCAACACTCCAGCTTCCTGCAACAACGATTCGACACGCTTAAACAGCCTTGCCTCCACCATCGTCCATCCCTCCACTTGGTCGTGCTAAGACTCCAAATCAGAGCCAGCTAAAGCAGCGTTGCGCTGCCAAAACCCTCACAAATCAACCCCTGGCAGAGCGTCACTGGGTACGCAGTTACAGGGCCACACCCCAACAAGGCGGGGCAGTTAAGTCCGCGTCTGGCCTACCAAACTGTAGGCCAATGCCCTGATCAAGCGGCTCGACAACTGACTACGCCTTGGTTGAGGTGCTCAGGATGATTTATGGACATTGCCGCCTGCCGAGGATTCCGCTGGTATACAAATCTCTACCTTGCGGGCATGCCCACCGTAGACAGCTGCCCAAGGCACGCCTGTAAAACAACAAATCGCAGGCAGAAAAAAGCCCGCGATTAAGCGGGCTTCTTAGCCTTACAGCAGCTCAGCGGAGCCTAATGGCGGATGCCGGTTATTCCCACTCAATAGTCGCTGGCGGCTTGCTCGATACGTCGTAGGTGACGCGGGAGATGCCGTCGATTTCGTTGATGATACGGCCGCTGACGGTTTCCAGCAGTTCGTACGGCAGGTGTGCCCAACGGGCGGTCATAAAGTCGATGGTTTCGACCGCACGCAGGGCTACAACCCAAGCGTAACGACGGCCATCGCCGACCACGCCCACCGATTTAACCGGTTGGAACACCACGAAGGCCTGGCTGACTTTGTGGTACCAGTCGGCCTTGTGCAGCTCTTCGATAAAGATGTGGTCGGCCTGACGCAGCAGGTCGGCGTATTCCTTCTTCACTTCACCGAGGATGCGCACGCCCAGACCCGGGCCTGGGAACGGGTGACGGTAGACCATGTTGTACGGCAGGCCCAGCTCCAGACCGAGCTTACGTACTTCGTCTTTAAACAGTTCGCGCAGCGGCTCAACCAGCTTGAGCTTCATGTCGTCCGGCAGGCCGCCGACGTTGTGGTGCGACTTGATCACGTGGGCTTTGCCGCTCTTGGCGCCAGCCGACTCGATCACGTCTGGGTAGATGGTGCCCTGGGCGAGGAACTGGATGTTGTCCAGCTTGCTCGACTCCTCATCGAACACTTCGATGAACTTGGCGCCGATGATTTTGCGCTTTTTCTCTGGGTCGCTTTCGCCAGCCAGGGCACTGAGGAATTTTTCCTCGGCGTTGGCGCGGATCACTTTAACGCCCATGTTGTCGGCGAACATCTGCATCACCGCGTCGCCTTCGTGCAGACGCAGCAGGCCGTTATCGACGAACACACAGGTCAGTTGCTTGCCGATGGCTTTGTGCAGCAGCGCGGCAACCACGGACGAGTCCACACCGCCGGACAGGCCCAGCAGCACGTTGGCGTCGCCGACTTGCTCACGCACTTGGCGGATGGCGTCTTCGGCGATATTGGACGAGGTCCACAGCGCCGCGCAGCCACAGATTTCCAAGATAAAGCGCGAGAGGATCTCGCCGCCTTGCTTGGTGTGGGTCACTTCCGGGTGGAACTGCACGCCGAAGTATTTGCGCGCATCGTCAGCCATGGCGGCGATCGGGCAGCTTGGGGTGCTGGCGGTGATGGCGAAGCCTTGCGGCATGGCGGTGACTTTATCGCCGTGGCTCATCCACACGTCCAGCGCGCGCTCAGTGCCGTAATCGGTGATGCCGTCGAACAAACGGGTCGCGGCGTTGAGGTCGACCTTGGCATAACCGAACTCACGCAGGTTGGAACCTTCGACCTTGCCGCCGAGCTGCTCGGCCATGGTTTGCATGCCATAGCAGATGCCGAACACCGGCACTTGCAGGTCGAACACCGCTTGCGGCGCCCGCGGGCTACCGGCTTCGTGGACCGACTCAGGGCCACCGGCGAGGATGATGCCGCGCGGGTTGAAGGCGCGGATGTCGTCATCGCTCATATCGAACGGGTGCAGTTCGCAGTACACGCCGATTTCCCGTACACGACGGGCGATCAGTTGGGTGTACTGGGAGCCGAAGTCCAGAATCAGGATGCGGTGAGCGTGGATATCTTGATGCGCCATGGCCATCTCTCGTAGCGGAATTCACAAATGACAAGGGGCTGTACGCTTTAGTCAGCAACAGCCCCGTGCGAAAGGTGGCGTCCTAGAGCCGCCACCTGAGCAGTGCTGGTGAATCGTCACCAGCTAACTGCCTTAGCCGACCCGGTAGTTCGGTGCTTCTTTGGTGATCTGCACGTCATGTACGTGCGACTCAGCCATACCCGCCCCGGTGATACGCACAAATTCAGGCTTGGTGCGCATCTCTTCAACGGTGGCACAGCCGGTGTAGCCCATGGAGGCACGCAGGCCGCCCATCAGCTGATGGACGATAGCGCCCATGGCACCTTTGTACGGCACGCGGCCTTCGATACCTTCCGGCACCAACTTCTCCGCGCCAGCCGAGCTGTCTTGGAAGTAACGGTCGGAGGAACCTTGCGCCTGCGCCATCGCGCCCAGCGAGCCCATACCACGGTAAGCCTTGTAGGAACGGCCTTGGTACAGCTCAACTTCACCTGGCGCTTCTTCGGTACCAGCCAGCATCGAGCCGATCATCACCGCCGAAGCCCCAGCAACGATGGCCTTGGACAGGTCACCAGAGAAGCGGATACCACCGTCAGCGATCAGCGGCACACCGGTACCGGCCAGAGCGGCAGCCACATTGGCCACGGCGCTGATTTGCGGCACGCCAACACCTGCGACGATACGGGTGGTGCAGATCGAGCCTGGGCCGATGCCGACTTTCACCCCGTCAGCGCCGGCTTCAACCAGCGCCAGAGCGGCTGCGCCAGTGGCGATGTTGCCGCCGATAACCTGCACTTGCGGGAAGTTTTCTTTGACCCAACGAACGCGGTCGATCACGCCCTTGGAATGACCGTGGGCGGTGTCGACGATGATCACGTCAACACCAGCAGCCACCAGAGCGGAAACCCGGTCACCGGTGTCGGCGCCAGTGCCAACCGCAGCACCTACGCGCAGACGGCCATGCTCGTCTTTGCTGGCCAGCGGGTAGGCTTTGGCTTTTTCGATGTCGTTAACGGTCATCATGCCGGTCAGACGGTACTGGTCGTCGACAATCAGCACGCGCTCGATGCGGTGCTTGTGCAAAAGCTTGCGCACGACTTGCTTGTCTTCGCCTTCTTTGACGGTGACCAGACGCTCTTTCGGCGTCATCACGTCGCGGACTTTAGCGTCCATGTTGGTCTCAAAACGCACGTCGCGGCTGGTGACGATACCGATCAGGTCACCGTTGTAGAGCACCGGAACGCCGGAGATGTTGTTCTGCCGAGTCAGCTCGAACAGATCACCCACCGTGGCATCTGCCTCGATGGTGATGGGATCTTTCACCACACCCGACTCGAAACGCTTGACCTTACGGACTTCGGCAGCTTGCTGCTCGATGGTCATGTTCTTGTGGATGATACCGATGCCACCTTCCTGCGCCATGGCAATCGCCAGACGGGCTTCGGTGACAGTATCCATTGCCGCAGACAGCAGCGGGATGTTCAGTTCAATGCCACGGGTCAGGCGGGTTTTAAGGCTGACATCCTTCGGCAGAACTTCGGAATAACCAGGAATAAGTAAAACGTCGTCGAAGGTAAGAGCTTCTTGACTGATACGCAGCATGGCGGGGGCTCCCAGACGGGAAAATTGGAAGCGCGCCATTATACTCAGACAGCCTGTACGCCTCAACGCAAAGTATCGACATAAACGCAGCTAATTCGCTCAACGGCGCTTCTTTTATAGGTCCACGCGTACCAAACGCACCTTAAAGCCGAGGCGTTCGGCCAGTTCAGCAAGGAAATCGCCGGTAAATTCCGCGTCGGCCCAGTTATTAAACACCAGGCCCAGATTGGAAAAACCGCAGCTTTGCAGGAATAGAAAGCCGTTGATGTCGTCCTCATGGCCACACAGCGGGCACTGGAAGTTATCGGTGGCGCCGGGCATCCACTCATCCAGACTTTCAAACAGCGCCTCGCCCACCTCTTGCCGGCACTCAGGACAGCCAGCCTCTTCGGCAAAGTCTCGGGTTGGCGTATAGATGCAGCGCTTGCTGATGATTTCCAAGCCATTCACCGGCTGCGCATAGGGCAGGTGCTCGGGGTGCTTAACCACCTTGCGTGCACCAGGACCGATGGCGTAGCCCATACGCAGGCCGGTGCGGCCACAGGTACTCAGCTGCGCTTCGATGATGTTCTGCTGGCTGAGCCAACGCACCAGCAAACGCGCCCGCGCTTCATGCTCAGGCAGTGAGGAAATTTGCGGGACGATAATGGCTTGTTGCTCGGTCATAACAGGCTCAAGGCGCAATGGGCGGCCGCGCAGCTTAATCAGCTGCGCCTGCGGGTCAAGGGTGGAACAGTGCTTAATGCACTGGGCTATCTTGCGTGTCAATGCAACAGTAACAACCCCTAGGGTAAGGCAAACAAAGCCTTTACTATGCGCAACATGATCAAAGACCCTTTTCAACGCCTGAACCTCGACCGCGAGGTGCTTAGCGTCAGCCAACTGAACAACCGCGCTCGCCTGCTGCTCGAAGACGTCTTCGGCGCGGTATGGGTCGAGGGGGAAATCTCCAACCTGGCCAAGCCGGCCTCCGGGCATATCTACTTCAGCCTCAAGGACAGTCAGGCCCAAGTCCGCTGTGCACTGTTCCGCCAGAACGCACTTAAGGTGCGTCAGGCCCTGCGCGATGGGTTGGCGGTGCGGGTGCGCGGCAAGGTCTCGTTATTTGAAGGCCGTGGCGACTATCAGTTGATTGTGGATAACCTCGAGCCGGCCGGTGACGGTGCCTTGCGCCTGGCCTTTGAAGCGCTCAAGGAAAAACTCGGCAACGAAGGTCTGTTCGCCGCCGAGCACAAAATCAGCCTGCCGCCGCACCCCAAGCGCATCGGCATTATCAGCTCGCCGACCGGCGCGGTGATCCGCGACATCATCAGCGTGTTCCGCCGCCGCGCACCGCAAGTCGAGCTGAACCTGCTGCCCACCGCCGTACAAGGCCGCGACGCCACGGCGCAGATCGTTAAAGCCCTGCAACTGGCCGACCGCCAAGGCTTCGATGCACTGATCCTGGCCCGTGGCGGTGGCTCCCTGGAAGACCTCTGGTGCTTCAATGAAGAGCCGGTGGCGCGGGCCATTGCTGCCTGCATCACGCCCATCGTCAGCGCTGTGGGCCATGAAACCGACGTGACCATCGCCGACTTCGTGGCCGACGTGCGCGCGCCCACGCCCTCCGCCGCCGCCGAGCTACTGGCGCCGGACAGCAGCGAGCTGGTGCAACGCCTGCATAACCTCAAGCGCCGCTTGCAACTGCGCATGCAACATCGCCTAGAGCGCGAGCGCATGCGCATCGATGGCCTGCAACGGCGCCTGCGCCACCCTGGCGAACGCCTGCGTCAGCACGCCCAGCGCGTGGATGATCTGGAGATGCGCCTAAGCCGCGCCTTTGCCCGGCAACTGGGCAAAGGCCAAGAGCGCCTGACCTTGCTGCAAGGCCGTTTACTGGCGGTGCACCCCGAACGCAACCTGAAGCTGCAAGGGCTGCGCCTGCAAAACCTCCACGAACGCCTACAGCGCAGCATGGTCGAAGGACTCAAGTCGCGCCGCCAGCAGCTCAGCAGCCAGATGCACACGCTGCATGCCGTCAGCCCGCTGGCCACTCTGGGGCGCGGCTACAGCATTTTGCTCGATGAGCGTGGCCGAGCGATCCGCCGCGCCGCTGAAACCCGTCCCGGCCAGCGCCTGCACGCACGCTTAGGTGAAGGCGAACTGCAGCTGCGCGTTGAAAGCCCAGAACCATCCCCAACCACCCTGCCGCTGTTTGATTAAGCGTGGCAGGCGCTCTCAACAAGGTTTATCCATGCGTTTGTATGCCCTGCTCTTGCTCGCCATCTGCACCCTGCCCGCCCATGCCGAAGGCTTTATCAGCCGCCTGCTGAATAAGCCGGTGCCCGGCGGTGTTGCCGTGGTGGATTTAGGCCCGGCCGCCAGTGCGCCGAAGGTGACGTATCAAGGTAAGCCCGTACTAGTGGTGCATGAGGAGCAACAACGCTGGATCGCCATTGTCGGCATCCCCTTGAGCGTCAAACCAGGCAGCCAGCAAATCAGCGTCGACCAGCAGCGCAACCTGAGCTTTAACGTGGCCAGCAAGCATTACCGCGAGCAGCGCATCACCTTGAAGAACACCCAACAGGTCAACCCTAACGCGGCCAACCTCAAGCGCATCGAGCGCGAACTGGCCGAGCAAACCACGGCGTACCGCCAGTTCAGCCCGCGGCAGCCGAGCAACCTGCTGTTCGACAAGCCAGTCAACGGTCCGCTGTCCAGCCCCTTTGGCCTGCGCCGCTTCTTTAACGGCGAAGAGCGTAACCCCCACTCCGGGTTGGACTTCGCGGTCGGCCAAGGCACGCCGATCAAAGCGCCGGCGGCCGGCAAGGTAACCTTGATAGGCGACTACTTCTTTAATGGCAAAACCGTGTTCGTCGACCATGGCCAGGGCCTGATCAGCATGTTCTGTCATATGTCGAAAGTTGATGTGCAACTTGGCCAGGAACTGGCCCGTGGCGCCGTGGTGGGCCGCGTTGGCGCTACCGGGCGGGCGACAGGACCGCATATGCACTGGAACGTCAGCCTCAACGATGCACGGGTCGATCCGGCGATTTTTATCGGTGAATTCAAACCCTAAGCAGCACGGCCAACTGACTCCCGCCACGCCCCTGCTAAGTCACTCCCCAAGCGCGCCACTGAGTGGCCGCTCTGGGCATGTCCACGACCCAATGCCGCACGTTCCTCGTTAGCGCGCCGGCCGCAATCCCCTGAGCTGGGCCAGTCACGCTACCGACGCAGAACTGCTACAGCGCTAGCCGCAGGACAATCGGTCGCATACTTTGTAGGGCACTACGCCAGCCAAGCGGACTCTAAGGCCCACGCGCGTCTGTTTGCGCATTGCTTAGGAGCTACAAGAACGGCATGAAAGATTTGTATAACGAAGCCCACGCTTGGTTGGTGCAGTACCCCGAACTCTATAGTGTGACCGCAGTTATCTTGCTGCTGCTCGCCGCCTGGCTGGCCAACTTTGTGGTCAAGCGCATCCTCCTGCGCGGCCTGTATCGGGCCCTTAAGGCCACTCCGCTAGGCAATGACTCACTGCTTAGCGACTCGCGAGTGATTGCGCGGCTGTCGAATATCGTGCCGGCGCTGGTCATATCCACCGGTATCGGCGCTATTCCGCACTTGCCAGCCATGGCGGTGACCGTTGTGCGCAACGTCTGTAGCGCCTTCGTGGTGCTGACCATCGCGTTGGCCATCAGCGGCGTACTGACCATCATCAACAGCCTGTATCAACGCCGCCCGGATGCCCACTTAAAACCCATCAAGGGCTATATCCAGGTCATTAAGATTTTGCTGTTCGCCATTGCCGCGATCCTGATCGTCGCCAGCCTAATCGACCGCTCACCGCTGATTCTGCTCTCTGGCTTAGGCGCCATGGCCGCCGTGTTGATGTTGATCTTCCAGGACACCTTGCTGTCGCTGGTGGCCAGCGTGCAGATCTCCTCTGGCGATATGGTGCGCGTCGGCGACTGGATCGAGATGCCGCAACTGAATGCCGACGGCGACGTGATCGACATCGCCCTGCACACCGTGCGGGTGCAAAACTTCGACAAAACCATCACCACCATTCCCACTAAGCGCCTGATCAGCGACCCGTTTAAAAACTGGCGCGGCATGCAAGAGTCCGGCGGCCGGCGGATTAAGCGCAGCCTGTATCTGGATCAAACCAGCGTGCGCTTCTTAAGCGCTGAAGAAATCGCGCGCCTGCAAAACTTTAGGCTGCTCTCGCAGTACATAAACGATAAGCAAAACGAGATTAACGATTGGAACAGCCAACTGGCCGAAGCCAGCCAAGAGCCAGCCAATACCCGTCGAGTGACCAACATCGGCACCTTCCGCGCCTATGTGCAGTACTACCTGCGTAAGCACCAAGGCATTCATCAGAACATGACCCAGATCGTCCGCCAGTTGCAGCCCACGAGCGATGGCCTGCCGCTGGAGCTGTACTGCTTTACCTCCACCGTGGCCTGGGCCGAATACGAGAACATCCAATCGGACATCTTTGACCACCTACTGGCCATCCTTCCCGAGTTTGGCCTGCGCGTATTCCAAAGCCCAAGTGGTGCGGATATGCGTGAGTGGCAAAAGCACGATGACGCAGTGCTGAACGCCACGCCCCGCAGCTAAGCGGCCAATACGGCGGGCGCCTGACGGAGTTGAGCAGGCGCCCGGCTGTACCTAGCGCATCCCCCTCGCAATCTTCAGCAAAATAATGCGCAATTCGCGGCAATAAAACTTAATTAATTCAATTTAAGCGCTGCAAATCATCAAATTTTCATCATTGCTTGCCAGCTTTAACCCCAAGCATTAGGGTTGACGCTATGAATCTTATGCAAAACCTCTTCCTGCTGCGCCAACACGCCAACCTTTGTTTGGTGAGCCAGCGACTGCGTGGCTAATCGATAGCCCCATCTAACGCCCAGAACTACCCCAGAATTCAGTCGGCAAGTCGTTGCCGCAGCCGTTAAGGATTACCCCATGAGCATGCTTAAAGACCCGTCCAGCAAGTACCGTCCGTTCACCCCGATCCGTATTCCGGATCGCACCTGGCCAGATCAAATCATCGACAAGGCACCGATTTGGTTGTCCACCGACCTGCGTGACGGTAACCAGTCGTTGATCGAGCCAATGGACGCAGAGAAGAAAATGCGTTTCTTCAAATGCTTGGTCCAAGTGGGTCTGAAAGAAATCGAAGTGGGCTTCCCTTCCGCCTCGCAAACCGACTTCGACTTTGTGCGTGAGTTGATTGAAGGCGGTCACATCCCGGACGACGTCACCATCCAAGTGTTGACCCAGGCCCGCGATGATCTTATCGAGCGCACCTTTGAGTCGCTTAAAGGTGCCAAGAAGGCCATCGTCCACTACTACAACGCCTGCGCCCCGGCCTTCCGCAAAATCGTCTTTAACCAAGACCAGGCAGGCGTCAAAGCCATTGCCGTTGCCGCGGGTAAAACCATCAAGCGTTTGGCCGATGCGGCCCCTGAAACCCAGTGGGGTTTTGAGTATTCGCCAGAAGTGTTCAGCTCCACCGAAATCGACTTCGCGGTAGAAGTGTGCAACGCCGTGATCGAGGTGTTCCAACCGACTCCGGCGAACAAGTTGATCCTCAACTTGCCGGCCACCATCGAATGCGCCACACCGAACAACTATGCCGACCAAATCGAATGGTTTGGCCGCCATGTCAACAAGCGCGACAGCGTGTCGATCAGCGTGCACACCCACAACGACCGTGGCACTGGCGTCGCTGCCTCGGAGTTGGCCGTGATGGCCGGTGCTGACCGGGTCGAAGGCTGCTTGTTCGGTAACGGCGAGCGCACTGGTAACGTGTGTTTAGTGACGTTGGCGTTGAACCTCTACACCCAAGGCGTAGACCCTGAGTTGGATTTCTCCGACATCGACGCCGTGCGCAAAGTCGTCGAAGACTGCAACCAAATCCCAGTGCACCCACGCCATCCATATGTGGGCGACTTGGTCCACACCGCCTTCTCCGGCTCGCACCAAGATGCCATCCGCAAAGGCTTCGCCCAACAACAAGCCGATGCAGTGTGGGAAGTACCTTACTTGCCTATCGACCCGGCCGACATTGGTCGCGATTACGAAGCAGTGATCCGCGTGAACAGCCAGTCCGGCAAAGGCGGCATCACCTTCTTGCTCGAGCAGGAATATGGCATCAGCTTGCCCCGCCGCATGCAGATCGAATTCAGCCAGGTGGTGCAGCGCGAAACCGACCGCTTGGGTCTGGAGATGACGGCCGCACAAATCCACAAATTGTTAGTCAGCGAATACTTGCAGGCCACCTCGCCTTACGAGCTCAAAGGCCATCGCTTGCAAGAAGAAAACGGCACCAGCGCGGTCAGCGTTGAGGTTCTGCACAACGGCCACAGCCAACACTGGCAAGGCACCGGCAAAGGCCCGTTAGAGGCGTTGGTTGCCGGCCTGCCAGTCAGCGTGGAAATCATGGATTACAGCGAGCACGCCATCGGTGCCGGCAGCCATGCCAAGGCCGCGGCCTATATCGAATTGCGCGTTAATGGTGGACGCGCCCTGCACGGCGTCGGCATCGACGAGAACCTGACCACGGCGAGCTTCCGCGCCCTGTTCAGCGCCTTGAATCGCGCCTTACAACAAACTGAAGTACAGGCCGCGTAAACCTCTGCAAGCTGCACAAAGGGGGCTTCGGCCCCCTTTTTTATGGCCATAGGTTATGGTCACCAATAGTGAAAAAGTATAGGCCCAAATAACTGCCCGCAGCGCTTAAAACGAGTGCTAGCCTAGGCGCCGGCTAACCACCTCCACCCAGGAGATTTCCATGAGCAAGACCCTTGCCTACGCCGCCCAGAATGCCAGCACCGCCCTCGCTCCCTTTGAGATTCAACGCCGCGCAGTCGGCCCCAACGATGTGGCCATCGACATCCTCTACTGCGGTGTTTGCCACTCTGACCTGCACACCGCCCGCAACGAATGGAAAAACACCCTATACCCCTCGGTCCCCGGCCATGAAATAGTCGGTACCGTCACGGCGGTGGGCAGTAATGTCACTCAATTTAAAGTCGGCGATATCGCCGGCGTTGGCTGCATGGTCGACAGCTGTCGGCACTGCGCTTCCTGCGCCGAGGGCCTTGAGCAATATTGCGAAAGCGGCTTTACCGGCACCTATAACGGCCCGGTATTCGGTGGCGCCAACACCTATGGTGGCTACTCATCGCAGATCGTGGTGGACCAGAAGTTCACCTTGCACATTCGCCACTCCAAGGACGATCTGGCGGCGGTCGCCCCACTGCTGTGTGCGGGCATCACCACCTACTCGCCACTGCGCCAGTGGAATGTCGGCCCTGGGCAGAAAGTCGGCATCGTCGGCCTGGGCGGCTTGGGCCATATGGGCGTGAAGATTGCTGCCGCGCTCGGCGCCCATGTGGTGTTGTTCACCACCTCGGCGAACAAACGCGAAGACGCCCTGCGTTTAGGCGCAGCCGAGGTGGTGGTATCAAAAAATCCGAAAGAAATGGCCGCCCACGCTAACAGCTTCGACTTTATTCTCAACACCGTGGCGGCGCCCCACGACCTCGATCCATTCCTCAATCTGCTTAAGCGCGACGCCACCATGACCTTGGTCGGCGCCCCAGATACGCCCCACCCTTCGCCGCAAGTGTTTGGCTTGATCTTTAAACGTCGGCGCTTGGCCGGCTCGTTAATCGGTGGCATTGCCGAGACCCAAGAAATGCTCGATTTCTGCGCCGAACACGGCATCGTCTCCGACATCGAGCTGATCCCTATCCAATCGATCAACCAAGCCTTTGAGCGCATGCTCAAAAGCGATGTGAAGTACCGCTTCGTGATCGATATGGCGTCTCTGCAGCAGTAAGTTTTAACGCTACCCCACAGGCCCTCTAAGAAGGTCTGTGGGTTTAGCCTAAGCCTTCTTATACGGTGAAAAGCGCGGCCTGAGCTGTGTTCCATTACGATCAGCGCCCACTGTTAACCACGCTCCATCAGATAACGCGCACTCGCACGCAGAGCCTCGTTGATATCAGGCCACGTTAATTGATAGCGCCGCGCTAAAGCCTGGGTGGCCGATGTATCGAAGACCTTGGTCTGGATAAAATCCAGCGCCTGCGCATCACTATGCAACAGACGTGGCATGCCTGGAATTTTCAGTAACGCACGCAGTAGCGGTATCGCAATATGCCAACGCGGCGCGCTTACCTTCAGCACAGCCGCCAGCTCCTGCACCAGAGCACGCAAGTTAGGCGTAGCCGCATCCAAGGCGAGGACATCCTGCCCGACTTGCTGCTCATCAAACCCCACCGCCATTATCAACTCAGCCAGAAAGTCTACGGACACTAGCGGCAGCCAATGCTTGGCAGAACCCGGTATGGCCCCCAATTGGCCCGCAGCCAAGGTTCCGATCAAGCTGGCTAGAGGCTGACCCGGCAGGATGTGGCCGCTGCGGCTATGCCCGCATACCGTGGCCGGATGCACGACCGTTAAAGCCCCTTGGTGCTGCGCCATATAGGCGCGCACACGAAAATACGCCTCCAGTTTGCTGCCTTCATAGCCACCCGCACGGCGATAGACCGCATCCCAATCAGTGCGCTCAGGCTGCTGCAGATCAACCCCTAGGCTCTGCAGGTGAGCATGGTTAGCCAGCATAAATCCTCCGGCCAACAGCATTCGGCTGCCTTGCTGCACGGCCAACTCAGCCACCTGCAAGGCTCCCGTCACATTCACTTGCCGTGCCTGCGCCGTCGTCAAATTCCAGCCAAACAGGGCAGCGAGATGAAACACCACTCCAGCCTCACTGACCTTCTCTCGATCAGCCGCCGACAGAGCCAAACCCGGACTGCTCAGATCAGCACCCACTGCGCTGAGTAAGTCGGCCCGGCCACCTAGGCGCTCAATTGCCTGCGCCAAAGCCGGTAATCGTTGCGGCTCGCGCATCAGCAGAGTGGCAGAGTGCCCCTGGCGAGTTAACGCCGCCAACAGGTGTTGACCGACAAAGCCGCTACCGCCTGTGATCAAACAATGTTTGTGCATGACTCATCCGCCTACCTAGTGATTGAGCCACGTAGGCTAAACTATCGAGCACACTCAACAGTCAAGCGAGATCAGCATGCGAATTGGCGAGTTAGAAAAGCGCAGTGGGGCCAGCCGGCACACCCTGCGTTATTACGAAAAGCTGGGGCTGATCAGCACCATTCGCAGCGCTAACAACTATCGCGAATACAGCCCGCAAGCGCTCACCGACTTGGACTTTATCCAACAGGGGCAAAGCATGGGATTTTCGCTGGCAGAGATTGGCGAAATTATCCAAGCCAGGCGTGAGCAAATGCTCGACTGCGCCCAGGGTGCGGCACTGGTGCGCCGCAAGCTGGCTGAGGTGGAACAAAAGATCAACGATCTACAGCGTTTGCGCGATTTCCTGTGCAGCGAGCAGAAGCGTTTAGAAGCGAGCGCGGCTGCACAGGTTGCCTTGGGGAAAGGCTAGCTGCGGGTGCTGATGACAAACTCATCAGCATCCAAATGCGCCGGGAAGCGCTCGCGGTATTGGGCCAGGGCCTGCGCGCTTAAGCGCTGGCGGAAAACGCCACTGGCCGCGCCCGGAGCCAGCAGGCTGTCGCCCTGAAAGTCGAGCACCTGGCTGTCGCCGCTGTAGGCGTAGCCCTTGCCGTCTTCACCGACGCGATTGACCGCCGCCACGTAGCAGAGATTTTCGATGGCCCGCGCCGGCAGCAGGCGGTTCCAGTGGTTGCGCCGCGTTGCTGGCCAGTTGGCGGTGTAAATCAGCAAGTCGGTATCGCCGGCACTGCGGCTCCACACCGGGAAGCGCAGGTCATAGCAAATCAGCGGGCGCACTTGCCAGCCGTTGACCTCCAGCAGCACCTGCTGATCGCCTGCGCTGTAGTGCTTGTGCTCGCCGGCCATGCGGAACAAATGACGCTTGTCGTAATGGGCCAGGCTGCCATCCGGGCGCGCCCACAGCAGACGGTTGCGGTAACTGCCGTCGGCCGCCTGAATGATCAGACTGCCCATGATCACCGCATTTAGCGCCTGCGCCTGCTCTTGCAGCCACACAGTGCTGGGGCCGTTTTCCGGCTCGGCCAGGGCCGCCGACTCCATGCTAAAGCCGGTGGTGAACATCTCCGGCAGTAGGATCAGGTCAGCGCCGCGGGCCTGCTCAAACAACGCCGCGAAGTGCGCGCGGTTAGCGGCAGCATCCTGCCAGGCCAGCTCGGTTTGGATCAGCGCCAGTTCAAGATCAGGTAACTGGCTGAGTGCGGTTAGATCGCGCATAACTTCTCCGCTGCCTCACGCAAGGTGTCTTCGCGCTTGGCGAAGCAGAAGCGCACCAGACGTAAATCCTTGGGCGCCTGTTGATAAAACACCGATACCGGAATAGTCGCCACACCATGTTCACGGGTCAGCCATTCCGACATGGCCACATCGTCCAAATCCGGGCGGATCGCCGAATAGTCAGCCAACTGGAAGTAAGTGCCCGGTGTGCGCTTAAAATTGAAACGCGAGTTGCCGAGCAAATCGCAGAACAGATCGCGCTTGGCCTGATAAAAGCCCGGCAGCTCGGTGACGTGCTCAGGGTGCGCCGCCATATAGTCGGCCAGCGCCCATTGCAGCGGGGTGACGCCGCAGAAGCTGACGTACTGGTGAATCTTACGTAGCTCGCCACTCAGGGCCGGCGGTGCCACCACATAGCCGGTTTTCCAGCCAGTGACGTGATAGGTCTTGCCGAACGAGCTGACCACAAAGGCGCGCTGATACAGCTCCTCATGGGCCAGGATGCTGGCGTGCTGGGCGCCGTCGAACACCAAGTGCTCATAGACTTCATCGCTGATCAGGTAGATATCGCGATCCCGGATCAGCGCGGCCAGTTGATCCAGCTCGGCCCGGGTAATCAACGCGCCGCTGGGGTTATGCGGGCTGTTGATAATGATCAAACGGGTTTTGCTGCTCAGGGCATCACTCAGCGCCTGCCAATCGATGCCGAAGCCCGGCAGTGCCAGCGGCACATGCACACAGCGCCCGCCAGCCAGCTCCACCGAAGGCTCATAGCTGTCATAGCTGGGGTCGAAGACGATCACTTCATCACCGGGCTGGATCAACGCCTGGATCGCGCAGAAGATCGCCTGGGTGGCGCCCGGGGTGATAGTCACCTCCGTGTCGGCACTGACGGCGCGACCATACAGGCGAGCGATTTTCGCCGCGACCTGCTCGCGCAGCGCCGGCAGGCCGGTCATGGGCGCATATTGGTTGTGCCCGGCGCTGATGTGCTGCGCTACAGCGTCGCGCAGCGCTTGCGGGCCGTCAAAATCGGGGAAGCCTTGGGATAGGTTGAGCGCGCCGGTTTCCACGGCTAGCTGCGACATGCGAGTAAAAATAGTGGTGCCGACGTTCGGCAGCTTGCTGGTGATCATGCGGGCATATCCTCAGGCGCGGCAGTGCAGCTTAAGACAATTGAAGGCGCAGGATAGCCGATCACCCAAATACGCAAAAGGCACCCGCAGGTGCCTTTTTAGAGCGTTACACAGCCAGACTTAGCGTTTGTCTTTACGCTTCTTCTCCGCTTTTTTGTGGTGGCTCATCAAACGGCGCTTCTTGTTCACCTGACGGTCTGTGAGGGTGTTTTTGTTGCCCTCATAGGGGTTCTCACCGCCTTTGAACTCGATGCGGATCGGCGTACCGACCAGCTTCAGCACACGGCGGTAGGTGTTCTCCAGATAGCGCACATAGGACTTCGGCACCGCATCCACTTGGTTACCGTGGATCACGATCAAGGGCGGGTTAGCCCCACCCAAGTGGGCGTAACGCAGCTTGATACGGCGGTTGTTGGCCATGGGTGGCGCGTGATCGCTGACCGCGTCTTCGAGAATCTGCGTCAGGCGGTTGGTCGGCCAACGGGTGATCGCCGACTTAAACGAAGCCTGTACCGACTTGTACAGGTTACCCACGCCGGTGCCGTGCAAGGCCGAGATAAAGTGAATGTCGGCGAAGTCGACGAAGAACAAGCGGCGCTGCAGCTCGGTCTTCACGTAGTCACGCTCGCTGGGCTCCATGCCGTCCCATTTGTTCAGGGCAATCACCAACGCACGACCGCTTTCCAGCACGAAACCGAGCAGGTTGAGGTCGTGGTCGACCACGCCTTCGCGGGCGTCCATGACGAACACCACGACGTTGGAGTCTTGGATCGCCTGCAGGGTTTTCACCACCGAGAACTTTTCCACCGCCTCGAAGATCTTGCCGCGCCGCCGCACGCCGGCGGTATCGATCAAGGTGTACTTCTCTTCATCGCGCTCAAAGGGGATGTAGATACTGTCGCGGGTGGTGCCGGCTTGGTCATAGACGATGACGCGCTCTTCGCCGAGCATGCGGTTAACCAGAGTCGACTTGCCGACGTTAGGCCGGCCGATAATGGCCAGCTTGATGCCGTCTTTCTCGCTCGGGCCGGGGATGCGCTTGGCTTCCTGACCTTCGAGCACTTCTTCCTCTTCCTCGCCCTCTTCCAGCTCGTTGGCATCCTTAGGGAAGCTGCCGAGCACGGTTTCCAGCATCTGCGTGATGCCACGGCCGTGGGCACCGGCAATCGCCAGGGACTCGCCCATGGCCATGCTGGCGAACTCGGCACGGGCCAGGTCCGGATCGAGGTTGTCGACCTTGTTGATGACCAAGAAGCTGCGCTTGTTACGCCGGCGCAGGTGCTCACCAATCATCTGATCCGAAGCCGACAGCCCGGCACGGGCATCCACCAGGAACAGCACCGCATCCGCTTCTTCGATGGCTTGCAGGGACTGCTCAGCCATCTTCGCATCAATGCCTTCCTCGTCACCGGAGATACCACCGGTGTCGATGACGATATAGGTTCGCCCCTGCCACTTGGCCTCGCCGTATTGGCGATCACGGGTCAGACCAGAGAGGTCGCCGACAATCGCGTCACGGGACTTGGTCAAGCGGTTAAACAGGGTGGACTTGCCAACGTTCGGGCGGCCCACCAGGGCTATTACGGGAACCATCAGGCTCTCCACTTCGTTATTTCAGAAAATACAAAAGCCGCTGCAAGGGCAGCGGCCGCAATTCATTGCTTGCTCAGGGCTGTTATGCAACAGCCTGAGCAATGCGTGGCGCGAGCGTTACTTGATGGTCAGCGCCACCAACTTGCCGCCGTTACCGAAGGCATACAACCAGTCGCCCACCACTAGCGGGCGGGCCCGCATGCCATCGCTGTCGATGCGGATACGACCGACAAAGCGTCCGTCGACTTGGCTGACCAAGTGCAGGTAGCCTTCCAGATCGCCAAAGGCCACGTAGCTGGAGAACACCTCAGGTGCCGACAGTTGGCGGCGAGCCAAAGCATCGTTGCTCCACAGCGCCGACTGCGAGCGCTCATCGATACCCTCGATGGTGCCACTGGCCAGACTCACGTACACGCTGCCATAGCCTTGGGCCAGCCCTACGGAACTAGAGGCTTCGCGCTGCCAGAGCACGCGCCCGCTTTCCAGATCCAGTGCCGCGACACGGCCCTGATAGCTCACCGCATAGAGCGTGCCGCCGGACAGCAGCAAGCCGCCGTCGATGTCGACCACGCGATCCAGCTCCGAGCGACCTTGCGGGATTGCCACGCGCTGCTCCCATACCGGGATGCCGCGCTGGGCGTCGAGGGCGATCACTTTACCAGTAGACAGGCCGGCTACGGCCAAACGATTGGTCAGCAGCGGACTGCCGGTACCGCGCAGGGTCAGCACCGCTGGGGTGTTTTCAAAGATCCAACGCTGCTCGCCAGTGTTGATATCCAAGGCAATCAGACGGTCGTCCTGGGTTTGCACCAGCACGACATCGCCGTTCATGGCCGGAGCTGCCAGCACTTCGCTGGTAACCCTGGCACGCCATTTTTCTTCGCCGTTGGCACTGTCCAGAGCGATGATTTCGCCTTTGAGCGTACCGACCACGACCAGACCGTAACCGGCCGCCACCGCACCGGAAACCGGCAGCTCAAGGTCTTCTTTCCAGATAACTTTACCGGTCAGGCGATCCATAGCCACGACCAGGCCTTCGACGTCAGCAGCATAAATCTGCTCACCATCGATAGCGGGGACCAACATGTTGAAAGTTTCGCCTTGGCCTTCGCCAATCGAGCGGCTCCACTGCTTCTCCAGGCTGACTTCTTCCTGGATCTTAGGCAGTTCAGCCGGAGGCAACTCCTTCTTGCTATTGCTGCTGCAACCTACGGCCAAAACGGCCAGGGCCAGCATTGCGGCATTCTTCCAACGCATCACGTCATGCATCCCCTTTGGCCAAATCATCCAGCTTCATTTGTAGACCACCGACAGCGTCCTCATCGGAAAGCGCGGCCTTGGCTTTTTCATAAGCTGCGTGAGCCTCATCGGCACGACCCAACTGCACCAGCAGGTCACCTTTGACTTCTTCACGGCTGGCGGCGAACGCTGAAGCTACATCGCCTTGGAACAATTTCAGGGCATCTTCGGCTTTACCCTGCGCAGCCAAGACCCGGGCCAGACGCTGGCGCGCCAATTCACCCAAGCTGGCATCCGCGGGCTTGTCGACAATGGCTTGCAGCTCGCTTGCCGCATCGTCCAGCTTGCCGGACTCTACAGCCACTTTCGCCACAAACAGGCTGCCGTACTGCGCGTAGTGAGTGCCGCCGTATTCGCTATTGAGCTTACCGGCCAGCTCCGCCACCTTGCCCGCGTCCGGCTTGCCCTCAGGCTGCAGCGCGGTTTCGAGCAATTGCTGATACAGGATCGAAGCGCCAAAGGACTGATTGCTCTGGTACTTCTGCCAGGCTTGCCAGCCGAGCACGACCACCAAGGCCAGCGTCACGCCGCTGAGCAGAGGCTTGCCGTTACGCTGCCACCAGTCTTTGATTACTGCCAGTTCTTCATCATCAGTACGCGAAACCACCCCAACACTCCTATTCGCTAAATCACCTAACAGGCTTAGGCCTGGTTGGCGTAGGTCGCCAGATGATCGGCTAAATCCGACCAGGCGATACTTTGTTGTTCACCCTGACCGCGCAGCGGTTTGCAACCTACCACTTGCTGGGCCAATTCGTCTTCACCCAAGATCAACGCGTACAGTGCCCCGCTCTTGTCGGCCTTTTTAAACTGGCTCTTAAAGCTACCCGCGCCGGCGTTGACTTGCAGTCGCAGGCCCGGCACTTGGTCACGCACTTGTTCGCTCAGTGCCACGGCCGCCAACTCAGCAGCCTCACCGAAGGCACAGAGGTATACATCCACCGTGCGGGCAATTGCCGCCGGTACTTTACCTAGAGTTTCCAACAACAGCACTAAACGTTCGATGCCCATGGCAAAACCAACACCAGGGGTCGCCTTGCCGCCCATTTGCTCAACCAGACCGTCATAACGCCCGCCGGCACAGACAGTGCCTTGCGAGCCGAGTTGGTCGGTGACCCACTCGAACACGGTTTTGCTGTAATAGTCGAGGCCACGTACCAGCTTGGTGTTGATCACATAAGGCACGCCTGCGGCATCCAGACGGGCTTTGAGGCCGGCGAAGTGCACGCGCGACTCTTCGTCTAAGTAGTCTTCCAGCTTCGGCGCGTTGCTCAACAGCGCTTGAGTATCGGCCGACTTGCTGTCGAGCACACGCAGCGGGTTGCTGTGCATACGACGACGGCTGTCTTCATCCAACTGCTCGGCATGCTCGCTGAGGAACGCCACCAGGGCATCGCGATACACCGCACGGGCGGCCGCTGTGCCGAGGCTGTTGAGCTCGAGCTTGACCGCGTCGCGGATACCGAGCAGGCCCCACAGACGCCAAGTGAGCAGAATCAGCTCGGCATCGATGTCCGGACCGTTGATATTGAACACTTCCACGCCGATCTGGTGGAACTGCCGGTAGCGACCTTTTTGCGGGCGCTCGTGGCGGAACATCGGGCCGATGTACCAGAGCTTTTGGGTTTGCCCTGCGCCGGCCAAACCGTGCTCCAGCACAGCGCGCACGCAGGCCGCAGTGCCTTCTGGACGCAGGGTCAGGGAATCGCCGTTGCGATCCTCAAAGGTGTACATCTCTTTCTCAACGATGTCGGTGACTTCACCAATGGAGCGCTTGAACAGCTCGGTGAACTCGACGATCGGCATGCGAATTTGCTGATAGCCGTAACCATCCAGCAGGCTGCTCACAGTGCCCTCAAAGTAACGCCACAGCGGCGTTTGCTCAGGCAGGATGTCATTCATGCCACGGATGGCTTGCAGGGGCTTACTCACATCAAATCCTTAAGGCGCTAGCTGCGCAGAATCAGGGCGGCATCGGCAGCCACTTTGGCGGCGGCCTTTTCACGAATTAGCTTTTCCAGATTATCGACCAGGTTGTCATTGCTGAGCTTTTGCGCAGGCTTACCGTCGATATAAATCAGGTTGGGTTGGCCACCAGTTAAGCCGATATGGGCCTCTTTGGCCTCACCCGGGCCGTTGACCACGCACCCGATCACCGCCACATCCAAGGGGACCAACAGGTCTTCAACGCGCTGCTCCAGCTCATTCATGGTTTTCACCACGTCGAAGTTCTGCCGCGAGCAGCTCGGGCAGGCAATAAAGTTGATGCCGCGCGAACGCAGACGCAAAGACTTGAGGATGTCGAAACCGACCTTGATTTCCTCAACCGGGTCCGCAGCCAGGGAGATGCGGATGGTGTCGCCAATCCCCTCAGCCAGGAGCATGCCCAAACCGACCGCTGACTTCACCGTACCGGAGCGCAGGCCGCCGGCTTCGGTGATGCCCAAGTGCAGGGGCTGCTGAATTTGCTTGGCCAGCAGGCGATAGGCTTCCACGGCCATGAATACATCAGAGGCCTTCACGCTGACTTTGTAGTCGGCAAAGTTCAGACGCTCTAGGTGCTCGACGTGGCGCAGGGCCGATTCGACCAAGGCCTCAGGCGTAGGCTCGCCATACTTCTTTTGCAGGTCCTTTTCCAAGGAACCCGCGTTGACCCCGATACGGATCGGAATGCCTTTATCACGCGCAGCATCCACCACCGCACGCACGCGATCTTCCCGGCCAATGTTGCCCGGGTTGATACGCAGGCAATCGACGCCCAGTTCAGCCACGCGCAGGGCGATCTGATAATCGAAGTGAATATCCGCCACCAGCGGTACTTTGACCTGCTGCTTGATCCGCCCGAACGCTTCAGCGGCGTCCATATCCGGGACCGAGACCCGCACGATATCGGCGCCGGCAGCTTCCAGTCGCTGAATCTGCGCGACGGTGGCAGCGACATCATTGGTATCGCTGTTGGTCATGCTCTGCACGGCAATCGGCGCATCACCGCCGACCGGCACATTACCTACCCAGATTTTGCGCGACAGACGACGCTTGATGGGAGACTCGCCATGCATGTTATTGCCCACCCAACTTGATACGCGCGGTTTCACCAGAAATAAACGGAGCGACGTCAAAAGCGCCGCCATTGAAGCTCACCTGAGCGCCACGGGCATAGCCCAAACGCAGCTCTAAAGGCGCCTTACCCGCCACTTGTAAGCTGTCACCCTTACGCTTCAACCCGCTAAACAGTACTTTGCCATTGGCATCAGTAACTTGGGTCCAGCAATCGGCGACGAAATTAATGCCAACCTGCCCTTCGCCGGGCCCAGCGACTACCGGCTGCGCGGCTGGCGCAGGCGCAGCGGCATTAGGCGCGGCAGGTGCCGGTGCGGCAGTTACCGCAGCCGGTACAGGTACAGCAGCTACAGGTGCGGTGGGCGCAGCGGCATTAGCCACCGGTGCAGTGGGTACTGCCGCAGCTTCGGGGCTTGCTCCAACCGGTGCAGCGGCATCAGCATTGGCGCTGGCCTCAGACTCAGTACCTGGCAGCAGCAGTTCTTCAGCTTCACCCTGGGCATCCGCCACGGCCTGGTCCTCAGGTTCATCCAACGCATGAATCTGCGTTGTGCCGTCGGCTCCCTCGACTTCGACATGTTCAATACTGGTGCTGCTCAGGTGCTCAGCACGGCGCTCTGCCTGTTCTTGCCACCAGTAGTAGCCCAGACCGGCCAAGGCCACCAGCAAGACAAAGGTGAATCCCCGCAACACGCCTTGGGAGTAGCTCACCGGCTCTTCGATATGCCCCAGACTGTGCACACTGGCACCGGCGGCATCGCTACCAGTGAACTGGTCGAATTCCTGAACCAAGCGCGCCTGGTCGATTTCCAGCAATTTGCCGTAGGCACGGACATAACCACGGGCAAAGGTATGCCCTGGCAGCTGGTCAAAGGCACCCTGTTCAATCTGCGTCAAACGCTGAGGCGTCAGATTCAGCTGCTCAGCGACTTGAGCAACCGTCCACCCTCTGCTTTCACGGGCTTTGCGCAAGGTCTCGCCGGGATTCACTCGAGGAGCTGCTACAACTTCAGGATGCGCCGCTTTCATCATTGCTCCGACAGGTATTGCTGATATTCCGGAGTGCCCGGATAGAGTCTTTTCAACTGTAAACCGAGGCTCGCGGCATTGTCGCGCTCCTCAAAAATCTTCGCCAAACGTATGCCCAGCAGCAAGCTGCGGGCGTCTTGCTCAGTCAGAGCAATGTAACTTTGATAATAGCCGCGCGCCGGCACATATTGGCGCTCGTCATAGGACAACTGGGCCATTTCAAACAAAGCGCGGGGCTGGCGGCTGTTCAAACGCAACGAACGCTCGAAGTAGCCTTTGGCCTGCTCGGGCTGTTTTAGTTTCAACGAAGTCATGCCCAAGTTCTCAAATACCCGCGACCGCTCGGGGTACATGGTGTCTTGCGCGGCCTGGCTGTAACGCTTAAGGGCTTCGTCGTAGCGCTGCTGCTCAAACAAAAAGCTGCCGTAGTTGTTCAGCAGACGGGCATCGTCGCCGCGCTGAGAAATGGCTTTGCGATAATGCTCATCAGCCAGCTTGGGTTCCATTTCAATCTGAAACACCAAGGCCAGCGCCGCATGGGCATCAGCGTTAGAGGGATCCAACTCAAGGGCTTTCTTCAGCGGCACCTTGGCCGGCTCGGTCTCGCCTTGGCGCAAATAGCCAATACCCAACTGAATATATGCGTCACGAGCCTCATTGCGACCTTTATCGGTGCGCATCGGGTCCACGCTGCCGGTGGAAACGCATGCAGCCAACAGGCCGACCAGCAACAGCAGCACTACGGGACGCAAACTCATGGATACCCTCCCCTCAGGTTTGATTGGCGCTAGTCACTGCTTCAGCATCGGCATTCAACTGACGTACAGCGATATAGCGCTCGCTACGACGGGTACGATCCATGACCTGACCGACCAACTGGCCACAGGCCGCGTCGATGTCTTCACCACGGGTGGTGCGCACGGTGACGTTGTGCCCGGCTTGGTGCAGCGAGTCCTGGAAGCGGCGGATAGCGTTATTGCTAGGCCGCTCGTAGCCCGAATGTGGGAAGGGATTAAACGGGATTAAATTGATCTTGCAAGGCACATCCTTGAGAAGTGCGATCATTTCCTCAGCGTGCTCCGGTTTATCGTTCACATCCTTCAGCAGGGTGTATTCGATAGTCAGCACACGCTTCTCGCCCAAGCGCGAGACATAGCGCTTGCACGCCGCCAGCAACATCTCCAGCGGGTACTTCTTGTTGATTGGCACCAACTGATTGCGCAGCGCATCGTTCGGCGCGTGCAACGACAGGGCCAAGGAGACGTCGATGACTTCGCCGAGCTTGTCGATCATCGGCACGACGCCGGAGGTCGACAGGGTCACTTTGCGCTTGGAGATGCCATAACCGAGGTCATCCATCATCAGCTGCATAGCGGCCACAACGTTGTCGAAGTTCAGCAGCGGCTCGCCCATGCCCATCATCACCACGTTGGTGATGGCACGGTCGATCTTCGCCGGCACGGTGCCGAACGACTTATTGGCGATCCACACCTGGCCAATAATTTCAGCGGCAGTCAGGTCGCTGTTAAAGCCCTGCTTACCGGTTGAGCAGAAACTGCAATCCAGCGCACAGCCCGCTTGCGACGACACACACAGGGTGCCCCGCGAGCCCTGGGGGATATACACGGTTTCCACACAACTGCCTGACGCCACCCGCACCACCCACTTGCGCGTGCCATCAGTGGAAATATCTTCGCTGACCACTTCTGGGCCGCGGATTTCAGCACAGGCCTTGAGCTTTTCGCGCAAGGCCTTGCTGACGTTACTCATGGCGTCAAAATCTTCGACGCCAAAGTGGTGAATCCACTTCATTACCTGACCGGCACGGAAGCGTTTTTCCCCGATGCGTTCGAAGAACTGCTCCATTTCTGGCTGAGTCAGGCCCAGCAGATTGGTTTTACCGGTCACGTCTGTCATGTCTTCACCCTCACCCCAATTCGCTTAGCGAATGCGGGCACAAACTTCAGTAGCAGCGAAGAAGTAAGCGATTTCGCGCGCAGCGGAAGCTTCGGAGTCGGAACCGTGAACAGCGTTTTCGTCGATGGAAACGGCGAAGTCAGCACGGATGGTGCCAGCAGCAGCTTCTTTCGGGTTGGTCGCGCCCATCAGTTCGCGGTTAGCCAGAACGGCGTTTTCGCCTTCCAGAACCTGAACGATCACTGGACCGGAAGTCATGAAAGCCACCAGGTCTTTGAAGAAGCCGCGCTCGCTGTGCTCAGCATAGAAACCGGCAGCTTCACGCTCGGACAGCTGAACCATTTTCGAAGCCACGACACGCAGGCCGGCTTTTTCGAAACGGCTAGTGATCTCGCCGATGACGTTTTTAGCAACAGCGTCAGGCTTGATGATGGAGAAAGTGCGTTGAACAGCCATGTGAAACTCCAGAAATAGGGATTTAGCAAAAATTAAACCCGCGAATTATACGCGGGTTCCGGTTAAATGCGTAGCTAGGGGGATTGCCGGCGTCAGTCGGCTTCCTCGATCCAGGCGGCCTGGATCGCCTCCAGGACCTTTTCGCCACTACGCGCCGGGTCGTCGCTGAACTCCGGCAGGGCGATGACCCACTGCTGCAAGTCAACGAAATTCACGTAACGCGGATCCACATCAGGCTTGGTTTCAGCCAATTGAATGGCGATTTCCAGCACATCAACCCACTTCAGACTCATATTAGCTCCCAAGATCAATGCGGCGCTTCGGCAGCATGATTCAGCGAATATTTAGGGATTTCGACGGTGAGGTCTTCAGTGCCGACGATGGCCTGGCACGACAGACGCGACTGGGCTTCCAAGCCCCACGCCTTGTCGAGCATGTCTTCTTCTAGCTCGTCGGTCTCATTAAGCGAGTCAAAACCTTCACGAATCACGCAGTGGCAAGTGGTGCAGGCACACACGCCGCCGCAGGCGCTTTCAATTTCGATGTGGTTATCGTGGGCCACGTCGAGGATCGACACGCCAGGCTCCACCTCCACCACTAAGCCATCCGGACACAACACGGCATGGGGGAGAAAAATGATTTGCGGCATGCTTATTCCTCAATCTCATTAAGACTACGGCCAGCTAGAGCAGCTTTAACCGTGGCATCCAGACGACGCGCCGCAAAGGCGTCGGTCACCTGGGTCAGGCGCTTGGTTTGCTGCTCAATCGCCAAACCGTCAGTGCTGCTCAGCAAACCGCGCAGCTCTTCGACTTGCGCATCAATGGCCAAGCGCTCGTCGGCGCTGAGCAAGCGCTCGCCATCAGCTAACAGCGCGGCCTCTACGGCCTCCAGCAAACGCTGGGCATCCACTTGCTGCTCACGCAACACGCGGGCAACTTTATCGTCTCCGGCATTACTGAAGGAGTCTTGCAGCATGCGGGCGATTTCACCATCGGTCAGGCCGTAGGACGGCTTAACCTGAATACTCGACTCCACACCAGAAGCGATTTCACGGGCTGCCACACTGAGCAAACCATCGGCATCCACCTGGAAAGTCACGCGAATCTTCGCCGAACCGGCAACCATCGGCGGAATGCCACGCAGCTCAAAGCGCGCTAACGAGCGGCAGTCACTGACCAACTCACGCTCGCCTTGCAGCACATGAATCATCATGGCCGTTTGGCCATCTTTGTAGGTGGTGAACTCCTGGGCACGAGCAACCGGGATGGTGGTGTTGCGCGCAATCACCTTCTCCATCAGGCCGCCCATGGTCTCCAGGCCCAGCGATAACGGGATAACGTCCAGCAGCAGCAACTCTTCACCATCGCCGCGCTTATTACCGGCCAGCGCATCAGCCTGGATCGCCGCGCCAATGGCCACCACCTGATCAGGGTCGATATCGGTCAATGGCTCGCGGGCAAACAGCTCACCTACGGCCTCGCGCACTCGTGGAACGCGCGTGGAGCCACCCACCATGACCACCGCCTCAACCTCTTCCAGCTCAATGCCGGCATCGCGCACAGCGCGGCGGCAAGCTTTCAGGCTGCGGGCAACCATAGGCTCGATCAGTTGATCAAGCTGGGCGCGACTCAACTCACCCTGCCAGTCGGCATAACTGAGGCTGGTCACGTCGCTATCCGTCAGGGCTTCTTTGGCCGCACAGGCAATTTGCAGCAGCACACGCTGCTGACTCGGGTCCAAGTCAGCCGACACGCCCGCCTGCTGCACGATCCAGCCAGCAATGGCGTGGTCGAAGTCATCGCCGCCTAAAGCGCTATCGCCACCGGTGGCCAGCACTTCAAACACACCACCGGTGAGGCGCAGCACCGAAATATCAAAAGTACCGCCGCCCAGATCATAAATCGCCACCACACCTTCGGCTTTTTGATCCAGACCGTAAGCCACCGCCGCCGCCGTCGGCTCATTGAGCAAGCGCAACACGGTTAAACCGGCCAAACGCGCGGCATCTTTGGTGGCTTGGCGCTGGGAGTCATCGAAGTACGCCGGCACAGTGATCACCGCGCCGACCAATTCGCCACCCAAGGTTTGTTCAGCACGCAGGCGCAGCGCCTTGAGAATATCGGCCGACACCTGCACCGGACTCTTCGCGCCCTGCACCGTATCGATAAAGGGCATATGCGACTCGCCCTCGACGAAACGATAGGGCAGCTGCTCACCCAGCTGCTTAACATCAGCCAAACCGCGCCCCATGAGGCGTTTAACCGACAACACGGTATTCAGCGGATCACGGGCCGCCGCGGCTTTAGCCGACAAGCCCACTTCAACGTGATCCGCGTGATAACGCACCGCCGACGGCAAAATCACCTGCCCATCAGCATCGGCCAAGGGCGCAGCAAGGCCGCTGCGCACAGCGGCAACCAAGGAATTAGTAGTGCCCAGGTCGATACCCACCGCCAGGCGGCGCTGGTGGGGCTGGGGGCTTTGTCCGGGCTCAGCGATCTGCAGTAGGGCCATGATTAATCAGTGCTTAAATCGGGGACGGCGCGACAGGCGCACGCGCGTTAATCGTCGAGGCGCTCTTCGAGCTGACGCACCTCGTGGGAAAGCTTATCGAGGAACTGCATGCGGCGCATCAGGCGCTCGGCCTCTTCGCGGCGCGCAGCATCTTCCCAGCAAGCATCGAACTGTTCGTTGAGCTCTTCCTGAGCCTGCTTCAAGCGCTGTTTAAACTGGGCCAAACCGGCCAGATCAGCACTGTCTTGCAGATCCTCAAGCTCCTCACGCCACTGCATTTGCTGCAGCAAGAAGCCAGGATCCTGCACCGTGACCTCAAGCGGCAACTCATCGCCATTTAAAGCCAGCAGGTAACGCGCCCGCTGTGGTGCACTTTTCAGCACCTGATACGCCTCATTAAGGCTCGCCGAACGCTCCAGCGCCAAGCGCTGCTCACGTTCGCCGGCATCGGCAAAACGATCAGGATGCACCTGGCGGGCCAGCTCGCGGTAGCGGCTGGCCAACTGGTTGAGGTCGAGGCGAAAGCTGGGCTTAAGGTCGAATAAAGCGAAGTGACAAGGAGTACCCACAGGCGCCTCAGATATTGAAGCTTTCGCCGCAGCCACATTCGCCGCGCACGTTGGGGTTATTGAACTTGAAGCCTTCGTTCAACCCTTCCTTGACGAAGTCCAGCTCAGTGCCATCGAGATACACCAGACTCTTAGGATCAATGATCACCTTGACGCCAAAGTTCTCGAACACTTGGTCTTCGCTGGCCACTTCATCGACAAACTCCAGCACGTAGGCCAGACCGGAACAGCCAGTGGTGCGCACGCCCAGGCGAATACCTGCGCCTTTGCCACGCCCGTCAAGGGAGCGACGCACGTGCTGCGCCGCAGCTTCGGTCATGCTGATAGCCATCGACAACTCTCCTTAGAGCAAGCCTTTCTTCTGCTTGTAGTCGCGTACGGCCGCCTTGATGGCGTCCTCTGCGAGCACCGAGCAGTGAATCTTCACCGGCGGCAGTGCCAACTCTTCGGCCAACTGGGTGTTCTTGATGGTCTCGGCCTCATCCAGGGTTTTACCCTTCATCCACTCAGTGGCGAGGGAGCTGGAAGCGATGGCCGAACCACAGCCGTAGGTTTTGAACTTGGCGTCTTCAATCACGCCCTGCTCGTTCACCTTGATTTGCAGACGCATGACGTCGCCGCACGCCGGAGCGCCGACCATGCCAGTGCCGACATCCGGATCTTGAGCATCCATCTTGCCGACGTTGCGGGGGTTCTCGTAGTGGTCAATGACCTTTTCACTGTAAGCCATGCTGGTATTCCTCTCTCATCAGGTGCTGTTCGTCGACAGCTTTAGTGTGCTGCCCACTCGACCTTGGACAGGTCCACACCTTCTTTGAACATATCCCACAGCGGCGACAATTCGCGCAGCTTGGTTACCGCCTCGCAGACTTTCTGCGCGGCATAATCGATTTCTTCTTCGGTGCTGAAGCGGCCGAAGGTGAAACGAATCGAGCTGTGCGCCAGCTCATCGTTACGTCCCAGCGCACGCAGCACGTAGGAAGGTTCCAGGGACGCCGAAGTACAGGCCGAACCGGAAGACACTGCCAGGTCCTTGAGGGCCATGATCAGCGACTCACCTTCCACATAGTTAAAGCTGAGGTTGAGGTTGTGCGGCACACGAGCAGTCATGCTGCCGTTGATGTACAACTCCTCAAGGCCTTGGACCTGCTTGTAGAAACGATCGCGCAGAGCCAGCAGACGCTGATTCTCTTGGGCCATTTCTTCTTTAGCGATACGAAACGCCTCGCCCATACCAACGATCTGGTGGGTTGCCAGGGTGCCCGAACGCATGCCGCGCTCATGGCCACCGCCATGGGTCTGGGCTTCCAGACGCACACGCGGCTTACGACGTACATACAGCGCGCCGATGCCTTTCGGGCCATAAGTCTTATGCGCCGAGAAGGACATCAGGTCGACCTTGAGTTTTTCCAAGTCGATCGCCACTTTGCCCGTGGACTGGGCTGCATCAACGTGGAAGAACACACCGCGGGAGCGCGTCAGCTCGCCGATAGCGGCGATGTCGTTGATGGTGCCGATTTCGTTGTTGACGTGCATGATCGAAACCAAAATGGTGTCTTCACGCAGCGCCGCTTCGATCATCGCCGGGGTAATCAGACCGTCTTCAGTCGGATCCAGATAAGTCACTTCAAAACCCTGACGCTCCAGTTGGCGCATGGTATCCAGCACAGCTTTGTGCTCGATTTTCGAAGTGATCAGGTGCTTACCCTTGCTCTTGTAGAACTCAGCGATGCCTTTGATCGCCAGGTTGTCAGATTCAGTAGCACCGGAGGTCCAGACGATTTCACGGGGGTCAGCATTGACCAGCTCAGCGACTTGGCGACGGGCGTTCTCTACCGCTTCCTCGGCTTTCCAGCCGAACACATGGGAGCGCGAAGCCGGGTTACCAAAGTTACCGTCAACCTGCAGGCACTCAATCATCTTCTGAGCGACACGCGGATCAACCGGCGTAGTAGCGGAATAATCGAGATAAATCGGCAATTTCATCAACTTTCTCCTAATCAGGTATCTGGCCTAATGGCCGGCGCCTTGCGCTCAATCGACGGCTGACGCTTGGATTTTATCTGGGTGGGCGGACCCGCCGTTACAACGGCGCTGGTCTTGGCGCAGGGCAACTTCCTGCACTTCGCTGCGGGTCACCAAGTCAGCCAGACTGATGCCGCTTAGAAACTCATGAATGCGATCACTCAGATCGCACCACAGATGATGGGTCAGGCAGGTATCACCAGCGTGGCAACCGCCCTGCCCTTGGCAGCGGGTCGCATCAACCGACTCATTCACCGCATCGATCACCTGCGCCACCTGAATGCGGCGCATGTCGCGCGACAGCTGATAGCCACCACCAGGACCGCGCACACTGGAAACCAAATTGCCACGCCGCAGCTTGGCAAACAGTTGCTCCAGATAGGAAAGGGAAATGCCCTGACGCTCCGAAATATCCGCCAGAGATACCGGCCCACGCTGCGCATGCAGCGCCAAGTCGAGCATAGCAGTGACAGCGTAACGGCCTTTGGTGGTCAATCGCATGAGGGGATTACCGCGTGATCGCAATAGGTTGCGAGTATGCAATTCCCGAGTATTTAAGTCAACTATAAGACCTACTGAATCACTCGGGAATTACCCTAAAAGCAGGGCGCGAATCATAGCAAGCCACGCACTTAGTTACTAGCGAGACTCAGGCCGCCGGCTTGCCGGACTCCTTGACCACGCCGGCAAAGTCCTCATCACGCAACGACGGCAGCTCCTCGGCACAGTAGTCACTACCAAGGTTCTTGAGCGCACCGCATATACCCTCAAGACGGCCATCGACCCCATGCAAATGGTCGAGCAACTGACCAATGGCACGAGCCACTGGGTCCGGCATGTCCTGCCCCACACCATAAGCGTCAAAACCGAGCTTCTCAGCCATTGCCTGGCGCTTAGCTTCCTGCTCGTCGTCATCCGCCTTAACGATGATCCGCCCGGGAATCCCCACAGCCGTCGCACCCGCCGGCACCGCTTTAGTCACTACAGCGTTGGAGCCGATTTTCGCCCCCGCGCCCACGGTAAAGGGACCCAGCACCTTGGCACCGGCGCCCACCACCACTCCATCTTCCAATGTGGGGTGACGCTTACCCTTGTTCCAACTGGTCCCCCCCAGGGTTACGCCCTGATAGAGGGTGACGTCATTACCAATTTCAGCGGTTTCCCCGATGACGATGCCCATACCATGATCGATAAAGAAACGCCGGCCGATTTTCGCCCCAGGGTGAATCTCAATCCCCGTCAACCAACGGCCAAAGTTCGACACCAACCGCGCCAGCCACTTCCAGCCAGACACCCACAAACCATGAGCCAGGCGATGCAGCCAGATGGCATGCAGTCCCGGGTAACAAGTCACCACCTCAAAGGCATTGCGCGCAGCCGGATCACGATGAAATACGCTCTGAATATCTTCTCGCATGCGCTCAAACATCAGCCTTACTCCGCCCTTGGTGCTCGCCACGCGCGGCCTTGATGGTTTCAGTCAAGATGCCGCGCAATATATTCATTTCCAACTTAGTTACCGCACTGCGCCCATACAAACGCCGTAAACGACTCATCAGGTGCCGCGGCTTGGCCGGATCGAGAAATTGAATAGCCACCAGCGACTGCTCAAGGTGACTATAAAAGGACTCCATCTCATCCACCGTCACTGGCTGGCCATCCTGCTCATCCAGCGCTTCCACCTTAACCTGCTTGGCCGGTCGATTCTGCGCCGCCAACCAAGCCATGCGCACCTCATAAGCCAAGACCTGCACCGCCGCCGCCAGATTCAGCGAACTAAATTGCGGGTCCGAAGGGATATGCACATGGAAGTGACAGCGCTGCAGCTCTTCATTGGTCAGGCCGGCGTACTCACGACCAAACACCAGCGCCACTTGCGCACCTTGAGCCGCCTGTTCACAGGCGGCCACCCCGCACTCTCGCGGATCATACATAGGCCACGGGATACGTCGATCACGGGCACTGGTACCCATCACCAGATTACAGCCGACCAGCGCCTGTTCGAGGGTCTCGACGATCTGCGCACCATCAAGAATATCGCTGGCACCGGAGGCACGCGCCACCGCTTCACTGCTGGGGAAATCCTGCGGATCGACCAACACCAAGCGGCTCAGGCCCATGTTTTTCATCGCCCGCGCCACCCCACCGATGTTTCCCGGATGACTGGTATTAACCAACACGACCCTAATATTTTCCAGCACCGCAGACGCTCTCAAACCAAGCTTAGAGCGGCAAATCTTACAGAAGCAGGCAAAGTTGCGCCATGGAGCTACAGGAGGCACTTCAACCGTCAGGCTTTTCTGCTAGAATGGCCGGCTTTCTTTAACGACCCAGGTGAACATCCATGCAGCCCATGCTGAATATCGCGTTGCGCGCAGCCCGTAGCGCCGGCGAAATGATCTTCCGCTCAACCGAACGCTTGGACGTCATCTCGATCAACGAGAAAGAAGCCAACGATTACGTGAGCGAGATTGATCGCTCCGCTGAGCAACTGATTATCCAAGCCCTGCGCAAGGCCTATCCAAACCACGGCATCCTTGGTGAAGAAAGCGGCCTGAGCGAAGGCACTGGCGACGGCGCCGACTACCTGTGGATCATCGATCCACTGGACGGCACCACCAACTTCCTGCGCGGCGTCCCACACTACGCCGTCAGCATCGCCTGCAAATACCGCGGCCGCCTTGAGCACGCCGTGGTCCTCGACCCAGTCCGCCAAGAAGAATTTACTGCCAGCCGTGGCCGTGGCGCTGCCTTGAACGGCCGCCGTCTGCGCGTTGGCACACGCAAGAGCCTGGAAGGGGCACTGCTGGGCACCGGCTTCCCGTTCCGCGACAGCCAAATGGACAACCTGGAAAACTATCTGGGCATGTTCCGCAGCCTGGTCGGCCAGACTGCCGGCGTCCGCCGCGCCGGCGCCGCCAGCCTGGACCTGGCCTATGTGGCAGCCGGTCGTTTTGATGCGTTCTGGGAGTTTGGTCTGTCCGAATGGGACATGGCGGCTGGCGCCCTGCTGATCCAGGAAGCAGGCGGCTTGGTCAGCGATTTCAGCGGCAGCCACGAATTCCTCGAAAAAGGCCAGATCGTTGCGGGCAACACCAAGTGTTTTAAAGCCGTACTGACGGCGATTCAACCACACCTGTCGGCCTCGCTGAAGCGCTAAACACCTCGCTCGAGCGCCCAATAAAAAACGCCCCGCGGGGCGTTTTTTATTGCCGGTGTTTTATCCACCTCGAGCTTATTGCGCGGTTTCGTCTGCCAACACCAGCTGACCGTCACGCACCGGGATTTGCCGGCCCGGGTCATTGGCCATACGCACCTTGCTGACCTTGCCATCGAGCTCGTACTTAACGTCGTAGCCCACCAGCTTCTCACTGACATCCGTCACCGTATTACAACGGGTCTCAGTGGTGGTGTAGGTGTCGCTGTTCTGCAGATGTTCCTGGGTTTTATTGCCGGCATAACCGCCACCCACGGCACCCGCTACGGTGGCAATTTTCTTACCTGTACCGCCACCGATTTGATTACCCAGCAAGCCACCGACCACCGCACCAATAGCGGTACCGGCAATTTGATGCTGATCCTTCACCGCAGCCTTGCGGGTCACAGGCACTTCTTTACACACTTCACGAGGGGTTTTGATCTTTTCATTGATCGGCGTGACCGCCAACACCTGCGCATATTGCGGCGCGCTGACGATGTTATAAGTGGCCACCGCCCCACCAGCGGTCACCCCAACCGCACCTAACACCGCCCCTGCCAGCATGGACTTATTCATAGCCGTATCCTCTTATTCCTGAGCACTTTAGCTGGCGTTTAGACGACTTCATGGTGGCCGCCTCAAACCCGCTAAGTTGTAGGGTTAGAGCACAAAAAAGCCGGGCAAGTTCAGCACCGGCCCGGCTTGTTCAGCTGATTGCGATCAAACGCACAAAGTTATGGGCGCTCATCGACCTCCTGGGTCACCGCCGGCGGGATCAGATCCTCAACCCGCAGCTTCAGCCACACCAGTACGGTGGCGCCGATATAAACCGAAGAGTAAGTACCGACGACCACACCCACCAGCAGCGCCAGAGCGAAGTTGGCCAGGGTGTCACCGCCAAACACCAGCAGAGCGATCAACGCCAGCGCGGTGGAGAAGGAAGTGGCCATGGTACGCAGCAGGGTCTGAGTCACCGACACATCAATGTTCTCGATCAGATCAGCCTTACGCAGCACGCGGAAGTTCTCACGGATACGGTCGTAGATGATGATGGTGTCGTTGAGCGAGTAACCGATCATGGCCAACACCGCCGCCAACACAGTGAGGTCGAAGGGAATCTGGAAGAACGCCAGAATACCCAGCACGATCACCGTATCGTGCGCCAGCGAAGCAATGGCACCCAGGCCGAACTTCCACTGAAAGCGGAAGGCCAGATAGACCATGATCCCAGCCAGCGCCAGCAGCGCGGCCAGGCCGCCCTGATCGCGCAGCTCTTCACCCACTTGCGGGCCGACGAACTCAACGCGCTTCACTTCGAAACCGACTGTTGGATCGATCTTGCGCAGCGCGGCCGAAACCGAATTACCCAGGTGCGGATCATCACCAGCCAGACGCACCAGTACGTCGGTGGTAGCACCAAAGCTCTGCACGACGGCATCGGCATAGCCAGCCTGACCCAGCTCACGCTTGATCAGCTCGAGGTCAGCCGGTTTCTCGTACTGCAGCTCAATCAGGGTGCCACCAGTGAAGTCCAGGCCAAAGTTCAGGCCCTTGGCGAACAGCGCACCCAAACCGATGACAGTCAGGAGGACGGTGATGGCGAAGGCAAGATTGCGGATCGCCATGAAACGAATGGTTGATTTAATGAGGGCCATGTTCAGATCCACAGTTTCTTGAAGTTACGACCACCGAAGATCAGGTTAACCATACCGCGGGTAAACATGATCGCCGTAAACATGGAGGTCAGAATCCCTAGCGACATGGTCACAGCAAAGCCTTTGATCGGTCCAGTTCCCAGCGCGAACAGAATGCCGCCAACCAGCAAGGTGGTGAGGTTACTGTCAATAATCGCTGTATAGGCGCGATCGAAGCCCTCATGAATAGCCCGCTGCACCGACAGACCAGCGTTTAACTCCTCACGAATCCGTGAGTAGATCAACACGTTGGCGTCCACCGCCATACCCAGCGTAAGGACGATACCGGCGATACCCGGCAGGGTCAGCGTGGCACCGATGACCGACATCAGACCGACCAGCAAGGCCAAGTTGAAGGCCAGCGCCACAGTCGCCAGCAGACCGAAGAAGCGGTAGATAGCGATGATGAAGATGGAGACGAACACCATCGCCCACCAGGTCGAATCAATACCCTTGCTGATGTTTTCCGCACCCAGGCTTGGGCCAATGGTGCGCTCTTCAGCAAAGTACATTGGCGCCGCCAAGCCACCCGCGCGCAGCAGCAGCGCCAGCTCGGAGGACTCACCCTTACCATCCAGACCGGTAATACGGAACTGACTACCCAACGGCGACTGAATAGTGGCCAGGCTGATGATCAGTTTTTCTTCTTTAAAGCTTTGGATGGCGACTTCTTTTTCTACACCCGCCTCCATTTGCTTGACGTAACGGGTGACGGGCTTCTGCTCAATGAAGATCACCGCCATGCTGCGCCCGACGTTGTTGCGGGTAGCACGGCTCATCAGCTCACCGCCATGACCATCCAGACGGATGTTCACTTGCGGGCGACCGTTTTCGTCGAAGCTAGCCTGGGCGTCGGTTACCTGATCACCGGTGATGATCAAGCTGCGCTCCAGCGGTACGGCAGGACGACCCGGCTCGCGGAATTCAAAGGATTCAGTGGTCGCGCGGGCAGCGTCCGGCTCAGCAGCCAAGCGGAACTCAAGGCTCGCGGTTTTACCCAGGATACGTTTGGCTTCGGCGGTGTCTTGCACGCCCGGCAGCTCAACCACAATACGGTTGGCGCCTTGACGCTGCACCAGCGGCTCAGCCACACCCAGCTCGTTGACCCGGTTACGCACGGTGGTCAAGTTCTGCTTGATCGAATACTCGCGGATCTCCGCCAGGCGCACTTGCGTCAGCGCCAAATTGAGAACCTGCTGATCGCCACGCACAGTGGTGGTTTGATCGAAATCGGTAAATTCTTTACGGATCAGGGCCTGGGCTTTTTCCAGCGTTTCGCTATCAGCAAATCCTAACTGGAAGGCGTTTTCTTGGTTAGCAGGCAGGCTGCGGTAGCGGATACGCTCTTTGCGCAGCAGGGACTTAACATCCCCCTCATACACTTTGATACGTGCCGCAACGGCTTTTTCCATGTCCACTTCAAGCAGGAAGTGCACCCCGCCGGACAGGTCCAGACCAAGTTTCATCGGGCTCGCGCCCAAGGCACGCAGCCACGCAGGGGTAGTCGGCGCCAAGTTCAGGGCCACCACGTAGTCATCGCCCATGGCCTTGCGCACCACGTCTTTGGCGGGCAACTGGTCAGACATACGGGTCAAACGCAGCAGGCCGCCGCGCTCGCTAACCTCAGCGGCTTTGACCTCGATACCCGCGTCAGCAAGTGCCTTGCTCGCCTGATCCAGAGTCGCTTGATCGACCTTCAGCGCAGTGCTGGCACCGCTGACTTGAATAGCCGGATCATCGGGATAGAGATTAGGAGTGGAATACACCAAGCCAATCGCCAAAACCGCCACAATCAGCAAGTATTTCCACAGGGGATATTTGTTCAGCATGGAGCCGCCCGTTATGACGCGGGGCGCTAATAAGCGCCCCGCATGATGTTGAATGTTTGTTGCTTAGATCGCCTTCAGCGTGCCCTTAGGCAGCGAGGCGGCGATGGCCGCTTTCTGAATCTTCAGCTCAACGGTATCGGACACCTCGATCACCACGAAGTCATCGGAGACCTTGGTGACTTTACCGGCGATACCACCACTGGTGACCACTTCATCACCTTTTTGCAAGGCGCCCAGCAGGTTTTTGTGCTCTTTAGCGCGCTTGGACTGCGGACGCCAGATCATCAGATAAAAGATGACCAGGAAGCCAACCAAGAACACCCACTCAAAACCAGTGCCAGCGGCACCAGCAGCAGGCGCAGCACCATCTGCAAAGGCAGCGGGAATAAAAAAGCTCATGTAACACTCCTATTAAAGGGCCGTTAATACAGTCGGGGATCAATCCAGCGGCGGCGTGGGTAAGCCACGCTTAGCGTAAAAGGCATCGACAAAGGCGGCCAATGTACCCTGTTGAATAGCCTCACGCAAACCAGCCATAAGCACCTGATAGTGCCGTAAGTTGTGGATTGTATTGAGCATGCTACCGAGCATTTCGCCGCATTTATCTAAATGATGCAGATAGGCGCGGGAGAAATGTTTGCAGGTGTAACAATCGCAAGTTGGATCCAACGGCGAGTTGTCCTGTTTATGGAAGGCGTTGCGGATTTTCAACACCCCAGTGTCGATAAACAAATGACCGTTGCGCGCATTGCGGGTCGGCATCACGCAATCGAACATATCCACACCACGGCGCACGCCTTCGACCAAGTCTTCCGGCTTACCGACGCCCATCAAATAGCGTGGCTTATCGGCCGGTAATTGCGCCGGCAGATAATTCAGCACCTTGATCATCTCTTCTTTCGGCTCGCCCACCGACAAACCGCCAATGGCGTAACCATCGAAGCCAATTTCATTCAGGCCTTGCAGCGAGTGCATGCGCAGTTCTTCGTGCATGCCGCCCTGGACGATCCCGAATAGCGCGGCGGTGTTATCGCCATGGGCCTCTTTCGAACGCTTAGCCCAACGCAGCGACAGCTCCATGGAGCGCTTAGCCACATCGAACTCCGCCGGGTATGGCGTGCATTCGTCAAAGATCATCACGATATCGGAGCCCAGGTCGCGCTGCACCTGCATGGATTCTTCCGGCCCCATAAAGACCTTGGCGCCATCCACCGGCGAGGCGAAGTACACGCCCTCTTCTTTGATTTTGCGCATCGCGCCCAGGCTGAACACCTGGAAACCACCGGAGTCCGTGAGGATCGGCCCCTGCCACTGCATAAAGTCGTGCAGGTCGCCGTGACGCTTGATCACCTCAGTGCCGGGACGCAGCCACAGGTGGAAGGTGTTGCCGAGGATGATTTGCGCGCCGATGGCTTCGATATCGGTCGGCAGCATGCCCTTGACCGTGCCATAGGTCCCCACCGGCATAAAGGCCGGGGTTTCCACCACGCCCCGGGGGAAGGTCAAACGACCGCGCCGCGCCTTGCCTTCGGTGGCGAGCAATTCAAAAGACATGCGGCAAGTGCGCGTCATAGCTGTTCCTCTGGCCCGCGCGGGGCGGGGTTACGGGTGATAAACATGGCATCACCGTAGCTAAAAAATCGGTATTGGTGAGCCACCGCGGCCTGATACGCCGCCATGGTTTCACCGTAGCCAGCAAAGGCCGACACCAGCATCAGCAGGGTCGACTCAGGCAAGTGGAAGTTGGTGACCAAGGCATCGACCACATGCAGCGGCCGACCTGGGTAGATAAAGATATCGGTGTCGCCACTAAAGGCCTTAAGCACGCCATCGCGCGCCGCGCTTTCCAGCGAACGCACGCTGGTGGTGCCCACTGCGACCACCCGGCCACCGCGAGCACGGCAGGCGGCGACGGCATCGACCACCTCTTGGCTGACCTCCAGCCACTCGCTGTGCATATGGTGATCTTCAATGCGCTCAACCCGCACCGGCTGAAAGGTGCCAGCGCCGACATGCAGGGTGACAAAAGCGCGTTCAACACCCTTGGCCGCCAGGGCATCGAGCATCGCCTGATCAAAATGCAGGCCGGCAGTCGGCGCCGCGACGGCGCCAGCACGGTCGGCGTAGACGGTTTGATAACGCTCGCGGTCGGCCTGTTCATCGGGGCGATCGATATAGGGCGGCAGCGGCATATGGCCGATACGCTCCAGCAGCGCCAGCACCGGCTCATTGAAGCGCAGCTCAAACAAGGCATCGTGACGCGCCAGCATCTCGGCTTCGCCGGCGCCATCCAGCACAATCATCGAGCCGGGCTTAGGCGACTTGCTCGAGCGCACATGGGCCAGCACGCGATGCTCATCGAGCACACGCTCCACCAGAATCTCCAACTTGCCGCCCGAAGCTTTCTGGCCGAACAGGCGCGCCGGAATTACCCGCGTGTTGTTAAACACCATCAGGTCGCCCGGGCGCAGATACTCGAGCAAATCACTGAAGTGCCGATGAGCCAACGCCCCCGTAGGACCGTCCAATACCAGCAAGCGGCTAGCACGGCGTTCAGCAAGGGGATGGCGGGCAATCAGAGCATCTGGCAGCTCGAAGTGGAAGTCGGCAACACGCATGGTCGGCAGGGGGTCATCTAGCAGGGCGGCAGAGCTTAACGGAAATCGTAAATTCTTTCCACGTAATGGATTGACCAACCCCGACACCATCCCTATACTGCGCCGCCATTGTGCCCCGGTGGCGGAACCGGTAGACGCGGCGGATTCAAAATCCGTTTTCGAAAGAAGTGGGAGTTCGAGTCTCCCCCGGGGCACCAAAAACTCGAAGAAAGGCCTTGATTATCAAGGCCTTTTTTTCGTCTGGCGTAAAGTTGGCGTAACGGGAAAACCATTCTGGGTGAATACTCACCGCACTTAGCCTTCACCGCCTACAACTGATCCAACTTCGCTGTGTAACATGCACTTAGTAGTTCGCGGCGCATCGCCCATTCTGGAGCGGCGAGAGCACCGCCGGGACGTAGGGCGCCCAGCCCCAACAGGCCTTAATGCTGTCCATGCCCCTCATAACCATCTCTGAAGTTGCCGGTTGGGCAATCGCGAAGAGATCGTCTTTATACTCCCGCGCTGGCAGAGATCGATTAGCCGCACCTCAGCTTTTGCGTAGGCATGCTCCTCTCTAAATATCAGCTCAACACCCTCCACAGCTGCCCTGGTGATCACCCGAGTATCGAAGGGTATTGCACGTACCACTTACACTGTACGTGCACCCAGCATAAGCGGGCAGCTCAGAAAAAAATAAGCCACCAGCCGACTAAATAACCGCCCACGCCAACCAGCGGCTTTACCTAAAAAGAGGCTCTAGCACGGGGAAAAACAGAACTATAACATTGCCCATCCGCACAAAGCCCAGGCAGAACCAAAGAGCTCAGAAGGCTGCGTCACCTTCTACGAACTGCTCAAATGGAACGCCATCTACGACTACCTCATCAACAAACGTGAAAAAGGCCAAAACGGCAAATTCATCGGCGACCTGATAGTAACGGCCTGAAATATGAGAAAAGCACTACACCTTATTTGCCTAACAGCACTAATAGCCCTCTCAGGCTGCGCCCGATCGGAGCCGACCTGCGGCGACCTGCTGGCCCGCATTGGCCACAAACCAGCGGCCATTGAGTACCAAAGCTGCGAAATAGAAAAAGACAAACAAGGCACGCCATCCACTGCCCTCTATCGCGTAAAAGGCAGCCATGCAGCTGAAGTCGAAAAATATCTGAGTACGCAGTTCAACATGCCCGCACTCAAACGCTCATGCTGTAGATGGGATGCACCAAACGGCTCCTACGCAGACGAGAAGACAGGATATAGCTACACCATAACCATGCTCTCTGATGACACCAGCGTGAGTGAGCGGGAAAACTGGCCACAGATTCCTTACTTCCACATCCTTGTCAGCAGCTACAGCGAGTTTCCCTGAGCCAGGCATCGAACGTAGAGTGGCCAACGCCCAGCTTGGCCACCAAGCGTCACCACACAATCGCGGATGGGTAAAGCGCCATTCACCCTACTCGCTGTATCCGCTATTAAATCAGTATGCAGATCGAATTGGCGCCCAGTGACTCACCTAATTCTTTACAGCACTGGATCAACTCAATCGCTTTCTGGCAGCGCCGTCTAGCGTTTTCAGCCGTTTTATTCATTCATTGCTGAGTAAGGCGGCCACACTCAACGCATTCATTCGCGCCGAAATTGCCGCATGGAATAGCGAAGCCGCCTACTCGACATTCACACTGACAAAAGATAAGGCTTAAGGTACTTCTCCACTTCAGACTGCTCCAGCCCGACCTGCACTTCAACCTCTGCGGCCCGGAGCAGTTCAATGCCTTTTCCTTGGTTTTTGACGTGGGGGTCTAGCATTGCCACATACACCTTCTTGACCCCACGCTCGATCAGTTTGAGTGCACAGGCGGGTGTGCGTCCGTGAAATGAGCAAGGCTCTAGGGTCACATACAAGGTGCAATGCTCCAGTGACCCTGTCAGCTTGCTCATTGCATCAATCTCGGCATGGGCATGGCCTGGCGACTGCGTGTATCCCGTAGCAACGACCTGGCCGCCTCGTACGATCACACAGCCGACAGGCGGATTCGGACGGCACTCGGGCAGTGCCTGCTTTGAAACTTCAAGCGCTTGCAGCATGAAAGCTGAGTGATCCACGGTCATCGTCCGACTCTAGGGTAAGGTCATTGGAGTTGAGGGTCCCTGGAAAGCTCAAGGATGATTCGACTCATGCTGCTGACGGTAGTGCCGCGGTCATGCTGCACGTCCGTGGAAAAGGAGTGGACTCCCCCGCTACTGTGTATCCCAAGCTTTATAATCGACCTGCAAGCCACAAATTTTACGGATGTATCGAATCCCCCCAGCCCCCCCCAAAAATCCTCTTAGGTTGTACCGAGACGAGCTGAACCAAAAACCGCAATAGTCTCCACTGCCCGGACATATACGCTTCTGCATAGCAGCTCACTTGTATGCAGTTACCGGCTAATTAATCCACAACTCGCAGTGAATCATTAGGCGTAGGGAATTTTTCGCGCCTATAGGATTAACCTGCACAGTAGTTAGTTCGCTGTTATAAAAAATAGATATTTCGGGCTCTACAGCCGCAGCTTGCTAGAATCAGGACCTTATAAAACAATCGCCAGCTAAGGCCTAGGTCGCATCAGGGAGTGATGTATGCAGCGCTCAACGCGCCGCCTTACCTGCTGCATCAACCTGGCACCTTCGGCTGACAAGGAAGTAGCCGTGATATCCCGCAGACAATTGTTTTACTCAGGTGCAGCGCTGACTGGTGCCGGTTTATTCGCGCCACTCTGGCCCGGCCGCTTGCTCGCAGCCGAGGGCCTCAGCGCGCAACAGGACGTCGCCACTTTCCAGCAATTTTCACTCTTTCTCACCGAGCGCGAGAACCTAGACCCCGAGCTGTCTTTGCGCATTTTGGCGCAGTGTACCGAGGCCGACCCCGGTTTCCCCGAGCAGGTCAGAAGTCTTTGGCATAGCGTCCAGCAACAAGGCCTCAGCAGCGTCAGCCAGTTCTCTGCCAGCCCGCTGTATCAGGACGATAAGCGCACTCAAACCGTCGTACAGAAGATAGTCAGCGCCTGGTACCTGGGTTACACCGGCACGCCGGTGTCGCTGCGCGCGGTGGACGATACCCGCCTGGTCAGCTTTACCGGCGCCCTGGCCTATAGCCCCACCCTCGACGCCACGGTCATCCCCACTTACTCGCGCGGCCAGACCAATTACTGGAGCCGGCCGCCTAACAGCCTCGCCAGCGACTAGATCGCGCTTAGCCAATCGCCAGTCACGCCAGCCTGAGCAGCCAAGGCTGTTTAGTCCGTATATGCACCGTTGCCCTTTAGGCAGGCCGCGCGCCTGCAGGGTTTACCAGGGATAGATATGACTCAGCAATTCGATGCCGACGTAATTGTGGTGGGTTCCGGGGCACTGGGCAGCAATGCTGCCTATGAGTTAGCCAAACGAGGGAAGTCCGTAATTATTCTGGAGGCCGGTGAGCGTATTCCGCGCTGGAAGATAGTCGAGAACTATCGCAACTCCTCGAACAAGGCCAATTACAACTCGCCCTACCCTAATCAACCTTGGGCTCATCATTCCTACGACGAGCAATATATCGAGAACACCGGCTCGTTTGATTTTCGTCCGGGCATGCTCAAATTGGTGGGCGGCACCACCTGGCATTGGGCCGCCGCCTGCTGGCGTTATTTACCCAACGACATGAAGTTGCGCAGCCTGTATGGCGTAGGCCGCGACTGGCCCCTTGAGTACAGCGAGCTGGAGCCTTACTACGTGCGCGCCGAGATCGCCATGGGCGTGTGCGGTAACGGCGAGCAGGACCAAAGTGGCCAGGGTGGCAGCGCCTTTCCGCCGCGCTCCCAGCCCTATCCGATGCCGCCTGAGGCCGACACCTATCTGTTTCAGCGTTTGCGCGAACGCCTCGCCCCAGCGGGCTACCACTTCGTCCACGAACCTAACGCCAGAGCCACCCAGCCCTACGACAGCCGCCCGGCTTGCAGCGGCAATAACAACTGCATGCCGGTATGCCCCATCGGTGCCATGTACAGCGGCGACACCCACGCCCGCCACGCCGAGCAAGCCGGAGCGCGGCTGATTACCGACGCCACCGCCTACAAGCTGGAGAAAGCCGCCGACGGCAAGATCGCTGCCGTGCATTACCGCAGCTCCAAGGGCGCCGATGTGCGCTTAAGCGCCAAATACTTTGTGATCGCCGCCCATGGTTTAGAAACGCCAAAGCTGTTGCTGCTTTCCGATGTCGCCAACTCCTCTGATCAAGTCGGTCGCAACCTCATGGACCACACCGGTCAGGGCCTCCAGTTTCTCGCCGACGAGCCACTCTGGCCTGGGCGCGGCGCGGTGCAACAAGGCGGTATCTTTAACCGCCGCGACGGCGACTTCCGCAGACAGCGCGCTGCGGTCAAACACGCCATCGCCAATAACGTGCCTAACATCGCAGTGGCTAAGCGCCTGATCAGCCAAGGCGTGTTCGGCAAGCAGCTGGATGAGCGCATCCGCCATGACGCGGCGCGCTGGGTGGATATCTCCACGGTCTATGAAACCCTGCCGCTGCCGACCAACACCGTGCGCCCCAGCACAACCCGCAAAGATGCTTTAGGCATCCCCATGCTGGTGGTCAATTACGAAGTGGATGGTTACGTGCAGGCAGCCAAGGCCGGGGTGACGGAAGACTATCAACAGTTCATCAAATTGATGGGCGGCACGGTGGTGGAAGACAACACCGGCTGGCAGAACCGCGACCACCTGATGGGTACGGTGATCATGGGCGATGACCCGAAAGACTCGGTGGTTAACCACGAGTGTCGCTGTCACGACCACGCCAATCTGTTTCTCGCCACCACCGGGGTGATTCCCGCCTCAGGCACCATCAACCCCACCCTCACGGGGGTGGCCTTGAGCATTCGTGCCGCTGACATCATCGCGCGGGAGATCTAAGCCATGGCCCTGTTCAACCCGTGCAGCGCCCTGTTCACGCTGCTATGCATCAGCCTGCCGGCAGTGGCCGCTGAAGATAACGCCAACCTGATCGAGCGCGGCGCTTATATCGCCCGCGCGGCTGACTGCGTAGCCTGTCACCGCACGCCAGCGGCGGACGGCCCGGCCATGGCCGGTGGTTACGCCATCGACTCGCCCATGGGAGCGATCATTGCCAGCAACATCACCCCGTCAAAACAGTACGGCATCGGTAACTACAGCGAGCAACAACTGGCCGATGCCCTGCGCAAGGGCATCAACGCCAAGGGGCAATATCTCTACCCCGCCATGCCTTACACTGCCTACCGCGGCATGAGCGATGCGGATATCCACGCGCTGTACGCCTACCTGCAAAATGGGGTTAAGGCGGTGGAGCAGGCAGTGCCGCCCACTCAATTAGCCTTCCCGTTTAACCTGCGCCAACTGATGTGGGGCTGGAATCTGCTGTTTCTCGACCCGCCCGGCTTCACCGCCAAACCCGGCGCCTCCGAGCCACTTAGCCGCGGCCAATACCTAGTCGATCACCTGGCCCACTGCGGCACCTGCCATACACCACGCAACCTGTTGATGGCTGAAGACCCGCAACAGTATTTAGCCGGCGCGCCGCTGGGCGGCTGGATCGCGCCCAACATCACTTCCGACAAAGTCAGCGGGCTGGGTAATTGGAGCGAGGCGGACCTGATGCACTTCCTCAAGACCGGCCACCTCACCGACAAAGCCCAGGCAGCCGGGGGCATGGCCGAAGCCGTAGAAAACAGCCTGCGCTACTTAACCGACAGCGACTTGCACGCCATGGCCAGCTATTTGCTCAGCGTTCCTGCCCGCCGCGCCAGCCAAGCGACTGCACCGGTGAGGCGCGAGGTTAAGCCGGTGGCGATGCACAGCCTGGAAACGGGGCAAGGCGATCAAGCCTCGCTGGCGGATAGCAGCGGCCTGGACGGCGCCCGTCTGTATAACTCCGCCTGCGCCAGCTGCCATGGCCGCGATGGGCAAGGCAGCGCGGATGCCTTCTACCCCTCGCTAAGCCAGAACAGCTCACTCAACGGCAACCAAGCCAACAACTTGGTGATGGCCATTGTTCATGGTGTGCAGCGCCAAGGCGCGGATCTAGCCGTGAATATGCCGGCCTTGGGCGCGGATCTGAACGATGAGCAAATCGCCGCCGTGGCCAACTACAGCCTGCAAACCTTCGGCAATCCGCAACTGAGCATCAGCGCTGCGGATGTGGCCAGCCTGCGTAAAGGCGGCGAGCCGCCGCTGCTGCTTAAGGCGATGCCTTATCTGCTGATAGTCGCGGGATTATTGGGATTGCTGGTGCTTTATGGGATTTGGCGCTGGACGCGCCGGGGGAAATGACGCTCGGTGCCAATATCTGACACTTAGCCAAGTTGACGGGACATTGCCACAAGCAACGCCGAACAGCTGAGTAGAGCCTGTACCGCCGGTCATAAACGCCGGCTGTATCCCACTCAAGCCTGAAAAATTCGTGGCCGCAGCCTAGATAGATGGGGTGTTGAAGCTCGGGGCTTTCGCTTAGGTCTTACTTAATTGAGTGCTTAGCTAGTCACTCAGCTCGCCGCTTGCTGGCGAATCTCAATCACATATTCGCCGGGGAAGCGCAGCACGGCGCGGCGGCTATTAGGATCGCTGTACTCAGGGCGTACCAGCACATCCACATCCGCCTCGCGCGCTTTGGCCACCACCGCATTGAGATCGGCCACGACAAAGTCGGTTTTGATCTCGCTGTGGGGATAGCGCAGCTGGTCGCGTAACTCGCGGGTTAACTCGATCACATTGACCAGCCCCAAACTGGAGCTCAGCTGCGCGCGGCGGAACATAGTGCCGGCGATGCCGATTTCCTCGGAGGGGTAATAGGCATCACTGAGCACAGTGCCGCCCGTGGCCGCGACAAAGGTGCCGACAAACTGCGCAGCGGCATCCGGTTCGAGGTAGTAGCGGGTATTGGAGGTCGACTCCTTGATCTCAATAACCGGGACTTCCCCGGCGTAGGCGTAGAACTGAATCCGCACGCCGCCCGGCCATTCGATCATCGCCTCTTGGTTACCAAACACGGTCCAGCGCCGCAGGATTTTTGCCCCTGCGGCCTGAGCCACCTGCACCGCCGTGTCCATATCCGCCACACCGAAACCAACGGCCTCCTTGCCCATGGGGAACGGCGCAGCGTTGTCCTTGTATGCCTGCGCCGAGATGGCGCCGACGCTGGTTTGCAGATCAGTGAACTGCATCGTCGCCGGCACGGCGGCTAGGTTGACGTCACTGATCGGATCCGCCGTACCGCCAAACACGGCAAGGAATTTGTCGATAAACACCGGCAGTTGATCGGGATACATAAACACATGGGGCAACGCATATTGTGGGCCGTCGCCAACTATTACTGGGGTGGTTTGATTTTGCTTAGTCATCACTGTTCTCCAACGAAGTTAAAAGGCTCGATGGCGCATTAGCGAGACTCATGGTCTTCACGTGGTTCAAGGTTCCGCAGCGCGGGCACTTGATCTGGATACGACTGAACTCACCCACACGGGCGAGAAGTTTGTTGCACTTACCGCACCGGCACTCTTTCAACATCTGCGGCCTCCTTAGGGGTGCCCAAGTCAGCCCCAAATGGGATGTGCTGACGCTTTATTGCAGGCAATAAAAAGCCCCGACGAGATGCCGAGGCTTAAAAGGGTGTCCGGTATTGCCTAACAACCGGACACATTTACATAAAACCAGTTGTTTATCCGTACGCAAAGAACTTTTTTAAGCGCTCTCGCGCAGGCTCTCCAATGCACTGTCTACCCACGCCACGCCAGCGCGCAGCGCCTGGCGCACCGACCCTTCGCTAAGGCCGTTTTCGCGCCCAATTCGTAGCGCCGTCCATTTAGCGCCGAAGTACAGCCATACAAACTCGCCCATCTGCTGATCCCGCTTAAAGAGCCTGGCCACTGCGCTGTCGATAGCCAAGGCCATAGCATCTGCAATGTTGTACCGAGTCCCTGCACCACCCTTGTTATCGCGAATCAGTCGGTACAGCGGCGAGACATAACCAGGTACGCCCTCGCCATCCATACGCCACCAACCCCACTGCTCCAGCAACCACTCGGTATCCCCCAAAGGCTTGTTGCTGTACTGACGTTTCTTCATCCTCAAATTCTCCCTGACGGTTATGCATTCCATGCCAAACAAGTCATATCTCGCCTGCCGGCCATTTAGTTATCCAACCCAAGGGATGCATGGCACCACCCCACCTGACAGTAAGGCTGCGTCTTACAGCCCGGCCTTAATTCGCTGCAGCGCCAGCCCTGCTGACAAATCATGTACTATTGGTACATACTATTGACGTACTGAAAGTACAGTCAAGGCCGTAGACAATGGAACCCATGGTACAAACATCGGAAATTCGCCAAGCCTTCACCACACGCCTAAAGCAGGCCTGCAGCGATGCAGGGCTTGAGGGTTACGGCGTGGCGGCACGCATCGCGCGCGCTGTAGGGGTGACCCCCAAAGCCGTATCCAAATGGTTCAATGAAGAGTCGATCCCGGCCTTAGCCAAAATGCACAGCCTGGCCGCTTTTCTGCGGGTATCTCCCGAATGGCTGATGTGGGGCAACTCACCGGCATCCTCCGCCGACAGCAGCGGGCAGGCTCTGCGTACCCGGCACCCGGAGCTCATCTCAATCAGCCCCTGGGATGAAGACACCCCGCTAGACGACGATGAAGTGGAAGTGCCGTTTCTGCGTGAAGTGCAACTGTCCGCCGGTAGCGGTAGAACGGCTATCGAGCAAAGCAGCCAGGGCAAATTGCGCTTCGGCAAAATGACCCTCAGAAAGCACAGCGTGCAATTTGATCAAGCCATCTGCGTGCCAGTGCATGGCAATAGCATGGACCCGGTCTTGCCGGACGGCAGCACCGTGGCAGTCAACACCGGCGCCACCCAGGTTAATGACGGCAAGATTTACGCGCTCGAACATGACGGCCAATTACGCGTGAAGGTGCTTTATCGCCTGCCCGGTGGCGGCATTCGCCTGCGCAGCTACAACCAGGCCGAGCATCCTGATGAAGAGTACAGCGCCGAGCAAATGCGCCTAAGCGGCATTGTTATCATTGGCCGCGTATTTTGGTCAGCGGCGTTTCATTAGGTCGCCGCCACTCAAACACTATTAGGTTGGCGGATTGCCCCAGACTAGGCGCAACGCCCAACTCATGACAGCGTAATGACCAGCACTCAACATATCCCGACACACAGGACTGCCCACAAAGCGGGTGTATCAACTGTAAGCACGAGTGCAAGGCTGAGTCAGTATTAAGTACGAATGTTTATAACAAGTTGCATATGTATTAAGCCTTAAACATATAAGAATAATGACTTACAAACAGACACTTACCACGCTGACTGGCTTACATATGGATTGCATGCCAATTGTCTAGATCGCGCTTATTGGCCAGTATTTCTCAACTAACTGTTCGGCATTGCCTGCAATCTCAGCCCTAACCTAGGCCCAGCCTGCACCTACGCCTGCGCGGGCATCCACGCCCAATAAAAACCAGTACTGCGCGAATCAACTTAGCTGTTCGCGACTTAGGGCATATAGCGCGCAACTTGGCACTTTGGCAGGGGTTGGCATTTGCCTAATAGTTAGCGTAGAGTTTCCGCACTGTGTTTGCATGGGTCGCCGGAAATCGTGACCTGATGCAGTAGATCATTGCTGATCCGCTACATCCCGCTCGACGTCGCAATACTCCTTGCAACCAGTATTCAGCCCCTCATAACGAGTAGCGGCTGTCACCAACTCAAGTTTCAAGGAATATAAAAATGTCGAATCGTCAGAACGGTACCGTCAAGTGGTTTAACGACGAAAAAGGTTTTGGTTTTATCACTCCAGAAAGCGGTCCGGATCTGTTCGTACATTTCCGCGCTATTCAGGGCAACGGCTTCAAGAGCCTGAAAGAAGGCCAAAAAGTCAGCTTCATCGCTGTCCAAGGTCAAAAAGGCATGCAGGCTGACGAAGTTCAAATCGAACAATAAGTCTGCTGCTGTGAAGAACCCCTGATGCACGCATCAGGGGTTTTTTTATGCCCGCAGCCCGCTCTTTGCTACCCTAGGCGCTCCGTTTGCCTTAGCTAAGAGTCAACCATGCCGAAACACCTGCTGCGCCCGCAGGGTGAATTCCCCAGCGCTGGCCTGCCCCGCCGCCTTGCCGCCATGTTCTATGACGCCCTGCTGTGCCTGGCGTTGTTGATTGTCGTTAGTTTTATCTACAAGCTGATCCAGATGGGTATCTACGGCGAAGCTAAATTACGTCAGCTGTCCGATGCCGGCGCCCTAGATGGTGATCCGCTGCTGTCGACCACCCTGGTGTTGTGCCTATTTGGCTTCTTCGCCAAGTTCTGGACCCACAACGGCCAAACGCTGGGCATGCAAGTGTGGGGTATACGCGTGCAAAACAGCGATGGCAGCGCCATCAGCCTGTGGCAGGCGCTGCTGCGTTTTCTCGTGGCCGTCCCCTCTTGGCTGGCCTGTGGTCTGGGTTACCTATGGCTGTTGTGGGATAAGGACAAGCGCACCTGGCACGATAAGTACTCGGACAGCCAAGTGGTGCAGCTACCTAAGAACATCCATAAGAAGTAAGCGCGCAGAAAAAAGCCGGCATATTTGCCGGCTTTTTTATTCATCTTCAGGCTAGCCTGCGCGGCGCAGCAACCAAGCCCCGGCCAAGGCACAAATACCCGCCGGCACCAACACCGCCAGCAGTGGCGAGAAGCCGAAGACTAAGCTCGATGGGCCCAACAGGTCTTGGGCGATGCGGAACACAAAGCCCACCAACACCCCGGTAAATACCCGCTGACCGAGGGTTACCGAGCGCAGCGGGCCGAAGATAAAGGAAATCGCCATCAGCACCAACGCAGCGGTCACCAGCGGCTGCAGCACCTTGGTCCAGAACGACAGCCAGTAGTGGTTGTTATTCAAGCCTTGGGCAGCCAAGTAATGGATATAACTCCACAGGCCGGTCATCGACAAGGCGTCCGGCGCCAGCACCACGGTGCCGAGCAATTGCGGGGTCAGGGCAATATCCCAACGTTCTTTGTCTTTGTTCACCACTTCGCTGCTGCGCTCATGCAGCAAGGTGCTCTGCACATCTTGCAGCTCCCAGTGGTCGCCCTGGTACAGGCCACGCCGAGCAAAGCTGGAGGACAACAAACGCTTGTTCTCATCGAACTGGTAGCGCGTCACCCCGAACAACACACCATTGGGCTGCACGGCGTTGATGTGGATGTATTCGCGGCCCTGGCGATGCCACAGACCATGCTTGGCGCTTTGCGCCTCGCCGCCACCCTGAGCCAAGGCACGGCTGGCCTGAGCTTGGTTTTCGGTATAAGGCGCCAGATACTCGCCAATCAGCAGGCCGACCAGCATCAGCACCAACATGGGCTTCATCACCGCCCAGACGATACGCCCGATGGAAACCCCGGCCGCGCGCATGATGGTTAATTCGCTGTTACTGGCCAGCGAGCCAAGGCCGATCAAGCAACCGATCAAAGCCGCCATCGGCAACATGTCATACAGACGCCGTGGCCCGGTCAGCAGCACGTACCACAGGGCATCGAGCAGGCCGTAGGTCTCATCGACATCGCTCAATTCATCAATAAAGGCGAACAGCAGCGCCAAGCCAACGATAATGCCCAGCACGCCGAGGATGGCGACAAACACCTGGGTTCCGATATAGCGATCCAGCTTACGCATGAGCGACGGCCCTCCCGGCACGACGAGCCGCCCAGCGCAGACGCAGAGGCTCCCAATACAGCAGCAAGGCACCTACTGCAGCGAAAATCAGATGCACCCACCACAGGCCCAAGACCGGTGGAATCTTGCCCTTATCCAGGGCACTACGGGCGGCGATCAGCAAGGACAGGTAGGCCATATACAACAGAATGGCCGGCAGCAATTTGAGGAAGCGGCCCTGGCGCGGGTTCACTCGCGACAGCGGCACGGCTAGCAAGGTGACGACAAACACCAGAATCGGCATGGACAAGCGCCACTGCAGTTCCGACTGCAGGCGTTTATCGTCGCTGCCCAATAATGCATGGGTCGGCATCGCTTCACGCTCGGTCACGTCAGCCGCCACTTCTGGCTTGGGCAGCAACACCCCGTAGGTTTCGTACTTAATCGCCCGGTAGTTAGCCTGACCGGGGTTACCGTCAAAGCGATAGCCGTTTTGCAGAATCAGGTAGCGACTGCCGTCGGCCTTGATCTCCTGGTGACCTTTGTCCGCGACCAATACCGCAATGCCGCGCTCTTTATCGCCGGCGCGGGTCAGTTGCTTCTCGGAGATAAACACCCCCGACAACTCCTTGCGGTCATCCGCCAGGGACTCGGCGTAGGTCACCCGCAGGCCGTTTTTCATCGACTGAAAGCGCCCCGGCTCCAGGGTATCCAGCTCAGTCAGGGTGCTTTGCTGGTTGAGAATCTTCGCCACATGGCCAACCCCCTGCGGCGCCAAGCCCATGCTCAGCCAGCCGGCCAAAACCGCGACCACCACCGCCGGCAGCATGCTGTAGCCAAGCAGCCGTTGCTGGCTCATGCCGGTGGCGCTGAGCACAGTCATTTCGCTATCAAGGTACAGACGGCCGTATGCGAGCAGGAAGCCTAAGAACAAGCCCAGCGGCAAAATCAGTTCAAGGAAGCCGGGAATGCGGAAGGCCATGATCCACAGCAGCACACCGGGATCCAACGCCCCCTGCGCAGCCTGCGCCAGGTAGCGAATAAAACGGCCACTCATAATGATGATCAGCAGCACCGCACTTACGGCGCTCATGGTCAGCAAGACTTCGCGGGACAAATAGCGGAATACAATCAAACCAGACACTCCAGGGTTGTCAGGCTCAGGCGGCTAAGCTCACACTAGCCGCACTGCTGCCGGCTCGCCCTCGGGGCGAACCATCGGAAATTGCCGGCATTATCCTGAAATACCGACTTGTTGTCTTGGGGACGCCACCTAATGGAATTTATTGTTAAGAACGCTCGTCCGGAAACACTGAAAACCGCCACCCTGGTCGTCCCTGTTGGCGAAGGCGGCGCACTAGGCGCTAGCGCTAAAGCCATAGACAGTGCCAGCGCCGGTGCGATCAGTGCCCTGCTCAAACGTGGCGACCTGGCCGGCAAGCTCGGGCAAACCCTGCTAATCCACAGCCTGCCTGCCCTTAAGGCCGAACGCGTGCTGCTGGTCGGCATCGGTAAAGATAGCGAATTAACTGACCGCCAGCTGCGTAAAGTGGCCAGTGCTATCTACAGCAACCTGAAAACCCTGGCCGGCAGCGACGCCGTGCTGGCTCTCGACGAGCTGCAAGTCAAAGGTCGTGACAGCTACAGCAAAACCCGACTGCTGGTCGAAATCCTGGCCGACGCCGGTTATTGCTTCGACCGTTTCAAGAGCACCAAGGCTGAAGCCATCAGCCTGAAAAAACTCACCCTGCTGGCAGGCAAAGCCAATTTGGCTGACGTTGAACGCGCCAGCCAGCACGCTCAGGCCATCGTCAACGGCATGAGCCTGACCAAAGATTTAGGCAACCTGCCGCCAAACATCTGCCATCCAATCTTCCTCGCTGAACAAGCCAAGGCCCTGGGCAAGGCGTTCAAAGGTCTGAAGGTTGAAGTTCTGGACGAGAAGAAGATCAAAGAACTGGGCATGGGTTCCTTCTATGCCGTCGGCCAAGGCAGTGCGCAACCGCCACGCCTGATCGTGATGCAGTACAACGGTGGCAAGAAGAGCCAGAAGCCTTACGCGCTGGTGGGTAAAGGCATCACCTTCGACACCGGCGGCATCAGCCTCAAGCCGGGCGCCGGCATGGATGAAATGAAATACGACATGGGCGGCGCCGCCAGCGTATTCGGCACCCTGCGTGCGGTGCTTGAGCTGCAACTGCCGATCAACCTGGTTTGCGTGCTGGCCTGTGCCGAGAACATGCCCAGCGGCACCGCTTCGCGCCCTGGCGATATCGTCACCACCCTGAGCGGTCAAACCGTCGAGATCCTCAACACCGACGCCGAAGGCCGCTTGGTACTGTGCGACGCCCTGACCTACACCGAGCGCTTTAAGCCGCAAGCGGTGATCGACATCGCCACCCTCACCGGCGCCTGCATCGTCGCCCTCGGCTCGCACACCTCGGGCCTGCTGGGCAACAACGATGAGCTGATCGGCCAGTTGCTTAAAGCTGGTCAGCAAGCCGACGACCGTGCCTGGCAACTGCCGCTGTTTGACGAATACCAAGAGCAGCTCGACAGCCCGTTTGCCGACATCGCCAATATCGGCGGGCCGAAAGCCGGCACCATCACCGCGGCTTGCTTCCTGTCGCGCTTCGCGAAGAAATTTAACTGGGCGCATTTGGATATCGCCGGCACCGCGTGGATCAGCGGCGGTAAGGATAAAGGCGCTACCGGTCGTCCGGTGCCGCTGCTGACTCAGTATTTGCTCGATCGCAGCCAAGCCTAACAGCGGCGAATCAGTCTAGAATGCCAGCCCTATAGGCGTTCTAGACTGTGTCTTACGCCGTACAGCGTTCATCTATTCCCTGCCCTCGCCCTGTGGCGTGGGCATTTTTACTGGCGCAATCCACAGCCCATGCCTCGCATCGAATTCTACGTACTGTCCTCCGCTACTGCGGCCGAACGTATCCGCGCCGCCTGCCAACTCGCGGGTAAAGCCTGGCGCGCGGGCGTACCGGTGTTTTTACGCGGCAGTGATGCGCAGCAGTGCCAGGAGCTGGATGATTGGCTGTGGCGCTTTCGCGCTGAAAGCTTTGTGCCCCACAGCCTGTATCAGGACGACGCCCAGGCGCCGGTTGTGATTGGTTTGGATGAGCAGCCCGAGGTGGCCCAATCCGTGCTGATCAACCTAGCCAGCAGTTTGTCACCACAGGTTGAGCACTTCAGCCGGGTGATTGAAATCGTCAACCAAGAGCCCGAGTTACTGACCGCCTGCCGGGAGAATTTCCGCAGTTACCGCCAGCGCGGCTATGATCCCAAACGAGTCGAATTGTAATAAAACACCATGGATAACCCGAAGCCCACGCAAAAGCCCGCCCACCTGCTCAATGATCTGGAGTCGATCCGCCAACTGCTGGGCGACGAACAGGTCGAGCCGCCGTTGTTAATCGACTCCCTGGACCCCAACAGCATTCCCCTGCTGTCCGATGTGGTCAACGCACCGCACCAAGCCCCTATCGACCAAGCCAACCTGCCCACCAGCGTGCCCCCGGCAGTACAGGCCCTGCGCGAAACCGTGGCGCAAAGCATCAGCCGCGACAGTGAAGTTAACCGCCTGGATAACGAGCTACGCGCCGCCGCCCAACTGATCCTGCAAGACGTGATCGACGACTTCGTGCCGCAGATCGAAGCCGAACTTAAGCAGCGCCTACAAGCCCGCCTCGCCCGCCTCTTGCCGCCTCGCCGTTAAAACTCGCTTTCGGGCCTTGCGACCCTGCTCTGAAGCAAGGACAGCAGCCGCCTCCGTCGCCTGGATTATCCACAGGCGTAACCGGCCTTGAGATACGCCCGGTCGCGCGGTTAACACGGCGCAGCCGCTTGGCCGCCGTGGATAAAGGTGGCCACATGCACCGCCACACAAGACCAGGCTGTGGCGGCTCAACAGCTGGCGCCACTCCCCCTCTGTCCGTCCCAATGCCTTTGGCCTTACGCCAGCGGGGCCTTCCCCGCTATACTCCGCGGTTTTCCCGATTAGCCGTCATAAGGGTCCCGCCGCGATGGACAAGACCTACCAGCCGCACGCCATTGAAACTGCCCTGTACCAAAACTGGGAGGCGAATAATTACTTCGCCCCGCAAGGCTCGGGCGAGCCTTACACCATCATGATCCCGCCGCCGAACGTCACCGGCAGCCTGCACATGGGCCATGGTTTTAACAACTCGATCATGGACGCGCTGATCCGTTTCCGCCGCATGCAGGGCCGTAACACCCTGTGGCAGCCGGGCACCGACCACGCCGGGATCGCCACCCAGATGGTGGTTGAGCGTCAGCTCGCTGCTGAAGGCATTGGCCGGCACGATTTGGGCCGCGACCAGTTCCTGGAGAAAGTCTGGCAATGGAAGGAACAATCCGGCGGCACCATCACCCGGCAGATCCGGCGCCTGGGCAGCTCGGTCGACTGGTCGCGCGAACGCTTCACTATGGACGAAGGCCTGTCGGAGGCGGTGAAAGAAGCCTTCGTGCGCCTGCATAAAGATGGCCTGATCTATCGCGGCAAGCGTCTGGTGAACTGGGACACCAAGTTCCACACCGCCATCTCTGACCTAGAAGTGGAAAGCCACGACGAGAAAGGCAGCCTGTGGAACCTGCGTTACCCCCTGGCCGATGGTAAGAAGACCGCTGAAGGTCTGGATTACCTGATCGTCGCCACCACTCGCCCGGAAACCATGCTCGGCGACAGCGCCGTCGCAGTGAACCCGCTGGATGAGCGTTATCAGGCCCTGATCGGCAGCTTCGTCGAGTTGCCGTTGGTTGGCCGGCGCATCCCGATCATCGCTGACGATTACTGCGACCCTGAGTTCGGCACCGGCTGCGTGAAGATCACCCCTGCCCATGACTTCAACGACTATGAAGTCGGCAAGCGCCACAACCTGCCGCTGATCAACATCTTCGACAAGAACGCCGCCGTGCTGGCCACCGCCCAAGCGTTCAACCTCGACGGCAGTGTGAATGACCAGTTCGACGGCAGCCTGCCGGCGAAATACGCAGGCCTGAATCGCTTCGAAGCACGCAAGCAAATCGTTGCCGACTTCGACGCCGCCGGCCTTTTGGAAAAAATCGAAGATCACGCCCTCAAGGTGCCGAAAGGCGACCGCTCCGGCACCATCATCGAGCCATGGCTGACGGACCAGTGGTACGTCTCCACCAAGCCGTTGGCAGAAAAAGCCATCGCCGTGGTAGAGAGCGGTGAAATCCAGTTCGTGCCCAAACAGTACGAGAACATGTACTTCAGCTGGATGCGTGATATCCAAGACTGGTGCATCAGCCGTCAGCTGTGGTGGGGCCACCGTATCCCGGCTTGGTACGACGACTCCGGCAATGTCTACGTCGGCCGCGACGAAGCCGAAGTGCGCGCCACCCATAACCTGGGCGACGCCAACCTGCGTCAGGACGAAGACGTTCTCGACACTTGGTTCAGCTCCGGCCTGTGGACCTTCTCCACCCTCGGCTGGCCACAGCAGACCGACTTCCTCAAGACCTTCCACCCCACCGACGTGTTGGTGACCGGTTTCGACATCATCTTCTTCTGGGTTGCCCGGATGATCATGCTGTCCACCCACCTGACCGGGCAGATTCCGTTCAAGACCGTGTATGTGCACGGCCTGGTACGCGACGGCCAGGGCCAGAAGATGTCCAAGTCCAAGGGCAACGTGCTGGACCCGTTGGATATCGTCGACGGTATCGATCTGGAAGCCCTGGTGACCAAGCGCACCAGCGGCATGATGCAGCCTAAGCTGGCCGAAAAAATTGCCAAGCAGACCCGCGCCGAGTTCCCCGAAGGCATCGCCGCCTACGGCACCGATGCCCTGCGCTTCACCAACCTGGCGCTGGCCTCTACTGGTCGTGACATCAAGTTCGACATGGGCCGCGTTGAGGGTTACCGCAACTTCTGCAACAAGATCTGGAACGCCGCCAACTTCGTCATCGAGAACACCGATGGCCAGGACACCGGCGTTAACGGTGAGCCCGTCGAGCTGTCGTCGGTGGATCGCTGGATCATCTCGGCCTTGCAGCGCACTGAAGCCGAAGTGACCCGTCAGCTGGACGCGTTCCGCTTCGATATGGCCGCACAGGCGCTGTACGAATTTATCTGGGACGAGTACTGCGCCTGGTACCTGGAACTGGTCAAGCCAGTGCTGTGGGACGAGAACGCACCGCTCGAACGCCAGCGCGGCACCCGTCGCACCTTGGTACGCGTGCTGGAAGTGGCGCTGCGTTTGGCCCATCCGTTTATGCCCTTTATCACCGAAGAAATCTGGCAGCGCATCAAAGGCCAAGCCGGCGTCAGCGGTGACACCATCATGCTGCAGCAGTGGCCTGTGGCCAATGAAGAGCGCATCGACGCGGCTGCCGAAGGCGATATCGAGTGGGTCAAGCAACTGATGCTGGGCCTGCGTCAGATCCGTGGCGAGATGAAAATCTCCATGGCCAAGCGCATCGACATCATCCTCGCCAACGCCAACGACGAAGACCGTCGCCGCCTGGCCGACAACCTGCCGCTGCTCAACAAGCTGGCCAAGCTGGAATCGGTACGGGTGCTGGAAGCCGGTGAAGAAGCGCCGATGTCCGCCACCGCACTGGTCGGTGAGATGCAGGTGCTGGTGCCAATGGCCGGGTTGATCGATAAAGACGCCGAACTGGCGCGTCTGGATAAAGAAATCGCCCGTCTCGACGGCGAAGTGCAACGCGTCGGCGGCAAGCTGAGCAACCAAGGTTTTGTCGCGAAAGCCCCAGCCGAGGTGCTGGAGAAGGAGCGGGCCAAATTGGCCGAAGCAGAACTGGCTCTGCGCAATATGGTCGAGCAGCGCGGCAAAATCGCCAACCTGTAAGCGTCCAAGGCCCGCTCTTTAGCGGGCCTTTTTTATCCACGCAGCCGTCACCTGTGCTTAAGGACATGCAATGGAAGTCAGCAAAACTAAAACCAGCTTTTACCGCCGCTTGTACGTGGCCTGGCTGATCCATAGCGGCGCAGCCACCAGCGTGCCAGCCTTGATGGAAGCCACCGGCATGCCGCGGCGCACCGCCCAGGACACCCTGGCCGCACTGGGCGAGTTGGATATTCTCTGCGAATTTCAGCAAGAAGCCGGCGAGCGCAATAACGCCGGGCACTACCAGATCCGCGACTGGGGCGCGATTAACCCGCAGTGGATCAGCGCTAACCTCAACGCGATCAAAACCCTTTTGGGCTATCCCTAAGCGGTTATGAGTATCGACCTAATCAGCGTCCTCGGCCTGCTGGCCGTGGCCGTCGGCATGTTTGTCCTGAACAAGCCGCGCACCGATGTGGTGGCCTTGCTGATGCTGGTCTCCCTGCCGCTGACCGGCGTGCTGAGCATGGACGAGGTGCTGGCCGGTTTTAGCGACGCCAACGTGATTCTGATTGCCGCGCTGTTTGTGATCGGCGATGCCTTAGTGCGCACCGGCATTGCCTATCACCTCGGTGACTGGCTGGTGGCCCGGGCCGGCAGCAGCGAAACACGCTTGATTATTCTGCTGATGCTGGCTGTGGCAGGGCTGGGCTCGGTAATGAGTTCTACCGGCGTGGTGGCGATCTTTATTCCGGTGGTACTCGGTGTTTGCGCCCGCCTGCGCATTGCCCCTGCGCGCTTGATGATGCCGTTGGCTTTTGCCGGGCTGATCAGCGGCATGCTCACCTTAGTCGCCACGCCCCCCAATTTGGTGGTGCACGCCGAGCTGCGCCGCGCCGGTCTGGAAGGTTTCAGCTTCTTCGCCTTTACCCCGATTGGCCTCACCGTGTTAGTCCTTGGCGTGGTGTATATGCTGCTGGCCAGGCGTTGGCTAGGGCAACGTGCCGAGCAGCGTGGCGGACAAATCCCGCAACTGACGATGGCCGATTTGGCCGCGCGCTATCGCCTGACCGAACGGGAGCGGCGCCTGAGCCTCAAGCCTAACTCGCCACTGGTTAACCAGCGTTTAAATGAGCTGGAGCTGCGCCGCGATTACGCCATTAACGTGATCGCCATTGAACGCCGGCAACGCCTGCGCACCTTACTGCTTAACGCCACCGGCAACACGGTATTGGAGCCGGGCGATGTGCTGCTGGTGGATATCGCCAGCCCGACCATTGGCCTGCTCGGCGCTTATCAGCAACTGGGCTTGGAGCCGCGCGCCCTGCCCCACTCCTACTTCAGCCTGCATGCCCACGAGCTCGGCCTGGCGGAGGTGGCCTTGCCGCCGGAGTCGCAACTGCCGGGCAAGACCATCCAAGAGCTGGGATTCCGCTCACAGCACAAACTCAATGTGGTCGGCGTGCGCCGTCAGGGCCAGGCGCTGGAAGGCGTTTTGGTGGATGAAAAACTGCATGCCGCCGACACCTTGCTGGTCGCCGGCAACTGGACTGACATCCACCGCCTGCAAGGGCAAAGCCGCGACTTCTTAGTGCTTAGCCTGCCTGCTGAAGTGGCCGAGGTGGCGCCCGCGGCGCGCAAGGCCCCCTACGCCCTGCTGTGTTTGCTGGTGATGGTCGGCTTGATGGTTAGCGGTGTGGTGCCCAATGTGCAGGCCGCGCTGATCACCTGCCTGCTGCTCGGCGCGTTTCGCTGCATTGATCTGCCCAGCGCCTACCGCGCCATTCACTGGCCGACGCTGATTTTGATCGTCGGCATGCTGCCCTTTGCCCAAGCATTGGCGAAAACCGGCGGGGTTGATCTGGCCGTCCAAACCCTGGTCGGCAGCCTCGGCGCTGCCGGCCCGCACCTGCTGCTCGGCTGCCTGTTTGCCCTCACCGCGGTGATTGGCTTGTTTATCTCCAATACCGCCACCGCCGTGCTCATGGCGCCAGTCGCCATCGCCACTGCCCAAGCCCTGGATGCATCACCCCTGCCCTTTGCCATGACCGTGGCGCTGGCGGCTTCAGCGGCCTTTATGACGCCGATTTCCTCTCCCGTGAACACGTTGGTGCTGGGGCCGGGGCAATACCGCTTTGGTGATTTTGTCCGGGTCGGCGTGCCCTTTACCTTGCTGGTGATGCTGGTTTGCGTGCTGCTGGTGCCCTGGTTGTTTCCGCTGTGATGCGCAACGCGGGCCTTTGATCAGGCGCGCTGGCGATTGAGCAAGCAGGCGCGGGCAAAGCATGGGAAAATCCGCGCCTTGATTGTCTAGATACCGAGTTATGTCCAAGTCGCCGAAAGCTCCCCGTAACGTCCGCCCGCCAGCCGCTGGTGGCCACCCCAGCAAGCCCGCCAAGGCAACCAAGGCCTCTGCGCCAACGGCCAAACTGGCGGCGAGCAAGGGTGAGCTGCACCCGCGTAATCGCCATCAAGGTCGCTATGACTTCCCCGCGCTGATCGCCAAAAGCCCGGAGCTGGCCGAGTTCGTGATTCTTAACCCCTACGGCAAACAGTCCATCGACTTCGCCAACCCGGCGGCAGTCAAGGCGTTTAACCGCGCCTTGCTCAAGCAGCAGTACGGCATCGCGCACTGGGATATTCCGCCGGATTATCTGTGCCCGCCCATTCCGGGACGCGCCGATTATCTGCACTACTTAGCCGACCTCTTGGCCTTGGGCAATGACGGCGTGATCCCCCGGGGGCCACGCCTGCGCGCACTGGATATCGGCGTAGGCGCCAACTGTATTTATCCGCTGCTGGGTAACCGTGAATACGGCTGGCAGTTTGTCGGCGCTGATATTGCCGACAGCGCCCTTAGCTCGGCCAAGGCTATCGTGCACAGCAATGGTTTAGACAAGCTGATCGAGCTGCGCAAGCAAGCTGACAGCCAGCAGATCTTTAACGGCCTCCTTAACGCGGATGAACGCTTTGATCTGACCCTGTGCAACCCGCCCTTCCATGCCAGCGCCGCCGAGGCCAGCAGCGGCAGCAAGCGCAAATGGAAGAACCTCGGCAAGCTCGACCCTAAGCGCAAACTGCCGGTGCTGAACTTCGGCGGCCAGGCAGCCGAGCTGTGGTGTCAGGGGGGCGAAGCGGCCTTTGTCAGTCGTTTGATCGAACAAAGTGTGGCCGTGGCTAAGCAGGTGCTGTGGTTTAGCAGCCTGATCTCCAAGGCCGCTAACCTGCCCTTGGTCTACGCCGCACTGGCCAAGGCCGGCGCCGTACAAGTGAAGACCGTGGAGATGGCCCAAGGGCAAAAAATCAGCCGTTTTGTCGCCTGGACCTTCCACAGCACCGAACAACAGCAAGCCTGGCGCCAGCATTACTGGGCCGAGTAAAACGCTGATGGGCTGCCTGCCAGCTAATCGCTAGCCGGGCAGCCCGCCGCCCAGCCCTACCAAGGCAACCAACCGCCTAGACCCAACCAGGCCACGGCCACCGCCAGGCTGAGCAGCGTGACCGGCAGGCCGCTGCGGGCGAAGTCCATAAAGCCCAGTTGCACGCCTTGACGCTGGGCACTTTCGGCCACGATCAAGTTAACCACGCTGCCGATAATCAACAGGTTGCCGGCCAAGGTGGAAAGAATCGCCAAGCTGATCAGCAACCCCTGGCTGGCTTCCGGGAGCACGCCCAACAGCAAAATAACCAAAGGCACATTGCCAATCAGATTGCCGCCCACCAGCGCCACCCCGGTTAACGACCAGAGCCCCTCAGGCAGCCAGCCGGCCTCACTCAACTGCTGCGCCAGCGCGGTGATCTGCGGCAGCTCGACGGCCGCGCCGGTGACAATAAACAGCCCGGCGAAGAGCAGCAGCAGGTTCCAGTCCACCTGCTGCACATAGTCGCGGCTGGCAAAACGTCGCGAGATCATCAATGCCGCGGCCACGGCCAGGGCAGAAAACTCCCGCGGCAAGCTGCTGGAAAACAGCATCAGCAGCACCGCACTGGCGAGCAAAGGTTTGAGGTAGCTACGCGCGCCATACACCTGCTGCGCCGGGGCGCCCTCATCCGCCGGCGGCACGGGCTGCGCCACGCCCCAGCGCTTATGCCACTGCCAGTAGATCACGCCATAGCTGATAACCAATGCGGCCAACGCCGGCACCGCCGCCACCGCCATATAGCCCCAGAAATCCAAGTTACCGGCCTGGCCCAAGAGGATATTTTGCGGATTGCCGATCAAGCTCGCGCTGGAACCGGCATTGGCCGCCAACGCCAGGGCCAACAGAAACGGCCGTGGGTCGAGCTGGCGCGCCAGCAAGCTATGGCACAGCAGCGGCGTCAGGGCGAAAGCGACGATGTCATTGACCAGGATGGCCGACAGCAAGCCAGATAACAGCACCACCCCCAACAGCAACAGCGCCGGGCGATCGGCCCAGTGACTTAAGCGTTGATTAAGCCAGGCATACACCCCGGAAAAATCAAACTGCGCACTGATCAGCATCAGCCCCAGCAGCAGCAATAAAGCGCCGGCATCCAAATGGCTGGCGGCCTGCTGCGGCGTCACTGCGCCGCTAAACAGCAACAACACCGCTGCGGCCCCCGCCAGCCAACTGCGATCCACCCGCAGCCCCGGCAGCCGGCCCAGGGCCATGCCTAAGTAGGTAAGAACAAATAAACTTGTTACCAGCCAAAACGCCATGGAGTCCGCCGCACTCAATCAATGCAAACGGGCACTCTACTGGTCCAAATGATTGGGGAAAACTGTCCAGCAGAAAAATCAGCTTGTCGGGCAGCCACAACACCGCTTTGGCCTAAGTCATCGCCCTCAGACGCCAACCCTGCCAGCCCCCTCGAACAAACCCGCGTCCCTCGACCTGCCGGTTTAGCTGCGCTTGCTGTTTGATCCGCGTACGCAGGTGAGTCGCGTCAGCAAGCCGGCAGCGAACCCCACCGCCAGCGCAGCCCTGAATAACTCAGAGTGAATAACTGCACCCTGGTGGGCTCTCACGGATTACGCCGCTTTGCGGCTCATCCAGGCTACGAAAACTCAGGGCACACCATCTATCGCGTAGGGTGGATGGACGAAGCCATCCACCATCGGCACACCAATCATTCGGCTAATGCCGCGCGCTAAGGTTTACGGCTCAGCCCGTTACCGCATAGCGTTTATCCAGCTGGCTGTAGCCCATGCCCAGGCTCTTGTGCACTTTGAGCTGCACCGGGATGCGCTCTTTCAGGGCTTCGACGTGACTGATCACGCCGATCATTTTGCCGCTGGCATTGAGGCTATCCAGAGCATCCAGCGCCACTTCCAGGGTTTCGCCATCCAAGGTGCCGAAGCCTTCGTCGAGGAATAGCGAGTCAATGCTGGTTTTATGGCTGACCAGATCCGACAGCGCCAAAGCCAGGGCCAGGCTGACCAAAAAGCTTTCGCCGCCAGATAGCGTACGGGTGTCGCGGGCGGCATCGGCCTGCCAGGTGTCGAGCACCTCCAGCTCCAACTCACCACTGCCTTTACGCGCCAGCTGATAGCGGCCATGTAGGCGCTGTAGCTGTTGGTTAGCCAGATAGACCAAGTGATCCAACGTCAGCCCCTGGGCGAACTTGCGGAACTTGGCGCCATCGGCGGAACCGATCAGGCTATTGAGTTTTTGCCACAGATCAAACTGGCCTTGCTGCTGTTCGATCTCGGCAAACAGGCTTTGCTGACTGACGCGGCGCTGGTCATCGCCTTGTAGCTGGGCGCGGATTTCGCCTTGGCGCTGACTCAACTGTTTCAACTGTTCGGCCAGTTCTGCGAGCTGGGCGGCAAGCTGCTCGGCGCTCAGCTGCGTCGCCGGAGCTGCCTGCAAGGCTTGCCACTGCTGCTGAGCCGCCTGCTGTAAGGCTTGGGCGTCACTCAGGGCCTTGTGCAGGCGTTGCTGCAACTGCTGCAAGCCGGCGCGCTCCTCGGCGCCCAGCAAGGCCGCTAAATAGTCCGCCTCAGTGGCAAACGGGCTGCTCAGCAACCCAGCCTGCCACGCTTGTTCAGCCTGCTGAAGCCGGGTTTGTTCGTCCTGCTGGCGGGCCAGTAAGGTCTGCTGACTACCGTTCAGGGCTTGCTGGCGACGCTGGGCGTCTTCCACCTGCTGCTCGATTTGTTGCAGCAGGGTCTGCGCGTCTTGGCTCAAGGCCGCAACGTTGCGTTCGGGGAGCTGCAACTGCGTCCAGCGCTGTTGCCAGCGCTGCTGATGCTGCGCAAGCTGTTGCGTCTCGTGGTTTAACTCAGTCAGCCTCTGCTGCAACTGCTGGATTTGGCTTTGCGCCTGCTGCCAGGCTTGCCAATCCGCTTGGCGCTGGGCCAGCCAACGCTCACCGTCATCCGGCAGTGAATAACCGAAGGCGGACAGGGATTCGCCCAATTGCTGTTCATGCACCTGCGCTCGCTGCTGCAGCTGCGCCAGATCCGTTTGGACTTTGCGCTGGCGCTCATCGACGCTATGCAGCTGCTGCTGCAACAGCTTTACCTCGTGCTCGACGGCCTTGTATTGATCCAGGGCTTTTTGCTGCTGTTGGCGGGCCTGCTCATGGGCCTGCTTACGCTGCTCCAACTGATCCAGGCGCTGTTCAAGTCCCTGCATTGCCGTAGCCACTTGCTGTTGGTGGCCTGCCAACTCGCTGACAGCTGCCACCGGCGTGGCGAGCTGCGCGCTTAAGCTGTGCCAACGAGCGGCCAACTCTGTGCCGCTTTGCTGGCCGCGCGCCAGCTGTTGCTCCTGCTGCGCCAGGCTGGCGTCGATGCCGCTCAGCTCAGCCGCCAGCTGCTGACCTTTTTCCGTCAGACTTTCCAGCTCGCGGCGTTTGCGCTCAAGCACGCCTTGTGTGGAAGTCACATCCAGCGCCTGATAGCGCTCAATGGCCGGATGCTGATGAGAACCGCACAGCGGGCAGGCATCATCAGGCTGCAACTGCGCGCGATAAGCTTCCAGTTGCTGAATACGCTGCTCCTGTTCCAGCAGTTTCTCCTGGGCTCGGACCTGTTCTTTCAGGTCTTTGTAGCTGCCGCGCAGCTGCTCGCGCTCCTGAGTCTTAAGCTGATGCTGCTCGGCCAGGTTGGCGACACTGGCGCGCAGTTGTGATTGCTCCTGCTCATGGCGCTGACGATGGCCACTTAGCTCTAGCAATTGCGCGAGCACGCCGGCTTGCCCATGCAAGCGCTGCCAATCCGCGCGCAAGCCGGGCTCATCCTGGCCGGCCAGCAGCTCGTGCAGCGCCTGAGCCGCCTGCTCTGCCGCCAACCGGACGCTGTCGCAATGCTGCTGGCCAAGTTGTAAGCGCTGTTGCTGTTCCGCCAACCTGGCCTGGCACTGGTTGCTCGCCTGCCGGCCTGAGCGGTGCTCGTCCTCTGCCAGGCTAACGGCCTGCTGCATATCGGCCCGGGCTTTAAACTGCTCGCGCCAGCCGGCCAATTGCTCAGCCAATTGGCCATGCTGGGGATGCTCAGCCAACTGACGCTGCACCTGCTGTAACTGGCCGCTGAGCTGAGCGTGGATTTGCTGTTGCTGGCCCAGCAGATAAGTGCTGGCCTGCAACGCCTGCCAGGTATGGCTGGCGATCAGGTCTTCAACCTGGCGGCTCTCGGACTCATTAACGCGCAGCGCCTGCTCAGTCTGCGCCAAAGCCTGACGTGCTTGCTGCACGGCCTGATGCAGTGGCTGCAACGCTTGTGCCGGCTCACTACTGGCCAACCTAGCAAGCTGCGGCTGCGCAGCCTGTAACTCGCTGTGCGCCAACTGCTCAGTCTGGGCAAGCTGTGCCAATTGCTGTTGGGTTTTATCCAACTCACTGCGCCACTGGCGTTGGCGTTGCAGATCAGTGTTCTGCTGCTGTAGCTGTGCTTCGCGGGCTTGCACCTGCGCCGCGTCCTCCTGCAATTGCTCGCGCTGCTCTGCGCTGAGCAGCTCAACACCTTCGGCGCGGGCGCGTAGTTGATCCAGCTGCGCCTTCACCTCACGGGTTTGCTCAAACACGCGCTGGGAAATCTGCCCGTAGATATCGGTGCCAGTCAGTTCCTCCAGCAGCTCCGCGCGCTGGTTGGCGTTGGCCTCTAGAAACGCGGCAAAGCCACCCTGGGCCAGGAGCATGGACTTAGTAAAGCGCTCGAAGTCCAAACCGGTGAGTTGCTCGGTTTGCTTGAGTTTGTCGTTGATCTTATCGGTGAGAATTTGCCCATCGGCGATTCGCGCCAACTCGACCTTGGGCGCCTGCAACGCACCATCGGCTTTATCGCGGGCGCGGCGTTGGCTCCAGAAGGCGCGGTAGCCAACACCTTTAACCTCAAACTCAACCTCGGCCAAGCAGTCCGCAGTGTGCCGGGTCATCAGCTCATTGGCGCTGGCCGACAGCGTGCTCATACGCGGCGTGCGGTGATACAGCGCCAGGCAAATGGCATCCAGCAACGTGGTTTTGCCGGCACCGGTGGGCCCGGTAATGGCAAACAGACCGTTGTCCTTAAAGGGCTCGCCAGCGAAATCAATCTTCCACTCGCCCTTGAGCGAGTTGAGGTTCTTTAAGCGCAGGCTCAGGATTTTCATGCAGGTCAGGTCGCCGATCAGTGCAGATGAGACGAGCATTTTGTCACTGTTTGAGCGGTTATGCAGAGGCACCCAATAATTCGGCGGTGCCATGCATCCGTTAGGTTTTACTGCAAACCTCGAACGTAAATGGCTGCGCCGCAGGCGTACCTTGGTGAAAGAACAACTGCCAACCCTGCGCTTCCAGCCGCCAAATAGAGGATCGATGAGTATGCTGTAAAAAGTCCCCAGCAGAACTAAGGACGGCACTTTTATAGGTGAGTAGACAGACACCTTTAGCTAACTGGCTCAGGTTAAAAGCCTGACTGTACACAGGCATAAAAGCCCCTTCAGCCAGCATATGAGCGAGTATTTGCGCGCGCGAATAGCGAAGCCCAGAACGGCCAATTTCGTGAAACTCCGCATGCAGCAGTTGATCAACTCGCTGCCGGTCAAGCCGTACGGCAGGCTTATGCAGCTCTCGCTCAAGCGCCACCAAGCATTCCGTTAGAGGATCCATCAGCGTACCAGCCTTTGCGCAAAGGATTAAAAAGCCAACTTACCGCGCAGCTCAGCAAACGGCCGCATCACATGCTGACGATACGCCGGACGCGTTTGCAGGCGCGCGTACCAAGCCTCGACATGGGGCAGGCTGGGCCGCTCGATCTCCAGTTCAAAATAGCGATACAGATGAGTACCGGCCGGGATGTCGGCCAATGACAGTTGCTCGCCGGCTAAAAAGGGGCGCTGCGCTAACACGCCATCGAGCAAGACAAAGTACTGATTGCAAAGCTCAAGTTTGGCGCGCAATACCGCTTTATCCTGTTGCGCCTCTGGGGTGCGATAGCCCAGCCAAAATACGCCGCCGATAAAACACGGCTGCAAGCTGCACTGCGCCCAATCCATCCAGCTCTCGGCGACTGCCCGCTGCGCCGCTGCCGCTGGCCAGAATTGGCTGGCGCCATATTGCGCAGCTAAGTAACGCAATATGCTATGGGATTCCCAAAGTACGCTGTCACCGTCCTTGAGTAGCGGCACCCGACCATGAGGATTCATGGCTAAAAATTCAGGCGTATCGAGTAGGCCAAAATCACCGCCAGCATCGATATGCTGGTAATCAAGTTGTAATTCATCCAACAACCACAACACTTTTTGCACGTTAAACGCGCTGCGTCTGCCCCATATCTGCAACATCTGCGCCTCTCCTTGGCTTGGACTGTTAGCGGCCACTCAAAGTCAGTGACCGAGCAGTTATGCCAGCCCATAGATACCGACTCATCAGGCTGCAAAAACCAGCGGCCCACAAGTCATTCCCGACGTTCAGGCATTGCCTGAAATACCCGGCTGCTGCACGCGGCCAAAGCTCAGGCACTCAGGCGTACGCTTGCGAACTGGCTTCATCGGTCGTGATGCAATGAGTCGCCAGCTTAAGCCCAACCACGCGGCTTAAGATATGAGCCCTTAAAGTCGCCCCGCCAACACCACTAAAGCCACCAGCAAGGCTGCGAGGGCTTATCGCAGAAACAAAACAGCCCGTATAAACGGGCTGTTTGCGATCTATACAGGCACTAAACTTTTTGCCCGTATTTTTGTGCGAATGCTTCATCGCTCATAGTCAGGTAAATAATGAATTCGATGAAAGCCACAATCGACGGGATAAAGGTCCAGAAGAACAGCAGATACAACAGGCCCAGACCAATACTGCCCAAATAGAACTTGTGCACCCCAAAACCGCCCAAGAAAAACGCCAGCAAAGCGGCGGCGATACGGCTTTTACCGTTGGGCGCAACCACTCCTAATGAGCCAACAGCAGCAGTCTGGCGCACGCCACATTTAGGGCACAACTCGGCCTTGATGCTGATCACCGCAGCGCATTCGCTGCAAAACTTCTGGTCGGCGCCTTTTTGTACAGAATCGTTCATACAGTCCCCATTAACACTTACCGAGTGAGAGTTCTTGTTAGTCAACAGTGCCTTCAAGCACTTGGCGGCACCTACACAACTAATGACAAAGTCATAAGGGCAATTAGCCATTAGCGGCAACCAAGCAAGCTAGCGATATATCCAGAGGCTGTCCACGCTAATTCTAGAAAAGCGCTAATTGGCTAAGGCTTCAAACAAGTTAAACCTGCCGGCAAGTGCGTAAGAGCGGTAGGTGGCTAACTGATGGATAAACCATCTTGGCGCTGAACAGAAAAAGCCATGCATGAGGTTTTCTCATTCATCCTGCATAAATATGGTTTGAGTGGGGTTGGTCAGGCCACCTAAATTCTGGGCCTATAAAAACAACCCAAGGTAACCCGCCATGTCCTCCGCCTCCCTGCAAATGACTGTCAACGACACTAATCCTCGCCAAGCCTGCTGGCAGCAATATCGTCAGCGCGCCCTGAGCGCGGGTCGCGAATTTGTCGCAGCGGTCGATGCTGCACTGCCGGTCATCAATGCGCGGCGCTTTGAGTCGGAAACCCTGGGTCGCGTGCCGGATGAGAGCGTGCAGGCGATGATCGACGCCGGCGTGTTCCGCACCTTCACTCCTCTGCAATACGGCGGCCTGGAAATTGATCCGGCGTCGTTCTTCGAAGGCATTATGAAAATCGGCTCGGCCGACAGCTCGGCGGCCTGGATTGCCGGCCAGCTCAACTGCCACGCCTTTGAAATCGCCCTGATGAGCAAGCGCATGCAGGATGAGTTTTGGGCCGACGGCCCGGATACCCGCGCTTCCAGCTCCTACGCACCGATTGGCAAACCGGAGAAGGTTGAAGGCGGCTACCTGCTCAATGGCACCTGGACCTTCTCCAGCGGCGTAGACCACGCCCAATGGGTGATCTTAGGCGGCGCCGCACGTAACTTCGTGGTACCGGTCAGCGACCTCAGCATCGACCACAACAGCTGGGATGTTTCGGGCCTGAAAGGCACGGGGAGCAAGTCGGTGACCCTGAAAGATGTGTTCGTCCCCGACTACCGTATCCATGAGCTGGTCGACACCTACAACGATGCCAACCCAGGCTGGGAAGTGAACAACCGCCCGCTGTACTGGATGTCGTTCCTGGGCATTTTCAACTCCACCGCCACCAACACGGTGATCGGCACGGCGCTGTGCGGCATCAACACCTTTATCGAACAGTCCCGCGTACGCCTGACCCGCCAGGGCACCGGCGCGCCGATTGCGCAAAACCCATTCCTGCACCTGAAGCTGGCCGACGTGCTGACCAAGGTCCATGGCGTGCGTGAGCGTCACCTGAACAACTGGAAGTCGCTGTTCGAGCTGGCTTGCCAGGGCGAAGAGGCCACCCCCTTAGAGCGCATGCGCATTCGCTTCGAGTCGGCCGACGCCAACGCCACCTGCTTTGAAAGCTTCGCCTTGCTGTGGCCGATTGCCGGCGCTGCCGCCTCGGCTTCGGATAACGTCCTGCAACAGGTTTTCCGCGATCTGATGGCCGCCCGTAACCACGGCTCGGCTGGTCGCGAACTGGCCGCTGGGCAGTACATCAAGACCATGTTCGGTATGGAGCCGGCGCCGTTCAGCGACTTCGGCACCCTCGCCTATTACAAATAAGCCCCCCTCGTGGCGCTGCCAACCCGCAGCGCCCCACCACCTTGCGGCTTAACCACTAATAACAAGATCGCCGGCCACAGGCCGGACAAGGACTCCTGCAATGTCGCAGCCCGCTGCTTTATCCACCGACTCGCGCCTGCTCGAACAAGGCGACCCACTCAGCGATGGGCGTGCCTTCCGCCGCTGCCTGGGGCAATACCCTACCGGCGTGTCGGTGATCACCGCGCAACATGGCGACAAACGTGTCGGCATGGCCGCCAACTCCTTTGCTGCGGTGTCCCTGGACCCAGCCCTGGTGCTCTGGTCGGTGCGCTGCGAATCTTCCAGTGCGGCCACCTTTATGGCTGCCAGCCACTTCGCCATCAGCGTGCTGGCGGCGGATCAGGTCGAGGTTTCGCAGCTCTTTGGCAGCGGTCACGAAGAACGCTTCAACCGAGTACCTTGGACCGCCGGCGCAGGCAACGCGCCACTGATTGACGGCGCCATTGCCCACTTGCAGTGTCGCTTGGTGAAGGTCTATGAAGGCGGCGACCACTGGATTTTGCTCGGCCAGGTCGAGCACTACGCGCGCTTTGCCGGTGAGCCGCTGGTCTTCGCCCAAGGCCAGTACGCGGTCACGCAAAACCACCCGCAGCTCGCGGACAATCAAGCCAGTCAAAACAGCCCAGCCGGTGACGGCGACGGTCTGTTCACCAGCCTGCTGAACAGCGCCACCCAGCATATGTCGCGCCTGTTCCATGCCCACCGGCAAGAGCTGGGCGTCACCGCCGCCAGTGCGCGCTTGGTGAATATCCTGGCCTTGGGCGCGGCGAGCCTGGATGCCATCGAACACGAATCGCTGCTGGGCCGTGGCGCGATTGAGGACGCGCTGAATGAGCTGAGCAAGCAAGGCCTGGTGCAAAGCAACGCCGGCGAATACGCCTTGACCGAGGCCGGCTTGCTGCTGCGCCAGGCCCTGATTGCCCGCGCCACTGAATTTACTGCGCAGCAGCTGGCAGGCATCCCCGAAGCTGATCTGGCCGCCGCCAAGCGGGTGCTGCGCAAACTTCTGAGCAACTGAGCGTGAGCTAAGTGAGGCGCGGCTGAATCCAGTTACGCGCCTGTTACTTAGTGTTTATGGCCCTGCGGGGCCATTTTTTTTGCCTGCTGCTGAGCGCTCTTGATTCAGCCCTCACCAACTACTCAGGGCTGTATCGCCAGCGCGCTTCGGTTTGTCCCTGACACTGCTGCGCCTGCTCCTGCAACCAGGTTTTAAACAGCCGCACCTTGGGGTCGCTGTCGGCACCGGGAGCATGGGTGGTGCAATAGCCGCGCGCCGAGTCGAAGGTTTGCGGTACGGCCAGCACCAGACGGCCGCTGTCTAATTCCTGCTGAAATAAAAACAGTGGCACCAGGGCGAAACCTAAACCCGCCATGGCTGCTTCGGCCAGCAGCATCAGTTGATAGAAGCGCGGCGCCACGCCTAAATCTGGTGCAGGCAAATCAAAGTGCGCAAAGTACTCAGCCCAAAACCCACTGCTGGGGGTATGGGTTAGCAGCGGGCCCTGGATTAAATCCGCCGGGCCGCTGAGTTCGTGCCGTGCTTTAAGCGTGGGTGAGCACACCACGCCCATCAGATTCCCCACGGCCAGGAACTCACACTGCACTCCCGGCCAGGTGCCGGTGCCGTAGCGGATAAACAAATCCGCTTGATCACTGACCTGAGCCAGCTCCGCCTCGCCACCGAGAATATGCACATCAATATTCGGATACTGCTGCTGAAACGCCGGCAAGCGCGGCATCAGCCAGCGGATCGCAAATCCGGAGTTAACCACCAACTGCAACGCCTGCCCCGCCTGCTCATGACGCAGCTTGTGGGTGGCCTCTTCGATCAATAGCAGCGCCTGGCTGACGTCTTGGTAATAGGCCTGGCCGGCGTGGGTCAAGGTGATAAAGCGGCCATTGCGGTTAAACAGCTGCACCCCCAACTCTTGCTCCAGCGCTTGCACCATGCGGCTCACCGCCCCTTGGGTGACGTGCAACTGCTGCGCAGCCACAGTGAAACTTTGCGCCCGCGCGGCCGCGACAAAGCTGCGGATCGCATTAAGGGAAGGTAAACGCTGCATAGGCCATGGTTTCCGCTGACTTAAGTTCAGATGACACAAAAGCCCGCCAGGCATAACCGGGCGGGCTTGGGTCTAGCTTAACGGCTATTAAGCCGGTTTGGCCTCAGCCTGTTGCTGGGTGAAGGCGTCATTGTCACGTTCCTGCTGCTCCAGAGCCGGACGCAGATGGCGCAGAGAATAACGCAATACCACAAAGGCAATGATGCTCGCCGTGGTGGTGACGATCATCAGCGACTTGCCCAGTTGCTGCTGATCAGCAAATACGAAGTCAGTCAGCGAAGCGACGATGGTCGGCGCAATGCCTGCCGCAATAGTGGCCGTAACCAGCATGAAAATGGCCGTGGTCTGACCGCGCATATTGTTCGGCACCAACAGTTGTACGGTGGCGGCGATATACAGCAGGAACGACACCAGCACCACATCCACCACCGCATACATGGCCATAAACCAGTACGGATTAGTCATGCAGAAAGCAGCGATCGCCAAAGGTGGTGTCACGGCCAGCAGCCAAGTGTAGAAACGCACATGGGCATCGCGGATGCCGCGCTTGTACAGCCAGTCGATGATGACGCCTTTGAAGAGGATGCTCGACGCGCTGATCACGTTGACGATGGTCATCACCGGCGCATATTCCTTCGGCGACCAGCCAAACTCACGGGTGATGTAAGTGGGCACCCAGCTCACGAGACTCGCAGCCGCCACGGCGGAGAAGGCAAAGCCCAGCAACAGGCTGATAAACAGTGGCTTGTTCTGCCCCATGTAAGTGAACACGTTGACGTTGCCAGCGGCCGGTTTAACGTGGTTTTTACGCGCGGGCTCTTTAAAGGTAAAGGCCAGCAACGCCAGCAGAATGCCCGGCGCACCAATCAGCAACATGGCCAGACGCCAGGAGTTCACTTCGCCCACCAGCGGCAGCACCAAACCTTCGTGGGCCGCCGAATAGGCAATCACCCAACCGCCGACGGCGAAGGCGAAAGCAGTACCTACTTTCGGCCCCATGCCGAAAATCGACAAGGCGGTGGTCATGCGCTCTTTAGGAAATTTATCGGCAATCAGCGAGTAAGCCGCCGGCTGCAGACCGGCCTCACCAGCGCCAACGCCCATACGCGCGGCGAACAGGACGGGGAAGCTTTTCGCCAGGCCGGTCATCACCGTGGCTGCGGACCAGAACACGATGCCGCCAAAAATCACCCCACGGCGCGAAAAACGGTCAGTCATCCAACCCAACGGGTAACCGCATAGGCCGAAGCAAATGGCGAAAGCCGGCCCCATCAACAGGCTGATTTCAAAGTCAGATAAGCCCAGATCTTTCTGGATCGGGATCACCAGCATGTTGATCACCAAACGATCGAGAATCGAGATCACATAGAACATCAGCAGTACGCCGACCATCCACCATGGCTCGATCCGCTGCCACCAGGTTTGCTGCAAAGGTGCAATTGGCTTGAACGACATGGAACATCTCCAGAATTGTAATTATCACGCGACCTCAGGCTTAGCGGGCAGACCAAAGCGTGCCCGCTAAGTGGCGACAGACTTAGCGCAGAGGAATGCTGTACTCAGTGGTCAAGCGTGTTTCGGTCATGTCACGGGCGCCAGGCATCTCGGTTTTAAGCTTGCCCTGATCCAGACGGAACGCCAGGCCTTTCAGGCCGCCTTGCTGCACCGCATAGGTCATCGAGACGATCTGCACCTGCTCTTTTTTCGGTCCTTCGGCAGAGAGCGCGTTGGAGCCCTTGAGGTAGATCCAGTTGAGGTTCAAACCCGGCACGCCCAACGCCGTGAAGTCGTAGCCATAACGGACCTGCCAGGTGCGTTCGCCAGCGCGGGCAAACTTGTTCACCTGAATGTCACTGGTGATCGGCGCGATACTGCCGTCGCCCTGGTTCGGCCAGACGAAGTCGCTGTCGCCTTCACTGTGCTGATAACCCGCACCAAAGGTGTGCGCACCGTACTTGTAGCTGAACAACGCACTGGTTAGCTGATTGTCGACTTCACCCAAAGTCACGTCGTTGGCGTAGAAACCGCTGACCAGATACCCCTCCATCTGACCGTCGAAGCTGCGGTTTTTACCGTGGCCGGAGCTGTCGTAATGCCGAAAATCACCGGACAACACACCATCGCCAACGCGCCACTGGGTCAGGGCGCCGACCATATGCTGGGAATAAAAATCATCCATCTGCGCGTAGTAGTAGCGCAGGGTCAGGCTCGGATCGACGGTGTATTCACTGCCGAAGAACCAGAATTTATTGCTGTCTTGCGGGGTGCCAGGAATGCTCGCGCCGTACTTAGCCACGTTAGCTGGGGAGGCATAGCCACGGCGGCCCGGGTTGGCAGCGTTGATGCTCATCGAAATGCCGTCGCTAGAGGCGCGGCCCTTGGACTTATCAAACATCCCCGCGATGATGAGCAGGTCATCGATCTCGCGCGAAGTAATCATCGTGCCTTCGAATAGCTGTGGCGCGATGCTCCCGGTCGAGGCCTGCACAATCGGCATCCGGGGCTGGTGCGCACCGTAGACGATCTCGGTTTTCGACACGCGGATTTTAGGGTTCAGGTACGCCCAGGAGAAATCATCCACCGAGCTTTCATCGCTCTCGCGAGGGAACAAAATCGCCGGCTGGCGTGATGAATTGGGATCACCGGCCTTGCCGCCGGAGTCGAGCTTGAGGCCATAAAAAGCCGTCACATCGGCGCCGAAGCCTACGGTGCCCTCGGTGTAACCAGAGCGGGCATTGAGGATAAATCCCTGGCCCCATTCGGTCAGTCGAGAACCGCCGGCGCCATGGCCCGAACGGAAGTCATTGTCGTAGTAGAGGTTACGCAGGCGTAACGTGGCTTGAGAGTCTTCCAAAAAACCTGCGGCGCTTGCGCTACCCGCAACAGAACAACCAATGGCCACGCAGACAACACAGCTCAGGCGCGAGAGAGTGCCTGGAAACTTATTAATACCGGACATGTTTTTTCTCTTGTTTTTGTAGTAACGCCCGGCTTATGCCCTCCATGCCGTGAATAAAAACAGTCCCTTGCACCGAGCTTGGGCAGCAGTATCAAAATCGCTGCAAAAAGCTTCAATTGAAACTTACTCAGTAGTGCACCCTATGCACAACGCGCACAATTTCAGCCGCCTGCACCGCGCAAGCTGCTATGAATAGTGCCTGGAACATTGCAGATAAGATTGCCCAAACCAAGAAGTCGGCCTGGCGCTAGGTACGCAGCGGTTGAGCACGTGCACTTGAGCCGTCTAATTCGCGCTATAGCACGCCCTAATTTGGCGCCACTAAGCTCACGACAACGGTTCAATCAACCTTAGCACGGCACTCTGGTGCAGCTAAAGGTTCAGCACCACGACTCAGCGCACGAGCCCGAGGCCCGTTTGGCCTAAGCCAAGGCGCTGGGCGTTGAGTGCACTTGATCGGCTTGTTTCAGGTTGAAAATTCCACCCCTAAATAAGAGGTTAATAACCATGGCACTTCCACAAGGCCGCTTCCGCCATATTGGCGTTCCTGCATTTGAACCCGATGCGCTGGGCCAGTTTTACAGCCGCTGGTTTGGCTTCGTCGTATCCGACACCGGCAATGGCCGTGGTGACGGTGCCCGCGTGGTGTTTATGACTGGCGATGCCGATGAGCATCACCAAATTGCCTTCGCCAACCTGCGCCGCGATGGCCACCCTGGCATGCAGCAAATCTCCTTCGTTTACGACAACCTAGAAGACCTCAAGCGCATGGCTGTGGAGTTCCACAAAGCGGGGGTGCCGATCCTGCAACAGAAGGACCACGGCAATACCTGGAGCGTTTACGTCGGCGATCCCGAAGGTAACCGTATCGAGTGCTACACCCCTTCCCCTTGGTATGTGCCGCAACCCACCTGGTGGGAAATGGACCTGGTCAATGAATCAGTGGAAGAGGTTTACGCCCGCACCGAAGCCAAAGCCAAAGAGCAACCCGGCTTCTGCAGCCGCGAAGAGTGGCAAGCCAAGATTCGCGCCGGGGTTCAGGCCAACCTCGAAGCCTTCGACGCTTAAACGCAACACAAAAGCCCCACACCGATGCCGGAGTGGGGCTTTGGCCCTGAGCGCGCCGGGGCAATTGCGCTCCACTCGCGCCCAGCATCCCCCTTATTGAAAGAACGCCTTGCCAATACGCGGTGGGCAACACCAAAGCAGGCCGCCCACTCATATTGAGCGGCGCTTACTGCGTCTTGCTTTCAATCTGCACGCAGCGTTAGGCGAGCTAAGCCCTAGGCCGCGCGAGTTAAATTCGAATAGGCCAATCAAGGCCGCCATGTCAGCCATGGCGGCCTTGGGCATCAGCACAGGTTGCGGGTAATCACCTGCATATCGGTCTGGTTTTCCAGATCCTGCAAGGCGGCCAGGGCCAGTTCAGCGCGAGACAGATCGAGCGTGCCGGCGAAGCGGATGTTGCGCCAGAACTTCTCGATCACCTGCTCTTCGCCTACAGGGTTTTCTGCCCAACCCAACGGCAACTGATTGCGTTCGGCACGCAGCACGCGGCCATCTTTAAGATGCACCGCCAAGCGCGTCAGATGATTCGTCAGGTCGCTGGCCGGGAGCATCTTGACCTTCTCGGTCAGAGCCATGACCTCTGGCTGGTAGGCATGGGCATGGCTGTAGTGGGCAATCTCAACACTGCGGTTGATCATCACGTTCGCCACCGCATAGGGAATGCTGAACAGCGAGCGGGCCTGGGTATCGTTGGCGCTCATGGTCTGATTGAGGAAGTGCACCAAACGGTGGGGCGGCACATCCATGGTGATTAGCTCGATGTCGGCGGCGGCAAACTCATGGGCACGCACGATATCCAGCGCACACTCGATGGGGTTGTGATTGCCATAGCAGGACGGATGAACTTTGTGCATGCCTTTCACGTAGAAGGTTTGGCCCAGCTCAGCCACCAGATGCTCCGGGTTGTAGTTAACCGAGAACAGGTTGTAGTAGCCCAAGGGGCTGGTCAGTGCATCCTTGACCCCACCAAAACCTGCCTGGCTCAGTTGCACTGCGGTGACCGCGTTATAGGCCGCCAGGGCACCTGGCAGTTTGAAGCTGTCGGCACCGTCCCACAGCGACTGGTAAGAGCCGGACATCATGTGCAGCAGAATGCCGTAGGCGTTGATGATTGCCGCCTGATCCAGCTTCATCAGTCGTGCCACCACGGCCAGGGCGCCGAAGGCGTTGGCGGTGCCACACACCTCGAAGCACTTATCGAAGTTGAATTCTTCCGAGACTGCCAGGCGCGCGCCGATATCACCGCCGAGTACCACGGCAACGATCAACTCCTTGCCATCCGCCTGTAGAAACTCTGCCACCGACAAAGCGGTCGGGTCGGTGGTGCTGCACACGTGACCGACCATTTTGCCGCGGTTGATACCTTCCGGCGATGGACCACACACTTCAAAATCGAAGGAGCGCCCGGTCAAGCAGTTCATCAGCGCGGCCTGTGCCAGCGGCAACTTATCACCGTAGCCCAACACCGTGGCCTGGGCGGCACCACCCCAACTGCGATAGAGGTTGATAAAGGCATCGTTGCTGGGCGCTTGGTAACCACCCACCGAGCAACTCAGGGCATCGATCAAGCGCAACTTTGCGGCTTGCACCACCTCTGCCGGGAGCTGTTCAAACTGAGTGTCGGTGATGTGTTGAGCGATCTGCTGCAAAAACATAGGGCCGCCTTAGTGAGTCTTATTGTGGGTGACGCATGTGGATCGATGCGTAGTGGCGTCGAACTCTAGCGAGGCGTTTGCGCCCCCAGCAACCGCAGCGCTAAATCCGGTGCATTAAGTGCACGCATGCAGATTTTTCCATTCCTCCCAATAAAAACTCATGCCTAGTATTCGCCTCCCGTACTGACTTGGTGCAACCCCCTGCGCTGCGCCCCAAAAAATAACAATGCCGGGACATCTGAGGCGTATAGCCCTGCGCGGCAAACGGCCCACCACTACAACAAAAAAATGGTGATGTATGCAGAAACAACAACGATCTCTAGCCTCTGTCTGGGATCACATCGAGCCATGGTGGATGGTCATGGTTCTCCTCATGCTTTATGTGATGTCGATTCTCGATCGACTGGCGCTGAACATGCTGGTGGTGCCGATTCAAAAAGAAATGGGTTTTACCGATGTACAGATGAGTCTGATCATTGGCCCGGCGTTCGCCATTGCCCACGGCTTGTTCGCCTTCCCGCTGGGTTGGGCTTGCGATCGCCTATCACGCCGCAAGGTGCTGTTTGGCGGCTTTGTGGTCTGGTCCACAGCCACCGTAACCGCTGGCCTGGCGAAAACTTTCCCGATGCTTTTCGCCAGCCGCGTGGTAGTCGGCGCCGCCGAAGCCTCGCTGATGCCCGCCGCTTATTCGATGATTGCCGACCGCGTGCCGCGGCACCGCATGACCACCGCCATGTCGATCTTCGGCATGGGTCCTAAGCTCGGTAACGCCTTTGCTTTTGGTGTGGGTGGCTGGGTCATCGCCTATACCGCCAGTGTCGGCACCATGACCTTCCCTATGGTCGGTGAAATGAGTGCCTGGCGCTCCGCGCTGATTCTGTTAGGTGCACCTGGTGTACTGCTGGCGCTTTTAGTGTTCACTTTCCGCGAGCCGATTCGCCGCGGCATCAGCGACCTCACCAGCCGCACTAAGCAGGTCACTGAACAGGTCGGCGAGATCGCCTTCAAGGACTACATCAAGCAGCGCAAGACGCTGTATATCCTGCTTCTGCTGGGCTTCTCCTGCACCACGATGGCGGCCCTGGCCTCACTGTCCTGGGTGCCGACTTACATCACCCGCCACTTTGGTCTGACGCCTAAGGAATATGCGCCGGCGCTGAGCATTCTTTACGCCGTGGGTGCCTGCACCATGCTGCTCAAAGGGATAATCATCGACTGGCTGTACAAGCGGGGCTACAAAGATGCCCACGTGCGTTTTTACACCTTTATCCTGGTTCTGGCCCTGCCGGCCATTGGCATCGCCTTCACCACCGATGACTTCAAGGTGTTTGTGGTGGCCTATGCCGCCCTCGATGTCATCCTGCTCAACTCTGTGTTCTACGTGAGTGCCACCATCCAACTGATGGCGCCGACCCACCTGCGTGGCCGGGTGATGGGCATGTTTATTCTGGTGGTCGGCACTGTGGCTCCGACGTTGTCGCCACCTCTGGTGGCAACCATCACCGAGCACGTGTTTAAAGATCAGGCCATGCTCGGTTACTCGCTGATCAGCGTCTCGGCCACCAGCGTGGTGTTGGCGATTATCGTATTGGCCATCAGCCTGCGTTACCTGCGTCCAGAAATGCAGCGCGTAGCGGATGACAACGAGGCGAAAATCCAGGCCAGCCACGACGCCGAGGCAGCAACTGGCAAGCCTTTGGCAGCCACAAGCTAAGCGTAAAAGCCCCCCCTGCGGGGGGGGGCTTATGCGCTGCGCTGCAACGCAAAAACGCCGCACTGCCAAGGGCCGTGCGGCGTTTTTTTTGTGTGCGGAGCGGGCCTGCGCAACAACCTAAGTTGTCCGCGCAGGCTTAATCAAGGCGCAGCTAAAGCTCAGAACTTCCAAGCGTAGGCCGCGCCCAGAATGTCCTCGCTCATTTTTAGCTTGGCTTCGCCGCCCCCAAATGCCCCGGGGATGGAGTTGCGACCGTTGACGGTTTCTTCAAAGCCATGGGTATAGGCCAGGCTCAGCTCGTTATCCGGCGAAGGGGTCCAGGTCAGGCCCACACTTAGGTGATCCTGAATAATCCCCGGCGCCAGGATATTGAGAAAGGTTTGATCCTTCTGCACCGGTTGGTCGGCATGGCTAAAGCCGCTGCGCAAGGTCAGTTGCGGGTTCAGCACATAGCTGACCGCGAGCTTGTAAACCGTTACATCTTGCCAGCCGAAACCGGGGCCGTTACGCGAGCCAAAACGATCCCCGGCGAACACCGACTGGATATCAAAGTCGCGCGCCACCGAGCGCACGCTGCCGTATTTGATCTCCTGCACATCCGCGCCAATGGTTAAGGCCGGAGTGAGCTTATACGACAGGCCCACGGCATAGTTCTCCGGCACATCAAAGCTGCCGCCATCGGCAAACAAGCCCGCATAACGGTCAAAATCCTGGGCCTTGATCTTCGACGACCAGGCCGCGCCCAAGGTCAGATTATCCGTGACCTGACCCTGCCAGCCCAAGCGCAGCCCCCAACCGGTGGAGGTGTCGTGATGCCGGTCACTGAGGTTGTCGGGATCACTGGAAAACATCGGGTTGGCAAAGGCATTCAAGCCCTTGGCGGCAAAGCGCTGATACACAAAGTTGAGGCCAATCCCAAAGGATTGCCGCTCGGTAAATTTGTAAGCCACGGAGGGGGTGATAAATAACTGCGCCAGATCAACCCCGGCACTGCCGGTATTGCCGAAGGCGCCGTAGGGATTGCGTTTGTAGTCGGTATTCATGCCGCCGTTGCTATAGGCAGAAATGCCTACCCCCCAACGGTCGTTAAGCTGCTTGCTGTAACCAATATCCGGCAGCAAGAAATAGCGTTTTTGATTGCCACCGTAAGTGCCATCGGCGCCCGCCTGGTTACCCTCAATCTTGGCGCTGCGGTCGGGAGAAAAAATCGTTGCGCTGATGTCCAGCCGATCACCAATCCATACCGTGCCGGCCGGGTTGTTCGCGGCGGCCAAGGCGTCTTGGGGTTGGGCAATACTGACCCCGGCCTGCCCCTGCGCCTTGATCCCATAACCATGCATAAAGTAGCCGTTAGTGGCGCTGACAGAGGTGCTGCTTAATCCGCTTAATAAAGCCAGTGAAACAGTCAAAAATCGGCCGTTCATAAGGGTATCGCTCCTTTGATAACAGGCGGTCTGCGCCGTTCAGGAGGCAATACTTAAACAAAATACATAGTGTTTAATAATAATATTAAATACTACTTCTATCACTAAAGTGCATATGAGGAAGCGCTGTAACTGCTGCCGCTAATCGGCACAGCTGCTCAGCCCTGGGGGCAGTACAGCTCGTAGAGGGTGCCGAGCAGCACCAAGGACTTGGGGTCTTTAATTGAGTAGAAGATACGCTTGCCTTCGCGGCGGGTGTTGACCAGCCCCTCAGCCCGCAACACGCCCAATTGCTGGGACAGATTGGGCTGCTGAATACCGAGCAACTCTTCCAACTCACCCACCGAGCGTTCACCCTGGCTCAATTGGCAGAGCAGCATCAAGCGATCCGGGTGGCTCAATGAGCGCAAAACCGTCGCAGCTTCGGTGGCTGCCTGACGCATCAACTGAAGATCCATATGGGCGGCAAAATCTCGCAAATCGCAGAAGGAGTGGATTGTATAAGGAAAAGTTATTTAGCAGAAAAATAAGGCGTACGCGCATATAGCGCCGCGTCACCGGGGTTAGACCACAAATAAACGGAAAACCTGCACGCGGCAGACAGAGCAACGGCACTAGCCTTCATTATGCAAAATAAAATATTGTAAAAATACATATTGAAACCCGACTCCGCCCCGCCATGGCGCCCTGCAACAGCAGACGCCGAGGAGAATTGCATGACGATTGACTGGCCACATTTCACCTGGGCTTCGGCACTTTTGGGCGGCCTGCTGATCGGTTTGGCCAGCGCGGCCCTGATCCTGTACAGCCATAAGATCGCCGGAATCAGCGGTATTCTCGGCGAGGCCTTACGTCTGCACAGCAGCGATCGCGCCTGGCGCATCGCCTTTATCGCCGGCCTGTTGCTGGCACCCAGCCTTTACTATGTGTTCAACGCCCTGCCCGCCATCCATATCGACACCCCAGTGCCGCTGTTAGTGCTCTCCGGCTTATTGGTCGGCTTCGGCACCCGCTTGGGCAGCGGCTGTACCAGCGGCCATGGCGTGTGTGGCTTAGCGCAAAACTCACCACGCTCCTGGGCCGCTGTGCTGACCTTTATGCTGGTCGCGGCGGCCACGGTTTACCTGATGCGCCACGTACTGGGAGGTGCCGTATGAAGAATCTAACGGCGCTACTCTGCGGTCTGTTATTCGGCGTGGGGCTGATCATTTCGGGGATGAGCAACCCCAGTAAAGTGCTGGGCTTTCTTGATGTGTTTGGCCGGTGGGACCCGTCATTGGCCTTGGTCATGGGCGGCGCGGTGAGCGTTGCGGCCATCGGCTTTGCCCTGGCCCGCAGGCGTCAGCCGAAACCTGCGACAGCACGGCGCGGGATTGATCGGCGCTTGCTCAGTGGCGCGGCGATCTTCGGGATTGGTTGGGGCATCGCGGGCATCTGCCCGGGGCCTGCACTTGTACTGGTGGGAATGAATATGGGCGAAGGCTGGATTTTTGCGCTGAGCATGGTCGCCGGCATGCTGTTGTTCAATCTGTTGGATAAGCCACGAGCTGGCTAGCCCGAGACCGTCCATCATTGGCCGCGCTGGTCAATTTAGCGGCTAAACAGCCCCACAGCGCTAACGGCGTGGGGCTTTTTCAGGCAGCGTTTACAGCGACAGGCACAGGTATTTGATTTCCAGATAATCCTCGATGCCGTACTTGGAGCCTTCACGACCCAAGCCCGAGGCCTTGATGCCACCAAAGGGCGCCACCTCGTTGGAGATCAACCCGGTGTTGATGCCGACCATGCCGTACTCCAAGGCCTCCGCCACGCGGAACACGCGACCCAAATCACGGGCATAAAAGTACGAGGCCAAGCCGAACTCGGTGTCGTTGGCCATGGCGATCACTTCGGCTTCATCGTTAAAGCGGAACAGCGGCGCCAGCGGGCCGAAGGTTTCCTCTTTCGCCACCGCGGCACTGTTCGGCACATCGACCAAGATGGTCGGCTCAAAGAAGCTGCCGCCGAGGCTATGAGGCTTACCGCCGCTGGCCAGACGCGCGCCTTTGCTCAGGGCATCGGCGATATGTTCCTGCACCTTGGCCACGGCCTTGTTGTCGATCAGCGGGCCGGTGGTAGTCCCTGCGGCCAGACCATTACCGATCTGCAGTTTGCCCACGGCAGCGACCAGCTTCTCGACAAAGGCGTCGTACACGCCGTCCTGGATATACAGGCGGTTGGCGCACACGCAGGTCTGGCCGTTGTTGCGGAACTTGGAGATCAACGCGCCTTCCACGGCGGCGTCCAAATCAGCGTCATCAAAGACAATAAACGGCGCGTTGCCGCCCAACTCCAGCGAGACTTTTTTGATGTCCTGGGCGCACTCGGCCATCAGCTGCCGACCAATTTCGGTGGAGCCGGTAAAGCTCAGCTTGCGCACCTTGGGGTTGCCGGTCAGCTCGCTGCCGACTTCGCCAGCGCTGCCGGTGACCACGCTAAACACCCCGGCCGGAATCCCCGCACGCTCAGCCAATAGGGCCAAAGCCAAGGCCGAATACGGGGTTTGCGACGCCGGCTTAAGCACCATGGTGCAGCCGGCTGCCAGCGCTGGGCCGGCCTTACGGGTGATCATGGCCGAGGGGAAGTTCCACGGCGTAATGGCAGCGGTTACGCCAATCGGCTGCTTGAGCACCAGCAGGCGTTTATCCGGCTGATGACCGGGAATGGTGTCGCCGTATACGCGTTTGGCTTCCTCGGCAAACCACTCGAAGAACGATGCGGCATAGGCGATTTCACCACGGGATTCCGTCAGCGGCTTGCCCTGCTCCAAGGTCATCAGCTGGGCCAGGTCTTCCTGGTTGGCCAACATCAGCTCGTACCATTTGCGCAGGCGATTGGCCCGCTCTTTGGCGGTCAGCTCACGCCAGGCCGGCAAGGCGCGCTCAGCCGCATCGATGGCGCGCTGGGTTTCGCTGCGGCCCATCTTGGGCACCACGCCGAGAATCTCTCCAGTGGCGGGGTTGTTGACGCTGATGCTCTGGCCGTTGTCGGCATCCAGCCACTGGCCGTCGATATAGGCCTGCTGACGAAACAGGCTAGGGTCTTGTAACTGCATGGGAGGCTCCTGCGGCCAGTGCCGCTAAAAAAATGCCGTGGCTAACCACGGCATTGCTCACGAGAGGAATGGGGGCAAATGAGTTAGCGCTTGAGCAGGTCCAGGGCGACATCGACGATCATGTCCTCCTGGCCGCCGACCATGCGGCGCTTGCCCAGCTCAACGAGGATGTCGAGGGTCTTGAGGCCGTACTTTTGCGCGGCCACTTCGGCGTGGCGCAGGAAGCTGGAGTAGACCCCGGCATAGCCCAAACCCAAGGTCTCGCGATCGACCCGTACCGGGCGATCTTGCAGTGGCCGCACCAGATCATCGGCCGCGTCCATCAGACGATACAGGTCGGTGCCGTGGTTCCAGCCCATACGTTCAGCCGCCGCGATAAAGACCTCCAACGGCGCGTTACCGGCGCCAGCGCCCATGCCGGCAAGGCTGGCGTCCACCCGATCACAGCCTTCTTCCACCGCGACGATGGAGTTGGCCACGCCGAGGCTTAAGTTGTGGTGCGCGTGCATACCGGTCTGCGTCTCAGGATTGAGCACGGCTTTAAAGGCACGCATGCGGTCGCGGATGTCGTTCATATTCATCGCGCCGCCGGAGTCGGCCATGTAGATGCACTGGGCACCGTAGGACTCCATCAGCTTGCCTTGCTCGGCGAGTTTTTCGGCCGGGATCATATGGCTCATCATCAGAAAGCCCACGGTGTCCATGCCTAGGCTGCGGGCGTATTCGATGTGCTGCTTGGACACATCGGCCTCGGTGCAGTGGGTCGCCACGCGCACCGAACGGGCACCGGCGTCATAAGCCGCCTTAAGGTCATGCACGGTGCCGATGCCGGGCAGCAGCAGCACGGTGATGCGTGCGTGCTTAATCACATCGGCGGCCGCTTCAATCCACTCTAAATCGCTGTGGGCGCCAAAGCCGTAGTTAAAGCTGGAGCCTTGCAGGCCGTCGCCGTGGGTCACTTCGATGGCATCGACACGGGCCTCATCCAGGGCGCGGGCGATGTCCTGCACATTCTGCAGCGAGTACTGGTGACGGATCGCGTGGCTGCCGTCGCGCAGGGTGACGTCGGAGATATAGAGTTTTTTGCTTGGATCAAAAGTCATGGGGCGCTCCTCAGCCTTGGCTCATCGATTCAGCCATACGCTCGGCAGTAGCCAGCGCGGCGGAGGTCATGATGTCGAGGTTGCCGGCGTAAGCTGGCAGGTAGTGGGCGGCGCCTTCCACTTCGAGGAACACCGAAGTTTTCAGGCCCGAGAATTTGCCGTGGCCAGGAATATTCAGCGGCGCCTCTGCCGGGATCACGTCGAACTGCACCTTCTGCTTCAGGCGATAGCCTGGCACGTAGGCGTTGACGGCTTTCTCCATCTCCAGGATCGAGGCTTCCACGGCGGCTTGATCCGCGGCTTCGGACAGCACAAATACGGTGTCGCGCATGATCAGCGGTGGTTCTGCCGGGTTCATCACGATGATCGCCTTGCCCTTGGCCGCGCCGCCGATCACTTCGATGGCCTTGCTGGTGGTTTCGGTGAACTCATCGATATTGGCGCGGGTGCCAGGGCCGGCGGACTTCGACGCGATCGAGGCGATGATTTCGGCGTAGTGCACCTTGGCCACGCGGGAGACTGCCGCCACCATCGGAATGGTCGCCTGGCCGCCGCAGGTGACCATGTTGACGTTGAGCTTATCCACATGCTCGGCGCCGTTAACCACCGGCACGCAGTACGGGCCGATGGCCGCTGGCGTCAGGTCGATCAGGCGGATACCCGGCTTCGCCGCGCGCAACTGCGCATCGTTTTTCACGTGGGCGCCGGCGCTGGTGGCATCGAAGACGAAGTCGATTTCAGCAAACTGCGGCAGATCGATCAGGCCCTGTACGCCTTCGGCAGTAGTGGCCACGCCCATACGCGCAGCGCGGGCCAGGCCATCGGAAGCAGGGTCGATGCCGACCATGGCCGCCACTTCCAAGTACTTGGCGTTACGCATGATCTTGATCATCAAATCGGTGCCGATATTGCCCGGCCCGATAATCGCGACTTTTAATTTTTTCATTGTTCTGACCTCAGGTGCACGCAAGGCAAAGGTTATTCAGCGCTGAACTGCACGCCGACCTGACCGATACCGCTGATAACTGCTTCAAAATGATCCCCCGGCGCCACGGCCACCATCGGCCCCAATGCGCCCGTGAGAATCACGTCGCCGGCCTTCAGTGGCGTGCCCAAACGGGCCATGGTCGAGGCCAGCCAGGCGGCCGCATTCAGCGGATGGCCCAAGCACTCGGCGCCAGAGCCTTGCGAAACCACCTCAGCGTTGCGGCTCATGCTCATGCTGGCCTTGCGCAGGTCGGTATCGGCGATACGCCGCGCCGGACCGCCGAGCACAAAGCAGCCACTGGAGGCGTTGTCCGCCACAGTGTCGACAAAGCGGATGTTCCAGTCCTGGATGCGCGAGCCAACGATTTCCAGCGCTGGCAGCACCCAGCCAGTGGCATTCAGCACATCGAGAAAGGTGGTGTCGCCGCTGGGTAAGTCACGCTCCAGCACCAGGGCGATTTCCGCTTCGATCTTCGGCTGCATCACGCGGGCAAACGGCACGGTTTCGTTGTCGCCGTAGCACATGTCAGCGAACAGGGTGCCGAAGTCCGGTTGATCCACCCCAAGCTGCGCCTGGACTTTTTTATTGGTCAGGCCGATTTTGCGCCCGACGATACGCCGGCCATTGGCTTCGCCATGGGCCACGTTGAGACGCTGGATGGCATAGGCCGCCTCGGCGTTCTCCACGCCGAGTTGCTCGCGCACAGGCGCCATGCCCTGGCCAGTTTGCTCGGCACGGCGCAGCTCGGCCGCCAGTTGTTCGAGGGTGTCACGGGAAACAGTCATGCTGACCTCACGGCGTTAGCAGCAATTAATGGCTGAGGAAATCCACCACCAGGCGGTTGAAGCGCTCGGCATGTTCCCACTGCGCCCAGTGGCCGCATTGGTTAAAGACGTGCAGCTGCGAATTGAGAATCCCCGCATTCAGGCGATAGCCCGTATCGACCGGCACAAAGCGGTCATTACGGCCCCAGACGATCAAGGTCTCGGCTTGGATGCTGGGCAAGCGCGGGCCGAAGTCAGGGAACTGCAGCGGATGGGCTTGCAGGCTTTTGACGAAGTTTTCCAGGTGCTCAGGACGCGCTTTCAGGTTGTCCAGACGCGCCTGCATCAGCTCTGGCGTCAGGTCGCTGGCGTCGTAAACAAACACCTGCATCATGCGGTTGAGGTTTTCCAGGGTCGGTTCACGGTACAGCGCGCCGATCAGTTTGATGCCCTCGGTGGGCATCGGCACAAAGGCGCTGATGCCACCCGTACCGCCGCCCATCAGCACCAGTTTGTCGACCTGCTGTGGGTAAGTCAGGGCAAAGGCCACGGCGCTGTGGCCACCCATGGAGTTGCCGAGCAGGCTGATCTTGTCGATCTGCAACTGGTCAATCACCGCCTTGACTACACGGGCGTTGAAGTCGGAACGGGACTCGGCGCACAGCACCGAATCACTCTTGCCCCAACCTGGGCAGTTGATCAGCAGCACGCGAAAACCGGCATCCACCACCGGATCGATATTGCGGTTGAAGTTGGCCCAACCGGTAGCACCCGGGCCTGAGCCGTGGAGCATGACCACGACTTTATCGCCGCTGCCAAGCTCGTTGTAGTGAACCCGCAGCGAGCGGCCAGCATCTTCGATGGTGACAAACTGGCTGCTGCTTTCTTCGTTGAATCGGCTCATGGCTCTGTCTTCCCTAATGATTTCTTGATCACAGCCCGGCAGCACAGGGCTGGGCACTCAGGGCGCCGAAACCGGCGATCCACTCAGGTATTTCGCGGTAATAGCGCCCGCTGCACTGGTATGGGCCAAAGGCTTGCAACGCGGCAAAAGCGGCGACCCAGGTCTTCACCTCATGGGTCGACTTACCGGCCACAGCGGATAGCTCGGCATTGCTTAACGAGTCGAACGCGGCTAACTCGCCGCGGCTCAGGGTGTCGAGGAACTGCTGATCCCACTCAGGGTTGAGTGGGTGCAGCGAGTTCTGGTCGTGCACGAAACGCTGCGCCGCGAGGATCACCCGCTGCGTGCGAGCTTCGCGCTCATCGGCCGGTAAATACCGGCCACTGCCTTTAAGCCGGTCGGCCATCAGCCCTTCAACTTGGGCTAATTCCGGTACGGGCGGCTGGTGGGATAAACCACCGGAGCCTAAGAACAACACCCGCAGGTTTTGCTCTCGGGCCCACCGGCCAATCGCCGCACCAAGCAGACGGGCACGCTGAAAACTCGGCAGCGGCGTCGCCACCGAGTTAATGAAGACCGGGATCACCGGCACCTCACGCAAGCCACCAAACAACAACTCCAGTGGCTGTGCAGCTCCATGGTCGAGTTGCATGCGGTATGACACGGCCGCGTCCACGCCCTGCTCCAACACCGCAGTGGCGCAGGACTCAGCCAGGGTTTGGGGCACGCTCAACGCGCCGGCCAAGGTGCCGAAATCGCCGATGGCGTGGGCGGCCATACCGATGCAAAACGACGGCATCACGTCGTAAAAAAAACCGTTGTAGTGGTCGGGGCTAAACAGCACCACCAAGTCCGGCTGGAACTGCGCAACACGCTCACGCGCCGCGCTGATCACGGCGGCCACTTCATCCAGCACCGCTTGCTGAGGGTCGACATGCCCCACCAGCGGCGTGTGCGACAGGCACTCGACTAAAGCCGTCATCTCAGGCCACCTGCGCCTGGACAGCGCTGGGCGCCAGAACGTCATTGGCATGCAAACGGCGCAGGACTTCTGCGGCAGCTTGGTCCAAGGTTTGCGGGATGGTCAGGGCCGCGATAAAGCGATCCGGACGCAGAATCACCACCGAAGCCGGATACAGGCCAAACCAAGTTTTCAGGCGGTTATTGAAGTCACCGACGGTGATCACCCCATCGATGGCCGCTCGCTGCGCCTTAAGCTGCACGGCGGGCAGTACCTGAATAAACTTAACGCCGAGGGCTTCATAGGCGCTGATCTGCGCCGCGCTCATGCCCCACTTAGGGTTGCTGCCCCAGGCGATAATCGCGAAGTTGCTGCCGATCACTTCATCCAGCAGCACCTGACAGCCGTCTTCCAACTCCACCTTGGGCTGGATAAACATGCTGCCCACTGGCGAGTTTTTAATGCTGTCGGCCACCACCACGCCGGCCGTGTATTTGGGCATCGGCTTAAAGCGCATTTCAAGGAAGTAACGCTTCACCGGTGGCACGTAGTTGAGCAGCCAGGAGATACCGTCACGCAAGGTGGCGTAAATGCGCTTCGGTGGATTGAGCACATGGCCGGCCATAACCGACAGATCAATCATCGCCCGCGCATGGTCGCGGCGCTCCAGCTCATAGGTATCCAGCAGCTGCGCCTTAGCCAGACCTTTGACCACCAGCGCCAGTTTCCACGCCAGGTTGCTGGCATCGCGCATGCCACTGTTGTAACCCTGCCCCTGCCACACCGGCATGATGTGCGCGGCGTCGCCGGCCAACAGAATGCGTCCCACGCGGAACTGTCCAGCCAAGCGTGCGTTGTGGTTGTACACGCGCTGGCGGATCAGCTCGACTTTATCCGGTTCTGGCAACACTTGGGCGAGCAGCTTGCGCATGTTTTCCGGGCGGCTGAGTTGCTCCTCGGTCTCGCCCGGCATCACCATAAATTCGAAACGACGCACGCCATGGGGCAGCGCTGCCGACACATACGGGCGCACCGGGTCGGCGCACAGATAAATATTCGGCGTGCCCAACGGGTCGTTGGCAATGTCGATCACGATCCATTGATTGGGGGCAGTCTTGCCGTCAAACGACACGTTCAAGGTGCGCCGTACATAGCTGTTACCGCCGTCACAGGCGACCATATACGCGGCGCGCACCTGCTCTTCAGTGCCATCGCTGTTGCGCAGGCTCAGGCTGACGCCCTGATCATCCTGGCTAAAGTCGTACATATCGCGGGAGAACAGACAGCGTACATTGGTAAAGCGTTTGAGCCCTTCGTACATCACGCCGTCGACTTGCGGCTGAATAAAGGCGTTGCGCCGCGACCAACCGAAGTCATCCAGCATCGGTTGGATATCGGCAAAGCAACGACCGCTAGACGTCAGGAAACGCATGGCATGCCACGGCGTTGTGTGCGGTAATACGTGCTCAACCAAACCGAAGGACTGGATGGTGCGCAACGACTCATCGTCGATGCCGATGGCCCGTGGGTAATCGATCAGCGCGTCGAGTTTTTCGATCAGCAGAACTTGCACACCCATCTGCCCAAGATAGTTGGCGATGGCTAGGCCTACAGGGCCTGCGCCCAGCACTACGACTTCAGCTTGCAAGCTCGATTCGTTAGGCTGTTGTGGACTCGGGTTCATTATTATTCTCCGCCAGAGTTGTACGCGCCGTGGTACGGCGAACTGTGTCAGCACAGCTCGACTGCCGCAGGGGAGGCGCTAAAAGTGGATCACCGAGGTTGCGTTGAAGCCTGCATGCCCAGGCAAAGCAGTCTTAGCGGTTGGGGCGCGGACACATAAGGTTGCAGCCTTAGTGCCAGAGCCCTTGCTCAGGGATGGGCCGGAGTATAGAAACAAGAAAAAAAACGCAGCAATCACAAAGCCGCACGTTGTGCACCCAGTGCACGCAGCTTGGATAATAAGAAATGGCACAAGAAGAAAAAGAAACTGAGTACAAATCCGTCCGCGGTTTGATTCGTGGCCTCAGCGTCCTGCACTACCTGAGCCGCGCTAATGGCTCCGCCGCCATTAGCCAAATCAGCCAGGAAACTGGCCTGCATCGCACCACGGTGCGCCGCTTGCTAGAGACCTTGCAGCAGGAGGGTTACATCAAGCGCCACAACTCAGAGGACAGCCTTTATCAGCTGACCTTGAAAGTCCGTGAGCTGAGCGAGGGCTTCCGCGATGACCAGTGGATTTCCTCCATGGCCTCGCCGGTGCTGGGCAGCCTGCTGCAAAAAGTGCACTGGCCGACCGACCTCTGCACGCTGGATGGCGACGCCATGCTGGTCCGCGAAACCACCCATAAATTCAGTCGCTTATCCTTCAATAGCGCGATGATCGGACGGCGCTTGCCGATGCTTTACACCTCGGTGGGCCGGGCCTATTTGAGCTTCTGCCCGGATCAAGAACGCGAGGCCATACTCGATCTGTTGCGCGCCCGTGAAGACGAAGAAGGCGCCCTCGCCCGCGACGCCAGTTACATCCGCCGCCTGATCGAGCACACGCGCAAAGCCGGTTACGGCGAGAACTACGCCCACTGGCAATCGGAAAAACGCATCGCCGCCATTGCCCTGCCGGTCACCAATGGGCAGCAAGTCATGGCCTGCTTGAGCCTGGTCTACGTGGCCAAAGCCATGAGTATTCCCGATGCGGCGCGGCGCTATTTGCCGATGCTCAAAGACGCCGTCAGCCAGATCGAATCCAGCTGGAAAGAATTCGAAACCGGGAACAGTTCCAACAAGCTGCTGCTGGAGGCCGATCAGATGGAGTACGTGCACCCAGTGCACTAAAAATACGGTATGCGTTGCAGCCCGATAAGCGACTTGGCTACTGTCGAAACATGCCATACACAGCATGAGATTTGCGCTGTATCGCGCGCTTGGCACTGCCAGCCTCGCGCGAGCACAGCCATGCCGTCACCTGTGCAGGCACCACGAATAAGGTGCCGGGCACAGGCTTAGCCAAAAGGTCGCCCCATGGATAACTATAAAAGCATTTGGAAGTACCTGTTCCGCACGCCCCACCGCCTCAACTGGGTCGACGTCAATGGCGTCAGCACCCGCTATCTAGAAGCGGGTAAGCCCGGTGCACCGGTGCTGATTCTGTTGCACGGCACCGCCGGCAGCCTGGAAAACTTCTGCGCCAACTACGCCGCTTACGCTGAGCACTTCCATGTGTTTGGCATCGACATGCTCGGCTGCGGCGCCACCGACAAACCGGATTACGACTACCTGATCGAGCATTACGCCGAACACGTCCGCGGTTTTATGGATGCCCTGCACATCGCCAGCGCCTCTTTAATTGGCGTGTCGTTGGGCTCATGGGTCGCTGCGCAACTGGCACACAGTGCACCTGCGCGGGTGAATAAACTGATCATGGTCGCGCCCGCCGGCATCATCGTCGATGCCGAAGAAGAGCGCCGGGTTGCCGAAGGCGTGCGTAAACGGCGCAGCGCCGCGGCCACCACGCCGACCTGGGAAACAGTGCGCACAGCCATGAGCGGTTTGATGCTCAAGCCCGCCGACCTGATCGACGACCTCATCGCCATTCGCCTGGACATCTATCAAGACCCGCGTATGCAAGCGGCCATGCCCCATCTGCTGGCCTTCAGCCTGGGCGGCCAGGATCTGCAACCGGCGCAGTGGGCTGAACTTAAACAGCCGATTCTGAGCATTGCCGCAGTGGATGCACCGAATATGTTCCTGCGTAACGCCTACGCCATCGGTGACACCGCGCCCAATGCGCGAGTAGTGGAAATGCACGGCTGTGACCACTGGGCACAGTATGAACAGGCTGAGCAGTTTAATCAGCTGAGCATCGAGTTCCTGCAAGCCCAGGCCTAATTGACTAAAGCCTGCCCGTCCTAAGCCAGCCTTAGGACGCCCGGGCTGTGTTTGGATACGAAATTTATGTCGTCCTATCAGAGCATTTGGAAACACCTGTTCCGCACGCCCCACCAGCTGGCCTGGATCGACGTGCAAGGCGTCAGCACGCGCTACCTGGAAGCCGGCAAAGCCGATGCGCCCGTGCTGATTTTGCTGCACGGCGCCACCGGCAGCCTGGAATACTTCTGCGCCAACATTGCTGCACTTTCCGAGCACTACCGGGTGATCGCCCTGGACATGATCGGCAACGGCCTCAGTGAAGCGCCGGACTACCCTTACACGCCCAGCGTGTACCGCACCCACGTGCGCGACTTTATGGATGCCATGGCCATCGACAAGGCCTCGTTTATTGGCGTGGCCCTAGGCTCAGCCATCGCCATCCATATGGCCCATCACCACCCGGAGCGGGTCAATAAAGTGGTGATGGTGTCGCCGGGCGCCGTGGTGGTGAACGAAGAAGAAGTCGGCAAGTTTATCTCCGGGGTCAAAGAGCGCCGTGGCGCCGCTACGGAAAACCTGACGTGGGAAAACGTCGAAAAAATCGTCTCGGCGCTGTTCTATAACCCCGAAAAAAGCCTGATGCCCGACTTGGTCAGTGCCCGCCTCGACTGCTATGAGTGCGACAACCTGCCGGTGCGCATGGCCAATATGATGTCTTCGGCGCAGCCGGAACAGTTCTTGAGTCACGCCCAGTGGCGCGCGCTGCAAACACCGATTCTGGTCATCGCCGCGGTGAGCATCCAACACATGTTTGTCGATAACGCGCGCAAGATTGCTGAACTGGCACCCAACGCCCAACTGCTGGAAATCGCCGAGTGCCGCATCTGGGCGCACTACGAGCAAGCCGCCACCTTTAACGCCGCCGCGATTAACTTTCTGCGCGCCTGACTTTATTCGCGCAGGCACCACCCTGCGCCTAAGGATTGACCATGCTCGAGCAAGCACAAATCACCCAACTGGCCGCCGAACTGCATCAGGCCGAACAACAACGGGTACAAACCGAGCACTTCTCCAAGCGCTTCCCGGACATGACCATCGAAGATGGTTACGCCATTTCCCGCGCTTGGGTGCAACTCAAGCTGGCCGAGGGGCGCGTAATCAAAGGCCATAAAATCGGCCTGACCTCCCGCGCCATGCAGATCAGCAGCCAGATTAACGAGCCGGATTTCGGCACCCTGCTTGATGACATGTTCTTCAATCAGGGCAGCGATATCCCGGTATCGCGCTTTATCGCACCACGGGTGGAAGTAGAGCTGGCGTTTATTCTAGCGAAGCCACTCAAAGGCCCGAACGTGACCATCTTTGATGTGCTGGCCGCCACCGATTACGTGGTGCCGGCGCTGGAAATCATCGACTCGCGCATCGAGCAGTTCGATCGCCATAGCAAAGCGCCACGCAAGGTCTTCGACACCATCTCCGACAACGCCGCCAACGCCGGCATCGTCTTGGGTGGGCGTCCGGTTAAGCCGGATGCGGTGGACCTGCGCTGGGTCAGCGCGCTGCTGTACAAAAACGCGGTGATTGAAGAGTCCGGCGTGGCCGCTGCAGTGCTCAACCATCCGGCCACGGGGGTGGCCTGGCTGGCTAACAAACTGGCGCCTTATGGCGAGGGTCTGGAAGCCGGACAAGTCGTCCTCGCGGGCTCCTTCACCCGCCCGGTCGGTTGCGTGGCCGGCGATCATATCCATGCGGACTACGGCCCGCTGGGCAACGTCTCATTCCGTTTCGTCTAAGGGCTGATCATGAGCGCACCGCGTCTACATAACCCGTTTAAAGCGGCCCTGGCCGCCGGGCAGACCCAGATCGGTCTGTGGCTGGGCCTGGCCGATAGCTATTCAGCCGAACTGCTCAGCGGCGCCGGCTACGACTGGCTGCTGATCGATAACGAGCACGTGCCCAACGATCTGCGCAGTACCCTCGGCCAACTGCAAGCCATCGCCAGCGGCGCCCAAGCGGTGCCGGGCAGTGTCTGCAGCCATGGCGTGGTGCGTTTGCCGGTCAGCGATATGACCTTGGTTAAGCAGTATCTGGACATCGGCGCGCAAACCCTGCTGCTGCCGATGATCGACACAGCCGAACAGGCCCGGGCGGCCGTGAGCTACATGCGCTACCCGCCACAAGGCGTGCGTGGCATGGGCAGTGGCATTTCGCGCTCCTCGCGCTGGCACCGCTTCAGCAATTACATCAGCGAGGCTAACGCGCAGGTGTGCTTGCTGGTGCAGGTGGAAACCTGCGAGGCGATTGCCAACCTAGATGCCATCGCCGCTACCGAGGGCGTTGACGGTGTGTTTATCGGCCCGGCGGACTTGTCGGCGTCGATGGGCTATGCCGGTCAGGCCGATCACCCGGCCGTGCGCGCGGTGATTGATGACGCCATCCAGCGTATTCGCCAGGCCGGCAAGGCCGCTGGTATCCTGTGTGCCAACGAGGCGCTGGCTAAACACTATATCGAGCAAGGCGCGCAGTTCGTCGCCGTAGGCGTCGATAGCTCCCTGCTCAACAACGCAGCCAAGGCATTGTTAGCTAAGTTTAAAACTGACGCTGGCACTCCCGCAGCAAGCAACTCTGGCTACTAATCGCACTCCAAGGTTTGCCTAGCCCTCCCGAGCAAACCTGGCTGTGCACTTAAGTCAGGCCTCATCCCCAGACTGACAAGGTACTTCGTGTCTCTGCATAGCCTGCTTGACCCACGCACTGCGCGCTTTCTGCCCTGGTTGGTGGCGGTGGCGTTTTTTATGCAAGCCTTGGATGGCACCATCCTCAACACGGCCTTGCCGGCGATGGCCCACGAGCTGGGAGAAAACCCGCTGCGCATGCACGGGGTGATTCTGGCTTATTTAATTACCGTGGCCATTTTGATTCCGGCCTCCGGCTGGCTGGCGGATCGCTTTGGCAGCCGGCGCATTTTCTTTATGGCGATCATGCTGTTTACCCTCGGCTCGCTGCTGTGCACCTTCGTTAACAGCCTTAACACCCTGATGGCGGCGCGGATCGTCCAAGCCGTCGGCGGCGCCCTGATGATGCCGGTGGGTCGCTTAGTCGTACTGCGGGCTTATCCGCGCAGCGAGCTGGTCAAGGTCATGAGCTTTATCACCCTGCCCGGCTTGGTCGGCCCTCTGATCGGCCCGACCATCGGAGGCTGGCTGGTGGAGTTCGCCAGCTGGCGTTGGATTTTTGCCCTTAACCTGCCCATCGGCCTGCTCGGCGCGCTGGCAACCTACAAGCTGATGCCTGATCTGCGCCCGGAAAAAACCTGGCGTTTTGACACAGTGGGCTTTGTCCTGTTCGGCGCCTTTACCCTGTCGATCATCCTCGGCATCGAAAGCCTGGCCGGCAACACCATGTTCAGCCCACTGTGGATGGTGCTGATCGCTTTAGCGGCGCTGCTGCTCTACGGCCTGCATGCCGCACGCAAGAAACACCCACTGTTTGCCCTGTCGCTGTTTCGCGTGCGCAGCTTTACCGTTGGCATTCTGGCCAACCTGCTGTCGCGCTTGGGCAGCTCGGCCATGCCCTTCCTCACCCCGCTGATGCTGCAAGTGGGCTTGGGCTATTCGCCATCGGTGGCGGGTATGAGCATGATCCCGCTGACCCTCGCCGGCATGGCCAGCAAGACCATGATGAACTGGATGATTGCCCGTTTCGGCTACCGCCGAGTGCTGCTGCTCAACACGCCGATCCAAAGCGTGCTGCTGGCCTGCATGGCCCTGGTCAGCCCCACCACGCCATGGCCCGTGTTGTTACTGCTGCTGTGCTTGATCGGCGCCAGCACCTATATCCAGTACACCTCGCTCGGCACCTTCACCCTCACCGATCTGGATAACCAACAGGCCAGCAGCGGCACCAGCTTGATGTCGGTGACCATTCAGTTGGCAATTGGTCTGGCAGTGTCTTTGGCCGGGGCCATGCTGGCGATCTTTAATCCCGCGCAAGGCAGCCTGGCGCAAGACAGCCTGATGGATGCGTTCTCCTGCACTTACATCGGCCTCGCGGTGATGACCTTGCTGGCCACCACGCTGTTTTTGTACCTGCCGAAAAAACTGCCGCCAGTGCGCGTGTAACTTAGGCGCGGCTTAGCCGGTTTAACTGTCGGGGCTGCGCAGTTGCTCCAGCACCGCGCCGTATAAACCCTCGAGCTGCGTCACCTCAGCCGGAGCTAATTGCTCCTGCTGCAGGCGGCGGCTAAACACCTCGCTCACGCTGAGTTCATCCAGGGTTTCCCCGGCGCTGGCGGTTAAACCTGCGCTGGCGCTCCCCCTTTCACGGCGCACCCGCAGCACTTCCACCGGCAAACCTTGGCACAGCGCCTCGATACGCACTTGCAGATCGGTTAGATAATCATCGCTAGTGACCAGCACTTCCAGCCACACCGGGGTTTCGGCAGTGCCTTGGCTGGCGGCTTGTTTGATTGACTCAGCCAACTCGGCTAACGAGCCGCGCAGCGACAACAATGGCTGAAAACACGGCACCGGTAAGGGCGTAATCTGCCGCAGGCCGCCCGCATCCAGCTCAACCAACAGCACTTCTTTTTGTTGCCTAGCCTCATCAAAACTCAGGGCAAGCGGCGAGCCGCTGTAGCGGATATGCTCTAAGCCGCCGACCTTCTGCGGCCGGTGAATATGGCCCAAGGCGATATAGGCCGCTGGCGGAAAGGCACTGGTGGGAAAAGCCTCAAGGCTGCCGACATAAATCTCCCGCACCGAATCACTGGCGCTGGCGCCGACAGTGGTGAGATGGCCAGTGGCGATAATCGGCAGCTGCCCGCCCAGCTCCACTCGCTTGGCCTCAGCCAAGGCATACAGCTGCTGATAATGCTCAGCGATGGCTTGTTGCAGCGACAACTGTTTGTCCTGCGCGCTCTGCCCGGCCTGACTGTGCAGCACATCGCGCGGCCGAATAAAGGGGATGCCACACAGCAGCGCGCCCGGCTGACCGTCACGCTGATGCAGCACTAAAAGTTGCTCACTGAGCTCGCTACACACACCCGGAATCACCCGCGTGCCCAGTTCGGCCAGCAGGCTTTGGCTTTCACTGAGCATGGCCACGGAGTCGTGATTGCCGCCCAACACCACCAGTTCACAGCCAGTGGCACGCAGCTCGACGATAAAGCGGTTGTACTGCTCGCGGGCATAGCTGGGCGGCGCGCCGGTGTCGAAAATATCCCCGGCAATCAGCAGCGCATCCACCCCATGGGCGCGCACCTGCTCGATCATCCAGGCACAAAATGCCTGATGCTCGGCTTGGCGGGTCTTGCCCATAAAGTGTTGGCCTAGGTGCCAATCGGAAGTGTGCAGAATACGCATGGGCTGGCCTTGAACCTAAGTGCCCGACTCAGCAATTGCTGCTGTGCTTGGGCCAATAAATCGACAAGGCTACCACTGATTCAGTCGGATTGAACCTGCTCCGACAGCCAAGGGTGAGTTAGGGTAAATGCCCGCGCTTAAGCAGTTTAATCCGCCCTTTGCGGCTGATATGCCGGTGTTTGCAGATGCTATAAATCGGCATAAATACCGCTAAATCAATGTGACTGAAATAACCCAGCGCTTGCTTAACTAACTCGTCGTACTCCTCTTCAGAAAGATAAGCCTTAAGCCCCTCGTAATATAAAAAGCCAAACTGGAAGGCTAATACTTGGCTGAGGTGCTCAGTAGCGCCGACATAGCAGTTCTCTAAGTCGATGGCCTTAATCTGCGCCTGCCCCTGGGGGTCGAGCATGATATTGGCGCACCACAAATCCAGATGGTGAACATTCTTGCTATGCAACTCGACCATCAGGTTGAAGATCGACTCAACAGCCTTGAGCACATCCACTTCGCCTGAAGCTAAAGCATGCCGAGCATCTTGATAGCCGGCCAAGGCCTCAGTAATCAGATAAAACTCATGAACCAAGCCCAAGCTGCTGCGCCTAAAACCAAAGCCACGCAGTTTCGGCGTCGGCGAACCTTGGTTATGTGCACCTAAGTTATTCAACAACTCCGCCACCGGCCAATCGTATTGACCGCTGCGGCGGCGCCAGCCAAAGGTGACTCGCAGGCGCGAGGCCAGGCTCTTCAAGGTCACCGTTTTGACAAATAACTGGCCTTGGCCATCAGTAATAAAGTTGCAGGCGCGACGTTCTTCAAAGTTTTGCGGGTTGGCTAAAGCGTTAAATACGGCGTTCGCGCTGCTGTTTGCATCGGAAAAAATATGTAAATTCTGTTGTTGTTGGACAAATGGGAATAAACGCCCCATAAACCTATACAAGGACATGTCGTTGAACCATTTCAAAAAAAGCAAAATTAACTAATGCCAATATGACATACAACCTATTTTTTAGACAAAAGACAAATATCCCTCTATAGCCTGTCCTAGTAATTAGCTCCCAGACTTGCTCAATACAAGGATTGTTGGATGCGCCGAATACTGCACGACCTGAAAATTCTCATCCTCACTAACCTGTGGATAGTCCCAGTCTTAGCCGGTTTAGTCGGTGCCTTGTTTTACTTCGTCGCACCGCCACCGCCTATGCATGCCACCATGGCCACCGGCAGCGCCAATGGTGGCTATCACGCTTTTGCCAAGCTGTTGCAGGCCGAATTAAAGGATCAGGGCTTTACCCTCGATTTAGTTGAAAGCAGCGGCTCGCAAGACAACCTCAATAAGCTGGTACAGGGCGAGGTGCATCTGGCCTTGGTGCAAAGCGGCCAAGAACTGACGCTACCACCGAAGGTGCGCGAGACCTTGAGCGGCCTCGGCGTGATGTATCAGGAACCGCTGTGGCTGTTTGTGCGCAGCACGGTTGAGTTTGCCAAACTCGATGACCTCAGCAAGCTGCGCCTGGCCATCGGCTCGGCCAATAGCGGCACCTTGGCCATCACCAGCGCGCTGTTTAATGCCAACGGTTTGAGCGCCGAACAGTACCCCGCCACCTGGCAGCAAGTCGGTGGCAGCCGGGCGGTACAAGGTCTGCTGAGTGATGAATTGGATGGCGCGTTTTTTATTGGCCCGGCGCAAAACGCCTTGATTCAACAGTTGGCCGCCGAGCCCAGCGTGCGCTTGATCAGCCTCGGGCGCAGCGCCGCCTACCTGGCGCGCCTGCCTTACCTGAGCCAAGTGGCAGTGGGCGAAGGCATGCTCAGTTTGGCCCACAACAGCCCCGATCACGACATCACCACCGTCGGCCCGCTGGCCACGCTGGTGGCTGGCGAATCCTTCCACCCGTCGCTGACGCCGCTGATTCTTGAAGCCGCGAAAACCGTGTTGGCCTCCGGCAGCCTGCTCGACGCCGCGGGCAGCTATCCGGCCAAGCCGCCGCGCTCGCTAAAGACCTTAAGCGAAGCCGATTACTACTACGACAAAGGCCTGCCGATTTTGCAGCGCTATGTGCCGTTTCGTATTGCCTCCCTGGCGGATCGCTACATCATCCTCGCCATCCCCCTGCTGGTGCTGCTCTTCCCGCTGTTTAAGGCCATTGGGCCGATTTACCAGTGGCGTATCCGCGCGCGCATTTATCGCTGGTACAAGCACCTGCGCGAGATCGATCAGCAGCTCTATAAAGGCCAGCTCAATAACAGCCTGGACGCCGAAATTGAACGCCTCGAAGCCCTGGAGGAAGAACTCGGTCGGGTCGAAGTGCCGCTGTCCTATTCCAGCGAGCTGTACCAGTTGCATGTGCACGTGCGCTACATGATCGAGCGCCTCACCGCCTACAAGCAACGCAGGACTGACGAGGCCCAGGTCGGGTAACATGGCCGCCTTTCGCTTACGCATCACGAGACCACCATGCCGATCCGCCACTGCATCGTTCACCTGATCGACAAGAAGCCCGATGGTACCCCTGCCGTGCTCCACGCCAGGGATACCGAGCTAGGCGCCTCCCAGGCCATCGAGAACCTGCTCGCTGACCTCAACGAAAGCTACAACGCCAAGCAAGGCAAAGCCTGGGGCTTGTTCCATGAAGAGTCCGGGGCCTATCCGTTCAGTGGCTGGCTGAAGCACTACCTCGACGAAGGTCAGGACTTCACCGCCTTTAGCCGCCAAGCGGTGGAGCACCTGCAAAAGCTGATGGAGGAATCCAACCTCTCCACCGGCGGCCACGTGCTGTTCGCCCACTACCAGCAAGGCATGACCGATTACCTGGCCATTGCCCTGCTGCACCACAGCGAAGGCGTGGCAGTGAACGACGCCCTCGACGTGACTCCCGCCAAGCACCTGGACCTGGCCCAGTTGCACCTGGCCGCGCGGATCAACATCTCCGAGTGGCGCAACAACGCCAACTCCAAGCAGTACATCTCGTTTATCAAAGGTAAGAACGGCAAGAAGGTCTCGGAATACTTCCGCGACTTTATCGGCTGCCAAGAAGGCGTCGATGGCCCCGGCGAAACCCGCACCCTGCTCAAAGCCTTTAGCGACTTCGTCGAAAGCGAAGACCTGCCGGAAGAACAGGCCCGCGATAAAACCAAAACCTTGGTCAGCTACGCCACCAGCCAGGCCAAGCAGGGCGAGCCAATCACCCTGGAAGAACTCTCCGGGCTGATCGACGAAGAACGGCCCAAGGCCTTCTACGACCATATCCGCAACAAGGACTACGGCCTGTCGCCAGAGATCCCGGCGGATAAGCGCACCTTAAGCCAGTTCCAGCGCTTCACCGGCCGCGCCGAAGGTCTGTCGATCAGCTTTGAAGCTCATCTGTTGGGCTCGAAGATCGAGTACGACGAAAGCAGCGACACCTTGGTGATTCGTAATCTGCCGACGCAGTTGGTCGATCAACTGAAACGCCGCAAAGGCTAAGCCAACGCCAACGCCAACGGGCACGCGCCGGCGTGCCCTGCTCCACACCTAAAGCCCGCGCGCGTGCCGCTGCCAGCCGCCCTGCGCGGCCAGGCGCAAGTTGAGCGCAATCACACTCTGAATCAGCCCCGCCCCGGGGAAGTCGGCCACCACAATGCCAACCTGGGTCAGCTCGACATGCCCGTTCAGATAGTCCTTGGTCAGGATATTCGTGCCCTCAAAGGCAATGCTGCACAACGCGCCCAAACAGCCCACTCGCGGAAAATCCGGGTAACGCGTGGCTTTTAGCGTCACCAGCCCAGTGAGTAATCGCGGCGCGCCGGTGCGCGAGTCGGAGTGACCACTGGCGACAAAATAGGGAAAGCTGCCGCCCGAGGCGCTCAGGTAGTTGATATGCATCTGCCTGGGGTTTTGCTGCGCCGCCAGCAAATGATTTTTGACCTTGAGCCACTTCGCATACAGGCTCCAATTGGTCTTCATCTGGTAATCATCCTGAATCGCCAAGGTGGCGGATGAATAGGCAATGCCCATGTCATTGCCGCCAGCAAAGTCAATTAGCAACACCAGCTTGCCCCTCACCTGCCCCAGCGGCACATCCAGCGACGCGGGCACGGCGATCATAGGGCGGTAACGCTCGAAGTAGCGGTGGAAGATCTGCACAAAAGGCTGGCTGCCACTCTGCGCTTTATATTCCTCCTTGACCCGCATCAGCACGGTTTCACCGGGATGCCCGGCGAGAAAATCCTGCACCGCATTGAGCACATCACCGAACATCAGCTTCTGGAACACCAAGCTGTGGTGAATGGCCAAGGAGTCGCCGGTGGCGCGCAGGCGAATATCGAGAAAACGCACGCCAGCCTCCAACTGCTGCCGGATCGACAGGGTTTGCGTAGCCACGATAGGCCCGCCGACGGTTGCGCCGGAGTCATGGCTGCCCGGCAGGCTAAAGGTGCGCAGCGGCTGGTTGTTATCGAACGCCAGCATCCAGTCACTCTGCGCCGGCAGATCGCTGCTGTCGTGAAAATAGCCGGGGTCGTTATGGGCAAAGGCCGGCAGGCAACACATCAGCAACAGCAGTAATCCACAGCGACGGCTGGTTGGTTTGGGCAGTGTCATGGCGAGCTTCCTTGGCGACCAACAGGGTTAGTTCCAGCACCTGCCAGCCTACTCGCCACCAATAACTCAACAATCAGACAATCCCCATCATCACTACCGTCGGTCAAACAATTTACCCAGGGTTAAAGCCCATGCGCTAAGACATTAGCGGCCCAAAGAGTGGCGCTATGGCCCAACCAGAGACGCCGCCACTGCGGTCGAAGAGCGCGCGCGAATGGATGAACAACGGCGCCAAGACCTGCTGCGCTGCTATTGGCAGCCACTTCAGGGAATCGCCTCCAAGACGCATGCACAAGCATGCCCCGGTGCTATGGACGCTTTACTGACCGCGGCCAACAACCCCTGCCGCGCGTTGCGCCTGTGGATAAATCGCTCAGGCTGCGAACCAAGGCGCAGCGTGTATTAGCGGCCCCTGCTATAGCTGCTGCGTTATCCACCTACGACAGGGCTGCCTGTGAAAAAACTGGCTTTATTGGTGATCCTCGGTGCGCTGTATCAGCACTGGCCCACCGTCAAATTCTGGCTGCAACCCGCCGCTGTGCGTGGCACGCCGCAGGTGGTGCTGTATGCCACGCAGTGGTGTGGCTACTGCGCCAAAGCGCGCCAGCAACTGAGCAGTGATGGCGTGCCCTACCAAGAGATTGATATTGAGCGCGATGCCGCAGGCGCCGCGCAGTACAAAGCCCTCGGCGGCAACGGCATACCGCTGCTACAGATCAACGGCAAGCTGATCCACGGCTATAACCCCACGGCGATGCGCGCTGCCTATTAGCCGCGCACCACCGCGCTAAACCGCCGTCAGGGCAAACCCCAAACGCGGAAAGTGCACATGCAACACACCGGCGCGAGGGTCTTCGCGGCGCACAATCAACTCCTCCGCGCTGCTGTACAGCAGCTCGCCCACCACCGGATCAACCCCGTAATCCAGCGCCGCCACACTCACTTGCCGGCCCACTGCTAAGCCATTGAACACAAGCTGCGCGGCAGTAGGCAACGGCGCGGGCGTCGCCGCCTTAGCCACAGCGAGAGCCTGCTCGGCGCTATACACCGAGGGCTGGCCATAGCCCAAAGCCAACACCCGATCCAACCACTGCGCCACCGTCGGATAAATATCAACCCAAGGCGCCGTTACCGGCGTAGCGCGCAAGAACCATAACGGGTGGGCCAAGGCCAGGTCGGCCAAGCTGACACTGCCAAACAGAAACTCACCGGGGCGCTGCTGCAATTGCTGCTCCAAGCGTGTCATTAATGTAGGCCACTGCTGCTGCGCCACATTCAATGGCACGCGGCTGGCCGTACCACCACTGAACAACGCCGCCCGATCGCGAATAAAACCCTGCACAAAGTCCGCCGGCAACTGGCCAAAGCGCGCCTCCACCGCATCCGGAGCAAAGGCCAAACTCACCGCCGTTAAAAACACCTGGCTGTCAGCCCACTGCGCAAAGCTCAAGACGTTTAACGACTGTCCCTCAGGGATCAGCGCCGGCGTGCACTTTTGCTGATCCAAGCGGCGCGCAATCAAGGAAGTGTCGCAATAAATATCGGCACCGATTTGCAACACCGGCGTCTTGCGATAGCCCCCGGTTAACGCCAGCAAGTCCGGCTTCGGCATCACCGCCGGAATCACCACCGAACGCCAAGCCAACTGCTTAAAACCAAACATCAACCGCGCCTTCTCGGCAAAGGGCGAGGTGGGGTAATGGTGCAGAATCAGATCATCCATAGCGCTAACCATCCGTTGTGTAAGTGCTGGAGGCCAAGTGGTTACTGGCTTAGGGAGTTTGGCATAGGGTTAGGACAGCGGCGAATTTGTTTCGCGGTGGTCCCGTTTGCGCCAGCCACTCGAAACTCATCCTGAATGGCAAATCCACCTTACTTACAGACTACCGAGTGAAGGACTTCACTTGAACTAACCAGCCACGTGTATTCGGTTTGAGCCGAGGGGCTTCGAATTTAGTTAGTCGCTTTCCAATCATGACTGGCAGCAAACGGCTACTAGGGGGGACTGGAGAATTTAAATTAGCGCCCTTCTGGTTAAAGGCAGTCTAAATGTAACGGGTGGAGTCGGATGTATGAGCGCCCCCAAACACCGAGCCAGTGGAGGTAAGATTGACCCATCCCGCACAACTTCTCGTAATCTCAGCCTATCTAACGGATCAAGAGTCCCGTCAGAAGATGAAGGTGTTCCTCATCATCCCAGGACACGGCAATCGAACCTGAGCGCGAAAGCTCAATTTGAACAGGCCTTGAGTCGTACGTGTATACGATTTTTATCTTGTCGATCGGTGCAACGCGGCCACCTGTGATCTCCAACAACTTAGTCATCGCATTCCCCGTCGATGCAATATCGACCCGGTAGCTGCTCTCGATATCAAACGTCACCGCACCAGAAACGATCCGTTTAGCCATGACGCGCATGAAGCGCTTATCAGCCTTGAGTTGCTGATAGACCGTAGAGATGTCCAGTTTCACGACCTCCAGCGCGAAGCTCCTCCCAGTTGCCACTCGGATAAGCTCCACGAACGGCTTCAGATCCTTCGGTGGCGATCCCATGCAGATCGAATAACGATCCGACCCAAGCATTTCAAACACCATATCAAAGCTGATGAACGTGGAGTAACTGGACTCGACGGTTTCGCCCAGAGGGTTCGTGAACGACTGGGTGATATCCCGCTGCTCGTGGTACCGAAAGGTGGCCTTGCCATCCAAGATCTCAATAGCCTCGACACCGATCCGGTTTTGGTTGTTGAATGGCTGCTGTCGAAGCCCATGCACTAGTGTCTGAAAGTCTATGCGAGCGGTCAGAACCCAAAGTTTCAGCCGCTTTGACTTCATATTTTCAGACTCCTTTCGATTTCATCCAAGGTCTTCTGCGCCGCCTCCTCCAAGCGGATCTTGAGCCTCTTCTCGAACACTGGCTCGGCACGTACCAGGTTTTTGGCGTATTTCCCGTTGTTATAGTTGTAGACACCTTTGACGATGTAAGAGAAATCGCAGTACTTAGCCTGGTTACCAAATTGCGCCTCAAACAGGACTAGCTCAGACCCAACGAGCTTCTCACGAGCTTTCCATCGAATCTTCCACATATAGAACCCGTGGCCTTCAAGCTCAAGCAACTGCGTCGACTCCAAGACCCCCTTACCTTTCAGGGACGCCTTATCGATGCGGATGATCTTGTGAATCCTGGCTTCAGGCTGCGGCCTGGCCAGTTCGACTTCAGGGTCGCCATCCTCTCCCTCCTCACCCTCACCGTCTGACTCAACCTCAATCGAATCCTCGATCACCAACGCATCGTCACTGAGATCAAGGTCATCATCTTCTTGGTCTTTAGGATTGAACATGGAGACGTCGACAACATCGACCACCTCCATGTCCTTAAGATTGCGGATCAAGCTGCGAAGGAAATTCGTTCTAATGCCCGCATCAGGGATCGCCTCCAAGGAAATGGTTCGGGTCGCCACATCCTGATCAGTGACGATCTCGATCTGGGAATACAACTGATCTGTAATGTCCTTGAACTTGTCGTTCATGGGGCCAGTGATCTTCCAGCCACTGCCCTGCTTCTCAAGGGTCACCTCCGCCGTCTTCTCAACCACCTGGCGGAACTCTGCCTGACTCAGATCAAGCTTTTGGTATTTAACTGTGAGCTTGAGTTGATCACCATGGACCGCCACCTCAGCCTGCTCATGCTGGTCATCCACCAGCCATTCCTTGACGGAGGTGAGAGCGTCGGTCAACTGGCCTTTAGTGACCGCTGTCGTGACGAGCACATTGGTGGTTTTCTCACGACTGTCACGCCCACCCACCAAGAGGGACAGGTTTCGATAGTCGTAGTAATCATGGAATAGGGCACTGAATCGATTGGCTAGGAATTTTTTGTCCGATTCATTGGAGATCACGATCCCTCTTGTGAGGAAGACCTTCCTGAGCTCAGCGCTCGTCAGGCTTCGCTGCGTGAGAGCATCGTAGATCGCTTTGTCAGATGCAAAGTACAAACTACCCATTCTCATGTCAGTCTCGCTCCCATCCGATTACTTCGGGCTTATAGTTTGGAATCGCGTGATTTACGACTTCCAGTTCGATCGCCTGCAATTTCCGCTTGCGGTTTTCGTCTTCGCCCCACTCGGTCACATAGCTATTAATGGCAGCATTGAAATTGCTGAGGATGCTGCTGTGATGGTAGCGATTGGCAACCCTGATTCGGATCTTCAAGTCCTTGTTGGCGTTAAGAATTTGGAACCTAGACAACGCGTCAAAAAGGTATCTGAACTCGATCTCGGAGCTGCCATCGCGGCGATAATAGATCAGATAGCCTTCTCTATACGTTTCAGTCACGTCTTTGGCTTTCTCGCAGTACGACATCACCTCTTTGTGGTGAATGATCATATACGGCGAGGCGATCAGCTCTGCGGTTGCCGCACGATCCCAGTACTCGCCACTGGCCTTGTGCAAGACGAGGTCAGGGTAATAGAAGGTGTAATTCTCCTTCGGGAATTTCCCTTCTGCTCTGAGGGTGTTTACATCGAGCTGCAGCGTCTTCAGGTAATTGATCAATGAAGGTTCGACGATATGAACCTGTTGAGAATCTTTGATGTGCAGATTCTCACCTTTGTAATCCTTGAAGTGATCGTAGAAATTCTTGTCGTACTCATCATCGTGGTTAAAGACGAATAGCATCCCACGAATTTCATACTTCTCACGCTTGGCTAAATGGTAGCGAGTCTGCCATTCCGCCGAAGCACGGGCACAGTCGATGGTCTTGCCCAGAGACTTCAGGGCCTTCTTGATCGAGTCCAGCGTGATGGAGCCAACCGCATAGCTTTTCAAATCGGTATGAAGATAGATGACCTTGTTCAGGTAAGGATCTGCGTACTTGAACACCACGTCAGCCGGGTGCGTGTGCTCTGACCTCTTCAAGGGCGCGTGAGTCTCCTGCTTCACACAGCAGAAGTTGAGGCTAACGGGCCCTTCTCTCTTCCACCTGAAGAAATTGAAAATGTCGTTGGAAACGAGCTCCGCGAGCCTCGCAATTTTTTCGGTTTCGCCGCCTGACATGGTCGTTCCTATCACGAAATGAATTCTCAGGAACGGTACCGGCAAGGAGCTATTGGCCCGAGCCGTGGAAGTGCGTCCGCTGTGAACATGGCCTCATGCCATCAAAAGGTAACGTAAAACTCCGTGACCGGCCATCAGATGTTGGGAAATCAGCCGTGCATCACGTACTGCGGTGGAGTGGAGTCCTAGGAAGTTCGTGCGGCCCTCACTTATAACCCGAAGGCACCGCCAACTTACGCGATCACGTCGTAAGCGAGCTCTATAACATCGCATCGGTGCTCCGCTGGCTGCTCAAAAACACCCGGTGCCATCGAGGTGCACCCCACTATGTCAACCAGTTGGGATTAATGACCGCTCTTGGTCGATACCAGCCTTATCCCCCCTCACTACCCCAGACCTAGCCGGGGCTTTTTCATACCCCACCACCAACGCCTCCTTACTCGCCTTGCCCATCTTCTTAATCGCCCGTTCACGGCGCAGTGCCGTGCTTTTGTCGGGGCAGGGTTCGATATAGACCAGGGCTTGGGCCGGGCTTGAGTGGAAGAAGCGGGCGCCTTTGCCGCTTTGGTGTTTGGCGAAGCGTTTATGGGCGTCGTCGCTGATGCCGCAGTAGAGGGCGCCGTTGGCCGCGCGCACCAAGTAGACAAACCAAGGTTTGCTGGGGCTGGGCTCAGGGGTGGCTGGGGTTTCGCACATCAGTTGGGTACGCCTGGGGGTGGCCCGCGAGCTTAACCCCAAGGCGTAAAGCGCGCCAAGCTAGGGCTTGGCCTGCCAGATCAATTCGCTGACATTGAGCTTTTTCGGCAGCAGGCGGTTGGCAAAAAACAGGTCGGCGGTTTGTTGCTGCGCCGCGACTATCTCAGGTGTCAGCGGGCCAATCGGCGATGGTGGGCGGCGGCTAAAGGCGCGGGCCAGCACTTGTGGGTCGAGGCCCATAAAGTCCGCCAGGAGTTTTTGGCTGGCCGCCTCGTCGCTGCGAGTCAGGGCTTCGGCTTGGTTGATGATTTCCAGCACCTGGCCAATAAACTCGGGGTTGGCTTCGGCATAAGCGCGCGCCGCCAGATAAAACGCCCCGCTTAAACCTAAGCCTTCGCCATTGGCCAGGACCCGTGCTTTGCCTTCGAGCTCGATGGCAGCGTAGAACGGGTCCCAGATGGCCCAGGCGGCCACGCTACCGCGCTCAAAGGCGGCGCGGGCTTCGGCAGGTGGCAGGTAGATGGGCTCGATATCGCTAAAGCTAACCCCGGCCTTGGCCAGAGCGCGCAGCAGCACGTTATGCGAGCTTGAACCCTTTTGCACCGCCACGCGCTGACCCTTGAGCTCGGCCACGCTGCTGATGAGGCTGTCTTTGCTGACCAGAATCGCTTCGGCTTTAGGCTTGGGCGGCTCGGCGCCGATATAGACCAGATCGGCATTGGCTGCCTGGGCAAACAGCGGTGGAATATCGCCGGTGGCGCCGATATCCAGACTGCCGATATTTAGCGCCTCAAGCATCTGCGGGCCGGCGGGGAACTCGATCCACTTGATCTGCGTATCGCCAAAACGCTGCTCCAAATAGCCATGCTGCTTGGCCAACACCAAGGCGCTGGAGCCCTTTTGAAAGCCGATGCGTAGCTGCGCCGGGGCGGCCTGCGCGCAATAACTGCAAACACTGAACAGCAACAGCAGCCAGGCGGTGGTTAGGGTTTTCATACTCACTCCTGCCAATCCGTGGAGGACTTCTGCCAAAGGTTGATGCCACCTTCCACCGCATAACGGTCGATCTCAGCCAGCTCCGCTGGGCTAAAACTCAGGTTATCCAACGCGGCGACGTTCTCGATAATTTGCTCCGGGCGGCTGGCGCCGATCAGCGCGGAGGTCACTCGCGGATCGCGCAGGCTCCAGGCCAGAGCCAGTTGCGCCAGGCTCTGGCCACGGCGCTGGGCGATCTCATTGAGCGCCCGCGCCCGCTCGATATTGGCCGCGGATAAATGCTCGGGGCGCAGTGACGCGCCGCCTGGGCGATTGGCCCGGGCATCCTGCGGCACGCCGTTTAGGTATTTATCGCTGAGCAGGCCTTGGGCTAAAGCGGTGAAGACGATCACGCCGGCGCCCAGTTCATCGGTGGTGCTCAGCAGCTCGGTTTCGATCCAGCGGTTAAACAGGTTATAGGCCGGCTGATGGATCAGCAGCGGCACGTTCAACTCACGCAGCAGCGTGCTGATCTCGCGGGTTTTGCCCGGTGAGTAGGATGAGATACCGATATACAACGCCTTGCCCTGACGGACGATATCGGCCAAGGCGATGGCGGTTTCTTCCAGCGGCGTGTCGGGGTCGAAGCGGTGCGAATAAAAGATATCCACATAATCCAGCCTTAGGCGTTTAAGGCTTTGGTCGAGGCTGGCGTGCAGGTATTTGCGCGAGCCGCCACCCTGCCCGTTCGGGCCCGGCCACATGTCCCAACCCGCTTTGGTCGAGATAATTAATTCATCGCGGTAGGCGGCAAAATCCTCCGCCAGCAAGCGGCCAAAATTAGTCTCGGCGCTGCCATAGGGCGGGCCGTAGTTGTTGGCCAGATCAAAGTGGTTAATGCCCAGATCAAAGGCGGTGCGCAGCAAGGCGCGCTGGGTGTCGATGGGCGTGGCGTCACCAAAGTTATGCCACAGGCCTAAGGACAACGCCGGCAACTGCAAGCCACTGCGGCCCACGCGACGATAAGGGATACGGTTGTAGCGATCAGCAGCGGCTAGATAACTCATAACAGTCCTTTTAATGATGATGGCTCCCACGGCAGCCCAGCGCCGCCGTGCCCGAGCACTCAGGTGAAGTAGGGGTTACGCGGATACGGCAGGCCCAGATGCTCACGCAGGGTGCTGCCCTCATATTCCGTGCGGAACAGGCCACGGCGTTGCAGCTCGGGCACCACTTGCTGGGCGAAGTCCTCCAGGCCCAGGGGCAAGTGCGGCACGAGGATGTTGAAGCCATCGGCGGCGCGGCCTTCAAACCAGCTTTGCAGCTCGTCAGCAATCTGCGTGGCGGTGCCGATCAGCATATGGTGGCCACGGCCACCGGCGATGCGCCGGCCCAGTTGCGCGAGGGTCAGGTTTTCATCCCCCGCCAGCTCAGTGAGCAATTGCTGGCGGCTACGCTGGCCGTTGTCGGTGAGCGGTAAGTCCGGCAGTGGGCCGTCCAGTGGATATGCCGACAGATCGAAATTACCCAGCATGCGCCCCAGCAAGGCGACGCCGACACGGGGCTCGACCAGTTCCTGAAACTCCTCGAATTTTTCCCGCGCCTGGGCCTCGCTGGCGCCGACCACGACAAAGGCGCCGGGCATGATTTTTAGTTCATGCTCCGCACGACCAAACTTGGCCAGGCGGCCTTTTACGTCGGTATAAAACGCCTGAGCTTTGGCCAGCGAAGTTTGCGCGGTAAACACCACTTCGGCGGTTTGCGCGGCCAGCTCGCGGCCGGTTTCCGAAGAGCCCGCTTGGATCAACACGGGCCGACCTTGTGGCGAGCGGGCGACGTTGAGCGGGCCTTTTACGCGAAAGTGCTCGCCTGTGTGATTGAGCACCTGCAACTTGGCTGGGTCATAAAACTGGCCGCTGGCTTGGTCATGCACGAAGGCATCATCCGCCCAGCTGTCCCACAGACCGCGCACCACCTGCTCAAACTCGCGGGCCCGGGCGTAGCGTTCGGCGTGGGGGATATGGGCTTCTCGGCCAAAGTTAAAGGCTTCGGCGGCATCGTCGGAGGTCACCAAGTTCCAGCCGGAGCGGCCAGCGGAAAGATGATCCAGCGAGGCAAATTTACGCGCCACATGGAAGGGTTCGTTGTAGCTGGTGGTGACGGTGCTGATCAGGCCGATGCGCTCAGTCACCGAGCTTAAGGCGGCCAGCAAGGTCAGCGGCTCAAAATTCACCGAACGCGCGAGACGACTGGCGATGATATGGCTCGACGCGGCCACGCTGTCGGCCAAAAACACCGCATCAAACTTGGCGGCCTCGGCCACCTGGGCAGCGCGGCGGTAATCGGCAAACTGCAACGGATTAGGGTTGACGCTGGGGTGGCGCCAGGCGGCGATATGGTGCCCGCCGGCCATTAAAAAGGCGCCCAAACTCATCTGTCGTGTGCTGCTCATAATCGCTCCTGAGTCATCCATAAAGGCCTGCCGACGGCTCTGTGGGCGCGCGGCAGGCGTGAGCACGCAGGCTTAGAAGTCTTTGCGCAGTTGCACCCCGAAGTAACGTTGATCGTCCCGGGCGACGGCGCGGTAGATATAACTGCCGCCGCTGGCCAAGGACTGCGCGTAGGACTTATCCGCCAAGTTCTTGCCCAGCACCGCCACGCGCCAGCCATCGTTGTAATTGGCCAGGGCGACGCTGGCGTTCCAGATGCCATAGGCGCCTTGCACGGTGTCGGGGTTCTGGTCGAGGCTGAACTGCACCTTGTCTTGCCAGCTGTAATCGGTGGCCAGTTCCACGTCCAAGCCGTTACCCAGCGGGATGCTGTAGTCGGCGCGCACGTAAGTCTTCCAATCCGGGGTATAGGGCAAGTGACCGCCATCGATATTGCAGCTGGCGGCAGCGCCCGCCGGGCAGTTGAAGTGATCAATCCGCGCTTTGGTGTAGGCCGCCGCTGCCGACAGTTTGAGTTGGCGCGTGGCCTGCCAACTGGCATCCAGCTCGACGCCTTGGGTCTTGACCTTGCCGGCGTTGATCAGGCGGGTCACCACCTGATTGGCCACGGTGTCGAAGAAGTTGGCCTGGTAGTCGTCGTAGTCGGTATGGAACACCGCGATATTGGCGCTCAGGCGTTTATCCAGCGCCGTGGCCTTTAACCCCACTTCGTAAGAGTCGGACTTCTCGGGCTTCAGCGCTGCGGTGTCACGCGGCTGCATATTGAAGAAGGCGTTGTAGGCCGGGCCTTTGTAGCCACGGGAATAGGTGATGTAGCCGGTCAGGTCAGCCGTAAAGTCATACTGCAAACCGGTGCGGCCGCTAAAGCCGTCTTCATCCACCGAACCTTTGCTCGACGTCGAAGGCTGAATCCCGGTGACGGCCACAGGCGAGGTGGACACACGGCGGTGATCGTACTTGAGGTCGTCATGGGTCCAGCGCAGGCCGAGGATGGCGCGCAGGTCATCGGTGAAGTTAAAGGTGTTCTCGCCGAACAAGGCGAAGCTGTCGTTGGTCACCTTGTAATCAGCCCGGCCGTGGTCGAGCACGCTGGCGTTGGTCGACCAGCGCTGGTAGGTCTCCTCGGAGCGGCCATGGAAGTAATAGGCGCCGAGCACGTACTCGTTGAACTCGCCTTTGGGTGAAGTCAGGCGCAGCTCTTGGGAGAACTGGTTGTAGTCCACTTCGCCTTTGTCATGGGAGGCGGTGACCGGCAACTGCGCGGTGCGATCGCCATCCTGATACTGGGTGTTTTTCCAACCGCGCCAAGCGGTGATGGAGGTCAGGGTGTAGTCACCCAGTTGCCAGTCGGCCTGACCGGAAAGCCCGGTGTTGGTGTCGTTGACGTGGGTGTTGAAGTCGTTGACCACTTTGCGGCTATGGGTGCCGGGGCTGACGGGGCGCAATTGATTGGTAAAGGCGGCGCTGCTGGAGGACGTGATCACGCCATTGGGCAGGGTGTCTTCGCTGTCTAGATAGTCGCCGATCAGGGTGAATTTGAAGGCCTCATTCGGCTCAAACTCCAGCTTGCCGCGCACGCCCTTGCGGTTATAGCCGTTGACGTCATGGCCGTTGTAGACGTTCTTCACGTTGCCGTCGTAGTCGCCCCACAGGGTGCTCAGCGAACCTTTGAGGGTATCGGTCAGGCGCCCACCGATGCCAAAGCGCAGACGGTTTTCGTTGCCGCCGCCGTAGTGGGAATAATCGACATAGCCGTGGGTTTGCTCCGGCGCATCCTGGCTGATGATGTTCAGCACGCCCGCCGAGGCATTCTTGCCGAACAACGTGCCTTGCGGGCCGCGCAGCACTTCGATGCGCTGCACATCGAGCAAGTCCAGAGTCGACTGGCCCGGACGGCCAAGCACCACGCCATCGATCACCGTGGCCACGGTCGGTTCAACCCCCGGTGAAGTGGAAATGGTGCCGACACCCCGGATAAACAGCGAAGTGTCTTTGTTCGAGGCACTGGCGCGGTAATTCAGGGTCGGCACCTGCTGCGCGATGCTGGCCACGCTGTTGCGGTTCTCCCGCTCCAGTTGCTCGCCGTCGACCACCGATACCGCCACCGGCACTTCTTGCAGGCTTACCTCGCGACGGGTGGCCGTGACAGTCACGGTGTTGAGGCTGGTCAGTTGTTCTTGATTGGCGTCCTCGGCGTGCAGGTTTTGCCCGAGCGCGCTCAGTAATACCGTGCTGACCAAGGCGCTGCGCCGGGCCAAGTGCCTTGGCGGATGAGGAAGAAGAAAGTTAGCGGGGATGCTCATAAATGCTCTGCCCTGTTGTGCCAGACGAAGCCCTAGTGCTGGGCCTTTAATTACCGCTACCGGGTCTGGTCTCGCTCGTACGAGTGGCAGTGCTGAGGATGCGGCTGCGATGCGCTTGTTAGCGCTAACATCATCAGTATCTGGATACAGCTCTTAGGCCGTCCAATATTTAAAAATTTTATTCTTATTCCACTAAACAGGATTTTGCGTGCCATTTCGCAATCTTTTGTTAGCGCTAACAATGGGTTAAGGTTGGCTTCCCTAGGGCAGGAATTCAGCATGAGCAAGGCTCCATCCCCCATCCGCAAACGCCGTGGCGCCGGCCGTGTGACCTTGGCTGAAGTGGCCAAGCTGGCCGGTGTTTCGGCGATTAGCGTGTCGCGCTACTTCAACCAGCCCGAGCAGGTTTCAGCGCAGCTGCGCGAGCGCATTCAGGCGGTGGTGGCGGATGTGGGTTATGTACCGAATATGGTTGCCGGCGGCCTGGCCTCGGCGCGGGGCAAGATTGTCGGGATGGTCATCCCCAATATCTCCGGGCCGATCTTTGCCCAGACCATCCAAGCCTTTAGCGACACCCTGAGCCGCCACGGCTACCAACTGCTGCTGGCCTCCAGTTATTTCAGCGAAGAGCAAGAAGAAAGCGCAGTGCGCGCCTTTCTGGGATGGTCGCCGGCAGCGCTGGTGGTGACCAGTCACTTCCATAGTGCGGGCACCGAGAAACTGCTTAGCGAGGCCGATATCCCCGTGGTGGAAATCTGGGATTACCGCCCCGAGCGTGCGCCGCTGCAGATCGGCTTCGCGCATTACCAAGTCGGCGTGCAGGCCTGCCAATACCTGCTGGATAAGGGTTATCAGCGCATCGCCTTTGTGCAGAACAGCGCCGCCGGCGACTACAGCGCGCTGGAGCGCCGTGACGGTTATGCCGCCACCCTGCGTAGCGCGGGCCGCGAGCCCTGGGTGTTCGTCCCGGCCGCCTCGGCCAGTGCCTTTGAGGCCGGCAAGCAAGCCATGGACGCCCTCACCCGCCGCTCGCCACGGCCCGATGCGATTATCTTCGCCAACGACAACCTGGCCGCTGGCGGTCTGCTCGCCGCACAGCGGGCCGGCCTGAAGATGCCCGAGGACATCGCCGTAGTCGGCTTTGGTGACTATCCCTTTGCCGAGATGCTGTTGCCGAGCCTGACCACCGTGCGCCCGCCGTCACGCGAGATCGGCGAGCTGGCCGCCCTGCGTGTGCTGCAAGCCTTGGACAGCGCGCCGTTAGAGGATGAGCTGCAACGGCTGAATCTGCTGCACTGCGAGCTAATCGCCCGGGAAAGCGCCTAGCCCGCCTATTGGCGAGCCAGGCATTAACGCGCCCGCCTGTTCTGCCCTGCCCGCAAACGGTCGCAAGCCCGCTCTAGAGCGCTAGCCCTAGGCCGCAGACTGGGCATGCCCGTGGCGCATTAAAAATATTCCGCCAAAGCATTGGCCTGGTCAGCGGCAGCCCTTTAAAAAAGACGCCTTAGTACCAGAAAGCATTGGCTAGGGTTTTTATATGCTTTTTAGCTAGATAGGCCTGCTCGGCAGCGCTAAGCCCCCACCCCTTATCCCTTGCTCCCCATCGCCACCCATCAGCCCAGTGCACGGGCTTAGAAGAATGAGAACTGTATGAGCAGCCGTCCTAATGTTCTGCTGATCGTCGCTGACGATTTGGGTTTTTCCGATCTCGGTGCCTTTGGCAGCGAAATCGCTACGCCAAACCTCGATGCCTTGGCCTTGCAGGGCCTGCGCCTGACTGACTTCCACGCCGCCAGCGCCTGCTCCCCCACCCGCGCCATGTTGCTCACCGGCACCGACCATCACCTGGCCGGGATCGGCGCCATGGCCGAGTTCAGCGATGAAACCATTCGCCGCCATCCTGGCTACGAAGGCCATCTCAACCAACGCGTAGTGACCATCGCCGAGCTGCTGCGCGATGCCGGTTATCACACGCTGATCTCGGGCAAATGGCACCTGGGCCGCAGCGCGCAAACCTCCGCCGCGGCCCGGGGCTTTGAGCGCTCGTTTATTCTCGAAGGCGCGGCGCATAACCACTTCAACTGGTCGCCACCGGTGCCGCCACACAAGATGCCGCGCCTGTTGCATGCGGTGGATGGCACCTACCGCGAAGGGTTAGAGGCGATCAGCGAACTGCCCCAGGACTTCTACTCCTCGACGAGCTTCACTACGCGCCTGCTCCAGTACTTACAGGAGCGCCCGCAAGATGAGCAGCGCCCGTTCTTTGCTTATCTGCCGTTTTCGGCGCCGCACTTTCCCTTGCAGGCGCCGGATGAACTGATCGCTAAATACCGTGGCCGCTATGACGCCGGCCCCGGCGTGCTGCGCGAGGAGCGCCTGGCCAAGCTCAAAGAGTTGGGCTTAGTAGCAGAGGAGGTTGAGGCGCACCCGGTGGTGGCCAATACCCCGGAATGGGATGCGCTGGATGAACAGGGCCGCCAGCAATCGGCCAAGGCTATGGAGGTGTACGCGGCGATGGTCGAGAGCCTCGACCAGAACGTTGGCCGCGTGGTCGAGTACCTGCGCAGCAGCGGCGAGCTGGACAACACCCTGGTGATTTTCCTCTCCGATAACGGCGCCGAAGGTGCAGCGCTGGAAGCCCTGCCCATTATTGGCAAGCGGGTGCAGAGCTTTATCCACAAGCACTACGACAACAGCATCGGCAATATTGGCCGGCCCAACTCCTATGTGTGGTATGGCCCCCATTGGGCGCAGGCGGCCACCGCGCCGTCGCGGCAGTTCAAATTGTTTACCAGTCAGGGCGGCATCCGCGTGCCGGCCTTTATTACCTGGCCGGGCTTGCAGCGCCAAGGGGCGATCAGCCATGACTTCGCCACGGTGATGGACATCGTGCCGACCTTATTAGAGCTGGCCGGTGCCGAGCATCCCGGCACGCAGTACCAGGGCCGGGCGGTGCTGCCCGTACGCGGCCGTTCCATGCTCAGCTACCTGCAAGGCCATAGCCCCCAGGTACATGACGATGAGGTCAGCACCGGCTGGGAGCTGTTCCGCAGCCGCGCGATTCGCCAGGGGCAATGGAAGGCGTTGTTTATCCCCAAGCCCAATGGTCCCGGACGCTGGCAGCTGTACAACCTGAAAAATGACCCCGGCGAGATCCACGACTTAGCCGAGACTGAGCCGCAGCGTTTGGCGAAACTCATCGAGCAGTGGCAACGCTATGTCGATGAAACCGGGGTGGTCGAGTTTGGCTATCCGGGGCGTTTATTGCGTGAACTGGGGCGCGGCATCATCCGCTTGTTTACCCGCCAACCGAGGACGCTCTGACCATGGCCCGTCCCGCACCACTTTTCGCCGCGCTGCTGTTCGCTGTACTCGCCACGCTGGGCTTAGGCTCTGCCCAAGCCAGCGAGACGCCCAAGGTGATTCGTATCGCCGTGCCCGACGCCAGCGCCGGCGCACACCCCAGCAGCGGCACGGCGGCGCTGGATTACCTCTACACAAAGCACTTGTTCGAGCAGGAGTTTGCCAAGGACGGCATCGAGATCCGCTGGGCCTTCTTTAAAAACGCCGGCCCCGCGATCAACGAAGCACTGGCCAACGAGCAAGTCGACATTGCCTATCTGGGCGACCTGGCGGCGATTATTGGCACGGCCGCCGGCAATCAAACCCGCCTGCTCGCTGCCAGCAGCCGTGGCCTCAATGGCTACCTCGGTGTGGTGCCGGGCAGCGGCCATACGAGTTTGGAGTCGCTGCGCGGTAAAACCATCGGTGTCTGGCTGGGCACGGCCATGCACTTGTCCTTTGAGGCAATGCTTAGCCGTCAGGGCTTTACCGATGCCGACTTTAATCTGATCAACTTGGACGGCGGCGCGGCACTGGCGGCACTGGCGGCCAAGCGGGTGGATGCGGTGTGGAGCGCTGCCGGCATGTTGGTCTTGCGCAGCCGCGGCCTGGCGGAAATTCCACTGTCGACCCAAGGCGGCGATGGCGCCGGCACCTTGGCGGGGACCATGCTCGGCGCCACGCCCTTTGTTGAGCGCTACCCCGAGATAGTCGCGCGCTTGGTGCGCTTGCAGGTCGAGGCGGCGCACTGGAGTTCGATCCCCGGCAACGAGCAGGCGGTGGTGGATTTGCTCACCCAGCAGATCAACCTGCCGCGCGACATCATGAGCCAGGAGCTGCAAGGCGAACCCTTGGCCCAGCGCAACTCGCCGCTGCTGGATAGCTACTTTATTCAGCACCTGCAATTCGGCGCCAACGCGGCGCTTAAGCAGCAGCTGATCCGGCGCCCGGTGGATGTGCAGCAATGGGCCGAGCCGCGCTTTCTTGAGCAGGCCTTAAACCAACTCAATCTGACGAATTACTGGCAGCAACGGGAGGCGTATGTCGATCCTTGGCACTGAAACGCGCAGCCTGCGCCTGCCTCACTGGCAGGTCCAGCCAAGCCCGGCCCTGCTCGGACTCATCCTGCCATTGGCGTTGTTGTTGCTGTGGTGGCTGGCCTCCAGCCGCTACTGGATGCCGCAACAAATCCTGCCACTGCCGTCCTTGGTCTGGCACACCGCGCAGCAGCTATGGCACAGCGGCGGCTTGGCGCAGTTGGGCATCAGCTTGCTGTTACTGGTCAAGGGCCTGCTGTATGGCGTGATCGGCGGCGCCTTGATTGGCGTGACCATGGGCTTAAGCCGGCGCGCCGAAGACCTTATCGCCCCGAGCTTTTACGCCTTCGCGCAGATTCCCTCGCTGGCGTGGATTCCCCTGCTGATCGTCTATCTAGGCATTGGCGACGGACTCAAATTGTTTTTGATCTTTAAAGCAGTGGTGGTGCCGGTGGCGGTGCATGTGCAAGTGGGCGTGCGCGATGTGCCGGCGCTGCTGCGCGAGTCGGCGGCAGTGTTGCGTCTGCCTTGGTACCTGCGCCTGTGGCGGCTGACCTTACCTGCGGCGCTGCCCGCGCTGCTCACGGGCCTGCGCCTGGCCCTGACCGCCGCCTGGATGACCCTGATTGCGGTGGAGCTGCTGGCCTCCAGCAATGGCATCGGCTACCTGATGGTTTGGGGGCGGCAACTGTTTCAACTGGATTTGGTGTTCGTCTGCATCCTGATCATTGGCCTGACCGGCTGGTTGATGGATCGCGGCATCCATAGCCTCGACAGCCTGCTGATCCGCTGGCCACGCCCGCCTTTAGCGGCCCACGGGCGGCGCGGCAATACTCAAGGCTGGGCGTGGTGGGCGCAGCAAATCCGCCGCTGGCTGATCCCCGTGCTGTTTATTGGCGGCTGGAGTGCGCTGGTCAATAGCGGCCGGGTCAATCCGGCAATCCTGCCCTCGCCGGCGATCATCCTGCATACCGCCTGGCAAGAACTGCTCAACGGCAGCCTGAGCGCCGCCATTGGCTGGAGCCTGTGGCGCAGCTTGCTCGGTTTGCTGCTGGGCAGCAGTTTGGGGATTATCGTCGGCTTGCTATTGGGCTTATGGCGCCCTCTGGAGCATCTGCTGGCGCCGAGCTTGGCGGCATTTCGGCAAGTGGCGTTGTTCGCCTGGGTGCCGTTAATCACCGCTTGGGCCGGTATTTATGACTTCGCCAAGGTGGTGTTTATTGCCCTTGCCGCTTTCTTGCCGGTGTATCTAGCGACCTGGCGCGGCGTGGCCAACCGCTCGAAGCAACTGGATGAAGTCGCCAGCACCTTGCGCCTAAGTTTTGCTCAGCGCTTGGTTCGCTTGATTTTGCCCGGCGCGCTGCCATCGATTTTCGCAGGTCTGCGTTTGGCGCTTATATATGCCTGGCTGGGTTCATTGGGCGCGGAATACTTCATGAACTCTGGCATTGGCATCGGCAGTTATATGCTCGGCGCACAGCAGAAGTTTGAAATGGCCAAGGTATTTGCCGGCATGGTGGTGGTTGGTTTGCTGGGTGCCTTACTCTCCGCTCTTGGCCAACGGCTGGAGCTAAGTGCCAGCCGTTGGCGGCAAGCCGGGCGCAGTGGCTAACGCGCAATAGCTGACTGGTGGTTCTGAAACAGAGCCGCCAGTCGTCGCACAACCCTAATGTCATACATGGCTGGCCGACGGCTGATCTACACTGAAAAGTTGCACATCTAACTGCACTTCTTAATTGAAGATTGACGGCACCGCTAAACCAAGCAGATATTTCTGCAAACTAACGATTTGTAACGCTAAATTTCTATCGTGAACATTCTGTCACACCCAATCACTAACCTTTTATGTGCGCGGGATGCACCACTGAAGCCTTTTTATTGCGGGGCAACAGACCGCTTTCAAGAGCTGGGAATACACCAGTAGTTGCCTTGAACATGGCTCAAATACAGGCTTTGCTGCAAGTATTAGGCGAACTTGGATGCTAACAAACATACAAGATTGTCTGTATAATCGCCGCCCATGGCGAACCACCGCCTTCTCCAGCCCATTCGGGGTCGATCAGAACAATGAGGTTCCTTAGATGCTCTCGAAGCCAACCTTCGCCGTATTGGTTTCCGCCGTCACGCTGACGGCTCTTACCCTTACAGCCTGTAAAGAAGCTTCCGCACCGCCCCCACAGCAGACTCCTCAAGTGGGTGTGGTTACGCTGCAAACTCAACCCTACGCTTTGACCACCCAACTCCCAGGGCGCACCAGCGCCTATCGCATCGCCGAGGTGCGGCCACAGGTCAACGGTATTTTGCAGAAGCGCCTATTCTCCGAAGGATCGGACGTTAAAGCGGGTCAACAGCTGTATCAGATCGACCCCGCAACTTATCAAGCTACTTATAAAAGCACCCAAGCTACTGAGCTTTCCGCCAGCGCTTTGGCCAAACGTTATGAGCTGCTCGTTAAAGACAAAGCAGTCAGCCAACAAGCCTACGACGAAGCCCGCGCCGCCGCCCTGCAAGCCCAAGCAGCGGTAGAGCAGGCGCAGATCGACCTGCGCTACACCAAGGTGCTTGCACCTATCAGCGGTCGTATCGGTCGGTCGTTGTCCACTGAAGGTGCGCTGGTCAGCAACGCCCAAGCGAACGCCCTGGCCACCATCCAACAGCTCGATCCGATTTACGTCGACGTTACCCAGTCGACCAAAGAGCTGCTGACGCTGCGCAAAGAACTGAGCGATGGCCGCCTGAGCCAAGCCGGTGACAACGCCGCTAAAGTACGCCTGAAACTGGAAGACGGCAGCACCTTCGCCCACGAAGGCAAGCTGGAGTTCTCCGATGTGAGCGTGGATGAAGGCACTGGCTCGGTAATCCTGCGGGCCGTGTTCCCCAACCCTGATCACCTGCTGCTGCCCGGCATGTATGTGCAGGCGGAGTTGGTCACCGGGGTGAATCAACAAGCCATCCTGGCACCGCAACAAGGCATCACCCGTAACTCCAAAGGCGAAGCGACAGCCATGGTGGTCAACGACAAAAACATCGTTGAAGCCCGCGTCCTGCAAGCCGAGCGCACCAGCGGCAGCACCTGGCTGGTCAATGCAGGTCTAAAAAGTGGTGACCGTTTGATCACCCAAGGTCTGCAGTACATCAAGCCGGGGGTTGAAGTGAACGCACAACCTGCGGACAACCTCGGCAAGCCTCAATCCGAGCCGAAACCAGCTAGCAGCGAAGGCGCGACGGAGAGCAACTGATGTCGAAGTTTTTTATTGATCGCCCCATTTTCGCCTGGGTAATTGCCCTGGTGATTATGCTGGCGGGCGGCTTGTCGATCCTCAAGCTGCCGATCAACCAATACCCCAGCATCGCGCCACCCGCTGTCAGTATCGCCGTGACCTACCCAGGTGCTTCTGCGCAAACCGTGCAGGACACCGTGGTCCAGGTGATCGAACAGCAAATGAACGGTATCGATGGTCTGCGCTACATCAGCTCGTCGAGTAACTCCGACGGCAGCATGGAGATCATCGTTACCTTCGAGCAAGGGGTTAACCCGGACATTGCTCAGGTCCAGGTGCAGAACAAACTGCAACTGGCTACCCCGCTGCTGCCGCAAGAAGTGCAGCAACAGGGTATCCGCGTGACCAAGTCGGTGCGTAACTTCCTGATGGTAATTGGCCTGGTGTCCGAAGACGGCAGCATGGACAAGAACGACCTGGCGGACTACGTCGTATCCAACCTGCAGGACCCGCTGTCGCGGACCAAGGGTGTGGGTGACTTCCAGGTGTTCGGTACCCAGTACGCCATGCGTATCTGGCTCGACCCAGCCAAGCTGACCAACTTTGCCCTGACTCCGGTGGATGTACGCCAAGCCATTCTGGCGCAGAACGTACAGATTTCTTCCGGCCAACTGGGTGGCAAGCCGGCGATTAAAGATCAGCAACTGACCGCAACGATCATCGGTAAGACCCGCCTGCAAACCCCGGAAGAATTCGCCAAGATCATCCTCAAAGCCAACCCCGACGGTTCGTTGGTACGTATGGGCGACGTGGCGAGAATCGAACTGGGCGGCGAAAACTACAGTATCGATGCGGAGTACAACGGCAAACCCGCGACGGGTATCGCACTGAAGCTGGCCACCGGCGCTAACGCCCTGGAAACCGCCAAGGCAGTACGGGCCACCATCGGTGAGCTGGAGCCATTCTTCCCGCCAGGGATGAAAGTGGTTTACCCGTATGACACCACTCCGGTTATCTCCGAGTCGATCGAAGGCGTAGTACACACCCTGTTCGAAGCCATCGTGCTGGTCTTCTTGGTGATGTACCTGTTCCTGCAAAACATCCGCGCCACCATCATCCCGACGTTGGCGGTACCGGTCGTATTGCTGGGTACCTTCGGTATCCTCGCGGCATTTGGCTTCACCATTAACACCCTGACCATGTTCGCCATGATTCTGGCCATCGGCCTCTTGGTGGACGACGCCATTGTGGTGGTGGAAAACGTCGAACGGGTGATGAGCGAGGAAGGTCTCTCGCCAGTCGAAGCCACGCGTAAATCCATGGGCCAGATCCAAGGCGCACTGGTCGGTATCGGCCTGGTGCTGTCGGCGGTATTTATCCCCATGGCGTTCTTCCCCGGCTCTACGGGGGTGATCTATAAACAGTTCTCCATCACCATTGTCTCGGCCATGTCCCTGTCGGTGTTGGTGGCTCTGGTGTTCACTCCGGCGCTGTGCGCCACCTTGCTCAAGCCCCACGATGAAGGCCATGAGAAAGGCAAGCGCGGCTTCTTTGGCTGGTTTAACCGCACCTTTGAACGCGGCGTGCAGCGTTATGAAAATGGCGTGCGCCACGTGGTTACCCGCAAGGCGCCCTATGTCCTGCTGTATCTGGTGATCGTGGCGATCATGGTGTGGATGTTTGCCAAGATCCCGTCCTCGTTCCTCCCCGACGAAGACCAAGGCGTACTGTTCGCCCAGGTACAAACGCCGGCAGGCTCCAGTGCGGCACGCACCTATGAAGTCGTGAGCAAAATGCGCGACTACCTACTCACCGAAGAAACTGACACCGTGCGCTCGGTGTTTGCGGTCAACGGCTTTAACTTCGCTGGTCGTGGACAAAGCTCGGCGATGGCCTTTATCGGTCTCAAGCCTTGGGCTGACCGTGAAGACCCCGAATCCACGGTATTTGCCTTGGCGCAACGGGCACAAAAACACTTCTTTGGCTTTAACGATGCCATGGTGTTTGCCTTCGCTCCGCCAGCGGTAATGGAACTGGGTAACGCCACCGGCTTTAACCTGTTCCTGCAAGACCGCTCCGGCATTGGTCACGAGGCCCTCAACGCGGCGTTGTATCAGTTCCTCGGCATGGCTTCGCAAAGCCCGATCCTGGCGCAGGTGCGGCCTAACGGCCTGGCTGACGAACCGCAGTACCAACTGTTGATCGATAACGAAAAAGCCAGCGCCCAAGGCGTGTCCCTGGCCGATATCGACCAAACCCTGTCGACGGCTTGGGGTAGTGGTTACGTCAACGACTTTATCGACCGTGGCCGGGTGAAGAAGGTGTATGTCCAGGGCATCCAAGAAGCACGGATGAACCCGGAAGACCTGAACAAATGGTATGTGCGCAATGCCGACGGCAAAATGGTGCCTTTCAGCGCCTTTGCCAGCGGTAAGTGGATCTACGGTTCGCCGAAGCTAGCCCGTTACAACGGTGTACTGGCTGCGGAAATCCTCGGTGCCGCGGCGCCTGGGCACAGTACCGGTGAGGCCATGGCCGAAGTCGAAAGAATCGCCAAGCAACTGCCGCCGGGTGTGGGCATCGCCTGGACCGGGCTGTCTTACGAGGAACGTATGGCCGGTGACCAAACCACCGCGCTGTATGCCCTGTCGCTGCTGGTAGTGTTCCTCTGCCTGGCCGCACTGTATGAGAGCTGGTCGATTCCGTTCGCGGTGATTCTGGTGGTGCCGCTGGGGGTAATTGGCGCCCTGCTCGCTACCTACGGCCGTGACTTAACCAACGACGTGTACTTCAAAATCGGCTTGCTGACGACCATCGGTCTGTCAGCACGAAACGCCATTTTGATCGTCGAATTCGCCAAGGATTTGCACGAACAGGGCATGAGTTTGGTCGAGGCCGCCGCCGAAGCTTGCCGCATGCGCTTACGCCCGATTGTGATGACGTCCCTGGCGTTTATCCTCGGCGTGGTGCCGCTGGCGATCTCCACTGGCGCCGGCTCGGGCAGTAAACACGCAATCGGTACCGGGGTAATCGGCGGCATGCTGACCGCACTGGTGCTGGCCATTTTCTGGGTGCCCATGTTCTACGTACTGGTTAGCTCATTGTTTAAGACAAAGCCCAAGGATGGCGATGACGATAAGGAGGCCCTGCAATGAAGCAGTCGCTTATAGCCTTGGCCGTGAGCGCTAGCCTGCTCAGCGGTTGCAGCCTGATTCCGGACTACCTGCGCCCTGCTGCTCCGATCGAGCAGCAGTGGCCGGAAGGCGCGGCACAACAAGCAGTCAATGCCCAGCAAAAAGATGCCGCACAGCCCCTGAGCTGGCAGGCGTTCTTCCTTGATCCGGCCCTGCGCCAGCTCGTTGATGTCGCGCTGCAGAATAACCGCGACCTGCGCGTTGCCGCCCTGAACGTGGATGCCTTCCGCTCGCTGTATCGCATTCAGCGCGCCGAGCTGTTCCCGCAAGTGGGCGCCAACGTCAATGGCAGCCGGCAGCGTATGCCGGCTGACCTGAACGGTGGCAGTGCCGGGATTAACGGCCAGTACAGCGCCACCCTGGGCGTTAGCGCCTGGGAGCTGGACTTCTTTGGCCGCATCCGCAGCCTCAATGAGCAGGCGCTGCAACAGTACTTCGCCACCGAGCAAGCCGCACGCGGCGCGCAACTCAGCCTGATTGGCAGCGTTGCCGAGGCCTACCTGCAATGGCAGGCCGACCGCACCCAGCTGCAAGTGACCCAGGACACCTTGAAGACGTTCGAGGACAGCTATCAACTGACCAAGCGCAGCTTTGATGTCGGCGTCGCCGATGCCATGGCCCTGAGCCAAGCGCAGTCGGCAGTGGACAGCGCCCGCGTCAGCCTGACCCAGTTCCAGCGTCTGGTTGAGCTGGATCGCAACGCCCTGGTGCAGTTGCTCGGCACGACCCTGCCTAACAACCTGCCAGAAGGCCTGCCGCTGGATGCCACGCTGCTGGCCGAAGTGCCGGCTGGCCTGCCCTCGGACCTGCTGCAACGTCGCCCCGACGTGCTGCAAGCCGAACACTCGTTGCTGGCCGCCAACGCCAACATCGGTGCCGCGCGGGCCGCGTTCTTCCCCAGCATCAGCCTGACCGCCAATGCCGGGACCGCGAGCAACCAACTGTCCGGTCTGTTTGAGGGGGGTTCCGGGACCTGGCTGTTCCAACCGCAGATCAACCTGCCGATCTTCACCGCTGGCAGCCTGAGCGCTAACCTCGACTACGCCAAACTGCAGAAACAAGTGCAGGTCGCGCAGTACGAGAAGAGTATTCAGGTGGCCTTCCGCGAGGTTTCGGATCGACTGGTATCGCGCACCACTTACCAGTCCCAGGTCGAGGCGCAGCGGCAATTGGTCAAGACCAACGAGACGTACTTTGACCTAGCCGAACGCCGCTACCAATCCGGCGTCGACAGCTACCTGACCTTGCTCGATGCCCAGCGTCAGCTGTTCAGCGCACGTCTGTCGCTGGTCAACGACCGCTTGGCGCAGTTGGTCAGCGAGGTGAACCTGTACACCGCCTTAGGCGGCGACTGGACCACCCCGGTGCCGGCCAGCCCGGTCGCCAGCAACTAAACAACAACCCCCGCCAAGTGCGGGGGTTGTTGTTTATGGGCGCCTGGTTTTACTCGCAGGCGCTACAGCGTTTGCGTCAGCAATGCCGCACGCAGGCCACTGCGCCGTTCCACCTGACGCGCCACGGCTTGCTCAAACACGCCGGCACGACTTTCGATCAGGCTAAACCAGCTGCGCGCGCGGGTGATGCCGGTGTACACCAGCTCCTTGGTCAGCACCGGGTTGAGGCTATCCGGCAGAATCAAGGCGCAGTGGGCAAACTCCGAGCCCTGGGACTTATGCACCGTCATGGCAAACACCGTCTCCACCGCGCTTAACCGGCTCGGCAGGATATGGCTCAGCTCGCCACTGCCATCGTTGCGCGGGAATACCACACGCAGCACCTGACGCGGCTCGCTGCCTGGCTGACTGGCCGGCTCCGGCAGGCGCAGGGCGATGCCGATATCACCATTCATCAAGCCCAGGCTGTAGTCATTGCGCGTCACCAGCACCGGACGGCCCTCATACCAACCTTGGTCCTGACTGAGCAGGCCCTGGCGTTGCAGGGCCTGACTGATCCGCTCATTCAGCGCCTCGACGCCCCAAGGACCTTTGCGCACAGCGCAGAGCAGCTGGAATTGATCGAAGGCGCTGAGCACCTGCTTGGCCCAGCCATCCCACTCGGACGCTGGCGCCTCAGGCGCGGGACGCTGGCTGCTGAGCACCTGCAAGTAATGCCGATAGCCCACCGGCGCCTGGCCTTGGCCATTGGCTTTAGCGGCCAGACCATCCAGCACCAAGCGCTCAAAGCTGCGGTCCTGTTCGCCGCTTAGGCGCAGGTCATGCAAATCCGCGCTACCGGCAGCGAGAATGGCGCGGGCGCCGCTGCTGTTGCGCTCATTCACTGCCCGCGCCAAACGGCCAATCCCCGAGCCCCCGGCAAAGCGCCGTGAGTGACGGAGCATGACGATATGTTGCGCCAGCGCTTGGTTGCTGCTCTGCAGTTGCGGCGCGCTGATCGCCTCACCGGTTTGCTCAGTCAGCCAGGCGCAGGTGGCCGCGCTGTAGCCGCCGCTTTCGGCATCGCGACACAGATCACCGAGCACCGCCCCGGCCTCCACCGAGGCCAACTGGTCTTTATCGCCGAGCAGAATCAAGCGGGCGTGGGCCGGTAAGGCATCCAGCAGATTGGCCATCATTTCCAGGTCGATCATCGAGGCTTCGTCCACCACCAGCACATCCAGCGGCAGCAAGTTGCCGTGGTGATGGCGGAAGTGCCGACTGTCCGGGCGACTGCCGAGCAGGCGGTGCAAGGTGGTGACCTGACTGGGGATTTGCCCGCGCACGGCATCACTGACCGGCAGGCTGGCGACCTGGGCGCCGATGGATTCGGTTAAGCGTGCGGCGGCTTTGCCGGTGGGCGCCGCCAAACTTAAGCGCAGCGGCGCGCCCGTGTTCATGGCGGCCTCTTGCAGCAGCGCCAGCAGGCGCACCACCGTGGTGGTTTTACCGGTGCCGGGGCCGCCGGTAATCAGGGTAAAACGGCTGCGGCTGGCCAAGGCGCAGGCCAGCTTTTGCCAGTCGGTGAGGCGCTCGCCATCCAGCACCAAAGGTTCGGGGAACAGTTGCTGTAAGCGTTGAGCCAATTGCGCCGGCGCGTCACTGGCCTGTTGCAAGCGGGCGGCGATATGCCCGGCCACCTGCCGCTCGTAATCCCAATAGCGGCGCAGATACAGGCAGCTGTCGGCCAGCACTAAGGGGGCGACGGGACCAGCTTCTGCGCTTAATAAACCGCTGCCGGCGCAGGCCGCCAGCCAAGAATCCAAACTGACACCGGCCAGGACTTGCGAAGGCAGCAGCGCCAATAGCGCGGCCTCCTCCCCTTCCGGCGGCAACGACAGAGCAAAGTCCGGGTCGGCCAGGGTGCTGGCTAAATCCAGACACACATGGCCCTTGCCCAGCTGGTGGCTGGCTAGGGCGGCGGCCAGCAACAGCAATGGTGAGGCCGCCGGGTCCAGCTCGGCTAAGAGTTGCCCTAGGGCGCGATCCACCTCGCGCAGCCAGCCGCGCTCACTCCAGATCGCCAGCAGCTCAAACAGCGCGCCCCGTTGTTCAAGATATGGACTCATTGCGCGGCCTCCAGGGCGGCGCCGCGAAACAGCGCATCCAGTTGTTCAATCAGGTGCCGCTCGGGTTTGGCGAAATACACGCCATGGCCCGGCGAACGCATAAACAAATACACAGCACCGCCCATATGCAGGTCGTAGTCGTAGTTGGCTAAACGCAAGCGTAACTGGCGATGCAGGGCCAGCACGTAGAGCACGTATTGCAGGTCGTAACGGTGGCTCACCACCGCCTCGGCCATGGCCGCCTGGCTGTAATCAGCGTCATCGGCGCCGAGCCAGTTGGACTTGTAGTCCACCAGGTAATAACGCCCCTGGTGTTCAAACACCAAGTCGATAAAGCCCTTGAACATGCCGTTTAAGCGATCGGCTTGCAGCGGCGGTCGCGCCAGCTGCGGCAACTCATACTGCTGCACCAGTTGATCGAGACGGCGCACATCGACTTTGCTGGCCGCAAACCAGAACTCCATCTCCGCCTGGTACTCAGCCAGCTGCGCCAAGCTGACGCTGCGCCCATCGCCCAAGGCCAGCGGCTGTTTGAGCAGATCCAACAGCCACTGGCACAGCGGTTCAATCCACACTTCCAGGCCACGACGCTGACAGCGCTGGGCGATCCACTCGCGCAGTTGCGCAGGCTGCCCGGCGACTTGCGCGAAGCCCTCGGTGGCAGCTAACTCCAGCAAGCCATGGAGAAAGGTGCCGGGATTGGGACCACGGGGAAACCGGTGCAGGCCTTCGCTGGAGGCGGCCAACAGCGCTTGCTGCTGAGCCTGTTGCTGGGCCGGGGTCTGCTCGCTCAGCGAGCGCTCATCATCGCTGGCGCTGTACAGGCTCGGGCTATCCGGGGCCGCGTCATCGTGGCGCAGGCCCGGCGTTTCTGCGCCTTCAGCCACACGCAAGGCGCTGTAAGAGGCGATCCACCAATGCTCCGCAGCGGGTCGTTGCGGGCTACGCCAGGACAGTTCAACGGGGCCGTTTTGCTCCGCTTGGAAGTGTTCGTCAGTGGCCAGCGGCGCCGCTTGCACCACGCTTTGCAGGGGCTGATTAAGCGGCGCCAACCAGCTCGAAAGCTCCGCGCTGCTCGCCAGTTGTGCACCACCGCCGAGCAGATAGCCGATGGCGCTGGCATGCAGGCGTGAGGATTTAGCATTGCCGATTTTCAGGTCCGCCAGGCCCAACCAGCAGGCATGCCGGGCACGGGTCAGGGCCACGTAGAGCAAACGCAAGTCTTCGGCCAAGCGCTCCTGCTCGGCGCGCTGCAAGGTTGCTTCATCGGCCTGCAAGACCAAGCGACGGCGTTCGCCATCGTGCACTTGCAGCGGCTTTTTATCGTCCACCGGGCGCATAGCGCAAATAAACGGCAGGAACACCAGCGGGTACTCCAAGCCCTTGGATTTGTGGATGGTCACCACCCGCACCAAGGCTTCGTCGCTTTCCAGGCGCAGCACCTGTTCATCGGCACCAGCGCTGTGGCCCTTGATCAGTTCGGCCAAGTGCCGAATCAGCGCCTGCTCGCCATCCAGCTCCAGGGCCGCTTGCTGAAGCAACTCGGCCAGGTGCAGCAAGTTAGTCAGCACCCGCTCGCCGCTGTCGCGCTGCATCAGTCGCTGCGGTAAATGGAAGTCTTGCAGCAGCTTGCGCAGCATCGGCAGCACACCGACGCGCTGCCAGCGCTGGCGGTATTCGCGAAACTGCATGACGCGCTGCTCCCAGCGCCGCTCATGCAGATTGAGCTGCTCCAGCTCGCTTAACTCCAGGCCCAACGTGGCGCTGGCCAAGGCCGCGCGCAGGGGCCGGTCTTGATCCGGCTCGGCGCAGGCGCGCAGCCACAGCAGCAGGTCGTGCGCCTCCTGAGCGGCGAACACCGAGTCTTTATCCGACAGGTACACGCTGCGCACGCCACGCGCCGCCAGCTCGCCACGGATGGCCTGGGCCTCGCTAAAGTCGCGGACCAGTACGGCAATATCGCTGGGCTTAAGCGCTGCCAGCTGCTCGTCTTTAACGAAGCCGGCACGGCGCTGTTGGCCGAGGTTCAGCAGACGGGTGATTTCGCTGGCGGCGCCACTGGCCAGGGCTTGGATATAGCCGCCTTTGGCAATGGGCTCGGGGCTCTCTAGATGCCACAGGTTAAGCGCGCTTTGCGCCGTGCCATCGACGCTCCAGCGCTCCTTGCGCCCGGCTGCATCCACGGCAATAAAGGGCAGATCATTGTGCTCAGGGCTGCGAAATAAAAACGCGCCCTGACCGCTTTCGCGCTGCTCGGCCAACTCGAACACCCGGTTGACGGCAGCGACCATCTCATCACTGGAGCGGAAGTTTTTCTCCAGGTTGTAGTGGCGCCCTTCGGTCGCGCGCCGAGCACAGAGGTAGGTGAAAATATCGGCGCCACGGAAGGAATAAATCGCCTGTTTGGGATCGCCGATCATAAACAGGCCGCAGTCGCTGCGATTGGCCTCGACCTGATAGAGGCTGTCGAAAATCCGGTATTGCAGCGGGTCGGTGTCTTGGAATTCATCGATCAAGGCCACCGGGAACTGCTGACGAATCACCTCGGCCAAACGCGGCCCGGCCTCGCCGCGCAGGGCAAGATCCAGACGGGTGAGCATGTCGTCAAAGCCCATCTGCGCACGCTGGCGTTTTTCCTGATCAAAGCGCTCGCGCACCCAGGCCGCCGCATGGCTCAAGGCGCCATGGGCCGGGTCAGGCAGCGCCGCCAAAGCCTCCGGCAATGATTGCATGGCATCCAACGCCGGATGCTGCGGCGCACTGCCCTTCCAGGCTTCGGCCAAACCATCGGGGGTCAGGCGCTTAAAACCGCCGCCTAAATCCAGCGTTAGCTCGTTATTGCTGGCCCAGTCGCGCAGCTTGTTGAACCAAGGCTGGTAGTAACGCCGCTGAATTTTTTTACCGTCGACCTGCTTGGCCTCAACGGCCTGTTCCAGCAGATTTTCCAGCTCATCAGCCCAAGCCGCCCAGGGTGCTTTCAGCTCAGCCAGACGTTGCTGGCGTTGTTGCAAGGCGCCCTCCAGCAGCACGGCTAAAGACTGCGCCCCCACAGGCAGCTCTTCGCCCAGTAACGGGCGCAAACGCGGGCCTAAATGATCCGGCGTGCCCCAGTGAGCGGCGACCCAATCCAGCGGCAACTCCTTGAGCGGATAGCAGTGTTGGCGCCAGTAATCGCGCACCACTTCGGCGAGCAGTTCGCTGTGGTCAGTTTCCAGGGTTTGGCTAAACAGGCTGCCGCTATCAAAGGCGTGCTCACGCAGCATGCGCTGGCACCAACCGTGAATAGTCGACACCGCGGCTTCGTCCATCCACTGCGCCGCCAGCTCCAAACGCTGGGCGCAGGCTGGCCACTGTTCAGCGGGGAAATCGGCGCAGAGCAGCTTAAGCAGGTCATCGCCCCCGGCCTCAGCGCGAAACACCTTGGCCGCCTCAACCAAGCGCGCACGAATCCGATCACGCAGCTCGCGGGTGGCCGCGTCGGTAAAGGTCACCACCAGAATCTGCGGGGGCAGCAGCGCTTGCTTAAAGCCCAGCTCGCCACCGTGGCCGAGGATCAGGCGCAGGTACAGGGCCGAGATGGTGAAGGTCTTGCCGGTGCCGGCGCTGGCTTCGATCAAGCGGCTGCCAAACAGCGGAAAGGTTAAGGCCAGCGGACGTGGGCTACTCATGCCTGCACCTCCAGGTCATCGACCACCGCCGGGTTACTGACCAGTAATGCTCGATACAACTGTTCGCTCCAATAAGTAAAACCTTCCCCCTGACTTAAGGCCGCGTAATCAGGGAACTGCCGGGCCAGGCTGGCGCTGCTTTGCACCTCGCCATTGACCTGATAACCACCCTCATATATCGCCTGGGCTTTATCGTGACTGTCCTCCTGCAACCAACACAGCGAGGTTTTCAGTGCCACCGGCAGCGGCGCTTGCATCCCCGCCTGCCAGGCCTGCAACCAGCCGTGGGCAATCGCCGCGGCGGCGTCCTGTTCAAGCGGGACAAAATGCAGCGCCTGATCCTCCCCCACCAGCAAGGTATGGATCGGCACGCCACAGGCGGCCGCCAGCACATGCAACACAAAGGGCCGCAGCAGGCGATGCCATTTCAGCGCTTTGCCTTTGGCCAAGGCACCGGGTACGACCTGCACCTGCGCCAGAGCACCATCGCCGCGTTCACGCAAATGACTGAGCCAGCCCTCCAAGCGAATCGCTGACGCGCCCTCGCCCCACTGCAAGCTCAGTTGCCGAGGTGAATCCAGGCGCTGTGGCCATAGTTCACAGAGCATGGCGTAGCGCTGCAACTGCTTGGGCAAAGGCGCCAGCAAAGCGCTGCGGTATTGCTGGCCAAAACCGGCCAGAGGCAGCACGCCCTGGCGCTGCATACGCTCGGCACTGGCCAGCAGCGCGCTGTCGCGGTCGGCGTGTGGCAGGGCATCGTTAAGCAAGCGCTCTTGCAGTTGATAACGCTGCAAGCCATCCAGAGCAAAGGGCTCGATATCCAAATCGGCCTGCTCCTGTTCGTCTAAAAACACCTTGAGCCGGCGGGTGAAGAAACACTTCAGCGGATCGCGCAAAAAGCTTTGCAACAGCTCTGGGCTGAGTTCTTGGGTGCCGGGCCAATAAGGCAGCGGCTCATCCGCCGTGACCGGGCTGGCCTGTTGATGCAGCGCGGCCCATTCATGGGCATAACTAAACAGCCCCGGTTGCTGGCTGAAGTAACGCAGGCTAAAGGGTTGCAGCGGATGTTCCAGAGTCAGCGCATGCAGCAGGTCGCCGCCACCGGCTAAAGTCCAGGCGCTGGCCAAGTGGTCACGCAGTTGGCCGACCAGCACCGAGGCCGGGCGCTCGCTGTTGTCGCGGATGCTGCGGCCAATCCAGCTGATATACAGATGATCGCGGGCGGCGAGCAACGCTTCGAGCAGCAGATAACGGTCGTCCTCGCGCCGCGAGCGGTCGCCGGGGCGATAGTCGCCGGCCATCAGGTCGAAGTCCAGGGGCACCGGGCTGCGTGGATAGTCGCCGTCGTTCATGCCGAGCAGGCAGACATGGCGGAACGGGATGGCGCGCATCGGCATCAGGGTGCAGAAGTTGACCGCGCCGGCCAGAAAGCGCTGGCTGATGCGGCCCTGATCCAGCCCCGCCAGCCAGGCCTCGCGGACCACCGGCAGGCTGATGGCCTCGGCCAGTTGCGCCTCGGCGCACAGCTCCAGCCAGCCCTCCAGGCCTTCATGCAGTTGGTTGAGCAGCAGTTCATCATGCTCGTTCTGCGACAGGAAAAAGTCTGCCAGCAACTGCCGCAGCCGCTCGCCCCACTGCTCGGCCGGCGCGGCCTCGGCCAAGGCTTGCCAATGCAACTCCAGAGCATCGAGCAGACGCACCAAGGGGCCGATCAACGCGGCATCGAGGCCACCGATTTCATCGTAGGGTTCGATCCCGGCATAAGCCCCAGCGCTGCCCATGGCGTAGCCCAAGAGCATGCGACGCAAGCCAAAGCGCCAGGTGTTTTGCTCCAGATCACTGCCCAAGCCCAACTCAGCCCGTTGCCGGGCATTCAGACCCCAGCGCACGCCGGCGCCCTCAAGCCAATGGCGCAGGGTTGGCAAGGCACTTTCATCGATGGCGAAGCGCGCGCGCAGCGCGGCGACATCCAGCAGGTCCATGACATGGCTGACGCTAAAGCGGCTCTGCGGCAATTGCAGCAAATGCTCCAGCGCGATCAGCAGCGGCTCTTTACCGCGCAGGCCTTGGTCGGCCAAGGTGAAGGGAATATGCCGGGGATCATCGCTGGCGTATTGACCGAACACTGCCTGGATATGGGCGGCATAGGTATTTACATCGGGCACCATGACGATCACATCGCGCGGGCGCAGGCTGGGGTCGGCACTAAAGCTGGCCAGCAGTTGATCGTGCAGCACCTCCACTTCGCGCTGGGCGCTGTGGGCGATATGAAAACGCAGCGAGTGATCATCTGGCCGCACCGCAGGCCAATGGCTGCGGCTTTCCGCCGGCGGACGGAGCTCAAGGATATCGTTCTGCAGCTGGCCTAGCAGACTGTCTTGTGCGGCGCCGATAAACAGGTCGATACGATCAAAGTGATCGCGGTAACGCTGCGGCTCATCGTACTGGTCGAGCAGGTTGATGTAGTCGCGGCCCTGCTTGCCCCAAGCGGCCAATAAAGGTTGCGCTTGCTGGTGCAAATCCAGTTCGCTCAGGGCCAACGCCGCCCCGCCCTTACGCTGCTGACGGCGGTACTCATGACGCAGTAAATCCTTGCCTTCGACGATATCGCCCCAGTGGTGCTGACAGGGGTTTTGCACATAGAGCATGACCTGGCTAAAGCGCGACATAGCGGCCAGGGCTTCAAGTACCTGCGCAGGCAATGAGGAAATACCAAAGATGCTGACCCGCCGTGGCAACCCCGGCGGCGCCTCGTTTAACTCGGCCATGCGCTGCACGAAACGTGGATGCACCCCGGCGCGGCTTTGGGCCAAATGCTCGCTGCCCACGTCCACCAAGAGCGCGCGCCACAGGGCCGGCTGCCAGGTTAGCGCGGCATCCAACGGTCGCGCTTCGCCACGGGCGTTGCGCAGTTGATCACGGCCTTCGCTCCAGTCGGCCAGCCAATCGGCGCGATAGACCTGGTACTGGTCAAACAAGTCCGCCAGACGCTCGGCCAACTGATAGCGTTTGCGCAGGTCATGGTCGTCGGCCAAAAAGCGTCGAAGCGGCGCAAAGGATTCTTCGGCTAATAAGCTGGGCAGCAAGCGCATCAAGCGCCAGGTCAGCGGCGCTTTATCCAGCGGCGAAACCTTGGGAATCGCCTCGCTGCCTAACACCGCGCGATACACCTGCCACAAAAATCGCGCTGGCAAGCCTACATCCAGCGCCGCCGCAATGCCGCAGCCATCATCCTCAGCCAGGGCTAATTTAAGCCACTGGGCGATGCCGTTGCTTTGCACCAGCAGCACTTCGTTTTCCAGCGGCCGCAGCGGCTGCTCGCGCATCCAGGTCACGGCCAGAGTGCGCAGCGCCTCCAGACGGTTGCCGTGGATCACCATTAGGCCGGGGCTGAGTTGCTGCATGGGTAAGTTTCCTGCTGGGCATCGGGAGGGCTGCGCAGCACTGTAGACGACTAGGGCTGTCGCCGGTGCTGATTAGTGCAGCAATAACATCGTGCAGACTCTACCGATGCACGTGCCCAGTGGAAACCTTTAGCCCAATCTAAGCGTGCGCCAGTCGCCCGCCTGGCCTTTGCCTAGGCGGCATAAAGCCCATGACCAACCTCACGCCTGGCCATTCATCGCCGCGCAATATTCCCGCGCTTCGGGCTCACGGGCCTGAAGAATGGCCTGGTTATCATCCACTGTCGGCACGCTAAAACCTTGGCTGTCAAAGCCCGCCAGACTGGCTAGGCGATAACTGTAGAAATCCTGATCAATGGGCACTTGCAGTTGCACCTTGGCTTGCGCGGGGATTTTGCCAAAGCTGTGCAGGATACTTTTGAGTGGCCGGCAGTGGTCGTCGATCAAGGTGACCACCACGTAGCCATGGCTGATGGCTTGAGCGCCTTGGTTAATCAAGGTGGCGCCAACGATACGCTGCCCTTTACTGGCCAGCGCCATATGAAAATTCAGATGCAGCTGCGCCTCGCGTGCGGCGGGTTCGGCTACTGCGAGCCCGCTCATACATACACAGCCCAGGGTTAAGCCGCGCACTAATTGAGAGATAGTCATAGTTGCGTCAACTCCAGCCAGATCAGCCTGGCGAGCTCAGCCAAGAGCAACAGAGTGAGCGCTACCCACCAGGTGTGGCGAGCGCTTGATGACTTTGCTGGGGATGCTGACAGCATCACGCACCTCACTAAGTTGGGAGCGGCGAAAGCGCTTCGCAGCGCAAAACCCAGGTCGTGCCATGCCGGCCTGGGCAGCGGCAAAGCCGGTCACTGCATGAGCAATCACCGGCTTGTTAAGCGCAGGGGCTTGGCTTAGTTGCCTACGACCACCTGAATCTGGCGTTTCTGGTCGCCTTTGAGCGGGGTATAGGCTTGGCTGGTAGCGCCAGCGATATTGTTGAAGCTACCGCTGCCCACGGCCGACTCAATCTGCCATTGGTAGGTCAAGGTGCCACAGCTGCCTTCACAGGCGACAACGGCGGTCAGCGCAGTGCCGACTTTAGGCGAGCCATCGACCATACCGTTGATGGTTACACCCAAGGCAGTCCCTTCACCCGGAATGCTGATCTCTGGGCCAATGGCCGGATCAATCGAGGCCAGGGCAGGTTCGCTCATTACCGGATCGGTGATGCTCGGGTCGGTAAGCGCGGTGGTCTTGAGGGTAATCTGCTTACCGCGATGGGCCTCAGTGATCACCAGTTCAGTGCTGTCGCCGACCGACACGCCATCAGCAAACCACTCGTAGGAGCTAGCGGAGATGTCATCGCCGTCAGCGTCGGTCACGTCGGTGGCAATGTTCCACTCGGCCTTGAGGGTGTCACCGGCGTTGATCAAACCGTTGCCATCGGCGTCAGTTTTCAGGCTGATCACCGCTGGGGTGATCACTTCCGGCGCGTGGCCCATAACGGTTGCGGTAGGGCTGGAAGTTACAGCGGCAAACGAGGAAGCGGTAAAAGCCAGACCGAAGCTCAGGGCAAGCAGTTGGCTGGTTTTCTTCGACAGTTGAGCTTTCATTTAGCGTTCTCCAAGGGTTGTTCAGGCTAGCGCGCTGACGCTGGCGATGATCTTTGCGACCCAAACTACATGGGCCCTGTGTGGCGGCTAAGTCACGGCCTGCTGCACAATGTGGGCTCATTTTCATCGACCCCGGTGATGGTCAATAGCAGTTAACCCCTACGCCCATGTAGGGGAATTCTGAAGCGCTAAATCACAGGCAAAAAAAAACGCTCCGGCAGCCCCTGGGTGGGTTGGGGCTGGCGGAGCGGGTAGAGGCAACAGACAGGTAGCTGTCCTCCCAAGCTCAGGGGTGCTGCTAAAGGTGCCCTCGCGCGGGCGATGCTTTAAACGCGCTGGATAATCAGCGCGATACCTTGGCCAACGCCAATGCACATGGTGCACAGGGCGTATTGGCCGTTTTGCCGTTCCAGTTGATACAGCGCGGTGGTGATCAGCCGCGCACCGCTCATGCCCAGCGGGTGGCCCAAGGCAATGGCGCCACCGTAAGGGTTGACCCGTGGATCATCATCCTTGAGCCCCAGCTCGCGCAGTACGGCTAAGCCTTGGGCGGCGAACGCTTCGTTAAGCTCGATCACATCCATTTGCGTCAGACCTAAGCCTGCCAGTTGCAACACCTTCTGCACCGCAGGCACTGGACCAATGCCCATAATCCGCGGCTCGACTCCGGCGGTGGCGCAGGCGACGATGCGCGCCCGGGGGCGCAATTGATGCCGCTGCGCCGCCGCGCCCGACGCCAGCAGTAAAGCGCAGGCACCATCGTTGACCCCGCTGGCATTGCCGGCGGTGACGCTGCCTCCCTGGCGAAACGGAGTGGGCAGTTTGGCGAGCTGCTCAAGGGTGGTGAGCCGTGGATGTTCATCTGCCAGCAGCTCAACCGCCGGCCCCTTGCGCGGCCGATGCCGTACCGGGGTGATCTCGCTGGCGAGAAAACCTGCGGCCATGGCCGCGGCAGCCTTTTGCTGACTGCGCAGGGCAAAGGCATCTTGATCGGCACGGCTAATAGCAAACTGCGCCGCCACGTTCTCTGCGGTTTCCGGCATCGAGTCGATACCGTACTGCTCCTGCATCAGGCGGTTTACAAAGCGCCAGCCAATGGTGCTGTCGAATACCTGAGCGCTGCGATCAAAAGCGGTTTGTGCTTTGCCCATGACCAGAGGCGCGCGCGTCATCGACTCAACGCCACCGGCGATCATCAGTTGCCCTTCGCCGCAGCGCAGCGCCCGGGCAGCCATGGCCACGGCATCCATGCCGGAACCACACAGGCGGTTGATGGTGCTACCGCCCACCGTCACCGGCAGGCCTGCGAGCAAGGCAGCCATTCGGGCGACGTTGCGGTTATCTTCACCGGCCTGGTTGGCGCAGCCGTACAGCACGTCATCCACGGCGGCCCAATCCAGACCGGGGTTGCGCTGCATCAGGGCCTTGATCGGCACTGCGGCAAGGTCATCGGCGCGCACCTGACTCAAGCCCCCGGCGTAACGACCGATGGGCGTGCGGATCGCATCAATAATCAAAGCTTCAGACATAGGGACTCTCACAAAAAAACCGCGCCCCATGCAGGCACGCGGCACGCTGAATAGATGGCTTAGCGGTTGATCACGGCCTGCTCGGCCAGCGCGGCAATGTCCTCGGCGCTGTAACCATGGGCCTGCAACACCGCGACGGTGTGCTCACCCAAGGCTGGCGGCACCAGGCGGTACTGCGCCGGAGTGCGCGACAGCTTGATCGGCGAGGCGATGCCCTGGTAATCCCCCAGTTGCTGGATCATCTGGCGGAACTGGGTGTGCGGATGGTTGATCACCTGCTTCACGCTGCTAATCACACCGCAGGGCACGCCCTTGTTGATTAACGCCGTCACCAACTGCTGCGCATCAAGCTGCTTGGCCAGATGTAATTCCAGCTCGTACTTCAGCACCTGACGATGCACCGAGCGCTCGCGGTTATTGGCGAAGCGCCCATCCTGCGGCATGTCCGGCGCGCCGATGTGCTGGCAGAGGATGGCGAACTGGTTGTCGTTGCCCACGGCCAAATACACCGGCTCACCACCGGTTTGGTAGCAGTCGTAAGGAGCGATATTGGGATGAGCATTGCCGGTTAATACCGGCTCGTGGCCCGAGGCCAGGTAGTTGGGCACATGGGGATGCAGCAGCGACACCGCGCAGTCATACAGGGTGATGTCGACAAACTGGCCGCGTCCACTGCGCTCACGCTCTTGCAGGGCCAGCAGGATGCCGTTCATGGCGTTAAGCCCGGTGACCATATCCACGATCGGCAAACCGACCCGCATCGGCCCGCTATGGTGGCTGCCGTTAACGCTCATCAGCCCGGCCATGGCCTGGATTGCCGCATCGTAACCGGGCAACCCACCCAGCGGCCCTTGCTCGCCAAAACCGCTGACGCAGCAATGCACCAACCGCGGGAATTTCTCCCTGAGCACTTCGTTATAACCCAAGCCCCAGCGCTGCAAAGTACCGGGCTTGAAGTTCTCGACCAGCACATCGGCCTCGCTGAGCAGGCGCAGAAACACCTCCTGCCCGGCGGGCTGCGAGAGGTCCACGGCAATGCCTTGCTTATTGCGGTTAACGCCACGGTAATAGGCAGCCGTGTCACCGACAAAGGGCGGCCCCCAGCCACGGGTTTCATCACCGCGCAGGGGTTCCAGCTTGATCACCTGTGCGCCGTGGTCGGCCAGCGCCTGGGTGCAGTAAGGGCCACCCAAGACGCGACTCAGATCCAGCACCTTAATGCCCGCCAGGGCTCCAGTTTGAATACTCATGCATAGTCCTTATGCGGGCTGCGCCGCTCTGACGGCGTTCTGCGCGACAGCGGGCAGCAGCTCTAGGGCTTGCGCCGAGGTAAGCGTTTGCTCGTCCGCCAACAAGGCCAGAATGGCCAACTGCTTTTGCGTGTAGCCAGGCACCAATGGGTCTTTGGGCAACAGCTTGTGTTGCAGCAGCAGATGGACCAGCCCCAAGCGGGCGAAGTCGTTGGCCTGCATCGCTTCCCAAGCCATAAAGATGGCGCTGCTGATGTTGTACACCGCACTGCCGGCGCGGCGCACGTCTTCACTGCAGTGACTCTGGGCCATGTAGTTCATGCCGGCGAAAGCCCGCTCCAGCACGTGCTCCAGGCATTTAGCACTGGCGTTGGGCAGGCCCAGGCTGAGGCTGTCGGCGAGCAGCGTGTGTAAATAATCCTGCAGGGGTTGCAGGGCATCTTCGCGGGTCACGGCGCGGGCAATGTCCAGCGCGACGATATTGCTGGTGCCTTCCCAGATCGACCCCAGATGCGAGTCGCGCACCAGGCGGGCATCGCTGAATTCCTCGATATAACCGACGCCGCCACGCACCTCCATGGCATCGCCAGTCACCCGGCGGGCATCGCGGCAGGCGCGAAACTTGATCAGCGGGGTGAGGATGCGCACGCATTTTTGCGCCTGCTCGTCGCCCTTATCGGCCTTGGCCAGCAGCGTTGCGGTGTGCATAAACATCGAACGCGCCTGCTCGGTCGGCACCTGCATCTTGAGGAGCTGACGCTGCATCAGCGGCATCTCGATCAGGTGCTTGGCAAAGGCCATGCGATTGCGCGCGATATACAGCGCCTCCGTCACCGCGCGGCGCATCATGCCGGCCGCCCGCACGCCGTTGGATAGGCGCGACATGTTGATCATGTCGGCCATTTGTTGGAAACCACGGCCCATTTCCCCGACCAGATAGGCCGTGGCGCCTTCCAGGCTGATCTCGCCGCTGGCCATGGAGCGCGTGCCTAATTTGTCTTTCAGGCGCACGATGCGATAGGCGTTGTGGCTGCCGTCCTCAAGGCGCTTGGGCAGCAGAAATAGGCTGACGCCCTTAAGCCCTGCCGGGCCGTCGGCAGCGCGGGCCAAGACCATGGCCAGGTCGGCGTCAGGGTTGGAGCAGAACCACTTCTCGCCATACAGCTTCCACTGGCCATCCTCATGACGGGCTTGGGTAACGGTCTGCGACACGTCGGAGCCGGCATCCTGCTCGGTCATAAACATGGCGCCCTGATACAGCTGATCGAAGTCGCGGTTAGCCAAGGACGGCAGATAACGCGCCACCAGTTGCGGGTCGCCATATTTACGCAGGGTACGGGTCAGCGAATCGGTCATGCTGACCGGGCAGCACAGGCCAAACTCGGCTTGTACAAACAGATACGTGAGGGCGTACTTAACCAGTGGCGCCGGAGCGTTGGCCATATGGCTTAAGGACGACAAACCCAGCTCGGCGTAGGCGACTTTTTCCAGGGCGATAAAGTCCGGATGCTTCTCGATGCTTTGCGTATCGCCCCCGCTGCGGGTGCGTTGGTGCAGCACGGGCGGATTCTTATCGGCCGACAGCGCCAGGCTATCCAACTCCCCCCCGGCGCGGGCGCCCAGGCGCTCCAAGGTCGGCGTCCACTGGGTCAATTCGGCCTCACTGAGATACACCGCCAGCAGGCGCGCCAAGGTGCGGTCAGCGTTAAACAGGTTGATGCCGTGACTATCGGGAACATTCGAGGGGTTGAGCGAAACGGAACTGTGATTAGTCATTGTGCTGCTCCTAGTGGCTCGGAATGACCTGATGCTAGGAGTCACATTGATAACTATCCAATACAAAAAAAGGCTTCTACGATAAGCAATCTAAATCGAAGGAGAGCGGACATGGACTTCAAACAGCTGCGCTATTTCATCGCCGTCGCTGAGGAGCTGCACTTCGGCCGGGCCGCCGCCCGCCTGTTTATTTCCCAGCCGGCGCTGAGCTTCGACATCAAAAAGCTCGAAGAACAGCTCGGCGTGCAGCTGCTGCTGCGCAACAACAAGTCAGTCAAGCTGACCAGCGCCGGCGAAACCTTGCTCAACGAAAGCCGCAGCCTGCTGGTGCAACTGGAGCAAGTGCGCCGCCTGACCGTGCGCTCGGCGCAAGGCCTAAGCGGACGCCTGCGTATCGGCTTCGTCAACTCCATGCTGCATCGCGGCCTGCCCGCGGCGATTGCCCGTTTCCAGAGTGAGCAGCCCGATATCGAAGTGGTGCTGATGGAGCTCAACAGCTCAGAACAAGCCCACGCCCTGCAACGTGGTCAGATCGACCTTGGCTTCGTGCACTGGGGCCGGGCGGCGCCGGGGATTTCGTCGCAATTGCTGATGACCGATCCTTTCGTTTGCTGCTTGCCACAGGATCACCGCTGCGCCGGGCAAACGGAGCTGGACCTTAGTCAGTTGCATGACGACGGTTTTATCCTGTTCCCACGCACCGCCTCGCCCCATTACCACGACCTGATCGTGGCGCGCTGCGTCAGCGCCGGTTTCAGCCCGGCCATCCGCCACGAAGCGCGCCAGTGGCAGACCATTGTCAGCATGGTCAGCCTCGGTATGGGGGTCGCCCTGGTGCCGCAAACCCTTTGCCACGCCTGGCCCGCGGCGGTGCACTACGCCACCATTGCGCAGCCTGGAATGCCGGCGGAAACCCACGCCATTTATGCTGAAGGCAACGAATCGCAGGCCAACCAGTGCTTTATCGACACCCTGCGCCAATGCCTGCCCGCCGCCAGCGCGTAAAGCGCCTGTAAGTGCCGGGTTAATACACCCCGGCAACTTATTAAGAATCCTCTTATATAAACCCAGCCACACCACAGCAGACTGTGGCTGCACTGCTGCGCTTATCAAACGATAAGTAATAAAGATTATTTATTTACAAAACACCCCCCTAGACTCCAGCGATCCAACGCCGTACCTGCCTGGCTGCGGCACTGCATATAAAACAATAACGAGTCAAACTTATGAGCGAAACCGCCGACCCTGCATACAAGCTTCAAGCAGCCAAAGCACGCAAAGCTGGTATTGCGTCTTTTATTGGCACCACCATTGAGTGGTATGACTTTTATATCTATGGCTTTGCCGCGGCGTTAGTCTTCGGCAAGATCTTTTTCTCCCCCGACCTGGAACCGGGCGTGGCCACTTTGCTGGCCTTCTTGACCCTGTGGTCGGGGTTTGTCGCACGGCCCATCGGCGGCCTGATCTTTGGTCACTTAGGCGACAAGATCGGCCGTAAGAACACCCTGGTTATCACCCTGATCATGATGGGGGTGGCTACCACCGGGATTGGCCTGCTGCCCACCTATGACACCCTAGGCTACTGGGCGCCCCTGCTGCTGGTGCTGCTGCGGATCGTCCAGGGCGTCGCCGTCGGCGGCGAATGGGGCGGCGCGGTGCTGATCGCCAGCGAGCAGGCGCCCAAGGGCAAAAGCATTCTCTACTCGGCGTTCGCGCAGCAAGGCTCACCCACTGGCAACCTGTTGGCCACGGTGGTGTTTCTGGCCTTAAGTGCGATCCCCACCCCCGAGTTCATCCTGTGGGGCTGGCGGATTCCGTTTCTGTTATCCGCGGTGCTGGTAATTGTTGGCATGGTGATCCGGCTGCGCCTGGAAGAAGCCGCCGATATGAAGAAACTGATTGCCGAAAACAAAACCGTAAAGATGCCCATCATTGAAGTACTGCGCAATCACTGGCGCTTGGTATTAATTGGCGCATTAGTTATTCCGGCGATCCATGTTACTTACTTTAAAACCACCTTCGCTTTATCTTGGGCAACTAAGAGCCTGGGTTATTCACAGGAAACTTTCCTCAGCATTATTATTATTGCGTTAATCGTCCAGTTTATTTCCCAGCCCATTGGCGCCTTACTTACGACTAAGATTGATATGCGTAAGGCGGTGATTCTGATGCTGGTGCCGGAGCTGATCTTTATGCCGGCCATGTTCTTCGCCATCGAAACCCACATCTACTGGGTAGCGGCCCTCGGTATGGCACTGGCGACCATTCCCCATGCCATGTTTTACGGCGCCGTGGGCGGCATTTTGGCCCGTGCCTTCCCCACCCGCATTCGCTACACGGGATTGTCGATGTCGTACCAACTATGTTCGTTGTTAATCGGTGGCGGCACCCCGGTCTTGGCGCAGTGGATTCTCAACACCACCGGGGAAATTTTCTGGGTGGCGATTGCCGCCGGCAGCTATGCGGTGATTTCTCTGCTCGCGACCCTGGTGTTGTTAAGTAAAACCGGGCATCGCGCCAGTGACCTGTCCACCGCCGAGCAGGCCGATGCCAAGGACCTCGCCGGTACCCCCCCTAACCTTGAGCATGGCGTGCCACAACGCGCCTAGGCCACGAGTGATTGGGTAGTGGTTTAGTGTCACTGCCCAGCCCTTCCCTTTCATGCACTCAGTCGGTGAAGAGCATGTCTACAACTCCCGCGCAAAACTGCATTCTGGTGACGCTTGAACAAGGTATCGCCGTCATCACCCTTAACAACCCACCCGTCAACGCCCTTAGCTCGGCGGTCAAACAAGGCTTGAGTGCGGCCCTAGAAACGGCCCAAGCCAACGAGCAGGTGCAGGCCATCATCTTGCACGGCTCCGGCCGGCACTTTTGCGCTGGCGCCGATATCAGCGAGTTTGGCCGCACCTCCCACCCTAGCCTCAGCGACCTCTGCCAAGCGATTGAGAGCTGCACTAAACCGGTGATCTGCGCCATCACCGGGGCCTGTTTAGGCGGCGGTCTGGAGCTGGCCTTAGCCGCCCATTACCGGCTGGCCACACCGCTGGCCAAGCTGGGCTTGCCGGAAGTGAACTTGGGTTTGATTCCAGGGGGCGGCGGCACCCAACGGGCGCCGCGCTTAATCGGCGCGAAAGCAGCCCTGGAGCTCATGCTCGGCGGCAAGCCCCTGAATGCCAGCCAAGCCTTGGCCGAAGGCCTGGTTGATCGCTTAGTGCCGGCTGACAACCTGCATCAAAGCGCCTTGAACTATGCCCAGCAGGCCCGCCACAATCCCGAGCCGCTGCGCCGCACCTGCAATGAGCAAGGTCTGGCCGATCAGGTGCTGGCCGCCCAGCAAATTGCCCAAGCGCAAGAAAAAACCAAGCGTCATCCGGACCGACTGGCGCAACAAAATATCGTCGCCGCCGTCAGCGCCGCGCTGCATCAGCCCTTCGCCGAAGGCCTGAGCACCGAGCGCGAGCTGTTTGGCAAATGCCTCAACAGTCCGCAACGGGCGGCACTGGTGCATGCGTTTTTTGCCGAAAAAACCTGCGACAAAATCGCCGAACAGAGCACCGCCACCCCCGCCAAACTCAAGCGTATTGGCGTGATCGGCGCGGGCACCATGGGCGTCGGAATCAGCCTCGCCCTGCTCGATGGCGGCTACGAGGTGCTGCTGCTAGAGCGTGATCAACCGGCCCTCGAACATGGCCGTGAGCGCATCAGCGCCACCTATCAAACCTTGGTCGAGCGCCAGCGCATCAGCGTTGAGGATAAAAACCAACGCCTGGCCCGGCTGATTACCCATACCGACTACAGTGTGCTGGCCGATGCTGACCTGGTGATCGAGGCGGTGTTCGAGGACATGGCGGTCAAGCGTGCCTTGCTGGCCAAGCTGGAGGCTTGCTGCCGCACCGATTGCATCATCGCCAGCAACACCTCGTACCTGGATATCGATGCCATGGCCCAGGATCTCAAGCACCCGCAGCGGGTGATTGGCATCCACTTTTTCTCCCCGGCCAACATCATGAAACTGGTCGAGGTGGTGGTGCCCAGCAAGGCCGATGCACGCACCATTGTCACGGCCTTTAACCTGGCTAAAAGCCTCAACAAAACGCCGGTACGCGCCGGCCTGTGTGATGGCTTCATCGGCAACCGCATGCTCGCGGTCTATCGCGAGGCAGCCGAGCTGATGATGCTCGACGGTGCCTCGCCCTATGCCATCGACCAAGCCATTCGCGACTTCGGCTTCGCCATGGGGCCCTTTGAAGTGGTCGATCTGGCGGGCGGCGATATCAGCTGGGCCACCCGCAAGCGCAAAGCCGCGCAACGCGACCCGCGCCTGCGTTATGTCAGCGTGGCCGACCAGCTGTGCGAGCGCGGCTGGTTCGGGCAAAAGAGCGGACGCGGCTATTACCGCTACAGCACGGGCTCACGCCAAGGCACACCGGATCCGGAGGTGGAGGCGATCATCGCGCAAGTGCGCAGCGAGGCTGGCATCACGCCGAAGACCTTCAGCGCCGCTGAAATCGTCGAGCGTTATCTGGCCGCGATGATCAACGAAGGCGCCAATGTGTTGGCCGAAGGCATCGCGCTGCGCCCCCTGGATGTGGATGTGGTGCTGCTCAACGGCTATGGCTTCCCGCGCCACCAAGGCGGGCCCATGTGGTACGCCGACCACCAGGGTTTGGAGCTGGTGCTGAGCAATATCCAGCGCTACGCCAAGACCGACCCCCTGTTCTGGCAACCCTCGCCGCTGCTGGAAGGCCTGGTATTTGATGGGCAATATTTTGCGGATCTCAACCGCTGAGTTTGGCCGCAGCTAAATAGCCTGTGCTGCTTTTCACCCCGCGCCACACGGCGCGGGGCTCGCGCTCATTCACAGGCGGTCAAGACCCGCCCACAGGCCTTAACGGCAACCGCACCGGCGCCGTTAAGGTGTGCCGCGCCAATCAGACTAGTTTTTCACACACATGACATAGCCCGTAGTGCCGCCTTGGGACCCCGTGCGCATGCTGTAGGCCTTATAGCCGTTGTAGTTAATCCAATATGTGTCGGTGGTCCCACCGCACTGGCCATTGAGCGGCCAGCCCCATTGCGTGCACATATCCGTGTTATTGCCCGTAGATCCAGTGGCACTCGTGGACTGCATATAAGTGCGATAGGTTTCCCCCGAGGTGGGCAAACGTGCGCCATCGGCCTGACAAGCTGCATTCGCCGCCTCGCCGGTGGTTGCCGCAAGATTGAGGCGATAGATCGGCGCTGGCGGATACAGCAATTCAGCGCCCTGCACCTCGCCCAAGGTCGGCGTGGTAACCACATCTCCCTCAGAGGGATCAGTCGTGGCCGAGGGTGACCAGACGTACATACGCACCACTAAGTTGCTGCCAATATCAGCACTGACGGTTTTATAGGCAAGCGCCGTAGCCCCCGGTATTACGACCCCATCGCGCAGCCACTCAATGCGGGTGGAAACAGGGTCACCATCGGGATCTTTGGCCGAAATCGTGTAATGACGCAGCTCGTCACCCACAGTGGGTGGCCAGCCCCGCATCGAGTAGTTGAAAATACCGACAGTGCTGGTGATGGCGGGCTTACTGCCTTTAACCGTACTGGTTCGCTCCGTAAGGTTAGCGGCCAGCAAGCTGCTACTGATCAAGATCAAGCCAGTTGTTAGTACAATCTTTTTCATAACGCCTACCTCTTTGTTGCTGCGGCACTGCAGCTGCTTAAGTTGTGCTGTCATCGCTCAACGTACGCACTTGTCTTTAATGCCACCCACAGCCTTGAGCTTAGCTATGGGTGGATGTGCTCCACGCGCCTTTGATCGCCTCCACACTTAAGGCTTAGTCACCTCAACCCGGATTCGGCGCTTCTGTTCAGTCCCCAGCGGTAGATAGGTGTTGCTGTTGCTGGGTTGGCCAATGCTGGTATAGCTCTCGCTGCCCTCAGCCGTTTCGATCTGCCAGTCATACAGCAGCTCTGCCGCACAGGTCCCGGAGCAGCTGACTTCTGCCGTAACCGCCTGACCCACGATCGGATGCCCTTGCTGCAGGCCACTAACGGCCACCGCCAATGGTGCTTGCGGATCAACGCTCGGGGGGGCAATAGCCGTCGCGGTATCGACTCGCTCGACGTTGCCGTTTAAACCATCGCTCTTACGCTTGGCCGTAACTTCAAAGGTCAGCACCTTGCCCACGTCGTCTGCATGCAACAGATATTGCGTATCGCTATCGGCTTGTGCCCCATTCAGCCACGCCACCACCGAGGCATCGTTGGCTGCGTCATTGCTGCTGTCGTCATCGTTATCGATGAAGTCATAGCTGCCGGTCAGGGTCTGCCCAGGCTCCAACAAACCGCTGATGCTCAGGTTGCTGACCTTAGGTGTTTTCTTGCCAATGCTGCCGTTATCGCCACCGCTCACGCCTGGAGCTTCAGCAGTGCTGATTCGATCAGTATTGCCGACCACACCCTTGGCGTTTTTCGCCTCGACTTCAAAGGTCAGCACCCGGCCCACATCTTCTGCACTCAGCTCGTAGGTGGTATCGCTGTCCACAGTGGCGCCGTTAAGCCAACGCACAGTCGAAGCATCTGTCGCATCGCCGCCCTTGTCGTCGAAGCTGTACACCCCGGTCAGGCTTTGCCCAACTTCCAGGGTGCCTTGGATGTCGGTGACATCCACTTCCGGCGCGGGGCCTGGATCGCTAGGGTCGAGCGGGTTAAAGCCAGCATCAACTTCCTCTTTATCCGTCATGCCGTCACCATCGGAGTCAGGATTATGCGGATCGGTACCGTATTGCTCCTCCTCAAGGTCGAACAGACCGTCACCATCGCTATCCAGCGGCGTCTTCACCACCAGCTGATAGCTGGCCGTGGCGTTCAACGTACCGCTGATTTCACGGTAGGCGATGACCTGTACGGTGCGCCCACTTAAGCCGGGCGGCACACTGACGTAGCCAGTTGCGGGATCTACGCTCACTTCACCGTCCTTAGCACCACGGGTTGTCGTGTCTAAGGTTTCAGCACCTTTTTCATAACGAATCTGCGCGCTCGGGATCACCCCACGCAGTTCTGGCCCAGGGCTGACCAAGGGCCCTGTAGCCGATGGCAACGGTGCGGTCAGCTCCAGTTGGGCTTGGGCGAAGACAAAGGGCTCGAACTTCTTATCTTTGTGTTTGTATTCCAGCACCACGCTGTAATCACGCTGCACAAAGTCGGTCCGCGCTTGCGCCAACGGCAGTACGGCGCGGCCTTTTTTGCTGTCCAGTTGCTCATCCAGGCTCAGGTCAAAGCTCCAGTTCAGGCTGGCGCCCACTTGCCAGCTGGAATCGCCACCTTGGATTTTCTGGTGCTCGGCCGCAAAGCCCAGCAACGGCACGGGCTGCCATTTAATCCCGGCGCTATAACCCTTGGGATTTTTTTCCAGGCTGCCGCTGCCGCTAACGTCGACAGACTCCCCCTGCCACTGGAAGTACTTACCGGTCAGGGCCAATTGTGGCGCGCCCGGCAAGGCGATTTCCGCCCGTGCATCCCAGCCCTTGGCCGGCCGCTCGAACAGGTCGTACAGTTCAGGATCCTTATTCAGGCTGTCTTCATCAGAGGCTTTCCAACCGCTAACCGGTGCATACAGGTTGGCCCCCAGCCGCGCACTTTCACCCCAGGCCTCAACGCCCATGCTGGCGCGGGTGTGGTCACGGGTAAAGTCCTGATCAATGAAGGTGTTCACCCCCAACATCAGCTTGTCGCTCACTTGATGCCGATAGCCCACCCCGAGGTTGCCGATATGCCGCTCAGCGACACGCCGGGTGCCGACCTGAGCGAAGGCGATGCCCTTATCGTGCTGCAGCAAGGGGTGCAGGTAATCCAGCTCGAGGTTGACGTCTTTGCTATCCAGGTTAGTGCTGACATTCACCCTGGCGCGGCCATGGTTACCCAGCAGCTCTTCCACCTCATTGGCCAGTGCATTGCCCGCACCGCTGGCCAACTGCTGACCGAGCATGCCGCTTACCGACTGCCCTGCCACATCGCTGTCGGCACGGTTTTGATGGGTCTCACCAATCGCCGCCATCAGCTGCGCCACCCGCTGCTCGTAGGCTTGGTACTGGCGCTGATTACCCTGCTGGGCAGTCTGATCCACACTCGCCACCGGGGCCGGCAACAACAACCAGCCACCCGTACTGAGCCCGGCCACAGCGGAGTCGCCCATGACCATGGCATTCAACCGGCGCAACTCCGCCACCGAGCGGTTATTCGCCAGGGCCAGGGACGCCAGACTCTCACCAGCGCGCATCTGATGCAGGACATAACCGGGATAGCTGGCCGTCTCACCACTGCTGCTTTTCGGCACCAGCCATAATGACTGCGACCAGCCACGGGCTTGGTTCTGCTCCTGTAGCGTGCGCAATTGCGCCTCGCTCACGGCAAAACGCTGGGCGACTTGGGCCAGACTCTCCGACTGCGCCACATGCAAAATAAACTGCCGTTGGGAATCCAACGCCGTACGCTCGCTACTGCTATCCAGTGCAGCAGAAGCCATAGCCAAAGGCGCAACGGTCACTTCATAGCCGTAAAAAAACAGGGCCATACCCGCCCATGCCGAAGCGCGTTTGCATTTAGCTCGCTGGCCACTCGCTGAACAATCGCGGCGCAGTGCACCGTGTTGCTGATGTAGTTTGCTCACTGTCTTCACCATTTCTGCTGCAATTTCAATGGCGAGAATTATTGGCAAGCCGGTTTAATTAATAAGCCGGCTACGCCTGACAGCCCTGTAGGGATTTCCCTATTCAACGCAAACTACTGGAACAGCACTGGCAGATAAAAACCGGGGCAGGCACACTGCGCGCCCACACTTCCATACTATTTACTCCCCACTAAATTGAAGGCACCTTTTACTTCATCTATAAATTAAGCCAAATAGTTAATACGCCAATCGCGTCAAGCCCAAACAGTCAAACATCCTTCGCCGTTAGATAAATAGGTTTTAAATGGCACAAATACTTATTGCCGATGACCATGCAGTAGTGCGCATGGCAGTACGGATGCTCTTGGAAAATGCAGGCCACCAAGTAGTCGGCGAGGCGGACTGTGGCGTCGACGTCATTGGCTTAGTACGTAACCTCAAGCCGCAGTTGATCATCCTCGATATCGACCTGCCCAAACTGGATGGCTTTGCCGTGTTGCAGCGCCTCTGCGACGCCGAAGATGCACCTAAAGTCCTAGTGTTTTCAGGGATGGCCGCCGATCAGTACGCCGTGCGCTGCTCACGGGCCGGAGCTTCCGGCTTTGTCAGCAAAGACGATGACCTGGACGGATTACTCACAGCGGTGAAAATTATTCTGGCCGGCTACACCCTGTTTCCGACCATCCAGTTATCGCAATCGACCAGCAGTGTGCCTACCCACTCCAGTGTCGAGCAGGACGCCATCAAGCATTTGTCTTCCAGGGAAATTACGGTGCTGCGCCACTTGGCTCGCGGGCAAAGGGTGCGTGATATCGCCAAGACCTTATTGCTCAGTGAAAAAACCATTAGCACTTACAAATCCCGGCTTATCACTAAACTTCAGGTCAGCAACCTGGCGGAATTAATTGAAATAGCCAAACGCAACTCAATTATCTAAGCCAGCCCCTGCCGAAGATTAAACTTAATAGCAAAACCAAACAGGCATTTACTAAAAGCTAACAACTAAGCCATCTAACCATTTATTTGTACGATATAGCCCGGTGCCCTATGAAAACGTTGTCGTGGTTTATCGTACTGTGCCTAGCCCTGCCCAACCTCAGCTATGCCCTCAGCTCGCCTGTGCAGCTCGAACTATGGGGGCGCAGTCACAAGCAGGCGCAAAAGCTCAACTTAAGCGAACAACAGTGGCGCTGGCTGCGTAACAAGGAATCCTTGCGCCTGGGCGTCTCGCAGCCAAACAACCGTCCCTTCGACATCACCATCAGCGGTCAGCGCTATGAAGGCTTGAGTGCCGACTATGCCGCGTTACTGGCCCAGCTGCTGGGCGTGCCGATTTCAGTCACGCTATTCAATAATCGCCTGCAAGCCAGGGAGGCGCTGAAAAATGGCGAGATCGACCTGCTCTCCAGCGCCAACCTCACGGATACCGAGCAACAGTCACGGGTATTGAGCGACAGCTATGTGCCCGAGCAAACCGCACTGTACAGCCGGCTCAATGAAAAACGCATGTTTCCGGCGAACCTCGCCGGGGTCAAAATCGCCGTGGCGGACAATTACCTGACCCCCGGCGCCATTCGCGAGTATTTCCCCAGCGCCCTGCTGCAAACCTTCAACACCCCTCAAGAAGCGCTGGCGGCCCTGGCATTTGGTCATGCCGATCTCTACCTGGGGGATACGTTGTCGGCCAACCTGTTGATCAACGAGCAGTATTTCAACTACGTCACCATCGAGCGGATTATCAAAATATCCCCCGGCGGCACCAGCTTCGCCCTGCGCAAAAGTGACGAGCTGTTACGCCAGATCATCAATCAGGCCCTGCAGTTGGTCACGCCGCAACAGGCCAGCGAGATCATCAGGCGCTGGGGCGGTGGCAGTGGCACCTTTACCCGGCAACAGCTGGATCTCTCGCCCAGCGAGCAGAACTGGGTCAATCGCCATCCCATTGTGCGAGTGGCCATGAGCATTGATCAGGCGCCGGTGGCCTTTATTGATGAGGACGACAACTTCGCCGGAATTATGTCCGATATCCTCAAAATGGTGAGTTTGCGCACCGGGCAAAAATTTGAAGCCACGCGCTTTGATGAGATCACCGACTTGTCCGAGGCCCTCGCCAACAACAGCGCCGATCTCACGGTGCTGACGCAAAGTCTGGCGCGCGAAGCGACCATGCGCTTCAGCCTGCCCTTCTCGACCATGCCCTTTTGTTTGGTCACCCGTGATGGCCGGACCGAGTTCAGCGACTTGAACAGTTTGCGGGGCCATCGTGTGGCTATTTCCAAAGGTCACATCCTGTTCGAGCGGCTGCAGTCGGTCCTCCATGACGTCAACATTGTGGAGTCAAAGAACTTCGTCGACACCCTTAACCTGGTGCATAACAACCAAGCCGACGTGACCATCGCGCCCTTGAATGTCGCGCGCTACTACTTGCAGCACGGCAAAGATCTCGAGCTAAAAATCGTCGGCATTATTGAGCCGGACAGCGCGTTATTTTCCTTTGCCATGCGCCGCGCCGACACCGAGTTGCAGTCCATTTTGAACAAGGTCCTGCAAGACATTCCGCCCGATGAGTTGAATGTCATCAGCACCCGCTGGCGGGCTAACACCTCGTTGCGCGATACCAGCTTGATGGACTACCACACCTTGATTCTGCAAATCGCCGGCAGCATCGCCTTACTGATTGGCGCAGCCGTGCTGTGGAATCTCAACCTGCAGCGCCAAGTGCGCCAACGCCGCGCCGCCGAACAAGCGCTGGGAGATCAACTGCACTTTATGCGCACGTTGATTGACGGCACCCCACTGCCTATTTACGTGCGTGATCGCCAAGGCCGTTTGCTCAGTTGTAATCAGTCTTATCTCAACGCCGTCGACTTAGACGAGGCCGATGTCGTGGGCAAAACCAGCATGCAGGGGGTGAAAAACAATCACCAACAGGCGCGCAGTTTTCATGCTGAATACCTGCAAGCCATGGCCACAGGTCAGGCCTCGGCCCAGGATCGCACGCTGACCCTCAACGACCAGGTGCTACGCATTTATCACTGGATTCACCCTTACCGCGACCGCCAGGGCGAAGTGCAAGGGGTGATTTGTGGTTGGCTGGATATCAGCGAGCGCCAGCAACTGATTGAGCAATTGCAATCGGCTAAAGAAGAAGCCGACGAGGCCAGCCGGGCGAAAACCACCTTCCTCGCCACCATGAGCCACGAAATTCGTACGCCCATGAGCGCCATTATCGGCATGCTCGAATTGGCCCTGAAAAAACGCGCCAGCGATGGCCGCTTTGATCCTTCCACTATCGAAGTAGCCTATGCCTCGGCGAAGGGTTTGCTGGAGCTGATTGGCGACATTCTGGATATCGTGCGCATTGAATCCGGGCGCCTTAACCTCGCCCCACGGCGCAGCAATCTGCGCGAGCTGGCCGAGTCGGTGGTGCGGGTATTTGATGGCCTGGCCCGGCAAAAGGGGCTCAACCTGACCCTGGATTTCGACTTTGAAAGTGGTAGCGCCATCGACGTATTGATCGATCCAGTGCGCTTTAAACAGATCCTCTCCAACCTGATCAGCAATGCGATTAAATTCACTGACAAAGGTCAGGTGCAGTTGCGTATCAACGGCACCCTCCTCGCCGAGGAGCGCATTCAGCTGGACATACAGGTCAGCGACAGCGGCATTGGCATCTCGGCCAAGGATCAAGCCCGCTTATTTCAGCCCTTCGCCCAAGCCGGTAGCCATACCAGCGCAGCCCGTGGCGGCACGGGTCTGGGCTTAGCCATTTGCCGCGCGCTGTGCGAGATGATGGGAGGCACATTAAGCCTTAACAGTGAGCCAGGCACCGGCACCCAAGTCAGCCTGCAACTGACCCTCAGCTGTATGCCGGCGCTAGGCCCACGGGATCAACATGCCGCTGAAGCGGGCCCAATCACCGCGAGCAGTTTGCAAGTGCTGATCGTTGATGATCACCCCGCTAACCTGCTGCTACTGGCGCAGCAATTGGAGTTTCTCGGCCACCATGTAAGCCAGGCCAAAGATGGCGCGCAGGCCCTGGAGTGTTGGAACAAGCAGACTTTCGATCTGGTCATCACCGACTGCAACATGCCCAACATGAATGGCTACCAGCTTGCCGAAACCATACGTGCCGCCGAGGCGCAGCGCCAATTGCCGCCCTGCACGATATTCGGCTACACCGCCAATGCCCAACCGGAGGAGCAAGAGCGCTGCCTGCAAGCCGGAATGAATCAATGTTTGTTTAAACCCATTAGCCTCACCGAACTGACCGCCCACACCGCGACGGTGCCACCGCTCGTAGCACCGGCAACACCTGCTAAGACCTTCAGCAGTGAGGTGGTTAACCTGACCACGACCCTGCAACTGACCCAAGGCGATCATGCCCGTAGCCAGCAGTTATTGGGGCAGCTGCTAAGCAGCAACCGTGACGATCTTGCCGAGCTTATACAGCTTGCCCAGCAACAGGATCGCCTTGGCATCAGCGCCGTCGCCCATAAAATCCGCGGCGCCGCGCGCATTGTGCAGGCCCGCCATGTGATCGCCGCCTGTGAAGCCATGGAGCGCTTGGCCCAGGATGCCACTTGCAGTGCCAGCCAATTACAAAGCGCCGCAACGACCGTGGCTCAAGCGCTGCAGGAGCTGGAGCAGGCCATCCTTGCGCAAAGCGCTGCCAATGAACTGAAACCCGGTTGAGCACGCTTGCGAAACCCCCTACAAGGAATAACCCCGCCCCCGACAGACTGCTTGCGGGCAGCCCCCTAGACTCATGCCTCTACGCAACAGGAGACTAGAAAATGCTGCCCCTTAAAGTATTGGTTTTAGAAGATCACAGCTTCCAGCGCGCTCTGGCTGTAGGGGCGCTCAAACAAATCGGTATCAACCACATCATTGAAGCCGCTGATGGCCAGCAAGCCCTCGAGCAACTGCAAGCTTGCGCGGGTGCCGACGTGGTGATTTGTGATCTGCACTTGCCCGGCTGCGACGGTCCCAGCTTTCTGCGCCAGGCCTATTCTTTGGGCCTGATCAAAGCCGTGATTATCAGCAGCAGCGTAGAGCCGAGCGTGCGCCAAGGCGTGGTGAGCATGCTCAAGTTCCTCGGTCTGCAGTTTCTGGGCGACCTGGGCAAACCGATGCCGGCTGAACAACTGCAAAAATCCCTCATGCAGTATCAACTTAACCGGGACCTGCCCAAGCCACTGCTGCCCGAGCTGCAAGAGCTGCCAGATATCACGGAAGTGATCCGGGGCCTCATCGACGGTGAGTTCCAGCCTTATTTCCAACCGAAAATGAACATCCGCGCCAATGCCATCCAGGGCGCTGAAGTCCTTGCACGCTGGCAGCATCCGCATCGGGGCTTACTCACGCCCCAGCAGTTTATGCCGGTGATCAATGCCTACAGCCTGTATGGCGACTTGTTTAGCTGCCTGCTCAAGCAGGGCTGTGCCTTACAGCAACAGCTGCAGCGCCAAGGCCAGCAATTGCAGTTGGCGTACAACCTGCACCCGGCGCAACTGGCCTCCCGCGAGCTGGTTAACAGCATCCGCCAGGCCTTGCTCGAACACCGCCTACCCGCCGGCGCCGTGATGCTAGAGGTGACCGAAAGTGGCTTGTTGACCGCCCCCGCGACCAGTTTTGAAAATCTGGTGCGCTTACGCTTACTCGGTTGTGGTTTGGCCATGGACGACTTTGGTGCCGGCTATTCGTCCTTGCGTCGCCTGTGCGAACTGCCCTTTAACCAGATCAAACTCGACGGCAGCTTTGTCCATAACTTGCAGCAGCAACCACGCGGTCGCGCCATTATTCAAGCCAGCATCATCATGGCTGAAGAGCTGGAGATCGACCTGGTCATCGAAGGCGTCGAAACCGAGCAGCAACACGCCCAAGTCCTCGCCTTGGGCGCCACCCTGACACAAGGTCATATCTATGCCCGGCCCATGCCTGCGGAACAACTCCAGGCCTATATGGGCCTGCATGGAGTCACTGCGGCCAGGGGCGAGACACTGAGTGTGCTGCACTAAAAAGGCCAGCGAAAGCTGGCCCTGTTAGTGCGCTGCTTGGCCTCAGACGCCGCTGTTGCTGTACTGGGCCTTAGGCTTGAAGTACAGCGTTTGACCACGGCTGAGGTTGTCCAGGCTGAGGTGATCCTTGGCCACCTCGGCTTCGATGGGCTCGCTTTGCCCAGCCACTTTCAGAGTGACCCGAGTGATCGCGCCCAACGGCCGAATATCACGCACCTCACCGGCCTGATGGCCTTCTTCGGCCTGACGCGAGAGGTGAATCTCGTGGGGGCGGAACAGCACGTGTTTCTCTTCGCCCACATACAGGCGGTTGGCATCCCCGAGGAAGTGGTAGACGAAGTCGCTGGCCGGGTTCTCATACACCTCACCCGGCGAGCCGATTTGCTCGACCACGCCTTTGTTCATCACCACGATGCGATCAGCCACTTCCATGGCCTCTTCTTGGTCGTGGGTAACGAACACCGAAGTCAGATGCACTTCTTCATGCAGACGCGCCAACCAGCGCCGCAGCTCTTTACGCACCTTGGCGTCGAGGGCGCCGAAGGGCTCATCGAGCAGCAGCACTTTCGGCTCAACCGCCAAGGCACGAGCCAGGGCAATACGCTGGCGCTGACCACCGGAGAGCTGCTCCGGGTAGCGATCACTGAGCCAGTCGAGCTGCACCAGCTCGAGCAAGTCGTGGACCTTTTTCTTGATCACGTTTTCGTTCGGGCGCTCGCCCTTGGGCTTCATGCGCAGGCCGAAAGCGACGTTATCGAACACGGTCATATGGCGGAACAAGGCGTAATGCTGGAAAACGAAGCCGACGTTGCGATCCCGCACGTCGTGGTTCGAGACATCTTCACCGTGGAACTCAATGCTGCCGCTGTCTGGCGTTTCCAGACCGGCAATGATGCGCAGCAAGGTGGTTTTGCCGCAGCCCGACGGGCCCAGCAAAGCCACCAGCTCACCGCTATTGATGTTCAGGTTGATGTTGTTCAGCGCCTTGAACGCGTTGAAGTTTTTACTGACGTTAGCAATCTGGATAGACATGGTTATTCGTCCTCAGCCTTGTGGCGCAGGCGGTTAATGCGTGACTCGCTCCACTGCTTGAGCAGCAGGATAAACAGCGCCAGAAGCAACAACAGGCTGGCTACACTGAAAGCGGCAACGTGATTGTATTCGTTATAGAGAATCTCGACATGCAGCGGCAACGTATTGGTGTAACCGCGAATATGCCCCGATACGACCGATACTGCACCAAACTCCCCCATGGCCCGGGCGGTGCAGAGCACCACGCCATAGATCAGCCCCCATTTAATATTCGGCAAGGTCACGTGCCAGAACATCTGCCAGCCGTTAGCGCCGAGCAAGCGCGCGGCCTCCTCCTCTTGGGTGCCCTGCTCCTGCATCAGCGGGATCAGCTCACGGGCAACGAAGGGCACGGTGACGAAGATGGTCGCCAACACGATACCCGGCAAAGCAAACACGATTTGAATATCGTGCTCACGCAACCAGCCACCGAAGAAGCCCTGGGCACCGAACAACAGCACATAGATCAAACCGGCGATCACTGGCGACACCGAAAACGGCAGGTCGATCAGCGTGACCAGGATGCTCTTGCCGCGAAAGTCATACTTGCTCACACACCAAGCGGCGGCGACGCCGAACACCACGTTGAGCGGCACCGAGATGGCCACCGCCAGCAGAGTCAGCTTCAGTGCGGAAATCGCATCAGGCTCAGTGATAGCCGTGAAGAACGCGCCAAAGCCCTGCTTCAGCGCTTCACTGGCCACCACCACCAAAGGCAGCAGCAAAAACAGGATAAACACCAGCCACGCCGCACCGATCAGCAGGCGCCGACCCAGCACGTTGCCACGCCTTGCGGCATTGGCTGAGGCTGTTGCAGTCACGGATACAGAAGACATATCAACCTCCTCAGGACTTGGAAATTTTGCGCTGCAGCAAGTTGATCAGCAGCAACAGGATAAAGGACACCACCAGCATCAATACGCCGATGGCCGTGGCACCGTGATAATCATATTGGTCAAGTTTGACCATGATCAGCAGCGGCAGAATTTCAGTTTTCATCGGCATATTACCGGCGATAAAAATCACCGAACCGTACTCGCCGACACCCCGGGCAAACGCCAGGGAAAACCCGGTGAGCCAAGCAGGCAACAAGGCCGGCAGCAGCACATAACGGAACACCTGCAAAGGCTTGGCGCCAAGGCAAGCGGCGGCCTCCTCCACTTCACGGGGAATATCCGCCAGCACTGGCTGGATGGTACGCACCACAAAGGGCAAGGTGACGAAAGTCAGCGCCAGGGTGATGCCGATAGGGGTGTAAACAATCTTGAAGCCCAGCGCGGTGGCGAACTGGCCGACCATACCGCCGGGGGCATACAGGGCCGTCAGGGCGATACCGGCAACAGCGGTCGGCAGGGCAAAAGGCAGGTCGATCATGGCCTCGATAACCTTACGCCCGGGGAAGGTGTAACGCACCAACGCCCATGCCAATAAGGTGCCGATAATGCCGTTGACTACCGCGGCCGCAAAGGCAGTGCCAAAGCTTAACTTAAGTGCAGCCAACACCCGGGGAGCCGAAATAATCGACCAGAACTCTGCCCAGGTAAGCTGTGCTGCGTGAACAAACATGGCACCCAGCGGAATCAACACCAACAAACTGAGGTACACCAAGGTGTAGCCCAGCGTCAGCCCGAAGCCGGGTATGACGGGGGACGTACGACGAGACATGTGCTGTCCTTAATTAAATTAACCTTTGACACAAATCAGCCCTGTCACAGCTCAGCGTCAATGCTTTGCGTAACAGGGCCGACCGTACTTGGCTGGCAAGGCTAGCGAGTCGCTACCGCCAGCACCCGTGCTTAGTGGGCTTGATAGATCTGGTCAAACACACCGCCGTCGTTAAAGAACTTCGGCTGTGCCGTTTTCCAGCCACCGAAGTCTTGGTCGATGGTGACCAGCTTCAAGGATGGGAATTGCTTGGAGAACTCAGCCGCGACGTCCTGGTTACGTGGACGGTAGAAGTGTTTGGCGGCAATGCGCTGGCCTTCTTCGCTGTACAGGTAGTTCAGGTAAGCCTCAGCCACTTTACGCGTGCCTTTTTTGTCGACGTTGACATCGACGACCGAAACCGGTGGCTCAGCCAGAATCGAAATCGACGGTGCGACGATTTCAAAGTTCTCGCCGCCCTCTTCTTTGAGCGCCAGGAAGGCTTCGTTTTCCCAAGCCAGCAGCACGTCACCAATGCCGTTGTTAACGAAGGTGATGGTCGAGCCGCGAGCACCGGTATCCAGTACAGGCACTTGCTTGAACAACTTGGTTACGTACTCCTGAGCCTTCTCTTCGCTGCCGAACTTCTGTTTGGCATAAGCCCATGCGGCGAGGAAGTTCCAGCGTGCGCCACCAGAGGTTTTCGGGTTAGGTGTGATCACTTCAACACCCGCCTTGGTCAGGTCGTCCCAGTCCTTGATGTTTTTCGGGTTGCCTTTACGTACCAGGAACACGATGGTCGAGGTATAGGGCGTGCTCGACTGTGGCAGACGCTCCTGCCAGTTTTCTGGAATCAGCTTGCCGATGTTATGCAGCTCATCCACGTCACCGGCCAGGGCCAGGGTCACCACGTCGGCACGCAGGCCATCAATCACCGCACGGGCTTGCTTGCCCGAGCCACCATGGGACTGTTGAATAGTGACGGCTTCGTGGCCTTGGGATTGCCAGTATTTGTTGAACGCAGCGTTGTAGTCGCTGTACAGCTCACGGGTTGGATCGTAAGAAACGTTGAGCAGTGTTTCAGCGGCGGCCACTGGACCTGCCAACAGGGCACTGGCTAGAGCGGCAAGAGCAAAACGGCGAATGGACATGGATGTAGCTCCTAAATCGTCAATCAAGAATGTGTTGGTTTTTTGTTTAGTGGTTACAACGCATTGGTGAGTCGTTGCGGCACGATCAGAGCAGGCGCTTAACCCTGCACATTAATCCTCACTGCTGCTGAGCAGGTGAGTCGCGCTGGTTACTGCCCGCTGCGACCGGCTGGCGATTGCAGGCGGAACTTCTCCTTACGCTCGATCTGCACGACTTGGCCGTTGTGCACAGTGATCTCTACCGAGCCGAACTTCAGGGCATGCAAGGCGGCCTGAATTTCACGCACGATGCTGCTGTCATCTTGAGTTTCAAGGTTACGCAGGGTTGCTGTCATTTTATTAGCTCCTTGAATTGCCCCCCCTGCAACTGGCGCAAGATGCCGTCGTCAGTGAGCGTGGAGCGGATAGTAGTGAGCCACGAATATTCTTAAAAATATTATTTGATCACATTTATATTCGTTTTAGACATATGAGGAGCTGATCAACCCCCTCCAGAAAAAACACATAAATGCATAAGCAAATAAGTTCTTATTCTTTTTGATATGGAAAATCACTACCTACACTGCACCCATTGAAACGTGCAGGAGTACCTGTGATGGGTAATGAAATCATCCGCTATCTGATCGTCCCGGGTTGGCAAGGATCGGCCGAAGACCACTGGCAGAGCCATTGGCAGCGCAGTTTGCCGAACAGCGTCAGGGTCGAACAAACCGATTGGCAAACCCCAAAACTGACTGATTGGGTGGCCGAACTGGAGCGTCATATCGCTAACGATCCGCGCCCCACCATCCTTATTGCCCACAGCTTAGGCTGCATCACTGTGGCCCATTGGGCGCAGCAAGCACCCGTTGAATTAGTCCGTCGTGTCCGTGCGGCTTTATTAGTGGCCCCGGCAGATGTGGAGCGCAGCAATTGCCCGGCCGAGCTGCGTAACTTCGCGCCGATCCCCACCCACGCCTTACCGTTCCCTAGCCAAGTGGTGGGTTCGGACAATGACAGCGCCGCCACCCCGGCGCGGGCCATTGAGCTGGCGCGCCACTGGGACAGCGAAGCGGCCATTCTCAGCGGCGCCGGACATATCAATGTGAAGTCCGGGCACCAACGCTGGGAGCAAGGTTTTGCCTACCTCTATCGCCTGCAAAACCGTATTGAGCAGGCTGCCCGTCGCCGCGCTTGAGCGGCAACAGCGGCCACATAAAACAGCGCCGGCAGGCCTGCTACCTTGATCACTAGCCGCCTGTGCCGGAGATTTTTTTGATGAACCCGAATAGCTTTACTAATCAGGCCCTATTGACCTTTCCAGACGCAGATAAAAGCCCGTTAAGCATCCGCGCCAAGGCCTTGGTATTTATTGATGCGCGCTCGAAGCAACTGCGCGATCAGGTCGAGCTGCTCGCCGCCCAACCCATCGCCCTATTAATAGAAGGCGAATCAGGCTCCGGTAAAGAATTACTCGCCCGCCACATTCATCGTGAAAGCGACCTGCCGGGTCTGTTTGTCGCCCTCAGTTGCAGCAGCTTAAGTCCGCAACACGCCCAAGCCGAATTGTTTGGCTATGCCGCCGGCGCCCATCAAGGCACGGCCAGCAGCCGCGCCGGCTGGTTCGGTTCAGCCAATAACGGCACCCTGTATTTGGATGAAATTGGCGACTTACCCCTACCCCTGCAGGCCGAGTTGCTCAGCGCCTTAGAGACGGGTGAAGCCTGGCGCGTGGGCGCTAAGCAGCCCAGCCCAGCCACTGTGCGTTTGCTCGCCGCCACCAGCATCGATCTGGCGCAAGCGGTGGCCGCCGGTAAATTCAACGAGCGCCTCTACGGCTATCTCACCGATGGCCGCTTAACGCTGCCGCCGCTGCGCGAGCGGATCGGCGACATTCTGCCCTTGGCCGAATACTTCCTCGGTATTTATGCCCAGCGTTTAAGCCTGCCGCTGCCAGTCATCAGCGAAGACGCCCAACGGAGCCTGGAACAGCACTACTGGCCCGGCAACACTCGCGAGCTGGAAAACGTGATCCACTTTGCCCTGCTGGTATGCGCCAACGACGAGATCCGCAGCGAGCATCTCAACCTGCTCAACAGCGCCGCGCCATCGTCAACCCCACTGGCAAGCGTTAGCCAAAGCCTGGAGCAACTGCTTGAGCACGGCAGTCGCGAGCAACTTGAAGCCCTACAGCAAGTGCTACAGCTCAGCACGCAACGTCTGCAAGAAAAACTCGGCGCTTAAGGGGAAGGATTACCACCTACTGAAAAGCTATATAAATAGCGTTAAAAATTACTATTTCTGCATATAAAATATGTGCAGTATCCACCGCGAACACTGGCCAACAGCCAGACAACAATATGACGCCTGCCCACAGGCTCAGTGACGAGGAATGTCTGCCCCATGCTAAAGAAAATTTTGCTGGCCACTGCTATCACTTCCAGCCTGCTGAGCAGCGCTGCAGCGCTGGCGGCTGATAAGCCAATTCTGAACGCCTCCTACGATATCGCCCGGGAGCTGTTCGCTGAGATCAACCCCAAGTTCATCGCCTACTGGCAAGAGAAGAGCGGCAAAGAGCAGAAGATTGACCAGTCTTTTGCCGGCTCCTCGCGCCAAGCCCAGGACATCATCCAAGGTAAAAAGGTCGACATCGTCACCTTTAACCAAGTCACTGACGTCGACATTCTGGCCAAGCGCGGCTTGGTGCGTAAGGACTGGGCCAAGCAGTTCCCCAACAACAGCTCGCCTTACTACAGCACCACGGCCTTCTTGGTGCGCAAAGGCAACCCGAAAAACATCAAGAACTGGGACGACCTGGCCCGTGCTGATGTGAAGCTGGTATTCCCGAACCCGAAAACTTCCGGCAACGCCCGTTACAGCTACTTGGGCGCCTGGCTGTATGCCAATGAGAAGTTCAAGGGCGACGAGAAGCAAATCAAAGCGTTCGTTGGCAAAGTGCTGCACAACGTGGAGAACTTCCCCACCGGTGGCCGCGCGGCAACCGTGGCATTCGCCCAGAACGGCCAAGGTGACGTGCTGCTGACCTTTGAGTCGGAAGTGGTCAACATCGCCAACGGCGCTGAGTTCAAATCCGGCGAATACGAAATCGTCGTGCCGCCAGTCAGCGTATTGGCTGAGTTCCCAGTGGCGCTGGTGGACAAAGTGGTCGACGAGAAAGGCACCCGCGAAGTATCTAAAGCCTACCTGGACTTCCAGTACACCAAGGAAATCCAGCAACTGCTGACCAAGTACAGCTACCGCGTGCATAACCCGGAAGTGGTGGCCGCAACCGCCAAGCAGTTCCCGGATATCCGCCTGATCAATCCCACCGAAGTTCTCGGCACTTGGGATGAGATCACTGCCAAGCACTTCGATGCCGATGGTATCCTTGACCAACTGTTAGCCGAAGGTCGCTAGGCCTAGCTGAGAGTGGTGCTGCTGCAAGCGCCGCTCTTGAGCCAACCAAGGCCCCTAGGGTGAAATAACAACAGGCCGCCGTTCTTACGGCGGCCTGTGCATTTAGGGCTTGCTGCGTGTCTAAAACCCCCCGTTTCTTTTTACAGAATCCGTTGCTGCCGGGCTTTGGTTTGAGCTTTGGCTTTAGCACTTTCTACCTGTCATTAGTGCTGCTGTTCCCGCTTTCGGCGCTGCTGCTGTATGTCAGCGATATGAGCTGGGCCCAGTACTGGCGCGCGATCAGTGATCCGCGGGTGCTGCACAGCTACCAGGTGACCATCAGTGGCGCGTTCTACTCAACCATCGGCGCCGTGCTGATCGGCTTGTTGCTGGCGTGGATCATCACCCGCTACGACTTCCCCGGCCGGCGCATCGTCGATGCTCTGGTCGACCTGCCCTTTGCCCTGCCCACCTCGGTGGCTGGGTTGACCCTGGCCAGCCTGCTCGCCCCCGGCGGCTGGTTAGGCCAGTGGCTGGAGCCTTTGGGCTGGAAGGTGGCCTATGCCTACCCCGGGATTCTGATTGCCATGGTCTTCACCAGCCTGCCGTTTGTGGTGCGCACCGTGCAGCCGGTGTTGCAGGACTTAGGCAGCGACTACGAAGAAGCCGCGCGCACCCTCGGCGCCAGCCGCCTGCAAACGTTCTTCTATGTGGTGCTACCGACGCTGACCCCGGCCCTGGTCACGGGGGCCTCGCAAGCCTTTATCCGCAGCCTCGGGGAGTTCGGTGCGGTGATCATGATCGCCGGCAATATTCCGTTTAAAACCGAAGTCTCGTCGCTGATGATTTTTGTCCGCCTGCAAGAGTTCAACCACACCGCCGCAGCGGCCATCGCTTCGGTGATTCTGCTGGCCTCACTGCTGCTGTTATTCAGCCTGCAAGTGCTGCAAGGCCGCCTGTTTAAATGGCAACGGCAAGGCAAATGAAAAAACCTCAACACTGGCATCAATGGCTGCTGATTGCTCTGGGCTTAAGCCTGGTCACCCTGCTGCTGCTTTTTCCTTTGGCATTGATCTTCACCAAGGCGCTGTCCGGCGGGCTTGATCTGCTGTGGGCCAACCTCAATGAAGATTATATGCTGCACGCCATCGGCCTGACCTTATTGGTGGCGGCCATCACCGTGCCGATCAATATGTGCTTCGGTATTTTGCTGGCCTGGTGCGTGACCCACTACGACTTCCGCGGGCGCAAAGTGCTAACCACCCTGATCGACATTCCCTATGCGGTGTCGCCCGTGGTGGCCGGCCTCTGCTACTTGGTGGTGTACGGTCTGGAGCACGCGCTGGGGCGCTGGTTTTACGATCACGGCCTGCAGCTGATGTTCGCCTGGCCGGGCATCGTCATGGTCACCGTGTTTGTCACCGCGCCCTATGTCGCACGTATTCTGATTCCGGTGATGCAGAGCCAAGGTCAGGATGAAGAAACCGCCGCCCTGTGCCTAGGCGCCAACGGCTGGCAGATCTTCCGCCACATCACCTTGCCGAAGATCAAATGGGCGCTGCTGTATGGCGTAGTGGTGACTAACGCCCGCGCAGTCGGCGAGTTCGGTGCGGTATCAGTGGTGTCCGGCACCATCATCAACCAGACCCTGACCCTGCCACTGTTGGTCGATCAGCTCAACAACGACTACAAGCCCGCGGCAGCCTTCACCGCGGCTGGTTTGCTGGCCTGCATGGCGCTGCTGACGCTGTTGTTGAAGACCTTTATGGAATGGCGCCAACGCCACCTGATGCAACGCGCTGAAGCCACCAGCTAACGCGCTTAGCCATACAGCGAAGGCGTCGGCGGCTTGGCGTTGAGCAACCAGTTACCGAGGTCGCGCACTTTGTAATCGAGCGGGTCATGCAGGCTGTGCACCCGCACGTTACGCCAGAAGCGATCGAAGCCGTATTGGCCGCTGGTGGAACTGGCGCCCATGCTCTCGAAGATGCGCGACGTAATTTCCAGCGCCGAACGCGCCGACACCACCTTTGCCTCGTTAACCGCCAATGCCACTTCGGCGCGCTCCGCCGCGGTTAATGCGGGTTTCTCCCAAGCCTGCTGCAAGCGCTGCGCAGCATGCTCAGCCAACAGATAAGCACTGCGATAAAGCAGCCACAGCTCGCCATAGCGCTGCTGAATAAAAGGATCATCGGTGGCGATCGTCACCCCAGACGCCGGCCATACGCGGCTGTGCTCGCGGGTGTAATTCAGCGCCGCGTCCAACGCGCCTTGGGCGTTGCCCAGGTAGAGCTGAATCAGCACCAGTTGCGACAGGCAAGCCCGCAGGCCAATCCGCGGACTGTTGCCACTAGGCCCGAGCACCTCGTTGCTATCGACAAACACCCCTTCAAACTGCACCGTGCCGCTGTCCGTTTGGCGCTGGCCGAAGGCGTCCCAATCATCATTCACCGCCACCCCTTCACGCTGACTGGGGAGCACGATAAAAGCGCGGTCTTCCGGGTTATGGCTGCGCTGCGCGCTCACCACCAGGGCATCCGCCCCCAGCGCGCCAGAACAAAAGGATTTGCGCCCATTAAGTTCGTAGTGCTCTTCACGCCGGGTCAGCTGTAGGCGACTGCCCCGGCTATTGGTGGCATTGCCCCAAAACCAACGTTCTTGCACTGTGCGGCTAAGCCAATGGCGCTGCTGCTCTGGGTTGCCATAAAGGAGGATGGTCGCCACCTGTAAATGCTGGAAGGCAAACAGGTGCGCCAAGGAGCTGTCCACCGCCGCCAGGTAGCGCACGATGCGGTAGATTTCAGGCCAGACCAAACCTTGGCCGCCGAATTGTTGCGGGATGGCCAAGGTCAGCAGACCACTTTCACGCAGTAACTGCCGTTCGGCCCGCGCACTGCCGCCCTCTCGCTCCCGTTGCACCACGGTGGCGGCAAGCTTACGGGCCAAGCGCTCGACTTTGCCATTACGGCTGACGAAATCCCTGGGAAACAGTCGCGAGTCAAATAAGGAGGCCGTACTCTCAAGTGCCACCGGGCTGCCCCGCAACTGCATGGACATGATTAATGATCCGTCCAAATTGGTACTGCGTGCGCATCAATAGCCTTGGGCAACACGCCCTCACTGACAAACGCATCGGCGATTTTTTGTTGCTCATTCAAACTGTCTGGTTGCACCAGAGTAACTTGATAACTGCGGCGACTATTAGCCAGTTCAACAATCTGCGACGGCAAGTTACCCCACAGCGGACTAAGAATGTCGGCACCTTGTTTCGGGTTAGCCCGCAGCCAGTCACCGGTTTTAACCAATTCAGCAAACACTATCTTCAGCGCTTTCTGATGATCTTTGGCGTAACTGGTGCTGGTTAAGTAGTAGCGCTGGTAGTTAGCCAAACCTGTGCCGTCCGTCAAAGTGCGCGTAGGCAACTGTTGCTGCGCCGCACTTAAGAAGGGTTCCCAAGTTACCCATGCATCGACTTTGCCGTTTTCAAACGCGGCGCGTCCGTCGGCCGGGCTTAAATAGGCTGGCTGAATATCCGAAAACTTAAGGCCGGCCTTAGCCAAGGCGGCAATCAACAAATAATGACTGCCAGCGGCTTTGGTCACTGCAATCTTTTTGTCTTTTAACTGTTGTAGATTTTTAATCGCTGAGTCATTACGCACGATCACGGCCTGTGCCGTTGGTGACGGGCTTTCCTGGGCAAAGTAAGTTAAATCAGCCCCGGCGGCTTGCGCGAAGACCGGCACGGTATCAGCCACATCAGCGGATAAATCGATGTTGCCGACATTTAAAGCTTCTAACAAAGGCTGGCCGCTCGAGAACTCGTGCCAACTGATACTAATGTCGAGTTTAGCCAGCGCTTGCTCAAGATTACCGTTGGCCTTAAGCAGGCTGATAAGTGTCGAAGACTTTTGATAACCGATACGCAGTTTTTCGGCTGCTGTGGCAGGCAGTGAAAAAGATAAGGAAAGTGCTGCGACTAGGCCCATAGCCAGTATTGGCCGCAGAAAGAATTGGGAGTGTTGTGTCATGGCAGACCTCATTACTAGCGTGCCGGCCATTTCTACAAACCGGTTCACGACAACTTCTTAGGATAGGGAAGCACGGTGATCCGGCTGTAACACAAGCTAAATGATCTAAAAAAACCTTAGCAAGTATTTTTTGGTTATTAGCTTAGAGGTGTCCTGCTTAAAAGGATTTATTCCGTTTTGATCTTACAAAGTGAAAATAAATTCTTTTCGGGACTTTTCATTAATCCTTAATGTTCGCCCCAGCCGACACAGGACAGTCGGGCCGAAAAATAAGGGGCATTAGTGTTTTGCTAAGGCAGACGCCTACCTTCGTCACACCTTAGCCCCTCTGCAGCGCCCATCAATAACAGTAATAGACCTGCATTTGGAGCTTAGAAATGAACAAATCCACTCTGGCAGTGGCAGTAACTCTAGCGGCACTCGCAAACCAAGCTACTGCTGCTGGTTTTATCGAAGACAGCACCGCCACCCTTGGACTGCGCAACTTTTATTACGACCGTAACGACAAAAACACCGACAACAACAACGGCGAAGCCCGCGAATGGGGCCAGGGCTTAATTTTTAACTACACCTCCGGCTTCACCGAAGGCACTGTGGGCTTCGGTTTGGACGCCATTGGTTTGGTCGGTATTCGTTTGGACAGTGGTGGCCGCAACAATAAAGTCGGTCGCGACCGCACCCCCGGCCAAGTGTTCCCAACTGACCACGATGGCAGCGCGGTAGATAGCTACGGCAAAGCCGGGGTAACCGGTAAAGTGCGTTTTGCCAAAACCGTGGCTCAAGTCGGCACCCTGCTGCCGAAGCTGCCTGTGGTGACCTATAACGACGGTCGCCTGCTGCCACAAACCTTTAAAGGTGGCCAGGTCACCTCCAACGACATCGATGGTTTGACCCTGCTCGGCGGTAAGCTGGAAAGCAGCAAAGGCCGTAGCTCCACCGATGACGTACAGCTGAAAGTGGCCGGTGCCGGCGCTAACGCTGACACCAACAAGTTCTACTACGCCGGTGGCGACTACAAGCTGACTAAAGATCTGACCTTGCAGTACTACTACGGCAACCTCGAAGACTTCTACAAACAGCACTTCCTGGGTCTGACCCACAACTGGGCTCTGCCGGTTGGTGCGTTGAAGACGGATCTGCGCTACTTCAACAGCAGCTCCGACGGCAAAAACGGCAGCGGCAGCGGCCGTAGCGAGGGCTACAGAAGCAACGGTTACTGGCATGCTGGCGACAGCAAATCCGGCGAAGTGGATAACCAAGCCTGGAGCGCCATGTTCACCTATAGCCTGAGCGGTCATGCGGCGAGCCTCGGCTACCAGCAACTGTCGGGTAAGAGCGACTTCCCGTTCCTCAACCAGGGTGAAGGTGCTACTGCTTACCTGATCACTGACCGTCAGATCGGTAAGTTCCTCAATGCCGGTGAGCGCACTTGGCTGGCCGAGTACGGCTATGACTTCGCCACCCTCGGCGTACCGGGCCTGAAAGCCACCATCACTTACCTGTCCGGCGACAATATCGACGCCGCTAACGGTGATAACAAAGAGTGGGAACGCGACTTCCGTCTCGACTACGTGCTGCAGGATGGCGCCCTCAAAGGTCTGGGCTTCTCCTGGCGTAACGCCAGTCTGCGCGGCAACGACAGCACCGACCAAGACGAAAACCGTCTGATCGTCAGCTACAGCCTGCCCCTGTTCTAAGGGCCTGCGCTGCCTACAAGCGTTGTCTACCGGCCTGTCATCAGGCCGGTTTTCTTAGTAGCTGTAACAGCCCTGAAGTGCCCGACCACGGGTCGACAGGCGCCAACCCTAACCAGAGGAAACGACCATGGGTCTGTTCAATCTGCGTCGGGGGCTGACCGCCCTGTTCTTGGCGATTCTGCCTGCCGGCGCCCATGCCGCCACACCTAACGAAGTCCGTTTGGACTACGCCTATTACGCCCCCACCAGTTTGGTTCTGAAGCAACAAGGCCTGCTGGAAAAAGCCTTGCAGCCACAAGGCATTGCCGTGAAGTGGGTGTTTAGCCAAGGCAGTAACCGCTCCCTCGAATACCTTAACGGCGGCAGCACTGACTTTGCTTCCACCGCAGGCCTGGCCGCAGTGCTCAGCCGTGCCAATGGCAGCCCGATCAAAACCATCTACATCGCCAGCCGCCCGGAATGGACCGCCTTAGTGGTGGGCAAGGACTCGCCGATCCACAGCCTGAGCGACCTCAAAGGCAAGAAAATCGCGGCCACCAAAGGCACTGATCCATTTCTATTTGTGCTGCAAAGCTTGCAACAAGCCGGGCTGAACAAAAACGCCGTGGAGATCGTTCATCTGCAGCACCCCGATGGCCGCGTCGCCTTGGAACGTGGCGATGTGGATGCCTGGGCCGGGCTTGATCCGTTGATGGCCGCCAGCCAAGTGCAGGCCGGCTCGCGCCTGCTCTATCGCAATGTGCAGTTCAATAGCTATGGCGTACTCAGCGTCAGCGAGAAGTTTGCCGCCGAGCAGCCCGAGCTGATCAAGCAAGTACTCAGCGCTTACGAACAGGCGCGCCAGTGGGCCATCGCCAACCCCGAGGCGCTGGCGCAGTTACTCGCCAATGAAGCCAAGCTGCCGCTGGAAGTGGCCAAGCTGCAACTGTCGCGTACGGACTTCAGCAACTCGGTGCCGGGCGCCGAGCACATCAACGCACTTAAAACCGCTGCGCCGATTCTGCTGGAAGAACAGTTGGTCCGCCCAGGCACCGATGTGCTCAAGGTGGTGGATGAGTTGATCAGCCCAGAGTTTGCCGCAAGCCTGAAGCAAACCCAGGCGGTGAGCCAATAAGGCATGTTGATGTCGACGACGCAGCAACCGCCACAACCGGCCAAGCGCAGTCGCCTTAAAGCGCTGCGCGGCTGGCTGCTGCCAATCGCCCTACTGCTGCTGGTGGAGCTATTGGTACGCAGCAATCTAGTGCCGGCGCATCAATTACCGGCGCCCTCGCAGGTGGCACAAACCCTCTACAGCCTGGCCCTCAGCGGCGAGCTGAGCAAACACGTCGGCGCCAGCCTGTTGCGGGTGCTGACAGGTTTTACTTTGGGTGCAGGCTTAGGCATTGCGTTTGGCATTTGGGTCGGCCTCAGCCGCCGTGCAGAGGCCTACCTAGACCCAAGCTTCCAAGGCCTGCGTGCCATTCCCAGCCTGGCCTGGGTGCCGCTGCTGCTGTTGTGGCTGGGCATTGATGAAACACCCAAGGTGGTCTTGATCGCCTTGGGTGCGTTCTTTCCGGTGTATCTGGCCTTACTCGCCGGGATTCGTAACGTTGACCGCAAACTGGTCGAGGTCGGTCAGCTGTATCGCTTGAGCCGCTTAGGCTTAGTCCGTCGCGTGTTGCTGCCAGCCGCTCTGCCCAATCTGTTTACCGGCCTGCGCGGCGCCTTGAGTCTGAGCTGGATGTTTGTGGTGGCGGCAGAATTAATCGCCGCCACTCGCGGCCTCGGTTACCTGCTCAGTGATGGCCGCGAAACCTCGCGACCGGATCTGGTCATCGCGGCCATCTTGCTGCTGGCGGTGTTGGGCAAACTGAGTGATGGCCTCATCAAGTTTGTCGAGACGCGGTCACTGCGTTGGCGTGACAGCTACCAGGGCGGCGGCGACTAGTGCCTTCATCGGCAGGCCACGTTCAGCGCGCAGCAGGTTAACGCAAGCCGATCGACACGCCGGCGTGTCCGGCCCATCCCAGCCGCCCGGCACTGCGCCAGCCATACCTCGCGGTAGAGCCTTAGCGGCCAAATTTCCCGGGGATTTTCCCACAATAAATATTCCTTAAAGTTATAAACAAATTGTTATTTATTCTTTTTAAAATCTAACGAGCCTAAGCATAGTGAGCGCCACGCAACGACTCACCTTAGGAGCTCAACCATGTCCATCCGTTTAGGCGATATCGCCCCTGACTTCGAACAAGACTCCAGTGAAGGCCGCATCCGTTTCCACGAGTGGCTGGGTAACAGCTGGGGCATTCTGTTCTCCCACCCTGCCGACTTCACCCCGGTGTGCACCACCGAGCTGGGTTATACCGCCAAGCTCAAAGAGCAATTTGCCGAGCGCGGGGTCAAAGCCATCGCCCTCTCCGTTGACCCGGTCGACTCGCACCTGCGCTGGATCGATGACATCAACGAAACACAAAACACCAAGGTCAACTTCCCGATTCTGGCCGACGCCGATCGCAAGGTGTCTGACCTCTATGACCTGATCCACCCGAACGCCAACGACACCCTGACCGTGCGCTCGCTGTTCATCATCGACCCGAACAAAAAGGTCCGCCTGATCATCACTTATCCGGCCAGCACCGGGCGCAACTTCAACGAAATCCTGCGGGTGATCGACTCCCTGCAACTGACCGACAACCACAAAGTGGCCACCCCAGCGAACTGGGTCGATGGCGATGACGTGGTGATTGTGCCGTCGCTCAAGGACGAAGAAGAAATCAAGCAGCGTTTCCCCAAAGGTTACCGCGCCGTTAAACCTTACCTGCGTCTGACCCCGCAACCGAATCGTTAAGGAGCCAGCATGCTGGTGGTTACCCTGGGTGGCAGCCCAAGCCAGAAGTCCCGTAGCAATATTTTGTTGGATCGCAGCAAAGCTTGGCTCCAGCAACACGGCATTGAGGTGGTGAGTTATCAGGTTCGCGACTTTGACGCAGCAGATTTGTTATTCGCCAACTTCGCAAGCCCAGCAGTCCAGCAACTGATTCAACAGGTGGAGCGCGCTGACGGTTTGATCATTGCCACACCGGTGTACAAGGCCTCGTTTTCCGGGGCATTGAAAACCCTGTTGGATGTACTACCCGAACGCGCCCTGCAGCACAAAGTGGTGTTGCCCATCGCCACCGGCGGGAGCAGCGCACACATGCTGGCTGTGGACTACGCCTTAAAGCCGGTGTTAGCCGCCCTGAAAGCGCAAGAAATGCTCCATGCGATTTTTGCTGAAGACAGCCAGATCGCCTACGCCGACCACGACACACCGGTGCAGGTGGCACCGGCCCTGGCCCAGCGTTTGGATGATGCCTTACAGCACTTCCAGCAGACCTTGGCCAGACGCAGCAGCGTCATTGAACCAGGGGTGTTGAACGATCGACTGATCAACGCCCGCTTTAGCATCTGAACACCGCAACACCACCTTACTGGTCCGCTAACGGACGAGCAGGTCGCCAACACAAAACCTATAAGGAGTGCGTTATGCGCAGCATTATTTCGCGTCGTAGTTTGGCCGCCCTGTTCGTTGCGGCAGTATCCATCAGCGGCTTTAGCCAGGCCCAGGCAGAAACCCTGCGCATTGGCTTCCAAAAATCCGCCGCCACCCTGAGCCTGCTGCGTGCCAGCGGCACCTTGGAGAAGCGTCTGGCGGATCAGGATGTCGACGTAAAGTGGGTCGAATTCCCCGGTGGCCCGCAGTTGCTTGAAGGTCTTAACGTCGGTTCAGTGGACTTCGGCCTGACCGGCGAAACCCCACCAGTATTCGCCCAGGCCGCCAGCGCGGACCTGCTGTATATCGCTTACGAACCGGCCTCGCCAACCTCTGAGGCGATTCTGGTGAGCAAGGATTCGCCGATCAAATCGGTGGCCGAACTCAAGGGCAAACGTGTGGCCCTGAACAAAGGCTCCAACGTTCACTACCAACTGGTACGGGCCTTGGAAGAAGCGGGCCTGAAGTACAGCGATATCCAACCGGTGTACCTGCCGCCCGCAGATGCCCGCGCCGCCTTTGAAAGTGGCAGTGTCGATGCCTGGGTGATCTGGGACCCCTTCCTCGCCGCCGCTGAGCAACAGCTGCAAGCGCGCACCTTGCGCGATGGCAAAGGCCTAGTGAACAACTTCCAGTTCTATCTGGCCACCGGCAAATACGCCAAGAACAGCCCACAAGTGCTCAGCGTGCTGGTGGATGAAGTACGCAAAGTCGGCGAGCAGATCAAATCTGACTACGCCAGCGCCACCAAACAAATCGCGCCGATCCTTGGCCTGTCAGAAGCAATCACCCGTACCTCGGTGGAGCGCCAGCAATACGGTGCGCAGTTCATCACTCCTGAAGTCACCGCTGCGCAACAACAAATCGCCGATGCTTTCACCCAACTGAAGTTGCTACCTAAAGCCTTGGTTATCAAGGACGTTATCTGGACGCCGCCGGCCAATATCGCCAAAGCCCAGTAAGACAACCGCGCGGCCTGCGCAGGCAGGCCACGCGGCATTAATTTCTTAAGGAGACCACTCCGTGAGCTTAAATATTTTTTGGTTCTTACCAACCCATGGCGACGGCAAATACCTGGGCACCAGCGAGGGCGCACGCGCCGTCGATCATGGTTACCTGCAGCAAATTGCCCAAGCCGCAGACCGCCTTGGCTTTGGCGGCGTACTGATCCCAACCGGACGCTCTTGCGAAGACTCCTGGCTGGTCGCCGCCTCGTTGATTCCTGTAACCCAGCGCCTGAAGTTCTTGGTCGCCCTGCGCCCAGGGATTATTTCGCCGACCGTGGCGGCGCGTCAGGCAGCAACCCTGGATCGTCTGTCCGGTGGCCGCGCGTTGTTCAACCTGGTGACAGGGGGTGATCCGGAAGAACTGGCCGGTGATGGTTTGAACCTGAACCACGCCGAGCGTTATGAAGCCTCGGTGGAGTTCACCCGCATCTGGCGCCGGGTCATGGAAGGCGAAACCGTCGATTACGACGGCAAACATATTCAAGTCAAAGGCGCCAAGCTGCTTTACCCACCGCTGCAACAACCGCGTCCACCGCTGTATTTCGGTGGTTCTTCAGAAGCTGCGCAGGATCTCGCCGCCGAGCAAGTGGAGTTCTATCTGACCTGGGGTGAGCCGCCAGCCGCCGTGGCCGAGAAGATTGCCCAAGTGCGCGAGAAAGCCGCCAAGCAAGGCCGCGAAGTGCGCTTCGGGATTCGCCTGCACGTGATTGTGCGCGAGACCAACGAAGAAGCCTGGGCCGCCGCTGACCGCCTGATCAGCCATGTGGATGACGACACCATTGCCCGCGCCCAAGCCTCGCTGTCGCGCTTTGACTCAGTCGGGCAACAGCGTATGGCCGCCCTGCACGGCGGCAGCAAAGACAATCTGGAAGTGTCGCCGAACCTCTGGGCCGGGGTCGGCCTAGTGCGCGGTGGTGCGGGTACGGCCCTGGTCGGTGACGGCCCGACTGTTGCGGCACGGGTGAAGGAATACGCCGACCTGGGCATCGACACCTTTATCTTCTCCGGCTACCCGCACTTGGAAGAGTCCTATCGAGTCGCCGAGCTGTTGTTCCCGCACTTGGACGTTAACCGTCCACAGCTGCCGGAGAACGTCGGCTACGTCAGCCCGTTTGGTGAAATGATGTCCAGCGATCTGCTGCCCAAATCGGCCTCGGCGAGTTAAGGGGCGGCAATGAGCACATCGAAAACCAAACAATTGGCGCTGCGCTTAGCGCCCTGGGCCCTGCCCATCGCCTTACTGGCGTTCTGGCAGATCGCGGTGGTCAGCGGCCTGCTGTCCACCCGTATTTTGCCGGCCCCCAGCGCCGTGCTGAGTGCTGGCTGGCAACTGATCAGCAGCGGTGAAATCTGGACCCACCTGGCCATCAGCGGCTGGCGCGCCGGTATCGGCTTTGGCATCGGTGGCGGCTTAGGTCTGCTACTGGGTTTCATCACTGGCCTGTCGAAATGGGGCGAACGCCTGCTCGACAGCTCGGTGCAGATGATCCGTAACGTGCCGCACCTGGCGCTGATCCCACTGGTGATTCTGTGGTTCGGCATTGATGAAAGCGCGAAGATTTTCCTCGTCGCCCTAGGCACGCTGTTCCCGATTTACCTCAACACCTACCACGGTATTCGTAACGTCGACCCGGCGCTGGTGGAAATGGCGCGCAGCTACGGGTTGTCTGGTTTCAGCCTGTTCCGCCAGGTGATTCTGCCGGGCGCCCTGCCCTCGATTCTGGTCGGCGTGCGCTTTGCCCTGGGCTTTATGTGGCTGACCCTGATCGTCGCGGAAACCATTTCCGCCAGCTCAGGCATTGGTTACTTGGCCATGAACGCCCGGGAGTTTTTGCAGACCGACGTCGTGGTGCTGGCGATTCTGCTCTACGCCGTGTTGGGCAAGCTGGCTGACGTGGCCGCCCGGGGTCTGGAGCGTGTGTGGTTGCGCTGGCATCCGGCTTATCAGAGCAAGGGGAATCAGCAATGACCGCGCTGCATACGTTGAAACGCGGTATTCCGCTGGCGATTAACAATATCCACAAGGCCTTTGGTGAACGAGAAGTTCTCAACGACATTCAACTGAATATTCCGGCTGGCCAATTTGTCGCGGTGGTAGGCCGCAGCGGCTGCGGTAAGAGCACCCTGCTGCGCTTGCTCGCGGGCCTCGATGAGCCGACCCAAGGCGCGCTATTGGCCGGAGCGGCAACCTTGAACAACGTGCGTGATGACATCCGCCTGATGTTCCAGGACTCGCGCCTGCTGCCGTGGAAACGCGTGATCGATAACGTCGGTTTAGGTCTGACCGGTGATTGGCGCCCGCAAGCCCAGCAAGCGCTGGAAGCTGTCGGCCTGGCTGATCGCGCCCATGAGTGGCCGGCGGCGCTTTCCGGTGGACAAAAGCAGCGCGTGGCCTTGGCCCGGGCGCTGATCCATCAACCGCGCTTGCTGCTGCTTGATGAGCCGTTGGGCGCGCTGGATGCCCTGACCCGCATCGAGATGCAGCAGCTGATCGAACGTCTGTGGCAACAACATGGTTTTACCGTGTTGCTGGTGACCCATGATGTCAGCGAGGCCGTGGCCATTGCTGACCGGGTGATCCTGATCGAGGACGGCCAGGTTGGGCTGGATATTGAAATCGATTTGCCGCGTCCACGTCAGCGCGCTTCGGCACGCCTGGCGGCCTACGAGGAACTTGTGTTGAACCGGGTACTGGCCCTGCCGGAGTTGCCGCCCCAACCTGATCCTGTTTCCCCTTTGCCCACGCAACTGCGTTGGGCGCTCTAAACCCTAAATCGTGATTTTAAAGGAGCTACACCATGACTATTAAAGCCATCAACGTTCGTAACCAATTCAAAGGCACCATCAAAGAAATCGTACTCGGCGACGTGCTCTCGGAAATCGACGTACAAACCGCTTCGGGCATCGTCACTTCGGTGATCACCACCCGTTCGGTACGTGAGCTGGAGCTGGCCGTAGGCAGCGAAGTAATCGCCTTCGTGAAGTCCACAGAAGTGTCGATTGCCAAGCTGTAATTGGGCCTAAATGGCTGCAGTGCGATTGGAACGGAGCGGATAGCTCCGTTCCCGCATTGACCGGTAAGCCAATGCTGCACACAGATGTGCATAGACATGCACGGATAGAAACAGGCTGTAACGGGTGGATAACCCAAGTTGCATAACAGTCTGTGGGGTTCAGGCTCCCGAAAGCGCCTGAGGGTGGCGGTAAGCCGATGTTGCATACAGCGATTACTGACTGCTCGGCGAGCAATGCCCACCATTTCCTACTCTTGCTTAGTCGCTAAGAGCACCATCACAGTCACCCACTGCGCCAGATAATGGCCGCAGCGAAATGACCCGTAGATGACGCCCCTCGCGCGTCTTGACTGAGCCTGTAGCAAGCCCAGCCAATACAGGGTTAACCGATGGTCATCAGGCTGGCGTTACCGCCTGCGGCCGCGGTGTTAATACTCAGAGCGTGCTCAATCAGCAAACGTTCCAACGCAATGTCGGTTTCGCCCTTGGCCAGACCACTGACCCCGATAATGGCACCACGACGCTTGGCGGCCAGCTGGCAAACTTCACGCAGCTGATCGGAGTCACCGTGGTGGATGATCGCATCAAAGTTCAGCTCGCTCTCGTGCCACTGCGCCAGCAGAGTGATGCGGCGTTGCACGTCCTGCGGCAGCTCGGCCAGCAGTTGGCGGGTCAGCTGGCTGTCCTGCCACAGCACCTGGGAACCCACGGCCAGCACGCCAGCCAATTGCACCAGCAGATCCGCACGCTCATCCGCCAGACACAATACGTGCTCACGGGGCAACAAGCTGTAGGTGTTGCGTTCGCCAGTCGGACCTTGCAGCTCTTGCACAGTGCCGGACTGGGCCAGCTCGGCGTAGCGCTGGCTCAGGCTGAGCAGGTTGGGCTCTTGCTGCTTGGCCCAGGTTTGCAGACTTTGCAGCAACGCCGCGTGCTCGGCCGGACGCTGGGTTTCATCTGCCGAGCGCTGCAGTTGCTTGGCCACGGCATCCTGCGGACGGGTCGCCAGCAAGCGGTACATATACAGCGGGCCACCCGCTTTCGGCCCCGTGCCGGACAAGCCTTCGCCACCGAACGGCTGTACCCCCACCACGGCCCCGACAATGTTGCGGTTGACGTAGAGGTTGCCGACTTTGGCGCTGTCCACCACCTGCGCGATGGTCTCGTCGATACGGGTGTGCACGCCCAGGGTCAGGCCATAGCCGCTGTCGTTGATCTGCTGCAGCAGTTGCGCCAGATCCGCACGGGCATAACGCACCACGTGCAGCACCGGGCCGAAAATTTCCCGCTGCAGTTCGCTGAAGCTGTCCAGCTCGATCAAGGTCGGAATCACGAAGGTGCCGTGCTTGATCTCTTCGCCTTTAACCCGCGCCAGCTGGTGAACCTTACGGCCTTTGCTGCGCATGGCTTCGATGTGCTTATCGATACCCGCCTTAGCTTCGGCATCAATCACCGGACCGATATCCGTGTTCAAACGCTCAGGGTTACCCAGGCTGTACTGCGCCATGGCGCCTTTGAGCATGGTGACCACGCGATCCGCCACGTCTTCCTGCACGCACAGCACGCGCAGTGCCGAGCAACGCTGACCGGCGCTGTCGAAGGCCGAGGCCACCACATCGACCACCACCTGTTCGGTGAGGGCTGAGGAGTCGACGATCATGGCGTTCAGACCACCGGTTTCGGCGATCAGTGGCAGCGTGCGACCTTGGGCGTCGAGACGACCCGCCAAACCGCGCTGGATGATCCCGGCCACTTCAGTGGAGCCCGTGAACATCACGCCACGTACACGCTCATTGCCAGTCAGGCCTGCACCGACGGTTTCACCATCACCTGGCAGCAGTTGCACAGCACCCGCCGGCACGCCAGCTTCATGCAGGATGCGCACGGCTTGCGCGGCGATCAGCGGGGTTTGCTCAGCCGGTTTAGCCAGCACGGTATTACCGGCGGCCAGCGCAGCGGCGATCTGCCCGCTGAAAATCGCCAGCGGGAAGTTCCACGGGCTGATGCACACCACGGGGCCCAGCGGACGGTGGCTGTCGTTGCTGAAGTGCTCACGGGCCTGGGCCGCGTAGTAGCGCAGGAAGTCCACCGCTTCACGCACTTCGGCGATGGCGTTGGCGAAGGTCTTGCCCGACTCGCGCACCAGCAGGCCCATCAGTTGTTGAATCTCGCCTTCCATCAGGTCGGCGGCGCGCTCCAGCACAGTGGCGCGCTCAGCCGGCAAGGTCGACTGCCAGATCTGTCCGCTGGAGATGGCGCACAGCACGGCGTTTTCCACGTCCTGGGCAGTGGCTTGGTGGACATAGCCGACGATGTCGCGCTGATCGGCCGGGTTGCGCACCGGCTGCGCCGGGCTCAGCTCGCTGAGTTCACAACCGAGCAGAGGCTGGGCCTTGTATTCGCTGTTAACGCTGCTCAGCAACGCCGACGACAAGGAACCCAAGCGGTGTTCGTTGCTCAGGTCGATGCCGCTGGAGTTAAGCCGCGCCGCGCCGTACAGATCGCGCGGCAAAGCAATGCGCGGATGGGGCAAGCCAACGCCGCCCTCTTGCGCCGCCATCTGCTCAACCTGAACGACGGGGTCTTGCACCAGCTCGTTGAGGGAGATGCTGTGGTCAGCGATGCGGTTGACGAAGCTGGTGTTGGCGCCGTTTTCCAGCAGGCGACGGACCAGATAGGCCAGCAGGGTTTCGTGGCTGCCAACCGGGGCGTAGATGCGGCATGGGCGGTTAAATTTGCCGTCCGCGACCTTGCCCACCACTTGTTCGTACAGCGGCTCACCCATGCCATGCAGGCATTGGAACTCATACTGACCGGGGTAGTAGTTGCGCCCGGCGATTTGATAAATGGCCGACAAGGAGTGGGCGTTGTGGGTGGCGAACTGCGGGTAGATCGCCTCCGGCACGGCCAGCAGTTTGCGCGCACAGGCAATGTAGGACACGTCGGTGTAAGGCTTGCGGGTATACACCGGATAGCCTTCCAGACCTTCGACCTGGGCGCGTTTGATTTCGCTGTCCCAATACGCGCCCTTCACCAGACGGATCATCAGACGATGGCGGCTGCGCTTGGCCAGGTCGATGACATAGTCGATCACATAGGGGCAACGCTTCTGGTAAGCCTGAATGACGAAGCCGATACCGTTCCAACCGGCCAGTTCCGGGGCGAAGCACAGACGCTCAAGCAGGTCGAGGGAGATTTCCAGACGATCAGCTTCTTCGGCGTCGATGTTGATGCCGATGTCGTACTGCTTAGCCAACACGGTGAGGTTGAGCAGGATCGGGTACAGCTCGTCCATCACGCGGTCGTGCTGGGCGCGGCTGTAGCGCGGATGCAGGGCCGAGAGTTTGATCGAGATCCCCGGGCCTTCGTAGATGCCACGGCCGTGGGAGGCCTTGCCGATGGCGTGAATCGCTTGCTCGTAAGAGCTGAGGTAGAACTTGGCGTCTTCCTCGGTCAGCGCAGCTTCGCCGAGCATGTCGTAGGAGTAGCGGAAGCCTTTGTTTTCCAAGGTGGTGGCGTTGGCCAGGGCTTCAGCAATGGTTTCGCCGGTGACGAACTGCTCGCCCATCAGGCGCATGGACATGTCCACACCCTTACGAATCAGCGGCTCGCCGCCCTTGCCGATGATGCGGTTAAGCGACGTCATCAGGCCGGCTTCGTTGTGCGTGGCCACCAGCTTGCCAGTGATCAGCAGGCCCCAGCTGGCCGCGTTAACGAACATCGACGGGCTCTGGCCCAGATGCTGGCTCCAGTTGCCGCCGCTGATTTTGTCGCGGATCAGCGCATCGCGGGTGGCTTTGTCGGGAATACGCAGCAGCGCTTCGGCCAGGCACATCAGTGCCACACCTTCTTGCGAAGACAGCGAGAACTCTTGCAGCAGACCTTGCACCAGGCCCTGACGGCCGCCGGCGTTCTTCTGGTTGCGCAGTTTTTCGGCAATGCCCAGGGCCATCTTGTTGGCCGCTTCGGCGGTGTCTTCTGGCAGGCGCGCCTGCTCCAGCAGCATGGCAATGGCTTCTGGCTCTGGACGGCGGTAGGCCGAGGTGATCGCCGCGCGCAGCACTGACTGCGGCAGAATGCTTTCGGCGAAGTCGAGGAACACCTGCAAGCCTTGCTCGGTCAGGGTTTCTAACGGCTCATCACCCGCGGCCACGGCCAAGCCGCTTAGCTCTGGAGGAGTAAGACCGCCCTCAAGCTGCTCGAGGTAGCTATAGATGGCTTGTTTGATCAACCAGTGCGGCGTGCGGTCAATGGCTTGGGCAGCCAGTTTGAGGCGCTCACGGGTTGCTTCATCGAGCTTTACGCCAAGGGTGGTGGTAGCCATTGGATTGTCCTGTCTAGGGATGTGGGGCGTAGCAAAACGGCGCAGAGAGTAAACCCACTTCGGGCAAAGGTGCAACTAGGTGCAACCCGTCGAATTCTGTCGAAAATAACCTTAATACGCAGCCAGACCTTAGTCTAAAAGGCTCTACAGGCGGCCTCAGAGCGGCCTTCAGGGCCATAACCGGGCCACCATTACTGGCATCTGCCAAGCCCTGAAGAAAAAAGTGCAACCCAACAAGCAACCGGGTTGCACTCTAAATAATGGATGCCCTTTTAAAGCAAAGCACAGGCCAACAGAGGCTGCACAACCGCCGACCAACTGCATGTCGCGGCGGCGGTGCGGCGGCCTTTAGGCGCGGAATAAAGAGATTTGCTGCTGCAAACGCACCGACAATTCGGCAAGCGCCTGGCTGGCAATCGCACTTTGCCGGGAGCCCTCGCCCACCTCACTGATCCCGCTTTGAAAGCGCGTGATGTTTTCATTGATCTCGTTGGCCACCGACGTTTGCTCCTCCGTGGCGGTGGAAATCTGCGCGTTCATATCGGCGATGATCTCCACCGCCCGGGTAATCGCCTCCAGCAAACTGCCGGACTCGGCCGCCTGGCTGGCACTGCGCTGGGCCTGCCCGCGCGCCTCATCCATAGCGCCCACCGCTTGGCGGGCCGAGTTTTGTAACTCATCGATCATGCCGCGAATCGACTCGGTGGCTTGCTGGGTATTACCGGCCAGGCTGCGCACCTCATCGGCCACCACGGCAAACCCGCGCCCGGCCTCACCAGCCCGCGCCGCTTCAATTGCCGCGTTAAGGGCCAGCAAATTGGTTTGCTCGGCCACCCCGCGAATAGTGGTCAGCACCTGGCTGATGTTCTCCGACTGGGTATTCAAGCGCTCGATCACGCGGGTGGCGCTGTCCACCTTCTCGGCCAACAACTGCATGGCCTGCACGTTACCGCGCACCGTAGTGCTGCCCTGGCGCGCCTGCTCATCGGCCGAGGTGGCTTGTTGGGCGGCGCTCAAGGCGTTACCGGCGACCTCCTGGATCGCGGCGCTCATTTCATTGATCGCCGTCGCCACCATCACCACCTGATGCTCCTGATCGCCGGCGGATTGGCTGACCTGCTGGCTGATCGCGCTCATCTCTTCGGATGACGAGGCCAGTTGCTCGACCGCGCCACGCAGATCGGCGATCAAGCGCTGGAAGCGTTCCATCATGTGGTTAAAGGCACGCCCGGTGCTGGCCAGTTCATCGCTGCCGACCACCTCCACGCGCCGAGTCAGGTCGGCGTTTTCGGCAATGGCGCTGATCACCCTGTGCATATGGCTGAGCGGAGCGCTGATGGAGCGGTAAATCGCCCAAGCCAGCAGAGCCAATACCACCACCACCACGGCGCAGCCAATCACATAGCTGGCCGAGAGGGTATGAAAGCTTTGCCGCGAGTCTTGATTGAATGCGCTGGCGATTCGCACCTGATAGTTAAACAGGGCATCGAACACGCCCAACCACTGGTCATACACAGCATAGGTTTCGCGGTTCAAGCTGGCGTCGTCGAGACCTTGAAGGGAGCCATCGGCCACTTGCGCCAGACGCTCCTCAATCAACTTCAGCACTACCGGCTGCACCCCTTTGGCGTCGTCTAATAAGCGCGCCTCCTCACCGGAAATAGAGGTCACCAAGTAGTCGTTCCACGACTTATTGGCCCGTTCCAGCGAAGCCTGTACCTCTGTGCGATAGGTGACGTCGTTGATCAGCCCGGCCCGAAATTTACTGGGCAGGTCGATCAACGCATTGGCGTAGTTATTGGTCACCGAGCTGAGTTGCTGCATCGGCTCAACACGGTCGACATACAGGCTGTCGATGCCCGAATTAAGCTGAGCCATTTGTTGCAACGACACGCCGGCTAATAACACCAACACCAGTAACGGCGGGACAAACAGTAATAGCAGACGGAATTTTACCGAGATGGAACTGAACATAGGGCTGCCCTCAAAGTACTTTCTTATTAGCCCGCAGCCTGTTCCATCAGACCTACCGCCTAGCTATGGATCCTTACTCCTTAGTGAGGGCCTGCAAATGCGGTTGGTGCTTATGCAACCAACTCAGCACTTGCTCACCGGGCATGGGTTTCGCAATGAAAAACCCCTGCACTTCGGCGCAGCCCAAATTACGCAATAACTTCCAGTCCGCGAGGGTTTCGACTCCCTCGGCGACTACCCCTAAACCTAGCTTGTCAGCGATATCCAAAGCGCTCTCCAGGAGGATGCGCAACTGGTGGCTATCGCTGGCACCATTGACGAAGGCGCGGTCGACCTTCAACTCAGTACAGGGCACCCGCGCCAACTGCAACATGCTGGAAAAGCCAGTGCCGTAATCATCCACCGACAAGCCAAAACCATGCAGGCGCAACCGCGCCAACGTCCCCAAGGTCACCCCCAAGTCGGTGATTAACGCCCCCTCGGTGATTTCCAAAATCAGGTACTGCGCAGCAATGCCACTGGCACTAACGCGGGCAATAATCTCATCGGCCAAACTGCTATCGGCTAGAGAGTGCGCACTGATGTTTAGTGACACCGTTAGCATTTGCCCGGCGCTATGCCAGCTCTGGCAGTGCTGCAAAGCCAAGTCGAGCATTTGCAAGGTTAGTTGAGAGATATACGGGCTGCCTTCGACCATCTCGATAAACAGCAGTGGGCTGAGCACACCGAACTGCGGATGCTGCCAGCGCGCCAAGGCTTCCATCCCTTTAACCAGACCATCGCTGAGGCGCACCTTGGGCTGAAAATAAGCGGTGAACTGCTGCTCATGCAGCGCCTGGACAATGTCCTGCTCACTGAGCTGCGGCCCTTGCGCCACTTTTAGGCTGGATTGTGCCTGGGTTGGCTCGATGGCAAAGCGCCTGAGGCTGTCACTTAACTGCTGCTCGCTGATGGGCTTTTGCAGCACCCCTAGCAGGCGCAGGCCCAAGCTATGGCCCATGCTCTGCACCACGTTGAGCAGCACACTCTCACGACCACTGACCACCACCACGGCGGGGTTGAGCTGCAAGCGGGCCATTTCATTGAGCACCTGCACGCCATCTAAGCCGGGCATTTCCAGATCCAGCACAATGGCTTCAATCTGCGGGTTATGGCTCATCTGTGCGATGCCATCGAGGCCATCTTCGGCCAGCAGCACCTCGGCAATCCCCAGCTTGCGGCATAGGCCCGCAGTAAACTGGCGTTGCAGCACGCTGTCATCGATCACCAGTACATGCTGCGGCAAGCCGTTGGACATCGCGTTATAAACTCCCACCCTAGGCCCAAGCCAAAAGCTGCGCAGCGATCTCATCCAAGCCTAAGACCTGATCAGCGGCACCTAATTTAATCGCCTCTTTGGGCATACCGAATACCACGCAGCTGTGCTCATCCTGAGCCACGGTGCTTGCCCCAGCCTCGTGCAGAGCTAATAAGCCGCGCGCGCCGTCATTGCCCATTCCTGTCATCAAGACCGCCAACACATTTCGCCCGCCCAGCAACGCTGCCGAACGGAACAGCATATCCACAGACGGCCGATGCCGACTGACCAAGGGTCCATCTTTGATCTCCACCCAATAACGTCCGGCATCGTGCTTGAGCAACATATGCCGGCCGCCCGGCGCAATCAGCGCCAGACCGCTGCGCAGGGAGTCGCCGTGCTGCGCCTCACGCACCTCGATGGCCGCTAAGCCATTAAGGCGCTCGGCAAAGCTGCCGGTAAAGCCCTCGGGCATGTGCTGCACGATCAATACCGGCGCGGCGCTGGCCGGCAACTGCCGCAGTACATATTCCAACGCTTGCGTGCCGCCCGTGGACGCGCCCATCAGCACCAAGCGCTCGCTAGAGGGCACTGGCAGCGCGTGCCGTGCAGGCACAGCAAGGCTGGCCACATCCGGAGCCGCTTTAGTCAGTGTAGGCGCTAGCCGCGCTTTTGCTGCCGCGCGGATCGACGCCACAAACTGCTTGCCACTGCCGTGGAGAAAGTCGCGCAGACCGACACTGGGCTTGCCGATTACCTCCACTGCGCCCGCCGCCAACGCCTGCTGAGTCATGGCCGCACCCTGGCTGGTAAGGCTGGAGCAAATCACCACAGGCGTCGGCCGGCTGGCCATGATCTGGCGTAAAAAAGTCAGGCCATCCATACGCGGCATTTCAATATCCAGCACCAGCACATCCGGCCATTGCTGCTGCATGCGTTGCATGGCCAGTAACGGATCGAAGGCCGCGCCAATCACTTCGATGTCGGCATAGGGCGCCAGCATCTGCTGCATCACTTCACGCATTACCGCGGAGTCATCGACGATAAGTACCTTGATCGTCATCAGCTGGGTTCTCCGCTGTCCACCGTCAAGGGCGCGCCACGGCGCAGCCACAGCTCTCCACTGGCGAGTTCAAAGCGTAAAAAACGACTGCCCTCGCCGCCCAGATCCATGGCCTGCGCCTTAAGCCCCTGGTCAGCCAGCAGCTGCTCGACGAAGGCGATATTCTGCGCACCGATATCACTGTGCAGGCTGCTGTCAGTGCTGCTTATGCTGCGCGCGCCGCCGAATAATTTGATCTGCGCTTGCTCCGGGCGCAGGCCATGCAGTCGCATCTGCCGACACAACCACAGCCAGGCATCGACACCGTAGCGGCCATCCAGTTCGCGGTTAGGCTCCTGGCTACGCGCCGTACCCGGTAACTGAAAGTGGCAGATGCCGCCTTTGCTGGCATGGGGAAACCACAGGACGATAGCCACGCACGGGCCTAACAAGGTTTCCACGCGCACATCACCGCCGCCGAAATACAGCTCGCCAGGATTAAGAAAGCAACTGCGGCTCATGGCCCAACCCGGCGATAGATCGAGGTCGCCACCTGCTGTAACGGTAAGTCGTGCTGGTGCAGCGCCTCCGAGTGGCCAACCATCAACCAGCCGCCGGGCTTTAGGTGCTGCACCACGTTGTGCAGCACGCGCAGCTTGGTCGGCTGATCGAAATAAATCAGCACATTGCGCAGCAAAATCAGGTCAAACATACCCAGCGCCGGCATCGCTAAATTGAGATTAGCCTGGGCAAACTCAACGCCATCGCGCAGGCACTGCTCCAGCAAAAAATAGCCCAGGTACTGGCCCTGGCCCTTCAGGCAATAACGCTTGAGGTACGGATTGGGGATCTTGCTGCCACGCTCCAGTGGGTACAGGCCACGGCGCGCCATGCCCAGCACCGGACGACTGATATCGCTGCCCAGCACCCGCCAGCGCGCATGGCTTCTAGCCTCGTGCAGCAGCATGGCGAGGGTATAAGCCTCCTCGCCGGTCGAGCAGGCCGCGCTCCAAACGCGAAAGTCCGTCTGCTGGGCATAGGCTGGGAGGATGCGCTGCTGAAGAAACTCGAAGTGCTTCGGCTCACGAAAAAAATAGGTTTCGTGGGTGGTGATCAAATCGATGGCAATTTCCAGCTCGGCCGCGCCTTGGGGCGCCAGCAGATATTGGTAATACTGCTGATAGCTGCTCAGCCCCAGTGCGGCTAAACGCTTGGCCAAGCGGCCACAGACCAAGGGCTTTTTTACCAGCGGCAGCTGGATGCCGATTTGCTCATAAAACAAAGCCTGCAACAGCACAAACTCGCCATCGCTCAGAGCAACGGGCAAGCCAAAGGCATGCAGTGGTTGCGGGCTAGGCATGGCGCTCATGCGTAGCTCGCCACTAAGGCGGCCAGCTCTTGCAGGGACAGCACCTGGTTGATGTCCAGCACCACCATAAACTGCTCCTGATGCTCGAGGATGCCGGCAATAAAGTCGGCCCGCAGCCGCGCGCCAAAAGTCGGCCGCGCCTGCACCTGGTTCAGCGGCACATCGAGCACGGCGTTGACCGTGTCGACCATGATGCCCAGGCTCTGCACGCTATCGCCCTGGGCCAGTTCAACGATCACGATGCAGGTGCGCTTGCCGATCCGCATCGGCTCACGCTCAAAGCGCACCGCCAGATCAATCACCGGCACCACGGCGCCACGCAGGTTGAGCACCCCGCGCAAAAATTCAGGCATGAGCGGGATGTGCGTCAGCGCGCTGAACTCGATGATCTCCCGCACCTGCTCAATCGGCAGGGCGAACAGCTCCTCGCCCAACGACAGGGTCAGGTATTGCCGCACCTCGGCAGCAGCAGCGCTGGCAACCGGGTCTAACAGACTGGTCATGGCCCGGCCTCCTAAAAGCGGGTAAAGGCCGACTCATCAATCGGCTCATCCGGGGGCAGACGGCGCAGCGGCTGGGTCATTTTGTTGCTGGCTTTAGGCGGCACAAACGGGGCCTGCCGCAAGCTGTGCTCGGCCAACTGGAAGTACTGGATCATGTCCTGCAGCTGCACCGCCTGGCTGCTCATTTCCTCGGAAGTGGAGGACAGTTGCTCGGAGGCGGAAGCGTTGACCTGGGTGATCTGCGCCAGTTGGCTGACGGCCAGATTGATCTGCTCCAGGCCCGTGTTTTGCTCGCGCGAAGCGGCAGAGATTTCCTGGACCAGGTCGGCGGTTTTGCGAATCGACGGCAACATTTGCTCCAGCAACTGCCCGGCGCGCTCGGCCGAGTTGACACTGGCGGCAGCCACCGCGCTGATTTCTTGCGCCGCCACCTGGCTGCGCTCGGCCAGCTTGCGCACCTCGGCGGCGACCACGGCAAAGCCTTTGCCGTGGTCACCGGCACGGGCGGCCTCGATGGCGGCATTGAGGGCGAGCAAATTGGTTTGGTAAGCGATGTCATCGATGATGCCGATTTTGCCGGCGATCTGGCGCATGGCCTCGACCATTTCGCGCACCGCTGCGCCGCCCTGCACGGCATCTTGAGACGACTGGCTCGCCATCAAATCGGTGGCCCGGGCGTTGTCGCTGTTCTGCGCCACAGTGGCGGCAATCTGCTCCACCGAGGCGCTGGTTTCCTCAACGCTGGCGGCTTGCTCCGAGGCGTTCTGGCTCAGTGCCTGAGCCGACGCCGCGACCTGCTCGGAAGCCGAAGCCAGCGCGTCGGAAGTCATGCGCACATCAGCCATAATCCCGCGCAGGCGCAGCACCATCTGCTGCAAGCTGTAGAGCATGCTGACCTGGTCGTTATCGCGCAGTTTGATATCCACGGTCAGATCACCAGCGGCCACCCGCTGCAATGACTCCATGGCGGTAAACGGCTCGCCGCCGAGTTGACGCAGCAGGCTGCGGGTAATCAACGCGCCCAACAACACCGCCAGCAGAATGCTCAGCACCACGCCGATGATCGCCACCACCAGAATCACGCCGAAGCGTTCGTGCGCCTGGTCGTACTCGCTCTTGGCCACCAGCAACTGCACCTCCACCAGTTGCTCAAAGCGTCTGGAGACGGGATCGATACTTTGATACAGCTGGGTTTCGACAAACTGCTCAAGGGCGGCCTGGTCTTTGTCCTCAAGAATCTGGCGCAGCTGGCTGGTGGCGTTATCGGCATCGCTGAGTAGCGGTTTCAGCTCTTCCACCAGCTCACGCTCACGGCCAACCAGGCGCGTGTTGGTGTAGCGCTGCCAATCCAGTTTGATCGCCTCCTGCGCCTTGTTCACGTTGCGCAGGCCATCCTCCCAGCTGTACAGCCCGACGCGGACTTTTTGACTGGTATCGACGATGCTCACCGCATAGTTATCCGCCAGCATCTTCAACTCACGCAGCGGCACCACACGGTCGTTGTAGACGGTTTCCATGCCTTGATTGGATTCGCGCATGCCGTAGATGCCCATCACGCCAATCAGCAGCAAAAACAGGATCAATACTCCGGCCAGCAGGAGCAGGCGCGTCGCCACCCTCATCTTATCGAACATAAGCATTACCCCACTGTTGTATGCCCTGTGCCCGCAGCGCTCTGGCTGAGGGCAAAGGCTTCGGCGCGGCTGACCGCGCGTTGAATCAAATGGCCGACATCAAGGATCAGGGCTACGCTGCCGTCGCCCAGGATGGTCGAACCGCTAAGTAATTTGTTTTGCGCGAAGATGTGGCCCAACGGCTTGATCACCGCCTGCAGCTCGCCCAGCAACTGATCGACCACCACCCCGGCGCGACTGTTGCCGAACTGCACCACCACTAAACTTTCCCGGCCGCCTGCCGGCGCCGTCAGGCCAAACAGGCTGCGCAAACGCACAAAGGGCAGCGGCTCGCCGCGCAGGTTGAGCAGGTCGTTAAGATCGCGGTGCTGGCCCAGATCCACGCACTCCACGACTTGCTCCAGCGGCAGGACAAAAGCCTCATCGGCCACGCGCACCTGAAAGCCATCGATGATCGCCAGCGTCAGCGGCAACCGGATCCGTACCGTGGTGCCCTGCCCCGGCTGGCTGAGCACCTCGACCTCACCGCGCAGGCGCTCGATATGGCTGCGCACCACATCCATGCCCACCCCGCGCCCGGAGAGGTTGGTCACCTCTTCAGCGGTGGAAAAGCCGGCGGCGAAGATCAGCCGGTACAGCTCGCTGTCGCTCAGGTTCTGCTCTGGCGCCAGCAGGCCCTGTTCGATGGCCTTGGCGGCGATGCGCTGGCGATCCAGACCGCGGCCATCGTCACTGACTTCAATAACGATGCTGCCGGACTCGTGATAGGCATTCAGACGCAGCACCCCACGCGCCCGCTTACCACTGGCCACACGCTGCGCCGCGCGTTCGATGCCATGGTCCAGGGCGTTGCGCACGATATGCAGCAGCGGTTCGGCCAAACGCTCGACCATGGATTTATCCAGCTCGGTATCGGCGCCGGTAATCAACAGCTCAACGTCTTTATCCAGCTCCTTGCTGAGGTCGCGCACCACCCGTGGCAGACGCTGGAACACCTCGCCGACGGCGACCATACGCAGCGACAGCGACACATCGCGGATCTCCTCGACCAGACTGGTGACCACCTCATTGGCTTGCTGCATCGCCACCGGGCTGCCCTGGCGCAACGATAAACTGGCCGCCGCGCCGGCAATCACCAACTCGCCGACCAGGTTGATCAGCTCATCCAGCTTGCACACCTCAACTTTGACAAACAGCTGCTCCTGGCCGCGCGGTTGCTTGCCTGGCTTGCTCTGCTTAGGCCCGGCGCTGGCCGTAATACCCGCTGACGCCTCGACCTGGGCCAGCAGTCGTTGCAACTGCGCGGCCGTGATGGCGCCGCTGTCATGAAGAATCTGCGCCAGGCGCGCCCGCGGTTCAGGCAAGCGGCTCAGCAACCGCTCGTAGTCGGCCAGAGAGCTGTGCGGCGCCAACAGCAACAGCAGGCTGTCGTCGCGGATAAACTCAAAAGCGGCCTCAATCGCGGCTTGATCGGCGCTGGTTTCAAACTCAATTTCATAGCCCAAGTAGCTGGCCTCAGCATCGAAGTGCTGCGCCTCGGGCAGGTTATCGCTCAGGGTATGCAGGCTGACAATGCGCCCGAGCTTGCTCAGGTAACGCAAAAACGACAGCGGATCGAGGCCATTGCGCAGCACATCGGCGTAGGGCCGCAGAGAAATATGCCAACGGCCGCTCAGCGCGGTTGGCGCTGCGCTGACTGGAGCAGGTGGCGCAACAGTGGCCGGCGCGGGCGTCAAATAGGCCTGCAGTTCCTCGAGCAATTGCGCCCGCAGTAACGGGTTGGGCTCTAGGGATTCCTGCGACTGTTCCACCGCCGTCACCAGACTGCCGATGTAGTCGCCACAGCGCAGCAGCAGTGACAGCAGACGGCCATCTAGCGCCGTGTGACCGGCACGCACCTGCTCCAGCAGGCTTTCCAGCACATGGGTGAAACCCACCAAGCCGTCTAGGGCAAAGATCCCTGCTGAGCCCTTGATGGTGTGCGCTGCACGAAACACCGCATTGATCTGCTCGCGGTCGTAACCGCCACTCTCGATCTGCAGCAACGCCGCATCCATCTCGGCGAGCAGCTCGCGAGCCTCCTGAACCAAGATGGCGCGGGCCTGATCCAGATTCATGGCTGGGCCTCGCCGGCCTGTGCCGGGGCATCCAGCTCAGCGCGCAGGTTGAGTAAATCCAACACCTCACAGATCACCGGTGAGTGGCCGGTCAGACGCAATTCGCGCTCGCCCTGCAGCGCCTCGCGCTTGAGTAATAAGAGCAACTGCAAGGCCGCGCTGTCGAAATCGTCGACGCCGCTGAGGTCGATATCGAGGCTGTTTTGCTCGGCCAATAACGCCAGCAACTCACCTTTAAGGCGCTGGGCGCTGTAGATATTAAATTCGCCGCTCAGGGCGCAGATGCAGCGGCCAGCGGTCTCGTAAGTATTGATCAGCGCCACGTTGATGCCCTCAAGGTGCAATCAACTTAGCCACGGCATCGAGCAACACCGCAGGTTGAAAGGGTTTGACCAACCACGCCCGAACCCCGGCAGCGCGCCCCGCGGCACGCATGGATTCGCTGGTTTCGGTGGTGAACATAATCACTGGAGTAAAGCGGTAGGCGCTGAGTTGCTTGGCGGCTTTGACGAAACTCAGGCCGTCCATGTTGGGCATATTGAGATCAGAGATGATCAGATTGATCTTGCGCCCATCCATCAGCCGTAAGCCGGCCTGACCATCGTCGGCCTGCAACACCTCATAAGCAGCATCCTGCAACGCCTGACTAAGCACTTGGCGAATACTGCTGGAATCATCCACAACCAAGATCTGCTTGGCCATTGTCCTGCTCCCTGTGAACATCACTCGCCCTGGTCACGTCCGTGCGCCTGCCACTGTCGCGCACCATGCCAGCAAAAACTATAGGTGACGCTTGGCGTCTGAGCTAATCGCCGACCTGAGAAATCCTCAGCTATTAGCCCCTTAGGCGCTATTGTTCAGGCAAAGTGGATAGACCCAGCGGCGGCGGACGCGTTCCTCTGCCTCACTTCAATTGGTTACGGATTTTCACCATGCGCCATACCTTGCCCTCATTGCTGCGTTATCTGCTGCTTGCCAGCCTGCTGCTAGGCGTGGCGGCCTGCAGCAGCTGGCCCCTGCGCGATCCGCTGCAGATCCAACTGGTCAATGTCGAGCCCTTGCCGGGCGAAGGCCTGGAGATGCGCTTTGCCCTGACCTTGCGCGTGCAAAACCCCAACGACAGCGCCATCGAGTTCAACGGCATGGCCTTTAACCTGCGGGTTAACCAGCAGCCGTTGCTCAGTGGGGTGAGTGATCAAAGTGGCCAAGTGCCGCGTTATGGCGAAACCTTGCTGCGCATTCCAGTCAGCCTCTCGGCGTACTCGGCGCTGCGCCAGGTCATGGCCGCGAGCAACTACCGCGCTGGGCAAAGTCTGCCCTATGAGCTCAACGGCAAACTGTCCACCGGCCTGCTCGGCAGCGTGCGTTTCAGCGACCGTGGCAACCTTGACTGGCCCAGTCCTGTGGCGCCTTAGGACGCAGGCCAAGGGCTGCAAAACACGCCGGCGCAAAACCCTATACAATATGCGGCCTTTTCTATTGGAAACCTCAAGGACATAACAGTGAGCACTCTTCCACCCTGCCCCAAATGCAACTCCGAATACACCTATGAAGATGGCAGCCAGCTGGTGTGCCCGGAGTGTGCCCACGAATGGTCGGCAGACGCTGCACAGGACGGCGGCGATGACGTCAAAGTGATCAAAGACTCGGTGGGTAATGTGCTGCAAGACGGCGACACCATCACCGTGATCAAAGACCTCAAGGTCAAGGGCTCGTCGCTGGTGGTGAAGGTCGGCACTAAGGTGAAGGGCATCCGCCTGTGTGACGGCGATCACGATATCGACTGCAAGATCGACGGCATCGGCGCGATGAAGCTCAAGTCCGAGTTTGTCCGCAAGGTCTGATGACCCCGCGACACATAACCCCAGCCTAAGTGCTGGGGTTTTTTATGCGCGCAAACCATGCCCCAGCCGCAACAAACCCGCCGATTAAAGCGCGGGCGCCGCTACCACCGAGGAAATTCTCGGCTAGTCTTGCTGCAATGGGGCTCGTCTACACATCGTCTAATTTCTGTGCGTTAGCCAACACGCAAGTACAGCTGTTGTCACATATGCGGGCCGCGTCAGCCAATCCAAGGGTAGAACCATTAATGATCGATAGAGTCAGGTTGCCGTTACTCGCAGTTATCGCCTTAATTGCCGCGCTGTGCCCGCTGTTCGTCCATGCGCAGAACGCCACCAGCGCCCCGCTGACCGAGCGCACCGTGCTGACCCTGCATTGGCTCAATCCCTTGGGTGAAGCCACCAGCCTGGAGCTTAAACAAGCGCAAATCGACGCCCTGCCGCCGCACAGCATCAGCCTGCAACTGCCACAAGCATTGGGGATCGAAGGTTTTCATAGCTGGCACGGGGTGAGCGTGCAGGACCTGCTCAAACTCACTGACAGTAACGGGCAAAATCTGCGCATCCAGGCCCTTAACGGCTATTACACCGTCATGCCTCGCAGCGATATTGAGCACTACAACCCAGTGCTGGCCAATTACCGCGACGGCAACAAACTGAGCATTCGCGACAAAGGTCCATTCATGTTGATCTACCCGTTTCAGCAGTACAACGAGCTCAACCAACAACTCTATATGAATCGCTCGGTCTGGCAGATCAATGAAATCCATATTGAATAAATCCTCTCTATTCAATCCTGGCCATAAATACGGGCGCCTCGGCTGGCTCACCGAATGCCTGCTGCTGATTGTCATCGCCCTGGCCATCGCGACCCTGTTCGCCCTGCGCATCACCCAGCAAGAGATGCACGCCCTGGCCCAACCCCATCAGCTCAGTGATCGCTGGCATATCACCAATGCCACTCTGGGCCTGTATGACTTAGGCCACGCCGCCCGCACCACCCAACAACAGCCGCGCCCAGACAACGCCTACGACGATCTGCGCATTAAGCTGGACGTTGCCGCCAGCATGCTTAACCCCGGCGAGTTCAATAACAACTTTATGCAGATGCTCAGCAGCAGCCAGCCGGATACCAAGCAGGTGCTGACGGACCTCAACCAGCGCTTAGTGGCCTGGAGTGAAGCTCTGCTGGGCGGTGCAGATGCCGGCCCAATCGCCCGGCAGATCACCGAGCAAGTCGATGACATGACCGAGCAGATGCGCCAAATCGTCCTCGCGGTACACATCGCCACGGTGATGGAACAGGACCAAATGCGCCTCAATCTGCACGATAAATTCGCCCTGCTGAACTGGATTCTCTGCGCACTGCTGGCCGGTATTATTTTGCTGGTGGTCAAGCTGATCAAAGACCGCCAGGTGATGAAGCGCCTGTTCAAACACATGCACTCGCTGAATAAACGCCTGGAGGGCCGCGTCGAGCGCCGCACCCGCCAACTGGCCGAGAGCAAAGCGCTGCTGATGTTTATTCTCGATGCCAGCCCCAGCGAAGCCGCGTTGGTCAATGCCGATACCGGCGATGTGCTGTTTATCAACAAAACCATGCTTGATCGCCTGGAGCTGCAAGTAGCACCCGATCAGTTATTCCTCAAAGACCTGCTGGCCGACCCGCAAAAGGGCCTGGAATTTATCGACGAGGTGGAAACCTACGGCCGTGTGGATAACTGGGAGGCCCTGCTGATGCCGCACAAGCCGTACTGGTGCTCGGTATCGGTGAAGCTGGTGGAGATCGAAGGCAAGTTGGCCCATCTGCTCTGGGGCTTTGACATCACCGAGCACCGCAAGCTCATGCACTTGCTCGAACAGCAAGCCAACACCGACGCCCTGACCCAGCTGTACAACCGCCGCGCCTTTTACCAACTCGGCGGGCAGGTGCTGGACAGCTGCAAGCGCTATGGCCACCCGTGCAGTTTGCTGATGGTCGACATCGACCTCTTCAAGCAAATCAACGATGCTTACGGCCATGCCGCTGGTGATCTGGCCATTTGCAGCCTGAGCCAAACCCTGCGCGCGAGCCTGCGCGATGCCGACATCATCGGCCGCATGGGCGGTGAGGAGTTTGCCGTACTGATGCCCCACACCGATTTGCAGCAGGCACTGGAAAGTGCCGAGCGTTTGCGGCGCGCCGTAGAAGAAAAAACCATCAGCGCCGAACAGCATCAAGTACGCATGAGTATTTCTATCGGAGTGGCCGTGTTTGATGCCGATCGGCTGGCTACGCTTGAGCTGATGCTGCTCAACGCAGACAAAGCCCTCTATCGCGCCAAAATTGCCGGGCGCAACCGTGTGGAGATTTTATAGAACCATGAGCAAGAACTTACTGATAGTCGACGACAGCATGGTCTCGCGCATGATGACCAAAAGCATCATCGCCAACCTTCAGCCGCGCTGGAACATCTTCGAAGCCGGTAGCGGCCAGGCCGCCATTGAGCTGTGCCGCGAACAATCGATTGAGCTGATCAGCATGGACCTCAACATGCCTGGCCTAAGCGGCCTGGAAGCCGCCACGCTGATTTTGCTGGAACACCCGCACATCAAAATCGTCATGCTCACCGCCAACGTACAAACGGCAATTCAGAGTCAAATCCAAGACCTCGGCCTGCCTTTTTTGGCCAAACCCATCACTGCGGATAAGGGGCCGGCGTTACTAAAAGCGCTGGGAGACTGACATGCTCAAACTCACCTCACTGCAAACCGACCTGCTCTGTGAGCTGTTCAATATCGGCATTGGCCGCGCGGCTGCGGCGATGAGTGAGATGCTGCAAGATGAAGTACTGCTCAGCGTGCCGGAAGTGCACTTCATTACCGTCAGTGAAGTGACCGATCACCTAGGCAAACGCAGCCGCTCGATGTACTGCATCCGCCAGCCCTTCAACGGCACCTTCTCCGGCAATGCCTTGCTGATTTTCCCCGAGGACAAAAGCCTGGAAATGGTCAAGGTGCTGATCGGTGACATCCCGCCCGGCACCGAGCTGCTGCAAGTACAACGCGATGCCCTGCTGGAAGTCGGCAACGTGGTGCTCAATGCCTGTTTGGCGTCGCTTTCAGAAATGACCAACACGCCCTTTGAATGCAGCCTGCCGACGGTGGACTCCGGCGATACCCGCAGAGTGCTCGGCACCCGGGTACAAAACCACGTGGTGCTGCTGATTCACATCCGTTTTGCATTGAAAACGCAAAACATCGAAGGCTTTGTGGTGTTTGTGATGAACTCCACTTCCTACGAAGATATGCTCAATGCCGTTAATCGCTTTATCGCTAAAATAGGCTGATACCACCAGCCCCACCACTGCGCTGCAATGGCCGCTTGTTGTTAGTAGTGCTCAGCATTGGCTGAGCTAACATTCAGGAGTTTGTCCATGCGCAGATTGCTTTGCTCAATCCTGCTGCTCGCCAGCACCCCCGGCAGTGCCCAAGACTGGCTAGTGGTCGGTGCCGAACAGTTCGCGCCCTACAGCTTTCTCTCCGCTTTTAACCAGCAGCCGCAAGGTCTAGATGTGGAGTTGATTAACGCCGTCATGGCCGAGGCGCACATTAACTATGAGCTGCGCCTGTACCCCTGGGGCCGGGTCAAACGCCTGCTCGAACGACAAGAAGTGACCATGGCGTTTCAGTTCGCCGGCACCCCAGTACGCCTCCAGCAATATGAGCTGGTTGGGCCGCTGCGCAGTGGCTCAACGGTGTTTATGGTCAACGACAAACTAGCCCTCAACGACTGGCACAGCCTCGCCGACTTAGAGCCGTACACCATCGGCCAAGTGCGTGGTTATTCTTACGCGGCGGACTTTGATCGAGCCCCCCTGCAGCGCGACAGCATCGCGCAAACCCCACGCCAGTTAGTCACCATGCTGCTGGCCGGGCGCATCGACATCATCGTCGGCGACGAAACCCAGCTGAAGTATTTTGCCCAAGAACAGAACGCCACAGAGCGCGTGCGCGTTCTGCCGACACCCTTGGTAAAAATGCCCCGCTACGTGGCCTTCAGCAAAGGCGATAACCTGCGCGCCAAACAATTCGCCGAAGCCCTCGAACGCCTGCGCCAGGCCGGCACCTTGCAGGAAATCAGCCAGCGTTGGCAGTGAGCCACGCCACGCCCGTTAGTTCAGCACAGCCAGGCTCGACCACGGCGGGCACTCGTTTTCAGATAGCGCTGGACAGACGCCGCGCAACCGCCCAACCATAGCGACGGCATCCTGGGATGGGCTGCCACGGCGGGCCAGCTCAGGGCCCAACGGACCCTAAGCGTAAAAATTTAATGGATTAAATTTCTATGCACACTTCGCGCAAAGCACCAGCAGGACTTTTCGTCGCCTTAGGGGTGTGCATCCTCTTGGCCGAAGCTATCTATGACCTGGTGTTTGCCAACCTGGCTTACTCCATCACCGGCAGCAGCCTGGCCGTGACCACCACCTATGCCATTGGCTACAGCGCCGAGATTCTCGTCACCCTGCTGGGCGCCGGGTTTATTGATCGGGTTGATAAGTGGCGACTGTTTGTTGCCTGTCAGTTGCTGAATATTTTGCTGTTCGCCCTGGCAGTGCTGGTGCTCGGCAACAATACCCGCTCGGTGCAGTGGGTCTGGGTGTTTGCCTTTATGATCGACCTGGTTCACCAATATTCACGGCTGATCCTGTTTGCCCTGATTCCATTTCTGTTCCAGCCGCAGCAAATTCCCCGCGTTAATGGCCAGCTCGCGACATTCAACGGCGTGGCCCGGGCCTTGGGCCCAGTGATTGGCGCAGTGGTGATTTTTAATTTCGGCTTGTCGATCTCGCTGCTGGCGTCGATTGCATTTCTGTTCGTCGCCCTGGCGTTAAGCCTCAGCCTTAGGGTGCGGAATGACTCAGCCCTCACCCTGGACACAACTCACAGCTCCTTAGCCCAGCGCCTGCAAGAAGGCGTCAGCGGCGCCTCACGGGCCACTTGGCAGCTGCTGCGCTCAGCGCGCTGGCGCGCCTTCCTCGCCGCGTATGCCACCTGCCTGCTGGTCATCAGTGTGCTCACACTGCTATGGGTGCCGCTGCTGCGCGGCTTTCACTTATTTAGCGCGGTGCAGACCGGCTATCTGTTCTCGGCCGCAGCGCTGGGTTCAATTGCCGGCGGGCTGTTACTGCGCGGCAGTGGTGGCGCAAGCACTACGGCGCAGACACTGTGGCGAAGTCACTGGGTGATGATCTTAGGCATCAGCCTGAGCCTGTGTCTGCGTGGCAATCTATGGCTCACCGGGGGCGGTATGTTTATCTTCCAGCTCGGCGCCACCCTGTACTTTCGCACCACGGCAAGCACCATCCAGCTCAGTGTGCCGAAAGAAATCATCGGCAGCTGGTATGGCTCAATCGACTTCATCAGTCGCTTTGCCGGCTTGGTCGGCATCCTGCTGGCAGGCTGGGCCTATGATCAGATCGGCACCTATGCCATCTACACCCTGCTGCTCCTGCTACTGGCCCTGAGCGCGCTGAACTGGCGAGTGGCACGGCAAGCGCGCTGGTTAGACAGCTAATTCGAGCATCCCGAGGGGGCAGCGCCGCCGCTATGGAGCCTTATTGCACCGGCAAGAAGTTCATAAACAGCAGACCCTGGGCATAGCTGACGCCCATGCGCCGGTAGCGCTCATCGAGCACATCGGTGAGCAGGTCGAGGCGGGCCACCATCTTGCCGAACTCCACGGCATAGCTGAGGTTGCGCGCATCAGCTGAAATCTCATTGGAGAGTAACCACGGCTGACCCTCGGCGTCGGTGCGTTGGGCCAACATCCAGCTGGCTTTCTCCAAATTGCGCGCGGCGTTGTGGATAAATTCCACGTTCAGGGTATCGCTCATGTAGTACTCGGTGCGGCCACCGTGGGCGGTGATCAACATCGTCGCCAGGGAGTAGATAAAAGCGCCGACGCGGTCACCTTGGTACTGCGCGCTTAAGGTGTAACTCAGCGCCACCACATCCTTACGCCCACCTAGCTGCGCTAATGGCTGGTCGGTTTCGATGGCTTTATGCACCGCAGCGGCAGCGGCGGCAGCATTGGGTAAGCCGGTTTTGCGCCACTCTCTGGGGTTTCGCAGGTACAGCTTGTCCATCAGGCGATAGAGGCTGTTGAGATTGTTGCGCATGCCCAAGGTGGCCATGCGATCGGCGTGAGACTGGAAGAATTCGCTGGCCTTGGCCGAGCTGCGGTTACTTACGATGGTTTGGTGGTCTTGGCGGGTGGAGCAACCGGTCACGCTCATGACCAGCAATAACAGACAGCACTGGAAAAACGCGGTACGGCCTGGCGGCCTACCGCTGCGATTTATCATTCCTTGCAATCGCTTCACAGTGTTCATCAGTGGAGGTTATCCGCTGTGCTGAATCGGGGAAAAAGCTTGCAATAACCCCATATTTGGCTGGTTTTTCTTCACAAATCAAGTCTGTTCGATAATTCAATGACCTGCGCATCCAAGCTCAGGTTGTGTGTGAACAGACCGCACTGTGCGGAAAAAGTTAGACGATTAATTTCCCGAAGCGGCCAAAGCACCGTCCTAGAGCAGCCAAGCCTGTATCATGCACGCCCTTATTACCTGCCGTTGATTAACCAATGCCGTTGTTGCGTGTCCTGTTAAGCCTGTTATTAATTTGTCCCGTCTCGTATGCCGCCGCCCCCCAAACCTTTAGTGCCGCGAAAAAAGTTGCTTGGAAGATTTATGCCGAGCAACCGACCACTTTCTATTGCGGCTGCAAATACCAAGGCAACCGAGTCGATTTAAAAAGTTGTGGTTACAGCCCGCGCAAACAATTAAATCGCGCCAAGCGAGTGGAGTGGGAACATATTGTTCCGGCCTGGGTGATCGGCCATCAGTTGCAATGCTGGCAAAAAGGCGGACGCAAGAATTGCGCAAGAAAAGACCCGGTATTCCAAGCCGCCGAGGCCGACCTGCATAACCTGGTGCCGAGCATTGGCGAGGTGAATGGCGACCGCTCCAACTTCGCCTTAGGCATGCTCAGCCGCAAACCCAGCCAATATGGTGCCTGCCCCATGGTGGTGGACTTTAAAGCGAAGACTGCCATGCCGCCGGAGCGCGCCCGTGGCCCGGCGGCGCGAATTTATCTGTATATGGCCGAGCGTTACAGGCTGCGCCTGTCCAAGCAGGACCGGCGCATCTACGAAGCGTGGAACCGCCAGTATCCGGTGACGCAGTGGGAACGCTGGCGTAACCAGCAAGTGGCCTGCGTGATGGGCCATGGCAATCGGTATGTAGGCAACGTGGATATGAGCCAGTGCCGCAACAACCAACGCTCCTCGGCCTCAGGCTAAACCGCGTAATTTGGGACTCCTACGCAGGCTGCGCGCGCTCGTAGGTTGCGCTCTCCCGTATGGTGCAATAGCCGCGCAGCGGCGTATTGCACCAACGCATCGAAACCCCATACCACACAACAAACCTCGCAACGAAACCACGGTGCAAGCGCCTGTGCGGCGCTTGCACCCTACCCGGCTAAAACCGCAACCATGAAGGCTTCGCCGAGGCTCGGCGTGAATGGTGGCCAAGCTTCGCGTTGTCCACCCTACGCAGGATGCGGTTTCGGTGGTGGGTGGGATTGGTGCGCAGCCAACGCAATCGCGTAGGGTGCAACAGCTGCGCAGCGGCGTATTGCACCAACACATCGCAACCCCACACCACACACCAAACCTCGCCACGACACCACGGTGCAAGCGCCTGTGCGGCGATTGCACCCTACCCGGATCGCCGACGTTTCAAGGCAGGAATTGCCGATCCTCCGCAAGGTGCAACAGCCATGCAGCGGCGTATTGCACCCGACCTCTTAGGTCAATGCGCCAGAGGCTTAGGCGATGGCACGTTGCGGCTTGGGTTGTGGTTGCCTTCCAGCTTACGTTTGCGCCGGGCGTTAAGTATGCCGATGCACACGATCAACACCGTCAGCAGCGCCGTGCCCAGCACCTCGCTGCTGTGCTCGGGCATGATCAACATGGTGGTCAGGGCGCCAACGATAAACACGATCACCGCCCAGGTCAGCCACGGGTACAACCACATGCGGAACTGCGGTGGCGTGCCACTGGCCAGCAACTGTTTACGCATCCGCAACTGCGCCACGGCGATCACCAAATACACCAACAAGGCCACCGCACCCGAAGTCGCCAACAGGAAGGTAAACACCTGATCCGGGGCAAAGTAGTTGGCGATGGTGGTCAAAAAGCCCACCGCAGTACTGGCCAACACCGCCGCGCGCGGTACGTGTTGTGCATTGGTGCGGCCCAAGCGCGCCGGGGCATCGCCACGTTTGGCCAGGGAGAAGACCATGCGCGAGGAGGTGTAAATCGCCGAGTTCAAACAGCTGGCCACCGCGATCAAGACCACCACATCCACAATCAACTTGGCGTGGGGAATGTTCAGCAACTCCAGTGCGCGCTGGTACGAGCCCACCTCAATCAATTGCAGGTCATTCCACGGCACGATGGAAATCACCATAAAGATCGACACCAGATAAAACAGGGCGATACGCCAGATCACCGAGTTGGTGGCGCGGGTGATTTGCTTGGCCGGGTCCTTCGATTCAGCAGCGGCGATGGTGACAATCTCGGTGCCCATAAAACTAAACATGGTGGTCAGCAGCGCCCCCACCACAGCGGCATAGCCATTGGGGAAAAACCCGCCAAAGCTGCTCATCAAGTTGCCCAAGCCGCTGACGTGGCTATCCGGCAGCGCGCCGCCCATGGCCAGCGCACCCAGCGCAATAAAGGCAATGATGGCGATCACCTTGAGCAAGGCAAACCAGAACTCAAACTCGCCGTAACGGGCCACGCTAAACAGGTTGGTTACGGTTAGCAGCAGCGTCACCGCCAAGGCAAACACCCAGGTATCAATCAGCGGGAACCAGGCGTTCAAAATGGCCGCAGCAGCGATGGCTTCCAGTGGAATCACCAACACCCAGAACCACCAATACAGCCAGCCGATGGTGAAGCCCGCCCAGGGCCCGATGGCACGATCCGCATAGGTAGAGAACGATCCGGTATCCGGCGAGGCCACGGCCATTTCACCGAGCATGCGCATCACCAACACCACCAAGGTGCCGGCAATCAAATAGGCGAGTAAAACCGCAGGGCCAGCGGCGGCAATGGCATGGCCGGAGCCGACAAACAGCCCGGCACCGATCACCCCGGCAATCGACAACATGGTCACGTGTCGCTGCTTGAGGCCCGGCGCCAGTGAGGTGCTGCCCTGAGATTTGAGTTGGGAGGCGAGAACAACTTTTGACATGGGGATGGCCCTTTAATTGTTATTGGGTAGTCTCAGCCGGCCTTGTGGGCCCGCTCGTCTACGGCCGTATTGAGCTGCACGGCTTGCAGTCGGCTGCTGCCGATGGGTATCCGACCCGCCACCGCTGTAAAAAATTTCAGCCACTTAGAAGAAAATATTAACCACATTGCCAAATGCTCCCCACGGACTCAGCCCCGCCATCCAGGTCAAAGTCTTGTAAGCCCCAGCCCATAAGGCTCAGATCGCACGCCCTAAACCCAAGCCGCTTTTGTCCCAGACGAAGCTATACGACTAAAGGAGGATAAGCCGGTCACGGACACGCCCTAATGCCGTCACTCAGCCAAGGGCAAGCCAGATCCATATAGACAGACAATCCAACAAAATCAGGGCGCCGTTATGCCATCATAGGGCCACTCTTTGCCTGCTAACGCCAACATCCACCTTGGGCATCGAGCTGCAACGGCTGTAAGCCGGCCGCACTACCTATAAGAAGTCATTGCACAGAGGGCACGATGAAGAAATTGGCCGTAAAGATTGGGTCTTTGTTGGGGGTTTTGGCGAGCGCTGCGGGCGTGGTCACGATCTTTTTTCCTGACGCCCTGAACCTGCAGAAAAACAAAATCAAAACCTTTGAGGTTGAGATTGATAGCCGCGCCGATGTCGACGCCCTGGATGAGTTCCTAACGGCCAACCCCAACAAGCTGGTGCAATTGAATGTTTCCCTGTGCGGCAGCCGCGACACAGGCCAAGCCCTGCCACGCGTGCAGCGTAATAACGACTCCCTGCACGTTTACCACGATGACTGCGACCCCAGCGGGGAGACCATGTGCACCGGCGACACCTATTACTTCGCCAGCCTCGACGATGACAAAGCCAACGTCTGGGGTTGGGATAAATTTGGCGTGTGCAAAAATGGTAACGACGACGGCGTATTGGGCGTAAGCGGCTACTTTATGGTGCCCGGCGGCCCAGGCTTTGGCCAAGGCAACAGTGAATGGCTGCTCGAACCCATCGCCGCCAAAGACGTCGCCCTTAAAGATTATTGATAGCCCGCCTCAGCCGCATCGCCAATGCCCTACCTGACAGGGCATTGGCGCCTGATCCAACCCCGCCCTCCCCAATCCCTACCCCTCGTAGGGTGCCAATAGCCGCAACGCGGCGTATTGCACCGCGTGCCGCAATACCCAGCAGTCGTAACCGCACGCCTTACCACCGCCCCACGCCCTCAACAACGGTGGACGGATAAAGCTCCAGCTACGCGCCCCGCCCTACGAAATGCCCACAAGCGCACAGTTAAACAAACACGACCAATTGCTATATGGCATAAGGCCACTTTTGCGAGTTATTGTCAGACAAGACCTCAAGGAAGACCTATGTCCGCCATAACCCTTAGAGTGCCAATAGCCGCCGCGCGGTGTATTGCACCGCGTGCCGCAACACCAAGCAGCGCGCCAAACCGTACCCACATAACCATGGTGCATGCGCCACAGGCGCATGCACCCTACGGGTCCACCACCACCCGTAGGGTGCCAATAGCCGCGAAGCGGCATATTGCACCGCGTGTCACAGCACCACGCCGTACCCAAAACCGAGGCCAAGTGACCATGGTGCATGCGCCACACACCACTGTGTTGTATTCACAAATAGGGGATGAATGGAGCGCCACCCACCCTACGCTCTGCTAAACACGTGTAATTGGAGGCATATGATGTTAAAGGCGCTGGTATCTAGCTTGGCTATCGTTTTACTTGCGGGCTGTGGGCACTCCAATATCGGGTACTCTCCATCCGCAGGTAACATGACTTGGGATCAAGCTGTGGCCATTGTTGAGCGTGGATTCCATGAAGACTACGGAGATCAAAAAACGCAGTCGATTTTGATAACAGACAAAGCCATTGTGCTTTCCGATGGCAGCATTACAACTGGCAGCTATTCAGGCACTGCGATTCCTGTATACGGTGCCGCAGTGGTTATTGGTGCTAGTAATAGCAAGACTATAGCCGCTGGACAGCACATCTATCTTGATACGCTGCTGCCTTCAATGGTCATGAAAAAGAATATGCGTGAGGGCAGATTTGCCGTAATTATTCGGCAATCACCAGGATTTACGGCAAGGCGAGTATTCTTCAGGACGCAATCGTCCGCTGAGATATTTTCCGATGCCCTTGAGGTGTTGAGAGCCGGCCACGGCGTTCCAATCCACCAAGAGAACACCGCACTTAGTAAAGACCAGTACAAGCAACAGCTCATTCAGCAGTTGAATAACGATAGTCCGCCGTACGAAGAGTATGTTCGCCGGATGCGCGAGATAGAATCAATGTAAGCAAATGGCATATACATAAAAGTCCACCAAGCGCACTAATACTAGTGCCCCAACACCAATCCGCGCCCCAAACCGTGGCCACATAACCATGGTGCATGCGCCGCAGGCGCATGCACCCTACGGAGCGAGAAAACACCGCGAGCCCCGTCAGCAGGCCGAGTGGAGGTGTTGTGTAGGGGGACGAGCCGCATGGATGCGGCGAGAGGTTTGCAGGGCCATGGATGGCCCTTGCGAACCGGCCCCCGGAGCAATACCGCAACGAGGGAAGTTTGCCCGCGCAGCCGGCAAACCCGAATGCCGGGGTGCCCTTCTCTTTGGTTACTTTCTCTTGGGCAAGCAAGAGAAAGTGACTCGCCGTAAAGGCGAAAGGCATTCGCAAGAACACATGATAAATACGAGAAAAATTAAAGACATTGTGGACAAGCCTGCGGCGTTATCCATCAACTCACTTATCATTCAAAAAATTAAATTTAAAGGAGAGCTATGTACGTACCGGAGCCAATTATCAGAAAAGGATTTTTCTGGAAAGCAGGGTGTGAGGATCATAAAGCGTCAGGAATACTGACCATAAAAAACGGTGGCACGTGCGAACTAGAAATAATTGGAAGCCTTGATGAAGATCAATATAAATTCCTCGAAGGAAACCTAGAAACCAATTTTACAATCTGCGGAAACATAGATACAGACGACTACGCAACCCTTTACAACTGCCACTACAAGAAAAACAACATGAGCTTCAATAGCGGCATAACGAGCTCAATAATTAAACCTCAAAGAGTTATATTAGGAGTAGCTTTTGACGATTTAAACCCCACCCCAAAATATAAGAAAATACGATTTGAATTTACCAACACCGAATCATGGGTGGACATATCAGGATTTAAGAGAACACATACACAAAATCAAAACAACTTCCTCATTGAGTACAATTTGCCAGAAAAAATACAAGCCGAACTTACCAATATAGGAGCTTTTAATATTGGATTCACAAACAGACCAATTATTTTAAAAACCGAGATAAACTCAAGACAGATTACCTATTTTGAAATTGAACCGACACACCCAATAGACATGGAGAACGCAGTTCGATTAATCAGGAAAATTCAAGATTTTTTAACTTTCGCCATCCAGAAAACAGTTACTATAAAAAACATTAAGGCTACACTTATCACCGGGCTCGAAGCCGAAGAAACTGAATATCCGTTTCCTGTTAGCTGGTACTATGAAAGCCCTCCCTCAGTAGCAGAAACAGCAGAAACTAAAAAAGAACATGTCTTATTCACTACATCAGAAGTCTTAAAAACGCTTGAAGCTAAAATTAATAAATTTCTTGAATTGTACGAAACATCCACCCCTTCATTCTGGCTATATATCTCAACCCTCAACGGAACACACAGATATATGGAGAGCACATTTCTTTCACTATCACAGGCTAGTGAATCGTACCAACGAAACATATCAAAAACAAAAAACATAAACTTCAGAAACCGAATAGAAGCGCTCACCACACCCTTCACACACTTGTTCAAATTCGATCTAGGTGACTTTTTAGATACAACAACAAACACAAGAAACTATCTCACCCACTACAATGAAAAAATAAAAGCAAAATCAGCTTACGGATTTGAACTATACTTGCTAAACAAAAGACTAAAAGACTTCATCACCTTAAACATCCTAAAAGATATCGGATTTACACAGGATGAAATAGCTTTAATAAGTAAAAAGGCAAATCTATTAATTGACAATTTTTAAAGCTTCTATGAATGTAAAAGCCCGCCAAAATGGCGGGCTTTTACATTCATAGAAGAGTCACTATCTATGCCACCTCCGCCACCACCCTCTTCTGCTTCTTACTAGCCTGATACTCCACACAAGCATCATGAAACGCCTGCAACAGCGCGTTGTAATCGCTCTTCTCCCAATAGCGATACTCCGGATGCCACTGCACGCCTAAGGCAAACGCCTTCGCGCCGATCACGCTGACGGCTTCGATCTGGCCGTCTTCAGCGACCGCTTCAATTTGCAGGCCTTCGCCCAAACGGTCGATGCCCTGGCCGTGGAGGGAGTTGACCTTGACCACGCGTTCGCCGATCAAGCGATGCATGATGCCGCCTTCGGTGAAGGTCACGTCGTGCATCGGGCCGTAGGCCACGTCGTCGGGGACGTCTTTGCGTTCGCGGTGGTCGAGGCGGCCGGGGACTTTGTGCACTTCGCGGTGCAAGGTGCCACCGTGCAGCACGTTAAGCTCCTGCACACCACGGCAGATGCCGAGGAATGGAATACCGCGATCGATGCAGGCGCGCATCAGGCGCAGCACGGTTTTATCGCGGGGGATATCGGCCTGGCCGAGGCCGGGATGGTCGTCACCGTAGAAGCTGGGGTGAACGTTGGAGAGGGAGCCGCCGAACATGATGCCGTCGACGTTATCCAGCACGGTTTCCAAATCCAGATCATCGCCGTAGGCCGGGATCATCAGGGGGAAGGCGCCGTAGCCGGTGACCGATTGGATGTACTTTTCACCGACCAGATGAAACCAACCGATATCGCGGTCGGTTAGCTGCCAGCGGCACAGGGGAAGGCCAATCATGGGTTTGCTCATTACAAGGGTGTCCTCTTCTGAAGAGTCGCGGCGCGCCTTGGCAATTAGTGATTCAACGTGACGCATTTGCAGGACGACTGCCCTGCCCGCGTGCGTTAAACCCTGTGCCTCGGTACTGCCAACAAGCTCTTGTTAATTGAAGTGGGCTGCCCTTGGGGGAGCGGTCTCAAAAGCGTGACGGGCATACTTCGAGCCCGTTCCCGCAAGGGGTGCCATAACCCAGATTCGCTTTAAGCCAAGCGCTCAACGCTAACCTGAGGCCACTGCACCAACGCCGCGCCCGCGCGGCTGGTTTTTGTTATCGCTGCTGCGGTTAATGCAGCAAAAAAAGGGCCGCTCTTGCGAGCAGCCCTGCTGTTTTAGCAAAAATATTGGCGCTTTGCCTGCGCCATGGCGCGGCCTGTGAACTGGCCCGTACCGGCCAGCCCCTGACTCAGCGACAGGTCGCAAGACAAAGCCATGTGCATTTAGCCGTTGCTCGGGAAGGCGAACTGCGCAGCCTCGTGGCTGGCGCGCTGCGGCCAACGCTGAGTGACGGCTTTTTTGCGGGTGTAGAAGCGCACACCGTCCGGACCGTAAGCGTGCAGGTCGCCGAACAGCGAGCGCTTCCAGCCGCCGAAGCTGTGGTAGCTGACCGGTACGGGCAACGGCACGTTGACGCCGACCATGCCCACTTCGATTTCGTCGCAGAACAGCCGCGCCGCTTCACCGTCGCGGGTGAAGATGCAGGTGCCGTTACCGTACTCGTGATCGTTGATCAGTTGCATGGCCTGCTCCAGGCTGCCAACACGGACGATGCACAGCACGGGGCCGAAGATTTCGTCGGTGTAGATGGTCATCTCCGGGGTCACCTTATCGAACAGGGTGCCGCCGACGAAGAAGCCATTTTCATTACCGGCCACCACCAGATCGCGACCGTCGACCACCAGCTCAGCGCCCTGCGCCACACCGGCGTCGATATAGCCTTTGACCTTGTCGCGCGCCGCACCAGTGACCAGTGGGCCCATGTCGAGGCCACAGGAAGTACCGGCACCGACTTTCAGCGCTTTGATTTGCGGGATGAGTTTTTGCACCAGCGCATCGGCGATTTGATCACCCACGCACACGGCTACCGAGATGGCCATGCAGCGCTCGCCGCAGGAGCCGTAAGCGGCGCCCATCAGTGCGCTGACGGCGTTGTCCAGATCGGCATCGGGCATCAGTACGGCGTGGTTTTTTGCACCGCCCAGAGCCTGCACGCGCTTACCGCGCTTGGTGCCTTCGCTGTAGATGTATTCGGCGATGGGGGTGGAGCCGACAAAGCTCAGGGCTTTGACTTCCGGCGCTTCGATCAGCGCGTCTACCGCCTCTTTGTCGCCGTTGATCACGGTCATCACGCCCTTCGGCAAGCCGGCTTCCAGCAGCAGTTGCGCGATGTACAGGGTGGAGCTTGGATCACGCTCGGACGGCTTGAGGATAAAGCAGTTGCCGCAGACGATGGCCAGCGGATACATCCACAGCGGCACCATGGCCGGGAAGTTGAACGGGGTGATGCCAGCGACGACGCCGACCGGTTGCAGGTCAGTCCAGGCGTCGATGTTCGGGCCGACGTTACGGCTGTAGTCACCTTTAAGAATCTCCGGCGCGCCACAGGCGAACTCGACGTTTTCGATGCCGCGCTTGAGCTCACCGGCAGCGTCTTCGTGAGTTTTACCGTGTTCTTCGCTGATCAGCTGGGCGATTTTGCTTTCGTTTTGCTCCAGCAATTGCTTGAAGCGATACATCACCTGAGCACGTTTGGCCGGTGGCGTGTTGCGCCAGGCTGGGAAGGCTGCTTTGGCCACGTCCAGGGCTTGCTGGATGGTGGCGCGATCCGCCAGGGCGACCTTCTTGGTTACGGCGCCGGTGGAAGGGTTGTAAACGTCGACGCTGCGACCCGTGCCCTGGACGACTTCGCCGTTAATCAAATGGCCAACGATGCTCATGCAAACCTCACTTAACTTGTTCTTAGTACCGGCTGCGCTGGCGCAGCCCGGGAAAATTACTTGATCTCGGTTTCGACAAAGACCACTTCATGGTCGGTGTCGTTAATCACGTTGTGGCATACCCCGGCCTTGCGGAAGTAAGCCTGCCCGGCCACCAGCGGAGCGCGCTTATCGCCCTCCGGGGTTTCCAGCAGCAGGGTGCCATTGGTCATCGGCACCACCACGTAGTCATAGCCATGGCGGTGATGACCGGTTTCGGCACCGGGGGCGAAGCGCCACTCGGTGACGATCACCTCATCGTTATCCACCTGTACGGTCGGCACTGCTTGTGGGCGCTGGGTCATTAATCGAGCTCCGCCAGCACGTCACCGACGGCGTTAACCAAGGTGTCGAGCTGCTCAGGCGTGGTGTTGAAGCTTGGCCCGAATTGCAGGGTGTCGCCACCGAATCGCACGTAGAAGCCAGCGTTCCACAGTTTGATGCCGGCCTCGAACGGACGGATCACCGGGTCGCCGTCACGCGGGGCGATTTGGATCGCGCCAGCCAGACCGCAGTTACGAATGTCGATAACGTTCTTGCTGCCCTTAAGGCTGTGCAGCTTGTCTTCAAATATTGGCGCCAGCGCCGCCGATTGCTCGATCAGGTTATCGCGCTTGAGCAGCTCCAGGGTCGCCAGGCCAGCGGCCATGGCCACCGGGTGCCCGGAGTAGGTGTAGCCGTGACCGAACTCGACCATATGCTCAGGGATGGCCTGATTCATAAAGGTGTTGTAGATCTCGCTGGAGGCGATCACGGCACCGAGCGGGATGGCACCGTTGGTGACCTGCTTGGCGGTGTTCATGATGTCTGGGGTTACGCCGAAGTATTCCGCGCCGCTCCACTTGCCCATACGGCCATAGCCGGTGATCACTTCGTCGAAGATCAGCAGGATGCTGTGCTGCGTACAGATTTCACGCAGACGCTGCAGGTAGCCCACCGGCGGCACCAGCACGCCAGCCGAACCGGACATAGGCTCGACGATCACCGCCGCGATGTTGGAGGCGTCGTGCAGTTCGATCAGTTTCAGCAGCTCGTTAGCCAGCTCCACGCCGCCGGTTTCGGCCATGCCTTTGGTGAAGGCCATGCCGGGTTGCAGGGTGTGCGGCAGGTGATCGGCGTCCATCATCTGGCCGAACATTTTGCGGTTACCGCCAATGCCGCCCAGCGCAGTACCGGCGATGTTGACGCCGTGATAGCCACGGGCGCGACCGATAAATTTGGTTTTGCTCGGCTGGCCTTTCAGGCGCCAGTAAGCGCGGGCCATCTTCACCGAGGTGTCGGCGCACTCGGAGCCGGAGTCGGTGTAGAACACGTGATCCAGACCGGCCGGCATCAGCTCGGCGATTTTCTCCGCCAGTTGGAACGACAGCGGGTGGCCGTATTGGAAGCCCGGCGCGTAATCCAGGGTGCTCAGTTGCTTGGCCACCGCTTGTTGGATTTCCGTGCGGTTGTGCCCTGCGCCGCAGGTCCACAGCCCCGACAGGCTGTCGAAAATACGCCGGCCTTTGTCGTCGATAAAGTAGTTACCGTCGGCACCGACGATCATGCGCGGGTCGCGCTTGAACTGACGGTTAGCGGAGAACGGCATCCAGTGGGCGTCCAACTTCAGTTGGCTGGTAATGGACGGCACAGCGGTCTGCGGCATGTTCATGGAGGCGACCTCGCGAGGCTGACTGTTATTTTTAGGTTCTGTGCGAACAGCTGCCAGCCGGCTCAGGGTTGCCAGCGCAGCACAGACTCGTACAGAACCGAGTTGCAGGCAAAGGTGCCAGAGGCTTAGAGTCAGTAAAACATGACTCTTCTTATCTTTAGTTAAGCGAGCACTAAACAATGAATGGCCGCCGCCCCGACCCTCTGGCGCAAGTCAGCGACTTTGATATCCGCCTGCTCAAGCTGTATCGCACCGTGGTGGAATGCGGCGGCTTTTCCGCCGCTGAAAGCGCCCTCGGCATTGGCCGCTCGGCCATCAGCCAGCAGATGAGTGACTTGGAACAGCGCCTCGGTTTGCGCCTGTGCCAACGCGGCCGCGCCGGCTTTGCCCTGACCGAAGAAGGCCGCGAGGTGTACCAGAGCACCCTGCAACTGCTGGCGGCGCTGGAGAGCTTTCGCACCGAGGTCAATGGTCTGCACCAGCATTTGCGCGGTGAGCTGAATATCGGCCTGACAGACAACCTGGTAACGGTGCCGCACATGCGCATCACCAACGCCCTGGCGCGGCTCAAGCAATCCGGCCCGGATGTGCAGATCCATATCCGCATGACAGCGCCCAGTGAGGTGGAGCAAGGCGTACTCGATGGCCGCTTGCACATCGGCGTGGTGCCACAGTCCGGCGCGCTGTCCGGTTTGGAATACCAAACCCTGTATGACGAGCGCTCGCTGCTGTATTGCGCCGTCGGCCACCCGCTGTTTTATGCCGATGACCAGCAACTGGATGACCAGCGCCTGAATGATCAGGACGCCATCGCGCCGACCTTCCGCTTGCCGCCCGAGGCGCTGAGTCACTACCAAGCGCTCAATTGCACCGCCAGCGCCTCGGACCGCGAAGGCATGGCCTTTTTGATTTTGACCGGACGCTATATCGGCTACCTGCCCGACCACTACGCCAAACCTTGGGTGCAGGAAGGACGTTTGCGCGCGCTAAAAACCCAGAGCCGCTTCTATGACATCAGCCTGGCGTCGGTGACCCGCAAAGGGCGCCGGCCGCATTTAGTTCTGGAGAGCTTTCTCGCCGAACTAGCCAGCGCCGGCTAAGGCTTCGCGCGGCAAAATCGCTGTCGAGTGGATGACGCCAATTGGCTGGCGGCAAGCTTTTTGCTGGCAATTCGCCACACAGGTGTGGCACATAAGCGCCCTGCCCTCATCAGCAAGCCCTCTAGCACTGGGCTTGCCTGCCAATAACGCCAATAAGACAGAGAGAAACGATGCTTTTTTTTAACCCGGTTCTGCAGTTAATGAACCGTGCACGTTATGCACATAAGTTCATGCTGATCTTCATGGTTTTTATGCTGCCTTACTGCGGTTTAGCCGTCAGTAAGCTCTCTGATATGTATCGCCTGCTCGAACAATCACGCCAGGAGATGCATGGTCTGGACGCCATCGAGCAGTACCTGCCGGTGTATCGCAAATCCTTGGAGTTGTCCGGCCTGCACGTGATCAGTTACGGCCGCAACAAGCCGGACGTACAGCAAGCCATCGCTAAGCATGGCGAAGACTTTATCGCCGACGCCCGCGCCCTTAATCAGCAGTTGAGCGGCCTGGGTTTTGCCGACCAGCAAAGCCCGGAGAACGATCCCGGACTCAAGGCCGAGAAAAACAAACTGCGCGTGCAGGGCCTTAGCTCGCAGATGATCGAGCACGGTCGCTCGCTCAGCACCCTGATCGGCAACATGAATGAGATCGCCGCCACGGCCAAACTCAGCCAGGACAGCGATGCAGAGATTTACCGCAACGTCGCCCTGCTCACCAACAAGCTGATTCCGCTGTACGACGTGCTGAGCCAGACCCGGACCTTTACCGGTTACCTGACGGCTTACGGTTATCTGGAGGCCACCTCCACCTCGAGCATCCTCAATCAAGTGGGCAGCTTGCAGCAGTACGTCGACCTCAATGACGGCAAGGGCAATGCGCAGGCACGCAGCTTGATGGCCGAGGCCGCGCAGCAAGCCCTCAGTTACTATCAAAAAGAGGTGGTCAGCACCTTTACCCAGAGCGGCTATTTCGATCTTGATGCCGTCGATCAATGGCACGCTCAATACGACCGTCTGCTGCCACAAGTCGAAACCTTGCAGCGCGCCGAGCAGGTGCTGCTGCAAGACACGCGCAGCCGCTTGCAAGCGCGGATCGACGCCAACAGCAGCGCGCTGCTGATTTGGCTCAGCGTGTTGCTGTTGGTGGTGCTGTTGCTGGTGTACCTGTTTGTTGGCTTCTTCCTCTCGGTGCGCATGGCCATCCATAACATCACCGGCGCCACCCGCAAGATGGCCGAAGGCGACCTGCAACACCCAATCAAAACCCAGGCCCGCGATGAACTGGGCGACCTGGCCGACGACTTCAACGAGATGCAGCGGCGCATGAGCGGCCTGATCAGTAAGGTTGCCGGCTTCTCCGAATCGACCCAAGGCAAGGCGCAAAACGTCAGCCGCATTGCCGCCACCAGCCAGTCGAGCATCCAGCAGCAGGCCCGTGAACTGGAGCTGATCGCCACGTCCATGAGCGAGCTGGTGAGCAACGTCCAGGAGGTCAGCCAGAACTCCCACATCACCGCCGACAAAGCCAATGCCGCCGGCGACAAATGCCGCGAGGGGCGTACCCAAGTGGACGGCGCCGTGGCGCGGATTAATCAGCTATTTAACGAAATGGACAACTCCATCGCGGCGATTAATTCGGTGGAAAAAGAAAGCCACGAGATCGCCAAAGCGGTCGACCTGATCAAAAGCGTGGCCGAGCAAACCAACCTGCTGGCGCTTAACGCGGCTATCGAAGCCGCCCGCGCCGGCGAGCAAGGACGGGGCTTTGCCGTGGTAGCGGATGAGGTGCGCAGCCTGGCGATTCGCTCCCATCAACTGACCGGCGAAATCGACCAGACCATTGAGCGCCTGCGCCAGCAGGTCAACAATGCCGTGCGTACCATCCACGACAGTCACCAGAGCGCAGCACAGAGCGTTGAGCAGATCACCCTGACGGCGAACATCTTCGAGCAGATAACCGGTAGCATGGAGCAGATCATCGATCACAATATCCAGATAGCTTCGGCCGCCGAGGAACAAGCGGCGGTGGTGCAAGGCGTGGAGCAAAACACGCTGCAGATCAAAGCGCTCAGTGATAGCAACGCCACTGAAGCCTGCAACGCGGTGCAGATCAGTGATGAACTGGCGGGCATGACCCGTGACCTGCATGGTCTGATTGCCGCCTTTAAGGTCTGATACTGAGCAATAATGGCTAACGCACCAAACCTAAGTTTGGTGCTGTAAGCAACTGTTTAAGCACCAAAAAGATTCAAGCCGCCCTATGATTGCACCCGTTTTAACCACCCTGTAGAGACAGCCAGCACGCAATGATGTCTTTTTGACATCAAAAGGCTTGATATGCACTGCGCGCTGCGGTATCTGTTCAGTCATTCCGTCATCAGAGCTTTAAAGATTTGCCATGATCCTCGCAGCCTCAGTACCACCAAGCACCGAAAAACCTGCTGGGCGTATCCGCCAGAAAAACCAAGAAGCAATCATCAAGGCCGCCGAGGAAGAGTTTGCCCGCCACGGTTTCAAGGGCACCAGCATGAACACCATCGCGCAGAACGTTGGCCTGCCTAAGGCCAACCTGCACTACTACTTCAGCAGTAAGCAGGGGCTGTATCAGGCGGTGCTGCTGAATATCTTGCAACTGTGGGACGGCGCCTTCGACAGCCTCACCGTCGACAGCGATCCCGCCCAGGCGCTGGCAGATTTTATCCGCGCCAAAATGGAGTATTCACGGCGTTACCCCAAGGCTTCGCGGATTTACGCGATGGAAGTCATCAGTGGCGGCGAGACTCTGGCCAAGGTCCTCGGTCAGGATTACCAAGACTGGTTTAAAGGTCGCACCGCGGTGTTTGAGCGCTGGATTGCCAGCGGCAAAATGGCCCCGGTTGACCCGGCCCATTTGATCTTCTTGCTGTGGGGCAGCACTCAGCATTACGCCGACTTCAGCTCGCAAATCTGCCGGGTTACCGGCCGCTCGCGGCTGACTAAGGTTGATTATGACCAGGCCACCGCTAACCTGATCAGCATCATCCTCAGAGGCTGCGGTCTGACGCCGCCCACTACGGCCTAATGCCCTTTACCCTGCTCGGACCTTGCGACTACCGCGAGGACATCCGCAAAAGCCGCTTCCTCGCCATCGCGGCCCCAGTGACCAGCGCGCAAGCGGCCATGGCCTTTATCGCCAGCCATAGCGATGCCAGCGCCAGCCACAACTGCTGGGCGTTGAAGATCGGTCAGCAATATCGTTTTAACGATGACGGCGAACCCGGCGGCACCGCAGGCCGGCCGATTCTCGCGGCAATAGAGGCGCAAGATTGCGATCAGGTGGCGGTGCTGGTGATCCGCTGGTACGGCGGCATCCAACTGGGCACCGGCGGCCTCGCCCGCGCTTATGGCGGCAGCGCCAACAAGTGCCTGCAAGGGGCACAGCGGCAGTTGCTGATTACTCGTGATACCTATCAGTGCCATCTGTTGTTTGCTGAGTTACCGCTGCTTAAGGCACGTTTAGCCGAGTTCGACTGCCTGCTTGAAGCAGAAGATTACGACGGCCAGGGTGCTCAACTGAGTCTGGCGGTGGCGCCTCAGCAGCAGCCGGCTTTGGCGCAGCTAGTTGCCGATATCAGCCGTGGCCGTGCGCAGTTAAGCCTTATCCCCAGCGCTGAGTAAACGCCTCTGCGCGCCCTGCCCGAGCCCTTCGCCTTACGCATTTACACCTGACCTGAGCGCGGCCTTCCGGCCAGCGGCGCGGATAAATCCTGGCTGAGCGGTTAAACTTTACGGCGAATCTGCCTGATAACGAGATCTATCCATGTACGACTGGCTCAACGCCTTGCCCAAAGCCGAACTGCATCTGCATTTGGAGGGCTCGCTGGAGCCTGAGCTGCTGTTCGCTTTGGCCGAGCGCAATAAAATCGCCCTGCCCTGGCAGGACGTCGACAGCCTGCGCAGTGCCTACGCCTTCAACAACCTGCAAGAGTTCCTCGACCTGTATTACCAGGGAGCCAATGTGCTGCGCACCGAGCAGGACTTTTACGACCTGACCTGGGCCTACCTGCTTAAGTGCAAAGAACAGAACGTGATCCACGTGGAGCCGTTCTTTGATCCACAGACCCACACTGATCGTGGCATTGCCTTTGAGGTGGTGCTGCGCGGGATCAAACAGGCACTGCGCGATGGGCAAAGCAAACTGGGCATCAGCCATGGTTTGATCCTGAGCTTTTTGCGCCATTTAAGCGAAGAAGCAGCCTTTGCCACCCTGGCCGAAGCCATGCCGTTTCGTGACGATTTTATCGCCGTCGGCCTCGACAGCTCGGAGCTGGGCCACCCGCCAAGCAAGTTCCAGCGAGTGTTTGCCAAGGCCCGTAGCGAAGGCTTATTGGCGGTGGCCCATGCCGGTGAAGAAGGCCCGCCCGAGTACATCTGGCAGGCGCTAGATTTACTCAAAGTGCAGCGTATCGACCATGGCGTGCGCGCCATTGAAGATGAGCGTCTGATGCAGCGCATTATCGACGAGCAAATCCCGCTGACCGTGTGCCCGCTGTCCAACACCAAGCTGTGCGTATTCGATGATATGGCCCAGCACAATATCCTCGACATGCTTGAGCGCGGCGTGAAGGTGACGGTCAACTCCGACGACCCGGCGTACTTCGGCGGCTATGTCGGAGAGAACTTCGCCGCGCTTTACGACAGCCTCAAGATGAGCAAAGAGCAAGCCCTGCGTCTGGCGCAAAACAGCCTGGATGCACGCTTGGCCTGAGCCCAGGGTGCCTGGCCGATAACGGTGGATAAGACCGCTACGCGGTCGTTATCCACCCTACCGAGCCTCTGCGTGAAGCTATCGGTGCAAGCGCCTGTGCGGCGACTGCACCTTACGTCATGCCCCGCGCCCATAGTGTGGATCAGAACGTAGGGGGGATGACGCTTCATCCATCCACCATGGGCGTTACCCTGCAATCGACACCGTCCACACGGCCACTAAACGCCGGCACTAGGCGTTTGACCTGCACAGGTAAGCCAACTACAGTTGCCCGACACTGCGCATTAGAGTTTGCCTCCATGTCCAACCACGCCAGCCGCCGCATTACCTTGCAGCCTGCCTTTAGTGCAGCCGCGCTGTCGTGCCTGTTCAGTGTTTCCCCACCTGTATCGATGGCCCCACCACCGGGCTCGCCGCCACCGCCAAACCACGGCTAACGGCGCGTTACTTACGTCCAGCTCCTGTTCGGTTTGCCTGAGGCTCTCCTGCTCGCTGGATGTCGTTCATCGACACTTACAGGTTTATCTATGACTCTGCGTACTTCCACGTGGGCCAGCCTGGCCAGCACCTGCTTGTTTGTTTTGCTGTGGGGCAGCGGCGCGATTTTTTCGCGCTGGGGGCTCGACCACAGCTCGGCCTTTGCCTTTCTCACCCTGCGCTTTGCCCTGGCCTTAGCCACCTTGCTACTGCTCGCACCCTTGCTTGGGCCACTGTTGCCACAAGCGGGCACGCGACAACAGGTGGCCGTTACCGGCGTGCTGCTGATCGGCGCCTACTCGATCTGTTATTTCCTCGCCCTGGAACAAGGGGTAACCCCCGGCGTGCTGGCCACGGTGCTGGGGGTGCAGCCGATCCTGACCCTGGTGATCATGGAACGGCGTTTTTCCCTGCTGCGCCTGCTGGGGTTGTTGCTGGCCTTGGCCGGTCTAAGCCTGGTGGTGCTGCAAGGCTTACTCAGCGCGCATCTGTCGGCGTGGGGCATGGGCTGTGCGCTGCTGGCTTTGGCGGCGATGACCTGGGGGGCGATCTTGCAGAAAAAACTGCAGCAACCGCCGCAACAGATTCTGCCCTTGCAGTACGCGGTGAGCCTGGTGCTGTGCCTGCTGTTCGTGCCGTTTAAGCCCTTTAGCGTCGACTGGAGTTGGGGCTTTATCGTGCCGTGGCTGTGGCTGGCGTTGATGATCTCGGTACTGGCGCAGATTCTGCTGTATCGGCTGATCCGCGCCGGTAATCTGGTCAACGTCACCAGCTTGTTTTACCTCATGCCGGTGGTCACCGCCTTGCTCGATTACTGGGTATTGGATAACCGCCTGCCGGGCTTAAGCCTGCTCGGCATGTTGGCGATCCTGGCCGGGCTGGCCTTGGTCTTTCGCGGTAAGTGATGGCGAGCGGCGGGAGCACTCGGGGGATGGATTGCTCGCACGTTTACAGCCGTTATTGTGCGCGGCCAAAACGGTGGGCAAGACCGCTGTGCGGTCGTTGTCCACCCTAGCCGGGCCTCTGCGAGATGCTATCGGTGCAAGCGCCTGTGCGGCGATTGCGCCCTACATGGCAGGCCGTCTTTCGCGGTAAATAATGTCGAGCGGTGTGAGCACTCGGGTGATGGATTGCTCGCACGTTTACAGCCGTTATTGTGCGCTGCCAAAACGGTGGACAAGACCGCTGTGCAGTCTTGTCCACCCTAGTCGAGCCTCTGCGTGACGCTATCGGTGCAAGCGCCTGTGCGGCGATTGCGCCCTATATGGCGTTTTTTGCAGCAGCATATTTGGCCCATATCTACCCGTGATGATGGCCACGCTGGCGCCCGCTGAGTTATTGCGCGTGCTGGTGGTGTTCAGGCATCACCGCGGCAGGTTCATCCTTCTGCACGGCCACCTGCACCTCAACCTTGCCGGCCTTCTCGAAGTTCAGGGTCAGCGGGAAGCGCTCACCCGCCTTGGCCTGTTGTTTAAGGCCGAACAGCATGACGTGATAACCCATGGGGGCGAACTTCACCTCGGCGCCAGGGGCTATCGCCACGCTGTCCACCTGACCCATTTTCATCAGCCCATCGACATGCTGGTGTTCATGGATCTCGGCCTTTTGCGCCACCGGGGTGCTGGCACCCAGCAAACGATCCGCCTCCTGCCCTTGGTTATGCAAGACGAAATAAGCCGCTGCGGTCGGTGCTACCGGCGGCATCTCGCGCGACCACGGGTGATCGATATGGATAGTGCCCGCTTGGTATTCATGGGCGCTGGCGAACAGGCTGGGGACCAGCAAAGCGCTGGCCAGAAAGATTTGCTTAAACATCGGTGCTCTCCTGCGTGGGTCTGACCCACAGGCATAAATGGCTAATTGCTGACGCAGTACAGGCTGCGTATTTCAATCAAACGCCGGCACTAGGGATGATCTGCGCACGGCGCTCAAGCAGGCTGGGCAGCAACCCTCAGGCTGCCACCCGGCTGATTAGGCCAAGCAAGGAGAGGCGCGAGGGTTGGCGGAAGGCCATACATCGCGCGGTGCGCGCCAGCCTTGCCACCGCTCTGGCAGCGGCAGCGCGCGCCATAACGGCAGCAGGCCGAGCAGCCCGAACAGCGCGGCGAGCAGCACTGAACTGAACACCGAGCTGAGTACACAACCGCCGTCAGCGGCGGCGAGCAGGTGCTGGCTGTCGCCAGCGCTCAGATCCAGCGGCGCACCGGCCTTGGCGTCGAGGGCGCAGAACTGCGCAGCCAAGCCACTGAGTTTCAGCGCAGCCATTTGCCCGTGGCCGATACTGCAGGCGAGCGCACTGAACAGCAGGCTGCAATAGAGCAACCCAGCAAGCAGACGGCGATCGGTTCGGCGTAGGTTCATGGCGCGCAACTTTAGCATGCTCGGAATCGGATGATGGTCGGTACTCTGCGGTTGATTGCCACACAATCAACGGGCAAGACTAGTCAGACGCGCCGCACCGCGCCAGCCGCGTGATCTGAAAAGGCTGTTCTGGACATTGTCAGACAGCTGCGTCAATGTCATAGCCCATTGCCACAAACTCCATTTGCCAAGCCACCATGCAATCTGACCTTAAAGGTTCCCTGCGCCTAGCCGGCCTGTACGTGCTGCTCAGTGCGTTATGGATTTTCTGCAGCGACCGTGTGTTAAGCCTGCTGAGCAACGACGTCGAATTTATCCAGCAATTGCAAACGCTCAAGGGTTTGCTGTTTGTCCTGGCCAGCGCCTTGTTCTTGCTGTTCACCAGCTACCATGGTCGCCAGAAACGACGCCAGGTGCTGCAGCAGTTACAAAATAGCCAAGAGCACTTACAGCTCAGCCAAGCCCACAGCAAACAGGGCAGTTGGAGCTACCAGCAAGATTTCCAGTGGAGCGCCGCGGCCCTGCGCCTGCTTGGTCGCGAGAACCTGGAACAGCAACCGAGCCTAAGCGAACTGCTCAGTTGGTTGCACCCAAGCGAACGCGGCAACGTGCAGCGCGCCCTGCTGGCCCTGCTCGAAGAAAAACGCGAGCTGAACGTCTGCGTCCAACTGCAAGCGCCCCACGAGCAAGCCCCACAGGTTTGGTTGCAATTGCGTGGCCAGGTGAATGAGGCCGGGGGGATTTGCGGCACCGTGCAGGACATCAGCGTGCAAAAGCACCATGAGCAAGCCCTGCGTCAGGCGGAGCAACGCTTACGCCAGTTATTCGGGCAAACCCCACGGATCGCCGTGCAGGGCTACGACCGCGAACGCCGGGTGATTTTCTGGAACCAGGCCAGCACCCAGCTGTATGGCTACAGCGTGCAAGAGGCCATGGGCCGGCGCATGGAAGAACTTATCGTGCCACCGCAAGCGCGGCGCAAAGTGGCGGTGGCCGCCAACCTCTGGCAACTCGACGGGCCACCGGTGGCCGCCGGCGAAGTGCAGTTGCAACGTAAAGATGGCGGCCCGGTGTGGGTGCACTCCAGCCATATGACCCTGCGCAATAGCTTCGATCAGCTGGAGCTGTATCAGATCGATATCGACCTGACCGAACAGAAGAAAATGCATGCCGCCCTGCAGGTCAGCGAGAGCCGTTACCGCACGCTGGTGGAGCATCTGGGCGATGCCATTTTTATCACCGACGAACACAACCAGCTGTGCTTTCTTAACCCGGCCTGGTGCGAAATCAGCGGCTACAGCAGCAGCGAGAGTTTGGGGCAAAACCTGTCGCGCTTTATGCCCGAGCTGGGCCAAACCCCGCTGCGTCAGCAGTTGGAAGAACTGAGCAGTGGCCTGCTCAACAACCTGCGTCTGGAGTGCCAGTTACTCACCCGCAGCGGCCAGGTACGGCGGGTCGAGTTGCAGCTTAATGTCAGTCTGCCCGAGCGTACCCTGCATGGCAGCCTGCGCGATGTGCACGAGCGCCACCAAGCCCAGCAACTGCAGAAGGCGCGTAATGCGGTCCTGGATGAATTGCTGGCTAAGCACCCGCTGGGCGAGATTCTCACCGGCATCAGCCGGGGCCTGGAGCAGTTGCAACCGCACATGCGCGTGTCGATCATGCTCCTCGATGAGCACAACCAGTTACGCATCGGGGCCGCGCCAAGTTTGCCGTTGGAATACTGCCAGGCCATCGATGGCATTGCGGCGCAGCACGATGTGGGCTCTTGTGGCCATGCCGCCGCCAGCGGTGAGCTGGTGATTGCCGAAGACCTCAGCAGCCACCCCAACTGGCAACACTATGCCGAGTTGGCCACCCGCGCCGGACTACACGCCTGCTGGTCCCTGCCGTTTAAGGACGATCACGGCAAGGTGCTTGGCACTTTCGGCATCTACTACCCGCAGCCGACCCGGCCAAGTCATGCCGATATCGCTCTGGTCACCGAGTTCACCCGGCTGGCGGGGCTGGCCCTGCAATTCAGCGCCACGCCCCAAGTAGCAGCCCTGAATTAGGCCGCCGCAGCCTGCCGCTGACGGGCCTCGGCCCAGCGCGTGAAGTAGTTGCAGCTGACCGTCAGCACGCCGCACAGGCAGATCAGCAACGCCACGGGGCGCGCCGTGCCGTCATGCAGCAAGCCGACCAAGCTGGCCATGCTCGCGGCAATCGCAAACTGCACACTGCCCAGTAACGCCGAGGCGCTGCCGGCATGCTGCCCCTGCCCCGCCATGGCACAGGCCGACGCATTGGGCAGCAGCACGCCCAGGCAGGCAATGCAGCAAAACAGCGGCAGCAAAAAAGGCCACAGCACCGGAAAACGCGCCAGCGCCACCAGCAGCAGAATCACACCAAAGCTCAGATACAGCCACACCACCCGGTTCAGTAACTTATCCGGGCCAAAGCGTGCCACCAGGCGCGCGTTGATCTGCGCCACCAGGATAAAGCCCAGGGCGTTGCTGCCGAACAGCAACCCATAGTGCTCCGGAGCGACGCCGTAGAGCTGGATAAAAATAAACGGCGACCCGGCGATATAAGAAAACATCCCGGCCATGGCAAAGCCGCTGGTCAGGGCATAGCCCATAAAGGCGCCATCACGGAACAGCCCCCGGTAGTTAACCCACGCCTGATTCAACGGCACCTTGGCCATGTCCTTCGGCATCGACTCGGGCAACCAGCGGGCGATGGCCAGCCAGCAGCCCAAGCTAAATAACGTCAGGCAGATAAAGATCGACGGCCAGCCCAAGGTGCTGAGCAATAAGCCACCGAGCCCCGGCGCCATGATCGGGGCAACGCCCATGACCAGCATCAGTTGCGAGAAGACCTTGGCCGAATGGATCGGATCGCACAGGTCGCGCACCACCGCCCGCGACACCACCATGCCCGCGCAACCGCCCAGGGCTTGAACAAAGCGCGCGGCAATCAGCCATTCCAGGCTCGGCGCCACGGCGCAGGCCAAGGAGGCCAAGCAGAACAGCGCGACCCCAGCGAGCAGTGGAATCCGCCGGCCAAAGCGGTCGGCCAAAGGACCATAGAGCAGTTGCCCCAAGGCCAGGCCGACGAAGTACGCGGCCAGCGACAACTGCACGCGCTCGGCGTCAGTGCCAAAGGCTTCAGCCAGGGCGGGGAAACTGGGCAGGTAGAAGTCGACGGCCAATGGGCCAAAAGCGCTCAACGCGCCAAGAATCAACAAAAGACGTAAGGGCATGATTTTCCAAATGCTTAGCTGGCCCGGCGTTTTTTTTGCCAATACCAGCGCCGTGAACAGTGAAAGAAGCTTAGGTGCCAGGGTGAGTCCATGGCGGTAGAGCAGAAGGCAGTGCCATTAACAGACCACAAGCGCAGCCCCAGATTCAGCACAAGTCAGTAAAACACCGCATCTCAAAACTGGCCAGCAACGAGCGACTACAGCCGTCGGCAAAGAACCGCTCAACGACGGCAGATTGCCATGCTATTTACATACATACCGGTATGTAAATAGCCAGCCAGCGCAAAAGCAATTACACTTAACACCTTGACACCCTGCAGAATTTCCTTACAAGCATGCGCAGAACCAAGGCTGACGCCGAAAAAACCCGCAACGCCATTCTCGAAGCAGCCGAAGCACTGTTTCTAGAACGCGGCGTGGCCCACACCAGTCTCGAGCACATCGCCCGGCACGCCGGCGTCACTCGGGGAGCGGTTTATTGGCATTTTGCCAACAAGGCCGACTTGTTCACCGCCATGATCAATCAGGTGCGCTTACCCCCAGAAGTGCTGGCTGAGCGCCTGCTCGGCTGCCCGCAGCAAGACCCGCTGCTGAACCTGCGCTATCTGTGTATCGAGGCCCTGACCAGCCTGATCGAGGATCAGAAAAAGCAGCGCATCTTCACCATCCTGCTGCGCCGCTGTGAGTTCACCGACGAGCTGCGTCCCGCCGAAGAGCGTCAGGAAACCTTTATCAGGGCGTTTATTCAACTCTGCGAGCAGCAGTTCGATAAGCCCGGCGTGCGTGCCCGGCTGTATCCGGGGATCAACCCGCACATCGCGGCGCGGGCCGTTCACGCCATGATCATCGGCCTGTTCCACGAATGGATTCGCGATCGCAGCCTGTTCATGCTGCAAGACGATGTGGCGCCGATGATCGATAGTTGCTTTCGCGGCCTGGTCCGCGAGTGGCGCGGCCAGGATTTCCCGCCGTGCCGGCCGGATCAGGCCAAGCCGACGTCGTAACCGGCTTCAACCATGGCCACCATCAGCACGTCGCTGGACAACGTGCTGGTGATCTGCACCGAACCGCCCTGCAGTTGCACCTTGACCTTGGCTTGGGCATCCAGCGCGGTGACAGCCTCGGTGATGGTGTTGACGCAGTGTTGGCAGGTCATGCCAGTGACGTGGAAGCGATGAACAGTAGCGCCCGACATGGCGATCTCCTTAGATAAAAACCCATTGTAACCGGGCCGCCCAGTACGCAGGGCGGCTTAGGATGATACTCAGGCTAAAGCTTGCCACCGGGGCAAGGTCAAGTCATGGTGGCCGCTTGACCTTACCCCGGTGGCAAGGTTGATCCTTAGGCTCTCGACCTGCCCACGAGGTTTGCCAATGTCCAGCCCCACTGTCAGCACCTTCACCCTGCCCATTCGCGGCATGACCTGCGCCAGTTGTGCCGCACGGGTCGAGCGCGCCCTGCGCAAAGTCGAGGGCGTCAGCCAGGTACGGGTCAACCTAGCTACCGAGCAAGCCCATCTCGAAGCGCCAGCCAACAGCCTGGAACAACTACGCGCCAGCGTCAGCCAGGCCGGCTATGAAGTGCCCAGCAGCAGCGTGCAACTGGCCATCAGCGGCATGACCTGCGCCAGCTGTGCCGGGCGCATCGAGCGGGTGCTCAACAAGCAAGCTGGCGTGCTTAGCGCCCGAGTGAACCTGGCCACGGAGCAGGCCAGCGTGCAAGTGTTGAGCGGCACTGATCCCTTGGGCCTGCTACAAGCGATCCAACGCGCCGGGTTTAGCGCGCAAGTCGCCAGTGCCGTGGATGCTGGCGAGCAGCGCGCCGCCCATGAGTTACGCGCTCAGCGTTGGCGGGTGCTGCTGGCCCTGGCCTTAAGCGTGCCGCTGATGCTGCCCATGTTGCTGATGCCCTTTGGCGTGCACTGGATGCTGCCGGCCTGGCTGCAATTTGCCTTGGCCACGCCGGTGCAGCTGTTTTTCGCCGCCGGCTTTTACCGCGCCGCCTGGCAGGCCCTGCGCAGTGGCGCCGGCAATATGGATCAGTTGGTGGTGCTCGGCACCAGCGCCGCCTATGGCCTGAGCCTGTACCAGTGGGCAACGGCCACTGATGGCATGCCCCATCTGTACTTTGAGGCGTCGGCAATGATCATCAGCCTGATCCTCCTCGGTAAATACCTCGAGAGCCGCGCCAAACGCCAGACCACCAGCGCCATCCGCGCCCTGCAAGCGCTGCGCCCCGATGGCGCGTTGCGTGTGCAAGACGGCGTCGAGCAGTGGGTCAGCCTGGCGGCTCTGCACCTGGGCGATCTGATTGTGGTTAAACCTGGCGCACGCTTTGCCGTGGATGGCCTGGTAAACGAGGGCCACAGCCACGCCGATGAAGCCCTGATCAGCGGCGAAAGCCTGCCCCAAGCCAAACAGCCGGGTGACCGTGTAACGGCCGGGGCGATCAATGGCGAAGGCCGCTTAGTGGTGCAAACCACGGCCTTAGGTGCCGAGACGGTATTGGCGCGGATTATCCGTTTGGTCGAAGACGCGCAAGCGGCCAAGGCCCCCATCGAAAAACTGGTGGATAAGGTCAGCCAGGTGTTTGTGCCCTGTGTGCTGCTCGCCGCCCTGCTCACCTTGGGCCTGTGGCTGTGGCTCGGCGCTGGAGTGGAGACCGCCCTGCTCAATGCCGTGGCCGTGCTGGTCATCGCCTGTCCCTGCGCCCTCGGTTTGGCCACCCCTACGGCGATTATGGCGGGCACCGGAGTGGCGGCGCGCCATGGAATTTTGATCAAGGATGCGCAAGCCTTGGAGCTGGCCCATCGCGTCACCTTAGTCGCCTTCGACAAGACCGGCACCCTCACCTCCGGCACGCCACGCCTGATCCATCAGCACGCGCTGGATGGCGACACGGCGCAGTTGCTGCAACAAGCCGCCGCCCTGCAACGCGGCAGTGAACATCCACTGGCCAAGGCGGTGCTCGATGCCTGCGCCGAGCGACAGCTAATGGTGCCGCCAATCAGCGCCAGCCAAGCACTGGTGGGCCTGGGCATTAGCGGCACCTTAGAGGGCCGCGAGCTGGCCCTGGGCAACAGGCGTTTGCTCGAACAGCACGGTCTAAGCCAAGGCTCGTTGGCCGGGCAAGCCAGCGCCTGGCAGGCCGAGGGCCGGACGCTGTCGTGGCTGCTTGAGCTTAAACCGCAAGCGCGGGTGCTGGGCTTATTGGCCTTTGGCGCTACCCTGAAGAGCGGCGCCAAAGCGGCGGTGGCGGCGCTCAATCAGCGCGGCATCAGCAGCCATTTGATCAGCGGCGATAACCCCGGCAGCGTCAAAGCGGTGGCCGAGGCCTTGGGCATCCGCGTGGCCCATGCCGAAGTGCTGCCGGAAGAGAAAGCCGCGCTGATCAGCCAGCTGAAACAACAGGACGTGGTGGCCATGGTTGGCGACGGTATCAACGATGCTCCCGCACTGGCCGCCGCCGATGTCGGCATCGCCATGGGCAGTGGCACCGATGTGGCCATGCAGGCCGCCGGAATTACCCTGATGCGCGGCGATCCGCGTTTGGTCGCCGATGCGTTGGAAATCAGCCGGCGCACCTACGGCAAAATCCGCCAGAACCTGTTCTGGGCCTTCGCCTATAACCTGATCGGCATTCCCCTGGCCGCCGCCGGTTTGCTCAACCCCATGTTGGCCGGTGCAGCCATGGCTCTGAGCAGCGTCAGCGTGGTGAGCAATGCCTTGTTGTTAAAAACCTGGCGCCCACAGCCACGCGACTAAAAGCAAACGCGCATCGCCCACATGCCACCAACAAAAACGCCCGGGATTAACCGGGCGTTTTTTTACTCGCAAACAATGCCCTTGGTGAAAGGCGACTGACTTAAAGGGCAATGCCAGCAGCTTTGGCCCGCGCCGCATGCAGCTTTTTGTAGCTGTCGATCAGGCGCAGATGCTTATCCAGCCCTTCCAGTTTGGTGCTGGTCGGGGTCAGGCCATAGAAGCGCACGCTGCCGGTCACCGAACCGATCGCGGCATCCATGCGCGCGTTGCCAAACATGCGGCGCAAGTTCACTTCGTAGTCGGCCAAGTCCAGCTCGCGGTCCAACTGCACTTCCAGCACCACGTTAAGGGCTTGATAGAACAGGCCGCGATCCACCGTGTTGTCGTTGTACTGGAGGAAGATCTCCACCAGCTCCTTGGCCTCGTCATAGCGTTTCAGGGCCAGGTTAATCAGCAGCTTCAGCTCGACCAAGGTCAGTTGGCCCCAGGCCGTGTTCTCGTCGAACTCGATGCCGATCAGGGTGCTGACATCGCCATAATCGTCCTGCTCGGATTCCTCCAGACGGCTCAGCAGATCGGCCAGCGCCTCATCATCCAAACTATGCAGATTGAGGATGTCGCTGCGGAAGAACAGCGCTTTGTTGGTGTTATCCCAGATCAAATCCTCGACCGGATAAATCTCCGAATAACCCGGCACCAGGATGCGGCAGGCGGTGGCGCCTAAGTCATCGTAAACCGCCATATACACTTCTTTGTCCATGGCTTCGAGGATGCCGAACAGGGTCGCGGCTTCTTCGGCGTTAGCGTTCTCCCCCGCAGCGCTGAAGTCCCACTCGACAAACTCATGGTCGGCCTTGGCGCTGAAGAAGCGCCACGACACCACACCGCTGGAGTCGATAAAGTGCTCAACGAAGTTGTTCGGCTCCATCAGTGCCTGGCTTTCAAAGGTCGGCTGCGGCAGGTCGTTGAGGCCCTCGAAACTGCGCCCCTGCAGCAGCTCGGTGAGGCTGCGCTCGATCGCCACTTCCTGACTTGGATGGGCGCCGAAGGAGGCAAACACACCGCCGGTGCGCGGGTTCATCAAGGTTACGCACATCACCGGATATTCGCCGCCCAAGGAGGCGTCTTTAACCAGCACCGGGAAGCCCTGCTCCTCCAAACCCTGAATGCCGGCAAGAATGGCCGGGTACTTGGCCAGCACCTCCTGCGGCACATCCGGCAGGGCCAGCTCGCCTTCGAGGATCTCGCGCTTCACCGCCCGCTCGAAAATCTCCGACAGGCACTGCACCTGGGCTTCAGCCAGAGTGTTGCCGGCGCTCATGCCGTTACTGAGGAACAGGTTTTCGATCAGGTTGGAGGGGAAATACACCGTCTGCCCATCGCTGTGACGCACAAACGGCAGGCAGCAAATGCCGCGCTCGGGGTTACCCGAGTTGGTATCGAACAAATGCGAGCCGTGCAGCTCGCCATCCGGGTTGTAGATGGCCAGGCAGTGCTCATCGAGAATTTCTTTCGGCAGCGCATCACGCCGGCCAGGCTGGAACCAGCGCTCGGAGGGATGATGGACGAAGGGCGCATGGCCGATGTCCTCGCCCCAGAACTGGTCGTTGTAGAAGAAGTTGCAGTTCAGCCGCTCGATAAATTCGCCCAGAGCCGAGGCCAGCGCGCTGTCTTTGCTCGCCCCTTTGCCGTTGGTAAAACACAGCTGCGACTGGGCATCGCGGATATGCAGGGACCAGACGTTGGGCACGATATTGCGCCACGAGGCGATTTCGATCTTCATCCCCAGCTCGGCAATGATCGCCGACATATTGCTGATGGTTTGCTCCAGCGGCAGGTCCTTGCCGAGGATAAAGGTCTGCGTGTCGCTATTGCCTGGCAGCAGCAAGGCCTGGGCATCGTCGTCGAGGTTGGCGACTTGTTCGATGATAAATTCCGGGCCGGTTTGCACCACCTTCTTCACGGTGCAGCGCTCGATGGAACGCAGAATGCCCTGACGGTCTTTGTCGCTGATATCGGCCGGCAGCTCGACCTGAATCTTGAAGGTTTGCTGGTAACGGTTTTCCGGGTCGACGATGTTGTTCTGCGACAGGCGGATGTTTTCGGTGGGGATGTTACGGGTGTCGCAGTACAGCTTGACGAAGTACGCCGCGCACAGCGCCGACGAGGCCAGGAAGTAGTCAAACGGCCCCGGCGCCGAGCCGTCACCCTTGTAGCGAATGGGTTGGTCGGCAATTACCGTGAAGTCATCGAACTTGGCTTCAAGGCGCAGGTTGTCGAGAAAGTTGACCTTAATTTCCATGGGACCGTCATCAGCTAAGCAAAAAATTGGCCGCTATTGTCGGTGTTTTGTCGTCATGGGGGCAACGCAGGTCGGCGGGTAAATCCCGCCGGCCCGGTTGCACAGAACAACTAAGGCTGGGCGAACTAGAACGGATGCAAATAGCGCAGGGTCAGCTGGCTGCCCTCGTTGCGGTTTTGCGCCTGGCTTTCCACGTAGAAGTTGGCGTAGAACATCTGCGCGCCCTTCTGATACATCACCCCAGGCCCCAGGCCGGTGACGCGCTCGCGGGAGTCCTTCTGCCGGTGCCCGTCGACCCGGTCGTCACTGATTTGCTTAAGGTGATAACCGGCCACACCGACTCGCCAGTTGTCATCCAGCGCATAGGACACCGCGAAGTTGCTATGGAAGGCCTGACCCGGCTGCACTTCATGGGCTTCGAGGGCATCGGCCGGGTCGTTGTTACGGCTGGTCCAGGCGTAGTGCAGGCGGCCGCTGACCTCCCAACGCTCGCTGAACTGCCAGGTAAAGGCGTAATGCGGATTGACCACCCAGACGTTGGCCCCGGTGTTGATCTGCGCCGATGACGAATAGGAGCCGGTGGGCACCGAGAAGCCCAGTACCGCCCTCTGCCAGTAAGGCCGACCAAACAACTGCACCGGCGCCCATTGCAGCAGCAACGGGTTGAAGATCAAATCCCCCTGACGGCTGCGGGTGCCACTCGGGCCGTTATCCACATCCACGTCCAGATGCACCAGCGGCAACAGCACCTCGGCACCGACATTGGCGCCAAACAGTTTGTGCTCACTGATATAGGCAATGTGCGGCAGCATGGTCAGGCTGCGCACCGCCTGACGCCCCGGCACGGAATGGCCGTGGGCATCGTAAGCAGAGTTGCTGCGCGAGTATTGGATGGGCAGTTCGGTGAGTACGCCGGGCATCACCACACCGTCCATAAAACTGCTGTTGCCCAGCGCCAGCGGCGGCAGCGCCACGCTATCGGCCAAGCTGCTCTGGCAAACACCAGCCAAGGCGAGGACTCCCAGGCTGCGGGTTGAGAAGGTCATACGCGCTCCATGCACTGCCTTAGAAAATGGCGAAAGGGTAGTCAACAATTACCCGGTACTCATCGGCACTGGCATTGCCGCGAGTATTGCCGGGGGCGGTGTAGCCGTCGCCTGAGCGGTGGCTGGCCCAGCGCAGAGTGAGGTTAAGGCCCTTGGCCTGGCCCTCGGCCACGGCGTAGCGCAGGGCGATGTCACGCTCCCAATGCTTGGCGTGCTTGCCATCGGCGTTGTAGATATAGCCATAACCGGCACTGTTAGGGTTGGCCTTGGTCAGGTCGGCCTCGCCGCGGCTATAAGAGGTGCTGAACTGCAAGTTAGGCGCATTGATAAAGGCCAGGCTGGCGGCGTATTGCACCTTCCACGACAGCTCCGTGGGGGCATTGAAGTCAGCGTACTGCTGGGAGTTGCTCAGGTACAAAAACGAGCGGTCGTCCTGGGCGATATAGTCAAACGGCGTGTCGCCATCGACCTTCTGCACCCCAAACGACAGGCTATGGCCGTGACCGGCAAACAGCAGGCCACCGCTATAGGTCTGGTTGTCGATCTGGCCCAGTTGGCTGGCGCCCTGATCACGGGTGCGGTAGTAGTGGACAAACGGCGTCATGTTCCAGTTCTGACTGATTTTCAGCGGCCAGCTCAGGCCGACGTAGTCTTGTCGCCAAATGTCTTCTAACTCACCGCTGTACACCGTCAGGCTATAGGACTGCGGCGCGCTGTACACAGCGCCGAGCCAAGTGATATGCGGGCTCTCTTGGTCGGCGCGCACGCCGGCCCGGTTACTGGCGCCATAGCTGGTAAACAAATGGCTGTGGCCGCTTTGGTTACGCAGGCGGTTGCTGTCGATCCAGCCGGCGTCGAGGGTCAGGTTAGTGATCGAGTAGTTACGCAGGGTCACGCCGCGCAGGGTTTGCGGAAACACGCGGCTGACGCCACCGGCCGCAATGGGGTTTTCCACCAGTTGATCACCGGCCATCAGCAGGCTGTCGAACGCACGGAATTTCAGCGCAGCGCCCGCCGCGGAAAACTCATCTTGCGGTTTGCCCTGGCTATCCAGGGGCAGCAAACCGGCCCCGCCGCTGCCACCGCCGCCATCCAGGCGCAGGCCGTAAAAGCCATGGACATCCACCCCCATGCCAATCGGCGTATCGGTATAACCGGAGCGCAGCGACAGATAGATACCCTGCACCCACTCGCGCTGATCACGGCCCTGCGGCGTGTTGTGGTTATCCCGACCAAAATAGTAGTTACGCAGTAAACCGTTAAACGTGGCCCCTTCGGTAAAGCCTGCGGGAATCTTCATCTCGGCCTTTTGCCGGTCGTTAATATCGCTGCTGAGGTTATCCCGTTGCCCCAGGGAGTTATCTGCTAAGGCGCAGGGCACCAACAGACTCAAACCGAGAAGGGAGTTACCGCGCATAAGCGCTTTACCGTATCGACGCATTAAGCTGGTTTCCTTGTATTACTCTTCTGGGCCTACAGCAGTAGCGGCCAGTTCTGGCAGTACCGTGACGGTTGCCGTGGTGCCTGCACGCAGGCGTTGTAGCTTTAAATACTCGGGATCAATGGCGATGCGCACTGGCACCCGCTGGGCCAACTTGACCCAGGTGTAGCTGGGATTGATGTCGGCCAGCAGGCGGCTACCAGTGGCGTTCTCGCGGTCAGTGATAGCGTAGGCAATGCTCTGCACCGTGCCGTTAAACGTCTCCCCACTCATCAATTGCACCCGCACCGGATGCCCTTCAAGAATGCGCGGCAGCTTGGTTTCCTCGAAGTAACCGCTGACATAAAACGAGTCGCTATCGACTAGCGCCAACAGGCCGTTGCCGACATTGGCGTAGTCGCCCTCACGGGTCAGCAGGTTGGTCACATACCCCGTCACCGGCGCGATCACTTGGGTGCGCCGCAGGTCCAGTTCGGCCTGATGGAGCACGGCGATGGCCTGCTTCACGTTGGCTTCGGCCAGGCCCAGATCAGCCTGATTACGCAATAAATCGGACTGCGCCACGCGCACATCAGTCTGCGCCCGCTCCCACTCTTCGCGGGAAATCGAGGTGGCGGCGGCCAGCACCTTACGCCGGCGTTCCTCGCTCTGGCGCTGGCTCAGTTGCGCCTGGCTGGCGGTGATGGTCGCCTGGGCTTGGCCTAAGGTGGCCTGGGCGACTTCGACGCTGCGTTGGGCACGTTCCACCGCCAACTCATAGGGCTCAGGGTCGATTTGCAGGAGCAGTTGACCCTTCTTCACAAGCTGGTTGTCGTGCAGCGGCAGCCTGACGATGCGCCCGGCGACATCCGCCGATAAGGTCACCACGTCGGCGCGCACCCGCGCATCGCGGGTCCAGGGGGCACGGGTGTAGTACTCCCAGGCGTACCAACCGAGCAACAGCGCGAGCAAGACCACAACCACCGTCACGCCTTGCGCGAGTAATTGTTTTGCCTTCATACAGCCCCCATCAGCAGCACCAAAGTGGCACAGACACAGACATACAACGCTCCCTCAAACAGCGCCTCATGCCACACAAACTGCAGCAGGCCGACGCGGCGAACGAGCCAGTCGAGCAACACAAAAATCGGCAAGGCCAACAACAGGGCCTGGGCGATGGGGGGCAGGTAGACCCCGCCGATCTCAAAATCAATGGGCAAGGCGGCTTTCTCCTGACGACAACGGCTGCAAAAACTCGCTATAGCGTTCAATAAATGAAGCAACGATCAACAGCGCCACGTTGATGCGAAACAGTGACCACAACTGCTCGTGACTGTTGGCCCGAGCCACGCTGTGGCGCTCATCCAACTGCGCCCCCAAGTCACGCAAGTCATGCGCCAGTTGCAGGTGGTCGATACGGCGCTGATCGCTGAGCATCGCGCCAATCTGCTCCAGCAACTGTTGCAGTCGGTTGTCGAAGACCGGCTCCAATTGCGCCCGCTGCTGCTTGAGCAAGTTCAGCGACACGCCCAGCGACATGCAGGCCAGGCTCACGTCGTACAGACGCTGGCCTTGCGGATTACTGATCGAGGGCAGCAGGCCGAGCATCATGGTCAGGCGGTCGGCCATACGGCTTTCAAAAACGAACTGGTACTGATCCGCGCTCGGCGCCAGCAACAACTCGTGCACCTGCTGGCGACTCTCGCGATACAGACGCTGCATGCGCCGCAGCGGGTTAAACGGAAACACCAGGGCGTACACCATCAGCGCCAGCAACGAGGCCAGGCTGTAGGCGCCAGCAAACTCAAACCACTGCATGGCGGTGTTGGTCCAGGCGCCGACGTTCTGCGGCCCAACCATCAACAACGTGGACAGGCCCAGGCCCATGCTGATCCCGGCGGTCAGTGGAGTGGATAAACCTACGGCGACCACGTACAAAAACGGCACCAGCACCACCGCCAGCATCTCGACGGTGGTCATCGCCGGCAGCAACCAGAACTGATAGAGCGCCGCCACCACCAGGGCTAAACCAAAGCCACGCACATAGTTTTGGCTGGCCATCAGCGGGCGCGGAAAGGTCGCCATCAACGAGCACAGCACGCCAATCAAAATCAGCCCGCCGCGGGCCCCTTCCCACCCGGTTTCAATCCACAGCAAGCCCCCTAGCATCAAGGCGACGAAAGCGCGCACGGCGTTCATCCCAGCCAGGCGGTAGTCCATATGCAAGGGGTTGGTGCGCAGCTCAGGGTAGACACTGCTGGCTTCGCGGCCGGACTGGATGGCGTCGCTCAGTTGCAACACCTCATCCAGTTGTTGCAGCAGTCGCGCCTGCTCCCAACGCAGTGCCCAAGCCAGGGAGCGCAGATGATCAGGAATCGGGTCGGCCAGGCTCTCGGCTTTTTCCGCCAGCTGTTCAAAGCGCTGGCGTAAGTCGCGAAAGCCCTGGCGCTCGGCCTCCGGCAACGCCCGGCCATGTTTGGCCAACTGTTCGAGCAGGGCCACTTCATCGGCGCGCAGGCTCTGCACCGCTTCCGGTAAGTCGCCGAGCCAACGCTCAGTGATCAACACCCGCTGATGGCGCAGCACGGTCAGCCGTGAGGTCAGCAGCACCAGTTGATTGCGTAATAACTGCACCATGCTGTTGGCCTTACGCAGGCGCGGTGCATCGAAATACAGGTGGCGGCGCAAGCCTTCCAGCACGTTGATTTCATTGAGCAGTTGCATCTGCCGTTGCTGAAACTCGGCCTCGCCTTCTTCAGTGCGGATCACTTGCGCCGCGTGCAGGGCCATCAGTTTGAGCACCTGATCGACCTTGGCAAAATAGCCCCGCGCGACCGCGCCAGGACGCGCGGTAAGCAAGCTGACCAGCGCCACGCAGGACACCGCGAGCAGCGTTTCGGTGATGCGCGTAATGGCCAGCATCAGGGTGTTTTCCTGCTGCGGCACGGCTAGCATGGCCACCACCACAGCGGTGTAGCCACTGAGCACAAAAGCCTGGGAGTTGGTGTAACGCAGCAGGGTGCCGCCCGCAGTGCAAAAGCCTAACCACAACGCCAGGGTGATCAAAAATGGCAACGGCGCCTGGGGGAACAGGGCCATGATATTGACCGCGACAATCGCCCCTACAGTGGTCCCGATAAACTGCGCAAAGCTGCGCTGCAAAGCCATGCCGGCCAATGGCTGGCTGACGATGATCACCGCCATCATCGCCCATTTAGGCTCAGCCAGATCGAAGATAAACGACAAGTACATGGTCAGCAGCGCTGCGGCGATAGTGCGCAGGGCAAACAGCAGAACCGCTAGGTTGGGGTTAAACACCAACCTGAAGTAGTTGAGCAGTGGTTGCATTAAGCCTCTCATCCTTGAGTCGGGCGCTGCGCTGAACTCAGCCAGAGACCGCGCCGGTCAACCAGGGTAAGGGCGGCGCAGTTAAGCGCTCCCCGGCATAACCCGGCACACGGGGGAAACGTTCAAGGTTGTGACGGTTCCAATCATCTAAAGCAACGGCAATCTCATCACGGCTATGGGCCACGAAGTTCCACCACAGATGAATCTGTTGGTGATACGGCTCGCCACCGAGCAGCAGCACACGGGTGCCGGCCGAGGCCTGCAAACTCAGGCTCGACAAACCACGCCCTAAATAGGCCAGCTCGTTAGCTGCAAATTGCTCGCCGTTAACCTCAACGTTGCCTTCCAGCACTAGCACGCCGTACTCAAATTCCAGTTGTAAGCCTAGCTGCTGATTGGAATTTGTCAGCCAGGTCAGATCCACGCCCACCAAAGGCGAATAGATTCGGCTCGGCGCGCGCTGCCCGGCAAAGCTGCCGGCCAGCAAGGTGTATTGCACGCCCTGGTTCTGCCACTGGGGTAAATCCGGATAGTGATCAAAGGCTGGCGGGCAGTCTTTATCGGCCTCTGGCAAGGCAATCCACAGCTGCGCGGCGTGGATATGGCGCTCGCCATCGGGGGATTCTTCAGTGTGGACAATGCCGCGGCCAGCCGTCATCAGGTTGACCTGGCCGGGGCGAATCACTTGCTCATTGCCCAGACTGTCGCGGTGCAGGCCCTCGCCTTCAATCATCCAAGTGAAGGTCTGCAAACCGATATGCGGGTGGGGGCCGACATTCAGCCCTTGGCCCTCAGGTAATTCGGCAGGGCCGGCATGGTCGAGAAAACACCAGGCGCCGATCAGTTGCCGCTGGGGGCCGGGGAGCAACCGGTTGACCGGAATGCCACCGCCAATAATCGCAGCGCGCGGGCTGATCCGTTGGATCTGGCGCACGCCATCCTGTACGGGACAATCCGCAGAAGTGGATAACTCACACTCAAGGTCTCGGTTACTCATCACGGCCTCCATGCCTGCGCGACGAGGCGTCGTGCGCACGCTATTTGAATAAGTACGCAGCGTCGGTCAGCACACTTGAAATCCAAGCATGCAGACCGCAACGCGGCGTTAAGGTTTAACCAATCTGGCCAAAGCGACCGCTGTTGAAATCGCGGATGGCCTCGCCGATTTGTTCCTGGCTGTTCATCACAAACGGGCCATAACCGACGATAGGTTCATTCAGGGGCTCACCACTGAGCAGCAGCAGTTTGGCATCGCTATTAGCCTCCAGCAGCAGTTGCGTGCCGGCGGTATCCAGCAAGGCTAACTGTGGGCCGCGCAGCACCTGATCCTGATTCACCTGCACCGTGCCATTGAGCACCACCACCGCACAGCTGTGGCCCTCGGTGACGTTCAGCTCCAGCTCTTTACCCGCGTTGAGGCGAATATCCCACACCTGCAGCGGGCTGAAAGTCAGAGCCGGGCCGCGCTGACCGGCGTACTCACCGGCAATCACCCGGACCTGACCGACTTCATCGGCCAAGATGATGTTGGGGATATCGCTATCGAGAATGTTTTGATAGCGCGGTGGCGCCATCTTGTCCTTGCTCGGCAGGTTGACCCACAGCTGCACCATCTCAAAGTTGCCGCCCTTACGGGCGAATGCGCTGGAGTGATACTCCTCGTGCAGAATGCCTGAGGCAGCCGTCATCCACTGCACATCTCCCGGCCCGATCGTGCCGCCGGCGCCCGTGGAGTCATGGTGTTCGACTTCACCTTCATAAACGATGGTGACCGTCTCAAACCCACGATGAGGATGCTCGCCCACACCACGGCGTTTTTCCGTGGGCTCGAATTGCGTCGGCCCGGCATAATCCAGCAGCAGGAAAGGGCTGATGTGCTGACCGAGGCTGTCGTAGGTAAATAACGAACGCACCGGGAAGCCGTCACCCACCCAATGCTGATGAGGGTTACCGTAGAGACCTAAAATCTTTTTCATGAGTGGTCCTCCTATGAAAAGATGCCCACACCCTATAGAGCGAATGTCCGACAGACTAGTGGCGAGAATGAATTGCAGTGTCCCATTAATGGAACAGCCAAAACTGCTAGAATGCCAACCTAGCTGCACCACGCGCGCTAGAGGCACATGCCACGAAAGTCTTAGCGCCACCCAAGCCCCTGTCTGACAAAGGATTTAGCACAGGAGCGGGGACGAACTGGCCAGCATGAGCCATAACAGCGACACCTTCGCCATAAACTTGGCGTCAGCTAATGCGTCAACAGTGGAACAATGGATGTCCCGTGATTGATCTCAATGAACTCTCTTTGTACGCCAAAGTGGTCGAATACGGCGGCTTCGCTCCGACCAGTCGCGCCTTGGGCATTCCTAAGTCGACCTTAAGCCGGCGCATCAACCAGTTGGAAACCCGGCTGGGAGTACGCCTGATTCAGCGCTCAACCCGGCAATTTCAAGTCAGCGAAATTGGCCAAGCTTATTACCGCCACTGTGTGGCCATGCTGGCCGAGGCCGAGTCGGCAGAAGATTTAATCGAGCAAAACCGTGCCGAACCGCGTGGTGTGATACGTCTGTGTTGCACCACGGCGCTGCTGCACTTTTGGACGGCGCCGCTGCTGGCGAAATTTATGGCCCTGAATCCGGCCATCGAGCTGTATGTGAAAACCTATAACCGCCGCGTCGATATTATCAGCGAAGGTTACGACCTGGCCCTCAACCTGTGCTTTCCACCTTTAGAAGACAGCGAGTTGGTGATGAAGGTGTTGAGTAAAAGCCCCCAGGTGTTAGTCGCCAGCCCGCGTTTGCTCGACACGGTGCCTAAGCTCGAACTGCCGGCGGACCTGAGCGCGTTGCCCAGCCTGGCCTGGAGCACGGCGCAGAGTCATTACAGCTGGCACTTAACGGGCTGTCAGGGGCAAAGTGCGCAAGTCAGTCATTATCCCAAGCTGGTCAGTGACGATGTGGGCCTGTTGAAAAATGCCGTTCTGCAAGGAGTAGGGATCGCCGCCTTGCCGCTTAAAGCGGTGGAACAAGAACTGTCCGATGGCAGTTTGCTAGGGTTGCTCGAACACTGGCAGCCGCAGGAGGGCGTGATCACCGCGGTGTTTCCTTCGCGCCGGGGTTTATTGCCGTCGATTCGCAGCCTGATCGATTTTCTCGCCAGCGAATTCAGTACCCAGCCCCAACCGCTTAAGTGAACTCAAGTCACAGCAAAGCCGCACAGCTCGCCGATTAATGCTCTACTGCTTAACCTATGTGTGCATGGCGTCGGTCAGGAAGAAAATATGACCAAGTAATTGACCAACTCGCCATCCCTGTAGTCAAAGCTGGCCATGTAGGATGAGTTGATGTGCTTCGCTGCCGTAATTTGCTTTAAGGAGTTGCTCCATGGCCATCGAATGGCTTGATTTATCGGCGCCACCTGCTCTGCCAGGCTTTATTCTGCCGACCCTGTTACGCCGCCAAGTCACCGGTAACAGCCTGCCAGAGCTGGGCGTACGCTGCCCGATCCACGTCGACCCCGAGCACCTCGCGCGCTATCGACAGATTTGCGGTTTTAAGGACGATCAGCAATTACCGGCGCCGTATCCGCATATTTTGGCTTTTCCGCTGCAATTACAGCTGCTCACGGACAAGCGCTTCCCCTTCCCGCTGCTGGGTTTGGTGCATTTGGCCAACCATATTCGGGTGCTGCGTCCGCTGACGAGCAAAGGCCCGCTGACCATCAGCGTGCAGGTGCAAAATTTGCAACCGCACAGCCGTGGCGTGACCTTCAGTCTGCTTGTGCGCCTGTATGACGAGCAGGGCCTGCTGTGGGAAGGCGACAGCCTGATCCTGTGCCGCGCCATGCGTTTAGAGGGCAAAGCCGTGGCCAACCGTGGCGGGGCCAAGCGCCAGCAAAGCTTGGTGGCGAAGTGGCCGGCACCGGCCGATATCGGCCGCCGCTATGCGCGGGTCGCCAGCGACTACAACCCGATTCATATGTCGGCGGCCACGGCCAAATTGTTCGGCTTCCCCCACGCCATTGCCCACGGTTTGTGGAACAAGGGCCGTGCCTTGGCCGAACTAGGCGACCGTTTGCCCAAGGCCGGCTATGAAGTGGGCGTACGCTTCCAGCGCCCGGTGTACTTGCCCAGTCAAGTGCATCTGCTGGCCAGTGAGGGCGGCGCCTGCGGCCAGTTCAGTCTGCGCGGTGAAGCCGATCAGGTGCACTTTACCGGGACGTGGAAGCCGCTGGATTAAGCAGCTAGAGCAATCACTACGCAGCACTGCAGAAAAGCGCCCACCGGCGCTTTTTGCGCCTTTGGCCTAAAGCCGCGAGCGCCCATGACGCTGATCCGCAACGTTAAGAGCGCCGCTGTGTTCAGGTTTCGGCCCTGGGCATAAGCCCTGTCTCGCCGAGCGAATCCGCTGGCAACTTGCTGCCAGAGCGGCAAAGCCTGAAGCTATGCACTCTTGCTTGGAGTGCCCATGAACATCAACGAACTAACCCAGCGCCTGCACGCCATCCGTGATCGCAACGACTGGCAGCCATTCCACAGTCCGAAAAACCTGGCCATGGCCGCCAGTGTGGAAATGGCCGAGCTGGTGGAAATTTTCCAATGGCTGAGCGAAGACCAATCGCGCCAACTGCCCGCCGATAAACTCGCCCACGCCGGGCAAGAAGTCGGCGATATCGTGCTGTATCTGCTGCTCTTGTGCAGCGAGCTGGGTCTGGATATGGACACCGTGGTACGGGCCAAACTGGCCGACAGCGAAAGGCGCTTCAGCCATGACTGATCGCCATTTTGATGAGCTGGCCAGCCGCTTCGCCGAAAAAATTTACGGCGGCGCGAAGGGCGCCATCCGCCTCGCCGTGCTCCAGGCCGATTTAACCGAAGCGCTGCCACAGCGGCCGCTGCGCGTATTAGACATTGGCGCGGGCCTGGGCCATATGAGCCTGTGGCTGGCCGAGCAAGGACATCAGGTGACTCTCGCCGAGCCGGCCGCACCGATGCTTAACGGCGCGCGCCAGCGTTTTGCCGAAGCCGGTCTTAGCGCCGAATTTATCCAAGCGCCGTGGCAAGACCTGCCCGCGCAGCTCAAGCAGCCCTATGACTTAGTGGTGTGTCACGCCGTGCTGGAATGGCTGGCCGAGCCGCAGCAGATTCTGCCCGCCCTGCATCAGCTGTGCGCACCTGCTGGCTGGCTGTCGCTGGCCTTCTATAACAAGGATGCGTTGATCTACCGCAACCTGCTCAAAGGCCACTTCCGTAAGCTGCGCAGCGAGCATTACGCCGGCGAGAAACAAAGCCTGACCCCGCAAATGCCGCTGGACCCACGGCAATTGGCGGCGCAACTTGAGCGCCATTGGCAGGTCGAAAGTCGCAGCGGCGTGCGCGTATTCCACGATTACATGCCGCAGGCCTTCCAAGCCAAGGCCGACCTTGCGGAACTGGTCGAGATGGAGCTGGCCCATCGGCGTCATCCCAGTTTTGCCGGCTTAGGCCGTTATCTACACTGGATCTGTCGCCCCCGTTAATCAGCCCTGAAGGAGACGCCTATGCACCTGCTGAATGTGCCGCTGCTAGGCGCTCTGGCCCTGCTGCTCAGCGCCTGCCAAAGCCCTAACCCCTATGTGGCCAGTGGCGCGCCCATACCGCCAACACCGGCGCACGTGGCGGAGCATATTGATCGCAGCGCTTACCCGGCGCCGGCGCGGGACTTTGCCCAATATCGCAACTGGCGTTGGCAGCGCCTGCCCAGTGCGACCACTTGGGCCAGCTCAGCAGAGATCCAGCTGGCCCTGAGCAATGCCCTCGATCAGCGCGGCCTGCGTCCGCAACAAAGCGATGCCGCCAGTGATCTGCAAATCAGTGTGGTGCTGAGCCAAGAGCAGCGCCTGCGCCAGGTCTACGAGGATTATTCAGGCTATGGCTACAGCCGTCCCTACGCTTGGGGCCATGGCTATTACGGCAATGGCTATTCTGGCTGGGGCGGCCCGCGTTGGGGCGGTGTGCGCAGCTACGCGGAACAGGTGCTGGTCGTGCAGTTAGACTTCTACGATGGTCACGACGGCCAATTGCTGTGGAGCAGTCGCAGCGAAGTCGCCGCCACTAAGCAACAACGCAGCCAGGCCCTGCAGAGTGCCTTACAGCAAGCGCTGGCCGATTATCCGCCCGATGACTAATTCTTACCCTCAGGAGACGCCCATGCGTGCTTTGTTGCTCTTACCCCTGCTGGTACTGCTCAGTGCCTGCCAGAACGCCCAGCTCAACCGCGACTACGACCAGCAGCGCGACTTCGGCGCGTATCGCAGCTGGAGCTGGCAGAGCCCGGCAGTGCAATACAGCCCCAATGATCCACGCCTGCAAAGCGACCTCACCGAGCAGCGCATCCGCAGTGCCGTCAACGAACAACTCGAGCAGCGCGGCCTGCGCCAAGCCAGTGCCGGGGCAGGCGATCTGCGTGTTGGCGTGTGGCTGATTGTGGATAACCGCCAGGAGCAAATCACCAGTCAAACCGGCGGGAGCTGGGGCTATCCTTGGGGTGGTTATTGGGGCCCGGGTTATATAGACACACGCACCCTCGACTACCAAGTGGGCACCTTGCAGGTTGACTTGTACGACGGCAAAGACGGCAAACTGGTATGGCGCGGCAGCCGCGAGCAAATTCTGCGTGCACCTGAAAGCACGCCGAGTGAGCGTGAAGCGAATATCCGCAGCAGCGTGCGCGAAGTGTTAAGCCAATACCCGCCGCACTGAATAACTAAGCCCGCTTGCTCTGCGACTTCGCCCGATCTGGCCTGACTTAGGCCCGCCTGCGCTCGGAGACTTTTCGTAGACAACTTAGGAGTGACGATGAGCCAAACCCCGCAGTGGTCAGTGCGCCCGGCTGAAGCCGGCGATCTGCAAGAGGTGGTGAGTTTTGTACAAAACCCCGACGAGTTGTTCTTCTGCTACCCCGCCGGGCATTGGCCACTCACCGTCGGCCAACTGGCCGCGACCATGGCCGAGCGCCGCGACAACAGCGTGCTGCTGCTCAACAACCGCTTAGCCGGTTTTGCCAACCTGCGCCAATGGCACTACGGCGATTACTGCGAGCTGGGCAATTTGATAGTCGCGCCCTGGGCCCGCGAGCAAGGGGCCGCTGGTCAGTTGATGGCGCACATGGAGCAATTCGCCCAGCAGCATTATCAAGCCCGCAGCCTGCAAGTGGCCTGTTTTAACCACAACAGCGCCGGCCTGCTGCTGTATCGCAAGCTAGGCTATCAACTGCACAGTCTGAGTGAACGCCTTAGCCCCCAGGGCGAGCGGGTGGCGCTGATCCAACTGCATAAACCGCTCTGCGCCCTGAACAGGAATTAAACGCGGCGCTGAACGATCAGCAAATGCCACTGCCAAATCACCGGGCAATCAGGCAAATGACAATTTAATTTGCGCATAACGATCACCCGTAGCCTGGTGCTGGGTGGCTTTAAAAATTGAAGGTGAAAGGCAATGACTACAACCGCTCATGTATTGATCACAGGTGTATCCCGCGGCATCGGCCTAGGTTTGGCAGAGGTGTTTGCACAAGCCGGTTGGACCGTGCACGGGGTGACGCGCAAGCGCAGCGGCAATGCTGCATTAGACGAACTAAGCCAGCGTTATGGCGCGCAGATTCAGTTGATCGAATGCGATCTGGATCAGCCCGACGCCGTCGCCACCATCCGCCAAGCCCTCGGCCAGCAAACCCTCCGCGTGGCGTTGTTCAACGCCGGCATTTACGGCCCGAGTCACCAAGACATCAAGCAAACCACCAGCGCCGATGTGGGCCAGCTGTTTTACACCAACGCCATCGCGCCCATTGCCCTGGCCCAACATCTGGCGCCACAGGTCGAAAATGGCGGGGCTATCGCCTTTATTAGCTCGCAGATGGCCAGCCTTGGGCTCAACCTGGCCACGCCAGTTCCACTGTATGGTGCCAGCAAATCCGCGCTGAACAGCCTGCTGCTGAGCTGGAGCAGCTCGCTGGAACAACTGCCGTGGAGCTTGCTGGCGCTGCACCCAGGCTGGGTACGCACCGCGATGGGTGGGGAGAACGCCATGCTCAGCGTCGAGCAAAGTGCCCAAGGTCTGTATCAGGTTATCCAAAGCTACTTGGGCCGTAACGAGCGCGCCTTTGTCGACTATCAAGGTCACGCAATGCCATGGTAAGGCTCGCCTAATGCTTAGCGGCGGCCTATTCTGCCGCCGCTAAGCTCGCCAGCGGTGAGCCCACTTTCTCTTCAAGGAGCTCCCCCATGCTACCCAGCAACTGGTGGTTACTGGCCCTGCCCTTTCTTGCCGGGGCGTTTTTGCCCCTGCAGTCAGGGATTAACGGGCAATTGGCCAAACAACTCTCCAGCGTCCTAGCCGCTGCCTTTATCTCTTTTGCCGTCGGCACTGCGGCCTTGCTGTTGTTGGTCCTGAGCCAAAAAGAAATGCCGGGCTTGGCCAGCTTTAAAAGCCTGACGTGGTGGCACTGGATTGGCGGCCTAATGGGCGCGTTCTTTATTGCCACCGCCGCCTTTGCCGGGCCACGGGTTGGCGCGGTGCTGTTTGTGGCCCTGGTGATCGCCGGGCAACTGGCCATGGCCATCAGCCTGGATCACTTCGGCTGGGCAGGGTTTCGCGAGGCGCCGATCACGTTGGGCAAGTTTGCCGGTTTGCTGCTGATCGTCGGCGGCATCTGGCTCATCCGCCGCAGCTGAGCCGCCGCCCTTAGGCGCCCAGACGGGGCTGTGCTAAGGTGCGCGCCGCTTTCACCGCTGTCCGTGTTACGCCCTCAGGCCACGGCCCCGCGCGGGAACGGCAAAGCGCCCTGCTCACCTAGCCTTATTGCGGAATCAGCATGCTGCAACAGTTAAAAAATACCTGGTTGTTTAACCTGCGCGGCGACATCCTCGCCGGCCTAGTCGTCGCCCTCGCCCTGATCCCCGAAGCCATCGCCTTTTCCATCATTGCCGGGGTCGATCCTAAGGTTGGCTTGTACGCGTCGTTCTGCATGGCCGTGGTGATCGCCTTTGCCGGTGGCCGGCCGGGCATGATCAGTGCCGCCACCGGGGCCATGGCGCTGGTGATGGTGACCTTGGTCAAGGAGCATGGTCTGCAATACCTGCTGGCCGCCACCTTGCTGACCGGCGTGCTGCAAATCGCGGCGGGCTATCTCAAGCTGGGCAACCTGATGCGTTTTGTCTCGCGCTCGGTGGTCACCGGCTTTGTGAATGCCTTGGCGATTCTGATTTTTATGGCCCAGCTACCCGAGCTGATCGGCGTCAGCTGGCAGGTGTACGCGATGACCGCCACGGGCCTGGCGATCATTTACCTGTTCCCCTATGTGCCTAAGATTGGCCGACTGCTGCCCTCGCCGCTGGTGTGCATCCTCAGCATGAGCGCGGTGGCGATTTACTTCGGCCTGGATATCCGCACCGTCGGAGATATGGGCGCGCTGCCGGACAGCCTGCCGATTTTCCTGTTGCCCGAAGTGCCGCTGAACCTCGAGACCCTGCGCATCATCTTCCCGTACGCTGCGGCTCTGGCCGTGGTGGGCTTGCTGGAGTCGATGATGACCGCCACCATCATCGATGACATGACCGATACCCAAAGCGATAAAAACCGCGAATGCAAAGGCCAAGGCGTGGCCAACATCGCCTCTGGCTTGCTCGGTGGCATGGCTGGCTGCGCCATGATCGGGCAGTCGGTGATCAACGTGAAATCCGGTGGCCGTGGCCGCCTGTCGACCCTGGTGGCCGGCAGTATGTTGCTGCTGATGGTGGTGTTCTTAAGCGACTGGGTCAGCCGTATCCCCATGGCGGCGCTGGTGGCGGTGATGATCATGGTGTCGATCGGCACCTTCCGCTGGCACTCGCTGCGCGACCTCAAACACCTGCCACTGACCACTAACCTGGTGATGCTCAGCACCGTGGCGGTGACCGTATACAGCCATAACCTGGCCTTGGGTGTGCTGGTCGGCGTGGTCCTGGCGGCCGTGTTTTTCGCCAACAAAATGGGTCAGCAGCTGAGTGTGCACAGCCACCTCAGCGCCGACGGGCAACGCCGCCACTATGTGGTGAGCGGCCAGGTGTTCTTTAGCTCGGCCGACAGTTTTGTCGCCGCCTTCAATCTGCAAGAGCGCGTCGGCCACGTCAGCATTGATCTGCACCACGCCAAGCTGTGGGACGTCACCGCCATCGCCGCGCTGGATAAGGTGGTGGAGAAACTGCGCGAGGCAGGCAACCAAGTGCAATTGCACGGAGTCAGCCCGGAGTGTGAGGTGCTGATCGAGCAATACGCCCGTCACGATAAGGCCACGGCGGCATCCGCCCAAGGCCTTCATTAAGCCTGACCAAGCGGTCAAATTCCGCGAACAGTAAGAATTTGGCCGCTTATAAAAAGGCATTGAGGGCGACAAACAATGGTGGCTTTTTGACAGCTTTTTCCTGGCGAACGGGTTATGCTCAGCCGACATAGCCCATTGATTGCCTTGTTATGCATAACTCCCGCGTCCCCAGTTTGCCCGGCGTTTTTGTTTTATGGCGCGAGGCACAGGACACCTATTCGCGCTCAGCCTTGGGCGGAGTTTATTTTCTTCTCGCTTGGCCGCTGACCTGGTTCTTCAGCAGTGATCCACAGGCCTTACTGCTGCCTGGCTTGATCGGGGTGCTGGTGTTGCTGCTGTTGCTCTATCTGCGGATTAATCATCCAGTGCCGCGCGACCACAACGAGGCCAAACTGCAACGCTGGTTGGTCCGCCACTGGTGCCTGATGCACGCCACCGCCCTCTGTTGGGGGCTGCTCAATGCCCTGGCCTTGCGGCATGAGTCGTTCAGTGAGTCCGAGATCATCGCCTTGATGGGCACCATCGCCTTCGGCACCGCCATCGTTTTCAACTTTTCCATGCGCAAACAGCAAGCCTATGTCGCCCTGCTGCTGATTTTTACTCCGGGTCTGCTGGTGCTGTTGTTTGACTGGAGAGAGCAATATCCGCTGCTGATTTCCCTGCTGCTGTACCTGACCTATCTGTCACTGGCGCTGAAGTTCAGCCACCGCGCCTATCAACGCAACCTCAATATGGAGCTGCAACTGCTCAGCCAGCAGGACAAGCTCGACCGTCTAAGCCGCACCGACAGCCTGACCCAACTGGGCAACCGCTATCAGTTCAACAGCCTGTTCCCGGTGCTGCTGTCCAACGCTTACCGGCAACAACAGCCGCTGTCCCTGGTGCTGGTGGATATCGACTTCTTCAAACAGATCAACGATGCCCACGGCCACGCCTGTGGTGATGCCTGCCTGACCGCGTTTGCCGAGCGCATGCGCCAGTACTTCCGCCGCGCCAGCGATATTTTGCTGCGCGTGGGCGGCGAAGAGTTTGCCGTGCTGATGCCCAACACGACGTTAGAGCAGGCCCGCCTGCTGGCGGATCAGTTCCGCCATAAACTGGCGCAAGAGCATTTTGCTGTCAGCGGTTTGCACCTCGTGCTGACGGCCAGCGTCGGCGTCGGCAGTTACAGCGCCAGCGCCGACGACAACCCGGAGATGTTCTTTAAGCGCGTCGACGACGCCCTCTATCGGGCCAAACATTCCGGCCGCAACTGCCTGCACGTGGCGGAGTTGCCTGAACCTCCAGCAGCGCAGCGGATGGACCTTACTGGCTGAGGCTAAAGTGCACCTGGGCCGTCTGGCCGCTCTCATCGAGCAAACTAATTTGATAGCGGCCAGCGGTCTCGAAAGCCCAGGTGAAGGCGCCTTGCTCAGGCTCTGGGGTAATCGGCTGGCCGTTCACGAACCACCACAGCCGGCCACTGCCACCCAAGCTGGACAGGCGCAGCAGCAACGGCCCGCCCTTGGCATTAGCGCGGCGCAAGTGATCGCCATCCCGCACCCCGACAATGCTGAGCGGCGCCACGGCACTGAGCTGCTGTGGCGGGCAGTCCGGGGCCACGCTGGGCAGGCGCGCACTGCGCCGTTCGCGTTTAGCCAACCACGGTTCCACCGCCGCAGGCCACAGCGCCAGTTCACGAGCCTGGGCGCCGGCACAGCTGGGGTCGACACGCTGCCCCGCCGTATTCAGCCAATAATGTTCGAGCAGGCCTTGGCCCAGCGGTTGCTCCTTGGCCAGCAAGGTCGGCGGCGTGGTGCCGTCGAGGGTCCAGGCGAAACGTTGCTGGCGACAATTCGGATCGTTCCTGGCCATGGGCTGACCTAATGGCCAACAGATCGCCGCCACGCCGACATTGGCCGGTTGTGGATCAGCCGGCAGCGGCAGACCACGCTGGCGATCACGGTTACTCAGCAGGTCATGCACTTGCAGCAGCAAAGGCGCTGCCGAAGCCAAACCAAACTGGCCCGGCACCGGGGTGCCGTCGGGCCGGCCGATCCACACCCCGACTAAATAACGCGGGCCCACGCCAATCGCCCAGGCATCGCGAAAGCCATAGCTGGTGCCGGTCTTCCAGGCCAGTTGCTGGCGCTGTTGCAAGGCCACCTGTGGGTCCTGCTCGGGACGCGCTTGACCGCTCAAGATACGCCGCACAATCCACGCAGCGCCGGGCGACAGCAGAGGTCGTTCGAGCAACGGCGCCTGCGGCTGCAAGCGCAGCCCCGCCACCTTGCCGCCCCGGGCGAAGGCACTGTAGCCGCTGACCAGCTCATCCAAGCGGCTGCCGGCGCCACCTAAAATCAATGCCAGGTTCGGCTCAGCCAACACCGGCAAGCGCAGCGGCACCCCGGCGCCGCGCAGCTCACCGGCAAAGCGTTTCGGTCCGTAGGCTTCGAGCAATTGCACCGCCGGCAGATTCAGCGACAAGGCCAGCGCCGAACTGGCCGCCACCGGCCCGCTAAACCCAGCGGCGAAGTTGCCCGGGCGGTAATCGCCGTACAGCCTGGGTACGTCTTGCAGCAGCGACTCGGAATGGATCAGCCCTTCATCCAAGGCCATGCCATACAGAAAGGGTTTGAGGGTCGAGCCCGGCGAGCGCACCGCGCTGATCATATCGACATGGCCGTAGCGCTTGGCGTCGCTGATATCCACCGAGCCGACATAAGCGCGCACCGCCATATTGTCGTGCTGCACCACCAAGATCGCCGCCGAAGTGCGCTCCGGCAAACGCGCGCGCCAGCCCAGCAGCAACTCTTGCAGACGCAGTTGCAAGGCAGCATCGACGGTGGTGTGGATCAGCGCCGGACTGCCTTTATGGTTTAGCCGGCGGGCCAACAGCGGCGCCAAGCGCGGCTCCTGACGCGGGGCGAGGATCACCGCCTCCTGGCGGGCATCGGCGACCACGTTGCGCGGCCACACCTCGAACTCAGCCAGACGCGCCAGCACCTTATCCCGCGCCGCTTGCGCGCGCTGCGGATGACGATCCGGGCGCAGCCGGCTCGGCGCCTGCGGCAGCACCGCCAACAGCGCCGCTTCGGCATGGGTCAGTTGGCTCGGCGGTTTGCCCAGATAGGCCCAACTGGCCGCCGCCACGCCCTGCAAAGTGCCGCCAAAGGGCGCGCGATTCAGATACAGGCTAAGGATTTCATCCTTGGATAAATGCCATTCCAGTTGCAGGGTGCGCCATAGCTGCTTGAACTTGCCGGGGTAACTCCGTGAGTGCGGATCCAGCAGGCGCGCCACCTGCATCGACAAGGTACTGCCGCCGGACAGCACGCGCCCGCCGCTGAGGTTCTGCCAGGCCGCCCGCCCCAGAGCCAGGGGGTTAACCCCGGGGTGCTGATAAAACCAGCGGTCCTCGTAGGTCAGCAGCGCCTGCAGGTAATAGGGTGACACCTGCGCAGGGGTCACCGGATAACGCCACACCCCGCCAGCATCGGCAAAGCGCCACAGCGGGGTGCCGTCTTCAGCCAGCACCACCCGCGCCGCGTCGTCCTGGGGCAACGGCAGTGGCCACAGCTGATCGGCCAGGCTTAGCAGCAGCACACTGAGCAGCGGCAAGGCCAGCCACGGACGACGCAGCCAACGGCCCACACCCCGCAGCCATGGCGCAAAACGGCTTACGGGCTCAGTCACAAGTGATTCAATCCTTTCTTCACGCTGGCTCCTAAGCCGACGGCAGCAATCGACAACGACCCGCCCATTGTGTCAAATGGCGAACAATTTAACGCCATAGCAACCACGGATTTAAGGGAAGTACGACAGTGGATGGATTTTTTCAGTCTTTAGGGCAAGCGTTCGGCACCGTAATACGCTTTATCGTCGACAACCTCGGCGGCCTGTTCAGCGCTATGGGCGGCGTGATTGGCAGCTTTATCGACGGCCTGTCCAAGGCTCTAGGGGTGACGCCATCGTTTCTGAACATCGCGGTGCTGGTGCTGGGCCTGCTGTTTATGTATTTCGGCGTGCGCGCCGTGCTGCGCCGCGCCTTTATCCGCGCCATCATCTGGCTGCTGCTGGGCCTGTGGCTGCTGGGCGGGCTGATCGCCTAAGCACTGGCATATGCCTTGCTTGGCCCAAGGCATAACCCGTCCAACGGCGGATGCGGTTTAAACCTCGTCGCTGCCTGCGCAGGGACCTATACGACTTATTCCAGACAACGCTGTCGGACCCTTGCCCCAGTGTGGGCGCCAAGGGTGCGGCAGTTGGTTGTGGCCAGAGGAAACCCCGTATGCCGCTATCCGCCAACGGCTGCGTGCCAGAAAAACCACAGCTGAACATTGGCTTTATGGCGCTCAACGACTCGGCTTCGGTGATCGTCGCCGCAACCCAGCCGCCACCATGGGCGATATCGTCAAGGTCGAGCTGGCGCGTCCACGCAACCGCCTGGCCCTGGCCAACGACAGCCAGTACCACGGCTATCGCAGCGCCGTGCTGGAGTTTCTCTACCAGCGCCAGCAACACCCGGCAGCGTAAGAAGGCCGGTACAGCGCGCAGGGATGCCGGTGTACCGCGCCAGCCATAGGCATCAGGTAAGATTGGTTCTTTCTTACTCATTGGACGGATGCCAACGTGGCCCGGTTAACGCTAGAACTCCCTGAAAACCAGTTTTACTACCGCACCCGACTCACCGTGCGGATAACCGACATCAACGCCGCCAATCACCTTGGCAACGACTCGATGATCTCGATGATTTCTGAAGCCCGCTCGCGCTTTCTGTTCGATTACGGCGTTGAAGATGTAACCGAAAACGGCATCGGCGCTATCGTTACCGATCTGGCCACGGTGTACCGCGCAGAAGCCCATGCCCGCGATAAGTTGCTGTTTGAAGTGGGGATCATGGACCTCAACAAATACGGCGGCGACATCATCTTCCGCATCACCCGCCCTGCCGACGACACGCTGATCGCCCTGGCCAAATCCGGCTTTGTCTTCTTCAACTACAAGCTGGGCAAGGTCGCGGCCATGCCCAGCAGTTTCAGCGCAGCCTTCCCTACGGCGAACTGGCTGGATCAATAAGCCGCGCATCAATAGATGCACAAGAGTGCCTTTAACGGTGCAAAAACTCACCCCAAACCCGTAGCCTGCCCACCCCGTAGCCTGGATTAGCCGCAAAGCGGCGTAATCCGGGAATGCGCCAGACCCAACACAGCGCCAGCCTCACCCCATGCACCATCGCAGCAATGGTGCAAGCGCCTGTGCGGCGCTTGCACCGTACGCGGTCTTAGCGCGGATTGACCTGCAGGCGCCCTGGCGTGTTGCCCAAGGCTTGCCAGTTGGGCCGGTACATCGACTCCACTTGCGGCGCCGGCACCCGGTAGCTGCCGGGGGTGACCGCGCGGGCCAGGTAGAGCAAATGGCTAACGCCATAGCTGTCCACGTCCAACGCCGCCACGTAGCGATCAGCGCGGAACTCCTGATGCTTGATGTTGGCGTTCTGCATGGCCTCTAACCACTGCTGCACATCGCTGCTGGCGTCCTTGAGACTGGCCGAGCTTTGCGCCAGATTTTGGTTTTCCAACTCCAGGCCCGCTGGCAACAAATCAACGACCAAGGCATCCGGCACCCGCTGTTTAGCTTTCACGGCGATATGCACCAACACCAGCTCACCGCTGCGCAGATGGGTTAAGTCCAGCGGCTCGCCTTGGGCGTTCAGATACTGCCGCTCAATCCACAGATTCTCCGAGCTGGCCGCCGGCGCTTGAGACGGGTAACCAGACAGGGTCAGTTGCTGGTACAGCGCGGTATTGGCCGCATCCGCCGACTGATTGCTGATGCTCAGCGGCAAACTCAGATCCTTGCCATCCAGCTTCAAACCACTGCGCGCGTTGTTCAGCACAAAGTTCAGGCTGGCGCTTTGCAGCTGTGCCTGCCACTTGGCCTCCGGCTTGCTCAGCAAGCTGCGCCCGGCCAGATACAGGGCATTGCGCTCCTGGGTCGACAACCACTGCTGCGCGGCCAGGCTATCGGCCAGCTTAAACAAACGCTGCTCGCGGCTGCTGGCGGCCAGGTCATGCTCCTCCAGCAGGGCAAGGATCAGCGCTTGGTCGCGCAAGTCGCTGCCGTAGTCGCCCAACCAGCTGTCGTTATTGCGGCCACGGGCCAGGCCGGCACTGAGCAAATCATCGGCGCGCGGTTGATCGCCCATCTTCTGCAAGGCAATCGCTAACTGCACCAAGGGCAGGCCCGAGGCTGCCTCGCTGCGCCGGTCATACAGACTGCGCAGCGCGCCCAGCGGGGCTTGCTGACTGCGCGCCAACACGTAGGCGGCATAAGCCTGCACGGCAAAGGCACTTTGCGCGGTATTGCTGCTGTAGCTGAGCTCGATCAAGCCGCTCTGCTGCAGGTATTGCAGCAAGCGCTGCTGGGCTTTATCCAGCGCCTGTTTGGGCACGGCAAAGCCTTGCTCACGAGCGCGCAGGAGGAAGTCGCTGACATAGGCCGTCAGCCAATACTCCTCATCGCCATCGGCGCTCCACAGGGCGAAGCTGCCGTTGTAGCGCTGCATGCCGAGCAAGCGTTCGATGCCCAGCTCGATGGCGCGGCGGCGTTGCTCGTCCGGCTCGGCCTCGATACCCAGCTGTTGCAGCTGCGCGGCGTCGGCATACAACGCCGGATACAGGCCACTGGTGGTCTGCTCAGCGCAACCATAGGGGTAGGCTTTGAGCGCACGGATCTGCTCGGCCAGGTTCAGCGGCGGCCGTCCCGACAGCACCAAGCGCGCCTCCAAACCGGCTGGGGCAAAGCCGCTTAAGGCCTCTGCCGGCAACTGCCATGGCTGATCTTTGAGCACCGCGCGAAAGTGTTTGAGCTGCGCCGGATAGGCCGGTCGCACGCCGATTTGCCACTCGCGGCTAAAGGCCGGTGGCGCCTCGTTCGGCAGGGTCAGGCCATTGACCCGCACACGGATCTGGCCCTGCCCGTAACCATCAGCGGCGCTGACCGGGATATGCAGAATCTCCCGGGCGTTGTCGGCCAGTTGCAGCACCTGACGGTAGGCGCTTTGCCCCGCGGCCAGATGCAACTGCCCTGTGGCGTCGACCTGCACGTCGAGCTGCTGAGCCTGCCCGGAGAGGTTGTGCAGGTCCAGCGCCAGCTGGGTGTTATCGCCGCCGGCTAAGAAGCGCGGCGCCGACAGCTCGGCAATCAGTGGCGCGGCGACCAGGGTTTTCGCTTCGCCAGCGCCAAACTGCTCATCGCTCCACACCTGCGCCATCAAGCGCAGCTCGCCGTTGAAGTCGGGGATTTCCAGGCTGACTTCGCCCTCGCCCTGCTCATTCAAGGTCACTGGCTGGCTTTGCAGGGCGACGATCAACACGCTGGTGTCCGGGCGTTTGCCGCCCGGCGCCAGGGCCGCATCACCACCAAAGGCCAGCTTGGCCACGCGGCCCTGACCGGCTTCGATCAATTGGCCGTAGATATCCAACTGATCGGCGCCATAGGCCTTACGCCCAAAGAACCCGGCAAACGGATCGGGGGTGACGTACTCGGTGATATTGAGGATTCCGGCATCCACCGCCGCGACCAGCACGTGGGCTTGTTTGGCCGGGCTGCCATCGGCTTGTTTGGCGTTGAGCTTAACCTTAAGGGTCTGCTGCGGACGGATCTTCTCTGGCGCAGTCAAGGTCAGGTTGAGCTTGCGTTCGTTACGCTCAAGCGGCAGATGCAACAAGCCCACCGCACGCTTAGGCGTGACATTGGCTTTGCGCTCGCCGGGGCGAATCACCAGGGCGCTGATATATAGATCGTGGCGCGCCCACTCCTTGGCCATGGGGATGTCGAAGGTTTTGCCTTCTGCCGGCACATCGATCTCTTGCCACCACAGCGGCCCTTCGCTGGACTCGACCATCAGGTAGCCCTTGCCGGCAGCCGGCGGCGTGACCGTGACTTGGGCGGTGTCGCCATCGCTATAGGCGGGTTTGTCCAGCGCCAGCTTGACCTGATCCGGGCGCACCGCGCCGCCGTCGGCGTTGTCCTGCCAACGATAGCCGGCCCAGAAGCGCAGGCTGCTGAGCATGCCGGTGGCGTTATCGATCACCTCCACGCGATATGGGCCCCACTCCACCGGGAAGCTGACCTTGGCGGTTTTACCGGCTTCGAGCTTGAGCTCTTGCTGATCCAGGGTGAGGAACTTCTCGGTGTAGTCGTGGCTCCAGCCATCGCCTTCGGAGAAGTTCCAGAAGTAGTCGCGGCGCTCGCGAATCAAGCGCACGCTGAGCTGATCGGCGCTGAGCTTATTGCCGGCGGCATCGGCCACCAGCACTTCAAACTCAGCCAAGCCGTCGGCATCCACTTCCTCGCCAGTAAACAGACCGCGCACTCCCGGCAAACGTGGCGCTGGCCACACGGCCTGGCTGTAGCGCCGGGTGATGGCGCGGCCACCAGATTCCTGCAAGCTGGCCTGGACGATCAAATTAAGCGGCGACTTGGCCTCGCTCCAGCGGCTGTCGATATTCAGCTCAGCCTTGCCCTGTTCATCCAGTTGCAACTCATCCAGCTCGATGTCTTCTTTTAAGTCGTCTTCAATCACCGAGCCAAACTGATAACCCGGCAAGCTCGCCACGGCTTCGCGCAGCGGCCGCACATAGAGCTGACCGAGCAGGCTGTTGCCCGCCGCCGGGGCGCCGTACAGATAACGGCCGCTGACCTTTACCTTGAGTGCATCGGCCGGGCTCAGAGCCTCCTTGCTGCCGGTTAAATCCAGGGCCAGGCGCTCGGGTAAAAAGTCCTCCACGGAAAACTCATACAACTGCGGCTTGCCGTCGCCCAAATCCAGCAGCAACTGCCAGCGCCCTGTCGGCGCCTCATCGGCCAGTTGCAAGGCGTATTGATAGAAGCCCGACTCATCGCCCTGCCAGACGAATTTGCGACTGACTTGCTCATCCGGGCGGCGCACCTCGACATTGACCGGCTGGTTCTTAATCGGCCGGCCATCGGCATCGCGCAGCAGGCCATTGAGCAGCACCGCTTCGCCGGGGCGATACAAATCCCGTGGACCAAACACAAAGAATTGCAGCGGGTGGGCCTTGGCTCCGGTGATGGCGAATTCGGATAAATCCAGCGCGGCGCTGTTTAACCGCAGCAGGCTGGTTTGTTCACCCTGTTGCGCCAGCAGCACGTTGGCTTTGGCCGGCAGCGGCAACTGCGCGTGACCGTCACCGTCGGTGTGCCCTTCAGCCAGCACTTGGCCCTTATCGTCGAGCAGTTGCAGGGTGACTTTGCTCAGCGCATCGCCACCGTCCAGGGCTTGGGTAAACACGTCCAAGCGGTCGCGATAACGCCGCGCCGACAGGCCAATATCACTCAGACTAAACAGCGTGGCGGGCTGGGAATAACTGTACGCGCCGGCCTCACGCATCACCGCCAGATACACCCCCGGCTGTTTGAAGGGCTCAAGCCCGGCGATGGGCAACAGCACGGTTTCGCGGGTGTTGGGCTGCGGATTCAGGGCAAAACGCCCGCCATAGACCAAGTCGGCCAGTGGCAGTAATTCACTGGCAGTCCAGTTATCCAGATTGCTCGAAGTACCCCAATTGCTGAGGAAGCGTGGCAATTGTTCAGGCTTGATGCGGAAAAATTCGACGTTAACCTGCGCCACGTTCAGGGCAATTACCGGCAGGCCTTCGGCCAGGCGAGTCGGCAATAGCGAGCCACGGCTGGCAAACCCAACACTGGCTTGCAGGTCACGCGTGGTCAGGCGCGCCACATGCTCTTGGGCCAGGCTGACGCCATTCACGGCCTTAAGGCCGGCATCCACGGTCAGCACCAGTTTGCGCTGCGGCTCCAGATGACGCAGACGCGCTTCCATCAGGTTATCTGACAGCTCCCAGGCGCCATCCACCTTGCCGTTTTTGCTGTCGACCAGATGCAGGCGCTCGCTGAGTTTCTGCTGTGGATCGAGGGGAATGGAGAAGCTCACCGACAGGGCGCTGGCACCCTCCAACTGCACTTCCGAGACATCGGCCACGCTCAACTCGCGACCAACATAACGTGCGGCCAGGGCCTTGGTATCCAGCTCAGGTTTGACCGGCACAGTGGATGACGTGCTGGTTGGCGGCGTGACCGTGACCTGGGCCGGATCAGAGGTGGAAGAATCACAGGCGCTCAACACACTCAGCGCCAGGGCCAGAAGCAGTCCTTTGTTCGGCATTGCCAACTCCCTACAGGGTCGGAGAATTATTTTGCCCGACACTATAAGCGAGGTTCCCCTGGGATTTCATGGCTGCTCGCACAGAGTCGCTCAGCCAGCACCGCACAATCGTCCAACAATCTCCCTTGGCGAGGGTAAGTGCATTATTTATCATGCCCTTAAGCCAATGATGGCACCGAGCCATGCAAGCCCAAGACTTTTCCTCGCCACTGCGCCTGCGCGCTGCGGCCGTTCTTTCGCGCTGCTGTAAGGAGTTTTTTGTGTTTAAGCAAGCCGTACCTTACCTGTTCGCTACCCTCGCCTCACTTAGCAGCGCCGCTGCAATGGCGGGTGAGTTCAATGTGGCCTGTTCCTATCGCAACAGTAATCTGGATCGCTGCGCTGACGTGATCAGCGATCTGGTCACCGACAAATTTATCGCCCACTACCCCGCCAACCGCTTCCAGATTTTCGTCCACTCGAATGTCTACAAATTCACCAATGGTGGTTTCTCGGCCTTCGCCATCGCCGGCGTGGTGCCATTTGATTCAGGTGAATTCCCCATCTCGCGTTACTCCTCGACCAACGCCAATAGCTCCAATGAGCAATTCAACGGCCTGCAGCTGGCCGACTATGAGCTGCAGACTTACCGCCAGGCCGTCACCACCTTGATGGAGGAGTGCGAGCTGTCGCCCACCTGTGCGGTTTATACGCCGCGTAAGCCATAACCTTTATAGCCGGTCGCCGCCCCCTGTTTGCCACTGGCGCCCAAGCTCAGTTGCACCTTGCGCTTATCGGGGGCTCGGGGCTGCCAGGCTGGCCGCGTTAAGCCCCAGTTCGACCGCCCATTGACTAAGCGTGGCTAGGCTCGCTGGGGTGCAAACAGAGCAGGCACCGGCTATTCCAGCACCCGCCTTGGGCATGGCTAAAATCAGCGTCGAATCAGTAGATGAACGGGCATCGGGCCGCCAAGCTAAGGCCGACTGCGCCGTCCTCAACCCGCGTCCGGTCATGTACTGGGCACCCGTCACCTCACCCAGAGCGTGCCCCACCGCGCAGCGCCATGCCATCTGCCGCGCACAGGGCGACTCGCTGACAGGCGCTGAGGTTTTTTTGCCAAGCAGAGCAAGCAGCGCTTAATCTGCGGCTCGTAATCCAGCCTCTCTAAACCGCCACTTTCAGATTCGAGATGCACCCATGAATGCCCTGCGCGATGCTTGGCGCCATAGCCCCACCCATAAACGGGTGTGGGCCCTGGCGCTGCCGATGATCTTGAGCAATCTCTCGGTGCCGCTGGTAGCGCTGGTCGATACCGCCGTCATTGGTCGTCTGCCCCACGCCCACCAACTGGCCGCTGTGGCCGTAGGTGGCAGCCTGTACACCTTGCTGGCGTGGAGCGTCGGTTTTTTACGCATGGGCACCACCGGCTTTAGCGCACAGGCCGCCGGACGTAAGGATGGCGGCGCGCTGCGTCAGGTGTTGCTACAAGGCTTATTGCTCGGCGTCGGCCTGGCCTTGATTCTCAGTGCCTTGGCGGTGCCGTTAACCAACGTGGCCCTGGGCCTGATGAACCCGTCGCCAGAGTTGAATGACCTGACCAGCAGCTTCCTGCATATCCGCCTGTTTGGCTTGCCCGCCACGCTCACCACCTACGCTTTGGTGGGTTGGCTACTGGGCACACAAAACGCCCGTGGCCCTTTGGCCATTTTGCTCACCACCACGGTGCTGAATGTGGCGCTGGAAGTGTGGTTTGTACTGGGCCTGAACTGGGGCGTGGCCGGCGCCGCCTGGGCTTCGGTGATTGCCGAATGGAGCGGTGCCCTGCTCGGCTTGTATCTGGCCCAGCGCACCCTGGGCCGCTATCCCGGACACCTTGATTGGCCCGCATTAAAGCGTTGGTTTAACTGGCGGCCGCTGCTGGCCGTGAACCGCGACATTTTTATCCGCAGCCTGGCGCTGCAAAGCGTGTTCTTTTTAATCACGGTGCAAGGCACCCGCTTAGGTGAAGCCACCGTCGCGGCCAATGCCCTGCTGCTTAACGGCCTGATGCTCACGGCCTACGCCCTGGACGGTTTGGCCCATGCGCTGGAGGCCTTATGTGGCCATGCTCTGGGTAGCCAAGACCGCCAAGGCCTGCGCCGCACTCTATGGGTGTCCGGGGCCTGGGCGCTGCTGGCCAGTGCGCTGTTTGCGCTGTTCTTTGTGCTGGGCGGGCATTGGTTTGTGCAGTTGCAAACCACCATGCCTGAGGTCCGCGCCATCGCCTTCACCTACCTGCCGTACTTGGCGGCATTACCGCTGATTGCGGTGTGGAGCTATCTGCTTGATGGCCTGTTTATCGGCGCCACCCGCGCCCGGGAAATGCGCAATGCCATGCTTCTCGCGTTAGGCCTGAGCCTGCCTCTGGCGTGGGCCTTAAAAGGCTTAGGCAATCACGGTCTGTGGTTGGCATTTTTGAGCTTTATGGCACTGCGCAGCCTGTGCCTGGGCGCTTATGCTTATCACCTAACCCGGACTGACCGCTGGTTTAGCCAGCCGCTTAAGAGCGCCGACTAAACCGCCATGTAGCGAGGATGACCCGATGAGCCAAGCCATTGCCGCCTATGTGCACTATCTGGCGATCTTCGCGCTGTTCGCCCTGCTCAGCATTGAGCACATCCTGTTTAAGCTGCCGCTGGATTTACCCCGTGCGCGCAGCCTGGTGATCACCGACCGCGCCTATGGCATCTGCGCCGTGCTGGTGCTGCTGAGCGGCGCCGCGCGGGTGCTGTGGTTTGGCAAAGGCAGCACCTATTACCTGCATAACAGCCTGTTCCACGCCAAGGTCGGCCTGTTTGTGCTGGTGGCGCTGCTGTCGATTGGCCCGACAGTGCGCTTTATCTCTTGGGGCAGCGCCTTAAAAGCCGGTGTGGTGCCGGCGGTAAGCGAGCGCCAAGGCCAGTGGCTGACTTGGGCGATCCGCCTAGAACTGTTGCTGCTGATACTGATTCCGCTGTGCGCCGTGCTGTTCGCCCGGGGTTACGGCAACGCCTCATAGCAGGGTAATTTGCCCGCATGGCGTGGCTCTGATAGGGTCACGCCGGTTTTCTTCACCTGTTCCAGCCTGAGACATTCACCATGGCCCGCAAAAAAGCCGCGCTCGACTTCGAGCAATCCCTGACCGACCTGCAAACCTTGGTTGAACGACTGGAAACCGGCGAGCTGTCGCTGGAAGACTCCCTCAGCGCCTTCGAGCAAGGCGTGCGCCTGACCCGCGATTGCCAGGCCGCCCTGGCTCAGGCTGAACAGAAAGTGCAAATCCTCATGGAACGTGACGGCGAAGTACAAGCCGAGCCGTTCGATGGGGATGAGCCAGCATGATCAAGGCGTACCAGACCCGCTGCCAAGAACGTGTCGATGCCGCCCTGCATCGCTTGCTAGAAAGCCCGCGCCCGGAGCTCAAACGCCTCTACGACGCCATGGCCTACAGCCTGTTTAACGGCGGCAAACGGGTACGCCCGCTACTCGCCTACGCCGCTTGCGAAGCCTTGGCCGCGCCTGCCGAGCAAGCCAATGCCGCAGCCTGTGCGGTGGAGCTGATCCACGCCTATTCGCTGGTGCATGACGACCTGCCCGCCATGGACGATGACGATCTGCGCCGGGGCCAGCCGACCACCCATATCGCCTTCGATGAGGCCAGCGCCATCCTCGCGGGCGACGGTTTGCAGAGCCTGGCTTTTAGCGTGTTAAGCGAGGCCCAGCACAACCCGCTGCCGGCTGAAACGCGCTTGGCCATGCTCAGCAGCCTGGCCCAGGCGGCCGGCCCGGGGGGCATGGTTGGTGGACAGGCCATCGACCTAGGTTCAGTCGGCATCGCCCTGGATCAAAATGCCCTGGAAGTGATGCACCGGCACAAGACCGGCGCCCTGATCGAAGCCAGCGTGCGCCTGGGCGCCCTCGCCAGCGGCCAGGCTACGCCGGAGCAATTGGCCGCCCTGCAACGCTACGCCCAAGCCATCGGTCTGGCCTTCCAGGTGCAGGACGATATCCTCGATGTGGAAAGCGACACCGCCACCTTGGGCAAAACCCAGGGTAAGGATGAAGCCAATCACAAGCCTACCTACCCGGCCCTGCTCGGCATGTCGGCGGCTAAGGCCTATGCCCTGGAGCTACGCGATCAGGCCCTGGCCGCGCTGAACGAGTTCGATGCACAGGCCGAACCACTGCGTGAGCTGGCACGCTACATCGTCGATCGACGCAACTAACCGGCCGCACGGCAAAAGGATCTGCCGCCAGCAGCGTCCACTAATCAGATTGTTCTACTACGCGCTTCCCTTGCCCCTCTCTAGGCTGGACTGCGGCGTCAGCCCCCATCCCCACAACGGCCATAGGCCGCGAGGTGGCTGGGATGGCTGACTGGTTGCTACGTCCATCGCAAAGGAAATGCCGCATGAAACTCCGCACCACCACGCCATCTGCTTTATCCCAAGCCCTTGCCCTCTCTGCCGCGCTGAGCCTCAGCAGTGGCGCCGCGCAGTCGCAAGAAGGCAGTCACGACTGGGTCAAAGCCGCCGCCGATGGCCAAGCCGCGCAAGTCATCGAATGGCGCCGCCACCTGCATCAGAATCCCGAACTGGGCAATCAAGAACTCAAGACCTCGGCCTTCGTCGCCGAACATCTGCGCCAGATGGGCCTAGAGGTGCACAGCGGGGTAGCCGGCACCGGGGTGGTGGCCGTGCTGCATGGCGCCCACCCAGGCCCCACCGTAGGCCTGCGCGCGGATATGGATGCGCTGCCGATCAAAGAGGCCACCGGCCTGCCCTTTGCCAGCCAAGCGCAGGGCCAGTTCTTTGGCAAAACCGTGGATGTGATGCACGCCTGCGGCCACGACGGCCATACTTCGATGCTGCTCGGTGCGGCGCAGATCCTCAGTGCCCATCAGGACCAAGTGTCCGGCACCGTGGTGTTTATCTTCCAGCCCGCCGAGGAAGGCCCGTCGAATATCGATATTTACGCCAAGAATGCGCAGAGCTGGGGCGCGCGGCGCATGGTTCAAGAGGGCGTGATCGAGCAGTACGGGATTCAGGCCATGTTTGCCCTGCACGTACTCAGCTCCAGCCGTACCGGCCACATCACCTATAAAGTCGGCACGGCCTTTAACAGCTCGGACAGTTTCCGCATCCGCCTGCATGGCACCCAGACTCACGGCTCCGCACCGTGGCTGGGCGCCGATCCGATTGTTGCCGCCGGCAGCGTCATCAGCGCCATGCAAACCCTGGTCAGTCGCCGCACCGATGTGACCCAAGGCATGGGCGTGGTCTCGGTAGGCAGCATCCACGCCGGTACGGCCAACAACATCATTCCCGCTGATCTGGAGATGCAGGGCACCATCCGCGCCGATAACGCCCGTATCCGCAAAACCCTGACCGAAGCGTTACCTGACCTGGTCGAGCAAACGGCCGCCGCGCAGCAGGTCAAGGCCGAGACGAAGGTGGTGGAAATGATGCCGCTGACCATCAACTCGGCGCAGCTGACCCGCGCCCTCGCCCCCGCGATGAGCAAAGCCGCGGATGGCAACGCCAAAGAAGTATTCCAGTTGCTGCCCGGCAGTGAGGATTTTGCTTACTTCGCGGAAAAAGTCCCGGGCATGTATGTGTTCCTCGGCCAAACTGCGCCGGGCATCGACCTCGCCACCGCGCCCGTGGTGCATTCACCCAACGTGATGCTGGATGAAAACACCTTGGTCACCGGCGTGCGCGCCCATATCGAGTTTGTCTTGGGCTACGCCGAATACGCCAAGCAACTAACCCCGCATAAAGTAAAACTGTAGCCCTCAGGCCTCGGCTGAGTTGCGCGCCAGCTGCAACAGCTGGGCGCGCAACCAGGCGCCAGCCGCGTCGCCCTCGGCCTGGCGCAGCCAATACAGGCTCAAGGTCACCGGCGGTAAATTCAGCGGCAGCGGCAAAATCTGCTTATCGCCGCCTAGGTTAAGCAGTTCGGCATAGCCCAGAGGCAGGGTCAGCAACAGCTCGCTTTGCGCCACCAGCAACGCCGCCGATAAGTAGTGGCGGCAGTGCTGCACCACGTTGCGACTCAAGCCCAAATGGCCCAAGGCCAAGTCCTCCGCGCAGATACCGCGACGCTGCGAGGTGACCGCCACATGCTCAGCGGCCAGGTAGCGCTCGGCGCTCAATGGACCGCGCACCTGCGGCCCGGCCAACACGCAAAACTGATCGCTAAACAGCAGTTGCTGACGCAGCTCGTTATCCGTTGGCCGGGTGATTTCCACCGCCACATCGACGCGTCCGGCGGCCATCTCCCGTGGCACCTCAGCCCAGTGCAGGCTGCTGCAACGCAGCTCAACCTTGGGCGCGACCTGGCCTAAATGTTTGAGCAGACGCGGCAGCAGCAAGGGCTCCATTTGCTCCGGCATATTCAGGCAAAACAGCCGTCGGTCGTGCTTGGGATCAAACTGTTGGGCGCGGCCAAGGCTGCGGCGCAGGCCATTTAAGGATGCCTGAATGCCCGGCGCCAGTTGTTCAGCCAAGGCAGTGGGCACCACCCCGCGCCCTTCGCGGACAAACAGCGGATCACCGAGTTGCTCGCGCAGACGCGCCAAGGCATGGCTGACCGCCGATTGGCTGAGGTGCAGCAGACAAGCCGCCCGGGTCAGGCTGCGCTCGCGGTAGATCACCTCAAACACGCGAAACAGGTTGAGGTCGATGCGATTAAGCCCGGCAGGCTCATGCTGGCCATTCATGATTACACCCTGAAACTGCGCCCATTCAGCCCAGAGTAGCAAGGAACAGCCTGAGAGCAACCATGCACAGTATTCATAAATCACAATGAATAACCGTCAGTTCTGAGCACCGGCGTGGCTGACTAAGATGGCAGCAAATAACAAAAATGAGTGCCGCCCATGTCCCTCGATCAGTATTTGCAGCAAGTCAGCAGCCTTCAAGCCGCCGTCTGGCCCGCCCACGCCCCGCGCGAACCGCACTATCCCCTTGGGCTTAAACCCCTCCCGGAATACCTCAAGCATTGGGCGCAAGTACGCGGCAGCCAGGTGGCCATTGAGTTTTATGGCTACAGCCTGACATGGGCCGAGCTGGATCAATTGGCCGATCGCTGCGCCGCGTTATTGCAGGAACTGGGCGTTCAGCCTGGCGAGCGGGTGGCGGTGTATATGCCCAACTGCCCGCAACTGCATATCGCCTTCTACGGCATCCTCCGCGCTGGCGCCATTTACGTGCCGATCAGCCCGTTGGCCAAAGGCCTGGAGCTGAGTTATCAACTGCAAGACTGCGGCGCGCAAACGCTGATTGGCTTTGATCAACTGCTGCCGCTGGTGCAGCAAGTGCAAGCCGCTACCGCCGTGCGCACCCTGCTCGCCACCAGCCTCAGCGAACTGCGGACGGCGCAGCCGAGCATCCAGTTGCCGGACTTGCTGCTGGCGCCGAAGGTAACGGACGCCGGCTATATCGATCTGCTGCCGGCACTGGCCGCCTGCCAGGCGCCGCCGCCAGAGCTCAAACTCAGGCTGGAGGATTTCGCTGCGCTGAACTACACCGGCGGCACCACCGGCCTGCCCAAGGGCTGCGTGCACAGCCATGGCGATATGCTCTACACCTGCGCCAGTTTTGTCCCGGTGGCCATGCCGCTGACGCCCCACGCCACCTTGCTGAATTTCCTCCCCGAGTTCTGGATTGCCGGGGAAAACTCCGGCCTGTTATTCCCGGTGTTTAGCGGCTGCCGCTTGGTGCTGCTGGCGCGCTGGGACGCCCTGGCGTTTATCCAGGCCATCGCCCATTACCAAGTCAGTCACTGCGGCTTGCTGATCGACAGCGCCGCTGAGGTGCTCGAACACCCGCAGGTGCATGACTACGATCTGCGCTCGCTGAAAGCCACCGGCGGCATCAGCTTTATTAAAAAACTCAACCGCGACTACCGCCGGCGCTGGTTCGAGCTCACCGGCACCACGCTATTTGAGTTCAGCTTCGGCATGACCGAAACCCACACCTGCGACACCTTTACCGCCGGCCTGCAACAGGACGACTTTGACCTCAGCAGCGCGCCCACCTTTGTTGGCCTGCCAGTGCCGGGCACTGAATTTAAAGTCTGCGACTTCGCCAGCGGCGCGCTACTGCCCTTGGGCGCTGAAGGCGAGCTGTGCGTGCGCAGCCCGTCGCTGCTGCACGGTTACTGGCAACGTCCGGAGGAATCGGCGCAGGCACTGCGCGACGGCTGGCTGCACACCGGCGATCTGGGGCAGATCACCGAACAGGGATTTATCCGTTATCTGGGCCGGCGTAAGGAGATGCTCAAGGTCAATGGCATGAGCGTGTTTCCCAGCGAAATCGAAGCGCTACTTGGCCAGCATCCCGATGTCCTCGCCTGCGCCGTGATCGGCCAGGCCGACGCGCAGCGCGGCCAAGCGCCGGTGGCTTTTATCGTGCTCAAAGCCCATGCCCAGAGCGCTGCGGCCAACCTCGAGGCGTGGTGCCGCAGCGCCATGGCCAGCTACAAGGTGCCGCAGATACGCCTAGTACAGAGCCTACCGATGACCGCCACCGGCAAGGTGAAAAAGAATGAACTGGAGGAACTGCTGTGAGTGCTTTGTTTGCCGGCTTGTTGATTGCCAACCGTGGCGAAATCGCCATCCGTATTGCCCGCGCTGCCGCTGACTTGGGCATCCGCAGCGTGGCGGTGTATGCCGAGGACGACAGCGCCAGCTTGCATGTGCGCAGCGCCGATAAAGCGGTGGCCTTAAACGGGAGCGGCGTGCCGGCCTATCTGGATATCGCGCAACTGATCGATATCGCCCTTAAAGAAGGCTGCACGGCGATCCATCCCGGTTATGGTTTTCTCGCCGAGAACGCCGAGTTTGCCCAACGCTGTACGGCTGCTGGCCTGCGTTTTATCGGCCCCGCCGCCGACACGCTGCGCCTGTTTGGCGACAAGGCGCGTGCCCGGCAACTGGCCGAACAATGGGATGTGCCACTGGTCTCAGGGCTTAATCAGGCGATCAGCCTCGAGCAGGCCCAAGCCTTTTGCGCCGAACATGGCGCGGTCATGCTCAAGGCCCTGGCCGGTGGTGGCGGGCGCGGCATGCGCGCGGTACAGAGCGCTGCAGAGTTGCCCGAAGCCTTCGCCCGTTGCCAGTCGGAAGCGCGCGCCGCCTTCGGCAGTGACGCCCTGTATATCGAACAATTGGTCAGCCACGCGCGGCATATCGAAATTCAGGTGCTGGGGGATGCCGCCGGCAACGTCAGTCATCTGTGGGAGCGTGATTGCAGCCTGCAGCGGCGCCAGCAAAAACTGGTGGAAATCGCCCCCAGCCCGGACCTGCCCAACGCCACCCGCGAGCGCATGATCGCGGCCGCCTTGCGCCTGGCCCAAGCGGCCCACTATCAAGGCGTGGGCACCTTCGAGTTTTTGCTCGATGGCACCCATGCCGAACGCTTTTACTTTATGGAGGCCAACCCACGGATTCAGGTGGAGCACACCGTCACCGAACAAGTGACGGGCGTCGACCTCGTGCAAACCCAACTAAAACTGGCAGCCGGCTTAAGCCTGTCAGACCTAGGTTTAGCCCAGCCGGTGACCCTTAACGGCTGCGCCGTGCAGGTGCGCATCAACCTGGAAAGCATGGCCGCCGACGGCAGCACCCGCCCGGCCATTGGCACCCTAAGCGCCTACCAACCGCCCAGCGGACCTGGCCTGCGCGTGGATGGCTATGGCTATGCGGGGTATCGCGTCAGCCCCAGTTACGACTCGCTGCTGGCCAAGCTGATCGCCCATGGCGCGGACTACCCCAGCGCGCTCAACCGCGCTTACCGGGCGCTCGGCGAATTCGCCTTGGAAGGCGTCAGCAGCAACCTCAGCCTGCTGCAAAATTTGCTGCGCTTACCCGAGGTGCAGCACTACAGCGTCCACACCCGCTATGTGGAAAGTCAGTTGCCGCACTTGCTGAACAGCCCCGCTGAAGCTCACCCCTGTCGCTATATCGCGCTCCCTGCCACACCGCAAGTCGAAGCGGCCGATAGCGCAATCCCCGAAGGTTATGTGGCGCTGACAACGCCCAGTACCGGTGTAGTCGTCAGCCTCGAGGTCAGCGCTGGCGATGCCGTCGCCGTGGGGCAAAGCATCGCGGTGCTGGAAGCCATGAAGATGGAGTTTGTGGTCAAGGCCAGCCATAGCGGTATCGTCCGCCAGGTCTTGGCGCAGCCCGGCAGCAGCCTGGGCGAAGGTCAGCCACTGCTGTTTATCGAGCCGGCTGAAGTACAGGCCGCGCACAGTGCCGATGAACAAAGCCGCGACCTTGCACATATCCGGGCCGACCTGGCCGAAGTGCTCGAACGTCACGCCCTGACCCGCGACGAACGCCGTCCCGAGGCCGTGGCCAAGCGGCGCAAAAGCGGTCAGCGCACCGCCAGGGAAAACCTCGCGGATCTGCTCGATGCCGACAGTTTTAATGAATACGGCGCCCTGGCCATTGCCGCCCAGCGCCGCCGCAGGCCGCTGCAAGAACTGATCGAGCAGAGCCCGGCCGATGGTTTGCTGGCCGGCACCGGCACGGTCAATGCCCAGCTGTTCGGCCCTGAAGCCGCGCGCTGCCTGGCCCTGGCTTACGACTACACGGTATTCGCCGGCACCCAAGGGGTAATGAACCATAAGAAGACCGACCGCATGCTCGGCCTCGCTCAGCAGTGGCGCCTGCCCGTGGTGCTGTTTGCCGAAGGCGGTGGCGGTCGCCCTGGCGATACCGACTGGGTCGGCGTGGCCGGGTTGGACTGCCACACCTTTGCCACCATGGCCAAGCTGTCCGGCTTGGTGCCGCTGGTGGGCGTGGTCTCCGGGCGCTGCTTTGCCGGTAACGCGGCCCTGCTCGGTTGCTGCGATGTGATTATCGCCACCGCCAATGCCAGCATCGGCATGGCGGGCCCGGCGATGATCGAAGGTGGCGGTCTGGGCAGCTTCACACCGGAACAAGTCGGCCCGGTCAGCGTGCAAGGGCCTAACGGCGTTATCGATGTGTTGGTCAGCGATGAGGCCGACGCCGTGCAAGTGGCCAAGCAGTACCTGAGCTATTTCCAGGGCGACCTGGAGGATTGGCAGTGCGCCGATCAGCGCGAGCTGCGCCAGCTGATCCCGGAAAACCGCCTGCGGGTGTATGACATCCGCCAGGTTATCCACAGCCTGGCCGATAGCGGCTCGGTGCTGGAGCTGCGGCGCCAGTTTGCGCCAGGGCTGATCACCGCGTTTATCCGTATCGAAGGCAAAGCCTTTGGCCTGCTGGCCAACAACCCAGCGCACTTGGGTGGCGCGATTGATGCCGTGGCCGGCGATAAAGCCGCGCGCTTTATGCAGCTCTGCGATGCCTTCGATATCCCCCTGCTGTCGCTGTGCGACACCCCCGGTTTTATGGTCGGCCCCGAAGCGGAAAAACAAGCCACGGTGCGCCATGTCTCGCGCATGTTTGTCGCCGCTGCCAGCCTCAGCGTGCCGTTCTTCACGGTGGTCCTGCGCAAGGGTTACGGCCTCGGCGCTCAGGCCATGGCCGCCGGCAATTTCCATTCGCCACTGTTCACCATCGCCTGGCCCAGCGCCGAGTTTGGTGCCATGGGTTTAGAGGGGGCGGTGCGCTTGGGCTTCGCCAAGGAGCTGGCAGCTGTCGCGGACCTCAGCGAACGTCAGCAGCTGTTCAATAAGCTGGTGGCCAAGGCCTATGACAACGGCAAAGGCATCAATATGGCCAGCTTCCTGGAGATTGATGCGGTGATCGATCCCGCCGACACCCGCGCCTGGCTGCTACGCGGTTTGCAAGCGGTGCCCAAGGCGCCGCCGCGTACTGGCAAAAAGCATCCGGTGGATAGTTGGTAAGGGCCATGGCGCCGCTGGTCAGCGGCGGCGCCGAATATCCACAAAATATCGGGGTAAACGGCGGCATGTTTGGGCAGTTTCCAACGCTTCGGGTAAACTCAGCGGTCTTAATGAATTAATAATGATCCGCCTGATGCCGACGACCTTCCACGCGATTCCCCGTGAGCGCCCGCTGACGCCCCTGCTAGACCGTGCTAAGACCCCGGATGAGCTACGCCGTTTGGCTGAGTCCGAACTGGAGACCTTGGCTGACGAGCTGCGCGAATACCTGCTGTACACCGTGGGCCAAACTGGCGGCCACTTTGGTGCAGGCTTAGGCGTGATTGAGCTGACCATCGCCCTGCATTACGTCTTCGACACCCCCGACGACCGCCTGGTGTGGGATGTCGGCCATCAAGCCTATCCGCATAAGATCCTCACCGGCCGCCGGGAGGAGATGGCGACCCTGCGTCAGAAAGACGGCATCGCCGCCTTCCCTCGGCGCAGCGAAAGCCCCTACGACACCTTTGGCGTGGGCCACTCCAGCACCAGCATCAGTGCCGCCTTGGGCATGGCCATCGGCGCCCGCCTGCAAGGCAGCAAGCGCAAGGCCGTGGCGGTGATTGGCGACGGTGCGATGACTGCGGGCATGGCCTTCGAAGCCCTCAACCACGCTCCGGAAGTTGGCGCCAATATGCTGGTGGTGCTCAACGACAACGACATGTCGATCTCCAAGAACGTCGGCGGGCTGTCCAGCTACCTGGCCAAGATTCTCTCTAGCCGGACCTACGCCAGCATGCGCGAGGGCAGCAAAAAGATTCTTTCGCGCCTGCCCGGCGCCTGGGAGATCGCCCGTAAAACCGAGGAATACGGCAAGGGCATGTTGTTGCCCGGCACCCTGTTTGAAGAGTTGGGCTGGAACTATATCGGCCCGATCGACGGCCACGACCTGCCGACCCTGCTGGCCACCCTGCGCAACATGCGCGACCTGGAAGGCCCGCAGTTTTTGCACGTGGTGACGAAAAAAGGCAAAGGCTTCTCCCCCGCCGAAGCCGACCCGATTGGCTACCACGCCATCACTAAACTTGAGCCGGTGCAAAAGCCCGCTAACAGCGCGCCGAAAGCCAGCAGCGGGCCGAAGTACTCGGCCGTGTTTGGTCAGTGGCTGTGCGACATGGCCGCGGCCGATAAGCGCTTGGTCGGCATCACTCCGGCGATGAAAGAAGGCTCGGATCTGGTCGCCTTTAGCGAGCGTTATCCCGAGCGTTATTTCGACGTGGCCATTGCTGAACAGCATGCCGTGACTTTGGCTGCCGGCATCGCTTGCGAAGGCGCCAAACCGGTGGTGGCGATCTACTCGACCTTCTTGCAGCGTGGCTACGACCAACTGGTGCATGACGTCGCCGTGCAAAACCTCGACGTGCTGTTTGCCATCGACCGCGCCGGTCTAGTCGGCGAAGACGGTCCGACCCACGCCGGCAGCTTTGATCTGTCGTACCTGCGCTGCATCCCTGGCATGCTCATCATGACCCCCAGCGATGAGAACGAGCTGCGCGCCATGCTCACCACCGGCTACCAGTTCCAAGGCCCGGCGGCGGTACGTTACCCACGGGGCAGCGGGCCTAATGCACCGATTGATAGCGAGCTTAAACCCCTCGAAATCGGTAAAGGCGTGGTCCGTCGTCAAGGTGCAAAAGTCGCCTTGCTGGTGTTCGGTGTGCAACTGACTGAAGCCCTGCACGTGGCCGAAGCGCTCAACGCCACAGTGGTCGACATGCGCTTTGTGAAGCCCCTGGATGAGCAACTGCTGCGTGAGCTGGCGGCCAGTCATGAGCTGCTGGTGACCATCGAAGAGAACAGCATCATGGGCGGCGCCGGCAGTGCGGTGAGCGAGTTCCTGGCCCAAGACGGCATAGTCAAACCCGTGCTGCACCTGGGCCTGCCCGACTATTACGTGGAACACGCGCAGCCGACGCAGATGCTCGCCGAGTGCGGTCTGGACGGCGCCGGCATCGCCCGCGCGGTCAACGCTCGTTTAGCCCTGCTGAGCCGCGACTAAAAGCAGCGTCTGGGGTAAATGCCACTACGCTGGCTTGTAATTGGCTGTACCGCGCATTAAGGTGCGCGGCGTTTTACTTCCGTAAAGGTGCGCCGAGCTGTGCAACAGCAGGCGTTAAACGGGAAGCCGGTGCGCTCAAAACGAGCAATCCCGGCACTGCCCCCGCAACGGTAATCGACGCAGATGCACCGCATCTGCCCGTCACTTCATTGGCCACTGGTTAATTCTGGGAAGGCGAAGTGATCAAGTCGAGAGTCCGGAGACCGGCCTTAGTGGATGTGACAGGTGTTGCGGAGGGCATCACCGTCAAGCTCAGGTTGCGTCTGCCCGCACCCCGTTCTTGCCCCTGCCCTCCTCAAAAGTCTTCCGACCTTTTGAGGAATAATCATAATGAAAATGTCTCGTCTTGCTTGGGCCATCGCCCTAGCTCCCAGTGTCTTCCAAGCCCACGCGGCCAGCCGCGATGACGCCTTGCAGTTGCCGGATGCGCTGATCAGCGGCAACCGTGAAGTGCAACAACGCAGCGAATCCACCACCGCCAGCAGCGTGTTCACCCGCGCCGACATCGAACGCCTGCGCCCAAGCAACGTGCTCGAATTACTCACCCATGTGCCGGGCGTACAGGTGGCTAACTATGGCGGCCGTGGCGCCAACTATGGCCTGTATATCCGTGGCACCAGCACGTCCCAAAGCCTGGTGCTGATCGATGGCGTACGTGTGGGCTCAGCGACCATCGGCGGCGCCAGCCTGCAGTACCTAAGCGTCGACCAAATCGAGCGGGTCGAAGTACTGCGCGGGCCGCGCTCGGCCATCTACGGCGCCGACGCCATGGGCGGCGTGGTACAAGTGTTTACCCGGCGCGGCAAGGCCCAGGGCCTCAACCCTTACGTGCGCATTGCCGGCGGTAGTGACGGCACCTGGGAGCGCAGCCTGGGCTTGTCCGGGGGCGATGAACGCACCCGCTTTAACCTCACCGCAGCGCTGGAAGACACCCAAGGTTTCGACCGCACCCGCACCTCTTACCCGGAGGACCGCGACCACGACGCCTACCGCAACCGCTCGATCAGCGCCAACCTGAGCCACCAACTGAGCGACGACATCGAAGTGGGTTTGTCCCTGCTCGATCAGCGCGGCAAAACCGAATTCGACAACCCCTTCGGTCGCTGGGACAGCAGCACCTTTACCAGCAGCCCGTCCAAGCCCTACGACGAATACAGCGTCAGCAGCAGCTCGGCCTATCTCGATGCGCGCATCAATGACCTGTGGAGCAGCCGCGTCGAGCTGGGCCACAGCGAAGACAAGCAAGAGAACTTCGATAAGCTGTTCCCCGGCAGCACGGTGAATAACACCTACCGCGACACCGTTACCTGGCTCAACACCCTGACCTTGGGCAATGGCCACAGCCTGCGCGCCGGCGCTGAGTACCTGAACGACAAAGTACGCAGCAGCAACGACTTCGCCCAGAACGACCGCGACAACCACGCGCTGTTCGCTCAGCACAGCTTCCAGGGTGACAGCTTCAGCACCGAACTGGGCATGCGCCACGACGACAACGAGCAGTTCGGCAGCGAAAACACCTTCAACGCCGCCCTCACCGTGCCGCTGAACGACAGCAACCAGGTGATTGCGTCTTACGCCGAAGGCTTCCGCGTGCCGACCTTCGCCGACCTCTACTGGCCCTACGACAGTGGCTACCAGGGCAACCCTAACCTGCAGCCGGAAAAGTCCAAGAGCTACGAGTTGCAATGGCGCAGCCAACTCAGCGATAGCACCAGCTTCGAGGCTTCGCTGTACCGCACTGATTTCCGCAACCTGATTGCCGTGATCAGCGATCCGCTGACCTGGGAGAGCACCACCGCTAACGTATCGCGGGCGCGCATCCACGGCTTCGAAGCCAGCCTGAAACAAGAGCTTTTCGGCTGGCAGAGCAACCTCGGCATCAGCATCATCGATCCCCGTGATCGCAGCACCGGCCACACCCTGCCCAACCGTGCCCGCCGCACCCTGAGCCTGGATGTAGACCGGCAGTTTGGCGACTTTGGCGTTGGCGCCAGCTTCACGGCAGTGAGCAGCAGCTATGGCGATGCCGCCAACACCACGAAGATCGGCGGCTATGGCGTGGTCGATCTGCGCACCAGCTGGCAAGCCACGAAGGAACTGGCCTTCGACCTGAAGTGGGCCAACGCCTTGGACAAGGACTACAGCCGCTTGCTGTACAGCTACAACGGCACGCAGCACGGCTACCAAGAAACACCGTCGTCGTTCATGCTCGGCATGACCTGGAGCCCTGAACTGTAACGCCCTCGCGGGCTGCGCTACCCTGCGCCGCCCGCCCTATTTCTCGCGCCAGCTACGGCTGGCGTTATGCCTGGAGCCACTGTGCGACTGTTGCTTGCGCTAATCGCCATCCTGCTTTGCCCGCTCAGCCAGGCGGCGCCCAGCCGCGTGGTATCGCTGGACCTGTGCATGGACTGGCTGCTGGCTTACTACGCCAGGCCTGCGCAAGTGGCCGCGTTGTCGCCGCTGCATCAGCGTTATCCAGTGGCTTGGCTTGGTGACAACTGGCCGGCCCACGACGGCAGCCTGGAGCAGATCTACGCACTTAAGCCCGATCAAGTGGTGGTGGGCCAATACGCGGCGAGCTTGCTGCGCAAGCGTCTAATCGAGCTGGGGATAAAAGTCGAAGTGCTACCGCTGCCGCAAACCCTGGAGCAAGTGCAGGACTACGAACGGCAGATCCTGCGCGTACTCGGCTTACCGCCCGAGCGCGCCAGTCAGATCCCGCCGGCGCATGCCCGGCTCAGCCAGAAACGCTTGCTGCTGCTCGGCCCCAACGGTATCGGCACCGGCACTGACACCCTCGAAAATGCCATCCTGAGCCGCGCCGGTTGGCGTAATTATCTGCAAAGCCCGGGCTATCAGAGTTTGGATCTCGAACAGTTGGTCAGCGATCCGCCGGATGCCATTCTCTGGGCCGCGCCGGAACATCAAGCCCTGGCCAACCAATTCGCCGAACACCCCGCGCTGCACCGCGCCGTGCCCGCCGAGCATTGGCTCAGCACCGACTACTGGCGCTGGCAATGCCCCGGCCCTTGGACCTGGGAACTGATAGGACAACTGCAACAATGGCTCGACTGATTAATCCGCTGCTGGGCCTGCTGCTCATCGCCCTCGCCCTGCTCTCGCTCAACCTCGGTTCCAGCAGCGTTAGCGGCGTCAGCGGCCTGCTCGAATGGCTGGCTGGTGAGCGCAGCATGGCGGCCATTGTCGTCGGCGAAATTCGCCTGCCGCGCACCTTACTGGCCCTCTGCGTCGGCGCCGCCTTAGGCTTGGCCGGCGCCGCACTGCAAGGTTTGCTGCGTAACCCGCTGGCCGATCCGGGCCTGACCGGCGCCAGCCAAGGCGCGGCATTGGGCGCCGCGTCAGTGTTTTATTTCGGCCTGCTGCCTTGGGCCGGCGCCTTGGCCCCGGCCTTGGCCGGCTTGCTCGGTGCGGCGCTGGCCTTGCTGTTGATGCTGGCCTTAGCCGGGCGCAACGGCGCGGGTATGGTGCTGATGGCGGGGCTGGCGATCAGTACCTTAAGCGGCGCCCTGCTGGCCGCGGTGCTGAACTTCGCGCCCAATCCCTACGCCATGCAGGAGCTGGTGTTCTGGCTGCTCGGCTCGGTGGCTGAACGCGGCCTGGATCACCTGCTGATTATTGGCCCGGCGTTGCTGCTGGGCTTTGTCCTGATCTACCGCCAACGGCGCCTGTTGCTCGGCTTGAGCTTGGGTGAAGCGGTGGTGCAGAGCATGGGCCTGAATTACCCGCGCAGCAGCCGTTTGATTGTCTTGGGCTGCGCCCTGCTGGTCGGCGCGGCAGTGGCGGTGGCCGGCGGCATCGCGTTCGTGGGTTTGCTGGTGCCGCATTTACTGCGCCCCTTGGTCCGTCAGCGCCCTGATCGCCTGCTGCTGCCCTCGGCCTTGGCCGGCGCCGCCTTGGTGTGTTTGGCCGATATTGGCGTGCGCTTGCTGCCGGTGGGCCGCGAGCTGAATCTGGGGGTGCTCACCGCCCTACTCGGTGCGCCGTTGTTTATCTGGCTGGTGTGTAAGGAGCGTAAGCCATGGCGCTGATGCAGATTGAGCAACTGAGCGTGCCCGGCCGTTTACTGCCGCTGAGTTTTAGCCTTGCCGCCGGGCAGATGCTGGGGATTATCGGCCCCAACGGCGCCGGCAAATCGACGCTGCTGCAATGCCTGGCCGGGATTCAGGACTACCGTGGCCAGATCCATTACCAAGGCGCGCCCCTCAGCCAGCTCAAACCGCGCCAGCGCGCGCAACAGCTTGGCTATCTGCCGCAAGCCCAGCACAGCGCCTGGGATTTACGGGTCGAGGATGTGGTCAGCCTCGGCCGCCTGCCGTGGGGCGACGAAGACGCGGCGGCAATCGACAGCGCCCTGCAGCAAACGGCCGTCGGCCAATGGCGGCAGCGCCCGGTGGCGCAGCTTTCCGGTGGCGAACAGGCGCGGGTCTGGCTGGCCCGGGTTTTGGCCGGGCAACCGCAAGTGGTACTGGCGGATGAGCCCATCGCCAGCCTCGACCTGCTGCATCAAGGCAAGGTCATGCAATTGCTGCGTGAGCATGCCAACGCGCAGCGGGCGACGATTTTATCCATCCATGACTTGAGCCTGGCCGCGCGCTACTGCGATCAGCTGTGCCTGCTCGCCGGTGGCCGCCTGCTGGCTTTCGGCAGCCCGGCCAGCGTGCTTAGCGCCGATAACCTGCGCGCCGCCTTCGGCGTGGAGGTGCACGTCGACCTCAATCACCAGCCCCCTCTGATCGTGCCGAAGTGAAGCCATGCCGTTAAAACTCAGCAAGAATATGGATGAAGTCTGCTACCCGTTTATTCAGGAAAGCTCCTGTCTGTGCGACTTCGAGGTGATCACCGATGAGCTGTGCGCGCAGATCGGTGGCGTGCTGGCCTATCTGGGCGACGAGTTCAGCGACCTGCGCGCTGACCTGGAACAGTTGCAGCCGCTGGCCTTTCACCTCAACGGCTCAGTGCGTGGGCGCTTGGCTATCGAGGAGGCGGATTTGCAATGGCTCAATGGCCGTTTAAGGCATTACTGCACGGAGTTGGGCGAGCGGCTGCACCGCTTCGTATTGCCCCGTGGCGCCGTACCGGTGCCGCAACTTAATCAGGCGCGCAGCAACGCCAAAAAGGCCATTCGCGCCTTGGTGCGGGTCGATCAAGAGGGGAAACAGGTAGCGGCGATTTTGCCGCGGCTATGCAACCTAATGTGCAACTTCTTCTTTGTCCTGACCTTGGTGGTCAACCAGCGCCGCGGCTTCGTCGAAACCGCCTTTGTCAGCAAGAGTTACGGCGCGCCGAGCTAAGTCAGCGCGCCGCTCTGCATCAGGCGCGGCCGAGACGGCGCGGAATGCGATACAGATAGAGCATCAGCAAGGTGGCGCAGCCCAGCAGAATCAACGGTACCGCCTCAAGGCCGGCGAATACCGCGACCGCCGCCAACCAAGCCGGTAGCGCCGCAATCAATGCCGATTTTGCCCGCACACGGCCCAGCTGCTGCCAGGCGCTGTCTTCCTCTGGGGTGCCCAAGGCTTTTTCGCAGGCGATCAGTGCATGCTTATAGGCGTTAAAGCCGCGCAGGCTAAGAAACAGCGATAACAGGGCGAGAATAAACAGCGGCATGGTCAAGCTGCCGGGCTGACGCCCTGCGCTGAAGAGTTCAAAACTGATCAACAGCGGCGCCAGACTTACCGCTAACAAGCCCCACCACTGCCCAGCCAAACGCCGACGTTGCACTAAACGACTCACAGACTGCCCTCAGATTCGTTCTGATGCAGGCTGCCGAGCATATGACCCAGCTTGCCAGCTTTGGTCGCCAGGTACTTCTCGTTGTAGCTGTTCAGGCCCTTTTGCAGCGGTACCCGGTCAGCCACCTGAATGCCCATGTCGGTCAAGGCTTTGACCTTGCGTGGGTTGTTGGTCATCAACTTCAGTTGCGACACACCGAGGTGCTCCAGCATCGGCAGGCAAATCCGGTAGTCGCGCAGATCCGCAGCAAAGCCCAGCCGCTCGTTGGCTTCTACGGTATCGGCGCCGCCGTCTTGCAGCTCGTAAGCGCGGATTTTATTCAGCAGGCCAATGCCACGGCCTTCCTGACGCAGATAGAGCAACACGCCCCGACCTTCTTCAGCGATGGCGCGCAGCGCCGCTTCAAGCTGAAAGCCGCAATCGCAGCGCAGGCTAAACAGTGCATCACCGGTTAAGCACTCAGAATGCAAACGGCCCAGCACCGGCGCACCATCGGCGATATCGCCGAAAGTCAGAGCAACGTGCTCCTTACCCGTTTCCTCATCGAGGAAGCCATGCATGGTGAACACACCAAATGGCGTGGGGAGTTGGGAAGCAGCAACAAACACGACGGACACCGGGTGCTCCTAAAATATAAAGTCAGATCATTAAAGGTCGGGCATTGTACCAGCGGCCCCGACGGCCATTGAGTCTGAATTGTTGATAACAGCTATTAAGGCTTTCGCCCTAATACTTGGCTTCAAGTACCAGCCGGTCTTGCTCGACGCGCCAGCCCACGCGATTTAGAAAACTCATACCGAGTAAGGTTTCACTGGGAAAACTGCCAGCCACCACCACCGCATCCACGCCCAGCACCTCAATATCGCCGACCTTGACCTGCGCCAGCGTCACCCGCCAGCCCTGGGCTACACCGCTGGCGGTGCTGACCTGCATGGGTTGGCCACTGACCCGGTAATCCAAGCCCAAGCGCCGCGCCTGATCTTCATTCATGGCGATGGCCGTGGCGCCGGTATCGACCATAAAGTGCACCATCTGCTCGTTGATCGAGCCGGCGACCCAGTAATGCCCACCCTGCCCTTTGGCCACGCTCAGGCCGGTTTTCTGCGTCTCGGCAAAACCTTCGCTGTACTCGCGGCTCAAGCCATAGCTGCGCTCGACGCCATTGACCCGCAACACTGCGCCACGACTGTCGGCGCTCACCACTTGGACACCGCCGGGGCCACTTTGGCCGACCTTGACCAGCTTGCGCTGACCGTCGACATTGAGCACCGCCGCGCCGGGAAACAACCCCACCACTTGCACATTGCTGGCCGCCCAAACCGGCAGCACAGCAGTCACCCCGAGCATGAGCAGAACCCGCTTGAGAGCTTGCATGACCTGCCTCGCCGTTATTGTTATTAAGCCCTAGGCCAAGCCTAAGATCGCCGCCCCACCATGGCCCCAGCCCCATACCAGCGCCTGCATGGTCAGCCAGGCGCACACGGCCGCAAGGAGGTCATCGAGCATGATGCCGACGCCGCCATGCACATTGCGGTCGACCCAACTGATCGGCCATGGCTTAAGAATGTCGAAAAAGCGGAACACCAGAAAACCGACCAGTAGCCAAACCCAACCCTCTGGCACCAGCCATAGGGTGATCCACATGCCGACGATTTCGTCCCAGACGATACCCTCGTGGTCATGCACGCGCAGATCGCGGGCCACCTTGCCACACAGCCAAAAGCCGAACAGCGTGCTCAGCGCCACCACCAGCCAGTAGCCCCAGTCGGACAACATTTGCAGCAGCGGAATAAACGGCAACGCCGCCAGCGAGCCCCAGGTGCCTGGCGCTTTGCGCATGGTCCCAGTGCCGAAGCCAAAGGCGATGAAATGCCAGGGATTGCTCCACACCGATGGCGGCACGGAGGTGGGCGAGCTTTGCTTAGTCGGGTTAGTCACTGCTTGATCCAAAATGTTGATAGCCGCTATGGCCGATGCTCACCGCTTGGTCCTGCTGATCCAACAGATGCACGCCAGCGCCGGCCTGTACGTGGCCGATCACCTGCAGCGGCCAGCCGGCTTGCTGCAACTGCGGCAGATAAGGTGCCGGCAAGGTGAAGGCGAGGCGATAGTCATCGCCGCCGGTCAGCGCGCAGTTCAGTGCATTAGCCCCAGCGACTTGACGCAGTGCGGCGGATAACGGCACCCGCGCCTGTTCAATGTACAAGGCCACTCCCGAGGCGGTGGCGATATGGCCGCAGTCGGCGAGCAAACCATCGGAGATATCCAGCGCCGCCGTCGCCTTACCGCGCAGGGCCAGGCCCAGTTCGAGCTGCGGCTGGGGCGACCAATAGCGCGCCAGCAAAGCCTCGGCCGCGGCGCCCGTGACCGCCTGCTCCGCGAGCACTAAGGGCAAGGCCCCCGCCGCATCGCCCAGCTCCCCGCCGACGCAGAGCAAGTCGCCCACTTGCGCGCCACTGCGGGTCAGCGCCTGGCCCTGGGGGACATGACCGAACACCGTGAGCGTCAGGCTTAACGGGCCTCGGGTGGTGTCGCCGCCGATCAAACGCAGTGCACAGTGCTGCGCCATCAGCTCTAAACCACGGGCGAAGTCCGCCAGCCAAGCAGGCTCGGCAGCGGGCAACGTTAGGGCAAGGGTAAAACCAATAGGTGTTGCCGCCATGGCCGCCAGGTCACTGGCCGCCACTGCGAGGCCACGTTGGCCCAATAAAAAAGGGTCAGGCCCATGGGGGAAATGCACACCGGCTACCAAGGTATCGGTGGAGACGGCCAACTGCTCCCCGGCTGGAATATTCAGCAAGGCGCAGTCATCACCAATACCTAAAGCCACCGCCCCGCCGGCCTGCGCACAGGGCGCAGCGGCGAAGTAGTGACGGATCAGCTCGAACTCACCCAAGGCAAGCAGCCGATCAGCGCTTGTAAGCGCGAACTTCTTCAGCGCGCAAACGCGGCGCCAGCTTATCCAGCACACCGTTGACGAACTTGTGGCCGTCGGTGGCGCCGAATACTTTGGCCAGCTCGATGCCTTCGTTGATCACCACGCGGTACGGGATGTCGACGCGGTTTTTCAGTTCGTAGGTCGACAGACGCAGAATCGACAACTCCACCGGATCGATTTCATCCAGCGGACGATCCAGCAGCGACTCAAAGGCGCCGTCAATCTCGGCCTTCTGCCGCGGCACGCCGTGCAGAATTTCGTGGAAGTAGCTGCCGTCGACAGCGCTGAAATCGTTATCGACGCGGAACTGCGCTTCGATTTCGTTCAGCGCCTGACCCGCCATGTGCCAGGAATACAGGGCTTGCATGGCCAGACTGCGCGCCTGACGGCGCGCTAGGGTTTTACCGCTGGGCGCCTTAGGACCTTTCGGTGCCTGGGGCTGTTGCCCATTTTCGATCTGGCTCACTTGGCCTCCAACTGTGCCAGCAGGCTGACCATTTCCAGCGCCGACAGTGCCGCTTCAGCACCTTTGTTGCCAGCTTTGGTGCCGGAACGCTCGATGGCTTGTTCGATGGAATCCACAGTCAGTACGCCGAATGCAACCGGTACGCCGAACTCCATGGACACCTGGGCCAGGCCCTTGGTGCATTCGCCAGCAACGTATTCAAAGTGCGGAGTACCGCCACGGATCACGGCGCCCAGGGCGATGATCGCGTCGAACTCGCTGCGCTGGGCAACTTTCTGTGCCACCAGCGGAATCTCAAACGCGCCCGGGGCACGGATGATGGTGATGTCGCTTTCGCTCACGCCGTGGCGAACCAGAGCGTCAACAGCGCCGCTTACCAGGCTTTCCACCACGAAGCTGTTGAAGCGGCCCACAACTAGGGCAAAGCGGCCCTTGGGGGCAATGAAAGTACCTTCAATGGTCTTCAGGGTCATAACGCGTCTCGTCAAAGTTAAAGAGCCAGCCGCCAGGGGCAGCCGGCGGAATTAGTTAGAGGGCAAGTATTCTACAACTTCCAGGTCGAAACCGGACAAGGCGTTGAACTTCATCGGCGAACTCATCAAACGCATCTTACGCACGCCCAGGTCGCGCAGAATCTGCGAACCGGCACCTACGGTGCTGTAAGTGGTCGGCGTGGCGGCCTTCACTTCACCCGCCAGTTGACGTTGCAGGCCCGTCATCAGTTCATTACCGGTCAGCGAGTTGCCCAGCAGCAACACCACGCCGCTACCGGCCTTGGCCACTTCGGCCATCGCCGCACGCATGCTCCAGCGCCCGTCGAGGTTGACCATAAACAGGTCACGCAGCGGGTCCATGTTATGCACGCGCACCAGAGTCGGGTGCTCGGCGTCGATTTCACCCAGCGTCAGGGCCATGTGCACGGTGTCTTCCACCGCATCACGATAGGTCACCAGGTTGAACTGGCCCAGCTCGGTATCCAGCACCTGCTCACTGGCGCGCTCCACGGTGCGCTCGTGAATCAAACGGTAGTGGATCAGGTCGGCGATGGTGCCGATCTTGATGCCGTGTTCAGCGGCGAACACTTCCAACTCCGGACGCCGGGCCATGGTGCCGTCGTCGTTCATGATTTCGCAGATCACCCCGCTCGGCTCAAAACCGCCCAGACGGGCCAGATCGCAAGCCGCTTCAGTGTGCCCGGCACGCGCCAGCACGCCACCTGGCTGGGCCATCAGCGGGAAGATGTGGCCAGGGCTGACGATGTCATCGGCCTTGGCGTTTTTCGCCGCTGCCGCTTCCACGGTGCGCGCACGATCCGCCGCGGAAATACCGGTGGTCACGCCCACAGCAGCTTCGATGGACACGGTGAATTTGGTGCCGAAACCGGAGCCGTTGCGCGGCGCCATCAGTGGCAGCTTGAGGGTTTCGCAACGCTCACGGGTCATCGGCATGCAGATCAAGCCACGGGCGAAGCGCGCCATGAAGTTGATGTGCTCCGGGGTGATGCATTCCGAGGCGACGATCAGGTCGCCTTCGTTTTCGCGATCTTCGTCATCCATCAGGATGACCATCTTGCCGGCGCGGATATCTTCAACCAGCTCTTCAATGCTATTCAGGGACATGCGGGAAATTCCTTACTTCTGCAAAAAGCCGTGAGCGGCCAGAAAACTTTCAGTCAAACCCGAAGCCTTGGGCTCAGCGGCTTTATCGCCGAGCAGCAGACGCTCCAGATAACGCGCCAGCAAGTCGACCTCGAGGTTGACCTGCCGTCCTGGGCGGTAGTCCGCCATGATGGTCTCGCTGAGGGTGTGCGGCACGATGGTCAGCTCGAACTCAGCGCCATTGACCGCGTTCACCGTCAGGCTGGTACCGTCGACAGTGATCGAGCCTTTGTGTGCGATGTACTTGGCCAAGTCGCGCGGCGCGCGGATGGTGAATTGCACGGCGCGGGCGTTATCGGACCGCGATAGCACTTCACCAACACCATCGACATGACCGCTGACCAAATGGCCGCCCAAACGAGTGGTGGGGGTCAGGGCTTTTTCCAGGTTAACCGGGCTGCCGGCCTTCAGATCGATAAAGGCGGTACGGGCCAGGGTTTCCCGGCTGACATCGGCCCAAAAACCATCACCTGGCAGCTCTACCGCGGTCAGGCAGACGCCGTTAACGGCAATGCTATCGCCCAGTTTGACATCGCCCAGATCGAGCTTGCCGGTTGCCACATACACACGCACGTCGCCGCCTTTGGGGCTCAGCGCACGGATACTGCCAATGGCTTCGATTATGCCGGTAAACATAGCACCCCCTGAGTCGCGCCCACAGCCGAACGCTGGCTGCTAGAGCCACGCGTGCAGGACGCAGAGAAAAAATCAGACATCTAGACCAACTCCTGTTTAAAAAAAACAGGGCGCATTTGATCGATAGGGATTTCGCAGCACGCCTGAGCGCGCCTGATAGAGGCAATCCCGCTCTCTCTTTATCCGGACTTTAACCGTCGGCCCCGGAATCACACCGGGTCTGCTGACCTTAGTTAGTCTGACAAGTTAGCTTGCCGACTGCCTAAGCGCTCGCGGGCTAGACACCTTGCGTGCCATTACCGCCGGTGGGGAATTGCACCCCGCCCTGAGAACGTTACGACCACCTAAGTGGCCGAGACGCGTTTTATCACAAATCAGTGCTGCGCTGCACGGTTTACCGGCAACAGGTTTAACCGTTGGTCACTCTGCGCCCGGCAGCGGGACTGCGGTAATCCGCCAATCATCGCCAACGGCACGTATGTCGGTGATTTTCAGCTCCGGCGCCTCGGCCATTTTCGCCAAGGGCAAATCGAGTAACGGCCTGGCGCTGGAGCCGAGCAGCTTGGGCGCGACAAACAATTGGTACTCATCAACCAAACCGGCGCGGGCAAAAGCACCAGCCAAACGCGGGCCGGCCTCGACCAACACTTCATTGGCGCCGCGCGCGGCTAATTCCAGGATCAGCTTACGCAGATCCACATGGCCATTATTGCCCGGCACAGCCAGCAGCTCATGGCCATCACCCTGATAACGATCACGCGCCGAAGCGGCAGCGCAGGTGGCGACCAACGCCGGGCCGGCCTGGAAGAACGGCACACTGAGCGGCACCCGTAAACGCCCGTCGACCAATACGCGCAGCGGCGGCCGGGTTTGCGCCAACGCACTCAGCTCCGCGCCCAAAGCCAACTCGTCGACACGCACCGTTAAGCGCGCATCGTCAGCCAATACCGTGTCCGCGCCAGTCAGCACCACACTGGCTTGGGCACGCAAACGCTGAACGGCCGAACGCGCCGCCGGGCCGGTGATCCACTGGCTTTCGCCGCTGGCCATGGCGGTGCGGCCATCCAAGCTCATCGCCAGCTTGACCCGCACAAAGGGCAAGCCGTGCTCCATGCGCTTGATAAAACCAGCGTTGAGCTGCCGCGCCTCGGCTTCCAGCACGCCACTGCTGACGGCGATGCCGGCATTCATCAGGCGCAGCAAACCGTTGCCGGCCACTTGCGGGTTAGGGTCCTGCATGGCCGCCACAACGCGGCTGACGCCTGCCGCGACCAAGGCCTCGGCACAGGGCCCGGTGCGTCCATGATGACTGCACGGCTCCAGCGTCACGTAAGCGGTGGCACCGCGAGCGCGCTCGCCGGCTTGGCGCAGGGCATGCACCTCAGCATGGGGCTCGCCGGCGCGGGCATGCCAGCCTTCGCCGACAATGGTGCCGTCACGTACGATCACACAGCCAACACGGGGATTCGGATGGGTGGAGTACAGGCCTTTACGGGCCAACTCCAACGCACGCGCCATATAAGCTTGGTCTGAACTCATCATCGTCCTTGATTCGGCTCTCGCGAGAGACGTTCGATTTCTTCACGGAATTCGTTGAGATCTTGGAAGCGTTTATACACCGAGGCGAAGCGGATATAGGCCACTTCATCGAGTTTTTGCAGCTCGGTCATGACCAGCTCGCCAAGTACCAAAGACTTCACCTCGCGCTCACCCGTGGCGCGCAGCTGACTCTTGATATAGGCGATGGCGGCTTCCAGACGCTCGATACTCACCGGGCGCTTTTCCAAGGCCCGCTGCATACCAGCGCGCAGCTTGTCTTCATCGAAGGGTTGGCGGCTGCCGTCTTGCTTAATCAGCCGGGGCATCACCAGTTCAGCGGTTTCAAAGGTAGTGAAGCGTTCACCACAGGCCAGACACTCACGACGGCGCCGCACCTGATCGCCCTCGGCAACCAACCGTGAGTCGATCACTTTGGTGTCGTTGGCTGCACAAAATGGACAATGCATAAATAAAGCCGACCGTTGCCGAAAGGCCCTCATGGTAGCGCATCCGCCAGTCAAGACAAGCCGCGTCCTTTACGGTATACAGGCGCCCAAGCAACCTGTGGAGGCCATTGCTGTGACCAATCGATTTAACCCACTGCCGCACCTGCTCCTCGCGGCGGCTGTGGCTTTGCTCGGCGCCTGCGCCAGCGACAGCCCGGAACCAGAAGCAGTAGCCAGCAGCCCCGCGCCGGTGGCTGACACCTACGTGCTGCCCGCCAACCTGCATGAGATTACCGGCAGTCTGGTCAATGTACCGGCCGGCGCGGAAGTCGAACTGGCCCTGCTCGGCGTGGATTTACGCGGCCGTCCTCGCACCGAGCTGGGCAATCTTAAGCTGCGCAGCAACGGTCAGCCGCTGACCTTTCATCTGCCGTTCAGCCCGGAAAGCTTCGCCAAACAGCCGCGTATCGAGCTGCACGGACGGGCGAATAAATCCGGCCAGTTGATTCTGCGTCTGACGCCGAAGACCATCGCCAATGCCGACAGTCAAAACATCGGCGTACTGCACTTGGTGACGGCGCCGTGACAGCGCCCGTGGTCCTGCAACAAGCCCTGAATGCCCTGCTTGGTGATGCGCAGCTGGTGCCCACGCCCCTGCCCGGTACGGACATCCAGCTGTGGCTGATTGCGGCGGACAACATGCAGCGTGAGTTCAGCCCCGAAGAAACCCGCTGCATCCTCGAAGAGCCACCCTATTGGTGCTTCTGCTGGGCCAGCGGTTTAGTCCTGGCCCGCTGGCTGGCCGAGCAACCGCATTGGGTGCGAGGCAAGCGGGTGCTGGACTTCGGCAGTGGCTCGGGGGTTGCCGCGATTGCGGCGGCCAAAGCCGGCGCTTTAGAGGTGGTGGCCTGCGATCTTGATCCGCTGGCCCTGGCCGCCAGCCGAGCGAATGCCGAGCTGAACCAAGTTGAGCTTACTTACAGCGCTGATTTTTTTGCCGAGGCGGATCGCTTCGATCTGATCATCGTCGCCGACGTGCTCTACGACCGCGCCAACCTGCCGCTACTCAGTGAGTTTTTAAGCCGGGGCCAGCAAGCGCTGGTCGCCGATTCGCGGGTGCGGGATTTTAATCATCCGCTGTATCAGCGCTTAGCCGTGTTGCAAGCCTGTACCTGGCCCGATCTGGCTGAGCCTGCGGAGTTTCGCCATGTCAGCCTGTACCACGCGAGCAGAGACCCCGCATCGCCCTAAGCGCTCCCAGCCATTTTCCTGGGGACAAACTGCGGCTCTTGTTTTCACCGGGTTGCGCCCGCATTTATAGTTCCATGCATTCTTCGCCCAGCCGAGACCGACCATGAGCGACACCCCGTATATTTTTGACATCAACGGCAGCGCCAGCTTTGAACAGTTGGTCATCGAGAACTCCTTCCACAAGCCGGTACTGGTGGATTTCTGGGCCGACTGGTGCGCACCGTGCAAAGCACTGATGCCGCTGCTGGCCAAGATCACCGAGGAGTATCGCGGCGAGCTGCTGCTGGCCAAGGTCAACTGCGACATCGAACAAGACATCGTCGCCCGCTTTGGTATTCGCAGCCTGCCCACCGTGGTGCTGTTCAAAGACGGTCAGCCGGTCGATGGCTTTGCCGGTGCGCAAGCGGAATCAGCGATTCGCGAAATGCTCGCGCCCCACGTCGCCGAGCCCGCACCAGAAGCGGCTGATCCATTAGAGGCGGCGCAAGCCCTGTTCAATGAAGGCCGCTTTGCCGATGCCGAAGCCCTGCTCAAGGTGCTGCTCACCGAGAATAACGAACAGCCCCTGGCGCTGATTCTCTACGCCCGCTGCCTGGCGGAACGTAACGAGCTGGACGAGGCCGAAGCGGTGCTTAGCGCGGTTAAAGGTGATGAGCACAAACAACTGCTGGCCGGCGCCCGTGCGCAGCTGACTTTCCTGCGCCAAGCAGCGGACCTCCCTGACAGCGCCAGCCTGAAGAGCCGCTTGGCGCAAAACGCCGAAGACGACGAAGCCTGCTACCAACTGGCGATTCAGCAACTGGCGCGCCAGCACTATGAGGCCGCGCTGGATGCGCTGCTCAAACTGTTTGTGCGCAACCGCAGCTACGCCGAGGGACTGCCACATAAAACCCTGCTGCAGGTATTTGACCTGCTGGGCAACGATCACCCGCTGGTTACCACCTACCGCCGCAAGCTGTATCAGGCGCTGTACTGAGTCAGCCCTGCCAGTGATAGACGGGCGCATCGGCGCCCGTTTCTACCCGCACCTGGCTGCAATGGCGCAGGCGCACTAATAAGCGTTTGCCCGCCACCTCGCCACCGGCCAGTGCCGATAACTGGCTTAACAACTGCGGCCCCTCAACCTTCCCCGCCTGGCGCAATAAATCCAAGGTGGTTTGCCACAGACCGTCATGGGCCGCGGCCGTGCTCGGTGCCAGCGCCACGGCGGCCGGCGGCACCGCGCCGGGCAAATGGGCAGCGAGCTGCTGCCAGTCCTCAGCATCCAACTCGATGCTTAAATCCACCGGCCACTGGCCGATCTGCCCACGCACACGCACCACCATCAGCATTTCCCTCCAATAAAGGCCGCCATGCTCCCATGCCCAGAGGCAACCGCCAAGCGGGCTAGTCTGGCCCGCTAAAAAGCTGTTATAACGTAACAAATAACAGGACCTCGTGGAGATTCCCATGCGCCAATTGTTGCTTGCTGTGCCCTTCGCTTTGCTACCGCTACTGAGCTACGCCCACGAACACGAGCATGAACACGGCAGCCTCGGCGCCCATGAACACGGCAGCGCGCAATTGGATGTGGCCTTGGATGGCCCGATCCTCGAAGTGCAACTGCACAGCCCGGCGATGAACTTGCTCGGTTTTGAACACGCCGCGCAAAGTGCCGAAGATCAGGCCACCCTGAGCGCCACCCATAAGCAGTTGGAACAACCGCTGCAACTGTTTGGCTTGAACGGTGGCGACTGCCAAGTTAGCCAACAGCAACTCTACAGCCCCTTGTTCGCGGCAGAGGATAACGATGCTGCCCATGCTCACAAACATGAGCATGAACATGAGCATGAACATGCGGCGAAGGGCGAACATGGCGGGCACGAACACAGTGATATCCAGGCCAACTATCGGTTCACCTGCAAACAACCTGAACAACTTAAACAGCTGGATTTAGCACCTCTGTTTAAACGCTTCCCGGCCACGCAAAAAATCCAAGTGCAATTAATTGGTCCCAATGGTCAGCAAGGCAAACAACTGAGCGCGGCTGAACCAACCTTAAGTTTCTAGGCCATAGTTTTGCCGTCGATGTTTAACGAGCCAGACGAGCCCCGCAATCAACATGCGGGGCTTGTCGCAAAGCGCTAAATAGCTTTTAACTGTGCCGCTGGCGTCTGCTTGGGCGCCCTGCTTGCGTCGATACGGCTCCACAGCCGAGTGTATTACCTGGACGAAACCTGAATGAGTACAGCCCTGATCCATCTCGCTGAGCTGGGCTTTGCCTGGCCCGGTCAGCCTGAGTTGTTGGATATCCCCAGCTTTACCCTGGAACCAGGGCAAAGCCTGTTTCTCAAAGGCCCCAGCGGCAGCGGGAAAACCACCCTGCTCGGCCTGCTCGGCGGCGTGCAAAAGCCGCAACGCGGCAGCATCAAGCTGCTCGGCCAAGACCTTAGCCAACTCTCGGCCGGCGCCCGCGACCGCTTTCGCGTCGACCACACCGGCTATATTTTCCAGCAGTTCAACCTGCTGCCGTTTCTCTCGGTCCGCGAGAACGTGGAGCTGCCCTGTCATTTCTCCAAACTGCGCGCCAGCCGCGCCAGCGCCCGCCATGGCAGCGTGGGGGCCGCGTGCCAGCGTTTGCTGGGCCATTTGGGCTTGGATCAGCCACAGTTTCTTAAACGCCGCGCGGGTGATCTGTCCATCGGCCAACAACAGCGCGTCGCCGCCGCCCGCGCCTTGATCGGTCAGCCTGAGCTGGTGATTGCCGACGAGCCGACTTCGGCGCTGGACAGCGACGCCCGCGAGGCCTTTTTGCAGTTGCTGTTTGCCGAATGCCAGGCCGCCGGCGCCAGCCTGTTGTTTGTCAGCCATGATCAGAGCTTGGCCGGTCTGTTTGACCGCAGCCTGGCGCTGGCTGAACTTAACCGCGCCAGCCGCGCGCCGGAGATTTAACTATGTATCTGCTGCGTCTGGCCCTGGCCAGCTTGGGTAACCGGCGCTTTACCGCCTGGCTCACGGTGTTCGCCATCGCCCTATCGGTGTGCCTGCTGCTGGCCGTGGAGCGGGTGCGCACCGAGGCCCGCGCCAGCTTTGCCAATACCATCAGCGGCAGCGATCTGATCGTTGGCGCGCGCTCCGGCAGCGTCAACCTGCTGTTGTATTCGGTGTTTCGCATTGGCAACGCCACCAACAATATCCGCTGGGACAGCTTCGAGCATTTAGCCCAGCATCCACAGGTGAAATGGGCCATCCCGATTTCCTTGGGCGACTCGCACCAGGGCTACCGGGTCATGGGCACTAATCAGGATTACTTCACCTATTACCACTATGGCCGCAACCAAAGCCTGAGCCTGAGTGCCGGGCGCGCCTTTGCCGATGATCCGTTTGAAGTGGTGCTCGGCGCCGAAGTGGCCGAGGCCCTGCACTACCAGCTTGGTAGCGAGTTGGTCCTAGCCCACGGCGTAGCCACCATCAGTTTGGTCAAGCACGACGACAAGCCGTTCAAGGTGGTCGGCATTCTCAAGCGCACCGGCACGCCGGTGGATCGCACGCTGCATATTTCCTTAGCCGGCATGGAAGCCATCCATATCGACTGGCATAACGGCATGCCAGCCCAAGGCGCGGCGCGGATCAGTGCCGAACAAGCGCGGCATATGGATCTGCAACCCAAGCAAATCACCGCCATGCTGCTCGGGCTTAAAAGCAAAATCGCCACCTTTAGCCTGCAACGGGAAATTAATGAGTACCGTGGCGAGCCGCTGCTGGCGATTCTCCCCGGTGTCGCCCTGCAAGAACTGTGGAGCCTGATGGGCACCGCCGAGCAGGCGCTGTTCGTGGTGTCGTTGTTTGTCGTACTGACCGGTTTGATCGGCATGCTCACCGCCATTCTCACCAGCCTCAATGAGCGCCGCCGTGAAATGGCGATTCTGCGTTCGGTCGGCGCCCGCCCTTGGCATATCGCCAGTTTGCTGATTGCCGAAGCCTTGGTATTGGCCGTGGCTGGCGCGGCTTTAGGCTTGTTGCTGCTGTATGCCGCCATCGCCATTGCGCAAGGCTATGTGCAAGCGAACTACGGCCTGTATCTACCACTCCAACTACCTAGTCCCTATGAGTGGCAGCTGCTCGGCGCTATCGTGCTGGCAGCGCTACTGATGGGGGCCGTCCCAGCCTGGCGCGCCTATCGCCAGTCGCTGGCCGATGGTCTGTCAATTCGCCTATGAGAACGCCGATGAAGTCATTCCTGCTGGCCAGTTGTTTACTCGGCCTGTGCTTACCCCTACTGGCTGCTGAGCCTGTGCGTGAACTGAGCTGGTCAGAGTTGATTCCGGCCAATGCGCCGCCAGCCGTGGTGGCGCCAGCGCCGATCCATGATCTGTCGCAGCTCGCCGATGCCTTAAGCGAGTCCGGCCCTGCCATGCGCCAGCAAGAGCCGGCCGCGCCGGTGGTCACGGAACTCAATGGCCAGCAGATCAAACTGCCCGGTTATATCGTGCCGCTGGATGTCAACGAAGAAGGTCGCGTCACCGAGTTTTTATTGGTGCCCTACTTCGGCGCCTGTATTCATGTACCGCCACCACCGTCTAATCAAATCGTTCATGTCAAAAGCGAACTGGGCGTGATGATGGATGCGCTATATCAACCCTTCTGGGTTGAAGGCCCCGTTAAAGTGGAACAAAGCAGCAGTGAATTAGCCGATGCGGGTTATCAACTGGATGCGCAGAAAATCTATCCCTACGAACTGCCGGCTAGTTAATTAACTTAGCCCTCCCGACTAAGCCCTCTAGCGCAGGGCTTAGCTCGCTTAAAACATCGCCGCGAAGATGAATAGTCCTGCCTGCTCAATTAATTAGATAGCTTGCAACTTTATTGAGCTGGATCAAGAGCTACGCTTGTTAGTGCATTAAAATTCCCTCAGACAATTCGAAATGATGCTTTACGGGAGCACAACATGCGCACAACACTTTTCGCGGCCTCTTTATTGGCCTTGGCTATCACCGCTCCACTTGCTCAGGCCCACCAGGCTGGCGACATCATTGTGCGCGCCGGCGCAGTCACCGTTGATCCGCACGAAAACAGCGAAGACATCTGGGTCGGCGCTCTGGGCACTAAAGTCGGTGGCAGTAAAGCCACGCTGGACAGCGATACTCAGTTGGGCCTGAACTTCGCTTATATGCTGACCGACCACGTTGGTATCGAACTGCTGGCAGCTACTCCGTTCAGCCATAACGTGGGCGTGAAAGGCATGCCAGGTGCTTTCGCAGGGCTTAACGGCAAGCTGGGTGAGATCAAACACCTGCCACCAACCCTGAGCGTGGTGTACTACCCACTGGACGGCAAGTCGGCCTTCCAACCCTATGTCGGCGCCGGCATTAACTACACTTGGTTCTTTGATACTGAGCTCAGCAGCGGCGCCGAGAACAAAGGCTTCAGCGGCTTGGATATGCAAGATTCCTGGGGCCTGGCCGCGCAAGTGGGCATGGACTACATGCTCACCGACAACATCATGATCAACGCCCAGCTGCGTTACATCGATATTGAAACCACCGGCACCACCCACTACGGCGGCGACAAAGTTAAAGTCGACGTAGACGTAGATCCATGGGTCTACATGGTCGGCCTGGGCTACAAGTTCTAAGCTAAGCCCTGTGCAATAAAAAAACCGGCTCAAGTGGCCGGTTTTTTATGCGCGCCTGATTAGCTGGCCGCCAATAACTGGCGCAGCCCCTCCGCCATGGGCGTGGCCTCAGGCAGCTGAAAATAACGCTGCAAGCGCTGATTAGCCGCCCGCGAATGCCGAATATCACCCGGCCGTGGTGCAGCATAACTGACCGTTAATTCTCGTCCGCACAGCTGGCCGATGGTGGCCAGCAATTGGTTCAAGCTCACCGCCTGATCCCAACCGACGTTGACCGGCTCAGTCACGGCCGTCGGCGCCAGCAAGCCTTGCAACAGCAAGTGCAGCAAGTCATCGATATAGAAGAAGTCGCGGGTCTGCTCACCATCGCCAAACACCGTGATCGGCAAGCCTTGCTGAGCACGCTGGGTGAAGATACTGATCACCCCCGAATACGGCGAGGATGGGTCCTGACGCGGACCGAAGATATTAAAGAAGCGCAGAATCACCGGCTGCAGGCCATGCTCACGCGCATAGAAGTCGAGGTAGTACTCGCCGGCTAACTTATCTACGGCATAGGGTGTCAGTGGCGCCTTGGGGCTGTCCTCTGTCACTGCCACACCATCACCGTGGTTGCCATACACCGCCGCGCTGGAAGCAAACAACACGCGCTGCACGCCATGCAAACGCATGGCTTCGCACAGATTTAAGGTGCCGATAAAGTTGCTCTGGTGGGTAGCCAAGGGGTTATCCACCGACGCTTGTACCGAGGCCACCGCCGCCAGATGGGCCACCGCCGCACAACCTTCAACCGCGCGGCTGAGCACGGCCGCATCAGCCACATCGCCCTGAATAAACTGCAACTGTGGATTAGCCAGCGGCAGGTTGCTGAGCTTGCCCATCGACAAGTTATCCAGCACCCGCACGGCATAGCCGCGCGCCAGCAAGGCATCGACCAGATGGGAGCCAATAAAGCCGGCACCGCCGGTGACCAGAATAGGACGCGAGTCAGACATGACGATAATAACGATCCAATAGGCTCGGTAAACCCGAGCGCCAAGCACGCGGCTTGATGCCGAACGTGTGCAGAATTTTTTTACAGGCCAGCACCGCGTGCTGCGGCTCTTGGGCCGCATCATGACAAGCGCTGTGCGCTTGCGCCTGGACTTCGGGCAACAGGTTACCGCGGTAGTTACGTGCTTCACTGAGCAGCGCCTGGCCCAAGGCCAACGCGGTGGTCGCCTCTTGCCCGCCGTAATGGTAAGTGCCCCACAACGGGCTCTCGCAATCGAGTTGCTTGAGCACCGCTAAGATTACCCGCGCCGCATCGTCCACCGGCGTCGGGTTACCACGGCGGTCATCGGCCAAGGCCAATGGACCTTCGCTAGCCGCCCGACTGAGAAAACGCCCCAGACGGCCATCTTCACTGTCATCCATCAGCCAGCCAAAGCGCAGCAACACATGACGCGGACAAATCGCCCGCACCACCTGCTCGAATTGCCATAAAGCCTGACCATGCACACCCAGCGGTTGCGCCTCTTCTTTCTCGCTATACGCCGTGGCGCGAGCGCCATCGAATACGCGATAGCTCGAAGGCTGTAACAGGCGAATCTGATGGTGCTGACACAGCTCAGCCAGACGCTCGACGGAGCGCAGCTGCCCGACAAACTGCAGCTCACTGACATTCTCGGCCTGGAACCAGTCGAAATAGTAAGCGAGGTTGATCAGCGCGTCGGGGCGGGTGTCATCGAGCAATTGAGTCAGGCTGGCCGGAGTCCAGCCATGTTCCGGTGGCTTGGGCGCGAGGAAGCCAATGTCCTCCTCGGCACCCAGACGAATCAACGCTTGCCCTAGGGCATTGCCACCGCCGAGCAGCATTAGCCGCATTCGCATAAAGGCTAACTCAGCCGCTTAGAACGGGATGTCGTCGTCGAAGCTGTCGTAGTCCGGCGCAGGTTGAGCGGCCGGCTGCGGCGCAGGACGTGGCGCGGCTTGTTGCGGCTCACGCTGCGGTGCAGGACGCGACTGACGCGGCGCCGAATCACCAGCAGCGTTGTCCGGACGGCCGCCCAGCAGCTGCATGGTGCCCTGCATGTCGACGATGATCTCGGTGGTGTAACGCTTGATGCCGTCTTTTTCCCACTCGCGGGTTTGCAGCTTGCCTTCGATATACACTTGCGAGCCCTTGCGCAGGTACTCACCGGCGATTTCCGCCACTTTGCCGAACAGCGAAACACGGTGCCATTCAGTCTTCTCGACTTTCTGCCCAGTTTGCTTGTCGGTCCACTGCTCGCTGGTAGCCAGGCTCAGGTTGGTGACCGCGTTACCACTGGGTAGATAGCGAGTTTCCGGGTCCTGACCACAGGTACCGACCAGAATGACTTTGTTAACCCCACGGGCCATAACGTTCTCCTAGGCTTTCAGCACGCCACCTACGCCGACTCAATGAGGCGTTCGACAGACGTGCGATCCAATTGTTGGGTATCCACTTTGATATAGATGGCGGCCTCTTCGCGCACCACCACGGCATCCGCCACTCCGGGCACAGCCTTTAGACGCTCGACCAGCCCTACTTCTTGCAACGCCGCAGCGCTTAGCGGCAGACGCAGGCTGGTGACATAAGGCGGTTCGCGCATAGTAACAGCAAAGACTAGCCAGGAAAGAGCGAGCACTGCACAGCCACCAAACACCCCAGTCAGGCCAAAGTGCTGGAACAACCAGCCACCGAGCATGCCGCCCAGCGCCGCGCCGAGAAACTGCGAGGTCGAATACACGCCCATGGCCGTGCCTTTGCTGCCTGCCGGAGCGACTTTACTGATCAACGATGGCAGCGAAGCTTCCAGCAGGTTAAAGGCAATAAAGAACAGCACGATGCCTACCACCAGGCTCACCAGGCTGCTGCCAAAGAGCAAGAAGTACAGTTCACAGAGCATCAGCGCGGCGACCGAACCGAGCAGCACGCGCTTCATCTGGCGTTTTTTCTCGCCATAGATAATGAACGGCACCATGCCAAACAAGCCCAGCAGCAAGGCCGTCAGGTAGACCCACCAGTGCTGCTCTTTCGGCAGGCCGCCCTGCTCCACCAGCGCCATGGGCAAGCCGATAAAGCTGGCCATAAGGATCGCGTGCAGGACCAAGATGCCGAAGTCCAAACGCAGCAAGTCGAGGTTCTTCAAGGTCGGCAGCAACGCCGTCTTGTTCACCCCGGACTCACGATGAATCAAGGTGCCGGTGCTGCGCGGAACAAAGCCGGCAACCAGCACAATCCCGAGCAAGGCCATAGCCGCCGTGGCCAGGAACAGGCCGGACAAACCAAAGGCGCGGGTCAGTAGCGGGCCTACCACCATAGCGATGGCAAACGACAGACCCATGCTCATGCCGATCATGGCCATGGCCTTGGTGCGGTGCTGCTCACGGGTCAGATCGGACAACAGCGCCATCACCGCCGCCGAAATAGCCCCCGCGCCTTGCAGGATCCGCCCGGCGATGACGCCCTGGATCGAATCGGCATTGGCCGCGAGCAAGCTGCCCAAAGCAAAGACCACTAGGCCGACATAAATCACCGGGCGCCGGCCAATGCGATCACTGAGCATGCCGAAGGGGATTTGCAACAGCGCCTGGGTCAGACCGTAGGCGCCAATGGCCAGGCCAATCAGCGCCGGCGTGCTGCCCTTTAAATCCATGCCGTAGGTCGCCAACACCGGCAACACCATAAACATCCCGAGCATACGGAACGCAAAAACCATGGCCAGACCGATGGCCGCACGGCTTTCACTACCACTCATGCGCTCGCTGTGCTGATCTTGCATGGCTAGTAACACTCAATAAAAAACAGGCGGCGATTCTAGCAGTCTGAGTCCTTACGGCACAGCAGTGACGCTTTGCCGCGCTGACCATCAGCGCCGTATACTCGGTGGTTTTCCGCCCGCCATGCGAGGCCGTTGTTCGTGGACAAAATTCTGATCCGGGGTGCGCGCACCCATAACCTGAAAAACATCGACCTGACCCTGCCGCGCGATAAGCTCATCGTGATCACCGGCCTGTCCGGTTCTGGCAAGTCCTCTCTGGCCTTCGATACCCTCTATGCCGAGGGCCAGCGCCGTTATGTGGAATCCCTGTCGGCCTACGCCCGGCAGTTTTTGTCGATGATGGAAAAGCCCGATGTGGACACCATCGAGGGCCTGTCGCCGGCCATTTCCATCGAGCAAAAGTCCACCTCACACAACCCTCGTTCGACGGTTGGCACCATCACCGAAATCTACGATTACCTGCGCTTGCTCTACGCCCGCGCCGGTATTCCACGCTGCCCTGACCATGATTTGCCGCTGGAAGCGCAAACCGTTAGTCAGATGGTCGACCAAGTGCTGGCCCTGCCCGAAGGCAGCAAGCTGATGCTGTTGGCGCCGATCATCCGTGAGCGCAAAGGCGAACACCTGGCCGTATTCGATGAGCTGCGCGCGCAAGGCTTTGTCCGCGCCCGGGTTAACGGCAAGGTGTATGAGCTGGACGAGCTGCCCAAGCTGGATAAGCAGAAGAAGCACAGCATCGACGCCGTGGTCGACCGCTTTAAAGCCCGCGGCGATTTGCAACAGCGCCTGGCGGAATCATTCGAGACGGCACTCAAGTTGGCCGACGGCCTGGCCCTGATCGCCCCCATGGAAGGCGAAGAAGGCGCCGAGATGATCTTCTCCGCGCGCTTCGCCTGCCCGGTCTGCGGCCACTCGATCAGTGAGCTGGAGCCTAAGCTGTTCTCCTTCAATAACCCCGCCGGCGCCTGCCCAACGTGCGACGGCTTGGGCGTAAAACAGTTCTTCGACACCAAACGCCTCGTCAATGGTGAACTGACCCTCGCCGAAGGTGCGATTCGCGGCTGGGATCGGCGCAACGTTTACTATTTCCAAATGCTCGGCTCCCTGGCCAGCCATTACGGCTTTAGCCTCGACATGCCCTTCGATGAGCTGGCCGCCGAGCACAAGAAATACATCCTCAATGGCAGTGGTAGCCAGAACGTCGATTTCAAATACCTCAACGACCGTGGCGACATCGTCAAACGCTCGCACCCCTTTGAAGGGATCGTGCCGAACCTGGAGCGGCGCTACCGTGAGACCGAGTCGGCCACTGTGCGCGAAGAGCTGGCCAAGTTTTTAAGCACCCAGCCCTGCCCGGACTGCCATGGCACGCGCCTGCGCCGTGAGGCGCGGCATGTATGGGTCGGCGAGAGAACCCTGCCCGCCGTCAGCGGCATGCCAATCGGCGATGCCACCGACTATTTCGGCACCCTCAGCCTGCCTGGCCGGCGCGGTGAAATCGCCGAGAAGATCCTGAAAGAGATCCGTGAGCGCCTGCAGTTTTTGGTCAACGTCGGCCTGGATTACCTGACCCTGGATCGCAGCGCCGATACCCTGTCAGGCGGCGAGGCGCAGCGTATTCGTCTGGCCAGCCAGATCGGCGCCGGTCTGGTAGGCGTTATGTATATCCTCGATGAGCCGAGTATCGGCCTGCACCAACGGGACAACGAACGCCTGCTTGGCACCCTCAAGCACCTGCGCGATATCGGCAACACGGTGATTGTGGTGGAGCACGATGAAGACGCCATCCGCCTCGCCGACTATGTGGTCGATATCGGCCCGGGCGCCGGCGTGCATGGCGGGCAAATCGTCGCTCAGGGCACCGCGGCGGAGGTCATGGCTCACCCCGACTCCCTCACCGGCAAATACCTGTCTGGCCGGGTGAAGATTGAAGTCCCGGCCAAACGCACACCACGCAACAAAAAACTCTCGCTCAAAGTCAAAGGCGCTCGCGGCAACAACCTGCGCAATGTCGATCTGGATATCCCTATCGGCCTGCTCACTTGCGTCACCGGCGTTTCTGGCTCGGGCAAGTCCACGCTGATCAACAACACCCTGTTCCCGCTCAGCGCCACTGCCTTAAATGGCGCCACCACCTTAGAGGCCGCGGCCCACGACAGCATCCAAGGCCTTGAGCATCTGGATAAAGTGGTCGATATCGACCAGAGCCCGATTGGTCGTACTCCGCGCTCTAACCCGGCCACTTACACCGGCCTGTTCACCCCGATCCGTGAGCTGTTCGCCGGTGTGCCGGAATCCCGCTCCCGCGGCTACGGCCCAGGACGTTTCTCCTTCAACGTCAAAGGCGGCCGCTGCGAGGCGTGCCAGGGCGACGGCCTGATCAAGGTCGAGATGCACTTCCTACCCGACATCTACGTGCCTTGTGACGTGTGCAAGAGCAAGCGGTACAACCGCGAAACCCTGGAGATCAAATACAAAGGCAAGAGCATCCACGAGGTGCTCGAGATGACCATCGAAGAGGCCCGCGCCTTCTTCGATGCCGTTCCAGCCCTGGCGCGCAAACTGCAAACCCTGATGGATGTGGGCCTGTCCTACATCAAGCTGGGCCAGTCGGCGACCACTCTGTCTGGTGGTGAAGCGCAGCGGGTCAAACTCAGCCGCGAGTTGAGTAAGCGCGACACCGGCAAGACCCTGTACATCCTCGATGAGCCCACCACCGGCCTGCACTTCGCCGACATCCAGCAATTGCTCGACGTGCTGCACCGTCTGCGTGATCACGGCAACACCGTGGTCGTCATCGAGCATAACCTCGACGTCATCAAGACCGCCGACTGGCTGGTGGACCTGGGCCCTGAAGGCGGCTCCAAAGGCGGCCAGATCATCGCGGTGGGCACCCCGGAAGAAGTCGCCGAAATGCCACAGTCGCATACCGGTTACTTCCTCAAACCGCTGCTGCAACGCGACCGCGCCTAAACTCGCAGGCAACAAAAAGCCCCGCACATGCGGGGCTTTTTTATGCACAGGCGCCGCTTACATCTGCGTTTGCAGATAGTTTTCCAAGCCGACTTTATCGATCAGGCCCAGTTGGATTTCCAACCAGTAGGCGTGATCTTCCTCAGTATCTTTAAGTTGCAGCAACAGCATGTCGCGGGACTGGTAGTCCTGATGCTTCTCGCACAGGGCAATACCTTTACTCAACGCCGCGCGCACATGGTATTCCAACGCCAAATCCAGCTTGAGCATCTCCGGTACGCTTTGGCCGAAGGTAAAGCTGTCCGGCACCATATCCGGAGCCCCCTCCAAGAACAGGATGCGTTTGAGAATGGCATCGGCGTGCTGCGTCTCTTCTTCCATCTCGTGGTTGATACGCTCGTAGAGCTTGGTAAAGCCCCAGTCTTCATACAGCCGCGAGTGAACAAAATATTGGTCACGAGCAGCCAGCTCACCCTTGAGCAGCACCTTGAGGTAATCAATAACTTCAATATGACCTTTCATGGGGCAATTCCTTTAGCAAACAGCGTGAGACATCAGCATGCGCCTCAGCCAACTCTAGCAGGCCAGTGCGCAGCCATTTAATGGATTGATCACCACGCAAAACGATCGATCCTTACTCAACCACCCGATGCTTGCCGAAAATAATAAAGACAATCATCAGGAGAACATTTATCAGTTGCCCAAAATGCAAAAAACCGGGCCAAGGCCCGGTTTTTCTACAACCTACAACTTACTCAGCAGCTTCAACTGTGCCGCCGACCGGACGGTCAACCAGCTCAACATAAGCCATTGGAGCATTGTCGCCAGCGCGGAAACCGCACTTGAGGATACGCAGGTAACCGCCCTGACGGGTGGCGTAGCGCTTGCCCAGGTCGTTGAACAGTTTGCCAACGATGGCTTTCGAACGAGTACGGTCGAAGGCCAGACGACGGTTAGCAACGCTGTCTTCTTTAGCCAGAGTGATCAGCGGCTCAGCAACGCGACGCAGTTCTTTGGCTTTCGGCAGAGTAGTTTTGATCAGCTCATGCTCGAACAGCGATACCGCCATGTTCTGGAACATGGCCTTGCGGTGTGCGCTGGTGCGGCTGAGGTGACGGCCACTTTTACGATGACGCATGGTTCAATTCCTTACCAAACTCACGTTTGGTGATGATGACGATCAGGCAGTCGCCTTATCGTCTTTCTTCAGACTTGCCGGCGGCCAGTTGTCGAGGCGCATACCGAGGGACAGACCACGAGAAGCCAGAACATCCTTGATTTCGGTCAGGGATTTCTTGCCCAGGTTCGGGGTTTTCAACAGTTCTACTTCAGTGCGCTGAATCAGGTCACCGATGTAGTAAATGTTTTCTGCCTTGAGGCAGTTAGCCGAACGTACGGTCAGTTCCAGGTCGTCCACAGGACGCAACAAGATCGGATCGATCTCGTCTTCCTGCTCGATAACCACAGGCTCACTGTCACCTTTGAGGTCGACGAACGCAGCCAACTGCTGTTGCAGAATGGTTGCAGCACGGCGGATAGCCTCTTCAGGGTCCAGAGTACCGTTGGTCTCCAGATCGATAACCAGTTTGTCCAGGTTAGTACGCTGCTCAACACGAGCGTTTTCCACCACGTACGAAACTCGGCGTACCGGGCTAAACGAAGCATCCAGCTGCAAGCGACCAATGCTGCGGCTTTCGTCTTCATCGCTCTGACGAGCGTCAGCCGGCTCATAGCCGCGACCACGAGCTATGGTGAGCTTCATGTTCAGCGCGCCAGTGTTAGCCAAGTTGGCGATAACGTGGTCGCCATTGACGATTTCGACATCGTGATCCAGCTGAATATCGGCAGCGGTAACTACGCCCGAGCCCTTCTTCGCCAGAGTCAGAGTCACTTCGTCACGGCCATGCAGCTTGACAGCCAGACCTTTCAGGTTGAGCAGGATTTCAATGACATCTTCCTGAACACCTTCGATGGCGCTGTACTCATGGAGTACGCCATCAATCTCGGCCTCGACTACTGCACAGCCAGGCATGGAGGACAACAGGATGCGACGCAGCGCGTTGCCCAGGGTATGGCCAAAACCACGCTCGAGAGGCTCGAGAGTGATCTTTGCACGGGTCGGACTGACCACCTGCACATCAATGTGACGGGGGGTCAGGAACTCATTTACCGAAATCTGCATGGATGCACCTATTTTCTAGCCCTTACTTGGAGTAGAGCTCGACAATCAGGCTTTCGTTGATGTCGGCCGAGAGGTCACTGCGAGCTGGGACGCTTTTGAACACGCCAGACTTCTTCTCAGTGTCTACTTCTACCCATTCAACGCGGCCACGCTGAGCACACAGCTCGAGTGCTTGAGCGATGCGCAGCTGATTTTTCGATTTCTCGCGAACTGCAACGACGTCACCAGCACGAACTTGGTAGGACGGAACGTTTACAGTTTTGCCGTTTACGCTAATCGACTTGTGCGATACCAGCTGACGGGATTCAGCGCGGGTAGCACCGTAGCCCATACGATAAACGACGTTATCCAGACGGCACTCAAGCAGTTGCAGCAGGTTTTCACCAGTAGCGCCTTTCTGACTGGCAGCTTGCTTGTAGTAACCGCTGAATTGACGCTCGAGTACGCCGTAGATACGACGAACTTTTTGCTTCTCACGCAGCTGGGTGCCGTACTCAGACTGACGGCCACGGCGCTGACCGTGGATACCTGGGGCTGCTTCGATGTTGCACTTCGATTCCAGAGCGCGAACGCCGCTTTTCAGGAAAAGATCAGTGCCTTCACGACGAGACAGTTTGCATTTGGGACCAATGTAACGAGCCATTTCTCACTGTCTCCTGATTACACGCGACGCTTCTTCGAAGGACGGCACCCGTTATGCGGGATTGGCGTCACATCGGTGATGCTGGCGATCTTGTAGCCGCAGCCGTTCAAAGCACGGACAGCGGATTCGCGACCTGGGCCAGGGCCTTTGACGTTTACGTCAAGGTTTTTCAGGCCATATTCCAGCGCAGCTTGACCAGCACGCTCGGCAGCTACCTGAGCAGCGAACGGGGTGCTTTTACGCGAACCGCGGAAACCCGAACCACCGGAGGTAGCCCAGGACAGAGCGTTGCCCTGACGGTCAGTGATGGTCACGATAGTGTTGTTGAAAGAAGCGTGGATGTGGGCGATGCCATCAACCACCGTCTTTTTGATTTTTTTACGAGTACGAGCAGCAGGTTTTGCCATGACTAGATTCCTGTCGATGCGCGAATGCGATTACTTGCGGATCGGCTTACGCGGGCCCTTACGGGTACGCGCGTTGGTCTTGGTACGCTGACCGCGAACCGGGAGACCGCGACGATGACGCAGACCACGGTAGCAACCCAGGTCCATCAAGCGCTTGATTTTCATGTTCACTTCACGACGCAGGTCACCTTCGGTATTCACCTTGGCTACTTCGCCACGCAGCTGCTCGATCTGCTCGTCAGAGAGATCTTTGATTTTTGCCGCTGGATTAACACCGGCAGCAGCACAGATTTTCTGTGCAGTGGTGCGACCAACACCATAGATGTAGGTCAGCGAGATAACAGTGTGCTTGTTATCCGGAATGTTAACGCCTGCAATACGGGCCATTCAGTGGAACTCCAATTGACAGCTACCTACGCCCCGGAAGCCAAGAAATAGGGCGCGAGATATTAACGCTGTAGAAACAAATAATCAACCCGGCAGCGCACTAGCTGCCGGGCTTATAACGCTCACTCACACTCAGCCTTGGCGCTGTTTGTGACGCGGTTCCGCGCTGCAAATTACTCGTACAACGCCTTCACGGCGAATAATTTTGCAGTTACGGCACAGCTTTTTCACCGATGCACGAACTTTCATCACCAACTCCTCGAACCTTAAGGGACTACTAGCGCAACAGACCGTTGCCGCCATAGCCTTTCAGGTTGGCTTTCTTCATCAGGGATTCGTACTGGTGTGAAACGAGGTGCGATTGTACTTGCGACATAAAGTCCATAACAACCACTACCACAATCAGCAACGAGGTCCCGCCAAGATAGAACGGTACGTTGGCAGCCACCACCAAGAACTGGGGCAGCAAACATACGGCCGTCATGTACAGAGCACCGAACATGGTCAAGCGAGTCAACACGCCATCGATATAGCGCGCCGATTGCTCACCGGGACGGATACCCGGAATAAAGGCACCGGACTTCTTCAGGTTTTCCGCTACGTCTTTCGGGTTGAACATCAGCGCTGTATAGAAGAAGCAGAAGAACACGATCCCTGCACTAAACAGCAAGATGTACAACGGCTGACCAGGAGCGATAGCCTGTGAAATATCCTGCAGCCAGCCCATTTTTTCGGACTGACCAAACCAGGCACCCAGCGAAGCCGGGAATAACAGAAGGCTGCTGGCGAAAATAGCCGGGATAACCCCCGCCATATTCACCTTCAACGGCAAGTGGCTAGTCTGCGCAGCAAACACCTTACGACCCTGCTGACGCTTGGCGTAGTGCACCGCAATGCGACGCTGACCACGCTCAATGAACACCACAAAACCGATAATCGCTACTGCCAGCAAACCGATGGCGATCAAGGCAAAGATGTTGATGTCACCCTGACGGGCCGACTCAAACGATTGCCCGATCGCCGACGGCAGACCGGCTACGATGCCAGAGAAAATCAGCATCGAGATACCGTTGCCAACACCACGCTCGGTGATCTGCTCGCCTAACCACATCATGAACATTGCGCCGGCCACAAAGGTGGTCACCGCAACGAAGTGGAAGCCGAAATCAGCCGAAAACGCTACGCCTTGGCTGGCCAGGCCGACGGACATGCCGAAAGCCTGAACAATAGCCAAGACGAGGGTGCCGTAGCGGGTGTACTGGCTGATCTTGCGACGGCCAGCTTCACCTTCCTTCTTCAACTGCTCCAGCTGCGGGCTAACAGCAGTCATGAGCTGCATGATGATCGATGCCGAGATGTACGGCATGATCCCCAATGCAAAAATGCTCATGCGCTCCAGCGCGCCGCCGGAAAACATGTTGAACAAGCTAAGAATGGTCCCCTCATTCTGTCGAAACAGGTCCGCCAGCCGATCAGGGTTAATGCCTGGAACTGGGATGTGTGCACCTATCCGATAGACGATGATCGCCAAGAATAGAAAGCGCAAACGAGCCCAGAGCTCGGATAACCCGCCTTTGCTGAGCGCTGAGAGAGCACCTTGCTTAGCCATTTATTCCTCGAACTTACCGCCAGCTGCTTCGATAGCCGCGCGCGCACCTTTGGTGGCGGCGATACCTTTAAGGGTGACTGCCTGAGTAACTTCACCGCTCAGCATGACTTTCACACGCTGGACGTTTTGGTTGATCAGGTTGGCATCCTTCAGCGACTGCAGAGTAACAATGCCGCCTTCGACTTTGTTCAGCTCGGAAGTACGCACTTCGGCGCGATCCATAGCTTTCAAAGAAACGAAACCGAACTTAGGCAGACGACGGTGCAGAGGCTGCTGGCCGCCCTCGAAACCCGGAGCAATGGTGCCACCGGAACGGGAGGTTTGACCTTTGTGGCCGCGGCCACCAGTCTTACCCAAACCGCTACCGATACCACGGCCCGGACGGTGCTTCTCGCGACGGGAACCCGGCGCAGGACTCAGATCGTTCAGGTACATGATTAACCCTCGACTCGCAGCATGTAGTAGGCCTTGTTGATCATCCCGCGATTTTCGGGAGTATCCAGGACTTCTACGGTGTGACCGATGCGACGCAGACCCAGACCCTTAACGCACAGTTTGTGGTTAGGGATACGGCCGGACGTGCTCTTGATCAGCGTAACTTTTACGGTATTAGCCATGATTAGAGAATCTCCTCGACGCTCTTGCCACGCTTGGCCGCAACGGACGCTGGCGATTGCATGGACTTCAGACCCTTGAAGGTGGCGTAAACCACGTTCACTGGGTTAGTCGAGCCATAGCACTTAGCCAGAACGTTCTGCACGCCAGCCACTTCCAGGACGGCACGCATAGCGCCACCGGCGATAACGCCAGTACCTTCGGAAGCAGGCTGCATGTACACCTTGGAAGCGCCGTGGGCGGATTTCATGGCGTATTGCAGAGTAGTACCGTTGAGGTCTACTTGGATCATGTTGCGACGTGCAGCTTCCATCGCTTTCTGGATGGCAGCTGGCACTTCACGGGATTTACCACGGCCGAAACCGACACGACCTTTACCATCACCAACCACTGTCAGAGCAGTGAAAGTGAAGATACGGCCGCCTTTAACGGTCTTAGCTACGCGGTTAACCTGTACCAGCTTCTCGATATAGCCTTCGTCGCGCTTTTGGTCGTTATTTGCCATAACTTAGAACTCCAGCCCGCCTTCACGAGCAGCATCAGCCAGCGCCTTGACGCGGCCGTGGTACTTGAAGCCAGAACGGTCGAATGCAACCTGAGTCACACCAGCGGCTTTCGCACGCTCAGCAACCAGCTCGCCAACTTTCTTGGCCGCGTCAACGTTGCCAGTGGCGCCGTCACGCAGTGCTTTGTCCAAGGTAGAGGCGCTGGCCAGAACCTTGCTGCCGTCGGCCGAAATGACCTGGGCATAGATGTGCTGCGAAGAGCGATACACGCACAGACGCACGGCTTCGAGCTCGTGCATTTTCAGGCGTGCTTTGCGAGCGCGACGCAGTCGAGTAACTTTTTTGTCGGTCATTTGCTATGCCCTACTTCTTCTTGGCTTCTTTACGACGGACGACTTCGTCTGCGTAACGAACACCTTTGCCCTTGTAAGGTTCAGGACGACGGAAATCACGAATCTCCGCAGCGACCTGACCAACCAGTTGCTTGTCGACACCCTTAATCAGGATCTCGGTCTGGTTCGGGGTTTCAGCCACTACACCTTCCGGCAACTCATAGTCGATCGGATGGGAGAAGCCGAGAGCGAGGTTCAGCACCTGACCTTTGGCTTGTGCTTTATAACCAACACCAACCAGCTGCAGCTTACGCTCGAAGCCAGCGCTAACACCGATCACCATGTTGTTGACCAATGCGCGAGTGGTACCGGCCATCGCACGAGTCTGTTGGTCGCCATTGCGAGCAGCAAAACGCAGCTCACCAGCTTCCTGCAGAATCTCAACGGACGAGTGTACATTCAGCTCTAGAGTACCCTTGGCACCCTTAACCGAAAGCTGTTGGCCGGCGAGTTTAACTTCAACACCAGCTGGCAGCTTAACGGGGTTCTTAGCAACGCGAGACATGCTTATCCCCCCTTAGAACACTGTGCAGAGCACTTCGCCGCCGACACCGGCAGCGCGCGCAGCGCGGTCCGTCATCACACCTTTGTTGGTGGAGACGATGGAAACACCGAGACCGCCACGAACTTTTGGCAGATCATCGACGGATTTGTATTGGCGAAGGCCTGGACGGCTCACGCGCTTAACTTCTTCGATAACCGGACGGCCTTCGAAGTATTTCAGCTCGATGGACAGCTGTGGCTTAACTTCGCCACTGATCTGATAACCCGCAATATAACCTTCGTCTTTCAAAACTTTGGCTACAGCTACCTTCAACGTGGAAGATGGCATGCTTACGACGGACTTTTCAGCCATCTGGGCATTACGGATACGAGTTAGCATGTCCGCTAACGGGTCCTGCATACTCATGGGCTAGACGCTCCTGATACAAAAAGAATTAGCCTTGCGGCTACAGTCGCTGAAATTCTGGGCACATTTAACCCAGGCTCAGGCGAGCCGAGCATTCTAGAGACTGATCAAAAATGAATCAAGCCCCAGAGGGGCTTGATTCACAGATAAAACAAAGCCGGCGCTAGGCCGGCTTTGTTTGTTGTTACCAGCTGGCTTTAACCAGACCTGGAACATCACCACGCATTGCAGCTTCGCGCAGCTTGATACGGGACAGACCGAACTTGCGGAATACGCCGTGCGGACGACCAGTGATGCGGCAACGGTTACGCAGGCGCGAAGCGCTGGCGTCACGTGGTTGCTTCTGCAGGGCTACCTGAGCCGCCCAACGCTCCTCGGGAGTCGCGTTCTGATTGACGATGGTAGCTTTCAGCTCAGCGCGCTTTTTAGCGAACTTAGCTACCGTTTGCTGACGCTTCAGCTCACGGTTTTTCATGCTGGTTTTAGCCATGATCCAAACTCCAATCAGTTACGGAACGGGAATTTGAAAGCACGCAGCAATGCGCGACCTTCATCATCCGTACGTGCGGTGGTGGTCAGGGTGATGTCCAAACCGCGCAGAGCATCGATCTTGTCGTAGTCGATTTCCGGGAAGATGATCTGCTCTTTCACGCCCATGCTGTAGTTGCCACGACCATCGAAGGACTTGGCATTCAGGCCGCGGAAGTCACGTACGCGCGGCAGGGAGATGGACAGCAGACGATCCAGGAACTCGTACATACGCTCACGGCGCAGAGTTACTTTGACGCCGATCGGCCAACCTTCACGAACCTTGAAGCCTGCAATCGACTTACGGGCATAAGTCACAACGACTTTCTGACCGGTGATCTTTTCCAGGTCGGCTACAGCGTGCTCGATGACTTTTTTGTCGCCGATCGCTTCGCCCAGGCCCATGTTCAGGGTGATCTTGGTGATGCGCGGAACTTCCATCACGTTACCGAGCTTAAGTTCTTCCTTAAGCTTCGGCGCGATTTCTTTCCGGTAAATCTCTTTTAGTCGTGCCATGGTCTTCTACCTAGCAGTGTTCAAGCATCAACCGCTTTTTGGGTCGACTTGAAGACACGAATTTTTTTACCTTCTTCTACTTTGAAACCAACGCGATCCGCTTTGTTGGTTTCGCCATTGAAGATGGCCACGTTAGAAGCGTGCAGAGGCGCTTCTTTCTCGACGATACCGCCCTGAACGCCCGACATCGGGTTCGGCTTGGTATGGCGCTTCACCAGGTTGATCCCACCAACGACCAAACGGTCGTCAGCGAGAACCTTGAGCACCTTGCCACGCTTACCTTTGTCTTTACCGGCGATCACGATGATCTCGTCATCACGACGAATCTTTTGCATGTCGGATCTCCTTACAGCACTTCAGGTGCGAGCGAGACGATCTTCATGAACTTCTCAGTACGAAGTTCACGAGTCACTGGCCCAAAAATACGGGTGCCGATCGGCTCTTGCTTGTTGTTCAGCAGAACAGCAGCGTTGCCATCAAAGCGGATGATCGAGCCATCAGGACGGCGAACGCCGTGACGGGTACGGACTACAACAGCAGTCATTACCTGGCCTTTCTTCACCTTACCGCGTGGAATTGCTTCCTTAACGGTAACTTTGATGATGTCGCCGATGCCAGCGTAGCGGCGATGCGAGCCACCCAGCACCTTGATGCACATAACGCGACGAGCACCGCTGTTGTCAGCGACGTCGAGCATGGATTGAGTCTGAATCATATAATTTCTCCGACCCCTAGTCCTTAGACTTCCACTGCGCGTTCGAGGATCTCAACCAGAGCCCAAGACTTGGTCTTGGCCAGCGGACGAGTTTCGGTAATCGAAACTTTGTCGCCGATTTTGCTCTGATTGGTTTCGTCGTGAGCGTGCAGCTTGGTCGAACGCTTAACGTATTTACCGTAGATCGGGTGCTTAACGCGACGCTCGATCAATACGGTGATGGTCTTGTCCATCTTGTCGCTGACGACACGGCCGGTCAGCGTACGGACTGTTTTTTCGGCTTCAGCCATGATCACTTACCTGCCTGCTGGTTGAGCACAGTTTTCACACGAGCGATATCGCGTTTAACTTGCGAGAGCAGGTGAGACTGCCCCAACTGGCCAGTTGCTTTCTGCATACGCAGATTGAACTGGTCGCGCAGCAGGCCGAGCAGTTGCTCGTTCAGCTGCTGTGCTGATTTTTCACGAAGTTCATTCGCTTTCATCACATCACCGTCCGCTTAACAAAGGTGGTGGCGAGCGGCAGCTTTGCAGCAGCCAGGGCGAAAGCCTCACGCGCCAGCTCTTCGGAAACACCCTCGATTTCATACAGGACTTTGCCTGGCTGGATCTGGGCTACCCAATACTCAACGCTACCCTTACCTTTACCCATCCGCACTTCGAGAGGCTTCTTGGTGACAGGCTTGTCCGGGAACACGCGAATCCAGATTTTCCCGCCACGTTTTACGTGACGAGTCAGAGCACGACGAGCGGACTCGATCTGGCGGGCGGTAAGACGACCGCGGGCGACAGACTTCAGCGCGAACTCGCCGAAGCTGACTTTGCTACCGCGCTGAGCCAAGCCACGGTTGTGGCCGGTCATCTGCTTGCGGAACTTCGTACGCTTTGGTTGCAACATTTGGCGTACCCCTTACTTAGCAGCTTTTTTACGAGGCGCAGGTGCTTGTGGTTTCAGTTCTTCGTGGCGACCACCAATTACTTCGCCTTTGAAGATCCAAACCTTGACACCGATCACACCATAAGTGGTGTGCGCTTCGTACGTGGCATAGTCGATATCGGCACGCAGGGTGTGCAATGGCACACGACCTTCGCGATACCATTCAGTACGGGCAATTTCTGCACCGCCCAGACGACCGCTCACTTGGATTTTGATGCCCTTGGCACCGATACGCATGGCGTTCTGTACAGCGCGCTTCATAGCGCGACGGAACATCACACGACGCTCCAGCTGCTGAGCTACGCTCTGCGCAACCAGCATACCGTCGAGCTCCGGCTTGCGGATCTCTTCGATATTGATGTGCACTGGCACACCCATTTGCTTGGTCAGGTCCTGACGCAGCTTCTCAACGTCCTCACCTTTCTTCCCGATAACGATACCTGGACGAGCGGTGTGGATGGTGATGCGTGCGGTTTGAGCCGGGCGAGCAATGTCGATACGGCTTACGGACGCGCTTTTTAGTTTGTCTTGGAGATACTCACGCACCTTCAGATCTGCGAACAGATAGTCGGCATATGTGCGACCGTCTGCGTACCAGACGGAGGTATGATCCTTGACGATTCCCAGGCGAATGCCAATGGGATGTACTTTCTGACCCATCTGATCGACTCCGTTACTTGTCCGCAACCTTGACAGTGATATGGCAAGACCGCTTGACGATGCGATCAGCGCGGCCTTTGGCACGCGGCATGATGCGCTTCAGCGAACGCCCCTCGTTGACGAAAACAGTGCTGACCTTCAGGTCATCAACGTCTGCGCCTTCGTTGTGCTCGGCGTTGGCTACAGCCGACTCCAGCACTTTCTTCATGATCTCGGCAGCTTTCTTGTTAGAGAAAGCCAGCAGGTTGAGCGCTTCGCCCACCTTCTTCCCGCGGATCTGGTCGGCGACCAAGCGGGCTTTCTGGGCGGAGATGCGAGCGCCCGACAACTTAGCGGCTACTTCCATTTCCTTACCCCTTAACGCTTGGCTTTCTTGTCAGCCACGTGCCCACGATAGGTACGAGTGCCGGCAAATTCGCCCAGTTTGTGGCCGACCATGTCTTCGTTCACCAGAACTGGGACGTGTTGACGACCGTTGTGTACAGCGATGGTCAGACCGACCATTTGTGGCAGGATCATGGAACGGCGCGACCAGGTTTTAACTGGCTTGCGATCGTTCTTTTCCACCGCCACTTCGATCTTCTTCAGTAGGTGAAGATCAATAAAAGGACCTTTTTTCAGAGAACGTGGCACTGTCGTATCCCTCTATTTACTTGCGACGACGGACGATCATGTTATCGGTGCGCTTGTTACCACGAGTCTTCGCGCCCTTAGTCGGGAAGCCCCATGGAGACACCGGATGACGACCACCAGAGGTACGACCTTCACCACCACCGTGTGGGTGGTCAACCGGGTTCATGGCAACACCACGAACGGTTGGGCGAACGCCACGCCAGCGCTTAGCACCAGCTTTACCCAGCGAACGCAGGCTGTGCTCGGAGTTCGAGACTTCGCCCAGGGTCGCACGGCATTCAGCCAGGACTTTACGCATTTCACCGGAACGCAGACGCAGGGTCACGTAGACGCCTTCACGAGCGATCAGCTGAGCCGAAGCACCAGCAGAACGAGCGATCTGAGCACCTTTACCCGGCTTCAGTTCGATACCGTGAATAGTGCTACCAACTGGAATGTTACGCAGTTGCAGACTATTGCCTGGCTTGATCGGAGCCATGATGCCAGCAATCAGCTGGTCGCCAGCGCTCACGCCTTTAGGGGCGATGATGTAGCGACGCTCACCGTCAGCGTATTTCAGCAGAGCGATGTGCGCAGTACGGTTCGGATCGTATTCGATACGCTCGACAGTGGCTGGAATGCCATCTTTGTCGTTGCGACGGAAATCGACCAGACGGTAATGCTGCTTGTGACCACCACCGATGTGACGAGTAGTGATACGACCGTTGTTGTTACGACCGCCAGTCTTCGACTTCTTCTCGAGCAGCGGAGCGTACGGAGCGCCTTTGTGCAGCTCCTGATTGACCACCTTGACCACAAAACGGCGGCCAGCGGAAGTCGGTTTGCATTTAACGATTGCCATGATGCACCCCTTCCTTACTCAGCACTGCTGGAGAAATCGAGATCTTGGCCTGGCTGAAGCGAAATGATCGCTTTCTTCCAGTCGTTGCGCTTGCCCAGACCGCGAGCGGTGCGCTTGGTCTTACCCAGAACGTTCTGAGTAGTCACATGCTCAACCTTCACGCCGAACAGGCTTTCAACAGCCTTCTTGATTTCCAGCTTGGTTGCGTCAGTAGCAACCTTGAAAACGAACTGACTTTTCTTGTCAGCGAGAACCGTGGCCTTCTCGGAGATGTGCGGGCCAAGCAGCACTTTAAATACGCGTTCCTGGTTCATCCCAGCAGCTCCTCGAATTTCTTCACGGCAGAAACGGTGACCAGCACCTTTTCGTACGCGATCAGACTGACCGGGTCGGAACCTTGAACGTCGCGCACATCAACGTGCGGCAAGTTGCGGGCAGCCAGGTACAGATTCTCATCTACAGCATCGGACACGATCAAAACGTCGGTCAGACCCATGCCATTCAGCTTGTTCAGCAGGTCTTTAGTCTTCGGCGCTTCAACGCTGAAGTCTTCAACCACGATCAGGCGATCAGTACGAACCAGCTCAGCAAGAATCGAACGGATAGCCGCGCGATACATCTTCTTGTTCAGCTTTTGGTCGTGATTCTGCGGACGGGCCGCAAAGGTCACACCACCGCCACGCCAGATCGGACCACGAGTAGTACCAGCACGAGCACGGCCAGTACCTTTCTGACGCCATGGGCGCTTACCGCCACCGGCTACGTCAGAACGGGTCTTTTGTTGCTTGCTGCCCTGACGGCCGCCGGCCATGTAGGCCACAACAGCTTGGTGAACCAGGGTCTCGTTGTATGCGCCGCCAAAAGTGGCTTCGGATACTTCGATCGCTTGAGCGCCATTTACATTTAATTGCATGTCAGCTTCCCCTTAACCGCGAGCCTTGGCTGCCGGACGGACAACCAGGTTGCCGCCAGTAGCGCCAGGAACGGCACCCTTGACCAGCAGCAGGTTGCGTTCAGCATCGACGCGCACTACTTCCAGGGACTGCACAGTCACGCGCTCAGCACCCATGTGACCGGACATTTTTTTGCCCTTGAATACGCGACCTGGAGTCTGGCATTGGCCAATGGAACCCGGTACACGGTGGGACACGGAGTTACCGTGAGTGTTGTCTTGGCCGCGGAAGTTCCAACGCTTGATGGTACCGGCAAAGCCTTTACCTTTGGACTGACCGGTGACATCCACCAGTTGACCAGCTTGGAAAATTTCAGCGTTGATCAGATCGCCAGCCTGGTAGTCGCCTTCTTCAAGACGGAATTCCAGAACAGTACGACCTGCCGCGACATTCGCCTTAGCGAAGTGACCGGCTTGCGCCTTGCTGACACGAGAAGCGCGACGCTCACCGACAGTGACTTGCACTGCACGATAGCCATCGGACTCTTCAGTTTTGAACTGAGTGACACGATTCGGCTCGATCTCAATGACCGTAACCGGAATGGAGACACCTTCTTCGGTGAAAATACGGGTCATGCCGCATTTACGACCGACTACACCAATAGTCATGTTGTAACCTCATGAGTGTACGGGGCTTTCACCCGCTATGGCCGCCCATTTCAGAGCGTTACACGACTAAAACCTAAAACGGTTTTAGCCGAGGCTGATCTGCACTTCCACGCCAGCCGCAAGGTCGAGCTTCATCAGCGCGTCAACGGTTTTATCCGTTGGCTGGACAATGTCCAGAACACGCTTATGAGTACGGATCTCGTACTGATCACGCGCGTCTTTGTTGACGTGCGGGGAAGTCAGTACAGTGAACCGCTCTTTGCGGGTAGGCAGAGGAATCGGACCACGCACCTGAGCACCAGTACGTTTCGCGGTTTCCACGATTTCCTGGGTTGATTGATCGATCAGGCGATGGTCAAAAGCCTTCAACCGAATACGGATTTGTTGGTTTTGCATTTTGACCTCAGATTCCAAGCTGCTATTCCCAACGGGCGCAATACGCCCGCTAAAAGGAGGCGTGATTCTATAGACGCCCCTAGCAGGTGTCAACCCAATAAAAAAGCCCCCGCAAGCGGAGGCTTTTTCTCAAATCATCACTTAAGCGATGATTTTGGCTACGACGCCAGCGCCGACGGTACGACCGCCTTCACGAATGGCGAAACGCAGACCTTCTTCCATCGCGATGGTTTTGATCAGAGTGACAGTCATTTGAATGTTGTCACCTGGCATTACCATCTCAACGCCTTCTGGCAGTTCGCAGTTACCAGTTACGTCAGTAGTACGGAAGTAGAACTGAGGACGGTAGCCTTTGAAGAACGGAGTATGACGGCCGCCTTCTTCTTTGCTCAGCACGTACACTTCTGCAGTGAAGGTAGTGTGCGGCTTAACCGAACCTGGCTTAACCAGAACCTGACCACGCTCAACGTCGTCACGCTTGGTGCCACGCAGCAGAACGCCACAGTTCTCACCAGCACGGCCTTCGTCCAGCAGCTTGCGGAACATTTCAACGCCGGTGCAAGTGGTCTTGGTGGTGTCACGCAGACCAACGATCTCGATTTCTTCCTGGATCTTAACGATGCCGCGCTCGATACGACCGGTTACCACAGTACCGCGACCGGAGATCGAGAACACGTCTTCGATTGGCATCAGGAACGGCTTGTCGATAGCACGCTCAGGCTCTGGGATGTAGCTGTCCAGAGTCTCAACCAGCTTCTTAACAGCCGAAGTACCCAGACCACCCTCATCTTCACCGTTCAGCGCCATCAGAGCGGAACCGATGATGATTGGAGTGTCGTCACCTGGGAAATCGTAAGTGCTGAGCAGGTCGCGAACTTCCATCTCAACCAGTTCCAGCAGCTCAGCGTCGTCAACCATGTCGGCCTTGTTCAGGAACACGACGATGTAAGGAACGCCTACCTGACGGGACAGCAGGATGTGCTCACGAGTTTGTGGCATCGGACCATCGGCAGCCGAGCAAACCAGGATCGCGCCGTCCATTTGGGCAGCACCAGTGATCATGTTTTTGACGTAGTCGGCGTGGCCTGGGCAGTCAACGTGCGCGTAGTGACGAATAGTCGAGTCGTACTCTACGTGAGCGGTGTTGATGGTGATACCACGAGCTTTTTCTTCTGGAGCGCTGTCGATCTTGTCGAAGTCAACACGAGCCGAACCGAAAACTTCGGAGCAGACGCGAGTCAGAGCAGCGGTCAGAGTGGTTTTACCGTGGTCAACGTGACCGATAGTGCCAACGTTGACGTGCGGTTTGTTACGTTCAAATTTTTCTTTAGCCACGACAATTAACTCCTAGCGTAAAGGGGCTGAATCAGCCTTGTTTTTTAATGAGCGCTTCGACGATGTTCGCCGGAGCTTCAGAGTACTTCGAGAATTCCATGGAGTAGCTTGCGCGACCCTGAGACATGGAACGGACGTCGGTCGCATAACCGAACATCTCACCCAGCGGAACCTCAGCACGGATCACTTTGCCCGATACCGAATCTTCCATGCCCTGGATCAGACCACGACGACGGTTCAGGTCACCCATCACGTCCCCCATGTAGTCTTCAGGGGTTACTACTTCGACTTTCATGATTGGCTCAAGTACTACGCCGCCGCCCTTCTGGGCCAGCTGCTTGGTTGCCATAGAGGCAGCCACCTTGAACGCCATTTCGTTGGAGTCGACATCGTGGTACGAGCCGTCAAACACAGTAGCTTTCAGGCCGATCAGCGGATAGCCGGCGACAACGCCGTTCTTCATCTGCTCTTCGATACCCTTCTGAATCGCCGGGATGTATTCCTTCGGAACCACACCACCAACTACTTCGTTGACGAATACCAGACCTTCCTGGCCTTCATCAGCCGGAGCAAAGCGAATCCAGCAGTGACCGAACTGACCACGACCACCAGACTGACGAACGAACTTGCCTTCGATTTCGCAGTTTTTGGTGATTTTTTCACGGTAAGAAACTTGCGGCTTACCGATGTTGGCCTCGACGTTGAATTCACGACGCATACGGTCAACCAGGATATCCAGGTGAAGCTCACCCATACCCGAGATGATGGTCTGGCCAGTCTCTTCGTCAGTCTTAACGCGGAACGATGGATCTTCCTGGGCCAGACGGCTCAGAGCAATACCCATTTTTTCCTGGTCAGCCTTGGTTTTTGGCTCAACGGCAACCGAAATAACCGGCTCCGGGAAGTCCATACGCTCAAGGATGATTTGTTGGTTCAGGTCGCACAGGGTGTCACCAGTGGTGACGTCCTTCATGCCGATCAGAGCCGCGATGTCGCCAGCGCGAACTTCTTTGATCTCTTCACGCTGGTTAGCGTGCATCTGCACCATACGGCCAACGCGCTCTTTCTTACCTTTTACCGAGTTGATCACGGAGTCGCCGGAAGCCAGCACGCCCGAATAAACGCGAGTAAAGGTCAGAGTACCCACGAATGGGTCAGTCGCGATCTTGAACGCCAGAGCGGAGAACGGCGCAGCATCGTCTGCATAACGCTCATCTTCTTGCTCTTCGTTGTCTGGATGCACGCCTTTGATTGGCGGAATGTCAGTCGGCGCTGGCAGGTAGTCGATAACGGCGTCGAGAACCAAAGGCACGCCTTTGTTCTTGAACGAAGTACCGCAGACCGCAGGAACGATTTCACCGGCCAGAGTACGCTGACGCAGACCAGCTTTGATCTCTTCGATCGACAGCTCGCCGCCTTCCAGGTACTTGTTCATCAGCTCTTCGTTGGCTTCGGCAGCAGCCTCAACCATGTTCGAGCGATATTCTTCAGCCTGAGCCAGCATCTCCGCAGGAATTTCTTCCTCACGGTAGGTCATGCCTTTGTCGTCGTCGTTCCAGTAGATAGCCTTCATCTTGATCAGATCGATCTGACCCAGGAAGTTCTCTTCTGCACCGATCGCCAGCTGTACTGGAACCGGAGTATGGCCCAGACGCTTTTTGATCTGCTCAACTACGCGCAGGAAGTTGGCGCCTTGACGGTCCATTTTGTTCACGTAAACGATACGTGGAACACCGTACTTGTTGGCTTGACGCCATACGGTTTCGGACTGCGGCTCAACACCAGAGGTACCACAGAACACCACGACAGCGCCGTCGAGTACGCGCAGCGAGCGCTCTACTTCGATGGTGAAGTCCACGTGACCGGGGGTATCAATAACGTTTACGCGGTAGTTATCAAACTGGCTACGCGAACCTTTCCAGAAGGTAGTTACAGCAGCGGAGGTAATGGTAATACCGCGCTCTTGCTCCTGAACCATCCAGTCAGTGGTCGCTGCACCGTCGTGCACTTCGCCCAGCTTGTGGTTTACGCCTGTGTAAAACAGGATCCGCTCAGTAGTAGTGGTCTTGCCCGCATCCACGTGCGCACAGATACCAATATTACGGTAGCGGTTAATCGGAGTTGTACGAGCCATAAAGCCCTCGCAAAAATTGGGATGCTAGATTTAGAAGCGGTAGTGCGAGAAAGCTTTGTTGGCCTCAGCCATACGGTGCACGTCTTCACGCTTCTTAACTGCAGCGCCTTTGCCTTCAGCAGCATCCAGCAACTCACCAGCCAAACGCAAAGCCATGGATTTCTCGCCACGTTTACGGGCGAAATCTACCAGCCAGCGCATGGCAAGAGCGTTACGACGGGACGGACGAACTTCGACCGGAACCTGGTAAGTAGCACCGCCAACACGGCGCGACTTCACTTCGACCAGCGGAGCGATGGCGTCGAGAGCTTTCTCGAAGATTTCCAGGGGATCGCTGTTCTTACGCTCTTTAACCTTATCCAGGGCACCATAAACGATACGCTCGGCAACGGCTTTTTTGCCGCTTTCCATCACGTGGTTCATGAACTTGGCCAGGATTTGGCTTCCGTATTTTGGATCGTCAAGCACTTCGCGCTTGGCTGCTACACGACGTCTTGGCATTTGATAAGCCCTCAAACGGTCTTCAGGTTAGCCCGGGACCACACCTTGCGATGGCAGCCCGACCTTACTCTTATCGACTCAGAAAATAGAAACTCGTAATTCAATACACAGCGCCGATTACTTCGGACGCTTGGTACCGTACTTCGAACGACCTTGTTTACGGTCTTTAACGCCGGAGGTATCCAGCGAACCGCGAACGGTGTGGTAACGCACACCTGGCAAGTCTTTTACACGGCCGCCGCGAATCAGAACGACGCTGTGCTCTTGCAGGTTGTGGCCTTCACCACCGATGTACGAGGAAACCTCGAAACCGTTGGTCAGGCGTACACGGCAAACTTTACGCAATGCCGAGTTAGGTTTTTTCGGCGTAGTGGTATACACACGAGTGCACACACCACGACGCTGCGGGCAGTTCTGCAGCGCAGGTACGTCGGATTTCTCGACGATACGCTTACGCGGCTGACGTACCAGCTGGTTGATAGTTGCCATCTTAAGCTCCACTGTTGTCTTTCGACGCTATTGCCCTACATAAACAAAATGGCAGAGCACATGCCCTGCCAAATTTAGGGGTGCATGAGTCTAAAGAGACTCACCGCCCCAGTCAAGACAAAGCCCCGCTACCGAAGCAGCGGGGCCCTGTTCTTAATTGCCGCTCAAGTTGAGCGCTTCGCTCAGTGCCGCTTCCACTTCACTGGCGCTGACACGCACTGGCTTCTCGGCTTCACGCTTGCGCTTACGCTCGCTGTGATAAGCCAGACCAGTACCGGCCGGGATCAGACGACCCACCACCACGTTCTCTTTCAGGCCACGCAGGTAGTCGCGCTTGCCAGTAACCGCTGCCTCGGTAAGCACGCGAGTGGTTTCCTGGAAGGATGCCGCCGAGATGAAGGACTCGGTGGACAGCGACGCCTTGGTGATACCCAACAGTACGCGGGTGTACTTAGCGATGAATTTGTCTTCAGCCGCCAAGCGCTCGTTCTCACCCAGTACAGCGGTGAGCTCCATCTGGTCGCCTTTGATAAAGCTGGAATCACCGGACTCGGCAATTTCAACTTTACGCAGCATCTGACGCAGGATGGTTTCGATGTGCTTGTCGTTAATCTTCACGCCTTGCAGACGGTAAACGTCTTGGATCTCGTTGACGATGTACTTCGCCAGCGCGCTCACACCCAGCAAACGCAGGATGTCGTGCGGATCGCTCGGGCCGTCGGAGATAACTTCACCCTTGTTAACCTGCTCACCTTCGAACACGTTCAGGTGACGCCATTTCGGGATCAGCTCTTCGTACGGGTCGCTGCCATCGGTCGGCGTAATGACCAGACGGCGCTTGCCTTTGGTCTCTTTACCGAACGAGATGGTGCCGCTGATTTCGGCGAGGATCGACGCTTCTTTCGGGCGACGAGCTTCGAACAAGTCAGCAACGCGCGGCAGACCACCGGTGATGTCGCGGGTCTTCGAGGTTTCTTGCGGGATACGGGCGATAACGTCACCGACACCCACTTGCACACCGTTGGCCACACCGACCAGGGCGTTAGCTGGCAGGAAGTACTGAGCCGGTACATCGGTACCTGGCAGCAGCAGATCTTTGCCGTCTTCGCCAACCATCTTCACTGCAGGGCGAATTTCTTTGCCGGCAGCTGGACGATCTTTCGGATCCAGTACTTCAATGTTGGTCAAACCAGTCAATTCGTCAGTCTGACGCTTGATGGTAATGCCGTCTTCCATGCCCACGAAGGTCACGGTACCTTTCATTTCGGTCACGATTGGGTGGGTGTGCGGGTCCCACTTGGCGACGATAGCGCCCGGATCGACCTTGTCCCCTTCCTTCACGGAAATGACCGCACCGTAAGGCAGCTTGTAGCGCTCACGCTCACGACCGAAGTCATCGGCGATAGCCAGCTCACCGGAACGCGATACCGCGACCAGGTTGCCGTCCAAACGCTCAACGTGCTTCAGGTTATGCAGACGCACGGTACCGCCGTTCTTCACCTGTACGCTGTCCGCAGCCGAAGTCCGGCTCGCCGCACCACCGATGTGGAACGTACGCATGGTCAGCTGAGTACCCGGCTCACCGATCGACTGCGCAGCGATTACGCCGACAGCTTCACCGATGTTGATCTGATGCCCACGAGCCAGGTCGCGACCGTAGCACTTGGCGCAGATGCCGTAGCGAGTTTCACAGGTGATCGGCGAACGTACGATAACTTCGTCGATGCTGTTAACTTCGATGAACTCAACCCACTGCTCGTCAATCAGGGTGCCAGCCGGCACGATGACTTCTTCAGTGCCTGGTTTGAACACGTCTTTGGCGATCACTCGACCCAGTACGCGCTCACCCAGCGGCTCCACTACGTCGCCGCCTTCAATGTGCGGCGTCATCAGCAGGCCGTGCTCAGTGCCGCAATCGATCGCAGTCACGACCAAGTCTTGCGCCACGTCAACCAGACGACGAGTCAGGTAACCGGAGTTAGCCGTTTTCAACGCGGTATCCGCCAGACCTTTACGAGCACCGTGCGTCGAGATGAAGTACTGCAGAACCGACAGACCTTCGCGGAAGTTCGCGGTGATCGGCGTCTCAATGATGGAGCCGTCTGGCTTGGCCATCAGACCACGCATACCAGCGAGCTGACGGATCTGCGCAGCAGAACCCCGCGCACCGGAGTCGGCCATCATGTACATCGAGTTGAAAGACTCTTGATCGACGGTTTTACCCTCACGATCAACGACTTTCTCTTTCGACAGGTTGGCCATCATTGCCTTCGACACTTCGTCGTTGGCCTTGGACCAGAGGTCGATCACCTTGTTGTACTTCTCGCCCTGGGTTACCAGGCCGGAGGCGTACTGCGATTCGATCTCTTTAACTTCTTCAGTGGCCGAATCAATGATGCGCGCCTTCTCATCAGGGATGACGAAGTCGTTCACACCGATCGACACACCGGAAATGGTCGAATAAGCGAAACCGGTGTACATCAGTTGGTCAGCGAAGATAACGGTGTCCTTCAGACCGACCGTGCGGTAGCACAGGTTGATCAGCTTGGAGATCGCCTTCTTCTTCATTGGCTGGTTGACCACGTCATACGACAGGCCGGCCGGCACAACTTGGAACAGCAGCGCACGGCCGACAGTGGTGTCGACGATACGAGTGTTCTTGGTGATGCTGCCATCGCGGTCTTTGATGACCTCGTTGATGCGCACTTTCACGCGGGCGTGCAGCGACGCTTCACCACCGCGGAAGACCCGGTCAACTTCTTGCAGGTCAGCGAACACACGGCCTTCGCCCTTGGCGTTAACGGCTTCACGGGTCATGTAGTACAGACCCAGAACCACGTCCTGGGACGGTACGATGATCGGATCACCGCTCGCTGGCGAGAGGATGTTGTTGGTCGACATCATCAGCGCACGGGCTTCCAGCTGAGCTTCAAGCGTCAGCGGAACGTGTACAGCCATTTGGTCGCCGTCGAAGTCGGCGTTGTACGCGGCGCAGACCAGCGGGTGCAGCTGAATCGCTTTACCTTCGATCAAAACCGGTTCAAACGCTTGGATACCCAGACGGTGCAGGGTTGGTGCACGGTTGAGCAGTACGGGGTGTTCGCGAATCACTTCGGCGAGAACGTCCCACACCTCTGGCAGCTCGCGCTCCACCATCTTCTTCGCAGCTTTGATGGTAGTGGCCAGGCCACGGGCTTCGAGCTTGCCGAAAATGAACGGCTTGAACAGCTCCAGGGCCATTTTCTTCGGCAGACCGCACTGATGCAGACGCAGGGTCGGGCCTACGGTAATAACCGAACGACCGGAGTAGTCCACGCGCTTACCGAGCAAGTTCTGACGGAAACGACCTTGCTTACCTTTGATCATGTCAGCCAGCGACTTCAGCGGACGCTTGTTCGAGCCAGTGATGGCGCGACCGCGACGGCCGTTGTCGAGCAGTGCATCGACCGCTTCTTGCAGCATGCGCTTTTCGTTGCGCACGATGATGTCCGGCGCCGACAGATCGAGCAGGCGCTTGAGACGGTTGTTCCGGTTGATCACCCGGCGATACAGATCGTTCAGGTCGGAAGTGGCGAAACGGCCACCATCCAGCGGTACCAGCGGACGCAGATCCGGCGGCAAAACTGGCAGAACAGTCAGGACCATCCACTCTGGCAGGTTGCCGGAGTCTTTGAAGGCTTCCATCAGCTTGAGGCGTTTGGACAGCTTCTTGATCTTGGTTTCAGAATTGGTTTGCGGAATTTCTTCACGCAGACGGCCAATCTCGTGGTCCAGGTCGATAGCGTGCAGCAGCTCGCGCACGGCCTCAGCACCCATACGGGCGTCGAAGTCGTCACCGAACTCTTCCAGCGCTTCGAAGTACTGTTCGTCGTTGAGCAGCTGACCTTTTTCAAGGGTGGTCATGCCTGGATCGATAACGACATAGCTCTCGAAATAGAGCACGCGTTCGATATCACGCAGGGTCATGTCCATCAGCAAACCGATACGGCTCGGCAGCGACTTGAGGAACCAGATGTGGGCGACTGGGGAAGCCAGTTCGATGTGCGCCATGCGCTCACGACGAACTTTGGCCAGTGCGACTTCAACGCCGCACTTCTCACAGATCACACCACGGTGCTTCAGGCGCTTGTACTTACCGCACAGGCACTCGTAGTCCTTAACTGGGCCAAAGATTTTGGCGCAGAACAGGCCGTCACGCTCAGGCTTGAACGTACGGTAGTTGATGGTTTCCGGCTTTTTGACTTCACCGAACGACCACGAACGGATCATCTCAGGCGAGGCCAACCCAATACGGATGGCGTCGAACTCTTCGACTTGACCCTGGTTTTTCAGCAAATTTAATAGGTCTTTCAAGGCCTTTCCTCCTGGCGGAGCAGAGAGCGGGCGGTTAAGCCGCGCTCTCAATTCGCGTCACGTGTTATTCGGTTTCCAGATCGATGTCGATGCCCAGCGAACGGATCTCTTTGATCAGTACGTTGAAGGACTCGGGCATGCCCGGCTCCATACGGTGATCGCCATCCACGATGTTTTTGTACATCTTGGTACGGCCGTTCACATCATCCGACTTCACGGTCAGCATTTCCTGCAGGGTGTACGCGGCGCCGTAGGCTTCCAGCGCCCAGACCTCCATCTCCCCGAAGCGCTGACCACCGAACTGCGCTTTACCGCCCAACGGCTGCTGTGTAACCAGGCTGTAAGAACCGGTCGAACGAGCGTGCATCTTGTCGTCAACCAAGTGGTTCAGCTTCAGCATGTACATGTAGCCAACGGTGGTTGGACGCTCGAACTGGTTACCGGTACGGCCATCGATCAAGCGCATCTGACCGCTTTCTGGCAGATCTGCCAGTTTCAGCATGGCCTTGATTTCGCTCTCTTTAGCACCGTCGAACACCGGGGTGGCCATTGGCACACCGCCGCGCAGGTTATGCGCCAGGTCGAGGATTTCCTGATCGCTCAGGCTGTCCAGGCTTTCTTGACGGCCACCGATCTCGTTGTAGATCTCGTGCAGGAACTTGCGCAGTTCAGCGATCTTGCGCTGCTCTTCGAGCATGCGGTTGATCTTCTCGCCCAGGCCTTTGGCCGCGAGGCCCAGGTGGGTTTCCAGAATCTGCCCAACGTTCATCCGCGACGGTACACCGAGCGGGTTCAGGACGATGTCAACAGGAGTACCGTTAACGTCGTGCGGCATGTCTTCGACCGGCATGATCACCGAGACCACACCTTTGTTACCGTGACGACCGGCCATCTTGTCACCCGGCTGGATGCGACGGCGGATGGCCAGGTAGACCTTAACAATTTTCAGCACGCCTGGAGCCAGGTCATCGCCCTGCTGCAGCTTGCGCTTCTTGTCTTCGAACTTGTCGTCGAGCAGCTGACGGCGATCGGAGATGTAAGCCTGAGCTTTCTCCAATTGCTCGTTCAGCGCGTCGTCAGCCATGCGCAGTTTGAACCACTGACCGCGCTCCAGACCGTCGAGCACTTCGTCGGTGACTTCTGCGCCCTTCTTCAGGCCCGCGCCGCCTTCGGCTTTTTTGCCGACCAGAGCAGCACGCAGACGTTCGAAGGTTGCGCCTTCAACGATGCGAAACTCTTCGTTGAGGTCCTTACGGATCTCATCCAGCTGAGTCTTCTCGATCGACAGAGCACGAGCATCACGCTCAACGCCATCGCGGGTGAAGACCTGTACGTCGATAACGGTACCTTTGGTGCCAGTTGGCACGCGCAGGGAGGTGTCTTTAACGTCAGACGCCTTCTCACCGAAGATCGCACGCAGCAGTTTTTCTTCTGGAGTCAGTTGGGTCTCACCTTTCGGGGTGACTTTACCGACCAGAATGTCGCCTGGGCCAACTTCAGCACCGACATAAACGATACCGGCTTCGTCCAGCTTGTTCAGCGCCGACTCACCAACGTTCGGGATGTCGGAAGTGATTTCTTCCGAACCGAGTTTGGTGTCACGGGCCACACAGGTCAGTTCCTGAATGTGGATCGTGGTGAAGCGGTCTTCTTGCACCACGCGCTCGGAGAGGCAGATGGAGTCTTCGAAGTTGAAACCGTTCCACGGCATGAACGCTACGCGCATGTTCTGACCCAGAGCCAGTTCACCCATGTCGGTGGACGGACCGTCAGCCAGAATGTCGCTGCGCGAAACCTGATCACCTTTACGCACCAGCGGACGCTGGTTGATGCAGGTGTTCTGGTTCGAGCGGGTGTATTTGGTCAGGTTGTAGATGTCGACACCGGCTTCGCCAGTTTCAACTTCGTCATCGTTTACGCGCACCACGATACGGCTGGCATCAACCGAATCGATCACGCCGCCGCGACGTGCTACCACGCACACACCGGAGTCGCGCGCCACGTTGCGCTCCATACCGGTACCTACCAGCGGCTTGTCAGCACGCAGGGTCGGTACAGCTTGGCGCTGCATGTTGGAACCCATCAATGCCCGGTTGGCGTCGTCGTGCTCGAGGAACGGAATCAACGAGGCCGCAACGGAAACTACCTGCTTGGGCGAAACGTCCATCAGGGTTACATCTTCCGGCGCCTTAACGGTGAATTCGTTGAGGTGACGTACAGCAACCAGCTCATCGATCAGCTCGCCGGCGTCGTTCAGGGTCGCGGACGCCTGAGCGATGACGTGATCAGCTTCTTCGATGGCCGACAGGTAAACGATATCGTCGGTGACCTTACCTTCTTTCACCACGCGATACGGGCTTTCCAGGAAGCCGTACTGGTTGGTGCGGGCATAGGCCGCCAAGGAGTTGATCAGACCGATGTTCGGACCTTCAGGGGTCTCAATCGGGCACACACGACCGTAGTGAGTCGGGTGTACGTCGCGGACTTCGAAGCCTGCGCGCTCACGGGTCAGACCACCTGGGCCAAGAGCCGAAACACGGCGCTTGTGGGTGATCTCGGAGAGCGGGTTGTTTTGGTCCATAAACTGCGACAGCTGGCTGGAACCGAAGAACTCTTTAACGGCAGCCGCAACCGGCTTGGCGTTAATCAGGTCTTGCGGCATCAGGCCTTCGCTTTCGGCCATCGACAGACGTTCTTTAACGGCACGCTCAACCCGCACCAGACCGACGCGGAATTGGTTTTCGGCCATCTCGCCAACGCAACGCACACGACGGTTACCCAGGTGGTCGATGTCGTCGACGATGCCTTTACCGTTACGGATGTCGACCAGAGTCTTCAACACTTCAACGATGTCTTCGCGGCTCAACACGCCCGAACCTTCGATCTCGGTACGACCGATACGACGGTTGAACTTCATGCGGCCCACAGCGGACAGGTCGTAACGCTCGGCGCTGAAGAACAGGTTGTTGAACAGGGTCTCGGCAGCATCCTTGGTTGGTGGCTCGCCAGGACGCATCATGCGATAGATTTCCACCAGTGCTTCGAGCTGGTTGGTGGTGCTATCGATCTTCAGGGTGTCGGAGATGAACGGACCGCAGTCGATGTCGTTGGTGTACAGGGTTTCGATACGAACAACCTGTGCTTTAACGATCTTCGCCAGCAGCTCAACGCTCAGCTCGGTGTTGCATTCGGCGATGATTTCGCCAGTAGCCGGGTGCACGATCGCCTTGGCCGTGGTGCGGCCAATCAGGTAGTCGATCGGTACTTCCAGCTCTTTGATACCGGACTTGTCCAACTGGTTGATGTGGCGCGCGGTAATACGGCGGCCTTGCTCAACGATGACCTTGCCCTTCTCGTCGGTGATATCCAGCACCGCGATTTCACCGCGCAGACGCTGCGGCACCAGTTCCAGCTTGAGGGTTTGATCCTTCACGTGGAAAACGTTGGTGGCGTAGAACGCGTCCAGCACTTCTTCTGTGCTGTAGCCCAGTGCACGCAGCAGCACCGAGGCCGGCAGTTTACGGCGACGGTCGATACGGACGAATACGGCGTCTTTCGGATCGAACTCGAAGTCCAACCACGAACCGCGGTAAGGGATGATGCGCGCGGAGTACAGCAGCTTGCCCGAGCTGTGCGTCTTACCACGGTCGTGGTCGAAGAACACACCTGGGGAACGGTGCAGCTGGGACACGATAACGCGCTCGGTACCGTTAATAACGAAGGTACCGTTCTCGGTCATCAGGGGGATTTCCCCCATGTAAACTTCTTGCTCTTTAATGTCCTTGATCGCTTTGTTCGACGATTCTTTGTCGAAAATGATCAGGCGGACTTTGACTCGCAGCGGCACGGCGAAAGTTACGCCACGCAGTACGCATTCTTTGACATCAAAAGCCGGCTCGCCCAAGCGATAACCGACATACTCCAGAGCAGCATTGCCGGAATAGCTGATAATCGGGAAAACAGACTTGAAGGCCGCGTGCAGGCCAATGTCGCGGAACTGGTCCTTGGTTGCTCCGGCCTGCAGGAATTCGCGATACGAATCCAGCTGGATGGCCAGGAGGTAAGGCACATCCATGACATCCGGCAACTTGCTAAAGTCCTTGCGGATACGTTTTTTCTCAGTGTATGAGTAAGCCATCAGCGTTCCCCAGCTTGGTCACCTGCTTAGTTGGCCGCTCCGACGGGAGTTGCCAGAAACTCTTGCAAACCCTAGGTTTGCGCCACCACTTCGGGTGGGATTTTCACGCACTAGGCCAGCTTATGATTCGCCGACCTAGAACGGAAAAAGGCCGGTGGCAAAAGCCACCAGCCATCAGCCTTACGCGAGTCGCTTCGGCTGTAGACGCAAGGTCGTCGCTTACTTGAGCTCGACTTTAGCGCCTGCTTCTTCCAAAGCAGCTTTAGCTTTATCAGCAGCTTCTTTGGCAACGCCTTCCAGAATAGTAGCTGGAGCGCCGTCAACGGCAGCTTTAGCTTCTTTCAGGCCCAGACCGGTCAGTTCACGAACAGCCTTGATGACGTTAACTTTCTTATCGCCAGCTTCGGTCAGGATAACGTTGAACTCAGTTTGCTCTTCAGCAGCGGCAGCAGCCGGGCCAGCAGCAGCAACAGTAGCAGCAGCAGCGGAAACGCCGAACTTCTCTTCCATTGCTTTGATCAGTTCAACAACTTCCAGAACGGTTTTCTGGCCGATTGCTTCGATGATGTCTTCGTTAGACAGAGCCATGACTCTAATTCCTGTATTGGGGGACAGCCTTACGCGGCCATCAAATTAAACAAATAAGATTGAAAGAGGTTATGCCGCCTGCTTAGGCTGCAGCGCCTTCTTTCTGGTCGCGAACAGCTGCCAAAGTACGAACGAACTTGCTGGTAGCGCCTTGGATCACGCTCATCAGCTGAGAAATTGCTTCGTCGTAAGTAGGCAGAGTTGCCAGCACGTCGATCTGGTTGGCTGCGAGGAACTGACCCTCGAATGCAGCTGCTTTGATCTCGAACTTGTCCTGACCCTTGGCGAACTCTTTGAAGATACGGGCAGCAGCGCCCGGATGTTCGTTGGAGAATGCAATCAGGGTCGGGCCTTTGAACACGTCGTTGAGGATATCGTACTGAGTACCTTCAACAGCGCGCTTGAGCAGGGTGTTACGTACAACACGTACGTATACGCCAGCTTCGCGGGCCTCTTTACGGAGTCCGGTCATAGCACCTACAGTCACGCCACGGGCATCAGCCACGACAGCGGAAAGGGCAGCTTTGGCAGCCTCGTTGACTTCAGCGACGATGGCCTTCTTGTCTTCGAGTTTAATTGCCACGGGTTTACTCCTGGATGTTACCGTTTCGCCCGACCTAAGCCGGACGGCATTTTGGTGTCTGATTCGGTAAGAATCGGGAGCACCATCTGCGTAGGCATTTCTTTTAAGGCTTACGCCACCTACGGTCTTGGATAGCCCCCGCCAGGCAGGGACCCCAAACCTTTAGCGACGCGATTACTCGCGCCGCCCTATTCATTACGCGTCGAGCGAACCCTGATCAATGATCAGACCTGGGCCCATAGTGGTGCTCAAGGTCACGCGCTTAACGTAGACGCCTTTGGAAGTCGAAGGCTTCAGACGCTTCAGATCAGCGATCAGCGCTTCAACGTTCTGCTTCAGTTTTTCAGCGTCAAAACCAACTTTGCCCACGGAACCGTGGATAATGCCGTTCTTGTCAGTACGGAAACGTACTTGACCAGCCTTGGCATTCTTCACAGCAGTAGCAACGTCAGGGGTAACGGTACCGACTTTCGGGTTAGGCATCAGACCACGTGGGCCGAGCACTTGACCCAGCTGACCAACAACGCGCATTGCATCCGGGGAAGCAATAACGACGTCATAGTTCAGGTCGCCGCCTTTCATTTCAGCAGCCAGATCGTCCATACCTACGCGATCAGCACCGGCAGCCAGGGCAGCTTCAGCGCCTGGACCTTGGGTGAAGACAGCAACACGTACGGTTTTGCCCGAGCCGTTCGGCAGAACGGTAGCGCCACGAACAACCTGGTCGGATTTACGCGGGTCAACACCAAGGTTAACAGCGATATCAACGGACTCAGAGAACTTGACGTTGGACAGCTCGGACAGCAGAGCGGCCGCTTCAACGAAGTTGTAAGCCTTACCAGCTTCAACTTTCTCAGCGATTGCCTTTTGGCGTTTGGTCAACTTAGCCATTACACACCCTCCACGTTCAGGCCCATGCTACGAGCGGAGCCAGCGATAGTACGCACAGCGGCATCCAGGTCGGCAGCGGTCAGATCAGCCTGTTTAGTTTTGGCGATCTCTTCCAGCTGAGCACGAGTCACAGTGCCAACTTTGACGCTGTTCGGGCGAGCCGAACCGCTAGTCAAACCGGCAGCTTTCTTCAGCAGCACAGCGGCTGGGGTGCTTTTGGTTTCAAAAGTGAAGCTACGGTCACTGTACACAGTGATTATCACTGGAGTCGGCAGACCCGGCTCTTGGCCTTGGGTACGGGCGTTGAACGCCTTGCAGAATTCCATGATGTTCACGCCGTGCTGACCCAAAGCTGGACCAACGGGTGGCGATGGGTTGGCTTGACCAGCCTTAACTTGCAGCTTGATGTAAGCCGAGATTTTCTTAGCCATGAGCTACTCCAGTATTGGGTTCAAACGCCTGACGGCTCCCCAGTTATTACCTATTTATCCCAGTGACGACAAAACCCCGCAGCCCAAGGCTGCGGGGTAAGGGATGCTTATGTCAGTTATGCCTTTTCGACCTGACTGAACTCCAGCTCGACCGGTGTTGCGCGACCGAAAATGGTCACCGCCACCTGGATCCGGCTCTTTTCGTAATTCACTTCTTCGACAACACCGCTGAAATCAGCAAACGGACCGTCGATCACACGGACCATCTCACCTGGTTCAAACAGAGTTTTCGGCTTAGGCTTGTCGCCGCTATCAGCAACGCGACGCAGAATGGCTTCAGCTTCTTTCTCAGTGATCGGCGCAGGCTTATCTGCAGTACCACCAATGAAGCCCATAACGCGCGGGGTGTCCTTGATCAAGTGCCAAGTCGCCTCGCTCATTTCCATCTGCACCAGAACATAGCCTGGGAAAAACTTGCGCTCGCTCTTGCGCTTCTGGCCATTGCGCATCTCTACCACTTCTTCAGTAGGGACCAGAATTTCACCAAAAACGTCTTCCATACCGGCAAGTTTTACTCGCTCGATCAACGAGCGCATTACATGCTTCTCGTAACCCGAGTAAGCATGCACAACGTACCAACGCTTAGCCACGGGACACCTTTAACCGACAATCAACGAAACAATCCAGCCGAGCAGGGAATCAAGACCCCACAACAACAGCGCCATCACCAAAACAACAGCCACGACAATCAGCGTGGTCTGCGTGGTTTCTTGACGGGTCGGCCAAACGACTTTACGAATCTCTACCCGCGCCTCTTTTGCCAACACCCAAAAGGCTTGACCTTTGGCGGTTTGCAGAGCGATAACAGCTGCAACAGCAGCCACCACCAACAGCACGAGGACGCGATACAGGATCGGCTCAGCAGAGAAATACTGATTACCAACTACGCCAGCGATCACCAGGGCAGCAACGGCCAGCCACTTGAGCAGATCGAAGCGAGAATCTTTGGCTTCAGCCTTAACATTCATCTACTAGTATCCTGTAAAAAGACGCGCCAAATTCGTTTGAATATGGCAGGTCAGGAGGGAATCGAACCCCCAACCTACGGTTTTGGAGACCGTCGCTCTGCCAATTGAGCTACTGACCTAAAAACATAATCAGGCCGACCATTATGCCGGCCCAATCGAAGCAGATCAACCGCTTATGCGATGATCTTTGCTACTACACCCGCGCCGACGGTACGACCGCCTTCACGAATAGCGAAACGCAGACCTTCTTCCATCGCGATGGTTTTGATCAGAGTGACAGTCATTTGAATGTTGTCACCTGGCATTACCATCTCAACGCCTTCTGGCAGTTCGCAGTTACCAGTTACGTCAGTAGTACGGAAGTAGAACTGAGGACGGTAGCCTTTGAAGAACGGAGTATGACGGCCGCCTTCTTCTTTGCTCAGCACGTACACTTCTGCAGTGAAGGTAGTGTGCGGCTTAACCGAACCTGGCTTAACCAGAACCTGACCACGCTCAACGTCGTCACGCTTGGTGCCACGCAGCAGAACGCCACAGTTCTCACCAGCACGGCCTTCGTCCAGCAGCTTGCGGAACATTTCAACACCGGTGCAAGTGGTCTTGGTGGTGTCACGCAGACCAACGATCTCGATTTCTTCCTGGATCTTAACGATGCCGCGCTCGATACGACCGGTTACTACAGTACCGCGACCGGAGATCGAGAACACGTCTTCGATTGGCATCAGGAACGGCTTGTCGATAGCACGCTCAGGCTCTGGGATGTAGCTGTCCAGAGTCTCAACCAGCCTCTTAACAGCCGAAGTACCCAGACCACCCTCATCTTCACCGTTCAGCGCCATCAGAGCGGAACCGATGATGATTGGAGTGTCGTCACCTGGGAAATCGTAAGTGCTGAGCAGGTCGCGAACCTCCATCTCAACCAGTTCCAGCAGCTCAGCGTCGTCAACCATGTCGGCCTTGTTCAGGAACACGACGATGTAAGGAACGCCTACCTGACGGGACAGCAGGATGTGCTCACGAGTTTGTGGCATCGGACCATCGGCAGCCGAACAAACCAGGATCGCGCCGTCCATTTGGGCAGCACCAGTGATCATGTTTTTGACGTAGTCGGCGTGGCCTGGGCAGTCAACGTGCGCGTAGTGCCGAATAGTCGAGTCGTACTCTACGTGAGCGGTGTTGATGGTGATACCACGAGCTTTTTCTTCTGGAGCGCTGTCGATCTTGTCGAAGTCAACACGAGCCGAACCGAAAACTTCGGAGCAGACGCGAGTCAGAGCAGCAGTCAGAGTAGTTTTACCGTGGTCAACGTGACCGATAGTACCAACGTTGACGTGCGGCTTATTACGCTCAAACTTTTCTTTAGCCATCTTGGCTGCCTCCGAGAGAAGAATTGACCAGGTATCTCCACCATAAAACAAAGGCAGATACTCTCATATCTGCCTTTATCAAATGGAGCTCATGAGCGGACTTGAACCGCTGACCTCACCCTTACCAAGGGTGTGCTCTACCAACTGAGCTACATGAGCGAAACGCATCGCAAGAACAACAATGCTGGAGCGGGTAGCGGGAATCGAACCCGCATCATCAGCTTGGAAGGCTGAGGTTCTACCACTGAACTATACCCGCGGAGCCTGCAGCTCTCGCTAAATCTGGTGGAGGGAGAAGGATTCGAACCTTCGAAGTCTATGACGTCAGATTTACAGTCTGATCCCTTTGGCCGCTCGGGAATCCCTCCAGATCGGGCGGCATTCTCTATGTCTGCCGACCTACTGTCAAGCATTTTCTCAATAAAATTATGAGGTTAGCTACTTTGACAGAAACTTCACCGAGCTCTTAAAAAGGCCACCCTGCGAAGCGGGCGCCATTCTATGCATTCTAAGGTTGGCTTGCAACCCCTTCACACTGCATTAATTGATGTTGTAAGCCTTTGAAGTCAAAAGCTAAACGCTCCAACAGGGGCTCATCAGCCAAGCGCCGGCTCTGCGGGGCAATGCGCACCCAGAAACTGCGGTGCGCGCGCGTCAATTCGCGTAGTTGTGGCTCGTATCCGGCCTCACGCAAACGACTCATTACGCTCTGCGCCGAATCATTGAGCGGAAAAATACCCAACGAGATGCCATTGGCCAAATCGCCCTGGGTAATGATGTAACTGTCGATAGCGCGCGCCTGCAGTTCACGTAATTGGCGCAATGACGCTTGGCGCGAGGCCAATGGCGGCAAGTAGACCCAGTAGTCGACCCCAGCCGCCGCATCCACGCTCTGCACATTCGATTGAATATCTAAACTCAGCAAACGCTGCTCAACCGCCGCGGCAGCATCCTGCTCCTCGAAACTACCGAGGAACAAACAGACCTCCTCGCCCGCCCCCTGCGCAATCGTTTCGCGGCGCTGCGGCGAGGACGACTCGCTGAGCAAGCGGATATCACGCCTAGCCTCCTGCACATGACTTAACGGAGCGATTTCAGTGGCACGCATCGGCGCCTGCTGCTGGTGCCATACGTAATAAAACAGGTTCAGCACGATTAACCACAAAAACATCCAGCGCATGGACGACCTCAATCAATAGGGCAAGCGATCGCCAGACCGATAAACACCAAATCAGGCACTATGGTGGCACCCGCAATCACATCCTGCACCAGAGCGGCATCGCCCCCCGTGAGGAAGACCTTGTGCCCTGCTGGCAGCATTTGCGTCGCCATCGCCGCCTGCCCCGCCACAAAACCACGCAGCATGAGCAAGCACCCCCGCTCGACTGCTTCGGCCGTAGAACGCCCCGGCGACAAATTGCCCAGCGCCTGCTCAGCCTCTGCCGCGTCATACCGCGTGCGTCGCGTATGGGTGATTAACTGCGTGCGCAGCAACGGACCACCTGGGCAAATAAACCCACCCATGTGCTCACCATCCGCCGCAACATAATCAGCTGTCACTGCAGTGCCCAAATCGATCACCGCGCAAGCACCACCCGCCAGTTGATACGCAGCTACTACAGCCAACCAACGGTCGAGCCCCAAGCGCTGATATTGCTCATAGCCATTGCGCACTCCTGCCAAGGCCATAGCAGGCCGGGCAACATGGCAGCGCACGGCGAAAGCGGACTCCAACTGAGCAATCAGTACAGCAGTTTCCTCGTCACTGCGCACACTGACCAAACGGCACGCACGAATGCGCTGGCCCTGCTCGCGAACTTGCACAAGCAACTGCTCTACCGATTCAGCGACGCCAGCCAAGCGCGCAGCGGCGCCCAACAAGCGCCACTTAATAAAGGTGTTGCCACAATCCAACTCAAGAATCATCACGTAACCTTAGGCTCAGCTCACCACCGCTAAAACTCTGCTCCAGCCCGTTCACATCCAAGCGTATAGCCCCCGAGCGATCAACCCCTAACACCACCCCTTGAACTGGTTCACTCCCGGCCGTGAGAGCAACAGCACTGCCCTGCCACAAATGATTGTCTTGCCACTCCTGCTGCAGAGCAGCAAAACTCTCGTTCAGCTGGATCGCGAGATAGCGCTCAAGCTGCTGGTTCAGAGCAAGGATCAACTCATTGCGATCCAGCACCCTGCCCAACTCGCCCTGTAATGACGTCCAAGGCTGACCAATCGTCTGCTGCCCATGGGCACGCATATTGACGTTCAAGCCAATACCGATGACCACATGACATACATCCGCAGGATCTCCCGACAGCTCCAGCAGAATGCCGGCCAGTTTTTGTTTGCCCACCAACACATCATTGGGCCACTTCAAACCCGCGCTTACGACACCCACATCACGAATCACCTGCAACAGCGCCAAGCCAACAACCAGACTCAACCCCTCCAGTTGACGCATGCCACCATCAATACGCAGCACCAGGCTGTAATAGAGGTTTTCACCGAATGGGCTGACCCAGTCACGCCCACGGCGACCGCGCCCATTGGTTTGACGCTCAGCGACGACATAGAAAGGGATTTGCTGTGCCGCAGGAATTAAACGCAGCGCCTCGGCATTCGTCGAATCCACACGGCTATGCACATGGGCGAGCCATCGCGGTGTTACTGCAGGCGCATTAAGGCGCTGGGCATCGAGCAGATGCAGTGGCGCTTCAAGTCTGTAGCCACGGCCACGCACCTTATGAATGACGATACCCAGCTCGCCCTGCAGGGCCTGCAACTGCTTCCACACAGCCGCACGGCTAATGCCCAGCGCCACCCCTAAGGCCTCGCCTGAGTGGAATTGTCCATCTTGAAGGAGCTTTAACAACGCAAGCATGGGAGTCCTACCGAACAATAAGGCACGCATGATAGCGATGCCCTGTTTAGTTGCCTACAAAACCCAGCAACATCAGTGC
>NZ_JANLNY010000028.1 GCF_025465995.1 Pseudomonas sp. 5P_3.1_Bac2 | reverse complement strand
AGTGAAACGCTTGTTCATGCCCAATCTCCTGGGTACTGGGATCGGACTCTAAAGCCAGCTGCTACTGAAGACGGGGAGACGTCGGGTAGACCGAAGGTCGTCAGGCTGGGGTACAGAAAGACTACAGAAAGGGTGCAACTTGAGTACTAACGGGGTGCAGGAAGGGTGCAAGAAAGGTGCAAGAAAGGTGCATATAGAGTGCAAAAATACCGGCGCAAGGCCGGTATCAAATCTAATTTTATATAAGCCTGCTATCCGTTATAAATATTCAATTTTCAATATTGAATTTAACCTGAGCACCATCTGGCAGATCTTTAATTTGACTGGCAATATCAGCCCTAAACCTCATCCCCTCCACAGCATCAGCCAGATACAAATTTTCCAGCACAAACTCACCACCCAGTACGAATGGCACCTTCGGCAACAAACGCTTTCCTGTAGGAAGCTGACCGTTCTTCTTTTGCCATTGATGCGCTAACGGGTAGCCCGTAAGCGCTTCATAATCACTAAGAAGTATTTTTACCCAGCTTTCAATATCGTCAGCCAAGTACTCTAATGCTCCGGTTTCCGGGTCAAAAATACAAACATTGTTATCTTTAATACAGAACTGCCCACCAAAAACATCTTCAGCAAAAAATAAGCAACCATCAGCCAGACCTTTATAAGCGCTGCGCCACAGAATATTTTCATTCCAATCACAAAGACCAATTTCTTGCTGGCTAGAGTGCGTTGGAAATACATGCAAAGCGCTTTCTAGGGCATAAAAACCATTGCGCTGAAACAGCATCCCCAAGAGCTGATCAGCTAAAGCACCTGCCAACCTATGTGACTGCCCTGAAATTTCCGGCTTACGTTCACTCAAAGATGAACTTGCGCTCGATAATAACTTATCCAAACTGGACATACTCTAATCCACCACGTCTATTCGAATCTTCGTTCCGTTTGGCAACTCTCTACATTGTGCACCAATACAGGCACCGGCTCCGCGATTATCGCTAGGATTGATATGTCTTACAGAAGAACCTTGACCACCCTCTTGGAACATTGCAGGTGGATACTCATCACGATCAAGGCCTGGCTTGGTTTCAGTACCGCGCAAAGAGTCACGCCTACGTGATGCGGCATTCCCGCGATCGATGGTCAGAGTGCCAGGCTTACCCGCGTCAATAGCATCTTCGATGTGTTGCGCTGACTCAGGAAAGCGGCTTTTGCTGACGGTTACAATCTTTTCAGCGTCACTCCCAACGGCCCCAGTTGCTTTTGCACCTTCAAGCATAGCTTCGCCATATTTTCTTTCAAGAGCCTCCAATGCGTCTTTAGTTAGCGTCTCACCAATGCTTGCAGCTGCCTTAGCCTTACCTGCTGGCGTTGGGTTGTAAACTAAATCTATTCCCAGAGCCACCAGCCTTTCATTTTCTGTCGGCTCTAAAAGAGCTTCGCGCAGTTGAGCAGGTGGAAACTCATTCAGGAACGCAACGACTCGCGGATTAAGATTGGCTGGGTTTTTCTCGCCGTCCACAATTTTTTGTAGGTCAGTCAAAACATCTTGTGGCTGCAGATCTAAATACTTGCCCTCATTGTGTAGTGCCGTAAACCCACCTTGCAGTCGTGCAGCAGCCTCCCTATGCAACTGAGCGTTATAACGCTCTGCATTACCCGCGACCCAACTGCCTATCTGTGGATCGCCATCACCCAGAGCGCCTGCTAGCAACCCGATGATTTGAGCGGTACCGACCTTAAACTGGTCATCCGTCAGGTAACGAGAATCTAAGTACTGGCCTAATTTCTCCGTAGCTAGAGCGGTTAGTCCTTCTGCGGCTGCACCTGCCAATGCACCAGTTTTAAAATCACCCCCGCTAGCGGCTGATAAGGCGCCACCTAAGATGGCGTGCATCAGTACCTTTTGCGCGCTACCTGGATCCACATCAAGTTTTGCAGCTAAGTCGCCAACCTGCTTGTTGCCGAATGCGGCAGCTAGATCCAGACCTTCAGACACTGCCGCAGCGCCTAGATGGTCTTTTAAACTGCCGCCGTAGATGGCGGTGTTTATCCCCCCAACCGCTAAGGTATGAGCACCACTGCGGGTAAGGTTATTACCTATAGTGTTCCAATCTAAATTGCCTGAGGCATAGCCAGGGTTATTGACCCCGCTTCCTTCAAGAACCTTGGCCCCATTGGTACCCCATCCGCCAGCCTGATCAATGCCGTCCAAAACCCCTTGCGTGACTACCTGGGTAGCATAGCCTTTAATCGCGTTCTTATTAGTTGCCGCTTTTATCCCTGCGCCAATGTCTCCACCACCATTGATAGTGCCCACTGCAAAGTTGCTAACTAGGGCACCCGCGAGCGGCCCAAGGTAGTAGCTGGCGATAATTGAAATAATTAGTGCTGGCGCAGCACCTAAGCCGGAATGTTTGTAATCCCAGCCATCGTGGATTTCTTTAACTAGACGCCAATCCACCTCACCGTTTGCTTCAGCTTGTTTGATCCAAGCCAACTGCGGTTCGACTTGAACCATGGCGTCGATGGTCTGGCTAACGCTTTGCTGATCAATTTGCTGGATATCAATATTAATTTTTCCAGCTGCACGAATGGCAATTTCGCCCTGAGCCACCATCTGAGTTTGGCGCAAGGTTTCGTCAGTAGTCCCCTTGCCCTTGGCGCTTGTCCAAGCCCAATCACTGTTACTCTTCTCATGGCTCTCCTGATGCAGATCCTTTACCGCTTCAAAGGTCACTGCACCGCCGCTGGCGATGGTGAGGTCACCGCCGCTTTCAAGTTTGGCGCCTTGGTAGCGTTGGTCGCTGCCGCTGGAGAGGGTCAGGTCACCGCCGGTGATGATTTCGCTGCCGACATTGGTTACCTGGGTGACTTCGTCGCGTTGGGTTTTCTTGCTGCCCCAACTGCCCTTCTTCTTCATGTCGTACAGCGAGTAGTTGCTGTCTTGCGCGGCCAACATGTTCAACTCGTTGTCGGCATGCACGTAGGCTTCATCGCCGGCGCCGATCTTGCTGGCGAGCAAAGTCAGGTCTTTGCCCGCCACCGCAATCAGGTCGCCCCCGGCTTTCAGCTCAGCGCTTTGCTGGCTGACTTCATCCTCTTGAATGGTGGTTTTGGTTTTGCCTTTTTTGCCTTTGGAGTACTCGTGGTCTTCATTGGCCGCGGCGGCTAAGGTCAGGTTTTGCCCGGCAGTAGCGCTTAAGTTTTGCTCTGCGCTTACCCGGCTGCCGATCACCGTTAAATCGCGACGTGCTTCGAGCTCTAAGTTGCCGCCGACCTCAACACTTGAGGCATGTTGTTCGATGCTTTGTTCGCTGCCATGCACACGACGGCGTTGGTAGGCGTAGTCGTCCTGCTCAGTCTGACTGGCGATCAGCAGGTCACGGCCAGCGCGAATGCTGGCATCACCACCGGCACTTAGGGTACTGCCGAGATTAATCAGGTCACGCCCGGCATTAACATCCAGGCGGTCGCTGGCCTCAAAACGGGAACCGGCACTGACTACATCATTGCGCAGTTTGAAACCGTCACCTTGTTGCTGATAACTCGTGACTGTGCGCTCGTTGATGATGTCGCCGGTCAGAGCCTGAGCACTCACATCACGACCGCTGACGATGCCACCACGGCTGTTGCTGATCGAGTCGGTGGCAAGCATTTGCAAACGATTACCCGCTTGCATCAAGCCGCTGTTGTCGATGTTGTTGGCGACCATGTTGAGATTGTTGGTCGCCCGCAAGGTACCGCTGTTATGCAGGTCGCCGCCGCTGATCAGGCTGACGTCCTGCCCTTGAATCAGCGCGCCATTAGGAGCCAAGCGGTTGTTGGCTTGAGCCAGATACAGCACCGGCACCAGCACCTTCTGGCCATTAACCTCGGCCTCCTCCATCCACACAATGTCGTGGGTCAGCGCAGCCACTTGCTCTGCACTCAAGGCCACACCGAGCTGCAAATTGAGAGAGTCTTTGTAGGCGATGGCGTTGTCCATCAGATAGCGGAACAACTCATCGTCGCTGGCAATGCCATCGATATAACGCTGGCCGGTACGCTGTACGATGGCGTCGCGGATTAAACGCTGCTCGTAAAGGCCATCACCCAGTCGGCGGTTAGTTTCATCCGGATTGACGCCCAGTTTGCCGAGCAGGTAATCCGAGCTCATAAACTGCTTGAGGTCGGTGAGTGCCGGGTTGGTTTCGATCAGATATTTGTGGCGGTTATCCACCGGCGCAATCTCGGGTAGCCCCTGCACCCGCTTCACGTTCATAGCACCGTTATCGAGCTGTAAAGGCCCTTGGGCATTGACTGCCCCCGCGGCAGGTTGCCCCGCAATGCTAAAGCCACGCTCTTGCACGGCGCTGTAGCTCAATGCCTTATCGCGCTCCTTAGCGGTGATTTGGCGAGCGCCTACCACGAACTCATCGACACCAGTTGAGGCTGTAGACGCGCCGCCCTGCTGGCCTGCCTGACCGCTGAGACGGAACAGGCCATTCTGCCCACTCGGCAGGCTGAATCCAGGCAACGTCACGGGATTAACCTGACGCTGGGCGAGGTCCGGGGGCAGTTGTGCGGTGATGGCCGGCTTTACGCTAGAGGCAAACACGGCGGAGTCAGTGTTGCGGTTTTTCTCCGGCGCACTGATGCCGCCGGTGTTAGGACGGATAACGCTGTTATCGATTTGCTGGGTGGCGTTAATGTTCACTGCGCCACCAGCCTGAATGACCGCCTGCGCCACTACTGAACCAGTAGTAGGTACGGTGTAAGTACTGGTCTCGAAGAAGTTACCGATACCATCCATGAGTTTTTCCAAACTCATCTCGCCTGGTTGGTAGTCGGCAGAGGTGGGATCGTTATAGAGGTTGAATTGCTCTTGACGCTCCATCAGGGTGTTGTAGAAGCTGCGATCACGGGTATAGAAACCCGACTTGAGGTGCACCTCCTCCCCACCCGCAGCGCCACGATTGGTCAGCACATCGGTGTTGATCAGAATGTTTTTAGCGGCCGACACTGAGCTATAGAGGTTGTCGAAGTTCTGGCTGTTGGCCGTGAAGTCGCCACCAGCATTGATGAAGGCTGCGGCTGAGCTGCCGCTGATGACATCTTCGTAACGCTCTACCGCGTCAAAATACAGCTCGCAACCTTTACCTTTGCAGCGGTCGTTAGATGTGATGTTGAAGTTGCCTGAAACCAGCTTTTTCTCGGTGCTGAACTGCTCACGGCGGTTGCTTATCGTGGTGGCGAGCAAACGCATATCGCTCGCGCTCTCGATGCTGGCAGAGATGTTCTCAACCAAACGGCTGCGCGCGCCAGCGTCGTCCCGAGCGACATCCAGCGCGCCCAAGCTGTATACATCGGCATTGCGGTTGCTGAAGTCGTTGACCCGCAAGGTCATATCCCGGCCACTAAACAGCAGGCCTTGCTCATTCAGCAATTGCTCAGCACTGATGCGCAGGTTTTGGCTGCCGCCCAATGTGCCGTAGTTATTGACGTTGTTGGCATCCACACGCAAATCGCCAACAGCGGTTATGCGCCCGTAGTTGTTCACAGTACCGCTGCTGATTTGACTGAGCGCACCGCCGGCGATACGGCCATTAGCAGCCAGATCAACACTACCGCTAGTGAGCTGCAGCTCAGCCAAACTGGTTAAACGACCATTACCGCTATAAGTGCCACTTAAGCGCAGATCAACACTGCCATCACTGGCCAGCAGGCCGTCGTTTTGCCAGTTGTTGCCGGTGCCAGTTAGGCTTTGGCTAGCCAGCAATTGGCCGCTAGCGGTTTGGCTGAACTGACCAATATTGAGGTTAAGGCGCCCAGCCTGGATGACGCTACTATTGACCCAACTTGTGGCATTGATATCGAGTTGGCCATTAGTGATAAAACTGCCCCCGGCACGGGTGACTTGATCCGAGGCAATCTGGAACAGGCCCGCACCGCCATGGACGATACGCCCGCCGTTGTTATCCAGTGCCGCGCTTTGCAGATTGAGCTGCTCATTGGCGCTTTCGAGCACACCAAAGCGGTTATCGAATAAACCCGAAGTGCGGATAAGCGTTTCGCCACTGCGGCCCATAGCACGCAGATTACCGCCCGTATTGCTGATGCTTTGCGCCGATACGCGTAGGGTTTCATCGCTTTCGATCAAGCCGAAGCCGTTGTTCAGCGCGCCGGTGAGGCCAAAGTCAATGGTACGTGCACCGATCTTGCCACCTTGACCGAGCTCTGCACCTTGGTTATCCAGAGTTTGCGCACTGACTTTCAGCAGGCTGTCGGCATACAGGCCGCCGCCTTGGTTATTCAAGCTGGTGGTGACGATCTGAGCGTCGCCAGCCAGTGCCGATAAGTGCCCAAGTTGATTGAGCAGCCCATTGTTGGCCGTAATGTCGAGGCTCTTGCCTTGGCTAATGCCGCTACGGTTATCGAATAGGCCGCTGACTAATTTCAGCCGGCCCTGGCGGCTATTAAGCACACCACCGCTGCTGTTATCTACATTGACGGCAGAGAGATCGAGGTTGCCAGCTAGGCTGTCGATTCGCCCGCCTTGGTTGTTCAAATTTGCGCTTAAGCGCAGCAGGTTATCGGTCTGGCTTTGCAAAGTGCCTTGTTGGTTATGCAAGCTGCGCGCCGCGATATCCAACTGGCCCTGCTGGCTGTAAATCAGGCCGTCTTGCTGGTTATTCAGGTCCCCCTTAAGCAGTTTGATCAGTAACCCACGCTGACTGGCCAAAGTGCCTTTGCTGCTGTTGTCCAGGTCACCACTACGCAGTGTCAACTGCAAATCAGCCTGGCTGACCAGTTGCCCACCGCGGTTATCCAAGCTCGCCGCATCCAGCAATAAAGCAGCGCCACTGGCCAAACGCGCATTGTTAGCGTTAATCAATGCGCCGCTCAACGTGCCCTGTAATGCCCCTTGGCTGAGCAGTTGTCCTGCACTGTTATCCAGGCTCTGCGCCAGCAGATTAATGCTGCCAGCGCTGATTTGTCCGTTACGATTGAGGATCTGGCTTTGCGCATGTTTGAATTCTAAGGCCTGGCCGGCAGATATCAGGCCCTGATCGCTGTTATCCAAACGCTCGACCACGCTGAGACTGACATCGGCTTGACCTGAAATAATACCGCCACGGTTATCCAGGCTACGCATCGTCAGGGTCTGCTGGCCTTGGCTGACCAAGGCGCCCCCACCTTGGTTATTCAAACCACCGGTTAGAGCAGCTTGCAGGCTACCGCTCTTACTCGATAACGTGCCTTGGGCACTGTTGTCGAGGCTGCCGCCGCTGATGCTTAGGCCATTCCAGCCCGAGAGCAAACCCTTCTCGGCGTTGATCAAAGTGGCTGCATCTAGGCTCAGTTGATCCGCACTGACGATAACCCCGCGATCGCCGTTATCAATACGCTGAGCATTAATGGCAAAGGCGCCCTGACTGGATATTTCGCCTTGTTCGCGGTTACTCAAATTACGCAGGTTGGCAAAGCTCAGTGGACCTTTGGCACTGATTAAGCCAGCGTCGTTATTCAGATCACCGCCTAGCAGGTCGAGCGTCACACCGCGTTCGCCAATCAAGCGCCCCTGCCGCTGAATCAGTTGCTCTGCGGTCAGTTGCAGATCGCCCTTGGCCGATATTTCGCCTTTGTCACTGGAGTTAACCTGAGCGGCATGCAGATTAAGATTAGCCTGGCTGTTGATTAGTCCGGCACGGTTATCCAGTGTACTGCTGGTCAGGCTTAAGGCTTGCTGGCTGGCGATTACACCACTGGCGTTGTTCAACTTGGTGGCGCTGACACTCAAGCTACCATCGCTGGTCAACTGGCCGCCCTGGCTGTTGTCCAGCTCGCCACTGTTGAGGGTTTGCTCGACCCCAGCCCATAGCTGGCCTTTATCACTGTTGAGCAAAGAGCCTGTAGTGACATCAAGGCTTTTGGTCGCGCTCAACAAACCTTGCTGACGATTATCCAATGCGCCGTTAACAGTGATGCGCGCCGCACCTCGGCTTACCAGTGCACCAGCTGCCTGGTTATTTAAGCTGTCTGCCTCAACTTGCAACAGGTTCTGCGCCGAAATCACCCCGGCCACGCTGTTATCCAAGGCCTTAGCCACGCGCACGAGCAGTTCGTCACTGCTAATCAGCTTGCCGCCTTGGTTATTCAGACTGGTGCTGCTGAGCTGCCAAGACTGCTTGCTGGAAATCTCACCACCTTGGCTGTTATCCACCACCGCCAAGTTGCGCAACAGCAGTTGCCCTGGGGTAGCCAGCAAACCACCGTTGTGGTTATCGAGCAGGCCTTGGTGCAAATCCAGATCAATGCCGCTGCTGCTCACCAGCTCACCAGCGCCTTGCTGGTTTAAACCGGTGACACTGGCTTTGATCTGCCCCTTGGCAAAGATCGAGCCTTGTTGACTGTTATCTAACTGCCCACTGTTAAGTACAACCTCGGCATCACTGTTGATGCTGCCGCGCTGACTGTTATTAAGCCCAGCGCTATGTAAATCAATGTTTTGCTTAGCGCTGATAACACCGCTGTGACTGTTATCCAGTTCAGTCGCGGATAAGCTCAAAGTGCCGTCTGCCAGTAACTTACCGCCCTGGTTATTCACCTGACCTTGGCTGCTAACGGCTAACCCTTGAGCAGCAGAGACGGTGCCACCCTGGCTGTTATTCATGCTGCCGGCGTGGATCAGTATGGCTCCATCACTGAGCAAAGTGCCCTGATTGTGATTGAGCAACTCACCACTGAGTGTGAGATTCAGGTTTTTTTGGCTAGTGATGCGCCCACCTTGGCTGTTATCCACCTGCCCGGCGTTAATCACCAATCCCTCGCGCCCCGCCAACAGGCCTTTGCTCTGATTAATCAGTCGTTCAACGCTTAGGCTCAAACCTTGGTCGCCAATCACCTTACCGCCGCTGTTCTGCAACTGCTGCGCCAGCACCATGACCTTGGCTTGACTCGAGATTTCCCCCTGCTGGTTGAGGATGTTCTGTGTGCGTAACTCCACCCCTTGGGTGGCCGCAACCAGACCGGCATTACGGTTATCAAGCTGGTTACCGGCAAGAGTTAACCGTGCCTCGCTGAGCAGCTCACCGCCTTGTTGATTAAGGCTTCCAACAGTGGCATTGAGATCGCCCTTAGCGTTGATACGTCCAGCGCCGTTGTCGACCTGCGCGGCTGTCAGCTGAAGGTTTGCTGCACTGCTGATACGACCAGTTTGGTTGGTGAGTTGGTTAACCTCGATCTGCGTATCAGCTTGGCTAGTGAGTAGACCCTGCTGGCTGTTATCGAGGCTGCCGCCGGTCACCGCTAGCTTGCCATCAGCTATTACCGTACCGCCCTGATTGACTAGCGATGTACCCTGCAGCGCTAAGCTAGTCTTACTCGAAAGCAAACCAGCTTGGCTGTTATCCAACTGGCCTACAGTGAGTTGATGAGCGCCTTGGCTGAGCACGTTACCTTGGTTGTGGTTATCCAAAAGACCGGTAATCGTGGCGTTCAAACTACCTTGGCTAACGAGGTTGCCTTTGCCGCTGTTATCCAAACTTTGCGCTTGGATCTGCAATTCACGGCTGGCTGAGAAAATCCCCAAGCGGTTATCGATGCTGTTACCCGCAGTCACCCGTATGCTGTCACCCAACACCTTACCGGAGCGATTATCTAAGCTGCTGAGATTGAGCGTGGTTTGCTTGGCGGAAATTTCCCCGCTGCGGTTGCTCGCTTGCCCAGCACTAATTTGCACCTGCTGCTGACTGGCGAGCAAACCTGCATCGTTGTTGAGTTGGCCCGCATTCAGGGTCAAGTTATTGAGACCAATAACTCGCGCGTTTTGGTTGTCGAGGCTTTCAGCCACTTGCACAGTGGCTTGGTTAGCACTATGCACCAGCCCTTGATCGCGGTTATTCAGGTTTTTAGCGGTCAGCTTGAGGTCATCGCTGGCCAACAAACGGCCACCGCGGTTATCCAGTTGCTGAGCATTGATCTGGCTGTTTTTTCCGCTCAAGGTACCACCCTGGTTGTTCAGGGTTTGGCTGGCATTAACCGACAAGTTACGACTGGCCACTACACTTTGTTGGTTAACCAAATGGGCTGCGTTCAGGCTGACATCCGCGGTGCTGTTACGGCTGTCGTCAGCGTTAACCCCGGCCTCAATAATCCCCTGGTTAAGCAACTGGCCCTGGCTGCTCAAGCTGATGCTATCGCGAGCAGCGATGCTCTTTTGGTTAGTCAGCGCAGCGCTGGTTTGTACATCAACTCGGCCACCGGCATAGATTGCATCAGTCGTCAGCAACTCCTGAGCTTTTACCTGCAAGCTTTGGTTAGTTTTGGCCTTGGCCAGACTGAGCCGGCCATTTACATCTAGCTGAATATCTCCGGCACTGGCGGCCAAGCTGCCATCGAGTTTGACCCCTACCCCCGCTTCAGTACCAACCAGTTTAATTGCGCCGGCGTACATACCGCCCAAGACCGAAGAGTCAATGGCTAGCTCAGGTTTAGCGCTGCCATCATCCGCTCTTGGCGTGGCGGTTAGGTTTTGCGCGTTGACATCATTACGACCGGCAATCACTGCCAAATTACGAGCATTCAGCTGCGCATTAATTTGTGCTGAGCGGGTGATGATTTCAAAGCGGTCAACATTGCTCGCATTGAGCCCTTGGCCATCGATACTGACGGCACCACCATCGACCTGATAATGATCCAATCGCTGGTTATCGATGACAGGTTTGCCGGTGGTGAGAGTGACATTTGGCGTGTTGATGAAGCCGCAACCGTTACAGCTGATGCCGTAGGGGTTGGCCACAATCACCTTGGCCGCTTGCCCTGCGACCTCGGTATAGCCACGCAACTGACTAGGACTGCCGCCATTGACCTCGTTGAGGATGATCTGTGCGGCACCCCCAGAAAGATTGGGGTTGCCAAGGATGATCCCGCCCAGTTCTGTCGCCTGGGTGCGGCCAGTGGCGTTGTTGAGAATGACGCCATTGGCACCAACGTTGTAATCCTTGAACTGGTTGTGCGACAAACCACTGCCATTGGGCGTGGCAATATTCACCACGGGAACGCCATTGCCCGCCTGGTTAATCGCGGTGTTGGGATTGCTCGCCACAATCTCACTGGCCTGCACCAGCAGCGGTTGCCAGAACATCACGTTGGCCAGCAAAAATGCCAGACCGCGTTTAGGCAAGCCCCATACGCGATCACGCTCGGTGAATGCAGCAGACGGCTGAGCAGCTAGGAAGGAAAATTGGCGAACGTCCATTTCAAACTCTCGATACGACTAAGCGTTGAATTACAGGAAGAAATCCATACGGAAATAAATCGGTGCCTCGCGCTCGCTGAGCACATCCGGGCGCTCAAGCGAGTGGGCAAAAGTCACGCTGGCGCTGACGTACTGACCCCGAGCAAACAACTCCAAGGAGTTGCTGGACACCCGACCATGAAAGTTGTCGTTGTAGCGGTCGTTGCTGATCACCCCTTGGTCATAACCAAGGCCAGCGCCGTATTGCGCAAACACCGGGCGTAACCAGTCGATGCTGACCGGGCGCGTCCAACGCAGATCGTTGCGCCAATAGCCACCGCTATCACCAGTGAGCTGCTGATCTTTCAAACCACGAATCGAGGACGAACCACCCAAGCTCATGCGCTGCGGACTGAACAGCACGTCCTCACTACGTTGCCCGGTCGCCATGCTGGTGAAGCTAAATGATTCACCCCACAGGCTAAATGGTTGGAGAAAGCTCAGGGTGGCCGTGTACTTGCGATAATCGCTAGTGGGCGTGAGGTTGCCGCGCTGATCACGCTTTTGCTCATCGCGCTGGGCATCAAAAGCACCAATGCCGTTCTGCACGCCCAGATCGATGTTGAGGAAGGCACTGCCGATCCGGCGGCCATGGTTGATGCCCCATTGCAGTTCGCTCAGACGATTACTGCTGACATCCAGGCGCGTGCCTTCGATGTAATTGTTGGTACGCAGATGGGACACACCGAGATTGACAGAGGTCTTGCTCAAGTCATCGCGGTGGATCACGCGATCAGCTCGCAGCTGATGACTTTGGCTGTCGCCGCTTTGCTTAAACTTGAAGCTGTCGGTTTTCGCCAGCGAGCGGTAGTCGCTCTCGCTATAGCTATAGCTAAAGTTCCACCAGCCCCAAGGCAAGTTGTAGTTGAACAGGGTGTTTTTCGAGGTTTTATATTTATCGCTTATGCCGTCGTGGCCACCACGGATCATCAGCTGATCAGCTAAACCCAGTGGGCTGTCCCACTCAAGCCCTAGGCCCCACTGTTGCTCCCCGGTACTTTTCTGGCCATCGTTGTGCCGCGAGAGGCTTACACGCCAAGGTTTTTGCGGGGTGTTTTTGACTACGACGTTACTGCTCCCTACAGCCGCGCCGGGGGTTAATTCCATCTGCGCCTGGTTGGACGGCAGGCGATTGAGTTGATCAACAGCCTGCTCAATTTCACGCAGATCGAGTAACCCCCCGTCTTCGCCGGGGAAAACCATGGCCAGTTCACGACTTGATAACTGACTATTTTCAGCCCCCCGAATGCCTTCGAGCCGGCCCTCGACCACTATGACTTGCAGCGTGCCGCTGGATAGATCCTGCTGCGGCAGGTAGGCCCGACTGGTGACGTAGCCACGGCTTAAATAATGGTCGGTGATGGCTTTAAGCAGCGCGTTGAGCTGACTGACGCCTAGGCACTTATCCAGATAGGGCGCCAGTAATTCGTTACGACTGCTTAGAGACAGATGCTCAGAACCTTGCAGGTCGATACGACTAATCGCGAAGCAACGCTCCTCGGTATCGGCTGGCGGCTCAGGTGCTGCCAACTGCTTCCCCGGCAATTGCTGCAGCTCTTGCAAACGCTGTTGCTGCTCCTGCAGCAAGCGATCTTGGCGCTCGCGCAGCAGATCCCTATCCCCTGGACTCTGAAAGGACGCTGCACTGACGAACAAAGGCAGCAGCGCCAAGCCGATTACAGCCCAGCGCGAAGAGCAAAAAGACATTCCGTGTCCTGCTTGAAAATTCGTTATTTAGATTTTGAAATATGCCGTGATGCCATCCTGGCACCCACTCGGCTATCCGCCAGATTCTTTAAAAGAGTTTTTATAGAGACTTAACCCAGCGAAATGCGGAGGCTAGAGAGATGTTGGATAAGTGGAAATAGTACATTTCCTACAAAACGATAATTGCCGACCAACGGTCGAAACTAATAGCCCATAGCGGAACACGCTTTATTTGCTAGCTTGCCCGACAAAAGACCATAGAATCTGCTCAGCCAGAGCTAACCTTACGTCTGACTTTTATTGGTCTGAACGAGCTACAAGTCTGGATGCACCTCCACGCCCCCACTCAACTTGCCAATCCACCTACTTGATTGATCCGACTGTACCTGCGCTGAACTAAGCGCATTTTTATGCCTCAGTCTTACAACTCCAGGCACACAGTGTCGGCGGTGCCACTAGACTTGGCGACGATGCACAGACGACGGCGAACACTCGCAATAGCGTTAGAACTCAAGGTGGTGCCGGGTATGACGGGAATTGGCGCATAGGGTGGCCATTATATTGATGGCAAAAAAGCATTCCCTTAGCCGGAGGCTTATGTCACATTTTGCTCCCGCGGTTTATCTAAGCATTGAATTCCCAAGGCTTTTTCGCCGGCGCTGACAAGGCGCGCGAGTTCCGACATGATGGGCAGAATGCTGCAGTAACACTCTATGTAGGCAGATTCAGGATTTATAAGGGAACGCGCACATGCCAGGGGCATTGCTTCGCACAGGTAACCTGCAGGAATTCAAAGCACTCGGCGTCGATGGTCAGCCGGTGTATAGCGCCGCGCTGCAACTGCGTGAGGCGATCCGGCTGAAGATGAGCCGCGAGGACGCCAGTTGCCTGGCCATCCCTCAGCCGAATGAAACCGGCGACAAGATCGATTGGTATGCGCCCTATGAAGGCGATGTGGTGCCTTGGTCCGCCGCCACTGCCGATGAACGCCGCGACGCTTACCAACAGCTCGAAGCCATGCACGCCAAGCTGGGCAAAACCAGCGTCAGCATGGTCAGCGACGGGCAAAGCCGTGAGAAGCAAATATTCGGTCGCCTGCTGGAAAAAGCCGTGCACTTCCCCAACAGCGACCATGTGTATTTGGTCGACGGTAAGCCGGTCATTACCTTTTGGGGCTTTACCGATCAAGCCGGCAGTTATGTGCACGATCCATTGCTGAGCCTGCGGCCGGCTGCGCCGAGCGTAGCGCCCTTAGCGACTCCCGCCACGCCAATTAGCCCGCCGCCGCTGGCTGCTGCCGCGCCGGTAGTGGCCGCCAAACGCAGTTGGTGGCGCTGGTTGCTGTGGCTGTTGCCGTTCCTCCTTCTATTACTCTTGCTGCTGTTTTTGCTGCGCGCCTGCGCGCCGACTGTCAGCTTGCCGCTGGGTTTGGATCAAGTTGATCTGCCTGGCTTCCCCGCCGTGCCCCGGGTCGCGGTGCCAGGCGTCGATGTGCATGGCGTCGGCGTGGGCGGTGTAACCGCCGGAGCAGACGGCAGCCTGCCGGATGCCGCGCTACCCGATGGCGCCCTCCCGGATAGCAGCGCACCGGACGCAGACCAGTCCAAGAGCGAAGAACCTAAGCCCGAAGATAAACCTGCAGAGCAACCGCCGACTGATCCGGCCAAGCCTGAGGAAAAACCCGAGGACGCCCAACAGCCGCCTACAGAGCCTGAGCAAGGTCAGCCCAACCCCAGTAAGCAGCCACCGGGCAAGGATGTACCACAAGAGTTGAGCATTCCGCCGCAGGCCCTGAAAAACGGCTCCACCGAATTCCTTAACGGCAGTTGGAAGGCCGGTGCCGGGATTCAGGATGCACAAACCGGTAAGCCAATGCAGCTGGAGTACGACTTCAAAGACGGCAAGGGCCAGGTCAAGGTGCGCCGTGGCGATGGTGTCGAATGTGCCGGCGGCGTCAGTGCCGCCATGCAGGGCGGCAAGTTGGCGATCAATAGCCAAGGCCAGGCCACCTGTAACGACGGCAGCAGCTATAAATTACCGGAAATCACTTGCAGCCCCGACAGCCGCAGCGCCGCCGATTGCAGCGGCAAGTATGAAAATCAACAGTTCCCCATGTCGATGCGCCAAGGCGCCACCGACAAACCCTAAGCACGTAGCGGCCTGCCCCACGGCAGGCCGCCCACCAGTGCCGCGTAGCAGCTAGTGAGCGGACCACAGCAAAAGAATCGGGCGGAAGAACAGCACTATGTTTCCAGAGAAAACCGACTACGAAGAGAAGATCACCCTGATCATGGGCAGCGGCGTCCAGTTCTTGGATTTCGCCGTGACCCTCGATCTGCGCCGCGCCTTGCCCGGCGAGTTTGTCCGCCCGCGTAACGATGGACCATTGGCGCGGCTGATCTTCGATGATCGTAACAACAGCTTCTTTCACCCCAGCGCCCCCGGCCAAGCGGTAAGCCCCGATTACAGCGTGGCGTTGGATCAGTCGGTGCGCCTGCTTAAAGGCCTATGGCTGCCGCTGCCGTTCTTTCGCTTTAGCCCGCCACGGCGCTTTGACGATGGCCCATCGAACTGGGCGCGGGTGCGCATTGTCGAGCTGCCGCCAGGCGAAGACCCGGATGGTCATACTCACCGGGTGACGTTTGCCTTTGACACTAAAGTCTTCACCAGCCGCAGTGACACCGCTTACTTGGCCCCGACCAATGACGACGTCCGCGCCGGCGCCGCCTTTGCCTTGGCCCATCAGGCCAACGAAATGGGCTGGTTCCTCGACCTCAGTTGGGTCGATGGCTGGCTGCGCGAAGTGTTTACCGAGCAGGCGCAACTGCCGCCGTTTCGCATGCAACTGGATGACATCGAGCAGGAATGTCAGCAGCTCTATCATCAGGCCCACTACCTCAACCTGCTGAGCGTACTCGGCACCGCCCTGCCAGTGCCGGAGCTAAAGGTAGTGTCCAACCGCGACAGTGACCTGCACAAGGCCATCGCCGTGGACATGGTGCTCGACGTAGGTAACTCGCGCACTTGCGGCATCCTCATCGAAGATCATCCGCAGGAAAACGACGGCTTAAGCAAACGCTATGAACTGGAGCTGCGTGACCTGACCCTGCCTGAGCAGGTGTATCCGGAGCCCTTCGAGAGTCGCATCGAGTTCGCCCAAGCGGTGTTCGGCAAGGATCACTTCTCGGTGCAAAGTGGCCGCCGCGAAGCCTTCCAGTGGCCGACTATTGCCCGTGTTGGCCGCGAAGCCGGGCGCCTGGCCAGCCGCCGGCGTGGCACCGAAGGCTCGACCGGGCTGTCGAGCCCCAAGCGCTACCTGTGGGATGAGGACAACTACGAGCCGGGCTGGCGTTTTAACTGCGCCTACGTCAAGGCTGACAGCGAGCCCCACGCCACCGCCGCGCCGGTGGCCAGCCTGATCAACGAGAAAGGCCGGGCGCTGTACACCCTGCCGTTCGATGAGCGTATGCCGGTGTTCCATCCGCATTATTCGCGCAGCTCGCTGATGACCTTCATGCTCTGCGAAGTGCTGGCCCAGGCCCTGATGCAAATCAACAGTCCGTCGCAGCGTCTGCGCATGAGCCACTCGCGGGTCCCGCGGCACCTGCGCTCGATCATCCTCACCGTGCCGCCATCGATGCCCAAGCCGGAGCGGGAAATCTTCGCCAAGTGCATGGAGCAAGCCATCGGCCTGGTGTGGAAGAGCTTGGGCTGGCACCCCGAAGACGAGCCAATCAACATCAAGGACCCGAAAAGTCGCGAGACGGCCTGGCCATTCCTGCCCGAAGTGCACGTGCAATGGGACGAAGCCACCTGCGGGCAAGTGGTGTACCTGTTTAACGAAACCCAGAACAACTTTGCCGGCCGCCCGGAAGAGTTCTTTGCCGCCATGGCCCGCCCGGACCAGCCGCACAAGGACCGTCTGACCATCGCCTCGATTGATATCGGCGGCGGCACGACGGATTTGGTCATCACCGAATACCGCCTCGATGACGGTGTCGGCAGTAACGTTTACATCACCCCGCAGCAGCGCTTCCGCGATGGTTTCAAAGTCGCCGGCGACGACATCCTGCTCGATGTGATCCGCCAGTTTGTCCTGCCGGGGCTGAGCAACGCTCTGGCTAATGCCGGGGTTAACGCCCCGGATGCGCTGCTGTCCAAGCTGATCGGCAGCGAGCCCCTGGCCGTGCAAGATGCCGTACTGCGCCAGCAGCTCACCCTGCAAGTGTTCAGCCCGCTGGGCCTGCGCTTGCTCAAAGCCTACGAGCAGTACGACCCGCTGGATGCCGGCACCTTGGTCAGCGGCACCTTCGGCGAATTGCTCGGCGAGGAGCGCCCCACCGAGGCGGTGCTGGAATATGTCGCCGGGGCCGTGCGCCGGCAGTTGGGCAACGGCAGCGAGGCCTTCGACCTGCTGGCCTGCGAGCTGAATGTCAGCCTGCGCAAGATTCACGAAGCCTTTATTGGCGACCGCATGAACATCGGCAAGACCATCCGCGCCCTGTGCGAGATGGTCTACAGCTACCCCTGCGATGTCCTCCTGCTGACCGGCCGGCCGTCGCGCTTGCCGGGCGTGCAGGCGCTGTTCCGCAAACTGCTGCCGCTGCCACCCGCGCGGATTCTGCCGCTTAACCAATACCGCACCGGCGGCTGGTATCCGTTCAACAAGCTCGACCGCATTGAAGATCCGAAGACCACCGCCGCCGTCGGCGCCATGCTCTGTTTGCTCAGCCGCAGCCTGCGCCTGCCCAACTTCTTCTTCCGTTCGGCAGCCTTTAAGCCGTACTCGACCATCAAGTATTTGGGCCTGATCGATAACAACAACGTGATCAAAGACGGCAACGTCTACTTCCGCGATATCGATCTGGATAACCCCGAGTACCTGCTGCCCGAACAGACCTTCGACATGCGCGGCACCATGCGCCTGGGCTTCCGTCAGTTGGGCGATGAGCGTTGGTCGGCGGCGCCGCTGTATATCCTCAGCATCGAGAACGCCAAGCTGCGCGAGCAAGTGGCGGCCCAAGGCTTAGTGTTGAAAATACGTCTGGGCATCAAGCCAGCGGCCAACCAGAGCGAAGGCAGTGAAAGTTTTGAATTCCTTGGCGCCGAATCGGACAACGGCTCAGTCAGCCGGTCACATATCCGTCTACGCCTGAACACTTTGGCCGATGCGGGCTTAGGTGAATCCCAATATTGGCTCGACAGCGGGAGCGTATTTCGTAAATGAGTAACTCGCCTGAGCAACTAACCCAACACTGGCGCGCCATCCACAGCGGCGCAGGCGCTGCGATCCGCTGGGTCAGCGATGTGCGCCGCAGCGCGCCGCGCCTGGATAACGAAGCCGACGATTTAATCCTCAGCCTGCGCCGCGTGCGCAACACCGCCAGCCGCTTGGGCGGCGTGTCGGCCTCGCCGATGACCGTGGGCTTTTTCGGCTTGTCGCAAGCCGGTAAGTCGTACCTGATTTCGACCCTGGCCGCCGGTGCCAATGGCAAGCTGGAAACCGCCGTGGGCGGCCAGCGCCTGGACTTCATCACCCATATCAACCCACCCGGCGGCGGTAAAGAAGCCACTGGGTTGGTGACCCGTTTTAGCCGCACGGCCAAAGCCGGTCCGGATGACTTCCCGCTGGAGCTGAAGCTGTTTGGCGAAGTGGAAGTGGCCAAGGTATTGGCCAACTCCTTCTTCAATGACTTCAACACCGAGAAAGTGCTGTACCGCATCGACGAAACAGCGATCCGCCAGTTGCTCAAAGACCTGAGCAAAAAGCGCCAGTTGAAGCCCGTGCCAGGCGTCAGCGAAGACGATGTGGTCGCCCTCTGGGACTACCTGCAAGACAGCTTCCCCGCCTCTCTGCGCGGCCTGGCCAGCTACTACTGGCCACAAGCCGTGGAGCTGGCGCCGTGGCTGAGCGTGGAAGACCGTACCCAGCTGTTCGCGATTTTCTGGGGTGAGATCAGCGAGTTGAGCGAGGCCTACCTGAGCTTCGCCAAAACCCTCAGCCGCTTGGGCAACGCCAGCCGCGTATTCGCCCCACTGGAAGCCTTGGTCCGGCACACCGAACGTGGCCTGTCGCAGGCTGACAGCATCATGAACGTCGACATGCTCGAACGTTTGGGCAAAGACAGCGACCTGCCGATCAATGTGCGGCCATATCGCGACGGTGAACTGCAGGCACCGGTGCAACTGACCTTGGCGCAGCTCGCCGCGCTGACTGTGGAGCTGGTGTTCCCGCTGGTGGAGCCGACCAGCGAGCCGCTGTTTGAAAAGGTCGATCTGCTCGACTTCCCCGGCTATCGCGGGCGCCTCTCGGTGGAGTCGCTGGACGACGTGCGCCGGGCGGTGGAAAGTGAAACCGCAAGCCCGGTGGCGCAGCTGATTCTGCGCGGCAAGGTGGCGTATCTGTTTGAGCACTACACCGACAGCCAAGAGATGAACGTGCTGGTGCTGTGCACGCCGTGCAACGAGCAATCCAACGTCAACGCCGTGGGCCCGGTGCTGGAGCGCTGGATCAGCAAAACCCAAGGCGCCCAACCGCAAGAGCGCGCCCTGCGCAAACCGGGCCTGCTGTGGGCCATCACCAAGCTCGATATCCGCATTGGTGGCGACCTCGACAAAGCCGAAGACCTGCTGCGCATCGGCTGGGGCGGCATGATGAAGTCAGCCATGCTGGAGCGTTTCGGCCAGTACGCCTGGTTGCAGGAATGGGCCGACGGCAAGCCATTTAACAACACCTTCTTGGTGCGTAAACCGCGCGCTAAAACCACCTTCCTCGATGTCGACAACGGTGACGAGCTGGCCATCAGCGCCAGCGCCGAACAGCCGCTGGCGCTGATGCGCCGTACCTTCCTCGAAGAGAGCAACGTCCAGCGCCATATCGGCCATGCCGGGGAAGCCTGGGATGCCATGTTGGCGCTGAACGACGGCGGTATGGCGCGCATCAGCCAATACCTGCGCGAAGCCGCCACTCTGGAAGTCAAACTGGGCCGCATCAGCGAACAGCTGAGCGATGTTCTGCACCTGCTCGATACCCGCCTCGGTCACTGGTTCCAAGCTGAAGGCGCCGGCGAGCTGGAGAAAAAACGCAAAATCGCCAAGCAGATTTTCGATGCCATCTGGCCGCGCCGAGTGCTCTTAGGTGAGCTGCTGGACAAGATGCAGCTGCCCGACGACCTGCTGCGCGGCCTGTATTTACGCGCCGATGAAGATGAACCGGCCAGCAGCGCCGACAACAGTCACGAACCCGCTGCTGCGGTCAGCGGCGCACTGAACCTGGGCGATAACCTGGGTGACGACGACGGCTTCGATCTGTTCGGCGACAGCGAACCTGCCGCGCCGCTAGCCCCTGCCAGCAGCGCGCCGCGCAGCAGCGGCAGCGATTCGCGCTTTGCGCAAGCGGTGCTGCGCGAGTGGATCGGCCATCTGCGGCATATCCCCGAAGACGTGCGCCTGATGACTTATCTGGGCTTCGATAAAGCCGCCGTGGAAGCGCTGATGGATGAAATCATCACCGCTGCCAGCCGGCTTAATCTGCAAGATCGTCTGCTGCGCGCCATCGTCAGCACCGAGCAAATTGGCACCAAGCGCGAGCAACTGGCCGGGCGCCAAGTGCTCACCGCCAACACCGTGCTGGGCGACTTTATCGGCTGGCTGAGCTTTATCAACGTGGCCCTCGACCTGCGCCCTGGCAGCCGCGTAGTGCCAGGCAGCAAGTTGTTCCAGGCACCACCCGTTATTGCCGAAGGCAAGCTGCCGGTGCTGACCCCACAGCCCCTGGAGCACACCCGCAACTATATCGGCGACTGGCTGGTGGCCCTGAGCAAAATTGCCGAAGACAACGCCGGCCATAGCGCCGGCCGGGAAATCACTCCCGAGCAAAACGAAGCGCTGGGCAAGGTACTGGCGACCCTGCACAGCCAGCGGACGGAATAAGCATGCTAAGAATCGAACTCAAGCCCAGCCACAGCGGCCAACCCGGCTACGGCGAACTGACAGTCCACGACTGGCCCAACGGCGACAGCGGCCTGGAGCTGACTGTGCAACGCAACCAAGACGGCCGTTATCTGGGCGCAGCCGGCGACTGGGGCAGCAACCCGGTATGGCACGGCCTCGATGGCCTCAGTCTGAACGGCGACAGCCTTAGCGGTGAAGTCGGCCCCTGGCTGATCGACCCGCTGATGCAAGATCCGCAAATGGCTTACATGCTGCAAATCCGCGATGCCGACGGCGGCGATAAAGGCGTGCTGCGGATTCTCGGCACCTTGCTGTCGTCCCTGGCGGCGGGTAATTCCAGCCACGACGAGCAGAAGATCCACCGCAGCAACACGCCGCCCCCCGTCGCGCCAGTGCCGGAACCAGAACCTGAGCCGGAACCAGAAGAACTGACGCTGACACTGGACGACGAGCCGCAGCTGGGCGATCTCAATGCCAACGACCGTCACACTGAGGTCGAATCACTCAGCGCCGAACCGCGCGAGCCGGCGCCAGTTGCCGCAGCGCCTGCACCTGCGAAAAAATCCAGCAAGCTGTGGCTGATCCCCGTGCTGCTGTTGCTGCTCGCCGCCATTGGTGCGGCGCTGTGGTGGTTCGTCCTGCGCGCGCCGGGCACCAGCACGCCAGCGGTCAGTAGCACCAGCAGTGGCGAAGCCGCCGTATGCAGCGCCGAGGCCCTGGGCCAGGTCAGTGATGATCTGGTCTACATCCAAAGCTGCTTGAAATCCAACCCCAGCAGCGAGCAAGTGCTGAGCGTAATCGCCGCCGCCAAAGAGGCTAAGCGCTGCGGCGTGGTGCAGCGGTTGTACGCACACAAGGCGCAGTCCGGCGATGCCGCCGTGGCCTTTGCTTACGCCCGTGAATACGACCCAGAAAGCTTCACCAGTGGTGGCTGCATCAGCGCCGCCGATGCGGAAACCGCCGCCTATTGGTATGAGATCGCTGTCACCAACGACCCTGCCAATCAGCAAGCCAGCCAACGCCTGGAGGCCCTGCGCAAATGATCGCCAAAGGACTGCAACTGACCCTGCTCGGCAGCCTGCTACTGGGCACCGGCCTGGCCGCCCAGGCGGCGGATAAACCGCTGCTGCAAGAAGGCAAAAAGACCCTGTATCAGCGCGTGCTGACCACCCCCACTTGCCAGCTCAGCGACAGCGCCGGCGGCGCCAGTGGCAAGGCACAACCGGCGTTTACCCGCTTCTACGTCTACCAACGCCAGCAGGCTGGCGGCGCTGAATGGCTGCAAGTTGGCCCGGACAGCTACGGCAAGACCGTCGGCTGGATCAAGGGCGATTGCGCGGTGGAGTGGAAGATGCAGATGACCCTGGCCCTGACCAACCCGGCCGGGCGCGATCCGCTGCTGTTCTTCAAGGACAAAGCTAAGCTCGAAGAGCTGTACGCCAAAGAAGACCCGGCGCCGTTGCTGAAGCCGATCCGCGCCAATATGCAGAGCAAGGGTCGCGACCCTGCAGTGGTGGCACGCGAGCCGGATTACGCAGTGGACCTGGCGAAAAACTTCTACCTGCTGCCAGTGCTCGACGCCGAAGAAGTGTTCACCGAAAAAGGCTTCCAGGTGCGCCTGCTCAACGTCGCCTCGGTGACCGCCAAAGAGGGCGGCAAAGACGCCAAGCCCGACGCCAAACAACAGGCCGAACAAGCCGCCAACACCCTCAAAGGCTTTAGCGCCGCCGTGGTGTTCGTGATCGACTCGACCATCTCCATGGGCCCGTACATCGACCGCACCCGCGAGGCGGTCAAGCGCATCTACGGGCAGATCGAGAAGGAAAACATGCTTGATCAGGTCAAGTTCGGCCTGGTCGCCTTCCGCTCCAACGTCAAAGCCGTGCCTAAGCTGGAATACACCAGCAAGATGTTCGTTGATCCGAGTACGGTGAAAGACGGCAAGGACTTCCTGGCCAAAGTCGCCGAGCTCAAAGAAGCCACGGTATCGAGCAGCAGCTTCGATGAAGACCCCTACGCCGGCATCATGCAGGCTCTGGATGAGGTCAAGTGGAACGAGTTCGGCGCGCGCTATATCGTGCTGGTCACCGATGCCGGCGCCATCGAGGGCGACAACAAACTCTCAAGCACGGGCCTCAATGCCGAGCAGGTGCGTCTGGAAGCCCAGTACCGTGGCGTGGCGCTGTACAGCCTGCACCTGAAGACACCGAGCGGGGCCAAGGATCATGCCTCGGCTGAAGCCCAATACACTAACCTGACCCACAACAACTTCCTCAATAAGCCGCTGTACTACCCGGTAAATGCCGGCAAGGTCGAGGAATTTGGCGCCATGGTCGACAGCCTCGGCGATGCCATCACCGCCCAGGTTAAAGCCGCTTACCGCGGTGATATGGCCGCCGGCAGCGCCTTGGGCGCCGATGCTAAATACGCCAAAGGCCAATCGGCCGAGGACAAAACCATCGCCGCCGACGCTGCCCTGCTCGGCCATGCCATGCGCCTGGCCTATCTCGGTGAGAAGACCGGCGCCAGCGCCCCGCCCGTGTTTAAGGCGTGGATCAGCGACCGTGACTTTATCCAGCAAAACGTCCCGACCACGGATGTCCGGGTGCTGATGACCAAGAGCCAGCTCAGCGACCTCAGCGACGTGGTTAAGCAGATCGCCGATGCCGCCAACGAAGGCCTGATCTCGCCCAGCGACATGTTCGAGCGCCTGCGCTCGGTGGCCGCGACCATGGGTAAAGATCCCAATCAGCTCAAAGACAAAACCATCAAGCTGGCCGACATGGGCCTGATGGCTGAGTACCTCGACGGCCTGCCATACCTGAGCGAAGTGCTGAGCCTGGATGAAGAAACCTGGAAAGGCATGGAAGGCCTGGACCAGGAGAAATTTATCCGCCGCCTCAACACCAAGCTTAAGTACTACCAGCGCTACAACGCCGACGCCGATCGCTGGGTATCCCTGGCGCCGGGCAGCGACCCGCGTGAGCATGTCTACCCGGTCCCCCTGGAAGCGCTGCCTTAAGCCATGTTGCAGATCGCCAACCTGGGCATCCAACGCGGTGCCAACTACCACATCAGCCTGCCGCGCCTGAGTCTTGGGCGCGGTGAAGTAGCGGCCATCACGGGCGCCAGCGGCTGTGGCAAAAGCACCATGCTGGAGATGATCGGCCTGATTTTGCGCCCCGAGCAACTCGGCAGCTTCACCTTGGGCGACAGCGATGCGCTCAACGTCGCCGCCCTGATCGAGGGTGATGAGCAAGCTAAGCTGGCGGATATCCGCGCCCAACGTTTGGGCTTTGTGTTGCAAACCGGCGGCCTGCTGCCATTTTTAAGCGTGCGCCAGAACATCGAGCTGCCACGGCGCATGCTCGGCTTGCCGGCGCACAGCGAGCTGGTCGAAGAAGCCATCGGCCGCCTGCGCCTGCAAGCGCTGCTGGCTAAACTGCCGGCGCAACTGTCGATCGGTGAGCGCCAGCGCGTAGCCTTCGTCCGCGCCATCGCCCATGAGCCAGACTTGCTGTTGGCCGATGAACCCACGGCGGCGCTGGACCCGCAACAAGCGCGCAACCTGTTTGAGCTGATTATCGATCTGGTACAGCGCTTTCAAATCGCCGCGCTGATCGTCACCCACGATTGGGATTTGGTGCAGGACTGCGCCATCCGCAATATCGTCGGCACGCTGCAAAATGGCACAGGGACGGTGTTTCATGACCGCAGTGAATAACCGCCCGAATCGACGCCCAGGCCTCGCCCTGCTGATCGAGCTGGCTGGCCGCGACCTGTGGCACGACCGCAAAGTCTCGCTGTGCATCGTCGCCTCGTTGGTCGCGGTAATCGCCCCGCTGTTACTGCTGTTTGGCCTTAAGTACGGCGTGGTCTCGCAGCTCAATCAGCAGCTGCAGAGCGACCCGCGCAACCTCGAAGTGCGCATGCTGGGTAATTACGACCTGAACGAAGACTGGTTCGCCCGTCTGCGCCAGCAGCCCGGCGTCGGCTTTGTCATCCCCCTAACCCGCTCGCTGAATACCACCGCCGATTTGCAGCGCGACAGTCAACACTACGTGGCCAACGCCGAAGTCATCCCCACCGGCAATGGCGATCCGCTGCTGGCCGCCCTGCCCGCGCCAGCCAGCCTGGAACAAGTGGTGCTCAGCGCCAGCGCCGCGAGCAAGCTCGGCGTACAGGTTGGCGACAGCCTGCGCCTGCTAGTCCTGCGTAAACTTGAGGGCAGTAACCAGCGCGGTGAAGTGGCCGTCAACGTCGCCGCCATCCTTCCCCACAGCAGCTTTACCCGCCCCGCCGTGCTGGTGCAGCTCGACTTACTGGTGGCCATGGAAAACTTCCGCGATGGCTTTGCCGTGCCTCTGCTGGGCTTTAGCACGGGTAACGAGGCGCCTGTACGCAGCCGTTATGCCCGCGCGCGGATCTATGCCAACGGCCTCGATGAAGTGGCGCCAATTGCCCAGTGGCTGGATGGCGAACATATCGAAAGCAGCACCCAAGCCCGTGAGATTGAGGCGGTGAAGGCCATCAGCCGGGTGCTGGGGTTGATCTTCGCGGTGATTGCCTGGACCGCCCTGATCGGCTGTGCGGCGTCGTTGGTCGGGGCGTTTTTGGCCAATATCGACCGCAAGCGTAAAGACTTAGCTCTGCTGCGCCTGCTCGGCTTTCAGCGCTCAGCCGCGGCACTCTATATCGTCACCCAGGCAGCGCTGCTGACGGTGCTGGCCTTTGCCCTGGGCTACGGCGCTTATCTGATCGGCAGCAGTGTGTTTAACCAAGCGCTGGGGACTAACCTGGCGGATAACGGTTTTGTCTGCAAACTGGAACCTATTCATATCCTGCTGGCTTTGGCCGGCGCCATGTTGCTGTCGATGCTAGTGGCAGCTATCGGAGGATTTCGTGCAATTCATATCCAACCGGCGGAAAGTCTGCGTGGTCTCTAAGTCTCTCGCCCAGCAAGGCGCTACGCATAGCGCGCGGTCGGCTGCGCGCGTACTGGGCCTGCTCAGCGCCGCCGTGCTCGGCGTGGCCAGCCTGTCGGCACAGGCCGCTTGGGACGAAAAGTATTACAACCCCAAGCCGCTGCCGGAGGACGTGATCCTGCCGATGCCCTGCGATGGCTTTATGACCCTGCGCAAAGTGCCAGTGCCGGTCGCCAGTCCCATGGACGACTACGGCGTGACCCTGGGTCAGGACAGCGACGAGTGGGGCTATATCGAGCAAGCGCGGCCCAGCTATATCGCCGGCAGTTTTACGGTGAGCAAGCCCAAGCCATCGCGCTATTACCTGCTGGCCAAATACGAAATCAGCGAGCTGCAATACCAAGCGGTGATGAACGACAGCTGCCCCACCGCATCCGCCAAAATGCGGCTGCCGCAAGTGGGCATCAGTTGGTTTGATGCCACCGCCTTCGCCGATAAATACAGCCTGTGGCTGCGCAAAAACGCCGCCGCCAAACTGCCCAAAGAAGATGGCGCCGCAGGCTTTCTGCGCCTGCCCACCGAAGCGGAATGGGAGTTCGCGGCCCGCGGCGGCATGGCCGTGTCGCAAGCCGAGTTTCGTGATGTGCGCTTCCCCACGCCCGATGGCGGCTTAGGCGCTTACGCCTGGTTTGCCGGGGCGCAATCGGCCAACGGCAAGCTGCAACTGACTGGCCTGCTCAAGCCCAACCCGCTGGGCCTGTTCGACGTGCTGGGCAACGTCGATGAGATGCTGTTTGAACCGTTTCGCCTGAACAAGCTCGACCGTCAACACGGCCAGGCCGGCGGCTATATCGTCCGTGGCGGTAATTACCTGACTCCGCAAGCCGAGCTGCGTACGGCCCTGCGTCAGGAGCAGCCTTATTACAGCAGCGCCGGCGAGCAAACCAAACTGAAGACCACCGGCATCCGCCTGGCCCTAGTCGCCCCGGTGCTGACTTCCCGCGAGCGGATCAAGCAAGTCGAGCAGGACTGGAAAAAACTCGGCACCCCCGCCGCCAGTCAAGCCAATACCAGCAAAACGGATAACAGCGACCCGCTGGCAGAAATCTCCAGCATCGCCAGCGGCGTGCAGGACGATGACCTGAAGAAACAGCTGGAGAAACTGCGCAGCGACCTGCGCGCTAACACCCAAGCCCGTGATGAGCAGCGCGATCAGGCGATCCGTTCAGAACTGCAACTGGGCGCTTTCCTCTGCACCAAGCTGAAAGACGACGGCATGTTCCTCGACACCCTGCAGGGCAACTTCGAGCGCAGTTGCGGTGCCAACAGTGAGGAGCCGGCCAGCCGCTGCGACGCACGCAAAGAGCAGCTGGAAAGCCACCGCAAGGTCCTCGACTTTATGCTCAACTACTATGCCGACACCGTGGTCAGTGGTGCGCTTAACTACAGCGTCGCGACCATCGAGCCGCAGGTCGACGTGGTCGCCCAGCAAATGGCCGCGCGCAGCAAAAGCAATTTGCGCCAATACCTGGACACCCACTGGAAAAACCTCGGCGCTTACATGAACAATGGCAAAGTGGCCCGTAGCCAGTGGCTGCAATCCTGTAAATCTATCTAACCAAGGACATGGACATGAACGCAGTAACGTTGCTCAGCCAGCGGATGAAGTGGAGCGTGCTGGGTGTTGTCTTGTTGATGGCAGGCTGTCAGACCACTGGCACAGGCTCATCCAGTAACGCCAGCGTCGACCCGCGCTTGAGCAATAGCAATTCCGCGCAATTCTTCAGCAAGTCAGGTTTCCAGGCCTGCGCCGGGGGGGCCTTGGTCGGCATCCTCGCCTGCCAGTTGGGCAACCCCAATGACAAAGCGGCCTGCATGATCGCAGCCGGTCTCGCCGGCTGCGGCGTGGGCATGGGCGCCAACTACTACCTGGATAACCAGCGCAGCAAATACGCCACCGCCGAAGACGCACTGGATGCCAGCATTGCCGATGTGCGCAAAGACAACCAAGAGTTGCAAAGCCTGACCAACACTGCGCGCAGCGTGATGGCCGATGACAAACGCAAGATCGAGCAGATCAAGAAAGACATCGCCAACAACACCGTGCAACGCAGCGCCGCGCAAAAACAAATCGCCGAGATCGACGCCAACACCGCTTACCTGAAAAAGACTCTGGCCGGTGCGCGGACCAAGCAGCAAGAATGGCAGAAAGTGGCTGAAGCCAACCGTAACAGCGGCGCGCGCAGCGACACCCTGGACGCGGAAATCAGCAAAATGCAAAAGCAGGTGGCCCAGCTTGAGTCGGAAATCGACCAGCTCTACGCCCAGCGCTCGTCCATCCAACTGGGTTAAGGAAGCTCACCATGTCTGCCACTCGTATGCTTGCCCTGCTGACCGCAGCCATTGCCTTAAACGGCTGCGCCGTGACCGCCGAGCAATGTGACCCGCGCAATGCCGATGCAGGCTTTGCCACCAAGTTTGGCTGCAAGACCCAAGGGGTGTATTCGCAGCGCGTGGAGGACAAACAAAAAGTCCTCCTCGATGAGCAGAAAACCAACCAACTGTTCCGCGAGGTGTATGCCTCCATCGAACAGGAAAAAGCCGGGGTTAGCGCTGACCTGAAAAGCCAGCAACAGCAGTACGCCAAGCTGAACAAGTCGCTCAATGCCCTGCTCGCTGAGCTGAAAAACAAAGCCAAAGGCAATAAATCGATCGAAGCGGAAATCGCCGCCATCGAGAAAGACCTCAACAACCTCAACCAGCAAGACAACCCAGCCGTGCTGCAAAAACAACACGAGCTGCAACAGCTGCGCAACAAGGTCAGCAGCTTGGAAGGCGATCTTGGCCTGCGTTGAGCGGCCCCTAGGAGTACGCGCGCAGGCTAGGCCTGTGCGCGCTTTCACGAATTACCCAGCAGGAAGCTGACCGTTATGAAGCGTATTGCCCGCCTCTCCAGTGCCAACCTCAATGCCAGCGAGGCACTCGACGGTCATGCCGAATTAAGCCAGATCCTGCGCCGCCATTTGCCGCCGAGCACGGCGGCGCTGTTCGCTAAGCCTAAGCAAGCCGACGGCGATATCGTTGAGTGGTACAGCGATCTAGGCGGCCAACCCGTACCCTTCAGCCAGCTGAGCCCGGCCGAAGCCGAACAAGCCAAGCATCTGCTGCATGAGCGTCTCGCTTCCATCGAGCAACTGGCTACTCAGCTCGACAGCCAAGGGGCCGATGGGCAACGCCAAGCCGCATTATTACGCCAAGCCGCCAGCTACCCCGACACCGCCAATCTGTACGCGCTCAACGGCCAGCCGGTGGTCACCTTCTGGGGCGGCGGCCAGGCGCCTCCGCCACCACCACCGGTGTTACCCGCCGGTGCAGCAGCCGCCGCAGCGGCCGGTAGCGAGGGCGTATTGGTCAGTGAGGCACCGCGCAAACGGCGGTGGTGGCCATGGCTGCTGTTAGCCTTGCTACTGCTCGCCCTGCTCGCCGCACTGTGGTGGTGGTTTTATTGCCGCGAGGTCAAAGCACCTGAGCCGGTGGTGCCGCCGCCCGTTGCCGAAGAACCGGTTAAGCCCGAGCCGGTGGTTGAACCAACACCTGAGCCTGAGCCGGAGCCGGTGGTCGAGGAACCCGCCCCGGTGGTTGAGCCAGAGCCCGTGCCGCCCGTAGAAGTGCCGCCACCGCCGCCTAAGCCGGAGCCCAAACCTGAGCCGAAACCGGAACCGAAACCTGAGCCCAAGCCAGACCCGGTGCAGATTCTGAAAAAACGCATCGACGACACGGCCAAAAACTGTTCGTCGTTGCAGCAAATGCTCAAAGAAGAACCACTGCTGAAAACCAATGCGGCGCTGCGTAAACAGGTGGAGGACAACCTGGCGAAAAACTGCAAACAGCAGATGATCGCCAATGCGAAAAACCTCTGCCCCGACGAGCGTCCTAAAGAGATGGCGCCAGAGATGGTCATCGTCTTCGACGCTTCGGGGTCCATGGATATCAGCATGCTCGCCACCGAGAAGGAAATTGAGCAGGCCACCATGATGCAAGGCGTGGCCGATATCGCCACGCAACTGCTGCTCGGCACCCGCGCGCCGAACACCATGCAGCGCATCTTCCGTGAGCCCAAACGCATCACTACCGCTCGCGACGCCGCCACCTCCGTGGTGCAAAAGCTGCCCAGCGACGTTAACGCTGGCCTAGTGATGGTGGAAGACTGCCCGAGTGCGCGCAGCGTCGGCTTCTTTAGCCCCAGTCAGCGCGGTGATTTGCTCAACCGTATCCGTGGCATTCGCCCAGTGCAGGGCACGCCGTTGGCTGACGGCATTGCCAAAGCCGGACAGATGCTCGACGGGGTCAATCGCGAGTCGGTGATGCTGGTGATTTCCGATGGCGGCGAAAGCTGCCACCAAGACCCCTGCGCCGTGGCTCAGTCGCTGGCACGCAGCAAGCCGCATTTGAAAATCAACGTGGTGGATATCTTGGGTACCGGCGCCGGCAACTGCCTGGCTGCTGCCACCGGCGGTCAGGTCTTCACCGCGCGCAACGCCGGCGACCTGCAAATGATGACCACTCAAGCGGCCAAAGATGTTCTGCCACCGGCGCGCTGCAAGCCATAACGCTTATCCACGCAGCCCAGGCCGGGCTGCGTGCTGCTCGGCAAGCGCCTGCTCTTCGTATAAAGCTTCCGATATGAGCCGTGCGGGATTCTCCTGGCGGCGCGCAAAGCCTCGCCAACCAGCGGCTTTTAATCTAGTCGCACCCGCCCAGGCACCCTCTGCAACCGCTAAGGCCGCCGGTTTGCTCCCGGCACCGCACTGGGGCAGCGCTTAACCGCAAGCACTCCGGCCAATGGCCCGGCATGGACCCTCAGCCGCTAAGGTAACTGCAGTCCGCCGCTAGCCTTGTGCAGTGCACGCAAATGCTCACCCAGGCTTTGTACATTGGCCTCAGTGGCACTGATCTCGGCGCCGCGCTTAGGCTCCAACAGGCTGCGCACTTGCTGATCCAACTCATCACTTAAGCGCAATAAGCGTTGTTGGCGCTGGCTGCTTTGGCTTTGCAAATGCTGCCATTCGGCCGCTTGCGGCAGGCCATAGCCCGTCTCCAACAACTGCGCCGGACGGCTGAGAAAACCGCTTTGCTCGATGATCTGCTGCAAGGTGTTATCGGCTATGGCGAAGTCACGATTGCCGCCCTTGCGCGCTTGCAGATAACGCTGCTTAAGGTCTTCTTGGGCCAACAACAGCTGGCGCCGCAGGGCCGCTTGCTCAAGTAGCAACAGCGCTGCGCTGCTACGCAAATCCGCCTCGGCAAACCACTGCGCGCGCTCGCGGGCCGGCAGCTCTAGCCAGTCCTCCACTTGCTCCTGCGGCACACCACTGCGCTCACGCAAAATGCTGAACATGGCCTGATAGCGCTCGCGGAACGAGTCGAAGCGATAGCCCAAGCGCAGCGCTTCCCGGGGCTTGGCCTGCATGCTTGGGTCCGCCAGACCACGTCCTTGCAACACCCTCAGCAAGCCATTGGGGGTGATGTTATCCAGGCTCTGTAAGGTTGCCGCGCCAGTGCCGCTACGCAGCAGCTTGAGGGTTTCCACCGCGCAGTTGTTGGACAGGAACCAATAGTCACCGTCGTAGCTCCAGTGCAGCTCTAAAGCGTGTTCAACCAGATGGTTAAGCTCAGGCCGGCTCAAGGTCAACGGCACCGATGCGAGGCTGCGCAGCTCAACTTTGGTGTACTCGTCGATCACCTGTTCCAGCGGCAACACGAACAGCCGCGACGGATAGGCGCCAGTCAAGCCGCCCCAGCTGGACAGCTGTACATCGCCAACAAAGGCGCGATAGGACAGCACCAGGTGATATTGCAGATCCAGCCGGCAATCCGGCCCACGGGGCCGCCCCGGGGCACAGATAACCAGGCGCAACATGCTGTGGCCCCAACGGCTGGCCAACTGGTCATTGGCCTCAGCCAGTAGATAATCCACTTCATACACGCGTTCAGGATCAAGCTGGCCCAACGGCTCGCGGGCAAAGTCGCGACCGGCATTCATATAGGCCAGGCTCGGCGCACAGGATTCGGCCTGCGCCGGAGCCCAGTCAAAATGCTCACGCAGGTAACGCTGCAACGCCGGACGGCGGCAGGCGTAACTGGGGTCGAGAAGGAAGTACTCCATATTCACCGCGACAAACTCGCGCGGGTTGCTCAGCTCATACAGATCAGGGCTGCGGCTGTCTTGCGCGTTGCGTTGTTCGCGCTCGCCACGGCGGCCGACTCGTTGCGGCCAGCCGGCCAAGTCGAGCAACTGCGGATCATCACTTAAGGTAAAGCGCCGCGCCGTCTGGCCCCGGCATTGCTCGGCCAGGCCGACCGGGCCACGCACGGCAAAGTCGTGCTGACAGCGACGTAGCAGGGTTTTCTGCGCCGCCGGCCACAGGCGGCTGCGATCGTATAGATGGGTCAGCTCATGCAGCACCGTGGCCAGCACTTCGCGGCGCAATGTACCGTGAATACGTCCGGTGGCCGCATCCGCCTGCTGTGGATCGAGCAAGCGCGGCAACAGCGCAGCGTTGAGTTGCAAGGCATTGAGCGAGACCAAGCGACCATAGGCGTTGGCCGGCAAGCTAGCGGACCAAACAATCTGCACGTCACGGTCCAAGCGCTGGATAAAGCTTGGCGGCAAACTTGCCTGCGCTTGCTCGATCAACTGCGCACTGAGTTGGCGTTGCTCAGGGCTTAAACCCGTCTCGTCGACACTCAGATGTAACGCCGCATGGACGCTTCCACTGGCCAGCAGCATGCACATGGCCAGCCAGCGGATGGCGCGATTGATCACAGCGCGAGAATAGCTTCAGCCAAGGCTTGATCGTCGGCCAGGCGCGCCTCAGGCAAACGCTCACGTAAGGTCAGCAGCGCCGCTTCCAGCTGCGCACCACGGATAGCCCCGCGGCTGGCGACAAAACTGGCGGCATCATCACGGGCAGCCCGCACGACTTTCATATCCCGCACCGAAGTGGTGGTGTCGGAAGTGAAGTCGAGGCTGCGGTCCAGTGCACGGACGATGATATTACTGGTGGCTACCAAAGTCTGCGCCTGACTGGTCGCGGCAAACAGACACAGACCAGACAGCAAAACTGAGGAAAACAAACTACGCATACAGGCTCCAAGGATTAGCGGACAGACGCCGGACAGGACCATCCAGCGCCGCACAGTTTAGCCTGTGCTTAGCCCTGTCCGCATCAGCGCCAAAGTGCCAGCCCCGTAAGGCTTACAGCACCAAAATCGCCTGTGCCAGCTGCGCATCAGAAGCGCTCAGCTGCGGCGCCACTTCACGGATATGCTGCAGTGCCGCTTCCAGATGAGCACCACGCACCTGCCCCTGGCTGGCGACAAAGCTCGCCGCATCATCACGGGCGGCCAATACCACCTTGTCATCACGCCAGGACGAGGAAATATCACTGGTGACATTGCCAGTACCGACCAGAGCCCGGCCAATCGCATCAGTGGTCGCAACCAAGCTGGTGGCACTGGCGGTAGTGGCTAAAAGCGCCGCAGAGATAAAAGCGGTGCATGACAATAAGCGCAAAGTATTCATGAGTATTGAACTCCAGAGCATTCGCAGCAGCAGCTGCGAAAGGGTAAGTGATGCTACTTTAACTAGCGGCGAGCCGCTAAGACTAGACGACACTGCATATAGTTTCCTAGATGCCATATCAAATGGCCCTTAGACAAATACACAAATGGTACAAAAGTACGGGCATATGCGCCTAAGTTCGGCGTATTGGCTAGAAACACTTGATTTGCGTGAAAATTACTGATGGAGTGCGAACTAAGTTTGAAGATTTAACCGCTGGGAGCAGAGCATTCCCTTAGCGAAAACGGACAATAAATGATTATTCTCGTTGGCTCGAAAATCGACCAGTCCAGTATCACATCCGCACTGGGCAAACCTGAGTACAGTTACTATTTTCTCCTCAAAGAATTTTTACCTGCCTTAGAACAACTGGGGCAGGTCATCAGTGTGACCAGTCTCGACCAAATAAACTCGCTGCATCAGGAACATAGCGCTGCCGGCGAGCAGGTGATTTTTCTCAGCTTCAGTCCACCGCATCAAACCCCTGTTGAGCTAACCTGCCCAACCGTGGTTGTTTTTGCTTGGGAGTTCGACTCCCTACCCGCAACCCGTGAGGGCGAAGCACCATCCGCATACTGGTACACCCAGCCAGAGAATGATTGGCGACATGTCTTCACCCGTATCGCCGGCACTATCGCGACCAGCCGTGAAGCAGCTGAACTGGTAGCCCAAGTTGACACTAGGCCGGGCAAGGTGGCCGCGATTCCAGCATCTGTTTGGGATCGTTACCAAGCGTTGTGCCCGCAACAGGGCTGGCGTGTCTATCGTAAAAACAAGCAGTTTCAGTTCACTGGCATGCTCTTGGACAGCCGTACCTTACGCCTCAATGCCGAGAACTACATTGTTCAGCCGGTGCCAGAGACCACTCGCATCCACCGCGCCCTGCTGCGCGGCTGGTGGCATGAATTGCGCTTAGGGCGTCACCCCAAAACTGACGCCCCCCCTAAACCAGCACCCGTAAAGGCCAGTTCAGCTCAGCACATACTCCAGCTAGAGGGCGTGGTGTACACCAGCGTGTTCAACCCCAGTGATGGCCGCAAAAACTGGAGCGAAATGCTCAGTGCCTTTTGCTGGGCATTTCGCGACCGCAAAGACGCCACCCTACTGTTGAAAATGACTCACCACGACATTGAACAGTACCGCGCCACCATTATTAAGATGATGGCGCGCCTGGCACCGTTCCAGTGCCGAGTAGTTGTGGTCCATGGTTTTCTCGATGATGCCGAGTACCGACAACTGATTGAGGTTACTGACTATTACGTCAACTGCTCATCAGGAGAAGGCCTCTGCATCCCACTGATGGAGTTTCTCAGCAGCGGCAAACCGGCTATAGCCCCTCTGCATACGGCCATGGCGGACTACCTACATGAAGATTTCGCCTTTATTGTCGACAGTAGTACGCAGCTGACCGACTGGCCCCATGACCCCACTGGCCTGTGCCTGACCCACAGTCAGCGGATCAACTGGGACTCTCTGCGCAACGCCTATTACCAAAGCTACACCCTTGCCAGCCAAGAGGAGCACTACCAAAGCATGTCGCGTGCCGCGTGTGCACACATGAGCCAATTCTGTTCGGTGGCCCAAGTCAGCCAGCAACTACAACAGTTTTTGCAAACCGTGCTCGATCAGAACTCCTGCGACCAGACTCAAGGGGCTCAGGCATGATCTTGCTGGTCTACTCAGAAATTAACGCTCAAACTATTGCCGATAATCTGGGACAAGCCGAGTACAGCTATTACTTCGTGCTTAAGGCATTTCTGCCCACCTTACAGAGCTTGGCCGAGGTGCGGATCGTTACTGATCCATATAGAGAGGTGGACCACTACTACGCGCAGGCGAAACAACGTGGCGAGGCTTGTATCCTGCTCTCGTTCACATCGCCACAGAATACGCCACTGGGGCTGCGCTGCCCGACGATTCCAGTACTGGCCTGGGAGTTCGAGGATATCCCCAACGAGCACTGGCAAGGCCAGCGTCAACAAGACTGGCGCTACCCCTTGAAACGCTGCACTCAGGCTATTACCCACTCAGACATGACGGTCCAGGCCATCAAGGCACAGATGGGTGATGACTATAAGGTCGTATCGATTCCCGCCCCGGTATGGGACAAATTCCAAGCGTTGCGCCAGCGATTGGCGCAACAGCGTCGCGAACAAATCGCTCTGCAGGTTGATGGGTTGGTGCTGGACAGTCACAGCGCAGACTTCGCGGCATTGCTGCCCGACCGTGAAGCAATCATAGAAAGTGTTACCAGTGCGCGCCAAGGCCCCAAGACAGTAGTCGAAGAGGAGAACCGACCACGTTGGCGCCAAGAATCGCACCTGCGCATCAGCTATCGCTACGCCCTAGAGTGGTGCCGCTTGGTCGGGCGCCCACTCTTGGCCAATCTGCGTTCAGATTTAAGTCGGCGCTTGCGCAGGCAACCGGCTCCGACCGCACATGCGCACAAGCCACTACAGCAGGTGCCATGGCCAATAGGCAAACAGCAACTAGAGCTGTCCGGTGTGGTGTTTACGTCGCTATTCAACCCTGGTGATGCGCGCAAGAACTGGGTGGATATGCTCACTGCGTTTTGCACGGCTATGCGCGACACCGAAGATGCCACTCTGGTGTTCAAACTCACGTCCAACGACTATGTCGAGGTCGTGCAGAGCATGCTCATTTGCATGGCTAGGTTACCGCGCTTCACCTGCCGGGTGATTATATTGAATGGCTACTTGCAAGGTGAGCACTTCGACGGTTTGATTGAAGCCAGCGACTTTATCGTCAATGCCTCCTACGGTGAGGGGCAGTGCTTACCGCTGATGGAGTTCTTATCCTGCGGTGTGCCGGCAATTGCCCCCTATAACTCAGCGATGCGCGACTATATGGACACCTGCGTGGGTTTTGTCGTGAAGGGTTCGCGAGAGCCCTGGCATTGGCCCCAGGACCCACGCCAAGCGCTACGCACCTGCCAGGAGCGCATTGACTGGTCCTCATTGGTTAAGGCTTACCGCGACGCCTACCACTGCGCCCGTAACCAACCCGAGCGTTACGCCGAGCTTGCGCACAATGCCATCGAGCGCATGCGTGGCCATTGCTCCGAAGCCGTAGCCCGTGAACGCTTGCGCAGCACACTTAACATTGAGGGCAGGCCTTGATGTGCTTGAACAACCGCCAAGCCCGCGTTACTAGCCCCTGGCGAGTATCGACTGCGCTCAGCACAACCGCTAAGCAAGCCCTGAAAACTTTATCGCCACACGTGCACTCAGTTGACGGTGCACAGGCGAAATTGACTCATAACCGTTGGTATGGCCGCAGCGATAAATCACTGCTGGACTTCAACATTCGCACAGACGCAGGCAGTTCGGCGTGAGCCCTAATGCCACGACAATAGCCATGACCAGCACAGAGGAATCACGCGGACACCACCTATAACAGTAAATGCAGCAAACGCCACTCACCACCAGGCGCTCTCGCTAGACGATGCGCCCGGCCGTAACGGTCAAGGACAACCAACCCGGGGCAAACTCATGATAAAAAGAATTATTAGACGACTATTTGGTACCCACCAAGCACCGCAAGAGGTCAGCATTCCTGTCGACGTGCAGGAAATCGATACCCCTCTAAGTGGCTGGTTTCGCCAAGAAAGCGGCGAGCTGTTCGAAGGTTTCCCAATCACGCCACAAGACACCGTATTGGATATCGGCTGTGGCAACGGCCCGTACGCTAACTTTTGTGCCAGCCTTGGCGCAGAAATAATTGTCGCTGACATTGATGCCGACAAAGTTGCCGCCGTCGAGGCATTACTGAAAGATTCTGCGGCACGCTCCGTCACCGGACTGGTAACTGATGCCAAGCCGATTCCATTGAAAGACGCCAGCGTCAACCGAGTGGTGGCTATGGAGGTCCTTGAACATGTTGAGGACCCTACTCAATTCATGTCCGAACTGGTTCGTGTGGCTAAACCCGGCAGCCTGTTTCTATTGACTGTACCCGACCCCGTGGGTGAGCAAGTACAGAAGAAACTAGCCCCACCTGTCTACTTCGAACACCCTAACCACATCCGTATTTTTCAACGCGATGAATTTGAACAGCTGGTTATCGATGCCGGCCTGATTATCGAACGACGGACAGAGTACGGATTCTACTGGTCGATCTGGTGGTTCTTTTTCTGGGCCTGCAAGCAAGACCTCAGTCCTCCTTGGCACCCCCTGCTCAATAGCTGGACATCCACTTGGAACATGTTGCTGAGAACACCGGATGGGCCGAGGATTAAAAAAGCTCTAGATGAAGTCATGCCCAAAAGCCAAGTAATTGTGGCGCGTAAGCCCTGACGGAGCGCCTCAATGAAAGGCCGTATAAGCGACATTGAAATCCTACGTGGAATAGCTGTGCTCATGGTGGTAGTCCACCATGCCAATGGCAATCTATTCACGTGGAGCAGCCCTGCCCTTGAGCGCTTCTACACCTATTTTGGTGGCTGGTTCGGAGTTGACCTATTCTTTGCCATATCCGGTTTTGTTATCGCCCGCGATCTAGTACCACGGCTGCAGTCCGCCCAAGGCTACCAAGCCATCAAACGCACAGTGCTGTCATTTTGGTTGCGACGTGCTTGGCGGCTACTGCCCTCAGCTTGGCTGTGGCTTGCGCTAATACTACTGGTCACGCTGCTGTTCAACGACAGCGGAATTTTCGGCAGCTTACGCACTAACCTAGAGGCTACAGCGGCCGGCATCTTGCAGTTCGCCAACGTGCGTTTCGCCCAAACCTTCATGAACGAGCCGTACGGCACGAGCTTTGTCTACTGGAGCCTGTCGCTGGAAGAGCAGTTTTATCTGTTATTTCCGCTGCTAATTCTGCTGTCTCGGCGCTATTTGCCTTATGTGCTTATCGGCTTGGTACTGGCTCAAGTATTCCTAGTGCGAAGCCCCATGCTAATGATGTTTCGCACTGATGCTTTAGCCCTTGGTGTTCTTTTAGCGCTGTGGAGCCACCATCCATCCTTCGCTAAATTACGCCCAAATCTACTTGCACGCAGCGGCGCAGGGCTGACATTACTGTTGATAAGTCTCCTTGTAATGTCGCTACTGGCCGCGGATAGATTGCCTGGTGCCAGCATAAAAGTTGGGCTCATTGCCATATTATCGGCCGTGATGGTTTGGGTTGCCGCTCATAACCGAGATTACTTAGGTGTTAAAGGGGCAACGGGAGCACTTCTGCGCTGGTTAGGAGGCCGCTCGTACGGTATCTACTTAATCCACATCCCAGCCTTTTTCCTTATTCGCGAAATTTGGTTCCGTATGCAAGATGGGCAGCCTTTGGACAGCAGTCAGTTTTATCCTGTGTTGATTAGTGCCGGCCTATTAATTGTACTGTTGTGCGAGCTGAACTACCGCTTAGTGGAAAAGCCATTTCGCCTTAAGGGAAAACACCTCGCAGACAAACTGCTGATACAACCAGTGCCGTTACAGAACGCACTGAATCACGAGCAGAGTACATAGGAAATCGCATGCTTTCATTGATCGCTGGTCCTCGTAGATGCCCTGCAAAGCCTCTAACATGCGCAGAAACGACGCTATGAAAAAATTACTGGTAACAGGTCTAAATGGCTTTGTCGGCCAGCATTTTCAGCTCAGCCTAGATAATCATCCAGATTGGCAGCTACTAGAATCCAGCTCGTTTGACCTATGCCAGCCTAAGTCGTTGGAGGCTTTGCTAGCGCCGACGTGCCCCGATGCAGTGGTTCACTTAGCAGGGCAAACATTCGTACCCGAAGCCTTCCGTAATCCAGCACAGACACTACAAGTCAATTTGATTGGCACACTGAATTTACTACAAGCACTCAAAGCTCGCGGCTTCACGGGAACGTTCATATATGTAAGTTCCGGGGACGTTTATGGCCAAGTTGATGAGTCCGCAATGCCCATAAGCGAGACTCAACCCGCACGTCCACGTAACCCCTATGCAGTCAGTAAAATCGCTGCAGAGATGTTGTGCCAGCAGTGGAGTTATGTCGAGCCCTGGCGCATTGTAATAGCTCGCCCGTTCAATCATATCGGTACAGGTCAAAGTGAGAACTTCGTAATATCCAGCATTGCCAAGCAACTTGCGTGCATTAGTAAAGGCAAGCATCCACCTCAAATCGAGGTTGGCGACATTGATGTGAGCCGTGACTTCTTAGATGTGCGAGATGTAATAAGCGCTTATATGTGCCTGTTAGACAAAGGAGTTAACGGTGAGGTTTATAATATTTGCTCAGGTCAACAACAATCTATTCGTGACCTGATAGACGCGATGATTGAGTACTCAGGCATACAGGTAAGTTTCCGACAGGATCCATCACGTATGCGTAAATCGGAGCAAAGAGTTGTTGCCGGTAATCCAAACAAAATCAAGCTAGTAACAGGTTGGCAACCGAGCGTTGCGCTGCAGCAAACAATGCAGGCGATGTTCCAAGAGTGGTTGCTAAAGGTTTGATAGGCAAAAAATAAAAATAGGAAATAAGAAATGGCCAAGTCTGCGTTAATCACAGGGATCACCGGTCAAGATGGTGCCTATCTCGCTAAGCTCTTATTAGATAAGGGTTATCAGGTTTATGGCCTAGTCGCTCGGCGCAGCAGTGATACCCGCTGGCGTCTGCGTGAGCTGGGTATTGAAGGCGATATCCAATACCTCGAAGGTGACCTCGCGGATGGCAGCTCCTTGCAGCGTGCCTTGCTTAAAGCGCGTCCGGATGAGGTGTATAACCTCGGTGCGCAAAGCTTTGTAGGTAGCTCATGGGATCAGCCGATTATTACCGGCGTGGTCGATGGCCTAGGGGTCACTCACCTACTTGAGGCCATCCGTCAGCTGTCTCCTGACACCCGTTTCTATCAAGCTTCGACCAGCGAAATGTTTGGCCTGATTCAAGCTGAGCGGCAAGACGAAAACACGCCGTTTTATCCGCGTAGCCCTTACGGGGTGGCCAAGCTGTATGGCCATTGGATCACCGTGAACTACCGGGAAAGTTTCAAGCTGCACGCCTCCAGCGGGATTCTGTTCAACCACGAATCGCCCCTGCGTGGCATTGAGTTCGTCACTCGTAAAGTCACTGACGCAGCAGCACGGATCAAGCTCGGCAAACAGAAAGAGCTACGCCTAGGTAACATCGACGCCAAGCGTGACTGGGGCTTTGCCGGCGACTACGTCGAAGCGATGTGGCTGATGCTGCAACAGGAGCAAGCCGACGATTACGTGGTGGCTACCGGTATCACCACCACGGTGCGCGACATGTGCGAACTGGCCTTTACCCATGTCGGCCTGAATTACCGCGACCATGTGGTGATCGATCCGCAGTTCTTCCGCCCAGCCGAGGTCGATGTACTGCTGGGCAATCCAGACAAGGCGCGGGCCAAACTAAATTGGCAAGCACAAACCAGCCTGGCCCAGCTGATCGAGATGATGGTCGAAGCTGACCTGCGCCGCGTCGGCAGGGAGTAAACCGTGCACATTATTCCTGTGATCCTGTCTGGTGGTGCAGGGACTCGGCTGTGGCCGGTTTCCCGCGAAGGTCACCCCAAACCCTTTATGCGCATGCCCGATGGCGAGTCTCTGCTCAATAAGACTTACCAGCGCGCCGCTGCCGTGGCGGCTGGCGCCAGCGAAGTAATCACGGTGACCAACCGTGAGCATTACTTTGCCAGCCGCGATCAGTTTGTCGCCGCAGGCTTAAGCAAACACAAAGCGCATTTTATCCTCGAGCCCGAAGGGCGCAATACGGCACCCGCCATCGCCGTGGCCGCCCTGGCGGTGCAAGAACGCTATGGGCCGCAGGCAATTCTCGTGGTGATGGCGGCGGATCATTTGATTCTTGATATAGCCGCCTTTAAACACTCCACTGAGCAAGCAGTCGCCCTAGCCCAGGCCGGGTATTTGGTCACCTACGGCATCGTCCCTAGCAGTCCAGAAACCGGCTTTGGCTATATCGAATTAGGCGAGCAATTGGATGAACTGGGCAGCCAGCGCGTATCGCAGTTCGTCGAGAAGCCTGATCGGACTACAGCCGAGCAGTACTTGAGCAGCGGCCGTTATCTATGGAACTCGGGGATGTTCTGCTTCAGTGCTGGGCATCTACTCAGTCAATTAGCCGAGCATGCGCCGGAGATCGTCCAAGGCGCGCAACTGTGCCTGCAGCAAAGCGCAGTGCAAACCACTGGCGGCTACGCCGTACAAGAGTTGGCCAGTGAGACCTTTGCGGCATTGCCGGATATTTCCATCGACTACGCGCTAATGGAACGCTCCACGTCTGTGGCGGTAGTTCCGGCCACCTTTGACTGGAGCGATATCGGCTCTTGGGGCGCATTAGCCCAGCAGATTCCGGCAGATGAACAGAATAACCGGGTTCAGGGTCAAGCCTTGCTACTGGATACGCGCAATACCTTGGTCTATGGCGAAGAGCGTTTAGTCGCCACGGTTGGCCTGGATGATTTAATTATCGTCGACACCTGCGATGCCGTCCTGATCGCCCGGGCCGACCGCGCGCAAGATGTGGGCAAGGTGGCCAAACAACTCAAGCTCAATAAACACGAGGCCTATCGCCTGCACCGCACGGTCAATCGGCCATGGGGCTCCTATACCATTCTAGAAGAGGGTCCGCGCTTCAAAATCAAACGGATTGTGGTCAAACCTGGCGCCACTTTATCGCTGCAAATGCACCACCACCGCAGTGAACACTGGATCGTCGTGCAAGGCATGGCCAAAGTCACTAATGGCGGCCCTGAACCACGCCTGGTCAATACCAACGAGTCCACCTACATTCCGGCCGGGCACAAACATCGCTTGGAAAACCCAGGAGTGCTGGACTTGGTGATGATTGAAGTGCAAAGCGGTGAGTATTTGGGCGAAGACGATATCGTGCGTTTTGAAGATCAGTACGGTCGGGTGCGTTGATGACCAGTTTGTGGCTGTATCGAGGATTCATTCTAAGCAGCGTCAAACGCGATTTTCAGTCGCGCTACCGCAACTCATTGCTGGGACCTTTGTGGCCTCTGCTTCAACCTCTGGCCATGATTGTGATCTACACCTTAGTTTTCTCTCAGGTGATGCAAGCCCGTCTGCCTGGCCTAAATGATGGTTTGGCATACGGGGTGTATATTTGCAGCGGCATTCTGACCTGGGGCTTGTTTGCCGAGGTTACCAATCGTTGTTTAAGTATGTTTCTCGACAATGCAAATCTACTCAAAAAGCTCAGTTTCCCTAAGCTCTGCCTGCCATTAATTGTATTACTCGGTGCTCTTCTCAACTTTGCTATCACCCTTGGCCTCTTTCTACTGGTGCTATTGGTGATTGGCCGGTTTCCTGGTGAGGCCGTTCTAGCGCTACCGTTGCTAATCGGCTTGCAGTTAGTATTTGCAATAGGTTTAGGGATGATTCTGGCGATCATCAATGTGTTTTTCAGAGACGTCGGCCAACTGTTCAGCATCACCCTACAACTGTGGTTTTGGCTAACACCTATCGTCTATCCGTTGGATATTCTCCCAGCCAGCCTGCAGCCTTGGCTCGTCTTCAATCCCATGACAGGGTTGATGCAGGCGTATCAGAATCTATTTCTCCATGACGCTTGGCCGCAGTGGTCAACACTGCTGCCGATCAGCCTCTGGGGATTGGCTTGCTGTGTTTTGGCAATAGTCTTATTCCGCTCAAAAGCGGCCGACATGCTGGATGAAATCTGATGGGTTTAGTGCGGGTTGAAAATCTGGGTAAGGCCTATAAACAGTATCCGTCACGCTGGAGTCGCCTGCTCGAATGGCTATTGCCGTTTGGCAAAGCACGGCATCAACAGCACTGGGCATTACGTAACATCAATTTTGAAGTTAATCCGGGTGAGGCCATCGGCCTGGTGGGTGCCAACGGCGCCGGCAAAAGCACGCTGCTTAAACTCATCACCGGTACTAGCTTACCGACTGAGGGAGCCATTCACTTTGAAGGCCGAGTAGCCGCTTTACTTGAACTGGGCATGGGCTTTCACTCTGACTTTACCGGGCGTCAGAACGCGATTATGGCCGGCCAATTACAGGGGCTGACGCTCACAGAAATTCTCAGTTTGCTACCACATATTGAAGAATTCGCCGAAATCGGCGCAGCCATCGATCAACCGGTACGCACTTATTCCAGTGGTATGCAGATGCGCTTGGCCTTCAGCGTCGCGACGGCCAAACGCCCAGATATCCTGATTGTCGATGAAGCACTGTCGGTGGGTGACGCCTACTTCCAGCACAAGAGTTTCGAGCGAATCCGCCAGTTTCGCCGAGAAGGTACGACACTGCTGATCGTCTCCCATGACCGCTACGCTATTCAGTCAATTTGCGATCGAGCTATTTTGCTCAATAGTGGTCAACTGGCTAAAGAAGGTAAGCCGGAAGTAGTGCTGGACTATTACCACGCATTGATGGCCGATCGGGACGCCCTAACCATTCGCCAAGAGAAACTGGCGTCAGGCCATGTGCAAACCATTTCAGGCAGCACTGAAGCCGTGATCACGGGTATTCGCTTGCTCGATAACGACGGTAATGCACTGGAAAGTATCGATGTTGCGCAGCCCGTAACCCTGCAAGTAGATACATTGGTAAACACGCAATTAAGCAGCCTCGGCCTGGGCTTTATGATTAAAGACAGCTTTGGCCAGACCATGTATGGCATAAACAGCCACCGACTGAATCAGACCCAATTTGACTTGCAAGTAGGTCAGCGTCTGCGTTTCAACTTTAATTTCAGCATGCTCCTAGGTCCTGGCAGCTATTCGATTTCGCTGAGCCTGTCGCAGCAAGACTCACACATGTCAGGCAATTACGAGTGGCGTGACTTTAGTCTGCTGTTCCACGTGATCAACCGCGATAAAGAAAACTTTATTGGCTGCACATGGCTGGACGCACATCTGAGCCTGCAGCGTCTTGACCTAGATAAACAGAGTGAGGCCAGCGTGTGAGCCGTCTTTTATTTGAGTGCTCCACTGTCTTTCGCTCGCCGGGCGTTAACTCGGGCATTCAGCGCGTAGTGCGCAATATTGTTCGCCACCTCCCCTCACAAACAGACGCCGAGTGCATTCCCGTAGTTTTTGCCAACAATCGCTTATATCGCGTAAATCAACTGCTGCCCGGGCCAGAAGATAAGACCCCGGCTGCGCGCCTGTATCGCCAACTGCATCGTTTCAACCACGCATTCTGGGGCCTGCATAACAAGTATGAGTCACAACTGAGTATCTGCCGCTGGCACAACGGACGGCGGGTGTTTTTTGTTGCATGGCGTGTATTGGGGCTTCCCGTCAGTGCACTAATGCGTGGCCTTGCCATGCTTGGCTACGACCCCTTGCGTCTGCGGGCCGAACCCTTTGTCAGCAAGCCTGGTGATCAACTGGTGCTACTTGACTCTTCGTGGCATGAACAGAACTTTGCCCTTGTCGAAAATCTCAAACGCCAAGGTGTAGGCATTGTGGCGGTGATCTATGACCTGATCCCCGTCACCCGACCAGAGTTTTTTGATCAGCGCCTGCATGACATTTACAACGCGTGGTTTAGCTGGGTCATCCATCAGGCTAACGGTTTCATGTCAATTTCCCGCAGCGTGCGTGATGAGCTCAAAACTGAGCTGCATAAACGTCTAGGCCAAGATGCCGCGCAGCAATGCTGGCATGGTTTTTTTCATCTCGGCTCAGAGCTGGACTTGCGCGCCGAAGGTGGCGGGCCGAAGCCTGCCTTAGTTGACGTATTTACTCAGCCACAACAGGTTTACCTAGCCGTTAGTACAATCGAGCCGCGCAAGAATCACACCTATCTGCTGGACGCCTTTGAACAGGCTTGGGCAGCAGGTAGCCAGGCTCACCTTTGTATAATTGGTCGCATTGGCTGGAAGTGTGCCGAATTAATAGACCGTATTCATACCCACCAAGAATATGGGCGACGTCTGTATATGTTTAACGACATTGACGATAACAGCTTAGAGTTTGCCTATTCCCACGCAGCGGCGCTGGTCTTCTCTTCGCACGCGGAGGGATTTGGTCTGCCTCTTGTGGAAGCTATGCAACGTGGTTTGCCCGCAATGGGAAGTGATATACCAGTGTTCCGAGAAATCGGCGGCGACTACATGGCCTATTTCGATCTGCAAGACCCTCAGAGCTTAGCCCGCTTGATTCATCTTTACGAAAACGGGGGCAGCTTTCCCGCAAAAAACCCCCTAGAACAGTGGCAGTGGATTAATTGGTCGAGCAGCACTAAACAGCTAGTGCGCAACGTACGACAAGCCGAGGAGGGGAATCGTGCATATAGTGCTTAATGCCAGCATCCTGCGCGCACCTCGCACCGGAATCGGTCAGTACATTGCAGGCCTGAGCAGTGCAATAGTCAAGTTGACGGACACTCAGATAGACTTTTTTGCGGGATTAAGCTGGTCGGCGCAGCCACCACCCAGCACCATGCCAGGCTATTCCCGGATCAGTACCTTGGCAAAGCGCTACCTACCTAATGCCTACAGCCTACGTCGTAATCTGCAACAAAAAGCCTTCAACCATGGCGTAAAACGCTTGCGCCCGGCACTGTATCACGAGCCAAGTCTATGGCCTTTGGAGTTCGCCGGGCCGATGGTGATGACCCTGCATGACCTCACTCATGTGCACTACCCCGAGACTCAGCCGGCCGACCGCCTGCGCGAAATCGAGAAGCGCGTGGAACCGGCCTTAGCCCGCGCCCAGGTGATTCTCACCGACTCGCAATTTATCGCCGATGAGGCGCAGCGTTATTACGGTATTGCCCCGGAGCGTCTGCGTGTGGCGCCGCTGGGTTATGCCGAGCGTTTTCGCCCCTACAGCGCTACTGAGCAGGCATCTGTCTGCGCTGAATTAGGGATTGCACCCGGGCAATATTTGCTCTGTGTCGGCACTCTTGAGCCTCGCAAAAACCTGCCCTTGGCCCTCGACGCTTATGCTCAGCTACCTGAAGCGGTGCGCCAACGTTATCCCCTGCTGATTGCCGGCATGGCCGGCTGGGGCCCGCAAGCGCTACAGGGCCGTCTAGGCACCGCAGTGAGCAGTGGCCAAGTGCGCTTGCTCGGTTATTTAGACGATCAACGCCTAGCGCAAGTACTGGCTGGGGCTCGTATGCTGTTGTTCCCATCGCTCTATGAAGGATTTGGTTTGCCGGTTTTAGAGGCGATGGCAGCGGGAGTTCCGGTCGTCCTGAGTGCAACCGCCTCCCTGCCGGAAGTGGCTGGCACAGCAGGTACATACTGTCCGGCAGAGGCGCCGCAACAATGGTCGACAGCCATCATGCGTTTGATTGAAGATGACCGCGAGTGGCTGCTACGCCGCCGACTGGGACTAGAACAAGTACAACAATTTTCCTGGGCCAATTGCGCCCGCATTACCACTGCCGCCTACCGCCAGGCGCTGGAGTAAGCAATGCGTGTATTACACTTATTCAAGACCTATCTGCCGGAGTCCGTGGGCGGCATTGAACAAGTCATCCTACAGATTTGCCAAAGCGGCATTGCCCATGGTATGCACTCCGAAGTGCTGGCCTTAAGCGACAATCCATGCGCAGCGCAGATTCAGGTGGCCGATCACCAAGTGCACTTGGTTAAAAGGGATTTGCATATCGCCTCCACCGGCCTGTCTTATAAGATCCTGCCGAAATTTAAGCAGCTGGCAGCGCAATTTGATCTGATCAATTACCACTTCCCATGGCCGATGATGGACTTGCTGCACTTCGCCGCGGCAACCGGAAAACCCTCGCTGGTCACCTATCACTCGGACATCATTCAGCAGAAGTACCTGCTCAAACTGTACCGGCCATTGATGCATCGTTTTCTCGACAGCGTCGATCATATCGTCACCGCCTCGCCCAATTACTTCGCCACCAGCGACGTGCTTAAACGCTACCGGTGCAAGACTTCAGTAATCCCCTATGGTCTGGATAAAGCAGCTTATCCACAGCCGCAGACCAGTACCCTGCAAGGTTGGCAACAACGCTTTGGCACCCGCTTCTTTCTGTTTGTCGGGGTGATGCGCTATTACAAAGGCCTGCATATTCTGCTGGAGGCCGCTAAAGGCAGTGACTATCCGATTGTTATCGTCGGTGCCGGGCCTCTGGAGCAAGAGCTGCGCGAGCAGGCGCAGCGCCTCAGGCTCAAGCACGTGCATTTTTTAGGCCGGCTGGCGGAAGAGGACAAAGTCGCCCTGCTGCAATTGTGCAGTGCCGTGGTGTTCCCCTCGCACCTGCGCTCAGAGGCCTTTGGTATTTCCCTGCTGGAAGGCGCCATGTACGGCAAACCAATGATCTCCAGTGAGATCGGCACCGGCACCAGCTATATCAACATCCACGGCCAGACTGGTCTAGTTGTTGAACGCAGCAATCCGCAGGCCTTGCGCGCCGCCATGGATCAACTCTGGCACAACCCTGAGCAAGCCCAAGCGATGGGCCGACAGGCCGAGCAACGCTACTGGCAGTTGTTCACCGCGCAGCGCATGGGCGAGCAAAATGCCGAGCTGTATCGGCAGATCATCGCCAACCGGCTTAACGCCAAAACGGCTTTGCCAGCTCCTCCTGACGCTGCGCTTCGCTGATCCCAGCATCGGCCAGCAAGCGTCCGTCCAAACGTGCCAGTTGCTTGCGGCTACGCACGTTCTGCCGCCATTGCCTTAAATACCAAAACAGGCCCGCGCCAAACCCAGTGGGTTTGGTGCGATAAAGCGGTATCGATGACTCCATAGCACTAGGCATGACAGCTGACTCCTTTGCTTGGCCGAGTGAAAAACGACTCGCTAAGGGTGACCCCCATGGCACCAGCTAGGCAGATACAGCAAAGCTAAATTGTTACGGCGCAGCACTGACACCAAACCAACTGTACTGCTATACACCGGAGTTTTTTCTTGCCCATAAAAAAAGCCCCAGCGCACAACGGCACTAGGGCTTACAAAATCCCAATAAAGGGAGGAGCAGAAAAGGGACCGCGGCGCTTAGCGCCAGAACGGCTTGCTTAACTCGACTTGGCGCTGGGCCTCACTGATACCGGCATCGGCCAGCAAGCGGGTATCCAACAGGGCCAATTGGCGGCGACTAACGGCGCGGCGCTGCCAATGCACGAGGGAAGACAGAATTCGTTTGGGTAATGCTTGCGAGCCACTGACTCGACTCGGGGTAAAACTTATCGAGGAACTAAGGGTGGGTTCCATGTTGCTGATCCTTCCGCTTGTGGCGGCTAGTGCTGTGTTTCGGTGGCGTCATTATCCTGACCGCCCCGACAAGCTTGTAGGGACAGCTGTACTCAATTGTCGCACAATTAGATAGCAAGCTCAGTAACTGATCTAGTATAAATACAAGGAACTGTACTGATGACAAGGTAAGCTATCTGTATTATTTAAAAATACAGGATATAAGCCTGCAAAAATCCGGTTAATGCAGTGATTACATATAGGTACAGTTTTAAATTGAACTGTATTGGACTCTAATTGTTTTACCTGGTGTTTCTCAGCAGCTAAACCCTAACTGATCGACGGGACAGCATTCACTGCGGGCTATTAATCACCGCAGACAACTGTTTTTGCGATGGCTGCATGGAGGCAAAGCCGCGACGGGCGATACGGTAGCCTTCCACCTGCTGCTGCGAAGCGCTTAACCCATAGGCCACAAGCAAAGTACCAAACAGGTTAAGCAGTACATAGCTGGCTCTATCGCTGGGGATTACCTGGAAGAGTTTCCCGCTGCAAAGAAACACTAAAAAGTGCGCGATAAAAATCGGATAAGCCAAGTGCCCCAACTGCTCATCTTCCAAAAATAGCGCCCACATACGGCAGTGGCTGATAAGCAAAAATCGAGGCAAAAAAAATCCGACCTTAGTTCCCCAAGGTCGGATCCTACCTATAGCAGCTCTATATCAGAGCACTGAAACAAATGCAGCGCTGTTACTCCACTGCTTTAACCATATCCTCGATGACTTTCTTCGCGTCGCCGAAGACCATCATGGTCTTGTCCAGGTAGAACAGTTCGTTATCCAGACCCGCATAACCGCTGGCCATCGAGCGCTTGTTGACGATCACGGTTTTGGCTTTGTAAGCCTCCAGGATCGGCATGCCGGCGATTGGCGATTTAGGATCGTTCTTCGCCGCCGGGTTGACCACGTCGTTGGCGCCGAGCACCAGCACCACGTCGGCCTGACCGAACTCGCTGTTGATGTCTTCCATCTCGAACACTTGCTCGTACGGCACTTCGGCTTCGGCCAGCAGTACGTTCATGTGCCCTGGCATACGCCCGGCCACCGGGTGAATCGCGTACTTCACGGTGACGCCACGGTGGGTCAGCTTCTCCGCCAGTTCCATCAGCGCGTGCTGGGCACGGGCCACGGCCAGGCCGTAACCGGGAACGATGATCACGGTGTCGGCGTTGGTCAGCAGGAAGGCCGCATCGTCGCTCGAGCCGGACTTCACCGGACGGGCTTCTTGCGCACCCGCTGGGCCTGCCGCATCCGCCGCGCCGCCAAAGCCGCCGAGGATCACGTTGAAGAACGAACGGTTCATCGCCTTACACATGATGTAAGACAGAATCGCGCCCGACGAGCCCACCAGGGAGCCGGCGATGATCAGCATCGAGTTGTTCAGCGAGAAGCCGATACCGGCCGCCGCCCAGCCCGAGTAGCTGTTGAGCATCGACACCACCACCGGCATGTCGGCGCCACCAATCGGGATGATGATCAGCACGCCGATCACGAAGGCCAGCGCCACCAGCACGGCGAAGGCGCGGATATCACCGGTGAAGGTGTAGTACAGGCCCAGCGCGACGATGGCCAAACCCACCACCAGGTTGAACAGGTGCTGGCCCTTGAACTGCACCGGTGCGCCCTGGAACAGGCGGAACTTGTACTTGCCCGAGAGCTTGCCGAAAGCGATCACCGAACCGGAGAAGGTAATGGCACCGATGGCTGCGCCCAAGAACAGCTCCAGACGGTTACCCGCCGGAATCGCATCGCCCAACGCGGCGACGATGCCCAGCGACTGTGGCTCAACCACGGCGGCAATGGCGATAAACACCGCGGCCAGGCCGATCATGCTGTGCATGAACGCCACCAGCTCCGGCATCTTGGTCATTTCTACGCGCTTGGCCATGATCGAGCCGGCGGTGCCGCCGACCAGCAGGCCGACGATGACGTAGCCGATACCTTGGGTGGCGATTTCAGCGCCAAGCTTGTAGATCAGGCCCACGGTGGTCAGTACCGCGATGGCCATACCGATCATGCCGAAGGCGTTACCCCGGCGCGACGTCGTCGGGTGCGACAAACCTTTGAGCGCCTGGATAAAGCAGATCGAAGCGACCAGATACAACACAGTAATTAGGTTCATGCTCATCGCTTACTTCTCCGCGGGCGCTTTAGGCGCTTTCTTCTTGAACATTTCCAGCATGCGCCGGGTGACCAGGAAGCCACCGAACACGTTGACCGCAGCCAGCGCCACGGCCAGGGTGCCCATGGTTTTACCCAGCGGGGTCACGGTCAGCGCCGCGGCCAGCATGGCGCCGACGATCACGATCGCGGAGATCGCGTTGGTCACCGCCATCAGCGGCGTGTGCAGCGCCGGGGTGACGTTCCACACCACGTGGTAGCCCACGTAGATGGCCAGCACGAAGATGATCAGGTTGTAGATGCCGTCAGAAATCAGATCCATGTCGGTGCTCCCCTTAGCCGTTAGTGCGCACAACGTTGCCATCGCGGCACAGCAGGCACGCGTTGACGATGTCGTCTTCAAGGTTGAGGTGGAACTTGCCTTCGCCGTCGATGACCAGCTTGAGGAAGTCCAACAGGTTGCGCGCATACAATGCCGACGCATCCGCCGGCACCAGGGCCGCCAGATTGGTGTGACCAACCAGGGTCACGCCATGCTTGACCACCACCTTGTCGGCTTCGGTCAGCGGGCAGTTGCCGCCTTGGGCTGCAGCCAGGTCGATCACCACCGAGCCGGGCTTCATCTCAGCGACGGTCGCCTCGTGCAGCAGAGTCGGCGCCTTACGGCCGGGGATCAGGGCCGTGGTGATGACGATATCGGCCTGCTTGGCCCGCTCGTGCACCGCCTTAGCTTGGCGTTCCATCCACGAAGCCGGCATCGGCCGCGCGTAGCCACCTACGCCCTGGGCGCATTCGCGCTCTTCATCGGTCTCGAACGGCACGTCGACGAACTTGGCGCCGAGGGATTCGATTTGCTCTTTCACCGCCGGACGCACGTCCGAGGCCTCAATCACCGCACCCAGACGCTTAGCCGTGGCAATGGCCTGCAGACCGGCCACGCCGGCACCGAGGATCAGCACGCGGGCCGCCTTAACCGTACCGGCAGCCGTCATCAGCATCGGCATAAAGCGCGGGTAATGATTGGCCGCCAGCATCACCGCCTTGTAACCGGCGATGTTGGCTTGCGAGCTGAGCACGTCGAGGCTCTGCGCCCGCGAGGTACGCGGTGCAGCTTCCAAGGCAAAGGCAGTAATACCACGGGCGTTGAGCCGGGCAATGGTCTCGTTACAGAAGGGGTTGAGCATGCCGATCAGCACCGCTCCCGCCTTCATCAGAGCCAATTCAGCAGCGTCCGGCGCCACCACCTTCAACACCAAATCAGCGGCAAAGGCACTGGCGGCATCGCCAATGCTTGCGCCAACGGCGCTGTAAGCGCTGTCCGGAATACTGGCAGTCACGCCGGCACCGCTCTGTACCGTCACCTGATGGCCTTGGCCAATCAGCTTCTTGAGGGTCTCAGGCGTAGCCGCTACACGCGTCTCGCCGGCATGGGTTTCGAGAGGAACACCGATGTGCACTTCAATTCTCCTGCGTGATCTTTTTTGTGAACCGGCGTACTACGGATGGCACGCGGGCATATTGGGATGATCAGCACAAATTTCCCTTGTACGACCTTAGTCGAAGGCAGGGCGCGGCATTTTGCAGGCGAAGACGGCTGCCTTCAAGACGTTATGAAGTAAAAGATTTAGATAACTACAAGTCACCCGTTGACCAAACAGCCACACAATCAGCTGTAAGTCAGTAACTACAAGGCTTGCAGTGCATTACCCTGGTTTTTTGTGCATACCCAACAAAAATAAAGAAAAATTCAGGCAGATGATCAGCGGAGTCAGACAAAAACGCCCCACAGACGCGCCAGGCTTGGCTTACAGAGGCAAATTATGTTCAATAAATTAAACACCTATTTAGGTAGTCCCAATGACTTTGTAGTGCTATTTAAATAGCACTACAAGACTATAAGGGCACAACAAAGCCAGAAAATTAGCCGGCTCGTGATTAAGCGGCGGCGCTGAGATCGCCAGCTGTGGGGGGCATATCAAGAAAAAATACTTAGCAAGCTGTCTTCTATTTGAGACCACTGGCCATTTCGTAGTCCTGAGCCTGCTTGATTAGCCAGTCGCGCAGCAATACCAGCGCTGGGGATTCCAATTTGCGCTCGGGAATCATCAGGTAGTACGCCTTATCAGTAGGCATCGTCAGCGGTGCGGCCAACGCCAGCTGGCCTTCCTGCAATTCACGGCGAATCAAAAACGGCGGGATCAGCGCCACTCCCATCTCGTGGATGGCCGCTTGGGCGAGCATGGAAAACAGCTCGTAACGCGCCCCACTCATATCCCGCGCACAGCTCACCCCCTGCGCGCCGAACCACTGGCGCCAGGCATAGGGACGGGTCGACTGTTGCAACAGCGGCAGCTCGGCAATGCGCGCCACACTCAGTTGCGCCTGGCCTTGGAGCAACGCCGGGCTGCACACCGGCATCATGTTCTCGCCCATCAGCAAGTAAGCCCGGGTGCCGGGCCAGTCGGCATCACCGAAGTAGATGGCTGCATCCAGTTCGGTGTCGGCAAACATAAACGGCCGCGTGCGGTTGGTCAGATTCACCGTCACCTGTGGATGCAAGCGCTGGAAGTCCTTCAGGCGCGGAATCAGCCACTGGGTGCCGAAGGTCGGCACCACCGCCAGCTCAATATTCATCGCCCCTTGCTGGCCCATCACGGCCAGGGTGTCGCGCTCCACCGCATCCAGCTGCGCAGCAACGCGCCGCGCGTAGGACAACCCCGCCTCGGTCAGCTTGACCCCACGCCGCGAACGCTTAAACAACTCCACATTGAGGAAGCTCTCCAGCCCAGCGATTTGCCGGCACACCGCGCCCTGGGTCTGGCTCAGCTCAGCGGCGGCCTTGGTAAAACTCTGATGGCGCGCCGCCGACTCAAAGGCGACCAAGGCGGCAGTACTGGGGATTTTACGGCGCATCTGTGCGTGAGCCTCACTCAATTTAGGGATTAAAAGCAGAATTACCTTAACTCGAAGTGAGGATTACGCACAAATAGGTGCAGATTAGTCGTTTGCGCAGGCCGATCTCGGCGCCTAGGATCAATGCCATCCAGGTGTCGCCACTTCCCTCTCGCGGCCCCTGCTTTAAGTCCAAGAATTCGAGGTTTTTACCCATGGCCAAGGCTAGCTTTAACTGGATCGACCCCCTGCTGCTGGATCAACAACTGACTGAAGAAGAGCGCATGGTGCGCGACAGTGCTCAGCAGTTCGCTGCCGACAAGCTGGCCCCACGGGTGCAAGAAGCCTTCCGTCACGAAAAAACCGACCCGGCGATCTTCCGCGAAATGGGCGAAACCGGCCTGCTCGGCGCCACCATTCCAGAAATCTACGGCGGCAGCGGCCTTAACTACGTGTGCTACGGCCTGATCGCCCGCGAAGTGGAGCGTATCGACTCCGGCTACCGCTCCATGATGAGCGTGCAGTCGTCCCTGGTGATGGTGCCAATCAACGAATTCGGCAACGAAGCCACCAAGCAAAAATACCTGCCGAAACTGGCCAGCGGCGAATACATCGGCTGCTTCGGCCTGACCGAGCCTGATCACGGTTCCGACCCAGGTTCGATGATCACCCGCGCCCGTAAAGTCGACGGCGGCTACCGCCTGACCGGCGCCAAGATGTGGATCACCAACTCGCCGATCGCTGACGTGTTTGTGGTCTGGGCCAAAGACGATGCCGGCGAGATCCGTGGCTTCGTCCTGGAGAAAGGCTGGCAGGGTCTGAGCGCCCCGGCGATCCACGGTAAGGTCGGCCTGCGTGCGTCGATCACCGGCGAAATCGTCATGGACAACGTGTTCTGCCCAGAAGAAAACGCCTTCCCCGACGTACGTGGCCTGCGCGGCCCGTTCACCTGCCTGAACTCCGCCCGTTACGGCATCAGCTGGGGTGCCCTGGGCGCTGCCGAAGATTGCTGGCACACCGCGCGCCAATACACCCTGGACCGTAAGCAGTTTGGCCGCCCACTGGCACAAACCCAGCTGATCCAGAAGAAACTGGCCGACATGCAGACCGAAATCACCCTGGCCCTGCAAGGTTGCCTGCGCCTGGGCCGGATGAAAGACGAAGGCACTGCGGCGGTGGAAATCACCTCGATCATGAAGCGCAACAGCTGCGGCAAGTCCCTGGAAATTGCCCGTATGGCCCGCGACATGCTGGGCGGCAACGGCATCAGCGATGAGTTCGGCGTAGCCCGTCACCTGGTCAACCTGGAAGTGGTCAACACTTACGAAGGCACCCACGACGTCCACGCGCTGATCCTCGGCCGTGCGCAAACCGGCCTGCAGGCTTTCTTCTAAGTCCTGCTGCCGTCAGCAGGGAGGCTGCGGCCTCCCTGCTTTCATTTCGTTGCTAAGAGGCCTGCCATGTCCGGTGCCCTGTCACATATTCGCGTTTTAGATTTATCCCGCGTGTTGGCCGGGCCCTGGGCCGGCCAGATCCTGGCGGACCTCGGCGCCGAGGTGATCAAAGTTGAACGTCCCGGCACGGGTGACGACACCCGGCACTGGGGCCCGCCCTACGTCAAAGACGCGCAGGGCAATGATTCGCGCGAGGCGGCCTATTTCCAGAGCGCCAACCGCAACAAGCAATCGCTGACCATCGATTTCACCCAAGCCGAAGGCCAACGCCTGATCCGCGAGCTGGTGCAAAACTGCGATGTGCTGCTGGAGAATTTCAAAGTCGGTGGCTTGGCGGCATACGGCCTCGACTACGCCAGCCTGCAAGCCATCAACCCACGGCTGATCTACTGTTCAGTCACCGGCTTCGGTCAAGACGGCCCCTACGCTAAGCGTGCTGGCTACGACTTTATGATCCAAGGCTTGGGCGGGCTGATGAGCCTGACCGGCAAGCCGGATGATGAGGAAGGTGGCGGCCCGGTCAAAGTCGGCGTGGCCTTAACGGACATCCTCACCGGTCTGTACGCCACTGTTGGGGTGTTGGCGGCGCTCAATCAGCGTGAGCAGTCTGGCATCGGCCAATACGTCGACGTGGCCCTGCTCGACGTGCAAGTGGCTTGCCTGGCCAACCAGGCGATGAACTACCTCAACACCGGAGTGGCGCCTAAACGCTTGGGCAACGCCCACCCGAATATCGTGCCGTACCAGGATTTTCCTTCGGCCGACGGCAACTTCATCATCGCCGTGGGTAACGACGGGCAGTTCCGCAAACTTTGCGAGGTTGCCGGCCTTACGGCTTTGGCCGATGACCCGCGTTTTTCCACCAACAAAGCGCGGGTGGCTCATCGCGCCGAACTGATCCCCCTGCTGCGCCAGGCCACGGTGTTTAAGAGCACCAGCGAATGGGTGCAATTGCTCGAACAAGCCGGCGTGCCATGTGGGCCGATCAACGATCTGGCACAGGTATTCGCCGACCCCCACGTGCAAGCCCGTGGCCTGCGCATCGACCTCCCCAACAGCCTGGGCAGCAGCACACCGCTGGTGGCCAGTCCGCTGAAGCTGTCGGCCACGCCGGTGACCTATCGCAACGCGCCACCGCTGCTGGGCGAGCACACCGATCAGGTGCTGCGCCAACAGCTCAAGCTCAGCACTGAACAAATCAGCGCTCTGCGCGCAGCCGGGGTGATTTAACCGCCTCGCGCTACCCTTTCTCCTTAAACCGCTGCAGTCCCGTGCAGCGGTTTTTTTTCGCCTGGGATTTACCGCTGACCTGCAAAAACAGGTGCGTCAGGTTATGCGTCGCGCCAATCAAATGATAATTTGAACTATTCGCAACTGCCTGTTCTAATCGGGCCTAGGCCGCGCCGCAGATAGGCTGCAGCCCTTACAGGCCAATGGATTGTCCGGATGTACAACACTTCCCGCGAGTTAACCCTGCTGCTCAATGCCGCCAACGAGGTGCTCCCCCGTTTGCAAGGGCGTGTGGGTGATGTGCAGCAGGAGCAGTTGCTCTGTGGCAGCCCGGACAACCCACAACGCATCGCTGAACTGTATCGCTATTGGCAACAACAGCATCCGGAAGCCGGTCGCCACTATTGGGCGGTGCGCAGTTGGACATTGCTGATCTGGCAACCGATTTACCTGAGCGTATTAGCGGTACATCTGCATGGCCAAGCGCCTTCGTTAAAGCGCATGGGCCAGTCCTTGCAAAGTGGTTTTGTCGGCGGCTTTTGTCTGCCCGCCCATACCCCGCAGCACGGCCAGACCCAAGAGTTAATCCGCTTTGCCGCCGGACAAGTGCAAGAGCTGGTGGAGACTCAGCTCGGTGAGTTTAATCAGGTCGCCGAGATCTATCCCAAGCTGGCCCGCCTGCTCGCTGCCGATTGCGCCGGCGCCGCCCTGCTGCTGGCTCAGCGCCAACTCAAGCACAGCAATGCGCAGCTGCTGGCCCTAGAGCAAGACTGGCTAGAAGCCCTGCGCCTGACGCCACGCAGTTGCCTGGAAGGCCTGATTGCCAGTGATGGTGACGAGCACCTCTGCCTGCTGCGCCGCGCCTGCTGCCAGGACTTTCGCCGGGCCGACGGCGAGCTGTGCAGTTCCTGCCCAAAATTAAAACCTGCCGAACGCCTGGCGCGCTTGCAGACGGAGTTAGCCACTGCATGCTGAGCCTGCACCAGATCGAAGTTTGCCGTGAGCAAAGACGCATCCTTGAGCTGGATCAGCTCGTGATTAATCCCGGGGAATTTACCGTGATCCTGGGCCATAACGGCTCGGGCAAATCGACCCTGATGAATCTGCTGGCGCGGCAGATCGAGCCCGACGCCGGGCATCTGCAATTGCATCAGCAACCACTCACCACCTACAGCCAGCGCGCCTTTGCCCAACAGATCGCGTTTTTGCCGCAACGCCTGCCGGAAGTACCGGGGCTCACGGTGCGCGAGTTAGTGCGTTTGGGCCGCTATCCGTGGCGCGGTTTACTCGGTCTGTGGCAACCACAGGATCACGCCATCGTCGAGCAGGCCATGGCCCAGACCGGCACCGCTCAGTACGCCGAACACCTGGCTGACAGCCTCTCCGGCGGCGAGCGCCAGCGCGCCTGGATTGCTATGTTGCTAGCCCAGGCCGCGCCGCTGATTCTGCTCGATGAACCCACCTCAGCGCTGGATCTGGCCCATCAGTATCAGGTCCTCAATCTACTGCGCGAACTCAATCGACAGCAGGGCTTGGGCGTGGTGGCGATCCTGCATGACATCAACCTCACCTGCCGCTATGCCCAGCGCATCATCGCGCTCAAGCAAGGGCGCTTATTTTTCGATGGCAGCCCGCAGCAGTTACTCGACGCCAATCTGCTCAGCGAGCTGTACGAGATTGATATCCAGCTCCTCAACCAACCGGGGCAAGCCCTGCCGGTGGCGGTGGTGAGCTGAGATGGCCGCAGTTGCCCCAGCCCTGCGCTTCAGCCATGAGCGCCGCCAACTGTGGCGGCGCTATGGCCTGACCCTACTGCTGGGTCTGGCCATAGCCATGCTGCATAGCCAGCTGGGCAGCGGTCTGAATCCAAGCCAACAGTGGCAACTGTGGCGCGCGCCCAGCGACAGCTTTAGCGCCCTGAACTATCACCTGGCCGTGCTGCCGCGCTTAGTCATCGCCCTGCTAGTGGGCGCCGCCCTGGGCCTGGCGGGCAGCTTGTTGCAACAGATGACCCAGAATCCGCTGGTGTCGCCCATGACCATCGGCGCCTCCTCCGGCGCTTGGCTCGGCTTACTGTTAGCCAGCAGCCTGGCACCGAGTTTTGCCGCCGCGTATGGCGAATGGGCGGCCTTGGGCGGCGCACTGACGGCGGTGGCGCTAGTGCTCTTGATCGTGGGCCGCAGCGGCCTGTCCGGCCTGCCCTTAGTGCTCGCCGGCATGGCCCTGAACCTGCTGTTAGGGGCGATTGCCGGCGGCATTATGCTGATCCTCCATGAGCAAAGCCGTGGCCTGTTTGTGTGGGGCGCCGGCGACCTGACCCAGATCGACTGGGGCTGGGTGCAGTGGCTCTGGCCACGCCTGTTAATCGGCCTGCTGGCGCTCGTCATCGCCCCGCGCGCGCTGACCCTATTGCAGCTTGGCGGGCAGGCGGCGCAAGCCCGGGGCATGAATCTGCTGCCAGTGCTGCTGGTGCTGTTTCTGCTGGCGGTATGGCTCAGTTCCGTGGCCATTACGGCAGTCGGCATGATCGGTTTTATTGGCCTGCTCGCGCCCAACTTAGCCCGTTGGCTGGGGGCGCGTACCGCCCGCGATGAACTGGCCTACAGCCTGCTGCTGGGCATGCTGTTGCTGCTGGCCAGTGATGCCCTGGCGCTGCTACTGAACAACGGCTGGTTTGAGCTGGTGCCCACTGGCGCCACCACCGCGCTAATTGGTGCACCAGCGCTGCTGTGGTTGGCGCGCCGGCAGCTGTCTGCCAAGGATCAAGGCGCCCTGCAACTGCCCCGGGGCGCGCTGCGTCTGAGTCGCTTTAACCTGTGCGCCGTGATCGCCGCCGTGCTGCTGTGCGCCCTGCTCGGCCTAGCCTTAAGCCGTAGTCTTGCTGGCTGGCAACTGGGCTGGCCAACTGAGTCGTTGTGGTCGTTGCGCTGGCCACGGGTGTTGGCCGCCGCCAGTGCCGGCAGCGGCTTAGCCGTAGCCGGTTTGCTGCTGCAACGCCTGCTGCGCAATCCCCTGGCCAGCCCGGACTTGCTCGGTTTAACCGCTGGTGCCGGCCTCGCAGTGCTGAGCAGTCTGGTGCTGTTTGGCAGCTCGCTGTTCTGGCTGCTGGCACCGCTGACCGCCTTTGTCGGCAGCCTGGCGGTGCTCGCCGTGTTGCTGGTGCTGGGCCGCCGCCACCGCTATGCGCCAGCGATTATGGTGCTGATCGGCGTGGCCTTAAGTGCCCTGCTCGGCACCGTGTTGCAGTTCGTGTTAAGCAAAGGCTCCAGCGATGCCCTGGCCCTGCTCGGCTGGCTGTCCGGCTCGACCTATCGCATCACCGGCGCGCAGGCCCTATGGCTGTTGGCTGGGGTACTGCTGTTAAGCGGCCTGAGTGTGCTTATGCAACGCGCCATCGGCCTGATCTCGATTGACGATGGCGTGGCCTTAAGCCGTGGCCTGAATCTAGCCCAGGCGCGCTTGCTGCTGTTGCTGTTGGCTTCCCTGCTCTGCGCCTGGGTCACCAGCTTGCTGGGCCCCACCGCCTTCGTCGGTCTGCTCGCCCCGCATATGGCGGCCATGCTTGGCGCCCGGCGCGTACCGAGCCAGCTGGGTTTAGCCATGGCCCTGGGCAGCGCACTGATGATGTTGGCCGACTGGCTGGGACGCAATTTGCTCTTCCCCCTGCAAATCCCCGTGGGCTTGGTGGCCTCGGTGGTCTGCGGCCTGTATTTCATGCTGTTGCTGCTGCGCGGGCGCTGGGCATGAAGCGCCGCGCAGTGCTGCAAGGCTTGCTCTTAGCGGGCGGCCTGCCCTGGCGCATGGCGCTGGCCGAGCCGCCCAAGCGCATCGTCTCGCTTAGCTGGGAGATGACCGAGCATCTGCTGCAACTGGGTGTGCTGCCGCAGGCGGTGGCCGATGCCCAGGTCTATCGCGACTGGGTGGTGCATCCCACACTGCCGCTTAGCGTGCCCAATCTAGGTACGCGCACCGAGCCGAATCTGGAGCTAATGGCTCAGCTACAACCCGAGCTGATTCTGATCACCCCACTGCTGGAAGATATCCGCCCCAAGCTCGAACGCATCGCGACGGTACTCAGCTATCAGGACTTCACCCAGGAGCAGGACAACCAGCAGTTGCAGCGGCGTAACTTGCTTAGCCTGGCCGCCGAAGTCGGCGCCCAAAACAAGGCCCTGAGTGAGCTGGCGCGGATGGATCAGCATCTGGAGCAACTGCGCCAACAGCTGTATACGCACTTTAACGGCCAGCCGCCCAAGGTCGCCGTGGTGCGCTTTGATTCGCCCACGGTGTTTTACGCCATGGGCCCCAACTCCATGCCGCAGCATGCCCTAAGCCGCCTGGGCTTAAGCCCGGCACTGGAGGTGGCGGTCAGTCGCTGGGGCGCCCTGCAGAAACCGGTGACGGACTTAGGTCAAATCGACGACGGCGTGGTGCTCTATATCGAGCCCTTTGCCCAGCATGAGCGACTGTTCAGCACCGCCCTATGGCAAGGCATGGGCTTTGTTAAACGCGGCCATGTGGCAGCGATGCGTTCGGTATGGACCCACGGCGGAATCTTCTGTATCGAGCAGTTGGCCGAGGCCATCAGCGCGGCCTTACTGACGCTGCCGGCGGATGCTGGGGCGCAGGCTTAAACAGCCCAATAGCCGCGAGCCAAGTCGCGCCTGCCCAATCCTAAGCAGTTCGTACAGGCTAAATCGCAGGTATAAAAAAGGCGCTGCTCTTACCCAGAGCAGCGCCTGATTTAGCTGTAGCGATTAACCCCTAGTACTTCCACGATACCGACGCCGTGGCATTGCGCGGCGCGGCGTAGAAGGACTGATCCCAGTACAGGCTGGTCAGGTACTTACGATCGGTGATGTTGTTGACGTTAAGAGCCACAGTCCAGTTCTTGTCGATCTCATAACTGGCCATGGTGTTAACCACCGCGTAAGAGCCCTGATTGATGCGGATGTCTTGACCACTGGCCGTTTTGCCTTCATCGCGATAAATATCGCTCTGCCAGTTCATGCTCGCCCCCACCTTCAGGCCCTGCACTTGCGGCACCTTATAGCTGGTGCTGAGGTACAGGGTGTTTTGCGGGGTATAGGTACGCGCGGCGGAGCCTTCTTTGTTCTCCAGGGAGAACAGGTGAGTCAGGCCCGCATTGATTTGCCAGCCGGTCAGCAGCTCGCCACTCACCGTCAGCTCATAACCCTCGGATTTAATATCAATGCCTTTGTAACGGCTCATGCCGCCAATCCAGTCAGCGTACTCACCGTAGTTGTTCTGCTTGGTGCGGAACAGCGAGATGCTGGCATTCAAGCGTTTGTCGAACCACTCGCCCTTGATCCCGCCTTCGATACTGTCACCCTCGACCGGGTCGAGCACACCACCGTTGACGTCAATCTTGAACTGCGGATTGAAGATCTCGGTGTAGCTGACATAGGCCGAATAGTTGGGATGGAAGTCGTACACAAGGCCGTAATAAGGGCTGACCTTGGATTTCTCAAAATCATGCACATCACCGGTCTGATTGCCTGAACTGGTCATTTTGGTCCAGTTCGCCCCGGCAATCAGCTTCAGCTCATCGGTCAGGCTTAACGTGGTAGCGCCGTAGAGACCACGCCGGTAGTTGATGAAGTCAGCACCACTGGTGACCGCACCAAACTCAGGCTCTGGGTAATCGCCATTGAAGCCCGGCGGCAGAAACTCAGAGGAGAACGCATCCCTGGACGTCCAGTGCACGTCATCCTTGGCCCAGTTGGTACCCACGACCACTTCATGGGTGCGTCCCAGTAACTCAAAGGGTCCTTTGACGTAGAAGTCCGCCAGAATTTGCCGCTCGGAACGAGCAAACTGAGAGGCGTAAGGCGTTTCTGTGGCAGGCGGCAGTCCCTTGGTCATGAACATTTTGCCGTCGCCTGTCGACTCGTTGTAATTCAGAGTGGCCTTGCTCTGCCATCCGTAACCCAAATCACTGGCGAGTTCGACAAAGGTCTGTTTGTCGTTGGTATCCCAATAGCTCCACTCCGGTGCGGTGCTGTGGCTGCCGCTAAAGTGGTGCTTGGAGCCATCGACGTTATAGAGGTTGACCCCGCCCCACATAATGCCGTCGGGGCGATTGCGCTGTTGTGAGTGGCCCACAGTCAGCGTGTTGCTATCGTTAAGGTCAAATTCGAGGATACCGCCGAAAACGTTATTGGTACTCGAATAGCGATCCAGATAGGAGTTGCCGTCCTCATCCATGGCGATAAGCCGGCCACGAATGGTGCCCGAGTCGTTCAACGCACCCGACAGATCGAACTCAGTACGCCGGGTATCCCACGAGCCATAGCTGAACTTGCCAGAAGCCTGAAACTCCTGGGTAGGACGCTTACGTACAAAGTTGACGGTAGCCGATGGGTTACCTGGGTTCGACAGCAGGCCGTTGGCCCCTTTAAGCACGTCAACATGGTCGTAAAGCACGGTGTCGAGATCGCCCATCTGCTCTTCCGAACTGAACGGCAAACCCACACCGTCAATCTGGAAGTTGGAGACATCCAAGCCACGTACCGTGAAGTAGGTGCGGTTGGTCTCGACCCGTTGTACGTTCACCCCGGCCGCATCGAGGGTGTCGTTGACGCTAGTCAGGTTAAAGTCTTTGAGTTGCTGCTGGGTCACGGTCACCAGGGTCTGCGGAGTCTCCCGTGGCGACAGGTCCAGCTTGGTCGCGGTGTTGCTGCTGCCAATGGCATAGGCATCACTCTGCTCACTGACATTAGGCAACTCGCCTTGGCTGGTGATGGTGGCGCCTTCCAGCGCCACCGGCTCATCGCTGGCCTGGCTGGCTTCGTCAGCCAGGCTGTAGGGCGCGGCCAGACCTAAAGCTAGGGCCAGCACATAACAACTGCATGCGCTGTGCGGTTGAATGAAACGACGTAATGGGCGGCCCTGCTCAATTATTGCTTTCATGTTGGATGCTTCTGTGGATGGTCTGAGTGACGGCGTTGCCGTGGTCCTTGGTTTGCCAACTGCAGACAAACGCCTGCAGGGCGTGAAGCTGGCCCGCGATAACGGGCCAAACGAAACGACTTAGCGGCCTGACTAAGCGGGCTTAGCTGGCGCCCGTCCTGGGGCAAACGGCGCCACAGGGTTGGGCAAAGGTTCGGCGAGGATGGTGCTGCCAGCCGGGTTGGCCAGATCGACCATTTGCAGGTTGTTACGCAGCTGCAAGCGGTTGAGGCACGAATGCAAGAAGGTCGGCGCGAAGAAGTCGTACTGCGCGAAGCGCGCCTGTAACTCAGGATGGGCTTGCTGATAGTCGAGCACGGCGTCGGCCACCGTGCGCCAGTACAGCTCTTCGTCCATGCTCGCGCTTTGTTCGAGGATCTGGCTCATATGGCGGAACACGCCATCGAACACGTCGATAAAGATCCCCAGCAGCTTGTAGTCTTCCGGTACATCCACCGCCAGACGCTCGAGACCTTTGGGCATCGCCGCGTCCTTGTCGAGGATGGCCGATTCCTCGGCGATATCCTTCATAAACACGCGCACCGGCACGTGGTCTTGCAGCACCAGAATCAGGTTCTCGCCATGGGGCATAAACACCAGGGAGTGGGCATAGAAGCAGTGCAGCAAGGGCTGCAAAAATGCCTTCAGGTATTGCTTCAGCCACTGCTGCGGAGCCAAGCCTGAGCGGCGCATCAACTCGGGCAGCAGGGCGGCGCCATCAGGGTCGACGTGCAGCAGCGCGGTCATGCTCATCAAGCGCTCGCCGGCCGCCAACTGGCCCAGCGGGTTCTCTCGCCACAGCGCCGAGAGCATCTTCTTGTACGGGCTGTCGCTTTCCAGCGCGGCCTCGTAATAACGGTTGCGATAACCCACCGACGCCACTTCACGGAGGATGCGGAAACCATAGTCGCGCAGCACCGGGTCGTTTTCGATCAGCTCATACAGGTAGGCGTTGATCGCCGGCGTACCGGCCATGTAGTACGGCGACAGGCCGCGCATAAAGCCCATGTTGAGCACCGACAAAGCGGTCTTCACATAGCGCTTATGCGGCTGCGAAATGTTGAAGTAGGTGCGCACCGACTGTTGCGCCAGGTACTCATCTTCACTGCGGCCCAAGGCGATGATTTTGCGGTTGGCCACATCGGCGCTGAACATGATGCTCAGCTTGCTGAACCACTGCCACGGATGGGTCGGCATAAAGACGTAGTCGGCCGGATCAACGCCCAGATCGCGCAGTTGCTGCTGATAGGCAGCCACTGTCGCCGTGCCTAACTCTTCATCCATCAGGCGCTGGTGATCGAGGCCCGGAATCGAGGCGAAGTGGGCGTTGCTGTTATGCACGGCCAGCCAAATGATGGCGAACGGCGCGCCGGCTTCCGGGGCATAGGCACGGTAGTCAGAGGCATCAAAACCCAAGCGGCCATTGTTGGCGACAAAACCTGGGTGGCCTTCGGTCATGCTCACTTCAAACTGCTGATAATCGGCATCGGCCAGTTGCGCGCTGGTCAGGTAGTCGCCGCTGATTTTGTACGCCGCGCCAAACAACGTGCTGCTGATTTCATCGAGGTAGATCGGCAGCTTGTCCGCCGGCACGCCAAGGGTGCGCTTGAAGTCGATGATAAAAGTCAGGGCATCCAGCTCGCTCTGCGCCGTGCCGTTAAGTTCACGGACGATGCTCGCGGCGTCCACCCACCAATGACGCAGAGCCATGCGCTTGGCGCTAAACAGATAACGGCAGCCCTCTGTGTCGGCAGCTAAGGCGTAATGCTGCCAACCTTCAGCCTCAGCCAGGCCCAAGGCTTGCGGGGCAAACAGTTGCTCGTGGGCATATTCAGCAATGGCTTTACGCACCAAGTGGCGGTTAACCCGCGCCCACGCCTGGGGTTCAAGGTGGGTAACGACTGATGCGGGCTGATCCATGCGGGAGGACGTCATGACTTCTCTATCCTTGGAGTAAAAGTGATTGGGCAAAGTCGCCGGCCGTACAGAACGACAACAACGCGCGCTTATGCGGTAACTGGATCACCTCGGCGTCGATAAAACCGACCAGGTGATTAAGACGATGCACCTTGCTGTTGCGCTCGTCGGGCTCGACCACCACACGCTGGGCGCCTTGGTGATCGAACATAAAGGCCATCACCACACGCAAAATATCGCGGGTGAAATGGCGGATCGGCGCGCTGCTCGGGCCAACAAAAAAATGCATGCCGACATCGCCGTCGCGCACCTCGTAGCACTGGCCGACCGGATCGTGACGCGGTGCGTAGCACTCCACCACAAAGGCCGGACGGCCTTGGTAAAAGCCCATAAAGGCCTGCATATGGCCGCTGCTGGCGGCATCGGCGTAGAAGCTGCGGGTGGCCTCTAGCGTCATGTTTTGCATCAGCCAGAAGTGCGCGTAGTCCATCTGATACCAGGGGTGCAGCACCGCCACGTCTTCGTCCAGACGCAGCCCACGCAGGGCCAGGTGCGGATTGAGTGACGCACGCTGGGCGGCGGGATAAATCAACTCAGTCATGGCCTGGCCCTCCTTGGCTGGCAATTAAGGGCGCGGCCACCGCGAGGCTCACGTCAGCCGGGGCCACCGCCACGGCGGCGCTGCCGTGGTAGCTGTCGAGACGAAAGCACAGGCGATCCACCAGCCAGGTCACCAGCATGCCCACGGCAGCGATCAGGAAGGTCATCGGCATGCCCAGCAGGCTGACCACATAACCGGCGCCAAACGACGACAGCAACACGCCCAGGTTTTGGAAGAAATTGATCACGCTGAAATCGCGGGCATAGGAGGCCGGCGTGCTGATCTTGAACAGCGTCACCTCCAGCTTGACCACCAGCTGGAAGATCGCCCAGCCGTACAGGCAGCGCCCCAACAAAATCAGCCACAAGGACGGCACGGCTTGCAGGGCCAGGCCCACAGCGCCAAGAAGCAGGTTCAACTGACTGTGCTCGGCCCACCAAGGCATCTGCCCCACGCGGCGCTTCAGCCACAGAGCCAGCACCGCGACGATGCCAGGAATGGCAAACACCAAGCCGGTGAGGAACTGCTCGCTGATGCCGGTGCTGGTTTGCCAATACAGGGTGAAAAACGGCCGCACCAGATAGGCACTGAAATCAAACAGCAGCATCAGCAGACTCAGTTTGAGCAGCAACAGCAATGCCCCACGGGCGCGTGCCGGCAATTGCTTGAGCTGGTTATGCTCATCGCGGTCGAGCACCTTGATCACCTTGCCGCGACTGATCAGGTACAGACAAATCGCCATTTGGATCAGATCGCCGGCGGCCATCAACGCCAGACACCAACGCGGACCCAACTCCTGTAAACCCAGGCCACCCACAGCGGCGCCGAAGATCGCGGCGATATGAATCACTACCGCCAGCAGGCCCACCACCAAACTGTGCTGATCCAATGGCTCCAAGCGCATCAAATAGGGGAACAGCAGCAGGTAGCTGGCCTTGACCATGTACATCAGCATGGTCAGCACCCAGAAGATCAGCGGGTTAGGCGCCCAGATCGCAGCCAGGCACAACAGCGCCGCCGCCAACTGGGTAAACACCACCAGATGCAGAGTCTCAACGAAGCGCGCCACATAGGCCCACACCGGCAGCATGCACATCACCGCAATCGAGATCGCCGCCACGTAGGCGCCCACGTGCACAGCGCTGGTCAGGCCATAACGCATTTCGAAGAACTGCGGGTAGAAGGCAATCAGAATCGAATCGCTGATCACGCCAAACGCCGACATGATCAGGATCGCTGTACGCAGCGTCACAGGCCCACGGCCCGCGGCACAAAACCGCTGTCGGCACCGGGACTGAACTCCTGGAAAGCAATTCGCGGATCACTCGGGTAGTGATCGACGCCGGTCAATTGATGCAGCAAACGACCATTGCGATAACAGGCCAGGCCTAGGTCCGGGTTAGCCATGCCATGGCTTTGCAGGCCGGCGTTCTGCACATAGATCTCGCAGTCCTGATGATCCACCGACCAGGTGCGCGAGGCCTCATAGCAGCCGTGTTGATCCCAGCGAATGCGCGAGCGGATGCCGTCGATAAAACTGGGCAGGCGATAGCCGTAGCCGGTGGCAAACACCAGGCCATCGGTGACATGGTGGAACTCGGTGCCGAGCGTCTGGTGGTTAAAGCGCAGCGACCACTGCCCGTCGTCGTAGTCCACTTGGTTAAGCGCCATATTGCTGAGCAGATGGGCCGGCGGCGCCGCATGGTGAGTGCGGCTGTCGAGGTGGTCGTAAATCTTGCTGATCAGCGACTGGTTGATGCCGTTAAACACGCTTTGCTGGCTGCGCAGCGTGCTGGCTTTTTCCTGATCGCTTAAGCCGTAGAAGTATTCGGCGTATTCGGGGGTAAGCAATTCCAGGGTCAGCTTGGCGGTTTCCATCTGGAAGAAACGATCCGAGCGGGTCACCCAGTTGAGGCTGTAACCGTGCTCTTCGGAACCTTGCAGCAAGTCGTAGAAAATCTCCGCACCGCTTTGCCCGCTGCCAATCACCGTGACGTTTTTGCAGCGCTGCAACTGCTCCTTGTTGTTCAAGTACGCGGTGCTGTGGATGGGCCGGGGCAGATGCTCTTTACCGTTAAACGCATCGGGCACCCGTGGTGTGCTGCCGATGCCAATCACCAGCTTGCGCGCGCTGAAGCAAAACGCCTCGCCAGTTTGGTTATTCACCCCGGCCACCTGATAGGCCTGGAGTTGCTCGTCGTAGCGGATGTCCTGCACGTCGTGAGCGAAACGCACATTGGACAACTGGCTGGCGACCCATTGGCAGTAACGGTTGAATTCGTGGCGGTCTAAGTACCAGTTCTCGCGGATGAAGTAGCGGTACAGGCGACCCTGCTGTTTGGCGTAGTTGAGGTAGGTGTAGCGGCTGGTAGGGTCCGCCAGGGTGACCATGTCGGCCATGAAGGGATTTTGCAGCGTGGTGTCTTGCAGCAGCATCCCGGGATGCCAATCGAACTGCGCTTTTTTGTCGAGGAACAAGCAGTTGAGCTTGTCTAGGGGCTCCGCCATACAGGCCAGGCTGAGGTTGAATGGGCCTAGGCCGACAGCAATAAAATCAAACATGATGGTGCGCGTCCCTATGCTTCTACGGCTAAAACTCAGGCGGCCACGCTAGATGCTAATGAGAATCCTTGTCAATAAATTAAGACGGATCTGATTGCCAAGCCGAGCGCGCCAGCAGGCCCTTCCAGAAACGCTGCAGGCACCGGCCCACGCCCTTTTACGCGGGTTTAGCATGCTGATTTTCCAGCACCAATCGTGAAATATATTGTTACAAATAACTAAATCTAAAGCTTTACTTGGGACGAATATTTCTATCTTGAATTGAAGGATTGTCAGACCAAAGCAGCCTAATTAGCCCGCCCACGGGCGCCGTGCAGGGCTCCTTGCACCCGAACCTAGACAAGCTCGCCAGAAGCCTCAGAGGTCGTGCCGCAACCTAGAAATACAGGTGGTTATAGCGCTGGGCGCGGTCGGGCTCGGCCAGCAGCTGGCTGATGATTTCATTCTGCATGGCCAGCAGTTTGCCGCTGCGCTCGTTCTGCACGTTGCACTGCCCGGCCCCTCACCAAGCTGTTGCCACTGCTGAGTCAATTGCTCACGCCGAGCCTGCTCAAGCCACTGCAAACCCGCATGCCGACGGTGCAGGAGCATCTGCGCAAGGACGGCCATCCGCCAGTCCTCAGCGTGATGGCGCAACTGCGGCCACTGCTGGCCCGATATGCGCGGATGTTTAACCCAGGCTTGCACCTGCTGTCGCAGAACGAGATTCCCGAGCCCATGGGCGCCCATAGCGCCTAGGCGTCCATATCGTCGCTACGCTCGGTTAATCGCGCGGGACGGCAAGCGGTCAGGAGAAGCAGGGCTGCGTCCGCTCTGAACCCAGTCCAAAGCGGCCACCGCGGCTTAGCTGTGATCGCTGGCCAGGCCGCCTTCCAGCTTGCGCCAGAGCAAGCGTATCGACGCCTTGCGCACCAAGGCGCAGCGGTACAGGCGAATCTCCAGCGGCAGGTGCCACTGCCCGTCACCGCACACCAGCAGCTCACCGCGCGCCAGCTCTGCGCTCACCGACAAGCGCGGCACCCAGGCCACGCCCATGCCCTGTAAAGCCATGGCCTTCAGGCTGTCGGCCATGGCCGTCTCATACACGGTGCTGGAGCGCAGCGCGCGCTGACGCAGCAGCTGGTTCACCGAACGGCCGAGAAAGGCTCCGGCGCTATAGGCCAGCAGCGGCACACTCTGGCCGCTGTCGAGGCTAAACAACGGCGCGCCATCGGCCGCCGCCGCACACACTGGCAGCATTTCGCTGCGGCCCAGATGCAGCGAGGGGAACAGCTCGGGGTCGAGCTGCATGCTGGCGTCCGGGTCGTAGTAGGCCAGCAGCAAGTCACAGGAGCCTTCACGCAGGGAGTGCACGGCCTCACCGACGTTGGCGGCGACTAGGCGCGAAGCCAGCGGCAAGCCTTCGCGGCGCAAGCGGGCAATCCACTCGGGAAAGAAGCCCAGCGTCAGCGAGTGCGCCGCCGCGATCTGCATCATCTCGCCCTGATGACCTTCGAGGTTATGCAGATGGCGCACCACCTCATTGAGCTGCTCGACCATGCTGCGCGCCGTAATCAGAAATAGCTGGCCGGCTTCAGTCAGCTCAATCGGCGTCACGCTGCGGTTGACCAAGGTCAGTCCCAGCGAGCTTTCCAGACTGCGAATACGCCGGCTAAACGCCGGCTGGGTGACAAAGCGGCGCTGCGCTGCCTGGGAAAAACTGCGGGTGGCGGCCAGAGCAACGAAATCTTCCAGCCATTTGCTCTCAAAATTCATGGAGCCTCTCTCCAGAGTTATTCGCGCTTATTAACGGATTTTTAGGGTTTTTTCTTGATGGCAATCGGCTTGTCGCGCAGTTTTGGTGCACAAGGCCAACATGTCATTGCCCTACAATTAAGTCACACCCTCATTATGCCGATTGTGCATAGGGCAGCGTTTAACAGCATTGGCCACAAATAGGCTACAGCCCTTATTCTACGGGACATCGCGGCTAAAACCGCATATCCACGAGATTGTAACCATCATGTCATCGGCTGCATCATACCGCATCGAAAAAGACTTGCTCGGTAGCCTCGAAGTACCCGCTGAGGCTTATTACGGCATCCAAACCCTACGGGCCGTACAAAATTTCCGCCTGTCTGGCGTGCCCCTGAGCCATTACCCGAAACTGGTGGTTGGCCTGGCCATGGTCAAGCAAGCCAGCGCTGACGCCAACCGCGAGCTGGGCCACCTGTCCGCCGCCAAACACACGGCGATCAGCACCGCTTGTGCGCGCATTATTCAAGGCGAGTTCCACGATCAGTTCGTGGTCGACATGATTCAAGGCGGCGCCGGTACCTCGACCAACATGAACGCTAACGAGGTGATCGCCAACATCGCCCTGGAAGCCATGGGCCATGAAAAAGGCCAATACCAGTACCTGCACCCCAACAACGATGTGAACATGGCGCAGTCGACCAACGACGCCTATCCGACTGCGATCCGCATCGGTTTGCTGCTGGGTCACGACAGCCTGACCACCTCGCTGGATAAGCTGATCCAGTCCCTGGCCGCCAAAGGCCTGGAGTTCAGCCATGTGCTGAAGATGGGTCGCACCCAGCTGCAAGACGCCGTGCCGATGACCCTCGGCCAAGAATTCCGCGCCTTCGCCGTGACACTGGGCGAAGACCTGCAACTGCTGAATAAACTGGCGCCGACCCTGCTCAATGAAGTCAACCTGGGCGGCACCGCGATCGGCACCGGCATCAACGCCGACCCGGCTTATCAGCTGCTGGCGGTCAAGCGCCTGGCGGTAATCAGCGGCATGCCGGTGATTCCGGCCGCCGACTTGATCGAAGCGACCAGCGACATGGGCGCCTTCGTGCTGTTCTCCGGCATGCTCAAGCGCACCGCGGTCAAGCTGTCGAAGATCTGTAACGACCTGCGCCTGCTCTCCAGCGGCCCGCGCACCGGCATTAATGAAATCAACCTGCCAGCGCGTCAGCCGGGCAGCTCGATCATGCCTGGCAAGGTCAACCCGGTAATCCCGGAAGCGGTCAACCAAGTGGCCTTCGACGTGATCGGCAACGACATGGCGCTGACCCTGGCTGCCGAAGGTGGTCAGCTGCAACTGAACGTGATGGAGCCGCTGATCGCTTACAAGATCCTCGACTCGATCCGCCTGCTGACCCGCGCCATGGATATGTTGCGTGAGCTGTGCATCGACGGCATCACCGCCAACGAAGCACGCTGCCGTGAACTGATGGAAAACTCCATCGGCCTGATCACCGCGCTCAACCCGTACATCGGCTACGAGAACGCCACCCGTATCGCCAAAGTCGCCCTCGACAGTGGTCGCGGCGTACTGGAGCTGGTGCGCGAAGAAAAACTGCTGGATGACGCCACCTTGGACGACATCCTACGCCCAGAAAACATGATTGCCCCACGCCTCGTACCGCTGAAGGCCTAAGTCAGGAGAACCACCATGCAAAGCAATTCCGCCCTGCCCGTCCTGCCACCGACCTTCCTGGCGCTGACCCCGCCACGCCGTATGTGCCCAGGCTTCCCAATGCCGCGCTTCGAGCTGCCACGCAGCCAAGCGCAAGGCCTGGCCGCCCAGCGCGCCAGCCAACAGCGCTAACCCAACGCTCATACAAGAGGCCCCCGCCTCTTATTCCTCAGGGATGGCCATGGCCATCCCTTTTTTTTGCCCGCGCCTGCTATACCTCTTAGAGACCAGTCTTGGCGCTGCATGGCGTTGGGCCAGCTGGTATATTCGTACGACAATACGGCACTTAGACAAAAAACACAGGTCAAAGCCTCGCTAGCCTGTTTAGGCGCATACCCCATTAGCTTTACGCAAGCGCCGCTACCGCGTACGGCGCTGCATTTTTTACCCACCATGGAAGAGTGTAAAAATCATGTCCGCAGATAAAGACCAAATCGCCCAAGCCCAAACCAGCAAGGACCCAGTGGCCATCGTTGGGGCGTTCCTCGCCAACTCTGGCAAAGACAGCGTGGCCTACGCCGCCAGCCAGTTGGTGGCAGAAGATGCCACCTACACCTCGCTTAACTTCGAGCATCCCGAGCTTGAGCAAATCGAGCCATGGACCGGCACCCGTAAAGGCCGCCAGGTGTTTGTCGACACCTTCTCCAATGTCGGCACTTACTGGGACGTGAACGACTTCCAGGTCACCGACATCTTCGGTAGCGGTGAAAAGGTCGCGGTATTTGGCCACTTCACCTACACCTCCGTCGCTGTCGGCCACCGCTTCACCTCGCCGTTCTCGGTGCTGGCGAAAGTGGAAAACGGCCAGATCGTCTACTTCCAGTTTATGGAAGACACCTACGCCTCGGCCAAGTCGTTCCGCCAAGGCGGCCAGTGGACCATCCAGGCCACTAAAGACAGCGCGCCGTTCCAAGTCGGCTAAACGTCTTAAGGCTAGGGACACGCAAGGCGTCCTTAGCCCGGCCGGTCGTTGCTTTTATCAAACGATGAAAGCCAGTTTCGTAAACAAAAGCACACAACCCCCTTACCAACCCCGCGCAACCTGTCTAGCATGCTGCCATTACTAGGAGCAGCTACTACATGTATATCCCCGCCGCGTTTCGCCAAGAGGATCTGGCCACCCTGCACCAGCAGATGGCTGCCTGCCGCTTACCGACCCTGGTCAGCCAGGGTGACAATGGCCTGCTGGCCACCCCACTGCCAATGCTCCTGGTACCGGATGAGGGCCCCTACGGCACCCTGTACGGCCACTTTGCCAAGGCCAACCCGCAGTGGCGCGACTTGGCTGCCGGCGCCCAGGCCTTGGTGTTGTTCCAAGGCCCGGAAGCCTATGTCACGCCGAGCTGGTACGCCGCCAAGGCCGAACACGGCAAGGTGGTGCCAACTTGGAACTACATCAATATCCAGGCCCGTGGCCCGGTGCAGATATTTGCCGACAGCGAGCGGTTGCTCAAAGTGGTCAGCGCTCTCACCGAGCGCCATGAAGGCCAGCGCGAGCAGCCGTGGGCGGTGAGCGATGCGCCGGACGATTACATCGCCGGCATGCTGCGCGCCATCGTCGGCTTCGCCCTGCCGATTGAGCGCTTGGATGGCAAATACAAGCTGGGACAAAACCGCAGCGGCGAGGATCAGCACGGCGTGCAAGCGGGCTTACAGGCCAGCGGCGACAGCCGTGATCAAGCCATGGCCGCGCAGATGCGAGTGAGCGCCGAGTAACACCGGCGGCTACGCAATCTCAAACAGGCCGTGGCGAATCTGTGCACCGCTTAAGCGCTCGCGGATATCAGCATCAATCCGTGGGTCATCGGGGCTGTACAGCATCACCTGGCGATAGGCATGCACCCGGTTGATCTGCGTGCCTAAGTACTCCCACACCACCCGGGTGCAGGCTGGGGTGCGACGGTCGCCGCTGGAGACCCCGGTCTTCAAGCCATTAAGGCGAGTGATGCGGCTCTTAAAGCTGGGGATCAAGATGGTCTGGCTCATCTCGTTGCCAGTCAGGGATTCGTAGTCGATCAAAAACATGCGGTCTTGCAGGTAGAAGGCCGCGCCCAGATAGCGACAGCGCACCCAATCTTCCACCCGTCCGCTGTCGGCAGTGGACGGTTCTTGGCGCTCCTGGCGCTCAAACAAAAAGCTGCCGCGCTCCTCACGCACCTGCACCAGCGACAGGAGGATATGCCCCGGCACCGACATGCAATGGGCGTACTCGAAGTAGTAGCCGCAATAGCGCGACATACTCGTGCTGTGCGCGCCGAGCTGGTCAAACAGCTCGCTCACCGGCCCACCGCCCACGGGTGCCGGCGCTAAACCATGGCGCGCGCCGACCAGCTCGGTAAAGGCCTCAGGCGGCTGCTGCAGCTCGTACGCCTCGACACCGAAGAAATCACAGATACGCTTGAGGTTATAGGCCGTGGGCCGGCTCTGGCCACTGAGGTATTTGTTGAACTGGGCGCGATTGATGTCGAGCTTGCGACAGACTTCAGCCACTGAACGGTAGTGGCTGCACAGCAGCTTGAGATTGATGCCTAGATGATCCGTCATGCTTTCCGTCCCTGTGATGCGAGTAGCGCATTTTAAGCATCAACTCGCGTCATATCGCCGCTAAGCGCGAAATTGCACGATGCGGGCCAGTGGCCAACTATTCCCGGCTTAGCTTGCTTTCCTAATTTAATACGACAACAAGAGAGTCTCCTCCCATGCTCGATCTCATCAACGACCTGCTCTGGAGCAAGGTCCTCGTGGTCACCTTGGTTGGCCTGGGCCTGTATTTCTCGATCCGCTCACGTTTCGTCCAGTTCCGCTATTTCGGCAATATGTTCAGCATTTTCGCCGAGGCCTTTACCCGCAAACCGGGACAGCTTAGCTCCTTCCAGGCCCTGATGCTGTCCGTGGCCGGCCGCGTTGGCGCGGGTAACATCGCCGGTGTCGCGGTGGCGATCATGCTCGGCGGCCCCGGCGCGGTGTTCTGGATGTGGTTGGTGGCGCTGCTGGGCATGGCCACCAGTTACTTCGAGTGCTCGTTGGGCCAGCTGTACAAGCAGCGCGCCGACGACGGTACGTATCGCGGCGGCCCGGCCTATTACATCCTCCACGGCCTGGGTAACCGACCAATGGCAGTGCTGTTTTCAGTACTGCTGCTGATCACCTTCGGCTTTGGTTTTAACGCCCTGCAGTCGTACACCGTCGCCACCTCGCTGCACGACACCTTTGGTCTGCCGACCTACGCCAGCGGCATTATTTTGCTGGTGGTCATTGGCCTGATTATCTTCGGCGGGATCAAACGCATCGCCAGCATGGCCGACGTACTGGTGCCGATCATGGGCGTGTCCTATGTGGGTATGGCGCTGATCGTGCTGGGCATGAACATCTCTGAAGTACCCGACACCTTAGCGCTGATTGTGCGCAGCGCCTTTGGCCTGGAGCCGGCCTTTGCCGGCGGCATTGGCGCGGCCATTGTGATGGGGGTTAAACGCGGCCTGTTTTCCAACGAAGCGGGCCTTGGCAGTGCGCCGAACGTAGCCGCAGTGGCGGAAGTGGGGCATCCGGCAGCGCAAGGCATCGTGCAGTCCCTGAGCGTGTTTATCGACACCATTTTGGTCTGCACCAGCACCGCGCTGATCATCCTGCTCTCGGGGGTGTATCAGCCGGGCAGCGAAATGGCCGGTGTGGTGCTGACACAAAACGCCCTGGCCGCCGAAGTCGGCGAATGGGGTCGGGTGTTCGTCAGCCTGGCGCTGGTGCTCTTTGCCTTCACCACCTTGGTGTACAACTACTACCTGGGTGAAAACGCCCTGAGCTTCTTCAACAAAAAACGCGGCCCGCTGCAGATCTACCGCGTCCTGGTGATCAGCCTGATCATGTGGGGCTCACTGCAAGACCTGAGCACCGTGTTTGGCTTTGCCGACATCACCATGGGCTTGCTCGCCCTGGTTAACTTGGCCGCCGTGGTGATGCTGTTTAAAACCGCACTGCGCCTGATGCGTGACTACGACAGCCAAGTTAAAGCCGGGGTTAAATCGCCGGTGTTTGATGCTGCGCAGTTTAGCGACCTCAAGCTCGACCCAGCCGCTTGGCCGAGCAGCACCCAGCCCCTGAGCGAGCAGCAACAGCGCTAAAGCCTGGGTTATTCTGAGTGTCACAAACAGGGGGCTTGCCCCCTGTTTGTTTATCCGCAGCACAGTATTGTGCAGAACCACACGGGAGAGCGGCCATGGGCTGCAACAACCTCTTGCTGCTGTACACCGGCGGCACCATCGGCATGCAGATGAGCGCAGCGGGCCTGGCTCCTGCCGGCGGCTTTGCCGAGCGCGTCCAGGCCGAACAACAGCGCCAGCAGCTGAGTCTGCCGACCTGGCAATTTGCCGAGCTGCTGCCGCCGATCGACAGCGCCAATATGAACCAACAGCACTGGCTGGCCATGGCCGCGGCGATCCGCCAGGGCGTAGAGCAAGGCTGCGATGGCGTGCTGTTGCTGCACGGCACCGACACCCTGGCCTACAGCGCGGCAGCCTTGAGCTTCCTGCTGCTGAACCTGCCCGTGCCGGTGCTGTTAACCGGCTCCATGCTGCCGGCCGGCGCCCCTGACAGCGATGCCTGGAGCAACCTGTTTGGCGCCATGGCGGCGCTCAAGCAAGGCCAAGCGCACGGCGTGCAGCTGTTCTTTAACGGCCAACTGCTGCCCGGCACACGGGTCAGCAAGCTGCGCAGTGAAGCCTTTGATGCCTTCCAACAGTCGGCCCGGCCACGCCACGGCCAACGCGCGACGCAGATCCCAGCCGAGCTGAGTTATCAACGGCCGCGCCAGTTGGTGAACATCGCCGTATTGCCGTTTTATCCCGGTATCCAAGCGCGGCAGGTACAGGCCTTGCTCGACAGCGGCGTGCAGGCGCTGCTGCTGGAATGCTATGGCAGCGGCACCGGCCCCAGTGATGACGCGCAGCTGCTGGCCGTGCTGCAACAGGCGCACCAGCGCGGCGTGGTGCTCGCGGCGATCAGCCAATGCGGCGAAGGCCAGGTGGAGTTTGGCGTGTATGCTGCCGGCAGCCAGCTGGCCCAATGCGGTTTGCTCTCAGGCGCCGGCATGACCCGCGAGGCGGCTCTGGGCAAACTCTTTACGCTGCTCGGCGCCGGCCTGAAACAAGATGAAGTCGGACATTGGTTTGCCCTGGATCTATGCGGCGAACTGGCGCCATAACTTAGACTCAGGACCGCACCCACAATAACTAGCAAGGAGCCGCGTATGGCCATCCGCATTCCTATCGACATCCGCCCCCTCAGCGCCGCCGACCACGCCGCCTGGCTGCCGCTGTGGCAGGGCTATCAGCGTTTTTACATGACCGAGATCGCTGCGCCCACCAGCGAGCTGACCTGGCAGCGCTTTCTCGACCCCAACGAGCCGATGCACGCAGCCCTGGCCTGGCATGAAGGCCAAGCCATCGGCCTAGTGCACTGGATTTATCACCGCTCGACTTGGTCCCCCGGCGACTACTGCTACCTGCAGGATTTGTTTATCCACAAAGACCTGCGCAGCAGCGGCGCAGGCCGCCAGCTAATCGAATACGTCTACCAACAAGCCCAGGCTGCTGGCTGCTCGCGTACCTATTGGCTGACCCACGAGAGCAACAGCAAAGCCATGCTGCTGTACGAGCGCATCGCTGAGCGTTCGGGCTTTGTGCAGTACCGCAAGCTGTTCTAAGCAGGGAAAAGGCTATGCCCCACTGCTGTTGTGCTGATAACCGCAGCTATGTCTAAGGCCCACCCGCAGGACTACAGGACCTTACCCATCAGGGCATAACCGTAAAGCTGGGCGAGTGCCCGGCAAGCGGGCCGGCTGGCCCACCTGCAAGAATAAAAAGAAGCCTCCAAACCGCTTAAATGCCTGTTCAACCGGCCGGAGACTTCACAACCTAAGCGTCGATTTCCACCAGTACTTCGCCCGGATTGACGCGATCACCTTTGGCCACATGAATGGCGCTGACGGTGCCGGCAATCGGTGCCTGTACTTCGGTTTCCATCTTCATCGCTTCGCTGATCAGAACCGCCTGACCGGCTTTAACTGGATCGCCAACCTTAACCAACACGTCGACGATATTGCCCGGCATGCTGGTGCTGACATCGCCCGGCGCCGAAGCTTGTTTGCGCTTGCCACCGCTACCGGCAACGAAGTCGTTGAGCGGCTCGAACACCACTTCTTCCGGCATGCCATCGATGGACAAGTAGAAGTGCCGCTTGCCGTCGCCTTTGACGCCGACGCCGGTGATATCCACGCGATAGCTTTCGCCGTGCACGTCGATCACGAACTCGGTCGGCACACCCTCGCCGCCCGCTGTCGCCACCGCACCGGCTTCCGGAATCGGCAGCAGGGTTTCTGGAGTCAGGCTGCCAGCGGCGCGTTCTTCAAGGAACTTGCGCCCGATATCAGGGAACATGGCGAAGGTCAGCACGTCTTCTTCGCAGGCTGCCAGGCTGCCGATTTCTTCACGCAGACGCGACAGCTCCGGCTTGAGCAGATCCGCCGGACGCCCTTCGATCAGCTCTTCGCTGCCGATGGCCTGCTTGCGCAGTTGCTCGTTGACCTTGCCCGGCGCCTTGCCGTAACCGCCTTGCAGGTACAGCTTCACTTCGTTGGTGATGGTCTTGTAACGCTCGCCGGCCAGCACGTTGAACACCGCCTGAGTGCCGACGATTTGCGAGGTTGGCGTCACCAGCGGCGGGAAGCCCAGGTCTTCGCGGACCCGTGGAATCTCGGCGAACACTTCGTTGATGCGGTTCAGCGCGCCCTGCTCTTTGAGCTGGTTGGCCAGGTTACTCATCATGCCGCCTGGCACTTGGTTGACCTGCACGCGGGTGTCGACGGCGGTGAATTCGCTTTCAAACTGGTGGTACTTCTTGCGCACGGCATGGAAGTACATGCCGATCTCCTGGATCAGCGCCAAGTCGAGACCAGTGTCGTATTGGCTGCCACGCAGCGCCGCGACCATCGACTCAGTACCCGGATGGCTGGTGCCCCAAGCGAAGCTGGAGATGGCGGTGTCGATATGATCGGCGCCGGCTTCAATCGCCTTGAGCTGGCACATGCTGCCCATGCCGGCGGTGTCGTGGCTGTGGATAAACACCGGCAGTTGCACGGCGTCCTTCAGCGCCTTGACCAACTCGGCCGTGGCAAACGGTGTAAGCAGGCCGGCCATGTCTTTGATGGCGATGGAATCGACGCCCATCATCGCCATCGCCTTGGCTTGCTCAACGAAAGCCTCGGTGGTGTGTACCGGGCTGGTGGTGTAGCTGATGGTGCCTTGGGCGTGCTTGCCGGCCGCCTTCACCGCCTCGATGGCCACGCGCAGGTTACGCACGTCGTTCATCGCGTCGAAGATACGGAACACGTCGATGCCATTGACCGCCGCCTTGGCGACGAAGGCACGTACCACGTCGTCGCTGTAGTGACGATAGCCGAGCAGGTTCTGACCCCGCAGCAGCATCTGCAAACGGGTGTTAGGCAGTGCCGCTTTGAGTTTGCGCAGACGCTCCCACGGGTCTTCTTTCAAGAAGCGCACGCAGGCGTCAAAGGTGGCGCCACCCCAGACTTCCAGCGACCAGTAGCCGACCTTATCGAGCTTGTCGCAGATCGGCAACATGTCGTCTAAGCGCATGCGGGTGGCGATCAGGGACTGGTGAGCATCACGCAGGATGGTATCGGTAACGGTGATTTTCTTAGCCATGGTGCTCTTCCTCACAGGCCGGCGTGGGCGGCAATTGCAGCGGCGATGGCCAGGGCCAGCTCGTCCGGTTTGCGCTTGATGGAATAGTTGGTCAGCTCCGGATGGGCCTCAACAAAGCTGGTGTTGAACTGGCCACTGCGGAACTCAGGGTTACGCAAAATCTCTTGGTAGTACGCAGCGGTGGTCTTAACCCCTTGCAAGCGCATGTCGTCCAGTGCGCGCAGGCCACGGTCCATCGCCTCTTCCCAGGTCAGCGCCCAAACAATCAGCTTGAGGCACATGGAGTCGTAGTACGGCGGAATGGTGTAGCCGGTGTAGATCGCCGTGTCGGTACGCACGCCGGGGCCGCCGGGGGCGTAGTAACGGGTGATCTTGCCGAACGACGGCAGGAAGCCGTTTTTCGGGTCCTCGGCGTTGATGCGGAACTGCAAAGCAAAGCCACGGTACTGGATATCTTCCTGCTTGATCGACAGCTCCAGGCCCGAGGCCACACGGATCTGCTCACGGACGATATCGATGCCGGTGATTTCCTCGGTGATGGTGTGCTCCACCTGCACCCGCGTGTTCATCTCCATGAAGTACACCTCGCCCTCGGCGAGCAGGAACTCCACAGTACCGGCGTTCTCGTAGCCCACCGCCTTGGCCGCACGCACCGCCAGGTCGCCGATATAGGCGCGCTGCTCGGGGGTCAGTTGCGGGCTGGGGGCAATCTCGATCAGCTTCTGGTTACGGCGTTGGATCGAGCAGTCGCGCTCGAACAAATGCACGGTGTTGCCGAAGGCGTCAGCGAGAATCTGCGCTTCAATGTGCTTGGGGTTAACGATGCATTTTTCCAGGAACACTTCGGCGCTGCCAAAGGCCTTGGTCGCTTCGGAAATAACCCGCGGGTAAGCCTGCTCCAGCTCCTCGCGGCTGTTGCAACGACGGATACCGCGACCGCCGCCACCGCTGGTGGCCTTGAGCATCACCGGGTAGCCGATACGCTCAGCTTCGCGCAGGGCTTCGTCGAGATCCGCCACGTTGCCTTCGGTGCCGGGAGTCACCGGCACGCCAGCCTTGATCATGCTGCGCCGCGCTTCGGTCTTGTCGCCCATGCGGCGGATCACTTCGGCGCTGGGGCCAATAAACTTGATCCCACGCTCGGCGCAAATTTCCGCCAGTTCCGCGTTCTCGCTGAGGAAGCCATAGCCTGGATGCAGGGCGTCGCAGCCAGTTTCCACAGCCAAATTCACCAGCTTGCGCGGGTTCAGGTAACCGGCCAGGGGATCTTCACCAATGCTGTGGGCTTCGTCGGCACGCTTAACGTGCAGCGCCATGCGATCAGCTTCGGAATACACCGCCACTGAGCGAATGCCCATTTCGGCACAAGCCCGCACGATGCGAACTGCGATTTCACCCCGGTTGGCAATGAGGATTTTTTTTATCACGGGCCAACGTCCTCGAATACGTGAACAGGCAACCGGCTAGGCGGTTTGGCTGTGACCGCTGTAGCGCTTGCAGTCATGGCGTAAAGCTACGCCTCCAAAGCGAATTAATAAAAATTAATAATTATTAGGTTTGGTATAAGTAAGCACTTATAGTTGACAATCGAACAGTCGTAGAAACGGAGCCTTACAGTGCGTAAGTCCTTGATGCGCATGACTTTGCGCCAGCTACAGGTGTTCAGTTCGGTGTGCAGCAACCTGTCCTACAGTCGTGCTGCAGAGGAAATGGCCCTGACCCAACCGGCAGTCAGTTTGCAAATTCGCCAGCTCGAAGAGCTGATTGGCCAGCCACTGTTTGATTACATCGGCAAGAAGCTTTACCTCACCGAAGCCGCCGAGGCCTTGCAACGGGCCAGCGCGGATATCTTTGGTCGCCTGGAAAGCCTGGATATGCAGCTCACCGACTTGCAGGGCTCGCTGCAAGGGCAACTCAACCTGTGTATCGAATCCAGCGCCAAGTACTTTATTCCCCACCTGTTCGCTGAATTTCGTCGCGAATTTCCCGAAGTCAGCCTTAACCTCACCGTGCTTAACCACGCCATGGTGGTCCGGCGCCTAGGCATGAGCCGCGATGACTTACTGATCATGAGTCAGGTGCCCATGGATATGGACCTCGACTTCGTGCCCTTCCTCAATAACCCCATTGTGGCGGTGGCGGCGTCTGACCATGCGCTGAGCAACGCCAGCCAGTTGAGCCTGGTCGACCTGACTCAGCAGCCATTGCTGGTGCGCGAAAACGGCTCCGGCACGCGCCGCGCCGGCGAGGAGTTCTGTCACCAGAAGCACGCGCACTTCAGCCAAGTATGGGAAATCGGCTCCAGCGAAAGCCAGGCCGAGGCGGTGCGTGCCGGCTTAGGCATTGCCCTGATGCCACGCCATGCAGTGCGCCTGGAGTTGCAGCAAGGCTTGCTCCGTGAACTGCCAGTGGCGGAGCTGCCGCTGTACCGCAGCTGGTGCGTGGTCAATCTGCGCAGCCGGCGCTTATCGCCCGTGGCCCAGGCGTTTCTCGACTTTATCCGCAGCCACCGGTCGCTGATTAACCAGCTGCACGAGCAATTTCAGCAAAGCAGTACGCCCATCGCAGAGCCGGCCAAACGCCCACTAAGCGGCTAGGCTACTTAGGCTTTTGACGGCGCCAATTTAAGGCACAAACGTCCAGAGGATTTCGTATAAGATATTCCTCACTTCGAACCTGCATAGGTGCTCCCGCTGTGTCCCTCAGGCAACTTAAAGCGCCCAACTTGGGCATTACCCCCACCGCTTCGGAAGTGATTGCCACGCACCTGCGTGAAGCGATTGTGTCCGGCGCGCTGGCGGAAGGTGAGCCGATTCGCCAGGACGACGTGGCGCAGCTGTTCAACGTCAGCAAAATCCCGGTGCGTGAAGCGCTTAAGCGTTTGGAAGCCGAAGGCCTGGTGTTGTTCCAACGCAACAAGGGCGCCGTGATTACCCGTATCTCCGAGCCAGAACTGGCGCAGATGTTTGAAGTGCGGGTACTGCTGGAGATGCAAGCCATTCGCCTGGCCGTGCCGAACATGACCGAGGCCACCTTCGCCCAAGCCGAGCAGATCTGTGCGGCCTTTTTGGGCGAGGACAATATTGGCCGCTGGGCCGAGCTGAACTGGCAGTTGCACGCCTGCTTGTACGAACCGGCGCAGCGGCCGTTTCTGCTTAACCTGATCCGCTCCATCCACGACAAACTGGAGCGCTACCTGCGCCTGCAAATGAGTTTGTCGTCGGGGAAAAACCGCGCCGACCACGAGCACCGCGAGATCCTCGAAGCTTGCCGCGCCGGCGATGGCGAACGCGCCGCGCAACTGATCGAGACGCACATCAATGGCGTCTGCCAAGTGCTCTATGAGCACCTGCCCAAGGGCGCCGCCTAAACTGCACCATTGTGCTGATTTCGTCATCGGCACCAGCTAAACAAGTCAAGCCCAGGGCTTGCCGGAAACGGCAAGCTAAAGCCATTCCCATGGTCGCTAAGGGCTTTTCCATGCAGCAGATTCGCGTACTCGACTCGCACACCGGTGGCGAACCCACCCGCCTAGTTCTCGACGGTTTTCCTGACCTTGGCCGGGGCAGCATGGCCGAGCGCCGGCAACTGCTGGCCGCTGAGCATGATCAGTGGCGCGCCGCCTGCGTGCTGGAACCACGCGGCAGCGATGTGTTGGTCGGGGCCCTGCTGTGTGAGCCGGTCGACCCCACCTGCTGTGCCGGGGTGATCTTCTTCAATAACTCAGGCTACCTGGGCATGTGTGGCCACGGCACCATTGGCTTGGTGGTGTCGCTGGCTTATCTGGGCCGTATCAGCGCCGGCGTGCACCGCATCGAAACCCCGGTCGGCACCGTCGAAGCCACCCTGCATGACGATCACTCGGTGAGCGTGCGCAACGTGCCGGCCTATCGTTACCGCCACGCCGTGCAGGTGCAGGTGCCGGGTTACGGCAGCGTCACCGGCGATATCGCCTGGGGCGGCAACTGGTTCTTTCTGATCAGCGAGCACGGCCAGCGCGTCGCCAGCGATAACCTTGAAGCGCTCACCGCGTATTCCGCTGCCGTGCAGCAAGCGCTGGAGGCGCAAGGTCTGCGCGGTGAAGACGGCGGCCTGATCGACCATATCGAGCTGTTTGCCGACGACGACGTGGCCGACAGCCGCAACTTCGTCCTCTGCCCTGGCAAGGCCTACGACCGCTCGCCCTGCGGCACCGGCACCAGCGCCAAACTGGCCTGCCTGGCCGCCGACGGCAAGCTCGCGGCCGGACAGATCTGGCAGCAAGCCAGTGTGATCGGCAGCCAGTTCGAAGCCCATTATGAGGCCGCCGATAACGGCCGCATCATCCCCACCATCAAGGGCCGCGCCCATGTCAGCGCCGAGGCCAACCTGCTGATCAGCGAGGATGACCCGTTCGCCTGGGGCATTCGCCTGTGAGCGCAGCGGACTTTATCGTCGTCGGCGGCGGCATCGTCGGCGCCGCCTGCGCCCATGAACTGGCCAAGCGCGGCCATCGCGTGCTGGTACTGGATGCCGGCCTGCGCGCCGCCACCGCTGCCGGCATGGGCCACCTGATCGTACTCGACGATAACCCCGCAGAACTCGCCCTGAGCCAATACGGCGTGCAGCGTTGGCGCGAGCTGGCGCCGCAGATGCCGGAGGACTGTGGCTACCGGCAAAACGGCACCCTGTGGCTGGCAGCCAATGCCGAAGAGATGGCGGTGGCCCAGCAAAAATATGAGGTCATGCGCGACCACGGCATGCACTGCGAACTGCTCGGCGCGCAGGCTCTGCTAGAGGCCGAACCGGAACTGCGCAGTGGCTTGCACGGCGGTCTGCGGGTCAGTGGTGACGGCATTCTGTACGCGCCGAATGCCGCGCGCTGGTTGCTCAGTCACCCCGGAATTTTGCAGCGCCAAGCCCAGGTCACCCAGCTCGAAGGCAATCGCGTGCGCCTGGCTGACGGCTCCTGGCTGAGCGCCGAGGCGGTGATTCTGGCTGGCGGTACCCATGTCACCGAGCTGTGTCCGGAGCTGCCGATTGAGCCGAAAAAAGGCCATCTGCTGATCACCGACCGCTATCCCGGAATGATCAAAAACACCTTGGTCGAGCTGGGCTACGTGACCAGCGCGCACAACGCCAGCGGCCCCTCCACCGCCGCCAATATCCAGCCACGGCCCACCGGCCAGTTGTTTATTGGCGCCTCCCGCCAGTTCAACACCACCGACCCGGAAGTAGAGCCGTGGATGCTGGCCAAGCTGCTGCAACGGGCGGTGGACTATATGCCGGGGCTGGCCAAGCTCAACGGCATCCGCGCCTGGACCGGGTTCCGCGCGGCCAGCCCCGATGGCCTGCCGCTGCTCGGTGAACATCCGCAGCAGCCCGGCCTGTGGCTGGCGGTCGGTCATGAAGGCCTCGGTGTGACCACCGCCCCGGCCAGCGCTGATCTGTTGGTCGCGCAGCTGCTCGATGAGCACGCGCCGCTAGATCCCGTCGCCTATTTACCGCAACGTTTTGCCGGAGTGCGCGCCCATGCCTGAGATCATCTTGAATGGCCGTCCGCTAGGTGTCAGCGCCGGCACCACGGTGGCCGCTGCACTGAGTTTTGTTGGCGATGGCACTAGTCGCACCTCGGTCAGCGGGCAACGCCGCGCGCCACTGTGCGGCATGGGCGTATGCCAGGAGTGCCGGGTCAGCATCGACGGCCTGCGCCGCCTGGCCTGCCAAACCCTATGCCGTGACGGCATGCGCGTGGAGACACAGCCATGAACGTCGATGTTTTAATTGTCGGCGCCGGCCCTGCGGGGATGGCGGCGGCCTTAGCGGCGGCGGCGAGCAACGCCAAGATCGCCATCCTCGATGACAACCCCCAGACCGGCGGGCAGATTTGGCGCGACGGCCCCCAAGCCCATCTGCCGGCAGTTGCCCGCCGCTACCGCCAGCAGCTCCTGCAACAGAGCAATATCCAGCTGCTCGCCGGCACCCGCGTGGTCGCCGTGGCCGGGCCGAACAGCCTGCTGCTGGAAGACGCCGAACGCGGTTGGGTAATCCAATACGACAAGCTGATTCTGTGCACCGGCGCCCGCGAACTGCTGCTGCCCTTCCCCGGCTGGACTCTGCCCGGCGTGACAGGTGCCGGCGGCCTGCAAGCGCTGATCAAAGGTGGCCTGGCGGTTAAGGGCCAGCGCTTGGTGATTGCCGGCAGCGGCCCCTTGCTGTTGGCCAGCGCCGCCACCGCGAAGGACAACGGCGCCAACCTGCTGCGCATCGCCGAGCAGGCCCCGTGGACGGCGGTAGCCGCCTTTGCCGCGCAACTGCCGCGCTGGCCACATAAGCTCTGGCAAGCCGCCGGCTTGTTCGACGCCAGTTACCGGGCCAACAGCCATGTCGTCGAAGCCTTGGGCAAGGACCGTCTGGAGGGCGTACGCATCAACCGTGGCGGGGTCATCGAGGAGATTGCCTGCGAGCGCCTGGCTTGCGGCTTTGGCCTGATCCCCAACCTGCAACTGGCGCAAGCGCTGCACTGCCATATCGAACAGCAAGCGGTGGCGGTGGATAGCTGGCAGGCCAGCAGCGTGGCTGGCGTGTACGCCGCCGGCGAAGCCTGCGGCTTTGGTGGCAGCGATAAAGCCCTGGTCGAAGGCGCCATCGCCGGTTACGCCGCCGTCGGCCATAACGCTGCCGCCGAGCAACTCTGGCCGCAGCGGCAACGCTGGCAGCAGTTTGCCCAGGTGCTGCGCCAGCGCTTTGCCCTGACGGATGCGGTGCGGCAGTTGGCGCAGCCGGACACCCTGGTCTGCCGTTGTGAAGACGTGCCCTATGCCGCACTGGCCGGTGCCAGCGGTTGGGCGCAAGCCAAGCTCAGCAGCCGCTGCGGCATGGGCGCCTGCCAGGGCCGCGTGTGTGGCGCCGCCGCGCAAGCGCTGTGGGGCTGGACGCCAGCGCCGCCACGGCCGCCCTTCAGCCCGACGCGGATCGAGACCCTGTTGCAACTGCAGAGCCCCGAGCGCTAAAGCTATTCAACTGGCGCAGCAGCCCTTATGCTCGCAGGCTCCTGCGCCAGTTGTGTCGACCATGCTTGAGCTGCTGCAACAGCAATCCCCCGCCGATCTCCCCAGCCTGCTGGCCAGCCTGAGCCAGGTCGCGCCGCTGTTCGACGTGATGCCCGGGGTGGTGTTTTTTATCAAAGACAGCCAAGCCCGCTACGCCCTGGTCAACCAGACCCTGGCCAACCGCTGTGGCTATAAAAATAAGCAGGACTTACTCGGCCGCACCGCTGAGGATGTGTTCCCGCCGCGCTTTGGCCCCGGTTACACCGCCCAGGATCTGCAAGTGATCAACAGCGGCAAGCGTCTCGATGAACAACTCGAACTGCACCTATACCCAGGCCGCCAACCGGGCTGGTGCCTGACCCACAAACTGGCTTTGCATAACAACCAAGGCGTGGTGATTGGCATGGCCGGGGTGTCTTGTGACTTGCAGGCCGCGCAGAACGCTCATCCGGCCTACCAGAAGCTCGCCGCCGTAGACAGTTACATCCGCCAAAACCATTCCCGCGCCATTAGCCTGGCCGAATTGACTGACCTCACCGGGCTCTCGGTGGCTCAGCTGGAACGCCTGTGTAAGCGCATCTTCCAGCTCACCCCACGACAGATGATCCACAAAGCGCGGCTGGGTTGCGCCAGCCAATTGCTGCTCGAAGGCCAGCTGTCGATCACCGAAATCGCCCTGCGCTGCGGTTACACCGACCACAGTGCCTTTAGCCGCCAGTTCAAGGCGCTGACCGGGCTTTCCCCCAGCCAATACCGCGAAGCGCAGCACTAAAGCTGCCAGTGTTCCGTTTAGGAGCACTCGTACCACTTCACGCCTCTTTATGTAACACCGCGGCGCCGCTCAAGCCCCTGCTTTTAGCCCCTTAAATCGTGCAAAAAACTGCGCAAGCCGCCTGTGCTGGGGGCTCAGTTTTTTTTAAGAAAAAACCCGTTAAGTCGGCATAAGCCTTGCTAATTAAATATCGTATACGAAATTCTAATAATGTTTGATCTGTCAACCTACTCAACGACGAGGCTGCACATGAAAAGAACAACACTCGCTATGGCTCTCACCGCTGCTCTGTGCAGCGCTGTGGCAGGCACCGCTCAGGCCGACAAGCTCGACGATATCATCAGCTCCGGTACCCTGCGCTGTGCGGTAACCCTGGACTTCCCACCGATGGGTTCGCGCAACGAAGCCAACGAGCCGGTCGGCTTTGACGTCGACTACTGCAACGACTTGGCCAAAGTGCTGGGCGTGGATGCGGAAATCGTCGAGACGCCATTCCCCGATCGCATTCCAGCACTGGTATCGAACCGTGCTGACATCATCGTCGCGTCCACCTCCGACACCCTGGAGCGGGCCAAGACCGTTGCCCTGACCATCCCCTACTTCGCCTTCCAAATGGTCGTGCTGACCCGCGAAGACACCGGCATCACTAAATTCGAAGACCTCAAAGGCAAGAAGCTGGGCAACACCAGTGGCACCTTTGAAGCCATTGCCTTGGAGCAGTCGGTGAAGGATTGGGGCGAAGGCAGCTTCCGCGCTTATCAGTCGCAGAACGACACCATCCTCGCCGTGGCCCAGGGTCATATCGACGCCACCGTGGTGACCAACACCGTCGCCGCCGCAACCATCAAATCGGGCAAATACAAAGGCCTGAAAGTCGCCGGTAACTCGCCTTATGTCGTCGACTACGTGTCGCTGGCCGCCAAGCGCAGCGAGTACGGTCTGATTAACTACCTCAACCTGTTCGTCAACCAGCAAGTGCGCACTGGCCGCTACCAAGAGTTGTGGAAGAAATGGGTGGGCGAGGAAATCAAACCCGCTGATCTGACCGTACCTGGCGTGTACTACTAAGCGCGGCGCGGGAGCTGGCGATGAGCAGCATTATCCAAGGTCGTAAGCTGGCCGCTGGCAGTGGCCAGGGCGTGCTGCTGCACACCGACCTGGGGTTGAGCTTCTGGGGCGGCGTGGATGCCCAGACGTCTGTGGTCATCGACCAGCACCATCCGCTGTGCGGCCAAGCCATCGCCGGCCGGGTGCTGGCGGTGCCCAACGGCCGCGGCTCCTGCACCGGTAGCAGCACCTTGCTGCAACTGATTCTGGGCGGCGTGGCGCCAGCAGCGCTGGTGCTCGCCGAGCCAGACAAAATTCTCAGCCTCGGCGCCTTGATCGCCGAGCATGTATTCGGCATCCAACTGCCGGTGCTGTGCATCGGCCAACAAGCCTTTGCCGCGCTGGCGCAGCATGCTGGGCAACGCGTCAAAGTCAGCGCCGACTGCCTGCTGCTCGACCCGCAACTGGCGGTGCCAGCGGCCCCTAACAGCCAGCCCGTGGCAGCCCTGACACTCAGCGCTGCCGACCACGCCATGCTCGCCGGCGAGCAGGGCCGCGCCAAACAGGTGGCGATGCAGCTGGTGGTGAAGATGGCCGAGCTGTACGACGCCGAACAGTTGCTGGATGTCAGCCAGGCGCATATCGACGGCTGCATCTATACCGGCGCGGCCAGCGTGCGCTTCGCCCAGCAGTTGGTCGACTGGGGCGCCAAGGTCTGCGTGCCGACCACGCTTAACTCGATTTCCGTGGATCAGCGGCAGTGGCGCAGCCTCGGCATCGCCGCCGAGTTCGGCGAGCCGGCCAGCACCTTGGGCGATCTGTATATGGCCATGGGCGCGAGCTTAAGCTTCACCTGCGCGCCCTATCTGCTCGACAGCGCGCCAGCCTTTGGCGAGCAGATCGTCTGGGCCGAATCCAACGCAGTGACCTACGCCAACAGCGTGCTCGGCGCACGCACCCTGAAGTACCCGGACTTTCTCGATATCTGCATCGCCATCTGTGGCCGCGCGCCGGATACCGGCAGCCATCAGGCCGCCGGACGCCACGCCACGGTGCTGATCGAAGTACAGCTGGACGAAGCCATCGACGACAGCTTCTGGCCGCTGCTCGGCTACCACGTGGGCCTGCTCAGCAATATCGACATTCCGCTGCTCATGGGCCTGGCGCACAGCGCGCCGAGCCTGGATGACCTGAAAGCCTTTAGCGCGGCGTTCGCCACCACCTCGGCGGCGCCGATGTTCCATATCCACGGCGTCACCCCGGAGGCTCCCGACGCGCCCAGCGCCTTGGGCGGCCAGGCGCCGCTGCGCCATTACCGCCTTAGCAGCGGCGACCTGCTGCCCAGTTGGCAGGAGCTCAATAGCGCGCGCAGCAGCGACGTCAGTTTGGTCGCCATCGGCAACCCGCATTGCTCGCTGAGCGAATTAGGCCAACTGGCCCAGCTCTGTCAGGGCCGCCGTTGCCACCCCGACAGTGCCTTAGTCATCACCTGCGGGCGCACGGTGTATCAACAGGCCGAAGCCGCCGGTTATATCGCCACCCTGCAAGCCTTCGGCGCTTGCCTGATCAACGACACCTGCTGGTGCATGTTGGGGGAACCGGTGGTGCCCGTGGGCAGCCGCAACCTGATGACCAACTCCGGCAAATACGCCCATTACGCCCCCGGCCTGGCCGGGCGCGCGGTGCACTTTGGCCACTTAGCTGCCTGTATCGAAGCGGCCTGTAGCGGCCACAACCACGCCCAACCGCCAGCCTGGCTGGTGCAACCTCAATCCTTAGGAGATCGCTAAGCGATGCTTGATTACTCCTTCCACTGGCGCCAGGCATTCCGAGCCTTGCCCGAGATGCTCTCCGGGGCCTGGGTGACTCTGGAGACCGCCGCGCTGACGATGATCTTAGGCACTCTGATTGCCTTACTGCTGACGGTCATGCGCCAGTTGCGTAACCCATTCTTACGTCACTTCGCCAACACCTGGGTATCGATTGCCCGCAACACGCCTTCGCTGTTTCAGATTTACATCCTCTACTTTGGCCTTGGCACCTTGGGCCTGCATGTCAGCTCGTGGTTTGCCCTGGTCGCCGGGATCACTTTTAACAACGCCGGTTACCTGGCCGAGAACTTCCGTGGTGGCCTTAAAGCCGTGCCGGACACGCAGATGCGCGCCGCCCGCTCACTGGGCATGAGCGCCTTCCAGGCCTACCGCATGATCATCTTTCCGCAACTGCTGCGCATCGTCTTCCACCCGCTCTCCAACCAGATGGTCTGGGCGGTGCTGATGACCTCCCTGGGCGTAGTCGTGGGCCTCAACAACGACCTCACCGGTGTCACCCAAGAGCTCAATGTGAAGACCTTCCGCACCTTTGAATTCTTCGCCATTGCGGCGGTGCTGTACTACCTGATCTCCAAAACCATCGTCATCGTCGCCCGGCTCCTGGCCTGGCGCCTGTTCCGTTACTAAGGGAGGACTGACCATGTTCGAAACCAGCTTCTCTTATAACGACCTGCTGTTCATGCTCAAGGGCGCTTGGGTCACCCTCCAGCTCACCGCCGGCGCCATGCTGATTGGCACCCTGGCCGGGGTGGTGTTAGGCGTACTGCGGGCCATTTGGCCACGCGCCACCTTGCCCGTGGCGTGGGTGCTGGATGTGTTTCGCAGCGTGCCGCTGCTGATTCAATTCGTCCTGTTCAACGCCCTGAACAGCATCATTGGCTTGGGCTTTAGCGCCTTCACCGTCGGCTGCGTCGTGCTGGGGGTTTACGCCACCGCGTTCTGCACCGAGATCGTCTTAAGCGGCGTCTTGGCAGTGCCGCCTAACCTGCGCCGCGCTTCCCGTTCGCTGGGCATGAGCTACCTGCAGGACCTGCGTTATATCGTCCTGCCGATGGCCTCGCGCGTGGCCTTCCCCGGCTGGCTCAACCTGGTGTTGTCGGTGATGAAGGACAGCGCCCTGGTCATGTGGATCGGCATCGTCGAGCTGCTGCGCGCCTCGCAAACCATCGTCACACGCATTCAAGAGCCGCTGCTGGTGCTGTGCATTGCCGGCCTTATTTACTACGTCATGAGTCTGGTGGTGGCCCAACTGGGTGATCGCCTGGAGAAAAGGTGGCAGGAAAATGATTGAGATTAACAACGTCCATAAATCCTTCGGCGACCTCGAGGTCATCAAGGGCGTTAGCCTGACGGTGAACAAGGGCGAAGTGGTGTCGATCATCGGCGGCTCGGGCTCGGGCAAATCCACCTTGCTGATGTGCATCAACGGCCTCGAGTCGATCCAGCAAGGCAGCATCCGCGTCGATGGCCAGGAAGTGCACTCCAGCAGCACCGACCTGAACAAACTGCGGCAGAAAATCGGCATCGTGTTCCAGCAGTGGAATGCCTTCCCGCACCTCACCGTGCTGGAAAACGTCATGCTCGCGCCGCGCAAAGTGCTCGGCTTAAGCAAGCAGGAAGCCGAAGCCATCGCCGTCACGCAGCTGCAACACGTAGGCCTGGGCGACAAGCTCAAAGTGTTCCCCGGCAAGCTCTCCGGCGGCCAGCAACAGCGCATGGCGATTGCCCGCGCGCTGGCGATGAACCCCGACTACATGCTGTTTGACGAGGCCACCAGCGCCCTCGATCCGCAGCTGGTGGGCGAGGTACTGGACACCATGCGCAAACTCGCCGAAGACGGCATGACCATGGTTCTGGTGACCCACGAAATCCGCTTTGCCCGCGATGTTTCGGACCGCGTGGCGTTCTTCCGCAACGGTCTGGTGCACGAAATCGGCGCGCCGGAACAAGTCATCGGCAATCCGCAAAAAGCGGAAACCGCCGACTTCTTAAAGTCTGTGCTGTAGGGACTGGCCATGCGCTCAAGCAAGCTTATTCATGTAGTCAGTTGCCATGCCGAAGGCGAAGTCGGCGACGTGATTGTCGGCGGTGTGCTGCCGCCACCGGGCGACAGTCTGTGGCAGCAATCACGCTGGATCGCCGAAGATCAGCAACTGCGCAACTTTATCCTGAATGAGCCACGCGGCGGCGTGTTCCGTCACGTCAACCTGCTGGTGCCGGCGAAAGATCCACGGGCGCAGATGGGCTGGATCATCATGGAGCCAGCCGACACGCCGCCGATGTCCGGCTCTAACTCGTTATGCGTGAGCACCGTGCTGCTGGAAAGCGGTTTGATCGCCATGACCGAGCCACAAACCCATATGGTCCTGGAAGCACCCGGCGGCCTGGTCGAGGTCATCGCCCAGTGTAAAGACGGCAAGGTGCTCAGCGTGGAGGTACAGAACGTGCCGTCCTTCGCTGACCAGTTGGACGTCATGCTGGAGGTCGAAGGTCTCGGCAGCATCAAGGTGGACACCGCCTACGGTGGCGACAGCTTCGTCATCGCCGATGCCCAGGCGTTGGGCTTTAGCCTGAGCGCCGATGAGGCGGCGGATTTAGTCGACGTCGGCATGCGCATCACCCAGGCGGCCAACCAGCAGTTGGGCTTTGTCCATCCGCTCAATCCAGACTGGGATCATCTGTCGTTCTGCCAGATCGCCGCGCCCGTGAGCCGCGTCGATGGCGTGCTGAGCGCAGCCAATGCGGTGGTCATCCGCCCCGGCAAGATCGACCGCTCGCCGTGCGGCACCGGCTGCTCAGCGCGCATGGCGGTGCTGCATGCCAAGGGCCAGATGCGCGCCGACGAGCGCTTTATTGGCCGCTCGATCATTGGCTCGGAGTTTCATTGCCGCATCGCCGGCCTGACCGAAGTCGCCGGGCGCCCAGCCATTCACCCTTGTCTGTCCGGCCGGGCGTGGATCACCGGCACCCATCAACACATGCTCGACCCTAGCGATCCGTGGCCGCAAGGCTATCGCCTGGCCGATACCTGGCCTAACGGTTAAGCCCAACCCAAGACTGATTAGCCGTACTGAAGTTTTTTAATCGGGCGCAGTTTGCCCACCACCAAGCGTATACGAAATACCTTTAACCTGGAGGTTTCCATGAGCAAACGAGTTAATTGGAGCGGTGTATTCCCCGCCGTTACCACCCAGTTCAACGCTGACTTCTCGATCAACCTGGAAGAGACCCACAAGGTCATCTCCAACGTCATCCGCGATGGCGTCTCGGGCCTGGTGGTCTGCGGCTCGGTGGGCGAAAACACTTCGCTGACCACCGAAGAAAAAATCGCCGTGACCGAAGTCGCTGTCGACGCTGCCAAAGGCCGCGTCCCGGTGATCTGCGGGGTGGCTGAGTTCACCAGCGTGGCCGCCGCGAAAACCGCCAACGCGGTGCGTAAAGTCGGGGTCGACGGCGTCATGCTGATGCCAGCCCTGGTGTACGGCTCCAAGCCTTACGAAACCGCCGAGCACTACCGCTACGTGGCGAAAAACGCCGACGTGCCGTTGATGGTGTACAACAACCCGCCAATCTACAAAAACGATGTCACCCCGGACATCCTCATCTCCCTGGCCGACTGCGACAACGTGGTGTGCTTCAAGGACAGCTCCGGCGACACCCGCCGCTTTATCGATGTGCGCAACGAAGTGGGCGACCGCTTTGTGCTGTTCGCCGGCCTCGATGACGTGGTGCTGGAAAGCCTGGCCGTGGGCGCCGAAGGTTGGGTCTCGGGGATGAGCAACGTGTTCCCCAAAGAAGGCGAAACCATCTTCCGTCTGTGCAAGGCCGGGCGCTTCGCCGAAGCCATGCCGATCTACGAATGGCTGATGCCGATCCTACACCTCGATGCCCGCGCCGACCTGGTGCAGTGCATCAAGCTGTGTGAAGCCATCGCCGGTCGCGGCAGCGAGCTGACCCGTCCGCCGCGCCTGCTGCTGCGTGGCGATGATCGGGCGCACGTCGAGGCGATCATGGCCAAGGCCCTGGCCAACCGTCCGCACCTGCCGGATGTCGGTCTGTAATGCCCCGTCTGGCCATGGGCAGGCGGCATAAGCCAGCCCATGGCCAATGATCTACCCGGCCTGCCGCGCTGCCTCGGTGTTGAGTCAGCGCGGGCGGGCCGTTGTTGTTTACCCCGCCAGGCCAGCCTGCCTGGTACGCACAGGAGCCCAGCATGTCCACCGACATCGGCCAGAACATTATCGCCGGGCGTTACAGCCCTAACGCCGGCGCCCTGCTTCAAAGTCTCGACGCCAGCAGCGGCGAAGCCTTGCCCTTCACTTTCGGCCAAGCCAGCGCCGCCCAGGTCGATGATGCCGCGCAAGCCGCAGCCGCCGCTTACCCGCTGTTTCGCAGCCTGAGCAGCACCCGCCGCGCTGAATTTCTTGACGCCGTGGCCGCGCAAATCGATGCCTTAGGCGATGACTTTGTCGCCATCGTCTGCCGCGAAACCGCCCTGCCCGCCGCCCGCATCCAAGGTGAACGGGGCCGCACCAGTGGCCAGATGCGTTTGTTCGCCCAGGTGCTGCGCCGTGGCGATTTCTACGGCGCACGCATCGACCGCGCCCTGCCTGAACGCCAGCCACTGCCGCGGCCGGATTTGCGCCAGTGCAGCATGGGCGTCGGCCCGGTGGCCGTATTTGGCGCCAGCAACTTCCCGCTGGCCTTCTCCACCGCCGGTGGCGACACCGCCGCGGCCTTTGCTGCCGGCTGCCCGGTGGTATTTAAGGCCCACAGCGGCCATATGGCCACCGCGGCTCTGGTGGCTGCCGCAATTCTGCGCGCCGCCGAGCAAACCGGCATGCCGGCTGGGGTGTTCAACATGATTTATGGTGCTGGCGTCGGTGAGGCGCTGGTCAAGCACCCGGCGATTCAGGCCGTGGGCTTTACCGGCTCGCTCAAAGGCGGCCGCGCCCTCTGTGACATGGCTGCGGCGCGGCCACAGCCGATCCCGGTATTTGCCGAGATGAGCTCGATCAACCCGGTGCTGGTGCTGCCCGCTGCGCTGCGCAGCCGTGGCGAGAAAATCGCCCGCGAACTGGCCGACTCGGTGGTGCAAGGCTGCGGCCAGTTCTGCACCAATCCAGGCCTGGTGCTGGGCATCAGCTCGCCCCAATTCAGCCTGTTTACCGCCAACCTGATCCACGAAATCAGCCAGCGCCCACCACAAACCATGCTCAATGCCGGCACCCTGAAGAGCTACGAAAAAGGCCTGGCGGCGCTGCACGCCCATGCCCAGGTCAAACACCTGGCCGGCCAAGCGCAAGAGGGCCAACAAGCGCGGCCGCAACTGTTCCAGGCCAATGTGCAGATGCTGATCGACGCCGATGAGTTGCTGCAGGAGGAAGTGTTTGGCCCGGTCACCGTGATCGTTGAAGTGGCCGATAAAGCCGAGCTGCTCAAGGCCCTAAGCGGTCTGCGCGGACAACTGACCGCCACCTTTACCGCCGATGCCGAGGACTTAAGCGAGTTCGCCGAAGTGCTGCCACTGCTCGAACAAAAGGTTGGCCGCGTGCTGTTTAACGGCTACCCGACCGGGGTTGAGGTGTGTGATGCAATGGTTCACGGCGGGCCTTATCCGGCGACTTCCGACGCCCGTGGCACCTCGGTGGGCAGCCTGGCCATCGCGCGTTTTCTGCGCCCGGTGTGCTACCAGAACTGCCCGGATGAGCTGCTCCCCGATGCCCTGAAAAACGCCAACCCGCTGGGCATTGCCCGTCTGGTCGATGGTCAGAGCAGTCGTGAGGCGCTGAGCTAAGCCTAGGATTAGGCCTCTGTCATAGGCGGCATAAGGCTCATAGCGCTTACGCCGCCTATGATTTATCAGCCTTAGCCGCGCAGGGCCAGCAGGTCCTGATAGAGGCTGTCGGCGATCTCCACCCCTTCCTGCAACGTCTTGGCGCGGGCGCTGTAACGGCGCTGCGACGGCAAGCGTGCGCCCTGGCCTTGGATGGCGGTAAACAACTGCTCCGCACGCTCTAGATGTTCATCCACCGCCGCGCCCAAAAAGCGTTGCGGGTCCAGCGCGATGATGAGTTCGCCGTGGTACGGCAAGGCCTTGCAGCCTTCATCCACGACACTGGACTCCAGACTGGTGAGGTCACCAATCAACGGCCCGGCGATCAGTTCGATCATCGCCGACAGCGCCGAGCCCTTGTGCCCGCCGAAGGTCAGCATGGCGCCGTGATCGAGCACCTCAGTGGCGTCGTTGCTTGGCTGACCAACACGGTCGACCCCCCAGCCGTCCGGCAGGGCTTTGCCCGAGCGCCGATGCAGCTCGATTTCGCCACGGGCCACGGCGCTGGTGGCGAAGTCGAAAATAAACGGCTGGCTGCCCTTGCGCGGCCAGCCAAAGGCCAACGGGTTGGTGCCGAACAACGGCCGGCTGCCGCCGGTGGGGGCCACGTAGGCTTGGGTCGGATTACAGGCCACGGCCACCAGACCTAAGTCGGTCAGGGCTTCCATCTCCACCCATAGCGCGGAGAAGTGCACACAGCGGTTGATCGCCATGGCGGCGATGCCATTGGCCTTGGCCTTCTCGGCCAACAGCGGCAAACCCACGTTAAAGGCTAATTGGGAGAAACCGCCACGGGCATCGACGCGCACGATGGACGGCGCCTGGTCGATCACCTCCGGGTCGGCGTCGGCGACCACCTTGCCTGCGCGCAAGGTCGCCACGATGCCCAGCAGGCGCCACAGCCCGTGGGAGGTACAGCCGTCGCGCTCGCCGGCGACCACGGTGGTGGCGATGGCTTGGACAAAGGCTTCGCTAAAGCCGGCGTGGCGCAGAATATCGCCGGCCAGTTGGTGCGCTTCGGGCAGAGACAAACGGGTCATAACAGGCTCCTTGCATTCGACCCGTTACAGTGCCGCGCCTGCTGCCCCTAGGCTTGATCACTTTGCCCGCTAGTTATGACGAATTCGGCATAACCCCGTTCAGTTCGCCAACCCCTCTAGGCGGCTGGACCCTGCACTGATTTTGCCGCCAATCAGCTCCGGGAAATCCCACAAATGCTCCTGCAAGCGGCGCTGCTCGGCATAGGTTTCAATCGCCCGGCGGTATTCCATGCGGCGTTGATCAATGACTTTACGGCGGTTTTGCTTAGCACTGGGGATGAATGCTTGGGTGTTTTCGGAGGAAACAGACATCGCGGCGACTCCCAACAGGTTGTAGGAGCCACAGCATCGACGCTGTAGATGACGGTTTGATTGCTGAGCAATACCGCTCAGCCAACCGCCTGCGCGGGTCAGTCTTCCGTGGTTTTGTGCGCTTTGGGCGACAGACGCAGGCTGCGCAAGCTGCGTTTAACGCTCTTGAGGTGATTGACCAAGCCCGGGCCACGGGCCATGGCCACGCCCATGGCGAGCACGTCGATCACCACCAAGTGAGCAATACGCGAGGTGAGCGGCGTATAGATCTCGGTATCTTCCTGCACGTCGATGGCCAGGTTGACCGTAGCCAGGTCGGCCAGCGGGGTTTGGCTCGGGCACAGGGTAATCAGCGTCGCGCCCGTTTCACGGACCAAGTTGGCGGTGATCAGCAGGTCCTTGGAGCGCCCCGACTGGGAAATGCAAATCGCCACGTCGGTGGGCTTCAGGGTCACCGCGCTCATGGCCTGCATATGCGGGTCGGAGTAAGCCGCAGCGGTGAGCAGCAAGCGGAAGAACTTGTGCTGGGCATCCGCCGCCACCGCGCCGGAGGCACCAAAGCCGTAGAACTCCACACGCTGGGCATTGGCGATGGCGCCAATGGCTTGCTGCAGGGCTTGGGTGTCAAGCTTCTCGCGCACTTCCATGAGGGTGTGCAAGGTGGTGTCGAAGATCTTCAGGCTGAAGTCAGCCACCGAATCATCTTCGTGGATCGCAAACTGACCGAAGCTGGCACCAGCGGCCAGGCTTTGCGCCAGCTTGAGCTTGAGATCCTGAAAACCACTGCAACCAATCGCCCGACAAAAACGCACGATGGTCGGCTCGCTGATGCCGACACTGTGGGCCAGCTCCGCCATGGAGCTGTGCATAACCGCAGCCGGATCAAGCAGCACGTGATCAGCGACTTTCAACTCAGATTTTCGCAGCAGGCTTCGCGATTGGGCGATGTGTTGCAACAGATTCACAAATTTAAGCTCTACATAAGTCAGACGAATGTCTGACAAGGTCAGACGAAACCCTCAAGCGTGCCGCATGGCTCACCTATCTGGGCTATGATCGGCGCACCACGGGATGTAGTGACTTTGTAGTTATACTACAAGGACGCGCGCCCCGCACGGCTAAACCGAGTTGGAGTTGTGCTCTTGAGTATCCCTTGCGACATGCTGGTGTTTGGCGGTACCGGCGATTTAGCCCTACATAAACTGCTGCCGGCGCTCTACCACCTGCATCGTGCCGGACGTCTGCATGCCGACACCCGCATACTTGCCCTGGCTCGCAGTCAGCAGAGCCGTAGCACCTACCAAGCACTGGCCGAACGCCACTGCCGCGCGCAAGTCGCTCGCAGCGAGTTCGACACTGACACCTGGGCCAGGTTCGCTGAGCGTTTGGATTATTTACCCATGGACGCCAGCCAAAGTGCCGACTTTGGCCGCTTGGGCAAGCACCTGGGGACGGCCCAAGACCGCGTGCGCATCTACTACTTGGCCACCGCGCCGAGCCTGTTTGAAGACATCGCCTCGCACCTGAAGATCGCCGGTCTGGCCGGGCCCAAAGCGCGCATCGTGCTGGAAAAGCCCATCGGCCATTCGCTGCAATCGGCGCAAGCGATCAATGCCGCCATCGGCGCGGTGTTTGATGAGTCGCGGGTGTTTCGCATCGATCACTACCTAGGCAAAGAGACGGTGCAGAACCTTATGGCCCTGCGCTTTGCCAATGCCCTGTTTGAGCCAGTGTGGCGCACCGGGCATATCGACCATGTGCAGATCAGCGTCGGCGAAACCCTAGGCGTGGAAAACCGTGGCAGCTATTACGACCAAGCCGGGGCGATGCGCGACATGGTGCAAAACCACCTGCTGCAACTGCTCTGTCTGGTGGCGATGGAAGCGCCAGTACGCTTTGATGCCGAGTCGGTGCGCAACGAGAAGGTGAAGATCCTCGAGGCGCTCAAGCCGATCACCGGCCTCGATGTGCAGGACCAGACCGTGCGCGGCCAATACACCGCCGGCAAGATCGGCGGTCAGGAAGTGCCGGCCTATTACTTCGAGCGCAACGTCGATAACGACAGCGACACCGAGACCTTTGTCGCGATCCAGGCGCAGATCAACAACTGGCGCTGGGCCGGCGTGCCGTTTTACCTGCGCACCGGCAAACGCCTGGCGCGCAAAACCTCGGAAATCCTGATCCAGTTCAAGCCCGTGCCGCACCAGTTATTCGGCAATGGCGAAGCCAACCGCCTGCTGATTCGCCTGCAACCGGAGGAGCGCATCAGCCTGCAACTGATGGGCAAAAGTCCGGGCAAGGGCATGCGCTTGCAGCCGGTGGAGCTGGATCTGAATCTGGCCGATGCGTTCCAGCAACAACGGCGCTGGGATGCTTACGAGCGCTTGCTGCTGGACGTGATTGAAGGCGACTCGACGCTGTTTATGCGCCGTGATGAAGTGGAGGCCGCGTGGCGTTGGGTCGATCCGATTATCCAGGGCTGGCACGACCACTACCAAAGCCCCCGGCCTTATGCCGCCGGCAGCAATGGCCCGGAACAGGCCGATAACTTGCTCGAGCGCCATGAACGGCATTGGGCTGAGCCGCAAGATCCGCAGTACTAAGCCAGGCCAGGCGGGTGCGGCGCTGCCCCGTCCAGCGGCGCGCGCCCATGCCGGTTTGAGCAAACGGCTAAACGCCGCCGCGCTTACGGAAATAACCCCACACCAGTAGCAACGCCAGGGCGCCCAATAGCCCCGCCGCGCTAAACAGCGCCTCGTACCCCAAGCTCTTGGCCAGCACCCCGCTGGTCGCGCCGACCAGGCCGGCCAACAGCAACTGCACGCTGGCTTGCAGGGTAAAGTCGGCGCCTTCGTGCTCACGCCGGCACTGCTGCATCATCACGGCAAACAGAGCGACGCTGGACATCCCATCCGCCGCCTGCTCAAACAGGGTCACGGCGTAGACCAAGGTCACGTCGCTGGCCTGATTGACCAACAGCGCCATGGCGCCGATGCCCAGCGCTTGCAGCAGGCCAAAGCCAAGCAACGCCCGCTGCGCACCGATACGCGCATACAGCAAGCCGCCGAGCAGCGCGCCAGCGATGCCAGCCAGGGTGGTGAGCAGCGTCAGCTGGCCCAAGGCCGCGCTGCCCCACTGACCATCCACCAGCATCGGTTTGATCATCGGCGAGCCCAGCGCGTCGCCTAACTTAAAGCTCAGCAGCACCAGTAGCCACAGGCCCATGCCGGGCTGACGCAGCAGGCCGCGGTAATGCTGCCAAAGCAGTGCCGGGCCAGCGTTGCTCTCTGCGGCTGAGGCATTAAAGGGCAGCTCGCGGGGCTCGTTAAAGCGCGCAATCGGCACCGTCATCAGCACCAGCAGCAACGCCACGATGGTCAAACTCAAATGCCAACCGAGCGGTTCGATCAGCAGCAAGAGGCCACTACCGCTGACCAACATGCCGACCTTATAGCCGCCCACTTGCAGACTATTGCCCAGGCCGCGCCAGCGCTCCGGCAGCAAGCGCACGGCCAGGCCATCGGTGGCGATGTCCTGGGTCGCGGCGGTGAGATTGATCAGCAGCAAGAGGCCCAGCAGCAACCCTATCTGCTGGCCGAATAAATACTGTGGATTCAATAGCGCCAAGGCCGCGACCAGGCTGACCACCGTCAGCTGCAACGGCACGATCCAGCCCCGCCGATGACCCAGCCGGCGGCTGGCCAGGCGATCCACCCAAGGCGCCCACAGCACCTTGAGCAGCCAAGGCAAGGCCAGCAGTTTGAGCAGGCTGATCAGGGCCAGGTCGACGCCATGTTGGCGCAGCAGCACCGGCAAGGAATGGGCAATCAGCCCCGAGGGCAAACCCTGGGCGCAATACAGTGAGGCCAACAGCACGATGCTGCTGCGGCTAAGCGAGCTGGGCGCGGCGGAGGTCGACATAACAGTACTGGCCTTGGGCGAAACGGCGACAGTAACGGCAGCTTAGGCGGCAAACAAGCGCCTGGCCCTACACCTCTTGCTCCGTTTGTTGGGCAAGCAGACGGGCAAACTGCTCGGCCTCCAGCGGTTTGCTGATCAGATAGCCCTGAACCTCATCGCAGCCCTGGGCCTTGAGGAAGTCCATTTGTGTCTGATTCTCCACGCCTTCGGCCACCACCTTCAGCTCCAGGCTGTGGGCCATGGCGATAATGGCCCGGGTGATCGCCGCATCTTCGCCACCGGGCGTGAGGTCGCGGATAAAGCTCTGGTCGATCTTCAGATAGTCCACGCGGAAGCGCTTCAAATAGCTCAGCGACGAATAACCGGTACCAAAGTCATCAATCGCCAGCTTCACCCCCAGCTCGCGCAGCTGACGGAACGCGCTGATCAGGCTGTCGACGTTATCCAGCAACTGGCTTTCGGTCAGCTCCAACTCCAGGTAATGCGGCGCCAGACCGGTTTCCTCCAGCACCTGACGGACCAGACTGAGCAGATTGCCCTGACGCAACTGATGCACCGACAAATTCACCGACACGCGAATCTGGCTTAAGCCCTGGCGCTGCCATTCACAGACCTGCAAACAGGCCTGGCGCAGGACGAATTCGCCGAGGGCGCTGATCAGCCCGGTCTCTTCCGCCAGGCCGATAAACTCCCGCGGCGGCACCAAGCCCAGTTGCGGATGCCGCCAGCGGACCAAAGCTTCGGCGGCGTCCAGGCTGTCGTTGGCGAGGTTCAGCTTGGGCTGGTAGAACACCTCTAACTGGCCTTCGGTGATGCCTTTACGCAGTTGGTTTTCCAGCTGCAGGCGTTGCAGGCTAAAGGCTTGCAGGTTGTCGGTGAAGAACTGGAAGCAGTTACCGCCCAAGTGTTTGGCGTGCTGCATGGCCATATTCGCCTGGATCACCAAGGCCGAGATTTCCCGGGCGTTATCCGGCAGCAGGCTAATGCCCAAGGATGCGCTGATCACCAGCTCATGGCCTTCGATCTGCATCGGTGCGCGCAGCTTGCTCAGCAGGTGGCTAGCCAAGCGCGTAAGGCTGGCGATGCTGGCGTTGGTATCGATCAGAATGACAAATTCATCGCCGGACAAGCGCGCCAGGGTATCGGCCTCGGGCAGCGCCTTGGTCAGGCGGCGACTGACCTTACGCAGCAGCTGGTCGGCAACTTCATGGCCGAGGCTCTCGTTGAGCAGCTTGAAGCGATCCAAATCGATATGCAGCAAGGCGATGCTGCGCCCGTTTTGCCGCGAACGCTGGCTGGCCTCGTGCAGCCGCTCGCGGAACAGGCTGCGGTTGGCCAGGCCGGTGAGCTCGTCGTAGTGCGACAGGTATCGCAGGCGCTCTTCCACTTCCCGGCGCTGCGACAGGTCGGTAAAGAAGCAGACGATATGGCTCAGTTGCGAAGCGCTGTCGTGGACCATCTGTACTTGCAGCCACTGCGGGAACAGCTCACCGCTCTTGCGCGCCTCGATCAGCTCGCCGCGCCAGGCGCCGCTGCTCTCTAATTCCTCGCGGATCTGCTGGTACTGGCGCAGGCTGGCGGTGCTGCCAAACAGCTTAAGCACGCTTTTGCCCAGCACCTCTTCCCTGCCGTAGCCAGTCACTTCGCTGAAGGCCTGATTAACCGACAGCACCCGGTAATCCGGGCCCAAGATAAGGATGCCATCGCTGGTCGCCTCAAACACCGTGGCGGCCAACTGCTGCTGTTGCTCCTGCAACTTGCGCGCGCTGATATCGCGACGCGTGCCGAGCATGCGCAGCACCCGCCCGTTGTCGTCGCGCTCAATGGCGCGGCCACGGTCCTCGACCCACACCCAATGGCCTTGGGCATGCTTGACCCGGTACTCGACCTGATAGTCGTCGCTGTGGCCCTTCATATGATCGACCAAGGCCCGTAGCAGCAGGTTGCGGTCCTCAGGGTGCAGACGCGGCTTGAGATCGCGCAGCATATGCTGCACCTCGCTGGACTCCAGGCCGAAAATTTCCAGCAGGCGCGAGTGATGCACTTCATCGCTGCGCAGGTCCCAGTCCCACAGCCCCAGCTCGCTGGCTTCGATGGCCAGGGCTAAGCGCTCACGGCTTTTGCTTAAGGCATTGCTGGTTTTATCCAGCTTAAGGGTGCGCTCCACCACCCGCGCCTCAAGGTCGGCATGGGCCTCACGCAGTTCAGCTTCGGCGCGCCGGCGCTGACCGACTTCGCGGGCCAACTCGCTGTTCAGCGCATCCGCTGCCGCCTTAGCCTGCTGCAGGTTGGCGATCAGCGCCTGGTTGTGGAAACGCTGCAACAGAGTGTTTTGCACCAGCTGATTGACCTGCCAGGTGATCACCAGCAACGCCAGCAACAGCACGGCCGCCAGAATCCCCCAACTCAGCGCCAAGGCTTCATCGCCCAGCAGCAGATAAGCCAGCACCGGCAATAAACAGGGCAAGACAAAGGTCAGAAAAGCGCTGTAACTCACGGCGTAGGCGACACTGGCCGACAGCACGGCGGCAGCGATCAGGCTATAGACCAAGGACTGCTGGAACAGGTCTTGCGACGGCACCAACACCACGGCGGCAAAGCCCAGGGTCAGCCCCGAGGCCGCCGCACCGAGCAATAACAGCAGATGCCAACGGGCGTGGGCCTGGTGGCTGAGCGCCGCCTGACTGAAGGCGCGCACCTGAATCACCCGCACCATGGCCAGGATCAGCAACCACAATGACCAGCAGAACAACGCCCACAGCGGTAATTCATTGCTCAGCAACACGCTACAGAGCATGCCGCTTAGGAACATAAAGAAGGTGGGCACCAGCGAGCCCTGATGCAGCATGCGCGTGCGTTCAGCGGCGATCTCGGTGGCGAAAAATTGCTCCGCCTCGCGGCCAGAAGTGGCCCGCAGCGCAGAGCTAACAACGGGTGGTGTCGCAACAGGCATAGGCGATTTTCTTGTAATGGGTGCCTAATCGTCGACGCAGAGTAATCGAGCCAGCGCTCTAGCCCAAGCCTTCCAAGCAAAAAATCTAGCCCGGCAATGGCTTTACCTCGCATACCTGAACGCAATCTACCGCGCAGCGATAGCACTTAACAATTACCTGGGCGAAATTCGCCGATCAGCTGGTTTGCCCTGCCCGGCCCCTCCCCCTAGAATGCGGCGATGCAAAATAGCCCAGAACTTCTCCTCGCTTCCCTCAACGACGCCCAGATCCAGGCCGTGGCCGCGCCACTTGGCCGCCAGTTGGTCTTGGCCGGTGCCGGCTCGGGTAAAACCCGCGTGTTGGTGCACCGTATCGCCTGGCTGATCCAGACCGAAGATGCCTCGCCGCATTCGATTCTGTCGGTGACCTTTACCAACAAGGCCGCCGCCGAGATGCGTCACCGTATCGAACAGATGCTCGGCCACAGCCCGGCCGGGATGTGGGTCGGCACCTTCCACGGCCTGGCCCACCGCCTGCTGCGTGCGCACTGGCAAGAGGCCGGCCTTGTGGAAAACTTCCAGATTCTCGACTCCGACGACCAGCAGCGCTTGGTCAAACGGGTGATCCGCGAGCTGGGGCTGGATGAGCAGCGCTGGCCGCCGCGCCAGGCGCAGTGGTTTATCAGCGCGCAAAAAGACGAAGGCCTGCGCCCGCAACATATCCAGCCCGGTGGCGATTTGTTCTTGGCCACCATGCTGAAGATTTACGAGGCCTACGAGGCGGCCTGCGCCCGCGCCGGGGTCATCGACTTCTCCGAGTTGCTGCTGCGCGCGCTGGACTTGTGGCGCGACAAGCCGGGCCTGCTGGAGCACTACCAGCGGCGCTTTAAGCACATTCTGGTGGACGAGTTCCAGGACACCAACGCCGTGCAATACGCCTGGCTGCGCCTGCTCGCCAAGGGCGGCGAGAGCCTGATGGTGGTTGGCGATGACGATCAGTCGATCTACGGCTGGCGCGGCGCGAAAATCGAGAACATCCGCGAGTTCAGCGACGACTTTGCCGATGCCCAGATCATTCGCCTGGAGCAGAACTACCGCTCCACCGCCGGCATCCTCAAGGCGGCCAACGCCCTCATCGCCAATAACCAGGGGCGCCTGGGCAAAGAACTGTGGACCGAAGACGACGACGGCGAGCCGCTGAATCTGTACGCCGCGTTTAACGAGCAGGACGAAGCCCGCTACGTGGTCGAGTCGATCGAGGATGCGCTGCGCAAAGACGGCCTCAAGCGCAGCGAAATCGCCATTCTGTACCGCTCCAACGCCCAATCGCGGGTGCTCGAAGAAGCCCTGCTGCGGGAGAAAGTGCCGTACCGCATCTATGGCGGCCAGCGCTTCTTCGAGCGCGCCGAAATCAAGAACGCCATGGCCTATTTGCGCCTGCTCGACGGCCGCGGCAACGACGCGGCGCTGGAACGGGTGATCAACGTCCCGGCGCGCGGCATCGGGGAGAAAACCGTCGAGGCGATCCGCGACTTTGCCCGCCAGCACGAGCAATCGATGTGGCAGGCGATCATCCTCATGCTGGCCAACAAGGCCCTGCCGGGCCGCGCCTCCGGAGCGCTGGCCGGGTTTATCGAGCTGATCGAAAACCTCGCCGCCAAGACCCAGGACATGGCCCTGCACCTGATGACCCAAACGGTGATCGAGCAGAGCGGCCTGATCGCCTATCACCAGGCGGAAAAAGGCGAGAAAGCCCAAGCCCGTATCGAAAACCTGGAGGAGCTGGTCAGCGCCGCGCGCGCCTTCGATAACGAAGAAGACGACGAGCTCAGCCCACTGCAAGCCTTCCTCACCCATGCGTCGCTGGAAGCCGGCGATACCCAGGCGGCGGAGAACGAGGACAGCATCCAGCTGATGACCCTGCACAGCGCCAAAGGCCTGGAGTTCCCCCTGGTGTTTTTGGTCGGCATGGAAGAAGGCCTGTTCCCGCACAAGATGAGCCTGGAAGAGCCCGGCCGCTTGGAAGAAGAACGCCGCCTGGCTTACGTGGGCATCACCCGGGCCATGCGCAAACTCTTTATCACCTACGCGGAAACCCGCCGCCTGTACGGCGCCGAGACCTACAACAAGGTGTCGCGCTTCGTCCGCGAGATTCCGCCGCAGTTGATTCAGGAAGTGCGTTTGTCCAATAGCGTCAGCCGGCCTTTTGGTGGTGTCAGCCGCAATACCAGCACCAGCAGCAGTTCGATGTTTGCCGGCAGTGCCGTACCAGATACGCCGTACAGCCTGGGCCAACGCGTGCAGCATGCGCTGTTCGGTGAAGGCACTATCCTCAATTTCGAAGGCGCAGGCGCCCAAGCGCGGGTGCAGGTCAACTTTGAGAACGAAGGCAGCAAGTGGTTGATGCTTAGCTACGCCAAGCTTGAGGCGCTGTAAGCCCTGGCCTGCCTGACCTAACAGAGGAGCGCCGGGATGCGCCGCTGCTTACTGCTACCTAGCCTGCTACTGCTCCTGTGGGGTTTGAGCGCCTGCGATAAACCACCGGCACCCGCCCAACAGTGGCACTGGCAGATGCTCAGTGCCTGGCCGGCGCATTCCGCTGAGTTCGCCGCAGCCGAGCGTTTGGTCGCGCAGGTGGCGCTGATGAGCGCCCAGCGCCTGCAGATCAGCGTCGTCCCGGCCAGCGATGAAGTAACGCCCCGGCAAATTCTCGCCACACTAGCCAACGGCACGGTCCAGCTGACTTACGGCAGCCCAAACGCCTGGCAGACGGATGCACCTGGCACAGCCTTTAGCAACGCCATCCCCTTTGATCTGAGCGTGCCACAACTCAATGCCTGGCTGAGCCAAGGCGGTGGTCAGGCGCTGTGGGCGGCGAGCTATCAAGACCCGCAGATTAAGCCGCTAACCGTGGCCAGCGCCCCGCCCACAGGCGGCTGGAGCAAGGTTGAGATCAAGTACCTGGGCGACCTTCACGGCCTAAGGATTGCCAGCACCGGTAACACGGCCGAACTGTGGCGCCGCCTGGGTGCCAACAGCAGCCAGCACAGCGACCTACAACGGCTCAATGGCCTGCGCAGAGGCGAGTTAGAGGCCAGCAGCGGCGGCGGTTTAGTCCATGATCAAGCCTTGGGCCTTGGCCAAGTGGCCGCTTACTTCTACCTCGACTGGCCAAATCCACCGGCGCTGCTGGAGCTGCTGGCCAATCAAGCCGCCTTCGCCGATTTGCCGGAGGATCTGCAAGCCATTTTGCTGCAGGCCAGTCGTGCCACGAACCAAGAGCTGCTGGACGGCGCCACCTACAGCAACGCCATCGCCCTGGATGAGCTGAGTAAGAGTGGCAGCCAGATTAAGCAGTTGCCCGCCGCGGTACGTGCCGCCTTGCAACGGCACAGCAGCCAATTGCTGAGCGAGCAGGCGGCGCAAAGTGAACTCAACGGGCGCCTATGGGCCTCTCTGCTGGCCTTCCAGGCGCTACTGCGGCCGGGCATGCCAGCGCAAGCGCCAACGGCCCTGCAACCCTGAGGCTAAAGCGCCGGGCACTGGCGACCAACGGCGTTAAAATGCCCCGTTGGTCGTTTTATTCAGCCCCCCAGCTGTGCCCATATGTGCCCAGCCACGGGCTTTGCGCCGAGCTAAAGCAAAAGGTCGAAACATTCTATTGCTGGCCAGCCACTTGACTGCCGGGCAAGATGTCCGACGAAGATCCAATAACCAAGAGACAGCTACTATGCAGCGTTTCCTCACTTTGGCCATGGCCCTGTTCCTCAGCCTTGGCATGATGACCGTCAGTTTCGATGCCGAAGCCAAACGTATGGGCGGCGGCAAATCCTTTGGCGCCGCACCTAGCCATCAAACCCGGCAACAAGCCCCGAGCACGCCGAGCGCGGCGCAAGCTGCGGGTCGTGCGCCGGCGGCTGCCAGCGGTGCTTCGCGTTGGTTAGGCCCACTGGCCGGCCTGGCTGCCGGTGGTCTGCTGGCGTCGATGTTTATGGGCGATGGCTTTAGCGGCCTGCAGTTTATGGACATCCTGATTTTCGGCGTGATCGCCTTCTTGCTGTTCCGCTTCCTCGCGGCGCGTCGGCAGAAAGCCGCTGCCTCGGCCAACCCACTGCGCACTGCAGGCCCCGTCGCGGCCAATGGTGCACCGATGGAGCGGGAAATCCCGAATAACGCCGGTAACAGCAATATCTTCGGCAACAGCATCCCAGCCAGCAGCGCGCTGATCAAACCTGTGATCAACGCTCCGGCTTGGTTCAACGAAGAAAACTTTATCAATGCCGGTCGCGAGCACTTCCTGAGCTTGCAGCAGCATTGGGATGCCAACGAGATGGACAAGATTGCCGAGTTCGTCACCCCGCAACTGCTCGAATTCCTGCGCCGCGAGCGCACCGATCTGGGTGATGGCTTCCAGTCCACCTACATCGAAAACCTTGAAGTGCAGCTCGACGGCGTGGATGACAACAGCGACAAAACCGTTGCCACCCTGACCTTCAGCGGTATCTCCAAGACTTCGCGCTTCGACCAAGGCGAGCACTTCAGCGAAAGCTGGCGTCTGGAGCGTGCGGTCGGTGACAACCAGCCATGGCTGGTGGCCGGTATCCGCCAAAACTAAGGCGTATCGCACAGCTAAAAACGCCGCTGGGTGCCCCCCAGCGGCGTTTTTTTATGCCCGGCGGTTGGCTAGCGACTCGGTTATTTAACGGCCTTCTCGCCCCAGGCCTTGATCGCTGCGCTGCGTTTTTTGCTGCTGGCTTGGGCGCGGTCGATCACCTCCGTGTAATCCGCCAGCCAACTGCGCGAACCGGCCAGCATATTGGCCAGGTCGCGCATGCCCAAGCGCAGACCATCCAACACCTGCTGGTAGTCCTGCTCTTGGGCCTGCAAGACCTGGCTGACTTGCGCGATGGTGTCGGGGTTCTCCAGCTTGAACAGCTGCGCTTCTACTTGCCGCGCCTGCTGGCTGGCGGCTAATTGCTCTTGATGAGTCAGCGCCAGTTGTTGCTCGACCAGCTGATGCTCCAGACGCTGCACCTGCTGCTGCAAACTGTGCAGTTGCGCACCTTCATCGGCGCGCCACAGGTGGTAAAAATTAAAGCCGACGCTGACTAACATCAGGCTGCCCAAGGCCACACTTAGGCCGAGGATAAAACGGCGATTACGCTGGCCAGCAGCGGTGAGCAGATCAAGACGTTGCTGCTCACTAAGCTCCCCATCCTGAGGCTGTTGTTCTCGGCTATTCATGCCAATTCCCTATGAATTAACTGACTAAGCATCAAAGGCGTCGATGGTAGCACTGAGACAGCTGTTTTACTGAGCCCGGTCTAGGGTATAAATCGCTCCCGAATCAGTCGTACAGAGGCATCCCGTGGAAGAAGTCATCGAACAGTTGCGCGAACTCAACGAGCCGGTGCCCGTACCGTTGGATTTGCCGGACGAAGAAACCTTGGTGGAGATCCAGGAGCAGATCCTGATCCACCTGCCCTATGACCTGCGCGAGTACCTGCTGCAAGTCAGCGACGTGGTCTATGGCCGCTACGAGCCGGTCACCGCCAGCGACCCGCAATCGCACACCTACCTGCCGGAAGTGGCCGCCACAGCCTGGTCCTTAGGCGTACCGCGCGAGCTGGTGCCGCTGTGTGAAGACCAAGGCGACTACTACGTGGTCGAGGAAGACGGCACCGTGCTGCTGTGGGAAGCCGACACCGGCGAGATCAGCGAAGACGAGACCTGGGAGTCGGTGTGGCACTGGATTCGTGACGTCTGGCTGGAAAGCTAAGCCGCTGCCCCTGAGCGCCAGGCGCGCTCAGGGCCGCTACAGTCAGTTATTGCTCATGCTCGAGTCGCTTCAGCAGAAAGCGGGTGAAATAAATCAGGTCCTGCTCCATGGCCTGGCGCGCACCTTGGGCATCGCCACGGTGAATGGCGGCCAAGCATTGCCCGTGAAAATCATTGAGCTGCGTATCCAACTGGGCTGCATTAAACAGCCGGGTAAAAAACGGTCCGACTTGTAGCCACAGGGTTTCGATACTGCGCAGCAGCACCGGATTGCCGCAGGCGCGGTACAGGCTCAGATGAAACTCGCTGTTGGCTTGCAGATAAGCCGCCAACTGGCGCTGGGCGATGGCCTCCTGCATGCGTTCCAAGCACTGCGCCAACTGGCTTAGCTGCGCACTGTGCAGGCGCGGCGTGGCTAACTCCACGGCCAGCCCCTCTAGGCTTATGCGCACTTGGGCGATGTGCTGATAGCGCTCGGCGGTCATCAACGGCACCCGTACCGAGCGCTGCGGCGCGCCTTCCAGCGCACCTTCGGCGACTAAGCGCTGCAACACGGCGCGCACCGGCATGGCACTGGTGCCCCACTGCGCGGCTAGGTCGCGAATTTTCAAGCGCTCGCCAGGCACATACACGCCACTTAACAACGCTTGGCAAAGCCCTTGGTAGAGCGGCTCCTGCAAATTATCGGGCATGATCTCAACGTCCTGTCGCTGGTGGGGCAGGCAGTTGTGCGAGGGTGAGGGAACAATTACGCATGGCATCTCCAAAAATGTCTTATTTGCATCATCTGCCGGCGCCTGGTGGCCGCCGCGCAGGTCTTCAATCACGGGCGCACAGCTAAGGCGCCTTGTTCTCGATCAGCGAGTTGCCGCCATCCACCACCAGCACTTCGCCGGTGATATAGCTGGCCTCGGCTGAGGCTAAAAAACCGACCAGCGCCGCCACTTCCGCCGGCCGCCCGGCACGGCCCATGGGCGTGTACTCGGCGGCGCGCAGCTCATGCTCGGTACTTGAGGCGGTGGCAATCCAGCCCGGCGCCACGCTGTTAACCGTGATGCCCTGCTTGGCTACTTCAAGCGCCAAGCCCATACTCATGCCCAACATACCGGCCTTGGCCGGGGCATAGGCGGCCTCGCCGGGATTGGCACCACGGCTACCGGTGGTGGAGCTGATATTGACGATGCGTCCATAGCCGCGTGCCTGCATGCCCGGCAGCACGGCGCGGGTAAGCAGAAAGGCGCTGCTGAGGTTGCGCGCGATGGACAGGTTCCACGTCGCCAGGTCCATCTGCGCCAGCTCGGCAAACGGCTCCGGACTGCCCTGCATGGCCATGCCGGCGTTATTCACCAGCACATCCACCCGCCCCCACTGCTCGACGGCCCAGCTAGCCAAGGCGGCGACTTGCTGTTCAGCGGTCAAATCGGCACATACAGCCCGCGCCTCGATGCCAGCGGCGCTCAGCTCCTGCGCCCGCTGCAGGACCCGTTCACTGCTGGCCGTGAGTAAGACGCGCAGGCCCATTTGCCCCAACCGCTGGGCAATGGCAAAACCGATCCCGCTGTCGCTCCCCGCGCCGCTGACTAACGCCACCTGCTTAACTTGCATGGACTGCACCTTGCTCTGAGGCCCGGAAATGGCCGCTTGTTTTATTTGTGATCACAAAATAGCATGAATAAAAAACGATAAAGGTACTCAGCATGACCGCCAGTGGTATTAGCCCAGCTGCCGTTGAAGTCTTCGCGCAGAAACAGCGCCAGCTGTTTTTGCAAGCTAATCCCAAATCTCAGGCGTTGGCCGAACGGGCGCGCCAATCGTTGTATGGCGGCGTGCCGATGCACTGGATGGCCGACTGGTCGACGCCCGTGCCACTGTTTGTCGAACGGGCTAAGGGCGCGCGCTTCTATGACGTCGATGGCCACGAGTACATCGACTTCTGCCTGGGCGACACCGGCAGCATGTTCGGCCACTCGCCCGAGCCCATCGCCCAGGCCATCGCCGAGCAAGGCAACCGTGGCCTGACCACCATGCTTCCCGGCGAAGACGCGGTAGTCTGTGGCGAGCTGCTGGCCCAGCGCTTCGGCCTGCCCTACTGGCAAGTCACCGCCACCGCCACCGATTCCAACCGCTATGTGCTGCGCTGGGCGCGCGCCATCACCCAGCGCAAGACCCTGCTGGTGTTTGACGGCTGCTACCACGGCACGGTGGACGACGTGATGGTGCGCGACCGCGACGGCACCACGGTGGCGCGCAGCGGCCTGATCGGTCAGGCCTATGACCTGACCCAATACAGCCGCTCGATCCCCTTTAACGATGTGGCCGCGCTGGAAGCCGCCCTGGCCCAAGGCGATGTCTGCGCCTTGTTGTGCGAGCCGGCGATGACCAATATCGGCATGGTCCTGCCAGAACCTGGCTTTATGCAGCAGTGCCGCGAACTGACGCGCAAGTACGGCAGCCTGCTGATCATCGACGAAACCCACACCATCTCCACCGATATCGGTGGCTGCACCCGGCTCTGGCATTTAGATCCGGACTTCTTTGTGCTGGGTAAGCCAATTGCCGGCGGCGTGCCGTGCGGCATCTTTGGTTGCAGCGCCGCGATGGCCGAGCAGATGAACCAGGCCCGCCAACGCGCCAGCGCCAATAGCCATGGCCATAGCGGCATGGGCACCACGCTGTCGGCCAACGCCCTGGCCATGCACTGCATGCGCGCCAACCTGGAACAGGTGATGACGCCGGCCGCCTACGCGCACATGCTGCCGCTGGCCAAGCGCCTGGCCGATGGTTTCCGGCAGTTGATCAGTAAGCACCAGCTCAAGTGGTCGGTGACCGAGCTGGGCGCGCGCAGCGAGTTTCAGTTCTGCGCGGTATCGCCGAAAACCGGCGCCGAGGCCGAGGCGGCGTTCCACGACGAGCTGCAAATGGCCCTGCACCTGTACCTGATCAACCGCGGCATCCTTATCACGCCGTTCCACAACATGACCCTGTGCTGCCCCAGCACCAGTGCCGCCGATGTGGATAAGTTAATCAGCACCCTGGATCAGGCCCTGGACGAATTGCTGGCCATCCCCGGCGCCCGCGAATAGCCGTCGAAGTATTGGTGGATGGCTTCGTCCATCCACCCTACCAAGGCCGCGCCGCAAACCCGTAGGGTGGATGACGCTCTTCTCATCCACCAAGCCAGCAACACCGAATTACCGGTGAATGGACAAGCCATCCACCCTACGCATGCAACACCGCAACAGCGCCGCAAACCCGTAGGGTGGATGACGCTCTTCTCATCCACCAAGCCAGCAACACCGCGTTATCGGTGGATGGACAAGCCATCCACCCTACGCATGCAGCACCGCAACAACGCCGTAACCCGTAGGGTGGATGACGCTCTTCTCATCCACCAAGCCAGCAACACCGCGTTATCGGCGGATGGACAAGCCATCCACCCTACGCATGCAACACCGCAACAAGGCCGTAACCCGTAGGGTGGATGACGCTCTTCTCATCCACCAAGCCAGCAACACCGAATTACCGGTGGATGGACAAGCCATCCACCCTACGCAATGCAACACCGCAACAACGCCGTAACCCGTAGGGTGGATGACGCTCTTTTCATCCACCAAGCCAGCAACACCGCGTTACCGGTGGATGGACAAGCCATCCACCCTACGCATGCAGCACCGCAACAACGCCGTAACCCGTAGGGTGGATGACGCTCTTTTCATCCACCAACAAGCAACACCGAGCCCAAGCGCCGGCCACCCACAACGTCATCGAGAGACCGCATCATGCAATTTGCCGCCCCCCAGGAAGCCCGCGACTTCCTCGCCGCCAACCCGCAGGTGCGCAGCATCGAGCTGATCCTTATCGATGCCAACGGCGTGCCGCGCGGCAAGCTGTTGCACCGGGATGAGCTGTTGGCCATCTATGAAAATGGCCGACCGTTGCCCAGCTCGATTCTGGCCCTGACCATTCGTGGGGAAGACGTGGAAGAAAGCGGCCTGGTCTGGGAAGTGGCCGACGCCGACTGCTGGACTTATCCGCTGCCCGGCAGCCTGACCCTGCAACCTTGGCGTAACACCCCCACCGGCCAATTGCAGGTGAGCATGCACCCCACCCAAGGTCTGCCCGCCGCCCCGGCCGATCCCCGGCATGTATTGGTGCAGGCCATCGAGCGGCTTAAGGCCGACGGTTATCACCCGGTGATGGCAGTGGAGCTGGAGTTTTATCTGCTCGATCAACAGCCCGACGCCGCAGGCCGGCCGCAACCGGCGGTGCAAGGCAACGGCATCCGCCCGCAAGCGCCACAGGTGTATGGGGTAACCGAACTGGAGCAATTGCAGCCGTTTCTCGATGATCTCTACGCCGCCTGCGCGGTGCAACGCCTGCCGGTGCGCACGGCGATTTCCGAGTACGCCCCCGGCCAGCTGGAGCTGACCCTGGAGCACCGCTTCGACGCCCTGCAAGCGGTGGATGAAGGCGTGCGCTACAAACGTCTGGTCAAAGGCGTGGCCAACAAACACGGGCTGCATGCCTGCTTTATGGCCAAACCCTTTGCCGATTTGGCCGGCAGCGGCCTGCATTTGCATGTCAGCCTGGCCGACGCCGCCGGCAACAACCTGATGGCCAGCGCCGATCCCCAGGGCACGCCGCTGCTGCGCCATGCCATCGGCGGCATGCTCGCCACGCTGGACGATGCGCTAGGGATTTTCTGCCCCCACGCCAACTCCTTTCGCCGCTTCCAGGCCAACAGTTATGCGCCGCTGGCCAAGAGCTGGGGGGTAAATAACCGTACTGTGTCACTGCGCGTGCCCGGCGGTCCGGCGCACAGTCGGCATATCGAACACCGCATCTGCGGCGCCGATGCCAACCCTTATCTGGCAGCGGCGGCGATCCTCGCCGGGATTCATCACGGCATCCAACAGCAAATAGATCCGGGTCCGGCCATTGTCGGCAACGGCTATGCGCAAGCGCGGGACACCCTGCCCACCGACTGGCTCACGGCGCTGCGCAATCTGGAGCAGTCGAGCTGGGCCAAACAGGCCTTGGGCGAGGACTTCCTCAAAGTATTTTTGTCGATCAAATGGGCAGAAATGCGCCAGTTTATGGCCGAAGTCGGCGAGCAAGACTGGCGCTGGTACCTTACTCACGCTTAGCTGAAAGCCACGCAGGTCGTGGCTTCGCCCACGGCCTGTAGCCCAAGGGGCAACTTATTCGCGGCCATAAGCACTAAGCTAGGCCCCCCTCAGCCTGATATGAGCCTTATTCTATGGAACCTATTAACAGCCAGCTGTCGATGACTGTGCTGATGACCCCGGACATGGCCAACTTCTCTGGCAAGGTCCACGGCGGCACCCTGCTTAAGTACCTCGACGAAGTGGCCTACGCCTGCGCCAGCCGCTATGCCGGGCGCTACGTGGTGACCCTGTCGGTGGATCAGGTGATCTTCCGCGAGCCGATCCAAGTCGGCGAGCTGGTGACCTTTCTCGCCTCGGTCAACTACACCGGCCGCACCTCCATGGAGATCGGCATCAAGGTGGTCACGGAAAACATCCGCGAGCGCTCGGTGCGCCACACCAACAGCTGCTTCTTCACCATGGTCGCGGTGGACGATCACGGCAAATCCGTGGAAGTGCCGCCGCTGCTGCCGGAATGCGCCGATGGCCTGCGCCGCCAGCGCAAAGCCATACAGCGCCGGGAGATCCGCAAAGAGCTGCAAGAGCGTTACAAATCCCTGGGTGATTAATGAGCAATATCGACGCATTGGCAACAAACCGGGCATGACGATGGAGTAAGCTCTGGCCATTGTTGCGGGAGCCGCCATGATTGATTTGTTCGATGTATTTCTGCTGATGTTGTTCGCCACCTGCTGCGCCTGGCTGTGGCATGCCCACGGCCTGCGCGAGCGGGCACTGCAGTTGGTCAAGCAGCACTGCGCCAAGCTGGAACTGGATTTGTTGGACGAAAACGTGGCGCTGCGGCGCATCGGTTTTGTCCGCGACGGCCAGGGCCACAAGCGCTTTGCCCGTGTCTATGGCTTTGAGTTCACCGTCACCGGCGAACAGCGCCACGATGGCACCATCACCATGTTCGGCAAGCATGTTGGACGCATCGAACTGGCGCCCTACCCCATGCTGCACAGCGTCGATAACAGCGCCAGCGTGATCCCGCCAAGCCCTGAGCTTAACCCCGGCCACAGCTCTAACAGCGACCACCGCGGCAAGGTGATCGAACTGGCCCAGTGGCGCCGCGAGCACAGCAAGCCCAACGACTACCAGTCGCTGCACTGAGCCCTGGGTTCTGTCCAAAAAGTCTCCCCGCGAAGATCAGGCAAGGCAAACAACGGTGAGCAACGGACTGCGCGCGCATTCGCCTTTACCAGTGGTAAATCAGCATTGCGAAGCGATTTTTAACGCCGCCTGATCGAGCGCAGGCACTTTTCGCACAAAGCCTAAAGCAAGCCCAACGCACGCAGGCTGGCCTTGCCCAAGGCGATACGCTGCGGCCCCTGCTCGATATCATCCATCGGCATATTCAGGGCAAAGCTATAACGCTTGTCGCCGTGTTCCAGCCAGCCGACCCACCAACCTACGCCCGGCTGCTGCGCCGTCGACCAGCCAGTTTTGCCATATAGGCGCCAATCAGGGCCTTGTTCCAGCAAACAAATCTCGCGCACCACGGCTTGCTGCTCGGCGCTAAACGGCAGTTGATCATCCATCAAGCGGGCGAGGAACTGGCTTTGTTCAATGGCGCTAATGGCCAGCGGGCCGCGCACCCAGAAGTTATCCACAACCGTGCCAACCTGGCCGTTGCCGTAATCCAGCGCCGCCACTTGCGCGGTCATCCGCTTAAGGCCCACACGCCGCGCCAGCTCTTGGTACACCGGGTAGTTGGAGACTTGGATGGCCTCGCGCAGGCCCATGTCTTTTTCCCAACTCTTGAGAAAGCGCGGCTGACCGTCATAACGGAAAACTTCATCGACACTGCTCACCGCCCCGCTGCCGAGACCAATCAGGCTGTTGGGGATTTTAAAGGTCGAGGCCGGGACAAAACGCTGCTGCGCCCGCGCCTGATTAGTGCCGACTAACTGCGTGCTGCCCAGCTCATACACAACAAAAGTGCCCGGCACCTTGGCCTGGGCGAACAACTGCGCCACGCCAGGGCTATCGCGCCACTGTAAGTCCTGCGCCTGGGCCAAACCCAGGCCCGCCATCAATAGCGCAGCCGTAATGATTCTCTTCAAAGCTGTTGCTCCCTAAACCTTGGTTCGGGCATTTGGACCGCTATAACCGGCAGGCGTTAAACGCCACCTGCAACGCCGCGGCATCTTGCGCCTCGGCGAAGATCAGCTCTAGGCGCGAGTCGCTGCGCCACGGGCTGCTTTGCCAGTGTAAGGGCTGAGCATTTACAGCATTGGCCGCCAGCCAGCCGGCGTTGCTATTGAGCACCAGCTTGGCGCGTCGCCAGCCCAAGCTGTTCAACCATAGCTGCACGCGCATCAACTCAAACTGTTGGCTGGGATGCCAGCGCCAACCGATGCTCCAGCCTTCGGCCTGCTGTTGCTGCAAGCAGATCGGCTGCTCGGGACTGCGCCACAAGGTTTTCAGCTCGGGCTCAGCCGGCGGCAGGTGATCCACAGCATCGACCGTAGTGGTTTGGCTGCTATAGCCGGGTAGCTGGTGCAGCTCGATGGCGCCCTGCACGGTCCATAGCAGCGGCCTTGGCGGCAGTTGCGCGGCGACTTGCGCACGGCTTGCGTCATCCAGCCGCTCGGCTTTGTTGAGCAGCAGCAAGCCGGCGCTGGCTAAGGTTTGCGCTTGGCTGTCGGGCAATGGCTCGCCGGCGGCCAGGGCTTGGGCATCCAGCACCAGCAACGCGGGTTGCACGGCCAGCACGCCAGCCCAAGGGGCGTCGCGCAGTTGCTCAAGCAATTGCAGCGGATGACCCAAGCCCGAGGGTTCGATAAACAGGCGCTGCGGTTTGGCCTTGCGCAGCAGCCGCGTCAGGCCCACCTGAAACGGCACGCCGTTGACGCAGCACAGACAGCCGCCGGCCACCTCGCCGAGACTGATGCCTTCATCGTCCGTGCTCAGCAGCGCCTGATCGAGGCCAATCAAACCAAACTCGTTAATCAGCAGCGCCCAGCGCTCGCCACTGGGGCGCTGCGCCAACAGCTGCTTAAGCACACTGGTTTTACCGGCGCCCAAAGGCCCGGCGATCACGTGGGTGGGGATGTTGTGCAGCATCGGACACTCAAGGTGTGAAGAGGTGGAAGCATTCTAGCCGTGCCGAGCCCTGCACATACGCATAAAGCCGGCCGTGCTAGAGTCGCCAGCCATTTTTCGCGGAGATTAGCGATGCGTGTTGCTCTGCCGCTTGCGCTGTTGCTCTGGGCTGTCTGCGCCAGCGTCAGCCAAGCCTGGGCTGAGGCCTGTGTGGTGCACAGCCAATCTGAACGTCTGGATGTTAAGGTCTGCCAGCAAAACCGCAGCATCCCTGCCCGGCTGTTTCATGACGGCTTCTGCCAGCCACAGCTCAAAGACCAAAAAGTCGCCGTGGAGTTTATGCCTCAGTGTCCCGGCGGCGCCTTTGGCATATGCGCCAATGCCCAGACCCAAGGCACGCCCTATCGACAGGACGTGCACTACTACGGGGTGGCCAGCGACGCCGCTTACCTCAAGCCCTTTTGCGAGCAGCAAAGCCAAGGCCAATGGCAAACGCCCAAGCCATAGTCACACGCAGTAACAAAAATGTAACAGCACAATGGTTTATTAGCTCCCGGGTGCTCACCGGGCATGCTAAGTAAGTCCCGGTGTTATCAAGCCGCGTTTATACGCGGCTTATTTTTGCCTACCGTTTTTAATAGGTGCGATAAGCGCGGCTTAGGCCAGCCAATCCAAGGTCAACAATAAGCGCCGTTCACCCGCTGCCGGTTGCGGTGAACGATGGATTAACCCGGCGCCCTCATTGCCAGCCCACTTCTCACCCTTGGCCAACAACACCTGCCCGGCCAGCGCCTGCTGGATCAGCCTGGCGTCAGTCGGCTCAGCATGGGCCTGACCCAATTGCCGGCGCGCCATCACCCCCTCGGCCAACCACTGGGTGCCACAGCCGGCATAGCTGGTGATCAGCCGCACCGGGACGTGATCGACATGAAAACGCGGGCACATGGCCTTATCCAAAATCCTCAGGCGCAGGCCAATGCGCTTGGGGCTAAACAGGCAGGCGTAGGCATTGGCCAGCCAGGTCAGATCGCAGACAAACGCCGCATGGCCGGGCAAGTCGCAATAGCGTTCGAGCAAGCCGTTAAGGTCGCTGGCGACAATCTCGGTGCTATGCGGATTAACCGCCAGTTGCCGCGTATAGGCCAGCGGTTCGCCCTGGGCCAGCAAGGCCTCGACGAAATCGCTGATCTGTACCGGCAACTGCCGTTGCCACAACGCCAGATTGACTTCATCCAGAAAAATGTCGCCCAACACATCAATCTGCTCACTGGCCACCTGGCGCAGCGGCGCGCGTAATAATTCAGCGAGCATCAGGCGGCCTCCTCGCTATACCAAGGGCCGAACGGGTCCGCCAAGGATTGCCAACTGGCCGCCCCCTGGGCCATTTCCGCATCCGTCAGCAGGCACTGATCCAATTCAGCGTTAAGCCGGGCGAAGTCGATATGCTGACCGATAAACACCAGCTCTTGGCGGCAATCGCCGCATTCGTCCTGCCACTGCTCGGCGATGCTCTGCAGGCTCTGTTCATCCTGCGGCCACTGGCTCTTCGGCACAAAGCGCCACCAGCGGCCGGCAAAACCATGGCGCAGAATGCCGCCCGCCTGGGACCAACTGCCGGCGTCCTGATACTTGCTGGCCAGCCAGAAATAGCCCTTGGAGCGCAGCAAGCGACCATTGCTCCAAGGCTGGTTGATCCACTCGAAAAAGCGCTGCGGATGCAGCGGCCGGCGTGCCCGGTAGACGCTCGAGGCGATGCCATACTCCTCGGTTTCCGGCACATGTTCGCCGCGTAATTCCTGCAGCCAGCCCGGTGCCTGGGCGGCGCGCTCGAAATCAAAGCGGTGGGTGTTGAGTACCTCATGCAGCGGCACCTGGCCCATGCTCATCGGCACGATGCGCGCCTGTGGGTTGAGCTTGGCTAACATGGCCAGCAGCTCTTCGCGCTGTTGGCTGCTGATCAAATCGATCTTGCTGACCAGCAGCACATCGGCGAACTCGACCTGATCAATCAGCAGATCGCTGATCGAGCGCTCGTCTTCCTCACCGAGGCTTTCACCACGGCTGGCGAGGCTGTCAGCGGCCTGCAAATCGTCGACAAAGCTCAGCCCATCGACCACCGTCACGAGGGTGTCGAGGCGCGCCAGATCGGACAGGCTGCGGCCCTGCTCATCACGGAAGGTGAAGGTTTCGGCCACCGGCAGCGGTTCGGAAATACCGGTGGATTCGATCAGCAAATAATCAAAGCGGCCACTGCTGGCCAGGCGGCTGACTTCTTCCAGCAGGTCTTCGCGCAGGGTGCAGCAAATGCAGCCGTTGCTCATCTCCACCAGCTTTTCTTCGCTGCGACTTAGGCTGACATCGCGCTGCACCGCGCTGCCGTCGATGTTGATTTCACTCATGTCGTTAACGATCACCGCGACCTTCAAGCCGTCGCGATTTTTCAAAATGGCGTTGAGCAAGGTGCTTTTGCCAGCACCTAAAAAACCACTTAACAGGGTTACAGGTAGACGTTGCATAGGCGTATCTCCATCAGGCTTGGCGCTGGTGTTTCTCACGTTGTTCTTGGCGCTCTTTGGCTTCGATGCACAGGCTGGCGGTGGGCCTAAGCAACAGGCGCGGCAGGCCAATTGCCTCGCCGGTGGCCGTGCACCAGCCGTATTCGCCACGGGCCAGGCGCTCGAGGGCTTGGTCGATCTTGTCGAGTAGCTTCTTCTCCCGCTCCAGCAGGCGCAGTTGCCATTGCTGCTGCTCTTGGGCGCTGCCGATATCCGCCACATCGCTGTGCGGCTCGGCCTCGCGCAGGCTGAGCATCTGCTCCTCAATGCGCTGCATCAGCTCGCTGCGCTCGCGATGGAGTAGCTGGCGGAAAAACTCCTGCTGGGTGGGGTTCATGTAGTCCGCCGCCGGCTGCGCCAGCAGTTCAGCGACGGTTAAGGAGGCTTGGGCATTCATCGACGGGCACTACTCAGAATTCGTTATTGTTATAACATAACATTTAACTTTTACCCTGAGAGCCCTAATCGGATGAACGCAACCTCTGCACTGTCGTCAGCCTCAGCTCAGCCCCGGCCAATGCCGGATATCGCCAGCCAAGCGCCCAGCCACAGCACGCCCTTGTCTTGGGTGGGTATGGAAAATATCGCCCTGCCTCTGCAACTGGCCGGGCAAAGCCTCAGCGCCCAAGCCGACATTGGCGTCGACCTGATCACTGCCCAGGCGCGGGGGATTCATATGTCGCGCCTGTATCTGGCCCTGCAAGAGTTGCCGCAGCAGACGCTAGACGTGCCCAGCCTGCGGCAGTTGTTGCAGCGCTGCATCAGCAGCCAAGACGGGCTGGCCCAGCAGGCCTTGGTTAACCTGCGCGGCGAGCTGCTACTCAAGCGCCCAGCCCTGCTCAGCGACCTGCACGGCTACAAGATCTACCCCGTGCAAATTCGTGCGCGCCAACAGCCATGGGGATTTCAGGTGGAGCTGGGGGTAACGATCACCTATTCATCCACCTGCCCATGCTCTGCGGCCCTGGCTCGCCAGCTGATTCAGCAGCGCTTTTCTGCGGACTTTACCGGTGAGGATTTACCGCATCAGCAGGTCTTGGACTGGCTCGGCACCAGCGCCGGCATCGTCGCCACGCCCCATAGCCAACGCAGCTTCGCCAGTCTCAGCGTGCGCCTGAACGAGGACACCTGCGAGTTGCCGCTACTGGCCTTAATCGAGCGTGCCGAAGCCAGCCTCGGCACCGCGGTACAGACCGCGGTTAAACGCGCCGATGAACAAGCCTTCGCCCTGGCCAACGGGCAGAACCTGATGTTCTGCGAAGACGCCGCGCGACGCCTGCATCAAGCCTTGCTGCAGATGCCGGGGCACGCGGCGTTCAAACTCAAAGTGGTCCACGCCGAAAGCCTGCACGCCCACGATGCCGTGGCGCGCAGCCGGCATAACTGGAGCTGATCACCAACCCCCGCCACCGCCACCACCGCGCCCGCCACCGGAGAAACCACCACCGCTCGAACCACCACCTCCGGCGCGGCTCGGTGGGCTTGAGGACAGCGCTGCCACATCAGCCAACCCCATCGCCAAGGCTTTGCTCATGGCCACAGGCGAAACTCGCAGCCCCTGGCTGTGGTACCAGGCTGGCTGGTAGTCGGGCTGGCTGGCATCCGTCAGACCGCGATTGAGCACCGTGGCAAAGCGCTCGGTCCACTGCTCTTCCACCCCCAGGGCCATGGCATAAGGCAGGTGCATCTCGTAATGAGCAATCGTCATCGCCGGCGCCTTGCCGGCCATGGCTAGCACCTCGGTTTCAGCGAGGCTCAGGTAATCGCGATAACCCTCAAGCTGATCGAGCAGTGCCCGCCCCTCTTTGCTTGGCGCTGGCAGCAGTATGCGATAGACCAGCACCAGCAATAGCAGGCTAGACAGTAGGAGGGTGATGGGCAGGGTCGAGCTAGTACCCAGGATGTGCAAGCCGAAACTAACCGGCCAGCACATCAGTAAGGCAAACAGCCCGGGAATGATCCGCCCCCTCCAGGTGCTGGCGCTGCAAGCGACTTTAACCAGCAGGATCACCGCCAGCGCGAACATACCGGCAAACAGCAAACCTCCTGCAGTAGCCATGAAATCCACTGCATCAACACTGAGCAGCAGCATGAGCAACGCGCCGGCCACGGCCGCGACCACCCCGCTCGCCCACCAACCCAGATTGGCCGTATACCACTTGGCGCTGTGCACCTGTAAATAGCGTTTCAGGCGAGCCATGGCTGCCGCCAAGCGCGGCTCGAAAGTGTGCGCAATTTCCAGCGGCTCCTGTGCGTTGCTATCAGCAAACAACGCGTTGCACATGTGCTGTGCATGATCGGGTAACAGGCTTAACGGCGCAGTGCCACGGGTCAGGATAAAGCTCTTGCCCGGGTCTTCTTCAGCAATGCTCAAGTGTCGGCTAATCGCCATCTGCGTAAGCCAGGTGCTTAGCGCTTTGGCCGCACTGAAGCGCCCGCCGAAACCACGATGCCAGAGGTAGCCAGCCATGGCCGGGGGCATCCCATCGGGCGCTTGGAACAGCGGCACGACGAGGCCCTTGGCCGGATCGCGGCCCACTCTGCGCCACACCAGGTGATAAAAAATGCCTAGGCCCAGTACCGTCAAGGCGCCCACCAGCAGACCCAGGTTGTCGCCCAGTACGTGCACTAAACGCGTACTGGTAGACGGCCGGGCAATCACCCCGGCAGGCCACTCCAAGGCCACCGTGAGGCCCTGATAACTGCCCAGCGGCGCGTTGGTTTTCAGCCGCACCCAGTTGTCTTGCTGCTCCAACACTTGATAAGCCTGCTCTGTAGCGCCGCTACTGCCGGTGTAGGCATGCAGGTTGCTGATCTGAACTCCCGCGGGTAGCAGCACTTCAACCGAGGCGTTGGCGATGGGGAAGCTCCACTGGTTGCCGGTGACGTTCCAGTACAGCTCGTCAGTGTCGGCATGCCACAACAGCGCCCGCTCGACCTGATAGCGCAGCTCATAACTGTATTCCCCCGGCATCAGCACGACGTTGCTGGCGCCGAGATAAAAGCGCTGCCAGGAGCCGTTGCGCTCGCTGCGTACCGGCTCGTACAGATCGTCCCGGGTCACGCTCAACAGCGTTACCGGCGCGCGGTGCAGCAGGCCGTATGCCTCGCGGTAACTCAGGGGCACATCGCGATAAATACCGCGCTTAATCTGCTGGCCCTCAGCACGTACACGAATGCGCTCGGTGACGAGCAGCTTGCCGTCGGCGAGCACCTGCAGAGTCACGCTGAAGTCTTCGATGGTTTCCCTGGCGCTGGCCCACGCGGGCAGCAGCAACAGGCATAGGGCGAATGTGCGCAGGATGGCGTTCATCTCACAGCTCCACATTCGGCGCAGCGGCCTGGGCCGGATCGCTGAGGCTGAAGAACTCGCCGGGGGTAAAGGCCAACGCCTTGGCTAACAGGTTGCTCGGCACGGACTCGACCAGCACATTGAGCTCGCGCACCGCGCCGTTGTAATAACGGCGGGCCATTTGCAGATGTTCTTCAACCTCGACCAGATTGCGCTGTAAATCGAGCAATTGCCGATCCCCTTTAAGCTCGGGATAGGTTTCCACCAACAGCCACAGGTTGTGCAGGTCGCGGCCTAAGTTGGACTCCACCGGCGCGCGTTGTGCCGGCGGCGCAGCGGCCAACTGAGACGCCTGAGTACGGGCCTCCACCACGGCAGTCAGGGTGCTGTGCTCATACTTGAGGTACTGCTTGACGCAGTTGACCAAGGCCGGCACTAAATCGGCACGGCGCTTGAGCTGCACCTCGATACCGCTCCACGCCTCGGCCACCCGCACGCGGTTAAACACCAGGCGGTTGTAGTAATAAATCACCCCGCCAAGCACCAGCAGCCCCACTGCCAATGCGATCCATCCTCCCTGCATAGCCTGTCCCCTCTCTGTAGCCGTTGTGCTAATTGCCAGACATTGCCGGCACCTCTTTGCCCTGCCCCGGTCTAAGCTCGTTCTGTGTGCCTATCCTTAGGCGGTGCCCCCGATGGAACGCCCATGCAAATCGAAATTCTGGAAATCCGCGATCACCTCAGCCGCTTTGTACCCTTTGCCGATCTGCCCGAAGACAGCCTGAATCTGATCGCCGGGCAAATTGAAGTGGCGTACTTCAAGGCCGGTAGCGACATCCTCCAATACGGCGCGCCGATCCACGAGCTGCACTATGTGCGCAGCGGCGCGGTGGAGATTTACCGGCGCAGTGGCGAGCTGCATAACCGCTTAAGCGAGGGCGACATCTTTGGTCAGGTCGGCCTGCTGCGCAGCAACAAGGTGCGCTTTCCGGCCAGGGCCATCGAAGATAGCTTGATTTACTTTATCCCCGCCGCAGTGTTCGCCCAGCTTTGCCAACAGCACGATGCTTTTGCTGAGTTTGTTGAAGCCGAGGGCCAGTCGCGCCTGAAGTCGGCGGTGGAAAGTCAGGGGCAGGCCAGCGAGCTGATCAAGCTCAAGGTGCAGGCGCTGATTTCCCGCGAGCCGGTGTGTGTCAGCAGCGACACCTCGGTGCAGCTCGCCGCCCAGGTGATGACCGCCGAGAGCGTGTCGTCACTGGTGATCACCGCGCCCGCGCCGGATAACCAGAACATGGTCGGCATCCTCACCGACCGCGATTTGCGCACCCGCGTATTGGCCGCCGGCTTAGCCTCAGGCAGCCCGGTGAGCCAGGTGATGTCGCCCGACCCGATCACCATCCAGAGCCACGACAGTGTGTTCGCCGCCATGCTGTGCATGCTCAGGCACAACATCCATCACCTGCCGGTGGTGCAACAACGGCGGCCGATTGGCTTGATCAGCCTGTCCGATATCATCCGCTACGAGTCGCAAAGCAGTCTGTATCTGGTCAACGCGATCTTTAACCAGAACAGCGTGGAAGGTTTGCAGAGCCTGCTGCCGGATCTGCGCGCAAGCTTTGTGCGCCTGGTTAATGAGCAGGCCACCGCGCAGATGATCGGCAGCGCCATGTCCGGGATTGGCCGGGCCTTTTGCCAACGCCTGCTGCAACTGGCCGAGCAGGAACTGGGGGCGCCGCCAGTGCCTTACTGCTTTATGGTCAACGGCTCGATGGCCCGCGATGAGCAACTGGTGGTCACCGATCAGGACAATGCCCTGGTGCTGGATGACCGCTTTGACCCGGCCCTGCACGATGAGTACTTCGCGCAGCTCGCGCAGTTTGTCAGCGATGGCCTGGCCGCTTGTGGCTACAGCTACTGCAAGGGCGGGATCATGGCCAGCAACCGCCAGTGGCGCCAGCCGCTGAAGCAATGGCGGCAATACTTCAGCCAGTGGATCGAGCAACCCAACCCGCGCACCCTGCTCAACAGCAGCATTTTTTTCGACTTAGAAGGCATCTACGGCCAGACCGAGCTGGTGGATGAGCTCAAGCAACTGCTGGCGCAGAAAGCCAGCAGCAGCCCGGCGTTTCTCGCGGCCATGGCGCGTAATGCACTGAACCGCACGCCGCCTCTGGGCATCTTCCGCAACTTTGTGATGGAGACCGATGGCCGCCAGAAGCACATCATCAACCTCAAGGGTCGCGGCACCGCGCCCCTGACCGACTTGATCCGCGTGCATGCATTGGCCTGTGGCAGCCAGGCACAGAACTCGCTGCTGCGCCTGGACGCCATCAGCAAGACCCAGCTGCTGCAGCCCGAGGCTCTCGACAAACTGCGCTACGCCCTGGAGTTTTTAAGCAAGGTGCGTATCCAGCATCAGGCCCGGGCGGTGAGTGAGGGCAGCGAAGCGAATAACTACATCGAGCCGGCCCAGGTCAGCGCCAGCGAACGGCACAACCTCAAAGAAGCATTTCAGGTGCTTAACCATGCGCAGAAATTTATGCGCTTCCGCTATCCGGCGCAGCCTGGGCAAAAGCCATGATCCGCTTAGGCCCAGCTCCGCCACCCCTGCTCGACTGGCCGCAGCGCATGCAGACCCTGGCCGAGAGCGCCCAGCACCCCAGCCTGAAGGCGTTTTATCAGGTCGGCACTTGCGCGCTGGATACGCCACTTGAGCACGTGCCGCTGCTGGCCTTGGATGTGGAAACCACCGGCTTGGACGCCCAACAGCACGCCATTGTCAGCCTGGGTTTGCTGCCCTTCACCTTGCAGCGCATCCGCTGCGCCGAGGCGGCTTATTGGCTGGTGAAACCCGAAGGCGAGCTGCACGATGCCTCGGTGACCTTCCACCACATCACTCACAGCGATATCCGTCACGCACCGCGCATGCAGCAGATTCTCGATCAACTGCTCAAAGCCATGGCCGGCCGGGTAATGGTGGTGCACTACCGCCATATCGAGCGCAATTTTCTTGAGCAGGCGGCGCGTCAGTGTTTGGGCGAAGGCTGGCAATTCCCGCTGATCGACACCATGCAACTGGAGGCGCAGTTGCATCCCACACGTTACTCCAGCTGGTGGCATCGTCTGCGTGGCCGGCCACCGCTGTCGCTGCGCCTGGCCGATAGCCGCGGGCGGTATCACTTACCGAGCTATCAGGCGCACCATGCCCTGACCGACGCCCTGGCCTGCGCTGAGCTGTTGCAAGCGCAGGTGAGCACACACTTTGGCCCACACACCCCAGTCAGCCAGTTGTGGAGTTGATGCCCATCACCACCGGGCGTGGTGATGGGCTCAGCCCTAGTTACGCTGCTGCGCCACCATGGCGGGGGTCACGCTGCCCTGCTTAGCGCCAAACTGGGAGACCACATAGTTGGCCATGGCCGCGATTTCGACGTCACTGTGACTTTGGCCAAACGCTGGCATGGACTCATGGCGGCCACCAATATTGATGTGCGTGCCATGCAGAATGGCACTGACCACGCTGCGAGCCTGGGGATCATTGCTGGCGGTGCTACCCAACAATCCGGCATAAGGGGTTTGCCGGCCCTGGCCGTTCCACATATGGCAACCCGCGCAATTTTGCGCAAATAGGCGTTGGCCAAAATCATCCTTATCTTGGGCGGGTACGACCACACTGGCAGCCAAGGCGCCCTCAGGTTTGAGATTGACCGCCACCGACTCGTCCCCAGCTAGGGCGGGAATATCACGCAAGTAAGTCACCAGCGCCTGGATATCGCTCGGTACTAGGTACTGCAAGCTGTGTTGGATCGCCTCGGCCATGGGCCCCGAAGCGCTGCTGCGCCCTGGCGCGTGACCGGTCGACAGGTATGCGGCCAATTGCTCGTCACTCCAGCCCCCAATGCCGCTTTGTGGATGGGGGGTGATATTGAACGCGAGCCAACCTTGCACCACCTCACCGGCCAGATACTCACTAGGTTTCATGGCAAAGGCCAAATTGCGCGGCGTATGACACTCACCACAGTGGCCCAAGGCCGTGGCCAAATAAGCGCCACGGTTCCACTGTGGGCTTTTGTCAGGGTTAGCGGCGAAACGGCGGTTATCAAAGAAGCCTATTTTCCAGAGCGCCATACCCCAGCGCTGGTTGAACGGGAACGGCAGCTCAAGGGGTTTGTTCGGCTGTTTAACCGGCGCCAGGCTGAACAGGTACGCCTTGATCGCCAACACGTCATCCCGGCTCATCGCCGCATAGGAGGTGTAAGGCATCGCCGGATACAGATTGCCTGCCGGACCGACGCCATCGCGCACGGCCCGCACAAACTGGTCATCAGTCCAGGTACCAATGCCGGTCTCGTGATCAGGGGTGATATTGGTGGCGTACAGCGTGCCAAAGGGCAAGTCGAACGGCAGGCCGCCGGCATAGGGCTGTCCCCCTGCCTGCGTATGACACGCCACACAGTCCGCCGCCTTGGCCAGGTATCGACCACGGCTCACAAGCTCAGTGAACTGCGCCGGCGCACCGGCAATGGGCGCTACCGGCTCTGGTCCGGCCGGGCGCAGCAGCACGTAGGACACATAAATCGCCATTAGCACGGCCAGGGCCAGTACTCCCCCGATCAGGTTTTTGCCTGTGCGGCTCATGACGAACGCCCCTCATCCAGCGCGCCGGATGCTTGATGGATGGCGGCGCGAATGCGCACATACGTCGCGCAGCGACAAACATTGCCAGCCATCGCCGCGTCTATATCGGTATCGCTGGGCTTGGCTTGGTGAATCAGCAGGGCACTGGCGCTCATGATTTGCCCGGACTGGCAGTAGCCACACTGCACCACATCCAGATCGACCCAAGCTTGCTGCACGGCCTGGCCCACAGGTGTCGCCCCGATGCCTTCAATGGTGGTGAACTGCTTACCCTGCGCCGCCGCCATAGTCATGGCACAGGCGCGCACGGCCACACCGTCCATGTGCACCGTGCAGGCCCCACACATGGCCATGCCACAGCCATATTTGGTGCCGGTTAAACCGGCTTCGTCACGCAGGAACCACAGCAGTGGCATGTTCGGATCGCCAGCAAAAGATAGCTCTTGATCATTCACGGTCAGCTTAATCATGGTATGTCCTTATACGCTTAGTCTTTGCAAAGGCAGGCTCATAGACGTGCGGGGCAAGCCCAACAGGGCCAAGGCATTGGCCACTGCGGGAGCAATCACCGGTACGCCCAGCTCGCCGACCCCACTGGGGGCCTCGTTGGAATCGACGATGATCACTTCGATCTCTGGCATCTCATCGATACGCAACACGCGGTAGTTGTGGAAGTTCGACTGCTCGACCACTCCCTCTTTGAGACTGATATTGCCGTACAGGGCAATGCTCAAGCCGTAACCGATACCGCCTTCTATCTGCGCCCGTACCACGTCCGGGTTGACCACCACGCCGCAGTCCACGGCACACCAAACCTTGTGCACGCGCGGCAAGCCGCCCTCGCCCAGCGACACCTCAACAATCTGCGCCACCGCGGTGCCAAACGCCTTGGCCACGCCGACCCCGCGGGCGCGCCCGGCGTTCACGCCCGGGCCTTGCCAGTTGGCCGCCTTGGCCACGGCGCGCAGCACCCCGGCCTCGCGTGGTGCCTTGTCCATCAGGGTCAAGCGCCCCTCGACCGGGTCTTGGCCACTTTCATGCAGCAGATGGTCAATAAAGCATTCCACCGCATGACTGGTATGGGTGGCCGCCACGGAGCGCAGTGAGGAAGTGGGCACCTTGCCCGGCACGATGTGCGCGGTGCAGCGGAAGTGCTCGATGTCGTAGGGAATCTCGCTGGCACCTTCGACCATCATGCTATCGATGCCGTTGACCACTAAGTTGTCCATGACACTGTGCTGTGCCCAGGAATGGGCAGCGATGGTATTGCTCCAGGCCACGACCTTGCCGTCACGGATGGCCCCGCGCAGACGGTGCAGGACCATCGGCCGGTACCAGCCCCCTTGCACATCGTCCTCACGAGTCCACACCACTTTGATGCCATGCCCAGGCCCGATGGCTTTGGCAGCCGCGGCCATATCGGCGACCAGGTCCGGGCCCAGCGTCGGGTTGCCGAGGTCAATGCGCCGGCCAAAGCTGCCGCCAGCGAGAATCGTGGTGATCTCGACTTTTTCGGGGGGCAAATCGAACAGCGCGCACAACTGCTTGTGATCAATCGTCTGAATCTGGCAGCCGTAGCGCGCCTTAACGCTCTGACCATCCCAAAACAGATAGCCGCCCAGAGGCTCCATCGGCGCATGGGCCACGTAAGGAAAGCTGTACTCGACCTCAAGCACCTTGTCGGCCGCGTTAAGAGCTTCATCGGGCGTGCCGCGCAGCGTGGCGACCGTCCCCGGCTGCTGGGCGATCTGCCGAAACTCGGCAAAGATCTCCTCGGTGCTGCGCATTTCCGCTTGGCTGTGGTCCCACTCAACCTTGAGCTTGCTCCGCCCCTGGAGCGCAGCCCAGGTGCCTTTGGCATACACCGCCAGGCCCATCTCGACCTGTTTCACCGCCACCACGCCGGGTACTGCCAGCGCTTGGGTGGCGTCGAAGCTGCGCAGTTTCGCACCAAAACGCGGCGCCTTACTGAAGGTCACCGTGAGCATATCCGGCTCGTGGATATCTTCGGAGAACTGCGCGCTGCCGTTGGTTTTACCCAGGGAATCGATGCGGTGAACGCCGTTTTGTTTGCCGATCAGGCTGAAGTTAGCGGGGTTCTTCAGCGTTAGCGTGGCCGGGTCCGGGGCACTCAAACGTGCGGCCTGCGCGGCGAATTGGCCGAAGCCGGCTTCGCGGGCACTGGCGGCATGGCGGATGCGGCCTTGCTCGACGCTGATCTCCTGCGCGGGCACCTGCCACTGCGCAGCGGCGGCCTGCACCAGCATGGCCCGGGCCATGGCGCCCATACTGCGCATCTGCTGGTAGGCGTTAGCGACCGAGGAGGAGCCCCCCGTACCCTGATAGCCAAAGGTCAGGTTCTGGTACAACGCAACGTCTGCCGGCGCGGCCTGCACGCGCATCTGCGCCCAGTCGGCATCCAGCTCTTCAGCCACCAGCGTGGCCATGGCGGTGTAGACCCCCTGACCGATTTCCGAATGCTTACTGAGCACGGTAACAAGGCCGTCTTCGCCAATCTGCACGAAGGCATTCGGCATGAATGTGCTGCTGCCCTGCCCTCCAGCCTTGGCCTGTAAACCTTTAACCGGCAGGCAGGCGGCAATCACCAACACACCGCTGCTCACTAGAAACTGACGCCGCGACAGCGAACCTACAGATCGACTCATCAACTATCCCCATTGTTATGGTTGTGCATGCAACGGCAGAAATCTGCGCCTTGCCACACACCCTTATTGCATTCCATTTGTCGGACATAATAATCGTTGGATCGTCTGAATGGCGCGCTCATCGATATGTGGTAGCGATACCAGCGCGCCACTAAGCGCAGGCAGCAGTAGCCTGTGCACGAAAACCTGGGGGTAATGGGCGATTGCATGGGTGGTGCAGACGGGGCCCGGACAGCGCGAGGAAAACATCCCCTCGCAGCTGCGGCCAAGGTGGCGCGGCTGGCGCCGGCAGAAGTGATGACGCGCGAGGCCGCGCGGCTGATTTACAACTGTAAGCCTAAGTAGATGCGATAGCCGATGGTGCCGAGCATGATCACGCCACCTATCCCTAACACCGCGATCCCCCATTCGTGCTCACGGCGACTAAAGCCCACCATCAAGAAGATAAAGCCGACGACCAGTACGGCCAGCATGGTGTTGATTTCGTCCATTGCACTCCCCTTAGCGACTACGGCGTTATGCCCAATGCTATTCACAGCATAGTCGCTCGTGCATAAGCAGAAGTTGTCCTAGGACAAACTTTAGGCCACCCGCGCGCCCTCAAGCGCGCGGGTGCCAGGCTTTAGCGCGGCTCGCTAAGCAACCCTTTGACGATGGCGACGCAGCCCACCAGCAGCACCAACGTGAAGGGCAAGCCGGTGGACACGGCCATGGCCTGCAAGGCCACCAAGCCGCCGCCCATGAGCAAGGCAATGGCAATCACCCCCTCGATGCTGGCCCAGAAGATCCGCTGCACCACCGGCGCGTTGACCTTGCCGCCGGCGGTGATGGTGTCGATCACCAAAGAGCCGGAGTCAGACGAGGTGATAAAGAACATCACCACCAAGATGATGGTGACGAACGAGGTGATCGCGGTCAGCGGTAACTCATGCAGCAGGGCAAACAGCTTCAGCTCCAGTGCCGCATCCGTCACCCCTTGCAAGCCACTGGCGACTTGCTCGAAAGCCGTGCCACCAAAGGTGCTCATCCACAACACCGAGACCAGCGACGGCACCAGCAGCACGGCGACCAGGAACTCACGCACGCTGCGGCCACGGCTGACCCGCGCGATAAACATGCCCACAAACGGCGACCAGCTAATCCACCAGGCCCAGTAAAAGGCCGTCCAGCCTTGGCTGAAGTTGGCATCCTCACGCCCCACCGGGTTAGACAGCGCCGGCAGATAACTTAAGTACGCACCCAGGTTTTTCAGCGTACCGCTCAAGATCATCCAGGTCGGCCCGGCGAGGATGACGAAGGCCAGCAGCAGGAAGGCCAGGCCGATATTGATCTCCGAAAGAATACGCACGCCCTTGTCCAGGCCGGACAATACCGAGCCTAAGGCGACGAGGGTGATGGCGACGATCAGAATGACCTTGGTGGTGTTATCCGCCGTAATCCCAAACAGCTGCTGCAAACCGGCGGCGGCTTGTTCAGCGCCAATGCCTAAGGAAGTGACCAAGCCAAACAGGGTGGCAAACACCGCGAGGATATCGATGATATGCCCCGGCCAGCCCCACACCCGCTCGCCGAGAATCGGGTAGAAAATCGAGCGAATCGCCAGGGGCAAACCCTTGTTGTAAGAGAAGATCGCCAGCGACAAGCCGACGATGGCGTAGATCGCCCACGGATGCAGGCCCCAGTGAAAGATGGTCGCGGCCATGGCCAAGCGCTGCGCTTCCTGCACATTACCCGCCGCGCCGCCCAAGGGCGCCCAGTCGGTACGCACGCCGTTTTCCATGGTCACGCCGCCTAAAGCGGCGCTGTAATGCGACACCGGCTCGGCCACGCCATAGAACATCAGACCGATGCCCATGCCGGCGGCGAACAGCATGGCGAACCAGCTCAGGTAGTTGAAGTCCGGAGTGGCTGCGCTACCGCCAATGCGCACCCGGCCCAGGGGCGAGACGATCAGGCCCAGACACAGCAGCACGAAGATATTGCCGGCGCCGATAAAGAACCACGCCATATGGTGGGTGATCCAGTCGCGCAGGGCGCTGAACAGCGGCTCCACTTCGTTTTGCAGGGCCAGCGTCAGCACCACGAACAGCAGCGCAGTGAGCGCCGAAATGATGAATACCTTGCCGTGAATATCCAGCGAAATGGAGAACTGGCCTTTGATGTTGTCCTGGCCAATCACGTAATCGGTGTCGATCAGGTTGGCTTGCCCAGTCGGTGCGGGAATCCCATCAGGCGACGGCGCCGCAGTGGGCGTGGGATGGTCTGATGAGTGCTTAGGCTCCATGTAGATTTTCTCCTTGTGCAATTTCCACGCAAGCCGGACGGCCTGTTTGTCTGGCTGTTAACGCCGAGTCAAAACTCAGGTTAGCAGCCCGCTGCGGCCTGTGCCGGCGGTGGCTTGAGTGACGGCAGCCGCAGCTGCCCTCGGCGGGTTGGACAGCCGTGGTGCACGGCTGCAATTGGCGCGCTGGTCAACACGGCCAGGCATGGCGATCAGTCCGGCAGCAAGGCCGGATGAGCCGGGGGTAAATCCCACCATCCAGGGGTGTGACCCCTTTGATAGCCAATCAGTTGCATCGGATCTTCAATCCAGCTGCTCCTCGCCCTCCACTTGGCGGTACAGCTGCAAGCCACGGGCTTGGTAGTTGGCCAACGCATGGGGGTGATCGACCGTGCAGGTGTGCAGCCACACCCGCTGGGTGCCGGGCCAAGCCCAAGCGGCGTGCAACGCATGGCTCAGCAAGGCACCGCCCCAGCCTTGGCCGCAAAAGCGCTCGAGCAAACCGAAGTAGAGAATTTCCACGGCGTCATCGCGGCGCAGCAGCTCGTAGTAACCGACGATACCGCCCTGCACATAGGCCACCCACGTGCGGTGATTAGGCTGCTCAATCAGCGCCTGCCACTGCCCATCGCTCCACTTGAGGTTGTCGGTCCAGTGCCATGGCGCCCCGACCCACTGGTAGAGAAAACGGTTGAACTGATACTGCTTGAGTTCACACTCGCGCACCTCCAGCTCAGCCGGCAACGGCTTGCCGCGAATCTGCGCAGCGCTGTGCATCTCCAGGTAATACGTGGTGATGACCATACTCGCCTCCTTGCACGAAGGCCCTAAGCCTACCGCAGGCAGCACCGTGCGGCGAGCCCGGCGGACCTAGGGCCAGGCCGGGCTCAGGCACACTGCCGACAGAACCTAGTAGTCGATGGCGTAGCTCAGGGCAAAGGTGCGGCCCTGGGCTGGCAGGCTCGAGAGCTTGCCGTAGGTGGCCTCGGCTTGCTGGCTGTAGACCGTTTTGTAATCGCGGTCGGCCAGGTTGTAGATGCCGGCGCTGGCGGTGCCGCCCAAGAACGGCGCATGGCCGATCAGATCAAGCACGGTGTAGCCCTGGATCTTCGCCGTGGGGGTGGCGCGGATCGACGAGCTGACCTCGGCATGCTGGGCATCGTCGTAAGCGCGGTGGGTGCCGCCCACGGTCAGTGCTTGCAGACGCACGCCGTAGTCATCCCGGAAGGTCCAGTCGCTGTACAGCGTGGCTTTGAGCGGCGACACGCGGAAGGCGTCCAGCTCGCGCCAGGAACCGCCAGCATCCTTGTACTCGCCACGGGTGTACGCCAGGGTACCGCCGACGCTCCAGCTCTCGCTCAAAGGCAGTTGCAGATTGCCCTCGGCGCCCCAGATCCGCTCATCGGTGTCGGCCACCGAAACACTGTAATCACGGTTGAACTGCACCACTTTGTCCGAGGTGTTGTAGAAAGCCGTAACCCCGGCGGTGAGGCCCGATTCGGCAATCACGCGCCAGCCCAACTCGTAGTTATTCACCTTGATCGGCTCGATGTTGCCGCTATCAATGGCGAAGCTCGGGCCGACGTCGCGCAGCATGCGCTGGGTGTCCGGCAGGCTGAAGCCTTGGGAGAAGTTGGCGAACAGCTGATGCTCATCGCTGAGCTGATAGAGCAGGCCCAAGTTGTACAGGTTCTGGCTGTGTTTGACGTTGCCGCCGGCCATGCGCTGAGCCTGATAGCCCGGCACGATGTCGGCGGTAATCGCCTCGGTGTAAGGCGTCGAGGCCGACACATCATTCTTGATGATCTGGTGGCGGATACCGGCTTGCAGGCTCAGGCGCTCGCTGAGGTGGTAATCGCCTTGCAGGTAGAAACCGGTGTTGCTGATCTCCACGTCCGGGCCCATGGCGTATTGGTTGCCGGGCACATAGTTCAAGCCATTACTGGCGATAAAGCTGGGAATGGCATAGGACTGGCCGCTCTGGCTGTCGTTCTCACGTTCGTAGTCCACGCCGTAGGTCAGGGTCAGATCACGCCCAGCCAGGCTGAAGCCCTTCTGCAGGGCGGTGCGCACACCCCACACGTCGATATCGGTGTTGGACTGCATGGCCGCGTAGGTAAAGCGCCCCGGCAACGCCGCATGAGGGATCACCGACACGCTGGGGAACCAGCGCCCTTGCTCCTTGCGCGTGTACGCCTCGACGGTCAGTTGCTGGCCGCCGAACACGTCCTGGTGCTGATACTGGGCGTTAGCGCCGTAATGCTTGGTGCGCGGCTGGGCGCTCAGGTTAAGGCCCTTGACCCCTTGCAGGCTGGGCTCGAAGGTGGCCGGGGTAAACAACGCCGCCAAGCCCGGACCGTAGTCGGGGCCGTAATCGCTGTCTTGTTTATCGTCATAAAAACGCGCGCCGAGGCTGAGCTTCTGGTTGTCGTCGAGCTGCCAGCTGAGCCGGCCATTGAAGTCGACGCTGCGCGTGTCCTGGCGATCAGTTTGGGCGATTTCCGGGCCGACGCGGTTGCCGTGGGCATCCTGAATCTCGCCCTGCTTCACATAGCTGATGCCGGCAAAACCGCTGACATCGCCCTGGTTGAAGGTCATGGTCTGGGTGGCGTTATAGGCCATGGCGTCATGCTCAGGATGATCGGCGCTGCGCACGCCAACCTCAGAGCTAAAGCCCAACGCCGAACCATCGCCCTGACGGGTGACGATATTGATAATGCCGCCGGTGGCGCCGGCGCCGTAGACGCTGCTGGAACCAGAGACCACCTCGACGCGCTCGATCATCGCCGGGGTGATGCTGTTGAGCTGACGTGAGCCGTCGCGCGAGCCGGTCATGGGCACGCCGTCGATCATCACCAGCACCGCGCGACCACGCATGGTCATGCCGTAGTTACTGGTCGTGCCGGAGCTGGGCGCCAACGACGGCACCAGTTGCCCGAGCACGTCAGCGGTGCTGCGCCCGGGAGCGCTTTGCTTCACGATGTCCTCACGCTCGATGCGGTACACCGTGCCGGCGATCTCGGCCAGGCTCTGGCTGCTGCTACGGGCGCTGATCTGCAGCGGCGCCAGTTGCTGGCTGGCATCCTCTGCCTCGGCGGCGTAGACCGGAGCGCTGATGGCCAGGCTCAGCAGCGACAGCTGCAAGGTGGACGGAACATTTCGCACGGACCAAAGGCTCATAGCGCTCCCCTATTGGAATCAAGTGTGTAGTGGCAGATTTTTTTGATAATCAGTTGGCTCAGCAGCACGCTCACGATCGACACGCCCGCCAGCAACCAATAGAACCAGGCGTAGCCCAAACCCTTGGCCAACACCCCGGACAGCGCACCGCCGAGGAAGTAAACCAACAGCTCAAAGCACACCAGCAAGGTGAAGTCGGTGCCGGCCTGTTGCGGGCTGCACAGGCGCATAAACAAGGCGTACAGGCTGGTCATGGCCAGATACCGCACGGCGAGCAGCGCCAGCACCAACAGCCCAAACCATGGCGAGGCGGCGTAACTCACGCCTGCGCTGAGCACCAAAGCAATCAATAAATAAAGCCCTGTGCGCAGCCAGCCGGCCTGCAGCAACAGGCGCTCGGCAGGGCGATGTTTGAGCACCCGCGCCGCGCCTACAGCCGCCAACAGACCGACCAAGGCACCGAGCACCGAGAGCAGCACGCCGATCTGACTCAGGCTCCACTGCTGGTCAATCAGCAGCGGGCTGAGCATGGCCATGGCCGGCGCTTCCACCAGCCGATACACCACGATCAGGACAAAGGCCCAGAGCATCTCCGGGCGCTTAAAACTGCTCACAACGCTTGGCCGCTGCCGCTCATCGTGAGTCCGGGCGCCCTCCTGCACGGCGCGGATGGCCAACATCGGCAGCGCCGTCAGCAGGGCCAGACAAAGCAGCGCCGGTTGCCAGCCATAACGCTGATACAGCCACAGCACGCCGGCACCACCCACCATGCTGCCCAGGCCCACGCCAATGCTCTGCGCCATGCTGCCCAGGCGGTAAGCGCTGGGCGCCAGCGACTCAACGGTGTAGCCGTCGATGGCGATGTCCTGGGTCGCCGCCCATGTGGAGATCCACAGGCTGATGGCGATAAACACCCACAAACCCTGCTCGAAGCCGCTTAAAGCCAACAGCAGCACGCCGCCGACCAGCGCCAACTGAGTCAGCAGCAGCCAGGTTTTGCGCCGGCCGAGGTGTTTAACGTGATAGCGATCAATCAGCGGCGCCCACAGAAACTTGAACGCCCAAGGGATGTACAGCAGCGACAGCATGCCGATCCAACGCAGGTCGACGCCCTGGCTGCGCAGAATCGCCGGCAGCGCCACGGTAAAGAAATACAACGGCAGCGCATGGGCCAGGTACAGCGTAACGATCACCGTCAGCTCCAGGCGCCCCGGGGTGGCCCCCGCACTACGCGGCTGCATGTTGCACCAGCATCTGCTGCATCACCCACTGGTAGGCGGCGCTGCGCTCCAGGGTCACCGCATAGGGCACGCCCCAGGCCGCGTGCAGGGCTGGGGTATCGAGGCGCGCTTGCTCGGCCGGATCGTGGGCGATGCGCACGATGCCCCGGCAATACTGGCGAAAGGCGTTCTTGTACTGCTTGTACCAAACCGCCTGAATGGCCCGGTAATCCTCGGCGAAGTCGCTGTGCTCGCGGGTGCTGGCGATGAAATAGAAGTCTTCCTGGCGCGCCAGCAAGGCGTCGATCTGCGCCAGCCACTGGCGGATTTCCGCAGCGCTGACAAAGCCGTGAAACACCGCCTCGACCAACGCGGCCTGGTTAAGCTGCAACCCCATGCTCGATTCCTGAATAGCCATAAATAACCAGTTGTGTCCGGCAGCTAGAATGCCAGTACCAATTGTCTACATGAGAATAATTCTGAATACTGTTGCCCGCTTAGGCGAAAACAAGCAAAACTTAGCCGCGACGAAATTTTTCAGGACCTGCCATGCAAGCATTCACCAGCGGACAACTGCGTGCCGCCGCCAGCGCCTTAGGCGGTGAGGTGCGCTTTGCCCAGCCTGTGGCCGATGAGCACAGCGTGCTGCTCGGGACGCAGCAGGTGCAGGTGCTGCAAAGCGGGCTGGTGCTGTACCTGAGCCAAAGCCAGGATCTGCTCGATAACCACAGCCAGAACCTGCTGCTGCCGGGGATTACCGCGAGCTTTTTGCTGCATGGGCAAACCGAGCTCAACCTCGGCCAGCAGCGTTGGCAGTTGGATGCGCGCAAGCCGCAGCAACGCGCCATGTTGCTTAATCTCACCGACGGCGCCGTGTTTAGCCGCTGCTGGCAGCGTGGCCGCGAAGAGCGCAAGGTCAGCCTGAGCTTTAGCCGTGAGTGGCTGGCGCAGTTCATCCACAGCAGCCCGCAATGCGCCAGTCGCTTTGCCCAGTTCAGCCTGGCGCATCTGGATCACCTGCCCTGGCAACCCTCTCCGGTCATCGTCCAACGCGCCCAGGCGCTGCTGAGTCAGGCCCAGGGCAATGGTTTGATCCAGCAGATGCAGCGCGAAAGCTTCGCCCTGGATCTGGCCAGCGAGATTCTGCAAAGCGTTGAGCAGCCCAGTGGCGGCAAACGCTTAAGCCAACATCTGCAACAGTGTCTGGTGCGCTTAAAAGACTGGCTCGACAGCGGCGAGGCTAACCAGCTGAGCATCGCCGAGATGGCCAAGCGCTTGGGCAGCAACCCGGTGGATTTGCAAAACGCCTTCCGCCAACGCCACGGCAGCACCATCGCCGCCTACCTGCGTCAGGTGCGTTTGCAGCAGGCTTACCAAGCCTTGCGCCAGCAGCACATGAGTGTGGAAGACGCCGCCAGCCTGGCCGGCTATGAGCACGTCAGCAGCTTTAGCAGCGCCTTTAAACGCCAGTTCGGCTACCCGCCATCGCAAATCCGCTAGCCTGTCCTAGTCCAGCGTCCAAAACCCCAAGCGCCCCAAGCTCGCCGCCAAGCCTAAGCGTGAGGTCTGCCAGCTACTGAGGCTTTGGATGTGTTGCTGCTGGGCGGCGGTGTAGGCGGTCAGGCCGTTAAGCATCTCGATCATGCTGCCGACACCGGAGCGATAGCGCCCCTGCACCACCTCCAGCGCTTGCTGAGACTGCTCCACTAGCTGCTGGGTGCGCTCAAGGCTTTGCGTCTCCACGCTCAGTTGCTGATAGTTGGCCCACAGTTGCAGCGCCACCTCCTCCTCGGTTTGCGCCACCTCGGCCTGGCTCGCCTCGAGTAAGGCCTGGGCATTGCGGATTTGGTAGTTACGCGAAAAACCCTCAAACAACGGCAGCGACACCTGCAAGCCAATGCTGCGCTCGCGGCTTTGGTAATCGCCAGCGAGCTCCTGACCCTGACGGTTGCGCTGCCAGCCCAGCTCGCCGGTCAGGGCAATGGTCGGCATGCCGGCCGCGCGCACTTGCTCGACGCCCGCCTCGGCAGCCTTGACGCGCGCTTGTGCGGCCAGCAACGCCGGGTGTTGCTGGCGGGCCTGGGCCAGCAGTTTATCCACCGCCTGGACAAACTCACGGCCACCGACCTGGCTCAGCTCGCTGCCCAGTTGCAGCGGAGTTTGCGCCGCCAGGCCCATGCGTAAGGCCAGCACACCGAGCGCGGCAGTCAGCGCGCCTTGATCGCGAACCTGCTGCAAGCTGGCTTGGGAAAACGCCGTTTGCGCCTGCAAGCGATCCGACAGCGCCGCCGCCCCGGCTTTGTATTTGGCATCGGCGGCCTCCAGGTTTTGCCCGGCCATTTCGGCGATCTGGGTGGAAGCCTGCACGCTGCGCTGCGCCGCCAACGCTTGGTAATAGGCGCTGGCCGCTCGCAGAAAGGCCTCTTGCAGCACCCGATCCTGATTGGCGTTGGCCGCTAGCAATAACTGCCGCGCCTGGCTCAGGGCCGCTTCGCGCTGACCAAAATCAAACAGCACCCAACTCAGTTGCAGGTTGGCATTGTCGCGGCGCAAACGACCCTCGCTGGAGTCGTATTGCGCCTCGTCATAATCCACCGCGCGCTGCCCGGTGCTGCTGCCAAGCTGGCCATCCAGACGCGGCAGATAGGCCGCCTGATTGACCCCGGCCATGGCCGCCTGCGCCTTGGCACTGGCCCATGCCAGACGGGTTTGCGGGTCATAGCAGAGGCTGCGTTCAATCGCCTCGGCCAATAGCAGAGGCTGCGAAACCGCGCCAAAGTGGCACGGCAAGGCGCTGCCATCGCTGTCGTAGGCCGCTTGCCCGGCGTGACCATTGGCCGTGGCAAACACATCCACGGCCAAGGCCTGGGTGCTGAGCAGACTCAGCAGGTACAGCCAACGCACTATCGCCATGGTCTGACTCCCATCGCCATCGCGGCCCCTACCACGAGCCGGCGCGCGCATCGGGCGCGGCCAGCGGCGGCTCACTGAGTACGCGCCCGGCGTGCAGGCGAATCACCCGCTGCGCCGAGGCGATGGTTTGCGGACGGTGGGCGACCATCACCCGGGTCATCGGCAATTGGCTGATGGCCTGATTGACCCGTGCCTCGCAGGCCACATCCAAGTGACTAGTGGCTTCGTCGAGAAGCAGAATCCGCGGTTTTTTGTACAGCGCCCGGGCGAGCAAGATCCGCTGTTTTTGCCCACCGGAGAGCACCGTGCCCATGTCCCCGACCAGGGTGTTGTAGCCCATTGGCATAGCCACAATTTCCTCATGCACGGCAGCCATCTGCGCGCACTGCAGGACCCACTCGAAGTCGGCTTGCGGGTCGAAGAAACTGATGTTGTCGCGCAGTGAGCCGGCAAACAGCACGTCGTCTTGCAGCACCGTGCCGATCAACTGGTGCAGGCCATCCAAACCCAGTTGTTGCAACTCCACGCCCGCCACCAGAATCTGCCCACGACTGGCCGGCAGCACGCCTAACAACAGGTTGAGCAAGGTGCTTTTGCCGCACCCGGAAGGCCCGACGATGGCCACCGATTCGCCGGGATTAATCTGCAAGTCCACCTGCTCTAGCACCCAAGGTTCTTGCTCGGCATAGCGGTACGCCAGGCCACGGATCTCGATGCTCGCCTGATGCTCCGGTAAGCCACTCAGATCCACCTGGCTGGCGCTGTGCTCGGGCTCATGCAAGACGATATCGGCCAAGCGCTCGCCCTGCAGATTGAGCATGCGCAGCTCAACGAACTTATCGATCAGGCTGGCCACGCGGTTATCGAACTGCGACTTGTACATGGTGAACGCCATCAGCACGCCGACGCTGAACTCACCGTCCATCACCATGCCCGCGCCGAGCCAGATCACCAGCAGGTTCTCGATACCAAACAACAGGCCGTTGAGTTGCTGATAAAGCAGCTGCAGCTTCTGCACCCGCAGACCCGCGTTGATCTGCTCGACCAACAGCCCCAACCAGGCCGAGCGCCGTTCCTCTTGGCGCTGGAATAACTTCAGCGGACGAATGCCGCGCACGGTTTCGAGGAAGTGACTTTGCTGCTGCGCGGCATGAATGATTTGCTCCTCACTGGCACTGCGCAGCGGGGCAAACCACAGCCAGCGGCCCAGGCCATAGAGGACCATGGCGATGATCGCGATGGCAGCCAAGGTCGGGCTGTAGAGCAGCATCATGGCCAAGGTGGCGAGGGTCATCAGGCCATCGAGAATGGCGGTGAAAAACGCTGAGGTGAGGGTCTGCTGGATGCTGTCCACCGCGCCAAAACGCGACACCACATCGCCCAAATGACGCTTCTGAAAATACTGCAACGGCAAGCGCAACAAGTGGCTGAACACGTTGGCGCGCCACTGCACACTCAAGGTGGTGCTCATGTACATCATGACCCACGCGCGCACGCCGCTGACCGCCTGCTGCATCAGCAGCAACAGGCCAAAGCCGATGACCAAGGTGCTGAGCAAATCGCGGTCGGCGCTGACGATCACATGGTCGATGGTCCACTGCAAAAAGAAGGGGCTGAGCAGGGCAAAGACTTCCAGGGTCAGCGCCAACGCCAGCAATTGCAGCAGCGAACGGTACAGCCCGGTGACCCGCCCGAGCAGGCCGCGCAGTTTCAGCCGGGGCTTGGCCGCTTGCGGGGCAAAACCACTGTCGGGCCACAGTTCCAGAGCCACGCCGGTAAAGCTGCGCGCCACCTCTTCATAGCTCAGGCGGCGCAGACCGTGAGCGGGATCGTGCAGGGTCAGGGTGCGCCCATTGATCGCCTTGAGCACCACAAAATGGTTGAAGTCCCAGTGCAGCACACAGGGCAGTTTGAGCTGGCTCAGGCCCGGCATATCCAGCTTCACCGGGCGCGTACCGAGGCGCATCTGTTGAGCGGCCTGCATCAGCTGCTTGAGGGTCATGCCCTTGAGCGACAGGCTAAAGCGTTGGCGCAGCTCGCTGAGGCTGCTGTGATAGCCGTGGTAGCCGGCGACCATGGCCAAACAGGCCAGACCACATTCAGTGGCTTCGGTTTGCAGCACCAGCGGCAGGCGGCGGCCCAGACGCAAAGCAAGGGCGTCGAGAAAAACCATGGGGGCTTCCTTAAAGTTTGCCGGTCAGGCTGTAAAGCGGCTCGAGCACCCACTCATAGAGGCGGCGCCGTTCTTGCAAAATATCGGCTTCCAGAAGCATGCCGCTGTGCAGCTCCTGGGCCTTGCCATAGGCCTGCACGCTCTGCCGCTCCAGGCGCACTTTCAGCGCATACAGCGACTCGCCACTGGCCGCACCTTGCGGCACTTCACCGAGCAAACTGCGCAGCTCATCGGGGCTAACGGCACTGTGGGAGATCGATTCGACCTGACCGCGATACTGGCCAAACTTCTGGTAGGGATAGGCTTGGTAGCGGATCAGCACGGCATCGCCCGGCTGGATAAACCCCACCGCGCGACTCGGTGCATACAGCTGCGCTTGCAGCTGGCTGGCCGCCGGCAAAATGCTCAGCAAGGTGCGGCTGCTGTCGACGCTCTGGCCCACTTCGGCCAACACCGCACTGGCCACGCCAGCGGCCGGCGCAGTGATCAGCACGCTGCGCTGCGCCTCGTTTTGCGCCAGCTCCTGGGCGATGCCGGCCAGCTGCCGTTGCAGCTGCGCCAGCTGATTGGCCTGGCGATTGGGCAGCGCGGCTAGGTCGTTTTGCCGCTCCTGCAACTGCTGCTGCATGGCGCTGCGCTCACGCTCCAGGCTGTGCAAGGTCTGGCGTTGGCCAAGCAGTTCAGCCTGGCGCTGCTGGAATTGATCGGTGGCGATATAGCCCTTCTCCAGCAAGCCCTGATAGCGCTTGCTGGCATCATCGGCCAGGGCCACCAGGCTGCGCTGGCTGCTGCTTTGCTGCTCGAGAATTTCAAGCTCACGACTGAGGCTGGCGACCTTGCTGGTCAGGCTGCTGCGCTCTTCTTCATGCAACAGCCGGGTCTTCGCCAACTCCTCTTTCAGAGAGCTGGCACGCTCCTGCAAATGCAGGCTGATGGTCGCTTGCAACGGATCGGCACTGGCAGCAAAGCGCTCGCTGGAGAGCCGCAACAACGGCGCGCCTTGTTCAACCGCCTGGCCTTCGCGGACGAACTTCTCCACCACGATGCCGCTTTGCGGGCTGTGCACTTTGATCTGCCCGCCCACCGGCAACAGTTGCCCAGTCACCGTGCTGCGCTTGGTATAGCTGGCAAACAGCATCAGCCCCACCACCACGCTGGCCAGCAGTAAAGCCAAGCCAGCAAAGAGGCTGAAGGACGCTGGGCGGATCAACACAATTTCACCCAGCCACTGCGCCTGCTGGGCTTCTAACGCTTGCTTGCGAAAAAGCTGCTCGCTCACACACACTCCATTGCATTGCGCCTGCCTGAGCAGATTTCATCACCCCTAAGCCAGTCCTCGCCGCCTAAGGCCACGAGGACTGACAGCCTTAGGCCAGGATCAGATCAGCCTGCACGGCTTGGCCGATCAGGTTAATGGCGAAATCGGCTTGTCCATCGCCGCCGAAGTCGACCCGTACCTGGGTGTTGTTTTTGTCATCGGTGCTGAGCACGATCTGCCCGGCCTGGGCATCAAACTCATCAGCGAAGGCGAACTTGCCGCCGCCGTTGATAAATTTGCCCAAGCCAGACAGATCAATGCGATCTTCACCGCTGGCAAAGTCGAGAATGAAGTCGGCTGCCGCCACGGTTGAATCACTCACCTCGGTGTAGATAAACAGGTCGCGGCCCTGTCCACCGACCAAGGTGTCGGCACCGGCACCACCAAACAACTGATCGTTGCCACCGCCACCAAACAGCTGATCATTGCCGGCATTGCCACGCAGGATGTTGGCGCTGTCGTTGCCAATGATGATGTTGTTCAACTCGTTGCCGGTACCATTGATCGCACCGTTACCGGTCAGGTAGAGGTTCTCGACGTTGGCACTGAGGCTGTAGCTGACCGACGCTTGCACGCTGTCGATGCCTTCGCCGCGGTTCTCGAACACCTGGTCGCCGACGTTATCGACGATATAGGTGTCGTCGTTGCCGCCACCGTAGAGTTTGTCCCGACCCAGGCCGCCATCCAGCACATCGTTACCGTCTTTACCGAACAGCGTGTCGTTGCCCCAGCCGCCGGAAATATGGTCATTGCCGGAACCGCCTTGCAGCACGTCGGAGAAGATCGAGCCCTTAACCACCTGATCGGTCTTAGGTGCTTCCCAGATCCCTTTGAGCAGCAGGTCCAGGCTGTTAACCACCGTCTCAGGATTACCGCTGAGCAGCTCCTTCACAAAGCGCAGACCGCCACCCACGTTGGAGAACAAGGCAGTCACCACACCGCCGAGAGACCCGAGCAGACCCACTTCAGCCGGCGACGGGAACTTCACGTAGTTCTCGCCGAAGCCCAACGGCGGCGGGAATACATCGCCAATCACCCCGGCCCAGGCACTGCGTGGTAACCCGAGGTTGTCCAGCGCCTGGCTGACGTCGGTGGCCACCACGTCCTTGGCGGCGGGCATGCCACCGGCTTGCACGGAGTCGAGGATGACCAGCTTGGCCAAGTTGTCCGAGGCCGCCTGGAACTGCTCCTCGGTAATCGGGGTGCCCTTCAAGGCGCTAGCCGTGCGGGTCGAGCCGCGCACAAACTCAGCGAATACAGAACTGTCGCCGGCGTTAATCCCTACGACGTCACTGATCCAGCTTTCCAGCTTGACCAACTCACGGGCTTTTTCGTCGCCAAACAGATAGATAAAAGTAGGCTGGCCGTTACCGGCATAAGCCACCCGCGCCTCATGCACGATATCGCGGATGTAACGATAACCATCGGCATATTGCTCGGTCTCGCTCAGGTGGAGCAGATGGGCTTTCTGCTCCTCGGTGAAACTTACCAGCACATTTCCATTACTAAATGCCATTGGCCATCTCCCTATAAGCTCAACTAACCAGCACTGTTACGCTTAAGCGCGTAACAGTGCTATGGAGTTAGTGCAAATTAAGCACTTTTCCACTCTTGCTCGTAGTGGCCAGGATTGACCGCATTGTAAGTACCGCCCAAAGCATCGCCAACACCTTTAGCCACGCCTTGCAGGTCAGCAATAAGTTTATCGCCAGCTTGGTGAACGATCGCATAACCCGGCACAGTGTTGTTTAGCGCTTGGCCCAACGGCGCGACGCTATTAAGTAAGCCATTGCTGATATCAACCGCGCCCTGCAAGGCACTACCCAGCAAACTACCAAACAAGCCGGCACCACTTACGGCGTCGATTTCATCCAGCGTCAGTTCAGCTACCAAGTTATCTTGCATGATCTTTCCCTCTATTAAGCTATGTATGCAGGCTAACTTTTAATTAGCCTGCAGCGTATTAGCCACACTCATTGCAGGCCTATACCACGGGGGTTTGGCCCATTCACACAGACTTTATCGACATCCCTACAAACAGACTGTGCGCGCAAATGATTACGAGAAAATAAAGACACAGGCAAGCGCGCCGAATAAAATTAGTTGCTCTAACTATATAATTAGCACCTTAGTCCGCCCTATGTACTACATAGAGTACAAGAGTGTCAGTCCAAGGCTTTTAAAATCGCTAATCTGTCGTCATTTAACAAGTTTAAATGTACCAAATAAGTGCAGCCAGTTTGTTGGCGCCAGATCATCTCAGTCTTTAATAAGTGCGTACCATTAAATCTATCAAAAGATTAACCATACTCAGTCGATAGCAGCCAATGGCCACCGCTTAGTTGTTAACAAAAAAACACAAAGCAAGCCAGCTCGGAGCTATTGGCCGGCACTCCTTATTTCAAAATAACGCTTATCTCACGCTAAATAATTGAACTAAAGTTCCGCTGCAATACAGGCAAGCCTCTGGGCAAACTCAAGAATCAGAATGATCCGGTATACTGCGCAACTTAATTGCTTATCGCTAATTAGCTCATTGCCCAATCCTTATGTGGTGGAACCTCCACCGCTATTGCGGCTCTGATCTAACTTGGTCTGCTTGGGAGAAAGTGCCGTGCGTCTTTGTGTGTTTTGTGGCTCCAACGCGGGCCGCCAACCGGCCTATGTCGAAACCGCCAGCGCGCTGGGCCAGGCTTTGGCGCAGGCCCATATCGGCGTGGTTTACGGTGGCGCGTCAGTCGGTTTGATGGGCGCGGTGGCCAATGCCGCGCTGGCCGCCGACGGCGAGGTGATTGGCGTAATCCCCCATGCCCTATGGGAAAAAGAAGTCGGCCATAAGGGCCTTAAAGACCTGCGCGTGGTCGACTCCATGCACCAACGCAAAGCCCTGATGGCCGAGCTGGCCGACGGTTTTATCGCCATGCCCGGCGGCGCCGGTACCTTAGAAGAGCTGTTCGAGGTGTGGACCTGGGCGCAATTGGGTCACCATCAAAAGCCCTGCGCGCTGCTCAATATCAACGGCTATTACGATCACCTGATCGAGTTTCTCGACCACGTCGCCGGCGAAGCTTTTATGCAGCCGCAACACCGCGACATGCTGATCGTGGCCGACACCATCGACGACCTGCTGGCTGCCATTGCCAACTATCAAGCGCCCCAGGTAAGCAAGTGGATCGCTCCAGTAAAGGGCTGACCACGCGCTTTACTGCCGGCAAAAAAAACGCCCCTCTCGAGGGGCGTTTCAACTGATCCTGCAAGCGGCAGGACTCGTTGCAACTCGTCTTAGTTGTCAGGGCAACCGTTACCCATGATCAGGTATTCCATGGTGTGCTGCTGACCTTGGTGGTCTAGGTAAGTCATGTGTACCGGCACTACGCCGCAGACATCTGGGACCGGATCGCGATGCAAAACCTTGGCGATGTCGAGGTGAGAGCCGTAATGGTATTGCTCAACTACAGCGTCATCAGCCAGGGCCATTTGGCTGCCCATCAGTACCAGCGAAGAAGCGATTAAGGCGTTAAACAGTTTCATTTCAAAGTGTCCCAACAGTGCAAACGGTTAAGTTCGTCTTCAGTCGGAATGTTGAGGGGCTGAAGGCTCAACGAAACGGGGCGGGTTGTTTGCGAAGACCCGATGATTTCCGCGCTTCGTGGCTTTGTTTGGAAGCTGGGCACAGTTTATCGCCCGACAATTTTTGATAAATCCGTGTTCTGGCAAAGCATCGTTAGGGCAAAAGTAATAATGCCCGCCTCGCCGCAAAGCCCCTGGCTCAAGGCCTGCAGGGCCAGCGCCAACAATCTAGATCAGGCTGCGGGTTGAATCCGCGGCGCGCTTGGATTACCTTCAGGCCCATCCACCGGAGTTAGTTATGTCGCTTGTCCTGTCTATCCCCCGTCTTGCTATGCACAGTGCCTCAGGCGCTGAGCTTGCCCGTGGGCCACAGGCAGCGCTGGCGTATCGCTTTTATGGGTATTGGTTTAGCCGCTGGCGCGCCTGATACCCCACAGGCGCCCTAGCAAAACAGGGTCGCCACCAGACAGTTTCTCGAAACCCCCGGTCGGCCTCCCGACCGGGGGTTTTGTTTTTTACCGCGTAAACCGCGCACCACTTGAGGATCACCACATGAACAGCACTGCCAACTACCGCTCTTATTACCGCTACGACTGGCGATTTAGCGCTGGCAGCCACGCCTGCCGAGCCATACGAACACCCCATCAGCCCAGTTAGTCAGCCGCGCGCAAACCTGCGCCCGGCTAAGGAAATCCAGCATGTCCGTAGCCCTGTCTGTACCTAGCCACACCCCTGCTCTGCATCTGATCAACGCCCCTGCGCGGCGCCAGACCAGCAGCCTGCCCAGCGCCAGCCAACTGCGTGAACAACTGCCCCTGAGTGCCGCCCTGGCCCTGCAAGTGGCACAGCAAAGACGCGCCATCCGCGCCATTCTCGACGGTGAAGATTCCCGTCTGCTGGTCGTCGTCGGCCCCTGCTCCCTGCACGATCCCGTCGCCGTCCTCGAATACGGCCAACGTCTCGCCGCATTAAGCCAACAGGTGAACGATAAGCTGTTGCTGGTGATGCGCGCCTACGTGGAAAAACCGCGCACCACCGTCGGCTGGAAAGGCCTGGTGTACGACCCCGATTTAGATGGCACAGGCAATATGGCCGCCGGGCTGCACGGCTCGCGCCAGCTGATGCTGAATCTGCTTGAGCTGGGCCTGCCATTGGCCAACGAGATTTTGCAGCCATTGGTGGCCAGCTACTTCGACGATCTCCTAGGCTGGGCCGCCATCGGCGCGCGCACCAGTGAGTCGCAAGTACACCGCGAACTGGTCAGCGGCTTAGATCTGCCAGTGGGCTTCAAGAATGGCACCGACGGCAGCCTCGGCATCGCCATCGACGCCATGCGCAGCGCCGCCCACGCCCACCAGCATTTCGGCGTGGATCAGCACGGTCATCCGGCGCTGGTGCAAACCCAGGGCAATCCGGATAGCCATCTGGTGCTGCGCGGCGGTCATGCCGGCCCTAACTACGACTCGGCCAGCGTCGCCCAGGCGCGCGCCGAGCTGGCCAAGCAAGGCATCGAGGCGAAGATCATGGTCGATTGCAGCCACGCCAACAGCGGCAAAAATCCGCTGCGCCAACCGGCCGTGCTGGACAGCGTGATCGAACAACGCTTAGCCGGTGATCACGCCCTGCGTGCGGTGATGATCGAAAGCCACCTGTTCGACGGTGCGCAGAGCCTCGGCGGCGAGCTGCGTTACGGGGTGTCGATCACCGACGCGTGCTTGGGTTGGGAAGGCACCGCACAGATGCTCCTGCAAGCGGCCCGGCGCCTACGCTGATGGCCTTGCCCTGACCCGGCGCCGCCTGAACCGGGTCAGCAGTGCCGATGGGCAGTCAGTGCCTGACCTAGTCGCTCTTATTCAACAGCCGCCGCAGCAATGCCAGGGCCTCGTCGATCACCGGCACGCTGCTCAGTAGCACCAGCACAATGGCCAGTGGCACGGTGGCGATATAGCCCAGGTGGGTAAAGCCGAAGGCACCGGCCACGCCGCCGCAGAAGAAGGCCAGGGCCAGCCATAGCATCAGCCACAGCTTGTCGCGGTCAGCCGTGACCCGGGGCACGTCATCGTTGCGATAGCGGTTCCAGTAGAGCATGCGCCCCAGCTCAATCCCGAAGTCGGTGACGATACCGGTGATATGGGTGGTGCGGATTTCGGCCCGCGATACCTTGGTAATCAAGGCGTTTTGCAGGCCCATCAAAAAGCACAGCCACAGCACCGTCAGCGGTACCAGCAGTCCGGTGATTTGCGCCAGGCTGCCGCCCAGCAAGCCAAAACACAGCAACAGCAGCGCCTCCAATAACAGCGGCCAGGCAAATTCGCTGTGCAGGCCTCGGCGATGGCCGTAGCTGATGATCATCGATGAACAGGCCGCGCCCAACACAAAGGCCAACACCGCCGCGCCGCCCACCCACAGCAAGTGGTACTGAGCCTGCACCAGATGCTCGGCCATGCTCGAAACAATCCCGGTGACGTGGGACGTGTATTGCTGCACCGCGACAAAACCGCCGGCGTTAATCGCTCCGGCGACAAAGCACAGGGCAATGCCCAACTGGCGGTTGGCCGCCGCGCTGCGCTGATGACCAGTAAGGGCACGGGCAAAACGAATGGGCATGACAGACCTTATCTGCAAAAGCGCCAGCCATGGCTCACCGCCGGCGCAACCAAGCAAGGATCAACCACGCAGACGCACAAATACGGGCTGGCTAACGGGGCTCTGTGGGCAACCGCCGTGCTAACACACGCTGACCTTGCCGGCGCATTAACGACAACCGACAAGCCTGATACAGCGCGGGCTGACCTGACTTCAGTGAGGCCGTGGACGCTTTTTATACAGAGCCTAGGTCGTGGGAGAAGCCTGCGCGCGCAGGTCAGAGCGGCACCGCGCCGGACTGTTTATTGCGGCTCAATAAACCCTTGGCAGCGCTGCTGAATCAAACTTGGCCAAACGCCAACTAAGCCCACAACAGCTAGGATTTGCCCCACGCGGCAAGCCGCCACAGCACAAAGCCGGCTCTACCATAGCGGATTTGCGCCGTGCGGACAGAGAGCCAATTGGCTAAATAGCGCAGCGCGCCAGCAAGCGCTGGGGACAACGCTGCGCTGATGCCGTCTCCCAGAAGTCAATTGCTCGACAATCGATCACTAGCAACATGTGTACTACATGCTGAGGTCACAGACTCCGCCAGCCACTCGAATAAGTTAGCAGTGCCTCGTCTGACTGAGCCAGCACCGCTGTAAAGGCTTAGGTAGAGCGTTCCACGTGGAACACTTAACGCGTTTACGGCATTTTGATCGCCAATAGCCCTGAACCTAAGTCTGACGATCGGCTCGACAACACGGGCTCACTTCCCCTGCTCAGCCCGGCCTGTAATGACAATGAGGTTGAACTGACGCTGGGGCGCAACGCCTGCGCTAAAGCGCAGGTGGAGGTGCCGTGGCACTTCTGCGTTTGCCGCCCGCAGCCACTGCACGCTAACGCTTGGGGTTATGCACCGGGACTAGCGCCCCAGTTTGTATTGCCCAGCGGCTTTGCTCAATGGCACCCGGCGCCGTTAAAAGCCGCCGGTAGGGCGCACGACGATTTCGCTGCTGTCGACCTGCTCCGGTTGGTTGATCACATGGGCGATGGCCTGGGCAATCGCCTCAGGCGGCAAGGCGTTTTGCCGAAACTGGCGCATGGCCTCGGCCGCACCGGGATCGCTGATGCTGTCGGCCAACTCCGACTCCACCACCCCCGGATATACGCACGTCACCCGCAGGTAAGGATGCTCCTGGCGCAAGCCATCGGAGATCGCCCGTACGGCGAACTTAGTCGCGCAATACACCGCTGCCGTTGGCACCACGGTCAAACCACCAATCGACGAGATATTGATCACCTGGCCGCTGCCCTGGCGCTGCAAGGTCGGCAACACTGCCGCGATGCCATGCAGCACGCCGCTTACATTCACATCGAGCATGCGCTGCCACTCATCCAGTTTAAGCGCGGCCAGCGGCGACAAGGGCATGATCCCGGCGTTGTTGATCATCACGTCGATGCGACCGTACAGCTGCAACGCTCGCTGGGCAAAGGCCTGCACTTGCTGCGCCTGTGTCACATCCAGCGTGCAGTAATGCACCTCGCCGCCGCTGGCGCGCAGCGACTCGGCCAACGCCTGCAAGCGTTCGGTGCGCCGCGCACCAATTAACAAACGATGGCCCTGGGCACATAACAGGCGCACCGTGGCCGCACCAATGCCACTGCTGGCGCCGGTGAGCAAAATAACTTTGGCGGTGGGTTGTAGGGTCATGGCAGCACTTCCTTAGCAGAACTGAGTAGCGCTTCATGCTAGGCAGATGCGCTGCCCGGGCTAAGTGGTATTGCTCTGCAAAGCTTGCCTAAAACTATTGGCCACGCCCTAACACCCGGGCATCGCTGCTATATTTTTGCCTATTCATCAGCCTGAGCCACGTCCATGGATCACCGCCCTGCTCCCAGCCCGCCGCAACAACGCATGTTGGAGCTGATGCTGCAACTGGCCCCCAATGAAGGCTACAGCGCCACCTTGGTGGAGGGTGTGACGTTGATGCGCGCTAACCAGGCGATGGCCAGCACCCCGGCGCTGTATGAGCCGAGCATCGTGATTGTGCTGCAAGGCAGTAAGCGCGGTGTCCATGGCGGCAAGCTGTACGTCTACGACGCCGAGCATTATCTGGTGCTGTCAGTGCCGCTACCGTTCAGCATCGAAACCCAGGCCAGTGCCGAGCAGCCCATGCTCGGCCTGGCCCTGCGCATCGATCCCAGTCTCACGGCCGAGCTGGCCTTAGATGTCCCTGAGCCGGCCCACAGCGAGCCGCTGCCGCTGTATGCCAGCCCTATCGACAGCGCCTTGCAAGACGCCACGTTGCGCCTGCTGCAAGCCTTAAGCTGCGCCACGGACGCACGGATACTCGGCCCGGCGCTGGTGCGTGAGATCACCTACCGCGTGCTCACGGGCGCACAAGGCGCCAGCCTGCGCGCGGCGCTGCAAACCAACAGCCATTTCGGTCGTATCGCCAAGGTGCTGCGGCTTATCCACAGCCAGTTCCACACGCCCTTGGATGTGCCCACCTTGGCCCGCCAGGCGCACCTCAGCGTGGCGGCCTTCCATGTGCACTTCAAGGCCGTCACGGCCACCTCGCCGTTGCAGTACATCAAAGCCATGCGCCTGCATCAGGCGCGCTTGCTGATGATCCGCCAGGGCTTGAACGCCGCCAGCGCCGCCGCCGAGGTCGGCTATCAAAGCCCGACCCAGTTCAGTCGCGAATTTCGCCGTCTGTTTGGCCGCAGCCCCAGCGCCGAGGCACGTCATCTGCAAAACCTGCTGGCCTTGGCGCCAGCGCCGTTAAGCGCGGCATAGCGCGCTACGGCGCGACAGCTGGGGATAGCGCTTAGCGCTTGGACTGCTTCGCCGCACCACGGGGCAGACGATTGCGCCCCGGCAGCTGCTGCAAACGCGCCAGCCACTCGGCACGGGCGGATTGACGGGGTATTGGCGCCGTGGCGTTATCACTCGGCGCTGCCACCACAGCGGGTGCCTCGCTGGGCACGCTGCTCGGCGCAGGTGCAGGCTTCGCCACGGGGACCGCGGTCGCGACGGCAAGCGCCGGGCCCGGCGCAACGCTCAACGCAGTCGGCGCAGCAAGCGGCGCTTCGTCAGGCGCTTGGCTCGCGGCTCGCGCAGGCTGCTCTGCAGCCGCCTTGGCGGCTTTAGCGGCGGCGCGTAAATCGGCCAGGCTTGGGGTTTTACGCACCGGTGCTGCGGCGAGTTTGGCCACCGCCTGCTGGCAGCGCTTGCAGCTCACCTGCGCCTGATCCTGGGTGCTATTAAGGCTTAATCCCTTGCGCCCGCATGCTGTGTTCTCGGGCGTTGCGCCGTAATGAATAACCAAACTGATCTCTCCTGTTTCTCGGGCGCGGGATTTTACACGCTGAGCCAGCTTGGCCGAACAATTAAGCCGCAAAGCATGGCCAAACAGTCGACACCACGGCTGTGCTTAAGCCGCGCTCGCGGGCTGGCGAACGCTTTGCGCCATGACGCGCATGGCGTCGATGACCGTTAGGTTTAAGCAGCGGCCTGGATCTTGGCCTCTTTAGCAAAAAATGCCGCGAACCAAATCCGTCTGTTTAAAAGGATTTCTGCCAAGCGCCTGATCCTTGGCTTAGTCCTTACTCGCATAAGGATTGACTGGCGCCTCGCCCTGCCCCCGCTCAGCCCGAGCCGCCTCAACACAGCGCAGCTTAGGCCAGGTCGCCGGCCAGTTTTTCGTGCGCAGGCGCTCGGCATAAATCGTCTGTTTATCGTCGGCGAAGCGGGGCGTTGGCCGTACCAGCAACTGAAACAGATCGTCCAGGCCAAACGGTGCGGCGATCTCAAGCTGGTCAGCAGGATTAAGTCTGGCGCCCACAGCGGTGGCGGTTTCGCACCAGTAGCGCATGGCGTCGGTGGTGGAGGCATAGGGTAAGTCCGCGTTACGCAGATGCATGCGCGCCTGGTTTTTTACCGACCAATTATGCCGGTTGTCCGCCCGCCTCAAGGCCTGCTCAAGGCGGGCGTCCGCCTCGGCGCTGGCCTGCGCCGGGTCAAACCAGAGCACGTCGATATCGGCCAAGGGCGTGGGCGCGCTAAAGCCATGCAGGTGATCCCACACGGCATTGCGCACAAAGCCGGCAGCCACCCAGCAGTCGGGCAGGTTGAGGTCGCGCACCTGGCGCAATACCTCCAGGCGCAGCGGCTCAGCCGTGAGGATGGCGCAAAGCTTAGCGTGCAAGGACATGACTAAAGGCTCGCGGTGGCGAAGGCCGCCAGCCTAGCAAAACCCTTAACACGCCGGGGCGCTGGTGATCTGTTCAGGGCTTGGGCAGATAGCCCGGCAAGGTTTCGATGCGGTTTATCCACTGCCCGATATGGCTGTACGGGGTGATATCCACACCACCTTCATGGGCCAGGGCCACGTACGGGTACACCGCGCAATCGGCAATGCTCGGGCGGCCAATGGCGAGCCAGTCGTGGGTTTTAAGATGCTGATCGAGAATCGCCAATACGCGTGCGGATTTGTCCACCGCAGCGGCTTGATCCAGGGCATAGCCAAACTTCTGCACCAACCGTGCGGCACTCAGGCTGTGTTGCACCTCGTTGGCGGCAAACGACAGCCACTGCACGATCTGCGCCTGGCCTTGCACCTGCGCCGGCCACCAAGCCAAGCCGCCGTAGGCACCAGCCAGGTACACCAGAATGGCCTGAGCGTCGTACAGCACTTGCTTACCATCGAGCAGAATCGGCAATTCGCCCCGTGGGTTGAGGTCCAGCAGCGGCGCGCGTTTGTGTTCGCCAGCCAGGAAGTCCACCGGCACGATTTCCAGCTGGATATTGGCCAAGGCGGCAAACAGACGGACTTTGTAGCAGTTACCGGAAGGGTCTAGGTCATACAGCTTCATGGGGCTTCTCCGTGGATAAGTTGGTTAAATTCCAGAACGTTTCCGTCCGGGTCGCGGATAAACAGGGCGATGCGTCTGGGGCCAATGGCGTGCGGCCCTTCGGTAATGGCGATGCCCTGCGCGCCCAGCCACTGCTGCAAGGCTTGCAGGTCATCGACGATAAAGGCCGGATGGGTCATGCCCGGCAGCTTGACCGGGGCGTCGAGTAAGGCATTGTGAGCGTCCGGCTGGCGCGCGCCGTTGAAGATCAGGTTGATCCGCACGCCATCGGCCGTGAGCATCTCGTTGGCCTCGTACAATGGGAAATCGGCACTCTGAACAAAGCCCAAAGCCTGATAAAAAGCCATGGCCCTGGGCTTGTCGCTGACGCGAATGCCGATATGGTCGTAGGCACTAATTCTTGCGGGGTTTACTGGAGTGTTCATCACTGTGCTCTGTGCTGCCTAACAGTGCTTGCAGTGTCAGGTCTCCCGCGCCTTTCACCTATACCGCCAAGCTGACAACAGCTATGCACCCTTCGCACTAATCCGGAAGTTGACAATGGACAGGCTCAAAGCAATCGCCAATTTCGTACGCATCGTCGACAGCGGCAGCCTCAGCGCGGCCGCCACTGTCACCGGGCAGTCGCTGGCCTCGTTGGTGCGCTCCTTGGCGGCGCTGGAAAAACACCTGGGCGTGCGCCTGCTTAACCGCAGCACCCGGAGCATGGCCCTGACCAGTGAGGGCGCCGAATACCTGGCCTGGAGCCGACGCATGCTGGCCGAGTTCGATGAGATGGAGCAGCGCCTGGACGGCCGCGATGGGGTGATGCGCGGCCAGTTACGCATCACCGCGCCGGTGGAGTTCGGCTCGCGTTATGTCGCCCCGCTGGTGAATGCCTTTTTGCAGGCGCACCCGGCGATGCGGATCGAGCTGAACCTGAGCGATCAGGTGGTGCCGCTGCTGGATGAGCGCCTCGATCTGGCTTTGCGCATTGGCCCGCTGCCTGACTCGGGGCTGCTGGCCCGCCCGGTCAGCAGCACGCGCCTGATCACCTGCGCCAGCCCCGAGTACCTGAGCAGCGCGGCGCCCATCGAGCAGCCTCATACCTTGCACGAGCACGCCTGCATCAGCACCAGCGCCCAGGGTCGGCATTGGTATTTTCGCAGTGGCGACAAACAGTGGGCGCAACAGGTCAATCCGCGCCTGCTCTGCTCCTCGGTGCGCGCGGCCAGCCTGGCCTGCGTGCAGGGCCTGGGGATTGCCCGGCTGATGCACTATCAAGTGGCGCAGGAGTTGGCTGACGGGCGCTTGCTGCGAATCTTGAGCGCTTTCGAGCCGGAGGATTTACCGATTCAGCTGGTCTATCCCCACTCGTTGCAGCTGTCGCCACGGGTCAAAGCCTTTGTCGACTGGGCCGGCCCGCAACTGCAGCAGCTGACCCCCGATGCGCGCCTGCTGTAGACCGCCAACAGCTCGCCGTTATCGAGATGGGCCTGAGCCATATAGGCGTGATCTGGCCAAACGATGGGATAGCCGCCGCTAAGGGCTGCCCTGGCGCTGCAGTTATCCACAGGCCTGGCGCATTTCAGCCCTAAGCCAAAGATGGGCAATGGCGAAGAAGCCAGGCCGGTATCTCGGAGATCAAAACTTGGCCCGTTCCCATGACTTTTCGCCTGTGCAGACAAGGGTTGCGAATGACAGCCACAGCATCAGCAAAGTGCTTAGGGTGATGCCGGAAACTCTGTCGAGAGGGCTTAATTCTGGTGTGACACGAAGGCCGGAAGATCCATACCGACCCAGCCATTTTCGCCGTGGTGCTTAGGCATCCCAACGCCGCGGAGCAAGACATCAGTGCGTACTGTCTGTTTAGCCCGCGCGGTAAGCTCACACCCCCCCGGTCAATGCGCTAGATAAGCGCGCCAGCCGCCGAAGTGGCTGATATCTTGCGCACAGGCCAGAGCATGGCTCTCGCAGATAAAACTGGTCAGCCAACTGCCATCGGCCAGCTCCACCTTGCCCAAGCCCAGAGGTGCTGGAATGCCGGTGAGGAACGAGCCCAGTTCGGCGCTGGGCAAGTCCCAGACTTCGACTTCAATCGCCACCCCAGCGTGGGTGACGCGATGTAAACCAGGGCGCTGCGGCGGGCCGCCAGGCAAGGCGTACAGACGATAATTGGGCGCGGTGCTGGTTTGCCGCAGCAAACGGCCGCCGCGATTACGCAATTGCCAGTTCAGCGCCAGGCCATCCAAATGCGCACCGCAAACCACCAACTGCGCCCGGTCATTGCGCGCCAGATTGACCGGCGCCGCTGCGCTGAGCGCCCGCTCACCCACCAACGGCAGAGCATGCAAACGTTGCAGTGCATCGGCCAACCCCAGCAGCCACTGATCGGTAAAGGCCCGCCCGAACAGGGTCACGCCCCAGGGCAGGCCGTTGCTCATGACCGCGCCAGGCACGGCCACGGCGGCGTAGTCGAGCAGGTTCATAAAGTTGGTGTACCAACCCAGCTCAGCGTTGCGCTGGACGGGCTCAGCGGCCAGCTCCGCCAGCGTCACCGGGCGCGGGTAGGCTGGGGTTAGCACGCAGTCCAACTCAGCCATCAGACGGTCACACTGGGCTTTCAGCTCCTGCAACTGGTACTGGGCGCGGAAGGCCTCCACGGCTGTGAGCTTCGGCGCTTTGCGCAGCACGTCGTGAATCACCGGCAACACGGCATCAGGCTGCTGCTCGATCAGATCGCCGGCCACGCTGTAACGCTCGGCCACCCATGGGCCTTCATAGAGCAAGCGCGCCGCTTGCAGAAACGGCGCAAAGTCGATTTCCACCGCCTCCCCCCCCAACTCGCGCAACTGCTCCACAGCCTGAGCAAACAGTGCCGGGCTTTGCGAGCAGCCGAGAAACTCCAACTGCCGAGGTACGCCAAAGCGAAAACCGGGCTGCGGCCGGCCAAAGGCGCTGGCGTCGTTCCACTGCGGGTTGCTGCGGCTATAGGCATCCCGTGGATCGAGTCGCGCCGTCAGACCCAGCAAACAGCTGGCCTCAGCGGCACTGGCGGTAAAGAACGTGGTGCAGTCGAGGGTACGACAGGCCGGCACCACGCCGGCGGTGGACAGCAGCCCCTTGGTCGCCTTCAACCCGACCAGATTATTCAGCGCCGCCGGCACCCGGCCACTGCCGGCGGTGTCGGTGCCGAGGGCAAAGCTGACCACGCCCAGCGCCACGGCCAGAGCAGAGCCGGCACTGGAACCACCGGACGGATAGTCCGGGTGCACACCGTTGCGGCAAGCGCCATAAGGCGAGCGCGTGCCGTTAAGGCCAGTGGCGAACTGATCCAGATTGGTCTTGCCGATGGGCACCGCACCCAGCGCGATTAACTGCTCGACCAGGGTCGCGCTTTGCTTCGGCACATAGGCGAACTCCGGGCAGGCGGCCGTGGTGGCAATGCCCGCCAGATCGATGTTGTCCTTAATCGCAAAGGGCACGCCGTACAGCGGCAAATCTGCGGGGTTGAGCCTGTCCAACGCGGCCAGATAAGGCTCCAGCTCGGCCTCGCTCAGCACATTGATAAACAGGTGATACTGCGGGTTTAGCGCCAGCGCTTGGTCACGCAATTGCCTAATCAGCTGGCGCGGGCGTAACTCGCCGGAGGCGTAGCTCGCCGCTAAGGCCTCCAAACGCAGATCAAATTTAAGTGGCATGTTCACTCTCCTTAATAGCCTTAGCCTCAATCACCACCACACACTGCCCCGCGCGCACCGCCGAGCCAGGCTGCACGCGGACCTCACGGACGATCCCGGCGCAGGGTGCGTCCAGGGCAATTTCCATCTTCATTGACTCAAGAATCACCAGCACTTCGCCGGCGCTGACCTGCTGCCCCACTTGCACCTGAACCTGCCAGAGGTTGCCGGCGATATGACTTTCGATGGCGCGCTGGCCGGCCGTCAGCGGCGCCTCGGCGGTCAGTTCGGCAGGCACTTCTGCGCTGTCGAAATGGGCTTGGCCGCTGGCGATCCAGCGCTGACGCTCAGCATCAAAGGCGGCCCGTTGCTGGCTGCGAAAGGCCTCGATGCCAGCGCTCTCGCGGCTGAGAAAGGCCTGGTACTCAGCCAGATTCAGGCGGCTGTCTTCGATGTGCAGCGGATAACGCCCCAAGGGGAAATCACGGCGGATCTGCAGCAGCTCTTCGGCGCTGACCGGGTAAAAGCGGATCTGGTCGAAAAAGCGCAACAGCCATGGCTTGCCGGCAAAGGCGGCAACCTCGCGGTAGCGGTTCCACATTTGCAGGGTGCGCCCAACAAACTGGTAACCACCCGGCCCTTCCATGCCGTACACGCACAGATAAGCGCCGCCGATGCCCACCGAGTTTTCTGCGGTCCAGGTGCGCGCCGGGTTGTATTTGGTGGTCACCAGGCGGTGGCGCGGATCGAGCGGCGTGGCCACCGGCGCGCCTAAGTAAACATCGCCTAAGCCCATCACCAGATAACTGGCCTCGAACACCGTGCGCTGCACCGCGTCGAGGTCAGTCAGAGCATTGATGCGGCGGATAAACTCCAGGTTGCTCGGGCACCAGGGCGCGTCTTTGCGCACCGTGGTCATGTATTTTTCGATGGCCAACTGGCAGGCCGGATCGTCCCAAGACAACGGCAAATGGACGATGCGCGACGGCACCGTTAAATCCGCTGCGTTGCATACGCCCTCCCACAATTCAGCGATGGCGCCCAACAACGTTTCCAGCGCCAGCACCTGCGGCTGGTAATGCACTTGCAGGGAGCGGATGCCCGGCGTCAGGTCGATCACCCCGGCAAGCGTCTTAGCCTCCAGCGCCTGCATCAGGGCATGGGCGCGAAAGCGCAGGACCAGGTCCAGCTCTGGCGCGCCGATCTCCAGCAGCAGATGGGTATCACCGGATAAACGTGCGAGCAAACGGCAATCGTCCTGGCCAAGCGTCAGCACGATCGGCGAGCTCAGCGCCGCCGGTTGCCAGTCCACAGCCACCGCATTCAGGCTATGCACTTCTGCCAACCGCGCCGCCGCCAAGCGCCGCGCGGTGGAGATATCCACAGGAACAAAGCGCAGCTTGTCGCCGGCCTTAAGCTGCCCCAGCTGCCACAGATCAGCCTCGATCACCGTCACCGGACAGACAAAACCACCGAGGCTGGGCCCGTCCGGGCCGAGGATCACCGGCATATCGCCGGTAAAGTCCACCGCGCCAATGGCGTAGGGATTGTCGTGAATGTTGGACGGATGCAAACCCGCCTCGCCGCCGCTGTCGCGCACCCACTCAGGCTTGGGCCCAATCAAACGCACACCGGTGCGGCTGGAGTTGAAGTGCACTTCCCAGTCGGTGTTGAAGAAGGTGTCGATATAGGCCGGGCTAAAGTATTCCGGCGCGCCATGGGGGCCGTAGATCACCCGCAGTTGCCGCACAGCCGGCAGATCGCTGTGCAACGCGGTTGGCAACGCCGCGCCAGCCACTGGGCTCTCCAGCGCCAGCAGGTGCAGCACATCGCCGGCGCGCAGGGCGCGGCCAGCGTGACCGCCAAACTGGCCGAGGGTGAAGGTGCTCTTGCTGCCCAGATAATCCGGCACCTGCACACCGCCACGGATAGCCAGATAGCTGCGCGCGCCTGCGGCGGCCATAGTGCCCAGCGCCAAGATGCTGCCAGCGGGGACAAACAGCGCGGTATTCAGCGCTTGTTCCACGTTGTTTAACCACAATGGGATAGGCGCACCGGTCACCGCCACCACGGCATCGCAGTTAAAGCGCAGGGCCGGCCCGCTCATGGTGATTTCCAACCCCGCCGCACTTGCCACATTGCCCAGCAAGCGGTTGCCCAAGCGTAAGGCGCGGTCGTCCATCGGCCCGGAGGGTGGCACGCCGACGGCCCAGTAACCGAGCCGGCCCGGTACGTCCTGCACGGTGGTTTGGGTGCCGGCGCTGATCACCTCAAAGGTTGTAACGCGGTACTCCAATGCCTCCAGACAACGGGTCCACGGCTCGCCGCTGGCAAACGGCGTGTCGGCGAGGATCTGGCGTAAATACCCGCGATTGGTTTCCACTCCATACAGCAGGCTGTCTCCAAGCGCCGCGTCCAAGCCCAAACGCGCTTGCTCGCGACTCGGCGCCCAAGCGATCAGCTTGGCGATCATCGGGTCGAAGTACGGCGGGATTTCACAGCCGGCCTCAACCCAGGTGTCGATACGCAGCTTGTGCCCGTCTGCGGCGGGGAACGCCAGCGCCGTCAGCAAGCCGGGACTGGGTTGGAAATCGCGCCCCGGATCTTCGGCATACAGCCGCGCCTGAATCGCATGGCCGCTTGGCTGCAAGCCCGTCGCCAGCTCGCTTAACGGCGCCAGAGTGCCGGCGGCCAGCTCGACCATCCAGCGCACCAAGTCCACGCCCCAGACCTGCTCGGTGACGCCGTGCTCAACCTGCAAGCGGGTGTTGACTTCAAGAAAGTAAAAGCGCTCAGCCTGCGCGTCATAGACAAACTCGACGGTGCCGGCGCTGCGATAATTCACCGCCCGGGCCAGTTTCAGCGCCGCCGCACACAGCGCCTCCGATATGCCGACTGGCAGGTTGGGCGCCGGGGTTTCTTCGAGCACCTTCTGGTTGCGCCGCTGCACCGAGCAGTCGCGCACGCCAAGGGCCAGCACCTCGCCACGACCGTCACCAAACACCTGCACTTCCAGGTGGCGGGCACGCTCGATGTACTTCTCGATAAACACCCCGGCGTCGCTGAAGTTGTTCTGCCCTAAGCGCCGCACCGTGTCGAAGGCTTCGCTCAGCTCCTCGGCCGAACGGCATACGCGCATGCCGATACCGCCACCGCCGGCGGTGCTTTTCAGCATCAGTGGATAACCCAGCTGCTCGCCGGCAGCCAGCGCGGCGGCGAGGTCTTCGAGCAACCCGGTGCCTTCGAGCAGCGGTACGCCTTGCTGTTTGGCCAAGGCGCGGGCGCTGTGCTTGAGGCCGAACACCCGCAGTTGCTCCGGCGTGGGGCCGACAAAGGCAATCCCGGCGGCCTCGCAGGCTTCGGCGAAGGCGGCGTTTTCTGAGAGAAAGCCATAGCCGGGGTGAATCGCCTGAGCGCCGCTTATGCGGGCGGCGGCAAGAATCTTATCCACAGCCAGATAGGTTGACCCGGCGCCGCCGTCCCCCAGGCTGATGGCCTGATCGGCCTGTTGCACATGCAGACTGGCCACATCGGCCTCGGCGTAGACACTCACGCCGCGAATTTTTAGGGCACGCAGGGTGCGCAACACGCGGCAAGCAATCGCGCCACGGTTGGCAATCAGAAGAGTGTCGATCATCTCGGTATTCCCGGGATGCGGGCCGTCCCGCAAGGTGGAAGCACACCGTGGTCGTCCACGGGGCAGCGCTACGCAGCGCCAAATCAAGAGCAGCAACCTGGCCCGGTCAGTCCCACACCAGCACTTGCGCCGGGGTCGGGTTCCAGCCGTTACAGGGGTTGTTCAGTTGCGGGCAGTTGGAGATCAGCACGATCACGTCTTTATGCGCCTTCAGCTCCACGTACTTACCGGCGGCGGAGATGCCGTCTTCAAAGGTCAGGCCGCCTTCAGGGGTGACCGGCACGTTCATGAAGAAGTTGATGTTGGCGCCGATGTCGCGCTTGTTCAGGCGCCCGTCATGCAGGCAGGCGCACAGGAAGTTGTCGCGGCAGCTGTGCATGTAGCGCTTGTCGTGGGCGTAGCGCACCGTGTTGCTCTCCTGGGCGCAGGCGCCGCCTAAGGTGTCGTGGCGGCCACAGGTGTCGGCGACGATGCTCAGCAGCGCCTGGCCGAGGTTGGAATACAGCACGCTGCCGGTGGTGAGATAAGCGTTGTTCTGCCGCCGCAGGGTGCGCTGCGGGTCGTAGCGTTCACGGGGATTGGCCGCGCTGTAGAACAGCGTGTCGATGGCTTGGTTACCTTGCAGATCAAGCAAGCGCAGGGTCTGCCCGGCTTTGACTTCAAACAGGTAAGGCTCGCCGGCCGGGATGGTGTGGCTGAAGCGCGCGCTATCAGCGCTGAGGGCACTGCTGGTCAGGCTCATGGGGCAGCTCCTTAAAGGTAAAAGCGTTCGGTGTTGTGCAAGGCCCGGCCGTTTTCCGGGCGCAGGGCGCGGCTGAGGGCCAAGTCGGCATCTGGCTCAACGCGTACCGCCAGTTGCACCGGACGCGGCGCGTACACGGGATTCGGGTCCATGGGGTGCTGCAAGGCGGTGAGAATCACCAGGCTGTCCATCGCCGCGTACAGCTCAAGGTAATCACCGGGCTTGGAGTTGCCCGCGACAAAGGCAAAGCCGCCTTGCTCGTCCACGGTGACCTTGCTGAACAGGTTGATCACCATCAGCAGGTCCTGCAGGTCGAGGTTCCACTTGCCCATCTCCACCAACAGGTTGTCCGTGCCATTGCGGAAGAAGCCGTTACGCAGCTCCTGATAGCGGCCCTGACCGTATTTCTCGCGCACTTCCTCGGCGTTGAGCACGCCGCCGAAGCTGTCGTGCCAGCCGCAGGTGTCGGCGGTGATCGCCGCCAGCACCCGGCCCATGTCCGAATACAGACAGTGGCCGCTGCTCAGGCGGGCGGTGTGCTGGCCCTTAAGGGTGTCAGGCAGGTTAAGGCGTTCGCTGAGCTGAGTGGCGTTGAGCAGCAGCAGGCTGACGTTGGCCGCGCCTTCGAGATCAGTGATGCGCAGGGTCTGCCCGCGCTTGAGGATAAATGAGGTATGGCCGCCGCCCGGGACGGTTTCTTCATACAACGCAGGAGTGGGCGTCACAGCAGCAGGGGTCATAGGATTAGCTCCGCAGAGGATGGCTGGATGGCTTGGCGAACCGGCACCGGCAGGGCAGCAACTTGTGCCCGGGCCTGTACGCGGTCGTGGTTCAAGGCAATGTCGTAGGTGATGCGGGCGCCGTAGGCTTGGGGCGCCTGCGGGTCGAGGCGAACCTTGTCGAACACCAGCAGACGGGTGCCCAGGTGAAAGCCTTCATAGAGGTCATGGGTGACCATAAATACGGTCAGGCCGCTGTCGCGCCACAGCTCCAGCAGCAGCGCGTGCATGTCCTTGCGGATGCCCGGATCGAGCGCGCCAAACGGCTCATCCAGCAGCAGGACCCGGGGCCGGGAAATCAATGCCTGAGCAATCGCCAGACGCTGTTGCATGCCGCCAGAAAGCTGGCTGGGGTAGCGCTGCAAAAACTGGCCGAGGCCGACCTTATCCAACAGCTGCGCCGCTTCCTCGCGGGCACGGCGTTTGGCCCCGCCCCACAGCCGTCCGCTCAAGGACGAGCGCGGCAGCTCTAGGCCAATGGCGACGTTATCCAGCACGCTCAGGTGCGGGAATACCGAATAGCGCTGGAACACCACACCGCGGCTAGCGTCCGGCTCAGCGGGGAATGGCTGCCCTTGCAGCAACAGCTGGCCTTTGCTCGGCCGCTCCTGCCCCAGCAACAGGCGCAGGAAGGTCGACTTGCCGCAGCCCGAAGCGCCGACCAAGGTGCAGAACTGACCCTCCTCCACCTTGAGATTGAGGCGCTCCAGCACCACCTGCTCGCCATAGCTCTGCCAGACATTGCGGATCTCGATAAAGCTCATGGGCGTGCTCCTTCCGACCAGGGGAATAAGCGCCGATGCAGCAAGCGCAGGCCCCAGTCCATCAGCCAGGCCAGCAAAGTTATCCACAGCACGTACGGCAGGATCACATCCATGGCCATATAGCGGCGCACGAGGAAAATCCGATAACCCAGGCCTTCGGTTGCGGAGATCGCCTCGGCCGAGATCAAAAACAACCAGGCCGAGCCCAGCATCAGGCGCAGCGAGACCAGCAAGCGCGCGAGCAATTGCGGCAAGACCACCCGTAGCACCAGGGTCCAGCTGTTAGCGCCCAAGGTTTGCGCCTTGATCAACAGCTCCGCTGGGATCTCCCTGGCGCGCTGCTCCAGATCCCGTGCCAGGCAGGGCGTGATGCCAATGACGATGAGCATCACCTTGGACAGCTCGGCCAGGCCGAAGACGATAAACAGGATCGGCAGAATGGCCAGCGGCGGCACCATCGACAGCACCGCCAGCAGCGGCGATAACGGCGCACGCAGCAGCGGAAACACCCCCGCGGCAATGCCCAGCACTAGACTCGCCGCAGCGGCGATGGCTAAGCCCAAGCCCAAACGCAGGAGGCTTGCGCCAGTGTCGCGCCACAGCAGGTATTCGCCGCTGCGCGGGTCCTCGGTAAAGCCCAGACGCCCCACCGCCTCGCCCATTTGTGCCAGGCTCGGCAGCAAGCGGTCAGCGGGGTTGTCGGCCAGGCGCAGGGTTGAAGTCGTGCCATACACCAGCACCAGCAGCAGTAACGGCAACAGCGCCAGCAGCACACGGCCGCCCCGCCCGGGATAACGGTTGAGAAAACGCATAGGGGCTCTCCCGGGATTAGAGCTGGCCGCTCACGGCCTGGTGCAGGAAGCTCGCATCGAAACGCAGCTTGGTGTTCTGCGCATCGCCATTAACCGCGCCATCGGCCAACTCCACGCCAACGGCATCGGCACTGCGCGCGCCCTCGCCGAGCAACCCCTTATCGAAGGAGAACTCGGCCACGCGCTGCATGGTCTGCCCCAGCTGCGGGCTGCTGACAAAGGCCAAGGCCTCTGCCGGGGTGTACATCAGCGCGGTGGTTTGCAGTTGCGCTTGGTAGTCGGCCAGACTGGTGCCGGCGGCTTGGGCCATGGCTTCGAGTGCGTTGGCGTCGTGTGCCTGCATCAGCGCCATCACTTCAAACCAGGCACCGGTCAGCGCCTTGCCCAACTCCGGGTTAGCCTTGAGCTTGGCGGTGTTGACCACCAGCAGGTCGATGATTTCGCCTGGCACTTGGCTGGAATCAAACACTCGGCTGGCGCCCGCTGTGGCGGCGATGGTCGCCAGTTGCGGGTTCCACGCCACGGCAGCCTGCACCTCAGGCGCGGCAAAGGCGCCAACGATATCGGCATCGGAAGTGTTCACCACTTTGATGTCGCGCTCACGCAGGCCGACGCTGTCCAGACCACGGGCAAGCAAGTAGTGGGAGACGGAAAACTGCACCAGATGCACGTCCTGGCCTTTGATGTCGGCCAGGCGCTTACCCTCACCCTTGAGCACGATGCCGTCGTTGCCGTTGGAATAGCTTCCGGTGATCAGCGCCGTGCTGTCGATACCACCGGCGGCGGGCACGGTCAGGGCATCCATGTTGGTCATGGTGCAACCATCGAACTGCCCTGCCGTGTACTGGTTGATTGACTCGATGTAGTCGTTGAGCTGGGTGACTTTGATTTCGATGCCGTACTTAGCGGCCCACTTATCCACAATCCCTTGGGTCTGGGCAAAGCCCCACGGCATCCAGCCGGCATAGATGGTCCAGCAGATATCGAAGCGTTTCGGAGCAGCAGCATGGGCCGGGATGGCGACCAGGCTGGCAAGGCAAAGGGCAAGCGTTGCTACTATGCGGCGAGTGCTCATGCGAACCTCCAGTCAGGTTGGATAAAAGCGGGAGCAGCGCGACACCAATGAGGGTGCAGCTGTCTCCCGGGCTTTTATCCCGCCGTGTAACCTCGACTAGAGGTCGCCAGCTCTCGGACCAGTCATCCACCTGCGGTGGACCGGAACCCTAGCCAGCTATTTTTAAGTACGCAGCACGATGACCATGCTGCTCCGCTTGGACAGCGATTCAGCAAACCCCGTGCCAAGCTATTTCTGCAAGAAAACCCCATAAATAACAATATTTTAGGCAATTTCATGGAAGATCGTGCAATAAGCATGAAGGGCCGCGCTGGTGCAATACTGAACAGACAGCACCGAAACAGTGCTGAAAATCGGGCGAAAACAGCCGGGGGTGATAAACTTACCCACCATATGAATGAGCCATTCATGGCAGGCCGGGGACGACCCCAGCCATGCGATCAATTAGAGGGACGACCCTGTAAACGGAATTAACTCAAATGGTCGATCTCTGCAGCATCACGCCATCCCCCACTGCCGCTCTTAACGTCCTACATCCCCGTGCTGTGCCCAGCCTGCTAACTGCAACCAGCCTGACGCAGGGGAGGGTCAGCCAATGAGCCACCCAACAAACCGCCTTATCACCCCGTTTACTTGGCTCAGACTGCTCGGCGCCTGGCTGGTGGTTGCCGTGTTTATGTTTTACGGCAACAGCATCATGGCCAGCCCGCTCAGCGCCAGCACCGCCATCGGGGTGTTTGCCCTGCTGTTTATCACCATCCTCGCCGCGTCTTTTGGTGTGGTGCATGAGGCCGATCATCTCGCCGAACAGCTGGGCGAGCCCTACGGCACGCTGATCCTGACCTTATCCATCGTCGCCATCGAGGTGATCCTGATCGCCGCCGTGCTGCTCGGCCCAGCCGAGACGCCGAGCATTGCCCGCGACTCCATCTTCGCCGTGATGATGATCATCATGAACCTGGTCATGGGCCTGTGTTTGATCGCTGGCGCCCTGCGCCAAGGTGAGCAGGAATACAACGCGCAAGGCACCAGCAGCTACCTGGCGATGATTGCCCTGCTCACCAGCGTGAGCCTGTTACTGCCTAACTTCAGCGCCAGCCCCGGAGAGTTTTCCAGGCCGCAGGCCATCGGTGTAACCCTGTTGACCCTGCTGCTGTACGGCACATTCTTATGGCAGCAGATGACAGGCCAACGCCGCTTGTTCCTGCAACCACCAGCTGGCGCCATGCGCATTGCCGCCGCGGCGAAGAACACAGAGCAGCCCGCCCACCACACGCCCGTGGATTGGCCCAGCTTACTGGTGCGCAGCGCCGTGTTGCTGGCGCTGATCCTGCCCATCGTATTGCTGGCCCATCACCTGGCGCTGGTGACCGACTACGGCATTGCCGCCGCCGGCCTGCCGGCCTCGGTGGGGGGCGTGCTGATCGCCATCATCGTCTTCACCCCGGAGTCGATCACCGCGGTAAAGGCCGCGCGGCACAACGAAATGCAACGGGCGATCAACCTCTGCCTCGGCGCCTTCGTCTCCACCGTCGGCCTTACTGTGCCGGTGGTCTTGATCATCGGCCTACTCACCGGCAAACAGGTACTGCTCGGCATCTCCCACAGCGAAACACTGCTGTTCGCCGTGAGCCTGCTGCTCAGCCTGCTGACCTTTAACGGCCAACGCACCACGGCGCTACAAGGCGCGATGCACCTGTGCCTGTTTGCGGTGTTCGCCCTGCTGCTGTTCTATCCCTAGCTAAAAACACCTTGGGGATAACTCCAGCGGATTATCCCCAAGACCAACCCCGCCTAAGCCGAAAAGTTACTGACGTTTTCCCAAAAAACCATCACAGGTCAAAACTGGAGTAGTGTTCCTTAGCGCGCCCTTACCCAGAGGAGCAAACGCATGAAAACATCACGCTATTCAGAGTTCCACCTCAGTTACGCATTACGTCTGGCAGAAACCGGTACACCCGTTTCCGATGTACACCTAGGACTGGGTATTTCTAAAGCCAGCTTTTACAACTGGCGTAAGAAATATGGCCACCGAGGCGCAAGCGAGGTGTGCAGACTACGCCAGATTGAGGAAGAAAACGCACGTCTCAGCGTGTGGTGGCGGACTTGACGCTGGAAAAACATTGTTGTGGCTCAATGATTCTGGACACCCCGATATGGCGTTAAGCTTCGCCCAGCAATGAGGTATTTACCTAACCAGAAGATCATTCAGTAAAGATCTCAAATCTTGAATCAGCCGGCCTGGTTCTGGATCAAGGCTACTCCATTATCGAAACCTGTAAATCGATGGGCGCAGGCCCAACGGCGTTACTTCGGTGGGTGAAGCAGTTCCACAGTGAGCGTGGCGGCACAACACCCACACGCATTAAGGCCATGACTGCCTAGCAAAAGCACATACAGGACAGTTGCGGCGCTTGGAGCGGGAGAAAGAAATCCTAAAAAGGCTACCGCTCTCTTAATTTCGTACTCCTTCACTTGGCAGCTATAAATGTGTAGTTCATGGAGCGGTTACTTTACGATCAGCTACGAAGGCAAGCTACCGCAGCAGTAACCCCAACCCCGGCTGCACACCTCTTGAACTTGGAGTTTATGGAGCTCTACGGTTGAGACGGCCAAGAGCCTTATGCGTGGCTGCGCCACGCAATTGAACGTCTGCCAAAGGCGGCTTCGGTAGACCATGACGAAGCCTTGCTGCGGTGGAACTGCTCGCTGGTCTCACCGAGACCCGACTTTTGATCGGGTGGTGTTTATGGAGCGCTTAGACAGTTTGGGGGGGGGGGAGTTTATCGCTGAAAGAATTAGCGGCGGTGAGGGTGAAACATACCTGCTATACACAGAGTAGGTGACTATTTACGCACTTCAATGCCATGGGCCAAGGCGATTTCTGAAACCGTGCCATATTCCCCTGCTCATCATAACAACGGAACTGGCCTTATCAGAGTCAATGATGATGTTGGCAAAGAAACGTAGTACTAGGCCTTTCAAAAGACGCCTTTTCCAAACGATAGGTGTCGTGGGCTTAAATAAGATAGCCACTGTATTTCGAAAATAAAAGTATCGGCGTACTGATGTATAGCGAAAGAAAGTCAAGCCACAGATTTTTATCGGTGCAGCATCTGACAATGCATGGCCCATTTTAATTTTTGTACTCCCATAGAGCGTGTGTCCCTCCTTTCGTACTCGGAAGCACCATTCGGTATCTGTAAAGTCCACGAAAAGCGATTCGTCGTATTTTGCTCCCGCCAACCAGGCTGACATCAATACACACATTCCTGAGGTAATCAGTACATCGGCCTGGATTAGTCCAGTGTCATTATCAGACTTGAAGGTAGGTATGATTTTCCCGGCAACTGTCCTATAAAAAGGAAAAAAGGTTTCGGTTCCTGCCCTGATATCGAAGAATGTCGGACTAATCGCTATGCAGTTCATGTCATACTCTAATGCCAAGCGCATTGAAGCAACCAGATCGCTTATCAAAGTTGAGGATGCGTGACTGTCCTGATCGAATGTGACGACATACTCGACATTGTCCACCGCCGCTCGGCTAAAGCCGGCGTTTAAGGCAGCTCCAAGACCTGCGTTTCGCCCCATACAGATGTACTCGATTCGCTCTTTATAAGGAAAACTCGAAAATGTAGTGTAAGTTTCCCCGTTGTCTACAAGTACGAGAACATCAACCTGATTAATAAGAGATGACAGAAGCGTTGTGAGAATGTCTATGTCTGGTCTGTAACCGACCACTATTGCTGCAGTTTTACCCATACGAGGCTCGTGTTAAGAGTAAGAAAGTATGTGCCGGTATATAGCTCCCAGATCATACCATCAGCATAGCATCTAGAGAATTGATGCTCCTCTTGAAAAGGTGTGGGACCATTCTTATTTGCTGAGCGGTCCCGCGGTCCTGTCACGTATCTATGACTTTTTTCAATTGCTTGGCATTTTGCCAGGCGATCGTTTTTCTAATTCCGTCCTTTAAGGAAGTGTTAATCTTGAAGCCAAGCAGATTTTGTGCTTTTGAGATATCCAAAACGTTGTAATGTATATCGAATTGTCTGGCTGGAAGAAATACTACATCGCTCACAGGTTTAATACTGAGTGAAATTTCCTGAATTAATTCCAGTAGCGTTTTTCCTTCGCCCGAGCCTAGATTAAATATTTTCTCAGGGCCTTGATATTCCATCAGGGCCATGATGCCGTGTATGACGTCTTCGATATATATGTAATCTCGAACGGTAGACCCATCCCCCCATATTTCTATAGGAAGATTATTCCGAACTCTTTCTATGAAAACGGAAATTGCTCCTTGGGCCTTATTTACGTCCTGGCCGGGACCATATGGGTTGGCGAGCCTAATTATCTTGTAAGGGAGACCATGTAGTCGCTCAAAGAGTGCAAGATATTTTTCAATTGCCAACTTCGTTACGCCGTAAGAACAATAGGGCTCCAATGGATGATTTTCTGGAATGGGAAGTGTTTGTGCTTCGCCATAGATCGTTCCCCCGGACGAGATAAAGAAGACTTTTTTTATGCCCGCCGCAACGGCTTCTTCCATAACGTGTAACGAATTACAAATGTTGGTGCTGACATCCCAGGATGGATCTTTATTGGAGTTGCTAGGTAGAGAAGATGAAATTAAATGGAAGCATATTTCTTTTCCTTCCAGTAACTTTTTGACATCTTCTCTATTTTGATAGTCTCCGATCTGCCAGCTTGTTTTGCGCATGGCCGCACTAGACAGAATGTTATTCTGAGGCGGTGTATGGCGGGTTAGCGATGTCACCTCGTGCCCTAACTCTGTCAGGGCATTAACCAGGTGACTTCCAATGAAACCTGTACCGCCGAGCACAACACACTTCACAGGTATGCTCCTCAATTGAAGTTCATTTGGGACAGAAGCTTCTGCGAAAACCTGTCCTCAGAGAAATGTTGATTGAAGACCGCTTTACCTGCTTGACCAACGGCAACCCAAGTCAACGATGCCTTTATAACGTCTGCTAGCTCATAGGTCATATCCGACGGGTTATTGCTGTAAAAGATAAAGCCGGACTGATTTTCATCGATATAGTCTGATGTGCCTGTGGTAGCTGTGCACATCAGAGCTTTGCCTGCGCTCAAAGCGTGGAGTGACACCAAGGGAAGTGTGTCGTCACGAGAAGGCACCACGACCAGATCTGTCGAGAAGATGAGGTCCGCGTACTCATCGTAATCTACATCTCCGAGCAGCTTGATGTGCGGAATATCTTTGGCCAATTCGCTGACGCCATCGAAGAATCCTTGGTCGAGTATCCTTCCGTAAAACTCAAATTCGCACTGCGAAGCCAGTGACTCTGGCAGCCCTTTGATTGCGAGGGTCAGTAAATCTTGCCCTTTCCTCAGCTCATACGATCCGAATGTCCTGACGATCAGCTTCTCGCTGTGGATCTGGTTACTGACATTACTAGATACCCGTGCCAGAGCCGGAAAGCCATATTCTAAAACCTTCGTGCGCGGGTTGTACGACTTGATCGGAGCAGCGGCAAGCTTGCTGCCAGCCCATATCTGCTTAGGCATCGTCAATGCTTGTACAAAGTCACTGTTGGAACCAACCATGTGCGTAAACAAACTGGTTTCGTGGATGTACCAATACGTATCCACCGTCTTCGACAGTTGGATGACAATGGGATAGGTCAATACAGTATTGCAAATCAGTACATCGAAGTTCCGAGCGAAATCATAAACCGAGGCATGCTGCGTCAACAGAAGCTCATCAACAATTACGATGACACCGAGTGCCTCAAGAGCCTTTCGGATAGGTCCGTCGGATGGTGAAGCCACCACCACAAAGTTACCTGCCTTTGTCAGTATTTTGGCTAGTTCAAAAACGACCCTCGGCGCACCACTTTCGGTCAAATCATGTGAGTACAGCAGTACATCTTTCCCACCATTAACAACTGTAGGGCTCTTTGCGAATACTTCGAAGTGTTGAGGCGAGTCATGAAAAAGTTGCTCACGCATAGACTTTGTGTAAAACGGGTCACGAGCCAGAAAGCCAGCCCAGCGACGCAATATGAAAATATCGGCCTTGTCTTTCTTTTTGGGAGCGTAGATTTTCTCTTTCGCGTCAACCGTGGCCAGCGACATGTGGCCAATGTGCGTAAGCGTCGAGTGGGGCGTGTAAACACAAGAGTACCCAAGCTCTCTGACTTTGAAGCACAGGTCTACATCTGAGTGATTAATAGGCGTATTGAAGATGTCGAACCCGCCAATCTGCTCGAACACGTCCTTTCTAATGCCGAGACATGCCCCGCATATAAGAGAAACTTCACGCACAGATTGCGCGAAATTATAATGAGCACCTGTGTCTTCTGGCAGACAATGGAAAGCAGTTCCCAGCAAACGTCGGACACCCGTCACCATGCCGGCATGCTGAATGGTATTGCTCTCATATACTAATTTGGGGCCAACAATCCCTACTTTGGGTAACTGTAGGAATTCTATTATTGACTCGACCCAATCAGCTGATTGAACACGGACATCATCGTTAAAAAATATGATGTACTCACCTTCAGCGGCCTCTGCCCCTTTGTTGCATTTATCCGAAAAACTGTACGGTAAGTCATAGCGAACAAACTTTACGACACTATCCGAGTAGTCCGAACTTAGAGCGTCAACGATCCCAGAGTTGGTGACTACCAAAATCTCATAATTTACCCATGAAGTTTTTGAACAAACAGACTCAATACTATCGATTATATTTTGAGCGTTGTCCGAAGGAATGACTATCGATACCTTCGAACTTGATTTTTCAAGATCAAATTTGAATCGGTTAGCAGTGGGCAATGCTATAGCGGTTCCCTTCCATCCGCGACGGTCGCCAGCTGCCTGTAGAGCGCGAATATTTGAGTTACGTGCATAAGGCTTTCCACCTGCAGCGCCTGAGGATTCAATCGCTCGCCAGCCGTATAGCACCCGTTCTATATGATAAATATTTTCGGTTTTTTCGGACACACGAAGCGCCAGATCGTAATCCTGGGAGAAGTCAAACTCTGATCTTAAGCCCCCAAGCTCATCGACTAGTGATCTACGGTACGCAGACAGATGTCCGGTATACATGCAGTTCAGTAAAAGGCTTGGACTCCAGTCCGGCTTGTTGAATATTTCCAGAACCGAGCCTGCTTCATCCACTTTGCATTCATCTGAATAAATCCAGTCAAGCGCCCCGTTTTTTTGAACGGCATCCGCTATCCAGTGAAGCGCGTCATTGGTGAGCACATCGTCATTGTCTAATAGCGCTATGTATTCACCCGTTGCCAACTTCAACGCATGGTTGGTTGCATTGGCGATCCCGACGTTTTGTTGCAAGGTCTCAAATTTAATTCGACTGTCTTGCTTTACATACTGAGTTAAAAGAGCTGTCAGCTCAGCGGACTCAGAGCAGTCATCAGCGATACACAACTCCCAGTTTGTATAAGACTGACGCATCACTGACTCAATAGCCAATGAGAGGAGGTGCACAGGCACTTTGTATACGGGCATGATTAGGGAAATTTTAATTCCTTGAGCATGCGTATCGGTGTGCACAGGCGGCTGAGTAAGACGCTGCTCAATTTCTGCGAACGCTAATTGAGCACGTTCCTTTAAAACGTCTTTCGGCTGCATGTTAACTGGTGCTATTCCACGCATGTAGGCCAGCACTTCAGCTTTCAGTGACTTAACGCCGCCAGTCCTCAACGTTCTAATCACTCGGGCATATAGCTTCCCCCAGCCGCCTACTTGTTCTTTCGCAATAAGAACTTTACGGGCCGCCGCCCGCACTTTTCGAGCGCGTCCGGCCTGTCGGTGGATAACTGCTGCAACTCTCCAGCTACGGGAGTTCAAAATGCTGTGTATTTCGTTTTTACGCAGAACGAGTTCGTGATCGAGTTGTACAATTTTGTCCCGCAGGTCTTGGTTGAACTTCGACTCGCTTTCGGCAATCGCCTGCTCGCGCAGGGAAAGCTTGTCCTGCAATTCGGTGATCACGTTATCCTTTGCCAAGGACTCGGCTTCAGCGAAGTTGGTCAAATCCATTTGCACTGTATAACTGTCTTGAAGGTTTTTCAGTTCGGACGTGATCCTCGCCAATTGCTCCTGTGCGTCTGCTACCGCTGCATTTTGAACTTGCAGCGCATCAGCCAATCGACGTTCGTTGGTGATAGCTAACCCAAGCGCAGAGTAAAATTCCTTTATACGAAGCGCGTCACTGTCAGACAGTTCAAAAAGAAATTTTATGTCTTCTGGTATATTCTTGCCAATCGCAGCAATCCCTAGGCCATGGGAGTGATCAAACCGGAAGGTAGGGTATTCTTGGGAGATCTCTTCAAAGAGCTTCCAGACACCAAAGTCCCTCTCGTGAACATTGATATCGTGAAATATAACTACAGCTCGATCACTTAGAAGCGGCAGCCATGTTATAAAATCATGTTTTACGGCCTCGTAAGTATGGAGTCCGTCAATATGCAGGAGATCCACACTTTTAGGCGAGAAATAAGTAGCAGCTTCGTCGAAGGTTTCACGTAACAATCGGGAGAATCCCGAGTAAGGCACATCGTGTCTGGAGCGAACAAGATTGAGAACATCTTCGCCGTAGAAGCCTGCGTGCTCGTCACCTTCCCAAGTGTCCACCGCATAAGCACGACAATTGACGCCGGCTTTCTGAATGGCTTGGCAGAAAGCCAGATAGGAGTCACCGTAATGAGTACCCAGCTCTACAAATATACCGGGTTTCAATTTCTCAATAAGAGTGAACGCGAGCGGAATAAGTTCGGCCCAAGCACTCATCCCTGATAGGTAAATGGGTCGTTCAAAACATAGGTTGCCAATATCAGTTACTCGCATGCTCTTCTCAATTATTATCAAATTCAGGGATATTAGCCAATGCCATATTAATCTCCTGCATTGGAATGCCAATTAATCCAGTACTCGCACTGGTTGACTCCGACTTAAAGAAGAGTGCGTCATGTATCCAGTGCATCTGCACATGTTCTTCTTGGGTTCCTTCTGCCAGTGCAACGCAGATGGAGTAGTCGCCTTTAGGCAAAATAGGCATATAGAAAGTAAAGTCGCATCTAACCGCGCATTCTTCATCGACTTCGACGGGCTGATCTATATAAGACAGATAGGAGTTATCTCCGAATAATGTCTGACCGAGACGATCTTTGATGTAAAATCCAACAATCGGAGATTTCAGCACTTGGTGAGATACTGCCAATACAGAAACGGTCACCAACTCGCCGCCCACTAGCCATATCAGCTTTTCACCGTCGGCAGCAGTAAATGATACGTCTACAATTTGAGCGGTGCCCAAGCCGAATGAACTGGAGTCATGATTGAATTCAAAAATCTGTAGATCGTTTCTATGCTGGGTTGTATTGATGAAATCCAGGCGCTGATCTTTCGTCGCGACCTTGCGCTCGATCCGTAGCTTGGGTTTCATCTTGGTGGTCGTACCTTTTCCCTGCTGTGCCTCATAGAACGCTTCCAAGTAAAACTCGCTGACGACCTTTGGAAGTCCTTCCTGGATTACGCTGCCTTTTTCAAGCCATATTGCATATGAGCAGAGGTTTCTAACGGAGCCAGTATCGTGACTCACGAAAAGGATAGTGCCGGTCTTCATGAACTCTCTTAGGAACCGCATGCATTTCTGGGTGAAAAACGCGTCCCCTACAGCCAGCGCCTCATCGACTACCAAGACATCGGCATCTACGTGCGCAATCACGGCAAATGCCAATCGAACCATCATCCCGCTCGAGTAGGTCTTCGTTGGTTGCTCAATGAAATCGCCAATGTCTGCGAAGCCGACAATTTTTTCAAAGCGCTCGTCGATCTGCTTCAGTGTAAGTCCGTAAAGCTGTCCATTAAGATAGACATTTTCACGGCCAGTGTAATCTGGGTTGAAACCAGAGCCTAACTCCAGTAGAGCCGCGACTCGTCCATTGATATAGGCTTCACCGTGTGTAGGATTCAAGGTTCCGCAAATAATTTGCAGCAACGTGCTCTTGCCTGAGCCGTTCCGGCCGATAATGCCGACTGTTTGACCTTTCTTGACTTCAAATGAAATTTCGTCAAGGGCTTTAAATTTCTTGGAGCACTGGTTCGCTTTTTTCAAGAAGTACGCTTTCAGTGGCCGAATAATCACAGCCTTGGATAATGTACGTAAGATAAATTGCTGCAATCTTTTTTGCGGTTTTTCGTAGGTTTCAAATACCTTACTGACGTTAGATACCTTGATTGCAATATCAGAGGACATCTGCGAACCCCGTTCTCAATTTTTGAAACCAGGCATAGCCCAGCGCACAAAATACTGTGGAGTATCCCAAATACAATATCCATACAGGCCAATCGATGCCATTGCCAAATACCAATAAATCTCTAGTCTGCTCGATAGGATAAGTAAGGGGGTTGTAATAAGCTAAAAACTGCCAGTTTTCTGGAAAAGATGATGCTGGGAAGAAAATTGGTGAAATAAACATCATCCCGGTGGTGAAGATACCAATCGTTTGTCCAATATCTCTTACGAATACCCCGGTCGCCGATAACCAGTACATAAACCCGAGTAGGAAAATAATATATGGCAATAGACCTACAGGCAGCAGAAGCGCAGTCCAGGAGACGCTTCCGGCCTCAATAAAGATATACACGAGGAGAATTGCGAAACTAATGCAAGCCTGAAAAAGTGCAGAAAGCAGTGATACAATTGGCAGTATTTCCAACGGGAATACGATCTTTTTAACAAAATTCTGATTACTTATGATAATAGTAGGTGCCTTACCAAAGCACTCGCTGAACAAATTGAAAATGATCAGACCGGCAAACAATATCACGGAATAAGAAATAGGGCCTGTGTCTATAGCTACTCCCCATCTAGATTTAAAAATATTTGTGAAGACAAAGGTGAATATTACCAGCATCAGAAGAGGACTTAAAATCGACCACAATGAACCGAATAAGGACTCTTTGTACTTACCCAAAGTTTCACGTCGGGCCAAGTTGAATAATAAATTTCTGTGTGCTCTTACAGAAGATCCGAGCTTTAGCAAAGATATACTGTTAATTTCCATTTATATTTATTTGCCCGTTAAGCTCAAATTAAAAATTACGTAGCGTAATCATAAATATCTGCGTGCCAATTTAATTAACACTTAACTGTCTTGACACTAGTGATTACTCACGCCATGCAGAGCATCCGATAATAATGCAAAGCCTGCTATTTGTCAGTTTCAAATCCGAGCAACGGCCACCCCCCACGGTAATCCCCCAATTTCTACACCACTCAAAACTAGAATTCCATTAGCGTCCTTGATTTCGGTTGTTGGACGATAGTCCACATTTTTTATGTCTTCCTCAGTCGCAGAAGTAGAGGTCACTCCACGAGTGCTGACTTTTGATTGGGGTGATGACTCCTAGGGCCATATTCGGCCGTTCGTGATTGTATGTCCAAATCCAGTGTGTGGCGTGCTCTTGCACCTCTGAAACGGACTCGAACAAGTAATGCCCTAGCCGGTCGTAACGCACCGTGCGGTTGTAGCGTTCTGCTGGGGATTGCCGGGCTGGAGTCGAATATCTTGCTTACGTGCCCTGTTCGCGAGTTTGCTACTGATGTGCTCCGGGCCGTTGTCGCTGCGAATAACCTGGGGTTTACCGCGCCATTCGATCACTTGGTCCAGCGCACGCACCACCTGCTCTGCTGGTAGTGACAGGCCGCTATCCATCGCTAGGGCTTCACGGTTGAAGTCATCGATCACATTAAATAAACGGAAGCTACGGCCGTCCGCCAGTTGATCGTGCATAACGTCCATCGACCAGCAGTGATTAATTGCCTTCGGCACGGCCTAGTGGCTCGACCTTCTCCCGCACAATGCGTTTACGCGGCTTGATCCGCAGGTTCAGATCCAGTTCCCGATAGATCCGGTATACCCGCTTGTGATTCCATCGATAGCCTTTCACGTTGTGCAGGTACAGAAAGCACAGGCCCCCCCCCAGTTGCGCTGATTGTGCGTGAGCCGAATTAGGTGATCGGCATTCTCGGTGGACAGCCGTGGCTGATAGCGATAACAGGTGATGCTGAGCGTGAAAACCTGACACGCCAGCTTGATACTCGCCCACCCTTGAACCACCTGCTGCACCATCTCTCGTCGCCGAGATGGCTTCACCACTTTTGACCATAGCCTCTTGGATGTTCTCGGCCTTAAGGCGCTCCTCGAAATACACCTTTTTTAAACGGTGGTTTTCGTTCTCCAGTTCGCCGCATATCGGAGCCATCAGAGACGCATCCATGCCGCAGAGCTAATGCCATGCTCACGATACAGCTCAGAAACGGATCTTCCTGCCTCGGCTGCTTGAGGATGACGATGTTTTGGCTGTCTGAAGAATCCAAAGTTTTCACGCAAAATTTCCTTGATCTAATCAGGAGGAAATTCTGCTTCTGAGAACTACGGATTTCAGAGGTGATTCCCACTCCAACTAATGCGCTGTGGATAAGTTAGCCCTAGCCCCACTGCATAGACCGCCCGCGAATAGCCCAACCTTGCAGATTTGTAATTAGCCCGTAATCGCGCCGTTAGCTTCAGCCCGTGAGGATAACGCCGGCCGTCATTCGCCCAACCGCTTGCGGCCAGCCACCCAACAAGAACGAGCGGAGCAACCGGAGCGACTATGCGCACAACAACAAAACTTTCGCTGAGTCTGTGCTGCACCCTGTGGGGACTCACCCTGCCGGCTGGCGCTGAGGAACAGGCTGAAGGCTTTATCGAAGGCAGCAGCCTCAACCTCCTCAACCGCAGCTTTTATTACAACCGCGATTACCGTAATGGCGCCTCGGCCCCAGGCGGCGCTGGCTATGCCGAGACCTTGGCGCACGCCATCATGGCGAACTTCAACTCCGGTTATACCCAAGGCACGGTGGGCCTAGGCGTAGATTCCTTCGCCATGATTGGCCTCAAGCTGGACACCGGCGATGGCCGCAATGGCGGGCGCAGTACCTTCGATATATTGCCGGTTAACAGCGACGGCGAAGCCCGCGACGAATACACCAAGGTCGGCGGCGCGCTTAAGGTCCGGGCGTTCGACAGTGAACTGAAGATCGGCGACGTATTCCCCACCACCCCAGTGGTGCATTACGGTGATTCCCGCCTGCTGCCCGAATCCTTCCGCGGCGTGACCCTGGCCAATACCAGCGTGCTGGGCCTGAATCTGCAAGGCGGGCGCTTGCACGCCATGAGTCAGCCGACGCAAAGCGGTATGCGCGAAAACTTCGTCACCTTCTATGCCGGCCCGGTGGACTCACCCTGGCTCGGTTACTTTGGCGGTGACTACGCTATCAACGAGCAAGTTAGCGTCAGTGCTTACAGCTCGCGGCTTAAGGATGCCTGGGATCAATATTACTTCGGCACCTCAGTGACCCACCCGATCAGCCAAGATGTTGACCTGATCGGCGGATTTAACTACTACAACGTCCAGGACGAAGGTAAGCAACGCCTTGGTGAGCTGAATAACAATATCTGGAGCGCCAAGCTCGGCGTACGTGTGGGCGCCCATACCCTGGCGCTGTCCCATCAACGCAACAACGGCGATAACGACTTCGACTACCTGCGCCAATCCGACTCGATCTTTCTCGATAACTCGATTCAGTACACCGACTTCAACTCGCCGAAAGAACGCTCATGGATGCTGCGCTACGACCTCGATATGCGCAGCTATGGCATCCCCGGCTTGAGCTTTATGACGCGCTACGGCAAAGGCACCGATGCCGACTATTCCAACGCCAACTCGGTGTATATGCGCCGCGACGACGAAGGCAACCCGCTGACGGATCAAAAGCGCTGGGAGCGCGACATCGAGGTGAAGTATGTGGTGCAGAACGGCTCGTTCAAGGACATGTCCTTGCGTATCCGCCAAGCCAATACCCGAGCCACCCAATATGAATCGGATCTGGACGAATTTCGCCTAATCGTCGAATACCCGCTGAGCCTGCTGTGAATAACTGCAGCTAAGCCCTGCCAGCGCTGGCTTTACCGAGCCCACGGCATTCACCTTTGCAGCGCCCATACTCCTTAGCAAAGGTGAATTTTCAGCGCCCACTCCGGGCGCTTTTTTATGCAGGGTTATCCACAGGCCGGTGCTGTGAATTAACTAGAAAGCTAAAAGACTTACTGAACCCGATTTCGTCCAGCAAAACTTATGCACTGAGCTCAACATAATGGGACTCACCGCCACCGCTTGCTCCAGCGAGCCAGCCCCAGACAAAACTCAGAGTACTGTGCCCGGTTTCATCAACGCCTAGGGTGCCCCGCGACCAGCCGGCCAGCAGCTGCCCGTCGGTGGTTACGCAGTGGTAGAGCAACTCAATGCTATCTGGCCCGGTGACCCGCCCTATTAGCTGGCCCAAAGCAATACTGCCGCCTTGGTAAGTGCCAGAAATAGCCTCACCGTCGACTCGATAATGAAACACCGTATCGGCTGTGGATAAGCCATGGGCATTACTGCTCAGGACGAAGCGGCGATTATGCAAACGCTCACTGATAAGCGTGCCGGGCTTAACCATGGGGGCAGACCTTAGTTGATAGAGGCGTTACTCCCGTGTTGCCGAACATAACGCTGTGGATAAAGAGTAAATCTATCTATTGCTGCTGATAGCAACGCTGTGGTGACGTGCTTTGCACGATCTAACAGCTAAACATGACGCCATTAGCCGCTCAAACAGTCTGCCGACGCAGAGTAGCGCCGGCAGTGCTCTGGGTAATAACGCTGAAGTTATCCACATGAGCCTTAAGGTGTATCCCACACCTTAGCTCACAGACGCCTTACTCCACCGTCACACTCTTAGCCAAGTTGCGTGGCTGATCTACATCGGTGCCTTTGAGCACGGCGACGTAGTACGACAGCAGTTGCAGCGGGATGGTGTAGAGGATCGGCGCCAGCACGTCGTGGATATGCGGCATGTTCACCACGTGGGTGCCCTCACCGTTGCTCATGGCCGCCTGTTCGTCGGCGAAGACGATCAGTTGGCCACCCCGGGCGCGGACTTCCTGCAGGTTGGATTTGAGCTTCTCCAACAGGTCGTTGTTGGGGGCCACGGTAACCACCGGCATATCGTTATCCACAAGGGCCAGCGGGCCGTGTTTCAGTTCGCCGGCCGGGTAAGCCTCGGCGTGGATATAGGAGATCTCTTTGAGCTTCAGCGCCCCTTCCATCGCCACCGGATACTGCGCGCCACGGCCTAAGAACAGGCTGTGGTTCTTGTCGCTGAACAGCTCGGAGATTTTCTCCACCACGGCGTCCATGGCCAGGGCTTCACCCAGGCGGATTGGCAGGCGACGCAGTTCATCCACCAGCTCGGCTTCCACTTGCTTGCTCAAGCTGCCACGCACTTGACCCAAAGACAGGGTCAGCAGCAGCAGGCCAACCAGTTGCGTGGTGAAGGCTTTGGTCGAAGCCACGCCGATTTCGCGGCCGGCTTGGGTCAAGAGGGTCAGGTCGGATTCGCGCACCAGCGAGCTGATGCCGACGTTGCAGATCGCCAAGGTAGCCAAATAACCCAGCTCCTTAGCGTTACGCAGGGCGGCCAGGGTGTCGGCGGTTTCGCCGGACTGGGAGATAGTCACAAACAGCGTGTCGGCCTGCACCACTACCTTGCGATAGCGGAACTCACTGGCCACCTCGACTTGGCAGGGAATCCCGGCCAGCTCTTCAAGCCAGTAACGGGCGACCATACCGGCGTGGTAGCTGGTGCCACAGGCGACGATCTGCACATTGCGCACCCGCGCAAACAGCTCGGCGGCTTGCGGGCCGAAGGCCTGTACCAACACCTGATCACTGCTCAGGCGGCCTTCCAGGGTACGTTGCACCACGCTCGGTTGCTCGTGGATTTCCTTGAGCATGTAGTGGCGATACTCGCCTTTTTCTGCGGCTTCGGCGCTGTCGTGGTATTGCACGGTTTCGCGCACCACAGCTTGACCATCTTTCGCCCAGATCTGCACTTGATCGCGGCGGATCTCTGCAATATCGCCTTCTTCCAGGTACATAAAGCGATCAGTAACCTGACGCAGGGCCAACTGGTCGGAAGCGAGGAAGTTCTCCCCCAGCCCCAAGCCGATCACCAGTGGGCTGCCACTGCGCGCCGCGAGCAGGCGGTCCGGCTGCTTCGCGCTGATGACTGCTAAGCCGTATGCACCGTGCAGCTGCTTGACCACGGCTTTGAGTGCCTCCGTCAGATCTGCGGTGGTTTTCAGCTGATGATGGAGCAGATGGACGATCACCTCGGTATCGGTGGCCGAACTGAACACATAGCCCAAGGCTTTGAGCTCGCCGCGCAGCTCTTCGTGGTTTTCGATAATGCCGTTGTGCACCACCGCCAGCTCAGTGCCGGAGAAGTGTGGGTGGGCGTTGACCTCCGTGGGCGCGCCGTGGGTGGCCCAGCGGGTGTGGGCGATACCGAGGCGGCCAGCCAACGGCTGCTCCGTCAGGGCTTTATCCAGCTCACTGACTTTACCCACACGGCGACGGCGCTCTAGGCTGCCCGCATCGGTCAACAGCGCTACACCGGCGCTGTCATAACCGCGGTATTCAAGGCGTTTAAGGCCTTCGAGCAAAATCGGGGTGATGTTACGTTCAGCCACTGCGCCAACAATGCCACACATAGTCTTCTCCTTAAGCGTCCAGCGCCGCGCAGATCAGCTTGATTCCACGCGCGCTCAATTGTTCACGAGCCGTGCTGCTTAAGCGCTCGTCGGTAATCAGGGTATGGATACTGCTCCAGGGCAGCTCCAGGTTAGGAATCTTGCGGCCGATCTTGTCGCTCTCGACCATCACCACCACTTCGCGGGCCACTTCGGCCATCACCCGGCTTAGGCCGAGCAGTTCGTTGAAGGTGGTGGTACCGCGCATGAGGTCGATGCCATCGGCGCCGATAAATAGCTGGTCGAAGTCGTAGGAGCGCAGCACCTGTTCGGCGACTTGGCCCTGGAACGACTCCGAGTGCGGGTCCCAGGTGCCGCCAGTCATCAGCAACACCGGCTCGTGCTCCAACTCGCTGATGGCGCGGGCCACGTTCAGCGAATTGGTCATCACCACCAGACCCGGCTTGTGCCCTAGCTGCGGAATCATCGCCGCCGTGGTGGTGCCGCTGTCGATGATGATCCGCGCATGTTCGCGGATCAGCGCAACGCCGGCGCGGGCAATGGCTTGCTTGGCTTGCGAGACCGGTTGGCTGTCGTTGATCAGCTCCTGCGGCATCGGTACCGCGCCGCCATAACGGCGCAGCAGCAGGCCGTTCTTCTCCAGTGCCGCCAAATCTTTGCGGATGGTCACTTCGGAAGTAGCAAAGGCTTTGGACAGTTCATCCACACTCACCTCGCCCTGCTCTGCCAGCAAGGCGAGAATGGTGTGGCGACGTTGTGGAGTGTTGCGCTTCGACATCTTAAGTTTCGATCCGAAAGTTAATATTTCGAATGAAAGCCGAATCGTTGCGCGACGTCAACAGGAAAAACGACGATTGGTCAGTAAAACCACCATCAATAGGCGGCTTACTGCTTTATCCACAGGCAAAGCTATTGCAGGGTAAGTTTCACACCGAAACCAATCAGACAGACTCCGGCCAAGCGCTCCATCCAACGCGCCACCTTGGGGTTAGCGCGCAGGCGTTCGGCGAGGAAGTAAGTCAGCAGCACCACGATCAGGCCGTAGATAAAGGTCAGCACGATGATGGTCAGGGCCATAAAGCCGAAGGTGAGCATGCCCTGATGGGTTTGCGGATCAATAAACAGCGGAAAAAAGGCCATGTAGAAGATGATCGCCTTGGGATTAAACAGGGTGATCAACAGGGTCTGCCACAAGTAACGGCGCGCCTCGATATTGATACTCGGGCCCTGCCCCGGCTTGGCGAAGAACATCCTCAAGCCCAGATACACCAAATACGCCGCACCGACCCACTGCACCAAGTGAAACGCCGCCGGATTGGCTTTTAGCAAGGCCGCTACACCCGCCACCGCCAGCCACATCAATACCTGATCACCGAAGATGATGCCGAAGGTGGAAGCGATACCGCCGCGAATGCCGCCCTTGCCTGTGGATAAGATCAGCGCCAGGTTGCCCGGCCCAGGAATCATCAGCAACACGATAAAGGCCACCACAAAGGCGCCGTAATCAGTGACTCCGAACATGCTCTGGCTCCTACTGCTGTTAAGGTCTGTTATCCACAGGTGGATAGCTAAGGGCAGCTTAGTCGCGCTTAATCTTCAGCGGACGCTTCCAGCCGTCGATATTGCGTTGCTTGGCACGGCCCACGGCCAAGGTGTTAGCCGGCACGTCGCTGGTGACCACCGAACCAGCACCCGTGGTGGCGCCATCGCCTAGGGTAACCGGAGCCACCAGTGCGCTGTTGGAGCCAATAAACACGTCCTCGCCCATTACCGTGCGGAATTTATTGGCGCCATCGTAATTGCAGGTGATGGTACCGGCGCCGATGTTCGTGCGCGCACCGATCTCGGCATCGCCCAGATAGCTCAGGTGACCGGCTTTGGCGCCAGCCCCGAGCACAGCATTCTTCAACTCCACGAAGTTACCCACATGGGCCTTGGCGCCCAACACTGAACCAGGGCGCAGACGGGCAAACGGCCCACAATCAGCACCCTCACCCACTTCAGCACCTTCCAGGTGGCTGTTGGCCTTAACGATAGCGCCGGCACGCAACATCGAGTCTTTGATCACGCAGTTAGCGCCGATTTGCACGCCGTCCTCAATCAGCACCTGGCCTTCGAGGATCACATTCACGTCGATGGTCACATCACGGCCCACGCTCACTTCACCGCGCAGGTCAAAGCGCGCCGGGTCGAGCAGGGTCACGCCCTGCACCATCAGGCGCCGCGCCGCGCGGTATTGATAATGCCGCTCCAGCTGGCTGAGTTGGATGCGGTCGTTGGCGCCAAGCACTTCCAGTTCATCCTGAGCCTGCTCGGTGGCCACCACCAAACCGTCGGCCACCGCCATGGCGATCACGTCAGTCAGGTAGTACTCGCCCTGGGCGTTGCTGTTGGACAAACGCCCCAACCAGTCCGCCAGACGCTTGCCCGGCACCGCAAGAATACCGGTGTTGCCTTCGCGAATAAGGCGCTGCGCCTCGCTGGCGTCCTTATGCTCGACGATGGCCTGCACCGTGCCCTGGGCGTCGCGGACGATACGGCCATAGCCGGTTGGGTCTTGCAGGTTAACGGTGAGCAGGCCCAGTTGCTGGTCATTGACCTGTTCCAGCAAGCGCTCAAGGGTCGCGGCCTCAATCAACGGCACGTCGCCGTAGAGAATCAGCACGCGCTCAGCGCTCAACGCCGGCAAGGCCTGAGCCACAGCATGACCAGTGCCCAGTTGCTCAGCTTGCAGGACAAAGTTCAGGTCGTCAGCGGCCAACTGCTCACGGACTTTCTCTGCACCATGGCCGATGACGACATGGATACCTTGAGGTTTAAGTTGCCGCGCGGTATCGATCACATGGCCCAACATGGGCTTGCCAGCCACCGGATGCAGAACTTTGGGCAAGGCCGAACGCATACGAGTGCCTTGGCCGGCGGCGAGAATGACGATATCGAGCGACATGGGTTAACGATCCTGTTGAGTAAACGGCGCACAGCTTATGTGGTGGACGAAAAGTACCTGCACTTGAGGATGCTGGCTTAAAAAACTGCGGAATGCTTATTGAGCACTCGGAGACTTTTCGTACATAACCTAGACAACGCGTAGGGCAAATTTACGAATTGCAGACAAAGAAAAAGGGTAGCCAAGGCTACCCTTTTAATCGTTTGCGATGAAGCCGGGGGATTAACCGCCGAACTTCTTGCGCAGCTGCTGGATGGTCCGCAGCTGAGCTGCAACCTCAGCCAGGTGAGCGGCAGCGGAACCGTAGTCGAATTCCGAGCCTTTCTCATTCAGGGCTTTCTCAGCAGCCTTGAGGGCTTCCTGAGCAGCAGCTTCATCGATATCGGCAGCACGCTGCACGGTATCGGCGAGAACTTTCACCATACTCGGCTGAACTTCGAGGAAGCCACCGGAGATGTAGAACACCTCGGCTTCGCCACCCTGCTTGATCAGACGAATCGGCCCCGGTTTGAGGTCGGTGATCAACGGCGCGTGGCCAGGGGAAATCCCCAGGTCACCCAGGTTACCGTGGGCAATCACCATCTCGACCAGACCGGAGAAGATCTCGCCTTCTGCGCTGACGATGTCGCAATGGACTGTCATAGCCATGTCTAACCTCACGTATCGGTCTGCTCACCCAGCCGTAGCTGGGCAGGCGGACCGTAAGCACCCGTTGCCGGGTGCACGGGTGATTACAGTTTCTTCGCTTTTTCGACAGCTTCTTCGATGCTGCCAACCATGTAGAACGCCTGCTCTGGCAGGTGATCGTAGTCACCTTTCAGAATGCCGCTGAAGCCGGCAATGGTGTCCTTCAGGGAAACGTACTTACCTGGCGAGCCGGTGAAGACTTCGGCCACGAAGAACGGCTGGGACAGGAAGCGCTGGATCTTACGAGCACGGGATACCAGTTGCTTGTCTGCTTCGGACAATTCGTCCATACCCAGAATCGCAATGATGTCTTTCAGCTCTTTGTAACGCTGCAGAACGTACTGCACGCCACGAGCGGTGTCGTAGTGCTCTTGACCGATAACCATCGGGTCGAGCTGACGCGAAGTCGAGTCCAGTGGATCTACCGCTGGGTAGATACCCAGGGAAGCGATGTCACGGCTCAGTACGACGGTGGCGTCCAAGTGGGCGAAGGTGGTCGCCGGGCTTGGGTCAGTCAGGTCGTCCGCTGGTACGTATACCGCTTGGATCGAGGTGATCGAGCCAGTTTTGGTCGAAGTAATACGCTCTTGCAGAACGCCCATTTCTTCGGCCAGAGTTGGCTGGTAACCCACCGCGGAAGGCATACGGCCCAGCAGTGCGGATACTTCAGTACCGGCCAGGGTGTAACGGTAGATGTTGTCCACGAAGAACAGAACATCACGGCCTTCATCACGGAATTTCTCAGCCATGGTCAGACCGGTCAGCGCTACGCGCAGACGGTTACCTGGTGGCTCGTTCATCTGACCGTAGACCAGAGCTACTTTGTCGAGAACGTTGGAGTCCTTCATCTCGTGGTAGAAGTCGTTACCCTCACGAGTACGCTCACCCACACCGGCGAACACGGAATAACCGCTGTGCTCGATGGCGATGTTACGGATCAGTTCCATCATGTTTACGGTTTTGCCTACACCGGCACCACCGAACAGACCGACTTTACCGCCCTTGGCAAACGGGCAAACCAGGTCGATAACCTTGATGCCAGTTTCCAGCAGTTCGTTGGAGCCAGCTTGCTCAGCGTAGGTCGGTGCGGCACGGTGAATGCCCCAACGCTCTTCTTCGCCAATCGGGCCAGCTTCGTCGATTGGGTTGCCCAGCACGTCCATGATCCGGCCCAGGGTTTTCACCCCAACCGGTACTTGGATACCTGCGCCAGTGCTGCCGACGTCCAGGCCACGTTTCAGGCCTTCGGTCGAACCCATCGCAATGGTACGAACCACGCCGTCGCCCAGCTGCTGCTGAACTTCCAGGGTAGTTTCGGCGCCGACTACTTTCAGCGCTTCATAAACACTCGGCACTTGATCACGCGGGAATTCCACGTCGATAACGGCGCCGATGATTTGAACGATACGTCCGCTACTCATCTTTGGTTCCTCTGAATATTTGAACCGTGCTTAAACCGCGGCAGCGCCGCCGACGATTTCCGAAATTTCCTGGGTAATCGCTGCCTGACGTGCTTTGTTGTAAACCAACTGCAAGTCTTTGATCAGATCGCCAGCGTTGTCGGTGGCGTTCTTCATCGCGATCATCCGGGCCGCTTGTTCAGCGGCGTTGTTCTCAACCACCGCTTGGTAAACCTGCGACTCCACATAACGCACCATCAAGCCGTCCAGCAGCTCTTTGGCGTCAGGTTCGTACAGGTAATCCCAATGATGCTTAAGATCCTGATCCGGATCGGCTTCCAGCGGAATTAACTGCTCCACTGTCGGCTTTTGCGTCATGGTATTGACGAACTTGTTCGAGACCACGGACAGACGATCGATGCGACCTTCGAGGTAGGCATCGAGCATAACCTTGACGCTACCAATCAGATCATTGATCGATGGTTCTTCGCCCAGGTGGCTGATCGCAGCAACGATGTTGCCACCAAAGTTGCGGAAAAACGCCGCGCCTTTGCTGCCAACTACGCAGAGATCAATCTCTACGCCTTGCTCGCGATTGCTCGCCATGTCCTTGACCAAAGCCTTGAACAGGTTGGTGTTCAGACCACCACACAGACCACGGTCCGAGCTCACCACAACATAACCCACACGCTTAACTTCGCGCTCGATCATGAAAGGGTGGCGGTACTCCGGGTTGGCGTTGGCCAGATGACCAATAACCTGGCGGATACGCTCCGCGTAGGGACGGCTAGCTGCCATGCGCTGTTGTGCTTTGCGCATTTTGCTGACCGCCACCTTCTCCATGGCGCTGGTGATCTTCTGCGTGCTTTTGATGCTCGCAATCTTGCTGCGAATCTCTTTTGCGCCTGCCATTTGACACCTATCGGGTTAGCAAGCGGGGGCCTCGCGGCCCCCACTGCGGCTTACCAGGTTTGGGTGGCTTTGAACTTCTCGATACCGGCTTTGAGGCCAGCGTCGATTTCGTCGTTAAAGTCACCCTTCTCGTTGATCTTCGCCAGCAGAGCGGCGTGATCCCGGTTGAAGTAAGCGATCAGGGCCTGTTCGAAGGCGCCAATTTTGGCTACTTCGATGTCCTGCAGGAAACCACGCTCGGCGGCATACAGCGACAGCGACATGTCAGCGATCGACATTGGCGCATATTGCTTCTGCTTCATCAGCTCGGTAACGCGCTGACCGTGCTCAAGTTGCTTACGGGTGGCTTCGTCCAGGTCAGAAGCGAACTGGGCGAATGCCGCCAGTTCACGGTACTGAGCCAGAGCGGTACGGATACCACCGGAGAGCTTCTTAACGATCTTGGTTTGTGCAGCACCACCCACGCGGGATACCGAAATACCGGCGTTGACCGCAGGACGGATACCCGAGTTGAACATCGCCGATTCCAGGAAGATCTGACCGTCGGTGATCGAGATCACGTTGGTCGGAACGAACGCGGAAACGTCGCCAGCCTGGGTTTCGATGATTGGCAGAGCGGTCAAGGAACCGGTTTTGCCAGTCACAGCGCCATTGGTGAACTTCTCGACGTACTCTTCGGAAACGCGCGAAGCACGCTCCAGCAGACGGCTGTGGAGATAGAACACGTCGCCTGGGTAAGCTTCACGGCCTGGTGGACGGCGCAGCAGCAGGGAAATCTGGCGGTAAGCCACTGCTTGCTTGGACAGATCGTCATAAACGATCAGCGCGTCTTCACCGCGGTCGCGGAAGTATTCGCCCATGGTGCAACCGGCGTACGGTGCAATGAACTGCAGTGCAGCGGATTCGGAAGCGGAAGCCGCGACCACGATGGTGTTAGCCAACGCGCCATTTTCTTCCAGCTTGCGCACCACGTTAGCGATGGTCGATTGCTTCTGACCGATCGCTACGTAAACGCACTTAATGCCGCTGTTCTTTTGGTTGATGATGGCGTCGATGGCCAGAGCGGTTTTACCGATCTGACGGTCACCGATGATCAGCTCACGCTGGCCACGGCCAACCGGGATCATGGCGTCAACCGACTTGTAACCAGTCTGTACTGGTTGGTCGACCGACTTACGCCAGATCACGCCCGGCGCAACCTTTTCCACAGCGTCGGTAGCGACGTTGTTGATCGGGCCTTTGCCGTCAATTGGGTTACCCAGTGCGTCAACGACGCGGCCCAGCAGTTCCGGACCAACCGGGACTTCCAGGATGCGACCGGTGCACTTGGCGCTCATGCCTTCGGCCAGGGTGGTGTACGCACCCAGAACTACGGCACCGACGGAGTCTTGCTCCAGGTTCAGCGCCATACCGTAGACACTGCCCGGGAACTCGATCATTTCGCCGTACATCACATCGGCGAGACCGTGAATGCGCACGATACCGTCGGAGACGGACACGATAGTGCCTTCGTTACGGGCTTGGGAGGCGACGTCGAGTTTCTCGATGCGCCCCTTGATGATTTCACTAATTTCGGAAGGATTGAGTTGCTGCATAGCTCTGCTGCCCCTTCAAACTCAAGATTTCAATGCTTCGGCTAGTTTCGCGATTTTGCCGCGAACTGAGCCATCGATTACCAGGTCGCCGGCGCGGATTACGACACCACCAATCAGGCTGGCATCCTCCACAGCGTGCAGACGCACTTCTCGGCTGAGCCGTGCACTGAGAACCTTGGCGAGTTTGTCTTGCTGTTCATCGCTCAATGCGAAGGCACTGGTGACATCCACGTCGATCGACTTCTCTTGTTCGGCTTTGTACAGCTCGAACAGCTCAACGATCTGTGGCAACAGGGCCAGACGATCGTTTTCAGCGACGACGTGAATGAAATTGCGTACCTGGGCGTCGAACTTGTCACCACACACCTCAACGAAGGTGGTGGCCTTGTCTGTTCTCGTCAAACGCGGAGCTTTGAGCATGCTCTGCACGGTGTCGTCTTGCGACACCTGCGCAGCCAGGCCGAGCATGGCTGACCATTCGGCCAGCTGCTGGTGAGCCTGGGCATACTCGAAAGCAGCCTTAGCGTAAGGTCGGGCCAGCGTGGTCAGTTCTGCCATGATCGCGCCCTCGCTTAAATTTCGGCGGCTAGTTTGTTAACCAGCTCCGCATGCGCGTTTTGGTCGATAGAAGCGCCCAGAATCTTCTCGGCACCGCTTACGGCCAGGCTACCCACTTGGGCGCGCAGCGCGTCTTTGACGCCATTGAGTTCCTGTTCGATCTCGGCCAGAGCTTGCGCTTTAACGCGGTCAGCTTCGCTACGAGCCTGTTCACGGGCTTCGTCGACGATCTGGGTACCGCGTTTTTTCGCTTGCTCGATGATCTCGGCCGCTTGCCCTTTAGCTTCGCGCAGTTGTTGACCCACTTTCTCTTGGGCCAACTCCAGGTCACGAGCTGCACGGCTAGCAGCGTCCAGGCCGTCTGCGATCTTCTTTTGACGCTCTTGCAGAGCCGCAATGACCGGAGGCCATACGAACTTCATGCAGAACAGCACGAAAAGGAAGAAGGCAACGGACTGGCCAATCAGGGTTGCATTAATGTTCACGCCAACACCTCGCTCGTTCGTTGTCCATCACACCAATACACTCGAAACCGAGTGATTAGCCTGCGATCTGACCAACGAAGGGGTTCGCGAAGGTGAAGAACAGTGCGATACCAACACCGATCATGGTTACGGCGTCGAGCAGACCAGCAACGATGAACATTTTAACTTGCAGCATTGGAACCATTTCCGGCTGACGCGCAGCGCCTTCCAGGAACTTACCGCCCAGCAGGCCGAAACCAATGGCAGTACCCAGGGCACCCAGGCCAATCAACAGTGCAACAGCGATCGCGGTCAGACCAACTACAGTTTCCATCTTTCCTCCCGACTTTTTACGTCGTATTGGTTAAGGTTTTTCAAAGGGTAAAACAGTCAAACTAAATCGTTACAACAGGTGCCCTCGCGGGCGTCCACTGCCTGCGCCGAAGCGCTCTTAGTGGTTGTCTTCGTGCGCCATCGACAGGTAGACGATGGTCAGCATCATGAAGATGAACGCCTGCAGGGTGATGATCAGGATGTGGAATACCGCCCACGCCCACTGCAGTACGACGCCCAGGCCGCTAAGCCAGAGCAGACCGCTGCCAAACATCACAGCAATCAGGATGAATACCAGCTCACCAGCGTACATGTTGCCGAACAGACGCAGAGCCAGAGAAATCGGTTTTGCGATCAGGGTGACGAATTCCAGCAGGAAGTTCACCGGGATCAGCAGCGCTTGGACGAACAGGTTCTTGCTACCAAACGGATGCAGAGTCAGTTCACCGATGAAGCCGCCGATGCCTTTTACCTTGATGCTGTAGAAGATGATCAGAGCGAACACCGAGAAGGCCATACCCAGAGTGGCGTTCGGGTCGGTAGTCGACACGGCGCGGAATGGGATATGCGGATCACCGGAAAGCAGCATGGCGACCTGTGGAATCCAGTCCACCGGGATCAAGTCGATGGCGTTCATCAGGAACACCCAGACGAAGATGGTCAGCGCCAGCGGTGCAATCACCGCGCTCTTACCGTGGAAGCTGTCTTTGACACTGCCGTCGACAAACTCGACCAGCACTTCAACGAAGTTCTGCAGCGCACCAGGTTGACCCGCCGTAGCCTTTTTTGCGGCCATACGGAACAACAAGACAAATAGCAGACCTAAGGCAACGGACCAGCCGAGAGTATCGACATGGAATGCCCAAAAGCCCATTGCTTTGGCTTCTGCTGCAGTGTGTGCAAAGCCCCAACCGCCGTCAGGTAGCTGGCCGAAGGTAAGGTTCTGCAAGTGGTGCTGGATATAGCCCGAAGCGGTTGTTTCTGCCATGGTTGCCTCAAACGCCCTAAGGTCTCGAAAGTCTTTTTTTCATCAGCAAAGGTGAAAACCAATTGACCAGTTGGGCCAGTACGAACACGCCGAATACAGCCAGCGCATCCAGAGGTTTCACCCCTGCAAAGGTCAGTGCAAACAGCACTGCCGTTAAAACTAATTTGCCCGCCTCACCGGCATAAAATGACCGGACGATGGCTTGAGCTGCCCGCGCTCCGCTAAAACGGAACGCTTTAAAGGCGAAGTACACATTGGGTAGCCAGGCAATAAGCCCACCGCATAACCCTGAATAACCGGCTACAGCACCTTGCCAGTGCCATAACACCAGTGCCGCAACCAGCACGAGCAACAGTTGCACCAGCAGCACCGGGAATACAGCTAGGCGATGGAAGGGCAGGCGATTCGGCGTGCGAACATCCATCTGTTTTTCCTAAAAGCTGAACTCGGGCGTCGGCACCTTTAAATCAATAACTTGGCATACTTTGTGCCGACGAAATGCGCGCAGAGTATAGGTGTGCTTCCCCCCCCGTTCAACTGCCCGGTAGTGTTTTCTGACTAGTGCTACACGGGCAATTGTTTCAACGGATGTGGGCTAGAACCCCTTGCAGCTCATCCAACGAGCTGTAGGAGATGACCAACTGCCCCTTACCCTTGTTGCCGTGCTTAATTTGCACGGGAGAGCCCAAGCGCTCGGCCAGACGCTGTTCTAGGCGGCTGATGTCCGGGTCCGCTTTGCTCACTGGGGCCGGCTTGTCTTTAGCATTGAGCCACTGCCGCACTAGGGCTTCAGTCTGGCGTACGGTGAGGCCTCGTGCGACAACGTGTCGCGCGCCTTCGGTTTGCCGTTCTGCCGGTAAACCGAGCAAGGCACGGGCGTGACCCATTTCCAGATCACCATGGGCCAACAAGGTTTTGATTTCCTCGGGCAGGCCAATCAGACGCAGCAGGTTGCTGATGGTCACGCGGGACTTACCCACAGCGTCGGCCACCTGTTGCTGAGTCAATTGGAATTCCTGCTGCAAGCGCTGCAAGGCGGTGGCTTCTTCGATCGGGCTCAGATCTTCGCGCTGGATGTTCTCGATGAGCGCCATGGCGATGGCCGCTTCATCCGGCAGATCCCGAGCCAGCGCCGGGATGGTGTCCATCCCCGCTTGCTGACTGGCGCGCCAGCGCCGTTCACCAGCGATGATCTCGTAACGGCCTTCACCAATCGGTCGCACCACGATGGGCTGCATGACGCCGTGGACTTTGATCGACTGCGCCAGTTCTTCCAGCGCGGTCGGATCCATATCGCGCCGGGGCTGGTATTTACCGCGCTGAATCAGATCCAGCGGCAGATGCTGCAACTCATGGCTTGGCGCTTGCGCGGCTTGCTCCTCAAGCGCAGTGGTCGTGGTGCCGCCCAGTAGGACATCGAGACCGCGACCCAGTCCTCGTTTTTTCACCGCCATAGAATTTTCCTTATGCAGTTGCAGTGCGGGCATTGGTGCGCTGACGACGAACTAACTCACCGGCCAAGGCCAGGTAGGCAATGGCGCCACGGGAGTTTTTGTCGTAGACCAGTGCCGGCATGCCGAAGCTCGGAGCCTCGGCCAGACGCACGTTACGCGGAATCACCGCGTCGTAAAGTTTGTCGCCGAAGTGCTGCTTGAGCTGCGCAGATACGTCGTTGGTCAGGCTGATGCGCGGGTCATACATGGTCCGCAGCAGGCCTTCGATCTTCAGTTTCGGGTTGAGCAACGCGCCGATGCGCTGGATGCTGTTGACCAGATCGGACAAACCTTCCAGTGCGAAATACTCACACTGCATGGGAATGATCACCCCATCCGCCGCCACCAAGGCGTTGATGGTCAGCATCGACAAGGCCGGTGGGCAGTCGATGAGGATGTAATCGTAGTTTTCGCGGATCGGCGCCAGCGCGTTGAGCAGGCGACTTTCCTTCATGTTCATTTCCAGCAACGAAACTTCCGCTGCGGTCAGATCGCGGTTAGCCGGCAGCAGTTGATAACCGCCGTGCTCGGAGTACTGCATGGCCTCGACCAGGCTGCATTCGCCGATCAAGACGTCGTAAATCGAGTGCTCCAGGCTGTGCTTATCCACACCACTGCCCATGGTCGCGTTGCCCTGGGGATCGAGATCGATCAGCAGCACACGGCGCTTGGTCGCTACCAAGGAGGCAGCCAGGTTGATGCAGGTGGTGGTTTTACCTACGCCACCCTTCTGGTTAGCGATTGCGAATACCTTTGCCATATCCCCTTCCCCCTAAGCCAAGCGACGCAGTATCAGCAGATGGCGTTGCCCTTGGCAACCCGGAACCTTCAGCACCTGCGTGGCGGCAAGACTAAAGTCCGCCGGCAGGGCTTGCAGTTCGTCATCCGGATGCACGCCCTTCATGGCCAGCCATTGGGTGTGCTGATCACCTAAGTGGCGGGTCCAGTTGCTGAAATCTTCCAGCGAACTGAACGCCCGCGAGCAAATCCCGGCAAACGGCTGCTCTGGAGTGAACTCTTCCACCCGGCTGTGGATAACTTGCAGGTTGGCCAGTTTCAACTCGAGCTTAACCTGGGTCAGGAAGCGGGTCTTCTTGCCATTGCTGTCGAGCAGGGTGAACTGCCGCTCAGGAAACATGATTGCCAGTGGAATCCCCGGCATGCCGCCGCCACTGCCAACATCCAGCCAGTTATCCCCAGTGGCTGCCACATAGGGCACCACCGAGAGGCTGTCGAGCAGATGGCGCGACACCATTTCGTCGGGGTCGCGCACTGCTGTAAGGTTGTAGGCCTTGTTCCATTTGATCAACAGGGCCAGATACGCCAGCAGTTGTTCCTGTTGCCCGCTGCTCAGGGCCACGCCCAGTTCGTCAGCCCCCTGACGTAATTCTTCGGCATGACGTGTAGTAACCAACGACATCAGGCGCTGTGCTCCAACTGCTGACCGGCAGTGCGTTTTTTCAGGTGAATCAGCAGCAAAGAAATCGCTGCCGGGGTAACGCCGGGAATCCGCGAGGCCTGGCCTAAGGTTTCGGGCCGGCTGTTGCCTAGTTTGTGCTGGATCTCCTTGGACAGTCCGGAGATCGCCGCGTAGTCGATATCCACAGGCAGCTGGATGTTTTCACTGGCGCGCAGCCGGGCGATTTCATCCTGTTGCCGATCGATATAACCCGCGTATTTGGTTTTGATCTCGACCTGCTCGGCCACCTGTGGGTCCTGCGCCCCGCCGCCGGTGAGAGCCGCCAGGTTGGCGTAGTCGATCTCTGGGCGTGCCAGCAAGTTAAGCAAGTTGTATTCGTGGGTCAGCGGCGTGCCGAATTTCTCGGCAATCGCATCGCCTTGCGGCGTGCCTGGGCGCACCCAGGTGCTTTTCAGTCGTTGTTCTTCCCGCGCGATACTTTCGCGCTTGGTCTCGAAGGCCTGCCAGCGCACGTCATCAACTAAACCGAGCTCGCGACCTTTTTCGGTCAAACGCAGGTCGGCGTTGTCCTCACGCAGGATCAAGCGGTATTCGGCCCGCGAAGTGAACATGCGGTACGGCTCTTGGGTGCCAAGGGTAATCAGGTCGTCGACCAACACGCCGATGTACGCCTCATCGCGGCGTGGGCACCAGCTGTCTCTGCCTTGGGCGCGCAGCGCAGCGTTGCAACCCGCAAGCAGACCTTGGGCGCCGGCCTCTTCGTAACCGGTGGTGCCGTTGATTTGCCCAGCGAAGAACAACCCGCCAATCACTTTGGTTTCCAAGCTGTACTTGAGATCACGCGGGTCGAAGTAGTCGTATTCGATGGCATAGCCCGGGCGCACGATATGGGCGTTTTCCATCCCGCGAATCGACTGCACGATCTGCAATTGCACATCGAATGGCAATGAGGTCGAGATGCCGTTGGGGTACAGCTCGTGGGTGGTCAAACCTTCCGGTTCGATAAACACCTGGTGGCTGTCCTTGTCGGCAAAGCGATGGATCTTGTCTTCGATCGACGGGCAGTAACGCGGGCCAACCCCTTCGATCACGCCGGAATACATCGGCGAGCGATCCAAGTTAGCGGCAATGATTTCGTGGGTGCGCGCATTGGTGTGAGTGATGTAGCAACTGATCTGCCGCGGTTGCTGCTCCGGGCGACCGAGGAACGACATCAGCGGCAGCGGCGTATCGCCTGGCTGCTCAGTCATCACCGAGAAATCCACCGAGCGTGCGTCAATCCGTGGCGGCGTACCGGTTTTCAGGCGGCCGACGCGCAGCGGCAACTCACGTAAACGCTGGGCCAAGGCGATTGAAGGTGGATCGCCTGCACGGCCACCGGAGTAGTTCTGCAACCCAATGTGGATAAGTCCGCCGAGGAAGGTGCCAGTCGTCAGTACCACCGAGTCGGCCATAAAGCGCAGGCCCATCTGGGTCACTACGCCTTTGACTTCGCCCTGTTCAACGATGAGGTCATCAGCGGCTTGCTGAAATATCCACAGGTTGGGTTGGTTCTCAATAATTTCGCGAATCGCGGCTTTGTACAGCACGCGGTCTGCCTGTGCCCGCGTGGCGCGTACTGCTGGGCCTTTGCGGCTGTTAAGCACACGGAACTGAATACCACCGCGATCAGTAGCCATCGCCATCGCGCCACCTAAGGCATCGATTTCTTTAACTAAATGGCTTTTACCGATGCCGCCAATAGCTGGGTTGCAGCTCATTTGGCCGAGGGTTTCCACGTTATGGGTCAGCAGCAGGGTTTTCACACCCATGCGTGCAGCCGCAAGTGCGGCTTCGGTACCGGCATGACCGCCGCCGATGACGATCACTTGAAAACGGGAAGGGAAATCCACCACGCACCTCGTGCCTGTTGAAAATTTAAGGGGGGCTTTTGGATTGAAAAGCTGGATAGCCGGCAAGTATAGGGACTTAGCCCTTCTTAAAGAAGACGTGTGAACAAAAAATAGCCAATCGGTGTTTTCCCCTTAGGGTTCGAAAGGCCTGTGGAAAAAGTCGGTTAATAAAAAATAAAAGAATGAATTTTTATAAAGGCTTGTTTATATGTTTACTACTTAGTCAGCACTTTTCTGTGGATAGATTGCTATAAGCCAATATCTGCGTGCTGTACAGCGTTTCAAAAGGTTGTGCTGATCCTGCCTGCTGCTTGTTCAGTTGCCGTACGCAAGCTGTGTATGAAATGCACTGTTATCCACAGGTGGATTTGTGCGCAGGTTTATCACCGGGTTATGGACTGACCTCAAGGGCACTTTTCCACAGGGCTTAATCCACAGTTTTAGGACGCAGCTAACCGTTACAGGCAGGATTTATTTTTCAGGCAAGCGGTTTTTGCAGAAGAAAATCCGCAGGTTGGCCTGCTGATTCGCTGGGAAAAGTCCAAGCTAGAGCGTTTTACGCCCTCAAGGCAGCTTGATAATGGGCTGGCACCCTGGATTGATCAGGGCTTTGCTGAGGTGTGTACAGATGTCACTGCTGTGGATAAACCAGCCAGATTTGCGGCTGCAGTCAGCACAGATAAATGCAGCAGGTGGGGATCACTGCGCCATGCTTTCTGTTCACAGCCAAGAGGCCGCAGTGGATAACCAATAGTATTTATAACCTATTGATTTTAATCACTAGTTTAAGATTTTTAGACTGGCTTTAAGCGTTGTGCAGGCAGGCCATTACGGCCTAAAAGATGGGGGGCGGCCGCATACTGTGGATAAGCACGCGGCCATACCTAGGGGGAAAGGACTATTTGCCGATACAGAAACTGGAGAAGATGCGCCCCAGCAGATCGTCAGAGCTAAAGGCCCCGGTAATCTCACCCAAGGCTTGTTGGGCCATGCGCAGGTCTTCGGCTAGCAGCTCACCCGCGCCGGCCAAGGTCAGTTGGTCATGGCCGTGTTCGAGGTAGGTGGAGGCTTGCAGCAGCGCTTCCAGGTGGCGACGGCGGGCGCTGAAGCTGCTTTCGGAAGTCTGTTGATAACCCATGCAAGCCTTTAGGTGTTCGCGCAGCAAGTCGAGGCCATCGTTGGACTTGGCCGACAGGCTCAGGGTGACGTGACCGTCGGCGCTGGTGGCGATAGTGACTGCCTCGCCGCTGAGGTCGGCCTTGTTGCGAATCAGCGTGACCCTGCTGGGGTCAGGACGTTGCTCCAAGAACTCAGGCCACAGGGCAAAGGGATCTGCCGCCTCAGGTGCGGTGGCATCGACCACCAGCAGAATCCGATCCGCCTCGCCAATGGCCTTCAGCGCTCGTTCCACCCCTATTCGTTCGACTTGGTCCTGGGTGTCTCGCAGGCCGGCAGTGTCGACTACATGCACAGGCATGCCGTCAATGTGGATATGTTCGCGCAGCACGTCGCGGGTGGTGCCAGCGATATCCGTGACAATCGCCGCCTCACGCCCGGCTAAGGCGTTGAGCAGGCTGGATTTTCCGGCATTGGGCCGACCGGCAATAACCACGGTCATGCCATCGCGTAACAGTGCGCCCTGCCCGGCTTCAGCGATGACTGTGGATAAGTCACTGCGCACGGCGTTAAGCATGCTCAGCACATGGCCATCGGCGAGGAAGTCGATCTCCTCCTCCGGGAAGTCGATGGCAGCTTCTACGTAGATACGCAGGTTGATCAGCCGTTCGGTGAGGCCATGCACGCGGCGTGAGAACTCGCCTTGCAGCGAGCGCAGGGCATTGCGGGCGGCCTGCTCGGAGCTGGCCTCGATCAGGTCAGCAATGGCCTCAGCCTGGGCCAGATCGAGCTTGTCGTTAAGAAATGCGCGCTCGCTAAATTCGCCCGGACGGGCCAGGCGAGCGCCCAGTTGTACACAGCGGCGCAGCAGCAGATCGAGCACCACTGGGCCGCCATGACCTTGCAGCTCCAGCACATCTTCGCCGGTAAAGGAGTTGGGCCCGGGGAAGTACAGCGCCAGGCCCTCATCGAGCACCAGGTTGTCGTCACCATGGAATGGCCCGTAGTGGGCGTAGCGCGGCTTAAGCGGGCGCTGGCAGATGTCCACCGCCATTTGCGCGGCCAAGGGTCCAGATACCCGGACAATCCCTACACCGCCTCGGCCTTGGGCTGTGGCGACGGCGGCAATGGTTTCTGTAGCGGTGGACAACATCGCATTCTCCTGCACATGACATAGCAAAACGCCCCTAAAAAGGGGCGTTTGTTAGCGCTTAGACCTTAGCACTGATCAAGCATTGCTGGCCTTTGCTGCGGCTTCAATCTTACGGGTGATGTACCACTGCTGGGCGATCGACAAGCAGTTGTTCACAACCCAGTACAGCACCAGACCGGCAGGGAACCACAGGAAGAAGAAGGTGAAGATGATCGGCATCAGCTTCATCACCTTGGCCTGCATCGGATCCGGCGGAGTCGGGTTCAGACGCTGTTGGATAAACATGGTAGCGCCCATGATGATCGGCAGAATAAAGAACGGATCTTTAATCGACAGGTCAGTTATCCACAGCAGCCAAGGGGCTTGGCGCATTTCTACGCTTTCCAGCAGCACCCAGTACAGCGCCAGGAACACCGGCATTTGCACCAGAATCGGCAAGCAACCACCGAGCGGGTTGATCTTCTCTTTCTTGTACAGCTCCATCATCGCCTGGGACATCTTCTGGCGATCATCACCGAACTGCTCTTTAAGCTGAGCCAGTTTCGGCGCTACGGCGCGCATACGCGCCATCGATTTGTAGCTGGCGGCCGACAGCGGGAAGAAGATCAACTTGATGACGATAGTCAGAGCAATGATCGACCAACCCCAGTTCCCCAGCAGGTTGTGGATAACTCCCAGCAGCCAGAAGATGGGTTGAGCGAGAAACCACAGGATGCCGTAGTCGACAGTCAGTTCCAGACCTGGCGACAGGGTTTTCAGGTGACCCTGTAGCTTCGGGCCGGCATACAGAATTGCACTGGTTTCAGCCTGAGCGCCGGCAGCAACCGAAATGGCCGGGCCGGTAAAACCAAGGATGTAGTTGCCTTGGCCGTCTTTGCGGGTCTGAATTTGGTTGGTGTTGTCTTTGCTTGGGATCCAGGCAGTGACGAAGTAATGCTGTAACCAGGCAACCCAGCCCCCTTGGACGGTTTCTTTAAAGGCTTGCTTGTCGATGTCTTTCATCGACACTTTTTGGTAGGACTTTTCAGTTGTCCACAGGGCGCCGCCCAAGTAAGTCGCGGTGCCAGTGGCGGTAGTGGACGACGGATCATCACTACCATCGCGCTTAAGCTGAGCAAACATGTTGCCGCTCCAAGCTTCAGCGCTCTGGTTGTCGATCAAATAGCTCACTGTCAGTTGATAAGCCGCTGGATTTACACAGCCGGTTTTCTTCTGCTGCTGCTCTTTGCTGGAACATTCGGCGTTCAAACCACGAATAAAGCTGAAACGCTTGGTGTAATTGATGCCACCTTCGCTCAACTTCAGATCAACGGTCAGTTGATTCTGGCCATCGGCGAGTTCGTAGTTAGTTTTTTCGCTGCTCCACAGGGCACGGCCGCTGGCTTTGTCCGGAGCATTGGCCGAATTGCTGCTGATCAGGCCACTTTGTGCCAGATAAGTCCGCTCGTTACCGTTATCAAACAGCTGGAAGGGTACGTCCGGACGGTCTTGTCGACGTGGGTACTGGAGCAAACGCAGTTGCACCACATCACCACCGCGTGGATCGATGGCCAGATCCAGTACATCGGTCTTAACGCGGATCAGTTGCTCACTGACTGCAGCAGGTGCAGCACTGATGGCGCTAGGTTCAGCGGCATTGGTGACACTCGGAATATCATCGCTGCCCGCAGTTGGGGTGGTTGCGCCTGAAGTATCCGGCAAGCCGGGCACTGTGCTGTTGGTCGCGGCAATTTCAGTCGGCAGCGCGGCTTGACCGTAGTCCTGGTTCCATTGGAGAACCATCATATAGGACACGATTGCCAGGGCGACGATCAGGATCGAGCGTTGAATATCCATGATTATTCGGCCATCGAAGAGGATCGGGAGGTTTGCGCAGAGGGCACCGGGTCGTAACCACCGGGATTCCACGGGTGACAGCGGCCAAGGCGCTTCGCGCTCAGCCAGCCACCGCGCCAGATGCCATGTTGTTCAATGGCTTCGAGCGCGTAGCAAGAACAGCTAGGGTAGAAACGACAATGATTGGCCATCAAGGGGCTGATGGCGTAGCGGTAAAACTGGATAGGTAGCAAGACCAGTTTACGCATGGGGATTGTCGTTGACCCCTAAGGTTGCGGCGGTTTCCGGACTTGGTTTGCTGCGTTCAAGACGCTTCCAGAGTTTGCCGAACTGGCGCGCCAGCTCGACATTCTCCAAATCGCCTAATCCTTTACGCGCGACAATCACGATATCCCACCCAACCAAGTTGTCTTGATTTAGGCGGAATGATTCGCGGATCTGGCGTTTCAGACGGTTGCGCTCAACAGAGAGCTTCACGCTCTTTTTGCCGATCACTAATCCCAGGCGGGGATGATCCAGCTGATTGTCGCGCGCCAGCAATAGGACATTTTTGCCCGGAGCTTTGCCGCTAGGGGAGTCGAAGACTGCCTTGAATTGTCGGGGAGTAAGCAGACGCTTTTCCCGACTGAAGTCTCGACTCACCACAAGACCGAAAAATTATACGGCCAGACGCTTACGGCCCTTGGCGCGACGACGCGACAGGACAGCACGGCCGTTCTTGGTGGCCATACGAGCACGGAAACCGTGGGTGCGAGCGCGCTTGATAGTGCTTGGTTGGAAAGTACGTTTCATGATGCGTTTACCTGGGTGATCGACTACGGGCCGGAATGGCCCCCGTTTTAAGAGACCGGCAATTCTAGAGAAAGGCAGGGGGCAGGTCAATTTCTCACTCAGCTTTTCCTGCAGAAAGAAATATAGAGAAGAGAAAATTTAAAGATTTTTTAATGATGTAAATGCTTTTAAGCAGCCAGTCTTCTGTGGATAACTGTCTGTAGGCCTTTATTGTCAGGACTTTCAGTGGCGAGTAAGTCTGTCAGAAAGAGGTGCTGCAACTGTGTGGAAGCCGCCTACAAGCTGAGGATGGAATGGTTTTTTATCCACAGGGGGATTGATCACCAGTTTTTCCCTCGAGTTACCCCAAGGGCTGTGGATTTGTTATCCACAGTGTTTATTTGCACATGGGTGAAAACTTTTTTGTTCGATTAACACCTTGATTTTCCTTATAGATAAGCCCGCTTACGTGTGGATAACTTTGCCGTTGGCCGGTACAATGGGGTTTGTTTTTCGCCTTTCGATTTAGGGGATGTCCGTGTCTGTGGAACTTTGGCAGCAGTGCGTCGAGCTTCTACGCGATGAGCTGCCTGCTCAGCAATTCAACACCTGGATCCGTCCACTGCAGGTCGAAGCTGAAGGCGACGAGCTTCGTGTCTACGCGCCCAACCGTTTTGTGCTGGACTGGGTCAATGAAAAGTATCTTGGTCGCCTGCTGGAGCTGCTCAATGAGCGCAGTGAAGGCATGGCCCCTGCTCTTTCTTTATTAATAGGCAGCAAGCGCAGCTCAGCTGCGCGGACGGCGCCGACTGCTCCAGCTGCTGCCCCAGCACCTGTGCCAGCGCCGCCAGCTGCTGCGGTGACGCCAAGCGAACCGTCGCGCGATAGCTTCGACTCCATGGCTGGTGCGGCCAGCCAACCTGCTCCTGTACGTGCTGAGCGCGAAGTGCAGGTTGAAGGTGGCCTTAAGCACACCAGCTATCTGAACCGCACCTTTACCTTTGATAACTTCGTTGAGGGCAAGTCCAACCAACTGGCCCGGGCTGCGGCCTGGCAGGTGGCGGACAACCCCAAGCATGGTTACAACCCGCTGTTCCTGTATGGCGGCGTGGGCTTGGGTAAAACGCACTTGATGCACGCTGTGGGTAACCACCTGCTGCAAAAGAATCCGAATGCCAAGGTGGTTTACCTGCATTCCGAACGCTTTGTGGCGGACATGGTTAAAGCGCTGCAACTCAACGCCATCAATGAGTTCAAGCGTTTCTACCGCTCGGTGGACGCCCTGCTGATCGACGACATCCAATTCTTTGCCAAGAAAGAGCGTTCCCAGGAGGAGTTTTTCCACACCTTCAACGCCCTGCTTGAAGGCGGCCAACAGGTGATTCTCACCAGCGACCGCTATCCGAAAGAAATTGAAGGCTTGGAAGAGCGTCTGAAATCGCGCTTCGGTTGGGGCCTGACGGTGGCGGTTGAGCCGCCCGAGTTGGAAACCCGCGTGGCGATTCTGATGAAGAAGGCCGACCAAGCCAGGGTTGAGTTGCCCCACGATGCAGCGTTCTTTATCGCCCAGCGCATCCGCTCTAACGTGCGTGAACTCGAAGGTGCTCTGAAGCGGGTGATTGCCCACTCGCACTTTATGGGGCGTGACATTACCATCGAGCTGATTCGTGAATCGCTGAAGGACTTGCTCGCCCTGCAGGACAAGCTGGTCAGCATCGATAACATCCAGCGCACCGTGGCTGAGTACTACAAGATCAAGATTTCTGATCTGCTGTCCAAGCGCCGCTCGCGTTCTGTAGCGCGCCCACGGCAAGTGGCGATGGCTTTGTCGAAAGAGCTGACCAACCACAGCCTGCCGGAGATCGGCGATGCATTCGGCGGCCGTGATCACACAACTGTATTGCATGCATGTCGTAAGATTGCTGAACTTAAAGAATCCGACGCGGATATCCGCGAGGACTACAAGAATTTGCTGCGTACACTGACTACTTAATACGCAATTCCACTAGGCAAGGGACTAGACCATGCATTTCACCATTCAACGCGAAGCCTTGTTGAAACCTCTGCAGCTGGTCGCCGGCGTCGTGGAACGCCGCCAGACTCTGCCGGTTTTGTCGAACGTGCTGTTGGTCGTCGAAGGCCAACAACTGTCGCTGACTGGTACCGACTTGGAAGTCGAACTGGTCGGCCGCGTAACGTTGGAAGAACCCGCTGAGCCCGGTGAGATCACCGTGCCGGCGCGCAAGCTGATGGACATCTGCAAAAGCTTGCCAGCCGATGTGCTGATTGATATCCGCATCGACGAACAAAAGCTGCTGGTTAAAGCTGGCCGTAGCCGCTTCAGCCTGTCGACGCTGCCAGCCAATGACTTCCCGACGGTGGAAGAAGGCCCAGGCTCGCTGACCTTCAACCTGGAGCAAGGCAAGGTTCGCCGTTTGATCGAGCGCACCAGCTTCGCCATGGCCCAGCAGGACGTGCGTTACTACCTCAACGGCATGCTGCTGGAAGTGCAAACTGGCGTGCTGCGCGCTGTCGCCACCGACGGTCACCGTCTGGCTATGTGCTCCATGCAGGCGGCGATTGAGCAGGTTGAGCGCCATCAAGTGATTGTGCCGCGTAAAGGTATTCTGGAATTGGCCCGTCTGCTGACTGACCAAGACGGCAGCGTCGGCATCGTTCTCGGCCAACACCACATCCGCGCGACTACCGGCGAGTTCACCTTCACCTCGAAGCTGGTGGACGGCAAGTTCCCTGACTACGAGCGCGTACTGCCGCGTGGTGGTGACAAATTGGTGCTGGCGGATCGTCAGGGCCTGCGTGAAGCCTTTAGCCGTACAGCGATTCTTTCTAACGAAAAGTACCGCGGTATTCGCCTGCAACTGGAATCTGGCCTGCTGAAAATTCAAGCCAACAACCCAGAGCAGGAAGAAGCCGAGGAAGAAATCGCCGTGGACTACAACGGCAGCGCCTTGGAAATTGGCTTCAACGTGAGCTACCTGCTGGATGTGCTGAGCGTGATGACCACGGATCAAGTGCGCTTGATTCTGTCCGATGCCAACAGCAGTGCTCTGGTCCATGAAGCCGGTAACGACGATTCTTCCTATGTCGTCATGCCGATGCGTCTGTAATCCCGTTGAACCACCTTCGCCCTCGGCCACTGTCTGTGGTGGTCGCTCTGGCGAACGTCATTAAGCGTGCAAACTTAATGACGTTCGCAGGCCGAGTAGAACGCCAAAGCGCATTGCGGCTGCGGCTTTTTACTCAAGCGCCGCCGCTTGATCTGACCTTCGTTACGCCACGGTCTTCGCGTTAATGTCTCTGACTCGTTTCACCATCACTGCTGTGCGTAACTTGCAGACGGTCAGCCTCACGCCCTCCCCGCGTATCAACATCCTTTCTGGCGACAACGGCAGCGGCAAAACCAGTGTGCTGGAAGCCATTCACTTGCTCGGTTTGGCCCGTTCGTTTCGCAGTACCCGTCTGCTGCCGGTCATTCAGTACGAACAGGCTGCCTGCACCATTCACGGCCAAGTGCAGTTGGCTGATGGGCGCATGAGTAACCTGGGGGTTTCGCGTGATCGTCAGGGCGAGTTCATTATTCGTATTGACGGGCAGAATGCGCGCAGCGCAGCACAGTTGGCTGAGACCTTACCGCTGCAATTGATCAATCCAGACAGTTTTCGTTTGTTAGAAGGTGCACCGAAGATTCGCCGACAGTTCCTCGACTGGGGAGTGTTCCACGTGGAACCTGGTTTTCTGCCGGCCTGGCAGCGCCTGCAGAAGGCGCTCCGTCAGCGGAACTCGTGGCTGCGGCATGGTACACTTGACCGCGCTTCGCAGGCGGCCTGGGACCGTGAGTTGTGCCTGGCCAGCGAGGAAATCGATAGTTATCGCCGTGCCTATATCAAGGCACTCAAGCCGATTTTCGAGCGTACCCTGAATGAGCTGGTAGAGCTGGAAGGTTTGACCCTAAGTTACTACCGCGGCTGGGATAAGGAACGCGAGCTAAATACAGTGCTCGCCAATAGCCTTAGCCGCGATCAACAACTCGGTCACACCCAAGCTGGCCCCCAACGTGCAGACTTAAGGTTACGTTTGGGCGCCCACAATGCCGCGGAGATTCTTTCCCGCGGGCAACAAAAGTTGGTTGTCTGTGCCCTGCGTATTGCACAAGGGCATTTGGTCAACCAGGCCAAGCAAGGTCAATGCATCTATCTAGTGGATGACTTACCGTCAGAACTGGATGAACAGCACCGCCGCGCTTTGTGCCGATTGTTAGAAGATTTGCACTGCCAGGTGTTTATCACCTGCGTAGACCATGAATTGTTGAGGGAAGGCTGGCGCACGGATACGCCAGTAGCCATGTTCCACGTGGAACATGGCGGTATCACCCAGACCCACGACCACCAGGAGTGAAGGCATGAGCGACAACCAAACGTACGACTCCAATAACATTAAGGTCCTTAAAGGCCTGGATGCCGTACGCAAACGGCCTGGTATGTATATCGGTGATACCGACGATGGCAGCGGTCTGCACCACATGGTGTTCGAGGTGGTCGACAACTCCATCGACGAGGCCTTGGCCGGTTACTGCAGTGAGATCACCATTACTATCCACCCGGATGAGTCGATCACTGTGCGCGACAACGGGCGCGGCATTCCGGTGGATATCCACAAGGACGAAGGCGTCTCGGCTGCTGAAGTGATCATGACCGTCCTGCACGCAGGCGGTAAGTTCGACGACAATAGCTATAAGGTCTCTGGTGGGCTGCACGGCGTGGGTGTGTCCGTGGTGAACGCCCTGTCCAAAGAACTGGTTATGACCATCCGCCGTGGCGGCAAGATCTGGGAACAGACTTACCACCATGGTGTACCTCAGGCGCCGATTGCGCCGGTGGGCGACAGCGAAACCACAGGTACGCAGATTCACTTCAAAGCTTCCGAAGATACCTTCGCCAATATCCATTTCAGCTGGGATATTTTGGCCAAGCGCCTGCGCGAACTGTCCTTCCTTAACTCCGGTGTCGGCATCATGTTGCGCGACGAGCGTAGCGGGAAGGAAGAGCTGTTCAAGTACGAAGGTGGTCTGCGTGCGTTCGTTGAGTACCTCAACCAGAACAAAACCCCGGTTAACCAGGTGTTCCATTTCACCGTGCAACGTGACGACGGTGTTGGTGTGGAAGTCGCTCTGCAGTGGAACGACAGCTTCAACGAAAACCTGCTGTGCTTCACCAACAATATTCCGCAGCGTGACGGTGGTACTCACCTCGCCGGTTTCCGCTCGGCCCTGACCCGTAACCTCAACACTTATATTGAGCAGGAAGGTCTGGCCAAGAAGCACAAAATCGCCACCACCGGTGACGACGCCCGTGAAGGTCTGACCGCGATTATCTCGGTGAAAGTACCGGACCCGAAATTCAGCTCGCAAACCAAAGACAAGCTGGTCTCCTCCGAGGTTAAAACCGCAGTGGAACAGGAGATGGGCAAGTACTTCTCCGACTTCCTGCTGGAAAACCCCAACGAAGCCAAGGCCGTGGTCGGCAAGATGATTGACGCCGCCCGTGCCCGCGAAGCAGCACGTAAAGCGCGGGAAATGACCCGTCGTAAAGGTGCACTGGATATCGCCGGTCTGCCAGGCAAACTGGCTGACTGCCAAGAGAAAGACCCTGCCCTGTCCGAACTCTACATCGTGGAAGGGGACTCCGCGGGCGGCTCTGCTAAGCAAGGCCGTAACCGCAAGACCCAAGCGATCCTGCCGCTCAAAGGTAAGATCCTTAACGTGGAAAAAGCCCGCTTCGACAAGATGATCTCGTCGCAAGAAGTCGGCACCCTGATCACCGCGCTGGGCTGTGGTATTGGCCGCGATGAATACAACATCGACAAGCTGCGTTATCACAACATCATCATCATGACCGACGCCGACGTCGACGGTTCGCACATCCGCACCCTGCTGCTGACCTTCTTCTTCCGTCAGTTGCCGGAGCTGGTTGAGCGCGGCTACATCTACATCGCCCAGCCGCCGCTGTACAAGGTCAAGAAAGGCAAGCAAGAGCAGTACATCAAAGACGATGAGGCCATGGAGGAATACATGACCCAATCGGCTCTGGAAGATGCCAGCCTGCACGTTAACGAAAGCGCCCCAGGCCTCTCTGGCGAGTCGCTGGAGCGTCTGGTCAACGACTATCGCATGGTCATGAAGACCCTCAAGCGTCTGTCCCGTCTGTATCCCGAAGAGCTCACCGAGCACTTCGTCTACATCCCACGGGTTGAGCCTGAGCAGTTGGCTGATCAAGCGCACATGCAGCAGTGGCTCGCCCAGCTCGACACGCGCCTGAAGACCATGGAGAAATCCGGCCTGGTCTATAAAACCAGTCTGCGCGAAGACCAAGAGCGTCACCTGTGGCTGCCTGAGGTCGAACTGATCTCCCACGGCGTTTCCAGCTACGTGACCTTCAACCGCGACTTCTTCGCCAGTAACGACTACCGCACCGTGACCACCCTCGGTGAGCAGCTCAACAGCCTGTTGGAAGAAGGCGCCTTTGTGCAGCGTGGCGAGCGTAAGAAGCACGTCAGCACGTTCAAAGACGCCCTCGCCTGGCTGATGGCCGAAAGCACCAAGCGTCACAGCATTCAGCGCTATAAAGGTCTGGGCGAAATGAACCCGGATCAACTCTGGGAAACCACCATGGACCCAGACGTGCGCCGCATGCTCAAGGTGCGTATCGAAGACGCCATCGCCGCCGACCAAATCTTCAACACCCTGATGGGCGACGCCGTAGAACCACGCCGCGACTTTATCGAAACCAACGCGTTGGCGGTGTCTAACCTGGACTTCTAACAGGCCCACACGGCTGTTAACCCGCCCAATAAAAACCCCAGCCTAAGTGCTGGGGTTTTTGTTTTGAGGCTGATTAAGTACGCGGGGCTATTGCCCAGAATGTTATTTCTTCAACCCCAGGGCGTTGCGGATGGTGAAGTGCAGGTCGGTTTGGTCGGTCAGGCCGGTGACGTTGGCGGCGTGGGGGCCGTAGGCGGCGATGCGCAGTTGGCTGCCGGTGTGTTCCATGGAGCTGCCTTCGGAGTTGCCGTAGCTCACCGCGATGATCGAGCCGTCTTTGGTGTTCAGTGCTTGGGTCAGGCCCGGGGCGGAGGTTTCTGGCGGGATAATTTGGCTGGAGTGGGCGTGGTCGGCGGTGACGATCACCAGGGTGTTGCCGTCGGCTTTGGCATAGGCCAGGGCCACTTGTACGGCTTCGTCGAGGTCGACGGTTTCACCGATCTGTCCGCAAGGGTTGGCGGCGTGGTCTTCTTTATCGATGGAGGCGCCCTCCACTTGCAGGAAGAAACCTTTGCGGTTGTCTTGCAGCAGTTCGATGGCTTTGCCGGTCATCTGCGCCAGAGTGGGGATATTGGCCGTGCGTTTTTGGTTGACCGTGCAGGTCACCGGCGCTTGGCTGATATTGCCGTGGTAGGTGGCTTTAGGGCCTTGCCAGCGGGTGGGCATATTGCCAGGGCTGAACAGGCCAATCAGCGGTTGCTTCTGGTTGGCTTTGCGAATCTTGCCGAGCGACGCGGCGTCTTCGACCAGCACATAGCCGCGCTCCAGCGCTTGGGCGCGCAGAGTTTTGCCCGACCATTTGCCAGCCTTGGCCACTTCACTGAACGTGCTGGCACCGCCGCCTAAGGTCACATCTGCACGGGTATCGAGTAACTGCTCGGTGATCGAGCCCTTACCGCCATTCTCTAACGCATTGCTCGCACATTGGCTGCTGGTGACCACCGGGCCATAGCATCTACGCGCAGTAACGTGGGCGAATTGCGCCGCTGGGGTGGCGTCTTGCAGTTCGGCGGTGGACACGTTGCCGGTGGCCAGGCCATTGCGTTTGGCCAGCTCGAGCAGGGTTTGATGTGGACGTTCGTGAATATCCACGCCGAGGGCGCCGTTGTAGGTTTTCACCCCACTGCTCCACGCCGTGGCGGAGGCGGCGGAGTCGGTCACGTAGTCGGGTTTGCCGCTGTCTTTGTGCAAGGCGTAATGGGTGTATTGACCGGTCAGTGGCAGTGCATCGATGCCCTTGAAGTAGCCGCCCGCCCCTTCTGCATAGTTACGCGCCAGGGTGATTTCCGAGTCGCCCATGCCATCGCCAATCAACAGGATGACGTTCTTGGCCTTGCGCTCGGATAACGAGGCTTTGATCGCGCTGGTAAGGTCGCGATCGACCCGGCGTGCGCCGCCTTGTTCGGTAATGTCGCCACGGGCTTCACGGTTGAACAGGTCTTGGTTGCGCTTGCCCTGAGCATGAGGCTCGGCAGCCACGCTCAGGGCACTAGCCGACAGTACAGCACCAATGGCTAAGGTCAGGGCGAGGGGTTTGGCGGTCAACATGCTGGATCTCCTTATACTGGGCGGGAAAGGCTTAAGCGGTTCTCGCTACGACGGCAGCAGGAGGCCAGCGAGGAAAGAGTCTCGCCGAGGGTAGTAAGGGCTTGTGACGAAGGGGTTACTGGCAGATGACAATACGTTTGCTGGATGCTCCAACAAAAAAGCCTTGGCGGTTAGGCCAAGGCTTTCAGGTGTTACTGACTAGCCGCTTAAGCGTCTTGCTTAGGCTCTGTCTGTGCGGCTTGCGGGTCCAGTGAGCCGATGGCCGCTTGGGTTTGTTTGACCCATTCGTAGGCGCGGTCGTTGAGCTCGGCGATGGCCCGTGGACCAGTGCCTTCGGCGTGCATCACTGGACCGATCACCACTTGGATGGTGCCGGGCTTTTTCCCCCAGCCGTCTTTGGGCCAGTACTGCCCAGCGTTATGGGCGATGGGCAGAATCGGCAGGTTGGCGTTAACGGCCAAGGCCGTACCACCACGGCTGAACTTGCCCATTTCGCCGGCAGGAATCCGTGTGCCTTCCGGGAAGACCAGCACCCAGCAGCCCTGCTCTAAGCATTCCTGGCCTTGCTTGGCCAATTGCTTGAGAGCGGCTTTGGGATTGCTGCGGTCGATGGCGATAGGTTTGAGCATGGCCATGGCCCAGCCGAAGAACGGCACATAGAGCAGCTCACGTTTGATCACTTGGCTCAGTGGCTCAAACAGCGCCGAGAGGTAGAAGGTCTCCCAGGTGCTTTGGTGTTTGGCCAGAATCACGCAGGGCTGTTTGGGGATGTTTTCCAAACCAGTGACTTGGTAATCGATACCGGCCACCACTTTGGTCAGCCACACGGCCACGCGGCACCAGGTTTGGTTAACGAAGCGGTAGCGCGTGCGAAACGGCATAAAGGCCGCGACAAAGAAGCTCAGGCTGCACCACACCAGCGACCAGCTGGACAGCAGGAGGTAAAACAAAACGGTTCGTAGGGTCTGCACGATCGACATGTGAGCATTTACCGTCACAGGCAGGGCCTGGGTTAAAGAGAGATAAGCTGGCTGGCCACTGCCGCCAGATCATCGAATACCAACGTGCCTTGCGGCAAGGGCTTGGCCAGCGTGCGCAAACCTTTGCCGGTTTTCACCAGTACCGGCTGACAGCCTACCGCTAAGGCCGTGTTCAGATCGCTGCTGCTGTCACCCACAAACCATACGCCGGTGAGATTCACGTCATAGTACTCGGCAATTTGTTCGAGCATGCCGGGTTTCGGTTTACGGCAAGCACAACCGTCATCCGGGCCGTGGGGGCAGTAAACAATCAAGCCCAGCTCGCCGCCCTGCTCCGCCACCAAATCCCGCAGGCGTTGGTGCATGGCGTGCAGAGTGCTTAGAGGATAGTAGCCGCGGGCGATTCCGGATTGATTAGTGGCGATGGCGATGGTCCAACCGGCTTGGCTCAGCTGCGCTAAGGCGCGAATGGCGCCAGGCAGTGGAATCCACTCCTCGAGGCTTTTGATGTAATCGTCAGAGTCGTAATTGATGACGCCGTCGCGATCGAGAATCAGCAGTTTCATGGGCCAATCCATAACCGGCACGCGGTAGCCGCGCACCGCTGTAATGAGGCAGTGGGCGCTGCGCAAACAGCGCCCACTGGTGGGACTACGGGGCTTAGCTCAATACCGAAATATCAGCCACGCCAAGGAACAGGCCACGCAGTTTAGCCAGCAGCGCGTAGCGGTTAGCGCGCACGTCTGGGTTCTCGGCGTTGACCATCACACCTTCGAAGAAGGCATCCACTGGCTCGCGCAGGCTGGCCAGTTGCGCCAGAGCCAGGCTGTACTGACGAGCCTCGGCCAGCGGCTTCACATTGCTTTCGGCCTGCTGGATGGCCGCATTCAAGGCGAACTCGGTCGGGCTGTCGAAGTAATGCGCGCGCACCGTGTTCGGTACTTGGCCTTCGAGTTTGCCCAGCAGGTTGGATACGCGCTTGTTCGCTGCGGCGAGCGAGGCAGCTTGCGGCAGGGCACGGAACGACTGCACGGCTTGTACGCGCTGGTCGAAGTCCAGCGGCGAGGTTGGGTTAACCGCACGCACCGCTTGGTAGACGCTGATGTCGATGCCTTCGTCTTCGTAACGCGCGCGCAGGCGGTCGAAGATAAAGTCCTGCACCTGAGTGGCCAGGGCTGCGCCCTTCACTTGGCTGCCGAACTGCTGGATGGCGAAGGCGATGGCTTTGGCCAGATCCAGGTCCAGATCTTTTTCGATCAGGATACGCAGCACGCCCAGCGCCGCACGGCGCAGCGCATAGGGGTCTTTGCTGCCGGTGGGGAGCATGCCGATGCCGAAGATGCCGACCAGGGTGTCCAGCTTGTCAGCCAGAGCCACCGCCGCACCGGTGAGGGTGCTGGGCAGTTCAGCGCCCGCACCGCGCGGCATGTACTGTTCGTTCAGCGCCAGGGCCACGTCATCCGGCTCGCCGTCGTGCTTGGCGTAGTAGTAACCGGCGATGCCTTGCATCTCCGGGAACTCGCCGACCATTTCACTGGCCAGGTCGCACTTACTCAGAATACCAGCGCGGGCTGCGCGGCCGGCGTCGCTGCCGATTTGCTGGGCGATAAAACCAGCCAGGGTGCTGACCCGCTTGGCCTTGTCGTAGACCGAACCCAGTTGGGCCTGGAACACCACGTTGGCCAGACGCTGGTTGAAGCTTTCCAGCGGCTGCTTTTTGTCCTGATTGAAGAAGAACTCAGCGTCGGTCAGGCGCGGACGCACCACCTTCTCGTTGCCTTCGATGATCTGCTTAGGATCTTTGCTCTCGACGTTGGCCACGGTGATAAAGCGCGGCAGCAACTTGCCGTTCGCGTCCAGCAGGCAGAAGTACTTCTGGTTGTCCTGCATGGTGGTGATCAGCGCTTCTTGCGGCACGTCGAGGAAGCGTTCCTCGAAGGAGCACACCAGCGGCACGGGCCATTCAACCAAGGCGGCTACTTCATCGAGCAGCGCCGGGGGCACGATGGCACTGCCCTGCTGCTCGGCGGCGAGTTGTTCGATGCGCTTGCTGATGAGCTCGCGACGCTCAGCGAAGTCGGCAATCACATAGGCGGCGCTCAGGTCTTCGGCGTAGTTACGCGGCGCGCTGATGCGCACTTCGTGGTTGGCATGGAAACGGTGGCCACGGGACTCACGACCGGACAGTTGGGCGAGGATTTCGCAGTCGATCACTTCGTCGCCAAACAGCATGATCAGCCATTGGCTTGGCCGCACGAATTCAGTTTTGCGCGCGCCCCAGCGCATGCGCTTAGGGATCGGCAGATCGTTGAGGGAGTCTTCGACGATAGTTGGCAGCAGGCTGCTGGCTGGCTTACCGGCGATGTTTTGGCTGAATTTCAGCTTCGGCCCGCTCTGGTCGATTTCGCTCAGCTCAACGCCGCATTTTTTGGCGAAGCCCAGAGCCGCTTGGGTCGGATTGCCGTCGGCATCAAAGGCGGCTTGTACGGGCGGGCCATCGAGGTTGAGGCTGCGATCCGGCTGTTGGGTCGCAAGCTGCTCGACCAGTACGGCCAAACGGCGTGGCGCGGCGTAGTAACGAGCGCTGCTGTAGCTCAGGCCAGAGGCTTTCAGGCCCTTCTCGATGCCGGCGAGGAAGGCTTCGCCGAGGCTCTTCAGGGCTTTGGGTGGCAGCTCTTCGGTGCCCAGCTCTACCAGAAAATCTTGCGCACTCATTCTGCTGCCTCCAGCTTGGCCAATACTTCATCACGCAGATCCGCCGCGGCGAGGGGGAAGCCCAGCTTGCGCCGCGCTTGCAGGTAGCTCTGCGCCACCGAGCGGGCCAAGGCGCGCACGCGCAGGATGTATTGCTGGCGTGCAGTAACCGAGATCGCCCGGCGCGCGTCCAGCAAGTTAAAGGTGTGGGATGCCTTGAGCACCATCTCGTAAGTGGGCAGTGGCAGTTCCAGTTCGATCAGACGGTTGGCTTCGGACTCATAGAAGTCGAACAGCTCGAACAGTTTCTCGACGTTGGCGTGCTCGAAGTTGTAGGTCGACTGCTCCACTTCGTTCTGGTGGAACACGTCGCCATAGGTGACCTTACCGAACTGGCCATCAGCCCAGACCAAGTCATACACCGAGTCGACGCCTTGCAGGTACATGGCCAGACGCTCAAGACCGTAAGTGATCTCGCCAGTGACCGGATAGCACTCGATGCCGCCAACTTGCTGGAAGTAGGTGAACTGGGTGACTTCCATGCCGTTGAGCCAGATTTCCCAACCCAGACCCCAGGCGCCCAGGGTCGGCGATTCCCAGTTGTCTTCAACGAAACGGATATCGTGAACCAGCGGATCAATACCGATGGCCTTCAGCGAGCCAAGGTACAGCTCCTGGAAGTTTTCCGGGTTGGGTTTGAGCACCACTTGGAACTGGTAGTAATGCTGCAGGCGGTTCGGGTTCTCGCCATAGCGGCCATCAGCCGGGCGGCGCGAAGGCTGCACATAGGCAGCGTTCCAGGTTTCCGGACCAATGGCACGTAGGAAGGTCGCGGTGTGGAAGGTGCCGGCGCCCACTTCCATGTCGTAGGGCTGTAATACCACGCAACCCTGCTCGGCCCAGTATTGTTGCAGGGCGAGGATCAAATCTTGGAAGGTGCGCACGGCAGGCGTAGTCTGGCTCACAAATTTCACCCGTACTTTGGCGGCTTGAGAAAGTCGGCCAGTATACCCAAGCTCAGGGACGCCCGCATGCCACGCTGTTTTTGGTGTAACGCTGAACCGCTGTACATCGCCTACCACGACCATGAATGGGGCGTGCCGCAGCGCAATGCCCAGGCGCTGTTCGAGCTGTTGGTGTTGGAAGGCTTTCAGGCCGGTTTGTCGTGGATCACGGTGCTGAAAAAGCGCGAGCGTTATCGCCAGGTGTTGTTTGGCTTTGATCCCGTGCAGTTGGCCGCCATGGACGACGCTTATATCGAGCAACTGCTGCAAGACCCGGGGATCATCCGCAATCGCCTCAAGCTCAACGCCGCCCGGCAAAACGCTCAGGCCTGGCTGCGCTTGGAAGATCCGGTGGCACTGCTGTGGTCCTTTGTCGGCGGTGTGCCGAAGATCAACCACTTCAGCGGCCGCGCCGAAGTGCCGGCGATTACCCCTGAGGCCGAGGCCATGAGCAAAGCCCTGCGCAAACTGGGTTTTACCTTCGTTGGGCCGACCATCTGCTACGCCTATATGCAGGCCACTGGCATGGTCATGGACCATACCACTGACTGTGATCGCTACCCGGCGCTGAGTCGTTAACTGCCCCCTGCCCGGCCAGGCGGTTACAATGGCGACTTTAGATTTGCCTGGAGTGGCCTGTGGAAAAGTTTAAAGGCGCCCTCGTGGTGGGCTTTTTGCGCTTGTTTGCCTTACTGCCCTGGCGTGCCGTGCAAGGCGTCGGCGGTGGCATCGGCTGGTTGATGTGGAAGCTGCCTAATCGCTCTCGCGAAGTGGCGCTGATCAATATCCAGCGCTGCTTTCCCGAGTTGGATCAGGCCGCGCTGAGTGGCCTGCACAAGCGCGCCATGATGGATATTGGCCGTACCCTGACGGAAAGCGCCTGCGCCTGGATCTGGCCGCCGAAGAAATCGCTCAAGTTCATCCGTGAAGTGGAAGGCATGGAGGTGCTCGAAGAGGCCCTGGCCTCGGGCGACGGTCTGGTCGGCATCACCAGCCACTTGGGTAACTGGGAAGTGCTCAACCACTTCTATTGCTCCTACGCCAAGCCGATTATCTTCTATCGCCCACCGAAGCTAAAAGCGGTGGATGAGCTGCTGAAGAAGCAGCGTGTGCAGATGGGCAACCGCGTGGCGCCCTCCACCCCGGAAGGCATCATGAGCGTGATCAAAGAGGTTAAACGCGGCGGCTGCGTCGGCATTCCTTGCGATCCGGAACCGGCCTTGGGTGCGGGCTTGTTTGTGCCTTACTTAGGCACCACGGCGCTGACCAGTAAGTTCGTGCCGCAGTTGTTGTCCCGTGGCAAAGCCCGTGGCGTGTTCTTCCATGCGGTGCGTCTGGACGATGGCAGCGGCTACAAAGTGATACTCGAAGCCGCGCCTGCGGATATGTACGACAAGGACTTGGAGGTGTCGGTCGCCGCCCTGAGTCGTGAACTGGGTCGCTATGTGCGCAATTACCCCAGCCAGTACATGTGGACCATGAAGCGCTTTAAGAAGCGCCCTGAAGGCGAGGCGCGCTGGTACTAGCGCGCTGTCACACCTTGGTGGCGGGTTGCAGGTGCTACCCGCTGTCGTCTAGGCTGAGCCACCTGATCTAGCCGGACTGGCCATGGACAATCATCGCGGTAGTGTGCGCACCACCCTGAAGATGCGCTTGCGCATCGAGCATCCTATTCATGGTGAACTGATGGTCACCACCCGCGATGTTTCTGAAGGCGGCGTGTTTGTTCTGATCGATCAAACCCAGGGTGAACTGCGCATTGGTGAGCGCGTACAAGGGCAGGTGCAAGGCCTGCCCGTAGAAGCGCCGGTGCTGACCATGGAAGTGATCCGCGTCGAGCCCATGGGGGTGGGCCTGCGTTTCGTGACCAGTTAACCCGGCTGCTGAGCGGCTTTATCCAGGCGCTTGAGAAACACCGTCATTTCCTTTTCAGCTTGCTTATCGCCCTTTTGCTGCGCGGCTTGTATGCCTTGCTGCCAGGCTTGGCGTGCCTGCTCGACTAAAGCTTGTTTGTGCAGCGCCTGGCCCAACAGCTTCCAGGCTGCGCTGTAGTTAGGATCAAACGCCACGCAGCGCTGCAAATGCTCGGCAGCTTGGGCCCACTGGCTGTTGTCCAAATAGCCCTTGCCGAGGCCGAAGCGCAGCAAGGCGTTGTCCATACCCTTGGCCAGCATGTTTTCCAGTGCTTGGGTGCTCATGGCTGCCTCAGAAGAATGACAAGCCGACCTGGAACAGGCGCTCGGCGTCGCGGATGTATTTTTTATCGACAAGGAACAGGATCACGTGGTCGCCACTTTCGATCACGGTGTCATCGTGGGCGATCAGCACTTCATCGTTGCGGATAATCGCACCGATGGTGGTGCCTGGCGGCAGGCTGATGTCTTCGATGGCACGGCCCACCACCTTGCTCGATTTGGCGTCGCCATGGGCCACCGCCTCGATGGCCTCAGCCGCACCGCGGCGCAGCGAGTGCACGCTCTCGATATCGCCACGGCGTACGTGGGCGAGCAAGGTGCCGATGGTGGCCAGCTGCGGACTGATGGCGATATCGATCTCGCCGCCCTGGACCAGATCCACATAGGCCGGGTTATTGATCAGGGTCATCACCTTGCGCGCGCCCAAACGCTTGGCCAGCAGCGAGGACATGATGTTGGCCTCGTCGTCGTTGGTCAGGGCGAGGAACAGGTCGGCGTCGCTGATGTTCTCTTCCACCAGCAAATCGCGGTCGCTGGCGCTGCCCTGCAAGACGATGGTGCTGTCGAGGGTTTCTGAGAGGTAGCGGCAACGCGCCGGGCTCATCTCGATGATTTTCACTTGGTAGCGGCTTTCGATGGCCTCGGCCAGGCGCTCGCCGATATGCCCGCCGCCGGCGATGACGACCTTTTTGTAGCTGTCTTCCATGCGCCGCATCTCACTCATCACCGCGCGGATGTGAGCTTTGGCGGCGATAAAGAACACTTCGTCATCGGCTTCGATAATGGTGTCGCCCTGCGGCATGATCGCCCGGTTACGGCGGAAAATCGCTGCGACGCGGGTGTCCACATTGGGCATGTGCTCGCGCAGTTGACGCAGTTGCTGACCCACCAGCGGGCCGCCGTAATAGGCACGCACCGCAACCAGCTGGGCTTTGCCTTCGCTGAAGTCGATCACCTGCAAGGCGCCGGGGTATTCGATCAGACGCTTGATGTAGTTGGTCACCACCTGCTCGGGGCTGATCAGCACGTCCACCGGAATCGCTTCGTTATCGAACAAGCCGCTGCGGGTCAGGTAGGCCGCTTCACGCACCCGGGCGATCTTGGTGGGGGTGCGAAACAAGGTGTAGGCCACCTGGCAGGCGACCATGTTCACTTCGTCGCTGTTGGTGACGGCCACCAGCATGTCGGCGTCGTCCGCACCGGCCTGGCGCAGCACTGTGGGGAACGAGGCGCGGCCTTGTACGGTGCGGATATCGAGGCGGTCACCCAAGTCGCGCAAGCGATCGGCGTCGGTGTCCACCACCGTGATGTCGTTGGCCTCACTGGCCAGGTGTTCCGCCAAGGTGCCGCCGACTTGGCCGGCACCGAGAATAATGATCTTCATCCTGTCTGATCCTTAGCCCCGAGGAGTGGCCGCAATTTTCATCAGCTTGGCATAGTAGAAGCCATCGTGGCCGTCTACTTGTGGCAAAAGCTGGCGCCCATGGGCGCTGTCGATGCCGAAGGTGCCGCTAATCGCCAGTTCGCGCGCACCTGGGGTGCGGGCGAGGAAGGCTGCGATGTTATCGCTGTTTTCTGCGGGCATCACCGAGCAGGTGGCATAAACGAGAATGCCGCCCACTTCTAGGGTTGGCCACAGCGCGTCGAGCAGCTCACCCTGTAGCTGTGCCAGCGCTGGGATGTCTTGCGGCTGGCGCGTCAGTTTGATATCCGGATGGCGACGAATCACCCCGGTGGCCGAGCACGGCGCGTCGAGCAGGATGCGTGCGAAGGGCTGGCCGTCCCACCAGTTATCCACAGCGCGGCCATCGGCGGCGATCAGCTTGGCCTTGAGTTGCAGGCGGTCGAGGTTGTCCTGCACACGCATCAGGCGCTTGGCTTCCAGATCCAGGCCGATGACTTCGCTTAAGCTCGGTTGGCTTTCGAGGATATGGCAGGTTTTGCCCCCCGGCGCGCAGCATGCGTCCAACACCCGTTGTCCTGGCGCCAGCTCCAACAAGCCGGCAGCCAGTTGCGCGGCCTCGTCCTGGACGCTGAGCCGCCCTTCGGCGAAGCCCGGCAAGGTGGTCACGTCACAGGCTTGCAGCAAACGGATGCCATCGCCGCTGAAGGTGCATGGCTCGGCCTCAAAGCCGACGTGGCGCAGCTCGGCCAGGTAATCATCACGGCTGTTGTGGCGCTGGTTGACCCGCAGTATCAACGGCGGATGGGCGTTATTCGCGGCGCAGATGGCTTGCCAATGCTCGGGCCACTGCGCCTTGAGGGCCTTTTGCAGCCAGCGCGGATGGGCCGTGTGCAGCACCGGGTCGCGGTCCAGGCTGTGGATAATTTCCTCTCCATCGCGCTGGGCATTGCGCAGCACGGCGTTGAGTAAACCTTTGAGCGACGGCTTCTTTAATTTATCCACACAGGCCACGGTTTCGCCGATGGCGGCATGGGCCGGAATGCGGGTGTGGAACAGTTGATACAGGCCGATCAGCAGCAGCGCTTCGACGTCACGGTCGGCGGCCTTAAACGGCTTTTGTAGGAGTTTCTCTGCGATCAAAGCCAGGCGTGGCTGCCAGCGTGCGGTGCCAAAGGCCAGGTCCTGGGTCAGGCCGCGATCCCGTGGCTCGACTTTATCCAGCAGCGGCGGCAGGCTGCTGCCGAGCGAGGCTTTACCATTGAGCACCACGGCCAAAGCGCGGGCCGCTGCGACACGTGGGTTCATGCGCCGAGCACCGAGCCGACGGTGAACTGCTCGCGGCGGCTGTTAAACAGGTCGCTGAAGTTCAGCGCTTTGCCACCGGGCAACTGCAAGCGGGTCAGGCGCAGCACGCCCTGGCCGCAGGCCACTGCCAAGCCGCTTTTATCCACAGCCACTACGGTGCCCGGGGCTGCGCCTTGGGCATTAAGCTGCGGCGCCAGCTGTGCGGCATGCACTTTTAAGGCTTCGCCGTGCAGGGTGCTGTGGCAGATCGGCCAGGGGTTAAAGGCGCGCACCAAAGGTTCCAGCTCCTCGGCTGGGCGGCTCCAGTCCAGTCGCGCTTCGTCTTTATTGAGCTTGTGCGCATAGGTGGCCAGGCTGTCGTCCTGCACTTCGCCCTTCAGGTTGCCGGCGGCTAAACCGGCGATGGCTTCGATCACCGCTTGCGGGCCAAGGCTGGCGAGGCGGTCATGCAGGCTGCCACCGGTATCGTCAGCGCTGATTGGCGTGGTCACTTTCAACAGCATCGGGCCGGTATCCAGGCCGGCTTCCATCTGCATCACGGTGACGCCTGACTCGTTGTCGCCGGCTTCGATGGCGCGCTGAATCGGCGCCGCGCCGCGCCAGCGAGGCAGCAGCGAAGCGTGACTGTTGATGCAGCCCAAGCGCGGGGTGTCGAGCACCACTTGCGGCAGGATCAGACCGTAGGCCACCACCACCAGCAAGTCCGGCTTAAGTGCTGCCAGCTCGGCTTGGGCGGCGGGGTCGCGCAGGGTTTGCGGCTGATACACCGGGATGTCGTGGCTCACGGCCAGTTGCTTGACCGGGCTCGGGGTGAGCTTCTGGCCACGGCCAGCCGGGCGATCCGGCTGGCTGTACACGGCGATGATCTGGTGCTGCGTGCTCAGCAGGGCCTTGAGGTGTGCGGCGGCAAACTCGGGGGTGCCGGCAAAGACAATGCGCAGTGGCTCGGTCATGAAGGGCGTCTCTTAAAAAGAAAAAGGCTTGCCGGGGCAAGCCTTTGCTTAAGCGGTATCAAGCGTTCTGGCGGTGCTGCTTTTCCAGTTTCTTCTTGATCCGATCGCGTTTGAGCGTGGACAGATAATCAACAAACAGCTTGCCGTTGAGGTGGTCGCATTCGTGTTGAATGCACACCGCCAGCAGGCCTTCGGCGATGATCTCGTAGGGCTGGCCATCGCGGTCCAGCGCCTTGATTTTGACCTTCTGCGGACGGTCGACGTTTTCATAGAAACCCGGCACCGACAGACAGCCTTCTTGGTACTGATCCATCTCGTCGGTGAGGGACTCGAACTCGGGATTAATAAACACCCGTGGTTCGGTTTTGTCTTCGGACAGATCCATCACCACCACGCGCTTGTGCACGTTGACTTGGGTGGCGGCCAGGCCGATACCAGGAGCGTCGTACATGGTTTCAAACATGTCGTCGATCAACTGGCGCAAAGCGTCATCGACCACGTCCACCGGCTTGGCGATGGTGCGCAGGCGCGGATCGGGAAATTCGAGGATATTCAGAATCGCCATATGGGTTTGTGATGCACTTGTGGAATAAAGTCAAAATGCGCTGCTAAGATGATGAGCAGCATCGAAAAACGGCTTCACGCCGCAGTATTACTGGGTTTCAACGCGGCGCTAGGGCGCTACACGTGAAGACATATAATAAAGGGATTCACCGCATGAGGAAATCACTACTGGCCTTGCTGCTTTGTGCTGCAAGTAGCCTCGCTTGGGCTGGGGTGCAACTCAAGGACGGTCACCCGGACCGCTACACAGTGGTCAAAGGCGATACTTTATGGGATATCTCAGGGAAATTTCTCAGCAAACCTTGGCAGTGGCCACAAATTTGGCACGCCAACCCTCAAGTACAAAACCCTAATCTCATTTATCCTGGCGATCAGCTGAGTCTGGTTTATGTTGATGGTCAGCCACGCATTATGCTGAACCGTGGCGAGAGCCGCGGCACCATCAAGCTGTCGCCACAGATTCGCAGCACGCCGATGGCTGAGGCCATTGCGCCGATTCCATTGGAAGCGATCAACAGCTTCTTGCTGGTGAACCGCATCGTCGATGACCAAGCCCAGTTCGATAGCGCGCCCTATGTCGTGGCCGGTAATGCCGAGCGCGTTGTCAGCGGCGCCGGGGATCGGGTCTATGCCCGTGGCCAATTCGCTAACGCGGCGCCGGGCTATGGCATCTTCCGCCAAGGCAAACGTTATACAGATCCGGTGACCAATGAATTCCTCGGCATCAACGCTGACGACATTGGCTCCGGTGAGATCGTCGCCGAAGAGAACGGCGTTGGCACCCTCAACCTGACGCGTTCGACTCAGGAAGTGCGCTTGGGTGATCGTCTGTTCCCCACCGAAGAGCGGGCCATCAATTCGACCTTTATGCCCAGCGAGCCGGCCGGCCCAATCGACGGTTTGATCCTCGACGTGCCCCGTGGCGTGACCCAGGTGGGTCAGTTCGATGTGGTCACTATCAACAAGGGTAAACGCGACGGTGTCAGCGAAGGCAACGTGCTGGCCATCTACAAAACTGGCGAGACCGTGCGTGATCGGGTGACCGGCGAGATGGTCAAGATTCCCGATGAGCGTTCCGGCTTGCTGATGGTGTTCCGCGCTTACGACAAACTCAGTTATGCCCTGGTGCTCAACGCCACACGCTCACTAGAGTTGCTGGATAAAGTGCGCAACCCGTAACACTGCAAACCCCGCTTCGGCGGGGTTTTTTCTGCCTGTGTATCACGCTTTCAACCCAGCCGCTTAGGCGGCGCGACCGATCAAGGATGATCAGTATGTCGCCTACTCCCCGCTTGTCCCCGGCCGAAGTGCAAGCGCGTTTGCGCCTGCATGCCCTGCCCCAGCTCGGCCCCCGCCGCTTCCATAAATTGATCAGCGCCTTTGGTAGCGCCAGCGCCACCTTAAGTGCACCCGCCAGTGCCTGGCAGGCTTTGGGTTTGCCGGCTGTGGCCAGCGAAGCCCGCCGCAGCCCGGCAGTGCGCGAGCGAGTGACGGCCAGCTTGGCCTGGCTGGAACACACCGAGCAGCATCTGCTGATGTGGGATGACCCGCACTACCCGGCGCTGTTGGCTGAGATCAGCGATGCGCCGCCGTTGTTGTTTGTCCACGGCGCGGTGGATTTATTAGAGCGGCCGCAACTGGCCATGGTCGGCAGTCGTCATGCGTCGCGGCCTGGTTTGGATACGGCGCAGAGTTTCGCCCGCAGCCTGGCGCGCGGCGGCTTTGTGATTACCAGCGGCTTGGCTTTAGGCATCGACGGGGCGGCCCATCAGGGGGCGTTGGATGTGCAGGGTAAGACCATCGCCGTGCTCGGTACGGGGCTCGAATGCATCTACCCGGCGCGGCATAAACGTCTGGCCGCTGCCATCGTCGCCGAAGGCGGCGCGCTGGTCTCTGAATTGCCGCTGGACTGTCCTCCGCAGGCGAGTAATTTCCCCAGGCGCAACCGCATCATCAGTGGTTTGTCGTTGGGCGTGTTGGTGGTTGAGGCCAGCACCTCCAGCGGCTCGTTGATCACTGCCAAGCTGGCGGCCGAACAGGGGCGCGAGGTGTACGCCATCCCCGGCTCGATCCACCATCCCGGGGCCCGGGGTTGTCATCAGCTGATCCGTGAAGGAGCGACTTTGGTGGAAAGCGTCGAGGACGTGCTGCAAGGCCTGCGCGGCTGGCAGCAGGTTGCTGCGCCAACGTCGGCAAAACCGCCCGAGCATCCCCTGCTCGCTTTGCTGTATGCCGCGCCGCATAGCAGTGAAGAACTGGCCGCCGCCAGTGGTTGGCCGTTAGCCGAAGTGCTGGGGCAATTGACCGAGTTGGAGTTGCAAGGCTTGGTGGTGGCTGAGGGAGGCCGTTGGCTGGGCCGTAAGGCTTAGCTTGGATACACTGTTGGGCAAGTTTTAGCGGAGATTGACCCATGGCCAGCAATTGGCAGATTCAACAGGCGGCGCTGTGCGTACGCCATGGCGGTGTGCTGGCGTATCCGACCGAAGCCGTGTGGGGCTTGGGCTGCGACCCGTGGGACGAGGATGCGGTGCTGCAATTGCTGGAGCTGAAGCAGCGGCCCATGCACAAAGGGCTGATTGTGGTGGCGGCGGCTATCGAGCAGTTCGACTTCCTCCTCGAGGACCTGCCTGATGTTTGGCAGGAGCGCCTGGCCGGCAGTTGGCCTGGCCCCAACACGTGGTTGGTGCCCCATCAGGACCGCCTGCCGCCGTGGATCACCGGCGAGCACAACAGCGTGGCCCTGCGCGTCAGCGATCACCCCTTAGTGCAGGCGTTGTGTGAGCAGACCGGGCCACTGGTGTCCACTTCGGCCAACCCGGCCGGACGCCCTGCTGCGCGCACGCGCTTACGGGTGGAGCAGTACTTTGGCGGCGAGCTGGATGGGGTCTTGGGCGGCGCCTTGGGCGGGCGCAAGAACCCCAGCCTGATTCGCGACTTGATCAGCGGCGATGTGATTCGCCCCTCCTGACCCGCCTGTGCTGATCCTGCCTGGATAGCCGGCGGGGCCGGGCCTCTGCGCCGCTTAGGGCAGCAGAATGGTCGAGCCGGTGGTTTGCCGGCTGCTCAGGGCTTGCTGGGCAATACCGGCATCCTTGAGCGCATATTGGCTGCTGATATCTACCTGCAACTGGCCGTTGCTGATCATGCCGAACAGCTCGGCGGCCATGGCCCGTAACCGCTCAGGGCTGTCGGCGTAGCCGGCCAGGTTGGGGCGGGTGACAAACAGCGAGCCTTTTTGCGCGAGGATGCCTAAGTTGACCCCGGTGACTGCGCCCGAAGCATTCCCGAAGCTGACCAGCAGGCCGCGCTTGGCCACGCTGTCCAGCGAGGCTTCCCAGGTGTCGTGGCCAACGCCGTCATACACCACCGGGCACTTCTTGCCGTCAGTCAGCTCCAGCACGCGCTGGGCGATATTCTCGTGGCTGTAATCGATGGTCGCCCAAGCGCCGTTGGCGATGGCGTGCTCGGCTTTGGCCGCGCTGCTGACCGTGCCGATCAGCTTGACCCCTAGGGCCTTGGCCCACTGGCAGGCGAGGGAACCTACACCGCCGGCAGCGGCGTGGAACAGTATGGTTTCGCCGGCCTTGAGCTCGTAGCACTGACGCAGCAGATACTGCACGGTGAGGCCCTTGAGCATCACCGCCGCGGCTTGCTCGAAGCTGACGCTATCGGGCAGCTTGACCAGGTTATCCGCAGGCAACACATGCAGTTCGCTGTAGCTGCCTTGCGGGCCGGTGGCATAGGCGACCCGGTCGCCGACTTGGAACTCGCTCACCGCGCTGCCGAGCGCCTCGACAATCCCCGCCCCTTCACTGCCCAAAGGCGCAGGGAGCGTCGGGCTGGGATACAGGCCGCTGCGGTAATACACATCGATAAAATTCAGGCCCACGGCCTGGTTCTTCACCCGTACTTCCCGGGGGCCGGGCTGTGCAGGTTGGAAGTCGAGGTACTCGAGCACCTCGGGGCCGCCGTAGCGGCTGAACTGAATACGCTTGGCCATGCTCACGTGCTCCGCTCTAAATAGGGGGTGGGCCAGCATGAGCTGGCGTTTACCCGGTTGCAATCCCCTTGATTGACCGACGTCAACTGCGGCTGGGGGGTAGCCAATGTTATGCTTGCCGGCGTTTGTGCCGCTCAGCTGGCTATGCTGCTGAGGCCTTTACCCGTTTCTAAGGTGCCACCGTGAGTAATCGTACTGAGGCTGTTAAAGCCTATCTGCTCGACCTGCAAGATCGAATCTGCAACGCCCTGCAAGCCGAAGATGGCGCTGCCGAGTTTTTTCAGGATGCCTGGCAGCGTCCAGCGGGCGGCGGTGGTCGTACCCGAGTGATTGAAAATGGCGCGCTGATCGAAAAAGGCGGGGTGAATTTCTCCCACGTGTTTGGCGACAGCCTGCCGCCATCGGCCAGCGCCCATCGCCCTGAATTGGCCGGGCGTGGCTTTGAAGCCCTCGGCGTGTCGCTGGTGATCCATCCGGAAAACCCTTACGTGCCCACCTCCCACGCCAACGTGCGCTTCTTCAGTGCCGATAAAGAAGGCGAAGAGTCGGTGTGGTGGTTCGGTGGCGGCTTTGATCTGACGCCCTACTACGCCAACGAAGAAGACTGCGTGCACTGGCACCAGGTGGCCTTCGATGCCTGCGCGCCGTTTGGCGCTGAGGTGTATCCGAAATTCAAAGCCTGGTGCGACCGTTACTTCCACCTTAAGCACCGTGGCGAGCCGCGCGGCATTGGCGGGTTGTTCTTCGATGATCTGAACCAGTGGGACTTCGACACTAGCTTCGCCTTCATGCGCGCCATCGGTGATGCCTACCTGGCCGCTTACCTGCCCATCGTGCAGCGCCGTAAAGCCACCCCGTTTGGCGAGCATGAGCGCGAGTTCCAGGCCTTCCGCCGCGGTCGCTATGTGGAGTTCAACCTGGTGTTCGACCGGGGAACGCTGTTTGGCCTGCAATCCGGTGGCCGCACCGAGTCGATCCTGATGTCGCTGCCGCCCCATGTGCGTTGGGGATATGACTGGAAGGCTGAGCCCGGCAGTGTTGAGGCCGAGCTGACCGACTATTACCTGCAAGATCGCGACTGGCTCAAGCTACAGGGCTAGCGTCTGCTTGAGGGGCTGCGCTCAGTGACGCAGCTCTCCTCACTCTTGCATGGAGGTGGCGCCGCTTGCGCAGGCGCGGCTAAAAATCCCTTCGCGGTACTGCCGGTGCGCCCGTAAACTCGCGGCACCCTGTTCAGCCACTATGGCCCCGACTGATCTGCGCTCAGGCCCAGTGCCGGCCGAGCTTAAGGATTATTTATGGATCGCTACGCCGTTTTTGGTAACCCCATTGGCCACAGCAAATCGCCGCTGATTCACCGCCTGTTTGCTGAGCAAACCGCCCAGCAACTGAGCTACGAGGCGTTGCTGGCGCCGTTGGATGACTTCACCGGCTTTGCCCGCGAGTTCTTTCGCGAAGGCCGTGGCGCTAACGTCACCGTGCCGTTTAAAGAGCAAGCTTTCGCCATGGTCGATAGCCTGAGCGCACGGGCACAGCGCGCTGGCGCGGTGAACACGCTGGTCAAGCAGGACGACGGCCGCCTGCTGGGTGATAACACCGATGGCGCCGGCTTGGTGCGCGATTTGACGGTGAATGCCGGGCTCAGCCTGCAAAGCAAGCGGCTGCTCTTGCTCGGTGCCGGTGGCGCCGTGCGTGGTGTGCTGGAACCGCTGCTGGCCGAGCAGCCGGCCTGTGTAGTGATTGCTAACCGCACGGTGGCCAAGGCCGAGCAACTGGCCCAGGCATTCGCCGATTTAGGCCCGGTGGTGGCCAGCGGTTTTGATTGGATCGATGCGCCGGTGGATATCATCATCAATGGCACCTCTGCCAGCCTCGCCGGTGAGCTGCCGCCGATTGCGCCGAGCCTGATTCAGGCCGGACATACGCTGTGCTACGACATGATGTACGGCAAAGAGCCCACCGCCTTTAACCGCTGGGCCAGTGCACATGGCGCGGCGCGTACCTTGGACGGCCTGGGTATGCTGGTTGAGCAAGCCGCCGAAGCGTTTTTCGTCTGGCGTGGCGTGCGGCCCTCCAGCCAAGGGGTTTTGGCTGAGCTGCGGCGTTTGTTAGCGGCCAGCTAAAGCCTGTCTAGGCGGGCAGGTGGCGCTCTGCCCGCGTTTATTTATCCATCTAGTGACAGGTCTTGCTTGCAGCTGGAGTGGGCTTTCCGTTATATCCTTCGGTATATAACGCTAAGTGGTCACCGGTGGCCTACCTACTTCTCTGGAGCGATACGATGAAGCCGTTGTTTGCCTTTAGCCTGTTCAGCCTTAGCACTGTCATGACGGCCCTGTCGGCGCAGGCTGCCGAGGTCCAGGTGGCGGTAGCCGCCAACTTCACCGCGCCGTTACAGGAGATTGCCGCACAATTTGCCAAGGACACGGGCCACCATGTGGTGCCGGCTTTTGGCGCGACCGGGCAGCTGTATGCACAGATCAGCCATGGTGCGCCGTTTGAGTTGCTGCTCAGCGCCGACAGCAGCACGCCGAGCAAATTGGCCAGCGAAGGCTTGGCAGCCAAAGACGGTCAATACACCTATGCCATCGGCAAGCTGGTGCTGTGGTCGGCGGACCCTAAGCTGTTAGATGGCACTGATGCGGTGCTCAAAGCCAACCAGTTCCTGCACCTCGCGGTAGCCAACGCCAAAGCCGCGCCCTATGGTCTGGCGGCGATTCAGGTGTTGCAGAAGCTCGGCTTGAGCAACGCGGTGCAGCCTAAGTTGGTCGAAGGTCAGAGCATCAGCCAGACCTTGCAGTTTGTCTCCAGCGGCAGCGCCGAGCTGGGTTTTGTCGCGTTGTCGCAGGTTTATAAGGGCGGCAAGTTGACTGAAGGCTCGGCTTGGGAGGTGCCGCAGGCGCTGCATGAGCCGATCAAACAGGATGTGCTGCTGCTGAAAAAGGCTGAAGGCAATCCGGCCGCGCAAGCCTTCTTTGCCTATTTGCGTGGCCCGCAAGCGCAGCAGATTATCAGCGCCTATGGCTACCAACTGCCTTAAGTCGCCCCTGTGCGGCGCCATGCTTGGAGACTGTGGCCTGCGTTTGCAGCCTGTACCCAGAGTGTTCAATCCACCCCCAGCTAGAGAGCGCAGGGATGCCCCTTAGCAGTGCCGATATTGCCGCAATAGTCCTGAGCCTTAAGCTCGCCACCGTCACCACTGTGCTGTTGCTGCTGATCGGCACGCCCATCGCCTGGTGGCTTAGCCAGTCGCAGTCACGCTGGCGCGTGCTGATTGGCGCGGTGGTGGCGCTGCCGTTGGTGTTGCCGCCGACGGTGATTGGCTTTTACCTGCTGCTGAGTTTTAGCCCCCAGGGTTGGCTCGGCCAACTTATCCACAGCCTGGGCCTGGCGCCTTTAACCTTTAGCTTTGCCGGCTTGGTGTTGGGCTCGGTGGTTTATTCCCTGCCCTTTGTCGTGCAGCCCCTGCACAACGCCTTTAGCGCCATCGGCCACGCCCCTTTGGAGGCTGCCGCCACTCTGCGTGCGGGGCCTGTGGATAGTTTTTTCACGGTGGTTGTGCCGCTGGCCAAGCCCGGCTTTATCACCGCGAGCATCCTGGGCTTTGCCCATACCTTGGGTGAGTTTGGCGTGGTGCTGATGCTCGGCGGCAATATCCCCGGCAAGACTCAGGTCGCCTCACTGCAGATCTACAACCATGTCGAGGCCATGGAATATGCCCAGGCCCATTGGCTGGCGGCTGGCATGTTGCTGTTCTCGTTACTGATTCTGCTGGCGCTCTACGCCAGCCGTGGACGTCAGCAGGTGTGGCGATGATCTGGCCATTGCCGCGCCGGCCTGTGCGGGTCGAGAACGGGCCTGTCAGTACCATCGAGGCGCGCTTTAAGTTGCGTCAGGGCGAGTTCAATTTGGATGTCGACCTGCAACTGCCGGGGCGTGGCGTCAGTGCGCTGTTCGGCGATTCCGGCGCCGGCAAAACCAGCTGCCTGCGCTGCCTGGCTGGGCTGGATAAGCCGCAGCAAGGTTATCTGCGGGTCAATGGCGAGCTGTGGCAAGACAGTGCGCAAGGCTTGTTCGTCCCGGCGCACCGCCGCGCTGTGGGTTATGTGTTTCAGGACGCCAACCTGTTTGCCCATTTAAGCGTGCGCGGCAATCTCGAGTTTGCGCTTAAGCGCATCGCCCCGGCGCAGCGCCAGATCGCTTGGCAGCAGGCTGTGGAGTTGCTCGGTATCGAGCATTTGCTTGCCCGCCTGCCGGCCAAGCTCTCCGGCGGTGAGCGTCAGCGTGTCGCCATCGCCCGGGCGCTGCTAAGCAGTCCACGACTGTTGCTGCTGGATGAACCGCTGGCGGCGCTGGATCTTAAGCGCAAGCAGGAGCTGCTGCCCTATCTGGAGCGTTTGCACCGGGAGCTGGAGATACCGCTGGTGTACGTCAGCCACTCGCCAGATGAGGTGGCGCGCCTGGCCGATCATCTGGTGCTGCTGCAAGATGGCCGCGCTGTTGCCAGCGGCCCGCTGAAACAAACCCTGTTGCGCGCGGACTTGCCCTTTATTCAGCAAGACGACGCTGAAGCGGTGATTGATGGCCTGGTCTGTGGCTACGACGCGGAGTTCGCCTTGCTGCGCATCCAGCTGCCGGACAGTGCTGATGTGCTGTTGTTGCCCCATGCGCCGCTGCCCAGCGGCAAGGGGGTGCGGGTGAAGATCAAAGCCCGCGATGTCAGCCTGAGTCTGCAACCGGCGCAGCACAGCAGCGTGCTTAACGTGCTGGCGGCGCAGGTGCTGACGGCGTCTGGCGATCAGCAGCAGGCCCATGTGCTGCTGCGCTTGCAGGTCGGTGGCGAGCAGTTGCTGGCGCGCATCACCCGTTACTCTTATGTGCGCTTGGGGATTCAGCCTGGGCAACAGCTATGGGCCCAGGTTAAGGCCGTGTCACTGTTAACCACGGCTTAGGGCCTTTGCCTGCCCGAGGTTTGTCAAACTTTCCGACAAAAAGCAGCATCTGCAAGGGAAAATCACTCTTTGGGCTGCTTTAACTGGCTGCTTCAAGCAGTACTCTAGTACCGTATAGGCCGGCTAAGATTAGGCCGAGTAGCTCAAAACAATAATAAGGAGCGCGTCCCCATGCGAACTACAGTGAAGTTGCGCAGCCCTCTGCTGGCTGTTTTTACCCTAATCCTCAGCCTGTTGCCGTTCGCTGCAGCCCACGCCATCACGCCGGCGGAACTGGTCCAGGTGCAAGCCAGCCGGGTCACCAGCAGTCTGATGTTGTTGCGCGGCGAAGGCTTTCAGAGCAAGCATCTGGAGACCTTAGAGGCCGATCTGCAGAGCCTCTCTGCCGCCATCAGCGCCCTGCCCCAGCCCAGCGCGGAACTGAACAAAGCCCACCAAGACCTCGTGAGCAAAATTCGTCAGGGCGTCGCGTTTGGCCCGAAAGAAGAAGACATGCCGTGGCGCTATCCCGAGGAGCTGAGCCGCGCCCTGTTAGAGGTGCTAAATGCCGCACGCAAGCTTGGTGAGAGTGACGACCAGGAGTCTGTGGCCAAGCTGGAATACCTGTCCACGCAGTATTTGAGCCGTGCTTATTTCGGTAACTTCGAGATTGCCCGCGAAGAGCCCGATGCCTATGTCGGCCAAGATGAGCGCGAAATCGTGCCAGCGATTGATGCCTACATGGCGCAGCTGGATGGCAAAAACAATCCACAGGTGGGCAAGCTGAAAACCCGCTGGGATTACCTCAAGGCCGCGCTGGTTGACCTCAACAGCCAGAGCAACACCCTGCAGAGCGCCTCCGGCCGGCCCTTTGCACCGACCACTGTGCAGCGCCACACGCGCGCCCTGAGTAATCAGTGGATGCAGTTGGATATCTAAGGCGTATCTAACAGGTAAAGCGGCCCGGCTACAGGGGCCGCTTGGTTAACTGCTGCCAACTCGCCTAAACGGCTGGTGGATTGAGCCGCTTGGCTTAGTGTGTTGCGCTGCTGCGGCGCAGCACTAACTTGGCTCCACCCTGCTTGTGCCCCTGATACTCGCCGCTGCTTTGGCGGCCGAGTAGCACCAGGGTTAAACCGTCGGCCTTGAGTAAAGCGATGCCGGCCGGGGTGGGTCGCCAGGCCTTAAGTTCATCGGCCAACCATTGATTAACGCAAGTGGTATCGCCCTTTAGGGCGTAGCCATCGGCTGCTTCGACTGTGTCGGCAAGCAGCTGTAATTGACAGCTTTCGGCGGCTGCGTCTTGTTGCAGAGTCCACGACCCGGCGAGATCGGCAGCGCTTTGAAGAACCAAACTACTGGCCATACTGTTACCTGTGCTGAGTAGTGCGCTGAGCAAGAAGAGCATCCGGCAACGCTTCGCGTTTGCTGACATCGACAGATTCCCTTGGATGATGACGGACTGAAGCACCCTAAGCCAATGGCTTAGGGTGCCCTTGAGCTTAAGCGATAATGTCGGCCTGAGTGGCTTGGCCGATCAAATTGATGGCGAAGTCAGCCTGCGAGTTACCGCTGAAGTCGATCGACAACTTGCCGGCATTGCTGGCCGCGTCGTAAGCCAAGATGGCTTGGCCTGCGGTGCCACTGAAGGCGTCGACGTAGCTCAACTGCAAACCACCGTTGACGAAGGCATCGATACCGGTCAGGTCAATTTTGTCCTGGCCACTGGTGAAGTCGAGAATTCGATCGGCTGCACTGGCTTTCGAGTCGTTGATGGAGCCATACACGAATGTGTCACGGCCGCTGCCACCACTTAACTGATCGGCGCCCAGACCTCCATAGATGATGTCGTTACCGGCACCGCCGCGCAACAGGTTGGCCAGGTCGTTACCAATAATCAGGTCATTGCCTGAGCCGCCAATGGCATTCTCAATGTTGGCGCCCTTGGCTATGGAGACGTTGCCAATCAAGCCGCCGACATCGGAGAAGCCGCCTTGGTGCAGGTCGATCTTTTGCGCCTGGCTGAAGCCGGAGAAGTCCAAGGTGTCGTTACCGCCGCCGTCCCACACGGCAAACACCAGTTTGCTGTTGGCTGAGGTGGCTGTGTAGAAGTCGCGCTCGGTGTTGGAGTTAAAGCCATACACCGTGTCGCCAGCGCGGGTGCTGGTGTTGGCGCCGTAGAGCAGTTGCACCGCAGCGATATCGTCTACCAACGGCGCCGACGCAAAGGCGCCTTTGAAGTCCTGGCTGGTGTAGGTCTCTTCCCAGTAACTCATCAGCGAATAACCGCGGGTATCTTGGGCGTAGCTGGCATCGTTATAGGTCGGCACACCTTGACCGGCGTTGTAATCACCGGGGTGACTTAAGCCTAAGGCATGACCCGTTTCATGGGTGATGGTCTGGCGGCCGTAGTTGCCGGTATCGGGCGAGACGTTGGCGGAGTAGTCGCGGATCCAGATTTCCGACTTGGCAATATCGCCATTGGAATACGTAGAAGTCGCAGCGAAGGCGCCAGTGCCGTCATTCTTACTGTAAACGCCGTAGGTGATGTCAGCCGTGCGCGCCGATGAGGCCTGGGTAAAGTGGACATTTGCCACATCTTCCCATGACTGCAAAGACAGCAGGGTTTGTGCTTTTTGCTGAGTATTTAGTGCTGTAAACCTGCCCAAGTCCTCGCTATTGAAGAGCTGGGTCGGCGCGGTGAGGAAGTAGTAGCTGATGTTGGCGACCCCGGATGAGTCGGATGTCCAGGATATGTGACTGCGGGTGATCTGCTGCGCAGCGGCGTCGATATCGTAGGAAGGTTTGCCATTGATCAGTGACTGGCTGTCACGGGCATAGAGATCAAGAAAGTTGGTGACTTGTTTATAGGCATCGCTCGAATCTTTAAGTGCAAGAGCGTTAGTAGGCATATCCATATCCTCATTACGCGAGTACTAAGTTCAATACAGTTGCTTCGTGAGCAACTGAGATTTTGACCTGATTAGGCCAGTGGCAAAGTTGCCATGGTTTGCTTGGCAATGTCCATGCCCTACAAAATTATCAACTAACAATTAATGAATATGAACGGAGTAACAGCCTATAAGGAAGTTATGTAATTATTCTGCTGTCTATTCCAAAACCCTCACTCTAATAGTTATTCTTGTTATAAGGCGTTGATTTTTTGCGGCCTTAAAAATCTCTAAAAGGTGCGTGATAGAGGCTTTAGTGGCTGTGGAGAAGTTTTTAATTTGTCAGCACATAAAAACCAATTGATCAGCTTTGTTGACCCTTTAGCAGTTATAAATGTTTGTTTTTAATTGTATTCATCTGCTTGCGTAACAGTTTGCATAGCTACACTATTTCCGATTTGGCCGTGGTTGGATATTCATATGGCTAATAATTTATCTTTAAAATTTATGGCTTGGATGAATATTGGCGACATAGTTCCAAGTCAATAAGCGCTTGTGTGAAAGGGTACTTAAGTTCAAAAAAGCGATTTCGGATTTTATACAAAGCATCATTAGGCCGGTAACGGCTTATGGTCTGGGCTGCCTTGCCAACGGCAAACGGGTAACTGAAGGCAGAGCACCGCCTTGACTAGCCGGTGCAGCACAGCACGTGGCGCCCTTGGGGCTTTAGGCATACGGTGTATGAGTGGCAACCCAAGGCCTAAGCCTCGGGTTGCCACAGGTTAAGCCAAGATATCGGCCTGGGTGGCCTGGCCAATCAGATTGATGACGAAGTCGGGCTGAGACTTGCCGCTGAAGTCGATGGTGAGGCGGCCGGTATTGCTGGGCGCGTCGTAACCGAGGATGGCTTGGCCGACTACGCCGCTAAACGCGCTGACGTACTGCAGAGTGAGGCCGTTGACGAAAGCGGCGATGCCGGTAAGGTCGATTTTGTCCTGGCCGCTGGTGAAGTCGAGGATGCGGTCCGCGGCGGTGGCCCGAGATTCGGCGATATCGGCGTAGACAAAAATGTCTCGCCCGCCGCCGCCACTTAACTGATCGGCTCCTAAGCCGCCGTAGAGAATGTCGTTACCGCCACCGCCGCGTAGCAGATTCGCCGCGCTGTTACCGATCAGCAGGTCATCACCGGCGCCGCCAAATGCGTTTTCTACACTCACGCCATGGGCGATAGAGACGTTGCCGAGCAGGCCGCCGACATCAGAGAAACTGCCGGCACTGAGGTTGATCTTTTGCCCTTGGCTGTAGCCTGAAAAATCCAGGGTGTCGTTGCCGCCGCCGTCCCAAACGGCAAACACCAGTTTGCTGCTGGCCGAGGTGGCGCTGTAGAAGTCGCGTCCGCTGTTGGAGTTAAAGCCGTACACCGTGTCCCCGGTGCGGGTGGCGGTGTTGGCGCCATACAGGCTTTGCAGCGCAGTAATGTCGTCGAGAAGCGGTGCAGCCGCATAGGCGCCTTTGAAGTCGTGGCCGGTGTACTGCTCGCCCCAATAACTCATCGAGGAAAAGCCGCGAGTGTCCTCGCCATAGGTGGCGTTGCTATAGGTGGGCGCACCTTGCCCCGCGTTGTAGTTGCCGGGGTGGCTTAGACCCAAGGCGTGACCGATTTCGTGGGTGATGGTCAGGCGACCATAGCCGCCCAGGGTCGGGTAGTTGTTCGAGGCTTCATTCAGCAGCCAGATCTCTGAATGTTCGATCACGCCTTGGCGGTTCGGGAAGTTATCGGCAAAGGCCGCGCCGCCGATGGAATTGCTGTAGACCCCGAAGGTGATGCCTGCGGTACGGGGCGATGCAGCCTGGACGAAGTCAATATTGGCGATGTCTTCCCACGATTGCAGGGACAGCAGCGTTTGCGCTTTTTGCTGCTCGTTGAAGCGGCTGAAGGTGCCTAGGTTGTAGCTGTTGAAATAGCTGTTGGGGGCATCAAGGAAGGCGTAGCTGATGGTCGCCACACCTTTGCCGTCGATGGGCCAGGCAGTGTGGCTGCGGGTAATCTGGGCGGCAGCAGCGTCGCTGTCGTAGGAGGGTTTACCGTTGAGCGTTAAGCCGTTACCACGGGTATGTAGGTTGAAGAAATTGAGCACTTGTTGGTAGGCATCACTGCTGGGTTTTAATGCAAGAGCGTTAGTAGGCATATCCCTATCCTCATGACGCAAATACTTATTGTTGATGTCATTACCTTGTGGGTAATAACAAAGTTAGACCCGGTTAGGTCAGGAATTAAGCTGCCATGGAATAGTTACATTTGTCTATTTTTACGGCGCGCTTTAATAAAATATAAGTGAATATAAAAGTTTAGGATTTAATATATAGTCGGTTAAGTGTTTTATTGCGCTGTTGTTGGTTTGTTAAGCTACTTTTTACGGATTTTTAATAGCTAGCTAAGTTTAATCTGTGCAGCAATTTTGGCCATTTATAGTGGTCTTAGGACACCTAGCCTCCTAGCTCTGCGCCATAGGGCCAAGTGGCTTGCTAAGATGCGCTGTGATGTAAGCCACTAACAGGCAGCCGGTAAGCGCTTAGGGGATATTCTAGGATTTGATCAATTTAGATTTTTTAATTTATTTGCGAATTTCAATGTTCTTGAAATGCGTACTGGTATTGTTTGCTTGGTAAATGTCTAGTGGTTGAAATATTACTTTGTATGTTGTGTAGATATTTTTGTGGGGGCTTCTGGCGTGAGTTTTTAGAAGGGGGCTGTTTAGGTGGCAGGTTGTAGGGTTTTATGTTTGTAGGCGTATTTAATTAATTGCAGTTACGTTACAAGTATTTATCCCACGCTGTGTGGCTGTGGCTGTGGCTGTGGCTGTGGCTGTGGCTGTGCGTAATGGCTGGTCGAGCGTTCTTTTAGACCTGTGCAGCGCCCTGCAAGGAACTGCGCTTGGTCAGACCCAGAAGCCTGGGCCTGACCACTGCATAGAGGGCTTAGGCGGCCGCTTTGTGGGGGTTTAGGCACACCGGACCGGCGCGTTTGACCACGGCGTGTTCCACCTCTTTGCGCAGGCCGAGCAGAAACACTGCTTCGGCCACCACAAACAGTGGGCCGATGGCCAAGCCAATCAGGTCATCAACAAAGGCAGGTTTGCGCCCTTCGTAGTAATGACCGATAAACTGAATAATCCAGCCGACGACAAACAGACCGATGCCACTAGCCAGCCATAGGCTTTGGCTAGAGGCTGCCAGCACCGCGCCGGGCCACAAGCACAGGCTCAGCAGCAGGCTCATGAGCAAGCCAAAGCGCATATCCAGACACAGATAGAACGCGCTAGTGGCTATCACCAGCAAGGTCGCTGGTGATAGCCACAGGCCGGCTAAACTCAGGCCTGGGCGCGATAGTAAAACGGCCACGGCGACCACAATCAGCGGGATGCCGATAAAGTGGCTGAGGATATTGCGTTGATCGCGGTGGTAAGTGGCGTAGTTACTCAGATGATCGACCAGAGTTTGCATAATTATTATCTCAGGCGGGACGGGTGATTGAGCATGGCCGGGGTTGCTTGCCAGGTTCTGTCGCCTAGCCGACAAACTGGAGTGAGCGAATGAACAGCGCGTTAGGCTTCCACAGCCTGCTGGCCCAGGGTAATTGGTTTGCTGGCCTGTCCGCGGACTTACAACAGGCTTTATTGGAGGCGGCGCAGGTGCAGCTGCTTAGCGCTGGTCAGGTGTTGTTTCGCCGTGGCGATAAAGCCTTGGGGGTGTACGCCGTGGTGGAGGGCGGTGTGCGTGTCGGCGCGGTGACGGCTGCGGGCAAAGAGTCGCTGCTGGCGCGGGTGGAGGCGCCGCAGTGGTTTGGTGAGATCGCCCTGTTTGACGGCCTGCCGCGCACCCATGATGTGTTTGCCGATAGTCCCAGTACCTTGCTGTTGGTCAGCGAAAGCCGCTTGCATGCTCTGCTCACTGAGCAGCCCCAGTATTGGCGCGATTTCGCCCTGCTGATGAGTCACAAACTCAGGCAGAGCTTTGCTTATCTGGAGGATTTAAGCCTGCTGCCAGCGGCGCCGCGCTTGGCCCGAAGGCTGCTGGCCATTGCTGATCAGTATGGTGAAGGCGCGTCGCGTTCGCTCTTGCAATTGCCCCAAGAGCAACTGGCGTTGATGTTGGCCCTGTCGCGGCAGACCACTAACCAAATCCTCAAAGAGCTGGAGAGCCTTGGCATCCTGCGGTTGAATTACGGCGAAATTGAGATTCTTGATTTTGCCCGCCTGCAACACGCGGCCGACTGACTGAACCCACACCCCTGACTGACGTTCTACTGCCAGTGCCAACTTTAGAGACTGATGCGCCGATGTCCACTCCTGCTTGCTCCGCTTTACCCTTAGTGTTGGTTGGCCCGCTGCTGCGCTTAATCCAGCCGCAGCGCTTGGTGATTTGGCTGGTGGGCAGTCAACGGTTAACCCTCAATCTGCATCTGGCCGTGGCCGCTCAGGAGCAGCAGTACCCTTTGCTGGGCGAGCGTTGCCAAGTGCTGCAGATCGGTGAGCGGGCCTTTATCCACCTGATCGATGTGGCCCTCGATGAGCCCCTGCCCTATGACGTGCAGATCGATTACGACCTGCTGCTTGAGCAGCCTGGCCAGGCTGCACAGGGGATTAAACAGTGGGGCCCCCATCTGCTGTATGGCGATGCGCAGAGGGCCAATTTTGTCCTGCGTGAGCGCTTGGATCACCTGCTCCATGGCTCGTGCCGCAAGCCACACTACAGTGCGCCCGATGGCATGTTGTGCGCCGATCAACTGTTGGCGGAGCCTCATCGCCCTGAACAGCGTCCGGCCTTGCTGATGCTCAGTGGCGATCAGGTGTATGCCGACGATGTGGCCGGGCCGATGTTGCGCGCCATTCACCAGTTAATCGAGCGCCTGGGGCTGTTTGGCGAGTACCTGCAAGGCAGCATTGTGGACGACAGCACGGAGCTGTATCAGCACCCGGCCAGCTACTACCAGCGCACCGAACTGTTGCCCGAAACGCCGAGCAACCAAGGGGTGCATAAACGGTTTTTTGCTGGGGTAAAGAAGCCGATTTTTACCAGCAACAGTGCCGACAACCACTTGGTGACCTGCGCCGAGATGTTGGCCATGTACCTGTTGGTGTGGTCGCCCACACCCTGGACCCTATTGGATGACAGCTTGCCTGAGCTGCCGCCGGATGAGCTGACGCGTTATCAGCAGGAGCTGGGGCCGGTTACCGACTTTCGTGCAGGCCTGGCACAGGTGGCTCGGGCGCTGGCGCATCTGCCGACGTTGATGATTTTTGACGACCATGATGTCACTGACGACTGGAACCTCAGCGCACAGTGGGAGCTCACCGCCTACGGCCATCCGTTTTCCAAGCGCATCATTGGCAACGCGCTGCTTGCCTACATGCTGTGCCAAGGCTGGGGTAACCAGCCGCAGTTATTCACCGAGCTGGTGGCGCAGGTCGGCAACATGCTCGATGCCCGTGATAGCACCAACCATTTGCCCTGCGCCCAGCAAGACGAGCTGATCAACCGACTGTTCAGCTTTCACCACTGGCACTACGTGCTGCCCACCCAGCCGGCACTGGTGGTGCTGGATACCCGCACGCGCCGTTGGCGCAGCGAGCACAAGCTGCGTGAGCCCTCAGGTTTGATGGATTGGGAGGCTTTGTGTGAGTTTCAGCAAGCGCTGCTCGATCACCCCTCGGCAATCATTGTGTCGCCGGCGCCGATGTTTGGCGTGAAGTTGATTGAGACGGTGCAGCGGATCTTCACCTGGGCCGGCCAACCGCTGATGGTCGATGCGGAAAACTGGATGGCACACCGTGGCGCGGCGCAGGTGATGCTGAATATCTTCCGCCATTCACGCACGCCGGGGCACTACGTGATCCTCTCCGGCGACGTGCATTACTCGTTTGTGTATGAGGTGCTGATCCGTCAGCGCAAACACGGCCCGCATATTTGGCAGATCACCAGCAGTGGGGTGAAAAACCAATTCCCCAAGCGCCTGCTGGATTGGTTCGACCGCCTCAACCGTTGGCTGTATGCGCCCTGGTCGCCGCTCAACTGGCTAACCCGCCGCCGCGCCATGCAGGTCACGCCCTTGGTGCCGTCGCGCAGCCAGTCTGGCGAACGGCTGTGGAACAGTGCGGGGTTGGGCCAGGTGTACTTCGATGAGCAGGGCCTGCCGCGGGCGATCTATCAGCTCAATGCCGACGGCTCGCCACGGGTCAGTTTTGGCCTTGAGCGGGAGGCCAGCGCCGAGGCTGAGCTAGTCCAGCCAAACCCTGGCGCATAAGCCAGGCTTAGCGCAGCTTTTCCAGCATCTGGTAGTACCACATGCCGGCCGCCAGCATCGGGTTGCCGAACACATCACCCAGCGGCACCTTCACATGCTTACAGCGGGCGAAGGTGTCGAATTTCTCTAGGTCGCCAGTCAGCGCCGTGGCCATGATTTCCCCCATGATGTGGCTGGTGGCGACGCCATGGCCCGAGTAGCCCTGGCAGTACCAGACGTTATCCGACAGCTTGCCCAGCTGCGGGATGCGGTTCATCACGATGCCCATGGCGCAGCTCCACTGGTAGTCGATCGGCACGCCCTTGAGTGCCGGGAAGGTGCGTTCGATGCAGGGCCGCAGCTCGCCGGCGATATCCCGCGAATCGCGCCCGGAGTAGTTGGCGCCGCCACCGAACAGCAGGCGGCCATCGCCGGTCATGCGGTAGTAGTCGAGCACAAAGCGGCAGTCATACACGGCCAAGTCTTGCGGGTTGATCTGCTGGGCTAGCTCGCCCAGTGGCGCGGTGGTGACGATGCCGCCCATGGCCGGGAAGATCATGCCCTTGAGCTGTTTGCGTTCGAGCTTGTGATACACGTCGCCCGCGAGCAGGATCTGCTTGGCATTGACCCGGCCCTGGGCGGTGACCACGGCTGGCTGGGCGCCGTGGATGATGTCGAGCACTTCGGAGTGCTCGAAGATCAGCCCGCCCAGGCTGGTCAGCGCCTGGGCTTCACCCAAGCACAGGTTGAGCGGGTGCAGGTGCATGTTGCGCAGGTTTTTGATCGCCCCACAGTACAGGTCGCTCTGCAGGTGCTCGCGCACGCCGGCGGCATCGAGCAGGCTGACTTCATCAGCCATGCCACGCGCTAGGGCTTCGTCATAGGACGCGCGCAGTTCGTCCATATGGGACGGCTTCATGGCGGCGTGCAGGTGACCGAATTTGAGGTCGCACTGGATGCCGTATTTGGCTACACGTTGCTTGATGATCTCGTGGCCGCGAAAGCGCAGGTTCCAGATGAAATCATCCACGTCGCTGCCCAGCCACTGCTGCATTTGCTTGCGCATGGCGCCGTCACCGGAGAGGCTGCCGGTGACCTGGCCGCCGTTACGGCCACTGGCGCCCCAGCCGACTTTATGGGTTTCCACCAGCGCCACTTTGTAGCCGCGCTCAGCCAGTTCCACCGCGCTGGCAATGCCGGTAAACCCGCCACCGATCACGGCGATATCCACCTCAACCGTGCCTTGCAGCGTTGGGTAGGCGGTTTCGTAGTTAAGGCTGGAGCTGTAGTACGACGGGCTGCGCTCGGCAGCGGGCGTCACGGGTTTTATCGCGGCGTTCATAGGCGGTTCCTGATCGCAGAATTTTATTGTGGGTGTGGCAGCAGCTTAAGCAGCGGCGCAAGCGTCTGGAGGGCGGGCGTGGCGGCAATGCCAGAGGGACCAAAAGGCCAGGATGCTGCGCCGCAGCACATTGCCGTTTAACCCGGCACAGCGCAGTCGCTCACGGGGACGTGAGGCGCTTGGCGGGGTGGGCAACAGCGGCACAGGAGTACGCATGTTGGGCAGATTCACACAGGCTTAGTGCGGCATAAATTGTATTTTTCGCATGCTTGGTTAAGCGCTGACTAAACAATTGATCGACAGTTTTAGCTGAGCCTTAACCCGCAAGACGGTGCAAAGTTATCCACCGGGCGGTGTGGTGAGCTGCTCTAGCGCCGGGCTTTGCGCTGTGTGGAGGCGCTGGTTTGACCGTCAATCTGTCCACCGTGCGAAGGGGGCCAGACTGCGCATAGCCCCCGTCCGGAACTATGCACAGGAGTACGAAATTCCCCGTGAGGACTTAGGGCTCTGGCTTGTAGCCCAAGCGCAGGCCACCCCAGTGCCGGCCTTGGACAAAGATCGGCACCGACAGGTCGTGCATCAGCTCGCCGGTATCGCGCATATAGGTTTGCAACAGCAGCGCCTGCTGGTGGCTGCCACAGCGCAGGCCGGTGCGATCATTAAACAGGCGCTTACTGCGGCTGCGCGCGGTGTCCACGGTGCGGTCGCCGGTAGGCGGATGGTTAAACGCGTTGTTATGGGTTGGCACATAGCCTTCGGCGGTGGTGGCAATGGCGAATACCAGGCCTTCGTGCTGACTCAGTAGCGGCTCTTGCAGGCTGGGCAGAACCTGATCGGCATAAGCATCGAAACGGGTTTTGTACTTCGCCGGGAAGCTATTGGCGATGGGCTGAAAGTTGCGGTCGAACAGGTCATTCAAGCTGATGCGGCCACTGCTGATGTCGTTGGCAAACTTATCCCCAATCGCCGCCGCGCCTTGTCGGGCCAGGTCATAAATGCGCTGGTGATAATCGTCTAAACCGACTGTGGATAACTGCTCGCTGACACTTTCCGCCAGGCCCACCAATCGTTCGGCGGCTTGGCTCAGTTGGCGGGTCTGCGCTTCGCTGTCGCTGACATCGCCACGCAGTTGCCCCACCGCTACCGACAGCTCGGCCAGACGCTCGTGGTTGTAGCGGGTGCCGCTGTCGATCTGGCCGACCTGCTCGGCCACATCCTCGGCCAGGCTGGCGATGCCGTGCAGTTGTTCGCCGGTGTACTCGACCTGGGCAGCCGCTTGGGTCAGTTGCTCGGCCTGCTGCTGCATATGCACCACCACGGCACTGCTCTGCTGGCGGATATCGGTGACGATCTGGCCGACTTCCTCGGTGGCGCTGCTGGTGCGTCCGGCGAGGTTACGCACCTCGTCGGCCACCACCGCAAAGCCACGGCCCAGATCACCGGCGCGGGCGGCCTCAATGGCGGCATTGAGCGCCAGCAGGTTGGTTTGGCTGGCGATGGATTGGATCACCTGGGTGACTTTCTCGATCTGCTCGGTGCGGCTGCTTAAGCCATCGATCAGCTCGCGGCTGGTGGCGGTCTGGGCGCTGAGCTGCTGCATGGCCTGGATGGCTTCGCGCAGCTGCTGCTGCCCGCTGCGGCTATTGGCGCGCACGCTGTGGGCCGCCTGCAGGGTCTGGGTGGCGCGCTGGGCGTTGTCTTGCTCGGTGTGGGTGATGGCCTCGGCGGCCTGGTTGATTTGCTCGGTAGCGCTGAGCTGCGAATGCAGGCGCCCGCTTAACTGCCCGGCGGCGTGGGCCACTTGGGCGGCAGCCAGGGCGTTTTGCGTGGTATGACGCGACAGGGTTTGGCTCAGCTGACTAAACGACTGATCCGCAGCGGTTGGCGCCACTGTCTCGTGTTCGGGCCGTTGCCACGGCCCCAGCCACGGCCATAGGCCCAGCAGCAACAGCGAACTGACGCTGATATACCAAGGCACCTGCACCTGTTGGTAGAGCACCAGCAAACCGATCAGGCCGGCCGTGTGCAGCAAACAGGCGATGGGTGATGACACAAAAGCAGAGCGCATCACGAACCTCATTATTGTTGTTTTACCCGATTGACCAGCGGTACGCCCCATACCTGAGTGAGGTAATGACGAAGCGTGACTGCCGGTAACTGGCGAGCGTGCGGAATCGATTGCCTGGCTAGGCAATCGGCCGCGTTCGGAGATTCTATAGACCATAGCGGGTGATGCTCTCTGCGGCCAACCTGGAATGGAGGCTGAATTCGAGCACCCCACGGCACCGGGGGGCTATGGCACTTTGGTCGGGGGGCCTTAGTACCTAAGTGTTTTGCCGTGGCCGTGGCGCCCCCGGCTGCGCCGCGCTGGAGTTAGGACGCCGCCATGGGCCGCGAGGTTTAAGGATGAAAGGGCGCGGCTTCGCACACTTCAATCAGTAGCGGCCGGTCATGCGGGGCGCTGGCCAACAGCTGCGCCAAATGCGCGTGATCGCGGGCGCGCTCGGCCACGCAGCCAAAGCCACGGGCGATGGCGAGCAGATCCGGGGTATAGATATCCACGCCGATGGGGGTGATGTCGCGGCGCTGCATATAGCGCTTGATTTCGCCGTAGCCGCTGTTGTTCCACAGCAGCACGATGATGCCCACCCCCGCCTCCACCGCGCTGGCCAGCTCGGGCAAGGTGAACTGCAAGCCGCCGTCGCCCATCAGGCTGATCACCGGGCGACTCGGCTCGGCCAGTTTGGCGCCAATGGCGGCCGGCAAGCCGTAACCCAAGGTGCCGTAGCCGGTGGAGGAGTTAAACCAGCGGCGCTCGCCGTCCAGCTCAACCAAGTGGTTGCCGCTGTACACGGTTTGCGTGGAGTCGCCGACAAAGCGCGCCTCGGGCAGCGCTGTAAGGATGCACTCGAACAGCTGGCGGTAGTGGCCCCAACCGCTAAAGCCTTCGGCCAGTTGCCTTTGTACGGCGGCGCAGCGCTGGGCGCCGGGGCTGCTGGCGCTGGCTTCACCCGGGTTAAGCTCGGCCAACAACATGCGCATGGCCAGGCGCGCATCACCCTGAATGGCCAGGTGCGGGATAAAGTTGCGCTGCAATTGCTGGCTGTCGATATCGATGCGAATCAGCCGCCCCGGCAGCTTGAAGTTGCCATCAAACACCACGTCGTAATCGGTCTCGCCCAGCTCGGTGCCGATGGCCAGCACCACGTCGGCCTCCAGGGCCATGGCGCGCACCGGTTCGAGCGACTGGTTACTGCCCAGCAGCAACGGATGGCCCGCTGGCAACAGGCCCTTGGCGTTGATGGTCAGTGCGGTGGGCGTGTCCAAGGCCGCGGCCAAACTGCGGGCTTCGGCCTGGGCGCCGACACAGCCGCCGCCGAGCAGCAACAGCGGTCCCTCGGCGCTGCGCAGCAGGCCCAGGGCTTCACGGATCAGGGTGCGATTGGGCGCCGGGCGCAGCACCTGAGGTTTGTTCACCAGCTGCATATGGCTGGCGTCGGCGGTGATAATGTCCAGTGGCAGTTCGATATGCACCGGCCGTGGCCGCTCGCTATCGAACACGGCATAGGCGCGGGCCAGCACACTGGGCAGCTCCTCGACGCTCATCAGGGTGTGGCTGAAGGCGCTGACGCCGGCGACCATTGCGCGTTGGTTGGGCAGCTCATGCAGGTAGCCCTTGCCCAAGCCCAGACGCTCACGCTCGTTAACGCTGGAGATCACCAGCATGGGGATCGAGTCGGCGTAGGCCTGGCCCATGGCGGTGAGGATATTGGTCATGCCCGGGCCGGTGATGATAAAGCACACCCCCGGCTTGCCCGAGACGCGCGCGTAACCGTCGGCCATAAAGCCGGCGCCCTGCTCGTGGCGCGGGGTGATATGGCGAATACGGCTGGCTGGCAAACCGCGATACAGCTCCACGGTATGCACGCCGGGGATACCGAACACGGTGTCGGTGCCCCAGGCTTCGAGTTGTTTCACCAGAAATTCACCGCAGGTCATTGTGCTCATGGGGCGGGTGTCTCCTGAAGACTAAAAGGCGGGCGGGCGAAGATGCGCCGCAGCATCGGCGCGAAGTGTTCTAAGGCGGGGCTTGAGTACGCCGGGTCGAAAGACGGACAGTCCCAGTCGCGGCAAAAAGCCTCACAGGCGTCGAACCAGGGGTGGCCGCGAAACTGCTCGCGGGCATCGGTGTCTAGGCCTAGGTGTTGCCAGTAGTAATGGCCCTGGAAGATATCGTGATGCTGTACGATCCAATGGGTGCGGGGTGTGACAAACGGCTTGAGGATGGCCGCGGCAAACTGGGCGTGATCAAACAGCGCCAGCTCATCGCCGACATCGTGCAGCAGCGCGGCGACGATCATCTCCTCATCGGCGCCGGCCTGTTCGGCGCGGCTGGCGCTTTGCAGGCAATGTTCCAGGCGCGTGACCTGATACGGCTGCTCGCCCTCGCCCATTTTTGCCAGCGCGCGCAGCAGGTGTTCGGGCAGCTCGCGCAGGTATTGCTGGTCATGGGCCATGATCAGTTGCCAGTCTTCGGCCGTGCTGTGGTCGATGCGGGTAAAGCCAGCTTTGCTCATGTGTGTCTCCCTGATACAGGTATGACCTGGGTGCCTTTAGCGGTGGTTTCGCGTAAGGCAAAACCGCCGCTAAAGGCACCGTCATTAAGACGGTGCCTGTCACTGTTACTGCGCTTGTACCACTTGCACGCTACGGCCGCTGCACAGGCTGATCAGCACAAAGCTGACGGCGGCTACCGCCAGGCTGTAGTAGATCGGCGTGTTGGCATCCAGACCGTCCTTAAGCATAAAGATCACCGCCGTCAGGCTGCCCAGCAGCATGCTGCTGATGGCGCCGGCTGTGCTGGCGCGCTTCCAGTAGATGGCGCCCAGCAGAGGGATGAGCATGCCGCCGACCAATAAGTTATAGGCCATAGTCAGGGCGCTGATCACATCGCTGACCAACAGGGCGATCAGCAGCACCAGGGCGCCGAGGAGGAAGGTGAACAGACGGTTAACGTGGGCGTCGCTGTTGCTGCCGGATTGGCCTTTGAACAGCGGCCAAATGTCCTGCGCGGCCGTGGTCGAGGCGGCCAAGAGGCCTGCGCTGGCGGTGGACATCAGGGCGGCCAGTGCGGCGGCGATCACCAGACCGCGGATACCGTCCGGCAGCGTGGTTTGCACGATGCTGGCGAAGGCGTTGTTGACGTTATCCAGCTCCGGCAGCAGCACCTTGGCGGTCATACCGATCACGGCCATGGCCAGACCATAGAGCACGCAGTAGATGCCCGCCGCCGAGCCGGCGACGCGGGCGACGCCGCTGCTGCGGGCAGTGAACACGCGCTGCCAGATGTCTTGGCCGATAAAGATGCCGAAGAAGTAGATCAGGAAGTAGGTGATGATGGTGTCCCAGCCAATGGCGGTGACATCGAAATAACTGGCGGGTAGCTTGGCCACCAGCGCATCCCAGCCGCCGGCATCGCTGAGCGACATGGGCATCAGCACGAAGACCAGGCCGATGGTCATGATCAAGAACTGCACGATGTCGGTCAGGGTCAGCGACCACATGCCGCCGATGGTCGAGTAGGCCACGACAATGCCGCCGCCAATCAGTACTGCGACCCAGAATGGCATGCCGAACAGCACCTGCATCACGGTGCCGATACCGATCACCGAAGTGGCGGCCAGCATCAGGCCGTAGACCAGCATGATCAGGGCGCTGGAGTGGCGAGTCGTCGCGTTATAACGGCGCTCCAAAACCTGGGTGACAGTGAAGATTTTCAGCTTCAGCAGCGGTTTGGCGAGGCACAGACTGATGCCGATAATGCCCACGCCCAGCGCCGCGCACAGCCAGAATCCGGAGATGCCGTGGACATAGCCCAAGCGCACGCTGCCGATGGTCGAGGCGCCGCCCAAGACGGTGGCGGCCATGGTGCCCAAGTAGAAACCTGGGCCTAAGTTACGCCCGGCCACCAAGTAGTCTTCCTGGGTTTTCGCCCGCCGAAAACTGTACACACCAATGAGTAGCATCGCCGCTACGTAAATCAGCACTACAAGCAGATCAAGAGTCATACCAGTACACCTTTTATAGTTGTTGTAACACCCGTGCTGGAGTGCGCTGAAGGCACTCCAACACGCTTACCTCAGGCAGTCTTACCGACTGTTTTCACGCTCGCTGGCGCCGCCGGGCTGGACCACAGCGCACCCTTCGGCCCGAAGACGGCGGCGGGTTCCGGGAACAGACGCAGCAGCGCCAGATACAGCAGACAGGCCAGACCCAAGGTCAGCGGCAGGCTGATATCGATACCACCGGCCAGCTCACCGAAGGTGCCGACAAACTGGCCCGGCAGATTGACGAAGCACAGACCCACCGCCGCACTGGGAATCCAGGCGCTCATCGCGCGCCAGTTCCAGCCATGGCTGAACCAGTAAATGCCGCCGCGCTCACCCCGGCTGAAGGCTTGCAGATCGTGGCCGCTGTAATGACCACGACGGTCGAGCAGGCCAATGATCATGATCATGATCCACGGCGTGGTGCAGGTGACGATCAGCACGGCGAAGGTCGACACGCTCTGCACCAAATCCGCCACGAAGCGGCCGATAAAGATAAAGGCGATGGCGGCAATGCCGATCAGCACGGTGGCCTGCACGCGGCTGAGCAAGCGCGGGAACATGCTCGACATATCGAGGCCCGTGCCATACAGCGCGGTGGTGCCGGTGGACATGCCGCCGATCACCGCGAGCAAGCACACCGGCAGGAAGTACCAGCTCGGGGCGATGCTCAGCAGACCGCCGACATAGTTGTTCTGCTCGATGTACTGCGGCGCTTGCACGGCGACGATGGTGGCGGTGGCCAGGCCGAAGATAAACGGAATCAGCGTCGCCACTTGCGCGGCGAACACCGCGGTCATGATGCGCAGCTTGGAGGTTTGCTTAGGGATATAGCGCGACCAGTCGCCCAAGAACGCGCCGAACGACACCGGGTTGCTCATGGCGATCAGCGCGGCGCCCAAGAAGCTCGCCCAGAAGCCGGCGTCGTCCATCCCGAGGCTGCCGGCATAGGCGAAGTCGAATGGCCCTACGAAGGCGGCAATACCCAGCAAAAACAGGGCGCTGGCGCAGATCACGGCGATCTTGTTGACCCACAACATAAAGCGGAAGCCATAGATGCACACCACCAGCACCAGGGCGGCGAACAGGCCGTAGGCCAGGCCCAGACTCAGGTTGTTTTCATCCAGGCCAATCAGCCGGTGCGCGCCGCCCACCAAGGCATCACCGGAGCTCCACACCGACAGCGAGAAGAATGCCACGGCGGTGAGCAGCGACAGGAACGAGCCAACGATGCGCCCGTGCACACCGAAGTGGGCGCTGGAGCTGACCGCGTTGTTGGTGCCGTTAAGCGCACCGAAGATGCCCATGGGCGCGAGGATTAATGCCCCGACGAAAACGCCGAGCAAAATCGCCGCTAAACCGGCCTGAAACGACAGGCCGAACAGTACCGGGAAACTACCCAGTACGGCGGTGGAAAAGGTATTGGCGCCGCCGAAAATCAGGCGGAATAGATCAAGGGGTTTTGCGTGCCGTTCCTGGGCCGGGATCTCCTCAACGCCGAAGCTTTCAATCAAGCTCTGCGCCGGATTTTTATCATTCTCACGCATTCTGCTCACTCCCTAACCGTCCGCCCTAATGGCTGAGCAGGGCGGACGATTTATTATTTTTATTGAGGATTGTTCTGACTTAACGCTTCTGCACCCCAGGCAGCACGCAGAGCATTTCAAACAGCAAGTTGGCGCCCAACAGCGAGGTGTTGCCCGTGGTGTCGTAGGGCGGCGAGACTTCCACCAAGTCGCCGCCGATCAAATCCAGGCCCGCGCAACCACGGATGATTTCCATGGCCTGGATGGTGGTCAGGCCGCCGATTTCCGGGGTACCGGTACCGGGTGCCCAAGCGGGGTCGATGCCGTCGATATCAAACGACAGGTACACCGGGCCGCCTTGCACGCGCTCGCGCACTTCGGCCATCAGGGCATCGAGGGATTTGTGCCAGCATTCTTCGGCCTGCACCACGCGGAAGCCTTGCTTGCGGCTCCAGTTGAAGTCTTCGGCGGTGTAGCCCTGGGCGCGCAGGCCAATCTGCACCACGCGGTCGCAGTCCAGCAGGTCTTCTTCGACGGCGCGGCGGAAGGTGGTGCCGTGGGCGATTTTCTCGCCAAACATATGGTCGTTCACATCGGCGTGGGCATCGATATGGACCAGGCCAACCTTGCCATACTTCTTCTTCATCGCCCGCAGAATCGGCAGGGTCACCGTGTGGTCGCCGCCTAAGGTCAGGGGGGTGATGCCGAAGTCTAGGATCTCGTCGTAGGCCTCTTCGATGATGCGCACGGCGTCGAGCAGGTTGAAGGTGTTGATCGCCACGTCACCGATATCGGCCACGTTCAGCGAGTCGAAGGGCGCCGCGCCGGTGGCCATGTTGTACGGGCGGATCATGACCGACTGGGCGCGAATCTCGCGCGGGCCGAAACGCGTGCCGGAGCGCAGCGAGGTGCCGATATCCAGGGGAATGCCGACAAAGCCGACATCGAGCTTGCGTTTCTCTTCGGGGCTTTGGATGTGCGGTAAACGCAGCATGGTGGCGATACCGCCAAAGCGGGGCATTTCATTGCCACCCAGGGGTTGGTGCAGGATCTTGTCCATGGGAAGGGCTCACGGTCGTTATGGTTGTAAAGGGAGATCTTGGTCAGCCGCGCCGGCAGATAGAATCTGCCGGGGCAAATACTTACTTCATGTTTTTCTAAACTTAGGGCGAAAGCCGCGATTTAAGCGGCTTGCGCCCGCTGTCATCAGTCGCGGTAGCTGGGGTCCAAGCGGTCTAATTTGCGTAGCCAGGCCTGCCATAACAGCTGGCGTTGGCCTTCGGCGCCTTGTAATTGCTCGCAGGCGTGCTGACTTAAATGGCCTGGAATCTGGCTGGTTTTAAGGGCGCTGGCGGCGAGTTGAATCTCACAGGCGCGGTTGAGGTAGTACATCACGTAGAAGGCATCGGCGACGCTAGCGCCGACGCTGAGCAAGCCATGGTGGCGCAGGATCAGGGCGATGTTGTTGGCTAACGATTGCTGGATGCGCTGGCGCTCTTGCAAGTCCAGCGCCACGCCCTCGTAAGGGTGATAGCCGACGCGCTGATAGAACTCGGTGCTGATCTGATTCAGTTGCAGCAGGCCCTCATCCTGCGCCGCCACCGCCATTCCGGCGAGGGTATGGGTGTGGATCACGCAGTGGGCATCGTCACGGGCCATGTGCACGGCACTGTGGATGGTAAAGCCGGCGACGTTGTAGTCGGCGTTGCCCTCCAGCACCTTGCCGTGCATGTCCACCACGATCAAATCGCTGGCGCGCACTTCCTCGAAAAACAAGCCGAAGGGGTTGATCAGAAAACGCGGCTCGTCCCCCGGTAAACGCACCGAGAAGTGGGTGTAGAGGGTGTCGTCCCAGCCGAACAAGGCGGCCAGGCGATAGGCCGCGGCAAGGTCGCGGCGCAGCTCTTTGAGCTCACTCATGCGGGGTTCTCCAGACCGATAAAGCGGCGCACGCGCTCATGTTCACCGTCACGAATTTGGGCCGGTGAGGCGTCGAGTTGGACGTGACCGTTTTCCATAAACACCACGCGGTCAGAGATCGACATGGCGAAGTCCATTTCGTGGGTGACGATCAGCATGGTCATGCCTTCGCGGGCCAGATCGCGGATCACATTGAGCACGTCGCCGACCAGCTCCGGGTCGAGTGCCGAGGTTGGTTCATCGAAGAGCATGATGTCCGGCTGCATGGCCAGCGCCCGGGCAATCGCCACGCGCTGTTGCTGGCCGCCGGAGAGTTGGTGCGGGTACTTGTCGGCATGTGCCAGCAAGCCGACCTTATCCAGCAGCGCCAGGGCTTGCTGGCGCAGGCTGTGGCGGTCGCTCAAGCCGTGGTACTGCGGGGCCAAGATAATGTTGTCGGCGATGGTGCGATGGGGGAACAGGTTGAAGTTCTGAAACACCATGCCAATGCGCAGGATGCCGGCGCGCTGGCGGCGGTTATCCGGGCGGTCGCCGGCTTGGATAAAGTCCTCGCCAAACAGCACGATCTCGCCCTTATCAATAGTCTCCAGCCCATTGATGGTGCGGATCAGCGAAGTTTTGCCGGAACCCGACGGGCCAATGATCGACAGCACTTCACCGCGGCGTACACGCAGGTCGATGCCCTTGAGCACGTGGTGGTTGCCGTAGCTTTTTTCCACGCCAAACAAACGCAGGGCATCCGGGGCTCCGGCTTGTTCGGTGTGCGGGTGACGGCGCACGGCGGGCAGGCTTTTACGTAGAGCGCCGAGCAGGCTTTCATCTAAGGTCTGGGCGTTGCGCCGGCTGATATCCAGGTAGCGCTCCAGGTACTGCAAGCCCCAGCCAAACAGGCTGACGATCAGCACGTAATAGATGGCCACGGCGCCCAGGGTTTCCAGGACCAGGAAGTTTTGTGCATACAGGCGCTGGCCGACCATCAACAGTTCGGTGAGGGCAATCACCGACACCAGCGAGGTCAGTTTGACGATGGTCACGTATTCGTTGGTTAAGGTCGGCAAGGCAATGCGCAGCGCTTGTGGCACCACGATCAGCCGTTGCATGCCCAGGGTGCGAATACCCAAGGCGCGGGCCGCCTCACGTTGGCCCTTGGCCACGGCGAGCAAGCCGCCACGATGAATCTCAGCCATATAGGCCGCTTCGGTCAGCACCAAGGCGAGCAGACCGGCATAAAACGGGTTGGATAACAGCGCCCCGCTGGCAGGCAGCAGTTGCGGCAGGTTGTAGACAAAGATCAGCAGCACCAACAGCGGTACGCTGCGGAAAAACCACACATAGACCGAGGCCGGCGCACGGTACCAGCGGCTGCTGGCTTGTTTGGCATTGGCCAGGGCAAAGCCCAGAACCATGCCGATCAGCCAGGCCAGGCTGCTGAGCTTGATCACTGTCCAGCTGGCGGCCCAAAACGCCGGCATGCTGAACAGGGAAAAGAAATAGCTCCATTCGAATTGCATACGCGTCACCTCATTAACCACTGAGGCGACCTTCCATGGTCGCCATTACCGGCCTGTTTAGGCTTCTTCCAGGTTGTATTTCTTCAACAGCTCGGTGTATTCGCCGCTGGCTTTGAACTCATCCAAGGCCTTTTGCAGGGCGTCGAGCAGTTGCTGGTTGCCCTTCTTCACATAGATGCCCAGCACTTGCGGGTAGATCGAACCCTTGGAGCTGATCTCAATACGGCCACGGGATTTTTCGACGATCAGCTTGGACGCCGCGTCGATTTCCAGATGCGCCTGGATATGCCCGGAGAGCATGGCTTGCGAGGCTTCGGAGGTGGTCGGGTACTCGTTGACGGTGACCGGCTGTTTGCCGTTGGCGGCGCAGTAATCCGCGGACAGATCATTGAGTTTCTTGATCCACGACGTGCCCTGTTGCAGGCCCACGGCGAGGCCGCACAGTTCTTCCGCCGTGCTCGGTTTTACGCTGGCATCGCTGCGCACCATGATCGCTGCACCGGTGGCGGCGTAAGGGATGGCATCGCTCTGCTCAAGGCGCTCGGGGAGGATGTACATGCCCGAGATAATGGTGTCGAAGCGGTTGGCGTTCAGGCCCAGGATCAGGTTGGGGAAGCGCGTGTCGAGCACACTCATGCTCAGGCCCAAACGCTTGGCCAAGGCAGTGGAAACCTCAGGGTCGAAGCCGACGACTTTATCGCCCTCGTAGTACTCGAACGGTGGATAGGACACTTCCATGCCGACCTTCAGCTCACCGCTGTTGATGGTTTTCACTTCAGCCGCGTTGGCCAGTTGCAACAGGCCGGCCAAGGCGCAAGCGGCCAAGGCAGTCACACGCATCACGGGTTTAACTTTCATTGTTGTTATCTCCTAAGACTGTGAATTACAGCGCGCTGGGTTGATGTTTCAGGTGACCAAAACTGGATGGCTTACGCGCCTGCTCGGGCAGTTGCAGTTGGCCTGCGGCGACGCGATCTTTGAGGTATTGGTAGGTCTGTAGCGCCTGGCTCCACATGTGCTCGCCAATGCTGATGGCCGCGTATTCCTGGCCACTCTCAGCGAACTGCGGCAGCGGGCGGATTTGCGTGTGGTAGTCGCAGGCGTAGAAGTACGGAAACGAATAACGCTCTTGGCCGACCTTGCGCACCCGGTGCGAGGTGGCGACGAACGTACCGCCGCTCATGACCTCCAGCATGTCGCCGATATTCACCACAAAGGCGCCTTCCACCGGCGGCGCGTCGATCCACTGGCCGAGGTCGTTCATCACCTCCAGGCCCGGCTGATCAGCCAGCAAAATGGTGAAGCACTCGTAGTCGGTATGGGCGCCAATGCCCGGTGCATCGTGGGCGTCGCCATCGTAGGGGTAGTGGATCAGGCGCAGCTTGGACGGCGGGAACTGAGCCATGTCATCGAAGGTGTGTTCTTCCACCCCCAAGGCCAGGGCAAAGCCCTGGAACAGGCGTTGGCCGAGTTGATAGACCCGCGCGTAGTAGGCTTGCACCGCCTCTTTGAAGCCCGGCAGCGCGGGCCAGTTGTTCGGCCCCAACAGTGGCGTGCCGGCCACAAACAGCGGGTTGTCGCGCGGCACTTCAAAGCCGATATCGAAGGCTTCTTTGCGATCCGGCTTGCCCTTGGCGTAGCGCTCCTCGCCTTCCGGCACGTAGCCTTTGTGGCTCTCCGAGGCGCCGATGTAATGGGCCATTTTCGCGTCCATATCCTGGGCGAAATAATTCTCGGCGGCCTGATGCAGACCCTCGATCAGGCTCTGCTCGATGCCGTGGCCGCTGATATACAAAAAGCCCACTTCGCGGGCGGCCTTGCCCAGCTCGGCCGCCACGGCCTGGCGCTCCGCCAGCTGGCTGCTAAACAAGCCGCTGATATCCACCACGGGGATTTTGGTAAAGGTTTTCGAGTTGTTCATAGACATTCTCAACGACTGCTAAAACGATGGAAGTGCTGGCGCTCACAGGTCGCCATCCACTTGTTCAGGCCCCACAAATCGGCGACTGGCACATCGGTGTAAGGCAGGTGATGCAAATATCCGTCCGGACCGAACTCTGGCGTCATGCTGGTCACGGCAAAGCCGCGGCGCTCTTGGCTGGCCCAGATTTTTTCCCAGTGTTGTTGGTGAAATTGCAGGGCTTCGGCGTATTCCGGTGCACCGGGATGGGGCACTTGCGGGCCTTGGTCGTAACCGACGCGGGCCTGGATATGGTCCACCCGCTCGATAAAGGCCGAGAGGTCGTCGGCGGGATCGTTCAGCAGGCGCTCGCAGGTCACCACCCAGTGGCTGATATCACTGGTCAGGCGCAGCTCGGCCACTTGGCGCAGCACATCGAGGGTCACCCAAGGGCTGTACAGCGAACGGCCGCGGTGAATTTCAAAGCAGCAGGTCTGGCCGCTGGCCTTGGCGATTTCCACGGCGCGGGCGAAGAAATCGACTTGCTCGCTTAAGCCCCAGCGATCATTGCCGGCGAGGATGTTGATTTTTTGCGGCGCCAGTTGCGCAGCCCAATCCAGCTTGCGCACCAGATCGTCGAGGTGCATCTGCGGCGTGTCGGTCTGCCTGGGCAAAACCGGGGTGGAGGTAAAAACGGTGGCGATATAATTCACGCCTTGCTCGCGTAACAGGCGGGCATTGGCGCTGCGTTGGGCGGATGTTTCCGGGACACGTGCTTCCAGGCCGTCAAAACCTGCAGCCAGCAGTTCATCCACTGCTTGTTGCCAGGTTGCGCGGTAGCCCCAGAGAGTACGAAAGAGTTCCAGTCGCATGGCCATCTCCTTTACAGGTCGAAGGTCTGCGGCAGATTGCAAAGGAGTGATGCGTGACCACTCAGATGACGCTCGTTAACAGCCGGCGTCTCGTTTTAATGTGAACGAATTTTTAGAGTTCCCTGGGCTGGCGGTAAATGGTCTGGAGCAAATACTTAGTTCAGAAAAATCTGAACTAAGCGCTACAGCCTGATGCTTACGTGCTTCGGCGCGGGTAAACTGGTGCGCCTATTGCGGGTTTTAGCTATGTCTTTTGCTTTTCCAGATCTGAAATTACTGCGCATCTTCGTTGCTGTGGTCCGCCACCAGGGCTTTGCGGCTGCGCAGCAAGAGCTGAATCTGTCCACTTCAGCGATCAGCACTTACATGAGCCAGTTGGAAAACCAGCTGGGTATCGTCCTCTGTCATCGTGGCCGTGGCGGCTTTAGCCTGACCAGCAAGGGTGAGCTGTTTTATCAGGAGACCCTGCGTTTAGTTGGCGAAATGGAAAGCTTTGAGCGCTACTCGGCGGCGCTTAAAGGCGAGTTACGCGGCACCCTCAACTTGGGCGTGCTCGACTCGGTGGTGAGCGACCCGGCCCTGCCCCTGGCCGAGGTGATCGGTGCATACAGCGAAGAGTATCCGGCGGTGCATATGCACCTCTCAGTGCTAAGCCCTTACGAGCTGCAACTGGCGGTGTTGGATAACCGCCTGGACGTGGCCATCGGCGCCTTCTCCACGCGCATGAACGGCTTGGTTTATCAGCCGCTGTACCGCGAGCAGCATTGGCTGTATTGCAGTGAGCGCCATTCGCTGTACAGCGCGCGGCGTATCCCGGCGGAGGTCATCACCCAGCAGCGCATGGTCGGCCGTGGTTACTGGAGCCAGGCGGAGCTGGCCCGCCATGGTTTTAAACACAGCGCGGCGACGGTGGACTCCATGGAGGCGCAGCTGATTCTGGTGCTGTCCGGTGCCTATATCGGCTACCTGCCCGAGCACTACGCCCAGCCTTGGGTCGATCAGCAGCGCCTGCGCGTACTGCTGCCAGCGACCTTCGGTTATCAGGCGCCGTTCTCCCTGATTCTGCGCCGGGGCCGTGCCCGTGAGCCGCTGATTCAGGCGTTTCGCGACCTGTTAAAAATCCAGCTGAATAACTAGCGGCACTGGGCTGGGACGAGGGCGCAAGGCCGTCGATTAGCCAGGCGGGTCTGTGGTTGAGGGTGGCTTCCCTTAGGGGCTATCGGCTAACGTCAGCCTCTGGCGAGCGCCCGGCGCCTGCTTACTGCGCTGCGGCGGATTCCCGAGCTGGTCTGGGAATCTCTTCCAGCAGGTTGCCAGGCAGGCGCAGCAAGCGCACGCAGCGCTCGTCTTGCAACTGCCTGAGCGGCTTGTCAGCGGGCAGGCGTAGTACGCAGCCAGTCAAGTTAAGCACCAGCGCCTCACGGGAAAACACCCCGCTGCCCAATTGATAAAACCCGGCAATCGGTTCGCGCAGGCCCAGCGGCAGACGCCAATGGATGCGCAGCGCCGAGCCGAACGACGCGGCCGATTGGACAAAGTGTTGTTGCAAGCGCTCATCGTTGAGAACGCCGCCGGCGTCTTGCCAGCTTTGCAAACTGCGCAGCAACGCCAGCTCGCCAATGTTGTGCAGCAGGCCGGCGGTGTAGCACAGCTCGGCATCCACGCGCAGGCGCAGGCCCAGCCAATGGGCCAGCTCGGCGGCTTGTTGCGCGGCCTGCCAGGTGTGTTGCGCCAGCTCGGCCAGACGCGGATCGCTGAGTTGGGTATTGCGCTGTACCGCTAAACCGAGCACCAGGTTCAGGGCACGGCCGTGTCCCAGGCGTGGCAAAGCCTGAGCCAGGGTTTGGCAAGGCGTGCCTTGGTGATGGGCGGCGCTGTTCGCGGCGGCGATCAGGCAGGCGGTGATCTGCGGGTCGCGCCCGTAGCTTTGCGCCAGCTCACGCAGGTCGGGTTTCTCGCTGTGCATGCATTGCTGCACGGCGTCGCGCACGGCATCCAGCAGCGGCGCGCCCAGGCCGTCATGGCGCGCAGTCAGCAGATGGTCGTCCAAGCTGCGCAGGTTGCTCGCCGGCACCTGCCTGCGCGTCTGCTCGGCTTGGCTGAGGATGTCGGCCAGGCGTTTACGCAGAGGGCCGTTTTGGATCGGTTTAGCCAGGTAAGCACTGGGTTTCAGCGCAACGGCGGCGCGCACGCTGGCAGCGTCCAGGCGGTTGCTGAGCAGCACATAGGCTTGCTCAGCGGTGCTCGGCAGACGGCGTAACTGGCGCAGTAATTCGAGGCCATCGAGGCCGGGCAAATCGCTGTCGGCGATGATCAGGGTTAACTCTTGTTGCTGGCACAGACGCAGGGCCGAGTCGCCATCACTGCGGCGATGAACCTGGGCCTCAGGGCGGATCTCAAGCACGAGCTGGCTAAGCAAATCGGCAGTGTTGGGGTCAGCGTCGGCGATCAGAATCTCCGCAGCCATAGCCGTGACAGTCATCAAAACCTCAGGTTGCAGCGTTGCGCCTCCGTGCGCGAAAAAATAGGACAGCTGAATATTCTAACGGACAGCGGCGGCTGGCGGGCTTGATGTTAGACAATCCTTTCGGTTTTTCCTGTCGATAACAAAAGACCCGCCGCAGCGGGTCCTTTGCCTAGCCTTGAAGCCCTAAGGCTTAAGCCAGTTCGTCGAAGCACTCGGCGACGATGGCGATGCCTTTTTCCAGTTGTGCGTCTGGAATGGTGACTGGCATCAGGAAGCGGATCACGTTGTAGTAGGTGCCGCACGACAGCAGGATCAGGCCCTTCTCGCGAGCGCGCGTGACGATCTTGCCAACCAGCTCGGCGGCTGGCTTGTGCACGTCGCCGCCTTCGAACAGCTCGATGGCAATCATCGAACCCAGACCACGTACTTCACCAATCGTTTTGTGCTTGGCGGCGATGGCGTTGAGGCCGGCTTTGAGCTTGGCGCCCACTTCGTTGGAGCGTGCCAGCAGGTTTTCTTCATCGAACACTTTCAGCACGGCCAGGGCCGCGGCGCAAGCGAGTGGGCTACCGGCATAGGTGCCGCCCAGGCCGCCTGGAGCGATGGCGTCCATCAGCTCAGCTTTACCGCTGACGCCGGAGATCGGGAAGCCGCCGCCCACGGATTTGGCGAAGGTGGTCAGGTCCGGAACGATGCCCAGTTGTTCGGTGGCGAAGAAGGTACCGGTACGGCCCGCACCTGTTTGCACTTCGTCAGCGATCAGCAGGATGCCGTGTTGGTCGCACAGGGCGCGCAGACGCTGCATAAAGGCTGGCGAGTTGACGTAGAAGCCACCTTCGCCCTGCACCGGCTCGATGATGATGGCAGCGATGTCGCTTGGCTGCGCGTCGTTTTTGAAGATGCGCTCGATGCTGGCGATGGACTCGTCTTCACTCACGCCGTGCAGCGGGCACGGTGCTTGGGCGCGGTATACACCGGCTGGCATCAGGCCCATGCCAGCGGAGTACGGCACCACTTTGCCGGTCAGCGACAGGGTCATCATGGTGCGGCCGTGGTACGCGCCGGTGAAAGCGATCACGCCGGCACGGCCAGTGGCGGCACGGGCGATTTTTACCGCGTTTTCCACCGCTTCCGAGCCGGAGGTGACCAGCAGGGTTTTCTTGGCGAAGTTGCCCGGTACGCGCTTAGCGATTTCTTCGCACAGCTCGATGTAAGGCTCATAGGCCAGAACCTGGAAGCAGGTGTGGCTCAGCTTGGTCAGTTGCTCTTGCACCGCGGCAACTACTTTGGGGTGCAGGTGACCGGTGTTGAGTACGGCGATACCGCCGGCGAAGTCGATGTACTCGCGGCCTTCAACGTCCCACACGGTGGAGTTCTCGGCGCGCTCAGCGACCACCGGGTGGATCTGGCCTACACCGCGTGGTACAGCAGCTTGGCGACGTTGCAGCAACGATTCGTTGGTCTTGCTCATAGCTTCCTCATTCGCCGGGATCGCCGGCGTCGATTAAGGATGTGGTGCCAGTCAGGCCTTGGCGGTATGCGATGATCGGCCGCCGCGGCCTGCTGGCACCCAAGGTTCGGGTTGGGGTGTTGCCTGCCCAGATGCTCCGGCTCGTTGGTCACGTCTGGGGTGTTGCGAATACGTGGGTAGCGCTGGCGTAAATCGACTGAGCCAGGCTCAGTCGATCCTTGGCAGGCTTAGATGCCCATGCACAGGTATTTGATTTCCAGGTAGTCGTCGATACCGTACTTGGAGCCTTCACGGCCCAGACCCGAAGCTTTAACGCCGCCGAATGGCGCCACTTCGTTGGAGATCAACCCGGTGTTGATGCCGACCATACCGTACTCCAGCGCTTCTGCCACGCGGAACACACGGCCCAGATCGCGGGCATAGAAGTACGAAGCCAGACCGAACTCGGTGTCGTTGGACATGGCGATCACATCGGCCTCGTCCTTAAAGCGGAACAGCGGCGCCAGCGGGCCGAAGGTTTCCTCTTTGGCCACGGCGGCGGTTTTCGGCACGTCGACCAGAATGGTTGGCTCGAAGAAGCTGCCACCCAAGCTGTGTGGCTTACCACCAGCGAGCAGGCGGGCGCCTTTGCTCAGGGCATCGGCAATGTGCTCCTGGACTTTGGCCACGGCTTTGTCGTCGATCAGCGGGCCAGTGGTGGTGCCGTCTTCCAGACCGTTACCGATTTTCAGCTTGGCGACCGCAGCGGCCAGCTTCTCGGCGAAGGCATCGTAGACGCCGTCTTGCACGTACAGACGGTTGGCGCAGACGCAGGTCTGGCCGTTGTTGCGGTACTTGGAGATCAGCGCGCCTTCGACGGCTTTATCCAGATCGGCGTCGTCAAACACGATAAACGGCGCGTTACCGCCCAGCTCCAGGGAGACTTTCTTGATGTCCTTGGCGCACTCGGCCATCAGCTGGCGGCCGATTTCGGTCGAGCCGGTGAAGCTCAGCTTGCGCACGATCGGGTTGCTGGTCAGCTCGCCGCCCACTTCGCCGGCGCTGCCGGTGACGACGCTGAACACGCCTTTAGGGATGCCCGCGCGCTCAGCCAGCTCAGCCAGAGCCAGAGCGGAGAACGGGGTTTGCGAAGCTGGTTTGAGCACCATGGTGCAGCCTGCGGCCAGGGCCGGGCCCGCTTTACGGGTGATCATCGCCGAGGGGAAGTTCCACGGGGTGATGGCGGCCGTCACACCAATCGGCTGCTTCATCACGATCAGGCGTTTGTCCGGCTGGTGACCAGGAATCACATCGCCATACACGCGCTTGGCTTCTTCGGCGAACCATTCCAGGAACGACGCAGCGTAGGTGATCTCGCCTTTGGCTTCGCTCAGGGGCTTGCCCTGCTCGATGGTCATCAGGCGGGCCAGGTCGTCTTGGTTCTCGATCATCAGCTCGAACCAGCGACGCAGCTTGTTGGCGCGTTCTTTGGCGGTCAGGGCACGCCAGCCCGGCAGGGCTTTTTCCGCCGCTTCGATGGCGCGGCGGGTTTCAGCGGTGCCCATCTTCGGCACGCTGCCGATGATTTCACCGGTGGCAGGGTTATTGACCTTGATGCTCTGGCCACCGTCGGCGTCCAACCACTGCCCATCGATATAGGCCTGCTGACGGAACAGCTGGGAGTCTTTGAGTTGCATTGCAGTCTCCTAAATCCCGACGCCAGGGCGTCGGTGCATATGATTGGCTGCCTGGGCAGCTGCATGATTGTGCTCGGGCGTAGGGCTGCGGCGGGATACGGAGCCTGCGCACCGCTTCTGAGGTGGATTCAAAAGCGTTTGAAATCTCAAACGAATCCTAGGGATAACAGGGCTAAAGGGCAATAGTCTGTTCGATAAAATTAACGTAATTGCCGGGCCATTTAACATTACTCGCTGTTACCAAGCGCTGCGCTGTGCCACCAGGCCAATTCGCAACAAGCACCGCAGATGCATGGACGCCCGCCAACGACATGCGTATGATTGCGCCCCGCGCTGCACCAGTAGCTCAGCTGGATAGAGTACTGCCCTCCGAAGGCAGGGGTCGTGGGTTCGAATCCCGCCTGGTGCGCCATATAGCTGTTCTAACCCGTCCCAGACAGGTAGAAACACCCCGAAAAGCCCGCCCCGTGCGGGCTTTTTTGTTTGCGCCGGATCTGACTTGGTAACCCCGCAATAAGCAGCTGGGTTCAGCGGGTTAGGCGCTGTCAGGTCCCGGATTCGCAGCACTGGGCTGGTTGAGCAGTTGGCGTGCCTCGCTGCTGCGCGAAAACCCTGGCCTGCGTCGATTAGCTCGGTGGCGTACTTCGGCCGATTGCTATCCACTGGCCGTCCTTGGTACTTGCCGGCGGCCCTGAGCTTTTTTCCAGTCGATGGCGCCGCCGGATTAAAGCCATGATTCTTGATGAGCGAAAAGGGCGTCACCCCTCCCACTACTCTGCTGACCAGTCACAGCGCTCTGCGTTACGCACTGCTTGCACTAGGTACTTGCTGTTGTGCCGCAACTTGCTACCTGATCGCCTGCGCGACAGAAACGAGCAGCCGATTCATCCTTGCTTCGCGATCCTGGTTGTTCTCACGGCGTTGTTTCGCGCCTTAGCCCATTTGAGGCTGCATGGGGATGGCCAGGGGGGCTGACAGCCCGGCATTAACAAGAATCTAGTTCTATACAGTCTCAGGCGTGCTATGCCGTTGTCATTGTCATCCTACGACAGCGTGACAATGCCGGAACTAGCAAATCCTGAGCTTGAAAAGGAGGGAGCATGATCTCAATGGAGTTGAACCTGAAACGTCCGCTAATGAGCGGGCTAGCACAAGTATTGATCGCGTTGCTGTTTGTTGCATGCATAGCAACCGGAGCCCGGGCTGAGCAGATGGATTTCGGTGGGATGTACGGTATGGGCGGAACGTTGCCGGGCTCCTACTTCAATAACCCGGCCACCAATGCGCCTTCCTGTCCGGCCGGCTATACCGCCTATCAGGTGCTCGGCACACCGAATGTGGACTGGCCGGCTTTCTGGTGCGGGCGCCCGCATGTCAGCGGTGTTGACCCGCTGTTCGACTTTGGCGGCATCTACGCATATTCATCGAGTACAGTCCAAGGTGCCGTGCCTTGGAAGGGCTACAACGCCTACGTCAACCCATTTACCTACACTGACACCTGTCCACCGGGATATTCGAGCAGCCAGGTATTGGGGACGCCGAACGTCGATAACAGGCTGTACTTCTGCTATCGCCCTCATCAGGCAAATGGCCCGTCGATGGTATTTGCAGGTATGACGGGAGATGGACAGTCGCCTTATCCGAATCCGACCACAGGCACCAAATACACCTGTCCCAAGGGTTATGTGCGATACACCGCTTACGGAACACCCAATGTAGATTTTGCGATTTTCTATTGTGGCATCGCAACCAATGCCGCATCCGTCAAAGCAGGTGACGGCTCGCTTGGAATTGGTGAGCCAATCGTATCCAACACCATCGTCAATAACTGGGGATTACAGGGTCAGATAGATGGCATCCTCTCGCTCCATCCACGTGTAGTGAGAATGTGGATGTTGAACTGGCAGGAATTCACTGGGATATCGGCCGGGGTCGTGCAGCCGAACAACACCAACCTGGCGCTGTATCAGCAGGCTGTCGATCAGTTGGTGCGAGCCGGCGTGACCGTGGTCGGGATGGACAACTCCTATCCATCCTGGATGACAGGCTCTAGTACGGCGGCCGATTCGACAGCCATACCCTGTCCGAGCACTGGAGCGCCCTATACGGCATTTCTTGCCAACTGGCAGGCCACTTGGAAGGCACAGGCGCTTGCATTTCCTAGCATCAGCCTGTGGGAAATCGGCAACGAACTCAATGGTGCGACGACGCTTTTACCGATTCAAACCGGAACCGGTTCGTGCGGCAAGGTAAGGTTCAACTACGCCGAGCGTCTCAAGATTACTCTCGATCTCATGTATTGGGGCTCTCGCGGCGTCAAGGCTGGTAATCCGCACGCAACGGTGTTCATGCCAGCTGCAGCACCTGTCACGGCGGATGACATGGCTTTGAATGATTTGAGCTTGAATGGAGTAGCGCAGTATCTGCGAGACATTTACCGGGCCATTGCATCGAACAGCTCGCTTTCGACGAACAAGCGTGACTATTTCGATGGAGCCAATTGGCATCCCTATATTTTTCAGGATGCAACCATGAGTACCTGGGTTGCCACGAATGAGCTTGTCCACAGTGTCTTAGTAAACAATGGTGACGGCGATATTCCGGTGCTGTTGTCGGAGGACGGCTATACCACACCCAATACGGTGGCTTCGCAACAAGCCATGCTCAACACAATCAATCTCACGCAAACCAACCTGCCGTGGGTCAAATACCTGATCTGGTTCAGGGCATTCGCCAATCACCCCGATCCGGAGTTCGCATTACTGGTTGGGTTTCCGTTCCAGCAAACTTTATCGTCCCAAGTGTTCTGCCTATTTACCGGATGCAGCAACCTTCCTTATCGACAATATTAGGGGCAGGGGGTGCATTGTGTGGCATGACAATGCACTCCATTGCGTATGCTCGAACCCCTCTGGTAACGGAAAAGAGAAAGCCTGTTGCGTTTTTCAGGGCGGGCACGTGAGTGCAGTTGCCTTATTGCGCAGACGCGAAATGCCGGTTCGGCAAGGCACGCGGTGCACTAACTGGGCACAGATCAGTAGGTTGGTCATTGCTACGGCCTGCTGATCAACAAGCCTAAACCCAGCTCAGCAGCGAGCACTCGGTATGCCTGAGGAATTTCTATAATTTAAAGGTTAGGTAATTCAAATAGTTTTGGAACAGCTTAGAGGCTCGCCTGGGCCATACAAATAAAGGCTCGGATGAAAATCTGGGCCTTTTTTGTTTGGCCTGATTTGTTTATTGGCCTAGTTAAAGGCTAGCGGCGGCTTCGCTTTGCCCTGGGTTTTTGGGTGGCGTAGTGGGTGCTTTTCACATTGTTATCGGGCTTTTCAGATTGAAATAAAAAAGCCTGTTTTCTGTCCTGTAATTCAACTTATTTTTATCTAAATCAATAAGTTGAATTAATTGGCAAGTTCTTTGCTCCTGTCCTGTTGGGCAATCGGCATCAGCCCTTACTACAACAAAAACCGACAGGATGCTTACGTGATGAAACGTATCAAGGTCATCATCCCGATCCCTATGGATCAGGCTGGTGCTGACAATCGCGCCAGTCAGTTGCCGCCGCATCTGATTCTTCCGGGCTTCCACCCGGAGTTCGTCCCCGTGGCCCGTGGTGCCTCGTTGGCTGACTCTGCCTTCGATGTGCTGTTGATGGACTTCTCTGTCGTTGAGGCCGGCATCCGTGCCGAAGCCGAAGGTTACGACGCGGTTTGCATCGATACCGTCAGCGACTCCGGCCTCGCGGCTCTGCGTTCACGCCTGAACATTCCGGTGATTGCTCCCGGCATGGCGGCCTTCCATATGGCCTGCATGCTCGGCAAGAAATTCAGCGTTATCACCATGTGGGACGAATGGTTCCCGCTCTATGAAAAGACCCTCACCGAATACCAGTTGTGGCCGCGAGTGGCCTCGCTGCGCTCGATCAACACCCGGCCGGATCTGAAAGAACTGCTGGCCGGTAAAGAGGAAGTCGTCTTCGCCAAGCTGGAGGCTGAGGCCCGCAAGGCCATGGAAGAGGACGGCGCCGACGTGATCGTGCTCGGCTCCACCACCATGCATCAGTCCCACGCCTACCTCAGCGAGCGCCTGCCGATCCCGGTGATCAATCCCGGCCAGGTTTCTTACAAGCTCTGTGAGTTGCTGCTGTCCCTCGACCTGAGGCACAGCCGCAAAGCTTATCCGGCTCCGCAAGCGCCGAATGATGCGGCCTACCACGCATTTACCGGTCTTTGACTGACGTTCGATTAAGAGGATTTGCGTATGTCCCGTTTGACCCGTGCCCAGCTGATTGAGCTGGCTGAACAGCAATATTTTGCCAACGTCGACCGCAAGAACATGGCGGGCGTGCTGGCCTGCTTCCACGACGATGTGGCCTTCACTATCCAGACCGACAACCTGACCCACCCAGGCGTGGCCGGCGTGGAGAAGATGTTCGAAAACCTCTTCAGCAACTTTAACGAGATCTGGCACGGCGATTTTGAAACCGCCGCCGACGAAGAGGCGCAAACCGTTTGCGCGCGCTTCAACGTGTACCTGAAAGACCCGCAAGGTAACGAAACCCGCCTGCGTAACTGCAACTTTTGGTACGTCGAAGGCGGCCTGTTCAAGCGTGTGTTTGTCTTCATGAGTGGTGAAAACGTGCTCCGCTGATGTGCTTACGGGCCGCTAACGGCCCGTTTTTTTCCTGAGAGCAAGGATCACGATATGACCCAGAATAAAAATAATTCGGGCGAAAACAGTTATCCGCACCTGTTTTCTCCCCTGCGTATCGGCAACATCAGCGTACGCAACCGCCTGATGCAAACCGCCCATGCCAAGGGTTTTCACTCTGGCGAAGGGTTAACCAACAACCGCGATATTTACTACCAAGCCGAGCGCGCCAAAGGCGGCATCGGCCTGATCGTCACGGGCGCCCGTCACACCCACCCCACCTCCACTGGGCCTAACCGTTCGCTGGCGCGGGGCAACCGTGAAGAGATCATCGAACGCGATGCCGAGATGGTGCGCGCGGTGCATGAGTTTGGTGGGCGCATCATTGCCCAGATCATCCACTTCGGGCCGCAAGGCCGCAGTGGCGCGCTGGATGACTACCGCGAGCTGTGGGGGCCTTCGACCATGAAGTCTCCGGCGTATAACGAATGGGCGAGGGAGATGAGCCACGAGCAGATGCGCGAAGTCTCCGAGCATTTCGCCTTAACTGCGCTTAACTCCAAGGCCGCAGGTTTTGACGGGGTGGAGCTGCACTTCTCCCACGGCTACCTGCATCAGCAGTTCCTCTCGTTTGTGTACAACAAGCGCACTGATGAATACGGCGGCACGCTGGACAACATCGTGCGGTTCCCGATTGAAACCATGCAGGCCGTGCGCGATGCCGTCGGCCCGGATTTTGTCGTGGGCATTCGTGTGTCCATGGATGAGTGCAGCGTCGATGGCATGCAAGCCGATGTCGCCACGGCAATGACCTGCAAGCTGGTCGAGACCGGGTTGATTGATTATGTCAGCGCCACTGCCGGCACCTATGCGGCTCACGCCGATCAGATTCCGCCGGGGGATTACCCGGAAAACTGGCTGGTGGAAGACGGCGCGCGGCTGCGCAAGGCCGTGCGGGCCATCCGCGATATTCCGGTGTTTATCGTCGGCCATATTGTCGATCCGGCTAAAGCCGAAGCACTGGTGGCTGAAGGTGCTGCCGACATGATCGCGATGACCCGCACGCAGATCGCCGACCCGGAATTTGCCAACAAGCTGCTGCAAGGTCGCGAAGACGAAATCAACCATTGCATCCGCTGCAACCAGGCCTGTATTGCGCGCTTGATGGCGGGCAATGCCATCTCCTGCGTGGTTAACCCGGCTGCCGGGCGTGAGCAGCGCTTTGGCAGCCATACCTTCAAACCTGCTGCCACAGCGGCCAACTGGCTGGTGATTGGCGGCGGTCCGGCAGGCATGCGCGCGGCGCTGGAGCTGGCCCGTCGTGGCCATGGTGTGCGCTTGGTGGAGGCTGGCGACAAGCTCGGCGGGCAACTCAATCTGGCGGCTCAGCTGCCGCGGCGGCACAAGTTCGGTTTTATCCCCCGGGACCTGGAGCGTCAGCTGCGCAAGGCTGGGGTGGAGATCAGCCTGAATACGCGGCTCAGCGCCGATGACATCGTCGCAGCGAAAGCGCACGGGGTAATCATCGCCACCGGCTCCACGCCGCTGAAAACCGCCTTCACCTCGACCCGTCCAGCGGTGGATCGGGTGCCGGGCACCGAGCAGGGCAACGTCTTTAGCGTGGTCGAGGTGCTGCAAGGCACGGCACAACTGGGCAAGCGCGTGGTGCTGTTCGACGAAGACGGTGGCCGCTATGCCTTGGGCACGGCGGAGTACTTGCTCGACCGTGGCCACGAAGTGCACCTGATCAGCCGCTTTATTTCCCTCGCACCGAACCTGGCCCTGACCCTCGACTTGCCGGTGAACTACCGCCACGTCTTCGCCAAGGGGCTGCGTTATACCCTCAACAGTTGGGTGCGGCATATCAACGGCAACCAGGCGCAAATCTTCAACCTGTTTACCGACCAGAACGAGGCTGTGCTGGAGGCTGACAGCTTCATCATCGCCGCCGGGCATCGCTCGGTGGATGAGCTGTACCAGCAACTGCAAGGCCGTGTGGAAAAACTCTACTGCATCGGTGATGCGCGCCTGCCGCGACCACTGCAAGACAGCATCTACGAAGCGATGTTGGCGGGTCGGGAAATTTTGCATGACCCCAATCGCTTTATTGAACAGGGCGAGCTGGAAGGCTTTGACCTGCAGTGGCGCGAGGCCCTGATTAGCAGCATCCCATAAAAAGAAAATTTACCTGTCTGATTGATGAGACAAGACCATGACCGTAGAGCGTTATCCCCATCTTTTTGAGCCGCTTAAAATCGGCAACATCACCGTGCGCAACCGCATCATGCAGTCGGCGCATGCCATGTCGTTTAACTCGCCTGACGGCCTGACCAACAACCGCGATATCCACTATCACGTGGCGCGTGCCAAGGGCGGGATTGGTCTGATGATCACCGGCAACCGCCTGATCCATCCGACGTCTAACACCTTCTGCCGGGGCTACTCCTACGGCTATCGTCCGGAGATGGTTGAGCGTGACCGCGCCCTGACCGATGCGGTGCACGAGTACGGTTCGCACATCATTGCCCAGCTCAACCACTTTGGCGTGATGGGCGAAACCCACGCCATGGACGATTACCGCGTGCTGTGGTCATCCTCCAACATCAAGTCGCCGGTGTTCGGTGAAATGGCCAAGGCCATGGAACGCAGTGACATGGACGAAATCGTCGAAGGCTGGGTGCGCTCGGCGCGCTACTCGAAAGAGGCCGGTTTCGACGGTGTGGAAGTGCACCTGGCCCACAGCTACCTGCTGCACCAGTTCATCTCGCCGCTGTTTAACAAGCGTGCCGATGAGTACGGCGGCAGCTATGAAAACCGCATGCGTTTCCCGCTGGAAGTGATCCGTGCGGTGCGTGAGGAGGTCGGTAAAGACTTCGTCGTCGGCATCCGTCTCAGCGCCGATGAAATGGTGCCCGGCGGCATGGAGGTGCAGGACTGGATCAAGGTCGCGCAAACCGTCGAGGCCACCGGCGATATCGACTATGTGATGACCACCGCAGGGGTCTATCAGTCGGCGACTTACATCATGCCGCCGTATGACGTGCCCAATGGCTGGCTGGCCGATCCGGTGGCGCGGTTGAAGCGCTCGCTGAAGATTCCGGTATTCGTGGTTTCGGGGATTGGCAGCGCCGGTGAGGCGGAGGCCATTCTGGCCCGTGGCGATGCCGACATGGTGGCCATGACCCGGGCGCAGATCGCCGATGCCGAGTTTGCCAAGAAAACCAAAGAAGGCCGTGAAGACGAGATCTATCACTGCCTGCGTTGTAACCAGGGCTGTGTTGGCCGGCTGTTCCAAGGCACCTCCATGACCTGCCAGATCAACCCCGGCACCGGCCGTGAGGAAGTGTTTGGCGTGCAAACCCTGAAGCTGGCACCAGCACAGAAACACTGGGTGGTGGTCGGCGGCGGCCCGGCCGGGATGAAGGCGGCGGAAGGCCTGGCCAAGCGCGGTCACCGCGTGACCCTGCTGGAGAAGGCCGGCGAGCTGGGCGGGCAGGTTAACTACGTGATCCGCATGCCGCGCCGCGACTCCTTCGCCTGGATTACCGAAGACCTCAAGGTGCATATGGCCAAGGCCGATGTCAGCGTGCGCCTGAACCACAGCGCCACCGTCGAATCAGTGCAGGCGCTGGCGCCGGACGGGGTGATCGTGGCCACCGGCTCTCTGCCGGATCGCAGCGGCTACTCCGATGTAAACCCGCTGGTGGATCAGGTGCCGGGCATCGATGCGGATCACGTATTCACCGCCCTGGATGTACTGGATCACCCGGAAAAACTCGGCAAGCGCGTGCTGGTCATCGACGATGAAGGGACTCGTTATTCTGCGGGTATCACTGAGAAGTTAGTTGAGAACGGCCATCAGGTTCACGTGCTGACGCGCTGGAATGCCCTGTTCCACAAGCTGGGTGTGACCCTGGATCAGCCGATTGTCTACGCCAACCTGTTTGCTCAAGGCCTCACCTACACCCTCAACGCCTGGGTCAGTCAGATTCGTGGTAACGATGTGGATATCTTCAACCTCTACACCGCCGATGAAGAAACCCTGAGCGGCTTCGACAGCATCGTTCTGTGCATTCGCCATTTGCCGCAGCAGCAGCTGTATTTCGAGCTGAAAGAGGCCCTGCCGAACGTGCATCGTGTGGGTGACTGCGTGACCCCACGGCGTACCGATCACGCCATTTTTGAGGGCTTCCTCGCCGGCCGGGAGATCTTCGACAACTGGCAGCGTTACATCGAGCCGGGCGCCATTGAGCAATTTAATGGCCCGCTGGCGCGGGAAGCGTTCGAGTAACGGCATGAGTTTTCCCTGAAGTGCTTGGCCAAGGAAGGCTTTTTTGTATGCAAAAATAAGCTGTGTATTTAGGGTTTTTAACTGTTATCGCCTGTTAATGGGCTGTTTATCGAAATAAAGAGGCTTTTTACTCGCAAAACTGTATGCAAATCGTTGACCGGGACTAAAGTCCCGGTTATAAATTGTATGCAATTTGAGAGCGCTGTTAATGAGGCTCCTGACCTGAACATTCACTGATTAGGAACAGGCAAATGCTGGAAACACGCCACATCGAATACTTGCGTGAGGCCTTGGGTCAGGACGCCGTTCTGACTGATGAAGAGGCCCGCCGCTATTTCTCCACCGACCTGAGTTTCCAGCCCGAAGCGGTTGCTGCAGCGGTGCTCAAACCCACCTCCATCGAAGCCCTGGCCAAAGCGGCCGCCTATTGCCATGAGCACGAGATTGCGCTGGTGCCCCGTGGCGGTGGTATGTCGTACACCCGCGGCTATGTGCCGACCCGAGCGCACAGTGTGCTGATCGACATGCGTGGGCTGAAGCAGATCGTCGAAATCAATGAGCAGGACATGTACGTGCGCGTACAAACCGGCTGCACCTGGAGCGATCTGTACGACGCGCTGAAGGCCAAAGGCTTGCGCACGCCTTACTACGGCCCGCTCTCCGGCCTGTACGCCACTGTCGGCGGTGCGCTGTCGCAAAACAGCCTGTTCCACGGCTCTGGTATTCACCACACCGCTGCGGAAAGCTGCCTGGGGCTCAAGGTGATCCTCGCCGATGGCCAGATTTTGCAGACAGGATCGTCTGCCCACGTGCACAGCAATGGCTTCTATCGCCACTTCGGCCCGGATTTGACCGGCCTGTTCACCGCCGATACCGGTGCCTTCGGGCTCAAGGTGGAAGCCTGCCTGCGTCTGATCAAAATGCCGCCCGCCACGCTGTGCGCGTCCTACGGCTTCGAAACCCTGGAGGCCATGCTGCAGGCGCAAACCGCCATCGCCCGTGAAAGCATCGCTAGCGAGTGCTATGGCTTTGACCCGTTCTACAACGCCGGCTTTGAAGACAAAGGTTTCAGCCTCAAAGAAGGCTTGTCGGTGCTGGCGGATGTGGCGACTTCCGGCAAAAGCCTGTTCAGTGGTCTGAAGAACGCAGTGAAGATGGCCACGCAGGGCAAAAAGATCCTGAACAACATCAACTACTCGCTGCATATCGCGGTGGACGGTCCGACCGCTGAGGCGGCGGCGAGCATGCTGATGATTGCCGAGAACATCGTCAGCCAGAATGGCGGTGCACCGATTGGCAATGCCATTCCACTGGCCTTCCGCTCCCAGCCATTCGCTGGTGTGCGCACCATCCTGCTGGGCAGTAAAGGTGAAGTGTGGATTCCGGTGCATGGCTTCTTCCCACTGTCGCGGGCGGTGGATGCGGCGCTGACCACTGAGCGCTACTTTGCCGAGCACGCGGCGCTGATGGCCACTTACAACATCAAGTACTCCTACCTCACCTGTTTCTCGGGGGCCGAGTTTGTGATCGAGCCGAGCCTGTACTGGTTCGATGAATTGGGTCAGTTCCGCCTCGATTTGATCGAGCCCGAATACCGCAAGGAATGGGGCGCGATACCGGCTGATCCGAAAACCCGTGAAGTGGCCCTGAAACTCCGTGAGGGCCTGCGTGAGCTGTACTTCGAGCTGGGTGCCTGTCACCTGCAGTTGGGCAAGTACTACCCGTATCAGCAATCCATCGGCAATGCCGCGACCAGCCAACTGCTGCTTCAGGTTAAGCGCGCGGTGGATAACAAGGGCCTGATGAACCCCGGCGCACTGGGACTGGAGTAAGGCCATGGGAGTGAAAAAAACTTATGTGGATGTGGCTGACGGGCAGATCCACCTGCGCTATGTCAGTGGCAGCGGCCGGGTGCCGAGCGTGTTCCTGCATCAGACCGCCAGTTCCTCGGCCATGTATCAGGCGGTGATGGCGCAGCTTGAGGATCTGGCGCCGTTGTATGCCTTGGACACTCCGGGCTTTGGCGGCTCTTACCGTCCAGCGCAGGCACCGACGACTGAGTATTACGTCAGCAGCCTGATGCAGGCGATTGATGCGTTGGGCATCGGGCCGTTCAACCTGTTCGGCCACCACACCGGCGCGGCGCTGGCGTGTGAGTTGGCCGCCAAGCACCCGCAACGCGTGCGCAAGCTGGGCATGATCGGGCCGGTCCAACTCACCGAGCAAGAGCGCAGTTTATGGCGTGAGGCGGCCGTTAAGCCGCTGCACATCGACGCCCAAGCCACGCATTTGCGAGAGGTGTGGCAGCGCGTCAACCAGCTTGACCAGCTCCCCATTGCGTACCCGCCCTCAGTGGCGCTGGCGACCCGTGAAGCGATCGATACCCTGATCGCCGGCGACCGCTGGCACGAGGCCTACGCAGCGGTGTTCAACCAGGACTTCCCGGCCTATCTGGCGCAGGTGCAATGTCCGCTGCTGCTGATCTGTGGTGAAGGGGATGTGCTCTATCCCTACTTCCAACGTGCTTGTGACGCCCGCCCGGAGGCGCAGGTGCTGGAGATGAAGGGTGGGGCGTATGTGCTGGATCAGGAGCCCGCGTATATGGCTCAGGTGATCCGCGAGTTTTTCCGCTAGGCAGGGTATTTCGATAACTGCGGTTGGCAGATGAGGTAGCAAATAATGCAAACAATAAATGACACCACTTCGCAGCACCGGCACGACGTATTGGTGCAGATGACCCACGATGAAGAGGCGCGCCAGGACTTCGTGCGCTGCTTCAAACTGTACCTGGCGCAGAACGTCTCCCCGGGTAACAAAAAGGTCTTCACGGAAAACGTCGAGCCACAACTCAAGGCCACCGGCAAAGGCCAGAGCCTGGTGGAAATCGACCGTCTGATGAAGCAGCAGGAGTACTACCAGTTCTGGAGCAGCCTGCAGCGTTGCAGCCAGGAAATGATGTGGAACTCGGTGCAGATTCCGGTGCAGCGTCAACTACCGACGCTGGTGGAAAAAGCCAGCGCAGCACAGGCCAAACCCAAGCTGGGCAGCCTCAAGCTGAATCTGGATCTGAAAACCCCGGAATACCATACGGCGATCGACATTCACTGTATGCCCGGTGGTTATCACTCGGAATTCTGCAGTGATGACGTCGCCGCTGGCGCCATCTATGACCGCGCGGTTTACGTCTACGCCATGGGCCGCATGGGCCCGCTGAATGACGACATTGGCGCCTCTACCGCCAAGTGGCTGAAGGAGCATTACCCGGACTTCAAGCCCCAGCGCATCCTCGATCTGGGCTGCACCGTGGGTCACTCCACCCTGGCCTGGGCGGAGTACTACCCGCAGGCGCAAATCTTCGCCATCGACGTGGGTGCGCCGGTGCTGCGTTATGCCCACGCCCGTGCTGAATCGCTGGGGGTGAAGGTCAACTTTATCCAGATGAACGCGGAGGCGCTGGACTTCCCGGATGGCTACTTCGATGTGGTCAACGGCAGCATCCTCATCCATGAAACCTCGAAGAAGGCGGCGAGCAACATCTTTAAAGAGAGCCACCGGGTTCTGCGTGAAGGCGGCGTCATGCTCCACGGTGAAACCCCGCCCTATAAGGACTTGCCGCCGTACGACGCCTTTATGCTCGATTGGGATACGCGCAACAACAACGAGCCGTTCTGGCGCGGCAGCCACCTGATCGATCCGTTCAGCGCTTGTGCGCAAGCCGGTTTCAGCGCCGACAAGGTGTTTGAAATCCTTGCCCCGAGCGCCTTCGAAGCCAAACTCAGCCAGCGATACACCCATGTCTTTCAGGGCGGGGACTTCGGTGGCGGTGGTCAGTGGTATGTGTATGGAGCGTGGAAATAATGACTGTGCCAAGTGACGTTGTATTACCCAAGAAGGCCAAAGGCGCGAGGCCTTACTTCTTTGCAGACCCCGCCCAGGACAAGCTGCTGGCCATGCTGATGGGCTTGGTGGGGGAAGTCTCGGTCCTGGCGGATCGGGTCGACACGCTGGAGCGCTTGCTGGTGAGCAAAGGAGCCTTGGCGCAGGGCAGTGTGGATGCTTACGTGGCCGATGCGGCCGTGCGCGATCAGCGTGATGCTAAGCGTGAACAACTGTTGCGCAATGTGCTGCGCATTATCGCCCAGGACCACGAAGACCCCGATGCCGGCAAGCCGAACGACGACGCTTACCTGTCGGTGGTGACGCAAGTCGAGCAGTGATATTTGCAGGAGTACAAAAGCCGGTCTGATCAGTTTGCAGTCGATCAGGTCGGTTTTTCTTTTTGGGGGGTGAGTTGAGGTTGGCGCTGCCATTCTCTTGTGCAATTCGCGCGTAGGAGCGGCTTTAACCGCGAACAACCGAGCTGGACCACTCCCCAATACATGTAGGTACACACAATCGCTTTCACGGCTAAAGCCGTTCCCACAGAAAACACCGCAGACCCTGCGTAGGAACGGCTTTAGCCGCGAACAACCGAGCTGGACCACTCCCCAATACATGCAGGCACACACAAGCGCTTTCACGGCTAAAGCCGTTCCCACAGAAAACACCGCAGACCCCACGTAGGAACGGCTTTAGCCGCGAACAATTGAGTTGGGCTAATCCCTAATACATGCAGGCACACACCATTGCTTTCACGGCTAAAGCCGTTCCCACAGAAAACACCGCAGACCCCGCGTAGGAACGGCTTTAGCCGTGAACAATTGAGTTGGGCTAATCCCTAATACATGCAGGCACACACAAGCGCTTTCACGGCTAAAGCCGTTCTCACAGAAAACACCGAAGACCTCGCGTAGGAACGGCTTTAGCCGTGAACAATTGAGTTGGACTAATCCCTAATACATGCAGGCACACACAAGTGCTTTCACGGCTAAAGCCGTTCTCACAGAAAATATCGCACCTGTTTGTAGGGGCTGCTTTAGCCGCGAAGAGCTACTCTGCTCAAGCCACGCCAGTTTGCAGGCTTTGATCTGTATTGGCAGCGCTGAGAGGCAGTCGAATAGCCACTCATTCGACCTCCAATCAGCATCTTCCCAACCCAATGAGGACACGGAATGTCCACCCCCCGATACTTTCACAGCCATAACCTGAGGCGTGGGCGCCATAGCGAGTGTGGTCGCAGCTACCTGATTACCGTTGCTGTTGATCATCGCCAGCCGATCCTCTCCAATTTTTTTGTAGGGCGTTTGCTGGTTGCGGAATTGCGCTTGGTAGCGGAGCTGGGATGGGTTGATTCCCTGGCGTGGGTTGTCATGCCGGATCATTGGCACTGGCTGGTGACATTGCGCGAGGCGACGTTGGCTGAGCTGATGCAGCGGGTCAAAGGGCGTAGTGCTCGTTCTATTAATCAAGCGTTGGATCGTGCAGGGCGATTATGGCAGGCGGGGTATCACGAACACGCCCTGCGCACAGAGGAAGATATGCAAGCAGTGGCTCGCTACTTGGTCGCGAATCCCTTGAGGGCTGGACTGGTCAAGCGTGTGGGGGATTACCCGTTGTGGGATGCCGTATGGCTTTAGCTGCCCAGGCATGATTGTTCACACCGACACTTTCACGGCTAAAGCCGTTCCCACAGAAAACACCGCAGACCCTGCGTAGGAGCGGCTTTAGCCGCGAACAATTGTGTTGGGCTAATCCCTAATACATGCAGGCACACACAAGCGCTTTCACGGCTAAAGCCGTTCCCACAGAAAACATCGCAGACCCTGCGTAGGAACGGCTTTAGCCGCGAACAATTGAGTTGGGCTAATCCCTAATACATGCAGGCACACACAAGCGCTTTCACGGCTAAAGCCGTTCCCACGGAAAACACCGCAGACCCCGCGTAGGAACGGCTTTAGCCGTGAACAATTGAGTTGGGCTAATCCCTAATACATGCAGGCACACACAAGCGCTTTCACGGCTAAAGCCGTTCCCACAGAAAACACCGCAGACCCCACGTAGGAGCGGCTTTAGCCGCGAACAATTGAGTTGGGCTAATCCCTAATACATGCAGGCACACACAAGCGCTTTCACGGCTAAAGCCGTTCCCACGGAAAACACCGCAGACCCCGCGTAGGAACGGCTTTAGCCGTGAACAACCGAACTGGACCAACCCCTAATACACGCAGGCACACACCATTGCGTTCACGGCTAAAACCGTTCCCACAGAAAACACCGCAGACCCCGCGTAGGAACGGCTTTAGCCGTGAACAATTGAGTTGGGCTAATCCCTAATACATGCAGGCACACAACATTGCTTTCACGGCTAAAGCCGTTCCCACAGAAAACACCGCAGAGCCCACGTAGAAACGGCTTTAGCCGCGAACAATTGAGTTGGGCTAATCCCTAATACACGCAGGCACACACAAGCGCTTTCACGGCTAAAGCCGTTCTCACGGGAGCGAGGTCGCAATATGTGCATTTTGCGAACGCATCAACCGCACCACCCAACGCAGGTGCGCGCTAAAGGTCACTACCGCTGTATGGGGGTCACCCTCGAGCAGGGTTTCATGAATCTGCCGGTAGTTTTCCAAGTAGTGCTCCCAGGAATCCCCCGGAACGATATTGGCCAAGAACAACGAATAAAAACGAATCTCCGGGCGGTTGTAAAACAGCTCGAGGAAACCATTGCCGGCCAGGGCGTGCAGCTTCACATGGTATTGATACAGCGCCCGGACAAAGGCAAAAGGCTCGCGAGCGTGGCCGGTGTGTTCAATCTCGTTGAATGCCTCAATCAACACCGCATGATTGTCCGATTCTTTGAGTTTCGGTGCGGCCAAGCGAATACCTAGCACCAGAATCGCTTCAGAAAACTCGAGAAACTCCACCAGGTTTTCCAGGCTCAACTGACGAATGCGGGCGCCACGGTTTGGCAGCAGTTCCACCACGCCATCCCCGGCCAGTTTTTGCAGGGCTTCGCGGATGGGGGCGCGACTGACATTGAACTGTTCCGCCAGATCCGCAGCCACCAGGCGCTGACCTTGGACAAAACGGCCCTCCATAATCCCTTCGAGGATGCCGTTGACCGCTTTATCGACCAGTGAATTTTCCGAGTCATCGCCGTTATAGGCCATGTAATTCTCTCTGCCAGTTGCACCACTAAGGGCGGCATTCTCGCATACTCATACGCATTAACAGCAGTGTTGGAGAAGGCCTGGACGCTTATCAGCGTGCTGTTATTTCAATATGAAATTACGCTTTCAATGTGCAGGGTAAATAACTATTAGTTTGTTCTAACTATATGAATTAATAGATTTTTAATTGGCTGGCTTAATAATTGCTGAAGCTCCGTAACTATAACAATTCAACGGATGCGTTCCACCCATGCAATTCAAGCAAATATTGATTGTTTCAGGCAGCCATTCTGCCGGTAGTCAATCGGCCCGGCTGGGGCATTACTTGGGCGAGCGCCTGAGCGCGCTGGGTATCTGCGCGAGCGCAGGCGTCAAGGTCCATGACCTGGGCAGCCAACCCTTAGCGCTGTGGCAAGAAGGGGCGGCCTATCCGCGGGCCGATGACGCGGCGAATGCCGATGCCGTTATCCTGATTTCCCCTGAGTGGCACGGCATGGCCACCCCCGCGCTGAAGAACTGGTTTCTGTATATGCATCTGGACTGGCTGGCCCATAAGCCGGTGCTGCTGTGCGGTGTTTCCGCAGGTGTGGGCGGGCTTTATCCCGTGCTCGAATTACGCACCTTTTCGTTCAAGAATTTCCGCCCTAATTACCTGCCGGATCATTTGGTGATCCGTGATGTGCAGGCCGTTATCAGCGGGGATGAAAAGGATGCCGAGGTGGGCAAAACGCGCCAACGCATCGACCACACATTGCTGCTCTTGCAAGCCTACATCAAGGGGTTTACCTGCATTCGCAGGGTATTACCGGAAAAGCTCCCTGCTTTTCAGTACGGCCTATAAAAACAAAGACTTACCGCTAATAACGATGAGGGTGTGTTAATGAAGTTCGGTATTTTCCTTCCCAATGGCAGCAACGGTTATATCCCTTCCAAGGGCAGTCCGGTGTATTTGCCAACCTTTGAACACAATAAACAAATCACCCTAGAGGCTGAGCGTCAGGGCCTCGATTTTGTGTTGTCGATGATGAAGTTCAAAGGCTTCGGTGGCGAAACCGGATACTGGGACTCTTGCCTGGAAACCTTCACCCTCATGGCCGGTTTGGCGGCGGTAACTGAGCGCATCGGCCTGTTCCCCACGGTGACCGTTTTGGCTCGCCACCCGGCTGTGGTCGCGCGCATGGTCGCGACCATCGACGACATCAGCGGTGGGCGTTGTGGGCTCAACGTGGTCACCGGCTGGAACCGCCCGGAATATACGCAAATGGGTGTGTGGCCAGGGGATGACTACTACGGGCGGCGGTATGAATTCGCGGCAGATTATTTGTCCTTGGTGAAGAAGTTCTGGAACGAAGAATCGGTCACCTACAAGAGCCCGTTCTTCGAGGTCAAAGACTGCGTGGTGAATCCGCGTCCGGGGCGGCAGATCCCGATCGTCTGCGCCGGCCAATCACCGGCTGGGCTGGCGTTTACCGCGCAGCATGGCGATCACAGCTTCATCATGGCGGAGAAGTCGGCGTTGAAGTCCGCCTGCGACCTGATGCGCAGCGAAGCCGCTAAGACTGGGCGCAAGGTCGGTATCTACGCACTGTTCCAGTTGGTGTTGGCGCCAACCGATGCGCAGGCGCAAGCGCAGTGCGAAGCCATCGTTGCTGGCGCGGATCAGGGCGCGATTGCCAATATCCTGGCCAGCGCGGCGCTGGACTCCAACCCGGGCGGGACGGCCGACCGCATGCTCAGCGGCCTTGAGCGCAATTATGAAGATGGCAACCTGGCCTTTATGGGCATGCCGGTGATTCACGGCTCGCCCGCCACTGTCGCCAGCAAGATTGACGACATCGCCGCGCAAACCGGCGTCGACGGCATCCTTTTCAGCATCCCTGATTTCGTCCCCAGCATCCGCCTGTTTGGCGAAAAGGTCATGCCTAAACTGACCTGCTAACTGTCTGTGCACTGCGAGGCAGACGCCTCGCAGTCACGCCTGCAAGGTTGTGCAGTGTATGCCGATCCGCTTGCTGCTGTGTGCGGTTATCCCGCCGATTTTATGGGGCACCACTTACTGGCTGACCACCGCCGTGCTGTGGACCGAACGTCCGCTGAGCACGGCCATGATCCGCCTGTTGGTGCCCGGCTTAATCCTGCTTTGCCTGCGCCGCTACTGGCCGCGTGCGCAAGATTGGCCACCGTTGTTGGTGGTCAGCCTGTTGTGCATGGGCCTGATGCACGCCTGCCTGTTCTACAGCGCCTCGCGCCTGGCCGGGCCGCTGGCCGCGCTGCTGGTGTGTACGCAGCCGTTGTTGGTGTGGGCGCTGGCGTGGCTGCTGTTCCGTCAGCGCACCCGTTGGATTATTAGCTGCGGTGCCGTGCTTGGCTTTTGCGGTATTACGCTGGTGCTGGTGGCGCCCAGCCGTATGCAGTGGGATATGCCGGCCGCTCTGGCGGCGTTACTCGCCTCGGCCAGCATGGGCCTCGGCACACTGCTGATGAAGCGCTGGAAGCTGAATATCCCGCCCCTGCCGTTTGTGGGGTGGCAGCTGTTGTTGGGGGGACTGATGGTTCTGCCATTTGCCGCCTGGTTTGAGTTTCCACTGCCGCTGCCGACCCTGCGCGAAGTGTCTGGCTATGGCTTTCTGACCCTGTTCGGCACGCTGCTGCCGTATTACCTGTGGTTCAAGGCGCTGCCCCAATTAGACCCCGTACAACTCTCCCTCTTCCTGCTGCTGAGCCCGCTGTCTGCGATCTGTATCGGCTACCTGCTGCTGGGTCAGGCGTTGACCCCTTGGCAGTTGCTGGGGGCTGTCGTGGTGTTCGCCGGTATTTTGCTCAGCCAGCTACAAGGCCCTGCTGCGGCGCGGCGCTGAAAGCCCTTCACTTCGCCCCAGGGCTTGAGTAGGCGGCGGTGTTATGCCGCCGCGCGCGTCCTGCAAATGCGCCAGCCATGGCGGCAACGCGGGCGCTTCCACGTCGATCATTTTGCTCGGTAGCGCAATTCAATAGCTCGACTGCCAGCGGCTGCGCGTTTGAATGCGCGACAGGGCGCTTTTGTGCTTCTCGCTCAAGTGCACTGCCGGGCGAATTTCAATGTTCTATCGGCCTGGCCAGCATGATTCAGTGCGCACACTTCGCGTCAGTCCGGATTACTTGTCACGGCCCACGACCCTTTTGCAATCACTCTGAAATCCAGCCTTTCAACTTGAAATGAGGGGCTGTTGCGCAGCGCTCTTTTGGTGGTCAGGGTTCAATAAAAATTACTTATATATCAGCCACTTATTTTTTTATTAAGAAGTTGGCAATGCAATTGCTATGGCTTGTTCAGAACCACCAGTCTCACCAATAAGAGAAACAATATGAGCAAGCCGTTAGAGGGGATTCGGGTCATTGACTTGACCCACATGCTGTCCGGTCCATACGCCGGCATGATCCTGGCAGACCTCGGTGCTGAAACCATCAAGGTGGAGCCGCTGGCAGGCGAGGGCACTCGTGCTTTGTTGGCGAAAGATCCAAACAATTCTCTGAACGGTATGGGTGCGTACTTCCTGACCCTTAACCGCAATAAAAAGAGTGTGTGCATCGACCTCAAGAGCGAATCCGGTCTTGAGCTGTTCTACGAGCTGGTGCGCACCGCCGACGTGGTATTGGATAACTTCAGTGCCGGCGTGCCTGCGAAGTTGAAGATCGATTTCGAGCACCTCAAAACCATCAATCCACGCATCGTCACCTGTTCGGTCACAGGCTTTGGCCAAGACGGTCCGAACTTCCAGCGCCCGGCGTTTGATCAGGTGGTGCAGGGCATCGGTGGCGGCATGTCGATCACCGGTGAGAACGCCGACAAACCGACCCGCGCCGGTATCCCGATTGGCGATCTGGGCGGCGGCATGTTCGCGGTGATGGGCATTCTCGCGGCGCTGCAATCACGCAGCCAGAAAGGCGTGGGGCAGCATGTGGATATCTCCATGCTGGACTGCCAGATCAGCATGCTCAACTACATGGCCACCATGTACTTCCTCAGCGGCCAGAACCCGACCCCGCTGGGCAACGGCCACTTCGTGCATGTGCCGTACAACACCTTCAAAACCAGCGATGGCTTTGTGATCGTCGCGGTGATTTTCGACAGCTTCTGGGACAACTTGATCAGCCTGTTCGATAGCGAAGCGCTCAAGGACCCTAAGTTCAAAACCCAGCCTGAACGTCTCGCCAACAAGGTGCTGATCGAAGGCATCCTCAATGATGTGTTTTCGACTCAGAGCACCGATTACTGGGTCGAGAAGTTGAGTTCTGTGCGGGTGCCTTGTGCCCCGGTGAATAACTTCGAGCAGGCTTTGCATGATCCGCAGGTGCTGCATCGCAAGATGGTGGTTGAGATTGAGCACCCAGAAGGTGGCAAGGTCAACGCACCGGGTAACCCGATCAAGCTTTCGTTGGATAACGACGAGCAGTACACCCCGCCGCCATTGCTGGGTCAGCACACAGATGAAGTGCTGAAGAGCCTGCTGGGCATGGATGACGCGCGCATCGCTGCACTGCGCAATGCCAAAGTGGTGGGCTGAGCCATGATGGAGCGCGTAATCGTCAATGAAGTCGGGCCGCGTGACGGCCTGCAAAGCCAGGGTAAAACCCTGAGCGTAGCGCAGCGTTTGGAGATGATTCAGACCCTGCTCAATAGCGGTATTCGCAGTGTGGAAGTCGGCAGCTTTGTGTCGCCTAAAGCGGTGCCACAAATGGCCGGCACCGATGAGTTGTTTGGCCAACTGCCGATGGCCGATCAGGTGGCGTACTCGGCGCTGATTCCTAACAGCAAGGGCTACGAGCTGGCTAAGGCGGCTGGGGTGAAATCGGTGGCGGTGGTGCTCTCGGCAACCGAGACCATGAACCAGCGCAATATCCGCATGAGCCTGGATGAGACCACGGCGGTCTGCACGGAGCTGATGCAGCGGGCGCGGGCCGATGGACTGCAAGCCCGGGCTTATGTGGCGGTGGCGTTCGAGTGCCCGTTCGAGGGCGTGACGCCTGCCGAGCGGGTGATCTCCCTGACTCAGCGCCTGTTCGAGGCCGGTGCCGACAAGGTGATCATTGCCGACACCATTGGCGCGGCCAACCCGCAGGCGGTGCGGCAGGTGCTGACGCCGCTGCAAAGCTTTAGTCAGGCCGGGCAGCTGTCCTGCCATTTCCACGATACCCGTGGCATGGCGCTGGCCAACGTGCTGGCCTCATTGCAGGCCGGTGTGCGCGAGTTCGACAGCTCCATCGGCGGCCTCGGTGGCTGCCCCTTCTCGCCGGGCGCAACCGGCAACCTGGCCACTGAAGACCTGGTGCTGATGCTCAACGCCATGGGCTTTGCGACCGGTATCGACAGCCTGGCACTGGTGGAGGCGGTCAAGCGCGTGGCGGCGCTGACCGAAACGCCGCTGGGTGGGCACTCCTTCCGCTGGCTGCAGCGTCAAGTCGCGCAGGGGGTGCAGCATGCTTAGTACCTGTCTGAGTTGGGTTGGGCGGCTGTCGCCGTGGGTCATTATCGGTGGCCTGTCCTATGCCGCGCTGTTTGTTCAGCCGACGGTCAATCCGCACCCGCTGAGCCAGCCGTTGCTGGAAAACCGCGATGCTTTCTTTGATGCCGAAGTCTACGGCCCGCATATCTGGGCGGTGGGACAGAACGGCGCGTTGCTGGAGTCGCTCGACAGTGGCGACAGCTGGAGCCGTGAAGAGGTGCCGGGCCGCGACAACCTGCAAGGCATTGCCGTGTCTCCGGCGGGCCGCGTGGTGGTGGTGGGTAACCAGGGCCGCCTGTGGGTCAAGCAGGATGACGGCAGCTGGAAAGAGCAGCAGGTGTTGGCTGAAGACACGGTGGCCAAGCTGCTCGACGTGACCTTTATCGATAACCACTTCTGGGTGGTCGGTGAGATCGGCAGCCTGCTGCGTGGCGATGCCGACGGCAGCCACTGGCAGCAGTTGAGCATTGATGAAGACGTCACCCTCAACAGCATCCGCGCCGGTGCCAACGGCGATCTGTGGATCGCCGCTGAGTTCGGCCGCCTGCTGCACAGCGTCGACCACGGCCAAACCTGGCAAGTGCAAGAGCTGGGCAGCGAAAGCCTGCGGGCGATTCAGTTCAACGCTCAGGTCGGGGTGGCAGTGGGCAACCGTGGCGGCCTCTACCTCAGCGAAGACGCCGGGGCGAACTGGCGGCAAGTGCCCGCCTTCAGCGAAGAGCACCTGTACGACGTGATCTGGAGCGATGGTCGTTGGATCGCCACCGGGGATCGCGGCGCCCTCTATCAGAGCCATCAGGCGATCCCGGCCAAAGGCTGGCAGCGCTGGAGCCCGGCCGGGCTCGACAAGAGCTACCACAGCCGCCTGCTCAATACCGAGCACGGCGTACTGCTGATCGGTAAGCAAGTTGGCCTGCTCGGCGCAGAAGACCTCCGGCTCTTGATCAAGGAGAACCAGTGATGACTGGCTTTATCAGTTACACCGCGCGCCTGGCCGCGTGGTCTATTCGCAACCGCGTTGCGGTGTGTATCGCCATTGCTCTGGCGACCCTGGCCTTTGCCGCGTCACTCAGTGGGCTGGATATCCGCACCCGCTTCAGTGACATGGTTCCGCACGATCACCCGTATGTGCAGGTACACCGCAAGTATCAGGACAGTTTTGCCGCCAGCAACCGCGTGACCATTCTGGTGAAGGCCCGCGAAGGCGAGATCTTCAAAGCGCCAATCCTCGAAGAAGTACGGCGCATCACCTACGACCTGCAAAAGGTCGAAGGGGTGAACCCGATGCAAATCACCTCGCTGGCGTCGAAGAAGCTCAAGCGCGTCAACGCCTCCAGTGAAGGCATCGAAACCAAGCCGATGATGTGGCCGAATGTGCCCACCTCCGCCGCGGAAATTACCGAGCTGCGCCAGGCCGTACTGAACAACCCGATGGTCTACGGCCTGTATGTGGATCGTGAGTTGAGTTCGGCGCTGATTCAGGTCGACTTCTACGATCACCTCGTCGATTACGGCAAGATTTTCCCGCAGATCCAGGCCCTGTTGGATGCCTCGCCGGTGCAAGATCAGGTCAGCCTGCATCTGGTGGGCGAGCCGATTCTGTACGGATGGGTGGCGCATTACCTGCACGAAACAGTCAGTCTGTCTCTGATTTCGCTGGGTTCCATGTTGCTGCTGCTGTTCGTGTTCAGCCGCACCTGGCGCGGAACTTTGCTGCCGTTCCTGGCGGGCAGCGTCTCGGCCATCTGGGCCTTGGGCATCGGCAATCTGCTGGGCTATAACTTCGATCCGCTGGTGATCGTGGTGGCGTTCATCATTACCGCCCGGGCGCTGTCGCACTCCGTGCAGATGATCACCCGCTTTGACGATCTGGTCCTGGGCGATGGCCAGATTGACGCCCGCCGCGCGGCGGAGCAAACCATGCGCGAGCTGTGGCGGCCGAGCATGCTGGGTCTGTATGCCGACGCCGGAGCCATCCTCTGCGTCATCCTCACGCCGATTCCGCTGTTGCAAAAAGTGGCCATCGTCGGCGCCATCTGGGTGATGACCATCACCGTGTCGGCGGTGTTCCTGACCCCTGCGCTGCTGTCCTTTATCAAGCGTCCGCAAGGCTATGCCCATCCGTTCAACCTCGATGGCTTTATGCGAGTGATCCTCGCCGGGGCCAAATGGGTGGTGCGCAGCCGCGCCCGCTACGTGGTTGCGCCGCTGGTGCTGGTGGCGGCGTCCGGCCTGGTATTTGAGGCCACCCGCCTGACCATTGGCGACGCCAGCGATGGTTCGCCGATCCTCTGGCAATACTCGTCGTTCAACCAGGACAGCGCGTTGATCAACCGCTTGTATCCCGGTTCTGAGCAGATGTTTGTGGTGATCGAAGGCCGCGACATGGACACCATGAAGAGCCCGCAAGTGCTCGACTGGATGATGCGTTTCTCACGCTATATGGAGCGCCAGGAAGAAATCGGCGGGGCCATCTCCATGGCTGACATCGTGGTCGATATCCGCCGCAACCTCTACGAAGGCAACCCGCGCTTCCGTGAGCTGGGCGGCAGTCAAGTCGAGAACGGCGAGCTGATCAGCTTCTACATGCAGGGCGCTGACCCAGGCGATCTGGCCCAGTTCACTGACGTTCATTTTAAGAACGGCGCCGTCACCCTGTTCTTCCGCGACCACAAGGGCGACACCCTGCGTAAAGCCACGCACTACGCCAAAGCCTTTATTGCCGAAAACCCGCTGGATGGGGCCGAGGTGAAGTTGGTCGGTGGCGTGCTGGGCATCATCGCCGCGGTTAACGAAATCCTCCTCAGTGATCAGATCGAGGCGGTGGCGCTGGCCTTCCTGGTGGTCGTGGTGTGCTGCCTGGTGGTGTACCGCTCTTCGGTCAGTGGTGTGTTCTTCATCATCCCGGTGGCCATTTCCAACGTGGTGACCTTCGCCTTTATGGCCTGGCAAGACATCGGCATGAGCATCAGTACCTTGCCGGTGGTAGCGCTGGGCATTGGCTTGGGCGTGGATTACGCCTTCTACATCGTCGATTCGATCAAGGAATACCTGGAGAAGCATCCAGACGCTGAGCCGCTGGACGCGGTGCTGCAATCGCTCGGCTCGGCTGGCCGTGGCGTGTTGCTCACCGCCTTCACGCTGGCCGCAGGCGTGTTGTTCTGGTCGTTCTCCGCCCTTCGTTTTCAGGCAGAGATGGGCATGCTCATCGGGCTGTGGCTGATGGTTTCAGCGCTGACCTCTCTGTTTGTCATGCCTTCGCTGGCGCTGGTGTTCAAGCCGAAGTTCATCTTCGAACACAGCCCATCGAAAAAGGCCCAGACCACCGGGCGCGCTCTCCAACCTGAGCATAACTGGAGCTGATAATGAAAAGAAAAACCAAGCTTTTAACCCCGTTAGCCTGTGCAGTGATGTTGGCGGCTGGTGCACAGCATTCAGCGCAAGCTGATGATGGATTTCTGGATAACTGGGAAGTCAGTGGCTACGCGCGTACCCACTTTTCCTGGAACCTGGAAAACCCTTATCTGATGGATGGTGCAGACCCGGATGGTCTGGTCGGGGCCGATCGTAAAGGTGATTACCGTTACGACATGTCCATGGCCCGCGCCACGCTGAAGCTCAATTTGTTCAAAGAGTTTGGCGACACCCAGTTCTTCGTATCTGGCCGGGTCAACCGTGAATATGAAACCGACTACCTGTCAGATTTGCAGGAAGTTATGGATCAGAACGCACAGTCGGATCTGTTCAGCGACCGCAAAAAATCCGACGTCGACCTGATGGACGATGTCTACAACAGCGAAGAACTGCGCGAGTTTTGGGTACAGACCAAACTGTCGCCAAGCACCATCCTCAAGGTCGGTAAGCAGCAGGTGGTGTGGGGGGAAACCGATTTCTTCCAGTCGCTGGACGTGATTCACGGTTATGACCAGCGCATCCGCTCGTTCCTTGAGCCGGAAAACGAAGACGTGCGCAAGCCGCTGTGGATGGTCAACCTGCAGCAAGAGTTCAACCAACTCGACGGCACGCTGCAGATGATCTTCATTCCCGGGGCCATCAATAGCGCTAAAGACCGTGGCAATACCTACGATGTGGACGGAGGCCGCTGGGCCAACAACCCGAACAAGGGCATTACCTTCCGCACCGCGACCTTCGGTGCTGACGTACCGTACAACTACGACCATAAAGACGCCGACATGGATGATCCATCCTACGGTCTGCGCTGGAAGTCCATGGTCGGTGATTGGGAATACTCGCTGGCCTGGTTCCATGGCCCGTCGGTTAACCCGGTGATCAACCCTAACCCCGACAACCCCTTGGGCGTCGGGAATGCGGCCAGCGGCGCGCAGTTTGCCGGTGCCTACAAAGGTGATTACAACTCGGCAGCAGACTCCACCGTGGGCGAGTTGATCTATCCGTTCGTTGATGTGTTCGGTATCTCGGCTAACCGTTACCTGGAGTCGCTCGATGCGGTGTTCTCCACCGAGCTGTCGTACATCCCCGACTCGCCGTACAACTTCGGCCTGCAAGCGGGTGAGGCCGGTGGTTGTGCCTTCTTCCCAGGCTTCTGCGGCATCAAGGAAAAAGACGTAGTCAAAACCATGCTGCGTCTGGACAAACAACTGGCGCTGCAGAAGCTGCTCGGCACCAGTCGCCCGTCCTTCTTCTCGGTGCAGCTGTTCAATACCTGGATCACTGACTACGACCGTGACGACGAGCTGGTCAACAGCGCGGGCTTTAGCGGCCGTACCAAAGAGTTCTCCACCATCGCCACCGCGATTCTGGCCACCAACTACGACAACGACCGGATCAATCCGAGCCTGGCCGTGGGCAGTGACTTGACCTATGGCGGTAGCTTCGTGATCCCGGCAGTGGAGTTCGCTTATGGCGACAACTGGCGGATTCGTGCCGAGGCCGACATCTTCTTCGATGACGAAAGCCAGAAGCGCGCGCTGCAAGGGTTCAATAACACCAACCTGTTCGGTTACTTCAACGGCAACGACCAGTTGTCCGTGCGTGTGACTTACAACTTCTAAGACCAGGAGATCACAACAATGAAAATGCGTCTTAGCTGTCTGGCCAGCTCCCTGGCCCTGACTTTTTCAGTCGGACTCAATGCGTGGGCGGCAGAGCTTAAGCCGGGCACTCAGATTAACGCTGGCAACCTTAGCCAGCACCTCAGTGATACCTTCGAGGGGACTGCACTCAGTGACCTGTTGACCGAGCGCATGCAGATTCTGATCCGCGATGAAGGTTTGCAGATCAACCTGGCGGCCTCTAAGCCAGTCGTGCTCGGCAAGGATTACATGGCGGCGACTAAGGCCAATGCCGGCAAAGCCACCCTGAACCCCGATACCCGCCAGGTCGATGGCTGGGTTGCCGGCATACCGTTCCCGGATGTGCAGGCCAGTGATCCATTGGCGGCGGAAAAACTGATCTGGAACCATCACTACGCGCAACCCAACAAGAACGTGATGGATTATCCGAAGTTCGCCTATCTGTTTATCGACCCCAAGTCGGGCTTGGAGCGTAAGCAAGAGTGGCGCTTTCTGCGCTATCAGATGAAGGGCCGTCTGGGCGTACAGAATCCGGTCGAGGGTGATGGCAGCATCTTCACCAAGACCCTCCTGTACGCAACTTATCCGTCCGATATCCGTGGTCTGGGCCTGTTCACCATCCGTCATGACTCACCGAAGCTGGAAGACTCCTGGGCCTACGTGAAGTCGGTACGGCGTACCCGCCGGCTGTCCGGTGGGACCTGGATGGACCCGATTGGTGGCACCGATCAGCTGAGCGACGATATCGAGATCTTCAACGCCCATCCGAGCTGGTATCCCGAGTACAAACTGCTCGGCAAGCGCAAGATGCTGGTGGTGGCGCACTCCACGCAAACGCCATGGGATGCCAAGGCTAAAGGCAATGCGGAGTTTCCAATCGTGGATCTGGCCAACGCTCCGCACTGGAACCCCAATGACTCGTGGGAGCCGCGTGATGTTTGGGTGATTGAGGCGGTAACCCCGCCGGAGCACCCTTACGGTAAAAAGGTCATGTACATGGACACCCAATTCCCGCGTTTCTATCAGGCCGAAGCCTATGACCGCAAAGGGCAGTTCTGGAAGTGGATGAACTACCACCTCAAGACGATCAACCTGGCTGATGGTGACACCGCGATTGCTTCGGCTGCCGGCTTCACTATCGACTACCAGCGCCGGCATGGCACGGTCTTCATCCTGGGTGAAGGCACCACCATGAACACGCCCGGCATTACGGCAGATGATGTCAACCTGCGCGAGCTTGAAAAAGTCGCTCGTTAAGGCGCAAGACGCCGGGCTGCCTGAGGCAGCCCGGCCGATACAAATCTAAGAAGCGCTTGGAGAGGAACCATGAGTTTTCGTTTGGGTGTAGACGTAGGCGGCACCTTTACCGACCTGCTGTTAATTAATGATGTGACGGGCGAAAGTTTTACCGCCAAGGTCCCTTCCACGCCGCATAACCCCTCGATTGCCGTACTCAATGGTATTGAGCGGATCTGTGCGATCGCCGCCATTGACGCGGCCCAAATCACCGCCGTGATGCACGGCACAACCGTTGCCACCAACGCCATCCTGACCCGCCGTGGGGCCAAGGTTGGGCTGGTTACCACCCAGGGCTACAAGCAGGTGCTGCACATTGCCCGCTCTTTCGTGCCGGGCGGCCTGGGCGGCTGGGTGATCTGGAACAAAGGTGAGCTGCTGGCGCCGCTGGAGCTGACCATCGAAGCCAGTGAGCGCATCGGCGCTGACGGCGCTATCGTGCGGCCCCTGGACCGCGAGGCGATTCGGGCCGAGCTGCAACGACTGGCCGGCAAAGGCATCGAAGCGCTGACCATCAGTCTGGTCAACGCCTATGTAAATGGCGTGCATGAGCGTGAAGTGCTGGCGATTGCCAATGAGGTGATGCCGGGCATTCCTGTCTCCCTGTCGTCCGAAGTCGTACCTGAAATGCAGGAGTACGAGCGCACCGAGACCACCGTGGTGAACAGCTACGTGCGGCCTGAGGTCGAGAATTACATCAACCACCTGCAAGGTGAATTGAATCAGCGCATCGGCAGCCATTCGCAATTGTCGATTCTGCGCTCGGACGGCGGTCTGGCCACCAGCCAGTCTGCAGCCAATACCCCGGTCAACCTGCTGCTGTCCGGCCCGGCCGGTGGTGTCGCCGGGGCCATCTGGTTCTGCTCCCGTGGCGGCTTCAGCCGCGTGCTGACCTTCGACGTGGGCGGGACATCCACCGACGTGGCGCTGATCGACAACAACCAGGCGCGGATCCGCCGCGAAACCCGGGTTGGCGACGTCGCTGTACGTGCCCCGTCAGTTGACGTGCGCACCGTCGGTGCCGGTGGCGGCTCCATGGCCAGCGTGCCGGAGCTGACCCGCGCCCTGCGCGTCGGCCCGGAAAGTGCCGGCGCGGTACCTGGCCCTGCGGCCTATAACCGTGGCGGCGAAGTGGCCACCGTAACCGACGCCAACGTGGTGCTGGGCTACCTGCCGGCGGTGCAGAAGCTCGGTGGTGACTTCCAGGTGCGGCATGACCTGGCTACCGCAGCGGTGCAGAAAGTGGCCGATGCCATGGGGGTTACCCTGTTCGAGGCCGCCGAAGGCATTGTGCGGCTGGCTAACGAGCACATGTACGGCGCCCTGCGTCTGATCAGTGTTGAGCAAGGCTACGACCCGCGTGACTTTGCCCTGTGCGGCTTCGGTGGGGCAGGCCCGCTGCATGCCAACGCCATGGGGATTCTGATGAATGCCTGGCCGGTAATCATTCCGCCGGGCCCAGGAGTCCTGTGCGCCTACGGCGATGCCACCACGCGGGTGAAAGACGAAGCCTCGCGCTCGATCATCCGCCGTACAGCGGATCTGAGCCTCGCCGAAGTGCTGCAAACCATCGAGCAACTGGCCGCTCAGGTCAGTGAGTCGCTGGCCGCGCAGGGCATCAACCCGGCTTCCCAGCAGCTCAACTTCCAGGCCGACGTGCGTTATCAGGGTCAGGCCCTGCAACTCACCCTGGAAATCGACCGTGAGGCACTGGCCCGCGACGGCCTTAGCGTCATCACGGGCGCCTTCGATGCCGAGCATGAGCAGCTGTTCAGCTTCTTCCTCGAAGACTCCCACGAACTCATCAACCTGCGCGCCATCGCCCGTGCGCCGCGGCCGCAAATCACCGAGCGGCAGTACGATGAAGGCAAGCCGCCGCTGCTGGCTGACGCGGTGAGCGGGCGCAGCCCGATCCATTACGCCGGCAAGGACTACGACGCGACCCTCTACGACCGCAGCAAACTTGCTCCGGGTCTGGTGATCGCGGGCCCTGCCATCGTTATGGAGATGGATTCCACCACTGTTGTGTTCCCAGGTTACGAAGCGGCGGTTGACCGCATCGGCAACTTGCTGATTCGTCCGCAGGAGTAAGCATCATGGTTGCGCGTATCAAGCAGACTAATAACACCCCGTTCAAGCGCGTGCCGGTCGACAGCATCACCATCGATATCGTCGAAAACGCCCTGAGCAACGCCCGCTTCGAGATGGACGCGGTACTCTTTCGCACGGCCATGAGCCCCGGTATTCGTGAGCAAGGCGACGCCTTCCCGCTGATTGCCACCAGCGAAGGCAAGATGATCGTCGGCCAGTTCGGCTCCTTCATCACCGGCTTTCTGGAGAACTACACCGGCGAGATCGAAGAGGGCGACATCTTCCTCACCAACGATCCGTACCTGTGCAACGGTGCGGTCAGCCACCTGCCGGACTGGCTGGTGCTGATGCCGATCTTCAAAGACGGCCGGGTCATCAACTACTCCGCCATGTTCGGCCACATGTCCGACGTGGGCGGCAAGGTGCCGGGCTCCTTGCCGACCAACGCCAGCTCGATCTGGGAAGAAGGCATCCGCATTCCGCCGGTCAAGCTGTACCGCAACGGCGTGATGAACAGCGACATGCTCGACGTCATCCTGCACAACGTGCGTTTGCCGCGCTGGAACCGTTCCGACCTCAACGCCATCGTGGCGGCCTGCCGTACCGCCGGTAAGCGTTGCGTGGAACTGGCCGAGCGCTTCGGCGACGACGTGTTCTACAGCGCCCAGCAAGAGATGCTCGAGCGCACCCGGCGGGCCATGAAAGAAGTGATCCAGCGCGTGGTCTCCGAAGAGCGTCAGGTGTTCGAGGACTACATCTGCGACGACGGCGCCGGCCTTGGCCCGTACACCCTGCGCTGCGCCCTCTGGCGCGAGGGTGAGAAAGCCATCTTCGACTTCGCCGGCACCGACCCGCAGGCACCGTCCTCGGTGAACTTCTACGTCAATGAAGAGATGTTCAAGATCTTCTTTGGCGCCTTGACCATCAGCCTGTTCGACCCGGCTATTTTGCTCAACGACGGCTTCTACGATCTGGTCGACGTGCGCATTCCGCAAGGCTCGCTGCTCAAGCCCAACTTCCCGGCGGCGCTGTCCTGCCGGACCCACGCCCTGGGCCGGATCTTCGACATGATGGGCGGCCTGCTCGGTCAAGGCACGCCGGATGCCATGAACGCGGCCGGCTTCTCTGACTCGCCACACTTTATGTATTCCGGCTACGACAAAAACGGTGAATGGTTCCAGCTGTTCCAGATCGGTTTTGGCGGTATTCCGGGGCGTCCGGCGGGCGATGGCGCCGATGGACATTCCTTGTGGCCGGGCTTCACCAACGTGCCGAACGAGTTCGTCGAGGCGTACTTCCCGCTGCGTATCGAAAGCTACGAAACCCTTACCGATACTGGCGGTGCGGGCTTGCATCGCGGTGGCAACGGCCTGCGGGTGAGCTACTGCCTGCTGGCCGATGGCGAAATCTCCATCCACGACGACCGCTGGCTGACCTACCCCTGGGGCGTCAACGGTGGTGAGCCGGGGGCCCGCAGCCGTAAAGAGCTGCTGCGCGTCGACGGCACTCGCCAGATGCTGCCGTCCAAGTGCGACAACATCGTGGTCAAAGCGGGCGACCTGCTGCTGTTCGACACCTGGGGCGCGGGCGGCTGGGGTGATCCATTCAAGCGCGACACGGCCAAGGTGCTGCAAGACGTCAAGCGTGGCCTGGTCAGTGTGGAAGGGGCCCGCCGTTATGGCGTGGTGATCGAAGGCGAGGCGCTCAATCAAGCCGCGACCGAGGCCCTGCGTGCACAACTGAGCCAAGCCCGTGGCGAAATCAGCCTGTTCAACCGTGGCGGCACCGTGCAAGAACTGAAGGACCGCTGTCAGGCTGAAACCGGTCTGCCTGCCCCTGCCACCCCGGTTTGGAGCTAATCCATGGCCCTGCAATCGCGTGAGTTGGTAGCAGCCAAGCGATATGCCTTGATCCTGGTGGATCTCAGTCTGGGGTTTACCGACCCCGGGCTGAGCCCTCTGGGCGCCGATTGCCCACAGGTGATTGAGGCTAACCAGCGTTTGCTGAGCGCATTTCGTCAGCGCGGCTGGCCGGTGTTCTTCACCACCGTGGCCTATGACAGCGCGGATCAGGCGCGGGTGTTTCGGGAAAAGCTGCCGAGCCTGAATGTGCTCGCCGCCGGCAGCGAGCTGGTGGCGATTGATCCACGGCTGGCCCCGTTGGCCAACGAGCCGGTGTTGGTCAAACACTGGGCCAGCGCTTTCTTTGCCACGGACCTGAAGGCCCGGCTGGAGGAGGCGGGTGTCGATGGTGTGATGGTAACGGGGCTGACCACCAGTGGTTGTGTGCGTGCGACGGCGGTAGATGGTTTGCAGCACGACCTGCGGGTGCTGATCCCAGAGGAGGCGGTGGGCGATCGCAACCAGGAGGCCCACAAGGCCAACCTGTTCGACCTGCAACTGAAGTATGTCGACGTGCGTACGCTGGAGCATTGCCTTGCGTTGCTGGCTTAGTGCCGGGGGCGCGTTGTTGGTCCTACTGACGGGGTGTGCGAGTGAAAGCATGAATAGCCGCTATGCATCCCCCATCAGTAGCCAGTCCCTCGCCTGCCAGAATTATTCGCAGGCCTGGGTGACGCACTTTCGCGCCAGCGTAGCGGTGCAGGACGGACGCCGGGCGCAAGCGGCCAAGGGCGAACTGCAGCAGGCCAAGGAGCGTCTGCAACAGCTGAAGCCCGTTGACGATTGTTACAAGCCGTACTGCCTTATTCAGCCCAAAGCTGAAGGTCGGCTGGATACCTATTGTGGCTACAAGATCCTCGATCCCAGTGGTGAAGAACTCTACCGCTGGATTCCCTGGACTGACCTGAATTAAGCCTTGAAGAACAGAGGATACTCTCGTGGGAGCGCAAACACTCTACGACAAGCTGTGGGCGCGGCATCGGATCGATGAACTTGCCGATGGCTCCACGCTTTTATATATCGACCGTCACCTCTTGCATGAGGTGACGTCGCCGCAGGCCTTTTCCAACCTGCGTCTGGCCGGACGCAAGCCTTGGCGCTTGGACACTTCGCTGGCGACCCCTGATCACAACGTGCCCACGCTCAGCCGGGAGCAAGGGGTTGAAGGGGTCAGTGACGCGATTGCCCGTCAACAGATCGCCACCCTGGAGCGCAACAGCCTCGAGTTTGGTGTGCCGCTGTTCGCGCTCAACGATGTGCGTCAGGGCATTGTCCACGTCGTTGGCCCGGAGCAAGGCCTTACGCTGCCCGGCATGACGCTGGTCTGTGGTGATTCGCACACCGCCACGCATGGTGCCCTGGCCGCCCTTGCCCATGGCATTGGCAGCAGCGAAGTGGAGCATGTGCTGGCGACCCAGACACTGCGTAGCCGCAAGCAGAAGAACTACCGTATCCGGGTGAATAATCGCCTGGCCGAGGGCGTCACCGCGAAGGATTTGGCCCTGTACATCATTGCCCAGATCGGCACGGCAGGTGGCACGGGCTGCGCCATCGAGTTCTGTGGGGAAGCGATACGGGACCTGAGCATGGAAGCGCGCATGACACTCTGCAACATGAGTATCGAAGCCGGCGCGCGGGTGGGCCTAGTGGCCTATGACGAGAAAACCCAAGCCTATCTGAAGGGCCGGCCAATGGCCCCGAGTGGCGCAGCGTGGCAGGCGGCCGTGGCCTACTGGAGCACCCTGCATTCGGATGCTGATGCGTTGTTTGACCAAGAGCTGGACATCGATGCGGCACAAGTGGGGCATCAGGTGAGCTGGGGCACTTCGCCTGAGCAGGTGGCGCCCATCAACGGCTGTATCCCGACACTGGATCAGGCCCGCGACGCGTTGCAACGTGCTGATTGGGAGCGGGCCTTGCGTTACATGGGCTTGGAAGCTGGCCAGCGACTGAGCGGCGTGCCGATTGATCGCATTTTCATCGGCTCCTGCACCAATGCCCGCATCGAAGATTTGCGCGCCGCCGCCGAAGTGCTGCGTGGCCGTGAAGTGCATCGGCGGGTCAAGCAGGCACTGGTGGTGCCAGGCTCCGGATTGGTGCGTTTGCAGGCTGAGCGCGAGGGTTTGGACCGCATCTTCAAAGCCGCCGGCTTCGAGTGGCGCTCTCCTGGTTGCTCCATGTGCTTGGGCATGAATGCGGATCGGCTCAACGCGGGTGAGCGCTGCGCCTCGACCTCCAACCGCAACTTCGAGGGGCGTCAGGGCAAAGGCGGGCGAACTCATCTGATGTCACCGGCCATGGCTGCTGCCGCCGCGGTTATGGGTGAACTCACGGATTTGGGGAGTTTTTGAGCATGCAGCCACTGAACGCATACCAAGGCATCATCATTCCGTTCAATCGCACCAATATCGACACGGACATGCTGCTGCCCAAGCAATACCTGAAGAGTCTGGAGTCCTTCGGCTTCGGCGATTTCCTGTTCGATGATGAGCGTTATCTGGACCCTGGTGAAATAGACACGCCCATTGCCAGTCGCCGGGCTAACCCGGCATGCATCTTGAATGTACCCCCATATGATCAGGGCGGGGTGCTGCTCGCTCAAGCCAACTTTGGCTGCGGCTCCAGCAGGGAGCACGCAGTGTGGGCGTTAAGGGACTTTGGCGTGCGTGTGGTTATTGCACCCAGTTTCGGCGATATCTTCCGTAACAACTGCTTTAACAACGGGTTACTTCCGTTACAACTGGCGCAACAAGACATTGATGCCCTGTTCGAGCAGGCGCAAAAACAGCCGGGCGTGCAGGCGCACATCAATGTCAGTGATCGAACTTTACGTGTCGCGCAACTGAGTTTCGTTTTCGATCTGGATGAAGGGCGTCAACAGCGATTGCTCAATGGACTGGACGAAATAGGCGAGACCCTGACCTATGCAGACAAAGTCAGGGACTACGAAAACTGGAGAAAGCTGGAGGAGCCCTGGGTTTTCAGAGCGTGAATGAATCAGCCGCTGAATAAAAATAAGAGGTAGCGCTGTGGAATTTGCGAATGAGGAGCTGGAGCGAGTCAGGATCTGTTTTATCGGCAACTCAAAAGTCAGCCGGTTGATTCATAGTCTGATTCCCGAGTTCGAGTCACTGGCCAGCATCACCATCATTGATAACATTTTCAATGATGCCGTGCGCGCGGCCCGCGAGTTGGTTGAGCGGCAAGAGGTGGATATCTTTGCCAGCGCTGGCGCCAACGCCTTTTATCTGCAGGACACCCTGCCGGTACCGGTGTTGGCGCTCAAAGTGGAGCAGTCGGATCTTATTCAGGCGTTTCTGACTGCCCGCCGCATCACGGATAAGGCCCTGTTGCTGACCTATGAGCGGCAAGAGGCAAACGTAGAGCTGTTACGTCTGTTTGGCGGCATGGAACTGATCCATCGCACCTACAGCACGGCCGAGCACGCCCACGAGATTTTCCACAGCCTGCGGGCTGAAGGGATCGCCGTGGTCATCGGCTCCAGCTACGTGTGCGACCTTGCCGATCAATGGGGACTCAATTCGGTGCTGGTGTATTCCCGCGAATCGTGTCGCAACTTGCTGCGCAAGGCGATCAGGCACGCCGGCATGTACAAGCGTGAGCGCCAGCAGGCGGCGACCGAGCAGTTCCTGATGGAGCAGACCCCCAACCCGCAAGTGTTCACCAACCGCAACGGCGTGGTGGTGGCCTGGAACAGTGCGGCTCTGAGCCTGATTCCGACGTTGCCCAAGCGGCGGCGCTTGAATGGCATCTTGGATTCCCGGGTGCTGGAGGCCGATAGCCTGAGGGCCGAAGGCCTGCTGCTGGGCGATCGGCTGTGTACCCTCAACAAGCTGCCGTTCGAGGTGAGTAACGAAGGCATTGGCGCGCTGTATATTTTCTATCCACAGCCTCTGGCCCAACCCAGCGATCAGACGCGGCGCATGGTGTACCAATCCAGCCGCATGCTGGAGGTGCAGAGTCAGTTGCATCTGTACGGTTCGACGCCCGGCACAGTCTTATTGCGGGGCGAAACCGGAACGGGCAAGGAGCTGGCGGCGCGGCAGATCCATACGGCCAGCCTGAACAGCAATGGCCCTTTTGTGGCGATCAACTGCGCGGCGATTCCGGCCGAATTGTTTGAGTCGGAACTGTTCGGTTACGCCGAGGGCGCCTTTACCAGCGCCAAGAGTGGCGGTAAGTCGGGGTTGCTGGAGAGCGCCAACAACGGCACCTTTTTCCTCGATGAAATCAACTCCATGCCCTTGCCGCAGCAAGCTAAGTTGCTGCGTGTGCTGCAAGAGCGCGAAGTCCGCCCCGTGGGCGCGCGGCGGGCGATTGCGCTGAATATCAAGTTTGTCGTGGCCTGTAACGCCGACTTACAGGCCGAAGTCCGCGCCGGGCGTTTTCGTGAAGACCTCTACTACCGTCTGAGTACCTTTGTCGTGGTGCTGCCGCCGCTGCGAGAGCGTATGGAAGATATCCCGCTGCTGAGCGAATACCTGATTCGCCGCGAGTCGCAGCGCTACGCCGTGGAAGTGGACGCGCTGGAGCTGAGTCGTGGCCTGACCCCGATCTTCCGGCGCTACACCTGGCCGGGCAACGTGCGGCAGCTGGAGAACATCATCGAGCGCCTGGTGGTGTCCTTACGCATCTATGGCAGTTGCGAGGCGCTGGTGGACGCCATGCCGCGTGTGGCCCCGGAGTTATTCAACAGCGACAGCGAAATAGACGAAGGCGGCCATCTGCATCAGGTCGAGCAGGAAGAAATCGTCAAAGCCCTCAAGCAGTTTGGCGGCAACAAAACCCTGGTCGCGGAGTATCTGGGCATTAGCCAGACCACCTTATGGCGGCGCCTCAAGCGCATTACCTCGGAGGCAATCAGCCAATGACCAAGCAACTGGTGCAGCCACTGCCTGATCCGTTCGAGCCCTTTGCCCTGTCACCTGGAATTGCCTTTGGCGATTTGCTGTTTATCTCCGGCCAGGCGGCGATGACCCCGCAAGGGGAGATCGTGGGTATTGGGGAGTTCATGGCGCAGGCCGAATGCGCGTTTGAAAACCTCAAGCGGGTCCTCGAAGCGGGCGGCTCCAGCCTGGAGCAGGTGCTAAAAGTCACCATCTTCGTGACCGATATGGCCTACTTCCCGGCTGTGGTGGAGCTGCGCAAACGCTACTTCAGGCCGCCCTATCCCGCCGACTCCATCGTCCAAGTCAGCGCCCTGGCGCTGCCTGAACTGATGTTTGAAATCGAAGCCATCGCCGCGCGTTCGCGGTAAGCGTTGCTGTTGTTCGCGGCTGAAGCCGCTCCTACAGCCGGTGCATTTCGTAGGAGCGGCTTCAGCCGCGAACAGCAGGTGTAAAACCACCACCCTGGCTCTGCCTGAGCTGATATTCGAAATCGAGGCTATTGCCGCGCGTTCGTGTTAGATCCGCGCATGTTCGCGGTTAACACCTCTCCTACAGCCGGTGCATTTCGTAGGAGCGGCTTCAGCCGCGAACAGCAGGTGTAAAACCACCACCCTGGCGCTGCCTGAACTGATGGTTGAGATTGAAGCTACCGCTGCGTGCTCGTGTTAGATCCGCGCATATTCGCGGTTAACACCGCCCCTACAGCCGGTGCATTTCGTAGGAGCGGCTTCAGCCGCGAACAGCAGGTGTAAAACCACCACCCTGGCGCTGCCTGAACTGATGGTTGAGATTGAAGCTATCGCTGCGTGCTCGTGTTAGATCCGCGCATGTTCGCGGTTAAAACCGCTCCTACAGACGGTGCATTTCGTAGGAGCGGCTTCAGCCGCGAACAGCAGATGTAAAACCACCACCCTGGCGCTGCCTGAGCTGATATTCGAAATCGAGACTATTGCCGCGCGCTCGTGTTAGATCCGCGCATGTTCGCGGTTAAAACCGCTCCTACAGCCGGTGCATTTCGTAGGAGCGGCTTCAGCCGCGAACAGCAGGTGATCAAAAACCGATCAGGAGTAAGCTGGATAAAGCCCTGCTTATCCACCTCAATGCTCATCAAAACTGCTGCGCCTCCAGCTGATACAGCGCATCGCTGCCGGCCCGAATGCTGGCTTCCAGGCTCAGGCTGCGGGGCAGCAGGCGGGCGAAGAAGAAGGCGGCGGTGGCCAGCTTGCTGCTGTAGAAGTCTTCATCGGCGCTGCGCAGGCGCTCGGCGCTGGCCGCCATGCGCACCCACATGTAGGCGTAGGCGGTGTAGCCAAACAGATGCAGGTATTCCACCGAGGCGGCGCCTACGGCGTTCGGGTCGCTTTTGGCCGCACTCAGAACCCAGTCGCTGACCGACTCCAGGCGTGCCAGCGCATCCAGCAGCGCAGCGTTGTACGGCGTGCTGTTGGCAGCGGCGAAGACGCGGGCTTCCTCGGTGAACAGGCGCAATGCCGCGCCGCCGTTGCCGACCACTTTGCGGCCGAGCAGATCCAGCGCCTGAATGCCGTTGGTGCCTTCGTAAATCTGCGCGATGCGCACGTCTCGGACCAATTGCTCCTGGCCCCATTCGCGGATGTAGCCATGACCGCCAAACACTTGCTGGCCGTGCACGCAGCTTTCAAAACCGCTGTCGGTGAAGAAGGCTTTGGCCACCGGCGTGAGTAACGCCACCATGGCTTCGGCGCGCTGTTTTTGCGCAGGCTCGATGCTGTACTTGGCCAGATCAAGCTGCTGCCCGACGTAGCAGGCAAACGCCCGGCCGCCTTCGGTCATGGCTTTCATGGTCAGCAGCATGCGGCGCACATCGGCGTGCACGATGATCGGGTCGGCAACCTTGTCCTGGGCAATCGGACCGCTGGCCGCGCGGCTTTGCAGACGCTCGCGGGCATAGTCGCGAGCGGCCTGGTAGGACGCCTCGGCACAGCCGATCCCTTGGATACCAATGGACAGGCGCTCGTAGTTCATCATGGTAAACATCGCCGCCAAGCCTTTGTTGGCCTCGCCGATCAGGTAGCCGCTGGCGCCGTCGAAGTTCATCACGCAGGTGGCGGAGGCCTTGATGCCCATCTTGTGTTCGATAGAGCCGCAGCTCACGGCGTTTTTCGCGCCCAAGCTGCCGTCGGCATTGACCAGCACTTTAGGCACCAGGAACAGGGAGATGCCCTTAGGCCCCGCTGGTGCGTCCGGCAGTTTGGCCAGCACCAGATGGATGATGTTCTCGGTCAGGTCCTGTTCGCCGCCGGTGATAAAAATCTTCGTGCCGCTGATGGCGTAGGAGCCGTCAGCCTGGGGCTCGGCTTTCGTGCGAATGATGCCCAGATCGGTACCGGCGTGGGGTTCGGTCAGGCACATGGAGCCGGCCCAGCGGCCTTCATACATGGCGGGCAGGTAGCAGCTCTTCAGCTCTTCACTGGCGTGGGCGTCAATGGCCAGGCAGGCGCCGGAGCTGAGGGCGGAATACAGGGCAAAGCTGGAGCCGGCGGCATAGAGCATTTCTTCAAAGGCCACGGCGAGCATTTTCGGCATGCCCATGCCACCGTAGTTCGGGTTGCCGGCCAGGCCCACCCAGCCGCCTTCGATGTAGGTGCTGTAAGCCGCTTTGAAGCCTGCCGGGGTGCGCACTTCGCCATTGAGCCACTGCGCGCCTTCTTCATCGCCGCTGCGGTTGAGCGGGGCGATCAGGCTGCCGGTAACTTTGGCGGCTTCTTCCAGAATGGCGTTGGCGGTATCGGCATCAATCCGTTCAGCCAGCTCCGGCAGGCTCGCCCACAGGGCTGGGGCATCAAAAACATCGTGCAGAACAAAGCGTGCTTCACGCAGATCGGCGTTGTAGCTCGGCATAAGCGGGTTCCTCGGCTATATCGGGTGTTCGTGGCAGCCCTGACAACTGACAAAGGGCTCCCTGGATAAAGTGTTCGATCAGTGGTCGTTGTCCGGCGGCATTGAGCTGGGAGTCGGCCAGCCATACCGGTAGTTGTTCCAGCAGATTCAGTGCAAGCTGGCTGGCCACCTGCGCCCCGGGGCTTTGCTCATCCATGGGCGGAGCACTCAGTTGCAGCAGCTGCAGAGCAATATGTTGGCGCAGCTGTTCGACCTGTTGCCGGTGGTCGCTGCTCAGGCAATGCCGCTCGCGGTTGGCGAGCAGAAAGCGCCAGGGCGCAAGACCATGCAGCTGGGCGATGTCACGGCTGATACTGTGCAGGCGCTGCTGGGCGTTGCTAGTCGAGCGGGCCGAGCGGCGGACAATCAGCAGAATGTTTTCGTAGTGCTCCTCAAGTGCTTCGTAGAGCAGTTCTTCCTTGCTGCTGCAATGGTTGTATAAGGCTGCGGTAGACAGTCCCAGGGATGAGGCGAGCTTGCGCAGGCTGACCTGGCCAAAGCCTTGGCTGGCAAATAGCTGTAGCGCCAGCTCACGGTTGCGCTCAAAACTGGAGGGTTTTTTTGCAGTCATGGCGTGTTTGTTTTACCTGAGTGGCTTACCCGCGGGCAGGCTACGTGTGAGTGGAAAGTCTAGAGAGGTGTTAAGGGCGCTGGCTATGTCCAAACCCTTCGCAATGCACGTATAGTTTTTGCCATGCCAAGGTGTAGCGCATGCTTCATCCGGGTTAAGGCAATAAAGAAATGAGGCCCATGCGCGAGCAGGATTCAGTTGCGGCATATCTGGTAAAAGCCGCCCTTCACGGTATTCAGGACTCTCCCGAGCGGGTCGCTGCCGTGCTGCACCAAGCGGGGATTGACCCGGCATTGCTGGAGCAGGATGACGCCCGCTTACCGGCGACTGCCGTCAGCAGTTTTTGGCTGGCCATGGATGCCGAGCTCAACGATGAATTCTTCGGCTTTGACTCCCACGGCCTGCCTTCCGGCAGCTTCGCCCTGATCTGCCGCGCGTTGATTCAGGAGCCGACGCTGGCCAAAGCGTTGGCGCAGTGCTTCAAGTACCTGGGTTTCTTTATCCACGACATTCGCGGCAGCCTCGAACTGCGTAATGGCCAAGCAGTGATCTGTCTGGACAGCAGCATGGATAAGCAAGCCCTCAAGGGGGCTGCTGAAGAGATCTATCTGAGCATCGTGCTTGGGGTGATGTGCTGGCTGATCGGCCGGCGCATTCCGCTGAATCGCGCCAGGTTCAGTACCTTGGCGCCTTCTCTTGAAGCCACGCCCTGGCATTGGGGGCCGCTGGTGGAATTCGAATGCCCGCGTACCGAAGTGAGCTTTGACGCCAGCTACTTAAAACTACCGGTCATTCAGGATCAGGCCGCCCTGCGCAGCTTTCTACGCAGTTGCCCGCAATGGTTGGTGGTGCGTTTTCGCAACAACGGCGGGATCGCCTCCAAGGTGTTTCGCCGCCTGCGCAGCCAACCCAGCAGCGAATGGCCAACGCTCAAGGAGCTGGCGCAAGAACTGCGCCTCAGCGAACAAATGCTCAGGCGGCAGCTGGCCAGGGAAGGTTTCACTTACCAGGCCATCAAGCACGAAGTGCGGCGTGCGATCGCCTTTGCCTTGCTGAGCGATAAAACCATCAGCATCAGTGAAATCGCCGTGCAAGCCGGCTTCCAGGAACCTAGCGCCTTCCACCGCATCTTCCGCCGCTGGACAGGCGAAAGTCCGGGACAGTTTCGGCAGCGTCTGTGGCGCGATTGAGCGTTGTATGGGTGCGACTCCATCTTCACAGACGGTTTGCAAAGATCTGATAACGGCAAATCTTGTCGGGCGACTCTGCGAGCATTCGTGCTGTTCGCTCACGATACGGCTGCCCTCATGCATTTCCTGAATGCGCTTTAGCAGGCGCGCATTCTCTTGAGCGCGCGGACTTAGGCGTAATAGCCGTTGGCAAAACCTTAAAACAACGGCACATCAGTCGTATTGGCTACTCGTTGGATAGTGCTGGATCACCGTGTACTGCTCGGTGACTACCTAGCAAAGTATGCGTCGCGCCTCTTAAAACATCATGTTCCGTAGTCACGCGTGCCAGCTCACACTTGAGCCTGAGCAAGTTCTCCGCTCGCGGACTAGCGCTCTGGAAAGGCATTTTCAGGTTTAGAACAGGTCGAGTGGTACATTCGCCACTAGGCGGAACTCATCATAGCTGCCGTCAATTTGTCCGCTGCTGGCGCGGTGGTTATAGATGATGCTGCGAAAAACCGTATTTTTTAGAGCTCCAGACTGCACCGCATAGGCGATCATCAAGCCGTTTTCGTTGTGTTTGGCGCCATTGAGGCCGCGCACGTTATAGCCGATGTTGCGTCCGTGGCGATCACCTTGGTAATGGCTGCCGTCAATGTTCCAACCTTTTGCATGCCAAAGGCTGGTGCTTAGCCCAGGCACACCGTAGCTGGCAAAATCGAGGTCATAGCGCGTTTGCCAAGATTTTTCATTAGGGCTGTTGTAATCCGAATACAAAGAGTTGGCCATGTAGTTACCTGTGGACTCCCACACGTAGTCAAAGTATTCGTTACCTATAATCTGTTGCCACGCGGCTGTTAGGCTGTGAGCCGCGTGCTTGGCTGTTAACGCCAAGCTGTAGGCGTGATTATCGATAAAACCCAACTGTTGTTTGCCGTGATCCTGCGTACGGTAATAGTTAAAGCTGGTTTTTAGCGCCAGCTCTGCTGACTCTCCCGCGAGATGAGTAGCGCCCAGATAGTATTGTTGCCACATGTCTTCAAACCGCGAGCCGTAGATGCTCAGTGCCAGGTCATGCGAGACTTGGGCAGAGGCACCCAGATAGCTAATGCTGGAGCCACTGTAGGCACGATTGCCGAAGGTAGTTGTCAGATGCTCGCTGCCCGCACCGGTGCGTGGGATAGCTCGTTGGAAACTGCCTGCTTGCACGCTTAGCCAGTCTAGTTCGTTACTGTTCAAGGCAATGCCCTGAAAGCTTGAGGGCAATGCCCGATTGTCCTTGTAGCGTAGGATTGGATTTTCCGTGAGAAGGCGCCCTAGCTTAAATTGTGTGCTCGCTATCCGCAGCTTTACCGCGCCCACGCCTAGGCGGCTCCAGGTCTTGACGGCATCACCATCACTGTCAACCAATACACGGTCGCCACCGTTAGCCAGTGCTGCGTGTCCATGCTCAAGAGTTACCGCGGTGTATAGCGCCGCATCCATTCCTAATCCCAGCCAACCTTGGCTATAGCCTGAGCTGTAGTTGAGCATTGCGGTCTGCACCCAAGTGATTCGCTTGCGCGTCGGCTGCATGAGGTCTTTGTTGTGGACGGCCAGATAAGTATCTCGTTGGCTGTGCTGGTTGGAGTAGTAGTGGCGCAAGTTCAGCTGCAGCTGACTGCCCGTAACCAGACCTGACGCTTGCTGCTGTGGTGTTACGACTTCAGCTCCCCAACTAACTTGCATGAGTCCCAGTAGTGTAACGAGGGCACTGAGTAACGGTGCTTGCATGACAGCTGGCCTGTAAAGATATTGCTGCTTAGTCGATGGCGTTTGAGCGCATAGGAAGTTAGTGAGTGGGGCAGGGCCAGCAATCGATCGGTCCGCGCCAAGTTTCATAGGCCTTAGCGCATTGCAGTAACCATTGATCGCTGAAGCGTGGTGCAACCATCTGTAAACCAATCGGCAGGCCACGCGCAGTGAAGCCACAATTGATTGACAGTGCAGGTTGCTCGCCCATATTCCACGGTACAGTGAATACTATGTGTTCAAACGGCTGGCTCGGATTGTTACTGGGGGAGGGAAGCTCGGCGGGGAAACTGCTAATTTGATTGGTTGGGGATAACACGAGATCAAAGTTGCGGAAAATGTTGGCACAGCGACGTCGCATCTCAAAGGTCTGATTAAATCCTTCGACTGCTTGCACCGCACTCATCCGAGCTGCCGGAGCGGCCCATTGCTCAATGTACGGTAATACTTGGCTGCGCTGTTGTGCGCTTAGTGCCTGTAGCTGCGACCACTGTCGCGCACGCCAGAAATCATCCAGACCGTCGAGCAGCCGACGATTCATTAGTGGCGCAAGCTCCTCGATTTGCGCGCCATTGGCCTCGAACAACTGGGCGGCCTGCCGCACCGCATCACACACTTCTGGTTCAGGTCGCAGGCCGCAACCTGGGTCGAGCATAAGGCCGATTTTTAAGCCATCTATTCGCGGTGCAGACAGGCACCAATCCAGTAATTGTGGCGCGAGGCTTGTTGCGTCGCGGGAGTCAGGTTGTGCTAGGTATTTCATCAGTAAGGCACAATCATCCACCGTTCGCGTCATTGGTCCTGCACAGCGGCCGGTGTAATACGGGTCAATGGGGATTAGTCCAAGTGTGGGTTTAAAACCGACCAAGCCACACCAGCCTGCTGGGAGTCGTACTGAGCCACCGATATCAGTGCCGATATGCAATGGGCCGTAACCGGCAGCGCCGGCAGCCGCAGCGCCAGCGCTGGAGCCACCCGGATTGCAGGATAGGTCCCAGGGGTTGCGAGTGATGCCATGCAAGCTGGATAGCCCAGAGGACAACATGCCGAAATCGGGCACCGTGGTCTTACCAAGAATGATGGCGCCACTCTCACGCATGCGCATGGCCGGCGGTGCATCCTCGGTGGCTGGTATCAGGGCGTTGGCGCGTGAGCCTTGGGGGTTGCAATCGCCCTGGGTCACGATCAGCTCTTTGAGCGTTACCGGTATACCGTCGAGACTGGAGCAAGGTCTTCCTTTACTCCAGCGTGCGCTGGCAGCTCGTGCCTGATCGCGTATGCGATCAGGATCGAAGCTATACAGTGCGTTAATGCTCGGTTCCCAGCGTTCGATATGGATCAGCAGGTAATCGTAATACTCAAGAGGGGACAGCTCGCAACTGCTAAACAGAGCCAGCAGTTGGGTTGCGGACAAGTCCTGTAAATCCATTACCTAGTAGTCTCCATGACAAACTTTGGTGAGCCGTCTAGCCCTGACTCAATGTTCCGTTTCCAGCGCCTGAACGGTTCGGGCTGGCTGACGCCGAGCGAAATAGCTGGCACAAGTGACCCCTGCCGTGCCCATAACTAGGCAGTACGGGACGCATACCCAAGGGCTCAACGGCATTAGCGCAATCAACAACAGCGGAGTGCTGCTCGCCCAAAGTGCATAGGCGATGTTGTAGGTGAAGGAGATACCGGATACACGGATATTGGCGGGGAATAAGTTGACCATGACCGCTGGCACTGCCCCGACTACTCCGCAGCTTAAACCCGCTAACGCATAGGCGAGCTGCAGCCAGGTACCGCCGTTGATCAGGCTGGCATACAGTAATGAGATCCCGACAGGTAGCAGTGCGCTGTAGAGCTTGACGGCGCGCCAGGCTCCGATTCGGTCAACTACTAGTCCGGCAATGACGCAGCCAAGATTAAGAAAGATGATGCCTATGCTGCTTAAGGCGAAGGTTTTGCTAGCTGACATTGCGAAACTTTTTTGCATTACGGTCGGCGTTACCACTACCAACACCACTACGGCGGAGGTCAGCACGCAGGTCAGAATAAGTGCAGGCAATAGCATCGCTCGATGATCGCGTATGACCGTGCGCAGTGGTAATTCTTTATCTGCTTCACGCCGCTCATTTAGTGCGATAAATACCGGTGTTTCACTCAACCAACGCCTTAACCAGACGCCTAGTAAACCGAACAATCCACCCAACAAGAAAGGCAGGCGCCACGCATAAGCGAGGATTTCTTCAGGGCTGAATATTTGCGCTAGGGCCGTGGCGGTCAATGCCCCGAGTAAATAGCCGAAGGTCAGTCCGGCCTGGAGGAATCCCAAGGCATAGCCCTGACGCCCTGGTGGTGCGTGCTCGGCAACAAAAACCCAAGCACTGGGCACTTCGCCGCCTACCGCAGCACCTTGGAGGATACGCAGCAGCAGCAACGTCAACGGAGCGAAATAGCCGATCTGCTCGTAGGTCGGCATGATTCCTATCGCTAGGCAGGGCAGTGCCATCATCAATATGCTCAGGCTGAATACGCGCTTGCGCCCTAGCTGATCAGCAAAGTGTGCCATGAGGATGCCGCCAAGTGGGCGAGCTAGGTATCCGGTAACGAAGATCCCGAAGCTTTGCAGCAGGCTTAACCATTGCGGCATTTCTGGCGGGAAGAACAGTTGGCTGAGAGTTAAGGCAAAAAATACGAAAATAATGAAGTCATAGATTTCCAGTGCCCCTCCCAGCGCCGCAAGACTCAAGGTTTTGTAATCAGCTTTGGAAAAGGAAGTGTCTGGCGAACCAGTTAGGACTGTCATGGGTGAACTCTGAATAGACGATTTAGAGAATGACGGCTGGCTAACAGCTCCCAAATACCTCGCAAATAGGCTTGCCAGCTGATTCATTTCAGCCGCCAACATCGTCTATGCAAAATCACTGTTGAACAACCAAACCTGGGCTCTGTGCTGCTTTTTAGCTGAAATCTGTGCATTGAGTTTTGAGTTGATTCACCAATAATCAGGGCTTCCTCAACTCCCTGGATATTTGGCTAATCATGGAAGAAATTGCGCTTAACTTCGCCAATTTTGCGAATAAAGACATTGAGTCAATTGCCATCATTAGGGGGCGTGTTTTGCGCTCTTTACAGGGCTATTTACTGGATCGTGGCTTTAAACAGCTATTGCCAATTCTCATGTCGCCGATCACCGACCCTCTGAACCATGCGGTGTATCCGGCTGAGATCGAGTATGAAAAGCGCCGCCTGAAATTGACCGCCAGCATGATTTTCCACAAGCAGTTAGCGTTGACCGCCCATGGGCACGACAAAATCTTCATCGTGGCACCGAACATCCGTTTAGAAAAACCTGAAATCAAAGATTCTGAGAATCACTTGCTGGAGTTCTCGCAATTTGATTTCGAGATCCGGGATGCCGACATGCACCAGGTCATGGCTCTGATTGAGGGCTTGGTTAAGCATGTGTTGAGTGAGGTTAACCAGCACTGCAGCGCTGAGCTGGCGCAACTCAATCGGCAACTGCCGCACTTCGAAGACAACTTTGCGGTTTATAGCTCGGATGAGTTGCACGCCGAGTATGGCGATGACTTTGAACAGATTATGTCGGCTGAAGCACAGACACCCTTCTTCGTGACCAATTACCGACGTGAGTTTTACGACCGGGAAACACCAGGCCAGCGTGGGACCTACAACAACTACGACCTGATTTATCCATATGGCTATGGCGAGGCTCTTTCGGGAGCGGAGCGCGAGTTTGAATACGAGCAGTTGCTCTACCGTATGAAAGAGCTAGCCATGGACTTGCAGCCCTTTGGCAATTATCTCGAGGCCGCCCGCCGCGGCCTGCTCCAGCCGAGTGCCGGTGGTGGTCTGGGAATCGAGCGGTTGCTCAAATTTATTTGCGGTAAACGCCACATCCGTGATGTGGCCCTGTTCGATCGCACCGTTGGCACACGCTTTCTTTTTTAAGCAAGGAGCTGTTTGCCATCGCGAACTGCTGAGAACCTTGGCTGCCCTTACCCCGGAGTCACTCTATGCCTGCATTGCGTATTCACTGGTGCTCACCGCTAGATAGTGGTCAGCAAAAGGCTTCAGAAAAATACGATACCGGTACCTTGGATTTCCCCGGTATCGTTGAATTCGCCCAAGAAGCGGATGAGCTAGGCATCGAGTCCCTGTTGATGGGCATCAGCTACCACATGCCTGATCCGTTGCCGATGATTGGCGCGCTGGTGCGAGAGACCAAGCGAGTTAAATTTATTCTTGCCTATCGCCCTGGCCTATTGCCGCCGACCTTGTTCACACAAATCGTTAACACCGTTTCGTGGATGTCGGATAAGCGTATTGCGCTGAACCTAGTGGCCGGGATATCTCCTGATGAGCAAGCCTATTACGGCGACTTTTTGGCTCACGATGGCCGCTATCAGCGCACAGGTGAGTTCCTCGACATCCTGCGACGTTTCTGGAGTGGGGAAGCCCCTTTGACCTATCACGGGCAGCACTATCAGATCGAACAAGCGCAGCTGGGTTTGCCATTTAAAGATGCTGAACGACCACGTATATACCTAAGCGGTGCTTCCGATATCGCTCAGCAGATTGCCATCCAGCACAGTGATTGTTGGCTGCGTTACGGCGATACCCCAGAAGGCATCGCCGCCGCCAGTCGTGTGGTGCTGGAGTCGGGCTGTGCGGTAGGCATCCGTATGCATGTGCTAGCTCGCAATACCCGCGCAGAGGCGCTGGCTGCTGTGGAAAGCATGATGCAGAACCCTGACGAGCAGCACCGTGAATGGGTAAGCCAATTTGTTGGTCGTTGTGATTCGCAAGCGGTTAAAACCTCCTTTCAGCTAGCGGAGAAAGCCGAGCACGATTGGTTATCTCCCATGCTTTGGTCGGGTGCGGTGGCTTATCGCGGGGGGCCTGCTTTGTGCGTAGTGGGTAGCTATCAAGAAGTAGCTGAATACCTATTCGAATACAAAAAAGTTGGTGTTAGCGAGTTTATTTTTTCTGGCTGGCCAACCCGCGATGAAATGCGTGGTTTCTGCCGCTATGTGTTGCCTTATCTGCGCGAGTTGGAGTTGGAAAGTGCAACAGAGCCTGCCTAAGCGTAGGAGCAAGATGCATTGAAATACGCTGGATAGTTGCCGGGCCGAGCCCGCTGTTTACTGACCACTGGGGTTATGCATTTGCCTTGGAAGGTCCATCGTCCGTCATGGAGACATCTCGATGAAACCCTTAGCGCACTGCCTCTTAGTCACCGTTGAGTCTGACTCGCACATGTGGAACTTGGTTTACCTGCAGCTATGGTTGGCTGAACAGGGAATGAGCGTGACTAATCTCGGCAGTTGCACGCCAGTGGAGGCGGTACTCACAGCCCTTGAACAACAGCGTAGCCAACTGTTGGTGGTCAGCAGCGTCAATGGTCATGGCTACTCTCAGGGCTTACAACTTATTCGCCAGGTTCGGAAGCGCCACCCGCACTTACATTGTGTGATTGGCGGCAAATTGACCACATGTGAAGCGCAAACCTTGGCTGCACAGCAGGACCTGCTGGATGCCGGTTACAACCAAGTGTTTGTAGATGCGCATGCCCTCAATGCTTTTAGACACTACCTAGCTACGCTGCAGCCGCAGGCAGAGTATGCAATAACGCCGGCTGATAGCCAGGTTTCTTGGGGCTGAGGTGAACACCTAATGAACTTTGTCTAAGCAAGGGATAGCCTCGATGCATATCGTTATCGTCAATCGCTGGCCGCGTTTCCATGATGGATGCCGCTGGGACAATGAGCTCACGCGTTACGAAGAATTCTTTAATCATCAACAGCACCGTATCAGCTACGTGGTCGATCGCCTTGGCGCCGAAGGGGTTCTGGTAGACCCGCAGCAAATTGCTCATTTGGTTCAGATAGATGACGTTAACCAATACCCGCAACTGCTCGGTGCCGTGCAGGAAATTATTGAGCAGGTAGGTCCTGTAGACCAACTGATTGCGTTGTCGGAGTTCACCTTGGAAATCGCCGCCCAAGTGCGTGAAGCACTGAATATTGCGGGGGACGGTCCACAACAGGTGGCGGTGTATCGCGACAAAGCGCGGATGAAAGAAATACTCAAGGCTCAAGGGCTTTGTGTGCCAGCGTTTGCGCGCTGTGAGTCAGTGGTGCAAGTACTTAGTTTTGCCAGAACGATTGGTTACCCCGTTATCGTCAAACCTGTAGATGGAGCCGCGAGCATTGGCGTGGAAAAGGCGCTAGACGAGCATGCCCTCCACAACCTGCTGCAGCACATCGACCTCGCCCGCTACGAGATCGAGGCCTTCATCGAGGGGCAGACCTACCACATTGATGGCTTAGTCGAGGTGGATGGCAGTGTGCCGTTTCAGGTGGTCTCACGCTATATCAACAGTTGCTTGGATTTCGCCCAGGCCCAGCCGCTGGGTTCCGTGATTATTCAGGAATCACCACTGCGTAGCCAGATTGAAGCCTTCAGCAAGCAGGTGGTTAGCGCCCTGCAGCTGCGTTGTACGGCGTTTCATCTAGAAATTTTTGTTCAGCCAGACGGCTCCTTAGTATTTCTGGAAATCGGTGCACGGGTCGGTGGTAGTGAAGTTCCGCACCTGATTAACAAGGTCTTTGGCATCAATCTTTACGAACATTGGTTACGTCGCTTGGCGGGCGATCAGTTGCAATTGCCAATTATTGATCAGGACCCCAGCGGGGGGTGGTTGATTATTCCCAAGCCGGTCCAATTACCTTGCCGCGTCGTCCAAGCCCATTCCCTGCGAGACAGCGTGCCTATGTTGTGGCGCGAGCTGCTGCCTGAACCCGGGCAGATTCTAGATGCCGGTGGCGGTTATGACGCGCTGCACAGTGGGCGCTTTATTTTTATCGGAGGCAGCGAAGCGACCATCGAAGAGGCGATTCAGTACACCACCCAAACCTATCAATTCCAGGCTGAACCGTTATGACAGCAAGTACCCGCAGTAATCTGAGCGATGAACGACTTTTGGCTGAACTCAAGAATTATCTGCATGCGGATGAGTGTCGTGCTGTCAGCACATTAGCTGAGCGCTTGGTTGATGCGGCTGGCGGCGTTGAGGCCTTGAGTGACTACAAGCTGATGGTGGCTTACGGCGGTGGTAAGGATAGTTCCTATACCGTGGCCATGCTGCGAGCCACACAGTTGCAGTTGGCCGTTCAGCATGGTCACAGCTTCCAGTTGCGCATTGCCAACATGCGCCATGCCGGTGTGCCGGATGCGGTGATGGCGAACATTGACCGGGTCTATCGAGCTCTACATTTGTATGAAGATGAGCGGGTCGAAATGTGGGTGGTTGATCATCGGCAAATCCGTCCATTCGCACGCGATTTGCCTTTCCCTGAAGATGTCCAGGCCATCAACCGCTTTGATGTGCTCATGAATGGCCATCGCACTGCCGGAGATGGTAGGCCGACGTTCTGCAATAGTTGCAACCTTGCAGTGGCTGATTTTTATGGCCGGGCTTTGTGGTGGCAAGGCGGGGTCGATGCGGTGGTGACGGGGGATTCGCGTAAAGAGCAAAAGCACTATTTCACTTGGATCATGCGTTTGGCGCAGCGTTTGGGCCTGAATGTGGAGGAGTGCCGGCGCATGGGATTTCGCGGCTTGTTACAGGCGTTAGATGGCGTAGCTCAGCGTTACTTTGTCGAGCTGTTCGGCCCAGGTTTTGCGGCGCAACTTGACGAGCGCCGAGTGGCTAGCGGTGACGATAGCGCCGATCCGACCTTTATCAGTATTTATGATCTGGTGAGTTACAAGGTTGAGGATCATTGGGCGTTGATCACTGAGTTTCTTGGCTTTCGCTTCGAGGAGCTGGCCTTCAGTTTCACGGAGTCGGACTGCGCCAATCCAATGCTGATGGCGCATTTTCGCGGCCTGAAGGCCCAGTACGTACAAGGCCGTGACTATAACCATGGGCTAGCTGAATACTTGGAGTTAGCCCAGGCCCTGATGCGCAAGAAAGAAATGCCGCCGCGCTTGATCGATCTGGCCCTAGCCGCCTATGCCGACGATCAAGGTAAGCAAGCGCGTCGGGAGTTGGCCGCAGGCTTCGCGGAACAAGCCTTCGGTCTCGACGAGGTGCAGTTAGTCTGCATGCAGTTTTCCCCGTTTGTCGATCATGGCCGCGGCCTCTCAAATTTTATCAGTCTTTGCCACCCGCACTATCTAGCTGTGCATGATGAGCTGCAGCAAGTGCTCGCAGGCGGCAGTGAGGAGCCGGATTTGGTGCAATGGTTGGAGCGCGTCAGTGGTCTACCATTGCCGGCGGTACGCAGCTTGTATCTTCACCAAGCGATTGATTTTGACAGCGAGGCCACGTTGATTGCTCGGGTTCGTGCTGGCGATCCGCACAAGGGCCGTATCAGCCGTTACGACCCGGCTACGGGTCGAACCATTGTCGAAGTGGTCTCGGGGCGCTAAGTCATGGCAGTCTCAGGCGGTTATTTCCAGCAATTTATCGAGAATGCGCGCGACCGGACTGAGTTGGTCGTTCAACCACGGATGGGATTTGGTGCGCTTAGTCAGATGCGCGCCGGTCTGGCCAGCGTGGCGTCTCTGCCTTGTACTGCGATTGGCACTATCACCCTGGATAGCTACACGCGCGTAGGTGATTATCAGAGTGCTTTACAGTGTCTCAATAGCGCTAGCCCAATGAACGGCTTTCCCATCATTAGCCATCCGCTTGAGGCCGTGAGGGACATGCTTGAGGGGATTTATTGCGCACAGTTCCCGATCCAGATCCGTCACGGTACAGCGCAACCGCAGCAGGTTTTTCAGCGCCTAGCGGCTTTGGGTTTAGATGCCACAGAGGGGGGGCCGGTGTCTTACTGCATGCCCTACAGCCGCTTACCTCTGGCCAGGGCTGTGGCAGCTTGGGCGCAGAGTTGCCAATTGCTGGCGGGGCTGACTGAGCATGCGCATATTGAGAGCTTTGGTGGCTGCTTGTTAGGACAACTCTGTCCGCCATCGTTGCTGATTGCGATGACGCTCCTCGAAGCCCTGTTTTTTCGCCAGCACGGGGTGCTCAGTGTATCACTCAGCTATGCCCAGGGTACTTCGTTGGCTCAAGATCTCGGTGCCTTGCAGGCGTTGCGTGAGCTAGCGAGTGAGTATCTAGCTGGTGCCCATTGGCATGTCGTGGTGTATTGCTACATGGGCGTGTTTCCTAGCACGGATCACGGCGCGCGGCGTTTGATTGCTGACAGTGCCCGCTTGGCCCGATCAGCCGCATGCGAGCGGCTGATCGTGAAAACCTGCGCCGAGTCGCGGCAGATCCCATCTGTAGCTGACAACCTCGAGGCTTTGCGTCTGGCCGCCGAGTCGGCAGCCGACGAAACCTTGATCGCTGCTGCCAAAAGTACAGGCTACTACCAGGAAGTCCTGCTGGAAGCGCGTCGTTTGATTGAAACAGTTCTCAACTTACACGCCGATATCGGTGCTGCACTGATCCAGGCATTCGCCCGCGGCTGGTTGGATATCCCCTATTGCCTGCATCCGGATAACCCCGCTAAGACGACCTGCCGTATTGATCAAAAGGGGGCGTTGCGCTGGGCTAACACCGGCCGCTTGCCTTTGCCGCGCAGCAGCAGTGGCTCACTGAATGACCCAGGTATCAGCTCAGCCGAGTTGCTTCAGATGTTGCACTACACGGTGAATCGTTATGACCGCCCCTTGCATTGATAGCTGTGCGCCCTTAATTCTGGTTGATGCCTATTCTACTGGGGCGTTGTTAGCTCATGCCCTGGCGCCGCAGCGGTGCTTAATCCACGTCAGCTCGAGAGAGCAAATGCCGGCGGCGTTTGCTACCAGTTGCCCACAAGAACTGTTCTGCGTGCATTACCGCGTGACGGATGCAGGTCTAGAAACTTTGCTACAGCAGCTCGCGGCCTGGCAGCCGAGCGCAGTAATAGCTGGTAGCGAGTTTGCTGTGGAATTGGCAGACCTATTGGCGGCGCGCTTGGGCTTGCCGGGCAACGATCCAGCTACCTCAGCGGCTCGGCGCGATAAAGCGCTGATGGCTGAGCTTGTGGCCCAGGCTGGACTACCGGTGGCGGCTCAGCTCTGCACTACCTCGATGGCTGAAGCGCTGGCCTGGTTCCAGGCCCAGGAGGGCGCTGCGATTGTGGCCAAACCGTTGGACAGTGCTGGCTCAGATAATGTGTTTATCTGCCATGAAACAAGCCAGTTACAGGCGGCCTTCGAGTCGATTATCGGCGCCACCAATCTGATGATGCGGCGCAACCAAGCGGTGTTGTTACAGGAGTATCTTGAGGGCGAGGAGTATGTGATCAACAGCGTCAGTCATGAATCCGAGCACTGGATTAGCGATGTCTGGAAATGCACGAAGAGCTTGGCTGCTGACGGGCGGAAAATCTACGACCGGGAAGATTTGCTACCGGCTGACGCCGCAGAGCTGGAAACGATTATCGCCTATGTTGAAGGCGTGTTGGATGCCCTAGGGATTGTCCAGGGGCCGGCGCACACTGAGTTGATCATCACAGCCAAGGGGCCGCGGCTGTTGGAAACCGGTGCACGTCTCTCCGGCTTAGCCTGTCCGCCTGCACTGCAAGCGGCCACAGGTAACGATCAAGTCGCGCTGACTTGTCTCAGTTATTTGCAGCCGCGACAGCTGGCGCTTTGGCCTAAACGCTATCAGCTATTGCAGCACGCCCGAGGCTTTAACCTGATCGCCCGGCAATCTGGAGTCTTCGCTCAGGCTGCAACGCGTCAGCGTCTACAAGGCTTGAGGAGTTTCCACAGCGCCAGATTCCGTCTTGCGGAGGGAGCCAAGATTAGTCCTACAGTCGACCTTAATAGCTCGCCAGGAGCGGTATTTCTGTTGCATCGGCAGATAGAGCGCATTGACGCCGACTATCAGGCCTGGCGTCGTTGGGAAAAGAGTTGCTGGTAACCACTGACAGTCCCACTAACGGGACTTAGCAAGGAGGACAACCATGAGCCTGCATAGCCGCACTAAACGACTCAGCGTGCCGCAATTGGTGGCGATGAAGGGACAACAAAAAATTGTCTCGCTGACCGCTTACACGAGCAACATTGCGAAGTTGATGGACCCCTTCGTCGACTTCATTCTGGTCGGCGACTCGACCGCTATGGTTGGTTATGGCCGCAGCTCAACCCTAGACATGAGCCTGGACGAAACAATCGCCCACACCCGCGCCGTGGTCAGCAGTACGCGCCTAGCTTGTGTGATTGCCGACATGCCGTTCGGTACGTATCAAGAGTCGCCGCAGCAGGCCTACCGTAACTGTGCCCAGGTAATGGCCCGCAGCGGTTGTGATGCGATCAAGCTGGAAGGTGGGGCGGTGCTGGCTGAGACTGTTGAGTTTCTGGTTCAGCGTGGCATCCCGGTGATGGCGCATATCGGTTTGATGCCGCAGTACGTCAATGTAATGGGTGGTTTCAAGGCACAGGGCATGAATGACTCAACGGCCCTGGCTATCGAAGCCGATGCCCGTGCGCACCTTGAGGCCGGGGCTTTCAGCCTGCTCCTAGAAGGCGTGGCCGAAGCAGTGGCGCGCCGAGTGACAGAGATTTCGCCTGTGCCGACCATTGGCATAGGGGCTTCGCCAGCGTGTGATGGTCAGGTGTTGGTGACCGAAGACATGCTGGGTTTGGGTGGCGAGCACGTACCACGTTTTGTTAAGCAGTACGCGGATGCGGGAGAACTGATCCGTCAGGCCTGCGCGACCTTTGCTGAGCAGGTGCGCGACGGCAGCTTTCCACAGCTTAAACACTGCTATGGGGTCAACTGAGAGACTGCTCTACGCATTCTTCATCAATAGCCTGAGCCAGCAGTTTCAAGGCTTGGGCTATGTCCTTGCTCCAGTCAATGGTGTAACTGAGGCGTAGGTGGTGCTGCCACGCCCCCTGCTGGCTAAAGATTTCGCCGGGAGCGATCACTGTGTGTTTGCTCAGCAAGCGCTCAAATACTCGGCACATATTGACTGGGCGTGTTGCTTCGGCCCAAAACGCGGCTCCGCCTTGTGGTTGCACCACTCGTAAGTGGTCGGCTAGATGTTCATGCAGCAACTCTTGCATGTCCTGCATACGGCCCATTAGCAGGCTGCGTAACAGCTGAGTGTGTTGATCGATCCGCCGTGTGCTGAATAACTTGGCAATGGCTTTTTGCCGAATCGGCGACAAGCGAAAAGCCCGCTCGAGAAACAGGCGATCCAGCTCGGCGCCTTTAACGCGGCTGAGCAAGTAGCCATAGGGGGCTTCCGAGCCAATAATCTTGTCGAATGTGGAAAACACCAGCAGCTGCTCTGGGTCCGCAAAGTCTCGGTAACGTGTGGCGTTAGGCTCGAAACAAAACTCGCCGTAGCTGTCATTCTCGAAGAGCCAAATGGAGCGCTCGGCCAGCCAGCGGCAAATCAGTTGTTTGTCTTGCGCCGGCATCAGGCTGCCATGGGGGACATTGACGGTTGATGAGAACACGGCGAGCTTGATTGGCTCCTGCAGCAACACTGCTTGTAACTGCTTGAGGTCGAAGCGCCCGGTTGGCCCTAAGGGTATTTCCACGATACGAATCTTCGCGGCCCGTAGTTGGCGCAATATTGCCCATGAACAGGGCGATTCAACCAGTGCAACGCTACCGCTCAATTGCAGGGCCTCTAGGGCCACCTCTAGCACCGAGCGCAAGTCCGCGCCGACATAGACGTGTTCCGCGCGCCAATAGCAGCGTGTTGACTGGGTGTAGCGTTCGGCCAGGGTGCTGCGTAACTCGGTCTCACCGAAAGGTTGGTAGAGCGGTGCGTAGGTGCGCGGGTATTGCCGGGTCAACTCTCGCTCGGTCATCAGTAACGGGTTTTCCAGTGATAACAGCATGGCCGGAGCATCGCTGCTGAGGGCGAGCATGCCCGGTTGGCGGGCATTGGAAAAAACGCTATCGAGTAGACTCGCTGAACTTGCGCGGGTTTGGGTGGCGGGGACGGCCTGGGTGTAATAACCACATTTGGCTTTGGCGTAGATCAGCCCTTGATCTTCCAGTAACGAATAGGCGTATTTGGTGGTGGATACTGAAACATTTAAGCGCTGCGCTAACTGTCGTAACGACGGCAGCTTCAGTTGCTGCCCCGGGGGCGCGGCTTCTATCAGTCCGGTGAGATAGCGGTAAACGGCCTGATAGGCGAACTCCGTATCTTTACTGCAATTTGCACTCACTCGCTTTCGATCCTCGTGCGTCATGTACGGCGCACGCCTTAAGGCGAATCAGCGCTTGTACACAGCTATCCATGCCATCGTCAGGTTTACCAAATATCCGTCGCTAAAAAGACCATTCAGATCCGGAGCTGATGCTCCGTTGAAACAGTCCTACAACTTAACTTTGGCTCAGTTCAACTGACAATCACAAGCCTTTCGCCCTAAAGACTTTAGGCGCCGTGCCTGTGCTAAGACTCAAGTCAAGGTAAGGGGCTTCTGCGTTGTGTCGCAAAGAGCGCGCTAGGCGTTGCGTTTATGCAGTGCCCAGTGCTCGACCGGCACGCCGCCGCCAATTCTCCTCTCTGCACACGACGAACAAAAGCCCACTGGCTGAACAAACGCTGTACAGGATTGGCGGCGTGTACGAAGTCGCACGGCAAGCTGGGGATATGAGTGATAAGCATCGCTTGCCAATCCGCCAGGATAAGGCAACCCCAAGCCTCAAAACGCGGCATGCCTGCATGCTGAGCCAGCGTGATGGTGTGCCAATGCTTCAGCAACGGCCCAAGCCTTCGATGACAGTCTTAAGCTGGGTAGCGCTGACGCGTTGCCTAGAAGGCTGGGCCGTGCCCATCGACAAGGCCATTCGTCATCGGGCGTAAGGCGTGACGATTGAGTCATACGTCCAAAGGTGCGCCTGCCAGTGCGCAGGTTTATAGCTCGGTCGAGACCGCCAAGGTCAACCGCTACGCGGCCTACAGGTGGCGGCGCCACGTGCTGCAGTGATTGCCGCACGCTTGATCGGTAGCCAATTACCAAGCGCTGTTGCCATGGCACTGCTCGCCGCAGATACCCCAGTAAGCCGAGATTTCAGCTGGCGGTGGGTGGGGTTCAGGGAGCGCATAGGCGCAAATTTTTCTTAATTCTTACCGTAAGCGTTCCTTAAGAAACGCCCGCATAAGATTGCGCCGGCAATTTAACTCACCTAAAACAGGACACTCCCATGCTGAACGCTCAATCAGAAATTCACCCTAACTCTGCGCTTGGAAAGCAGCTGGTCATCGAACTTTACGACTGCAACGATGCCCGTTTCGACGATATCAAATGGATCGAAGAAAGCATGCTGCAAGCGGCTCGTGAGGCCAACGCGACAATCGTCACGTCGACCTTCCACAAGTTCAGCCCTATCGGCATTTCCGGCGTCGTGGTGATTGCCGAATCGCACCTGGCGATCCACACCTGGCCCGAATACAAATACGCCGCCATTGATGTGTTCACCTGCGGCGATGTACTGGATGGTGCTCAGGCCGTGCGGGTTCTGAGCGAGCGGCTGGGCAGCCAGCGCCACATCATCTCCAGCATGGACCGAGGGCTGGAGGGGCACCACGTCGGCATGATCAACCGTACCCTGAGCGGCGCCGGGGCGATCAACGCCTACAGTCCGACACTGCGCTGGGCCATCGGCTCGGAGCAGGGGAGCGCACGATGAGCCAGTTCAACGATCAGCCAGCAGGCGTGCAACAGATCGACCCGAACCACTATGACGGCGACCTCAAGTACCTGGTACCTGAGGACGTGGTCCGCACCCTGCCCGCGTTGCCACCGAACCATTTCTACTTCTATCCGCCGGACCCTGCGGCCGAAGGCGATAGCGCCATAACGGCGCTGGAAAACAGCGATCTGTTCGACAGCTATCTCTATGGGGTGCGTCGGGTGCTTCACCAAGGCCGCACGGCCTGGCAAAACATCCTGATCGCCGACACCTACAACTACGGCCGTATTCTCATGATCGATGGCGCGATCCAGAGCGCCGCCAGTGATGAATCCCTCTACCACGAGCTTCTGGTGCAGCCGGCGATGCTGGTCCACGATGAGCCGCGAGATGTGCTGATCATCGGTGGCGGTGAAGGCGCCACCCTGCGAGAAGTGCTGTCGCACGCCAGTGTAAGGCGCGCAGTCATGGTCGATCTGGACCAGGAACTGGTAGAGCTGTGCCGAACCCACATGTTCCAGTGGCACCAGGGCGCGTTTGACGACCCACGGTGCGAGTTGGTGACCGCCGATGGCAGGGCCTACCTGGAAAATGATCCTTCGCTGTACGACGTGGTGATCATCGATGTCGTCGACATGCTCGACAACGGTCCGGCACAGGCGCTTTACACACGCCAGTTCTACCAACTGCTGCATTCGCGCCTGCGGCCCGGTGGCGTGGTCGCCGTGCAAGGTCTGGAGTTTTCCCACAGCGACGACAAGCCCCATGCGGCATTGGCGCGTACGCTGCGCAGCGTCTTCAGCCAAGTGCACAGCTATCGCGCTGCGGTACCGTCATTCCTCGCCTCCTGGGGCTTTCTGCTGGCCTCCGACTGGGCCGACCCGGCGCACTGGCAAGGCGACGATCTGGACCGTCGTATCGAACGCAAGCTCGGCCCGACCTGGCTCGACCACCTCGACGGCGACTACCTCAAGGCGTGCTTCGTGATGGACAAGGAAACGCGCTTTCTGATGGCGCAACCTGGACCGCTGCTGGAAGACGGCGTCACCTTTATCGCTCCGCCCGACATCGAGGAAATCGAGTTCGGCCCGGCGCAATTGCCTGCGCTCAAGGTCAACTGAAATGATGCCTTCCAACGCGCTACAGGCCACTGAACTGGCGGCGCCCAGTGCCTGCTTCCTGCATCGGGTGAAGTTTATCGCAGGGGCGGTGCCGGCCTCGGCGGTGCAATGCCTCGCTCAGTTCGACGATCCGCACCCGGCGCACGCTGTCTTGCAGCAACGCATCGCCATGACGGACATGCAGGTCTTGTCTGACGATATTGCACAGGACGAACTGTGGGTGGTCTTCGCCGGTGCTGGCTTGCAGACCAGCCACGCCTGGCGTCAGCAACTGGACGCCTGGATGAGAACCGATGAGGACGCCACTCAACCGACGCTGGAGACGATGTCCTTCGGCGAGCGCATACTCTGGAGGCCTGGCCGGGCATTGATCATCGGTAACCCCGAGCGCTACGCAGAACTGCTCGCGGGGATTGTCACTTTCAACTGGTACGAAGGCGCCTTGCGTCGTCTGGAAAAGGAGATTGCAGCTTCCTGGGCCACCGCCGATGACGACATCGAGCTGACCCACATGCCGCAGCAACAGCATCAGGCCCGTGCCAGTCATGTCAATGCCTGCGTGACGCGTACCACACGTTGGCGCATTGCTTACACGCGGCTGGAAACGCGCCTGGAAAAAGCCCCCGCGGTGCTGACTAGCGCAGTTCGCCGACTCTACAATGAACTGGCTATGCAGGCCGAGGTTCACGACCGCCTTGTCAGTCTCGATGATCGAATAGAAGTGCTGCAGGACCTGTACGAACTGGCCGTCGACCGCCTCAGCGAACATCGCCATGTGCTCCAGGAGTTGCGGGTCGAGTGGTTGATCGTGGCGCTGTTGCTGGTAGAGGCGGCGCTGAGTATCTGGGAATTGCTAACGTAGCTAGGAAGGCTTGAGCATGCGTGTATTACTCGTAGAGGATGACCTGCTGTTGGGTGATGGCATTCAATTGGGCCTGCGCCAGGAAGGCGACCTAGTCGAATGGCTGACCGACGGCCTGCTGGCCAAACAAGCGCTGGCGACCGATGAATTCGACTTGGTGATACTGGATATTGGCTTACCGCGATACAGTGGATTGGAGGTGCTCCATGACCTGCGCAAGAGTGGCTCCAAGGTTCCCGTATTGCTGTTGACGGCCAGAGATGAAGTGGCGGACCGCGTCAAAGGGCTCGATTACGGCGCCGATGACTACCTGACTAAACCCTTTGATTTCGAAGAGCTGCTGGCCCGTGTCCGGGCCCTGGCGCGCCGCGCGCTGGGCCGTGCGGCGCCGCAACTGGTACACGGTAATCTGTGCCTGGACCCGTCCACGCATACCGTGACGGTGGACGATGATTTGATCAATCTCGCACCGCGCGAATATGCGCTGTTGCGCCTGCTGCTCGAGAACAAAGGCAAGGTGCTGACGCGGGCTCAGCTGGAGAACAAACTCTATGGCTGGAGCGGCGATGTCGAAAGCAATGCCATCGAAGTTCACGTGCACCACGTGCGGCGCAAAACTAGCAACACATTAATCCGCACCATACGCGGAATGGGCTACACCATCGCCGACGAAAAAATGGGTTAGCTCGATGCGCTTCGAACCTTTTGCAATATTCAGGCACACAGCACCGCACAAGCCGTCAGTGCGTAGGCTGCTGTTGGTGTGGTTGTTGGGCAGTTTTATCGTGACGTGGTTGATGGTGATTGCCTTCACCTATTACTTGTCCACGAGCAAGATCGAAAGGTTGTTCGACGAAGACATGCTCGACTTCGGTCAGGCGGCGCTCAATATCCTCGCGGTTACCACCAGCGATGAACGACTTGGCCTAGATGCAGGCGCGATGCAGCAGGGTATCGAAGCCAGTCGTGAAGCGATCAAAGGCCTGCCCCTTCTCCATCGCGGCGGTGTACTGGCCTACGCGCTTTGGTACAAAGGCGAGCCGGTGCTATCGAGCCCCAACTTGCCCAAGAATTTCACAACCGCCCAGGACGGTTTCAGCTCGCTCAAAACGACAAACGCCGACTGGCGAGTGTTGAATATGCATCAAGGCGACGTGCAAGTATGGGTCGGAGCAAACATCAGCTATCGCCGTCAGACCATGAATTTGCTGCTGATCAATTTGCTGTTTCCCCTGCTGCCGGCTTTCCCCCTGTTGGCATTGATGATCTGGTTCAGCGTTTCCCGTGGTTTGTCACCGCTGCAGGCGGTGCAGGCCGAGGTACACAAGCGTTCCGACCGCAACCTTGAACCGATTGCTTTGACTCGCGTCCCCGTTGAGATCCACGGCCTGGTCGGTGAACTCAACTTGCTGCTCGAACGCCTGCGCAACACGCTTGAGGCCGAGCGCAGGCTGACTGGGGATGCCGCCCACGAAATTCGCACCCCCCTCGCCGCCTTACGCACCCATGTGCAAGTGGTGCTGCGCTCGACGGACCCGCAGTTCCAGGCTCACGGCCTGCAGCAGATCAACCGCAGTGTGACGCGCATTACCACGCTGATGGAGCAGATTCTGCTGCTGGCTCGCCTCGACAGCGATGCGTTGATCGAAGAGTTCTACCCGGTCGACTTGTCGGCAGTGGCCGAGTCGGTGGAGTCGGATCTTTTGGTTCAAGCCTTCGAAAAACGCATCACCTTGTCGCTCGAACAGACGCCAGTGAGGATCATCGGCATAGAGTTGTGGCTGAAGATACTGCTGAGAAACCTGATAGCTAATGCGATTCGCTATACGCCTGCCGGTGGCCATGTCAGCGTACGCATAGAGCAACACGAGCAGCATGCGCTGATATCGGTCATGGACGATGGGCCGGGGATTACCGCGCAAGAGCAGAAGGTGATCTTCAAGCGCTTTTATCGGGGCACTGCGGCCTCGGGTGATGGGCAAGGCAGTGGGTTGGGTTTGCCGATCGTCAAGCGGATCATCGAAGTGCATAAAGGAACCATTTTGCTGTCGCAGGGCTTGCAAGGCCGCGGGCTGGGCGTAACGGTATCTCTGCCGAAAAGAATCTAGAGAGCAGCGCCGCGCTGCTCGATCCACTCTGCACACTCGACGTATAGGAAACTTTGCCGTGATCCATCTTGATGAAAATACCCGCATCGCATTGGCCGATACGCTCTTTGTCTTTGCACTTGAAGCCGAAGCTGGCGATGCGTTCAGCCATGTCGATACGCTGTTCACCGGCATCGGCAAGGTCAATGCCGCTATCGCCTTGGTGAGGGCCTTACAGACACGCAAGCCGAAGTTGATCGTCAACCTCGGCTCCGCCGGCAGCCCGCGCTACCACAAGGGTGAACTGGTGTGTTGCACACGCTTCCTGCAACGGGACATGGACGTCACGCCCCTGGGTTTTGCCCGCTACCAAACACCTTTGACCGATGTGCCGGTGGTACTGGAGCAGGGCCTGTCCCTGCCAGGTTTGCCATTGGGCACCTGTGGTACGGGCGACAGCTTCGAGACCAACCATGGCGATGCTCCCTATGACGTGGTCGACATGGAAAGCTACGTACTGGCTCTGATTGCCCGTGACGAGGGGATTCCGTTCCTGTGCCTCAAATATATTTCCGATGACGCTGGCAGCGATGCGGCAGACGATTGGTCGGTACAGGTACACCTTGCGGCGCAGGCTTTTGCCGAGGTGCTGTTGCGCTAAGAGGCTGGAGATAAAATCCAGCAGTAAGCCGCCGAACCAGCATGCGAGCAGAGCCCGCCATACTCACTCACATCGAGCGAATGATCGTGGGGCATGAGCAGTCGCCTAACCGGTTTCAAACTCGAAGCAGCCGGCCTAGTTCTCGTACAGGGCTATTCAATTGCCGAGGTCTGCAAGTCGATGGTCAAAGCCTGACGCGGTTACGCCGCGAGGTCGAGCAACTGCGCAGCGAGTGTGGAGGCGCCACTCTCTGCGCAGCAAGGCCATAACGTTCGAGACGACAGGGTCTCTACCTGGCCATCTGATCGTCAGCCCCCTCGATTCCTGCTACCACCACGGTAGTTACTTTATGTCGGCCACTGCGCGTTTTTACCGGGCTTGAAGGCGGGTGCAGTGTTGCTAACTAGGCATTATGTTCACTGAGGTAGGTGGCACTAAGGCCCCTGCTGTTGCTGCTAAAGCTTGGCGTAATTAGTGGCGAACCCAATGGCGCCTTGTTAATGCAAGCGGCGGACTATGCTCTCAGCCTTGTATATAAACTGGCCAACCTTTATAGCGTGTCTGGACCATTCCTAGAGTTTCCGCTGCAAGGAGCAAACGCGTATTGAATCGTGATAAAGCGCAATCTCAACTTCGCTATATGCAGCGGCGTGAAGATCTTCGCTATTTTATCAGCATGAAGATTGATGATTGTATTAATAAGTATTTGCAGCTAATTCAAAAAAGAGCATGTGCAGTGGAAGTTAGTTAAGCTCTATCGCCTCGTTCTATTACGAATTTTGGTTGCAATAACTTCAACTGCTTGGGCTACAGAGCTATTGCTGGTATCGATATAAATATCAGGTTGCGCTGGCACCTCATAACTGCTGTCAATGCCCGTCATATTTTTGATTTCACCGTTTCGTGCCTTTTGATACAGGCCTTTGGGATCACGCTGTTCACAGAGGGCTAGAGGTGCATCGATAAACACTTCGATAAAGTCATCGTCACCAATCAAGTGCTTAGCCATTTCGCGCTCAGCCTGAAACGGGCTAATAAAGGCGCTGATAACGACTAGGCCGGCATCCAGCATCAACTTTGAAACTTCTGCAGCGCGGCGAATATTCTCATTACGATCCGTATCAGAAAAGCCTAAATCTTTATTTATGCGTTGCCGAATATTGTCACCGTCGAGAATGAAAGTAAGCACGCCAGATTTATGCATTTCCACCTCTAGAGCATTGGCGATGGTGGATTTACCAGCGCCAGATAATCCAGTCATCCAGATAACCACTGCGCGTTGTTGGATCAGGATCTCACGCTGCTCACGGGTGATACTGATAGTTTGGCTATGAAGATTATTTGGGACGTCTGTAGCACTGTTCTTTATCGGGGGGCTGGACATGGATTATGACTTATTAGTTATTTGGCTTGTGACGATATTGAAAAACTATATATCCAGTTCATTTAATTATATTTTTCGGTTGGGGTAAACAATTGTCGACGCCTATCTCTTAAAACTGTGGTGCATTACTTAGATCTTAGCGTTAGCTATCCCAACTCGTCCGTCCGTACTCTCTGTTGCTTGTGGTGACCTTTAGCGGCTCGTGAAGCTGTTTTAGTGCTGGCCTGTGGGGAATGGTCAGTGCAGTTTGTCGCCTGGTGTGAGGCATAAGCCAACGGCGCTATGGCGTGAATAGATGGCCACGCCAGGCGCCGCTGGTTTTAACGCGATTTAAGCTTAGGGATGACCCAGCTCAATTTTCACTATGGCTTGCGGTGCAGCCGTTTCTGTGCCGCCTTGGGTAACGGTGTACACAGCTCTGCCAGAGCCTTGCTGGGTAGGACTGACTTCAGCAATGGGTTGAATGAACTCGTACGGCACTATGAAACTGACACCTGCAGCCAGTTCTGGTTGGCCTACGGTCTTGCTGGTGTTGAATTGGGTTTCAGAAATGTCCGTCCCTTCTGCTGCGTTGGTGCTGGAGAAGGCTAACCAGTCGAGAGTTACGATATCGCCGGCCTTCATGTTTTCATATACCGCGACTAGGAGGTTGGCACCATTTTCAACCTGTTCAGGCAGTAACCAGCCATTTTCGCTGGCATCTGGGAAAGTGGCAGCCAGTAAGCCGCCTGGACCGCCGGGGGTGGACATATGGATATTGATTGAGGCGGCCGGAGAGGACACCGCATTGCCAGGTTTATCCGGCAGGCTAAGGCTGTAGTAAAGCGGCCATGCAGGGTCGTCTGGGGTGCCGGAGATGGTTGTGGCAAGGAGTTTGGAGGGTTCAAAGACTTGGGCGGTGACTTGTTCTGCGGTTACCGCGAAGCTGCCCGCTAATTTTCCGGGTGGAGCGCCCCAGTACAGGGTCACTAAGTCTTCTGCTTTGGCTTCCTTGTAGAAGGGTACTTGCACCGTAGCGTCTTGGCCTAGGTCTTCCGGTGTCAGTTCGTTTGTATGTTGGGTCGAGCTGAGCAGCGTCGGCGGCTTTAACGCTTCGTTTTCTGGTGTGCTTGGATCTGGGTCGATAGGCCCGACCGTTTCTATATCGACTTTGACCGTGATGGGTGGAGAATCAAAGTTCAGGCCAGCACGGCTCACCACATAGCTCACTTCCACCTGACCGCTGCCTTCGGCAATCACCGTGCTGCGCGGTACGCTGACGAGGATTGGGAAATCCTCAGGGAATACTAAGGCCGGTGATAGCTTGGTGGTGCCCCATTGGGCCACTACTAGATCGGTGGCCCCAGCGTTTTGGTATTTCTCGATCTGCACGACTACGCCCATGTTGGCGTCTTGGAGATCAATCCCCGCGTCGTCTTCGGCTAATGGTACTTTGGGCGCTTTTAGGCCACTGGGCGTCGGGGTGAGCAACACATTGATATCGATGGCAACCGAAGGTAGGCCATCGAAGCCTGCACGGCTGGTGAGGTAATAGTCGGCAATTTGGCTGCCTTCACCTGCTTGGCGTACCACATCTCCGGTGATCACTACCGGCACTTTTTTCGCCGCTACCTCTGTATCTGTCAGGGTCACAGGTGTTAGTGGAATCTCGGCCCAAAAGGCGTGCACCACCTCACCCGCTTGCATCTGTACGTATTCGGGTACAGTGGCGATGACTTGATCGCCGTTGGCCGCGAGGTATTCAAGCGTTAGCCCTTCACTAATAACTTGAGCATCAAATACTAAGGCGGGGGGGACGTTATTTTGATTGGGAGGAGTGTGATCGATTTTGATATTGACCACTGCTGATTCAGAGCTGGTGCCGGAATCAGCTATAACCTTGTAGTTAAGTGGGAAAGTTCCATCGCTAATCAGTTGTTCAGGTTTGATGGTAAGTGTGTAAGGGAACTTTTCGATTTCTTCAATAGTGACTTTATGGATCTCGGCATCATTCCAGTAAATATATAAAGTGTCTAACGGGAGCGGCCGTTCCCACTCTTGGATAAGCACTTGCAGACCACTGAGGAGAACTTCCTTGGGCAGCAAATTGTCTGGCGCCAAGGCTTGTGGTACTTCAGGCGCGGCGAGGTCACGGGGTTGGCCTTTATGGGTCAAATAGGCCTTAAGACGTAGAGCGCGCTGGTTACGACGGGCTTGTTCTGCGGAAATCAGTGTTGACATGCTATTTCTCCATCTACAACTAGGTGTCGTTGAGAATGTGCCAGATGGCACTTGTGCAATTCGTACTGACATGGCTCGCGAATTACTTTATTTACTGGATAGTTATGTTTAAGTTTTCTTTGGTTGTATTTCTCCATTGGCTATTGGTCGATTTTAAAAAATCTATCCTGCTGCGCGGTCTATAAGGCTGCACGGTTAGCTAGATTATTTGTTTGAGTATTTTTGTTGTTTTCTGTAGTTGATTTAATTGACCGTTACGCTGCTGTTAGTCATCGGCACCTTTTTAAAAAAGGTGCCGAAAGATTATTTTCAATTTAATTAGATTTATTCAGTAGTTGCGGCTGCACCTCGTAGGAGATATTGCCGTTGATTAAATGAATGACGCCGCTGCTATTGCCGCCACTGGATTCTTCACCGCCACTGTCACGACCCCAGGTGATCAGTCGGCGGTCATCACACAAGGCAGCAAAGGAGTAGCCACCTGCGTAAATTCCGCGGACGTTGCGCAGCAGCAGTTGTACATCGCTACTGTCTCCGCCGTACTTTTTATCCCCCCAAGTGACCACTGTGCCGTTGCTGCGCAGGGCGGCAAAGGCATAGACGTTCCCGGTGACTTGAACGATGTCGTTGAGATATTTGATGGCGTCCGGTATCTCACCGCCATAGCTGCTATAGCCCCAGGCAACTACTGAACCATTGCTGCGCAAGGCGCAGTAAGCATATTCGGTAGCCGACACTGAGACGATATCGTCAAGCAGGGCAATGGCATTTGGTAACTTGCCACCGGAAGACGAGTCGCCCCAAGTGGCCACACGGCCATTGGCGCGCAAGGCGGCAAAGCCAAAGCCATTGGGGGTGATTTCAACGATATCGTTGAGGATTTGGATCTCATCCGGCACTTTACCGCCGTAGCCACTGACCCCCCAGGCTGCTACCCGACCATTACTGCGCAGCAAACAGTAAGAGTCGTATAGGCTACAGGCGGCGCTGGTTACATCGGTTAGGGCGGCGACGGCCTCAGGCATTTCATAACCTTGACCCCAGGAAATGGCTGAGCCATCACGGCGTAGGGCGATAAAACGGTTGTAGCCACCAACTACCTGGTAGATGTCATCGGCGATGGCCGCCTCGGGGGTAAGTTCACCGCCGTAGGCAGTCTTGCTCCAGGCAAAGACTTGTCCGCTGCTGCGCAGCCCAGCACAGGCGCCGGTTACGTAATCGCCGCTGGCCACGCTGAGTTGAACATCAGTGAGTGCGGCAATGTGCAGGGGTAAATCCGAGTCGTCGTCGCCCCAAAAGCAGATAGCGCCGTTGGCTCGTTGGGCGATAAAGCCATCGTGTACGGCGCTGAGGCTTAACACATCCTTGAGGGCGATGGCCTGAGTACTGGCCACCCCACCCATATACTTGTAGCCCCAGGACACCACTCGCCCGGAGTCGAGCAGCACGGCCATGGCACTGTACAAGTTGGCCCCATTGCCGATGACATTGGAGCGGTTAAGCACCACCGTGTCTTCGCTGGTAAACACCCGCAACAATTTATTCGGCTGGGTATCGCGGAACAGACTACCCGTGACCACCTGCTCTTCGTCTTGGTACTGCCAGTTGGCGCTGATGGGCTCGCGGCTTTGTGCATCGAGGGCGATCAGCTTTTGCCGGTGTACTAAGGGGCCGTTACGGTAGCTGGTCGCCGAGCGGCCGCCCATGACCAACAGGGAGCCGTTACTGAGGCTGCTGTTGATGCGATAGGTGGCGGTGTTAGAGGTTTGGCTGCTGCTCGTGCGCTGAATGCTGTAGTCCAGACTGACGCTGCCGCCATCGCCTGCAACCACCACGCTATAGGGGATGGTCAGGAGTAGGTCTTGATTGAGTTCCGCACTGCCTAGCGCATGACTGACCTCAGTGCTGGCCGCCTCATTGGGACCACGCCAGTGTACTTGCACTTGATCATCCACCTGCCAAGCTGCGGATTTATCAATCCGGACTGTGGCGCCGTTGAGGACATCCGCTGGATTGATCTCGTCACCTTGGGCCTCATCGACTATCGGCAGCGGCAGCGTGTTGGTTTCAGCCACTACCCTTAGTTCAAGTACTTCCGATTCCCCCGCCGGACCGTCATAACGCTCGACCTGATAACTGACTTGGACCTCACTGCCAACTTGCTTGGCCACTTCTGCTTGTGGGACGACAAATAGTTGCGCCTGTCCCGCCGAGCCGGCCGTGACTGACAGGCTGTCTTGCCAGATGCCGCCATCGCCACTCCAAGTGAGCTGCAACGTATCACCGGCGGCCATCGCGCTATACACCTCGATGCGCACACTGGCGCCGTTGGGTACTGAACTTAAGGCCAGTACACCGTTAACCGCCTGCTCCACCACCGGTGGTGCTAGCAATTTGGCTGTGCCGATTTGTAAGTACAGCCACGCCGAACTTTCGCTAGTGTTGTTCGTGCGGGTTAGCGTGTAGCTAGTTTGGGCTAGGGTGTTGCTAGCGATTTGGCTGTTGTCGACGTGGAAGTTAACTATCTTGCCCACCATCGAGGCGCTAATGGGTAGCCAGTCGCTGTAGTTGCCGGTGTTATCGGTATTCCACAGTAGATCTAAGCGGTCACCCTCGCTCATGCTGGTATACGGTTGGATCTCCACGGTGGCCATCAGTACATCGGCCGGCAGTACGCCGTCGATGGCTTCGCGCACCTGTGGTGCCGGTAAGCTGCTCGCCACGCTGCCTACGGTCAAAGTGAGTGGTGCGGACTCTTCGGTGCCGCCATTAGCGGAGCTTTCTACGCTGTAGTAAAGGGTGACGCTGCCGCCATCCAGCACGGAAATTTCGCTGCCTGGAACGATAAAACGCTGTACCTGGCCGGCACCAGAGCCGCTGACGAACAAGGTGTCGCGATAGTCAGTGGGCTGGTTGTTTTGCTTTAAGCCCTGCCAAATCAAGTTGACTGTATCGCCGGCAGCCATACCGAGATAAGGCTGAATTTCCACGGTCGCCGAGCTTAAGCTGGCGGTCAGTTGGCCATTCTCTGCCTCGAGCACCACCGGCGGGCTGAGGAGCAGCACCTCGCCCACGACTTGAATCTGGGTGGAGGCTGAAAACAGCAGGGTCTCAGAGCCTTGTTTTTTCAGGGTATAAGTCACCACCGCATAGCCGTTGGCGATGGCCGCAACCGTGTCGTAAGGCACGCTGAATTCTTCCACCTTGGGTACTTCGCTGAGTACCCGTGTATCGCTCCAAGGTACCAAGATCAAGTTTTCGTTGTGACCTTCCCAGCTTACTTGCAGTTGATCACCGCTGTTGAAATCGGGGGCCGAGGTGACGATTTGAATCGTGGCCGATTGGCCATCTAAGGTGGACAGCTCTAGTACTGACTGGGACGCTTCTTCGACTATGGGCGGGTCGAGTACATCATCAGATGCTCGCACCTTCACTGTGGTTGCCAAGGACCAGCCCATCGAGCGGTTGGAGGCGGCATCAAATACTTGGTACATGAGTGTGATCTCGCCGTCACCGGCGGCGAGGATTTGCGCTTCGTTGATATGGATTACCACGGTCTGGCCGACTGCAGTTGCATCCAGGGTGTAAGTCTGGATTTGGCCGCCCCAGCTCAGATTGATGCGGTCATATGGTGCTTGGTTTAGGTACGTGACGACGCTGACGTCAACGCCTTGGGCCGCCTCAGTCGGACCGACGCCGTTGAGAGCGATGTCCTCCGGTACCAAGGGGGCGGCTAGGTTTTCGTTGGTGTTGGGGGTATTGGGTAGCGGATCGATACCGCCAGGCAGGTCCAATTTAACCCGCACAGCGCGGCTTTCCGAGAAGAACTCTTCTTGGGTACTACTCACCCGCAGCAGTTTGTAAAACGGCTCGAAGTCGCCGGCCCTGAAGCGCTCCTCGGGTAGCTTGAGGCCGAGGCGTTGGTTGAGCTCATCTTGGGTCACTACAACGCTAGCAAAGGACACCTCAGAGTCGTCCCAAAACACTTCGATAATGTCGCCCACGGCCATCCCTGAGTAGGCCTCAACATAAACGAATAAATCATTGGCGATCGCTGCCATGCCCACCCCGCTTAGGGCTGAATTGGGCTCGTTCCAAGGGATAGGAACGGCATCCGGGATATATAGGGCAATAAGGTCGCGGGTTGTGGCGGTGGGCGCGGGCATGGTGTATCCCTCAAAACTTTACGAAAACAGAAGATCGGCCAACCGGCCGGTGGCCTGTCGGATGCGCTGGGGTGGATAGTCGGTAAGGCTTAGCGAGTTGCTGGGCGCTGGGTTATGGCCCTTGATGTGCAAGGCTGAGGGTTTGGTCAAAGGCTGGGCAGGCTATACAGATGTGTATGCGCGTGACTAAGGCGCAGCAGTAAACGAACGCGGGGTCTAGCCGCTTTGCTCGTTGACCTTGGTGATCGCTGGCAAGCATTACCAGCAACGGGGTAGGCATTGGTGTGTACATGTTGCACTCTCCATGCTGAATCAGTGCTGTCCCCGCGCAGCAGGTTAGCTGGCTCGTTGATGGCCAGCTAACTGGGGGCACCTTAAGTGCGAGTTACATCACCACAGGTAACGTAGGCCGAGGTTGACGCCGAAGGGCTGCTCAATGTTTTCGCCGTTGCTGTAGTCGAAGTTGGCGTGTGCTTGCAGGCGCTCACTCAGGCTAATCGAGCCGCCTGTAGTGACTTCAAAACGGCTCCCGGACATGTCATTGGTGAAGGTGTCGTCATTCACTTGCACGTCGTTGTTCTGCACAAACTCATGGGCTGCTGCCAAGCGCACATAGAGCTGTGTGGTGTAGTTGGAAGCGCCAGTGTGGAAGTTTTTACCGAAGGTTGAACCGGCTTTGAGCAAGCGCGAGTTGGCATGGTTGCTGTCGGCGCGCATGCCGTTGTCCAGCGAGTAATCGTCGCCATCAACCCAGAGCATGGAGTATTGGGCGAAAGGCTCGACGAACCAGCCCGAGGTGTAGTTGAACGTGCGACCGAACTCAAATGAGCCACCCACGCCATTGTTGTTGTAGTCCCCCTTGGCCTTGGTGCCGTCGCTCATGCGTACGTCGGCGTCATTTTTGAAGCGGTTGAATTTCACCGAGCCGTCGAAGTACCAGCCGTTATCAGCCATATAAGTGTTGTAGAGACCGACGTAGTAGCTGTCGACTTCACCGGAAGTACCCTCGTGGATATCCAAGTCGGACTTGCTGTAACCAACCATGGCGCCGACCAACCAGTTACCTGTGCTGCTTTCGAGTGGGAGATCGGCACCGAAGCTAATACCTTGCTGGTCTTGTTGATAGGCCAGATTGGCCGCCGCCGAAAGCTTGTAGCGATTGCCGTAAGAGCGCATCCACAAACCGCCTTCACTGCTGCCGGTGCGCAGTTCACCTAGGCGGGTGCGTAGCGAGCTTAATTCACCATACCAAACGCTAGGAGCGGCGTTAAACAAGCCTAGTACGGCACTGGTGCTGGGCGTGATGCCGCCACCTCCACCATTGGCTTGTTGGGTCAGATACCAGTCATTGCCCTGTTGTTGCAGCTCGTATTGGTAGGTACCTAGATCGACTACGCCGCCGATCACGGAAAAGCTAGCATCACCGCTACCGGTGTGGATGACCTGCAAGCTGCCATCTTCTGAAGCAGGCTCCGCCCCTGTGTTTTTGATCGCCAGTTGATGGTTGCCACTGGCTTCACCGGTGACGGAAATAAGATCACCTTGCTCCATGGCTAAATCGGTATTCAGGGCAAATGTTCCTGAGCCCGATAGACTGTCCATGGTCAGGGTATTAAAGCCACCACCTGAACTGACCGCGATGGTGCCGCCGCTCATCGAGACTGATCCGACGCTCGCGCTGTCGACCATAAACCAAGTGGCGTTGCTGTTAACGCTGAGGCTGTCGACGCCTGTTAGTTGGCCGGTTAAGGACGCCGAATTTTGTAAGGTCAGGCGGCCGGTACTGTCGGCAGACACCAGCATATCGCCGGTAAGCGCACTGTTATCCACCGTGAAGTTGCCGATGGCGCCGTCAGTCACTTCCATCAACACGCCATTGCCTGCACTTAAGGTCGAACCATTGTTGATAAAGACGTTGGCCTCGGAGGTGATTGGGCCTTCACCTGGGGCCAGTTCAAAGGTATCAATGACAATGGCGGAGCCGGTTAGGCCGGTGGCACTGGAGTTATCCAGGGTCAGGGTCGGGCTTACTTCACGACCACTGCTTGGAATATCGGTTTTTAGCAGAGCGCCATTTTTATCGCCGGTGAGACTACTGCCTTGGCTGGCGATCACTTCGCCGCCCGTCAGAGTCGCGCCAATACCGCCATCGTACTGACCTGTGCCGCCTTGGGCTTTGCCAGTGGCCTGCACATTGCTGAGTTCGATGGTGCCATTGGTGGTGGTGTTGATCGCCCGCTCTGCTGTAACGCTGCTATCGCTGATGCTGACGTGGGTCTGGTCGGTGCCGTTAGCGGTGGCGTTAACCCCAATGCTACCTGCCTGGCTGGCTGTGATAGTGGAGTTCTTGATGGTGGCGGTGGTGTTAGTCGTGGCATTAACCCCCGAGCTTTCAGTGCCAGTGGTGTTAACGTTGGCACCGTCAAGAGTCACTGTCGAGTTGGTTGATCGGATGCCGTTGCTTTCGGCTCCAGGGTTGAGAGTGAGCGACGCACCAGCCGATAAGTCCCAAGACTCGGCTGTATCGCCGGGTTCTACTGTATGGGTCGTGCCGACAAGTGGAGCTGCCTGCAGACTAGCGACTAACGGCAAGAGCAGCGGCCCGAGTATGCGGATATAGAAACGAGTATTGCGCATAGTAGTAAATTTCCTAGTAAATCAAACGCTGTTGGGGCTTTATCCTTCGCTAGAATAATTAATGCAGGCCAAGTCCTTGGCTCTGCCGCGAGCCTGTCGGCTAACAGCTTTAATAATTGTGATTGTTAATACGCAAAAACATCATTAATGCGTACATAGCATTCGGGGGTAGGCGGTTAAACCATGCTATATCCCAAGCAAAGTATTAAGCGCATTACATGGCGAAGTGCAGTGTTAGCGGCAACAGCGGTGAGCGTAGCATATGGCAGATGGAGCGCAATTAACCTTATTTGGGGGTGGGGTATACACCGAAAACTTTAGGGCTCAAAGCTTAGGGGGGTATTCATATTGTGCAAGTTGTTATCAGGCGCTAGCGATAAATGGTCTATACAGTTAAATTCTATAAAAATTTAATTGGCTTGTTTATTAAGGAGTTCCATCAACGATTAAGCTGGTTAGCGATGTTTTTTTAAAAACTCAGGCGCAACTGGGGCGAAGGATCAGAGTAAACGTGCGGATTTTTTCAGCTGCCATTTCGATAATTACCGACGATTGACCTGTATTCAAGCCATGCCCAGCTAGTGTGTGTCGCAGATTGCGAGGCGACCGTGCGGTTGAATGTGGGAGGCAAATGTTGCTGGCGCATCGGTGGAAATTCCTGAGTGGTGCAAATTTGGTTAATGGCCATTAATTTATACTGATGGCATGCAGTACACAGCTAAATCGTTGCCAAGATAAAGACCGAAGCCGAGTGAAATGGTTCTAGTGTTATTTCCGTTCGCCATTAATTTGGGTTTATTTGGCTATGGCGCATCAGTCCTCTAGAGGTTGTATTCAGTGGGATACGCGCAGTAGAGCCTTGGCAAAATTATTTTAAGATTTTTATTTGCGCGCATAAAATATGGTCATTACCTAGTGCTAAAGTGTGGTTTGATCCTTTTAATAATAAAAGGAACTATGGTTTTGTTTATTTATGCTAAAGGCTAATTTGTGCTGATTGGTCGGGGTGAGCAAAATATTTTTATGAGTATTAAATAATACTGTCTTGTTTTTTGTGGGTTGGTTTGCTCCTGGGGAAGGATTTTTTATAACTGTATTTTTTCAGCGGCGAATATATAGGTTAATTATTGACAAGCTAAATATGTAGGCCTGTGGGCATCGTCTATCTCAGTGCATGTCATAAGCTTTGCACCATGACATAGAGATGGCTTGCAGCATGGACTAGCGCCACGATCTGTTTTTTACGTGCGGTGCTGCTGCTCTTTTAGCCCTCGCATACGCTGGTTTAAGGCGCGGTGGATATTTTTGTAGGAGTCGCTGCCGAGGAGGGTGCTGGTCATTTTGTCAATACAGTCGGGGCTGGCTCATGCTTAGCTGACCAGCTGTGCCTTCCTCGGTAGCGTTGAAGGACACCTGCGGCGGCTTGAGGAAGTCATGCAGAGTGTTGGCCGCCACATCGTACTGCTATTGCTAAGGGCGCCTGCGTAGCGTCTAAACGATACAGACAATGCTCGCGCAACCAGTGCCCGACCGGCACGGCCGGGTGCTCGAAATTGGCGGCCTCGCGCTGCATGTTGAGGCGTTGCATCAGGGCTTGTGAGCGCAGGTTATGCACGCTGGTAAAGGCGACGATTTGCGCAAGCTGGAGTTGGTTAAAACCGTAGGCCAGCGCGGCTTGTGCCGCCTCATGGGCCAGGCCCTGGCCCCAGTATGGTTGGGCTAGGCGCCAGCCGATTTCCACGCAGGGTGAGCAAGGTAAGTCGGCGTCGGGAATATGCAGACCGAGAAAGCCGATAAACGCGCCGCTGGATAATGCTTCCAGCGCCCAAAACCCCCAACCGCGTGCGGCGATCAGCTCGTGGCAACGGTTGGCGATGGCGTCGCTTTGCGCTTGGCTGAGCGGTGCCGGGAAATAGCGCATCACCTCTGGGTCGGCATTGAGTGCGGCGAACGGTGCATAGTCGCTGTCTTGCCATTGGCGTAAGCGCAGGCGTGGGGTGAGTATGGCTTGAGCGGTGGTCATAGCAACACCTGCGGTGGGGTAGCGGCGGGCTTCGGTTGACTGACCGCTGCAGTTTGGGTTCCGTGCGTGGTGCGGTTAAATGCCCAGCATGGGCCCTCGTGTTGGCTGCCAGCAGCGTGCCGGGTTGGTCGGTAAGCGCCTACAGCCCTAGGGCCACGCGCTGGTGGCTGGGCCAACATCTACAACGGGCCGGGCAGCGTTTCACCAGCGGCCTGGCGGCGTCTTGCTAAGCGCTGCCATCGGCAGGATTAACCTCGGCATGCAGGCCGATATCGGGCAGGCCGTGGCCGGCTGGGGCATGGGTAAAGCCGCGGCAGACCACGGCCAGTTTGTTGCCGTCGGGGTCACGCACGTAGGCGGCGTAAAAGTCCGCGTTGTACTGCGGGCGTAAGCCCGGTGCGCCTTCGCTGGTGCCGCCATGGGCGAGGGCCTGGCGGTAGAAGTCCTGCACTTGCTGCCAGGTGCTGGCGCGCAGCGCGACCATGACGCCATTGCCGGGGCTGGCCGGGGCGCCGTCAAACGGCTCGCACAGCCACAGCGCCAGTTCTTGGAGGCCGTCATCCTGGTAGGTGCCCCAGCCGGCCCAGTTGTGCCAGCTATCCTCGGAACTGGTATCGCAGCGCTGTAAACCCAGCGCCGCTAGGGTGGCATCGTAAAAGCGGCAAGCGCGGGGTAAGTCGTTGGTGCCTAAGCAAACATAAGTAAACATCCTTGCTCTCCTTCAGGACTGAGCCTGACTCGCCTCACCCGCGCGCAGTAATTAGCCATTCTCCTTAAGCCCAGCCGCTTTTGCGTCGCCTAAAGGATCAGTCCCTCAGTTTACGCCCAGTGCTGAAGTTGGCTTTGCGCTGCGCTTGCGCTATGGCGCAAACGGATTATCACCTTGGTGGTTTCGGCCCTTTAGATTGTGGCTTTGGCTGTTGGACCGCTATTGCTAAATCAGATTTAAGCGGCTGCCCCACTACGGCTATTGATTCCGATTAAGTCGGTGCGCAGCAATGGCCTGCCTGCCGTCAGCCAACTGCTGACGGATAGGCGCATCAAGGCGCCAGCCGCTTCGGCTTAGGCGCCTGTTAGGGCTGCAGGGCGTACTTCTTCACCTTATCGAACAAGGTGGTCTTGGCCATGCCCAGCGCTTGCGCGGTTTGGCTAAGGTTGCCGCTATGCTGCTGCAAACTGTCGCGCAGCAGGCGGCGTTCAAAGGCCTCCACCGCCTCAGCAAAGCTTGGCCCAGTGGCGGCGTCCGTCTCGTCCTCATGCAGCACCGGCAGGCCAAGGGCAAAGCGCTCCGCGACGTTGCGCAGCTCACGTACATTGCCCGGCCAGTCATGGGCCATAAGGCGGGTCAGGGTGGTGCGGTCGAGGTTGGGCGTGGGGCGATCGAAGCGCAGCGCCGCCAGCTGCAAAAAGTGCTCGAACAGCAGGCCGATATCCTCACGCCGTTCGCGCAGCGGCGGCAGGGTGAGGGTGACCACATTGAGGCGGTAATACAGGTCGCTGCGAAAGCTGCCGGCCTTGCTTTGCACTTCCAGATTGGCTTTGGTGGCAGCGATATAGCGACAGTCCACGGCGATGCTTTGGTTGGAGCCTAAACGCTCCAGCTGATGCTCCTGCAATACGCGCAGCAGCTTGACCTGCAAGTTCAGCGGCATGCTTTCGACTTCATCGAGCAACAGCGTGCCGCCATTGGCGTGTTCGATCTTGCCGATACGACGCTTGTTGGCGCCGGTAAAGGCATGGGCTTCGTGGCCGAAGATTTCACTCTCAAACAGGTTTTCCGGCAGGCCAGCGCAGTTCAGCGCAACGAAGGCTTTGTCCTGGCGCCGGCTGAAGTCGTGCAGACAGCGCGCGACCAGCTCTTTGCCGGTGCCCGTCTCGCCTTCGATCAGCACGTTGGCGGCGGTGTCGGCAATATTGCTGATCAGCTCGCGCAACTGCTGCATGGCCGGCGAGGTGCCGAGCAGACGCTGTTCCAACGCCTGCTTGCCGGCCAGCTGGCGACGCAGGCTGGATACTTCGCGGGCCAGGCGGCGCTGCTCCAGCGCACGGCGGGCGACATCGACCAGACGCTCCGGCGAGAAGGGTTTTTCCATAAAGTCGTAAGCGCCATCGCGCATGGCATTGACCGCCATGTCGATGTCGCCATGGCCGGTAATCAGCACCACCGGCAGGCTTGCATCGAGCTGCTTGAGCCGGCTTAGCAGCTGTAAGCCATCCATGCCCGGCAGGCGGATATCACTGACGACGATGCCTGCGAAGTCTTCGTGCAGCTGCGCCAGGGCTTCTTCGGCGCTGCCCACGCCCACGCTGGGAATATCTTCCAGGGCCAGGGCTTGCTGGCAGCCAAGCAGAACGTGGGGATCATCCTCGACGATCAGGACGTGCAGTGGCTCACTCATGGGAACTGGGCTCCTGTGGCTCGGGGGCTAAGCGCAGGCTCAAGATAAAGGCACTGCCGCCACTGGGCGGATGCTCCACGCTGAGGCTGCCGCCGGCGCTGGCGGCCAGGCTGGCTGAAAGGGTCAGACCAAGCCCCAGGCCTTGCTCGCCGGGCTTGGTGGTAAAAAATGGCTCGAACAAATGGCCGCGCACTTCGGCGGCAATGCCGCTGCCATTATCGCGCACCGTCAGTTGGTAGCTCCCGGCTTCGCTGCGGCCTTGCAGCCAGAGCTGCCGGTCGCTTTGCGCGGCCATGGCATCCAGGGCGTTGGCGATCAGGTTGATCAGAATCTGTTCCAGGCGCGTCTGCTCGATGGCCACCCGCACCTTGGCGGGCGCCAGGGGATAATCGCGGTGCAGTTGCAAGCCCGGGCAACTGCGGTGGTGTTGCAGCAGTTGCAAGGCGGCGTCGATGGCCTGGCCCAGATCGGCTTCGGCCTGGTCATCATTACGCCTGGCAAAGGCACGCAGGCTGCCGGTGATCTTACCCATGCGATCGACCAGCTCGGCGATGCTCTGCAAGTTGCTGCTGGCCACATCCAAGCTGCCGCGCTGCAAGAAACGCACGGTATTGGCCGACAGGGTGCGCAGTGCCGCCAGCGGTTGATTGAGCTCATGGGCGATGGCGGTGGACATCTGCCCGATCACCGCCAACTTGCCCGACTGCACCAGCTCATCCTGGGCTTGGCGCAGGGTGGTTTCGGCTTGTTCGCGCTCGCGCACTTCAGCCAGCAAGCGCTGGTTGCTGGCACGCAGGTCGGCGGTGCGCTCGGTGATCTTGCGTTCCAGCTCATTGTTGGCCCGTTGCAGCGCCTCGCGGGCGGCCAGGCGGGTGGCCAACACCTTGCGCCGCTGGTTGAGCGCCAGGCCGACAAACAACAGCAGGGCGAACGCTGCGCTGGCCAGCATGGCGTGGCTTAAGGCGCTGCGCCGCAGATCTTGCAGCGGGGTCATCAGGGTCAGGTGCCAGGTGGTGTCGGCCAGTGGCCGGGTCTGCGCCAGATAGGTGACCGGCTTGGCGCTGGGGGCGGGCTTGCCGTCACTGGCAAAGCTGACTTGCTCAATGTCCGCGCCGAGCTGTTCGCGGGCCAGCGGTTGCAGTTCTTCCAAGGCCCACCAGTGGTATTGCAGGCTGCGCGCCAAACGCTCGCGGGTTTCAGCGTCCAGCGGGCGGGTGGCCTTGAGGCGCCGCGCGGGGTTAGTGGAAAGGATGATGATGCCGTTCTCATCGGTGACAAAGGCCTCCAGATGGGCGCGTTGCCAACGCTGCTCCAGGCTGTTGAGGCGCACCTTAACCACCGCCACGCCGATGATCTGCCCAGCCTTTTTCAGGCCATGGGCCAGGTAATAACCGGGCTCGCCGGTGGTGCTGCCGATCCCGTAAAAACGCCCCAGGCGGCCCGCCATGGCGTCTTGGTAATAGGCGCGAAAGGCCAGGTCCTCGCCCAGGTAGCTGCTGGGCTCGCGCCAGTTGCTGGTGGCCACCACGCGGCCCTGCACGTCCAGCACATAGATGGCCAAGCTGCCGCTGCGTTGGTTGAGCCCTTCAAGGTACGCATTGACCTGCTCCCGGCGAAACGGTGTGGGGCTTTGCAGCAAGCGCCCGACACTGCTTTCCAGCTCCAGCAGGCTGGGCAGGTAGGTGTAACGGCTGATCTCGCTCTCTACGGCGCGGGCGTTGAGTTCCAACTGCCGCTGGCCATCCTCGGCCAGGGTTTGAATGCCAAACTGCGCGCTGATGCGATAACCGGCGTAGCCGCAGGCGGCGATCAGCAGCAAGGTCAGCGCAGTCAGCAGCAAGGCGCGCAGCCACCGAGGCTTGCGACTCCAGCCAGGCGGCACGCTATGAGCAGGGGCAGTAAAGGGGTCCAAGGCATCCTCGCCTATGTTTTTAGGACTGCCGCGTGGGCGGGCGCTGATGAGGCACTGGGCGCGGTGCTACAACCTTGTTTTAGCACCGCCCCAGTTTGCCGTTTAGTGCGGCAGGATATTGGCCAAAAACTGCTGGGCGCGCTCGGAACGCTGACTGGTGTCGCCGAAGAATTCTTCCTTGGGGCAGTCTTCGACGATTTTGCCGGCATCCATAAAGATCACCCGATCCGCCACCTTGCGCGCAAAGCCCATTTCGTGAGTCACGCACATCATGGTCATGCCTTCGTGGGCCAGCTGCACCATGACATCCAGCACTTCGTGGACCATCTCCGGGTCGAGCGCCGAAGTCGGCTCATCGAACAGCATCACAATCGGGTCCATGGCCAGCGCGCGGGCAATCGCTACCCGTTGTTGTTGGCCACCGGAAAGCTGACCGGGATGCTTGTTCGCATGGGCGCTCAGGCCGACGCGTTCGAGCAGGGCCAAGCCCTTCTGCGTGGCTTCGGCTTTGCTGCGACCGAGCACTTTGATCTGGGCGATGGTCAGGTTCTCGACGATGCTCAGATGGGGGAACAGCTCGAAGTGCTGGAACACCATGCCGACCCGCGAGCGCAGTTGCGGCAGATTGGTTTTCGGGTCAGCTATCGAGGTGCCATCGACCACGATATCGCCCTTCTGGAACGGCTCCAGGGCGTTGACGCATTTGATCAGGGTCGACTTGCCCGAGCCGGACGGCCCGCAGACCACCACCACCTCGCCCTTTTTCACTTCGGTGGTGCAGTCGGTGAGCACCTGGAAGTTGCCGTACCACTTGTTGACGCTCTGGATAGAAATCATACGGATAACCTTTTTTGCAGATGCTTGACCGCAAGCGATGCGCAGAAGCTGATCAGGAAGTACACCACCCCGGCGAAAATCAAAAACTCATGGGGCTGGCCGAGGATGTCGCCACGCGAACGCGCGGCGTTGAGGAAGTCCATCAGGCCGACGGTGTACACCAGCGAGGTGTCTTGGAAGAGGATGATACTTTGCTGCAACAGCAGCGGAGTCATCTTGCGAAAGGCTTGCGGCAGGATGATCAGGCGCATGCACTGACCGTAGCTCATGCCCAAAGCTTGCGCGGCGCCCAGCTGGCCACGGGGAATGGCCTGGATGCCGGCGCGGACGATTTCGCAGAAGTACGCCGCCTCGAACATGATGAACGCCACCAAGCACGAGCTGAACGCGCCGACCGGGGTGTCTTCACCGGTGATCCAGCGCAGGATAAACGGCACGGCAAAGTAGAACCAGGTGATCACCAGCAACAGTGGAATCGAGCGGAAGTAGCTGACGTAGGTGGCGGCAATCTTCGCCAGCAGCTTGTTGCTCGACATCCGCATCAAGGCCAGCAAGGTGCCCAGCACCACGCCGCCGAGAATGCCCAGCGCAGCCAGTTGCAGGGTCATCGCCATGCCTTCCCAGAGCCCGGGCAGGGCCGGGATGATGGCACTGAAATCCAATTCCATCATTTACCTCCCATGGAAATCAGGCCCGGCACGCTGACTTTTTTCTCCAGCAAACGCATCAGCAACATCAGGCTCATGTTCAAGGTGAAGTAAATCAGGGTGGCGAGGGTGAAGGCTTCAAACAGGTTGGCGCTGAATTCGGCGCTCTGTTTGGTTTGCGCCAACAGCTCCATCAAACCGATCAGGGAGGCCACCGAGCTGTTCTTGAAGATGTTCAAAAACTCGCTGGTGAGCGGCGGAATGATGATCCGATAAGCCTGCGGCAACAGCACGTTCCAGTACGTTTGCGCGAGGCTGAAACCCATGGCCTGAGCGGCGGCGCTTTGGCCTCGAGGCAGAGCTTCGATACCGGTGCGCACCTGCTCGCAAACCCGTGCGGCGGTGAACAGACCCAGGCACACGACGACGCTGAGGTAGGCCGAGGTGGCAGGGCTTAGGTCTTGTTTAAACCACATTTCCAGGGGTTCGGGCAGCAGGTCCGGCACCAGGAAGTACCAAAGAAACAGCTGCACCAAGAGCGGCACGTTGCGGAAAATTTCCACGTACAGGCGGGCAAAGCCGGCCAGCCAGCGATTGGGTAAGGTGCGCATCACACCTAGGAGTGAGCCGAGTAACAGGGCGATGATCCAGCCAACCAGCGAGATCGCGATGGTCCAGCCCAGGCCGGTGATAAACCAGTCCAGATAGATCTCGCTGCCAATGCCGGTGGACTTGAAGAAAATGCCCCAGTCCCAGTTGTAGTTCATGCGGGTTTCCCCTTGAGTGGTCCGCCGTTAGCGCCGCAGGAGGCGTCAACGGGCCGATGGAAGCGCGCTGCTTGCCCAGCGCGCAGGCACGCGCCGCCCAGGGGTTAACGAACCCCTGGTGCGGCTGGCCGCTTTAGAGTTGCTCAGCGGCTTTATCGGTAGGCTCGGCCAGCAGCTTTTTCAGCTCATCACTCATCGGGAAGTTGAGGTTGAGGCCTTTTGGCGGCACGGGCTGCATAAACCACTTGTCGTAGATGGCATTGATGTCGCCGGAGGCGAAGGTGTCGCTCAGGGCTTTATCCACCACTTGCTTAAAGGCTGGGTCGCCTTTGCGCATCATGCAGCCGTAGATTTCATAGGATTGCGGTTCGCCGACCACGACCCAGTCTTGCGGCTTCTTGGCCTTGGCCATTTCCCCGGCGAGCAGCGCGTCGTCCATCATGAAGGCCACGGCACGGCCGGACTCGAGCATGAGGAAGGCTTCGCCGTGATCTTTCGCCGAGATCACATTCATGCCCATTTTCTTCTCGGCATTCATGGCCTTGAGCAGGCGCTCGGAAGTGGTGCCGGCGGTGGTTACCACGTTCTTGCCCTTGAGGTCAGGGAAGTCATTGATGCCGGAGGTCTTCTTGGTCAGCAGACGGGTGCCGACTTCAAAGATGCCCACCGAGAAGTCCACTTGTTGCTGGCGCTCGGCGTTGTTGGTGGTGGAGCCACACTCGATATCCACGGTGCCGTTTTGCACCAGCGGGATACGGGTCTGCGAGGTGATCAGGTTGTAGCGGACCTTGAGGTTCGGCGCATCGAGTTCTTTCTTCAGGGCGTCGACGATCTTCAGCTGCAGGTCATGGGAGTAGCCCACGGGCTGCTGCGGGTTGTCGCCGTAATAAGAGAAGGGAATCGATGAGTCGCGATGACCCAAGGTGATGGTGCCCGAATCTTTGATCTTCTTCAGGGTGCCGGTGAGTTCTGCTGCCAAAAGCGGGGTGGAGATCAGCGTGGCAGCGATAGCTGCACTCAGTACACGGGGGAGAATACGCATGAATCTAGTCCTCGTTGTTGTTATGGTGGCTAGGCCACTGCTCTGAAATAGGTGTCCCACAGCTTGCAAGTTGCATGGGATGGGATGTCTCTTTAGACCGGATGTTCCATTCCTAAGTCAGTTAAGAGCAGGTTGTGTGCCAGTGCACGGAGGATTTATTGATGCGCCTAAGTGGTTGAATTTGTTTAATATTTTTTTGCGATAAAAAACGCAAAAAGCCCAACCGTTCGGCTGGGCGATTTTATTGGGATTTACCGTTCGGGAATCCGAACGGAATCAGGTGCCGGACTTAATCGCGGTCCACGCCCGGGTGCGCAGCCGCTCTATCTTCTGGGGCAGCGGTTTGAGTACATACAGGCTCTTTTGCGCTTCGGCCGTGGGCGTCAGCCCGGGGTTTTGGCTGATTTCAGCGCTGACTTTGGCCATGCCCTCTGTACTGGCGTTGGGGTAGCCAAGGAAGTCGCTGATCGAGGCAATCACGCTGGGCTCGATCAGGTTGTTGAGGAACTCATGGGCCTCGGCGACGTTCTTCGCACTTTTCGGGATGGCGAATGCGTCGTACCACAGCGGCGCACCTTCTTTAGGCAGGCGCCAGTCGATCACTACACCGTTGCCAGCCTCTTTGGCGCGGTTGGCAAACTGGAAGAAGCTGCCGGAATACCCCACTGCCACGCAGATTTCGCCGCTGGCGATGTCGTTCATGTACTTGGCTGAGTGGAAGTAGGCCACATAAGGGCGAATCTTCAGCATCAGCTCGCTGGCTTTCTGGTAGTCCTGCTCATTGGTGCTGTTGGGATCGAGGCCTAGGTAATGCAAGGCGATGGGCAGGATGTCGCTGGCCGAGTCGAGCATGGCCACGCCGCACTGCTTGAGCTTCTCCATGTTCTCCGGTTTAAACACCAGGTCCCAACTGTCCACCGGTGCGTCGGCGCCCAGTACGGCTTTGACTTTGTCGGGGTTAAAGCCCAGCAAAATAGTGCCGTACATATAGGGCACGCCATGTTCGTTACCCGGGTCGCTGGCGGCCATCAACTGCAGCAAGCCAGGGTCAAGGTACTGCCAGTTGGGCAGCTTGGATTTATCCAGCTTCTGGAACACCCCGGCTTTGATCTGGATATCGAGGTAGTTGTTGCTTGGCACCACCAGGTCATAGCCCGAGTTGCCGGTGAGCAGCTTGGCTTCCAGGGCTTCGTTGGTTTCAAAGGTGTCCCAGGTCAGCTTGATGCCGCTCTTGGCGGCGAACTCTTTAGGCACTGCCGGCAAGATGTAGTCGGCCCAGTTATAGATCCGCAGTTCGCGTTCAGCGCCTGGGTCTTCGGCTTGCGCGCTGGCGGCCAGCAGGCTGGCGCCGCACAGGGCCACGCCCAGCAGTTGCTTGATGCTCTTCATGTTGTGTACCCCTGAATCATTAGTTAGTCAGTTCTTGGCAGATCAGGAAAAACCGCATGACGCAGGCGCCTCAAGCTCAGGCGCCGAGAAAGCCCTCCAGCACGTTCACCGCGTTCACGCCAATGGCTTCCACCGCATAACCGCCTTCCATAACGAACAGGGTGGGTTTGCCTAAGGCGGCAATGCGCCGGCCCATGGCGAGATAGTCCGGGCTGTCGAGCTTGAACTGGGAAATCGGGTCATCTTTAAAGGTGTCCACGCCCAGCGACACCACAATCACCTCGGCGTCGAAGGCGCTGATACGCCCGCACGCTTGCTCCAGGGCTTCGGCCCAGACTGTCCACGGGCTGCCCATGGGCAGTGGATAGTTGAAGTTGAAGCCCTCACCGGCGCCCTCGCCCAACTCATCGGCATAGCCTAGGAAGAACGGGAACTCGAAGGCCGGATCACCGTGGATCGAGGTGAACAGCACATCGCTGCGCCGATAGAAAATATCCTGGGTGCCGTTGCCGTGGTGGTAATCGACATCGAGGATGGCCACGCGCTGTTTGCCTTGATCAAGAAAGGCCTGGGCGGCGATGGCGGCGTTATTGAGGAAGCAGTAACCGCCCATCAAATCGCCGGCGGCGTGGTGTCCTGGTGGTCGGCACAGAGCAAAGGCGCTGTGGGCGCCGGCGCTGATCTCGGCTTGGGCGCTGAGCGCCACTTGCGCCGCACTGTAGGCTGCTTGCCAGGTGCCGGCAGTAATCGGCGCGCCGCCGTCAAAGCTGTAATAGCCCAGCTCGCCATGCAGGTTTTGCGGGCGCACGCTGCGCAGGGTGCGCGCCGGGAAGGTAAAGGGCAGCAGATCACCTTCGCCATTTAGTGCCTGCCAGCGGCTCCAGGCGTGCTGAAAGAAGTTCAGGTAGTCGGCGCTGTGGATCCGCGCGATAGGCGCCAGGCCGAAGTCTTCAGGCGCTAGCACGGCGCCGATCTGGCGGTCTTGCACGCGCTTGAGGATATGGTCGGCGCGCTGCGGCTTCTCAAAACAAGGCTGTAATTTGCCGTCGATCAGCTCACAGGTGCCGTGGTGCAGGCGATGGTCATCGCTGTAATAAGTCCGCATGGTTTGCGCTCCGCCGCGTGGGGTCATGGCCTGCATTGTTGGCAGGCTTAGGCGCTGGGATGAACGCTGGGAACGGCCAAAAGGGGATAATTGTGGCCAAATTTGGCGCCCACTAATGTCCTGTGCCGGCGGTGCCTAACCGCGAAACTGACTCGGCGCCACTCCGCTCCAGCGCTGAAAGGCATGGCGAAAGCTGGCGGTCTCGCTAAAGCCCAGATGCTCGGCGATACGGCAGATCGGCCAGTGCTCTTGGCTGAGCAGGGTCTTGGCATGCTCATAGCGCAGTTCATCGAGCAGCTCTTGGTAATGGGTGCCGAGCTCCTGCAAATGCCGGCGCAGGGTGCGCGATGAGCAGTGCACCTGCTGCGCCAGTTGATCGAGGCTGGGTGGCGCGCTGAGCTGCTGGGCCAGCAACTGGCGGATACGCGCCAGCCAGGCCTGGCGATTGGTGAACTCGGTATTTTGCTTGCGACAGCGCTCGAGCATGTCGCAATGGGTCACCGCATCGGCCAGCGGCAGGCGTTTCTTCAGCCAACTGGCGGGGAAGGCGAAGGCATTGCGCGTTGCATCGAACTGCAAGGCGCAGGCGAAGTTATTTTTATACTGTTCGCTATACGCCGGCCGGGCATAACTAAACTCGGCGGCGCTTAAGGGCAGCGGCTCACCGAGCAGGTCATCGCAGATCAACTTGAGCGAACCGAGGCACATCTCGACGTTGAACTCATACAACGCCGCATCGTGCTGATAGTGACTGGCGCTGACCCAAGCCAGCTCGTCGGTAATATCCAGTGACAGCTTGAAGTACGTGCCGAGCAGGGCCGGATAACTGAGCAGTAACTGCCAGGCGTCACCTAAGGTGGCACTGGACAGCGCGGCGTAACCCACCAACCCGTAGGCGGACACATGCATGCGCTGGCCCAGCAGCAAGCCCAGATCGCTGCGCAATTGCAGAGCATTGCTGCATACCTGCAACTCTTGGGTGCGCGTGATGCGGGTGTCGGCGCAGTCTAGATCGGCCGCCACCAGGCCACTGCCCTGCAGCAGCTGAGCTGTCAGGGCGGCATCGGCGCGCAGGCTGGCGAGGATTTGCGAGACCACATGCAAGGTGGTGAGGTGGGCGTGCAACATCGACCTGACCCTGTGCTGAAAGATAAGCCAGAGCGAGCAATATCTGTGCCGTGGCTGATGGTGTTTGGCACGTTGGTGCGCCTTTAGCCGTGCGTATGCCCAAGAAACACTCGTTGGATAGCCTAGTAGCCGGTCTGCGCCAAGGCCTTCAGACGGGTCTGGATTGTCCCGCCAACCGTGCGGGGGATTAAGCCTTATGGTGGGTGCCCGAGGCGTTAGGCTTTACGTTATACTGCGCGGCCTTTAGCCGGTTGCCCGGCTGTAAATCGCAGACAAGCCACGCCGGTTCTCCCGCGTGGCTTGTTGGTTTTTGCCGCGCCTGTGGGCGCCATTACGAGAAGAGGCACGACGATGAGCGCACTGGTTGGCGTGATCATGGGCTCCAAGTCCGATTGGTCCACCCTTAGCCACACCGCCGAGATGCTGGACAAGCTGGGCATTCCCTACGAGGTTAAGGTGGTCTCTGCCCACCGCACCCCCGACCTGCTGTTCCAGTACGCCGAAGAGGCCGATGGCCGTGGCATCGAGGTGATCATCGCCGGCGCTGGCGGTGCTGCCCACCTGCCGGGTATGTGTGCGGCGAAAACCCATTTGCCAGTGCTTGGCGTGCCGGTGCAATCGGCTGTGCTGTCGGGCGTTGATTCGCTGCTGTCGATCGTGCAGATGCCGGCCGGCATTCCAGTGGCGACCCTGGCCATCGGCAAAGCCGGCGCGGTCAACGCGGCGCTGCTGTCGGCGAGCATCTTGGGCGCCAAGCACCCGCAATTCCACGAGCGCCTGAAGCAATTCCGCACAGAACAGACTGACACGGTTCTGGACAACCCAGACCCCCGCGAGGCCTGAGTAGCATGAAGATTGGTGTGATTGGTGGCGGCCAGTTGGGTCGCATGCTGGCCCAGGCGGGAACGCCGCTGGGCATGGACTTCGCCTTCCTCGACCCGGCACCGGACGCCTGCGCACAAGCCCTCGGCGAGCATATCCGCGCTGACTACAGCGACCAGGCGCACCTGCGCCAACTGGCCGATGAAGTCGATCTGGTGACCTTCGAGTTCGAAAGCGTGCCGGCGGAAACCGTGGCTTTCCTCTCCCAGTTCGTGCCGGTTTATCCCAGTGCCGACGCCTTGCGCATCGCCCGCGACCGCTGGTTCGAGAAGTCGATGTTCAAAGACCTCGGCATCCCCACCCCGGAATTTGCCGACATCCAATCGCAAGCCGATCTCGACGCTGCAGTCGCCAGCATTGGCCTGCCAGCGGTGATGAAGACCCGTACCCTGGGCTACGACGGCAAAGGCCAGAAGGTTCTGCGCGCGCCTAGCGACGTGCAGGGGGCGTTTGCCGAGCTGGGCAGCGTGCCGTGCATCCTCGAAGGCTTCGTGCCGTTCACCGGCGAAGTGTCGCTGGTGGCCGTGCGTGGCCGCGACGGCGAAACGCGCTTCTACCCGCTGGTGCACAACCGCCACGACAGCGGCATCCTCGGCCTGTCCATCGCCAGCACCGCGCATCCGCTGCAAGGCCTGGCCGAAGACTACGTGGGCCGCGTGCTCAAACAGCTGGATTACGTCGGCGTGCTGGCCTTCGAGTTCTTTGAAGTCGATGGCGGCCTTAAGGCCAACGAAATCGCTCCGCGCGTGCATAACTCCGGGCACTGGACCATCGAAGGCGCCGAGTGCAGCCAGTTCGAGAACCATCTGCGGGCCATCGCCGGCTTGCCGCTGGGTTCCACGGCCAAGGTGGGCGAAAGCGCCATGCTCAACTTTATCGGCGTGGTTCCCCCGGTCGATCAGGTGCTAAGCATTGCCGACTGCCATCTGCACCACTACGGCAAGGCCTTTAAGGTCGGGCGTAAGGTGGGGCATGCCACCCTGCGCTGCGCTGACCGCGCCACCTTGGATCGGCAAGTCGCTGCTGTTGAGGCGCTGATTAAAGCCAGCTGATTGACCTGCTGCGGCAATCTGCTGCAGGGCTGACTAAGCTCTTGGAATACGTCCTGTATTCCAGGGGCTTAAGCCATGTTGCGCGTCCTGCTAAGTTTCATCCTGATTACCCCCTGCTACGCCCAAGAGGTGCTGCTCGCCGCTTACCGTGAGCGCCCGCCGGAGATGCATACAGCCGGCGCCGAGCCGGTCGGGCCGCTGATTGAGCTGTTGGATAGCGCCGCCCTGCGCATCGGTGCCCGCGTCGAGTGGCGCAGTGCGCCATTTATCCGCAGCCTTGATGATCTGAAAGCCGGACGCATCGATCTGATCCCTCGGCTGATCTACACCCCTGAGCGCACGGCCTTTGTGCATTACCTGCCGAGCCTGGGCCGCCAGCAGCGCAATATCCGCTTTATCGTGCGCCCTGGACAACAGCTGCGCAGTTATGCCGATCTAGCCGGGCGCACCATCGGCGTTAAACGCGGCACGGTGTACTTCAAAGCCTTTGATAACGACAGCAGCTTGAACAAAAGCGCGGCCACCGATGATTACCTGCTGGCGGCGATGTTCCGTGCCCAGCGTCTCGACACCCTGATCGTGCTCGACCCGCCGGCCATTGAGGCGCAGTTCGCCGAGCTTCACTTCGAGCAATATCAGTACGCGGAGTACCAATACGAGCAGTCTTTCGCCAATCAATACGGCGCCTCGCGGGTGCTCTATGAAGGGCCGAAACGGGCTTTGTATGAGCGCCTGGCCGCCGTGCTGAGCCGGATGCGCGACAGTGGCGAGGTGGCTCGCATCTATCAGCGTTACGGCGTGCAGGCGCCACAAGTACAAGGCAGCTACGCTGAACCGGATAATCAATTGTCGGTCAGATAACGTTCTGCACACCCTGAAAACACTGGAGGTTTCATATGAGCATCATTGGCACAATTTTTATCGGCTTGATTGTGGGGCTGCTGGCACGTTTGCTTAAGCCCGGCGACGACAGCATGGGCTGGATCATGACCATCCTGCTGGGCATTGGTGGTTCGGTGGCAGCCACTTACGGCGGCCAGGCGCTGGGCTTCTATCAGCCTGGGCAAACTGCCGGTTTTATCGGTGCGGTGATCGGCGCGGTGGTGTTGCTGGTAATCTACGGCCTCGTGACCAAGAAATAACCTCCTGCCGAGTATCTCCATGCGTTATCTGCTGCTGTCTTTGTTGCTGAGCTGTGCCCTCGTCCATGCTGAACTGGCGGAAACCGACTGGCTCGACCTGATGCCAGAAGCCGACCGCAAGGCCTTGGAAGAGATGCCGGAGATCAGCCACGAAGGCGGCGAGCAGGATAGTCAGTTCTACAGCCCCGGCGGCCTTAAGCAGCAAGAAAAAGGCTTGCCGGCGGTGATGTATTCGAGCAAAACCGTGGCGGCGCTCAATGGCAAGGAGATCCGCCTGGGCGGCTATCCGGTGCCCTTGGAAACCAACAACGCCGGCCGCACCACCTTATTCTTCCTCGTTCCTTATCCGGGCGCGTGCATCCATGTGCCGCCACCGCCGCCTAACCAACTGGTGCTGGTGCGCTACCCCAAGGGGATCGAGTTGGCCGATATCTACCAGCCGCTGTGGGTCACTGGCGCGCTGAAGATTGAGCAGGTTAACAACGAGCTGGCCGATGCCGCCTACGCCCTAGATGCCAAAGGCGTGCGAATGGTTGAGGATGCGGATCTGTAAGCGCAGCTCTGTGAGCTTAGCTGCCCCAGCCCCAACACCTGCCGCGCCTATCAGCTGGCCCAGGCTCAATAGGCACAGCGCTGCACTGATCAACCCCGCAGCGCAAGCACCGACAGTAAACAGCACAACGCTCTGGCGGCCGCCAACAGGCCGTCCAGTCGCGCAGGGGGTGGCTGCTCCAGCTAATCGTTGTCTTTGGCGTCGGCCGCGTGATTGCGATCCAGCACGGTGACGCTGGCGGTCATGCCGGCGCTTAAGTGGAACGCCTCAGGGTACTCATCGAACGCGACCCGTACCGGAATCCGCTGGGCCAGGCGCACCCAGTTAAAAGTCGGCTCCACATCCGCCAGCAACTGGCTGTCAGGGTCGGCGTTACGGTCGGTGATACCACGGCTGATGCTCTCTACATGGCCCTTGAGCTTGCGATCGCCGCCCATTAGCCAGATGTCCACCGGATCGCCGACGTGAATTTGCGCCAGTTTGGTTTCTTCGAAATAGCCCTGGATATAGAACGAGCCTGCGGCCACCAAGGCCATCACCGGTTGCCCGGCATTCACGTAGTTGCCTTCGGCCAGACGCAGGTTGGTGATATGGCCGTCGCGCTGGGCGCGCACTTCGCTGCGTTCTAAGTTCAGCTTGGCCAGACGTACCGCCGCTTGGGCCTGGCGATAGGCGCCGCGTGACACTTGCAGATCAATCTGGGCGTTATCCACCAGCTCGGCACTGATCGCCGCCGTGCCCAGTTGTTTACGCCGCTGCGCCTGATGCTCACGTTGCCGCATTTCTTGCTGGCGGGTCTCGGCCAGTGCTTCGGCTTGTTCCAGCTCGGCGCGGTAGCGGTCCTGGTCGATGGTCATCAGCAGATCACCGGCCTTCACTTCTTGGTTATCCACCACGTTGAGTTTGACCACCCAGCCGGAAACGTCCGGGGCGATCGTCACGATGTCCGCGCGCACCCGCGAATCGCGAGTCCAGGGGGAGTACAGATAGTGCTGCCACAGCCACGAGCCGGCCAGGATGGCCAGCGCCACCACGCTCAGGGTTACTAATACACGCACCATGCTTTGCAAGGATCACACTCCTTAATTAATCCGCCTAGCGACCGAGCACGGCCACCACGGCCGCCAGTACGCAAACAAACAGCGCGCTGTCGAACAGCGCTTCATGCCAAATCCACTGGGTGACACCGATCAGCTCCAGCAGCCAGCGCAGCGCTCCGGTCAGTACGACGGCCAGCACCACGTAAATCATCAGCGGGCTTAGCAGTACGCCGGCAAATGACCACTCATGTAGCCCCATGCAACTCTCCTTGCAACACACACCACTTACGCCAGCCGGCACGCAATTGCCCTAAAGCCGCTTGGGCGAGGCGCCGGTGCGAGCTGGGCGGCAATTCATTGAGGGCTTCATACAGACGCGCAGCCACCTCGTTCAACGCGTCTTCGCGATCCACGGCCGGGCCTGCAGCCACGACTTCTTCGAAGCGTTTAGCAAAGTTAGGCCATGCCGGGCCTAAATTCGCTTTGAGCTCGCCCAGGCAGGCGCGCAGGTGGAGGATTTCGTCGCCCAGATCCAGCGCGGCAATACCTTCTTCCCACAGATCGCGGCGTTTACCCGGCGCCACCGGATAAAAGCGCGCCAGTTGCACCAGGCGGTCGGCCATGCGCCCGCCGAACCAGTTCTGCGCACCGATCAGGTTTTGCCGCGCCAACAGCGCCAGATCCCGCGCGGTGGCTTTGATCAGGCGGCGGCCATGCCAATGGGGGTTGCGCAGCTCGATCAGTTTGAACGCCAGCACCGCGCAGGAGCAGCCGATCAGCAAACCAATCGACTCGTTAGAGAAGAACGCCATGTTGTTATTGGCGCGCACGTTAACCAGGGTCAGCACGATAAATTGCAGGCAGAACGAGGTCGCCACCGCGCCGGTAGTCGGCTTGGCCATGCCCAGCGCGCCAAAAAATAAGGGCACGCCCATGGCCAGGCAAAGCAGCTCAAAATCGTTGATCAGTGGCATCAGCAACTGCCCGGAGACAAAGGCCACCGGCACCGCATACAAGGTGCCGCGCAAGAACATCATGCCCAGCTGAGCCGCGTTATCGCGGTTGGCAAACAGGCTGCAGACCACGCAGGTGAGCAAGGTCGCCCCGGCTGCCGAAGGCCAAGCGGTGGCCATCCAGAAGCCGGTGACCAACAAAAACGCCAAGGCGCTGCGCCCGCCATAAGCGGCTGCGGTTTGCCAGTCGGAGTGCCACGACAGCGGTGGCGGCGCGTTGTTACTGGCGCGCCCTTGCGCCACGGCCAGCAGTGAACCCTCGGCCTGCTTGAGCATCAACACCATCACCGCTAAGCGCTCCAGGCATTGCTGTTGCGCCGGCAGCCACTGCTCGTCGCGGCTGGCCTCTTGCAGCTGCTCATGCAGTTGCGGCCAGTCGCTCTGGTCGTAGTGCTCCAAGGCCTCGCGCATGCGTATTAACCAGGGTTCAATGGCCTTGGCATCGGCACTGGACAGCTGGCGCCACTGTCGGGTCACGCCGCGGGACAGGCGCAGCACACCGAGTAAATCGCGACTAAGCAGGCGCAGAGCTTGTGCCCGGTTGCGTCCCAATCGCCCTTCAAACCAGGCGTGCTCACGCTGCGCGTCGACAGCGATGATGCGCCCAAGCATCTCCAGCAGACCTTTGCGCGGCAACGACTCATCGCTCAGGGCCTGACGCGCCGAAATAATCCCCGTGCGCCAGGCTTCTTCCGCCTGCTGAACCAGCTGTTTTTCCACCCGGATCGGCCAGAGGATCACCGACACAAAGCTGGCGCAGAGAATCCCCAAGGAAATTTCCGTGCAGCGCGCCACCGCCTCAGAGAACACCCCAAGCGGGTGGCTGATCGAGGGCAGGCCGATGATCGCCACGGTGTAGCCGGATAACACAAAGGAGTAGGCCCAAGCGCTGCGCAACATGGTCGCCGCCGCCGTACACAGCCACAGCCACAACGCCACCGACAGCAGGAACAACCACGGCGCCTGGTTAAACAGGGCCATGAACACCACCGACATAGTGGTCCCGGCAATCGTCCCGATCAGCCGGGCAAAGCCCTTTTGCACCACCATCCCCGACAGCGGCTGAGCAACGATAAACGCGGTCATCATCGCCCACTGCGGCTGCGACAAGCCAAAACGCATGGCCAGCCACAAGGCTAGAAAACCACCGATAACGGATTTAATCGCAAATTTAACGGCAAGGGGGCTGGGCGCAATGTACGCCGCTAAGGGGTCCTGCACGCTAATCCCTCGCACTCATAAGAACTACAACCATAGTCGAGACCAACCACTCCAGCCCGCGCGGAAAACTCGGGCGTGCATTGTTAGCTAGCTATCTATATCTGTCCAGTGCCTGAACGCACCGAATATCGGTGGGTTGACCAGAAAAGAAGAGGGCTTGAGAGCGATATATGCGCACCGGCCGCACCTGATCTTGGTCCGATAAAAATTGGTTAAAACTAGCGTCTGCCAGCGATAAAGAGGGTATATGTCAAAGCTAGCTGAAGCCTTTTTCCTGGCTCAACTCGAAGCGTCGCGAGAAAGCCATCGGTCTAACGGCTAGCGATCCTAATTAATAGGCTCGCTGAAGGTTTAGATCATCCAGAGGCGCTATTAGTGTTCATTGGGGGCGCTCAACAACGCAGTTTTCAGTGTTTTCACTAAATTCAATGCGCCGAATATGGCCATTATCAACGAATGGAATTTCAGGGCAGTAGCGAGCGTCCCGAATGCAGTGGCTCTGGGTTCAAGTGTGGGATTGGTCTTTTTCTGTGGGGAGCTTAAAGCCCCCGTCCTGTTCATATGCAGCGCTTGTCCTGGATGACGAAGTTGTTATTAGAAAGCTTCGTCATCCAGGGCGTCTCTGTGCTGTTTGCGCTAGCTGTTTAGTCCCTCATTGACGGTATCAGCCAGCTTATCCATCCAGCTGGTTTTGTTTGCCGAGGCAGCGCTGTCGCTCTTGGCATCACCCAAGACAGCAACAGCTTGGTCCAGCAACCCGCTCATGTCCCCACTGTCTTTGGCCGCCTGTAACGCCTCTTTGGCCTTTATGGCTTGCAGTACATTCTGTAGCGCAGGAGTGGTGGCGGTTTGTGCGGTCAGAGGCTGCGGGGGTGGCAAGCTGCTGATCTGGCGGACCACATCGCCGGGGTTTTGGGTAAAAGCACGTAGAGCCTCAAGACCTTGCTGCATAGGCAGTGCAATACCGGTAAGCGGATCGAACGCACTGATCACCGGCAGTTTGGGCGTGCCGGTTAATACCGGTGTACCCAGCGACGGAATAATTAACCCCAGTAAGAACTTCGGGTCTCGCCGCTTGATCGACAGGCCCACGCTGGCCAACGCCAAACCCAGACCGACAACACGCCCCGCCGTGGCCAACACCGAGAGCCGTTTGTTTGACTCGTTATCGAAATGCACCACGCGGTAACGGAAGTAATCGGTAAAAGGCTCGCGTTCGTCGAGTCCTGATGAGTTCATAAACCAGGCCCGGGAGTCGTGTACGTGCTCATCAAAGAACTTGATCAGGTTTTCTTGCCCTGGAGCAGGTGTACCGGACACAAAGAGCTTTTTATAGCTGGCATCACCGTCTTGAGAAATGCTCGCGTATTCCTGAGCTTCATCTTCTTCGTTGATCAGATAGACCGTGCCGCCCAGCAGAAGATTGACGATCCCGCCCACGGAACCGGTGTCTTCCAACCAGTCCCATTCGCGCTTGTAATCACGGCGGAACTCGGCCGCGGCGCGGCGCAACTGTTGGTCATCCATCCCCGGCTCAAACGTTTTACTGATGTTGATGCGCTGGTAAGCGGCCTCGCCGCCGATGGTTTGCAGGTCTTTTTCGTACTGAGCTTGCTGGGTTGCGGTCATTTCTGGCAGCGGCTTGCCTTCACGGGCTGCCGTGTTCTCTTTGAGTTTTCTGGCATGTAGCCTTTTATAGGCTTCTTGCTGCTCATCCGGCATATCCTTGCCGCGAACATTGTTGTAGAAGGGCTGCTTCTCGATACCACCGGCATAGCGATCAATACGCCAGGCCGTTAACAGGGCGGTTTCACGTTTCATTACATCTTCAAGCGGGGCGGGTTTGGCTTGTTTTTGCCAGGCGTTGAAGCGAGTGATGAGCGTTTCAGATATGTCAAATTCGTTCTTTGTAAGCTCATCCATCACTCTCCATGATTCATACTGACCGATTACGCTGTCAGGAACTTGCAAAGGAGCCCCGGCCTTAAATGCCTCACGGTACATATGGTGCAATGGAACTTGCGACATGATCTCGCTGGGACCACCCATTGCTTTGCCTTGGTCTTTGCTTGGGTAACCGCCGCCTACATCCGAGTGCATACCGGGGTAAACAAACTCCTGAGTCCCTGCCCGATAGCTGGAGGGTTTGCTTTTATCCCGCTTGCCATCCGCCGTTTTTTCACGGCGACGAATGGAGTCCAGCGGGAAGCTTGCACGCTGCTCATGGGCAGATACCAAATGCACGCAGCGTTTAAGGAAGAGCTGGTCTTCCGGCAAGCCGGTGGGCATACAGGCCTGCAGATCACTTTCATCCGGTAAGCGCATGGTGTCATCGGCCCAGCTCATATGGCCGGCGGCAAAGGGCGCGCTGTCGGCCAGGCCAACAGCCGCCACGGTATCAAACAGACCGAGAAACTCGATGGACAGTGGCAGCCCGGCAAAGCGGTATTCCGTGCCGTTAGGCCCTTGGGTGCGGGTTAAGTCGGCTAGCCAGTTGCTAAAAGTTCGGGCCTGAGCTGCGCCACGGGAAAAGCCGTAAACATACAGGCGTAAGGCAAGTATCTCCGGCTTTTCCTGCGCGGTTTTGCGCTGTTCGAGTACCGTTTTTAGCTCTTGCTCATAAGGACGAATAGCCGCTTCGCGCTTGCGGCTACCATTACTCAACAGACCTCCACTGATTGTGTTAACGGTCCAGTTGGTACTCATGGCTTCAACCAAGGCATAGGTCTGGTCAAATGAGAGCGGTGCTTGACCTGAGTCCTTCAGCGTTTTTTTCAGGCAATCGATCAGGCGGGTCAGCCCCCAGTTGATGCGATTTTCTCCGCCCTGTGCCCCAATTAAACCCGCGTTGCTGGGAAGGTACTCTTTGATGTCCTCAAAAACCGTACCTACACCTGGGCTGTAATAACTAAACAGGCCAATCTCTGGTTTGTTAATGGACGTATGGAAAAGTCGCGCCACATTGCTGGTGCACAGTGGATCTAACTTATCTGACGGCTCGTGGTTATTGGTGCCGTCAAAGCATAGGCTCAGGTGCAGAGTTTTACAGCAAGGAGCGGGAGCCTGTTCTCCATTCTTTGCGGCACTGGTGGCTATGGCGCCTCGGTACTTGCGTTCATCCCTTGTTTGTAGGCGAATATTTGTGGCCACCTCCCCCGAGTCGAGCGGGAGTCCGCTACGAGTAAACGGCGGTGCTATCAGCACACTGCTTGATGCGGTTGTGCATTGAGGGCTCATGGCTTGGGACATTCCGTGTCCTCCATTTTTTTCGGAAAGTTATAGGGATAACGGGGGTCGCCTACAAACATATTGTTTGCTGAGACTCTGACCTGATCGCAGGGTAAAAAGTGTACTTTGATGGTTCCGGCCACATCGTATTTGGGAATTTCAACCGTGGCAGTGTGGTGAGTGTATTTAGCTGCGTGCTTTTTATATGCTGCTCTGTACTCATCCGTTCCAAGTGGAGGAAGTGGTGGGAATGGACGGGGGTTCGGGTCTTTCTCCCACTCCACAATCGCCCGCAATCCGGGGCGCCAAACGCGGGGCACTGAGCCACAACACACCTGGCCTCCTTCGCCGTACGGGCCAATATTTGGGCCACCAGCACCATTTACGGTAAAACGATTAATGGCTGCGGAAGTATGGTTGTAGCCCTCCACTGGGCCGCCAAGCATTTCCGACTCTTTGGCCATACAGCCGCTGAGAAATAGAACTGATAGCAGGCTAAACCCTAAGGCGATCAGTGCGTTTATGTGTGTTTTGATGGGTGTAGAACTCAGGAATTTGGACATTCCGTGTCCTCCATTTTTTTCGGAAAGTTAAAGTGGCCACGAAGGGCAATTGCTCGCGTAAATACTTGCTGTAGACCTAGATGATCAGCTGATAAGCGTTTCATATCACGACCTCTGCTTGTGCCTCTGCCTCTTCGGGAGGGGATATGGGGGAGTGCTCAGCCAGCCAGTTACGCACAAAGGCATCGCGTTGATCTGGGTCATGTAGGTCGGCACGGTTGGCGTCGAGTTGAGCGTGCATTAGGTGGCGCATCAAGGCCTCCTGTTGAGACAATCCATAGTGTTGGGGCTGTACATCCCAACTGCGACGATAGTCCTCAGCCTCAGCCCAAGCGATGAGCCCGGCGATTTGCAGGTTTTTCAGCACAAGGGTTGGCAGTGGCGATGGCAGCCCTTGCCGGCTCAGGTAGCCGGGTAAGCTGCGTGGTTGTTGATCTCGATCACACCAGTGCCACGAGATAATCGGCGCATGGAACCAGCGTTGATTGGGGTCAAGGGCTTCCGTGACGGCTGTAATCAGGCGCGGGTCGTAAAACCTGAGTAAACCCGTGCTTTTGCCGTTGTTCCACTGCACTTGAGTGCAGTGGCGCAGGTGATGAGTCAGGTCGGCAAAACGCCATGGACTGAGCAACGCAAGCAGGTGATGGTTTGCGTTTGGGCTGCTCAAGAGCGGCTTGAGCCAGGGCTGTTGCTCAAGTGTCTTAAGTGGCAGGCGCACCAGCCAGGGGCCGATGGAGGCAATAGCCTCTTCCGGCGTGTCTTGCAGTAGTAGGGCTATTTCCAATGCACCGTGCTCTTGAGTGAGCTCAGTTTGCAGCGGGTATTGCAGGTTGCTGCTGTCGATCAGCAGGTCGATATGGTGCAGGCGGGCCTCTTCGGCGGCGCTCAAGGTCTGGTTGAACCAAGCGGGGAATAATGGTTTGTTCATCGGTGTTGATCCTTCAGCGTGCGACCACGGCCTGAGCTTTGCTTTGTGCTAGGCGCAAGCACTCTTCGCATACGGCGGGCAGTGGTTTATCGACGCAATTGCTGAGTACGGGCTCCAGCAAGCTGCCGGCTTTGTCTTTGTCCGCTGCGCCGGGCTGTAGCGGGGGTTTGATGGCGATGCCTGAGCCTTTGCCGGGTGAGCCGCCGGCGTTGATGCGGGCGAGGGGGCCGACCAGGGTGATGCCGGCAGGGTCGAGTTTGATAAAGCTGCCGCCGGCGCTTAAGGTCAGTTCGGTGCCGGCTTCGATGACCATTTTTTGCCCGGCTTTAAGGTGAATCTCGCGGCCGACTTTGGTCAGCTGCGCGGTGCCGAGTTGGATATGTTGGTTCTGGCCGACGGTTAAGTGATCGTCGGGTTTGACCTCGACTTTGCGCTCGCCGACGACGGTCAGGTGCTCTTCGGCCTTGAACTCGCTGTAGCTGTTGGCTTCGACCAAGTCATGGCGCTGGTTGCCGACACGGATCTTTTGGTCGTGCTCGATGTTCTCGTCCCAGTCGCGCTGGGCGTGCAGGTAGATTTGCTCGGCGCCTTTTTTGTCTTCAATGCGCAGCTCGTTGTAGCCACCACCGCCGGGGCTGCTGAGGGTTTTAAACAGGCTGCGGGTTTTGTGGGCGGGCAAGTCATAGGGCACCACGTGCTCGGCGTGGTACAGGCAGCCGGTGACCAGCGGCTGATCGGGATCACCTTCAAGGAAGGTCACCAGCACCTCCATGCCGATGCGCGGGATGGCGATGCCGCCATAGTTATCGCCGGCCCAGCTATTGGCCACGCGCAGCCAGCAGCTGCTGGTGTCGTCGCCTTGGCCTTCGCGGTCCCAGTGGAACTGCACCTTGATGCGGCCGTATTTATCGCAGTGGATTTCTTCACCTTTAGGCCCGGTGACTACCGCTGTTTGGCTGCCCAGCACCTTGGCTTTGGGATGCTTTAGCTCAGGACGGAAGGGCACCTGCCACGGCGTGGCGGTAAAGCGATTGCGATAGCCCTGCGAGAAGTCGCCCTGCTGTAAACCATCGCTGGCCTGGATATGGCTGGTGACGGACTCTTCCAGCACCTGTGGCTGCTTGCCCTGGTGATGGATTTCACGCAGCAGCCAGAGGTCGTTGTAGTCGTCACGGGGGTGGGCGGCTAGCGGTAAATAGTGGCCGCTGACCAGCAGCGGCTGATCACTCTCGCCCTCGGCCAATTGATAGTCGCTGCGATGGCGTTCCAGATGGCGCTGGCTCAGATGTTTGCCACGCACGCGCTCGACAAAGCGCCCGGGGTAGTCGTAATCCTCTAAGTCGGGCAGAGGTTTGCTGCCTGCCTCGACCTCGGCCTTGTAGGCTGCTTCCATCAGCACGCGTGGCTTTTCAAAGTCGTAATCGCGGCGCGTGGTGCGGCTGGTGCGGGTCTCCAGGCGCAGCTTAAAGCGCTTGATCACCGGCTCATCGGCGACCATGCCGCTGTCTTGTTGGTAAGCGGTGGGCGCAGCCAGAGCGGGGAAGGCGTTTTGCTCATCGGCAAACACCAGCACGTGGCCTTGCTCGCTGTGCTGGAAGTGATAGTGGATACCTTCCTCCTCGCACAGGCGCTGGATAAAGTGCAGATCGCTTTCGTCGTACTGCACGCAGTACTCGCGCTCGGGGTACACCGTGGGGCCGAACTGGAATTTATAGGCATCGCCGAGAATGCCGTGCTCCTCCAGCACCGTGGCGATGATTTGCGCGACGGTGAGCTGCTGGAAAATCCGCTGATTGGTGCGCAGGGCCAGGTACGCCAAGTGCGGCACGATGCTCAGTTGATAGCGGGTCAGGCGCTTGCCGGATTCGCCTTGGGCGGTTTGGTAGATCAAGCCGTGGATGCCTGCGCCACCTGGAGCCAGGGCGAGGAACGCGGGCTTGTGCAGCAAGCTGTGCAGATCCAGCTCGGGGTTTTCACTCACCACTTCAACCTCGAAGCGATAGGGCGTGCTGATGGCTTCCCGACCAGTGAATTCGAGCACTTGCAGATCATGCTCAAGGCCGGGAATGCTGAGGCTGAAGTGAGTTTCATTGGCCGGGTTAAACATAGTTAATTCCTTAAACTAAAAACTTCCATTAAGGCCTGAGGGTAAGACGCCAAGGCGCTACCAGAGTCTGAAAAAACCGCGTTTAGCTAGACGAAAGTGCGCCAGTAGTTCGGTGCAATCGATGTTTCTGTGCTGCGGGGCAAAGGCCAGCGCTGTGCGCAACGCCGGCCAGCAGTGGCGCGGCAAATGCTTGGGCTTGGCGAGGTGCGTATCTAGCCGCTCGGCCTGTGCCTGCGCGGCGGTTTGCCGGTTAAACGGATGACGGCCGCTGGCCAGCTCATACAGCACGCAGGCGAGGGCGTAGACATCGGCACGGGCGCTCAACGGTTCGCCCGCGAGCAACTCCAGTGCGGCGTAGCGCGGCGTCCAGGCGGCAAAACGCTCCCGGCTGATCCGCGGCAGTTCTGGCAAGGTGCCGGCGACGGCTTGGCCTAAACCAAAATCAAACAGGCGCAGACCGTCCTCGGCGAGGATCACATTGCTTGGCTTCAAGTCGCCATGCAGCACACCATGGCGGTGGGCATAGGCCACCGCCTCAAGCAGCGCAGCCGCGATGGGTTGCAACTGGGCCCAGGGCAGACCATCCGGATGGCTGCACAGCAACTGATCCAGGGTCAGGCCCTTGAGCAGCTCCATGGTGATAAAGGCGTGCTGGCTGGGGATGTCCACGTCGAAGTTATACAGGCGCACCACATGGCGATGATTAAGCCGCGCCGTGAGGGCGTATTCGCTGTAGAGCAGGGCGTGGGCATCGGGGCTTTCGGCGAAGTCATCGCTGAGGGTTTTCAGCGCCACATAGGGCTCAGGGTCCGCGAACTGTTCGCGCAGCAGGTCACGCGCTAAGTACACCGCGGCCATGCCACCGACACCCAGCACGCGCTCGATTTTATAGCGCCCGGCGAGCACCTCCGGCAGCGGCCCCCGGCAACTCGCCGCTGGGGCTACGGCAGGTGGCGCGGCGGTCGCGGCGAGGGCGAAGTAAGTCAGATCGCTGGCCGCGTCCACCGTGTCGAGTAACCCGGCGGGGCTTGCGTCTAACTCGTAGGTGCGCAGTGGCTCGCTCATGCTGACCTCCTCATTGGCGCACCACCACCGCACTGAGATTGTCCCGCGCCGGACCCGCCAAAGCGTGCTCGACCAAACGGTTAAGGCTCAATTGCGGTGAGGGCAGGTTTAACGCGGCGCTTAATTCATCTGCCGACAGGCTTTGATAGAGGCCGTCGCTGCACAGCAAAAAGGCATCGCCGGGCAGCAGATCCAATTCAAGGATTTCCAGCTTGAGCTGATCGCTGGCGCCGATGGCTTGGGTCAGCGCATGGGCGGCAGGATGACGGGCGGCTTCGCTGGGGCTGAGTTGGTCCTGGTCGATCAACTGTTGCAGCAATGAGTGGTCGCGGCTCAGTTGATACAGACGGCGCCCGCGCCACAGGTAGCAACGGCTATCACCGGCCCAAATGCAGGCCGCCCGATTGGCCTCAATCAGCAGCGCCACCACGGTGCTGCCAATCACCGGATCGGGATGATCAGCACTCACCGTCAACTCATGGCGCAGCAGGCGATTAAGCTCATGCAAGCGCTTACGCACTTCAGCCAGGCGCTGGGCCAGATCGCCATCCAGCGGCTCGGCCAGTTGCTCAATGATCAAGCGACTGGCCAGCGCGCCGTTTTGATGCCCACCCATGCCGTCCGCCACCGCCCACAAGCCGCGCTCGGGCAAGGCGAGCACGGCGTCTTCATTACGCCTGCGCACCTTGCCCGTCTCGGTACGGGCGGCGCTACGCCAGAGTTGGGCGGTGGTCGTCATCAGAGCACCGCCGGCAGTTTGAAGTCGCGCAGCTGGGCCAGATCAAACGGGTTGGGCGAACGCTGGCTGTGCAGCAGGTAGTTGGCGCGCAGGCCGCCCAAGTTGGCTTTGATCATCAGTACATCGCGGCCACTGTGGTAGTCCACGCTCATCAAATCGAGGAAGCGGAACAGCGACCACGGTCCGGTGTTTTTCTCGATGCCGACTTTACGTCCGCCGAGTTCTTCCACCACCAGGCTGGTGCGGCCTTCATCGGCGTCGGCAGGCCAGCTAAAGGCGGTCTGCACGATAGGCCCGTGACGGTACTCCATCTGCTGGCTGCCGAAGCGGAAGTCGGCGCGGCTTAAGCTCGAATCCAGCGAGTAAGGCTCCAGCTTAAACAGCACCTTGGGCTCGTTGGGGGTTTCCGCAAAGAAGCTGCGGCGGATGTTTTGCGCGTAGCTCATTTGCAGGAGGAACTCGCGCGACAGCGGCAAGCCTCGGCCATCCACACGGCGCACTTGATACTGACCGGCGCTGCCGCTGACGAAGGGCTTGAGGTAGCTGTCGAAGAAGCGCTCAGCAATGCCCTGGCTCTTGAAGAACTCGCGGAAGTCAGCAATCGCCACGTCACTTTCGCTGTGGGCGTTGAACGGATAACGCTGTTTCAGCGAGCCGTCATAGGCGGCGTACAGCTCGCTCTTATAGCGTTGGTTGAGGTAGTTGTAGGCATCGTTGAGCACCAGCGTCCAGCTGTCCTCGGCCAGCAGGCTTAGCCAGTTACCCACAGGTTGCGGCAGACGCGCGGCGCTGCTGCGCACTTGGTTGATGGCATCGCGTTGACCGCTCATGCGCGCCTTGGCCAGCTCAAACGCTGCTTGCTCCGGGGCACTGGCGTTGGCCAGACCGCCCAGTTGCATTTGCAGGGCATCCAGCGCTTGCAGGGCGCCGGCTAACTCCGGGCCCGCACCGTTGTTGTCATCGAGCAGGCGATGCAGCGGCTCGAAGCGCCGCTCCAGCGCCTTGCGCGCGGTATCCGGCAGGTTCTTCAGCAGCGCCGCTTGCGCTTTGCCAGCTGCGGCAGTGGCCAATTTCGCCGCTTTGCCGAGCTTGCCGGATTTATCGGCTAAGGCGTCACCTGCTTCACCGACTTGATCCGCCGCTTCGGCCAGGCCTTTAAAGCGGGTGTTGTCGCGAATCTCCACCAACAGCTGGAGCAGTGGCGAGTTAGCGGAGGTCAGGCCGGTGAGCAGGATCGACCCTTGGCTGCTGCTGCCAATGGGCTCCAGTGACAGTTGCGCCACGGCTTCGCCCCAGTAGTTGGCGTAGTCACGGAAGTACAGCTGCTCCATCTCCACCAGCAAGCGGCCCAGGTCGCTGCTGCTGAGGGTGTCGCTGCCGCCCAAGACCCAGTTGTCGCGCAGGATGTCGCGGACCATGTCGCCGCCTTGGGCGACAAACATCTTCTGGTAGCCGGCCTGGGTGTAGAAGCCCGGGATGCGGTAGTCGCTGCCAACAAACAGGGCGCCTTGCGGGCCAAGTTTTTGGCTTAAGCGATAGTCCGGCAAGCTGCGAGCTTGCTCGCGCAGCATGCGGTACACGACATTGGCCAGCGACTCGCTGCGCAGCACTTCGCGGGCTTGCGCCACCAGCGGTGCGTTCAGTTCATAGGGGGCAAATGGCTCGGCCAGCAGGCGCGCGAAGTGCTCGTTCAGGCCACGCTGACCGACGCTATCACCGGCGTAGCGCAGCGACCAATCGGCGGCTACCCACTCCTGCAGGAACTCATTGTCGCGGCGCTCCTCCAGGTTGAGCATGAGGTAAGCACGCAAGCTGTTGAGCAGGGCTTCACGGTCGTTGATGTTGGCGCGGATTTGCGCCTCCAGCTGCTTACCGACGCGGCTCAGCAGTTGCCCTTCCAGCTCTGCGCGATAGGCGCTGTGCAGGGTCGGGTCAACCTTTTGGCCTTGATACAAACCGGCGCGCTCGGTGTAGGCCACATCGCCTTTAGGTGGGAACACCTGGGTCGCGGCGTAGCTGTAATCCAGCGCTTTGAGGGCACGCAGGCTGTCGTCTTGTACGCTCAAACCATCGTGCTGTTGCAGCAGTTGCTGCGCCAGGTCACGCAGATGCTCCAAGCGGCCATGGTTGGCCGAGAAACCGCTGGCCCAGAACAGCCCAAACAGCACCAGGCACGCCAACGCCCCGGCATACAGGGCGCGCTGGCCCCAGTCGATGCGGCGGATTTCTTTTTTATCCAGGCTGGCGAGGTCCGCTTCCGGGAAGATCACCCGGCTCAGCAGATGGTTGATAAAGCGCGCGCGGCCACTGCGGAAGGTCGGCAGGGCGTTGCTGTTAAGGCCCAGGTTGCGGCCAATGCTGCTGGTGCTTTGATCCAGCTGACTGCTCAGCTCAGGCGCGCTGGTCAGGTAAAAGCCGCGCAGTTGGCTGGCGCGCTGGTAGCGGTTGCCGCTGAATGCCAGTTCGCTGAACAGGCACAGGCGCTCGCCGAGCAGGCCCAGCTGGTGCGGGAAGTCGAGGATACGGCCACGGCGCTGGGTGTCGCGCTCTTGGTGCATGCGCGAGATCACTTGGCTGTTGAGGCGGCGCAGCAGCTCTTCAAACTCTTCGCGCACCACCTGTACATCACTGGAGTTCTGGCCCTTACGGAAAGTGGCACCGAGCACTTGATCGCTTTCTTCGCGGGACAGCTGGTCGAAGAACTCATCAAAGCCCAGCACCTTGTCGGCCTTGCTCAACACCAGGTACACCGGCACATCGGCGCCTAAGCGCTGGTGGATTTCATGCAGGCGCTGACGGGTCTGGCGGGCGAGGTTTTCCAGCTCGATTTCGCTGCCGTTTTGCAGCTGTGCCACCGGGATATTCACCAGCACGCCATTGAGTGGGCGGGCCCGGCGTTTACGCAGCAGGCCGAGCAGGGTCTGCCAGGCACGGCCGTCGATATTAGGCTCGGGCTGGTTGAGGTAGCGCCCCGCGGTGTCGATCAGCACGGCGTTATCGGCGAAATACCAATCGGCGTAACGGGTGCCGGACACGTCTTTGGTCAGGCGCTGTTGCTCGCCGCGATTGAGCGGGAAGTCGAGCCCGGAGAAGTCCAGCAGGCTGGTCTTACCGCTGCCCTGTGGGCCCAGCAGCAAGTACCACGGCAGGTCTTTGCGCCAGCGCTCGCTGCGGCCGCGATACAGGCTGGAGCGCTTGAGCGTGTGCAGGGCTTGCTTGAAGCGCTTACGCAGCTCGTGTTGCTCTTCGTTGATCACCTCTTCGCGGCGCAGGCGTTCTTGCGCCGCTTCGTCGCTCTCTTCAGCTTTTTTACGCACGTTGGCGCGCCAGCTGCTGTAGACCATGCACAGGCCCCAGATCAGCACCAACACGCAGATGGTCACCAGGCGGCTGGTGGCCGACTCCCAGAACTTAAAGTCGTCCACCGCCAACAGCGGGCCGGCGAACCACACCAGCAAGGCCAGAACAATAACCAGACACAGGCTCCACACCCAGGTCTTGCGGAAAAACGCCGCTAACTTGCGGAAAAAATTTCTCATGACGACTCATCCATGCTGACGTCTGCATTGGGCAGCAACTGCTCGTAAGGCTGCAGAATGGTTTCCCTTTGCTCGCTCAATACCCAGGCGAAGCCGCTGTACAGCAGCACCAGGCACACCAGGGTAAACAGCGCGACCATCCACCACGGCACGATGCGCACCAGCCGCCGGCCGGTGTCTCTCAGGCCCTGCCAGTGCGGTGAGACTTCGCGCGGAATATCGCCGCGCAGTTGGCGAATCTGCCGGTACAGGCTGTCGCGCACAGCTTCCAGCTCGAGCATGCCGCGTGGCAGCACGCGGTATTTGCCCTCGAAACCGAGGGACAGGCACAGGTACATCAGCTCCAGCATCGGCAGGTGCTTAACCGGGTTGCGTGACAGGCGCTCCAGCAGCTGGAAGAACTTCTCGCCACCGAAGGTTTCGTTGTGGAAGCTCGACAGCAAGCTCATTTGCGACCATTCGCTCTCGTTGCCCCACGGGGTGGTCACCACGGCTTCGTCGACCACGGTGCACAGCACGTAACGGGCCGCCATCACCTGGCTGCTTTCGGCGCCTTCATGCAGGGCGCGGTGCTCGAATAGCTTGATCGCGCTGGACAGGCGTTGGTTGAGCGCGTGCATGTCCTCGCTATCAAAACTGTGCTTGAGCCGCACTACTTCTGAGAGCAGCGAAGCGGCCGCCGCGACCAGCGGATTGAGGCTGATGTTGAAGCTCTCGGCGGGGCGCAAACGGGCGGCGTAAATCATCCGCTCTTCGAGTTGTTCAAATTTCGGTGGAGTGGCGAAGTCGGTCAGCGGGCTGTGCGCGCTGCTTTCGCCTTGACGGTTGAGGATGACGGTTTTGTCATCCTGGCCGTAGTCCATATCCTTGGATGTCATATTCAGTTCCTGATCGCCCAGAATTTCAGCTCAAGCCCGGTGAATTCGCCGGACACGTGAATGGCAAAGCCGCCGGAGCGCTCCAGTTGCGCCAGGTCCTCGGAGCTGAGCTCCAAGGCGAAATAGGTTTTGCCCGAGTGGAAGGGGATTTGCCGTGGCGCTACGGGTAGCGGTTTGACCTTGATCCCCGGCAGGTGCAGGTTGACCAACTGGCGAATGCGCTCCACCGGGCCGACCTTGAGGTGTGCCGGTAGCCGCGTGCGCAGCTCTTCGGAGTCGCACTCGGCGCTGGCGGCGAGCACAAACGAGGAGGTGGCGAGCAGCTGGTGATCGTGCAGCGGCGACACCTGAATGCCGTACTGACGCTGTTGCAACAGCAGCTCGATGGCGTGTTGCTCCAGCACCATGGACAGTACCTGGCGAATCGCATTCATCAGCTTGCGAAAGCTGATGCCCTGATCGCTGTGCAGGTAGCTGCCATCCAAACGAGGGCGTTTATCTTCGCTGGAGAAGGTCGCCAGTTCGCCGAGCAAACCCAGCAGCTCGCGATAGATCTGCTCCGGATGCACCTGCTCGACGCCCAGGTAATGGCGCAGCACGGGCTCGGCGCGGTTGATCAGTTGCAGCATCATAAAGTCGCCGAATTCCGCACCACCGACCTTGCCGGTGGAGCGAATCCGCTCGGCGAGGATGTCGCCACGGTGGGCGAGCATGCTGATCACTTCTTTCAGGCAGCTGAGCAGGTAGCTGGAGGCCTGGAAGTTGACGTAGGTGGGGATAAATTCCGGGTCCAGGCTGATCACGCCATCGGGCGTGGTGTCCAGCACATCGCACAGGTGCAGCTTCACATAGGCCTGATCGCTCTGATGCTCGCCGAGCAGCAAGCGGAAGTCCGGGCGGCCGCAGCTGACTTGGCTGGTGGCGCTGTCGCCGGCGTTGGAGTCGGTGACTTCCTCTTCAAAGGCCACGTAGCGGGCGAGCACATCGCGCTGTTCCAGACGGCGGCTTTCGATGTGGTTGCCGGTAACCAACGGCAGGGCCAAGTACACCGGGGTGTTGCCGGTATTGGCGGGCACGTCGAGGGTCAGTGGCTCGCGCTCGGCACCGATATCAAACAGGGTGCCGTCGGGCAAAATACCGCTGGCCTTACCGACCACCAGTTTGCCCATGCTGAGAAATTGCCGATCGATTTCCAGCTCGAAAAAGCCCCAGGCATAGCTCGACAGCTTTTGCGTGCGCACCTTGAGTTGGTAATCGTAAAAGCGATCGTTTTGTTGGAAATGTTGCGGGCGCAGGAGCATGCCTTCCTGCCACACCACTTTATGCATGGCCATGGCTTATTCCTTATCCTGCTTGAGGTCGTCTGGGTCCTTGATGCCGGTGGCATCCAGGCTCAGCACGCTGCTGTTGCGCTGCCCTTCGGTGATCGGAATGACATAACGCCAGTTGCTTTCCGGCAGGTCACGGTAGGCGGCGAGCACACCGACATAACGGCTGCCGGACTGGATCGAGAGCTTCATTTCGCGCACTTCGCCAGGGCGCAGTTCGAGTTCTTCGAGCACCACTAAATCCGGCGACAAGGCTTCTTTGGGGCGCTGATAAAGCGAGAAGAAATCCGCCGTCTCGAAGCTCACCGGGTGCTTGAGTTCGATCAACCGCAGCACGATAGGCGAGGGCCGCCCATTGAGGTCGGGGTTGAGTTTCTCGCTGCCTTTAAGGGTCAGATCAAGCTTGGTCAGGCTTGAGTACGGCGACAGCGTCGAACAGCCAGTGAGGGCCAGAGCACTGGCCAACAGCACCAGCATGAGGGAACGGTACATAGGCATCATCCTTGAACATCATTGTTAAGCGTGGCGATTAAGCGCACTTGTTCTTCGTAGGTGCGGGCGAAGTCGCGGGCAAATAGACGCTCACTCCACTCATCGTTATGCGCCATGCTGCCGTGCAGGCGGTTGAACGCACGCCAATGGCTGCCGGCGGTATTGAGCAGCGGCTTATTGCCTTCGCGCTCAAAGCGCAGCTTCAGTTGCTCCGGCGCCAGCTGTTCAAACAGCCCTTTAACGGCAGCGCGGCTGGCCGCCAGCATGGCCACCTGATGCGCCTGCAAGTCGCGGAAGCTATGGCTGATGGTCTGCTCGGCGCTGAGCTGACCGACCTTACCGCCGCGCAGCAAAGCGTTGAGCGCGGCACTGCTGTCGCTGGTGTGTTTGAGCGGGTTATTGCCGGCGCTTTGCACCGTGGTCAGGGCCAGACGCAGCTCGTTTTTCAGCTCGCTGCGGGTGCGCAGGGCCTGCTGCAAACTGCTGATGCTTTGCTTGAGCAGGCTGGCGCTGTGGATGGCCAACGCTTCGCGGGCGTCATCGTCCAGATCATCCAGCGAGACGCCCAAAGCGGCGCTGAACTTCTCCCAAAAGGTTGGTGGCAAACGCACCGGCTGCGGTGCGGGTTTTGGCGGTACCGGCGCGGTGGGCATCACCAGTTCCGGCACCAGCAGGTTCTCTTCATCGATCTGCGCATAGTCGCGTTGCTGCGCCTGGCTTTTCGGTGGCTGCAGAACGGCGGTGAGGTCATCCACCTCGGCATACACCTGCTCTTGTTGATCGATGGCGGTCAGCGGGTCGAGATCGAGAAACGCGTCATCCGGAATAATGCTGCCGCCGGCCCGGCTCAGGCCCAGATCGGCACTGAACACCGCCGGGTCTTGAACCAGGCGCGCCCGAATCTCGAAGTCACCAAAGCAGTACACGCTGCCGTGCTCAATGCGCTGTGGCTGGTTTTTACGCAGGCTGGCGCCGCTGTCTTTAAGCTGAATGCCATTGCTGCTGGTGTCAGTGAGGTAGAACGCGCCATCGCGGTAACTCACTTCGGCGTGGCGGCTGGACAGCACACGCTTACGATCCGGAATCACCCAGTCACAATCCTCCGCCCGGCCAATGATGCCGCCGGCCTGTTTAAAGGTTTTGCTGGTTAATTGTCCCGGCACAAACTGCTGTGCGCTGACTACCTCAAATACCAGTTCCATGGTGCTTAACTCCCTGTGCTCAGTTGCTGCGCTTGGTAACTTGGGGATCACCGAGCGGACGATATTCATCGTCATCAAATTTGTAATTACCGCTGCACGCCGCTAACAGCAGAGTGAGGGCGATCAGGGCGGTGGGTAGGTAAATCCGTTTCAAGGTGTGCTCCGTTTTTCTTGAATCAGCTAATTTAGTGTTGTGAATTCTGTTTTTAATAATTCATTAAGTGATGGAAGTAGAGGCCTTTTCTGTTGATGAGTGTGCAGGGGCCAACTGCGGATCCATTCCCGGTAGAAGGCATACTTGCCGCTAGTCCTTTCAGATACATATAGGCTGGATCACAGACGAATAGGTGAGTCTTAGTAGCTCGGTAAGCGATCTTCTCGAGCTGATCATTTTTAAAGGACAGCGTGTATCGGGCTTTTCCCATAGGGATTACCAAGGGGATAGTGACCAGAACATGCAGCACAAGCCCGTGCCACAAATATGGCTGCTCGTAATAGGTCCAAGTGATAAAACCATCCTTGCTGGAGGTTTCATCAGGGCTTCCCCAGAGCTGCTTCACTTCTTCGCTGTTATAGCGTTTGCCCGTGTCTACGTATCGTTGGTCATATTGCAAAGAGCGAATCTGGCCCGCTGTTTGAGGCTTTAAACGGCGATTAGTTGGGAAGCTATCAGTGGGTGAATAGACTTCCTCATTGCTTGTGGCCACCACTCCAGCGCCTACACAGCCGCAAAGGCTGATGTAGATAAATGACAGCAGGGGCCAATGGCACTTCACCTTCTGGCCCCAGCCGTTTATCTGCCGCCTTTTAACGTGTGAGCGTCGCTTGAGCATTCGCAAGTCAGCCGAGTACGCATCTGCTTGGCTTGAACCAGACCACCCCTTGAGAGCTCCGCTGGGCATCAGATCGCTAGGCATATAGCTTTGCCCCAGCACTCGGAACTTTGGCGAGTAACTCGGCTTGTGCGTTGGCGTCGATAGCGCGCCATTCACTCACCAGTTTCTCCAATTCAGGATTTTGCGCTTGGTCGCCAAACACATCTGTCAGGGTCAATGGTCGTTGTGCCTGATTGAGCAGACGGCTGCGCGCGACAATCAACTCCTCGCGCTGCTTTTTGGTCAGTTGGCGAGCGAGCGTGATGCCTTCGTGGTACATCTGCCGCAGCTCTAGTTCGGATTTGCCATAGAAGCGAGTGTCGTGCTGTGCACGGATGATATGACGGAACTCAAAGAAGCTACGGGGCTGCCAATTGGCCAGTTGCTGCTCCACTTGCTCAACTTGATTGCGAATATCTTGCAGCTCACTGGCAGTGAACAGCTCACCATTGCGATTAGCCACACTCGCATTCCAGCGCAACAGGGTGGTCAACATGGCGCGGCTGTAGCCCGCATCACTGGAGTGTTCAGCTGCCGATAGGGCTTGGCCGATCAATGACTTACGTTTTGGCATATCGTTTTCAAGGTCAACAGCACCGGCATAGCTGGCGCAAACCTGTTCATCGATAGCCGCACAACCTGGCTGCCAAAGTATGGCCACTTCGCTACTGGCATTGGGTTTGCGCGGCATAAAGTGGCGCTGTTCACCGTGGTGCTCATAGGGGTCGCCACGCAGGTTGAGCAAGCCGCCCAGCAACAAGGCGATGCCCACAAGTGGCGAGCTAAACAGGGCCACTGTGCCGGGTAGCGCCAGCTTCCATTCGGCATCCATCCAAGTGAACGGCACGCCCGGCACTGGATCGTTGTGGTTGACTAAGCGGTGGTGAGTAAGGGCTGCTGCGCCTTGTACAAAAGCCCGATCTCCTGCGCGGGGAGAGCCGAAGGTGTAGAGCTGAACGTTGTCCGACCATTGGCGGCGTACCCATTCGGCTAATAGCAGGGCAATAGCGCCGCCGAGGCTATGGCCACATATCACAATGCAGTGATCTGGCCTATGGAATGCATCGAGGTAGCGTTGGGTAAATTTCTTAGCTGCTAGGAATGCCTCGTAGAAACCACGGTGGGCCTGACCATCACCTTCGGTATAGGGTACTTGTCGTGCATCTATATCGCGCAATATGTCCTGTTTTTCTTGTGTGCCGCGCAGGCTTATCAGTATCACCTTGTCGTTATGGGTAATAAACGCCTGAGTTTCGGTATCTTCGTGATAGAGAAAATGCACATCCTCTGGATTATTCCAACCTTGCCCAGCCTCGTCTGCATAACGCTCCGGGTCATAGGGCATAACCTCCAGGCGTTTGGAGTAAGGCACCTCCTCACAGATCAGGTCATAATTAGCACTATTAAACTGTGTGGGTTTTATTCGCTTCGGTAAAAGCTCGCGCAAGGCATTGCCAATACTGCCGGATGCGGAGTAAGGCGGCGGCAGGGATTTATAATTTTTCTGTTTCGGCTGACTAAACGGTGCGTACACAAAGGCGCTGAATACCGCAAGGTGATAGGCGTTTAGCGCGCAGAACTCTGGGGCACGAGAGAGCATTGGGCTATACGCGCGCAGAGCTTTTACCTCTAACACATAGTGGATATTAGGCTTAAGTGCGACCCCAAGCTGCTCTTTGGCTGCCCCGGAATTTTGCTTAAGGTTGGCCGAAGGCTTAGGGCTCCACTGCGCATCAGCATCCGGCAGATGTGCAGTGGCCTCTGCGAAGTCCCTGACTTCCACACGCATAAAGCTGGCTTTTTCACGTTGTGCCCGCTCCTTGGCTAGATAGGTTTGCCCATCTGCATGGCGGGGGCCAGTCGGGGTTTGCTCGGCGGCAACTTGAATAGCGGTTAGCGGAATTGTGAAGTTATCTCTAATGCTGATCAGTTTGTACCACGGGTCTAACCCACCATCGTCGAGGCTAGATATATTGAGTACAACAGGACCGCAGTAAATGCCCTCGACTTTTGCATGCCCTTCGCTATCTAAAGAGCCCTCCCGCGTTTGGTCTTGACTGTCATGCAGGGTATAGGGAAGCCCTGCATATGGTTTGCCGTCGCCATTTTCGTCAACTAGGCGGAAGCTGACCCAATGCCCTTTCAGAGGGCACTGCAATACTTCTGTTTTAGATATTACTGCTGAGTCATTCATCCCTGATCATTCCGTGCAGTTGGGGTAAACGGTGCATTCACGACCGTTCATTTTGAAAGTTTTGAAAACAGGCGGTACTTGGCAGTTAGGCCATCCTTCCTTTGGCAGACAAGGTTTCCATCCTTCAGGAAACTTGACCCAGGTATCCCTGAGGTACGGCCTCTCTTCATCGCTCACTGTGAAGTCCAACTGCACAATTTTCCCCGGCAAGGTATCCACAGCCAGATAGGCGCCGGCGCTTTTGCATTTTAGAAGTTTGCTGATTTCTCCTAAGTGGGATTTAGCTGTGCTTTGTTGAAATAGCCACGTGCATTGGGCTTGCTTTGTGAGGTAGCCATCGGCCTTAAACTCCAGGGCGCCTTCGGGCAGCGCATCGACAATTCTTAGCTCGCCGTTATCGTAGGTGTTCTGCCAGTCCTGCTCGCCGTAGCGCCCTTCGATAAACAGGCCAACCCGCGCCAGTTGCATTTCACATAGGCCATGGCGGTAAGTGACGGGAATCTCGAAGTTGTACTGCTGGGGCGTGCTCTGAAATTCGGTCTTAAAGGTCTTGGCTTTGCTGCGCCCGGCAGTGCAGTCATTGGCCACGCTGTAATGCGCTTGCGCGCGCAGCGAGAAGTCCGCGGGCAGCTTGCCTTTAAAGGTAAAGGTCTTCTGCGTCAGAGCCTCGCCAACGCCAACGCCAACGCCACAGGCACTCAGCGACAAGCTCAGCAATGCCGGCCACAACAGTGCGCGTAGCGCGCGAGGGTTAGGGGTAAGCGTCATCCCTGATTACTCCGTGCAGTTGGGGTAAACGGTGCATTCGCGACCGTTCATTTTGAAAGTTTTAAACAACGGAGGCGTTTGGCAGCGATCGGACTTTTCTGTTCCTTGGCATAGCCTCCAGCCTGTTGGTGTTTCTATCCAGCGCCTGTCGTAGGAAGGTTCTTCTTTGGGGTTTACGCCGAAGTTCAAAGTAATTTTTTTACCCGGTAGCTCAGCTAGAACCAGGTGTGCACCTGCTCCTTTGCAGTTAAGGAGTTTTGAAATCTCGAGGTAGACCTTACTTTCTTGGAACCACCACGTGCAGGTCGCTTGCTTGGTTAACCTACCGTCAGCTGAAAAACTCGGTGCTTTTTCTGGCAGTTTGTCGACTATGACCAAACTGCCGTTGGCGTAGGTCTGTTGCCAGTCTTTTTCGCCATAGCGGCCATTAATAAACAAAGCGACTCGCGCTAACTGCATTTCACAAAACCCGTCGCGGTAATTCACAGGGATCTTGAAACTGTAGTGTTGTGGATTTTTCTGAAACGCAGTCTCAAACGATTTGGCTTGGCTGCGGCCATCGCAGTTGTTGGCCACGTTGTAGTGAGCTTGTGCTCTTAGGGAAAAGTCGCTTGGCAGCTCGCCCTCAAGAGTAAAGCTGTCGCCCGCAAGTGAGCTCAAGGCACTGCAAGCGCTCAGTGACAGGCACAGTAGTGCCGGCCACAACAGTGCGTGCAATGCCTTGCTCATACCTGTAGCTCCAGAACTGTGCTGAGCTGTTTACGGCAGCGCTCAAAGTGGCTGTCGGCAGTTTCAGCCGGCAGTGGTGCCCAGCGCTTATCAGCCGCAATAATTGGGTCGAGCTGCTGGCTTAGCAGAAATTCAATACGCTCCTGAGCGTGCCAATCCCACTGTTTAGCTTTGACCAGTTGTTCGTCGAGCCAGGTGCTGAGGTTGTGCGTTTCGGCCAGCTCAGCGGTAGCGGCTGAGTGCTCCTGCCATAACCACTGCTCTAAGTTATGCCGCTGAATGTCGGCAGATATTGCCTCGGGCTCTGCGAGCTCTTGCCAAGGTTTCGCGAACGGCGCGGGGTAGAGGGCCGGTTTCGGGTTTTCAAAGCTTTGCCAAGCTTGGCCGTCCCAGCACAGGGCACTCGCGAGCGGTCCCAGCAGTAGCGGGCGTTGCTCCGCGCTGAGCTGGGCCAGATGGCGAGCGATCACGCGGTTATCTTGAAAGCGATACAGCGACCGTTGTGTCTGCTCATCAATCAGCATGCGCTCACGCCAATGCTGGCTAATGCTGGCGATATCGCTACGTGCGGCACTGGCCAGCCAGCCCCAATGGCGCTCTGGTGTTTGCAGCAGTGTTTGGATGAGCGCGTTATTGGGTTGGCTCAAGTGCACCAGCCAAGGCCCTACCTCCGCCATATCGCTAAACTCGGTGCCCAAGTAAAGATTGCTGTAGCTCTGCATCAGGTCAGCAGTAAACAGCTCAACCACAGGGTTCGGTTCGGCCAAGCTATCGATCAGCAGAAACAGCTCACGCTGCTGCTTGAGTTGCTCTGTTAGCCATTGCTCGGCCAAAACTGTGGCTGCCACGGGCGTAGTACTCATAGATTGGCCACTGCTGCATTAGCTGGCTTTGCCGTGAGCGCACATAAGCCCTCGCGGCAGGCCTCGCAGATTGGGCAGCGGCTGGCGCCCAGCTCGCGGGCCTTACGGGCCATTTGCAATTGCGCCAACGCCAACTGTGGTTTAGCTCCTGCTGTGGCGCTGTCTGCCGCCCCCGGAATTACCGGCATAAGGATGCCAATACCGCTGCCTTTGCCTGGTGCGCCGCCGGTGTTGACGTTGATATTGGCGCCGCTGAGGGTGATGCCGCTGGGGTCGAGTTTGAGGAAGCTGCCGCCGCCGTTGGCAGTGAGTTCCATGCCGGCGTCGGCGACTACTTTGTTGCCGGCGTAGTAGTGGATTTCGTTGCCGGCTTCGACGAATTGGCCGACGCCGATTTTCACGTGCTGGGTGTTGGCGACGGTCAGGTGATCGTCACTGCGTGTTTCGATCTTGCGATCAGCGTGGGTGGTGCGGTGTTCTTCGGCTAAGAACTGGCTGTAGCTGTTGGCCTCGACGCTGTCGTGACGCTCGTGGCCGATGCGGATTTTTTGGTCGTGTTCGATGTTCTCGTCCCAGTCGCGCTGGGCGTGCAGGTAAATCTGCTCGGCACCTTTTTTGTCTTCGATGCGCAGTTCGTTGTAGCCGCCGGCGCCCGGGCTGCTCAGGGTTTTAAACAGGCTGCGGGTTTTATTGGCAGGCAGCTCGTAGGGCACCAAATGCTCGGCGTGGTACAGGCAGCCGGTGACGAGGGGCTGATCCGGGTCGCCCTCAAAAAAGCTCACCAGCACTTCCATGCCGACGCGGGGAATGGCCACGCCGCCGTAGCGGTCGCCGGCCCAGCTGGAGGACACGCGCAGCCAGCAACTGGTTTTGTCGTTGGCTTCACCTTCACGATCCCAGTTGAACTGCACCTTGATGCGGCCGTATTGATCGCAGTGGATTTCTTCGCCGGCGGGGCCGGTGACTACCGCTGTTTGGCTGCCCAATACCTTCGGTTTGGGATGGGCTAAGGCGGGGCGATAGGGCACGTCCCAAGGGGTGGCGGTAAAGCGGTTGCGATAGCCTTGCAAGAAGAGGCCATCACTGTTCTCAAGCTGGTTGCTGATCGACTCTTCCAGCACTTGCGGTTGTTTACCCTCGTGCTCAATTTCATTGAGCAGCCACAGTTGGTTCCAGTCCTGCTGGCTGTGCTCGGTGAGGTTGAGCAGGTGACCACTGACCAGCAGTGGCTGATCGCTTTCGCCATGGGCCAGTTGATAGTCGCTGCGATGGCGTTCGAGGATGCGCTTGCTCAGGTGTTTGCCGCGCTCGCGCTGCATAAACAGGCCGGGGTAGTCGTAATCTTCGAGCTGCGGCTGGAAGCTGCTGGTGGTCGCCGCTTCCATCTGCAAACGGGGTTTTTCGAAGTTGTAGTCGCGCCGTGTCACGCTGCTGGTGCGAGTCTCCAGGCGCAGGCCGAAGCGCTTGACCACCGGTTGATCGGCGACCAAGCCGCTGTCTTGCTGATAGGCCGTGGCAGCGAGTTTGCGCAACGCGGTTTGGTCGTCCGCGAACACCAGCAAATGGCCCGAGCTGCTGTGTTGGAAGTGATAGTGCAGGCCTTCTTCTTCACACAGGCGCTGAATAAAGTGCAGGTCGTTTTCGTCGTACTGCACGCAGTATTCGCGTTCGGGATAAACCGTCGGGCCCAGCTGAAACTTATAGGCGTCGCCTTGGATGCCGTGTTCTTCCAAAACTTGGCTGATGATTTGCGGCACGCTTAAGTGCTGGAAAATTCGCTGGTTGGTGCGCTTGGCCAAATAGGCCAGATGCGGGCGCAAACCGATGTGATAACGGCTCAGGCGCGCGCCCGAGTCGCCTTGGCCAATGCGATAAATCAGCCCATGCACGCCGCCGCCATTGGGCGCAAACGCGAGGAAAGCCGGCTGATGCAGCAGGCTTTGTAAGTCCAGGTCAGGGCGCTCGCTGATCAACTCGATGTTGAATTCAAAGGGCTGGCTGATGGCCTCGTGACCATTAAATTCCAGCACCTGCAAATCGTGGCTGGCGCCCTCGATGGTGAGGCTGAAATGGGTCTGGTTGGCGGCGTTAAACATGCTCTTCTCCTTAAGCCTTAGACGTCAGCCGGGCTGATATTCAGCCGCTGCATGCGGTACAGCAGGGTGCGGCGGGGCAAGCCCAGCTCACCGGCGGCGCTGGTTTGGTTGCCGCGGTTTTTGCGCAGACAATCGAGCAGCAAACTGCGTTCGACGCGTTCCATGCGCTCGCGCAGGCTGAGGTTACTCGGTTGGATATCGGCGCTTTGGGGGAGGTAAAAATGTTCCGGCAGCAACTCGCTGCCCTCACACAACAGCACGGCGCGTTCGACTATGCCCTTAAGTTCGCGCACGTTACCGGGGAAGCTGTAGCTGGCCAGGTGCTCCAAGGTGCCATCGGCCCAGCGACAGGTTTCACGCTGCAACAGGCTGGTGGCTTTGTCAGCGAAATAGCGGGCGAGAGTGAGGATGTCTTGCTCGCGCTGGCGCAGCGGCGGCAGTTCGATGGGGAACTGCGCTAAGCGATAGAACAGGTCTTCGCGGAACTGGCCGCTTTCCACCAGGCTACGCAGGTTGTGGTGGGTGGCGGCGACGATACGTACATCAACCTTGTGGGTGTCGGTACAGCCCAGTGGGCGTACTTCGCCTTCCTGCAACACACGCAGTAATTTGGCTTGCAGGCTCAGCGGCATATCGCCGATTTCATCGAGGAACAGGGTGCCGCCATGGGCAGCATCAAACAGCCCCGGATGGTCACGGTCAGCACCGCTGAAGGCGCCTTTGCGGTAGCCGAACAATTCGCTTTCGAGCAGATTTTCTGGCAGCGAAGCGCAGTTTTGCACGACGAATTTTTTGCTACGGCGCATGCCGCAGTTGTGGATGGCGTGGGCCACCAACTCTTTCCCCGTGCCGGTTTCGCCAGTCAGCAGGACGCTGACCGGGTTGTGCAGCACCTTGCTGATCATCTGGTACACACCGCGCATGGCGGCGCTGTCGCCGATCAGGCCGTAGCCGCTGGCGTCCTTGCTGGTGAGCACCGGTGTTGGCGTGACCTGCGGTTGGCGCAGGCGATGGAGCAAGTGCAGATGGCCGATGGCAAAGCTGCCGAGCTGGCCCAACGAGCGGGCAAAGCCGTGCAGCTCAGCGGGCTCCTGACTGGCCACGACAAGCAGGCCATTGACCTGTTGCTGTTCGTCCAGCAGCGGTTGGCACAGCAGGCTGCGCCAAGGCTTGGCGGCTTCGGGCAAAAAGCCGGTTTGATGCAGGCTGCTGTCCAGTTCGCTCAGGCACAGGGTTTGGTTTTGCAGCAGGCAATATTGCAGCAACTGCTGGCCGTCGTAGTCGCTGGATACGCTGGCGCCGGCAGAGGCCTGCAGCTCGCCCGCGGTCCACTGCGCGCTTAAAGTCAGGCGCGTGTGCGTGTCGTCGAGCAGATACAACTGGCTCAGCGCGCAGCCACTTAACTGGGCGGCGCTGCTGACCACGCCGCCGAGCAACGCCTCGCTGCTGGACGCACGCGCCAGTACGGCGAACTGTTCCAGCAAGCTTTCGGCGTAGCGCAGCGGTTGGCTGATCTGGCTAAACATAAGCGACTCGTTAAGCGAACTCACAAACCACCGTGCCTTGCTCATCCACGCCGGCGTGCACCTCTTGTAGGTGCTCGCCATTGGCCATGGCGGCGAGTAAACGATCGACCACCAGCGGTTGCAGGTGTTGGTCGATCAGGTGATCGATCAAGCGCGCACCGCTGTCACTATGGGTGCAACGCTCCACTAGGTTTTGCAGCAATGCTTGGCTGTAGTGCAGCTGCAACTGGCGACGCTGCAGGCGCTCGGCAAAGCGCGCGAGCTTGAGCTCGACCAGTTGGCTGAGCACTTCGCCGTTGATGGGGTAGTAAGGCACTACGCGCATACGGCCCAGCAGCGCCGGCTTAAAGTGCTGGGTCAGGCTGGGCCGGATGGCTTGTTCCAGGTCTTCGGCGGTTGGCCGTTGCTCACCTTGGCAGAGCCCGGCAATACGCTCGCTGGCGAGGTTACTGGTCATCAAAATCAAGGTGTTGCGGAAGTTGATTTCGCGTCCTTCGCCATCGTTGGCCACGCCTTTATCAAAGATTTGATAGAACACGTTCATCACATCCGGATCGGCTTTCTCGACCTCATCGAGCAGCACCACCGAGTAAGGTTTTTGCCGCACCGCTTCGGTGAGCATGCCGCCTTCGCCATAGCCGACATAGCCGGGCGGCGCGCCAATCAACCGCGATACGGTGTGCTTCTCTTGGAATTCGGACATGTTGATCACGGTGAGGAAACGCTCACCGCCATAGAGCAAATCCGCCAGGGCCAGAGCCGTTTCGGTTTTACCCACGCCGCTGGGGCCGACCAGCAGGAACACGCCGACTGGCGCATCGGCGCGGTTGAGGCCGGCAGCCGTGGCGCGCATGGAGCGGTCCAGGGCGACAACGGCTTGTTCCTGGCCCCGCACACGCTGGCGCAGGTCATCGGCGAAGCTCAGTACCTTGCTGTTGTGCTCACGGGCCAGTTGCGACAGCGGTACGCCAGTCCAGTGGCTGATCACCTCGGCGACCAAGCGCGGACAGACCTCAAAACTGACCAAGCGCTCATGGGCTTGGGCGCTGGCCAGCTGCGCTTGCAGATCGGTCAATTCGGCTTGCAGTTGGGCCAAGTCCGTGACTGGCTCGGTGCTCGCCACTTCGGCTGTTACGCCTTCTTCAGTAACCGCTACTTCTTCGGCTGCAGGCGCCGCTTCAACTAGGCTGGCGCTGCGGGCATGGGCGACGCGTTTACGCAGCTCCAGCAGTTGCTCAGCCAGCTGGCGTTGCACGGCCCAGCGGGTTTCGATTTGTTCAAGCTCGGCGCGGGCTTGCTCCAAGCGTTGCTCAAGCGCGCTGAGGGCTTCTTGATCGATCGCAAGCCCGGCTTGTTGATCGCGGCTGATGGCGTGGCGCTGGCGCTCACCTTCGGCCAGCTCACCGCGTAAACGCTCCAGCGCTTGCGGCGCAGCGGCCAGGCTGATGCGCACGCGGGCGCAGGCGGTGTCGAGCACGTCGACGGCTTTATCCGGCAGCTGCCGCCCGGCCAGATAGCGCGCTGACAGCTCAGCGGCGGCCACTACGGCGTCGTCACGCAGGTAGATGCCATGGCTTTTTTCATAAACCGGCGCGAGGCCACGCAGGATGGTGACGGCTTCATCCACCGTGGGTTCGAGCAACTGTACGGGCTGAAAGCGGCGGGCCAGGGCGGGGTCTTTCTCGAAGTACTTTTTGTACTCGCTCCAGGTGGTGGCGGCGATGGTGCGCAGCTCGCCCCGGGCCAGCGCCGGCTTAAGCAAGTTGGCGGCATCGCCACTGCCGGCTTGGCCGCCGGCGCCGATCAGGGTGTGGGCTTCGTCGATAAACAAAATGATTGGTTTAGGCGAGGCTTTAACCTCGTCGATCACCCCTTGCAGGCGGCGTTCAAACTCGCCCTTAACGCTGGCGCCGGCTTGCAGCAGGCCAAGGTCTAGGCACAGCAGTTCAACGCCTTTGAGGGCGTCCGGGACTTCGCCGGTGGCGATGCGCAGGGCCAGGCCCTCAACGATGGCGGTTTTACCCACGCCGGCTTCACCGACCACGATGGGGTTACTTTTGCGGCGGCGGGCGAGGATGTCGATCATCTGGCGGATCGCATCGTCGCGGCACAGCACCGGGTCGAGCTTGCCGTCGCGGGCTTGCTGGGTGAAGTTGTGGGTAAAGCGCTGCAAGTTGGATTCGCCACCTGCTGCCGGGGCTTTAGCGGTATTGGCCTGCGGTTGCTGGGCCAGGGCAAATTCGCGCAGGCGCTCGGCATTGAGCTTGGCCAGCAGCGGCTGGTATTGGCTGCCGGCATAGCGCAGTGGATTGCGCAGCAGGGCGAGAATCAGCGCGGCTTCATCGACCTGGCTTTGCTGCAGCTCCAGGCTGGCGACCAGCAGGGCGTCTTGCAGCCACTGCACCAGTTCGCTGGCAAACACCGGGTTGCGCGACTCGTTGTGCTCGCCGCGTGGTTGCAGGGCTTGGGCCAGCTCGCCGGGATCGACTTCGGCATCTTGCAGGCCGCGCGTGAGCAAGCCTTGCGGGCGCTCGAGCAGGCCCAGCAGCAAGTCTTCGACCAAGATCTTGCTGCCGCCACGCACCACACAGCGCTGCGCCGCGCTTTCCAGGTCCTGCTTGCTCGGTGCGTCGAGGGCCTGCACCAGTTGTTGTAAGTCGACGTTAATCATGTGCATCAATCCTTAATGGCTCTAGTCCGTAATTAGCGCTGCGCGGCTAGCGCGGGCGGACGCTTCATAGCGCGGCCGCCGTGGCCGTGGGTTTGGGTTGACTGGGGCTGGTTGGGGCACCGCTGCTGCCTAAGGTGACAATGCCGTCGGCGCGCTCATGGCCCAGCCAGCTGGTCCAGCCGAGCAGGCAGTGGTTGTCGGCGCCTAAGCGCAGCTCGCGGATTTCGTCTTGCCGCAGCTCCAGGCGAATGTCATAGGCCAGCGGGTCGCGCAGGGTGAAACGCACCAGCGCGCACAACGGCTGATAACCGGTGCCGATGGGCAAAAACTCATGGAAGCGCGTCCAGGTGAGTTGCTTGATGTGGATACGGAATTTGCCGCCGCGATCACGGACAAACTCGCCCAGCACGAGGCTTTCCCCCAGTTGGCTATTGGCCAGGCCCAGGCAGTTGCGCTGCTCGGCCATGATCTCCACCTGGCGCTCCAGACACTGTTCGATATACAGCTCAGCGTGCTTGAAGTAGTAGCGCAGCACCGACTCAATCAGCGCTGCCGAGTGGGCACGCAGGCTAAGCAAGCCGAGGTAGGGCAGCAGGCGCTTCCAGTTCAGCTCCTCCGCTTGGCGAATGGCTTCACCACCCAGGCCGATCAGGGCAAACAGCTGCGAGGAAAACGGGTCCAGCGCGCCGCTCTTAAAGCGCGAGTGGTAACGGTATTTTTGCCACGTAGGCAGCAGCAGGCGTTGCAGGCGGTTATTGAACAGGTCAAGGAAGTTGCGCGTTGGGTTGCCGTCTTCGCTATCGCCCAGCGCCTGCTCGCCATAAAAAGCCGGCAGTGGCGAGCCTGCGCCGAACAGGCTGACCAAGTTGATACGCATGCTCGCGCGCATCTCGCCGTGTTCTTCAAAGAAGTGCACGCGATCAATATCGCTACCCGGAAAGCCCAGGCTCGGGTTGGCCTGTAGCTCTAAGCGCTGATACAGCTGCTCCTCATCCAAGTCAGGATGGGCTTGCTGCAAGTGATCCAGCACCAGCTGCACACCCTGAAACAGGCTGTACTCGCGGATGCCTCGGCTCAGCCGAGTTAAAGCAGGGGCTGTTGCCCCATCCGCGGCGTCCATTGGTAAACCTCTCCCTGTGTGCTCTGCACGCGCAACTCGTGATACGAGTTCAAGCTGGCATACAAAGCGAAAAATTCATTGAGGACCGAGGCGAACAAAAACAGATCGCCTTCACCGATATAGCCCTCGGGGTTAATCGTTAACTGGGTGCGCACCCCGCGCACCGGCAAACCCCGATGCAAGCGGTCGACATGCTGGTGGCTGATGCTTTGCAGGCCGTCGAGCAAACGCTTGCTGACCTTTTGCGCATGCTGGTCGTAGTAGCGCGGCAAGTCGTAGGTTTCCAGAATCACCTTGAGCGCATTGACGTCGGCCAACGACAAATAGTTGAGCGACATATTGCTGATCAGCTTCCACAAAAAATCGCGATGCAGCGGCGGCGCGTAGCTGGGCGTCACCGCGCTGATATTGCGGAAGGTAAGGAACTCCGGGGTGTCCTCACTGGGCATGCAGATATCGCCGAGCTTGAGCCGGCGCGGCAAGTTTTGGTTGGTGCAGGTCAGTTCGATGGACAGCGTTTCATGCTGATCCATATGGCGCAGGGCGAAGCTCAGGTAGGTCTCCAAGCCATCGCCGAGCAGCGACGGTTGCTGGCGCACGCTGTAATGCGGGCGCGCCACTGGCACATCAAAGCTGGGGTCGTGCTCGAACGACTCAAATGCCACGTACTCTTCGTAGCCCTGGCCGCCCGGCTTCCAGCCGGTGACGCGATCGACCGAGAATACCCCGCAGTGCTGGCTGTCCATTTCCGCTGGCAGCAGCAGGTACTGATCCTGTTTGCCGTCGAGGCGGATCGGGATGGCATCATGGGCGAACAGGTTGACGATAGGTGTGCAGTACAGGCGTACGTTATCCAGGGTCGGACGGATGCGCTGCACACCGCCGTTACTGATGTCGAAGCGCAGCTCGATGCCGCGTGCCTGTTTCAGTGTGTCTTCACTTAAGCCATTGAGCACGTCGAGGCCGAGCAGATCGACAAACAGGAACTTGTCCTGGAAGGCGAAGTATTCCTGCAAATAACGATAGCCACGGAAGGTGTTCAGCGGATAGGGAATCAGCGCTTGGTCTTCCTCGAAGCCCACTGGTTGCAGCTTGCTACTGGGCAGCAGCAATGGGTCGAGCGGGCGCTGATAGAGGTCAACCAAAGGCTTGCCGGCTTCATCCAGCAACACCAGCTGAATCCCCTGCAAGTGGCGCAGCAAGCTCAGGTACAACAGTTGGCTGATATAGCGCTCACCGGCCAAATGCAGGCGTAATTGCTTGAGGCCCAGTTCACCGATATGCCCCTCGGCACTCATCTGCAAACGCAGGCTGAGCAGGGCGCCATCGCCCTTCACCGAGTAGTCCAGGGCGTTCAGTGCCAGCGGCAGCACCTCGGTAGCGAAGGCGGTACGAAAGCGACAGGTGACCCCTTCAATGGGCTTGGACTCTACGGGCGTATGGCGTGGCACTGGCAGCGCGCCGCCGGGACGTTTTAGCGGGTCAAACTGCAACATGCTGAACGCCGGCAGCGGCCGCATATAGTTGGGCCACAGCAGGTGCATCAGCGAGTGGGTCAGCTCCGGCAACTCATCATCGAGTTTCTGCCGCAGGCGCCCAGTCAAAAAGGCAAAGCCCTCCAGCAACCGCTCCACATCCGGATCGCGCCCCGCCTGCCCGAGAAACGGCGCCAACGCCGGGCTGCGCTCAGAGAAGCGTTTACCCAGTTGGCGCAGAGCGGTGAGCTCGCTTTGGTAGTAGTGGTTAAAGGACACTGAAGGTTACCTGTTTGTTGGTTTTGCAAAAAGTTGTGTAAATCGAAACATTTAGCTCACCCTGCATATTCACTAAGCCAATCCCAAAGCGGAATTCAGGCCGGAGGCAAATTGGCAAAATAGCTACCAACTAACTCAAGCAATGGAATAGACATCAGACACAAAAAAACTAAAGCTCTATACCATTTTGCATTTCTAATCCCAGCAAACAGACCGCTCATCGCCACAACAAAACATATAGTTGCCAGGGCACCAAAAAGATCACTATCCGCCAATACTGCCAAATAACTTTTAAGGCTCATTATTTTTTAAGCCCCATGAAGTTTTGGTGATATAAACGGCTTGAGCAACAATATCGCCCTGCATCAAGATTTCTGGTGATTGCTGCTCAGTTTTGAACGTATGTCTGACATGAAGGTCTAGGTCGACTAAGTCAGGCCTGACAAATATGTCATGTCCAGCCATCACCACTAAAGAGTCTGAGATTTTATCTGCGTGGCACATTTAATTAATGTTCCCAGCACTACCGTTAGCGCTAATTGGCAGTGAACCATTAGTGATGATCGTATTGGCTTGAATGCCGTTGTTTGTTGTAAAGAAGATGACTGAAAATGCAGCGAGCAATATAAATATGAAATTTGTCCAAAGGGTTGCGCGCCAAGTGTTTTTAGTGGCTATGGCTAAGCAGAAAGCAAGCATTAAGTTAATTGGAATAATGAAATAGAAAAACAAATCCAGCTGCATGACGCCACGGGTCTCGCCTTCATAAAGTTGTCCATGGTTAAATATTTTCGCATAAATCCTGTATGCTGGTTCCGCAATGAAGATAGAGTTTATTATCAGTAGCGCAATGCCTATTAATAGTACGGAAAGTAATAGTCTGAGGAAATTTATTCTAGCCATTATTCTATTTCCCAAAATAGCACTTCACTCGAACGACGTAGGTCAGACATGCTTACATAGGGCAGGTGTTCAGAAACTCTAGAGAAGGTTTGGCGAATAAAGGTAAATACAATACCTATGCTCGCTAGTTCATTTTTGTTCCACAGATCTATATGGTCGACAGAGCGACCATTTTCCCCTGAGACTTCCAGCAACCGTTCCACATCTAGATCGCGCCACGCCTGGCCTAGGAATTGCGCCAACGCCGGGCTACGCTCTGAGAAGCGTTTACCCAGGTGGCGCAGAGCCGTGAGCTCGCGTTCGTAGTAGTGGTTGAAGGACATCAGATTGAGGACTCCCTATCGTCGGTGGCAAAGGCCTCTTGCAGTTGTATGTATTCACGCCAGGCTTCGGGGTAATCGGGGTTTAACAGCCAATTTTTGCGCTGCTCATGAGTTAGGCTCTGCCAATAAGGCCACCAATAGCTCTGCCACCAGTGCTCCAGCTCACCCTGTAGGCTCCCAAGCACACTTGCATCGACCGTTGGAAACGCTAGCCATGGGGCTGGCGGGGATACATCGGTTAATGCATGTAACAAGCGAGAGCTATTAGTGATCAACAAAAGTGAAATCCCTTTTCCAAGGGCAGCACTTTGAAGGGATACAGCCTCTGCTCCATTCCTATAGGTGTGGAAGTCTCCGCTCGAAAGCGCATCAGTGAGGCCTAGATCGGCTATTAGCTGCTTTACACGAGCACAGGCATCAGTACTCACATGTATGTTCATCGAGTAAGCCCCAAGACCGGCAGAAGTCAGGTCTGTCACCTTGGGGTAGTCTTCAGCGCTGTTGAAATCTTCGCGCTCTTCAACTGGATAAAAGGCTCGTAACGAGTCCAGTTCGTTATCAACAGCTTGATTTCGAACTTGCTGTGGTGAAGGCTTTTTACGGAAATATTCGAAAAAGCTCATGCCTAATTCTCGTATATATGATCGGCGACCCAGTCGGCCCCGAAGTAACCGGCAGCTCCAAAAAGGATACCGCCAACTAAACCTGTAACGATTAGTCCGGGGCCTGTCTCCACGCCCAAAGCAGCTCCAGCCACGCCGCCAATTTTAAATCCAGCCCATGCCGATCCCCATCCGCCAGCCTGACGAACAAGCTCTGCATTTATGGGCTTTGTATTTCCAATCCGGATTGACTCCTGAGAGGCAGCGGTGAGGTCGTAAGCTGTAAAAGCTATTCCGACTACTTGGACGACACGGGCAGCTCTTACAAATCCTTGTGTGACACTCAAGGAACCAGATGTGAACACGGCTTTGGCCGGAACTTTCTTGCCTTCAATTAATACTTCTTTATCTACGTCGCCGACATAAGCAGCAATCTTGTCGATGCGTTTGGTTAGGTGAGGATGTTTAGTTTTGTACTGAGCAAGATCCCGCAGGATTTCATCTGTTTGAACCAGTCGTGCTCCAGACTGCTGAGCCTTGTGGATGTCGATGAAGATACTGCGGCCGTCAAAGCGTGGAGAACCTTCAGGGAAAATAGAACTGGTCGAAATAAATTGGGACTGATTTTTACCCAGCACATGTTCAGCGATACTGAGATTAGCGCCAGGTTTTTTGGGCATGAGACCGTAATGTTCTGGGCGAGTCTCTGAAAGCATTTGCAGAGGAGAGAGCTGCATATTTCTTAAGTACGGACTTTTACCAGAGGCATAAATCTTGCGAACCAGAAAACCGTCTTTTCCTGGTTCTTCAACAATGACAAAGAAGAAAGCCCTTGTTGGCATCAAATAACCTGGAAGGTCTTTGAGTGAGCCGCTTTGATTGCTAGTCTCGGCCTTACACTGATAGGGGGTCATTCTTGCCCCCACATTTCCAGAGCATGTACCCCAGTCGATACTTCAAGTTCTTGCTTATCTTTAGTGAAGATACGAGGAGTTTTACCGGATTGGTCAGTAAAACCTTTATAAACACGTCCATGTCCATCTCTGATGTGGTAAGGCACTCCGGCTATAGGCTCTCCAGAATCGGCGATGATTCGGAATTGTTCATCAAAACCCGGGAAAACCACTGGCACCGGAGGCACGAATGGCGCCGGCGTATGCGCCGTACCAATAATCACCGTCCCCGAACCGCTCACCACCACGTTGCCGTGACTACCCACCGTGCCGACCGTGGCCGCTGGTTTGCCATTGATCAGCACATTGCCAATCACATTGCTGGCCATTGCGCCGCCACAGGCCGAAGGGTCGCCTTGGCGGGCGGCTGGGAGGCTGTCGAACAGCACGTTAGGCGAGCCGGCGCTGATCGGGTTAATGCCGTGGCCTGACTTGGGGCAGTCGGTGGGGTCGCTTAAGCGGGCGGCGGGTTTACCGGACATGTGAAGCTCCTTAGTTGACCTTAACTTGACCGCTGCCATCCAGGCTGGCGGCGAAACTGACGTGGCGGCGCAGGCCGTCGACCTGCAGTAATCCTTCAATGGCAAAGGTCAATTGCAGCGGGTTGTTATCGCGGGGCAGGGAGATCACCCGCACTTCACTCAAGCGTGGTTCGTACGCTTCGATAAAGCGTTCGATAGCGATACGCGCCTGTTGCAACGAGTCGTGTAGCGACAGGCGCATATCGTTGAGATCGGGCAACCCGTAGTCGGGCAGCGTTTGCACACTGCCCGCCCGGGTGCTGAGCATCTTGGCTAGATGGGCAGCCACTGACGCCATGACGGCCACCTCGGGGCTCCAGCCAGCACGTTGGCTGGCTTCGCCGCTGAGGCGTTCAAATAGGCTGCCGTAGTTCACCGATGCTTATTCCTTGTCCAGCTTGCCAACCAAGGACAGGGTGAAATCCGCACCCATGTACTTGAAGTGCGGACGCACGTTGAGGTTGACGCGGTACCAGCCCGGCTCACCTTCCACATCACTGACCAATACCTGGGCTGCGCGCAGCGGGCGACGGCTACGCACTTCGGCGCTTGGGTTTTCTTGGTCGGCGACGAACTGGCGAATCCACTTGTTGAGTTCCAACTCGAGGTCAGTGCGCTCTTTCCACGAACCGATTTGCTCGCGCTGCAGCACTTTCAGGTAGTGGGCCAGACGGTTGATGATGAACATGTACGGCAGCTGGGTGCCGAGCTTGTAGTTCAGCTCTGCGTTTTTGCCTTCTTCGCTGATGCCGAAGAACTTCGGCTTCTGCGCCGAGTTGGCGGAGAAGAACGCGGCGTTGTCGCTGCCTTTGCGCATGGTCAGGGCGATAAAGCCTTCGTCAGCCAGCTCGTATTCACGACGGTCAGAAACCAGGACTTCAGTCGGGATCTTGGTTTCGATCTCGCCCATGCTTTCGAAATGGTGCAACGGCAGGTCTTCTACCGCGCCACCGCTTTGTGGGCCGATGATGTTCGGGCACCAGCGGAACTTGGCGAAGCTGTCGGTCAGACGGCTGGCGAAGGTGTACGCGGTGTTGCCCCACAGGTAGTGCTCGTGGCTGTTGGCGACGTTCTCTTTGTAGACGAAGGTCTTGACCGGGTTGTCTTCTGGGTCGTAGGGGTTACGCAGCAGGAAGCGCGGCACGGTGAGGCCGACATAACGCGCATCTTCTTGCTCGCGGAAGCTCTGCCATTTGGCGAACTGCGGGCCTTCGAAGTGATCCTTGAGGTCTTTCAGATCTGGCAAGCCGGTGAAGCTTTCCAGGCCAAAGAATTTCGGACCGGCAGCAGCAATAAACGGCGCGTGCGACATGCTGGCGACGCTGGCCACGTATTGCAGGGTTTTGATGTCCGGCGAACTTGGGTCGAAGAAGTAGTTGGCAATCAGCGCGCCCACTGGCTGGCCACCAAACTGGCCGTATTCAGCGGTGTAGATGTGCTTGTACAGGCCCGATTGAGTGATCTCCGGGCTGTCTTCGAAGTCATCAAGCAGGTCTTGCTTGGAGGCGTTGATGATCTCCAGCTTGATGTTTTCGCGGAAGTTGGTGCGATCCACCAGCAGCTTAAGACCACGCCAGGACGACTCCAGGGCTTGGAATTCGGCGTTGTGCAGAATCTCGTCCATCTGCCGGCTGAGCTTGGCGTCGATCTCGGCGATCATGCGATCGACCAGGGCTTTTTTTACCGGCTCGTTTTCGTTCTGCGGCTTGAGCAACTCTTCGATAAAAGCCGACACGCCGCGCTTGGCGATGTCATAGGCTTCGTCGTCGGGAGTCAGTTTGGTTTCAGCAATAATGCGGTCCAGAATCCCCGCTTCAGCTGTTGTGCTACTGGTGCTTTTTGCGGCGGCACGAGTACTCATGAAATAGCTTCCTTGTTAAGTAGTTCAGGCGATTACAGGTCTTTGCCGGTCAGGCCTAGTTCACCGAGTACGCGGTCACGGGAGTCGTCATCCGCCAGCACGCTTTCGATCGCTTTGCGGAAGGCTGGGGCATTACCCAGTGGGCCTTTGAGGGCTACCAGGGCGTCGCGCAGTTCCATCAGTTTTTTCAGTTCCGGTACTTGTTCAACCACGTTGGCCGGGTTGAAGTCCTTCATCGAGTTAATACGCAGCTGTACCGGCAGGTCTTCGTCGGCAGCGTCGTCTTGCAGACGATTCGGCACGCCGAAGGTGAGGTTCAGCTCTTGCTTGGCGAGCACTTCGTCAAAGCTGTTTTTATCGATGCTGATCGGCTTGCGATCTTCGATTTTGCGTTCGTCAGCGCGTTGGGTGAAATCGCCCAAAACCACCAGCTTCAGCGGCAGTTCGATTTCTTCCTGAGCGCCGCCGGTAGCTGGCTTGAAGGTGACGTTAATGCGTTCTTTAGGGGCTACCGAGCCTTCTTTGGCCATGGTCGTTCTCCTTTACGATGATGGCCCTGAGGCCTTATGGCGCTTGCACGCCTTAATCCAGCACCACCTCTAAATCGAGGTGGCACAAGCGGTGATAAATCTCTTCTTTGCGTTCGCGCACGGCATTGTTTTGCGGCAGCAGTTCGCAACAGCTGTGCAGCAGGCGCAGCACTTCCAGAGTCAGTGCCGGCTCCCAACTGGCAAGGCCATTGCCTTGCAGCACTTGGTCGAGGGATTCGAGCTGGCTCTTGGCCAAGTCATATTTTTTTGCGCCGTAGCACAGGCGCGCCAAGCTCAGTTGCCATTGCAGGCGTTCACGTCCGCCATTAGCGCTGGCCAGACCTTGTTTGAGCTGCTGCACGGCGCCTTTCAGGCCGCTCTTACGCTGCTCGACCAAGGCGTGTTCCAGTGCGATTTCCCAAGGCGGGCTGACGCCTTCGCTCTGCTCTTTGGGCGCTTCTTGGGTGGGCGCCTGTACATGCGGCAACACGTGGCTAATCAACCAAGCGCGAGTTTGCGCATCGGCAAAGGCGCTGCCGTCATGGAAGCGCAATTCTTCAATACCGCTCATGCGTTGCAGGAACAGCGCCAGTTGGATTTCCACCTCGCGCATCGCTAACTCTGCATTGAGGGCTTGCAGGCATTGCCACACCAGGTGCTGGCCATCCAGCCAAAAGGGTGCGCGGGCGATGCTGGACTCTAGGTCGACGAGCAGGTCGCTGTAGTGACCGCCTTCATAGCGCTCTTGGTAGCTTTTTAGCTTGTCGATGGGGACGCCGCGCAGCGCGGTGATTTGCTCGGCATTACGCTCCGGCAGGCTGTCGATGGGCAGCCACAGCAGGCAGCGGGCTAGGCGCAGAGCACGCAGGTCGGTGGCTTTTTGGCGTAGCCAATAAGCACATAACGGGCGGGCATGGTCTTGTAGGTTACGCAGGGATTTATGGGCTTCTTTCTCGCTTTCCACCGGCGTACTGGGGGCGAGGATCTGACTGGCGACTTGTTTAACCTGAGCGATGGCCGCACTGACGGTGCTCGGTTCCGCTTGGCTTTGACTCGCACGCTTGACCATCTCATCAAGGCGTCGGCACAGCGGTAAAAGTAGGGGGGCGTCTTCGCCGAGTTGTTCCCCCAGGTAGCCTTCCAAGGTCCGTAGCTGTTCGGCGAGGCTGCGAAATAACGGCAACTGCTCACCGACTGGCACATGTTCGGCGAGGGCCTCCTCCAGTCGAGGAATCAACCAAGAAATCGCCGCCGCACGAGTACGTGCTTTACGCGGATACAGATCGACCCAGTGGTTGAGGCACAGGTAGTGCAAGAGGCTAAAGCCGGCCTGCAAACCGGCAAAGGATTCACGCTGATACAGGCCCCAGACCAACCAAGCGGCTACGCGTAAATCCTTAGAGTGGGAGCTGAGTAACGCCTCGCTGTCGCTGCGCACTTTCTCCCAGTCAATTGCTGCCGTTTCATGCACCGCGCTGGCTTTGCCCAGCTCATTTTCAAGCGCTTCAAACTCCACGGAATAACGCACATCGGCACCGGCAAAGTTGTCCTCATTAATAGGAAACTTAGCCACATGCAGGTAGTGGGCGGTGAGCTTGCTTGAATAGGTCATTGCATGACTCGATTTTTTCTAATTGGCAGTGTTGGTCAGGATCTAATCGAAAAATACAGATTGAGTTAGTCAAACTGGCACAAAAAAATTACTCCCGTCAATGTGCGCAACATATTGCGCAGCTAACTTTAGGAATTTTCTTAGAGGCCGATTAATTGCTGACAAGCCGCTCTATCACTGTGTTTTTAGGGGGTTGGGCTTATAAGGATAGTGCGAGCGTACATTCCCTAACTGTGGGCTTTTGCCGGGATAAACACAGGGGATTAAATAAGTAAGGAATGTACGAAATGCATATCTAGCTTTGTAGGACATAGCTTACTGGCCAATTAACATTAATTGGCCAGTAACTATTAGTATTTAGGACTGGATGTTTTTCAGTGTGAATGATCGGGTGCAGAAGATATTTAGTTAAGTCACTAAAAATTATCCGGAAATTACCCCGCTTGATATCTCTAGCGCGAGGCAATGCTCAGCACCCGGCACGAGTTTTTGAACGTCCTTGAGGACATTTGCGTGCTCGATACACAGCATCCCTTGCCAGTCGTTGTAAGCGAATTGCGATAGGCGTTTGGCCTTCTCGATCCAAGGGTTCCACACAATCGCAGAGGCACTTGCGCGGCTGACCAAGGAGATTTTGCGATTCCACGCTGCATCGACAATGTGCAACTGGGCTGGGGTATTTTGATAAATGCGGTCGGTTTCGCCGGTGAAATCCACTGCCCCCTGTTGCTCAAAAATCTGCCAGTCGGCGAGGGTGTCGACGTACTCACAGCCTTCCAGGCCCTCGATGCTCACCTGACGAATATCGCTGACGGCAAAGTAGGTGTGCAGTGCTTGGCTAATGGCCAAAGTCGTGGTGCCTAAGTTGCGGGTGATAAGCTCGATAGACAGATGCTCTGCGCTTAGGCGCACGCGCAGTGTGAGCTCGGCGGCATGGGGCCAGATGGCGAGTGGCTGGGTTTGGCTGTTGAAGCTGAACTGCAACAGCACGCTATCAGCCTGCTCCTCGATCTCGCCCAGTTGCCAATCAAGGGTGCGCACCAAACCGTGAAACGGAGCCTCTTGGCCTGGCGTAACCATCGCCTGCACCGCTTGCGGGTTACCCTGCAGCGCGCCGAACCACGGCCAGCACACCGGCACCCCGCCACGAACGCCTTGGCCGCGCTCATAGGCGGCTTGGGGGCTCAGCCAGATCACTGGGGGCTGGCTCTGGCTTTGCCGGTAACTGAGAATCTGCGCGCCTTGCTGGGTGATCAAAAGCTCACTGCCTGCCACTCGTACCCGCCAGCAAGCGAGCTCGTGCAGTTGGATGGCTTCAACTTGGGGGCCGCTCATGCTGTTGCTCCAAACCGATAAGAAAGCACCAAGGTTAACCCTTGGGCGCGGCGGGCGTTAAGTCATAACGAGGGCAAGTGGCTTTAGGTGAAGGAGGCGAGTGCTAATACGCTTGATGACCTCAGACTCTTACCTGTGGATCTAGCGTCTGTAGGAAAAGTGCCTGCGCTTGATCATGCCTTGTTAAAACTCGCTGCTAATGATTTGCCACTCGTAAACTCGGATGGGCTCTCAGTCAGTTACCCAGCGATTTTTGCCTTGCTTGATCTTTGCTCATGATCTTCGCTAGGAGACTGTTCGCCCATAGCCTAAGTACCAGCGAGGAAGAAGTTTTGGGGGGGTTATGTGTTAGGTGTATCCAGTGAGTTATGCCTCACCAGCCGGCGCTGATCAGCGCTTGGGCGATACAGCGAGTGCTATAAAAAATCAGGCCCCAACAGTTGGGGCCTGGGTTTTCTTAAGCGTTACTTAGGTCAGGATCGCCAGCAGAATAATGATTGGGATTGGGATGCCCAAGAACCACAGCAGAATCGATTGCATAACTAGCTCCTTTGATTAACGCGCGGTGTGGTTAAAGTCATCGCGGTAGCGCGCGGACTTGGTTGCAGCCAGGCTGGCGACAAACGCCCCAATCAGCAGCGAGATAAACAGCCACAGGGCGGTATAAGCCGAGGCTTTACGCGCTTGATCAGCGGCCTCACGGGCTTTGTGCTGCAGGTCATCGAGCTTGGCCTTGAGCTGGCCAAAGGTGTCATTTACGCGCTTGGTCGCTTCGTCGCTGCTGAGATTGGTGCGTTGGGCGATTTGCTCGCCGAGGTACTTCGCATCGGCTTCACTGAGCGCGCCTTCTTTGAGCGAGGTGGCGAAAATGCGCGTGACCTCGGCCAGCTCCTCCGGACGTGGTGGTTTGCTGGAGGTGATGCTGACATCCGCTTGCGCATTCGCTTTACGGTACAGCGAGTCAACGTAATAACCGAAGTAATCATTGTCCGCGGCTTCTGCCCCTTTAGCTGCGGCTGCACCGCCTGCCGCCACCGTGGCTGCTGCGCCACCGGCAATGCTGGCGCCGGCGCTGACGGTGCTACTCACTACGCTGCTCAGGGCCGAGCTAAATAAGCCCGCCATGAGCAAGGTTGCTAGGGCCCAGGCGAGAAAGCCGTGGGCACTGTCGCGGAAGAACACTTCACCCGTGTCCACCCCGTGCCAGCGGCTGCGCAAACGCCCGGCGATAAAGCCGCCGAGGCCGGAGGCGAGGATCTGAGTCAGGGTTATCCACAGGATCGCGCTGATGCCAATGGCCGCAGCACCCGCGCCGGCATCACTCCAGGGCGAGACTGAGCTGAGGCCTAGGCCGGTACCGAGGATAAACAGTATCAGGGTCAGAGCGGTGGCGGCGACGCCCCCGGCAATAATGGCTGCCCAAGATACGGCGCTGTTTTCAACTGCGGGCGCGCGCGTAGCAACGGCAGATGGATCGAGAGTTGGGTTCATAGTTGACCTCAATTTTTGATTTTTAGGTACAACGCAAGGCAGCCGTATCTATCGACTTAAGTAATGGAGGAGGTGGCTAATACTTTTGTTGCATTCCGTTCGTCCGACAATCAGTCAGAGGCAGCAGGCCGGTGGGGCGGCAAAAGTGTTGTGCTGGCTAGGTGCTAGATGCGCAAACGCCGGCGCAGGGCCGGCGTTTAACGAAAGACGGGAGTGCTAGGAGGAAATCAGCGACGAGCGGGCACTGAGCGGGTGCGGCCAGTGCTGTCGATGGCAACAAATACAAAGACGGCCTCAGTGACCTTACGCCATTCACTGGACAGCGGATCATCGCTCCACACTTCCACCAGCATCTGGATCGAACTGCGGCCCACTTCGAGGGTTTGCGTATAAAACGATAGCTGCGCACCCACTGCGACCGGCACCAAGAATGCCATGCGATCAATGGCTACGGTGGCGACGCGGCCACCCGCTACCTTGCTGGCCATGGCGGTGCCGGCCAGATCCATCTGCGACACCAGCCAGCCGCCAAAAATATCGCCGAAACCATTGGTCTCGCGCGGTAATGCGGTGATCTGTAATGCCAAGTCGCCTTGCGGGATCGGATCTTCCTGTTCGTAATCTTGCATTGGATAGGCTCGTGCGCAGTTGTTTTTATTGGCGCATGCCGGGTGTATGGGGGCGCTAATCCAGTGGTTCAGCGACGCTCGCGCATAGACCCAACAAGTCCGCGGGAGTGCGAACCGGCCGAGTATATCCACTCACCGGGCCGAGGGCGACTAGGACAGAGGGTCACAGGGCGTAATTAAGCCGGGAATGACGTTTTTATTCAGGCGGCGTCTCAGTCATCTAACTGTCACATTGAGTTCATACAGTGTTCACATGGCCTACCAATACTTGGCCCGTCAATCCAACACTAAAACTCTGGGAGTAAGGCATGAAACTGAAGCGTTTGATGGCGGCCATGACGTTTGTCACCGCTGGCGCAGTGAGCGCCACCGCGCTGGCTGCTGTTGATCCGGCAATTCCTGGCTACAGCAAAACCACCGGGGTGTCGGGCAACTTGTCCAGCGTGGGTTCCGATACCTTGGCCAACCTGATGACTCTGTGGGCCGAGCATTACAAAAAAGAATATCCCAACGTCAATATTCAGATTCAAGCAGCCGGCTCTGCCACTGCGCCCCCCGCGCTGACGGAAGGCACGGCTAACTTGGGGCCAATGAGCCGCAAGATGAAGGACACCGAACTGGCTGCCTTCGAGCAAAAGTACGGCTACAAACCAACCGCAATTCCAGTGGCTGTGGATGCCTTGGCGGTGTTCGTGCACAAGGACAACCCGATTCAGCACCTGACCATGGAGCAAGTTGATGCGGTGTTCTCCTCCACCCGTCTGTGCGGCGCTAAAGACGACGTCAAAACCTGGGGTGACCTGGGCGTGAAGGGTGATCTGGCGAGCAAGCCGGTACAGCTGTTTGGCCGTAACTCGGTATCCGGTACTTACGGTTACTTCAAGGAAGAAGCCTTGTGCAAAGGTGACTTCAAGGCCAACGTCAACGAGCAACCAGGCTCCGCCTCGGTGGTGCAGTCGATCAGCTCGTCGCTGAACGGTATCGGTTACTCCGGCATCGGCTACAAAACCGCTAGCGTGAAAACTGTGGCGCTGGCGAAGAAAGGCAGCAGCGAATTTATCGAAGACACCGAAGCCAACGCCCTGAGTGGCAAGTATCCGCTGTCGCGCTTCCTTTACGTCTACATCAACAAGGCGCCAAACAAGCCACTGGCTCCGCTAGAGGCTGAGTTCATCAAGCTGGTGCTGTCCAAGCAAGGCCAGGAAGTGGTCGTCAAAGATGGTTACATCCCGCTTCCAGCCAAAGTCGCTGCTAAAGCATTGGCTGATCTGGGTCTGAAAGAAGGCGCCTAAGCCCTCGGCTGATCGCGTTGTTGTGTCTGGCAGGGGTCGTTGTTCGGCCTCTGCCGCCTGAATTCCATGCCGTCGCCAGCAATGCTCGGCGGCGGCTTTGTCGCGTCACTGTATTGTCATCTTTCTGTCATGCAGGGCCGCTAGGGTATGTCCATGAATGATTTGGCTAATACCACTATGACTACCACTGCTACCACCAAGCGGATTGACTTCAACACTCCAGAGCTACGCCGCAAGCGTCGTATCCGGGCTTTCAAAGACCGCTTTACCCGGTGGTACGTGCTGGTGGGTGGTTTAGCCGTCTTGGCGGCAATCACCCTGATCTTCTTCTTTCTGGCCTATGTGGTTGCGCCTTTGTTCCAGGGCGCTGAGCTGGAGGCTAAGCAACCATTAACCCCTGCGTGGATGGCGGATGCCGGCAAGCCGCTACTGCTGTCCATCGAAGAGCAGAATCAGGTGGGCCTGCGTATTTCCGATCAAGGTCAAGCGCAGTTCTTTGCCATCGACAGCGGCGCGAGCTTGCGCAGTGTCGATCTGCCGATTCCGGCTGGTGCCACCATCACTGCCATTGCTAAAGATCAGCCCGGCAGTACCTTGGTCGCCATCGGCTTATCCAACGGCCAGGCCATAGTGCTGCGCCACAGTTACAACGTCACCTATCCCGATGGTAAGAAGACCATCACCCCTGCGATTGAATACCCTTATGGCACCGAGCCGCTGCAACTCGGTGAGCAAGGGCAGGCGTTGCAGCACATCAGTCTGAATGCCAGTGACTCCTCATTGATTTTGGCTGCCGCCAATGGCGCGCAACTGCATGTGTTGCAAATCAGTCGCGAGGAGAACCTTATGACCGGTGAGGTCACGACTGAGCAAAAGCGCATCGAACTGCCGCAGATGACCGAAGCGGTGCAGAGCATCTTCGTCGATCCGCGTCAGCAGTGGCTGTATGTCCTCGACGGCAGGGCTCAGGCTGACGTGTTTAACCTGCGAGATAGCAGCCTCAATGGTCGCTATAAGCTGCTGGACGATGCTGATGCGCAGGTCACTGCCAGTGCCCAGTTAGTTGGCGGTATCTCGCTGATTATCGGCGACTCCAAAGGTGGTTTAGCGCAGTGGTTTATGGCTCGCGACAGCGATGGTGAACCGCGCCTGAAACAGATCCGCACCTTCCAAATGGGCACGGCCGCTGTGGTGCAGATCAGCGCCGAAGAACGGCGTAAAGGTTTTGTCGCCTTGGATGCCAGCGGCGAATTGGGGGTATTTCACAGTACTGCCCAGCGTACCTTGCTAGTCGAGCCAGTGGTCGACGGCCAAGGCTTGTTCGGTTTGTCGCCGCGGGCCAACAGCCTGTTGGTTGAAGCCAATGGTCAACTGCAGCCACTGCACCTGGATAACCCGCATCCCGAGGTTTCCTGGAGCGCGTTGTGGAGCAAGGTGTGGTACGAGAACTACGATGAGCCAAAGTACATCTGGCAATCCACTGCAGCCAACACTGACTTTGAACCCAAGCTGAGCTTGGCGCCGCTGACCTTCGGCACCTTAAAAGCTGCGTTCTACGCCATGTTGCTGGCTGCGCCTTTGGCGATCGCTGCGGCCATCTACACCGCCTACTTTATGGCGCCCGGCATGCGCCGCAAGGTTAAACCGGTAATCGAGTTGATGGAGGCGCTGCCAACGGTGATCCTCGGCTTCTTCGCCGGCCTGTTCCTCGCGCCTTACGTCGAAGGCCATTTGCCGGGGATCTTCAGCCTATTGCTGCTGTTGCCGGTGGGCATTCTGGTCGCCGGTTTTGCTTGGAGTCGTTTGCCTGATTCGCTGCGCTTGAAAGTGCCGGATGGTTGGGAAAGCGCGATGCTGATTCCGGTCATTCTGCTGGTGGGCGCGCTGTCGCTGTACATGAGTCCGTTTATGGAGAACTGGTTCTTTGGCGGCGATATGCGCCTGTGGATCTCCAACGACTTAGGCATCACCTACGATCAGCGCAACGCCTTGGTGGTCGGTTTGGCCATGGGCTTTGCGGTCATCCCCAACATCTATTCCATCGCCGAAGACGCCGTATTCAGTGTGCCTCGTGGCCTGACGCTAGGCTCCTTGGCCCTCGGTGCGACGCCGTGGCAAACCCTGACCCGGGTGGTGATTCTCACTGCCAGCCCAGGGATTTTCTCCGCGCTGATGATCGGCATGGGCCGTGCGGTGGGGGAAACCATGATTGTACTGATGGCCACCGGCAACACCCCGGTCATGGAGATGAACCTGTTTGAGGGCCTGCGCACTCTGGCGGCCAACGTGGCGGTGGAGATGCCGGAGTCCGAAGTGGGTGGCAGTCACTACCGCGTGTTGTTCCTCTCGGCCTTGGTGTTGCTGTTGTTCACCTTTTTGATGAACACCCTGGCGGAGCTGATTCGTCAGCGTCTGCGCAAGAAATACTCGTCGCTTTAAGAAAGGTAGCAGTCTGTGAAGCAGAACTCCCTAAAACACTGGTTTAAGAGCGGCGCCCCGGGTGTGTGGATCAGTGGTGGCGCGGTGTCCATCGCCGTCATCATGACCATAGGCTTGTTGGCGGTCATTGCGGTACGTGGCCTTGGCCATTTTTGGCCGGCTGATTTGCTCCAAGCCAGTTACCAAGTACCCGGACAAGCCAACCATGTGGTGGTTGGCGAAGTGGTGCAGAAAGAAGAAGTCCCCCGGGCCCGTCTCAAGAGCGCCGGCTTGCCGGTGCCTGAGCAAGGCCCGGAGTTTATGACCCGCGAATTGATCAAAGTGGGTAACCGCGATCTTAACGGCAGCGACTTCAGTTGGGTGGTTGGTGAGTGGCTCAAAGAGCAGCACTATCCAGAACAACTGATGGCCCTGGAGCGCCGCGAGTGGGGCAATTTCTACGGCTACTTGATCAACATCAAACAAGATGGTCAGGTGGTGGCCGAAGGGGATAAGGCTTGGCCTGAACTGCAAGCGCGGATCGAGCGGGTCAATCAACTCGCCGCTGAGCTAAAGAGCCTAGAAAAATCCGATATCGGCGCCATTAACGCCGGTCTTGAACGCCTGCGCTTGCAGGGCCGCAAGTTGGAACTCAGTGGTCACTTGGACGCCGCCGCGCAAGCGGATATAGAGGCCGGGCGTGCGGAGTTGAACGCGCGCTATCAGGCTATTGAAGCGCGTTTGGGCGAGCTGCATGCTCAGTTCAATCGCGATAGTCTGACTGCCCGCGATGCCAATGGCCGAGAGCTGGAAATCAACCTTTCGAAAGTGATCCACGCCTATCAGCCCAATGCCATGGGTGCCGCCACCAAGCTGGGTTTCTACTTCAGCAAGGTGTGGGAATTCCTCAGCGATGACCCCCGTGAAGCCAACACTGAAGGCGGCATCTTCCCGGCGATTTTCGGCACGGTGATGATGACTCTGATCATGGCCATGATCGTGACTCCCTTTGGTGTATTGGCGGCGGTGTACCTGCGTGAATACGCCAAGCAAAACGCTCTGACCCGGGTCATCCGTATCGCGGTGAACAACCTCGCCGGGGTGCCGGCGATTGTCTATGGCGTGTTTGGTTTGGGCTTCTTCGTTTATGTGCTGGGCGGCTCGCTGGATCGCCTGTTCTTCCCCGAAGCTTTGCCCGCGCCGACCTTCGGCACCCCTGGCCTGATGTGGGCCTCGCTGACCCTGGCCCTGCTTGCCGTGCCGGTGGTGATCGTTGCCACGGAAGAAGGCTTGGCGCGGATTCCCCGCACGCTGCGCGAGGGCTCTTTGGCCCTTGGAGCAACTAAGTCCGAGACGCTGTGGAAGATCGTTCTGCCCATGGCCAGCCCGGCAATGATGACCGGCATGATCCTCGCTGTGGCCCGCGCCGCTGGTGAAGTCGCGCCGCTGATGCTGGTGGGGGTGGTCAAGCTGGCGCCGTCGTTGCCACTGGATGGCAACTACCCGTATTTGCACTTGGATCAAAAAATCATGCACCTGGGCTTCCATATCTACGACGTCGGCTTCCAGAGCCCTAACGTCGAGGCTGCCCGGCCTTTGGTGTACGCCACGGCACTGTTGTTAGTGCTGGTGATCGCCACGCTGAACCTGTCAGCGGTATGGATTCGTAACCACCTGCGCGAAAAGTACAAGGCGCTGGATCATTAATCCGCTGGCTGCCCCGCCCACGCTGGGGCAGCCGCAACGAATTGTTAGTGTAGGAGTCTGCCATGCAGCACGAAGCACATGCCCGCGCCATTGATATGAGCGCCTTGGGCCGCGAACGCCAAGGTTTGAATATGAGCAATGAGACGGTGGCCATCGACATCCCTGGCCTGAATCTTTACTACGGCGACAAGCAGGCGCTTTACGATGTGCAGATGACCGTCCCCAAGCAGCGTGTGACCGCTTTTATCGGCCCCTCGGGCTGCGGTAAGTCGACCTTGCTGCGTACTCTCAACCGCATGAATGATCTGGTTGATGGCTGCCGTGTTGAAGGCGAGATCAATCTCTACGGCCACAACATTTACCGCAAGGGCGAGGACGTCGCCGAGCTGCGTCGACGAGTTGGCATGGTGTTCCAAAAGCCCAACCCTTTCCCTAAGACCATCTACGAAAACGTCGTGTATGGCCTGCGCATTCAGGGCATTAACAAGCGGCGCGTGCTCGATGAGGCGGTGGAGTGGGCGCTTAAAGGCGCGGCGTTGTGGGATGAGGTGAAGGATCGACTGCACGACTCGGCTCTGGGCCTCTCTGGCGGTCAGCAGCAGCGTCTGGTGATCGCGCGTACCATCGCCGTAGAACCTGAAGTGCTGTTGTTGGATGAGCCTTGCTCGGCCCTCGACCCGATCTCGACGCTGAAAGTTGAAGAGCTGATTTACGAGCTTAAATCCAAGTTCACCATCGTTATCGTGACCCACAACATGCAACAGGCGGCGCGGGTTTCTGACTACACCGCGTTTATGTACATGGGTAAGCTGATTGAGTTTGGCGATACTGACACGCTGTTCACCAACCCAGCCAAGAAACAAACCGAAGATTACATCACTGGGCGCTACGGCTAAGCGGCCCAGCGTAGCGCTCGGACATTTAGCAAGGCGGCAAGACTTATCACCAGTTCTCCAAGGGTTTGCACATGATCAACAAAGACAACCTCACTCAGCATATCTCCCAGCAGTTCAATGCCGAGCTGGAGGAAGTGCGCAGTCATCTGCTGGCCATGGGCGGGCTGGTTGAGAAACAGGTTAATGATGCCGTCACCGCGTTGATTGATGCGGATTCGGGGCTGGCGCAGCAAGTGCGTGAAGTCGACGACCAGATCAATCAGATGGAGCGCAATATCGATGAAGAATGCCTGCGCATTCTGGCGCGGCGTCAGCCAGCGGCTTCCGATCTGCGTTTGATCATCAGCGTATCCAAGTCGGTGATCGACCTTGAGCGCATCGGTGATGAAGCCACCAAAATCGCCAAACGCGCTATTCAACTGTGCGAAGAAGGCGAAGCGCCAAGGGGATATGTGGAGGTGCGCCATATCGGCGACCAAGTGCGCAAAATGGTGCAGGAGGCGCTGGATGCCTTTGCCCGTTTCGATGCCAACTTGGCCTTGTCGGTGGCGCAATACGACAAGACCGTCGACCGCGAATACAAGACCGCCCTGCGTGAACTGGTCACTTACATGATGGAAGACCCACGCTCGATTTCCCGCGTGCTCAATGTGATTTGGGCGCTGCGCTCGCTGGAGCGTATTGGCGATCACGCGCGCAATATTGCCGAGCTGGTGATCTACCTGGTACGTGGTACTGACGTGAAGCATATTGGCTTGAGACGCATGCAAGAAGAGGTCGAAGGGCCAGGCAAGGACAATTAACCTTGGCTTAAAGCCTTGATTTAGAGCTTTGTGTTGGTCTTTGTGCGAGCAAAATCTACTTAAATGTATTTCAGTTGGCCTTTGGCCACTTCCCGTGTCTATGCTTAGGCCAGATCAACGGGAGTGGCCGATGAGTAAGATCAGTGTGCTGGTGGTGGACGACGCGACCTTTATTCGCGATCTGGTGAAAAAAGGGTTACGCGACAACTTCCCAGGCATTCAAACCGAAGACGCGGTGAATGGCCGTAAGGCTCAGCAAATGCTGGCCCGACAGTCTTTTGACCTGATTTTGTGCGACTGGGAAATGCCCGAGATGTCGGGGCTGGAATTGCTCAGTTGGTGCCGTGAGCAAGACGAGCACAAAAGCACGCCATTCATTATGGTCACCAGTCGCGGCGATAAAGAAAACGTGGTGCAGGCTATTCAAGCCGGTGTCTCCGACTTTATCGGCAAGCCGTTTTCTAACGAGCAATTAATCACCAAGGTCAAAAAGGCCCTGAGCCGGGTCGGTAAGTTGCAGGCGCTGCTCTCCAGCGCGCCGCCGAAGATGCTCAGCACCGGTGCCTATGCCAATGACTCCCTGGCGGCTCTCACTGGCGGTAAAGCTGCCGTGGTGAAAACCCCTAATCCCACCCCTCGCGCGGCCGCTCCTGGCGCTGCACCACGTGCGGCGAGTAAGGCGGCGGGCAGTGCCCCCAGCGGTCGCGGCCAAGGGCAACTGCGCTTGTCTTCGGGTGACGTCATGCCCTGTGTGATTAAGGCCATCAGCTTGAAAGAGGCGTTGTTGGTGGTGAGGCGAGGCGACCCACTGCCCCAGGTGCTCGATAGCGCAGTTCTGGATCTGGAGCAGGGCGAGGCGGCTGAGACGGCGCGGCTCAATGGCTATTTGCACGCCGTGGCAGCGTTTGAGCCGCGTCCAGATAGCGATTGGCTGCAGTTGAGCTTCCGCTTTGTTGATCAGGACCCGCAGAAGCTTGATTACATTTCGCGCTTAATCGCCCGTGGCACGGCGCAGAAACATTTTAGTCCCGGCGCATAGGTGCTCTGAGCAGTCTGCGAGACATCTCACAAGTCGACCGTCGTGGCTCGCGCCCTGCGCCAGTGGCTGCTAATCTCGCTAGCCCGTAGCTACTACTTATAAGACTAAGATCGTGAAGTTAGGGCGCTTACTGGTTTTCTGTGTTGTGTTGGGCTGCGCTGGTCCAGCGGCGGCACTGACCATCTACAAGTACACCGACAGCAACGGCGTGGTGACTTATTCCGATAAGGCCACGGCTGGCGCTCAGGTGTTTGTCTTTCGCGACCGTATGGTCGAACGTCTCGACGCCCAAGTGAAACTGGAAACGCAAAAGCACGCAGGTGGTGAAACCTTGCAGGTGCGCAATGATTTGTATGCGCCGGTGCAGATTGAGCTGCGCTTGAGCAATCTGGATAACGTCAGCGGCGCGCCGGACCAACCGATCCACTGGGTTCTGCCGCCGCGCAGCAAAATCCGTTTGGCCACCTTGGCCGCACGCGATATGGCCAAGCCCATGCGCTACACCCCGAAGCTGCGCTATGCCATGGGTGATCCGCGCACGCAGCCCAGCCAGCAGGCCTATCCGCTGCCTTGGCGTGGTGGGCCGTTCCGCCTGACCCAGGGCGCCAACGGTACTTACAGTCACTTCACTGCCAAAGGCCGTTACGCTTTAGACATCGCCATGCCCGAAGGCACGCCGATTGTGGCTTCACGCGCCGGTGTGGTGGTGCGGGTGGAGAACGGCCAGAGCGGGCGCGGCAATAATCCAGCCGGCAACTACGTGCGTATCCTGCATGACGACGGCACCATGGGCGTTTATCTGCATCTGCAAAAAGGCTCGGTGGTGGTCAGTGAGGGCAGCCGGATTCAGGCGGGCAGTCTGCTGGCGCGCTCTGGCAACACCGGCAATAGCACCGGGCCGCACCTGCACTTCGTGGTCCAGCGCAACGTCGGACTGGCGCTGGAGTCGATTCCGTTTCGTTTCGCCCAGCCGGTGGATAGCCTGCCCAACTTTGCGGTAGGCGGCGAGTAGACCAGCTGCGCCAAGCTCCGCAGGGCGCAGCCTACAACTTGGCTCAGCTGAGTTTGAGCACTTTGACTAAGACGATCTTTGGCCCTTTCATCTTCTTGATGATCACGCGCAGGCCTTCGACCTCAAGCACTTCCTCTTCTTCGGGCATCCGCTTGAGGCTGTCGTAGATCAGCCCGGCCATGGTTTCTGCTTCAACATGGTCGAGGTCGACATTGAGCAGGCGTTCGACCTTGGCCAGCGGGGTGTCGCCACGCACCAGCAACTTGCCGGGCTGATAGGCGAGGATGCCGCGCTCGGCCTTACGGTGTTCGTCCTGGATATCGCCTACGAGGGCTTCCAACACGTCTTCCATGGTCAGGTAGCCAATGACCTTGCCGTCGGCTTCTTCGACCAGCGCAAAGTGCGAGCCGCCTTGGCGGAAGTGCTCGAGCAGATCGAGCAACGGCATATGCCGGCTGACCCGTTCCACCGGGTGTAGCAGCTCAGCGAGGTTGATTTCCTGCGGGTGATGGTCGAGCAGCGACAGATGCAGCAGCAGGTCCTTGATGTGCAGCACGCCGACAAACTCGCCGCTGTCTTCGTTTTGCACCGGGTAACGGCTGTATTTGTGCCGGCGGATAACCCGGAACACCTCGGCGAGGGTCACTTGCTCGGGCAGGCTGACCAAGTCTTCGCGGGAGTTGGCCCAGTCCACCACTTCCAGCTCACCCAGCTCCACGGCCGAGGCCACCACGCGCATGTCCTGATCGCTCGGGTCGCTGGCGCGGCTGGAGTGTAGGATCAGTTTGAGTTCATCGCGGCTGTACGAGTGATCGTTGTTCTGCCCCGGCTCGCCTTGCCCGGCCAGGCGCAGGATGGCGTTGGCGCTGGCGTTAAGCAGGAAGATCGCCGGGTACATGGCCCAGTAAAACAAGTACAGCGGTACTGCCGTCCACAACGACAACAGCTCGGGCTTGCGAATGGCCCAGGACTTAGGCGCCAGTTCACCGAGGACGATATGCAGATAGGAGATCAAAAAGAAGGCGGTAAAGAACGACACGCCTTGCACCACCTCAGCGGACTGCACCCCTACCGAGTGCAGGGCAGGCTCCAGCAAGTGAGCAAAGGCCGGCTCGCCGACCCAGCCGAGGCCCAGCGAGGCCAAGGTGATCCCCAACTGGCAAGCCGAGAGATAGGCATCCAGTTTGTTATGCACGGTGCGCAGGATCTGCCCGCGCCAGCCGTTTTCGCTGGCCAGAGTTTCCACTTTAGTGGCGCGCAGTTTGACGATAGCGAACTCGGCGGCGACGAAGAAGCCGTTGAGCAAGACCAGGAACAGAGCGAATAACATCATGCCGATATCGGCGAAATAGCTGCTTGCGATGTGACTTGTGGAGGGGTCCATGGGGGATTCGGTTAGCTAATGAGCATTCAAGGTTGGCCGCCGCGGCATTATTTTGCAAGTAGCCTGACCATTACTCAGATGGCTGCACCACCTGTGAACTGGCGAAATGACAACTAAACGTGCTGCCCGAACCGAGGCGGCTAGTGACCTGTAATGTGGCGCGGTGGCGCAGTAGTACGTGCTTGACGATGGCCAAGCCCAAGCCTGTACCGCCGGTGTTGCTGGCGCGGCTGGAGTCGACCCGATAGAAGCGCTCCGTCAGGCGTGGCAGGTGTTTTTCCTCGATGCCCAAGCCGGTGTCCTGCACGCTCAGGTGAGCGCCCTGCGCATCGCCCCACCAGCGCACGTGGATCTCGCCAAGGTCGGGGGTGTACTTCACGGCGTTAAACACCAGGTTAGAGAACGCACTGCGCAGCTCAGCTTCACTGCCCTTGAGCTTGAGCGAGGGATCGGCGCTGAGACTAATCTGATGCTGGCGCTTGCCGGAGAACGCTTGGGCGTCATGTTGAATGGTCTGCAGCATGTCGTAGATGTTCACCGGCTGGTTGTCCGAGGGGTAGTCGGTGGCCTCGAGCTTGGCCAGCAGGAGCAAATCATTGAGCAGGTTTTGCATGCGCACACCTTGCTGCTGCATTTGCTGCAAAGCACGTAACCAGCGCGGCTTAACGTCATCGACGTTGTCCAAGAGGGTTTCCAGATAGCCGGCGATCACGGTCAAGGGGGTACGCAGCTCGTGGGACACGTTGGCCACGAAGTCTTTGCGCATCTGCTCCAGCTGATGCAAGCGGGTGATGTCGCGCACCAGCATCAGGTGCTCTTGGTTGCCGTATTGGGTGACCTGGAACTGCAGGCGCAGGCGATCACTCACCGGTGAGGGCAGCTCCAACGGTTCGCTGTAATGACTGCCTTCGAAGTATTCGATAAAACGTGGATCGCGCACCAAGTTGGTAATCTGCTGACCGCTGTCTTGTGGCGTTTTCAGGCCGAGCAACTTCTCTGCGGCCAGGTTCCACCACTGCAGGTTGCCGTCGCGATCAAGCATGATCACTGCATCTTTCAGGGCGGCGGTGGATTCCTGGACACGGTCGATCACCGCTTGCAAGCGGCCGCGCACTTTCTGGTCGCGGCGTTGCAGGTGATAGATGCTGTCGAAGATCTCGCCCCACAGGCCGTAGCCATCGGGCGGCGTCTCGTCACCTTGGCGGGTGTTCAGCCATTGCTGCAGGCGCAGCAGTTGGCGCAGGTTCCACAGCAGATAGCCGGCCAAACCCAGCACGAGTGCCCAGGCGTACTCGCCGCTGAGCAAACCCAGCAACAAGCAGGCACTGAGCAGCAACGCCAGGCGGCGAAACAGAGAGGCGCGCCAGTTGTGATTCAAAGAAGGTCCATCCGCCAGTCAATCCTTATGCTGGTGAACTAGCTCTTGGTGGAGAAACGATAACCGGTGCCGCGCACGGTTTGCACCAAGTTCTCATAAGCCTCACCGAGGGCTTTGCGCAGGCGGCGGATGTGCACGTCGACGGTGCGCTCCTCGACATACACGTTACCGCCCCATACCTGATCCAGCAGCTGGCCACGGGTGTAGGCGCGTTCTTGGTGAGTCATAAAGAATTGCAGCAGACGGTATTCGGTGGGGCCCATCTCAGCGGGTTTGCCATCGATGGTGACGCGGTGGCTGAGGGGATCGAGCTTGAGGCCGTCGATCTCGATCGGGCCGTCGCTATCAGCTGGGCCGGCACGGCGCAGCACGGCCTTGAGGCGGGCGACTAATTCACGCGGCGAGAAGGGCTTGGTGATGTAGTCATCGGCGCCGACTTCCAGACCCTGGATTTTGTTGTCCTCTTCACCTTTGGCCGTGAGCATGATGATGGGGATATCACCGGTCAGCTCATCGCGCTTCAGGCGCCTTGCCAGTTCAATGCCGCTGGTGCCGGGCAGCATCCAGTCGAGCAGAATCAGGTCAGGTTTGCGGTCAACAATCAGGGCGTGGGCTTGTTGTGTGTTCTCTGCTTCCATGCAGTCATAGCCCGCCATTTCTAAAGCAACCGCGATCATCTCGCGGATTGGTGCTTCGTCATCGACGATCAGAATGTTTTTGCCCACCATGGCTTTAGCCTCAAGTCATCTCGTTTTAATGGTCTGCATTAGATAACGAAATTATTGCAGCTATATGACAAACACTCGACCGCTGGCCAAAGGCTATTGCTGTCTTTGCCGATCTAGAGCGGCGCGCTAGGCGCGTAGGGCGTACTCCAGGACTAGGCCCACGAAGATCGCCAAGCCGGCCCAGTGGTTATGTAAAAAGGCTTGGAAACACACCATCGGTTCGCGTTTGCGGGTTTGGTAAAATTCCCACAGGAAGCACCCAGCCGCCACCAGCAGGCCTAAGTGAAAGTACAGCCCCAGCTCGAAGCGCGCTGCCGCCAGCAGCAGGCAGACCAACGCCAAGCCTTGCAGGCTGAGGATGATGATGCGGTCGGCGTCGCCGAACAGAATGGCCGTGGATTTGACCCCAATCTTCAGGTCGTCTTCGCGGTCAGCCATGGCGTAATAGGTATCGTAGCCCACGGTCCACAGCAGGTTGGCGATATACAGCAGCCAAGCCGCGGCCGGCAGTTGGCCGGTTTCGGCGGTGAAAGCCATGGGGATACCCCAGGAGAAGGCCGCGCCCAACACCACCTGTGGATAAAAGGTGAAGCGCTTCATAAAGGGGTAGCAGGCCGCCAGGGCTACGCCGCCGAACGACAGCCAAATCGTCGCGCTATTCGTGAACAGGACTAAGACAAAGCTCAGGGCGATCAGCACGGCGAACAGGATCAGCGCCTCGCGCGAGCGGATGACGCCGCTGGCCAGGGGGCGTGCTTGAGTGCGCTTAACGTGGCCATCGAATTTACGGTCGGCGAAGTCGTTGATGACGCAGCCGGCGGCCCGCATCAGTACGGTGCCGACGACGAAAATGAGCAGATTCTTCCAGCTTGGCATGCCCTCTGCGGCAATCCACAGCGCCCACAAGGTTGGCCACAGCAGCAGGTAAATGCCGATGGGTTTTTCCATGCGCATCAGTTGGATGAAATCCCAGGCGCGCGGGTGTAGACGATTCAGTGATTGCAGTAGGCGGGTATACATCAAGCGCGTCTCCAGGCGAGGTGCGGCGATTATAGCGGCGTGCAGCTAACTCAGGGACACGCCGGCGGCAGGCCAGAAGCTGGGTAAGAACACCTCGGCGACCAGCACCGCCAATGGCCCCCGGCTAAAGCTGGAGCGCCGCGCCCACAGCCCTTCTTGTTGATCGGGGCTAGGCAGCCAAGCTGCCGGGTAACGGCAGACCTGCAGCTCTCCACGGGCGAAGGCTTGGTCGCTAAACAGCAACTCGCCCAACGAGCGATTTCCCAGCTCGGCTAAATCCAAAGCGGAGTCTTCTAGGGCGCTACGCGCGGCGACACTGCGGGCAAATACCCAAGGCTGATCGTGGCCGCACAAATACACCTCGCGTACCCAACCGCTGCTGCCTGCAGCTACGCCCAGCACTGCACATTCATCGTCACGCAGCGGCGCCCAGCCTTGCAGTAAGGGCACCACGCTAAAGCCGTTCGCGGAGAGTTTGGTTAAGCGGCGGGTCAGCGAGTCCTGATTGAACAGCCACTGCCACACCTCGGGAACGGGGGCAGGTTGCAGGGCGGCGGCGGTTAACCAATTAGGCGACATGGCGAAGGAGGCGTGGGGCACGAGCAGCATTCATCTGTAAGCGACAAGCCGCGAGTCTATCACGCTCTATCGCGGCGCTCGGTGGGCGGCTGTGGTTTGTACAAGAAAGGTACAGCGCCTTGGCGCATCTGCACAGATACGTTAGCGTGCGCGGCACAAATAGCCCTGTGATGGCCTGAGGTGATAATGAAAAAGTGGCAGTGTGTGGTTTGCGGACTGATTTATGACGAGCGTGAAGGCTGGCCTGACGATGGCATCGCTCCTGGCACGGCCTGGCAGGATGTACCTGAAGACTGGTTGTGCCCCGACTGCGGCGTGGGCAAACAAGATTTCGAGATGATTGAGATTGCTTAAGAGCCTGTGTGGCGTTGCGGTTTAAGGAGTGGTTATGAGTGCACCTGTAGTCATTGTCGGCAGCGGTTTGGCCGGCTACAACCTGGCCCGCGAGTGGCGCAAGCTGGACAACAGTACGCCGTTGCTGCTGCTCAGCGCCGATGATGGCCGCTCCTACTCCAAGCCGATGCTGTCCACCGGCTTTGGCAAAAATAAGCAGGCCGATGAGCTGAGCATGGCTGAAGCGGGCGCCATGGCGGTGCAACTGAATGCCGAGATCCGCACCCACAGCCGTGTCACTGCTATCGAGCCGCAGCACAACTGCCTCTGGGTGGGTGAGGAACGTATCGTCTATCGCGACTTGGTCCTGGCCCTAGGGGCCGAAGCGGTGCGTTTGACCCCGGCCGGTGACGATAGCGCTGAGCTGTTTACCGTCAACGATCTGCACGACTACGGCCGCTTCCGCCAAGCCGTCGCCGGTAAACAGCGCGTTCTACTGCTGGGCGCCGGTTTGATTGGCTGTGAGTTTGCCAATGACTTGCTGCTAGGCGGTTATCAGGTCGATGTGGTGGCGCCGAGCATGCAGGTGATGCCGGACTTGCTGCCGCCACCTGCGGCGGCGGCGGTGCAGGCGGGGTTGGCGTCTTTAGGTGCGCGCTTTCACTTAGGCCGTCTGCTGAGCAGCGTGCGGCAGGCCGGCGCGGGCTATGTCGCGCAACTGTTCGATGGCACTGAGGTGAGTTGCGATGTGCTGCTCGCCGCCGCTGGCTTGCGCCCCCGTACTGAGCTGGCCCAAGCCGCGGGCTTGGCGGTAAACCGCGGCATTGTGGTCGATCGCCAGCTACGCAGCAGCCAAGCACATATCTATGCCGTAGGTGATTGTGCGGAAGTAGCGGGGCTCAATCTGCTCTACGTGATGCCCTTGATGGCTGGCGCCAGGGCGCTGGCGCAGACCTTGGCGGGCAATCCGACGGCGGTCAAATACGGGCCGATGCCGGTGACGGTGAAAACTCCGGTGTGTCCGGTGGTGGTCTCGCCGGTTCCGGCTGGTATGCAGGGTGACTGGACAGTCGAGGGCAGTGGCGCCGACATCAAGGCACTGTGTCATGACGGTCAAGGCGCCTTGCTCGGATACGCCCTGACCGGTGCCGCTGTGCAGGAGCGTCTGGCCCTGAATAAGGCCTTGCCAGCGCTATTGGCGTAATTAGCCGAAGTTATGTCGCCCTTGTCACAAAGTTAGTCGTTTTAATTGTTGGACAAGGGTGGCGCGCTAGAGGGAGTCATGCCATCCTCAGATCTGTTAGCCGCAGATCAGAGCAGTCGCGGCGCGTTGGTATCTGCTCATGCAGAGCAGCCCCCGGACACTAAAACAAAAACGTAAGAGGCATGTATGCGTAAACCGGAACTCGCCGCCGCTATCGCCGATAAGGCAGATCTGACCAAAGATCAGGCAAATCGCGTATTGAACGCCGTGTTGGACGAAATCACCAAAGCCCTGAACCGCAAAGACAGCGTGACCTTGGTCGGCTTCGGTACTTTTGTGCAACGTCACCGCGGTGCCCGCACCGGCAAAAACCCACAAACTGGCGAGCCAGTTAAAATCAAGGCCAGCAACACCGTTGCCTTCAAGCCAGGCAAGTCCCTGAAAGACGCGGTTAACTGAGTCTGTGGACCCGGAGCCTGCGCTCCGGGTTCTGCTTCTGCGGCTGGCGTGTTCACGCCCTTCTTGCTGCCGGCTGTTGTCTCTAGGCTAAATCGCTACAATGCGCTGTCTTACTCGGTTAATTCCCTCTATTAATGATGTGAGCTGCGCGCATGAAATTTCGTTTTTTGTTGTGGATGCTGGGTCGTTTGATGGCCAAGGCCAGCCGTACTAATCCGGCATTCCAAGAGCAGTTGGTGGGTAAAGACCTGGTCTTTCAACTGCACACCCTCGACGGCAAAGTAGCCCGTCACTTCATCGTTAAAGATCAGCGTATTTCCAGCAAGCGCGGCACGGTCAACGAGCCGGCATTTGCTTTGGGCTTTAAAGATGCGGCCTTTGGTTTGGCCACCATGACGGCGAAAAACAAACAGCTGGCCTTTATGCAGGGTATCCAGAACAAGGATATTCAGATCAAAGGCAACCCGGCGCTGGTGATGTGGTTTCAGGGCCTGACCAAGTACCTGATGCCAAAGAAGAAAAAGCCGGCGGACAGTAACGCCAAGTGATCTTCTCCATCGACTGAGTGCTGCACCCCCGCTGGCCCGTTGCCCATGGCGCGGCGGACCAGTCATCAAGAGAGCTCTACGTATGCGCGTGTTGCTGCTGGTGATGTTGTTACTGAGTCCGTGGCTGGCGGCGGCAGATAACGCCCAAGCCTACAAATTGTTCGAGTTGGCCGGCATTAACGTGCTGTGCGAACAAAGCGCGCCCTTGGCGCAAAAGGGCTTGTCTGAGGACTTACAAAAGCGCGTGGCTGCGGCGTTTAGCGCGCAAGGGCTGTGCGATGAGTTGGCGCAGCGTTTGGCCACTAAACTGACCCCTGAGCAATTTAAAGAGGCTTTAGCGCTCCTGCAAACGCCGTTGGCGCAGGGCTTTACCGCCGCTGAACGGGCAGTGGGTGAAAGTGAGGACGGCAGCCAGGGGCTGGCCGCGTACCGCCAGCAACTCAAAGAGCGTCCGCCTCTGCCGGCGCGCCTGCAGCTGGTACAGCGTTTGGACGCCGCCTCGCATACCACTGATTTGGCCACCTTGCTGCGCTATGAGGCGGGTAAAACCCAGGCCTGGCTGAGCTTGCAGCAGCGTGGACAAAGCATCGATGAGCAGGCGCTGAGCGCGCAGACCACGCGCCAGGCCGAAGAGCTGCGCAGCAGCAGTGCCCAGGCCGTGGAGTCGTTTATGTTGTACGCCTACCGGCAGATGCCCAGTGACCAACTGACCCAGTACGCCGAGTTGTACGAGCAGCCTGCCGTGAGCCTGTTGATGAGCAGCAGCTTGCAGCTATTGCCGCAGTTGTTCGCGCAGCGGCGAGCCAAGCTTAAGTAAGCCGGGCCCTTGCGCCGCAGCTGTTAGTGGCTGGAGTTATGTTGCGCAGCCAGCTCGCGCAGCGCCACTTCAGCTTGCAGCACCTTGTTCACTGCGTCTTCGGCCTGGGCCAGGCTAATGCCGAGGTTGTCCAGCAGCTCTTGCGGGATCTCGCTGCGTGCGCCTGAACCGATGCCATGGTTGCGCAACAGGCTGGCGGACAGGCACACCAAGTTGGGATACACGGCATTGGCGCCCACGTATTGCGGGTCGAGTTGGAAGCGCAGGGCGCTGATCAGCTCTTCCGGCATGTCCCAATAGCTCATCAGCCAGGCGCCAATTTGCTCGCGGGTAATGCCCAGCAAGTGCTGCTCGATATAGCTGTGCGGCAAGTGCGGGTTGACCTCCAGATGCCGGCAGATCAGCGAAAAATGCGGCGGGAAAACGTGCGCCAAAACCAAATAGCCGAAGCTGTGCAGCAGCCCCGCCAGGTAGGTCAGGCCGCTTTCCGGGCGGCGCTCGCGGGGGATGGCGCGGGTCAGCCCCTCAATCACCGCCGCGTTATAAATTGCCAATTGCCAGTAAGGCGTCGCTTCCTGCGGCTGATCCTTGGGCAGGCTCAAGGTTTTGCCCAGGGCCAGACCCAGCGCCAGGTTGATCACCAAATCAAAGCCGAGCACGCGGACGATGGCATCTTCCACCGAACGGATTTTCCCCGGCGCCGCGTAGTAAGGCGAGGCAGCCCAGCTGACCACTTGCGCGGCCAGGGCGGGATCGGCTTCGACCACGGCAGTGATGGCATCGACGGTGACGTTGGGATTGACCCGCAGCTTGATGATTTTTTGCGCGGTGGCCGGCAGCGGCGGGATCTCGATGGTTTCCTCTAGACGCTGCTGAATACGCCGCGCGGTAAAAACTTGCACCGCTTGGCTGATTTCGCTGCGATCGTCATTGGGGCGATCCAGATTAGGACGGATATTGCTCAATGGCTCGCCAAATCGTGCGGCGCTGGCCTTGCACAATTGTTCTTTAAAGGCCTCGCTACTCAGTTCGAGCAATATCCCAGGCTGGCCGGACTCGATATACAGGCTCGGCTGTTGCAGCAGGCGTTCGTCGTACAGGCAGGGCGAGCTGGTCAATGAAGCCAGGCCGGGCAGGGTTTTCAGGTTGTGCTTGGCCAGCATGCGCTCAAGGCGCTCGGGCTTGACCGCGAATAGTTTGCGCCCGGTCAGCTCGGTCAGGCGCTTGAGATCAAGCAGTTGGTCTTGACCGAACAGGACCAGCAGGGCGCCGACGGCATCGTCCAGCAGCACTGCTTGTACCCGTTGGGCTTTGGCCAGAGCTGGGCTGTCGCTGATGATTTGGTAAGTGAGGCCGAGTTTATTGAGCAGGTGCAGGATGATGGCCGGCGGTTGCGGCGGGGATTGGGGTGCCAGTGCAGCTTCAGTCATTACAATTTCCAGCTAGGCAGCATTCTTTTAAGTATTTACGCAGGGTACGGGGCTAGCCGGGGCTGCTCTGTGCGCAGAGTCACACTTGCCCGTATTGTTGGCCATGGCGTAACCAGCGTTCAAGCAGTGGGCTGACATGTCGCGGCCAGCGTTCCAGCAGGGTTTGTGCTGCGTCGCGCACGGCGGGAAGAAGGTCGGCGTCGCGCATCAGATCGGCCACTTTAAATTGCAGCAGACCGGTTTGGCGGGTGCCGAGCATCTCGCCAGGGCCGCGCAGCTCTAAGTCTTTTTCGGCGATCACAAAGCCATCGCAGGTTTCGCGCATGATCGCCAAACGCTGGCGCCCCAGTTGCGACAGCGGCGCGTGGTAGAGCAGCACGCAGTGACTGGCGGCGCTGCCCCGGCCAACCCGGCCGCGCAGTTGGTGCAGTTGCGCCAGACCCAGGCGCTCCGGGTTCTCGATGATCATCAGGCTGGCGTTGGGTACGTCGACGCCCACCTCGATCACCGTGGTGGCCACCAGCAATTGCAGCTCGCCGCGTTTGAACTGATCCATCACCGCCGCTTTATCCGCAGGCTTCATGCGCCCATGCACCAGGCCCACGTGCAGTCCGCCCAGGGCCGCGCTCAGATCGCTAAAGGTGGTTTCGGCCGCCTGGCAGGTAAGTTCTTCCGACTCTTCAATCAGGGTGCACACCCAGTACGCCTGACGGCCCTCATTGCAAGCCTGGCGCACCCGCTCGACCACTTCTAGGCGGCGGCTGTCGGCGATCACCAGGGTATTCACCGGGGTACGGCCGGGTGGCAATTCGTCGAGGATCGAGGTGTCGAGGTCGGCGTAGGCACTCATGGCCAGGGTGCGCGGGATCGGCGTGGCGGTCATGATCAATTGATGCGGGCACAGTCGGCCATCCACGCCTTTCTGGCGCAAGGCCAGGCGCTGCTGTACGCCGAAGCGATGCTGCTCATCGATGATCACTAGGGCCAGATTGCGAAACTGCACCTCCTCCTGAAACAGCGCATGGGTGCCGACTACCATGGGCGCGCCCGCGGCAATTTGCTCAAGGGCCGCGCTGCGCGCCTTGCCCTTGAGTTTGCCGGCCAGCCAGGCGACTTCCAGGCCCAGCGGGGCCAGCCATTTGCTGAAGTTAATAAAGTGCTGTTCGGCGAGGATCTCGGTCGGCGCCATCAGGGCCACTTGGTAGCCAGCTTCCAGCGCTTGCAGGGCGGCGAAGGCGGCGACCACGGTTTTACCGGCACCCACATCACCTTGCACCAAGCGCAGCATCGGCTCGTGCTGGCTGAGGTCGTAGGCAATCTCGGCGCCGACGCGCTGCTGCGCGCCGGTGGGGGTAAAGCCAAGGATTTGCAGAAATTCTTTGGGCAGCTTGCGCGCCGGCGGCAGAGCCGGTGCTTGCTGGCTGCGCACGCTTTCGCGCAAGCGTTGCAGCGACAGCTGATGGGTCAGCAGTTCCTCAAAGGCCAGGCGGTGTTGCGCCCAGTGGCGGCCTTCGGCGAGTTCTTCCAGGTCGGCATCTGGCGGTGGCCGATGCAGGTAGCGAATGGCCTGATCGAGCGGGCTGAGCTGATATTCATCGGCCAGCTCACGGGGCAGCCAGTCGGGCAGGCTGTGCGGACCGAGGCGGCTGAGGGCTTGCTCGCTGAGCTGGCGCAGGCGCTGCTGGGTCAGGCCTTCGGTGCTTGGGTAGATCGGCGTGAGGTTCTGTTCAACCGCAATGGGTTCGTCGCCACTTAAGGTGCGATATTCCGGGTGATAGATTTCCAGGCCCGATGAGCCGGGGCGCACCTCGCCATAGCAGCGCACGCGAGTGCCGCGTTTGAGGCCGTCTTTTTGCGCTTGACTGAAGTGGTAAAAACGCAGGCTCAGGGTGCCGCTGCCGTCTTGCAGGCGTACCAGCAGGCTGCGGCGGCGGCCCATCACCACATCGGCGCCGGCCACAAGGCCTTCGACCACCGCATCCTGCCCCGGGCGCAGAGCGCCAATCGGCACGATACGGGTGCGGTCTTGGTAGCGCAGCGGCAGATGGAACAGGACGTCCTGCAGGTTCTCGAGGCCAACTTTGGCCAGCTTTTCCGCCAGTGCTGCGCCGACCCCTTTGAGCGCGGTCACAGACACTGTCGCCAGCTCGGTCATGGTTGTGCCTAGTTATTGAAGTTTTCGGGGCGAGCCACCGAGCACAGGCGGATCGAGTCGGTCAGCACCTCAATCGCGTTAGGCCGTGGGAAGCTGGCGCGCCAGGCAATGGCTACGGTGCGATAGGGCACTGGCGCACTAAGTGGGCGTACCTCGATCACGCCGGGCGCATAGTGATGGCTGTCGACCGCTGAGAACGGCAGGATCGATACGCCAAGGCCGGAGGCGACCATGTGGCGAATGGTTTCCAGCGAGCTGGACTCAATGGTGGTGTGCTTGCTGCTGTCTTCACCGCCTTTACGCAGGGTCGGGCAGGCCTCCAGCACTTGATCACGGAAGCAGTGACCTTCGCCGAGCAGTAGCAGGCTCTTATCATTGAGCAGCTTGGCGTCGATGCTCTTCAGCTCGGTCCAGGGGTGGCCGGCTGGCATCAGGGCATAGAAGGGCTCGTCGTACAGTGGTTTGGTCAGCACGTCAGCTTCTTGGAACGGCAGGGCGATGATGATCGCGTCCAGTTCGCCGTTACGCAGCTTATCGCGCAGCACGTGGGTGAAGTTTTCCTCTATATAGAGGGGCATCTGCGGCGCCACGCGGTGCAGCTGTGGGATCAAATGGGGGAACAGGTACGGGCCGACGGTGTAAATCGCACCGATTTTCAGCGGCGCGGCCATCTGGTTTTTCCCAGCTTGGGCCATCTCGCGAATACCTTGTGCCTGTTCAAGGACCTTTTGCGCCTGCGTAACAATGCCTTCGCCGACCGGAGTCAGGCGCACAGCACTTTTGCTGCGTTCGAAGATCAGGATGCCGAGTTCGTCTTCGAGCTTCTTCACCCCCACCGACAGCGTGGGCTGGCTGACGTGGCAGCGTTCAGCTGCACGGCCGAAATGCTGCTCTTGGGCAAGGGTGACTATGTAGCGCAGTTCAGTAAGGGTCATAGTCTTAATCCATTGAAATGCTGCCAAGCATAGCCGTTGTCTTGCACAGAACCAACCATTGGCCCCCGGTCATCATCCATTAGCAGCAATAGAGCCCTTTCTTCTAGCAACTGAGGTATAATGCCGCATGCCCGCTGCTGATTAAAAAGCCTAAATACAGCTGCTGTAGGCGAAACCTTACGCACGACGTTAAGCATTTCCTGAACCGGGGCGGTGCTTAGCTAAAAATATTTAGAAGCCGCCCCTTTATCCAAGGAGAAACGGCATGCCTGATGTGGTAACGACCATGTCCCATAACTGGGCCTTTGCAGTATTTCTGTTAGGAGTCTGCGGACTCATCGCGTTTATGTTGGGCCTCTCCAGCTTGCTGGGTAGCAAAGCTTGGGGTCGCAGCAAGAACGAACCTTTCGAATCTGGCATGCTGCCGACTGGCAGTGCGCGTCTGCGTCTGTCTGCAAAATTCTATTTGGTCGCGATGCTATTCGTGATCTTCGATGTCGAAGCCCTCTATCTCTTTGCTTGGTCGGTTTCAGTGCGCGAAAGCGGCTGGCCCGGACTGATCGAAGCTACAGTCTTTATAGCAATTCTGTTGGCAGGTCTTGTCTACCTATGGCGCATCGGTGCTCTTGATTGGGCTCCCGAAGGCCGTCGTAATCGGCAGGCGAAGCTAAAACAATGAGGCTTTGGCAATGCAATACAAACTTACTCGGATCGATCCGGATGCTCCTAATGAGCAGTATCCGGTCGGTGAGCGGGAGACTGTCTCCGACCCGCTGCTAGACGATGAAATCCACAAGAACATCTATATGGGCAAGCTCTCAGATGTTCTTAGTGGCGCAGTGAACTGGGGGCGCAAGAACTCCCTATGGCCGTATAACTTCGGCCTGTCCTGCTGCTATGTGGAAATGACCACTGCTTTCACAGCGCCCCACGACGTTGCGCGTTTTGGTGCGGAAGTGATTCGGGCGTCACCCCGTCAAGCCGACTTCATGGTCATCGCCGGCACTTGCTTTATCAAGATGGCACCGGTGATCCAGCGCCTGTACGAACAAATGTTGGAGCCCAAATGGGTGATCTCCATGGGTTCGTGCGCCAACTCGGGCGGCATGTACGACATCTACTCTGTGGTTCAGGGTGTCGATAAATTCCTCCCCGTCGACGTCTATATCCCCGGCTGCCCGCCCCGTCCCGAAGCATTCCTGCAAGGCTTGATGCTGCTGCAAGAATCCATCGGGCAGGAGCGCCGTCCACTCTCTTGGGTGGTTGGTGATCAGGGTATTTACCGTGCCGATATGCCTTCGCAGAAAGAACAGCGCCGCGAACAGCGTATTGCCGTGACCAATCTGCGCAGCCCCGACGAAGTATGAGCCTGGGCTCGTAAGAGCCCGCCTACTGACGACGTTGACCGAAAGCGATCGAGACCATGACTGCAGACAGCATTCTGTCCATACCGCCTTATAAGGCAGACGACCAAGATGTGGTCGTCGAACTGAATTCCCGTTTTGGCAGCGATGCCTTTACCGTACAAAGCACCCACACCGGCATGCCGGTGTTGTGGGTGGCCCGTGAGCGTCTGGTCGAGGTCCTGAGCTTCCTGCGCAACCTGCCGCGTCCTTACGTCATGCTGTATGACCTGCATGGTGTCGACGAGCGTCTGCGCACTAATCGTCGTGGCTTGCCGGGTGCGGATTTCACCGTGTTCTACCACCTGATGTCGCTGGAGCGTAATAGCGATGTGATGATCAAGGTGGCCCTGAGCGAGAAAGACCTTAACGTCCCGAGCGTGATCAGCATTTGGCCCAACGCCAACTGGTACGAGCGTGAAGTGTGGGACCTGTACGGCATCACCTTTAATGGTCACCCGCACCTGACCCGCATCATGATGCCGCCGACCTGGGAAGGTCACCCGCTGCGTAAAGACTACCCAGCGCGCGCCACTGAATTCGATCCGTTCAGCCTCAACCTGGCCAAGCAAAAGCTGGAAGAAGAGGCGGCCCGTTTCAACCCAGAAGACTGGGGCATGAAGCGCGGCAACGAGCATGAGGACTATATGTTCCTCAACCTCGGCCCTAACCACCCTTCGGCGCACGGTGCGTTTCGTATCGTGCTGCAACTCGACGGTGAAGAAATCGTCGACTGCGTGCCGGACATTGGCTACCACCACCGTGGTGCCGAGAAGATGGCCGAGCGCCAGAGCTGGCACAGCTTTATTCCTTACACCGACCGTATCGACTACCTCGGCGGTGTCATGAACAACCTGCCGTACGTGTTGGCGGTGGAGAAGCTCGCCGGCATCAAGGTGCCGCAAAAGGTCGACGTGATTCGCATCATGATGGCCGAGTTCTTCCGTATCACCAGCCACCTGCTGTTCCTCGGCACCTACATCCAGGACGTCGGCGCCATGACGCCGGTGTTCTTCACCTTTACCGACCGCCAGCGTGCTTACAAAGTGATCGAGGCCATCACCGGCTTCCGTCTGCACCCGGCTTGGTATCGTATCGGTGGCGTGGCCCACGACCTGCCGCGCGGCTGGCAAGGGCTGGTGAAAGAATTTGTCGATTGGCTGCCGAAGCGCCTCGACGAGTACGAAAAAGCCGCTCTGCGTAACAGCATCCTCAAGGCGCGGACCATTGGTGTGGCGCAGTACAACACCAAGGAAGCGTTGGAATGGGGTACCACCGGTGCTGGTCTGCGCGCCACTGGCTGCGACTTCGATCTGCGTAAAGCGCGGCCGTATTCGGGCTATGAGAACTTCGAGTTTGAAGTGCCGCTGGCCGTTAATGGCGACGCCTACGATCGCTGCATGGTGCGGGTGGAAGAGATGCGCCAGAGCATCAAGATCATCGATCAGTGCCTGCGCAACATGCCGGAAGGCCCGTACAAGGCGGATCACCCGCTGACCACGCCGCCGCCGAAAGAGCGCACGCTGCAGCATATCGAAACCCTGATCACCCACTTCTTGCAGGTTTCGTGGGGGCCGGTGATGCCGGCCAACGAGTCCTTCCAGATGATCGAAGCGACCAAGGGTATCAACAGCTACTACCTGACCAGCGACGGCAGCACCATGAGCTACCGCACGCGCATCCGTACGCCGAGCTTCGCCCACTTGCAGCAGATCCCTTCGGTGATCCGCGGCAGCATGGTGGCCGACTTGATTGCCTACCTGGGTAGTATCGACTTTGTTATGGCTGACGTGGACCGCTGATTATGACCTCCCTAATTCAGACCGACCGCTTCGTCTTAAGCGACTCCGAACGCTCGGCCATTGAGCATGAAATGCATCACTACGAGGACCCGCGCGCGGCGTCCATCGAAGCGTTGAAAATCGTTCAGAAAGAGCGCGGCTGGGTGCCTGATGGCGCCGCCGATGCGATTGGCGACATCCTTGGCATCCCGGCCAGCGACGTCGAAGGCGTGGCAACCTTCTACAGCCAAATCTTCCGCTCGCCAGTGGGCCGCCACGTCATCCGCGTGTGCGACAGCATGACCTGCTACATCGGCGGTCATGAAGGCGTGCTCGACACCATCAAGCAGCAGCTCGGCATCGTGCCTGGGCAAACCACTGCCGATGGGCGCTTTACCCTGCTGCCGGTGTGCTGCCTGGGTAACTGCGACAAAGCCCCGGCGGTGATGATTGACGACGACACCTTCGGCAATCTGCAGCCCGATGGCGTGGCAAAACTGTTGGAGGCCTATGTATGAGCAAGGCACTGACGTCGATTGGCCCAGCCAACCTGATTACCCGTACTGAAGAAACCCATCCGCTGACCTGGCGTTTGCGCGACGACGCGCAGCCGGTGTGGCTGGAAGAGTATCAAGCGAAAAACGGCTACGCCGCCGCGCGTAAGGCGCTCGGCGAAATGGCCCAGGCCGATATCGTCCAGACCGTTAAAGATTCCGGCCTCAAGGGCCGTGGTGGTGCGGGCTTCCCCACTGGCGTGAAGTGGGGGCTGATGCCGGCCGATGAGTCCATGAACATCCGCTATTTGCTGTGCAACGCGGACGAAATGGAACCCAACACCTGGAAAGACCGCATGCTCATGGAGCAGCTGCCGCACCTGTTGGTCGAAGGCATGCTGATCTCGGCGCGAGCGCTGAAAGCCTATCGCGGTTACATCTTCCTGCGTGGCGAGTACGTTGACGCCGCCGCCAACTTGAATCGCGCCATCGCTGAAGCCAAGGCCGCTGGCCTGCTGGGCAAAAACATTCTGGGCAGCGGTTTTGATTTCGAGCTGTTCGTCCACACCGGCGCCGGGCGTTATATCTGCGGTGAAGAAACCGCCTTGATCAACTCCCTCGAAGGCCGCCGCGCTAACCCGCGGGCCAAGCCGCCATTCCCGGCGGCGGTAGGCGTGTGGGGCAAGCCGACCTGTGTGAACAACGTCGAGACCCTGTGCAACGTGCCAGCCATCGTCGCCAATGGTGTGGATTGGTACAAAACCCTGGCCCGGCCGGACAGCGAAGACCACGGCACCAAGCTGATGGGCTTCTCCGGCAAGGTGAAAAATCCAGGCCTGTGGGAGCTGCCATTCGGTGTGTCGGCCCGCGAGCTGTTCGAGGATTACGCTGGTGGCATGCGCGATGGCTACACGCTCAAGTGCTGGCAGCCTGGCGGCGCCGGTACCGGCTTCCTGCTGCCCGAGCACCTCGATGCGCTGATGTACGCCGGTGGTATCGGCAAGGTCGGCACCCGGATGGGTACGGGCTTGGCCTTGGCCGTGGACGACAGCGTCAACATGGTCTCGCTGCTGCGCAACATGGAAGAGTTCTTCGCCCGCGAGTCGTGCGGCTGGTGTACGCCGTGCCGTGACGGTCTACCGTGGAGTGTGAAGATCCTCCGTGCCCTGGAGCGTAAGCAAGGCACCCGTGAGGACATCGACACCCTGCTGGGGCTGGTCAACTTCCTCGGCCCAGGCAAAACCTTCTGTGCCCACGCACCGGGCGCCGTCGAGCCATTGGGCAGTGCGATCAAGTATTTCCGTGGGGAGTTTGAAGCTGGTGTCTCCAGCGCTGCCCCACAAGCGACGACGGGACAATTCGTACCCGCGTGAAGTTAGCGTTGTGGCGGCCACTGACCTGGCCCCGCGACACACCGTGATTCCATTAGCCAAGCCTGCTTCGGTGGGCAAAGAAGAAACCTGAACCATGGCCACTATCCACGTAGACGGCAAAGATTTCGAAGTCGATGGGGCGGACAACCTGTTACAGGCCTGCTTGTCCCTCGGTCTCGATATCCCTTACTTCTGCTGGCACCCGGCGCTCGGTAGCGTCGGCGCCTGCCGCCAGTGTGCGGTTAAACAGTACACCGATGAGAACGACACCCGTGGTCGCCTCGTCATGTCCTGCATGACCCCCGCCACTGACAAAACCTGGATCTCCATCGACGACGAGGAAGCTAAGCAATTCCGCGCCAGCGTCGTTGAATGGTTAATGACCAACCACCCGCACGACTGTCCGGTGTGCGAGGAGGGCGGTCACTGCCACTTGCAAGATATGACGGTGATGACGGGGCACAACCAGCGCCGTTATCGCTTCACCAAGCGCACTCACCAGAACCAGGAACTCGGCCCGTTCATCGCCCATGAGATGAACCGCTGCATCGCCTGCTATCGCTGCGTGCGTTACTACAAGGATTACGCTGGCGGCACCGATCTCGGCGTCTACGGCGCCCACGACAACGTGTACTTCGGTCGCGTTGAAGATGGCACCTTGGAAAGCGAGTTCTCCGGCAACCTGGTCGAGGTTTGCCCGACCGGTGTGTTCACCGATAAAACTCACTCCGAGCGCTACAACCGTAAGTGGGATATGCAGTTTGCGCCGAGCATCTGCCACGGCTGCTCCAGTGGCTGCAACACCAGCCCGGGCGAGCGTTATGGCGAGATCCGCCGCATCGAAAACCGCTTCAACGGTGATGTGAACCAGTACTTCCTGTGCGACCGTGGCCGCTTCGGCTATGGCTACGTCAACCGTGCTGATCGGCCACGCCAACCACTGCTGCAAAACGCTGCGGGTAGCCAGCAACTGGGCATCGACGCCGCGCTGGATAAAGCCGCCGAGTTACTCAAAGGCAAGCGCGTGATCGGTATTGGCTCGCCGCGTGCCAGCCTGGAAAGCAACTTCGCCCTGCGCGAACTGGTTGGCCACAGCCACTACTACAGCGGTATCGCCGCCGATGAGCTGGCCAATCTCCAGCTGATCCGCGAGATCCTGCAAAACGGCCCGCTGCCGGTGCCGACCCTGCGCGAAATCGAAGAGCACGACGCTGTGTTCGTCTTGGGTGAAGACCTCACCCAGACCGCCGCCCGTGTGGCTTTGGCCCTGCGTCAGGCGGTAAAAGGCAAGGCGGTGGATATCGCCGCTGCCGCGCGCATTCAAGACTGGCACAAGGCCGCGGTGCAGAACGTCGCCCAGCATGAGCTGAACCCGCTGTTTATCGCCAGCGTCACCGCCACCCGCTTGGATGATGTGGCTGAGGCTTGCGTGCATGCCGCGCCGGCGGACTTGGCGCGGATCGGCTTTGCCGTTGCCCACGCCATCGACCCAAGCGCCCCAGCGGTCAATGGCTTGGACGAAGAAGCCGCCGAGCTGGTGCAAATCATCGCTCAAGCGCTGCTGGAGGCTAAGCGTCCGCTGATCGTCGCCGGTGCTTCGCTGGGTGAGAAGAGCCTGATCGAAGCCGCTGGCAACATCGCCAGTGCCCTGAAAAATCGCGAGAAGAATGGCTCCATCAGCTTGGTGGTGCCAGAAGCCAACAGCATGGGCCTGGCCCTGCTCGGTGGTGACTCGGTCGATGCTGCCCTTGAGGCCCTGAGCAGCGGTGCTGCCGATGCGCTGATCGTGCTGGAAAACGACCTGTATCGCCGCGCCGAGCAAGCTCAGGTGGATGCCGCCCTCGCCGCTGCACAGGTGGTGATCGTCGCTGACCATCAGCACACTGCCACCAGCGACAAAGCTCACCTGCTGCTGCCCGTGGCCAGCTTCGCTGAAGGCGACGGCACTCTGGTCAGCCTCGAAGGCCGCGCCCAGCGCTTCTTCCAGGTGTTCGAGCCGAGCTATTACGACAGCAGCATTCTGGTCCGTGAAGGCTGGCGTTGGCTGCATGCCCTGCACAGCACCCTGCAAGGCAAAGCCGTCGACTGGACCCAGCTGGATGAAGTGACTGCCGCCTGCGCCGCAAGCAACAGCTTGCTGGCCCGCATTGGCGAAGCCGCACCCAGCTCGGCATTCCGCATCAAGGGTCTGAAGTTGGCTCGTGAGCCGCACCGCTACAGTGGCCGTACGTCGATGCGCGCCAACATCAGCGTGCACGAGCCGCGTCAACCGCAGGACCACGACTCGCCGTTCGCCTTCTCCATGGAAGGTTATGCCGGCAGCAAAGAAGACCGTCAGCAGATCCCATTCGCTTGGTCGCCGGGCTGGAACTCGCCGCAAGCGTGGAACAAGTTCCAAGACGAAGTCGGTGGTCACCTGCGTGCCGGTGATCCGGGCGTGCGTCTGCTGGAGGCTAAAGGTCAAGCACTGCCTTGGTTCAGCGTGCCGGCGCCGTTTAATCCAGCGGCTGGCACCTTGCAGGCTGTGCGTTTGCACCACCTGTTTGGCAGCGACGAAACCTCGGCTTTGGCTAAGCCGATTCAAGAGCGTATGCCACAGCCGTATGTGCTGTTGGCCAGTGCTGAAGCTGAACGCTTGGGCACCAAAGAAGGCGCGCTGTTGAGCCTGCAAGTAGCTGGGCAAACCCTGCGTCTGCCGCTGCAAGTCAGTGACGACCTGGCCATCGGCGTGATCGGCTTGCCAGTTGGCCTGCCCGGTATGCCGGTGCTCAGCGCCGCTGCCGTGGTCAGCGCAGTCGCGGAGGTGGCGCAATGAGTTGGCTAACGCCTGAGGTGGTCGACACCTTGATTGCCGTGCTCAAGGCCATCGTCATCCTGCTCGCCGTGGTGATCTGCGGCGCGCTGCTGAGCTTTGTTGAGCGGCGTTTGCTGGGTTGGTGGCAAGACCGTTACGGGCCGAACCGGGTGGGCCCGTTCGGCATGTTCCAGCTCGGCGCGGACATGATCAAAATGTTCTTTAAAGAGGACTGGACGCCGCCGTTTGCCGACAAGTTCATCTTTATCCTGGCGCCGATGATTGCCTTCGCCGCCATGCTGATGGCCTTTGCGATCATCCCGATCTCGCCGAACTGGGGCGTCGCCGATCTGAACATCGGCATCCTGTTCTTCTTCGCCATGGCCGGACTTTCGGTGTACGCCGTACTGTTCGCCGGTTGGTCCAGTAGCAACAAATTCGCCTTGCTCGGTTCCCTGCGCGCCTCCGCGCAGACCGTGTCGTACGAGGTGTTCCTGGCGCTGGCGCTGATGGGCGTGGTGGCGCAGGTTGGCTCGTTCAACATGCGCGATATCGTTGAGTACCAAGCGCAGAACCTGTGGTTCATCATTCCGCAGTTCTTCGGCTTCTGTACCTTCTTTATCGCCGCGGTCGCCGTGACTCACCGTCACCCCTTCGACCAACCGGAAGCAGAGCAAGAACTGGCCGACGGTTACCACATCGAATATGCCGGGATGAAATGGGGCATGTTCTTCGTTGGTGAGTACGTGGCCATCGTCACTGTTTCGGCGCTGCTGGTCACCCTGTTCTTCGGTGGTTGGCATGGCCCGTTCGGCTGGCTGCCACAGATTCCGTTCTTCTGGTTTGCGCTGAAGACCTGCTTCTTCATCATGCTGTTCATCCTGCTGCGGGCCTCGATCCCACGGCCGCGTTATGACCAGGTGATGGCCTTTAGCTGGAAGTTCTGCCTGCCGCTGACCCTGATCAACCTGCTGGTGACCGGCGCATTCGTGCTGGCCTCGGCCCAGTAAGGAGAAACTTCGATGTTCAAATATATCTGGGATGTGCTGGTTGGCACGGCGACCCAGTTGCGCAGCCTGGCCATGGTCTTCAGCCATGGCTTTCGCAAGCGTGACACCTTGCAATACCCCGAAGAGGCCGTGTACCTGCCGCCGCGTTACCGTGGCCGTATCGTCCTGACCCGCGACCCCGATGGTGAAGAGCGCTGCGTAGCCTGCAACCTGTGCGCCGTGGCTTGCCCTGTGGGGTGTATCTCGCTGCAAAAAGCCGAGAAAGACGACGGTCGTTGGTACCCCGAGTTCTTCCGCATCAACTTCTCGCGCTGCATCTTCTGTGGCCTGTGCGAAGAAGCCTGCCCGACCACCGCGATCCAGCTCACGCCGGATTTCGAGATGGGCGAGTACAAGCGTCAGGACCTAGTGTACGAGAAAGAAGATCTGCTGATCTCCGGCCCAGGCAAAAACCCTGAGTACAACTTCTATCGGGTCAGCGGTATGGCCATTGCCGGCAAGCCTAAAGGCGCTGCGCAAAGCGAAGCCGAGCCGATCAACGTCAAAGGCCTTCTGCCCTAAGGAGAGTTTTGTGGAATTCGCTTTCTACCTCGCCGCAGGCGTAGCCGTGGCGGCAACAGTCAGGGTGATCACCGCGAGCAATCCGGTGCACGCCCTGCTGTACCTGATCATCTCGCTGTTGGCCGTGGCCATGACCTTTTTCAGCCTGGGGGCGCCGTTTGCCGGTGCCCTGGAAATCATCGTGTACGCCGGCGCCATCATGGTGCTGTTCGTCTTCGTGGTGATGATGCTCAACCTGGGCCCAGCTTCAGCTGAACAGGAGCGCAACTGGTTGCGTCCCGGCATCTGGACGGGCCCGGCGATCCTCAGCCTGCTGCTGTTGGGACAACTGCTGTATGTGTTGTTCCAAGGTCCAAGCGCGGGCCTGATCGGCACCCAGAGTGTTGAGGCGAAGGCCGTCGGCATCGCCCTGTTTGGTCCTTATTTGTTGGTGGTGGAGCTGGCTTCCATGCTCCTGCTGGCCGCGTTGGTCAGTGCGTATCACCTGGGTCGTCAAGATGCCAAGGAGCCAACCGTATGACCGGCATTCCCATGGAGCACGGCCTGGCGCTCGCCGGCGTGCTGTTTAGCCTCGGCCTGGTTGGCCTGATGGTGCGGCGCAACATCCTGTTTGTGCTGATGAGCCTGGAAGTCATGATGAACGCTACCGCGCTGGCCTTTGTGGTCGCCGGGAGCCGCTGGGTGCAAGCCGATGGTCAGGTGATGTTTATCCTGGTCATCACCTTGGCGGCGGCTGAGGCCTCGATTGGCCTAGCGATTCTGTTGCAACTCTATCGTCGCTTTAACACCCTCGATGTCGACGCTGCTAGCGAGATGCGCGGATGAATCTTTTATTCCTAACCTGTGTATTCCCCCTGTTGGGCTGGCTGCTGCTGTCCTTCTCCCGTGGGCGTATCAGTGAAAACCTGGCGGCGTTGATCGGCGTCGGCTCGGTCGGCCTGTCGGCATTGACCAGCGCCTGGCTGATCTTCCAGTTCAACACCAACCCACCGGTCGATGGCGTGTACAGCCAACACCTGTGGCAGTGGATGAACGTGGCGGGCTTTGCGCCGAACATCACCCTGTACCTGGATGGCCTGTCGCTGACCATGCTCGGTGTGGTCACTGGCGTGGGCTTTTTGATCCACATGTTCGCCAGCTGGTACATGCGTGGTGAAGAGGGCTACTCGCGCTTCTTCTCCTACACCAACCTGTTTATCTTCAGCATGCTGTTGCTGGTGCTGGGCGATAACCTGCTGGTGCTGTTCTTCGGTTGGGAGGGCGTGGGCCTGTGCTCGTACCTGCTGATCGGCTTCTATTACAAGCACGTGCCTAACGGCAATGCCGCGCTGAAGGCGTTTATCGTCACCCGTATCGGCGACGTGTTCTTGATGATCGGCATGTTCCTGCTGTTCATCAACCTCGGCACCCTGAACATCCAGGAGCTGATGGTGCTGGCACCGCAGAAATACGTGGCCGGTGACACCTGGCTGTGGGTGGCTACTCTGATGCTGCTGGGCGGCGCGGTAGGTAAGTCGGCGCAACTGCCACTGCAAACCTGGCTGGCCGATGCGATGGCAGGTCCGACCCCAGTGTCGGCGCTGATCCACGCCGCGACCATGGTGACCGCGGGGGTGTACCTGATCGCCCGCACCCATGGCCTGTTCCTGCTGACTCCGGAAATTCTTGAGCTGGTTGGCATCGTCGGTGCCGTGACCCTGGTGCTGGCCGGCTTTGCCGCGCTGGTGCAGACCGACATCAAACGTATCCTCGCCTACTCGACCATGAGCCAGATTGGCTACATGTTCCTCGCCCTGGGCGTTAGCGCTTGGGACGCGGCGATTTTCCACCTGATGACCCACGCTTTCTTCAAGGCCCTGCTGTTCCTTGCTTCCGGTGCGGTGATCAACGCCTGCCACCACGAGCAGAACATCTTCAAGATGGGCGGCCTGTGGAAGAAACTGCCGTTGGCCTACGCCAGCTTTATCGTCGGTGGCGCTGCGTTGGCCGCCTTGCCGCTGGTGACCGCCGGCTTCTACTCGAAGGATGAAATCCTTTGGGAAGCCTTTGCGACTGGGCATCAATGGCTGCTGTACGCAGGTTTAGCCGGTGCCTTTATGACCTCGCTGTACACCTTCCGCCTGATCTTTATCGCCTTCCACGGTGAGCAGAAAACTGAAGCCCATGCCGGCCACGGTATCGCTTACAACCTGCCGCTGATGGTGCTGATTGTGCTGTCGACCTTTGTCGGCGCGCTGATCACTCCGCCTTTGGCCGGGGTGCTGCCGCACAGCTTCGGTCACGCCGGTGGCGAAGGCCAACACAGCCTGGAGTTGGCTTCGGGGGCGATTGCGATTGCCGGTATTCTGCTCGCCGCGCTGCTGTTCCTCGGCCAGCGTCGGGTGGCGACAGCGATTGCCCAGAGCGGCATTGGCCGCTTCCTGTCGGCTTGGTGGTTCGCCGCGTGGGGCTTCGATTGGCTGTATGACAAGGTGTTTGTGCAGCCGTATCTGCTGCTGACCCGTTTGCTCGGCCGCGACCCGATTGATCGCAGCATCGGCCTGGTGCCGCGCCTGGCCCGTGGCGGTAACGCCGTGCTGGCGCGCAGCGAAAGTGGTCAGGTGCGTTGGTACGCCACCTCGATTGTCGGGGGTGCCGTACTGGTGCTCGCCGTCCTTCTGTTTCTAAATTAAGGAAAATAGCCCGCTATGATTCTGCCCTGGCTAATCCTGATTCCCTTTATTGGCGGACTGTTGTGCTGGCAGGCTGAGCGTATCAGCCATAGCCTGACCCGCTGGATCGCTTTGTTGACCATGCTCCTGCTGCTGGGCCTCGGCCTGTGGCTGTGGGCTACGGTCGATTTCAGCCTGGCGCCTGCGCCAGACACCGGCCCGGTGTGGGCGTCTGAATTCCAAGTACCGTGGATTTCCCGCCTGGGTATCAGCATCCACCTGGCGCTGGACGGCTTGTCGCTGCTGATGATCGTCCTCACTGGCTTGCTCGGGGTGCTCTCGGTGCTTTGCTCGTGGAACGAGATTCAGCACCGTGTCGGTTTCTTCCACCTCAACCTGATGTGGATCTTGGGTGGCGTGGTCGGCGTGTTCCTGGCGGTCGACCTGTTCCTGTTCTTCTTCTTCTGGGAAATGATGCTGGTGCCGATGTACTTCCTCATCGCGCTCTGGGGTCACAGCGGCAGCAAGGGCAAGACCCGCATCACCGCCGCCACCAAGTTCTTCATCTACACCCAGGCCAGCGGCTTGGTGATGTTGGTGGCGATCCTGGCGCTGGTGTTCGTGCACTTCAACCAAAGCGGCGTGTTGACCTTCAACTACGCCGACCTGCTGAAGACCCAACTGGCACCTGGCACTGAATACCTGCTGATGCTCGGTTTCTTTATCGCCTTCGCGGTGAAGTTCCCGGTAGTGCCTCTGCACTCCTGGCTGCCGGATGCCCACGCCCAGGCGCCGACTGCGGGCTCCGTCGACCTCGCCGGTATCCTGCTGAAAACCGCCGCCTACGGCCTGATGCGTTTCACTCTGCCGCTGTTCCCCAATGCTTCGGCCGAGTTCGCGCCGATTGCTCAGTGGCTGGGTGTGTTCGCCATCGGCTACGGCGCTTTCGTGGCTTTCGCGCAAACCGACATCAAGCGTCTGGTGGCTTACTCCAGCGTGTCGCACATGGGCTTTGTGCTGATCGCCATCTACTCCGCCAGTGAGATCGCCCTGCAAGGCGCGGTGGTGCAGATGGTGGCCCACGGTCTGTCGGCGGCGGCGCTGTTTATCTTGAGTGGCCAGCTGTATGAGCGCCTGAAAACCCGTGACCTGCGTGAAATGGGTGGGATCTGGGGGCGCTTGCCATGGCTGCCGGCGATCAGTCTGTTCTTCGCCGCTGCCGCCTTGGGCTTGCCGGGTACCGGTAACTTTGTCGGTGAGTTCCTGATCCTGATCGGCAGCTTCCCGACGGCACCTTGGATCACCGTGCTGGCTGCGGTCGGCCTGGTGCTGGGTTCGGTCTACTCGCTGATCATGATTCACCGTGCCTACTTTGGTCCGGCCAAACAGGAGGGGGCGCTGCAAGGTCTGCAGGTGCGTGAGCTGAGCATGGTCTTGCTCCTCGCGGTGCTGCTGATCCTGCTCGGCGTCTATCCGCAACCGGTGCTCGATACTTCCGCTGCCAGCATGCACGGCGTGCAGCAGTGGTTGGGTCATGCCCTTAATCAATCTGTTCTGGCCCGGTAGCTGTTAAATGGAAAGTCATGCCATGCAACTGACGTCGCAACATTTTCTAGCGCTGCTGCCGCTACTCATCGCCAGTGCCACTGTGGTGCTGGTGATGCTGGCGATTGCCTGGAAGCGTAACCACTCGATGATCTTCGGCCTGTCGGTCGTCGGTCTTAACTTGGCTCTGTTGTCGCTGCTGCCTGCCTTGGGCGTCACGCCGATTGAAGTCACGCCGCTGCTGTTGGTGGATAAGTTCGCCTGCTACTACATGGCCGTGGTGCTCGCTGCGACTCTGGCCTGTACCACGCTGATCCACGCCTACCTGGGCGGCGATTCGGGCAAGGGCTATCCGGGTAACCGCGAAGAGCTGTACCTGCTGATGCTGCTCTCGGCGGTCGGCGGCCTGGTGCTGGTCAGCGCGCAACATTTGGCCGGTTTGTTTATCGGCTTGGAACTGCTGTCGGTACCGACCTACGGCATGATCGCTTACGCCTTCTTCAACAAGCGTTCGTTGGAGGCCGGCATCAAGTACATGGTGCTGTCCGCTGCCGGTTCGGCCTTCCTGCTGTTCGGCATGGCGCTGCTGTACGCCGAGTCGGGGCAACTGAGCTTCGCCGGTATCGGTGCACAGCTGGCCAGCAATGGCCTGCCGAGCCTGCTGGCGCAAATCGGTGTGGGCCTGATGCTGATCGGCCTGGCCTTCAAACTGTCGCTGGCCCCGTTCCACCTGTGGACGCCGGACGTATACGAAGGTGCTCCAGCGCCGGTGGCGGCGTTCCTCGCTACCGCGAGCAAGGTCGCCGTATTCGCCGTGCTGCTGCGTCTGTATCAGATGTCGCCGGTTACCGCTGGCGGCTGGCTGACCGATCTGCTGACGCTGCTGGCGGTGTTCTCGATCCTGTTCGGTAACCTGCTGGCGCTGTTGCAAAACAACCTCAAGCGTCTGCTTGGTTACTCCTCCATTGCCCACTTCGGTTACCTGCTGGTGGCGTTGATCGCCACTAAAGGCCTGGCCGTGGAAGCGGTGGGGGTGTACCTCGCCACCTACGTGCTGACCAGCCTGGGTGCGTTCGGCGTGATCACTCTGATGTCGACGCCTTATAGCGGCCGTGATGCCGATGCGCTGTTCGAGTACCGTGGCCTGTTCTGGCGCCGTCCATACCTGACGGCGGTGCTGACGTTGATGATGCTGTCGCTGGCGGGTATCCCGCTGACGGCCGGCTTTATCGGTAAGTTCTACGTCATCGCCGCCGGCGTGCAAGCGCAACAGTGGTGGCTGCTGGCCGTGATGGTGATTGGTAGCGCCATCGGCGTGTTCTATTACCTGCGTGTGATGGTCACCCTGTTTATGCTCGAACCGAGCCTGCATGCCCGCGATGCTGAGCTGCATTGGCCGCAACGCGCAGGTGGCATTATGCTGCTGATCGTCGCGCTGTTGGTGTTCGTTCTGGGTGTTTACCCACAACCGCTGCTGGAGCTGGTGCAACAAGCGGGCTTCACCGCCTTGGTGCACTAAGCCCAGTCAGGAGCGAGTATGCCGACCTCACCCACCCTGATGATTGCTGGTTGTGGTGATGTCGGCAGCCGTCTCGGCTGCCAACTCAGCGCAGCCGGCTGGACGGTATATGGCCTGCGCCGCAACGGCGCGGCCTTACCCCCCGCCATACGCCCCGTCGCGGGCAATCTCTTCAGCCATTGCTGCCCGTCCACTTGGCCCACTGCGGCGTTGGATTACTTGGTCTATTGCGTGGCTGCAAGCACCCACGATGAGGCCGGTTATCGTGCGGCTTATGTCGATGGCTTAAGCCATGTGCTCAGTTGGTTGGCGCAACACGGCCAACGGCCCAAACGCCTGCTGTTTGTCTCCAGTACGGGCGTGTATGCGCAGAACGATGGCGCTTGGCTGGATGAGAGCGCCCCTGCCGAGGCGCAGGGCTATTCCGGACGGATCATGCTGGAGGCGGAACAGCTAGTCTTAAACGCGCCTATGGCTGCCACTGTGCTGCGTTTAGCCGGGATCTATGGCCCTGGCCGTGAGTGGCTGCTGAAGCAAGTGCGCGCGGGCTATCAGGTGGCGAGCGAGCCTGCGCAGTACAGCAACCGCATTCATGCCGATGACGCCGCCGGTTTGCTCGCCCATTTGCTGCAAGCCGATCACGCAGGTGTGGCGCTGGCTGACTGCTATATCGGCGTGGATAACCAGCCTGCAGCGCTGCATGAGGTGGTGGCGTGGCTACGCCAGCAGTTAGGCGTCAGTCACAGCGAGCCGCCGACCATCAGCCGCCGCGCCGGCAGCAAGCGCTGCAGCAACGCACGGGCGCGGGCCTTGGGCTGGCAGCCGCAGTATCCGAGCTACCGTGAAGGTTATGCCGCGGTGCTGAGCGAGTCGCGCTGACGTCTGGCCAGCAGCGAAATACGATTAATGAGCCGTCGCAAGTAAGTGCTAGCGTGCTGGGCGATTTACATTGAAGGTTTGCCTGAGGCTTAGTGCCGGCGTAATAACCAGCGCTGCGGGCCTTTGCTGTAGTCGGGCATCTCATCAATGGCGGCGCGGTTGACCGCCTGGAAGATGCGCAGTTGATCGCCGTTATGCTCGAACAACCAGGTTTGACCTTGCTCGCCCAGTTGCAGCCAAATGCTGTCGTTCTCGCCGCTCATGGCTGCGCAATCGCCAGCCAGGCAGAGGGCGTACTGCTGTGCGCCCGGTAAGCCCTGGACGCTACCGTAGGGGTTAAACAGCACTAAGCCACCTTGGCCTTCGCCTGCTTCGATGGTCCATTTACCGCCCAGATAGGCGCTATACAGCGCGTGCTCAAATCTGGTGCCCAAGGCTAAATCTGGCCCCTCGACGTGGCTGAAGCGCTGCTCGGGCGCAGTAGGGCTCTGGGCTTGCAGCAACTCGTTGCCGTCCAGGCTTAACCACTCTGCATAGTCGCCGTAGAAGTCCACGCGCAGGCGGCCGTCGGGCTGCACATGCAGATCGCCTTCGGCCTGTTCAAAACCATTGCTTAAGGTGGCGTGCTGCTGTGCGGTGGAGACCTGCCATTCGAGGTTCGGCCCGTAAGCCAGCAAGGCTTCACGCAGGTTGCCGCTGGCGGCAGCGGCATCGATGGCGGTCTGGTTGATCCAGGTGCCATCTGCACTCGGCGGGGTACTGGCGCAGCCAGTGAGGATGGCACTGACAAGTACGACAAGAGACAGGCTACGCATGATCATTCCTCACCCGGGCAGCAGCACAGCGCTGCAATAAGTAGCCGGCAGGATAGCGTTTTCGGCGGGGCAGAAACAGCTGAGGCCACAGCAAGCTGTGGCCTCAGGTTTAGCGGGTCAACTCAAAGTTGAGTGGGAAGTTCAGACTGATCCGCCCACCTGACAACAACTCTGCCGGTGGTCGGGGCACTGAACCGGCGCGGCGCAGTTGTTGCAACACGTCGCGGTCAAAGCTCGGTTTGGCGTTGGAGTTTTTCACTTCCGCCTGGCTGATGGAGCCACTGGCATCGACGATAAAACTCAGCATCACCGACTTACGGTCGCCAATCTTGTTAAAGCGGCGTTCGCGCTGCGGATAATGCATGCGGCTGCTCAAGTACGCGTGCACCTTGCTCAACCACTGACTGCGCAGCATGTCCGCAGGATTAACTGTGGATTTACGCGGCGCGGCCTGTTGTGGTGCGGCCGGCGGCGTATTGCTCGGCTGCGGATCAGGTTGCGGCTGCGGTGGTTGCGGCTTGGGCTCCGGTGGTTTGGGCTTAGGCTTCTGCGGTTTAGGCTTGGGCTTAGGCTGTTCAATCACCAGTTTCGGCTTCGCTGCCTCCACCACTTTCGGTGGCTCGGGTTCCGGTTCTGGCTCGATTTGCGGCTGCGGTGGTGGCGGCGGAGGCGGTGGGGCCAACGGCTGCAACTCAACCATCATGGCCGCCGGCGGCGGCTCCAGCGTGATAGCTTGAGGGCGCCAGTACAGCGCCCAAAGGAACACGCCAACATGCACCGCAAGTACCAGGATTAAGCTGGCGCTCCAGTAGAAATTGCGTTTGCGTGGATTCATTTGGCGCCGACCGTCTCCAGACCAACCAGGCCAATCTTGAGGTAGCCAGCGCTGCGCAGACTGTCCATCACCACCATCAGGTCGGCGTATTCAACACCTTTGTCGCCGCGCACGAAGATGGTCTTGTCTTTATCTGAATGTGTCAGATTGTCCAGCGCCGCGCCCAGTTGCTCGGGCTCAACCTGATCATTGGCGAGGAACAAGGTTTTGTCTTCCTTGATGCTCAGGTAGATCGGTTTATCCGGGCGTGGCACCGGTTTGGCGGTGGAGGCCGGCAGATCGATTTTAACGTCTACCGTGGCCAGTGGGGCTGCGACCATGAAAATGATCAGCAGCACCAGCATCACGTCGATAAAGGGCGTTACGTTGATCTCATGGTTTTCCTGGAGATCATCGCCGCTGTCGTTTAGGTGCAGACCCATGTTGTTAAACCGCCCTGACCATGGCTGGAGCTTGGTTGCGCTCGTTCGCCGTGGCGAGGTCGAGATCGCGGCTGACCAGCAGCAGTACCTGAGCGGAAGCATCACCGACCTGCGCTTTGTAGCCGGCGATGGAGCGGGCAAACACGTTGTAGATGATCACCGCAGGGATCGCAGCCACCAGACCCAGCGCGGTGGCCAGCAGGGCTTCAGCGATACCTGGGGCGACTACCGCGAGGTTAGTGGTTTGCGATTTAGCGATGCCGATAAAGCTGTTCATGATGCCCCATACGGTACCGAACAGGCCGACGAAGGGGGCGGTGGAACCGATGGTGGCGAGCACGCCGGTGCCTTTGCTCATCTCACGACCGCAAGCGGCGACCAGACGTTCGAGGCGGAAGCTGACGCGCTCTTTGATACCTTCTTTGAGCTTGCTGTTGGCCGACAGGCTGATTTCGTCCTGTGCGTCTTCAATCAACACGGTGCTGAAGCTGTGCTTGGCGCGGGCTTGCTCGGCGGCTTGGTTGAGGTTGCGCGCGCTTTTCAGGTCTTGCAGTTCGCGGCGCAGGCGGCGGCGAGCGCCAACCAGCTCGATGGTTTTCGCGACCCAGATGGTCCAGGTCAGGATCGACGCCAGGATCAGGCCGATCATCACGCTTTTCACTACGACGTCAGCGTTCTGGTACATGCCCCAGGGCGACAGGTCGTGCAGCATGGGCTCTTCGGCACCAGCTTGGTCGGCCAGGCCATCATCTTGCACCGCAGCCAGCAGCTTCTCGGCGTCTTGCGGGTTGAGTTGGTTGTCCGTGATGAATTGCTGCTGCACTTGCTCGATCTGATCGGCAGTGGCTTGGTCGCCGAGGGTCGCGATCTTCTCGCGCAGCGCCGCGACTTTGCTGTCCACTGCGTTTGGCGCGACAGCCTGAGTGGTTGCCGCAGCATCGCTGCCAGCTGGAGCCGCCACGGCGGCTTGTGCGGGGTTGGCTACGGCGGCAGGGGCAGGTACAGCGCTAGGCGTCGGCTCTTCGGCAAAACTGCTCAGTGGCAGCAACGCCAGCAGTGCGACACACAGTGGGCGCAACCAGCGAGTTTGAGGGGCTGCTGAAGTCGGAATGCGTGAGCTGGATAAGAACATACTGGCCGGACCTGAATGGAAGAAGTAGGTACTGCACTCGCCTGAAAGCGGGTGTCAAGCAAGATATTGCGAGTATTATTGCAAATAGTTCTCAATAAGGAAATATTAACTTGTCAATTAGTGGCCGCTAAATTGTGCCTATTGAGCGCGTTAGTGCTGATGCAAGACGGGCTGTGCGCACTGGGCGACGGATTTGCAGGGGGCGTTGCACCGGGGAGGGGGTGTCGCTTTGCTGCTGGGCGGGGCGCTAGGCCCCGCCACAGGGGTTATTCGATAACCAGAATGGCGTCCATCTCAACCTGCGCGCCACGCGGCAGAGCGGCTACGCCAATGGCGGCGCGCGCTGGGTAAGGCTGCTCGAAGTAGCGACCCATCACTTCGTTGACCTTGGCGAAGTGCGACAGGTCGGTGAGGAAGATATTCAGTTTAACGATGTCTTTAAACGAGCCACCCGCCGCTTCAGCCACGGCTTTGAGGTTCTCGAACACCTGCACGGTTTGCGCTTCAAAGCCCTCAACCAGTTCCATGGTTTTGGGGTCCAATGGGATCTGCCCGGACATGTAAACGGTGTTGCCGGCCTTGATCGCCTGGGAGTAAGTGCCGATGGCCGCTGGGGCCTTGTCGCTGCTGATAACGCTCTTGCTCATGGGAACTCCTGCACAAATTAGGAACGCCGGGCGCGCGCGCAGCGCTGCCGACGAGGCCGTCTAGGGTGGTGCAAAGTGTGGGAGCTGTCAAAGCGCAGTTGTCTGACATGTAAGTGCGAAGGCGCTCAGCACCAAGTCGGCGCGCCAAGGCTTGGTGAGACGCAAGGTGCGCTGCTGCAAGCTGGCGAGGCGAGGTTTAGTTCGGTAGTAACAGGCGCCTTGGGGCTGGCGCTTAGGCGCGGGCGCGCGTGATGCGGATTACCCCGGTGAGGGTACGCAGCTTCTTAATCACGCGGGCCAGATGCACGCGGTCATGCACGCTGACCACCAGCTGTACCACGCTGATACGGCCGTCGCGCTCGTCCATGCTGATCTTCTCGATGTTGCCGTCGGCGGCGTTGACGCTGCCAGCCAGCAGGGCGATCAGGCCGCGTTGGTGTTCCAGTTCGACGCGCAGCTCGACGTTGAACTCGCCGGTGACGTCTTTGGCCCAGGACAGCTGGATGCATTTATCCGGGTTGTTGCGAATTTCGCCGATGTTCTTGCAGCTTTCCAAGTGCACGACCATGCCTTTGCCAGCAGACAAATGGCCGACGATGGGGTCGCCGGGGATCGGCGTACAGCACTTGGCGTAGCTCAGCACCAAGCCTTCGGTGCCGCGAATCGCCAGTGGTCCTTCGCTGCTCGGCAGGGCTTCGTTGCTTTCGCTGAGCAGGCGCCGCGCCACCACATAAGCCATGCGGTTGCCCAAGCCGATGTCTTCGAGCAAGTCCTCGGTCAGCTCCAGGTGGTATTCCTCCAGCACCGCGTCGATACGCTCCACCGGCAGGGCATCCAGATGCTGATTGAAGCTGGCCAGAACCTTGTTCAGCAGGCGCTCGCCCAAGTTGATCGACTCGGAGCGGCGTTGCTGTTTAAGGGTGTGGCGAATATGCGTACGGGCCTTACCGGTGACCACAAAGTTGAGCCAGGCCGGGTTGGCGCGGGTGCCGGGAGCGGTGACGATTTCCACTGTCGAGCCGCTTTCCAGCGGTTGCGACAGCGGCGCCAGGCGCCGGTTGATGCGGCAGGCAATGCAGGTGTTGCCGACATCGGTGTGCACCGCGTAGGCGAAGTCCACCGCCGTGGAGCCTTTGGGCAGCTCCATGATCCGGCCTTTGGGAGTGAAGACGTAGACCTCGTCCGGGAACAGGTCGATCTTCACGCTCTCGATAAACTCCAGCGAGTTGCCGGCGCGTTGCTGCATTTCCAGCACGCCTTTGACCCACTGCCGCGCACGGGCGTGGCTGCCCTTGGGCTGGTCATCGTCGTTGGATTTGTACAGCCAATGGGCGGCGATGCCGTTGTTGGCTAACTCTTCCATCTCGCGGGTGCGGATCTGGATTTCGATCGGCACGCCATGCATGCCGAACAGCGTGGTGTGCAGCGACTGATAGCCGTTGGCTTTAGGAATCGCGATGTAATCCTTAAAGCGCCCCGGCAAGGGCTTGTACAGGTTATGTACGGCGCCTAGTACGCGGTAGCAGGTGTCGACTTTGTCGACGACGATGCGAAACGCGTAAACGTCCATGATCTCGTTGAACGCCCGGCGCTTGCCGCGCATCTTTTTATAGATGCCAAACAGGTGTTTCTCGCGGCCGCTGACTTCGCCTTCCATGCCTTCGCGGGTGAGGCAGTGGATGATCGACTCCTGGATCTTGTTGACCAGCTCTTTGCGGTTGCCGCGGGCGCGTTTCACCGCGGCGCGGATACGCTCCGAGCGCATCGGGTGCATGGCCTTGAAGCCTAGGTCTTCGAACTCCACGCGCATGCTGTGCATGCCCAGGCGGTTGGCGATGGGTGCGTAGATTTCCAGGGTTTCTTTGGCGATGCGCCGGCGTTTCTCGCCGGATAACACTTCCAGGGTGCGCATGTTGTGCAGGCGGTCGGCCAGCTTAACCAGGATCACGCGAATGTCGCGGGCCATGGCCATGGCCATTTTCTGGAAGTTTTCGGCTTGCGCCTCGGCTTTGGTCTCGAAGTTCATCTGGGTCAGTTTGCTGACCCCATCGACCAGTTCCGCCACCGACTCGCCAAACTGGGCGTCGAGGGCTTCTTTGGCGATGCCCGTGTCTTCGATCACATCATGCAGCATGGCGGCCATCAGGCTCTGATGGTCCATGTGCATGTCAGCCAGAATGCCGGCCACCGCGAGTGGGTGGGTGACATAGGGCTCGCCACTACGACGGCGTTGGCCATCGTGGGCTTGTTCGGCGTAGAAGTAAGCGCGGCGAACCAAGTTAACTTGGTCGCCGTCGAGGTAGGTCGAAAGTCTTTCGGCGAGGGCGTCTATGCTCGGCATGGGTGAACCCCATGCTGAGTCAGGAATGCCTGCGTCTGTGCACTTCGACCAGGCATCAGCTTACAGAGGCTCGTTCGCCTCTTCCTCGAAGGCGGCGAACAGCGGCTCTTCTTCAACGATGTCGTCTTGGGCGATAACGTCATAATCAACCAGGCCAGCAGCGATTTCGCGCAGGGCTACTACGGTTGGCTTGTCGTTTTCCCACGCCACTTTCGGCTCTTTGCCGCCGGTGGCCAGTTGGCGCGAACGCTTGGTGGCGAGCATGACCAACTCAAAGCGGTTAACAACGTTGTCCAGGCAATCTTCAACGGTAACGCGGGCCATGGTATTCCTCGTACGACAAAATTAAGTGCGAAATCTAGGTCCAGGCAGTGCAAGCCGGCTGGACGAACGGACTGAATAGTCTAAAAAATCACCAGCATTAAGGGAAGCACTGATTTAGCCAGTGCTTCGCTATCAGACCAATAGCTCACTGAGCAGCCCGGCGTGGCGCTGTTGTTGCACCGACTGCAGCAGGCGGTTGGCCTGGAAAATCGCCTTGAGGTCGCTCAGGGCGTGGGCGAAATCATCGTTGATCACCAGGTAGTCGAACTCGACGTAATGGCTCATCTCGTTGACGGCATCACGCATGCGTCGTTCGATCACCTCTGCGCTGTCCTGGCCACGTTGGTTGAGACGATGCTGCAGGGCCTCTTTGGTCGGCGGCAGGATAAAGATCGATTTGGCTTGCGGCATCAGCTTGCGTACCTGCTGCGCGCCTTGCCAGTCGATTTCCAGAATCAGGTCGTAGCCTTCGGCCAGGGTTTGTTCCAGCCAGCGCTGCGAGGTGCCGTAATAGTTGTCGAAGACCTGCGCGTGCTCAAGAAACTCGCTGCGTTCGAGCATGACGCTGAATTGCCCGTGGTCGACAAAGTGGTAATGCAGCCCGTCGATTTCGCCGGGGCGCATCGCGCGGGTGGTGTGGGACACCGATACGCGCACTTGGCTTTCGCTGTCGGTCAGGGCCTTGACCAGGCTGCTTTTGCCGGCTCCCGAGGGCGCGGAAATGATGTAGAGAGTGCCGCTAGTGGGCATGGCCTGCTCCTGCAATAAAGGTTGGGACGGCTGCGCGTATCAGTGGCGCGCAGCGCTGGCTTATTCGATGTTCTGCACCTGTTCGCGCATTTGCTCGATCAGGACTTTCAGGTTCACCGCCGCTTGGGTGCTGCGGGTGTCAAAGGCTTTCGAGCCCAGGGTGTTGGCTTCGCGGTTGAGCTCCTGCATCAGGAAGTCCAGGCGGCGGCCAGTGGCACCGGCACTTTTAAGCACGCGCCGCACTTCGCTGACGTGGGTGCTCAAGCGGTCCAGCTCTTCGGCCACGTCACTCTTCTGGGCGAGGATCACCAGCTCCTGTTCCAGGCGCTGCGGGTCCAGCTCGACTTGCATCTCGGCGCTGCGATCAAGCACCTTCTGCCGTTGCCCGGCGAGCATTTGCGGCACCAGCTCACGCAGCTCGGCGACTTGCTCAAGAATGCTGTCGAGGCGCTCGTTGAGCAGTTTGGCCAGCTCGCTGCCTTCACGCTCGCGGCCGTTTTTCAGCTCTTTCAGGGCTTGATTGAACAGGCCCATTGCACTTTGGTTGAGCGCTTGTGGATCGACGGCATCGGCCACCAATACGCCGGGCCAGCCCAGCACCTCCAACGGATTCAGCGGCGCAGGCTGTTTGATCAGGTTGGCCACGCTCTCGGCGGCGGCAATCAACTGCGCGGCACGCTGCAGGTCGACTTGCAGGGCTTGGCCGGTGTTTTCTTCACTGTAACGCAGGGTGCACTCGACTTTGCCACGGGACAGGCCGTTACGCAGGGCATCGCGCACCGCGCCTTCCAAGTCGCGGAAAGCTTCGGGCAGGCGCAGGTGCGGTTCCAGGTAGCGGTGGTTGACCGAGCGCAGCTCCCAGCTCAGGGTGCCATTGGCGAGCGCTTGTTCGGCGCGGGCGAAGGCAGTCATGCTGTGGATCATGGGGCGACCTCGCAAAAGTCTGTCGGCAAAGAGCGCAGATTGTAGCGCAGTGCGCTGTGGCCTTCCCAATTCGGCATACTGTCACAGTCGATGGCCCTATAATGTGGGCAGATTTTTATTCAGAACAGGTAATAGTTGATGAAACGTCCTAGTGGCCGCGCCGCCGATCAGTTGCGCCCGATCCGCATCACCCGCAACTACACCAAGCACGCTGAAGGCTCGGTACTGGTTGAGTTTGGCGACACCAAAGTGATTTGCACGGTCAGCGTCGAGTCGGGCGTGCCGCGCTTCCTTAAAGGTCAGGGTCAAGGCTGGTTGACCGCCGAATACGGCATGCTGCCGCGCGCCACCGGCGATCGTAACCAGCGTGAAGCCAGCCGTGGCAAGCAAGGCGGCCGCACTCTGGAAATCCAGCGTCTGATCGGCCGCTCGCTGCGCGCCGCACTGGATATGAGCAAGCTGGGCGAAATCACCCTGTATGTCGATTGCGATGTGATCCAAGCCGATGGCGGTACCCGTACCGCGTCGATCACTGGCGCTATGGTGGCGTTGGTCGATGCCCTGCAAGTGATCAAAAAACGTGGTGGCCTCAAAGGCGGCGACCCGATCAAACAGATGATCTCGGCGGTGTCGGTCGGCATCTATGAGGGCCAGCCGGTGCTGGACCTGGATTATCTGGAAGACTCTGCCGCTGAGACCGACCTCAACGTGGTGATGACCAGCACTGGCGGCTTCATTGAAGTGCAGGGCACTGCCGAAGGCGCGCCCTTCCAGCCGGCCGAGTTGAATGCCATGTTGGCGTTGGCGCAAGATGGCATCAGCCAGCTGTTTGCCTTGCAGCAAGCGGCTCTGAGTGCCAACTAAGCCATCGCCAAGTACTTCGGAGTGTGTTCGTGACTGATCAACTGCCCAGCACCCAACCTAATGCAGAGGCCCGCAAATGGGCCATGCTCTGCCATTACGCCGCCTTCGCTTGGTTGATCATGCCGATGGTGGCCAATGTGCTGGGGCCGTTGATTGTCTGGCAGCTGAAAAAGGAGCTGGACCCCTTTGTCGACGAACAGGGCAAAGAAGCGCTCAACTTCCAGATCACCGTCAGTATCGCCCTGATGGTCAGCGGCGCGCTGATGTGGGTGCTGGTCGGTTTCCCGCTGGCAGCGTTGATCAGTCTGGCGGCCCTGATTCTGACCATCATTGCCGGGATCAAAGCCAACACTGGCGAGCATTATCGCTACCCGTTGTGTTTGCGCTTGGTTAAGTAAGCGGTTTGCCGCACAAAGGCCCTGCTTCGCAGGGCTTTTTTAGGATGGCTGATTGGCATGCTGCACAAACAAAAAACCGCAGCTTAGGGCTGCGGTTTTTTCTGGGCGATTAACGTCTAGACGCTCAGCGTCCAGTCGTAATCGACGATCAGCGGCGCGTGCTGGGAGAAGCGCGGCTGACGTGGCAGGCGCGCAGTACGAATGCTGCGACGCATGCCCGGTGTCAGCAGTTGGTAGTCGAAGCGATAGCCTAAGTTGAGTAACTCGGCTTGTTCGCTATCGGGCCACCAGCTGAATTGATCGCCTTCGCGGCTGACTTCACGCAGGGCGTCGACATAGCCCATGTTGCCCACCACTTCATCCATCCACGCCCGTTCTGGCGCCAGGAAGCCTGGTGATTGCTGGCAGTCACGCCAGTTCTTCACGTCCAGTTTCTGGTGCGCGACGTAGAACGAACCGCAGTAAATGTACTCACGGCGTTTGCGGCGCTGCTTGTCTAAGTAATGGGTGAAGTCGTCCATAAACTTAAACTTCTGGTTCAGATTCTCGTCACCTTGCATGCCCGAAGGCATGAGTACAGTGGCAATACTGACTTTGTCGAAATCGGCTTGCAGGTAGCGCCCGTAGCGGTCGGACATTTCAAAGCCCAGACCGCTGATAATCGCCTTGGGTTGCAAACGGGAGTACAGGGCCACGCCACCAAGGCTTGGTACTTCTGCATCACAGGCATAAAGGAAATAGCCATCCAATTGGAGGGCTTGGTCGTCCAGTTCAAAGGCGGAGGCGCGGGTGTCCTGCAGGCAGATGACGTCGGCATTCTGTGCTTGCAACCAACTGAGTAATCCTCGTTCGACTGCAGCATGAATACCATTCACGTTCACACTGATGATCCGCATAAATGGCCCCTAAAATCGCGTGCGTGTATGATACCCGAGCTCATTCCAAATTAGCTAAATTCCTAGTCAATCCGTGTCGTCCGGGACTTTTAAATGCAAGCGTACCAGCGCGATTTCATCCGTTTTGCCATCGAGCGTGGAGTACTGCGCTTTGGCCAGTTCACCCTTAAGTCGGGGCGCGTCAGCCCATATTTTTTCAATGCCGGATTATTTGACAGCGGATTAGCTTTGGCTCAGCTCGGGCGTTTTTATGCTGAAGCGGTGATAGACAGCGGCATCGACTTCGATGTTCTGTTCGGCCCGGCCTATAAAGGTATCCCGTTGGCTGCAACCACTGCGGTGGCGCTGGCCGAGCATCATCAGCGTGATGTGCCTTGGTGTTTCAATCGCAAAGAAGCCAAAGATCATGGTGAAGGTGGCACCCTCGTTGGGGCTCCGCTGGCTGGTCGTGTACTGATCATAGATGACGTAATCACGGCCGGCACTGCCATTCGCGAAGTGATGCAAATCATCCAGGCGCAAAACGCGCAAGCCGCTGGCGTGCTGATTGCCCTCAACCGCCAAGAGCGTGGCAAAGGCGATCTTTCGGCCATTCAGGAAGTACAACGCGACTACGCTATGCCCGTAGTGAGCATTGTGTCGCTAGAACAGGTTCTTGAATATCTGGCAGAGGATGCGCAACTCAAGCACTATTTACCGGCGGTACAAGCGTACCGCGAGCAATACGGTATCTAATCTGCCCATTACAAGGTGCTGCATCGATGCGTAGAACTGGCCTGATCCGCTTTTCGCTGTTGCTGTGCATGGCGCTGCCAGTTGTGGCGCAGGCGGCAGAGCTCTACCGCTATATCGATGACCACGGCACCACCGTGCTGAGCCGCCAGGGCGTGCCGCCGGAATTTATCAGCAAGGGCTACCAGGTGCTTAACGATCAGGGCCGGGTCATCCATGAGGTGGCGCCGGCGCCGACGGCCGAGGAGCTGAAGAAGATCCTCGCGCAAAAGGCCCAGGCCAGCTCCGATGAGCAACTGCTGCGCCTGTACAGCTCCCCAGAAGATGTTGAACGTGCCCGTAGCCGCAAGCTCGCCGAGTTGGATGGCTTGTTGGGCGTGGCGCGCGGCAACCTCAATTCGGCCGCCAGTCAGCAGGCCAGCTTGCAGGCCCAGGCTGCCGATCAAGAGCGCGCGGGGCGCAAGGTGCAAGCCCATCTGCTCGATCAGATCGACAGCCAAAAAGCCGAGCAAGTGCGCCTGAACGCGGATATCGCCCGTTACCAACAGGCGCGCGAGGAAGCTGAGCGTAATTTCGCCAACGATCTTGAACGTGTGCGCCAGCTATTAGGTGATGCGCAGTAAGCTGCGTTTAGTCCGCTGAGTTAAGCGATCGAGTGGGGTTAGCCTCGGGACAGAGGCTTTGCCGCCGCCATCAGCCTGCCAGGCAAGCTGATGGGGTTGCAGTGCCAGTTAGCCGCGTTTGCGGTTACTGATCAGGGTACCGACACCGGTGTCGGTGAAGATTTCCAGCAGAATCGCATTAGGCACGCGGCCGTCGATAATCAACGAGCTGCCGACACCGCCTTGCACGGCTTCCAGGGCGCAGCGGATCTTCGGCAGCATGCCGCCGTAGATGGTGCCGTCGGCGATCAGTTCGTCGACTTGCTGAGTGCTTAGACCGGTCAGCACCTTGCCTTCTTTATCCATGAGGCCGGCGATGTTGGTCAGCAGCATCAGTTTCTCAGCACGCAGTGCTTCAGCCACTTTGCCCGCGACCAGGTCGGCGTTGATGTTGTACGACTCGCCCTCTGGGCCGACGCCAATCGGCGCGATCACTGGAATAAAGTCGCCCTGCACCAGCAGATTGAGCAGGTCGGTGTTGATGCTCACCACTTCGCCGACTTGGCCGATGTCGATGATTTCCGGCTTGGTCATCTCTGGCGTCTGACGGGTAACGGTGAGCTTTTTCGCCCGAATCAGCTGCGCGTCTTTACCGGTCAGGCCGATGGCGCTGCCGCCGTGGCTGTTGATCAGGTTGACGATGGACTTGTTGACCTGGCCGCCGAGGACCATTTCCACCACGTCCATGGTCTGCGCATCGGTGACGCGCATGCCGTCGATAAAGTGGCTTTCAATTGACAGCCGTTTGAGCAGGTCGCCAATTTGCGGGCCGCCGCCGTGGACCACCACGGGGTTGATGCCCACCGCCTTCATCAGCACGATGTCACGGGCGAAGCCGGTCTTCAGCTCCTCGCTTTCCATGGCATTGCCGCCGTACTTGATGACCAAGGTCTTACCGACGTAGCGGCGGATATAAGGCAGTGCTTCAGACAGAACCTTGGCGGTTTGTGCGGCGGCATCGCGTTCGAGGGTCATGCGGTACTCCAGTTAAAAAACGTAGTTCAATCAAAACGGCAGCTTGAGATCAGGCGCGACGCGCTGCAATTGGGCGCGGAACACCGCCTTGATGCGCTCCAGCTCCTGCTCGTTCTCGGCCTCGAAACGCAGCACCAGCACCGGTGTGGTGTTGGAGGCGCGCACCAGGCCCCAGCCTTTGGGGTAGTCGACGCGTATACCATCGAGATCGGTCAGTTTGGCTTCACCCCATACGCCTTCGCTTTGCAGGCTGTGGATGATGCTGAACTTGCTTTGCTCGGTGACTTCGATGTTGATTTCCGGCGTGCTGATATCGTCCGGGAAGGCGCGGAACACCTGGTCGGCGTCGCGTTGCTCCTGGCTCAGGATCTCCAGCAGGCGAGCGGCGGCGTAGATGCCATCGTCAAAGCCATACCAGCGTTCCTTGATAAAGATATGCCCGCTCATTTCGCCGGCCAGTAAAGCACCGGTTTCTTTCATTTTCTTTTTGATCAGCGAGTGGCCGGTTTTCCACATCACCGGGCGGCCACCGTAACCGCTGATCAGCGGGGTCAGGCGGCGTGTGCATTTGACGTCGAAGATGATGTCGGCGCCAGGGTTGCGCGACACCACGTCCTTGGCAAACAGCATCAGCAAACGGTCGGGGAAGACGATGTTGCCGAGGTTGGTGACGACGCCTAAGCGGTCGCCATCGCCGTCAAAGGCCAGGCCGATATCGGCCTTTTCTTCTTTGACCTTGGCGATCAGGTCGACCAGGTTTTCCGGCTTGCCCGGGTCGGGGTGATGGTTGGGGAAGTTGCCATCCACCTCGCAGAACAGCGGGATTACCGTGCAGCCCAAGGCTTCCAGCAGTTGCGGGGCGATCACCCCGGCCACACCGTTGCCGCAGTCGACCACCACGCGCAGCGGTTTGGCCATGGCGATGTCATCGCGGATTTGCTTGAGGTAGGCCGGCAGCAAATCGACCTGCTCGACGCTGCCGACGCCGCTGGCCAAGTCGTTGTTGTCGATACGCTGCTTGAGCGCTTGGATTTGCTCATTGGCCAAGGTGTCGCCGGCGATGACGATTTTAAAGCCGTTGTAATCGGCCGGGTTGTGGCTGCCGGTGAGCATCACTGCCGACTTACCGGCCAAGGTGTGCGCCGCGTAATAGGTCACCGGCGTCGGCACCATGCCCACATCGCTGACGATACAGCCGCAGTCGAGCAGACCTTGGATCAGTTGCTGCGCCAGTTCCGGGCCGGACAGGCGGCCATCACGACCGACGCTGACGTGGGGTTCGCCTTGAGCCAGGCTCTGCGAGCCAATGGCGCGGCCGATCCAGTAGGCGGTTTCGCCGTTTAGGCTGCGTCCGACCACGCCACGGATGTCGTAAGCACGGAAAATATCTGCTGGCAGTTTGGGCGCCACCTTGGCGGCTGCGCCGGTTTGCGGGTTGAGACCGAGTAAGTCCATGTCTTCGTCGAGAATATCTATGTCCAAGATATCGGTGTCCTGAAACAGCGGGTCGGTAATGACTGCGGCCGGCGGGCTCGCAGGGCTGGGTGCAGCAGCCGGAGTGCTGGGGCTGCTCGAAGCATTGCCACGGCGCGGCAAGCGCGCCATGTGTTGGGCCAGATTGTGCAGCGGAGCCAGGCTCAGACTAAAGGCTTTGATGTTTTTACCCGCCGCGAGTTGCGTGAGCATTTGGTCGAGTTGGTCGGCATCGCCGGCGATCTTGCGTTGCAGACTATAGTGCAGCAGATACAGACCAGCCAAAGCGCCGGCCAGGGCCAGCAGCGCGGCGCAGGCCAACAGCAGGGGCGACAACATGGGGCTGAGCAGGCTGCTGCCAGGGCTGAAGCTGAGGCTCCAGTGCGGGTTGCCGGTATTAAAGCTCAGCGCCGCGCCATCCGCTTGGCCGCGTTGCAACAAGACTTGCGCCGGGGCGCTGCTGAACTGCTGGAGCAATTGCATTTGCCCCACTTCAGCAGGCATGTCGGGCAGGCTGGCGGTCAGGCGCTGCAGATCGACGGCGATCAGCAAGGTGCCCAGTGGCGCCTCGTTGGCGTTGGCTCGTACGGCTACCACGCTATAGGCCAGCCAGCGCTTGTCGACTTTATAGGCCTCCACCGCTGGGTTTTGCCCGCTTTCCGCGCGGCGTAGCAAATCCAGTGCGGCGAAATTCATCGGCGCGGCGCGCTCGGCGTTGGGCACCGCTTGGCCGCGCAGGTTGAGTTGGGCGTCGACCACTCCAGGCCAGGCGCTGATATTCAGCTCGGCGCTGCGCAGCTGTTGGCTGTCTTGGCTTTGCAGGGCTTGCAGCACTTGAGCTGTGCTGGCCGCGGCTTCGCTATCCACGCGCAGTTGTTTTAGGGCTTTTTTAATCACCCCGGCCTGACCTTCACCCCACGCCTGACTGAGTTGTTGCAGATGTTGCTGATGGGCACTGCTTAACGGGCCGAACCACAACAGCGCCGCGCCCAACGCCACCCCAACCAAGGCCAGCAGGGCGCCGGGCAGCAAGCCGTGAGTGGCTGAGCGCGCGGCTTGTTGTTGCGCGCTGCCGGTGAGCTCCGCACTGCTGGCGAGGCCGCTTGGCGGCTGGGGTTTAGCGCGACTTTTGAAGAGGGTCATGCGGCGTCTCCTCGGCACCTTATTATTGTGATCCGTTCAGTCAGCGTGCTGCCTGTTGCCCTTAGTGGCTGCCTGAGTGGCCAAAGCCGCCAGCGCCGCGTTGGCTCTGATCAAATTCGTCAACCAGTTGGAACTGTGCCTGCACCACCGGCACCAGCACCAATTGCGCGATGCGCTCGCCGATGGCGATGGTGAATGGGGCTTGGCTGCGGTTCCAGCACGAGACCATCAGCTCGCCCTGATAGTCCGAGTCGATCAAGCCCACCAAGTTGCCCAGCACGATGCCGTGCTTATGGCCCAGGCCTGAGCGCGGCAGAATGATCGCGGCCAAGCCTGGGTCGCCGATATAGATCGACAGGCCGGTGGGCAGCAGCACGGTTTGTCCCGGCGCAATCACCAGCTCTTCTTTGAGCATGGCGCGCAGATCGAGACCGGCGGAGCCTGGGGTGGCGTACTGCGGCAGGGGAAATTCATGACCCAGGCGCGGGTCGAGGATCTTGGCTTGAAGGCTGTGCATACGGGTATCTGTGCTCAAAAATGACTTAACGGTGGGCGAAGCGTTCAGCGATAAAGGCAATCAGCTGACGGGCAATTTTGCTTTTGCTGGTCTGGCTGAAGGTGCTTTGCTGCAGCTCGCGGTCAATGATGGTGATGGCGTTTTCTTCGCTATTAAAGCCAATGCTGGGGTTGGCCACGTCGTTGGCTACGATCAGGTCGAGGTTTTTATCCTGCAGTTTGCGCGAGGCGTATTCCAACAGGTTCTGCGTTTCGGCGGCGAAGCCAACACTGAAGGGGCGGTCGCTACGGCCGGCCAGCGTGGCCAGAATGTCTGGGTTACGGACCATTTGTAGCAGCATGCCATCGCCGCTGCTGGGGTCTTTTTTCAATTTGTGCTGGGCCACTACTTCTGGCCGGTAGTCCGCCACTGCGGCGGCGGCGATCAGCAAATCGCACGGCATGGCAGCCTCGCAGGCAGCGAGCATGTCGCGGGCGCTGATGACATCGACGCGATTGACCCGGTCGGGGGTGGGCAGGTGCACCGGGCCGCTGATCAGGGTCACTTTGGCGCCGGCTTCCACGGCTGCCTCGGCTAGGGCAAAGCCCATTTTTCCGGAGCTGTGGTTGGTGATGTAGCGCACCGGGTCGATGTTTTCCTGGGTCGGGCCGGCGGTGATCAGCACGTGTTTGCCGGTCAGGGCCTGATGCTGGAAGCAATCGGCGGCGCACTGCACCAGTTGCTCGGCTTCGAGCATGCGGCCCTGGCCGACATCGCCACAGGCCTGGCTGCCCGAGGCCGGGCCAAAGATATGCAGGCCACGGCTGCGCAGCAGTTCGGCGTTGGCCTGGGTGGCTGGGTCGCGCCACATGGCTTGGTTCATGGCCGGTGCCAGGGCGACTGGCGCATCGGTGGCCAGCACCAAGGTGCTCAGCAGATCATCGGCCATGCCTTGGGCCAGGCGCGCCATCAGATCGGCGGTGGCGGGGGCAATCAGTACCAAGTCCGCCCAGCGGGCCAGCTCGATATGGCCCATGGCCGCTTCGGCAGCGGGGTCGAGCAGGTCGACATGCACCGGGTGGCCAGACAGCGCTTGCAGAGTCAGCGCAGTGATGAACTCACGGCCGCCTTGGGTCATGACCACGCGCACATCGGCGTCTTGATCTTTGAGTCGGCGGATCAACTCGGCACTTTTATAGGCGGCAATGCCGCCGCCTACGCCAACAATGATGCGTTTCCGATACAGCCGTTGCATAGGCTTGCCTTGTCTCGAGTTAAGTGATGCGCACAGCGTCGGCCCCCCCTGGCCAAGCGCTGCGCAAAAGTTGCGCTACGATACCATACCGCTAGCCCCGCAGTGGCACTGCCAAGCGCTTGCTGGGCGTGGCTTTGCGGGGGCCATTGAGGGGTTATCGCACAAGGAGGTGTGATGAGTATTCGCGACTGGCCGGCCGCTGAGCGGCCGCGGGAAAAACTATTGGCCAAAGGTGCCGCCAGCCTGACTGATGCGGAGCTGTTGGCGATCTTTCTGCGCACGGGTGTTGCCGGACAATCGGCGGTGGAGCTGGCGCGTCATCTGTTAAACGACTTTGGCAGCCTGCGCAGCTTGTTGCAGGCGGATTTGCCGTCGTTTAGTCAGCGTTTAGGTCTAGGTCCGGCCAAGTTCGCTCAGTTGCAGGCGGTGCTGGAAATGGCCCGGCGCCATCTGGCCGAGCAGCTACGGCGCGACTCGGCGCTGGAAAGCCCGCAGGCAGTGCGCGATTACCTCAAGGCGTTGCTGCGTCACGAGCCCCATGAGGTGTTCGGCTGTTTGTTTCTCGATGCCAAGCATCGGGTACTGGCTTTTGAAGCGCTGTTTCACGGCTCTATCGACAGTGCCAGCGTCTATCCGCGCCAAGTCGTGAAGCGGGCGCTGGCGCATAACGCGGCGGCGCTGATCCTCACCCACAATCATCCCTCCGGCGTGGCCGAGCCCAGTCAGGCGGACCGGGTACTGACCCGGCGCCTGAAGGAGGCTCTGGAGCTGGTCGATGTGCGCGTGCTCGATCACTTTATCGTCGGCGATGGCGAGCCGCTGTCGCTGGCTGAGTTTGGCTGGCTGTGAGGCCTAGCGGCTCAGCTGCACCTTGGCCAGATCCAGGCGGCCGATGGGGCTGACCTGATAGCCGCTGACTTCCTTGCGCAGCAAGGTGTAAGCCGTCGGGTTGGCCAGCGGCAGCCACAGCGCTTGCTGCTGGATGATCTGCTGAGCTTGCGCATACAGCTTGCTGCGTTGGCCCTGGTCGCTGATGCGCTTGCCGTCGCGGATCAGGTCGTCGAGCTGTTGGTTGCAATAACGCGCAAAGTTCAGCCCCGACTGTACCGAGGCGCAGGAAAACTGCGGGGTGAGGAAGTTGTCCGGGTCGCCGTTATCGCCCGCCCAGCCCATAAACAGCAGGTCGTGCTCGCCGGCCTTGGCGCGGCGGATCAGCTCGCCCCACTCGATCACGCGGATCTCGGCTTTAATCCCGACTTTAGCCAAGTCAGCCTGCAGCAACTGCGCGCCTAAGCTCGGATTGGGGTTAAGCAGGCTGCCGCTGGGGCGGGTCCAGATGGTGGTGCTAAATCCGTCGGCCAGGCCCGCTTGCTTGAGCAGGTCGCGGGCTTTTGCCGGGTCGTGGGCATAGCCGGGCAGGGCTTGGTTATAGCTCCAGGTATTGGCCGGGTAGGGCCCGTTGGCGGCTTCGGCGCTGTTCTCAAACACCGCTTGCAGGTAGCTGGCTTTATCGAAGGCGAGGTTGATCGCCTGGCGCACTTCGGGCTTATCCAGCGGTGGATGTTGGCTGTTGATGGCGACGAAGGCGGTCATAAAGGCGGCGATGTGGGCGCTGGTTAAGTTTTTATCGCCTTGCACGGCCTGCACGTCCATGGGTTTGGGCGACAGGGCGATCTGGCATTCATTGCGCCGCAGTTTTTGCAGGCGCACGTTGGCGTCCGGGGTGATGGCGAAGATCAGGTTATCCACCGCCGGTTTACCCGCGAAGTACTCGGTGTTGGCGGTGTAGCGGATCACCGCGTCTTTTTGATAGCGCTTAAGCACAAAGGGCCCGCTGCCAATCGGCTGGCTGTTCAGCAGTTCAGGCTTGCCGGCCTTGAGCAGTTGCTCGGCATATTCGGCTGAATAAATAGAAGCGAAACCCATGCTCAAGGTGGCGAGGAAGGTCGCGTCCGGGTGATTGAGGGTAAAGCGCAGGCTGTGCTCGCCGGTTTTCTCCAGACTTTTGATCAGCGCCGGCAGTTGCAGCGACTGGGCGTGGGGGTAGCCGTTGACGGCCACCTTGGCCCACGGGTGGTTGGGCTCGAGCATGCGCTGAAAGCTGAACAGCACGTCGTCGGCATTCAGCTTGCGGCTGGGGCTGAAGTAGGCGGTGTGATGAAAGGTCACGTCGCTGCGCAGGGTGAAGTCATAGCTCAGGCCATCGGCGCTGATCTGCCAGCTTTGCGCCAGGCTCGGCACCAGCTTGCCGCTGCTGGCGTCGAAGTCCACTAGGCGGTTCATCAGCATATCGGCCGAAGCATTAGTGGTGGTCAGAGAGTTGTACTGCACCACATCAAAGCCCTCGGGGCTGGCTTCAGTGCAGACGCTTAGAGTGCTGGCCATGGCCGACGCTTGCGCGAGCAAGGGCACTAGCAGCAGCGGCAGACGGGCAAAACGCATGGCAAACTCCTCAAGGTTGTATGGACAAGCAACGCCGGGCATATAAGAAAGCCTTACCCTAGGGCATTACCGGGCCACAGAGCAATCAGCTGCGGCGACGAATGGCAGAAATGCCTAATGGCCATTGGCGGCTGCTCTGCTTGGCCAAAACGGCTTGGCATTTAGTTAAGCAAAGTACGGTTAACCTTGTTGCACTGGGGGCTTTCTGGTATAAAGCAGCGCTCTTTTGTAGGGGCCCGGTTCTTGCGCTATCAGGTATGGCCGGTAAGACCCTCGAGATACGCGGCGTTAAGCGCCAATGACATTGAGTTTAAGCGGCCAACCCATGCCGGGTTGGGCATGTGGTTTTAGAGGGCTGAGGCATGTCTAGAGTCTGTCAAGTTACTGGTAAGGGTCCAGTAACCGGGAATAACATTTCCCACGCAAACAACAAAACCCGTCGTCGTTTCCTGCCAAACCTGCAGCATCACCGCTTCTGGGTTGAGTCTGAGAACCGTTTCGTGCGTCTGCGCGTTTCTGCCAAAGGCATGCGTGTAATCGACAAGCGTGGTATTGACGTTGTTCTGTCCGAGCTGCGCGCTCGCGGCGAAAAGGTTTAAGGGGAACATCATGCGTGAATTGATCCGTTTGATCTCGAGTGCCGGTACTGGTCACTTCTACACTACCGACAAAAACAAGCGCACCACGCCTGACAAGATCGAAATCAAGAAATACGATCCTGTTGTGCGTAAGCACGTGATCTACAAGGAAGGCAAGATCAAGTAATTGATCGCGCACCTTGTGAAGAAACCCGCCTAGTGCGGGTTTTTTCTTGCCTGCGATTTGCCTTAAAGCCTTTGGCGGACAAGAAAAAGCCCGCGTTCAGCGGGCTAAAGGGGGACGCTGAAAAACTGTTCAGGCCGGCGCCTGCTCGAACATCACGTAGACCTTGCGGCACGCCTCGACCACTTCCCAGGTACCGCTAAAGCCGGCCGGGATGACAAAGCGATCGCCGGCACGCAAGGTTTTGCTGTTGCCGTCTTTGTCGCGAATCACCGACACGCCGTGGAGAATTTCGCAGTACTCGTGTTCGGTGTAGTTGATGTTCCACTGCCCTGGCTCGCCTTCCCAGACCCCGGCGCTGAACTGCCCGCAGGGGCTGCTGTAGTGGTTGCGCACGTTTTGCTTAGGGTCGCCCTTGAGGATTTTTTCCGCTGCTGGCAGGTAGTGTTCAGCGCGAGTTTTGGCCTCGGCGAAATCGACAATATTTTCAATTTTCATAAAAAGTCCGAATTCAGTTGGGCGCCCACAAGGGTAGGCGTACATGGCGAAACCGACGAAAGGTCAGTCTATGTTTAATAAAGTGAACATAACAAGCTGGTTTCGCCCGGCTTGTAAAAAATATTGGAACAACACCCTGCACTCGTTTAGTGTTGCCAGCACCATTGGGGCTTGCTCCGCCCATAACAATAATTGATAGCGTGTGCAGCTTAGCTGCGCCGCTTTACTGGGAAAGAGGATAGAGAGATGACCAGCCTGACTCGTACCGATTGGGAACAACGCAGCAAGGCCCTGAAGATTGAAGGCCGCGCGTTTATCCACGGTGAGTACCGCGATGCCGCTTCTGGCGCGACCTTCGATTGCATCAGCCCAGTAGATGGCCGCGTGCTCGGGGTGGTTGCCAGCTGTGACAGCGCCGATGCTGAGGCGGCGGTCAGTGTCGCGCGTGCGGTGTTCGAGTCGGGGGTGTGGTCGCGCTTGGCACCGGTTAAGCGCAAAGAGGCGATGATCCGTTTTGCCGATCTGCTGGATGCCAACGCCGAGGAGCTGGCGCTGCTGGAAACCCTCGATATGGGTAAACCGATCAGCGACTCCCTGAGCATCGACGTACCGGCTGCTTCGCGCGCTATCCGCTGGAGCGGTGAGGCGATCGACAAGATTTACGACGAAGTGGCGGCCACCCCCCACGATGAGCTGGGTCTGGTTACCCGTGAGCCGGTCGGTGTGGTCGCGGCCATCGTGCCGTGGAACTTCCCCCTGCTGATGACCTGCTGGAAGCTCGGCCCGGCGCTGGCCACCGGTAACTCGGTGATCCTCAAGCCATCGGAAAAATCGCCGCTGACGGGCATTCGTATCGCTCAACTGGCCATCGAGGCAGGCATTCCGGCTGGCGTGCTGAACGTGCTGCCAGGCTTTGGGCATACCGTAGGCAAGGCTCTGGCCCTGCATATGGATGTCGACACCCTGGTGTTCACCGGTTCGACCAAAGTGGCTAAGCAGCTGATGATTTACGCCGGCGAGTCGAACATGAAGCGCGTGTGGCTGGAAGCCGGTGGTAAGAGCCCGAACATCGTGTTTGCCGATGCGCCGGACCTCAAAGCCGCTGCGGAAGGTGCCGCTGGCGCCATCGCCTTCAACCAAGGTGAAGTCTGTACCGCTGGCTCGCGTTTGCTGGTGCAAAACTCGATCAAAGATAAGTTCGTGCCCATGGTGATCGAGGCGCTCAAAGCCTGGAAGCCGGGCAACCCGCTGGACCCGGCGACTAACGTCGGTGCGCTGGTGGATAGCGTGCAGATGAATCAGGTGCTCAAGTACATCCAGGCCGGTCACGACGATGGCGCCAAATTGGTAGCCGGCGGCGCGCAAGTGCTGGAAGAGACGGGTGGCACCTATGTGCAGCCGACGATATTTGATGGGGTGAACAACGCCATGCGCATCGCCAAAGAAGAAATCTTTGGCCCAGTGCTGGCGGTGATTGGCTTTGAAGACGAAGCCGAGGCCGTGGCGATTGCCAACGACACCATTTACGGTCTGGCTGCTGGTATCTGGACCGATAATCTGTCCCGTGCCCACCGTGTGGCCCGTGCCGTGCGCGCCGGTAGTGTGTGGATCAACCAATACGACATGGGCGATATGACCGCGCCGTTTGGTGGCTTCAAGCAATCCGGTAACGGTCGCGACAAGTCGTTGCACGCCTTCGATAAGTACACCGAGCTCAAAGCCACCTGGTTCAAGCTCTAAGTCACTCCCGCCTGAGCATGCCGTGAGGCGTGCTCGGTACCGCTGGCGGCCGGGCTCCTGAGGAGTCCGGCCGTTTGCTTTGTGCAGTGCAGTTCGAAGGATTCTGGCAATGCGTTGGGGTACTTATTTCGCCGTATGTGCGGCAGTGATCAGCATCGGTCTGGCGTTGGGCGTGACCATGCCGCTGGTGTCGTTGCGGCTAGAAGAGTGGGGCTACGGCTCGTTCGCCATTGGCGTGATGGCGGCGACGCCGGCCGTCGGTGTGTTGCTTGGCGCTTCCATCGCCGGGCGCTTGGCTGGTGCCTTGGGCACTGAGCGAGTGATGCGCCTGTGTCTGCTGGTCGGCGCGCTGGCCACCATTCTTATGGCGTTAATGCAGCACTACTACCTGTGGTTGATTTTGCGTCTGCTGCTGGGCGTCGGTTTGACCGTGGTCTTCGTGTTGGGCGAAAGCTGGATCAACCAACTGGTGCCGGAGCATCTGCGCGGGCGCTTGGTCGCGCTGTATGGCACCGGCTATGCCCTGAGCTATCTGGGTGGTCCGTTGATTCTGGCGGCGGTGGGCACTGACAACGATCTGGGGTTTTGGATCGGCGTGGCCTTGCTGATCGCTGGCAGCCTGTGGCTGCTGGGCCGCACCGGTGCACCTAAGGTCGATGCGCACAGCGCCTCGGGGCGTGGTTTGTGGCAGTTCTGTCAGGGCATGCCAGCGATTGCCTGGGGGGTGATGCTGTTTGCCGCCTTCGAGGCCATGGTGCTGACGTTGATGCCGGTGTACGGCCTGCGTCAGGGCTTTACGCAGGACGTCGCGCTGCTGCTGGTCAGCGTGGTGGTGGTCGGCGATGCGGCGCTGCAATTGCCAATTGGCTGGCTGGCCGATCGCCTGTCACGCCAGCGTCTGTATCTGTTCTGCGGTTTGGGGCTGTGTGTCAGCAGCCTGGCCATTCCGTTGCTGCTGCATACGGTGCTGATCTGGCCGTTGTTGGTGCTGTTTGGCGCCACGGCCGGCAGCCTGTTCACCCTGGCCTTGATTCTGATCGGCGAGCGTTATCGTGATGAGCAGTTGGTCAAGGCCAACGCCCATATCGCCCAGCTGTGGGGCTTGGGTTGCTTGGTCGGGCCGTTGCTGACCGGGGCGGTCAGTCAGTGGGTCAGCGGCCATGCCTTGCCATTGATGATGGCCCTAGGCGCAGCGGTGTTTGTTGTGCTGGTCTGGCGCGGCAAGGGCTTGCAAGCGGTGCAGGGCACCTAAGCGTGCGCCTCCAGCAGGCTGTCGATGCACAGGCCCAGCTGCTTAATCGCCTGCTCCAGATCAGGGGTGGGCTTGAGCGCGTAGTTCAGGCGCAGGCAGTTTCGGTACTTGCCGGCGGCGGAGAAGATGCTGCCCGGTGCCACCATCAGCTTATGGGGCGCCAACAACCGATTGAGGCGCTGGCTGTCGAACTGCGGCGCTAATTCCAGCCACAGCATAAAGCCGCCCCGGGGTTGGCTCACCCGGGTGCCGGGCGGCAGGTAACGGCTGATCCATTCGACCACCAAGCCTAGGTTTTGCGCGTACTGGCTGCGCATGCGGCGCAGGTGGGGCTGGTAGTGGCCCTGGCTGATAAAGTCGGCCAGCGCGTGCTGCGGCACCGGTGCATTCATCCCGCTGCTGATGTACTTCTGATGTTGCACCTGCTGCAGGTAGCGGCCGGGGGCGATCCAGCCGACGCGCAGGCCCGGCGCCAGGGTCTTGGAGAAAGAGCTGCAGAGCAGCACGCGGCCGTCATCATCAAACGACTTAATCGTGCGCGGCCGTGGGTAGCGGTAAGCCAGGTCGCCGTACACATCGTCTTCAATAACCGCCACGTCATGCCGCTGGGCCAGGGCTAGCAGGGCACGCTTGTGGGCGTCGGGCATGATGTAGCCCAGCGGATTATTGCAGCTGGGGGTCAGCTGAATCGCCTTGATCGGCCACTGCTCCAGAGCCAGCTCCAAGGCTGGCAGGCTGATGCCGGTAAGTGGATCGGTGGGCAGCTCGAGGGCTTTGATATTGAAGCCCTTAAGCGCCTGCATCACGCCGTGAAAACTCGGTGAGTCGACCGCTACGATATCGCCGGGCTGGCACAGGCTGCGCAGGGCAATCGATAAAGCCTCATGGCAGCCGGTGGTGATCAGCAGTTCATCGGCGGCGATCTGGCAGCCGGAGTCGAGCATTAGCCGGGCGATTTGCTCGCGCAGCGCCGGGTCGCCTTGCAGGCTGCCATAGCTCAGCTCGCGCAATTGCTGGCGCCGGCTCAGTTGGGCAAGGCTGCGCAGCAAGGGTTTCAGGGTGGGGCTGCTGATATCCGGCATGCCGCGACCCAGTTGCAGCCAGCCGCTGCCGGGGGCCTGGCTGACCAGCTCGAGCACCTGTGGCCACTGGGATATTTCCACCGGCCGTTGTGGTGCCCGGCCCATGCTCGGCAGGGGCGGCGTGGGCCGGGCCTGAGGGACGAAATAACCGGACTTGGCCTTGGGCTGCGCCAGGCCTTGGTCCTCCAGCTGGCGGTAGGCCTGCTGCACGGTGCTCAGGCTAACCCCATGTTCCTGGCTCAGGGTGCGCACCGAGGGCAAGCGTTGGCCGGGCCGATACAGGCCTTGTTCGATGCGGGTGGCGAGCTGTTCGGCGAGCTGCTGATAAAGACTCATGGGCGATCCTTGGTGCTTGCGACCATACAGATTGGCCTTAAAAAAGCCATTCAGGCGTAAGTTGGCTGATCTGTATGGTTTTTAAACTGATTTGTTGGATCTGTCTGCCTAGCGCCTTGCCATTCATCCTATTCACTCGGCCCAAGGGGAATCGGAGGCGTTTATGCGTAGCAGCAAACTAGAGCGGTTAAGCGGTGGGCAGGATGACTCAGCGGGACTGACCAGCGGCAAGCATCTGTATGGCGTAGCGGCTTGGCGCGCTGTCTGGGCGCGTATTCGTTTGCGCAAGCAGACGCGGGCCGTGTTGGCCGAATTGAGCGATGAACAACTGAAGGATGTGGGCCTGAACCGTGAGCAGGCGCAGCGTGAGGCCAGTCAGCCGTTTTGGCGCTAGACGTGGTGAGTGGTCATGCAGCCAAAGGCCGAGCATGCGCCGCCAAGCCAAGCCAAGCCAAGTCTTGGCGGCGTGTCGCTGTGTTACAGCAGCTCTTTAAAGCGGTGCCAGAGCATGCCCAAGGCCAGCAGTGGCGAGCGCAGGTGTTTGCCGCCGGGGAAGGTCATATGCGGCACTTGGGCAAACAGATCAAAACCCTTGCTGGCTTGCCCGGCAATCGCCTCGCCGAGCAGTTTGCCGGCTAGGTGGGTGGCGTTGACGCCATGGCCGGCGTAGGCCTGGGCGTAGAACACGTTACGCTGCTCGCTGAGGCGCCCGATTTGCGGCAGGCGGTTGGCGCCAATGCCGATCATGCCGCCCCACTGGTAGTCGATACGCTTATTGGCCAAGTGGGGGAAGACTTTCAGCATCTTCGGCCGCATATAGCCGGCGATGTCCGCTGGATCGCGGCCGGAATAGTGGCAGGCACCGCCAAACAGCAGGCGCCGGTCAGCGGACAGGCGATAGTAGTCCACCGTCACCCGTTGGTCGCACAGCGCCATATTTTGTGGAATCAGCGCTTTGGCTTCGGCTTCGCTCAGCGGCTCGGTGGCGATCACATAGCTGCCCGCCGGTAGCACCTTGCCGCCCAATTGGTTATTCAGGCCGTTGAGGTAAGCGTTGCAGGCCAGCACCAGATACTTCGCCCGCACCTGGCCTTGGGCGGTGTGCACCTGCACTTCGTGGCCATAGTCGATGCGGGTTACCGCGGACTGTTCAAACAGCTGCACACCCAGGCTTTGCGCGGCGGCGGCTTCGCCCAGTGCCAGATTCAGCGGATGCAGGTGACCGGAGCCCATGTCGATCATGGCGCCGTGGTAGAGGGTTGAGCCGACCACCTCATGGATGTTTTCCGGTTGCACCAGGCGCATCGGGTGGCGGTAGCCGAGGCTTTGCAGCTCGGCCATGTCCTCGGCAAAGCCGGCGAAGTGGCTGGGCTTGTTGGCCAGGTCGCAATAACCCCAGGTCAGGTCGCAGTCGATATTGAACTGCGCCACGCGCTGGCGAACGATCTCCACCGCCTCCAGTCCCATCAGCTTGAATTGACGGACGCCGTCGGCGCCGACGATGGGGGCGAACTGCTCAACATCATGGCCGACCCCGCGAATCAGTTGCCCGCCGTTACGTCCGCTGGCGCCCCAAGCAATCTTGTGGGCTTCCAGCAGCACCACCGACAGGCCTTTCTGCGCCAGCTCGATGGCCGTGTTGAGGCCGGAAAAACCGCCGCCCACGATGCACACATCAGCGCTGAGAGCGCCTTGCAGGCTAGGCAACGTAAGGCTTTGCTTGGCGCTGGCGGCGTAATAGGACGCGGCGTGCTGAGGGCTGTGCACGGGGGCGTGAACGCGGGCGTTCATGTGTGGAATCCTGATTATTGTGTTTGGGAAATTTTACGAAGCATAAGCGCGCTTTTCCCTGCTCGCCAAGGGGAAATCGCCGCTAAAGGCCAACTGGGTCGCTTACAGACATGCTTTAGCGCTGCTGCGCGGTAGAATGCGCGCGATTTCTTCCGGATAGGCCCATGAACAGCAATTGCCGCAAAATCGACAAGCTGCGTTTGCAGATTCCCAGCTTCGCCTGTGTGCCCGGCTGCCACGATTGCTGTGGGCCGGTGACGGCTTCATCGGAGGAAATGGCCCGCTTGCCGGTCAAGAGCGACGCCGAGCATGACGCCGCCCTGGCTGAGTACAACTGCGTGCACTTAGGCCCGCAAGGCTGCACGGTGTATGACCAGCGGCCGCTGATTTGCCGCTTGTTCGGCACCACTCCACGCCTGCCTTGCCCGCAGGGGCAGCGCCCAGAAGAGTGGGTCGAGGCAAGCGTCGAGCGGCAGATCCATCAACTGATTGCCAGCACCCGTCAGGTACTGGTCTAGCTCAGTCGGCGATCGGCAGGCTGAGGCTCTCTTTGACCTCTTCCATGACGATATAGCTCTTCGACTCACGCACATGGGGCAGCTTGAGCAGGATGTCGCCGAGCAGCTTGCGGTAGCTGGCCATCTCGTTGATGCGTGCTTTAACCAGGTAGTCGAAGTCGCCGGAAACCAGGTGACACTCCAGCACGTGGGGCAGCTTGAGCACGGCGCGGCGGAACTCTTCGAAGGTGTCGCCAGACTTGTAGTCCAGGCTGATCTCAACGAACACCAACAGGCTGGCCTTGAGGTGTTGCGGGTTGAGGCGGGCGTTGTAGCCCATGATGATGCCTTCACGCTCTAAGCGGCGTACGCGCTCAGTGCACGGCGTGGTAGACAAGCCGACACGCTCGCCCAGCTCGGTAAAACTGATGCGCCCATCTTCTTGCAGGATGCGCAAAATGTTGCGATCAATCTTGTCCAGTTCACGACGGCTTTGATGTTGGGTTCTCATGGGGGATCCGCCTCTGCTTAAGGCATTTTTGTCGATAATTGTCGCCAAATATAGCTGCTTATATAGTGAAAAGCACTGCCTGTGTCTTCCTATACTTCTGCCCATCTGTTGTCATACAAAATGTTCGTCGTGCCGGGTCACGATGAGGAGAGCGTCATGCGGGTTTTGGTTCTGGGTAGTGGTGTAGTCGGTACAGCCAGTGCGTACTACTTAGCGCGGCAAGGTTTTGAAGTGGTGGTGGTGGATCGCCAGGCGGCGCCGGCCATGGAAACCAGCTTTGCCAACGCCGGCCAGGTCTCGCCAGGCTACGCATCGCCTTGGGCTGCCCCGGGCGTGCCGCTCAAAGCGATCAAATGGCTGCTGGCCAAACACGCGCCGCTGGCGATCAAGCTCACTGGCGATGTCCAGCAATACCTGTGGATGGCGCAAATGCTGCGCAATTGCACCGCCAGCCGCTATGCGGTGAACAAAGAGCGCATGGTGCGGTTGTCTGAGTACAGTCGCGACTGCCTCGATGAGCTGCGTGCAGAAACCGGCATCGCCTACGAAGGCCGCACGCTGGGCACCACCCAACTGTTCCGCAACCAAGCGCAACTGAATGCCGCGGCGAAAGACATCGCCGTGCTGCAAGCCTCCGGCGTGCCCTATGAACTGCTGGATCGTGACGGCATCGCCCGGGTCGAGCCGGCGCTGGCTGGCGTCACCCATAAGCTCGCCGGCGCCCTGCGCCTGCCGAATGACCAAACCGGCGACTGCCAGATGTTCACCACCAAACTGGCGCAAATGGCCAAAGACCTGGGCGTGGAATTCCGCTTCGGGCAGAACATCGAGCGCATCGACGCGGTGGGTGACCGGGTCAACGGCGTGTGGATCGACGGCAAGCTGGAAACCGCCGACAAATACGTGCTGGCCTTGGGCAGCTTCAGCCCGCAGATGCTCAAGCCGCTGGGCATCAAGGCGCCGGTGTACCCGCTTAAGGGATACTCGCTGACCGTGCCGATCACCAACCCGGAGATGGCGCCAACTTCGACCATCCTGGATGAGACTTACAAGGTCGCCATCACCCGTTTTGATCAGCGTATTCGCGTCGGCGGCATGGCGGAAATCGCCGGCTTCGACCTGAGCCTGAACCCCAAACGGCGCAAGACGCTGGAAATGATCACCAGTGATCTTTATCCACAAGGCGGCGACCTGAGCCAGGCTGAATTCTGGACCGGGCTGCGTCCGGCCACGCCAGATGGCACGCCGATTGTGGGGGCGACCCCACTGCGCAATTTGTTCCTCAACACTGGGCACGGCACACTGGGCTGGACCATGGCTTGCGGCTCGGGTCGTTTGCTGGCGGATTTGATCGCCAAGCAGCGCCCGCAGATCAGCGCCGCCGGCCTGGATATTTCCCGTTATAGCCGTTCCCAGGAGAACACCGAACATGTCAGTACAGCGCCTGCACACTGAGGCCCGTTACAGCGAAATCGTCATCCACAATCACACCGTCTACCTGGCGGGGCAGTTGGCGGATGACTACAGCGGCGATATCGTCCAGCAAACTCGCGAAACGCTGGCTAATATCGACCGCCTGTTGGCCGAGGCAGGCAGCGACAAGTCGAAGATTTTGAGTGTGACCATCTACCTGCGCGACATGGCGCGCGACTACGTCGGTCTCAATCAAGTCTGGGATGCTTGGGTGGCTGCGGGTACTGCCCCGGCGCGCGCCTGTGTTGAAGCGCAGATGTACAAACCAGAAGTCTTGGTGGAAATGACCGTCGTCGCCGCGCAGTAAGGCGCGCGCCCACCTTGTAACCTCCACCCTCTGCATGCCCGGCGCGAACTGTCGGCGCATGCGGCTTGTAACTGAGAACAGCATGCGTCCTGCTCGTGCCCTGATCGATCTCAATGCCCTGCGTCACAACTACCAATTGGCCCGGCAGACTGCTGGCGCCCGTGCCCTTGCGGTGATTAAAGCCGATGCTTATGGGCATGGCGCGGTGCGCTGCGCCGAAGCCCTGCAAGAGCAAGCCGATGGCTTTGCCGTGGCCTGTATCGAAGAAGCGCTGCAACTGCGTGCGGCCGGCATTCGCGGGCCAATCCTGCTGCTCGAAGGTTTCTTTGAGGCCGACGAGCTTGAGCTGATCGTGCAGCACCAGCTGTGGTGTGTGGTGCATGCGCAGTGGCAGATCGAGGCGATCATCAATAGCGCCGTCAGCGGTTTGAACCTGTGGCTGAAGCTGGACAGCGGCATGCACCGTGTGGGTCTGCATCCGGCGGAATATCAGGCTGCTTATCAGCGCCTGCAGGCCAGCGGCAAGGTCGACAAGATCGTGCTGATGAGTCATTTCAGCCGCGCCGATGAGTTGGATTGCAGCCGCAGTGCCGAGCAGCTCAGCACGTTTAATCAGGCCCGCGCGGCGCTGAATGCCGAAGTCAGTTTGCGTAACTCGCCGGGCATTATGGGGTGGCCGCAACTGTTCCCCGAGCAAAGCGCCAACGACTGGGTGCGCCCGGGGATCATGCTCTACGGCGCCACGCCGTTTGAGGTCGAGCAGCCACTGGCGGCACAGCTCAAACCAGTGATGACCCTGCAATCGAAGATCATCAGCGTGCGTGAACTGCCGGCCGGTGAGCCGGTGGGCTACGGCGCCAAGTTTGTCTGCGCTCGGCCAACCCGCGTCGGCGTGGTCGCCATGGGTTATGCCGATGGCTACCCACGGCATGCGCCGACTGGTACGCCGGTGGTGGTCGATGGCGTGCGCACGCAGCTGATTGGCCGGGTGTCGATGGACATGCTGACCGTCGACCTCACTGATCTGCCCCACGCCGGCCTTGGCAGCAGCGTAGAGCTGTGGGGCCAGCAAGTGCTGGCCAGCGATGTGGCGCAAGCCGCGCAAACCATTCCCTACCAGCTGTTTTGCAACCTGCGCCGGGTGCCGCTGAGCTACAGCGGCGAGTGAACCCCAGGCTGCGGCAAGGGATCTGCCGCAGGTGTTGTAAATACTGAACACTGTTGCCATCATACGGCACCATTACCAGTATTTTCCCTAGGGGGACTCCAACATTGGACGTCGGTGTACGACTGCAATCAATCCGTAAGCTCAAAGGCCTTTCCCAACGTGAACTCGCCAAACGCGCGGGCGTCACTAACAGCACCATCTCCATGATCGAGAAGAACAGCGTTAGTCCTTCGATCAGTTCGCTGAAAAAGGTGCTAGCCGGTATCCCCATGTCGTTGGTGGAGTTTTTCTCCCTCGACGTCGAGCAGGATAACCAGACCCAGGTGGTCTACCGCGCCGCCGAATTGAGTGATATCTGCAGTGGCACCATTACCATGAAGCTGGTTGGCAAGGCGCATCCGAGCCGGGCTATTTGCTTCTTGGACGAGATCTATCCAGTGGGCGCCGATACTGGCGAAGAGATGTACACCCATGAGGGTGAAGAGGCCGGTATGGTCATTGAGGGTAAGCTGGAGCTGACCGTGGGGGCCGAGGTGTTCGTGCTGGAGCCGGGCGATAGCTACTATTTTGAAAGCAGCAAACCGCACCGCTTCCGTAATCCTTTTACTCAACCGGCGCGATTGATCAGCGCGACCACGCCGGCCAACTTCTAAACCAGTCGTCGCGCCCGCCTAAATAATAACCCTGCGACAATCTGGGTTGTTTCAGCGGGCTCTGCTTACGGCTATACTGTCGCCCGCTCGCGAAACCGTGGCCGCGAGCGTGACTAGCCACGAAGAGGGTGTACCGTGAACCTGATTAAAAAGCTCCTGGTAGCACCGGCTACCGTTTTGGCCCTGTGGGCAGTGACTGCTCAAGCCACGACCGACGACGCCATTGCCGAGCGCTTAAAGCCGGTGGGTGAAGTCTGCGTGATGGGCGAAGAATGTAAGGGTGTTGCTACCGTAGCCGCTAGCGCTGCTGGTGGTGGTAACCGTACCGGCGACGAAATTATTGCTAAGCATTGTGGCGCTTGCCACAGTTCTGGCCTGCTGGGTGCGCCAAAAATTGGCGACGCAGCGGCATGGAAAGAGCGTGCTGACCACCAAGGTGGTTTGGATGGCATTCTGGCCAAGGCTATTACAGGCCTGAATGCTATGCCGCCTAAAGGCACCTGTGCTGACTGCTCGGATGACGAGCTGCTTGGCGCGATCAAGAAGATGTCCGGTCTGTAAGCTACAGACGCTGGACATGAAAAAGCCGCCCTTCGAGGCGGCTTTTTTGTGCCTGGCGTTTGCCTTAAGGCCCACGCGCAGAGCGCTTGAGCCTTAGGCCGCGGGCTTATTCGAGGAAGCGCACTTCGCCGTTTTCCAGCGCGGCGATACGCGCCAGGGACTCGACCCGGTAGCCTTCGCGTTCCAGCATGCTGCGGCCTTCCTGGAAGGATTTTTCGATCACGATGCCGATGCCTGCGACTTGCGCGCCGGCTTGCAGGATCAGGTCGATCAGCGCCTTGGCGGCGTGGCCGTTGGCAAGGAAGTCGTCGATCACCAGCACCTTGTCGTTGGCGCTAAGGTGCCGCGAGGAAATGGCAATGGTGCTTTCGGTCTGCTTGGTGAAGGAAAACACCTTGGAGATCAGCAGATCGTTTTTCAGGGTCAGCGACTGAAACTTGCGAGCGAAAATCACCGGGATGCCCAGTTCCAGGCCCGCCATGATCGCCGGGGCAATGCCCGAGGCTTCGATGGTGACGATCTTGGTGATGCCTTGCCCGGCGAAGCGTTGGGCGAACTCATGGCCCACGTGCTGCATCAGGAGCGGGTCGATTTGGTGATTGAGGAAGGCGTCCACTTTGAGCACCTGCTCGGACAGGACGATACCTTCACTACGAATTTTGTCTTTGAGAATATTCACGCTTGCTTCCTGGCGGGGCTAGGGCCACTGCTAAAGCGCGTAATTGTACCGTGCCCGTAGGCCTTGCGCGACTTCCGCCCGGCGTCGTCGCTTGGCAATTGACGAAAATCTATCCGCACCGCAGCAAGGCTGGCATAGCGCCGGCCTTGCTGGCGGGAGGTTATTTCTTCAGGAAGTTGCTCACCACCAATTGCTCCACGTCTTTAAAACGGCCGTTAAGAATGGCTTTGGCCGCATACAACGCGGTGTCGATCACTTGGGTGGCCTCAATCTTGGGCGGCATCACCAGTTCGCTGGGGTTGGTGTGCACATCCAGCAGCGCCGGCCCCGGATGGGCGAGGAAGGCTTGCACGGCCTGCTCCAGCTGCGCCGACTGAGTCACGCGCTGGCCGTAGAAGCCAATCACCTCGGCCAGTTTGGCAAAGTCCGGGTTGAGCAGGTGGGTGTAGTTATCCAGCAGCCCTTCGACCTTCTGTTCGATCTCGACGAAGTTAAGCGAGGCGTTATTCAGCACCACGATCTTAATCGGCAGCTCTTCTTGAATGGCGGTGAGCAAGTCGCCAAGCAACATCGCCAGGCCGCCGTCGCCAGAAATCGAGATCACCTGGCGGCCCGGATAGGCCTTTTGCAGGCCCAGTGCCTGGGGCATGGCGTTGGCCATGCTGCCGTGGACCAAGCTGGTGAGGGTGCGGCGTTTGCCATTGGTGTGGATATGCCGCAGCAGCCAGACCATGGCCGAGCCCGCGTCGGCGGTGAACAGGGCGTCGTCGTTGGCGTACTGGTTGATGAGTTTGACCAGGTGCTGCGGATGAATCAGCTCGCCATCGCCGGCGTGCTCTTCTTTCTCCAGGTGGGCCACGGTCTGTTGGCGCAGCGCTAAGCACTCCTGCAAGAAACTGTCGTCGCTGTGCTGCTGCACTAAGGGCAGCAAGGCCTGCAAGGTGGCGACGACATCACCGACCACGCCTAGATCGACCGGGTGACGGCGGCCCAAGTGGCTGGCGTCACGGTCGACCTGGATCAGTTTGGCGTGCTGGGGATAAAACTGCGCCCAAGCGAAGTCGGCGCCTAACAGCAGCAGGGTGTCGCACTCATTCATCATATGAAAGCCGGATTTGACCCCCAGCATGCCGGTCATGCCCATGTTGAAAGGGTTGTCGTATTCGACAAAGTCCTTGGCCCGCGAGGTGTGGGCAATGGGTGCCTTGAGCTTGGCGGCCAGCTCCACCAGCAAGTCGTGGGCGCCTTGGCAGCCGGAGCCTGCGTAGATGCCGATCTTTTTGCCTTGGCTGAGTAAGTGGGCGATTTCCTGCAGTTCGCTATCACTGGGGCGCAGCACCGGGTGTGGCCGGTGGACGGCAAAGGCGGGGGCGTTTTTGACCGTGGCTTGGCTGATATCGGCGGGCAGAATCAGCACCGCGACGCCTTGTTTATGGATGGCGGCTTGGCAGGCCAGGGTGGTTAAGCGCTTGGCTTGCTCGGGGTTCATCACCTGCTCGCAAAACACGCTGCAGGTCTTGTACACGGCCTTGAAGTCGACCTCTTGGGGAAACTCCATGCCCAGCTGTTCGGTGACGATCTGGCTGGCAATCAGCACCATGGGCGCGCGGTTGCGCTGGGCTTCAAACACGCCGTTGATGAAGTGCAGGCTGCCCGGGCCGCAAGAGCCGGCACAGGCGGTGAGGTTGCCGCTGATATACGAGTCGGCGCCGGCGGCGAACGCGGCGGCTTCTTCGTGGCGGACATGGACCCATTCGATGCTGCTTGCATGGATCGCATCGGTGACGTAATTCAGCGTGTCACCCACAATCCCATAGCAATGTCGGACCCCGGCTTGTTCCAGGGTTTCGACCACGATCTGAGCAACGGTTTGACTCGGCATAACGCACATCTCCTAAAAACAGCGGGCAGGCTGGTTTAAAAGTTGATGGGCGCAGCGAAGTTAAAGTTCAACACTTGTCAGGTTGTCTGTCAGGTTGTGTTTTCAGCGTTTGAGCAGGGCGCGCATGTTGGCCAGGGCGTCGTTACCGCGCGCGGCTTTGACTTCCGGGGCGGTGTCTTCCAGACCTTCCCATTGCAAGTCTTCCGGCGGCAACTCGTCGAGGAAGCGACTCGGCAGGCAGTCCATGATTTCGCCGTACTGTTTGCGTTTAGCCGCATAGGTGAAGGCCAGCGTCTGCCGTGCACGGGTGATGCCGACATAGGCCAGGCGCCGCTCCTCCTCGATGGTGTCGGCCTCGATGCTGGAGCGGTGGGGGAGGATTTCCTCTTCCATACCGATGATAAACACGTAGGGGAACTCCAGGCCTTTGGAGGCGTGCAGGGTGAGCATCTGCACGCCGTCGGCGCCTTCTTCTTCCTCTTGCTGGCGTTCGAGCATGTCGCGCAGCACCAGCTTGCCGATGGCGTCCTCGATGGTCATCTCACCGTCTTCGTCACGCTCAAGGGTGTTCTTCAGCGCGTCGACGAGGAACCACACGTTGCCCATCCGCGCATCGGCGACTTTGTCGTTGGAGGCGTTCTGCCTCAGCCAGTTTTCGTAGTCGATATCCATGACCATGCTGCGGATCGCGGCGATTGGATCGTTCTGCGCACATTCTTGCCGCACCCGGTCCATCCAGCGGGTGAAGCGTTGCAGGCGCTCGCTGTAGCGCGGCTCAAGGTGCTCGGCCAGGCCCATCTCGCCCGCCGCGGCGTACATGCTGATCTTGCGCTCGGTGGCGTAGTTGCCGAGTTTTTCCAGGGTGGCGGAGCCGATTTCACGGCGCGGCACGTTGATCACGCGCAGGAAGGCGTTGTCGTCATCCGGGTTAACCAGCAGGCGGAAGTAGCTCATCAGATCCTTCACTTCCTGGCGGGCGAAGAAGCTGGTGCCGCCGGAGAGGCGATAAGGGATCTGGTGGTGCTGCAGCTTCAGCTCCATCAGCTTGGCTTGGTAGTTGCCGCGATAGAGGATGGCGAAGTCGCTGTAGGGCCGATCGGTACGCAGGTGCAGGGTGAGGATTTCCATGGCCACCCGCTCGCACTCCGCGTCTTCGTTGCGGCAGCGGATCACGCGGATCTCATCGCCGACGCCCATCTCCGACCACAGCTGCTTCTCGAAAGCGTGGGGGTTGTTGGCGATCAGGGTGTTGGCGCATTTGAGGATGCGGCTGGTGGAGCGGTAGTTCTGCTCCAGCATCACCACTTTCAGCGACGGGTAATCCTCTTTGAGCAGCATCAGGTTTTCCGGGCGCGCGCCACGCCAGGCGTAGATCGACTGGTCATCGTCGCCGACCACGGTGAACTGGTTGCGCATGCCCACCAGCATCTTCACCAGCAGGTATTGGCTGGCGTTGGTGTCTTGGTATTCGTCGACCAGCAGATAGCGGATGCGGTTTTGCCACTTTTCCAGGATGTCGGCGTGTTCTTGGAACAGCTTCACCGGCAGCAGAATCAGGTCGTCGAAGTCCACTGCGTTGTACGCCTTGAGCGTGCGCTGGTAGTGCAGGTAGACGATGGCGGCGGTTTGCTCTTTGGGATTGCGCGCTTCGCTCAGGGCTTGCTCGGGCAGGATCAGGTCGTTTTTCCACGAGCCGATGTAGTTTTTGATCTCATCGATGCCGTCGTCGCCGGAATACTCCTTCTGCATGATGTCCGAAAGCAGCGCCTTGATATCGCCATCATCGAAGATCGAGAAGCCGGGCTTGTAGCCCAAGCGTGCATATTCCTTGCGGATGATGTTCATGCCCAGGTTGTGGAAGGTCGACACGGTCAGGCCGCGCCCTTCGGCGCCGTGCAGCAGGCTGCCGACCCGTTCTTTCATCTCGCGCGCGGCCTTGTTGGTAAAGGTCATGGCGACGATATGGCGGGCCTGAATGCCGCAGTTTTTCACCAAGTGGGCGATTTTGCGGGTGATCACGCTGGTCTTGCCGGAACCTGCACCGGCGAGCACCAGAAGTGGGCCGCCGACGTAGTTCACGGCTTCTTGTTGCCGGGGGTTCAGTCGGGACATGGGAAGACATCATCAGCAGAGGAGGCCGGGCATTTTAACAGGCCTTGCGCATTCTGACCGAGCCGATGAAATTGTGTTGCGGCGCACATAATGTTGCTGCGCAACACTTGGCTAATTCAACCAATGCAGTACTCTGCGAGACAAACTTGAGACTTACCTTGAAGTAGGTACGCGTATACCACATGGCTGTGGGGGCAAGACGCCGAACACGGTGCAGCTGAGCGAGTGACACGCTAATTGATTATGTGGGGGGAGCTGCTTGCCTGTGTCTGTCAAACCGTGGCGTCTGTTGTTATTGGCGGCCACGCCTGCCTGGGAGCAGTTACTGCGCGCGCAACTAAGCGCCCTGGGTGAGGATGCGTACCATCTCCTGACTGCGCCGAGTTGGCTGGCAGCCTGTGAGCGCTTTGCCTTGCCCGCCAATATGCTGGTGCTGACCTGCGATTTAAAAGCCGCCGAACTCTGTCCCCTGCCGCTTATTCTGCTACTCGATGAAGAACCCCAGTCACCGCCCCTGAGCGTGGTCGATTGGTTGGTCAGCTCGACCCTCAGCAGCGAAGTGCTGCGCCGCTGCCTGCGTTACGCCAGTGAGCGCACTGATCTCACCGATTCCTTGCAGCGCCTGGCGCAACAAGATGGCCTCACCGGCCTGGCTAACCGGCAGGGCTTTCACCATGTGCTGGCCAATCGCTTGCAGGAGTATCAGGGTCACGGTCTGACTCTGGGCCATCTCGATTTAGATAACTTTCGCCACGCCAACGATGCCTTGGGCCATCAAGGCGGTGATCGGCTGATTGTGCAGGTGGTGGCGCGGATCAAGGCACAACTGCAAACCGGCGATCTGCTGGCGCGCCTTGGCAGCGATGAATTTGCCTTGCTCATCGACAGCCGCCGCGACCCGCAGCGCGCCATGGATGTGGCCGAGCGCATCACCCAGGCCTTGAGCGAGCCGTATTGGATTGATGGCGAAAGCCTGTTGCTGGGTTGCAGCCTTGGTCTGGCCCACTCCAGCGCGCAAATGCATGCCGATCCGCTGATGTGGTACGCCCATATCGCCATGCAGCAGGCGAAAACTCAGCAAGGCTGCACCTACCGTTTTTATGATCAGCGCGTCAGTCGCAGCGCCCGCCAGCAGGTCGAGTTGGAGAGTGAATTGCGCCGGGCGCTGCGGCGCAATGAATTCGAGCTGCATTACCAGCCGCGCCTGTGCCTGCAAAGCGACCGCATTGTTGGCCTTGAAGCCTTGGTGCGCTGGCGGCATGCCGAGCACGGTCTGCTGGGGCCTAACGAATTTGTGCCGCTGGCCGAAGAAACCGGGCTGATCGTGCCGCTCGGCTATTGGGTGATCAACCGCGCCTTGCTGGATATCCAAGCCTTGCTGGATCAGGGCCTGCCGCCACTGCATATGGCGGTTAACCTGTCGTTCCGTCAATTCCAGGACAGCCAACTGCTGAGCACCGTCAGCCGGCTGATCAAAGAGCGCGGTGTGGATGCCAGCTGGTTGGAATTTGAACTGACCGAAACCGCCGTGATGCGCCGCAGCGACCATGTGCAGCAAACCATGCTGGCGCTGGAGAAGTTAGGCGTGCAGTTCTCCCTGGACGACTTCGGCACGGGCTTCTCGTCTTTCGTCCACCTACATAGCTTGCCGATCAACCTGCTGAAGATTGACCGCAGCTTTATCAGTGGCATCGCCGAGCGGGCGGAGGATCGTCAGTTGGTGCGGGCCATGATCAACATGGCGCACAACCTCAATCTGAAAGTGGTCGGCGAAGGGGTGGAGAACCCCGCGCAACTGGCGTTGCTGCGCCAGTATGACTGCGATCAGATCCAGGGTTATCTGATCAGCAAGGCGCTGCCGTTGGCGGAGTTGACGCGGTTCTTAAAACAGCGCCAACAGTACCTGCAGACCCAGCCCATCGTTTAACCCTAAGGCGCCATCACGGGCTGCTGCGTGCTGGCGGCAAGGCGCGGTTTAGTGAGTGCTGGCGCTCTGGCGCAGGGCCAGTTTTTGCTGGCGATAGCTAATGGCCGCCGCCGGCACCGGAGTCACCTTGCCGGTTTCCAGCCAGCGCTTAAGGCGGGTGGCGTCGGCCATATGGGTGTACTTGCCAAAGGCATCGAGCACCACAAAGGCCACTTGGCGCTTGTTCATCACCGTATTCATCACCAGGCAGCGGCCGGCTTCATTGGTAAAGCCGGTTTTGCTCAGGCGCACGTCCCAATCGGCTTTGCGCACCAAGTGGTTGGTATTGTTAAAGCCCAAGGTGTAGTTGGGTTTGCGAAAGGCCTGGGTCTTGTCGTGGGTGGTGGTGAACTGTTTGATCAGCGGATAGTGATCCGCCGCCTTGAGCAAGCGCACCAGGTCACGGGCGGTGGAGACGTTGTGCTCGGACAAGCCAGTAGGCTCGACATAGTGGGTCTTGCTCATGCCCAACGCCTTGGCCTTGGCGTTCATCGCCTTGATAAAGGCCACTTGGCCGCCCGGATAGTAGTGGGCCAGGCTCGCGGCAGCACGGTTCTCCGAAGCCATCAGGGCGATAAACAGCATGTCGCGGCGGCTCAGCTCGCTGCCCACGCGCACGCGCGAGAACACGCCACGCATCTCTTGGGTGTCGCTGATATTGATCGCCAGCATTTCATCTAATGGCAGCTTGGCATCGAGGGTAACCATGGCGGTCATCAGCTTGGTGACTGAGGCGATGGGCACCACGCTGTCGGCGTTGCGCTCGTAGAGAATCTTATCGGTTTGCAGGTCGACCAACAGCGCGCTACCGGCGGCAAGGTCCTGTTGCTGGGGGGCAGCAAATACCGAGGAAACAAAGCTGAAGCAGGTGCACACAAGCAGGGTTACGAGGGATTGGCGAATAGTCACGGCAGAGTTCACGACAAATGGAGGGAAGCGCGGCGGCGCTGAGCAGTATACGCAAAGCTGCCCGGCGCCTTGAATGCCCTCAGTCGAAAACCTGCAGCAAATATTCGCCTGCGTCGGTTAGAGGAACCAACGGTACTCGCGGGCATTGATCTCCTGCATAAAGGCCAGATGATCCTGGCGTTTGTTCTCGCAATAGACCATCACAAACTCGCTGCCCAAGCCTTGCTGGAGCGGCTCGTGGTCCTGCATGGCGGTCACGGCGCTGAGCATGTCTTTGGCGAAGTCGATGCCGCTTGTGCGATCTTCATTGAGTGGCGCGATGGGTTCGCGACGCGCAGCGAGGCCCTGTTCCATGCCGGTCAGAATGGCCGCCAGGACCAAATACGGGTTGGCATCGGCGCCGGCTAAGCGATGTTCGATGCGCAGGTTGCGGGCGTCTGACTCGGGGATGCGGATGCACGCGTCGCGGTCTTCAAAGCCCCAGCTGGCGCGGCTGGCGGCGTTAACCATGGCGCCATAACGGCGGAAGGCGTTGTGGTTGGCGGCGAAGATCGGCATGCAATGCGGCAACAGATCCAGGCAGCCGGCTACGGCATGGCGTAGCGGTTGCTGCTGGTCGGCGGCGAGCAGATTGTTGCCGGCCTCGTCATACAGGCTGATGTGCACATGCATGCCGCTGCCCGGCGCGTGCAGGTAAGGCTTGCTCATAAAGCTGGCGCGTTGCCCGTGTTGCAGGGCCACGCCACGGGTGCTGCGGCAGAACATGGCGGCCCAGTCGGCGGCTTGCAGACCATCGGCGCTGTGGCCGAAGTTGATCTCAAATTGCCCTGGGCCCAGCTCGGCAGTGATCACGTTGGCGTCGATACCTTGTTCTTGGGCGGCCTCGACGATGTCGTGGAGCACCTCGCTGAAGCGCGACAGGCGCTCGATATGCATGTTCGGCTGGTCGTCAGGGTCGCCGCTTAAGGGATCATGGGGGAACTGCGGCAGACCGTCTTTCAGGGCGCGGTCGAACAGGTAAAACTCCAGCTCAAAGGCCACTACCGGGAATATCCCCCGCCCGGCTAAGCGCTTAAGCACGCGGGCCAGCACTTCGCGCGGCTCGAACTCAATCGGCGCTTGGGTGCCGTCGGAGCTGATGAGCATTTGCCCCAGCGCTTGTTTTTCCCAGCGCACGATTTTCAGGGTGCCGGGGATCAGCCGGCGCGGCGCATCGGGATCGCCATCGTTAAAGCAGTAATCGCCGATGGCATGCAGGCCACCTTGCTGGCCGAGCAGGACGCAGTTCTGCGGAATTTTTAACGGGCTGCCGGCGGCGACTTTTTCCAGCATCTCGATGGGGTAACGCTTGCCGTAAAAGTGCCCGGGAATGTCCAGGCTGATCAGGTCGACATAGCGCACGTCAGGGTGCTTGGCGCGAAAGCTGTGGACTTCTTCGAGCAGACTGCTAAAGGCTGTTGTTCTTGTCATCATGCGGGTCCTGCACGGGTGGGGTTAGCGGAACACCCACAACACGCGCGTCGGTTGGTCGGTCAGGTTGGCGTAACGAAACTGGGAATGCGGCGGCAGCTGGAAGCTGTCGTTGGGGTAGAGCACCACCGGCTCGGGGCTGTTATCGAGCCAGATGCTCAGCTCTCCTTCGAGGACAAAACCACCTTGCTCCGAGCTGTCATTCAAATGCCCCTCGCCACTGGTGGCACCGGGGGCCAGGTGACTGTCGAGCATGGAAAACCCCGCTGACATGCTCGGCGACACCAGCACATCGGTGATGCCGCCGGCGTAATACAGGGTGCGCCGCTCATCCGGGCGGGTCACCCAGCGCAACTGGCGGGGCTTGCTCAGGCTGTAGAAGTAGGTGGTCGGCACCCCTAAGGTTTCGCTGATCGCGGTTAAGTCCGCCACCGTGGGCTGCGACAGACCGCGCTCAACTTGCGATAAGAAGCCCACCGAGCGATCAATACGCGCCGCCAGCTCACCCAAGGTGAGGTTCTTATGTTTGCGCAGATCGCGGATCAGGATCGCGAGGCCTTCGACTTCTTCCTGCTTGTTCATGGGCTACCTCGTTACACAGCGGTTAAATCACATCGCGCAGGCGATACCAGGCCTTGCCCACCGCCTCAATCGGCGCGGCCAGCAGGTCGCCACCGGGGAAGCGCGGGTTGCTCAGGCCTTGGTACAGGCTCAGCAGTTCGTTATCACCGAGGATGGCATCGCTGATCGCCCGGGCGGCGGCCAGGGTCGGCAAGATGCCGTGACCGGAGAAACCTTGCAGCCAGTACTTATGCCCCAGCTGGCCGAGGTCCGGGGTGCGCGGCATGGTGCAGTCGATATGGCCGCCCCAGCCGTAGTCGATTTGCACGCCTTTAAGTTGCGGAAACACTCGCTCCAGATAGGGCCGGGTAGCGGCTGGCACATCCGTCGGAATGCCCCCTAGATAAGTGCAGCCGCCGCCGAACAGCAGGCGGTTGTCGGGGGTGACGCGGAAGTAATCCGGCACAAACTGGTTGTCGATGGCGCAGGTGCCTTTCGGGAACAGCGACTGCGCCAGCGCCGGGTCCAGCGGCGCGGTAGCCACTTGATAAGAGCCCACCGGCAGCAGGCGCTTGGCCAGTTGCGGATCGAGTTTGTCGATATAGGCATTGCAGGCCAGCACCAGCACGTCGCACTGAATCTCTCCATTGGCGGTCAGCACTTGGTAGCCGTTGCGGGTCGGGTGGCTGGTCAGCGCTTTGCTCAGCTCAAAGATTTTGCCGCCGGCCTTTTCAATCGCATCAGCCAGGCCCATGGCCAGTTTCAGCGGGTTGATATGGGCGGCGCCGGCGTCGTAAACCCCTGCCAGGTAGCGCGGGCTGGCGATCCACTCAGGCAGTTCGGCTTTGGCGATAAATTTCAGCTGGTGGTAGCCGTACTTCTGTTCGGCCTCGACGATGCTTTCTTGCAGCTGGGTGACGCGGCGTGGCAGCACGGCGTTGTACAGCGCGCCTTTGCGGTAATCGATATCGAAACCATGGCGCCCGGGCAGCTGGCTGAGTTCTTCGGCGGCCCAGACCATGCTGTCCCACAGACTGCGGGCCCCGGACAGGCCCAGTGCTTGCTCAAAAGGTGGCATATCGCACGACCAACCCGGCAAGGCCTGGCCACCGTTGCGCCCGGAGGCGGCCCAGGCCAGGCGGCTGGCTTCCAGTACCACCACCTTCTTACCGGCCAGGCTTAAACGCAGGGCCGTGTGCAAGCCGCTAAAGCCACCACCGACAATCAACACATCGCACTCGAGGTCCTCCTGCAAGGGGCGACGTTGCGGGATCGCGCCGGGGTAGCAAGCGGCGTAATAGGTGTCGAGATGCTGGGCGGACTGCTTGAACATGGCTGCCTCATGAATATTATTAAAATAATTTCATGAAAACATACGCTCAATTTTTCACGAAGCCAAGTACAAGACCGGCTTTTATAGTACTTACGTGCCTTATTTCTCGTTTAAACCACGCAGTTACGCCCGCTGTTTTTCGCGCTGTACAGCGCGCGATCGGCCTGTTCCAGCAGGGCGTCGGTGGGGCCGGGGTACTCGGCGGTGGAGGCGATGCCGACGCTCAGGGTGACGCTGAAATGCTGCTCGCCGGCGACAAATTGCAGGTCGGCAAAGCGCTGGCGAATCTCATCGAGAATCCGTCGTGCCTGCTCGGCCGTGCAGTCCGGCAATACCAGCAGAAACTCTTCGCCGCCGTACCGGCCGAGGCTGTCAATGCGCCGCAGGCGCTGGCGCAACAGATTGGCCAGGGCGCGGATCACACTGTCGCCGGCAGCGTGGCCGTAGCTGTCGTTGACCTTCTTGAAGAAGTCGATATCGAGCATGGCCACGCTGGCTGGCTTACCGCTGCGCAGGGCGCGGGCTTGCTCGATTGCCACCTGCTCTTTGATGTCGGCGTGCTTGAGCAGGCCGGTCAGGCTGTCGCGGGCCAGCGCCTGGCTCAACTGGCGGGCCCGTTGCGCGCGGGAGAACACGGCAGCGACTAAGGCGTGATCGCTGATAGGCTTGGTGACGAAATCATCGCCAGCCTTGATCAGTGCATTCATCTGGCGGGTGATGTCGGTTTCCGCCGACAGATAAACGATGGGCACGCGCAACCAGTCGTCGTTGAGACGAATGATTTGGGCCAACTCGGGGCCGGTACAGCCGGGCATGCTCACGTCGAGGAGGATCACCTCGGGGTTGAAGTTGTGCATGCAGCTGAAGATGTTATCCGGCTCGTGGAGCATCTCCACCTGCATATGGGCGCTGCGCAAAATCAGGCTGTAGCGCTTGGCCAGCTCGCGATCGTCATCGATGATCAGCACCCGGTACGGCTCGCCGTGCTGCTGGGCAAAGCAGCCTTCGAGGCTGTTTTCCAGCTGGGCGATATCCAGCGGCTTGTTGAAAAAACCTTCCGCGCCGGCCCGCACCGCCTGCAACTGGGTGGCGAAGTCGCTGCGGTTGCTGATCACCAGTAGCGGCAAGGGCTGCGCCAGACGTTGCTGCAACTGGCTGGCGTAGTCCAGGGCGCTGCCTTGGCTAGCCGGCAGCTCCAGGTCGAGGATCAGTGCGTCGGGACGCTCTAGGCTCACCGCGGCATCTAGCGCTTGCAGGGTGCTGAAGTGCGCCGTGCGATAGCCGAAGTTACCCAGGGTCAGGCGGATATAGTCGCCCAACGCCGGTTGCGCTTCGAGGATGTAGATCAGCCGGTCAGCGTGGTGGGGTTGCGGCGCGGGGATGTGGCTCTGGTAGTCGGCCACCTCCTGCTCTTGGCTAAACCTCTGGCCGGCGAGGTTCTGCACGCTCGCGATAAAGTCGCTGAGCAGCGGTTGGGCTTGGCTTAGGTACTGCTGCCAGTGTTCGGTTTGGCGCTCCAGCTCATGCACTTGCTGGCCGAGGCGGACAAAACCAAAGGTGCCGGCGGCGCCGGCGAGGCGGTGCAACTGCTCGTGCAGGGCTTGCAGCAAGCGCAGTTGCTCAGGCTGTCCGGGGCTGTTGGCCAACTGCTCGGCGAGGTGACCAAGGGCTGGCAGATCATCGTGCAAACGCTGGGCGAAGGCGTCGCTGAGGAGCTTAAGCTGGGCTTGTAATTCGCTGGCACCATCAGCCATGGCGCTGGCTCCAGATGTGGCGAACTTGCTTGGCCAGTTGCATGGGATCAAAGGGTTTAATAATCACGTCCTGCGCGCCAAGGCTTAGGTAATGGGCGATTTGCGCAGGTTGCACCTTTGCCGTCATAAACACCACGGGCACTTGCTGGATATCGATTAACTGACTGATCTGGATCAGGGTTTGCGGGCCGTCCATGTCCGGCATCATCACGTCGAGAAGGATAAAGTCAGGGGCGAACTCCAGCAGTTGCTCCAGCGCTTGCTGGCCACTGCTGCAACTGCGCACGCTAAAGCCACCGAGGGCTTCGAGGGCGAGTTTGGTCACTGCTTGGATCGACGGGTCATCTTCGATATGTAGGATGCGCTTAAGCTCAGGCATGGTCGGCGGCACTTATTGGCGGATTAGGCGGGGTGTCGGGTTGTGGTTGCAGCGCGAGTTCAAACCAGAACGTCGTGCCTTGCCCTTCGTGGGAAGTGAAGCCGATGTGGCCGCCCATGCGTTGCATAATTTCCTTACAGATAGCTAAACCTAAGCCCGTACCGCCTTGTTGGCGGGTGTCGGTGGCGTCGGCTTGGGAGAATTTACTGAAAATCCGGGCTTGGAATTTTTCACTAATGCCGCGGCCATAATCGCGCACGTTGATGCGCACCTGTTCGGCCTGCTGCTGCACACTGACTTCCACACGTTGCCCGGGCGGGGAGAATTTTGCCGCGTTGGACAACAAGTTGGCGAGCACTTGGCTCAGGCGCAGTGGATCAACCAGTACATAGCAGGCGCTCGCCGGAACCAGTAACTGCAAGTGCACCTGCAACTGTTGCGCGTACGGCTGGTTATGCTCGATGGCTTGCTGCAACAGCGGCTCGAGGGCGAGCACGTGCAAGTCAAAGTGCATTTCGCCGGCCACCAGCTTCTCCATATCGAGCAGGTCGTTGATCAGCAGTTTGAGGCGCTGGCTGTTGTCTTCGGCGATTTGCAGCATGTGCTGCATGGCCGCAGGCACCGGCCCGGCCACGCCGCCGTTGATCAGACCTAAGGAGCCGGCGATGGCGGTCAGCGGGGTGCGCAGTTCGTGGCTGACGGTGGCGACAAATTCGTTCTTCATGCGCTCGATGCGTTTGCGCTCTTCGATGTCGCGGATCACCGCAATAAAACGCCGCGCGCCCTGGTGGCTGATTTGCGAAATCGCCAGCTCCACGGTGAACACTTCGCCATTGCTGCGCCGCGCCAACAGCTCGATTTCTTTGCCCAGCACCTGCTTGATACCGCTGCGCAGGTAGCTGCTCAGGTGCCGCGGTTGGAGGATGCGCCGGCCATCGGCGATCAGCATGCTGATGCGGTGGCCGGACGCTTCGAGATGGCTGTAGCCAAAGATGCGTTCGGCGGCGTGGTTAAAGTTTTCGATATAGCCTTGCGGGTCGATGGTGATGATCGCATCGAGGACGTTATCGAGCAGGGTGTGCAGGTATTCCTCGCGCTCGCGGATCGCCGCCTCGGCGCTGATGCGCTCGTTGAAGTCCTGAATCTGCGCGACTAAGTGCACCGGCTGGCCATGGCTGTCGCGTACCAGCGAGGCGCTGATCAGCACCCATATGACCCGCCCTTGGCTGTCCAAGTAGCGCTTCTCGCGCTGGATGCTGTGGGCGATGCCGCTGATCAGGTCATCTACGTCATGCTGGTCATATTCACGGTCGTCGGGGTGGGTGATGCTTTGGTAGGTGCGGCTCAGCAACTGCTCGCTGCTGTAGCCGAGCATGTCGCACAGCGCCTGGTTGACCTCCAGCCAGCGGCCATCGATAGACACCAGCGCCATGCCTTGCGGGGCGGTGTTAAAGGCACTGCTAAAGCGCTGCTGGCTGAGATTGAGCTGATCCTCGACGTTCTTGCGGTCGCTGATGTCCCAGATAAACCCGGAAATCCATTCCAGCTCGCCTTGGGCGTTGTATTCGCTGCGACCTTTGTCGCGCACCCAGACACTATGACCGTCGGCGTGGATCACCCGGTAGGTCAGCTCGAAGTTGCTCTGCGCGGCAAGCGCTGCGGATTCGCGTTGCAAAGGCTCGCGGTCATCGGGGTGGATGATGCTGGCGAAGCTGCGTACGCGGTTATTGATAAAGTCGCTGGCGTTGTAGCCGCTGATGGCGGCAATTTCTTCGCTGAGGTAACTCATGCTCCAGGCCTCATCGCTGCGGCAGCGATACACCGCACCGGGCAGGTTGGCGACCAGGCTGCGAAAGCGCCGCTCGCTTGTTTGCAGGGCCTGGGTGGCTTGTTGCAGTTCGTTGATATCGCTGGCGATGCCCAGATAACCGCTGAGCTTGCCGTGGCTGTCAAACATGGCGCTGACGGTCAGGTTGACCACCCGTGGCTCGCCATTTTTGCGCACATAGGTCCACTGTCGGGTTTGTGGCTCACCGTTGCGCAGCGTGTGCACCAACAGCTCAAAACCACTGATGGGCCGGCCTTCCTGCTGGCTGAGCTGGGTGCAGCGCGCTTGCAGCTCGTCACTGAGGTGATACAGCAGCGGGCTGTGCTGGCCGATCACCTCAGCGCTGCGATAGCCCAGCAGGCGTTCGGCACCGGCGTTGAACAGGGTAATGATGCCCTGGGTGTCGGTGGTGATGATGCTCACGCCCGTGGCGGAATCCAGCACGGTTTGCAAAAAGCGCCGCGCCTGCCGGGTTTGTTCTTCGTGCTCCAAGCGCTCCAAGGTGGCGCCGACCCAACGCGCCAACAGGCGGATAAATTCTTCATCGGCCTCATCGAAAGGAGTGCTGCGCACCTTCGCACTGGCAAAGCTGAGGGTGCCGAAGCGTTGTCCGGCGACCCAGATGCTTATGCCGATATAACTCTGCACCCCGCTGGCGAGCACGCTGGATAGGTTGCTGAGGCGACTGTCGCGCACATCCGCCAAGGCCAGCACATCGTCTTGCCTCAGGGTGGCGGCGCAGCAGCGTTGCTCCAGGGCTAAGCGTGGTTCATCGCTGCTGCTGTGGACGCTGGGCAGTTGCGCCAAGACGAGCAGCTCGGCGCCCTCAAGCCGGCCAACCAGGGCCTGATCCATGGCGTAAAACTGCGTGCCGATGCGCAGCGCTTCACTGAGCAAATGTTGCCGATCCAGCTTGGGCAGCGCCGCCACTTCATTGAGCAATTGCAGCACCCGTTGCTGGCGCTGAATGCGCTGCTGGGCCAGCTCGCGCTGGCGGTCGCGTTGCAGTGCCTGGAACAGTTGGCCAAGGGTGGTGAGCAGCGGTTGCAGCTGCTCAACGAAGTCAGCGGGGTAGCCGCCTGGGCGATTGGCCAAGGCCAGTACGCCGAGCAATTGGCCGTTGGCGTGCAACGGCAAGCCGGCAAAGCTATGCAGCGGTGGATGGCCTTGGGGCGTGCCGCCGCTATGGGGATGCTGACTGGGAGCGTTGGTCACCAACGGTTGGCCACTGCGGATGACCTGGCCAAACAGGCTGTAGGGGTTCTTAAATTCCAGACCGCTGCGCGCCAGTTGGTGGTACTCGCTGAAGCTGTCACCCAGCGCCTGAATATTGATGGCGAAGGTGCGCATATAGGGCGCGCCGCGTTGATCGTGAAGGATCTCACCGATCATGCCGAACTGGCTGGCGGTGATCTGCAAGATCCGCTCAAGCAAGGCATCAAAGGCTTCGTGCTGGTTGTGGGCGTTGATATAGGCCGCTTGTGCCTGGCTGATCATGGCCAGCAGTTGGCGCGACTCTTCACCTTGGCGGTGCTTGGCCAACAGGGCGCTGTGCTGCTGCGCCAGCAGGCGCTGCTGCTGGCGTCGCTGGGCCAGCCACACCCAGGCCAGCAAGAGCTGGCTGGCGGCCCAGGCGAGCAGCAGGCTGCCGACCAGCCACAGCAGTTGCTGCTGATGCCGGCTGGCTTGGGCGCTGAGGTCGTGCCAGAGCAGCGCCAACATGGGCGGCTCGGTTGGCGCGGCAGTAGCCAGCGGCAGCTGGCTGAGCAGCACACTGCGCTGCGCCGCGCTGAGCAACTGAAAACTATTGCCCTCCTCTGCGCCAGGCAGCTGTTGCGCATTCTGCCACTGCTGGATGGGTGTCTGGGCCTGGCTCGCCACTTGCCAGCCGGCAGCGCCCGGCGGGCGGTAGCGCAGGGCAATGCCACTGTCTGAGCGACTCTGTGCAGCCTGTAAGGCATTGAGCAGGGGCAGGCGCACTTCCAAAACGCCGGCGGTGAGCAGGGCCGTCTCGGTACGTACTTGCAGCGGCAACAGCGCACGCAGCACCGGGCCTTGGGCGCTGAGGTCGGGGCCGGTAAAGGCGCTGGCTTGTTGCAGTACCGTTTGCAGGTGCGGGTCCTGGGCGGCGATGCTGGGCTGCGCGGCGTCGCCAAGGCTGAGCAGCACTTGCTCGCTGTTGGCCTGATAGAGATACAGCTGCAAGGGCTGACTGCTTTGTAGGGCCGACCAGACAGGGCGGAGCTTGGCGAGCAGCTGTGCGCGGATGGCCTGCAGGGCCGCTTCATCTTGTCCGGCTGCGGGCGTAAGCAGGCTGGCTTGTAAGGCCAGATCGGCCAGTTGCGCGTCGCTGGCTAAGCCTTGGGCGATCATCAGCGCTTGTTGCTGCGCGGTGTGCTCCGCGTTGGCCAGGGCCTGCGCGTGGGCCTGATGCTGTTGAGTCAACTGCCGCTGCCAGAGGGTTTGCCGCTCATTCAACGCCAGGCTGCCGAGCACTAAAAACAGCAGGCTTAAGCCGAGGCTGGCGAGACCCATGGCGCGATTGATAGCGGATGGCTTACTGGCTGTCGGCATCGGTTCGCCTCTGAGTGACACTGGGGTTAGGGATGGACGTCAACCATATGCGTTAACTGCAAGTGCTCGGCCGGTACTGGCCGTCCATAGAAGTAACCTTGAACCAAATCACAGCCAAGTTGCTTGAGCAGTTCGGCTTGTTCCGCGTGCTCCACCCCCTCGGCCAATACCGTCAGGCCCAGGCTGTGGCCGAGGGCAACCACCGAACGGGTGATGGCCACATCGTCGTGGTCGTGGGGCAGGCCGTTGACGAAGCTCTGATCCAGTTTCAGCTTGTGCACCGGCAAACGCTTGAGGCGCGCCAGCGAACTGTAACCGGTGCCGAAGTCATCGATGGCTAAACGTATGCCTAAATCGCGCAAACGCTCCAACAAGGCTTGGGCTGCCTTAGGGTTATCCATTACCGCGCTTTCGGTGATTTCCAGCTCCAGGAACGCCGGGTCTAAGCCGGTGTCTTGCAGCACCTGGGCGACCCGCTGATCCAGCTCGCCACGTCCAAACAAACGGCTCGACACGTTGACTGCGACAAACAGCAAGCCATTAGCTTGATCGCGCCACAACACCATCTGTCGGCAGGCCTGTTCCAAGACCCAAGCGTCGATGGCGGCGATCAGTCCGGTTTCTTCGGCAATCGGAATAAATTCCCCCGGCGGCACCAGGCCGCGTGTGGGGTGCTGCCAACGCACCAGGGCCTCGACGCCAATCACCTGCTCGCGCTTGAGGCACAGCAGCGGCTGGTAGTAAACGCGCAGTTGTTGGTTGTCCAAGGCGTAGCGCAGGGCACTGGCCAGCTCAACGTGCTGGCGCGCGTGCTCGGTCAGCTCCTGGGTGTAGAAGGCGTAGTTTTCCCGCCCGCTATTCTTCGCTTTGAACAGGGCCGAGTCGGCATTGCGCAGGATTTGGCTGGCATCACAGATGTCATCCGGAAACAGGCTTATGCCAATGCTGGCGGTGACAAACAGCTCCCGGCCCGCCACCTGATAGGGCTGTGCCAGGCAGTTGAGCAGATGCTGTGCCTGCACGGCGGCCTGTTCGGCGTTACTGCAGGTTTCATAGAGCAGGCCGAATTCATCACCGCCCAAGCGCGCCAGGGTCATGCGTGGGGCTAACTGCTGGTTGAGGCGCTCGGCCACATCCTTGAGCAGCAAGTCGCCGATGTCGTGGCCGAGGCTTTCATTGATGTGCTTGAAATGATCCAGATCGATCAGCAACACGGCGCCGTTGCGCTGCTCGCTATGGGCCAGTTTGAGCGCGTGTTCGACACGCTCGGTAAACAGCAGGCGGTTAGGCAGGTTGCTCAGCGGGTCGTAGTGCGCCAGATAGTCCAGCTCGCGCTGCGAACGTTTGAGCAAGCTGATATCGGAGAACACCGCGACATAGTGGGTGATCTCGCCATGCTCGCCGTAAATCACCCGGATGCATTGCCACTGTGGATAAATTTCGCCGCTTTTGCGCCGGTTCCAAATCTCACCGCTCCAGGTGCCGGAGGCGTTGACGCTGCTCCAGATCGCTTGGTAGAAGCTCTTATCATGGCGCCCCGACTTGAGCATGCTCGGCGACTGGCCGAGGATTTCCGCCATGCTGTAACCGGTGATGCGGATAAACGCCGGGTTGCAGTGGACGATGCGCTTATCCACGCCGGTGACCAGTACGCCCTCCTGGGTGGTATCGAAGACCACCGCCGACATACGCAGGCTTTCTTCGTCTTTACGCCGCTGCGTGACATCGCTGGCGGTGCCGAGCAAACGTTCCGGGCGCTGTTTTGTATCCAGCAATAAACGCCCGCGAAATTGAATCAAGCGGTACTGCCCATTGGTGTGCAACTGCCTGAAGCTGCGCTGAAACGGCGCCGTGTCGCGATTAGCGATGCACTTGTTCAACTCGCGTTCGAGGTTTTCCCGATCATCCGGATGCACTCGTTGCAGCCAGTAATCGGCCTCGGCCTGGGGCGGAGCCTGGGTCATCCCGAGCAAGGCCGCGTAGCCTTGCGAGCAATAGAGAATTTGCGAGCTTAAGTGCCAGTCCCACATGCCGTCTTCAGCGGCTTCGAGGGCGTTGCGCAGGCGTTTTTCACTGCGCAGCAGGGCCTCGGTGGCACGCCGGTTGATCCGCTGATAATTGCGTACCAACAGGAACAGCAAGGCTGCCGTGACCAGAATAAAACTCAGGCCTTTGAACAACTGCAACTGTTCTTGTTGGGCACTTGTTAGGCCCAGAGCGTTTAGCATTCCGTCGCTGAAGAAAACCCAGAGACTGGCGATCACGATATAGCTCAGGATCATGCGCCAGGCTTTAGATAGCAGGGGCATTAATTGGAATCTTCAGATGGTATTTGGCACGCAAGTATAAGTCTTGCGACGAGTAACAGCACTCATCAACAAGGTGTAACTGTCTTTTTATTTCGGCTTAGGGATAATGCCAAACGGTCCCCATTGCACAATGCATAGACGCCTCGTCTGCTGATTCGGAATTAATTATTCATGTGGTACAACGGTTTTCTTGATCTTTCACCCTGGCAACTGATCGGGGTTACGCTGCTGATGACCCACGTCACCATTGTTAGCGTCACCGTGTATCTGCACCGCTACTCGGCGCACCGCGCGCTGGAATTGCACCCCGCACTCAAGCACTTCTTTCGCTTCTGGCTGTGGCTGACCACGGCGCAGAACACCCGCGAGTGGACCGCAATCCACCGCAAGCACCACGCTAAATGCGAAACCGTCGATGACCCGCACAGCCCGGTGATCAAGGGTTTGGCGACGGTGCTGCGCAAAGGTGCGGAGCTCTATCGCGAAGAGGCGCAGAACCCAGAAACTCTGCGGATCTACGGCAAAAACTGCCCGGACGATTGGATCGAGCGCAACCTCTACTCGCGCTACAAAATGCTGGGTGTGACCCTGATGGCGGTGATCGATCTGTGCCTGTTCGGCGTGATCGGCATCAGCGTGTGGGCCGTGCAGATGATGTGGATCCCGCTATGGGCCGCAGGCGTAGTCAATGGCCTCGGCCATGCGGTGGGCTATCGCAACTTTGAATGCCGTGATGCGGCCACTAACCTGGTGCCTTGGGGCATCCTGATTGGCGGCGAAGAGCTGCATAACAATCACCATACCTATCCCAACTCGGCCAAGTTGTCGGTGCGTAAATGGGAGTTCGATATGGGCTGGCTGTGGATCAAGCTCTTCAGCTACTGCGGCCTGGCCAAGGTGCAGCGCGTCGCGCCGATTGCCCATCGGGTTAAGGACAAGCGCAACCTGGATATGGACACCGCCATGGCGATCCTCAACAACCGCTTCCAGATCATGGCGCAGTACCGCAAGTTGGTGATCGCGCCGCTGGTGAAGCAGGAGTTGAGCAAAACCGATCACTCGCTGCGCCATCATTTCCACCGTGCTAAGCGCTTGTTGTCGCGCGAAACCAGCTTGCTCCATCCGGGCCATCAGGCGCGTATCCAACGCATGCTGGAGCAGAGCCAAGCGCTGCAAGTGATCTATGAAAAACGCCTGGCCTTGCAGCATATCTGGGCGAAAACCAGCGCCAACGGCCACGATATGCTGGAGGCGATCAAGCAGTGGGTCAGCGAGGCCGAAGCCAGTGGCATCCACGCCCTGCGCGACTTTGCCGAGCAGCTTAAGACCTACTCGCTGCGCCCGGCGCCAGCGCTCTAAGGGTTTCCCCCCGATCCCAAAACCCGCCGCTCGGCGGGTTTTTGCGCTCAGGGCTGGGCTTTCGGTCTTGCCCGCGCAGTCAGTCCGATGCACGCTGCAGCATGGCGCCGCCGGCGTCGAACAAAGTCCGCCAGTGCGGCAGGGAGCCCTATGTCAGCGTCGATCCAGGCTTTTTTTGACAGCGCCACTTCGAGCTACAGCTATGTGGTCAGCGACCCCAGCACGGCGCAGTGCGCCATTATCGATCCGGTTTTGGATTACGACGCTGCCGCCGGACGCATTCAGTACCGGGGCGCCGACCAGCTGATCGCCTATGTGCGTGAGCAAGGCCTGCGCGTGCAATGGTTGTTGGAAACCCATGTGCATGCCGACCACCTATCCGCGGCGGCCTATATCAAGGCCGCGCTGGGCGGTTGTATGGCGATCGGTGCGCAGATCACGCAGGTACAGCGGCGCTTCGCCAAGCTGTTTAATGCCGGGAGCGAGTTTGCCGTCGATGGCCGGCAGTTCGAGCATTTGTTTGTCGATGGCGAGCGCTTTCAGATCGGTACCTTGGCGGCGCAGGCCCTGCACACGCCAGGGCATACCCCCGCGTGCATGACCTACCTGGTTGGCACGGCGGCCTTTATCGGCGACACCCTGTTTATGCCGGACTACGGCACCGCGCGCTGTGACTTCCCCGGCGGCGATGCACGCACGTTGTATCGCTCGATTGCCCGGCTGTTTAAATTGCCCGAGCATACCCAGCTGTTTATGTGCCATGACTACCTGGGCCCAGGCCGGGAGCAGCATCAGTACCAAACCAGCGTGGCCGAGCAGCTTGCGGGCAACGTGCATGTGCATCAGGGCATCAGCGAAGACGCCTTTGTCGCCATGCGCGAGGAGCGCGACGCCGGGCTCGCCATGCCCGCCTTGCTGCTGCCGGCGGTGCAGGTGAATATGCGTGCCGGTCATCTGCCGCCGGCGGAAGACAACGGCGTGCACTATCTCAAGGTTCCCCTGAATGTTCTCTAAATGGCCGCTGCTCAGCACCCTGCGTCATTACAGCTTGAGCCTGGCCGGGCGCGATTTATTGGCCGCCAGTTTGGTCAGCTTATTGCTGGTGCCACAGGCTCTGGCTTATGCGCAGTTGGCGGGCTTGCCCGCGGTGGCCGGGCTGTTTGCGAGTATTTTGCCGCTGCTGGTGTATGCCTTGATCGGCAATAGCCCAGGCGTGGCTTTGTCGTTTGGCCCGGTGGCGGTGCTGTCGCTGATGACGGCGGCCGCGCTGGCGCCGGTGGCCACTGCGGGCAGCGCCGCTTACCTGCAAGCCGCCACCACCTTGACCCTGTTAGTCGGCACGCTGCTGTTAGTCATGGGCCTGCTGCGCCTGGGCTTTATCGCCAACTTTTTAAGCCATCCGGTGATTTCCGGTTTTGTCAGCGGCTCCGCTCTGCTGATAGCCGTGAGCCAAATCAAATATCTGCTCGGTGTCTCGGTCGACGGCCTGAGTCTGTTGCAGGTGCTGCCGGGGCTGTATGCCCAGCTTGGACAAGTGCATCAGCCTACCTTGATCTTGGCTGGGGTGAGCCTGGCCTTGCTGGTGCTGCTGCGCAATCTGCATTGGCTCGGTGTGCCGGCCACGCTGGCGGCGCGAGCGCGGCAGTTCAGTGCGTTGATGGTGATACTGCTGGCCATGCTGCTGGGCGCGCTGCTGCAGCTGGAAAGCTATGGGGTGAAGGTGGTCGGTGAGGTCGAAGCCAGCCTGCCGCCGCTGCTTATACCCAGCTTGGAGCTGCCCTTAGTGCTGACGCTTTTACCGGCAGCGCTGCTGATCGCCTTGGTCGGTTTTATCGAGTCAGTATCCATTGCCCAAAGCCTGGCCATGCGTAAGCGCCAGAGCATTAATCCTGACCTGGAAATGCTCGGCCAAGGCGCCGCCAATATCGCCGCCGCGTGCTCAGGCGGCATGCCGGTGGCAGCGAGTTTTTCCCGCTCGGCCCTGGCCCTGCAAAGCAGCGTGGCCACGCCTTTGGTCGGGGTGTTTGCCGCGCTGTTGATGCTCGCAGCGGTGCTTGGTTTAGCTCCGCTGTTGGAGCATCTGCCGCAGGCGGTGCTGGCCGCGAGCATTGTGGTGGCGGTGTTGGGCCTGGTGGATCTGCGGACCTTGCGCCGCACCTGGCGCTATTCGCGACAAGAAGGCGCCGCGCAGTTGGCGACCCTGCTCGGTGTGCTGTTGCATGGGGTGGAGGCGGGCATTCTGCTCGGTGTGGGCTTGTCGCTGCTGCTGTTCCTGTGGCGCACCAGTCGTCCCCATATGGCGGTGCTTGGGCAACTGCCGGGCAGCGAGCACTTTCGCAATATCGAGCGCTTTACCACGGTGCAGAGCGACAGCGTGCTGTCGATACGCATCGATGAGAGCCTGTATTTCCCCAATGCCCGTTATCTAGAAGGGCGCATCGCGGAACTGCTCGCCAGCCGCCCGCAAGCGCGGCATCTGGTGTTGATGTGCTCCGGCGTCAACCTGATCGACGCCAGCGCCTTGGACACCCTCGAGGCCATCAGCGAACGCCTGCACAGCGCCGGCGTGCAACTGCATCTGGCCGAAGTCAAAGGCCCGGTGATGGACCGCCTGCGCCGCAGCAACTTCCTCGACAGCTTCGGCGGCCACGTCTTCGTCAGCCAATACCACGCCCTGCACAGCCTCGACCCCACCACCACCGAACGCGCCAGACAACTGCCAGCCAGCCACGAATAAGCCGATATTCAAAGTGGGTGGATAAAGATTTATCCATCCACCGTTTGCCGGCGTGTGCTTCTTGTTTATACCCGTTACAGGGTTATGCGAGAACGAGTTCCCATCTTCGGCGCAATGTTCGGTTTATGGTGAACAAGCTTCGCGTTGTCCGCCCTACTTGCTGGGACGACCAGGGTTTACCGTGCCATTAGATAATGTACGACCATAAATTGGAGCGTTAATGTGTTTTTAAAAATATTTGCAATATTTTTTATTAGTTTCTGCGGAGTGAGCGCAATCGCAGGTGAGTCGATTGTCAATGAGACAGCCGCTATAACAGTAAATGACTTTAATGAAAAAGAACTGATCAGTTATAAAGAACCGGGCAGTGGTGAGTTTCTAGCCTACCGCTTGCATTGGTCCAGAAGCTTCGATGATTCGATGGTGTTTAGGGTTATTTTAAAAAACGGTGATAAAGAGCCGGAATTTACAGTAAAGAAATACTCGGTCACTGATAAAAAGCTAACGTTAAACGAAACCTATCATGTCTCAGATAATCAAATATATAATTTGATTAACTTTTCGAGGGCCGCTGATTTCTGGAATCGACCAGAAACCTTTGGGAATATTGGCCTTGATGGTGCGGAATGGAAGCTGGAAGGCATAAATAACAACCAGCATCATATAACTACTCGCTGGTCCCCCCTGCCGCCATATTACCAAAGTGTACTAGACCCCAAGACTAGAAAGGTCATCAAACAGCCAGGTTTAAGTTTTGAGGAGCAGGCAAGGCATTCGGATGAAGTAGGGTTGGATATGTTTGGCTTGTTAATTATGTTTATGCATCAAGGGTTTGACGAAAAGATATATTGAATTAAGTTTCCAGTTTTCTAGGCGGGATATTTTCGCCGCGCGAAACAGCGAGTAGGGTGGATGACGCTTTACCCATCCACCGTTCCCGGCTTGAGCGTTATACCTGTTACAGCTTTATGTGATAAGGCGTTAACGGTTATTGTTGGATGTTCGGCTTATGGTGGACAAGCTTCGCGTTGTCCACCCTACTTGCTCGGTGCGACTATGGAATATACATCTGACGAACAGCTAGACTTTATTGACTCAATTGATGAACTCGATGAATCAAAGAGGCCGATGTTACTTGACCTGACCAATGGCGAAGATTCGGAGGTTAGACTTCGGGCAATTGAAAATATAAGCCTCTTACCAGTACATGAAGATACAATAAGCTGCATAAGGGATCGTTTAAACGATAATGATGAACTTATCAGGCTTGCTTGTCTTGAGGCTATTGAGAGCTACCTAGACACTGACAGCTTACCTTGGGTTAGGCAGGCCCTTGATGACGCCGATTGGATGGTTCGCGGAGAAGCCGCAATTGCACTATCAAAGCTAGACGCCCCTGATGCAGAAGAAGTCGCACAAGCCAAATTTGACAGCTGCCACAATACAGAGGAATTAGTCAAATATGCGATAGCCATGTTTATTTCTAACAAATCAAAGCTATCAGTCGTACTTGATCTATACCCTTCTCTTGAGTACAGAGCAAAATGTGCTACAGCCAATCTATTGGCTGATGCAATTTACTCGAAGTGGAAAAGCGACAGAG
>NZ_JANLNY010000008.1 GCF_025465995.1 Pseudomonas sp. 5P_3.1_Bac2 | reverse complement strand
GGTCGATCTGAGGCGGTAAAGAGGCGGTTGACAGTGGTTTGAAACGCTGTAGAATTCGCCTCCCGCTGACGAGAAGCTGAAAGCTGATCGAAAGCGCAAGTGGTTGAGTTTGAAAAGAAATTTTCAAAGCCTGCTTGACAAGATGTGAGGCTGCTGTAGAATGCGCGCCTCGGTTGAGACGAAAGACTTAACCAACCGTTCTTTAACA
>NZ_JANLNY010000023.1 GCF_025465995.1 Pseudomonas sp. 5P_3.1_Bac2 | reverse complement strand
GGATAACGCGGGTTGCTCATGGCACCTCCTAATGGGCCGTATTATGAGGCCTGGAGGTGTCTACGAAACTAGGGGCGATTCACACCTTCATGATGGGTTGCGTTTCTCAACGTTGCGGAGGCAACAGAGCAAATTGAACCAATTAACTGATATCAAGAAGCTAGACGGCCTCATCAAAAATCGGAAATACGATGAGGCCCTCGGCCTTTGCAATCTGCTTCTAGAAGAGACAAGTACTGATGAGCATCGGAATCTTCTGCGCAAGAGATCCCATATACACAGTTTGCTAGGTGATTATCAGCAAGCGATTGATGACCGCCTTGAGCTTATTGGCGAAGCCCAAGAAGAGGCGGATATTTTCTTTGCCTCTCTATGTTTAATAAGGGCGGGAAAATTCAAGGATGCATATCGAACGGTGAATATGGGCATTGCGGGGCTGCCAGACACACATACCCCCTATACTGATGAGCTTATATTTCTCAGAGCTTATGCCCTTGTGAAGCTGGAGCTATACCAAGAAGCAATTGAGGTATGCGGCCATATAAAGGATGGCATGAAGATGTGGGTATCAAGTTTCAACAGACCCACTTCAAAGGATGAGCTTGTAAATGCCGCAGAGGGCAAATCCAACGCCATCTGATCTCGCAGCGAGTAGGGTGGATGACGCTTTACCCATCCACCGTTTCCCGGCGTGAGCGTTATACCTGTTACAGCTTTATGTGATAAGGCGTTAACGGTTATTGTTGGATGTTCGGCTTATGGTGGACAAGCTTCGCGTTGTCCACCCTACTTACTACACGTTGTGCGACCGGAAGATTTAATACGGCCGGCTGATTTACCTTGATCCCACGAGCCGGAAAACTTTGAGCACTTTGCGCTAAGCACGCAAGAGCGGTTGTGGGGTTGGAGTAAGGCCGGTGAGTGGCTGTGGTACTTGCGGCTATTGGCGTCGAGCGGAGCGGGTGGACAGGGGATTAGGGTCAATAAAAACGCCCGGCTAATTGGCCGGGCGTTTTTGTTTTACGGTTTTATGCGGCGGGTTGTTGCTGGGTGATGCAGTGGATATTGCCGCCGCCCAGAAGGATTTCGCGGCCCGGGACCATGACTACGCGGTGCTCGGGGAAGAGCTGTTCGAGCAGGGTGCGGGCTTCGGCGTCTTTCGGGTCGTCGAAGCTGGGGGCGATGATGCCGCCGTTGACGATCAGGAAGTTGACGTAGGAGCCGGCCAGGCGGATCGAGGGATCGCGTTCCTGGCTGCCGTCGACCATATCAACGCCGGCGCATTCTTCTGCGGTGGCGTGCAGGGGGCCGGGGATTGGCATTTTGTGCACCACCAGCTGGCGGCCCTTGGCATCGCGCGCGTTTTCCAGCACCTGCATGGCGGCTTGGCAGCGGGGGTAGTTGGGGTCGTTGCGGTCGTCGGTCCAGGCCAGCAGGACCTCGCCGGGGCGCACGTAGCAGCAGAAGTTATCCACATGGCCGTCGGTTTCGTCGTTGTACAGGCCGTCTGGCAGCCAGATCACCGTGTCGATGCTCAGGTGCTCGCGCAGTACCGTCTCGATCTGTTCGCGGCTCAGATGCGGGTTGCGGTTGGCGTTGAGCAGGCATTCTTCGGTGGTGATCAGGGTGCCTTCGCCGTCGACATGAATGGAGCCGCCTTCCAATACAAAATCGTCGGTGCGATAGCGCGCGCAGCGTTCGATTTCGAGAATCTTGCGCGCCACTTGGTCGTCGGTTTGCCACGGAGCATAGAGGCCGCCGTTAAAGCCGCCCCAGGCGTTAAAGGCCCAGTCCACGCCGCGTACTTCGCCTTGGTTATTAGTGACGAAGGTCGGTCCGGTGTCGCGCACCCAGGCGTCGTCGTTGCTGATTTCCACCACGCGGATATTGGCGTGGTCGAGACGCGCCCGGGCGTTTTCATATTGCTTGGCGCTGACGCCGATGGTCACCGGCTCAAACTCGGCAATGGCTTTGGCTACGGCCGTGAAGGCTGCTTGCGCCGGCTTGCCGCCTAGGCGCCAGTTGTCCGGGCGCTCGGGCCAGATCATCCAGGTTTGGCTGTGGGGTGCCCATTCCGCTGGCATGTGAAAACCGTCGGCGCGGGGAGTGCTGGTCAGGGTCATGACTGTTACCTGTGGCAAGGGGCAGCATTGAGGCTGCCCGGCACAAAAGGGCACCGCTAAATATCACCGGTGTGTAAGCGCTGGGGTTAAACGGGCTAGGGCCAAGCAAGATGCTTATTTACACGGCCGTAAACTCGTCGCTGTCCGCCTGTTTTTGCCCCGCGCTTGCCGCCTCGGCTAGTTTTTTAGCAGCCCAGTAAGAAGGATTATTCGCTGGCCAGTTTGCCGTCCAGAGTCAGCACCGGGCCGTAGAGGTTTGGCCGGCGATCACGGAAGCTACCCCAGGCGCTACGGATATGCTCAAGCTGGTCCAGATCAAAGCTGTGGACCAGGATGCCTTCTTCGGTTTGGTTGAGCTCTTCGACTTTTTCGCCGAACTGGTTGGCGATAAAGGACGAGCCGTAGAAGTTGATGTGGTAGTCGCCCTGGTCTTCGCGACCGATACGGTTGCTGGCCACCAGCGGCATCAGGTTAGCGCCGGCATGGCCTTGCTGCACGCGCTGCCAGTGCTCGCGGGAGGTGATGTTGGGGTCGTGCGGTTCGCTGCCGATGGCGGTCGGGTAGAACAGGATTTCCGCACCCAGCAGCGCCATGCTGCGGGCACACTCCGGGAACCACTGATCCCAGCAGATGCCTACGCCGATTTTGGCGTAGCGGGTGTTCCACACCTTGAAGCCGGTGTCGCCTGGGTTGAAGTAGTACTTCTCGTGATAACCAGGGCCATCCGGGATATGGCTCTTACGATAAATGCCGAGGTTAGTGCCGTCGGCATCGATGATCGCGATGCTGTTAAAACGCGCGCGCCCGGCCAGCTCGAAGAAGCTGATCGGCAATACCACTTGCAGCTCTTTGGCAACTTTCTGGAAGTGCAGGATCGCCGGGTTGCTCTCCACAGGGGTGGCCAGTTGCAGGTAATCGGCATTGGGCTTCTGGCAGAAGTAGGGCGTCTCGAACAGCTCTTGGATCAGGATGATCTGCGCGCCTTTGGCGGCGGCTTGGCGCACCAGTTTTTCGGCGTTGGCGATATTCGCAGCAGTATCCCAAGAACAGGCCATCTGGGTGGCGGCGACGGAAACGATACGGCTCATAGGGGGCACCTCAGCAGGGGTTACGAGTCATCTAAGACTAGAACGGGCCGCTGACACTTTGTTGAAACGGCCAAGCCTAGCAATGAATAAGCTATTTATAACCGATAAAAATCGGCTTTCCAAGCGGATTGGCTGATTTTAAAGGGCTATAACTCGATATTTATCGAATAAAAATCGGTATTTTGTCGATTAAAACCTATTTGATCAGGCCTGTGGCGGATAAATTGCGCACAGCCAAAGGCCTTAGGCAGCCAGCCTGTGCCAGGTTAAGCGTCGTTTGCTACGGCAGTAGGGGAGTGGCTTAAGCGCGATGGCGCCGATGCAGTTGGTATTGCTCAAGACCGTCGGCCCAGCCGGCTTCCCAGGCGGCCACCAGCACCTCGGCGCTTAGCTCATGGGCGTGCTGGGCCTGACCGGTGAGGCCGGCCATGTAGCCTTTCTGATAAGCCTTTTCCAGGCTTTCAAGGCTCCAGTCTTGGGCTGTGGGGTTGGATGAGTCCATCAGGCTGCTCGGGCTAACCACTTCAGGTTAATCCTAGCCCCCGCAGGCTGTGCTGAATGCGCCACTGATCTCGCTTTTAGCACCACTGGCAGGGCCTGTGACCGGCTTGGCAAAAATCCCTGGCAGCTGGTTTGCGCTGCGCCGCTTGACCAAGCCGCAGCGCAACGTCGGGGGTCGACGTTACGCTGCTGGGGCTTATACCGCGAGGGCGAGGATGCTGGCTTGGTAGGCGGCGGCGAAGTTGTCGAAGTCGCCGTGTTCTTCGGCTTCCAGAGCGCTTTGCTCAACCAGGGACTGGCTGACGCTGGCTTCAAACTCGGCTTGCTGCGCGGTGCTCAGCGCCTGGCTGCGGAAGTACTCGGCATGGCTCAGGCTTTGCGCCAAGGCAAACTGGGTAAAGCTCTGGCCTTGTTGCAGGGCCGCCAGCACTTGCGCCGAAGGGGTCAGGGCCGGGTCGGCGACTTTCGCTTGTTGGGCGTTCAGCGCCTGGCGATGGGTGTCGCTGCCTTGGCTCTGATCGAGCAGGTCCGCCAGGGCCGCGATCTGGCCCAGCAGGTCGTTGGCCCAATCTTTGAGCAGCACCGGCTGGCCGTCACGTTGCAGATGCAGGTCGGGACGGCGGCCTTCTTTCACCACTATAAGGAAGTTATCGCCGCAGTCGCCGCACTCGTTGCTTTGCAGCAAGGGGCTGTCATGCATGGCGCAGAACAGCAGGAAGGCGTCGAGGAAGCGCGCCTCGCTGAGGTCAATGCCCAGCGGCAGGAAGGGATTGATATCCAGGCAGCGCACTTCGACGTACTGCACGCCACGGGCCATCAGCGCTTGGATCGGCCGTTCGCCGCTGTAGGTCACGCGCTTGGGGCGGATGTTGGAGTAGTACTCGTTTTCAATCTGCAGGATGTTGCAGTTGAGCTGCAGCCACTGCCCGTCTTTCTTGGTGCCGACTTCGACATAGGGTGGGTACGGCGTGCCAACTGCTCGGCGCAGGCTGTCGGTGTAGCTGGCCAGGTTGTTGTAGCAGGGCGTCAGGCCGGCTTGGGCGCTGCTCTGATAACCCAGGTCGCTCATGCGCAGGCTGGTGGCGTAGGGCAGATAGAGGGTCTCGTCGTCGAGCTCCTGCAACTGGTGTGGCCGCCCGCGCATAAAGCCTTTGTGCAGGGCTGGCGAGGCGCCGAACAGGTACATCAGCAGCCAGCTGTAGCGACGAAAGTTACGGATCAGGGCGATATAGCGTGTCGACTGATAGTCGCGGGCGCTGCTGTTGTCGCCTTCGGCTTCTTGCTGGGCTTGCCAGAGCGCTTCGGGCAGGGAGAAGTTGTAGTGGATGCCGGCAATGCACTGCATGGTTTTGCCGTAACGCAGGGCCAGGCCTTTGCGATACACGTACTTGAGCTCACCGATATGCGAGCTGCCGTACTGGGCAATCGGGATCTGCTCTTCTTCTGGCAGGGCGCAGGGCATCGACGGGCTCCACAGGTACTCACCATCGAGCTTGCTGTAGACGAAACGGTGGATGCGTTCCAAGTCGGCCAGGGTGGTGGCCGGGTCCGGTTCGGCTGGGGTGATAAATTCCAGCAGCGACTCGGAGTAATCGGTGGTGATCTGCGCGTGAGTGAGCGCCGAGCCTAAATTCTTTGGGTGCGGGGTCAGGGCCAATTGGCCAGCGCCATCGACCCGCAAGCATTCACGTTCGATGCCGTGCAGGCACTGGGAAAGCAGGGAGAGGTTGGCGCGCTCGCCAAGCTGGGCCAGGCGGCGGGATAACAAATCGCTCAAGTGTGCATTCCTTCAGGCATCGGTTGCCCCGATATGGGGACGATGGTCGGGCTCTACAAGGGGCCTTAACGCCTTTAAATCAAGCAGACGCGTCTTATAACTCAGCAGCCCCTGAGAGTGTTATAGCAACTGCGGCTGTATTTAGCCGTCCCTGGTCGACGGGCAGCGGACGCGGGCCTTGCAGGCCGGCGTCCGCTGTGCGGGTTACTTCTTCAGTTGCTTGGCATTGGCAAACAAAGCCGCCATGCCGCCGCTGGCTGGCGCCGGTTTATCCTCACGGGAGTGCCGTTCGCTACGTGGCGCATTGCCGCCACGGTTGCCGCCTTTGGGGCCTTCGACTTTCTCGCCGGGGGTGTCGCCCATGCGCATGCTCAGGGCGATACGGTTACGCGGGATGTCCACCTCCATGACCTTGACCTTGACCACGTCGCCGGCTTTGACCGCTTCGTGGGGGTCTTTGATGAACTTCTCCGACAGCGCCGAGATATGCACCAGGCCGTCCTGATGCACGCCGATATCGACGAAGGCACCGAAGTTGGTGACGTTGGTCACCACGCCCTCGAGGATCATGCCCAGCTTGAGGTCTTGCAGGGTTTCCACGCCGTCCTGGAACTCAGCGGTTTTAAACTCGGGTCGCGGGTCGCGGCCGGGTTTTTCCAGCTCGCTGAGGATGTCGTTGATGGTCAGCAGGCCGAATTTCTCATCGGTGAACTGCTTGGGATCAAGGCGCTTAAGGAAGCTGCTGTCGCCGATCAGCGAACGAATATCGCGGCCGGTATCGGCAGCAATGCGTTGCACCAGCGGGTAGGTTTCCGGGTGCACCGCCGAGGCGTCCAGCGGGTTATTGCCGTTCATCACACGCAAGAAACCGGCGGCCTGCTCGAAGGTTTTGTCGCCCAGGCGCGGCACTTTCAGCAGCTCCGCGCGGCTGTTAAAGGCGCCGTTGGCATCGCGGTAATTGACGATGTTTTGCGCCAGTGTGCCGTTGAGGCCAGAGATGCGCGCGAGCAGGGCGGCGGAGGCGGTGTTGACGTCGACGCCGACGGCGTTCACGCAGTCCTCGACCACCGCATCCAGCGAGCGCGCCAACTTGAGCTGCGATACGTCGTGCTGGTACTGGCCCACCCCAATGGATTTCGGGTCGATCTTCACCAGCTCGGCCAGCGGATCTTGCAGGCGGCGGCCGATGGACACGGCGCCGCGCAGCGAGACGTCCAGATCCGGGAATTCTTTGGCCGCCAGTTCCGAGGCCGAGTACACCGAAGCGCCGGCTTCGCTGACCATGATTTTGGTCAGCTTCAGCTGTGGATACTTTTTGATCAGCTCGATCACCAGCTTGTCGCTTTCGCGGCTGGCGGTGCCGTTGCCGATGGCGATCAGCTCGACGTTATGTTTGGCGCACAGCTTGGCCAGCGTGTTGATGGTGCCGTCCCAGTCGTTACGCGGTGCGTGGGGGTACACGGCGGTGGTGTCGAGAACCTTGCCGGTGGCATCGACCACGGCGATTTTGCAGCCGGTGCGCAGGCCCGGGTCCAGTGCCAGGGTGGCGCGGGGGCCAGCTGGGGCGGCCAGCAGCAGGTCGTGCAGGTTGCGCGCAAACACGCTGATGGCTTCGTCTTCGGCGCCTTCGCGCAGCTCGCCGAACAGGTCGGTTTCCAGGTGGGTGTAGAGCTTGACCTTCCAGGTCCAGCGGACCACTTCACCGAGCCATTTATCCCCCGCGCGGCCTTGGTTGCTGATGCCAAAACGCTCGGCAATCATGCCTTCACAGGGATGCAGGGTGCCCGGCAGCTCGTCGCCGACCTTCAGGCTGGCGCTCAAGATGCCTTCGTTGCGACCACGGAAAATCGCCAGGGCACGGTGCGACGGAGCGCCTTTGAATTTCTCGTCGTGCTCGAAGTAATCGCGGAATTTCGCCCCTTCGGCTTCTTTACCGGCGACCAGGCGGGCGCTCAGGGTGGCGTTGTCTTTCAGGTAGCTGCGCAGGTTGGCCAGCAGGGTGGCGTCCTCGGCAAAGCGCTCCATGAGGATGTACTTGGCGCCTTCGAGCACGGCTTTGATGTCGGCGAAGCCTTTGTCGGCATCGATAAAGCGTGCGGCTTCGCTTTCTGGGTTAAGCGTTGGATCGTTAAACAGTGCGTCGGCCAATTCACCGAGGCCGGCTTCCAAGGCGATCTGGCCCTTGGTGCGGCGCTTCTGTTTGTACGGCAGGTAGAGGTCTTCAAGACGGGTTTTGCTGTCGGCCAGATTGATTTCGCGGGCCAGTTCCGGGGTCAGTTTGCCCTGTTCTTCGATGCTGGCTAGGATGCTGGCGCGGCGCTCGTCCAACTCGCGCAGGTAGCGCAGGCGCTCTTCTAAGTTACGCAGTTGGGTGTCGTCGAGGCTGCCGGTGACTTCCTTACGGTAACGGGCGATGAACGGTACGGTCGAGCCTTCATCAAGCAGGGCCACCGCAGCGGCGACTTGTTGTGGGCGCACGCCCAGTTCATTGGCGATGCGGTTGTTGATGCTATCCATATAAACGCTATCCACACGTGAACGACAAAAAGACCACGCCGGGGCGGGCCAAACGCGAAAGGCCGGCATTATAAACACGGCCTTGGCCAAGCTGCCGCATTGCCCGTTCGCAGCCGGTACTGGCACTGCTGGCCGGGGAAGGTTACGGTTAACAGGGAAAAATCTGCTAACAATGGACTGCCCGCCAGCCCCAGCAGCTGAGCCATAATGCCGGTCATTGTGCCCTGCCTGCGTGTTTGCGTCGGGCTTAGGTTTACCAAGGAGCCCCCGAATGAGCAGCACTACTGTCCCTGCCGATGGTGAAAAAATCCTGATCGTTGATGACGATGCACGCCTGCGTCGTCTGCTTGAGCGGTTTTTCGACGAGCAAGGCTACCGCGTGCGTACCGTGGAAAACGTCGAACAAATGGACCGTCTGCTGTCCCGCGAGCTGTTCAATCTGGTGGTGCTGGATTTGATGCTGCCGGGTGAAGACGGTTTGTCTGCGTGCCGGCGCCTGCGTGAAGCGAACAACCAAGTACCGATCATCATGCTCACCGCCAAAGGCGATGAAGCCAGCCGTATCCAAGGTTTGGAGTTAGGCGCTGACGACTATCTGGCCAAGCCGTTTAACCCCCGTGAGTTGCTGGCGCGGATCAAAGCCGTGCTGCGCCGACAAACCCCGTTGGTGCCTGGTGCGCCGGGCAGCGAAGACGCCTCGGTGAGCTTCGGCGATTACGAGCTGTCGCTGGCCACCCGCGAGCTGCGTAAGGGCGACGAAGTGCACATGCTCACCACCGGTGAGTTCGCGGTACTCAAAGCCTTGGTTCAGCACGCCCGCGAGCCGCTGACCCGCGACAAGCTGATGAACCTGGCCCGGGGCCGCGAGTGGGATGCTCTGGAGCGTTCCATTGACGTGCAGATCTCGCGTTTGCGTCGCCTGATCGAGCCTGATCCGTCCAAACCACGCTATATCCAGACTGTCTGGGGCGTGGGCTACGTGTTTGTGCCGGACGGTAATAAAGCACCGTGATCAAAACCCCGCTGTGGTTCCCGCAAAGCTTCTTCGCCCGCACCTTATGGCTGGTGCTGATTGTGGTGCTGTTCTCCAAGGCGCTGACCCTGGTTTATCTGATGATGAACGAGGACGTCTTGGTCGACCGCCAATACAGCCATGGCGCGGCTTTGACCTTGCGCGCTTATTGGGCGGCGACGCCGACGCAGCGGGATGTGATTGCTGACGCCGCGGGGCTTAAGCGCGTGCCGTCGAACAAGGTGCCGGTCACTGAGCAGCACTGGCCCTACAGCGATATTTTCGAGCGGCAAATGCAGGCGGAGCTTGGCCCCGACACCGAAGTGCGGGTGCGTGCCAGCAGCCCGCCGGCTTTGTGGGTGCATGCGCCGAGCTTGGGCAATGAGTGGCTGCGGGTGCCGCTGTATCCCCATCCGCTGCGCGGCCAGCGGATCTGGAACGTCCTCGGCTGGTTCCTCGCCATTGGTTTGTTATCCACCGCCGCGGCGTGGATCTTCGTGCGCCAGCTCAATGCGCCCTTGAAACGCTTGGTCTATGCCGCGCGGCATGTCGGCCAAGGCCGCAGCGTGCGTCTGCCGATCAGCGATACGCCCAGTGAGATGACCGAGGTGTACCGCGCCTTCAACCAGATGGCTGAGGATGTGCAGCAGGCCGCCCGCGAGCGTGAGCTGATGCTCGCCGGCGTGTCCCATGACTTGCGCACGCCGCTGACCCGCTTGCGCTTGTCTCTGGAGTTTTTGCAGAGCGACAGCGAGCTGACTGAAGACATGGTGCGCGATATCGAGGATATGGACGCCATCCTCGATCAGTTTCTGGCGTTTATCCGCGATGGCCGCGATGAGCCGCTGGAGGTGCTGGATCTGGCCGAGGTGATCGGCGAAGTGGTGGCGCCCTATAACCAGAAGCAAGAAACCGTGCGCTTATTTTTGGAGCCGGTGCCGCAGGTGCCGCTGCGGCGGGTATCGCTCAAGCGTTTGTTGGTCAACCTGATCGAAAACGCCCTGCGCTATGCCGGCAGTGCGGTTGAAGTGGCGGTTTCGGTATCCGGTGATCACAGCGCGCCGTACTTGGTGATCAGCGTGTTGGATCGCGGCCCGGGGATTGATCCACAAGAGCTGGCCAGCATCTTCAACCCCTTTATTCGTGGCGACCGCGCCCGTGGTGGCCAAGGCGCCGGCTTAGGCCTGGCCATCGTCAAGCGCATCGCCGCTTTGCATGGCGGCAACGTGGAGCTGCGCAACCGCTCCGGTGGTGGTCTAGAGGCGCGGGTGTGCTTGCCGCTGGGACTGTTACTGCCGAGGGATGCAGTTTAATTAGGTACTGGCGTGCGACATTGGCTGACTGAACTATGCTCAAGCAGTTGCCTAGGTCGAGATCAGTATGTTGCTTGCGCTACCGCGGCTGTCCCGCTGGACATGGGTGCTGCCGCTGCCCCTCCTGCTACTTGCGAGTGCGTTATCGCTGTTCACGTGGTTCAGTGAAGGGGCGGGCTTGTGGTATCTGCCTTATGCCTTAGCCCTGGTGATGCTGCTGTGGTGGGGGCCACGGGTGTTGCTGGCGGTGTATCTCAATGGCGTGCTCTGTGCGCCGCTGTGGGAGCTGAGCTGGTCGTGGGCGCCGCTGTTTGCCCTGCCGCAGACCTTGAGCCTAGGCCTGGCCTGGTGGTTGCTGCGCAATAACTTTGACCCGGCTCTGCCGTCCACCGCAGCGCTGCTGCGCTTTGTCCTGCGTGCGCTGTTGGTCGCCAGTGTGCCCATGTGCCTGGGCTTGGCCCTGTGCCTGCGCTTAAGCGGCAATCTAGAGGCGACGCATCTGTGGCGCGCCGCTGCGCTGCTGTGGTTGGTGGATAACCTCACTGCCCTGGCGGTGAGCGTGCCGCTGCTGGTCTATCTGACTCCTTGCCTGCGTCGTCGCCAATGGCTGGCAGCGAGCCGCTTGGAGGGCGCGCGCCATGTCGATGCGAGCCTGCGCCAAGTGCCGCCCTGGTATGTGCAATTGGCCTTGTTGCTGGGCGTCGGTTGGTTATTCGGCTGGGTGCCGCTCAGTGTTTACTTACCGTTGCTGGGCATGCAAATGCTCGCTCTGGCCTTGGTTTGGGGCTTTGCCGGCAGCGTCTGCGGGGTGTTGGCGGGGGTCATCCTAGTGCTGTTGCTGCCGGTGCTGCGCGGCGTCACCGAGCCTTTGCAGAGTGTCGACAGCAGTCAGTTGGAGCTGTATTTCAGTGTCCTGCTGTTTATCCTCGCCAGCCTGTTAGTCGGCCGCAGCCTCAGCGATATGCGCCAGACCCTGGCCCGCAGCAAGCAGATGCAGCAGCAATTGGCCCTGGCCAATCAGGCACTGGAGGCCAGCCCCCTCGGCGTGACCATCGCCGACGCGCGCCAGGCGCAGTGGCCGCTGATTTACTGCAACCCGGCCTTTGAGCGCATCACCGGCTACAGTCGCGCCGAGCTGCTGGGCAAGTCGTGGGATTTTCTCCTCAGCGACGATCAGGGCATGGAGTCCATCATCCGCCTGCAGCAGGCCTTGGAGATGGGCTCGCGCTGTGAAGTGGTGCTGCGTAAACAGCGCAAAAATGGCGAGCACTTCAGCAGCCATTTCACCTTGGCGCCGCTTTACGACGCCCAGGGGGTGAGCCACTTCTTCACCTTACAAAGCGACGTCACCGTCAAAGAGCAGCTGGCGGAGCAGGTCCGCGCGCAGAGCAGCGAACTGCTTAAGCAAAGCCATTTATTCAGCCAGACCGAACATATCGCCGATTTAGGCGGCTGGATCTTGAAAATGCCCGAGCGCAGCATGGACTGGAGCCCGGGCTGCTACCGCATCTATGAGCTGGACCCGGCCAATGGCCCGCCCAATCTGGATGTAGCCCTGGGCTATATGGACGCCCCCAGCGGCGCTCTGGCTGCGCAAACCTTGCAACGGGTGATTCAGGGTCAGGATCAGTTCGAGTTTGAGGCGCGCCTGCTCAGCGCCAAAGGCAAGCTGCGTTGGCTGCGTATTCGCGGCATTGCCGAGCGCGACGGCAGCGAGCTGGTGCGCATCTATGGGGCGATTCAGGACGTCAGCGCGCACAAGGATGCCGAGCAGCAACTGCGCGAGCGCGATGAGCGCCTGCGCCTGTTCTTTGAGGCGCCGCTGATGGGCATGGCCCTGACTGATCCGAATTTTGTCTGGGAGGAGGTCAACCAACGCCTGTGCAGCATGCTCGGCCGCACTGCGCAGCAGATGCAAAGCTGTAGCTGGCAAAGCCTGTCGCTGGCGGAGGAGTTGCAGTTGGAGCAGCCGCTGATTGATCAACTGCACAGCGGCCAGCGTGAAGGCATTGAGCTGGAAAAACGCTGGCAGCGCGCCGATGGCAGCATTCTGCATTCACGGGTGAGCTTGCGCGCGGTGCGCCACAGCACTGGACGGGTGCGGATGTTTTTGCTGCTGGTGGAGGACACCAGCGAGCGTCAGCAAGCCGAGGCGCGTTACCGCGCGATCGTCGAGCACGCGCCGGAAGCGATCTTGCTGATGGACCTCAGTGGCCGGGTTGTCGACTGCAATGAAAACGCGTTGCGTCTGCTGCGCTACAGCCGCGAGGAGCTGTATGCCAAGTGCGTGTATGAGTTAAATCCCGCCATGCAGCCAGGTGGCCAGGCTTCGCCGGAGCTGGGCCAGACCTATCTGGAGCAAGTGATGGCCGGTGGCGCTCCGGTATTCGAGTGGCTGCACCGCGACAGTCGGGGCTGCCTGGTGCCCTGCGAGGTGCGCTTGGTGCGGATGCCCGGCGAGCCGGTGCTGATCCGTGGCAGCGTCACGGATATTTCCGAGCGTAAGCAATACCAGCAAGAAATCGAGCGTCTGGCCTTTAGCGACGAACTGACCGGCCTGCCTAACCGCCGCTTGCTGCTTGATCGCCTGCAGCACTCGATGAATCGCGAATTGCGCGCCGGCACCTTGGGCGCGTTGCTGTTTATCGACTTGGATCACTTCAAAACGGTTAACGACAGCCTCGGCCATCGTGCCGGCGATGCCCTGTTGAAAGAGGTGACCAAGCGCCTGTCGAATAACCTGCGGGCTGAAGACACCTTGGCGCGCATGGGCGGTGATGAGTTTGTGGTGCTGCTCGAAAGCCTCAGCGATAACCCGCAAATCGCCGCCCGTGCCGCCACCACCACTGCCGAGAAGTTGCTGCAGAGCCTGCAAGGCAGCTGCTGGATTGAGGACCACGAGCTGACCATCAGCGCCAGTATCGGTATTGCCCTGCACCCCTTTGGCAGCCAGTCGGCCTCCGATGTACTGAAACAGGCCGACACCGCCATGTACCGGGCCAAGCAGAGCGGGCGCAATGCCCTGCATTTTTTTGCCGAGCAGATGCAGAGCGAAATCGACCAGCGCCTGCAACTGCAAAACGAGCTGCGCCAGGCCATCGCGCGGCAACAACTGTACTTGGTGTTCCAGCCGCAACTGTGTCTGCTCAGCCAGCAAGTGCGTGGCGCCGAGGTGCTGCTGCGTTGGCGCCACCCGCAGCGCGGCGAGATCATGCCCGGCGACTTTATCCCGCTGGCCGAAGAAACCGGCTTGATTGAGGAGATTGGCCGTTGGGTGCTGGAGCAAGCCTGCCGCACTTTGGCGCAGTGGCTTGAGCAGTGGCCGCAACTGGTGCTGGCGGTCAACCTCAGCCCCCGCGAGCTGCGCAGGCCTGGCTGTGTTGAGCGGATCAGCGAGTGCTTGCAGCGCTACCAGATCCCGCCTACGGCGCTGGAGATGGAAATCACCGAAGGCGTGCTGATGCAGGACATCGAGCAGTGCATCAGCAATATGCAGGCGCTCAAGGCCTTGGGCGTGCGCTTTGCCATCGATGACTTCGGCACCGGTTATTCGTCGCTGACCTACCTTAAACGCCTGCCGTTGGATCGTTTAAAGATCGACCGCAGCTTTACCTGGGATATGGAAAGCGAAGAGGGCAGCGCCCTGTTGTTGGTGCAGACGATCCTGATGATCGCCAGCAATCTCGGGCTGGATTGCGTGGCCGAGGGCATCGAAACCGTAGGCCAGCTGCAGCGTCTGCAAGCCAGTGGTTGCCAGTTGGGGCAGGGCTATTACTTTAGCCGGCCCCTGGCCGAGGCCGACTTTGTCGCGTGGCTGCAACAGCGCGAGGCTTAGCCCTTGCCGCGGGTGCGGGTCAGGTGTGGGCCGCCGTTTTTCTCGATGTACTGAATGATGATCCCGGCCACATCCTTGCCGGTGGTGGCTTCGATGCCCTCCAGGCCTGGCGAGGAATTGACCTCCATCACCAGCGGGCCATGGTTGGAGCGCAGGATGTCGACCCCAGCCAGACTCAGACCCATGACTTTGGCCGCGCGGATGGCGGTCATGCGTTCTTCCGGAGTGATTTTGATCAGGCTGGCCGAGCCGCCGCGGTGCAGGTTGGAGCGGAACTCGCCGGGCTTGGCCTGGCGCTTCATCGCCGCGATCACCTTGTCGCCGACCACAAAGCAGCGGATATCGGCGCCGCCGGCTTCCTTGATGTATTCCTGCACCATGATGTTTTGCTTGAGGCCCATAAAGGCCTCGATCACCGACTCAGCGGCGGTGGCGGTTTCACACAGCACCACGCCAATGCCCTGGGTGCCCTCCAGCACCTTGATCACCAAGGGCGCGCCGTTGACCATCTGGATCAGGTCGGCGATGTCGTCCGGCGAGTGGGCAAAGCCGGTAACCGGCAGGCCGATGCCACGCCGCGAGAGCAATTGCAGGGAGCGCAGTTTGTCCCGCGAGCGGGCAATGGCCACCGACTCATTGAGCGGGAACACGCCCATCATTTCAAACTGGCGCAGCACCGCGCAGCCGTAAAAGGTTACCGAGGCGCCGATGCGCGGGATCACCGCATCAAAACCTTCCAGGGGTTTACCGCGGTAGTGGATCTGCGGCTTGTGGCTGGCGATGTTCATGTAAGCGCGTAGTGTGTCGATCACCACCATCTCATGGCCGCGTAATTGACCGGCTTCGACCAGGCGGCGGGTGGAATAAAGGCGCGGATTGCGCGACAGCACAGCGATTTTCATTAGGCACCAGCAGGGTTAGCAAGGGACGGTTTCGACTGCACGTAGCTGCGTGCCGGGTCGACCAGTAATCTTCCCGCAATCAGGGCCTTGGAGCCAAGCAAGATGCGGTAGCGCATGGTTTTTCTGCAAGCTAGTGTGAACTCCACCCACCATTGCTGTTCACCTAAGGTGATTAGAGTGCGGATCACGTAGCGCGATTGGCTTTGGCCGTTGGAGCTTTTGATGGTCTTCATCGACACCAGCGGCGCCTCGCAACGGTGGCCGCGTTGGACCAAAGTGCCCATGTGCGCAGTGAAGCGCACCCATTGTTCACCGTTGCGGCTAAACGGCTGAATATCGCTGGCATGCAAGCTGGAGGTGCTGGCGCCGGTATCAATTTTCGCGCGCAGGCCGATAATTCCCAGCTGCGGTAGGTTGATCCACTCCCGCAGGCCGATAATGCTGTGCTGGTTGAGGCTATTGCTGGAAGCCATCGCGGACCTCAGAAAATCTTGTTGGTAAGTAGGACAGCTTCGTCAGGCAAAATATCTGCCAACGCAGTGTGAAAGGTGACATTCGGATGAGCGATAACGATGACAAGGTGCGCCTGGATAAATGGCTGTGGGCCGCACGCTTTTACAAAACCCGGGCACTGGCTAAGGCCGCCATAGAGGGCGGTAAAGTGCATCACCGGGGGGAACGCTGCAAGCCTAGCAAAGAGCCAAAAGTTGGCGAGGAATATGTCATCCGTGCCGGTTTTGATCAGCGCACCGTGCAGGTTCTGGCCCTCAGCGTGGTGCGCCGGGGCGCGCCCGAAGCGCAGGCACTCTACGCCGAAACCGCGCAGAGCATTGCCCTGCGCGAGCAGGCCAGCGCCGCCCGGAAGTCCGGCGCGGCAGGGCTACAAACCGATGGCCGGCCGAATAAGAAGCAGCGCCGGCAATTTCAGCATTTTCTCCAGCAGCAGGATTAGCTCGCGGCGGGGGTCGGCGCCTTGATCACGCTGAGGCTGCCGAGCACCGGCCATTGCGCAAGGTGCCGCCACAGCGGGGCGCTGACCCGTTCCAGGGCATTGCTGAAGTGGTAGGCCCACGGCGTAAAGCTGCCCCAGGCCAGGCCGAGCAGGCCCAGCAGGACGCCACCGACAAAGTCGTCGGAGCCCCAATGGGCGCCGGCCACCAGGCGTGGCAGCATAAAAATCCCGGCCAGCAGCCACACCAGCGCGGTTTTCCAGCCACGGCTAAACAGGCTCATAAACATCGCCCAGATCAGCAGCACCGAGGCGTGATCGCCGGGGAAGCTATTGCTCGAACGGTCCTTCAATTCCCAGCGGGCTTCCCAGCTGGGGAACAGTTCGGTCAGGCGGATCGCGCCATCGACCACCATCGACGGGCTGTCGTGCTGCCAGTCCATGTGGTCGACCCATTTACTGAACAGCACGCGGATTACCAGCATCACCAGCAGCACGCCGAGAAAGGCAAACAGCGCCTTGCGTACTTGCGCGGCGGGGAAAATAAAGTCGCCTTTGAGCATCACCGCGAGCATGACCAGGCCGACGCCGATATCCACCGGGCGCAGACTGCCAAAGGCCCAGATATAGGCCCACAGGCCCTTGCCGGCGATGGGCGCGTTGAGTTGCTGGAACAGTTGTAAGTCGAATTGATCCCAGATCGCCCGGGATACCGGCCACAGCCAGCTGAGAAGGAGCAGCAGGGCCAGCAGGTGGCAGAGGATTATGGGCAATAGTCGCCAGTGCTTATTCAAGCGAAGAGATGACATAACAGCGTCCTTGTCGTTAATTTTTATTTAGCACCTTAAAGCCTAAGGACAAACCACTTGGCTTGCCAAGGGCTGTGTCGATATTTGCCTGTTTGTCCTACGATAAATATTGATGACGGCGCGTCCGATAGTTTCCGTTCTCAGGCTTAATAGATAAGTGTTGCTTGGTCGGGGGCGGTTTTGCGCCTAAAATCGGCGGCCTATTTCCATTCAGTGAACTGGGCATGTCTGATTTCTCCCAACGCTTCTTGTTCGATGACAGCGATATCCGTGGCGAACTGGTCGGCCTCTCCGACAGTTACCACCATGTGCTGGCCAAACACGCCTACCCACAACCTGTGGCGCAATTGCTCGGTGAGCTGCTCGCCGCCGCATCGTTGCTGCTTGGCACCCTCAAGTTTGATGGCCTGCTGATCCTGCAAGCACGCTCCAGCGGCGCGGTGCCTTTGCTGATGGTGGAATGCTCCAGCGACGGCGACGTGCGTGGCATTGCCCGCTATCACGCGGAACAAATCAGCGCCGACGCCGACTTGCCGACCTTAATGCCGGACGGCGTGCTGGCCATGACCGTTGATCCGAAGGCGGGCCAGCGTTATCAGGGCATCGTGGATCTGCATGGCGCGACGTTGGCGGATTGCCTCAGTAACTATTTCGCCACTTCCGAGCAGTTGCCCACCCGTTTCTGGCTCAGTGCCGATGGCCAGCGCGCCCGTGGTCTGCTGTTGCAGCAACTGCCGGCGGATCGCCTCAAAGACCCAGAAGAGCGCCAAGAAAGCTGGCTGCACGCGCTGGCGCTGGCCGACACGCTGAAGGCCGAAGAGCTGTTAGGGTTGGATAACGAAACCCTGCTGCATCGCCTCTATCACGAGGACGCGCTGCGCTTGTTTGACCCGCGCGCCCTGCAATTCCGTTGCAGTTGCTCCCGCGAGCGTTCTGGTCGTGCCCTGATCAGTCTCGGTCAGGCCGACGCCCAGGCGTTGGTGCAAGAACACGGCGGTAGCGTGGAAATTGACTGCCAGTTCTGCAACGAACGCTACCTGTTCGACGCCGCTGACGTGCTGCAACTGTTTGTCGATGGTGGCACTGAGGCCCCTTCGGACACTCGCCACTAATAGCTAATGGTAATCGCGCGGATGTTTTGCTCAGGGGGCTTCACCCGCTGCAGGGTTTTTCTGGCATAATCCGCGCAATTTTTTCGCTGTAGTAGTACCAAGATTCCTACTACAAAACGTTCGCAAGACTCGGCTTCATGGCCGACGGGGAACCTCATGACGCAAGCCAACAACACCGTGTACACAGACATTAGCGCTGCTCAACTGGTCGAAGAAGCCCTTCGCCGCGGTGAAGGTGAATTGGCCGACAATGGCGCACTGGTAGTCCGTACCGGCCACCGTACGGGCCGTTCGCCGGCTGACCGGTTCATCGTGGAAGAGCCGAGCAGCGCCGCGAACATCGCCTGGGGCGGCATCAACCGTCCGTTCCCAGCCGATAAATTCGATGCGTTGTGGAACCGTGTAGAGGCCTTCTCCGCCGCCCAAGACAGCTTCGTCTCCTACGTTCATGTAGGTTCCGCCGCGGAACACTACCTGCCAGTAAAAATGACCACCGCGACTGCCTGGCAGAACCTGTTCGGCCGTCAGCTGTTCATCAACCCTGAGCAGTACAACCCGGCGGGCCGCGCTGAGTGGCAAGTGCTCAACGTGGCTAACTTCGAGTGCGTGCCTGAGCGTGATGGCACCAACTCCGATGGCTGCGTGATCATCAACTTCGCCGCCAAGAAAGTCCTGATCGCTGGCATGCGCTACGCCGGTGAGATGAAAAAAGCCATGTTCAGCGTGCAGAACTACCTGCTGCCTGAGAAAGACGTGCTGCCGATGCACTGCGCCGCCAACATCGGCGAAGAAGGCGACGTGACCCTGTTCTTCGGTCTGTCCGGCACCGGTAAAACCACCCTCTCGGCTGACGAAAGCCGCTACCTGATCGGTGACGACGAGCACGGTTGGGGTGAAGGCGTGGTGTTCAACATCGAAGGCGGTTGCTATGCCAAGTGCATCGACCTGTCCGAGAAGAACGAACCAGTGATCTGGAAAGCCATTAAGTTCGGCACCGTGCTGGAAAACGTGGTGCTTGATGAGCAGCGCAAGTCCGACTACGCCGACGACAGCCTGACCCAAAACAGCCGCGCCGCGTACCCGCTGGAGTACGTTGAGAAGCGCAGCGAGCTGAACCTGGGTGGCGAGCCGAACGCGGTGATCTTCCTGACTTGCGACCTGACTGGCGTGCTGCCACCGGTGTCGATCCTCAACAACGAACAAGCGGCGTACCACTTCCTGTCCGGTTACACCGCGCTGGTTGGTTCCACCGAAATGGGCTCGGGCGGCGGCATCAAGTCGACCTTCTCCACCTGCTTCGGCGCACCGTTCTTCCCGCGTCCGGCTGGCGTCTACGCTGAGCTGCTGATCAAGCGCATCAACGCCTTCGGCTCCAAAGTGTACCTGGTTAACACCGGTTGGACTGGCGGTGGCTACGGCGTCGGCAAGCGCTTCAACATCCCGACCACTCGTGGGGTGATCGCGGCGATCCAGAGCGGCGCGCTGATCGGTGCAGAAACCGAGCACCTGCCAATCATCAACCTGGATGTGCCAAAGGCTGTTCCAGGCGTCGAAACCAACCTGCTCAACCCACGCAACACCTGGGCTGACAAAGCTGCCTACGACGAAGCGGCGAAAGCCCTGGCCAAGTTGTTCACCGACAACTTCCAGAAGTTCGACGTCAGCGACGCGATCAAAAACGCCGGTCCGCAAGCCTAAGCTGCGATCTGCTATAAAAAACCGCCTTCACCGGCGGTTTTTTTATGCCCGCTGCTGGGCGGTTTATGCACCGAGGAATGTTCCATGCTCAGTACCCTGCAAACGGTCTTCGGCTTCAGCCAGTTACGCCCCGGTCAGGATGCGGTGGTCAGCGCTCTGCTGGCCGGGCGCTCGGCGGCGGCGATCTTCCCGACCGGCTCGGGCAAGTCGCTGTGCTATCAGTTGCCGGCGCTGCATCTGCCGCACCTGACTTTGGTGGTGTCGCCCTTGCTGGCGCTGATGCAGGATCAGTTGGCGTTCCTCCATCGTCTTGGCATCAGCGCCGGCAGTATCGACTCGGCGCAAAGCCGTGAACAGGCCAACGCGACCATGGCCAAGGCCCGCGCCGGTGAGCTGAAGATCCTCATGATCAGCGTCGAACGCTTAAAGAATGAGCGTTTTCGCCACTTTTTAAGCCAAGTGGCGATCTCGATGTTGGTGGTGGATGAGGCCCACTGCATCTCGGCCTGGGGACATAACTTCCGGCCGGACTATCTCAAGCTGCCGGACTACCAGCGCCAGTTCAATATCCCCCAGGTCTTGCTGCTGACCGCCACCGCCACGGCGCCGGTGATTGCTGACATGCAGCGTCAGTTCGCCATCGCCGAGGCCGATGTGGTGCGCACCGGCTTTTACCGGCCTAACCTTAACTTGCTGGTCGCGCCCATCAGCGGCAACGATCGTCAGCAGTACGTGGCGCAGTGGCTACAGGGCAAGGCCGGGCAGGCGAGCATTGTCTATGTCACCCAGCAGCAAACCGCTGAGCAGCTCGCCGCGTATTTAAGCCAGCAGGGCGTGCCGGCCCAGGCTTACCACGCCGGCTTGCCCAGCGAGCAACGCGAACGCATTCAGCGCCAGTTCATGGCCGGCGCCAGCCGCTGCATTGTCGCCACCATCGCCTTTGGCATGGGCATCGATAAGGCCGATATCCGCAACGTGTTGCACTTCGATTTGCCCAAATCCATCGAGAACTACAGCCAGGAAATCGGCCGCGCCGGCCGTGATGGCCAGCCAGCTGATTGCGTGGTGCTGGCCAACCGCGACAGCCTGAGCCTGCTGGAGAACTTTGTGTATGGCGACACCCCGGAGTTAAGCGCCATCGCCGAGGTGCTTAGCGCCCTGCGCCAAGGCAGCAGCCACGGCCAGTGGGAATTGCTGCTCAATGCCCTAAGCGAGCAGAGCAATATCCGCCCGCTGCCGCTGAAAACCCTGCTGGTGCAGCTGGAGCTGCGCGGCATTATCCGCCCCCTGTATGCCTACTTCGCCGAATACCGGTTTAAGTTCAGCGTCGAGCCGCAGCTGATTGTGCAGCGTATGCCGGGCGAGCGCCGGCAGTTTACCGAGGCGCTATTTGCCAGCGCCCAGCGGGCCCGGACATGGCTGACCATGGACTTCGAGCAGCTCTGGCAACAGCACCAAGGCGAGCGCGGGCGGGCGATCAAGGCCCTGGAGTATTTCCAGGAGCAGGGTTGGATCGAGTTGCAAAGCAAGCAGATGACCGAGGTCTACAGCGTACTCAAGGCTGATTTTGACCCTGAGCAGTTAAGCGCAGAACTGCATGACTACTTTAGCCAGCAGGAGCGCAGCGAGATTACCCGCATCCACGCCATGCTCGAACTGTTCGCCAGCCGCCAATGCCTAAGCCAGCGTCTGGCTGGGTACTTTGGCGACACCAGCGCGCCGCAGCATTGTGGCCACTGTTCGGTGTGTCGGGGGCAATTGGCCGAGTTGCCGCAGCCGCCCGCGTTAGCGGCGTTGGACGCCGGGCAGGTGCAGAAGCTGGCCGGCGCCTTTGTGGCGGTGCATCAACAGCGCCTTGGCCACGCGCCGAGCAGCACCTGCCTGACCCGTTTTCTCTGCGGGATCAGCATGCCCCTGCTGCTGCGCCTGAAGGCGCGTCAGCTGCCGGGGTTTGCGGCGTTGGCGGATTACCCTTATGCCGAGGTGCGGGCTTGTCTGGACGCGGCCTAGGACATCCTCGGGCGCGCGGCGCGATGGCCGCGTGCGCTTAGTGGCTGCGCAGATGGGCTTGTTGCTGGGTCCAGTTGACCAGTTGCCGGCTTAACTCGTCAGTGGCCAGGCCAAGGCTCTGCACCACCGCCGGCACGGCGCTGGATGTGGCCGCCTGGCGCACGTTAAAGCGCTGGCTGCTGAGGATGCGCTGGGTGTCGCCCTCGACCAGCTGCACGTCGAGCAGGACATGCGCCTGCACCTGGCCGTCGCGGTATTCGCTCTGGAAGGCGCGCAGGTCCATGACCAGTTCCAGGTCAGCTTGCAGGTTATTGCTGTCGCTGCTCACTGCCGCGAGCTTGGCGTCTTGGCTAAAGGCTTCGATCAGGCGGTCACGCAGCAGCAAGGGCGCGCGATCACTCCAGCGTGCGCCCTTGTAAGCGCTGATCTGGTTCTGCTGGTTGACCACGGCAATCCGTGTGCTGTCGAGCAGTTGGTTGGCCTGCGCCTTGTTGATCCGCAGACTGACCCCGTCCATGGACGGCGCCGCCTTGAGCGGCAAGGTTTGGCTGGGTAACAGGTAAATATCCAGTGGCTCGCTCTTGGGCAAAATCGAGCAGGCACTGAGCAGGCTCAGCGCCACCAAGGCGACTGGCAGCAGGCGACGGGTCATGGCTGGAACTCCTTGATGCTGTCACTGCGCAGCAGATAACCGGCAGGATCTTCTTCTAAACGACGGGCAAAGCCACGCAGGCTGCCAAGGGTTTCGCGCAGTTCCGTCATGGCCGGGCCCAGCTCCGCTACACCGTGCATTCCATTGTTGAGGGCGCCTTGGTTGCTATGCAGCAACTGTTCGACGGCGCTGGCGCTGCGCTCCAGTGAAGCCAGGGTGCGGCTGGCGCTTTCCAGCGAGTCGCGACCGGAGCCGGCGAGCATCTGGTTGGCATTGCGCATCAGCTCGGCGGCTTCTTGGCTGGCGCTGCCCATTTGCTCCAGGGCGTTGTGCAGCTCGTCGCGTTGCCCGGCAATACTGGCGGTGGTCTGCTGGATATTGTCGAGGGTGCGCGAGATGTTCTCCACGTTCTGCTCGGAGAACAGGGTGTGGGCGCGGTTGAGCAGATTGGTCACGCTCAGCAGCAGGTCTTCGCCGTTGGCCATAAAGCGCGCCAGTGGCGAGGGGTCGGCAATGATCTGCGCCGGCTTGCCATCGACGCCTTCGAGCATTGGGGTTTTCGGGCTGCCGCCATGCAGTTGAATGATCGCCGCGCCGGTGACACCGGTGATCGACAGGCGCGCATGGGTGTCGAGCTTGATCGGCGTGGTGGCACTGACGCGAATGCGCGCGCGCACTTTGCGCGGGTCGATGGGGTCGAGGCGCAGGCTGATCACATCGCCGACCTTGATCCCGCTGTATTGCACGGCGCTGCCTTGGCTTAAGCCGCTGACCGCCTCTTTGAAGATCACGTCGTAATCGCGGGTTTCATGCTCGGAGCTGCTGTGGTTCAGCCACAGGCCAAACAGCAGCGCGCCAGCCAGTAGCGCCACGGTGAATAAACCGATGAGTACGTGATGAGCGCGCGGCTCCATTTAATTTCTCCCCGCCGCGCCGGAGGCGGCTTGCTCGGCAGCGCGTCCGCGCGGGCCGTGAAAATATTCATGAATCCAAGGGTTGTCAGTCTCGGCCACCACCGCAAGGCGATCGGCCACCAACACGCGTTTTTCCGCCAGCACCGCGACCCGGTCGCAAATGGTGTAGAGCGTGTCGAGGTCATGGGTGACCAGAAACACACTCAGGCCCAAGGCGTCGCGCAGGGTCAGGATCAGTTGATCGAAGGCGGCGGCGCCAATTGGATCGAGGCCAGCGGTGGGCTCGTCGAGAAATAAAATATCCGGCTCCAAGGCCAGGGCGCGGGCCAGGGCTGCGCGTTTGACCATGCCGCCGGAGAGCTCGCTGGGATACTTATCCCCCGCCTCGCGGGGCAGGCCGACCAAGGCCAGTTTGACCAAGGCCAGGCGCTCGGCGCTGGCGCGGTTGAGACCCGCGTGTTCAATCAGCGGCAGGGCGATGTTTTCCGCCACGGTCAGCGAGCTGAACAGGGCGCCGCGCTGGTACAGCACGCCAAAACGCCGCTCCAGCTGCGAGCGCTGCAGGCTCGGCAGGCTCAGCAGTTCTTCACCAAATACGTGCACGGTGCCGGCGTTGGGCCGGCGCAGGCCGACGATACTGCGCAGCAGCACCGATTTGCCGGTGCCGGAGCCGCCGACCACGCCGAGAATTTCACCCTGCTTGAGATCCAGGTCGAGATTGTTATGCACCGTCTGTTGACCGAAGCGGTTAACCAGCGCGCGCACTTGAATAACCGCTGTCTGACTCACCAGCCCATCTCCATCAAGAACAAGGCCGCTAAGGCATCCAACACAATCACCACGAAGATCGACTGGACCACGCTGGAGGTGGTGCGCTCGCCCACCGATTGGGCGCTGCCGGTGACCTTAAAGCCCTCCAGGCAGCCGATCACGGCAATCAAAAAGGCGAACAAGGGCGCTTTGCCCAAGCCGACTAAAAAGTGCCGCAGCTCGATGTCTTCCTGGAGCATGGCCAGGTACATGGTCGGCGAAATATCCAGGCTTAAGGCGCAGACCACGCCGCCGCCGATAATACCGCTGAGCATGGCGATAAAGGTTAGCAGCGGCAGAGCGATCAGCAGCGCGAACACCCGTGGCAGCACCAGCAACTCCAAGGGATTGAGGCCCAAGGTGCGGATCGCATCGATCTCTTCGTTGGCCTTCATCGAGCCGATTTGCGCGGTAAAGGCACTGGCGGTGCGTCCGGCCATGAGGATGGCGGTGAGCAACACGCCAAATTCACGCAGAAACGAAAAGGCCACTAGGTCGACGGTGTACACCGTGGCGCCAAAGTCGGCCAATACCGTGGCGCCGAGAAAGGCCACCACCGCGCCGACCAAGAAGGTCAGCAGGGCGACGATGGGCACGGCATTCAGGCCGCTTTGCTGCAAGTGCGCGACCAGTGAGGTGACGCGCCAACGGCTGGGCCGCAGCAGGATGGCAAACATGCTGCCTAAGGTCAGGCCGATAAAGCCCAGCAGGGCCATCAACTGCTGCCACAGCTCGGCAATGCTCTGACCAATTTGCCCGAACAGCTCGAACCACAGTGGCTGCCGGGCTTTGGGCTGACTGTCACCCAGCTCGCCAATGGCCGCGCCGACGCTGCTGAGCAGGGCGCGCCGCTCGCTACTGAGGCTGCTGCTCTGGCTGATCAGTTGGGCTAAACGCTGGCTGCCGAGCAATTGCACCAACAGCGCCGCGCCGGCTGTGTCCAGCGCGCCGAGGGCGTCTAGCTCAACTGCGGCGTCGGCCTTGAGCTGGCCACTGAGCGTGGCGATTTGCTCTTCCAGCTGGGCGTAATGGCGCAACGTCCAGTCGCCACCGATGCGTAGTCCGGTGCTGAGGTCCTGGGAGCTGGCTGACAGAGGCGTGATAAACGGGGCTGTACTCATGGGGCTATAGCTTAACTCCGGCGCCGACTCTTGTACGGACAATTGCGTAGGCAGAGTGTTGCAGGTCGGTCGCAGAACAGTTTGCTGCGGGTGAGTGATTAGGCTGGCAAGCCCATGGCAGGTTTTCGCCTGCCTGTTTTAAGGAGCTGCTGATGAACCCTATTACCGTGTTACGTGATACCCAACCTTTACCGGTGCTGGACGCCTGCAAATGGACCCGCATCGCCGGCGAGCCGCATACCGTTAACCTCAATGCCTACACCTCGGCTGATGGCAGCAAGATCATGGGCACCTGGATCTGTACCCCAGGCACCTGGGAAGTGGCGTATGAGAAGTGGGAGTACTGCCACTTCCAAGAGGGTTACTGCATCATCACCCCTGAAGGTCAGGCGCCGATTCATCTGCGCGCGGGAGATATTTTTATCGTCGAGCCTGGGATGAAGGGCACCTGGCAGGTGGTTGAGACGGTGCGCAAATACTTTGTCTTTGCCTAGCGCAGCGGCCCTGACCTGCGCGGTCAGGGCGGGCTGGGTGGCTAGCGGGCTAGGCCGTTGGGTTTGAAGTCGCGGGTGTCTTTGGCCCACTCATCCAGCACCGGTTTGATGTCTTTTAAGGTCAGCTGGGTGCTGTCGTTCTCCAGTTGCAGGCCATGGCCTTTACGCACTACCCGGGTCAGCGGGAGCTTGGTGCGTCCATCGAGGGCTTCGACCTCGATATAGATATTGGTGTCTAGGTCGCGGGCACCAGAAGCGGTCATGGCGGCTGCGGCAACCAACGCCACGGGAATCACCTCATAGACCTTGAGTCCTTCAGGAGTTAGCTCCACCGCCGAGATGGCGGTGCGCAGGACGATGGTGTCTGGCTCTGCTTGGTTAACGATGCGCAGCTGGCCGCCCAGCTCGCGCTGTAAGGCCTGTTGCAGGTAGTCGGCGATCTCATCCAGGGTTTTCTGGCTGACCTGCTCATTGGGCTTGGGCGCCGGGTAGAACTGCGGTTTTTCCACCAGCAGCGAGTGATAAGCCTGAGGTTGGAAGTCGGAGGCCACCCAGCGCATCACTGGCACGCCGCTGGCCGACTCAGCGGGACGCAGGCCCGAGTAATCGCTGAGAAAGCCCGAGTACTGCTCGGGGTTGGTGGTTTTGCTGGCGCAACCGGCCACTAGCAAGCTGGCAAACAGGGCCAAACCTAAGGCTTTGTATGTCATGTGTGCGATCTCGGAAGGGAGGTGGTTTAACTGTAGATCAGTTTGGAACCGCCGCTGGTCGTAATTGTTCCAACGTCCTACTTTATCCAGGCTGTCTATCTCGCGTGTTACAGCCATCCTGCGAGTCTTTATTAGTACTTAGGTGTGAGTGAACAGCAGCGCTTTTAACGCGCTGTCAGTCTGATTGTCAGGGAACTCCGGCGGGTTTGCCAAGCGTTCACTGAACTGCAGCTGTGGCGCCTCTTGCGCCATGCTTTGCCGCAGGTACTCGGGGCCTACTTCCGGGTCATTGCAACAAGCCAATACGCTGCCGCCGGGATTAAGCAATTGCGGCAAGCGTTTTAGAACTTTGGGGTAGTCCTTACTCAGGACAAAACTGCCGCGCTGGAAGGACGGCGGATCGATGATGATCAGATCGTAGGGCGCATACTTGGCCACCTTGCCCCAGGACTTAAACAAATCGTGGCCTAAGAACACCACTTGGCGCAGGTCATGCTGATTCAGCCGGTGGTTATCGCGGCCACGGCTCAACGCGGCGCTGGCCATATCCAGATTGACCACCTGGCTGGCGCCGCCAGCCAGCGCGGCCACAGAGAAACCGCAGGTGTAAGCAAACAGATTAAGCACGCGCTTGCCTTGGGCATTGGCTTGCACCCACTGGCGGCCATAGCGCATATCAAGAAACAACCCGTTGTTTTGCTTGTGCCCCAGATCCAGCAGGTAGTGCAGGCCATGTTCACTGATTTGCCACTGTTGCTGGGGTTCACCGAGCAACCAGCGGCTGGGGCTCTGTGGCAAATAGCGCAGTTGCAGCAACAGGCTATGGGCTTGGCTTGTCTGCCACTGTGGGCTGCGGGTTAACTCCAGAAGCATCTGCTCAAGAGCGTGCAATTGTTCATCGCTGACAGGTTTAAACAGCGCCACCAGCAGCACGCCTTGCAACCAGTCCACGGTGATTTGCTCAAGCCCTGGCCAGCAGCGGCCACGTCCATGGAACAGGCGACGGGTTTCTCTGGGCGCAGGGTTTAAGGCGCTGAGCAGGTGCTGTTGGAGAGTGGCGAGGTGAGCTGGGGTCATGGCGGGCGGGCTAGTTGACAGGTGAAGTGGCTAGCCGGCAATGGTAACAGACCCTAGCATGGCGACTTTAGACCGCCACCTGAGGATTCCCATGCTGATCGATGAAGTGATTCGTAGCCGCCGTGCCGTGCGCGCCTTTGATCCCAGTTTTAGCCTGAGCGCCGCCGAGCAACAGGAGCTGTTGGAGCTGAGCCTGTTCGCGCCCTCGGCGTTTAATCTGCAACACGTGCGCTTGGTGCAAGTCAGTGACCCACAGTTGCGTGAGCAAATTCGAGCCATCGCTTGGGATCAGGCGCAGGTCACCGACAGCGCCTTGCTGGTGGTGGTGTGCGCCCGTGTCGATAGCTGGAGCAGCCATGCCGAGCGCGTGTGGCAAGAGGCACCGCAGCCGGTGCGCGAATTTATGCACGGGGCCATTCAAGGTTATTACCAAGATCAGCCGCAAGTGCAGCGTGATGAATGCATGCGCAGTTGCGGTCTGGCCGCGCAAACCCTGATGCTCGCGGCGCGGGGCAAAGGTTTGGATTCCTGCCCAATGGATGGTTTTGATTTTGCCGCCATGGCTAAGCTGATCAACCTGCCGGAGGATCATTTGATCGCGCTGATGGTCGCCGTGGGCAAAAAAGCGGGCGCGGATCATCCCCGGATTGGCCAACTGCCGTTTGCCGAGCGGGTGCGGCAAAACGGCTTTTAAGCAAAGTGTGAAATGGCTGCGATTTTTTTGTCACGACCATCACACTTTGGTGTGCGCGCAACAACTTGTCGGAAAGTTTTTTGTACTCTGATTTTATTCGGCGAATTCAGTCGAATCCTGTGCAGGCTCCGTCATGTGCCTGTCAGTCGTGGGAGCCCAGACTCCCGCTGGAGTATTTTTCTGCCGAGGTGATGGATGTCGAACCTGGATACGCGTCAATCGGATCAGCGTTGCCTGCCCGCGCTGCGTGCGCACATTGGCACCCTGCTGGATAAGGGCTGGGTGATCGTCGACCGTGCACCGCTGACCCTGCGCTGTGGGCGCAAAACCTATCAGGTGCTGCATGGCATGCTGATCAGTGAGTCGGGTCTGTAAGGCTGCTTAGCGCTGGCCGATCAGCTTGATTTGCTCCATCAGCCAGTGCAGCGCCGGCTCGCGCTGGCGCGCTGCCAAGCTGACCATCTGCAAATGAAACGGCCCTAGGTTGAAGGGCAGGTCATGCAATTGCAGGGGCAATAACTGGGTGAAATGTTCCGCCAGACGTCGTGGCAGCACCGCTGCCAACTCACTGCCGGCGATCAAATGGGCGGCCTGTAGATAATTCGGTGTGGTGTAGTGGATGGTCCGGGCCAGGCCGTGCTCGGCTAGCCACTGATCAACCATGCCACGGGTTTGCCCGCCACTGACCCACAGGTGGCGCAGTTGAATAAACCTCTCTAAGTCGATCACCTGCTGCGCCAGAGGATGGTCGCGGCATAGCGCCAGTTGCAGGGTTTCACTCATCCAGTGTTGGCAACTAAAGCGCGCCGGCACTTGGTCAAAGCGCCCCAGCAGTAAATCCACCTCGCCTTGATCGAGGGCCGCCATCGGCAGGTTCGGCGTCAGGTGGCGAATATCGATGCGCATCCCCGGCGCCTGTTCGCTGAGCTTACGCAGCAGCGCAGGCATGCAGATCAGCTCCACATAGTCGGTCACGGCAATGCTGAATTGCTGACGGCTGGTCGCCGGATCGAAGATCGGCGTGGCGCTCAGACTTTGCTCGATCTGTTGCAGCGCCGCGCGAATTGGCGCCTCCAGCGCTTGGGCGCGGGACGTCGGCTGCATGCTGCGGCCGACGCGCACCAGCAGCGGGTCATTGACCAGGGCGCGCAGGCGGCTCAGCGCATTGCTCACCGCCGGTTGACTCAGGGACAGGCGGGCGGCTGCGCGGGAGACGTTTTGCTCACGCATCAGGGCATCAAATACGCGCAGCAGATTGAGGTCAAAGTTCGAGATATTCACTGTTGAAATACTTCGTATCACAAGACTAAATTTCAAAAATAGTAGCGCCTTGCTTATGGTGGTTGCTGATTTTTTTTCGCCATCGCGCAGTGGGGCGGTATCCGCCGGCTGCACAGAACAATAAGAGGGTGGGTATGCACGAGGCAGGGGCTGTTCAACTAGGCGCAGTACAACTGGCCGCAGTGATTGGTGCGGGCACCATGGGCCGGGGCATTGTCATGAGCTTGGCGAATGCCGGGATCAAGGTGCTGTGGCTGGATAACAACCCACAGATGCTCGAGCAGGCGCTCGGCGTCGTGGCCGAGACCAATGCGCATAACCTCAAGCTCGGGCGGATCAACGCCGAGCAATGCGCGGCACGTATAGCCTGTGTGATCCCGGTGGCCGAGTATGCCGAGCTGGCCCAGGCCGATCTGGTGATCGAGGCGGTGTACGAGAACCTCGAGCTTAAGCAGCAAATCTTCCGCACCCTGGACGCCATCCTCAAGCCCAGCGCCATCCTCGCCAGCAATACTTCGGCGCTGGATATCGATGCCATCGCCAATGTTACGCGGCGCCCGCAACAGGTTCTGGGCCTGCACTTCTTTAGCCCGGCGCACATCATGAAGCTGCTTGAGATCGTCCGGGGTGCGCAGACCGCCCCCGCGGTGCTGACGGCAGCGCTGGAGTTGGGGCAGCGGATTGGTAAGGTCAGCGTGGTCGCGGGCAACTGCGACGGGTTTATCGGCAACCGCATGCTCCACACCTACGTGCGCGAAGCGCGCATGATGCTGCTCGAAGGTGCTTATCCACAGCAGGTCGATGCGGCCTTGCAGGCATTCGGCCTGGCCATGGGGCCGTTTCGCATGTACGACGTGGTGGGTATCGATCTGGAATGGCGCGCCCGCGAGTTGGCCGGCAAGGGCCAGGATGATCCGGCCATTCAGGTCGATAACCGTCTGTGCGAACTGGGCCGCTTCGGCCAGAAAAGCCGGCGCGGTTATTACCGCTACGCCGAGGGCAGTCGTCAGGCTGAGCATGACCCCGAGGTCGACGCCTTGGTCTTGGCGGTGTCCGAGCAACTGGGTTTGCGCCGCCGGGCAATCGACGACAGTGAGATCGTTGAGCGCTGCTTGCTGGCGCTGGTCAATGAGGGCGCGAAAATCCTCGAAGAAAACATCGCCGCTAACAGCCACGACATCGATCTGGTCTACCTCAATGGCTATGGCTTCCCCGCCAGCCATGGCGGGCCGATGAGCTGGGCCGACAGCCAGGGGCCGGCGGCGCTCCTGCAACGCCTGCGCAGCCTACAACAAGACTTTGGCAAGCACTGGCAGCCGGCGTCATTAATCGAACGACTGGCCGCCAGTGGCCAACGCTTTGCCGATGTTAAGGAGGGCCAGCTATGAGCTATCAAGCACCGCTGCGCGATATGCAGTTCGTCTTACATGAGCTATTCGACATCAGCGCCCACTGTGCACTGCTCGGCAATGGCCTGGACCGCGAGTTGGTCGACGGCGTGCTCGAAGAGGGCGCGCGTTACGCTGAAGAAGTGGTGGCGCCACTTAATCGCAACAGCGATGAGCAGGGCGTCAGCCTGCATGAAGGGGTCGTGACGACGCCTGATGGCTTTGCTGAGGCTTACCAGCAGTATGTGGATAACGGCTGGGCGGGGATGACCGGGCCGAGTGAGTTCGGTGGCCAGGACCTGCCGCAGATGCTCGCCTGTAATTTCCACGAAATGCTGATGGCCGCCTCGTTGTCGTTTCGTATTTATTCCGGCCTTACCGAGGGCGCGGTGTTGGCCCTGCACAAGCACGGCAGCAGCGAGCTGCAACAGGCCTATCTGCATAAGCTGGTCAGCGGCGAGTGGACCGGCACCATGTGCCTCACCGAACCCCAGGCCGGCACAGACTTGGCCTTGCTGCGCACTAAGGCCGAGCCACAGGCCGACGGCAGCTATAAGGTCACGGGCAGCAAGATTTTTATCAGCGGCGGCGAGCAGGATCTGTCGGCCAATATCATCCATCTGGTGCTGGCACGTTTGCCCGATGCCCCGGCTGGGGTGAAGGGCATCAGCCTGCTGCTGGTGCCTAAGTTTATAGCTAACGCCGACGGCAGCCTCGGTGCGCGCAACACCCTGAGCTGCGGCGCCATCGAACATAAGATGGGGATCAAAGGCGCGGCCACCTGCGTGATGAATTTCGATGGCGCCACCGGTTGGCTGATCGGCGCGGCCAACCAAGGTTTGGCTGGCATGTTCACCATGATGAACGACGCGCGTTTCCAGGTGGGCTTGCAAGGCCTGGGCATTGCCGAGGCGGCCTTTCAGGGGGCGCTGCGCTATGCCCGCGAACGCTTGCAGTCGCGCGCCCTGAGCGGCCCGGCAGCGCCTGAGCAAGCGGCCGATCCGATCATTGTGCATCCCGATGTGCGACGCATGTTGCTCACGCAAAAAAGCCTTCTCGAAGGCAGTCGCATGCTCGCGGTGTACTGCGCGCAGCAGCTCGATCTACAGCATCAGCATCCTGACGCGGCGGCGCGCAAGGCGGCTGGTCAGCGCGCGGCGTTGCTGATCCCGATCGTCAAAGCCTTCTGCACCGATATGGGCCAGGAGGTCGCCAGCCACGCCGTGCAGGTGTACGGCGGGCATGGTTTTATCCGCGAGTGGGGGATTGAGCAGCTGATGCGTGACAGCCGCATCACCCAGCTGTATGAGGGCACCAACGGCATTCAGGCGCTGGACTATATCCGCCGCAAGCTGCTTGGCGATGGCGGCGCTGAACTCGGCGCCTTGCAGGCTGAACTGAGCCAGTTCTGCAGCGCGCAAGCGGCGCGGCCGGCCTTAGCCAGCCTGGCGCAGACGCTGACGCAGCGCTTAAATGAGTGGGGTGAACTGAGCACCTGGGTGCTGGCGGCAACACAGCGCGATCCGGAAGAGATCGGCGCCTGTGCCGTGGATTTCTTGCACTATTCGGCCTACGTGCTGCTCGCCGGCTTCTGGCTGCAAGCGGCGGCGCGGGCGCAAGATGCCATTGAGCAGGGCAGCGCTGACCTAGCCTTCTACCGGGCAAAAATGCAGACTGCACACTTCTATCTGCGCCGCGTGTTGCCACGCGCCAGTGCCCATCGCGAAGCGGTGTTGGGCGGCGCCGAGTGTTTGATGGCCATGGATGCGGCTGACTTCGCCTTTTAATCAGCTGCTGCGGCAGCGTTAATCACTGAGGACATCCCATGCAGGCCTTTAGCTTTGCGACCACCGCGCAAATCCAGTGCGAAGTAGGCGCCGCGCGCCGCCTTGGCGAATTGTGCCGCGCGCGGGAGGCGCAGCGGGTGTTGCTGGTGACCGATCCGGGCATCACCAAGCTCGGTTTGTTAAACGAGGTGCTGCCTGGCTTTGCCCAGGCCGGGGTCAGCATCGAAATATTCGATCAGGTTCAGGCCGACCCGCCTGAAGCCATCGTGCTGAGCGCCGTGGCCCAGGCCAAAGCGCTCAACGCCCAGCTGATTATCGGCTTTGGTGGCGGCAGTTCGATGGACGTGGCCAAGCTGGTGGCACTGCTCGCCCATCCGGCGTGCAGTCAGGATCTGGCGCAGATCTATGGCGTCGGCAATGCCCGTGGTCAGCGCTTGCCGTTGGTGCTGGTGCCGACCACCGCTGGCACCGGCTCGGAGGTGACACAGATTTCGGTGATCACCACCGGCGCCACCAGCAAGATGGGCGTGTTGTCGCCGTTGCTGCTGCCGGACTTGGCCGTGCTGGATGCCGAGCTGACCTTGGGCTTGCCGCCAGCCGTCACCGCCGCCACCGGCATTGATGCCATGGTGCATGCCATCGAGGCCTATACCAGCATCCTGAAGAAGAACCCGCTGTCGGATCTGCTCGCCCGTGAGGCCCTGCGCTTGCTCAGCGCCAATATCGATGAGGCGGTGCATAACGGCAGTAACCGCGAGGCGCGTCAGGCCATGTTGCTGGGTTCCTGTCTGGCCGGCCAAGCCTTCGCCAACGCACCCTGCGGCGGTGTGCATGCCCTGGCCTATCCATTGGGCGGCCATCTGCATATTCCCCACGGCCTGGCCAACGCCCTGATGTTGCCCCATGTGCTGGGCTTTAACGCCAGTGTGGCGGCGCCTTGGTATGCCGAGTTGGCGCCCTTGGTCGTTGGTGAACGGTTAAAAAACGGCGCGGTCATTGAACAGGCCGAGCAGTTTATCTGCGCCTTGGCGGATATTACTCAGCGCAGTGGTTTGCCCACCCGCTTGCGTGACGCCAACGTGCCTGAGGACTTGCTCCCGACTTTCGCCCGCGACGCCATGGTGCAACAGCGCCTGTTGGTCAATAACCCCCGGGAGATGACCGAAAATCACGCCCTGGCGATCTACCAGGCGGCCTATTGAGGACTTTATATGGCTGATGCCCAAGCACAGCGCAGTGATTACCGCTACCTCCAGCCCATCACTACCCGCTGGCATGACAACGATATCTATGGTCATGTGAATAACGTCACCTACTACAGCTACTTCGACAGTGCGGTGAATACCTATCTGATCGAAGTCGGCGGCCTGGATATTCACCACGGCCAGGTGGTGGGCTTTGTGGTCAGCTCCAGCTGCGATTATTTCGCCTCGATTGCCTTTCCCGAGCGTATCGAAGTGGGCCTGCGGGTGGCCAAGCTGGGCAACAGCTCGGTGCAATACGAGCTGGCGATATTCAAGGACGGCGAGGCCCACGCCTGTGCGGCGGGGCGCTTTGTCCATGTCTTTGTCGAGCGCAGCAGCAACCGCCCCTTGAGCATTCCCGACAACCTGCGCGCGGCCTTAACCGCGTTGTTGCCATCGGCCTGAAACACAAAAGCCGCGATTAAGCGGCTTTTGTTGGGCTGGCGTAGATTAACGGTGTTTGTGTCTGTGCCCGTATTTGTGGCCTTTGCCTTTTTTGCGGTTATAGCTGCGGTTATCACGGCGGTCGTAGCGATCATCGCTACCGGCATATTGGTTCGCCAACGCGCCGCCGGCTGCGCCGCCTAAGCCAGCACCAATGGTTGAACCGGTGCTGCCACCGAGTTGATTACCGACTACCGAGCCACCGGCAGCGCCTAAGCCGCCACCTAAGGCCGCTTCGGTTTTATTGCGATCGCGGGCGGTGATGGCACCACCGGCAGCGCCGCCTAAACCTGCACCAATGGCCGCGCCGGTGCTGCCACCAAGCTGTTGGCCAACCACATTACCGAGCACCCCGCCTAGACCTGAGCCCACGGCGACAGTGCCGTTATCGCCCGCCAGGGCATAGGGCACGCTGAAGGCAGTGAACAGCACAGCGGAAATTAACGTACGCATACGGCTAACCTTTACAGATAAATGGGTACGCGGTGCCTAAGCAGCCGCCCCGGGCGTAACCGCCAGCAGGTAAAGGCTTAGAACTTAATACGTGGAAAAATTCCCTGAACGGTTACACTTGTGTGACAAATGACACATCTAGGCCCAGTTAAATGATCCGGCTATTCGCTGCGGCGGCACTCAGGCGGATGGCGACGAACTTGGACGTCGGGGTAAAGCTGCCCGCCCCGACACTGCTCAACGGCACCAAAGGATTAGCTTCCGGGTAATAAGCCGCCGCTTGTCCGGCGGGAATATCAAAGGCCAGCAGGGTAAAGCCCCGCACTTTGCGTTCGATACCGTCGTCCCACAGCGATTCGATATCCACCTGCTGACCGGGCTTGTAGCCCAGGCGCAGGATGTCGGCTTCGTTGGCAAACAGCACCTGACGCTGGCCCCTCACGCCGCGATAACGGTCGTCCAGGCCATAGATGGTGGTGTTGTACTGATCGTGGGAACGTAGGGTCTGCAGGATCAGATCGGGCACCTGACCGCTGGCCCGCACTTGTTCGGGCAGCAGGTCAGCCGGCAGCGGGTTGGCCTTGAAGTGGGCTTTGCCCGAGGCCGTCTTCCAGCGCCGCTCACCGGCCGCGTTGCCCAGATAGAAGCCACCTGGGTGTTGCACGCGGCGGTTAAAGTCGGCGAAGCCGGGAATGGTTTCGGCAATCAAGTCGCGGATACGCCCGTAGTTAGCGATCAGCGCGTCCCAGTCCACCGGGTGATTACCCAGGGTGGCCTTGGCGATACCGGCGATGATGGCTGGTTCCGAGCGCATTTCTTGCGACAGCGGTTTGAGCTGGCCGTAGGAGGCGTGGATCATGCTGAACGAGTCTTCCACCGTCACCGCTTGCGCGCCTTCGGCTTGCAGGTCGATATCGGTGCGGCCCAGGCACGGCAGGATCAGCGCCTCGGCGCCGGTGGTCAGATGGCTGCGGTTGAGCTTGGTGCTCAGTTGCACGGTCAGCGCGCACTGGCTGAGGGCCTGATGGCTGCGCGGGCTGTCTGGAGTGGCCTGGGCGAAGTTGCCACCGAGGCCGATAAACACCTTAGAGCGACCTTCGAGCATGGCCTCGATGGCCTCCACCACGTTGTGCCCTTCGGCGCGTGGGACTTGGAATTTAAAGCGTTGCTCCAGCGCATCGAGGAAGGCCACGGGCGGCCGTTCATTGATGCCCATGGTGCGGTCGCCCTGCACGTTACTGTGGCCGCGTACCGGGCACAGACCGGCGCCGGGACGGCCAATGTGGCCGCGCAGCAGTTGCAGGTTAACGATCTCCTGGATGATCGCCACCGAGTGCTGATGCTGGGTAATGCCCATGGCCCAGCACATGATCACCCGTTCGGCGCGGCGATAGGCCAGGGCGGCGTGCTGCAGTTCATCCAGGCTTAGGCCCGATTGCTCGACCAGCGATTGCCAACTGCTGTTATCCAGCAACTCCAGGTAAGCCTCGACGCCAGTGGTGTGCTGGGCAATAAAGTCCAGGTCGAACACCGGCTCCGCGCCTTTGGCCAAGGCTTCGCGGTGCCATTGCAGGAGGAACTTGGCCATGCCGCGCAGCACCGCCATATCGCCGCCCAAGGCCGGCCGGAAGAACGCGGTGTTGAGCGGTTTAGAGCCGTTGCTGAGCATCTCCAGGGCATTTTGCGGATGCTGGAAGCGCTCCAGGCCGCGCTCTTTGAGCGGGTTGAAGCACACCACCTGGGCACCGCGTTTGACCGCTTCGCGCAGCGGCTCAAGCATGCGTGGATGGTTGGTGCCGGGGTTCTGGCCGAGCACGAAGATCGCATCGCTGTGCTCAAAATCATCGAAGGTCACCGTGCCTTTGCCGACCCCTACGCTTTGGCCCAGGCCGACACCGCTGGCCTCGTGGCACATGTTCGAGCAGTCAGGAAAGTTGTTGCTGCCAAAGGCGCGCACAAACAGCTGATACAGATACGCCGCTTCGTTACTGGCCCGCCCCGAGGTGTAGAACTCGGCCTGATTGGGGTTATCCAGTTGCTTGAGGTGCTGGGCGACCAGCTTAAAGGCGGCGTCCCAGCTGATCGGCACATAGTGGTCGCTGACGGCGTCGTAGCGCATCGGCTCGGTCAGGCGGCCTTGGTATTCCAACCAATAGTCACTTTGCTCACGCAGCTGAGTGACGCTGTAGCGGGCGAAAAAGGCGGCATCCACCCGGCGTTTGGTGGCTTCCCAGTTAACGGCCTTGGCGCCGTTTTCACAGAACTTGATATGGCCGTCTTCCGGCGAGTCGCCCCAGGCGCAACCAGGGCAGTCGAAGCCGCCGTTCTGGTTGGTCTTGAGCAAGGCACGGAGGTTCTTAAACGGTTGCTTACTGTCCAGCCAGAAGCGCGTCACGCTGCGCAGCGCGCCCCAGCCCGCAGCCGGGCCGGAGTAAGGCTGGTAGCGCGGGTTGATGGTTTGCAGACTCATGGCTGGGCAACTCCTGGCGCCTGCGGGCTGTAGAGCCTGGGGGCGCTGTGCTTAGGCAAATGAATAAGGTTGAGCTGATGCTGGCGCGCCCACTGCACGCTGAGGCTGGTGGGGGCGGAAAGACTGACCAAAGTGCCGATGCCGGCGCGCAGGGCCTTGTGGATAAGTTCCAGACTGCAGCGGCTGGTGACCACGGCAAAGCCCTTGCTGCGTGGCAGCGCCTGGCTGTGCAGGGCACCGATCAGCTTATCCAGAGCGTTATGGCGGCCAATGTCTTCGCGGCACAGGACGATCTCGCCGTGCTCATCCACGTACAGCGCGGCATGCACGGCACCACTGTCACGGGCCAGGGTTTGCGCTTGCTCGATGCGCCCACGCAGGCCGTGCAGGTGCTCAGGCGGCGGCAGGGCGCTGGGGCTTAGGCTGGGGATATCGGGCAGCGCTTGATCCAGCGCTTCGACGCCGCACAGGCCACAGCCGCTGGTGCCGGCAAGGGTGCGGCGCTGCTCTTTCATGGCCCAGAACGCGCGGTTGCTGATACGGATTTCAGCATTGATGCTGCTGGTGGAGCTGTGCAGCTGAATGTCGTAGATGTCATCTATCGATGTCACTAAGGCACTACTGAGGCTGAAACCGCGGATAAAGTCCGCCACATCCTTGGGCGTGACCATCATCACGCTGTGGTTGATCCCGTTAAAACTCAGGGCCAGTGCCACTTCCTCCGCCAGCGCGGCGCTGCTGTCCGGTGCGGGAGCCGCGCTGAGTTCGACATAACTGTAGCTTGGGGCCGTCACTAACTGAGGTGGGGGCGAAGCAGAGCGGGACATGGCACAGCAATCCTTAAGACCAATGCTGGAGTCAGCCTAGGCCGCTGCCTTGAGGGCGTCTAATCGCTGTTGCCAATACCTTGATCGATTTGCTCTATGGGTTGTGCTGTCAGACTGCCTGTTGTGGCGCTAAAAGCTCTTCGGCCTGGCTGAAGCATGCTTCGGCCAACGGCGAACGTGGCCCGCTGCCACGCATGATCAGACCCAGTGGCGCAAGGGTCAGGGCGTCCTCAATGGGCGTCAGTGCCAGATGTTCATTGGCCTCGCTGTGGCCACTGTTGAGTGGCACGATGGCGCAGCACAAGCCAGCGCTGACCCCTTGCAGTAACTGATGAACGGCATCGGTTTCCAGCCTGGGGTTTGGCGTCAGGCCCCGGGAGCGGAAGCCATGATCAATCGACTGGCGAAAATGCATGCCCGCCGAGAGCAGGCCCAAGGGCAGTTCGATAAGGTTTTCCCAACGCAGCGCCGGGCTGGTGAACTGGAAGAAACGCCGGTCATAGAGCAGGCCCATGCGCGTTTCGGCTAAGGCGAAGCTGTCGAAGTGCTGCGGGTCGAGGCGATCCAAATAGGACAGGCCCAGCTCCAGCTGATTACTGCTCAAGCGCTCCAAAATCTGCTCGCTGCTCAGGGCAAACATCTGAAAGCGCAGGCTCGGGTGGCGGTTGGCAAACAGCTGGACCAAGCGCATGGGGTCAAACCCGGCCAAGGGCACCACGCCTAAGCGCAGGGTGCCGACCAACTGGCCGCGGCAGGCGGCGGCTTCGGCGTACAGGCCATCGTGGGCAGCCATCAGGCTGCGTGCCCAAGCCAAGATGCGCTCGCCGTCGGCACTGAAGCCCTCAAAGCGCTGGCCACGATGGACCAGTTGCAGACCCAGCTCTTCTTCCAGCTGGCGCAGGCGCATCGACAGGGTTGGTTGGGTGATGTGGCAACGCGCTGCCGCCTGGCCAAAGTGGCGGGTCTCGTCCAAGGCGATAAGGAATTTCAGTTGCTTGATGTCCATGCAGCAATCCCAGCGAGGTTTGGCCCATTCTAACAGTCGTGCCGATGCTGCTTGCCAGTACGATTGTCATGCTGGCAACCTCAGCAAAGATTTGCGACTAAACTGCAAATTCACCCGGCTGCGACCGGTACCCATCCAAGGATTAAAAGGAGCACATATGAGTCTGTTCAACTTTGTCAAAGAAGCAGGAACCAAACTCTGGGAATCACTGGTGGGTCAGGAGGCGCAAGCCGCTGAGTCGCTGGCGGCGCACGTAGCCCAGGTCGGCTTGGGCAATCCCAATATCCAAATCAGTGTGGAAGGGGAAAAAGTCACCGCCAAAGGTGAAGTGGCGACCCAGGAAGAGAAAGAGAAAATCCTCCTGGCCCTGGGCAACGTCGCGGGCGTGGCGGAAGTGCTGGATCAGATCACCGTGACCACCCCGGCGGCTGCGGCGCGTTTTGTCACCGTGAAAAAAGGCGACACCCTGAGCGCGATTGCCAAGGCCGAGTATGGCAATGCCAATCTCTATCCGAAAATCTTCGAAGCCAACAAACCGCTGCTCAGCCACCCGGACAAAATTTATCCGGGCCAAGTGCTGCGCATTCCGGAGTAAGCCTCAGCGGCAGGCGCGCAGCAGGCGAGTGCAATGCTCGCTTACTGCGCGCGCCTATTGCATGCGCCGCCTACTGAATCACTCAGTGGCCGCTCAGGCCCAGCAGTAACGCGCGGTAATCCTCTACCGCGGCAAATTCCTCGGTGTCTTTTTGCGTCGCCTGGCTATCGGGCTGACGCACTGCGAGCAGTTGCGCCACGCCAAAGGTGCGGGCGCTGCGCAGGATCGGCAGGCTGTCGTCGATAAACAAGCTGCGCGCCGGATCAAACGGGCAATCCGCCTGCAACGCCTGCCAGAACTGCTGGTCTTCCTTGGGATAGCCGTAGTCGTGGGAGCTGATCATGCGGTCGAAGTAGGGCGCCAGTTCGACTCGCTCCATCTTTAACGACAGCGAATCACGGTGGGCATTGGTGATCAGCAGCACTTGCTTGCCGGCTTTGCGCAGCGCGGCGAGAAACAAATCGGCATCCGGGCGCAGGGCGATCAGATGGGCCACTTCGCGCTTAAGCGCGGGAATCGGCAGATTCAGCTCGCGGCTCCAGAAGTCTGTGCAATACCAATTGAGCTGCCCGGCATGCTGACGAAACAGCGGCAGCAGCTCCGCGTCAGCCAGCTCACGGCTGATGCCATGGTGCTCGGCGTAGCGTGCGGGCAGGTGCTCTAGCCAGAAGTGGTTGTCGAAATGCAGGTCCAGCAGGGTGCCGTCCATATCCAGCAGGACGGTGTCCAGGGTATTCCAAGCTAAGGCAGGCATAGGCAAACTTCTGGTAAATAAAAGAAGGTGGCAATTGCCGCGCCGGTGTCGCCATCAGCGCAACGGCGGCGATTATCCGCGCTATGATACCCCGCTAAGTCATGCCTAGGAGCTGTACCATGCGCCAGAAGCCAACCGTACTTGCCCGCGAAATAGTCGCCAGCAGCCGTCTGTTTCGTGTTGAAGAGTTGCAGCTGCGTTTCAGCAATGGCGTGGAACGCACCTACGAGCGGTTAGTCGGCAAGGGTGCCGGTTATGGGGCGGTGATGGTGGTGGCCATGGCCGATGCCGAGCATGCCCTGTTGATCGAGGAATACTGCGGCGGCACCGATGACTACCAACTGTCGCTGCCTAAAGGTCTGATCGAGCCCGGCGAAGATGTGCTCGACGCTGCCAACCGTGAGCTTAAAGAAGAAGCCGGCTTTGGCGCCCGCCATCTCGAGCACTTAGCTGAACTGAGCTTATCGCCTGGCTATATGAGCCAGAAGATTCAGGTGGTGCTGGCCTGGGATCTGTTTGAGGAAAGCCTGCCGGGCGACGAGCCTGAGCCGATCAGCGTGGATAAAGTCCACCTGCGCGACCTTATGAGCTTGGTCCAGCACCCGCAATTCACTGAGGGTCGTGCTTTGGCGGCGCTCTATTTGGCCCGCGATCTGCTTATCCAGCGCGGCCTGTTCAGTCTGTGAGTCACTCATGAGCCATCCCGTAACGGCGCCTGTGATCGCCGAGCTAATTGCCCTGGTGCGCCAAGCGGGCGCCGCCATCCTGCCGTTCTGGCGCAACGACGTGGCGGTGACGCAAAAGTCCGATCAGTCGCCGGTCACCGCTGCCGATCTGGCCGCGCACGATATCCTCGTCGCCGGCCTAGAACAGCTGCTGGCCGAGGTGCCGGTGCTGTCTGAAGAAGACGCCGATATTCCCTTAAGCACCCGCCAGCAATGGCAACGCTGGTGGTTGGTCGACCCGTTGGATGGCACTAAGGAATTTATCAGTGGCAGTGCAGAGTTCACCGTTAACGTCGCCCTGATCGAGCAGGGCCGCGTGCTGTTCGGCGTGGTCGGTGTGCCGGCGACCGGGCAGTGCTACTACGGTGGCGCAGGTCTCGGTGCGTTTGTCGCCGATAGCGCCGGCAAGGTGCAGCCGATCAGCGTGCGCACGGCGCCGGCTGAGGCCTTTACCCTGGTGGCCAGCAAGCGTCATTCCAGCCCCGAGCAAGAGCAGTTGCTCAGCGATTTGCAGGCGCGCTTTGGCCAACTGCAACTGGCCAATGTCGGCAGTAGCCTGAAGTTTTGTTTGCTCGCGCAAGGTCAGGCCGATTGCTATCCGCGCTTGGCGCCGACATCGCAGTGGGACACGGCAGCGGCCCAAGGCGTGCTCGAAGGCGCCGGCGGCGAGGTGCTGCGCTTAAACGGCGAGCGCCTGGATTACCACGCCTATGAGTCGTTGCTTAATCCGTTCTTTATCGCACTGCCGGCGGCGGCCGATTGGCGTGCTGAGGTACAGGCCTTGGCGGCCAAGCTGGGCCAGTAACGCTTGAGCTAGCGCCCATGCCGCCTGGCCTGGGCGCTATGCCTGCTTAGTCGAGCATGTCGCGATAGCGCGCATCCGAGGCAAATTGCAGAGGCTGGGCAAAGCCCGGCACTTTGATCTGCTCAGCGCTGATCTCGATCTGCTTGTCGTCGATCATGTCGTTGCCGAAGTTATAAATAATCTCCAGCTGACCTTTCAGCGCTAGCTCATCGTACGCCTGCGCCGCGCTGCGGGTGGCGGCGCGGCGCGTCTGGTAAGCGGCAAAGGCCGCTTCGCCATGGCGTTTGCGCAGCATGCGCTCGGCCACATGGGGGGCCAACACCACGGCGCTGGCGTTGTTGCCGCCAAAGCCCTTGGAGTTGATAAAGCAGGCTTCCAGTTGCTCAGGCGCCAGGCTGCGATCTTCAGTGGCGATGCTCAGGTGATCCTGGAACACGTCGTCGGCGACCGCATCGATGGTCTTGATCCCCGGAATAATCCCGTACTTGAAGCTGCCCAAGGCGCTGATCAGCTGGTCGCCGCTGGCGGTGGCCAGGCTGTGGCCGACAAAGGCTTTGACCGCCGTCACCGGCCATTGCTCGATGGCAAAGGCGCTGGCCACGCGCTCAAGGATCTCTGATTCGGTGACGCGGTTGGCCGGGGTGCTGGAGCCGTGGGCGTGGACGAAGCTGCGCTGGCGCACGCCGTCGGCGCCGATCAGTTGCACGGCGCTGGCCACGGCCTTGGCCACGGTCAGGTAGTTACCCGGGCCGGGGGCAGAGATGGACTTTTTAAAGCCGTCGGCGTTGATAAACACATCCGGCACCGCACCGTGGATATCGGCGCCCAGTTGCAGGGCCAGTTCGTCATCCATCAACACCACAAACTGGCAGGCTTCGGCCAAGGTGAAGCCGCAGTTGGCGCCGAATGGCCGGCTGGCGCGACGAAAGTCTACGTCATCCTTGCCTTCGATCTGGCGCAGGCCTTCTTCTGTGGCCAGTGCGCCCATGGCGCCGTAACCCTCGATGCACTCTTGGTTGACCGGCGCTTCACTGTTGCCGACCACCACCACGCGGGACTTGCCCGATTGGATTTGTTCGACACCCTTTTGCAGGTTGTACAGGAAGGTGGCGCAGGCCCCAGTGGTGCTGCCGGTGGTGCCGACGCTGCCGAGCACATAGGCGTTGATAAAGTCCGCCGGCATGGTGTTCAGGCCCAGGGCCAGTTGCTTGGCGGTGACACGGCCACCTTTAAGGCGCGACTGCATCATGCCGCCGTAGCCGTTTTCATCCAGCTGGCTCATCACGCTGCCGGCGAACACGGCGATTTGATCCGGTGCGACCTGCTGCACGATGTGCTGCCATTCGATGCCCACCGAGCGCAGTGCGTCGGTCACGCCGACCACGGTCATGGCCAGGCCGCGTGGGTGGAAGCGGGAGTTGTACAGCTCGCTGGGCTCAAAGCCTGTGGGCAGTTGGCCGGCGGATTTCACTGCGAGCGGGCGGTAGCTGGCGATTTTGAATTCGCAGCTGTCATGCAGGGTGACTTGCACTTCGCTGGCGTTGAGCTCAGTCACTGACCAGTTCTCTGGCAGTGGCTCAGGCAGTTGCTTACGGCTGGTGACAAAGCTCAGCGGGCTGTCGGCAGTGGCGCTGAGGCTGATGTTCTTCTGCCAGTAAGCGGCGTCCGGGTCCAGGTGCTGGGCTTCGATACGGCGTACTAGGGTGCCGGCGAGGATGATGGCGCTGAACCGCGCATCGATCTCGGCCAGGCTCAGCACTTGGCCCTGGTCGTCTTGGTACTGACCGTCAACCACGTGCACCAGCTTCATCATCTGTGCCAGGCCCGCGAGGGTTTGCTGACGAGCGGGCAGGTCCATCGATTCCAGCACAGTCCGGCGGAAGCCATGGTGGAAGGAGCTACGTCCAGCTGCGTTATAGCCACCAAATCCAACGATCACAGGTAAGCGTGAGGTCACTCGATCACTCCTTCAAAAAATAACGCCGGCCAAGCTCAGATGAGGTGATGACAGCTTGGCGATTGACGCCGGCGCTCTAGCACGCGGCACTTGGGTGCAGGGTGCACGCCAGCATGGCGTCGGGATGCCTATGCTGACGCAACGGCTGACCCATAAGTCACGGTTTCCGACCAAGGTATGACGGTAACATTGCCAGGCAACTGGTACGTTTGTCAGCCTTGGGTCGGAGAACAACAATGCACAGCATCAACCCTTACGAATACGGCATGCCGCGTGAAGCCGCGAATTTTCAGGCACTGAGCCCGCTAACTTTTATTGAGCGTGCTGCCAGTGTCCATCCGCAGCGCCTGGCGGTGATTAATGGCGCGTTACGGCAAACTTGGGGGCAGACTTATCAGCGCTGCATCCGCCTGGCCTCGGCGCTAAGCCAGCGCGGCGTGGGCCTTGGCGACACCGTGGCGGTCATCGCACCGAATGGTCCGGCCATGTTCGAAGCGCATTTCGGCGTGCCGATGTGCGGTGCGGTACTCAACGCCATCAACACCCGTCTGGATGCCGAAGCCGTGGCCTTTATCCTGCAACACGGCGAAGCCAAGGTGCTGCTGGTGGATAAAGAGTTCGGCGAGCTGGTGCAACGGGTCACCAGTCACTTGCCCAATCGCCCGCTGATCATCGATATCGACGATCCGGAATACGCTGGCGGGCAACTGATCGGCCAGTTCGATTACGAGGCGCTGCTGGCCGAGGGCGATCCTGACTACGCGTGGCAGCTGCCAGCTGACGAGTGGCAGGCGATCTCCCTCAACTACACCTCCGGCACCACCGGCAACCCCAAAGGCGTGGTCTATCACCACCGTGGCGCGCACTTGAATGCGCTGTCCAATGCCATGTGCTGGGACATGAATCGCTTCCCGGTATACCTGTGGACCTTGCCGATGTTCCACTGCAACGGCTGGTGCTTCCCCTGGGTGATGGCCGCCTATGTCGGGGTTAACGTGTGCCTGCGCCATGTCCGGGCCGAGGCGATCTACCCGGCGCTGGCCGAACATGGCGTCGATCACTTCTGCGGCGCACCGATCGTACTGAACATGCTGGCCAACGCCGCGGATGAACTGAAAGCGCTGAAAACCCAGCCGGTCAAAGTGCTCACTGCTGGCGCCGCGCCACCGGCGGCGGTGATCGAAGCCATGGAGGCCTTGGACTTCCGCGTCACCCACGTCTATGGCCTGACCGAAACCTACGGCCCCAGCGTGTCTTGCGAGTGGAACAGCGCCTGGGATAAGGAATCTGCCGAGCAGCGCGCGCGCCTCAAATCCCGTCAGGGCGTGCGTGCGCCATTACTGGAAGGGCTGATGGTGGCCAATCCGGATACTTTGGAGCCAGTGGCCAAAGATGGTGAGACCATCGGCGAGATCATGATGCGCGGCAACGTGGTGATGAAGGGCTACCTGAAAAATCCTTCGGCCACCGCTGAAGCCTTTGCCGGCGGCTGGTTCCATTCCGGCGACCTGGCCGTGTGGCACGCCGATGGCTATGTGGAGATCAAGGACCGCTCCAAGGACATCATCATCTCCGGCGGCGAGAACATTTCTTCGATTGAGGTGGAGGACGTGCTCTACCGCCATCCGCAGATCCTCGAAGCCGCTGTGGTGGCCATGCCGCACAGCAAATGGGGCGAGACGCCTTGTGCATTTATCGCGGTCAAAGCCGGGGCGCAGCTGGACGCGGCCGAAGTGATCAGCTTCTGTCAGCAACATATGGCGCGCTTTAAGGTGCCTGGCCATGTGGTGTTTACCGAGCTGCCGAAGACCAGCACCGGCAAGGTGCAGAAGTTTGTCCTGCGCGAGCAGGCGCGGGCTTTGGTCGTCTGATCGACCCCAGGGCGGCCAGTGCTTAGGGCTGGCCGCCAGCCTTTTTGAAACAGCTGGCAATCTCCTTGGGTTGTGATAGCAAATGCAATTGACTAGCATTTAGCACTTTTACTCGTCATAGCAAGAGGCTATATCCATGTTGCCAAGCAAGCGTTTACTCGCCGTTGCCACACTCGTGACAGTGGCGGGTACCGCCCAGGCTGCCGATGAAGTGGTGGTCTATTCCTCGCGTATCGATGAGCTGATCAAGCCGGTGTTCGATGCCTACACCGCGAAAACCGGGGTGCCGGTCAAGTTCATCACCGATAAAGAAGCGCCGCTGATTGCCCGGCTCAAGGCCGAAGGGGCGAACACCCCAGCCGATATGCTGATCACCGTGGATGCCGGTAACCTCTGGCAAGCCGAGCGCGAAGGCGTGCTTAAGCCGATTAAATCCGCTGTGATTGAAACCAATATCCCGCCGCAATACCGCTCCAGCACCGGTAGCTGGACTGGCCTGTCGCTGCGCGCGCGGACCATCTTCTACTCCACCGAGCGCGTCGAGCCGAGCGAGCTGTCGACTTACGAAGCCTTGGCCGATGCCAACTGGGAAGGGCGCCTGTGCCTGCGCACCAGTAAGAAGGTGTACAACCAGTCGCTGACCGCCACCCTGATCGAAACCCATGGCGCCGAGAAGACCGAGCAAATCCTCCAGGGTTGGGTGAATAACCTGGCCACCGACGTGTTTGCCGATGACATCGCCGTGCTGCAAGCCATCGACGCCGGTCAGTGCGACGTCGGCATCACCAACACCTACTACTACGGGCGTCTGCACAAGGCCCAGCCGGATCTGCAGGTGAAGCCGTTCTGGCCTAATCAGAACGACCGTGGCGTGCACGTCAACCTGGCGGGCGCTGGCATCACTAAAAACGCGCCCCATCCAGAGGCCGCCCTTAAGCTGCTGGAGTGGATGACTGGCGATGAAGCCCAGGCGCTGTTTGCCGGGATCAACCAAGAATATCCGGCTAACCCGAAAATCCAGCCTTCGGCTGAGGTGCAAAGCTGGGGCACGTTCAAGGCTGATGCGATCCCGGTGGAGGTCGCCGGTAAGCGCCAAGCCGAAGCCATCATGCTGATGGATCGCGCCGGCTGGAACTAAGCCTGCGCTTGGCTGGTTATACTCGACGCCCCGGCTTGCTCCGGGGCGTTGCTTTTACGCGTTAAGCGGCCTTGCGCCATCTGATAAAAAATCTGCCGTTCTGAGGAATTTGCGTGGCCCATCCTGCCCAACGCCGCTGGTATCCGCCGGTTTTTGCCCTGGCCTTGTTGGTGTTAATGCCCCTGGCGGTGCTGCTGCTGAGCTGGCACGAAGTGGATGGCAAAATCTGGAGCCACCTGTGGCAAACCCAGATGCCGCGCTTGTTGGGCAATACCGCAGTACTGCTGCTCGGGGTCGGCGTGGGCGTGACGGTGCTCGGTGTGAGTCTGGCCTGGCTCACCAGCCTGTGTGAATTCCCCGGCAGGCGTTGGCTGGACTGGGCGTTGATGTTGCCCTTTGCCATCCCAGCCTATGTGCTGGCGTTTGTGTTTGTCGGCCTGCTGGATTTTTCCGGGCCGGTGCAAAGCCTGCTGCGCGAATGGTTCGGTACAGGCGTGCGCCTGCCCCGGGTGCGCTCCACCGGCGGGGTGATCTGCGTCTTGGTGCTGGTGTTTTACCCCTACGTGTACCTGCTGGCGCGCAATGCCTTCCTCGCCCAGGGCAAGGGCTTGATGGAGGCGGCGCGGATTCTTGGTTTAAGCCCGTGGCAAGCCTTCTGCCGCGTGGCGCTGCCCATGGCCCGCCCGGCCATTGGGGCTGGCCTTGCGTTGGCGCTGATGGAAACCCTGGCCGATTTTGGCGCCGTGTCTGTGTTTAACTTCGACACCTTCACCACCGCCATCTACAAGACCTGGTACGGCTTCTACAGCCTAAGCAGTGCGGCGCAACTGGCCAGTTTGCTGCTGTTGGCAGTGATGCTCGTGCTCTACGGCGAGCGCCGTGCGCGCGGTGCGGTGCGGCCGGTGAATGAGCGCCCACGGGGCGCCGCGCTGTATCACCTCAAGGGCGTTAAAGCCTTGGCGGCCAGCAGCTGGTGCGGCTTGGTGTTCGCCTGTGCCTTTGTCATCCCGGTGACGCAACTGGTGCTGTGGTTTATCCAGCGCGGCCGGTTTGATCTGGATGAGCGTTACACCGGTTTAGTCCTGCATACCCTGTATTTGGGCGGCCTGGCGGCGCTGATCACGGTGAGTTTGGCGTTGCTGCTGGCCTTTGCCCGGCGTCTCACCCCGACACCGCTGATGCGTTCCAGCGTGGCCCTGGCCAACTTGGGTTATGCCTTGCCGGGTTCGATGCTGGCGGTGGCGATCATGCTGGTGTTTAGCTACCTGGACAATGTCATGGTGATTCCGCTGTCGAACTGGCTCGGTGGCGCTGGCAAGCCGCTGCTGCTGGGCAGTCTGGGGGCCTTGCTGCTGGCCTATCTGATTCGTTTTATGGCGGTGGCCTATGGCCCGTTGGAAAACAGCCTGGCGCGCATTCGCCCCTCTTTGCCGGAAGCTTCCCGTAGCCTGGGCGTCAGTGGCGTACCGCTGTTTGTGCGGGTGTATCTGCCATTACTGGTGCCGGGGGCGCTGACCGCCGCGCTGCTGGTGTTTGTCGACGTACTCAAGGAAATGCCGGCCACCTTGCTGATGCGTCCCTTTGGTTGGGACACCTTGTCGGTACGGGTGTTTGAAATGACCAGCGAGGGCGAGTGGGCCCGCGCCGCGCTGCCGGCTTTGAGCCTGGTGCTGGTCGGCTTGCTGCCGGTGATCTTGCTGATCCGCCGTTCGGCACGGGGTGTGACCGAGTAGCACAGCTGGGCCGGTCAACGTGACCGCCTCCGGTGTTGCGGCTACAATGCGCGCCATTCGTGGCGGCAGGCCTACTCGTTAGACCGAGCCGAGACCCCAGTGATGGGGCTATCCCGGCAGCCACCGACTGCCCAGCCCGCAAGGAGATAGTTATGGGACAGCGCACACCGCTCTACGATATGCACCTCGCCTTGGGTGCCAAGATGGTCGACTTCGGCGGCTGGGACATGCCGTTGCATTACGGCTCACAGGTCGATGAGCATCACCAAGTGCGCGGCGATTGTGGGGTGTTTGATGTTTCCCATATGACCGTGATCGATGTCAGCGGCGCCCAAGCCAAAACCTATCTGCAGCTTCTGCTGGCCAATGACGTCGAACGTCTTTCGGAGGTTGGCAAAGCCCTGTACAGCGCCATGCTCAACGAGCAGGGCGGCGTCATCGATGATCTTATCGTCTACCTGACAGACTTCGGCTATCGCCTGGTGGTGAATGCCGCCACCCGCGACAAAGACCTGGCCTGGCTGCACCTGCAAAGCATGGATTTCGACGTGCAGCTCAAGCAGCGCAGTGATCTGGCCATGCTCGCCATTCAAGGCCCGCAAGCCCGGCAAAAGACCGCCGAACAGGTGCGTCAGTCCGCTGCGCAACTGATCCACAACCTCAAGCCCTTCGAGGGCCAGGCGGACGGCGAATGGTTTATCGCCCGCACCGGCTATACCGGTGAAGACGGTCTGGAAATCATGCTGCCCGCCAACGAAGCGGTGGAGTTCCTGAACGATCTGGTTGGCGCCGGCATCTCGCCGATTGGCCTCGGTGCCCGCGATACCCTGCGCTTAGAGGCGGGGATGAACCTGTACGGCCAGGACATGGACGAAAGCGTCACGCCGCTGGTGGCCAACATGGCTTGGACTGTGGCCTGGGAGCCAGCGGCGCGTCAGTTTATCGGGCGTAACGCCTTGCACCAGCAGCAGGCGGCCGGCGTGCAAAGCAAGCTGGTCGGTTTGGTCTTGGAAGAGCGCGGCGTACTGCGTGCCCATCAGGTGGTACGAGTCGAAGGCATCGGCGAAGGCGAGATCACCAGCGGCAGTTTTGCCCCTACTCTGGGTAAGTCGATTGCCCTGGCGCGGGTGCCGAGTGCCACCAGCGAGCGCGCTGAAGTAGAGATCCGCGGCAAGTGGTATCCGGTACGGGTGGTTAAACCAACCTTTGTACGTAATGGCAAAGCGCTGATATAACGGCTAACAACCTGCCTGGCAGCGTGCTGCTGGGCGACGATTGACTGATTTGCTATGGTCAGGCCACTGCCTGCTAAATTTCCATGACGGCGCCGGCGCCGTTATGCCTGATGAGGACCCCTAAATGAGCAATGTACCTGCTGACCTGCGTTACGCCGCCAGCCACGAATGGGCACGCCTGGAAGCCGATGGTTCGGTGACCGTAGGCATTTCTGACCACGCCCAAGAAGCCCTCGGCGACGTGGTGTTTATCGAGCTGCCGGAAGTGGGTAAAACCCTCAGCGCCGGTCAGGAAGCTGGGGTGGTGGAATCGGTTAAGGCCGCTTCCGACATCTACGCGCCGGTATCCGGTGAAGTCATCGCCATTAACGACAGCCTGGCCGACAGCCCGGAAAACGTAAACAGCGATCCATACGCCAGCTGGTTCTTCAAGCTCAAGCCGGCTGACGCCAGTGAGCTGGACAAGCTGCTCGACGCCGCGGCCTACCAGGCAGTGGCCGATAGCGACGCCTAAAGCGCGTGGCGTGAGCCTTGTACAAAGCCCCGCTGAGTCGGGGCTTTGTTGTCTGTGCCGGTTAGTTTTTACCCCGGCAGCCTTTGCTCGGCAGGCTGGCCAGCGCGCGGTTGAGCAACTGGCTGCTGCGCGAGCTGCTTAAGATGCTGTTGTGGTCTTCCGCGAGCATAAATAACTGCTCGGCTTCATCTTGGGCGTGGTTATCCAGCTCGCTAGCCAGGGGCACCACGCCGTCGTTGGGCGTCGGCAACAGACTGTTGTTGCCGCTGTAGCTGACCAGCAGCCATTGGCGCATATGGGCTGGCAAGGGGTTGGCGAACAAGCGCTGCAAATAAGCGCTACCGGGGGCCAGATCGCGCCACAGGGGAATATCCAGCGGCACATCACGCACACCGCTGGCCGCCGAAGGATGGCCGGCCCAAGGCGTGGACAGGGTAATAAACAAACACAGGCGCTGATCGTCACTCGGGCTGAGTTGCTGCACCGCGCGGCGCGCTAACAGGCCGCCCATGCTGTGGGCAAAGATATGCATGCGCCGTGGTCCGTAGCGCAGCTGCACATCACGCATGGCCACGCTGAGCAAATAAGCGCTGTTATTCAGCGGCAGGCCGCTGGGGTAGTGGAACAACACCGGCTGAAAGTGCCTGAGGTCGAGCTTAGCCAGCAGCTCTTGCCAGTCGCGCGGCGAAGAATTGATGCCGTGGACTAAGAAGATGGGCTCCTTGTCTTTGTCCCAAGGCGCGAGCAGGTACAGGCCATAGCCAAACTGCTGGATAAAGGTCAGCGGCTGCCAGGCGCCGAGGCTGACACTCTGCGGATCAAAACGCACATCGTTAAGGCTGATCGGTTGCAGGTAATTGCTTTGGAGGCGCGGTTGCTGGCCGTACAGAACCTGCAAGCGCAGATCCAGCTTGGGCGCCGCCGCCAGTGAGCGGCTATGCAGCTCGATGGGGTTGAGCTGGATCAACTGCTGCCACTGGTTCGGGTTAGGTTGCACGGCCAGCGCTGTGGTCTGCGCTGTCTGCAACCACTGGCGCGGTTCATCGCGGTCGAGGCGGAAGTTAGCGTTGCGGTCTTCAAAGGCCAGCAGTTGGTAGTGACCTGGCGCCACGGTGAAGTAAAAGCCTTCGCGTGGCGCGCTAATGCGGTATTCCAGCACCTGGCTGTGTTCATCCAGCAGCGCCACCCAAGCGCTATTGCCGGAGTCGCTGGCGCGAAGTTGACCGCTGACCAACTGCAGCTGTTGGTGGGCCTGCTGCATTTGCTGATCCAGCTTAAGCAGGTTGCAGCTGCCCAGGCTCAGCAGCAGGGCGAGCAGCAATACATGTCGTCCTGGCATGTTTGCGCCTTGTTCGAGTTAGTCTTGCGCTGCGTTCTCCACCAATAGGATCACGCCTTCTTGGCCGACCACCCGCACGTTGCTGCCGGCCGGCATGTCGGCGCCGCTCACCAGCCATAGACTATCACCGGCTTTGATCTTGCCGCGGCCACGGCTGATGGCCTCGTGCAGGGGGAATTCGCGGCCCAGCAGCTCGCTGCCACGTTGGTTCAGGCCGGCTTGGCTAGGGCTTTGGCTCGTGCGCTGTTGGTGGCGGTGCCAAAGCCAAACCGTGACGACTGAGAGCAGGCCAAAGGCGACAAACTGCGCGCTCCAGGGGATGTCGCCAACGACAAAGCTGAGGATGCCGACGCTGACGGCGGCCAGGCCAATCCACAGTAGATAACCGCCGGCGCCAAACACTTCGAGGATCAGCAATAAGGTGCCGAGGGCTAGCCAGTTCCACGGCGACAGCTGCTGGACAAACTCCCACATAGGTTAAGCCTTCTGTTTGTCGAATGTGGCTTTGACGATTTCGCCGATGCCGCCCACCGCGCCGATCACTTGGCTGGCTTCCAGCGGCATGAGAATCACCTTGCTGTTATTGGCGCTGGCCAGGTTGCCTAAGGCCTCGATGTATTTCTGCGCGACGAAGTAGTTAACCGCCTGCACGTTGCCACTGGCGATGGCCTCGGAAACCATTCGGGTCGCCTCGGCTTCGGCCTGGGCGGCACGCTCACGGGCTTCGGCTTCGAGGAAGGCGGCCTGGCGCTGGCCTTCGGCTTTGAGGATGTCGCCTTGCTTCTGCCCTTCGGCGGTAAGAATCGCGGCCGCACGCAGACCTTCGGCCTCCAGGATTTGCGCCCGCTTGATGCGCTCGGCCTTCATCTGCCCGGACATCGCCGCCATCAGGTCAGCGGGTGGGCTGATGTCTTTGATTTCGATGCGGGTGATCTTGATCCCCCACGGCGCGGTGGCTTCATCGACGGTCTTGAGCAGGCGTTCGTTGATCGCGTCGCGCTGGCCGAGCATGGCGTCCAGTTCCATGGAGCCGAGCACGGTGCGGATATTGGTCATCACCAGATTGCGGATGGCGTGTTCGAGGTCATTCACCTCATAGGCTGCTTGGGCCGCATTGATGATCTGGAAGAAGCAGATGGCGTCGATCTGCACCGTGGCGTTATCCGAGGTGATCACTTCCTGGGCCGGGATATCCAACACGTTCTCCATCACATTGAGCTTGCGGCCAATGCGGTCCATCACCGGTACGATCAGGTTTAAGCCCGGTTTGAGCGTGTGGATGTAACGGCCAAAGCGCTCGACGGTCCATTCGCTACCCTGTGGCACGACCTTCACGCCCATAAAAACAATGGCAAAGGCCAGTGCCACGAAGAGAAACAACACGCTGCCAACTTCCATCTGTAAAAGCTCCTTTAGTGTTGGATAGGGTTTATTCGGCCTGAGCAAAGCGCCAAGCAGCGGCTGTATAGCACAGGCACTGCGGCATATCTGTGGCGGTGCTAACAGACTGAGGCGAATCGTTGATGCGTCTAGGATGCACCTAGCTGACGGCTGTCAGTGTGGCAGCGCTTGGATCAGCGGTTGATCCTGACGGTAGATATCGGGGTAGTACTGCAGTTTGCCATCGGCGTTGGCGGCGGCAGTCCAGTAGGCCATCAGCAGGGTTTTCGGCTGTTTGAGCCGATATTGCTGAGTCTCGCCGGTGGCGATGCGCTCGCGTACCGCTGTGGCCTCATCGGCGCTGAGCAGCCAGTCGAGCAGGCTGTCCACCGCCTCGACCCGCACGCAGCCGGCGCTAAACGCCCGTGGTGCTTTGCTAAACAGGTGCTGGCTGGGAGTGTCGTGCAAATACACGGCAAAGGGGTTGGCGAAGCGCACGGCCATGCGTCCCAGCGGATTGGCCTTGCCGGCGGCTTGGCGGAGCATGACCGCGCCGGGGTTTTGCCAGTCGATAGTCAGTGGGTCGAGGACATTGCCGTCATGATCGATCACGCTCAGTTGGTGTTTGTCCAAGTAACCGAGGTCCTGGCGGATGGCCGGCAACTTGTCCTCGCGCCAGATGGTCGGCGGCACTGTCCAGGTCGGATTAAGCGTGAGGCGATTGATCTGCGAGATCAGCAGTGGCGTGGCGCGCTCCGCGCGACCCACCTGGACCCGAGTGCTCCAGCGCAGTTGCTGCTGTTGCCAGACTTGCAGCTCGGCGGCGGCGACGTTGATCAGCACCTCGGCGTGGTTTAGGTCGTTGCCCAGCCAGCGCAGGCGCTCGAGGTTGGCGCGCAGTTGCTCACGGCGCACGGCTGGGGAGATATTCAGCTCGGTCAGGCTGGCCGGGCCCAGCACGCCATCGGGGTTAAGTCCATGGTCACGCTGAAAGTCCTGCAAGGCTTGTTGGGTCGCTGGATCGTAACTGCTGTCTGCGTTGTTCGCCGGCAGGGTCAGGTAACCTTCGGCACTTAAGCGCGTGCGCAGCTGCGGCAGGCGCAGATCCTGGCCATTGGGTTTGAGCAGTTGCCCGCTGGCCAGCGCTTGCCACTGAGCCAGGCTGTGCTGCCGCTGCTGCGCATAGGCTTGGCGCAGTTGTTGATATTGCAGGCTCTGTGGGCGGGCGGCGGCAAAGGCGGCGCTCGGCTGCTCAAGGTGGGCAATGGCCACGGCAAGGCTCGCGGCCTGGCTGTCACTGGCGGGCAGGTCCGGCGCACGCCACAGGCGCTCAGCCGCTTTGGGGTGCAAGCGGCCACCTTGTAAATGCTGCAAAGCTTGCAAAAAGCTGTGGCTGGTCAATATATCGGCACAGGCTGTGTTGCTATTGTTGCCGGTATCGCCCTGCAGCGCGGGCAGTGGATATTCGCTGGGGGACAGGCCGTCATCGGCCAACTGGGCGATTTGCTCGTGCAGCTCTTGCAGGCGTGCCGGTGTGGACCACGCAGGCTGGTTTTGCTGTTGGCCGTAGAACTGTTGCAAACGGCTCTGCGCTGCCTGGTCTAGGCTGGCAGGGAGCTTGCCGCAAGGGGATAGGTCATGAAGCAGGCTGGACAGCTCGTTAGCAGAGGACTGGACCGGCTGCTCGGCGTTAGCGACCAATGGCGCAAGGAGCGCGGCAAGGCTCAGGTAATATGCGGTTTTTTTCAACAATCTACTGCTCCAGTCCTTGGCCTATCATGACCGCTGCCGTAGTGCAGCAGGTTGGATAATAGCGGTCAGGTGAATAAGGGCAACTGCAATAACTTATTACAAAAGCTGCCAACGATTGTTGCTTAGAGGTACTTCTTCAATGTTTCGACGTCTGAGTCACGTTTTTTGTGGCGCCTTATTTTTGCTGGGAGCAGTGTTTACCGGGGGAGTGGGCGCAGCGCCCAGCCAAGTTCAAGTATTACAGCGCGAGTTGAGCCTGGTGGCGCCCGGGCTTAACCGGCAGGCGCTGGAGCATGCGCTGGCGGCCATGCAGTGCGCCGTCAACCATGGCGCCGAGCCGGCACGGCGCTTAGCCGTCATCGATTATTCGCGACCTTCCACTGAGCGGCGCCTGTGGATCTTTGATTTGCAGCGCAAGCGTTTGCTGCTGCGCGACTTCGTCGCTCACGGGCGGATGTCCGGGGAAAACTTCGCCGAGACCTTCTCCAACCGCCTGGGCAGCAACCAATCCAGCCTGGGGTTGTTCCGCACCGCCGAAACCTACAGCGGCAAGCATGGTTATTCGCTGCGCATGGATGGTTTGGACCCAGGTGTGAATGATCTGGCCCGCGAGCGGGATATCGTCATCCATGGTGCGTCTTATGTCAGCCCGAGCCTGGTGCGCAGCCAGGGTCGGATTGGCCGCAGCCTTGGCTGCCCGGCCGTGCGTCCGGAAGTGGCGCGCATGGTGGTGGATCAACTGAAAGGCGGGCAGTTCTTGTTTGCCTGGCACTCCGATCAGCGCCTGCTGAAAAACTCCGCCTACCTGAGCTGCCAGCCGCAACGGGTGGCCACGGTGATTGCCCAGGTGCAGTCGCGCAGTTAGCGTTGTTCACTCTGCGGGGTAACCCGCAGCACTTCCTCAAGGGTGGTCAGGCCGGCGGCAATTTTTTGCGCGCCGGATAAGCGCAGGCTGCGCATGCCATCTTTAAAGGCATGCCGGCGCAGGTTGAGCAGGTCAGTGTCGGCGCTGATCAAGGGCTTCATGGCGTCGTTAAGCAGCATGATTTCATAGACTCCGGCGCGGCCCCGATAACCCGTATCGCGACATTCCAGACAACCTACCGCCCGCATCGCCTGGGTTGGCAGCGGCGCGTTCCAGGGTTTGGTCAGTTGCTGCCAGTCTTCTTCATTCAGCGTGTGCGGCTCTTTGCAGTGCGGGCACAGGGTACGCACCAAGCGCTGGGCCATGACGCCGAGGATGGTGGCCTTGAGCAGGTAATGCGGCACGCCCAGCTCCAGCAGGCGGGTAATGGCGCTGGGGGCATCGTTGGTGTGCAGGGTCGACAGCACCAAGTGCCCGGTCAGCGCCGCTTGGATCGCCATCTCGGCGGTTTCCAGGTCGCGGATTTCGCCGACCATGATGATGTCCGGGTCCTGGCGCATCAGGGCGCGCACGCCACTGGCGAAGGTCAGGTCGATATTGCTCTGCACCTGCATCTGGTTGAAGGCGCCCTCGATCATCTCGATCGGGTCTTCAATGGTGCAGACGTTAACCTCTTGGGTCGCCAGTTGCTTAAGCGTGGTGTACAGCGTGGTGGTCTTGCCTGAACCAGTAGGGCCGGTGACCAGAATGATGCCGTTGGCCTGGCGGGTCATGCTCTGCCAGCGGCGCATGTCGTCGGCGGAGAAACCCAGCTGGTCGAAGCTTTTCAGCAGCACCTCAGGGTCGAAAATGCGCATCACCATCTTCTCGCCAAAGGCGGTGGGCAGGGTCGACAGGCGCAGCTCCACTTCGGCGCCATCCGGGGTTTTGGTTTTCACCCGGCCGTCTTGCGGTTTGCGTTTCTCCGCCACGTTCATCCGGCCCAGGCTCTTCAGGCGGCTGACGATGGCCACCGTGACCTGCGGCGGGAACTGATAAACCGTGTGCAGCACGCCGTCGATACGAAAGCGCACGCTGCCTTGCTCGCGCCGCGGTTCGATATGGATATCGCTGGCGCGCTGTTGGAAGGCGTATTGGAACAACCAGTCGACGATATTGACGATATGCGCGTCGTTGGCATCCGGCTCCTGGTCTTGGGCGCCGAGATTGAGCAGCTGCTCAAAGTTGCCCACCGCACTGAGTTTGCCGTCCACCGCCGAAGCGCCAGTGACCGAGCGCGCCAGGCGATAGAACTCGACGGTGAAGCGCTGGATATCCACGGGGTTGGCCAGCACCCGTTTGATCGGGCGCTTGAGCACATGGGTCAGGTTGTCTTCCCAGCTGCGCACCAGCGGTTGGCTGCTGGCGATGGTCACACAGTCTTTATCCACCGCCACGGCGAGGATTTTATGACGCTGGGCAAAGGCATAGGACATCAGCCCGGTGGTGGTGGCGACATCGATTTTTAACGGGTCGATGCGCAGATAGGGCTGGCCTGTCTGCTCGGCCAGCCACAGGGTCAGGGCTTCGAGGTCGAGTTTTTTACCGGGACGGGTGAGGTCGTCGAACTGCTGGCAGGCGAGAAACTCCAGCGGATGTTGCTGGTTATTCACCGCGCTGCGGCGTACCGCCAGGCAGTGCTCGGCATTGTCCTGACAGAGGCGGCCTTGGCTGACCAGTTCACGCAGCAGATCGCCTAAGTCGAGCAGGCGATCGTGGGCACTCGCGACAAATGCAGACATAACTCAGACGACCCCAATGACAATGCAGAAGATGCTCGCCGGGCGCTAAGCCCAAGGCGAAGGCACAAGCCATAACATGCCGGTTACGGCGCTGGCATTGTGCCTACTGGATCCATTCTTGCACAGTCGTCTGGTTTTGCTGTTAAGCCTCTTAGGCGCGGTTCAGGCTCTTCACGCCTGAGGGGGTGCCCAGTAGCAGCAAATCAGCCGGGCGGGCGGCGAACAGGCCGTTGGTCACCACGCCGACGATGGCGTTGATCTGGCTTTCCAGCTCCGCTGGCTGGGTGATCGACAGGTTGTACACGTCGAGAATCACGTTGCCGTTATCGGTGACTACACCTTCGCGGTACACCGGATCGCCGCCGAGCTTCACCAACTGACGGGCGACGTGGCTGCGTGCCATGGGGATGACTTCCACCGGCAGTGGGAAGGCACCCAGCACCGGCACCAGCTTGCTGGCGTCGGCGATGCAGATAAAGGTCTTGGCCACGGCGGCGACGATCTTCTCGCGGGTCAGGGCAGCGCCACCGCCTTTGATCAGGTTGAGGTGCTCGTCGCTCTCATCGGCGCCGTCGATGTAAAACTCCAGGTCGCTGACTGTGTTCAGTTCATACACCGGGATGCCGTGGCCTTTGAGGCGGGCGGCGGTGGCTTCGCTGCTGGCGACAGCGCCGTCGAAGTCCATCTTGTGCTTAGCCAGGGCATCGATAAAGCAGTTGGCGGTGGAGCCGGTGCCTACGCCGATCACGCTCTTGGCGTCGAGCTTGGGCAGAATGTAGTCGACGGCAGCCTGGGCCACGGCTTGCTTGAGTTGATCCTGATTCATCTGGGGGAGCCTGGTGGAAGTCAATATTGGGGCGAATTATACCGTGCTGGCCTGTTAAACGAAGCGCCGGCCGGCAAAAGCCGCTGCGTCATATGGTCGTGCGGCGCGGCGCTGGGGTAGACTCCCTGATTCTCTGTAAGCCGCCTGCGAACGCTCTTATGCTCGAAGATTACGTTAAGAAAATCCTCACCTCGCGCGTCTACGACGTCGCCGTGGAAACGCCGCTGCAAGCGGCCAACCAATTGACAGAGCGTCTGGGCAACCAGATTTTGCTCAAGCGCGAAGACTTGCAGCCGGTTTACTCGTTCAAAATTCGCGGCGCTTACAACAAGCTGGCCCAGCTCACGGCTGAGGAACAAGCCCGCGGCGTGGTCACTGCCTCGGCCGGCAACCATGCCCAAGGCCTGGCCCTGGCGGCGAAAAAGCTCGGTGTGGCGGCGACCATCGTCATGCCCAAAACCACTCCGGAAATCAAAGTGCATGGCGTGCGTTCGCGCGGCGGCATTGTGGTGCTGCACGGCGACAGTTTCCCCGAGGCGCTGGCGCATTCGCTCAAGCTGGTCGAAGAGCAGGGCTACACCTATATCCACCCTTACGACGACCCGCACACCATTGCCGGCCAAGGCACCATCGCCATGGAGATCCTGCGTCAGCAGCAGGGGCAACTGGATGCCATCTTCGTCCCGGTCGGTGGCGGCGGTCTGATCGCGGGTATCGCCGCGTACGTGAAGTACCTGCGCCCAGAGATCAAAGTCATCGGCGTCGAACCGGACGACTCCAACTGCCTGCAAGTGGCCATGGCGGCCGGCGAGCGCGTGGTGCTGCCGCAGGTGGGGTTGTTTGCCGATGGCGTGGCGGTGGCGCAAATCGGCGCGTTCACCTTCGATATCTGCAAAAGCTATGTGGATGAAGTGATCACCGTCAGCACCGATGAAATCTGTGCGGCGATCAAGGACATCTACGACGACACCCGTTCGATCACCGAACCCGCCGGCGCGTTGAGCGTGGCCGGGATCAAAAAGTATGTGGAGCGTGAAGGCTGCACCGGTCAAGTGCTGGTGGGTATCGACTCCGGCGCCAACGTCAACTTCGACCGTCTGCGCCATGTTGCCGAGCGCGCCGAGTTGGGCGAAGGCCGTGAAGCGATCATTGCGGTGACCATCCCCGAGCAGCCGGGCAGCTTTAAAGCCTTCTGCGAGGCGCTGGGTAAGCGGCAGATCACCGAGTTCAACTACCGCTACCACACCGGCAGCGAGGCGCATATCTTCGTCGGCGTGCAGACGCATCCCGAGACCGATCCGCGTGTGGCATTGGTCCAAGGCCTGCGCGATAAGGGCTTCCCGGTGCTGGACCTGACCGATAACGAACTGGCCAAGCTGCATATCCGCCATATGGTCGGCGGCCATGCCGCAGCGGTGCCGGATGAGTGCGTGTACCGCTTCGAATTCCCTGAGCGCCCAGGTGCCTTGTTTAACTTCCTGCAGAAGTTGGGCGGGCGCTGGAATATCTCGATGTTCCACTACCGCAACCATGGCGCGGCCGATGGCCGGGTGGTCGCGGGCTTGCAAGTGCCGACGGCAGAACGTGAGTTGCTTCCGGCAGCGTTGGCCGAGATCGGTTATCCCTATTGGGATGAAAGCGACAACCCGGCCTATAAACTCTTCCTCGGTTAAGCCTGAGCACAAAGGAATTCTGTGATGGAACATTACCTGCTACTGAAAATCCTCCACAGCGCCCCGGCGGTGCTGGTGCTGCTGGGTGTGCTGGCGCACATCTTTATGCTGTGGAAGGCCGCCCGTGGCGGCGACAGCGCGGTGCTGCAACGCAAGCTCAAACGCACCCGCCTGATCAGCCTGCCGGTGCTCAGCCTGTTGGCCTTGAGCCTGCCGGTGAGTGGCTGGTGGCTGGTGAACCTGGCCGGCTTGCCGCTGGGACAAACCTGGCTGCTGGGCAGCAGCTTGTTGTTCGCCGTGCTGGTCATCGTGGTGCTGTTGCTCAATGGTCGCCTGGCCGCCTGGCAGGCATTGGGGGCGACGCCCGCACCCAGCAAAATCACCCGCTTCAGCGCCGTTTACGCCGTGTTGATCGTGGTGCTGCTGTTGGCGATTTTGGGCCTGATGGGCGCCAAACCCCTGTAAACCCCGCTTGTAATAAGCGCCGCCTGACAGGCGGCGTTTTTGTTTGCGCGCAGCTTATGTCGGGTTGACCGGCGCTACGGTGCAAGCGCCTGTGCGGCGATTGCACCCTTGTATCTCGACTAGCCCCTCCAATCGAGGGATAGCACGTAGGGTGGATGACGCTTCACCCATCCACCATGCAGCCGTGCATAGATAGATCGGCAAGCCTTCAGTTTGGGGGCGATGGTGGCCAAGGCGCTGCGCGGCCGTTGACCACCCTACCGTGGTGGCTGTGGATAGAGCGTAGGGTGGATGACGCTTCACCCATCCACCATGCGGTCGCACCATAGATAGATCGGCAAACCTTCAATTTGGGGCGGTTGCGATGGTGGCCAAGGCCGCTTTGCGGCCGTTGACCACCCTACGGTGAGCGGCTGTGGATAGCGTGTAGGGTGGATGACGCTTCACCCGTCCACCATGCAGCCGCACCATAGATAGATCGGTAAGTCTTCAAGTTTGGGGCGGTTGCGATGGTGGCCAAGGCCGCTGCGCGGCCGTTGACCACCCTACCGTGGTGGCTGTAGATGGAGCGTCGGGTGGATGACGCTTTACCCATCCACTATGCGGCCGTGCATCGATAGATCGGTAAGCCTTCAAGTTTGGGGTGGTGGCGATGGTGGCCAAGGCCGCTTTGCGGCCGTTGACCACCCTACCGTGGTGGCTGTGGATAGCGCGTAGGGTGGATGACGCTTCATCCATCCACCATGCAGCCGTGCATTGATAGATCGGCAAGCCTTCAATTTGGGGCGGTTGCGATGGTGGCCAAGGCCGCTGCGCGGCCGTTGACCACCCTACGGTGGGTGGCTGTGGGTAGCGCGTAGGGTGGATGACGCTTCATCCATCCACCCCTAAGGGCTTAGCGCAGCGAGATGATCGGCCAGCCGCGTTCGTTGGCGGTGGCGGTCAGCTTGGCGTCGGGGTCGACGGCGAAGGGGTGGCTGACTTGTTCCAGCAGCGGCAGATCGTTGATCGAGTCGCTGTAGAAATAGCTGTCTTCTAAGCTCTGGCCGTTTTCTTTGAGCCAGCGATTCAGGCGTGTCACCTTGCCGCCCTGGAAGCACGGCACGTCCGTGGTACGCCCGGTGTAACGGCCATCGATCATCTCGCACTCGGTGGCCAGCAGGGTGTCGACGCCCAGGCGCGCGGCAATCGGTCCGGTGATAAAGCGGTTGGTGGCGGTGATGATCAGCAACTGGTCACCGGCGGCGCGGTGCTTATCCAGCAGTTCCAAGGCCTTGGGCAGGATGATCGGCTCGATGCGGTCGCGCATAAATTCGCGGTGCCATTGATCCAACTGGGCCATATCGGTACGCCCGAGCAATTCCAGGCTGAAGTTCAGGTAGTCGGCGATATTCAGGGTGCCGTTTTGATAAGCCTTAAAGAATTCGTCGTTACGCGCTTGGTGCGCGGCGCGGTCCAGAATGCCGCGTTCGCAGAGGTAGTCGCCCCAGGCGTGGTCACTGTCACCGCCCAAGAGGGTGTTATCGAGATCAAATAAAGCCAAACGCACGGGAGTACCTGTCCTTACAAAGGTCTGAGGGGGCTGAGGATAGCGGCTTTTGTGCGGCATGCCCATTGTGCAAAGCCCCGCATTGCTGCTGTTGCAATCTTTATGGAACAATGCCGAAACATGCGCTTACGAGGTTGCTCGCCGTGATCGATCCTGATGGTTTTCGCCCCAATGTCGGCATCATTCTGACCAATGATGTCGGGCAGGTGCTGTGGGCGCGGCGGATTAACCAAGATGCCTGGCAATTTCCGCAAGGTGGCATCAATGACCGCGAGTCGCCTGAAGAGGCGCTTTATCGCGAGTTGAATGAAGAAGTGGGGTTGGAACAGCAAGATGTAAAAATTCTTGCCTGTACCCGAGGCTGGTTGCGTTATCGTCTGCCCCAGCGTCTAGTACGCACCCATAGCCAACCGTTGTGTATCGGTCAAAAGCAAAAGTGGTTCTTGCTGCGCCTCACCGGCGATGAGAACCGCGTACGTATGGACCTCACCGGCAAACCGGAATTCGACGGTTGGCGCTGGGTCAGTTATTGGTATCCGTTAGGTCAAGTGGTCACATTTAAGCGCGAAGTTTATCGTCGCGCCCTCAAGGAACTTGCTCCGCGCCTATTAGTGCGGGACTGACACAAGGCACCAACCAAGCATGCTCAATACGCTGCGCAAGATTGTCCAGGAAGTAAACTCCGCCAAGGACCTCAAGGCGGCGTTGGGCATTATCGTGCAGCGCGTGCGCGCGGCCATGGGCAGCCAGGTGTGCTCGGTGTATCTGCTGGACCCGGACACCAACCGCTTCGTCCTGATGGCCACCGAGGGTCTGAATAAAAAGGCCATCGGCAAGGTCAGCATGGCGCCCAATGAAGGCTTGGTCGGCTTAGTTGGCACCCGCGAGGAGCCGCTGAACCTTGAGCACGCCTCCGAACACCCGCGCTACCGCTACTTCGCCGAAACCGGCGAGGAGCGTTACGCCTCCTTCCTAGGCGCACCGATCATCCACCACCGCCGGGTGATGGGCGTCTTGGTGGTGCAGCAAAAAGAACAGCGCCAGTTCGACGAGGGCGAAGAAGCCTTCCTCGTCACCATGAGTGCGCAGTTGGCCGGGGTTATCGCCCACGCCGAGGCCACCGGCTCGATCCGTGGCTTGGGCCGCCAAGGCAAGGGCATTCAGGAAGCCAAGTTCGTCGGCTTGCCCGGCTCGCCCGGCGCGGCCGTAGGCACCGCCGTGGTGGTGCTGCCGCCGGCGGATCTGGATGTGGTGCCAGATAAAGTCGCGGAAGACATCGACGCTCAGCTGGAGCTGTTCAAGTCGGCGCTGGAAAACGTGCGCGCCGATATGCGCACGCTATCGGCGAAGATGGCCACCCAGTTGCGCCCTGAAGAGCGGGCGCTGTTTGATGTGTATTTGATGATGCTCGAAGACGCCGCCTTGGGTAACGAGGTGGTCAAGGTCATCCGCACCGGCCAGTGGGCCCAAGGCGCGCTGCGGCAGGTGGTGGCCGAGCACGTTAACCGCTTTGGTCTGATGGACGACGATTACCTGCGCGAGCGCGCCAGTGACGTGAAAGACCTCGGTCGGCGTCTGTTGGCTTATCTGCAGCAGGCCCATCAGCAAGCGCTGGTGTACCCGGACAACTGCATCCTGGTCAGCGAAGAACTATCCCCAGCCATGCTCGGCGAAGTGCCGGAAGGCAAGCTGGTCGGCTTAGTCTCCGTCTCGGGGTCGGGCAACTCCCACGTCGCCATCTTCGCCCGCGCCATGGGCATCCCCACGGTGATGGGCGCGGTCGATCTGCCGTACTCGAAGATCGATGGCATCCAGCTGATCGTCGATGGCTACCACGGTGACGTCTACACCAACCCCAGCGAGGTGCTGCGCAAGCAGTACGCCGAGGTGTTGGAAGAGGAGCGTCAACTGGCCCAAGGCCTGGCGGCCCTGCGCGAATTGCCCTGCGAAACCACCGATGGCCGGCGTATGCCGCTGTGGGTCAACACCGGTTTGCTCGCCGATGTCAGACGCGCCCAGGAGCGTGGCGCGGAAGGCGTAGGGCTGTACCGCACCGAAGTGCCCTTTATGATCAAGGAGCGCTTCCCCAGCGAGAAAGAGCAGATGGCGATTTACCGCGAGCAGTTGCAAGCCTTCCACCCGCTGCCCGTGACCATGCGCAGCCTCGACGTGGGCGGCGATAAGGCGCTGAGCTATTTCCCGATCAAAGAGGACAACCCCTTCCTCGGCTGGCGCGGCATCCGCGTGACCCTCGACCATCCGGAAATCTTCCTGGTGCAGGCGCGGGCCATGCTCAAGGCCAGCGAAGGCCTGAATAACCTGCGCATCTTGCTGCCGATGATCTCTGGGATTCAGGAGTTGGAAGAAGCCCTGCACCTGATCCACCGCGCCTGGGGCGAAGTGCGCGACGAAGGCACCGATGTGCCGTTGCCGCCCATTGGCGTGATGATCGAAGTGCCCGCAGCGGTCTATCAGACTCGCGAGTTGGCGCGGCAAGTGGACTTCCTCTCGGTCGGCTCCAACGACCTGACCCAGTACCTGCTCGCCGTGGATCGCAACAACCCACGGGTGGCCGATTTATACGACTACCTGCACCCGGCGGTGCTGCAAGCGCTGATCAAGGTGGTTGAAGGCGCCCATGCCGAAGGCAAGCCGGTGAGCATTTGCGGCGAAATGGCCGGCGATCCGGCCTGCGCCGTGTTGCTGATGGCCATGGGGTTTGACGGCCTGTCGATGAACGCCACCAACTTGCCCAAGGTGAAGTGGTTGCTACGGCAGATCAGCATGAGCAAGGCCAAAGAGCTGCTGGCGCAAGTGATGACCATCGACAATCCGCAGGTAATTCGCAGCACCTTGCTCCTGGCGCTGCGCAATCTGGGCCTGGATCGCATGCTCAATCCAGCCTCGGACATCCAGGCTTAAGCGCCACACCGGCTGCGCGACGCCTGCAAGCGTCGCGCAGACTGCTTAGCCCTGCCACTGCACCTCAGCGATAAACTCGCCATGACTGGCAAAGCTGCGTTCAGTCAGCTCGCGGCGGCCATCGCTGTGCACGATCACACTGGTGCTGGCGCGGGTGCCATAGGCGTCGCTGTGGATAAATACGCTGCTCAGCAAGCGCTCAGTGGGCAAACCTACTCCGGTATCCGGTAGCAGCTCATCGGCGGCGGGCTGCGGATTATGCAGCAACTGGAGCAGCGCGCTGCTGCTGGGCTTGGCGAGGCAGGTGGCGAGGTCGGCTTTGGCCCGTTGCAGCTTGGGCCAGGGCGTATCCAGGTCGTCATTCGACAGACCATAAAGACCGGCCGGCAAACAACGTATCTCGGCGCTGTGGGAATTGAAGTGCCAGAGCTGCTGGGCGTCCCCCAGCAGCAGGTTAAAGCCGCTGTAGTGCTGGCGCTGCTGGCTGAGGTCGCGCAAAAACTCTGCAGGATTGTGTCCGCCGCGCAGGAAGTTGGCCGCCAGCTCCCCTCTGGAGCGCTGCCCAAGAGCTAGGCTGGGGTCACGGATATTGGTCAGCGCAGCAAAGCGCCCGTTGGGGCCAATGCCCAACCAGGTGCCGCCGGCTTGCAGGTCACGCCCGGCGATTATGCCTGGCGCCTCAGGCCAGGGCGCGGCGGCCTGGCTGGGGCGGGCATAGAACTCATCCCGATTGGCTGCCACCAGCAAGGGCAGGGCATGGCCGGGGCGCCAAGCGAAGACAATCAAGCACATAGGTGATTACTGCCGCGTCTAGGGTAAGGGAACTGCTGGGGTTAAGCAGCGTTGCGTGCTGTTACATAGCACGAAAATGTCAGGGGCACTTTAGCAAAGGCATAACGTCGTATATCTGCCAATGTGGAGCACAACAGGCTGCTTCCGTTACCATGCGGGATCATTTGCGGGGGTGGCTATGGAACTGCTGTTGTATTTAGTGCTGGGCTGCGCAGCGGGAACCCTGGCTGGGCTGTTTGGAGTGGGCGGCGGCATCATTATCGTCCCGGTGCTGGTGCTGAGCTTCACGGCCATGGGCGTGTCGCCGGAAGTGCTGACCCACTTGGCCGTAGGCACGTCGCTGGCGACCATCATCTTCACGTCGATCAACTCGATTCTTGAGCACCACCGCAAAGGCGCCGTGTTATGGCCGGTGTTTGCCTGGATGACGCTGGGGATTTTGCTCGGCGCGGCCTTAGGCTCGGCCACTGCGGCGGCGATTCAAGGGCCGCTGCTGCAAAAAATCATTGGCGTGTTTGCCATTGTGATTGCCATCCAGATGGTCTTCGAGTTGAAACCCAAGGCTGGCCGGGAGGTCCCAGGCAAGCCGGGGCTGACGCTGGCGGGTGTGGTGATCGGCTGGGCTTCGGCGATCTTCGGCATCGGCGGTGGTTCGTTGACCGTGCCGTTCCTGACTTGGCGCAGCGTGCCGATGCAAAAGGCGGTGGCCACCTCGGCGGCCTGTGGCTTGCCGATTGCGATCTTCAGTGCCCTGAGCTTTATCTGGCTGGGCTGGCATCGTCCTGAACTGCCCGAGTGGAGCTTGGGCTTTGTCTACTTGCCGGCGCTGCTCGGTATTGCCATCCCCAGTATGTTTTTTGCCCGCTTCGGCGCGCGTTTGGCGCACAAGTTGTCGCCACGCCTGCTTAAGCGTCTATTTGCCTTGCTGCTGTTTAGCGTGGGCCTGAGTTTTTTGGTTTGAGGAATACAAATGCTGCCTTATCCGCAGATTGACCCGGTAGCAGTGGCGCTCGGCCCGCTGCAAATTCATTGGTATGGCCTGATGTACCTGATCGGCATCGGCGCGGCTTGGTGGATGGCCTCGCGGCGCCTGGCTGACTTCGATCCGACCTGGACCAAGGAGAAACTCTCCGACCTGGTGTTCTGGGAGGCCATGGGCGTGATTCTCGGTGGGCGCCTGGGTTACGCGCTGTTTTATGATTTCTCGGCCTATATCGCTGACCCAACCAAGCTGTTCCGCATCTGGGAAGGCGGCATGTCGTTCCATGGCGGCTTTATTGGCGTGATGTTAGCCACCTTGTGGTTCGGCAAGCGCAACAACAAGAGCTTCTTCCAGTTGATGGACCTGATTGCGCCAATGGTGCCAATCGGTTTGGGCGCTGGGCGCATCGGCAACTTTATCAACGGCGAGCTGTGGGGCAAGGTCAGTGATGTGCCGTGGGCCATGGTCTTCCCCACTGGCGGGCCGCTGCCGCGTCATCCGTCGCAGCTGTACCAATTTGCCTTGGAAGGCGTGGCACTGTTCGTCATCCTTTGGCTGTACAGCCGTAAACCAAGACCAACCATGGCCATCTCCGGCATGTTTGCCCTGTGGTATGGCATCTTCCGTTTTATTGTCGAGTTCGTCCGCGTGCCGGACGCTCAGCTGGGCTATTTGGCCTTCGGCTGGCTGACCATGGGCCAAGTGCTCTGTCTGCCGATGATTCTTGGCGGGATCGGCTTGATGATCTTCGCTTACCGTAAAAAAGCCCCGCTACAAGGAGCTACGCAATGAAGCAGTACCTCGACATGATGCGGCTGGTGCGTGATACGGGCACCTTTAAAAGTGACCGCACCGGTACTGGCACCTACAGCATTTTTGCCCACCAAATGCGCTTTAACCTGGCCGATGGTTTTCCCTTGGTGACCACCAAAAAGTGTCACCTGAAATCCATCATCCATGAGCTGCTGTGGTTCCTTAAGGGCGACACCAATATCCAGTACCTCAAGGATAACGGTGTGCGCATCTGGGATGAGTGGGCCGATGAAAACGGCAACCTGGGCCCGGTGTATGGCTACCAATGGCGCAGTTGGCCAGCCGGCAACGGTGAGTCGATCGACCAGATCAGTAAGCTAATCCATATGATCAAAACCACCCCGGATTCGCGCCGCTTGATCGTCTCGGCGTGGAACCCGGCGCAGGTCGAGCACATGGCCCTGCCGCCGTGCCACGCGCTGTTCCAGTTCTACGTGGCCGACGGCAAACTGAGCTGTCAGCTGTATCAGCGCTCAGCGGATATCTTCCTGGGTGTGCCGTTTAACATTGCCAGCTACGCCTTGCTGACCCTGATGATTGCCCAGGTCTGCGAGCTTGAGCCCGGCGACTTCGTCTGGACCGGCGGCGACTGCCACCTGTACGCCAACCATATCGAACAGGCCGACCTGCAACTGAGCCGCGAGCCGCTGCCACTGCCGCAGATGAAGCTCAACCCTGCAATCAAAGACGTGTTCGGCTTCCACTACGAAGACTTCGAACTGGTCGGCTACCAAGCCCACCCGCATATCCCTGCACCGGTCGCGGTGTAAGGCTTGGGTATGGCTACTGCCACCATGGAGTAGCCTGTTTTATCCGAGTTTGCCAAGTGACCGAAGTTGTTGCAGTAGAGATAAGCGATAGTTTTGACTTGTGTAGGTTTTTTTGGAGGTATCACCTGATCTAGTTGCTTTACATCACTTTTTGCAAACGGTATGCACTGACCTGTGCGCTTATCGAGATCGTTCTCCTTGGTCTTCTCAAGGTGAGACGGGCACAAGAGGACAATAGAACCGTAGCGATAGAGCGCGAACCCTTCAATGATGTACTTCATCTCCATGCTGCGCGATAGCGACCAGAGCTTCGTATCCAGGACATTGGCGGGATACTCAGCATTGGTAATCAGGTACCGATTGATCTGCCGGTCACTGATGCCGAGAAACTTGATGGCAAACACAGCCGGGAAAACCAACAGCGATGGAATCATCATCATCAACAATGCCAAAAACACAACCCCCCCCCAGAGCCCCCCTCTAACCTGCTTTGCTCGGCCCTTGGATGCTAAATGGTAGTAACCAAAGGAGGGAGCCAGAGAAAAGACCATGGCGATGACACAAAAGAAACCAGCTTCTGCTGCACCTCCCGTTATCCCCCGCTCTTGGTAGAACATAGTCACTAACCAGGCGGGATAGATACTGGATAGTGCCGCAAAGCCCACTACCAAAGTAAAGGCGCCGCAAGCCGCAAGCCACTGCCAGCGATTAACCACGCGACCTAGCGATTCAGCCTTATCAATATTCCCGGCGATGAAAAACCACGAACACAGTGCTGGGATAGCAAAGACTGCTAGCCCCCACCAAACGCTAGTCACCTCCCCGTTATAGGCCCGATAGCCTACCGGAAGTATGAGAACGAACATTGAGGCGGCAGTGATTATTATCAGCTTGCGAACAATCGATGCGGCGACCTCGGGCTTTGGGCGAAGCTCGTCCAGCCCGAAGGATAGAAATAGCGAAGAGATCAACATGCTACCGATTAGCAAAACGAAGAACAGCATGTAGGCCAGCCAAAGCAAAATCAATCCTGGGCCGAGCTCAAGCGAGGGCATAAACACATCTGGTCGACCGATGTAGCGAGAGTAGGTCAAAAGGTTGAAGATGCCTGCGATTGGGGATAGGACGGCAGCGAGCGCAGAAACCCAGCCATAGTGTTCCTTCAGAAAGTTCAATGTCCAAGAGAAAGATTCGGCAGGCTCGGCTGGCGTGTTTTTTTCTGAGCACATGCAGGGCTTCCATTTATAAAAATGGCCCTACAATACAGCCCGCATCGATCATTTTCCCTAAAACAACTCAACTACCCAGCAATCTGCCGGATTTGTTTGGGCGTCTAGAAATGGTGCTAGTGGCCATCAACGCCCAGAGGATCCACAACAGCGCTTCTCCCCTAAATATTTCACGTTTACAGCGTTTGGCTGAGCAGCTGAATTTGCTGCTGGCGTTCGCTGTGCTGCAACTGCGCATTGGGATTAAGGCTCGACCACTCCGGATGGGCGCGGGCTTTGCCGAGGGCGGGGGGCAGTTTGCCGGTTTGCCAGCTGCTGTCTTGCGGGTTGTTCAGTTGAATCGCCTCCAGCGCGGCATGGCCACGGCCTTGCAGGGCTTGCAGCAGTTGCTGCTGACGCACGGCGAGCAGGCGCAGCACGGCGTCGTCGACGGTCAGCTCGCGTTGGCCTTGCAGCTTGCCTTTAAGCCGCGCGCCGTAGCTGCGCAGGGTTTGCGCGCCGCCGCCCAAGAGCGCGCCCACGGCGGCCGCGGCGCCTAAGGTCAGGCCGCCGACCAGCAGATCAACCCCGGCGCCGGCCGCGGCACCGGCGGCAATCCCACCACCGAGTTTGATCCCCAGTTGTTTGAGGGTCTCGGGGTTAAACAGATCGTCGCCCCAACGGCCGTCGAGCAGAGGCAGTTCGCCGGCCTTGGCATCTTCACGGCGAAAGGCATACAGGCGCAGCAGTCCTTCGACGCATTGCTGCTCGCGCTGGCGCACGCTGCTGTGCAGCGCTTCGATGGCCTGCGGCACCTGATTGCCTTCGTTGGCCACGCTGCGTCTACAGGCGGCGACATCGACCAGCAGCTCGGCGATCAGGCGTTTGCCGCTATTCAGGCGCAACTGGCGTTGCTCGGCTTGATCATCGAGCAGCAGTTGCAGTTGCGGGCGGGCTTTTTCCAGCAGCAGGGCCAGGCTTTCATACAGACGCTGCTCGGCGTCCAGTGGCGGCGCCACGCTGTCGAATTCGATCAGGGCATGCAGGCCTAAGCGTGCCAGGGCTTCGCGCCACTCTTGCTGACGCGCTTGCTGGCCGCTGACAAAGTTCAGCACCGGCAGCAGCGGGCGGCCGCACATGGCCAGGGTCGCCAGTTCGTCGCGGTACTTGGCCAGCACCGGCTCGCGGGCGTCGATCACATACAGGCCGGCATCGCTGGCCAGCAGTTGGCGCAACACCTTGGCTTCTTGTTCAAAGCGCTGGCGGGCTTCGCTGCCGGCTAAAAAACGCTCCAGCCGCGCCGGGCCGTCGAGACGCTCGCCAGGGCGATCCAGTTGTTCTAAGTAGTCGAGCAGGGCGATGGCGTCTTCCAAGCCGGGCGTGTCGTACAGCTCCAGTAAGGCCTGGCCCGCCACCGATAGCCGGGCGCCCTCGACATGGCGGGTGGTGCTGGGTCGATGGGAGACTTCGCCGAAGCCGACATCGCGGGTCAGGGTGCGCAGCAACGAGGTTTTACCCACGTTGGTATGGCCGACTACGGCCAGTTGCAGGGCTTTAGTCATGGCCGCTCTCCAGCCAGGTGAAGGGCGCGCTGCTGCTGTGGATCAGTTGCAGTTGCTCCAGGGCCTGGTGCCAGTCGCTCAGGCGTTGGCTGTCGAGGGCTTCACCGGGCGGTGCTTGCAGCAGCCAGACGCGGGTGCTGCTGGCGCTGCGTGAGAGTTCGGCGATCAGCGCTAAGCTTCCGCGATCCGGGGAGCGCCGTGGGTCGCAGGCAATCAGCAGGCGCTCGGCGGGGAAGCGGCTGAGCTGGTCGAGCAACTGCCGGCGCTGTTCGCGGCTGTCGATTACCCCGGCATCGCTGATGCCCTTGGGCAGTTGCGGCGGCCAACTGCGTGCCGGGTCCAGCTCAATCGCCACCAGCAAGGCCCCTTGGCTGCTGGCCAAGGTTTGCCCGGCGCTGCTCTGATGCAGGGTGCCGGGGGCGGCATCGCACACGCCCAAACGTTCGCTGCTGGGTTGCAGGCGTTCGCGCAGCAGTTGGTAGCCGGGTAGGCTGAGGTCGAGTTGCAGCTGCTTTACCCCTCTGCGCCAACGCCAGGCGCAGTACAGGGCCAACAGCAGGCGTGGAATCAGACCATAGACCAGCAGCACGCCTACCAGCCAGCTGGCCCAGTGCAGGCGCGCGTTTTCATCGGTCAGCGCGCTGCTGCCACTGGCGCGGATTAAGTCGGCATCCGGCAGGCTAAAACCCAGCAGCGCCGGCAGGTGGCCGAGGCTTTGGGTGAGGGCGACAAAGCTGTCGCTGCCCCACAGGGTGCTTTCCCAGACAAAGCCGTAGCGCCGGGTCGAGAGCATGATCAGCAGGGTGATCAGCGCGCACAGCAGCGTCACCAGCCAGAAGCTATGCACCAGCACGGCCAGTCCCCAGCGGGTCAAGCGCTGGCGGCCCAACAGCAGCAACAGGGCTGGCGCCAGTTGTGCGGCCTGGGCGTCGCGCGCCAGTTTGCCGCTAAGCCACAGCCATAAGCGGCCCAACGCGCCGCCGCTGTCGCGGGCCAGCAGCAAGCTGAATAACCAGCCGAGCAGCAACAGGGCGTTGACCCCGAGCAGGCTGCCCAAGGCCCAGAACACATTGACCGGTTGCTGACCGTTGCCCAGCGCCGCCACGGCGAGGCCGCTGCCGCTGACAATCGCCAGCAGCAAGAGCAGCCAGCCGGCCAGACGCGCGCCTTGTAGCCAATGTTGCAGGGCCTTGGCCTGACCATCGCGCTCGGCCAAGAGCACGGCACGTTGGCTGATCAACTCACTGAGTTCGCCGCTTGGTGTCTGGGCTTGGGCACGGCGATTGGCCTCGCTGTCGTCGAGCAGGCCGGCTTGTTCTTCACGCAGGCGTATGGCTTCGCTCAGCCACAGGCGATGCAGGGGATGGGAAGTAGGTCGGGGTTCAGTCACGCGACGTCTCTGCAGTTAGGCTGGGGTCAGCATAACCGCAGAGCTTTGTGGATGCGAAGCCAGCTCGTCTAAGTGCCTTATTACTTAAGTGCCCGAGCCTGAGCAGGGGCGCACTAAGGACGGCTTATGGCTGCTGGCGCAGCTTGAGGGCGATATCGGCCTGGTCGATAAACAGGCCATCGATGCCGGTGGCCAAAAAGCGCTTCAGCTCTGCGTTGATATCGCCGCGCTCGGCGGGTTCATTGCTGCTGCGCAGGTCGCTAGGCAGGAAGTTGTTTTCCGCGCGGAAGGTGTAAGGGTGCACCTTCAGCCCCGCCGCGTGGGCATCGGCGACCAAGCGGGTGGGCTGTGTCAGGTTGCCGTTGGCATCGCGCGGGATGATTTGGTTTTTGTCCGGGCCGATGCCAGCGGCGTAGCGGGCGATGGCTTTAAGCCCGGCCGGGGTGCTCATCTGGGCGAAGGTCAGGCGGCTGCCGGCCAGCGTTTGGTCATAGGGTTGGCCTTCGCCGGACATCAGCTGAATCAGCCGAATCGACGTGCGCTGGCTGAGGGCTTTGAGGTTGTCCACCTCGAAGGACTGGATATACACCGGCGCTTTGCGGCTGTCGTAGCCGTTTTTGCGCAGGATGCTCAGCAGGCGACCTTCCAGCGGTAAGCCAATGCTCTGGAAGTGGCTGGGGTGCTTGGTTTCGATATACAGGCCGATTTGGCGTTGTTCGCTGTTTTGCAGGGCTTTCACCAAGTCGATGATTTCCTGCAGGGTGGCGATTTTAAAGGCGCCGTCCAAGCGCGCATTGCCGGGGCGAATCGCCGGGATGCGCTCGATGGCACGCAGGGTTTTCAGCTCGGCGAGAGTGAAGTCTTCGGTAAACCAGCCATCGAGCGTCACGCCATCGATGTTTTGGCTGCGCCGGCGATTGGCGAACTCCGGATGCTGCGCCACATCGGTGGTCAGGCCCAGCTCGTTGTCGTGGCGGGCCAGCAGCACGCCGTCCTTGCTCGACACCACATCCGGCTCGATATAGTCGGCGCCTTGCAGGATGGCCAGAGAGTAAGCGGCCAGGGTGTGCTCGGGGACATAACCGCTGGCGCCGCGGTGGGCGATGATCAGTGGTTTGGGCTCGCTGGGCTGGCCGTGATGGCCAGAGTTGGGGCTCGCGGCGCAAGCCAAGAGGGGGAAGCTCAAGCCGCCGATCAGCAGGCTGTGGATAAGTTTGTCCATCAACTTAGGCATAAAATGCACTCCATGCGGGTAAGGGTTGCTAGCCTCAACAGGCAAGGTTACAGGCGCGTGACAACCAGCGTTAACCGCCAGTGTGCGCAGCTCGGCGCTTTTGCCAATCGCTCAGTCGCTGCCCTCTGCTATGCTGCGCGCCATGAATACCAAGCTCCCACTCTGCCTGATTGCTGCCCTCGCGCAAAACCGCGTGATTGGCCGCGATAACCAGTTGCCCTGGCACCTGCCAGCGGATCTTAAACACTTCAAAGCTCTGACCCTCGGCAAGCCGATCATCATGGGCCGCAAAACTTGGGACTCCCTTGGCCGCCCGCTGCCGGGCCGGCTCAATCTGGTGGTCAGCCGCCAGGCGGGTTTGCAGCTCGAGGGCGCGGAAGTTTTTGTCAGCCTAGCTGATGCGCTCGTGCGCGCCGAAGCCTGGGCCCGCGAAACCGGCGCCACTGAGCTGATGCTGATTGGCGGCGCGCAGTTGTATGAGTTGGCCTTGGCCCAGGCCGATCGCCTGTACCTGACCCGTGTCGAGCTAAGCCCTGAGGGCGATGCCTGGTTCCCTGAAGTGGACGCCAGCCAGTGGCAGCGCAGCAGCGTCGAAGCCCTGCCGGCGACGCAAGAGACTCCGGCTTACGCCTTCGAGACTTGGGACAAAATCTAAACCTCTCGGCGCGCTGCTTAATGGCCGCGCGCCGCGGCTGGCTTATTCAGCGTTCTGACTAGCCGGGCTTTGCGGCAAAAACCAGTTCATCAGCAGGGCGCAAATGCCGCCCGTCGCCACTCCCGATTCCAGTACGTTGCGCACCGAAGCCGGCAGGTGGGCGAGGAATTCCGGCACCTGGGAAAAGCCCAGACCCAAGGCCAGCGACACCGAGATAATCAGCAAGGCGCGGCGATCCAATTGCACCCCGGCGAGGATATTGATCCCGGCAGCGGCTACCGCGCCAAACATCACCAGCGCAGCGCCACCCAGCACCGGCTCCGGCACGGCTTGCAGCGCTCCGGCGACGCTGGGAAACAGGCCGAGAATCACCAGCAGAGCGGCAATCCACAGGCCGACATGGCGGCTGGCAATGCCGGTGAGCTGGATGATGCCGTTGTTCTGCGCAAACACCGAGCTGGGGAAGGTGTTAAACAGCCCGGCCAGCAGCGAGTTCACCCCGTTGACCAGCACGCCGCCTTTGATCCGCTGCATCCACTGCGGGCCTTCCACGGCTTGGCGCGACAGCTTGCTGGTGGCGGTGATATCGCCGATGGCTTCCAGCGAGGTGACCAGATAAATCACCACCATGGGGATAAACAGACTCCAGGAGAATGCCAGGCCAAAGTGCAGCGGCATCGGCACCTGGAACAGCTCGGCGGCGTGCATGCCACTGAAATCCAAACGGCCCATATAGCCCGCCAGGGCATAGCCGATGGCCAGGGCGACAATGATCGCGCAGCTGCGCAACCACACCCACGGCAGGCGGTTGAGGACAATGATCGCCGCCAGCACTACGCCGGACAGCAGCAGGTTTTCGCCGTTGGCAAAGGTGCCGTTGGCCATGGCCGAGTAGCCGCCGCCCATGCTGATCAGCCCGACTTTAATCAGCGTCAGGCCAATCATCAGCACCACGATGCCAGTCACCAGCGGGCTGATCAGGTGCTTGATAAAGGGCAGAATGCGCGACACCGCGATCTCGATAAACGAGCCGGCGATGACCACGCCAAAGATCGCCGCCATCACCCCTTCCACCGGCGTGCCTTGCTTGACCAACAGCACGCCACCGGCAATCAGCGGGCCGACAAAGTTAAAGCTGGTGCCCTGCACAATCAGCAAGCCTGCGCCCAGCGGGCCAAAGCGTTTGCACTGCACGAACGTGGCGATACCGGAAATCACCAGCGACATCGACACGATGATATTGGTGTCCCGCGCCGACACGCCCAAGGCCTGGCAGATCAGCAAGCCTGGGGTGACGATCGGGACGATAATCGCCAATAAATGCTGTAACGCCGCCAATAACGCCGCTAATGGCCGGGGTTTGTCGTTAAGGCCATAGATAAGTTCATCGCGAGTTTCGGGGCTGGGGCTCGGGTTCATGGCAGGGCTTCGGTAAAAAAGCGGCAATTCTACCTGAGCTGCACGTAGACGGGCTGTCGCTGCTGGCGAATTGGCCGGCATATCCACTTAACGCGGTGGTTTCGGGCTGTCGCCTAATCGTCTTGCTTAGGTCTTTGGCTGAGTGGCTCTGCTTAAGTGCTCTTTGGCCCAGCCAAGTTGGCCGGGATGATTTTGCCCATGCTGATAATCGGCTCCACCTCATAGCCCAGTGCTTCATAAAAGGCGGCGGTGGCTTGGTTACTGCTTAGCACTTGCAGATTGATTTTGACGCAGCCCAACGCCGTTAGCGCTTGCTCGGCAACGGCCACGAGTTGCTGACCCAGGCCCTGACGCTGAAATGCCGGGTCCACCGCCACGGCGTAGAGCCAACCACGGTGACCGTCGTAACCGGCCATGGCCGTGGCAATCACCTGGCCCTGGGCCTCAGCGACAAAGAACAGGCCATCGGCGCAGGCCAGCTTGTTATCGATGCTTAGCTCGGGCTGGCGATGGGGCACGTTATAGCCCAACAGCTCGCGCCATAAGCGGATCACTTGGCTGCGGTCGGTGGTGTCGTGATAGGGGCGGATATGGGGCATGGTGAGTCTCAAACAAGCGCTGGTTTAGGGATGGCTCTGCTGGGCAGTCTGATGGTTAATTGCTGCAGTTTGCCAAATAGATCGACAGCATAGGCAGGCTCGGGCGACAGTGTTCCGCCCTGCCATAGCGCTGCTAAAACGTTGGTAAAACTACGGGCTGACCCGCGAATACACACGGGTGTTACGCAGCTTGCCGTGGTTGTCCAAGCGCTCGTTGCGCAAGGTGCCTTCCAGTTCAAAACCGGCGCGTTCGGCCACCCGCCAACTGGCGCTATTGCGCTCATCCATGGTGATTTCCACCCGGCTGGATTGCAGTACGTTTAGCGCATGTTCAGCCAGGGCTTGCACCGCCTCGGTGATTAGCCCTTGGCCGGCGTAACCGGTGCAGCGCCAATAGCCGATTTCAAACTGGCGCAGATCCCAGTTCGGCTTATGCAAGCCGCTGCTGCCGATTAACTGGCCGCTGTTCTTAAGAAACAACAAGGCCATCAGATCCTCATTCAGCAACCAGCGGCCATAGGCTTTGCGGCAGGTGGTTTCTGACGCTTCCAGACTAGGCTCAGGACTAACCCAAGGCAGCCAAGGTGCCAGTTCGGCAACCGACGCGCGCAGCGCCGCATTGAGTAACGCGCCGTCGCCAGGCTTGGCTGTGCGAATAATCAGGCGCTCGGTTTCCAGTTGTTCGGGGAGGCGGTTGCTCTGCATACGGTTCCTTCCGTGTAGAGATAAGTTGTGCCGGTTGGCGGCGGGTGTGTGCACATTCCTTGGCCATCAATAACCACCAGCGTGTCGCGCCTGCCATGAGCCACTGCGTGAGCCACTGTAGCCGTTGCGACAACCAGTTGGCCGGCCTGCACGCTGGGGTTTCACCCACGAGGATCAGCTTGAGCTATCCCGCGATCACCAGCAAGGTCTGCGGATAGTTGTGGCTTTCTGCAGGCGTGGCACTGCCTTGCATACGCAGTACTTTGAGCTTGGCCCCGGCCACTTAGGCCAGCACGGCAGGCTGCCAAATAGGCGACTTGGTAGCAGTTGCTGGGCGGTCGATAAGTGGCATAGGGAACTCTTTAGGCCAGAGCCAGAGAGTGGGTATGAGTGTGCGCTGCCGGCTAATCAGCCTCAGCCCATCAGGGCTAAGCACTTGCTGTTAAGCACCGCTCAACCCCGTAACCTGAGTAATTGCTCTGTGCTGAGCACGGTGGCGTATTCACCATCGAGGTTGGCCAGAGCCATGGCGTGCACATCTTCGGCACTGCGCAATAGGCCGTTGTAGTCCGTTTTGGCGAAGGCAAAGGTGGCATCGGCTGCCACATAGGTACTGAAACCCAGATTGCCGGCACTTCTGGCGCTGGCTTCCACCGAGTTATTGGTGCTGACGCCGACCAGCACGACGGCGCTTATGGATCTGACTCGTAGCCAGCGCTCCAGGCCTGACTGGATGAAAGCATCGGGTACGTTTTTTTCCACCACATGCTCGCTGTCCAGCGGTTGCAGTGCGTGCTGGAACTCGGCACCGGGCTGTCCAGGCCAGAAGACAGAGCCTGGGGTTCTGGACATATGCCGCACGTGCACGACAGGAGCACCCGCCTGGCGCCAGGCATTTAGGAGCAGGGCAATGTTGTGCTCGGCCTGCGGGTTATTGCGCGCACCCGCCGCCGGCTCGGCCATGCAGCGCTGCATATCGATCAGGATCAGTGCCGGTGGCTGGTCTTTGCTGGTGGAATACTGAGGTTGCTTGCTCATCAAGTCAGTCCTTTGCTTGATTCTATTACCGCATGGCGGCTGGTCAGTGTGATCGCGTCGGTTTTAGGTGCCCGACTAATCTGGCGTTTGGGCTCAGCACGCTCGGTATAGCCTGTCTTACGACTTAAGTGGGGGCGGCAGCGGAGCCTGCCAATAAGCCGCCATCAATGTTGATTTCGCTGCCCGTGATATAGCTGGCCTCGTCGCTGGCCAGCAGTACTGCGACCGCGGCCACTTCTTCCGGTAAGCCAAAACGCTGCAAGGGCGTGTCACGCACCAGCAGCGCCATAGTGCGTTCGCGCTCAGTTGCTGGGCCGAGCATCGGTTCCCACATGGGCGTCAGAATGGCGGCGGGATGGATCGAGTTACAGCGAACGTTAAGGCCTTGGGCGGCGCAATAAAGCGCTACGCTCTTGCTGTGATTACGCACTGCCGCCTTGCTCGATGCATAGGCCGCCGCAGCCGGGATGCCGACTAAGCCTGAGCGTGAAGAGATATTGATAATCGCGCCAGTGCCGCTGCTGCGCATGGCCTGAATCGCGTATTTGCAGCCCAGAAACACGCCATCCAAGTTGGTCGCATGCACCTGGCGCCAATCGTCTAGGCTGGCAAACTCGGGGTTGTGTACCGCGCCTTGTTCCAGGCCGGTGATGCCGGCGTTGTTCACCACAACGTCGAGCTGCCCGTGACTCTGCACAATGCCCTGGCTGACCTCGCGCCACTGCGCCTCATCGCGTACATCCAGATGCACATAACGGGCATTAGCGCCGAGGCGGTCGGCCATTTGCTGGCCTGCAACATCATCAATATCGCTTAGGTAAACCTGTGCTCCCTCGACAGCGAAGGCTTGGGCAATGGCTGCACCAATGCCGCGAGCGGCGCCGGTGATCAACGCGATTTTGCCGTTAAGACGCATGGTTCAAGTCCTTTGAGAGTCTGCGTTGCTGTGGCCTGTTATAGCCCATAGCGGCACTCGGCTGAGCGGATTTAAGCCTGTACCTGACGATCAGCCGGCTAAGTGGCCGTGATTAGATTGCGCGGTTCTGGTGGTAGCACCAATGCCAAGGTTCAAAGTCATAACCGGCCGCGTTGCCTTGGGGATAGGACAGGTAAAAGCCATAAGCCGCTGCATGGCTGCTGAGCCAGGTAAAGGCTGGTGTCTGGGCAAACGTAAGCTCCAGCGCGGCGCCGCCGGCTGTGCCGAGGTCGATGGCTCTGCCGGTGTGATGCTCGCTACAGCCGGGCAGGGCTGATACCGCTAAGACCTGCTCAATGCTTTGGCCTTGGCCGAGCTTGCGCCGAATGATCTGCGCTTGCCGCTCCACGCTGCGATAGGCCGAAAGCATAACCAGGCTAATACCCGCCGCGCTGGCCGCCCTGTGCATGGCGTGCCAGGCATTGGCTGCGGCTGGCGTGAGCCAATGCTGCCGGCCGTCAGCGTCCTGCGCTGCGCAAATAAGCTCGTGGGCTTCTTCGTATTCGATCCATACGCGCTCTGAATGCGGCGTTTCTACAACACCGAACTCCTGCATAAATAGCTGTAGGTGAGCAGAGCGCATGGGCTGACCTTGGGGTTCGCTAATTAAACAAGACCGCTGCAGTTGAGCCGCCGGTTGAAGTGTTCGGCGCCAAGCCCAAGAGCTAGGCGCCGTGATGCTTTAACGAGTCTTAAGCGCCGCAATCAACTGCTGGTGAAACTTCGCCGGGTCTTCCATTTGTGGCGCGTGGCCGAGGCCCGGGAATTCGATCAGACGGGCGCCGGGGATGCGTTTGGCGGTGGCTTTGCCCAGCTGGTCGTAGTGACCGATTTTGGCTTTGACCTCAGGCGGGGCGATATCGCTGCCGATGGCAGTGGTGTCGGCGTCGCCAATCATCAACAGCGTCGGCACCTTGAGGTTGGGCAGTTCGTAGTACACCGGCTGGGTGAAGATCATGTCGTAGATCAGCGCCGAGTTCCACGCCACCACTTTATGTCCTGGGCCTTTATTCAGGCCGGCGAGCATATCGACCCAGCGATCATATTCCGGCTTCCAGCGCCCAACGTAGTAAGTGCTTTGCTCGTATTTGCGCACGCTCTCGGCGCTCAGCTTGAGCTCGCGCTCATACCACTGATCGACACTGCGCCATGGCACGCCAAGGGCCTTCCAGTCTTCCAAACCAATGGGGTTGATCAACACCAGATGGCTGACCTGCTTGGGGTACATCAAGGCATAGCGCGCGGCCAGCATGCCGCCGGTGGAGTGGCCGATAATCTCCGCCTGGTCGATGCCGAGGCTGCTCAGCAGGGCGTGGGTGTTGTCGGCTAATTGCTGAAAGCTGTACTGATAATTGGCCGGTTTGCTCGATGTGCAAAAGCCGATTTGGTCCGCCGCAATCACCCGGTAGCCGGCGTCGCTGAGGGCTTTGATGCTGTCGTCCCAAGTGGCGGCGCAGAAGTTTTTACCATGCAGCAGCACTGCCGTTTTACCGTTGGCCTGGCTTGTGGGCGGCACATCCATATAGCCCATGCTCAGGTCCTGGCCCTGGGATGTCAGAGCGTAATGTTTAAGCGGGTAAGGGTAGCTAAAGCCCTGTAGCTCCTGACCATAGCCTTCTGCTGGGGCTGGGCTGGCGCTGGCCAGTAAGGGAAGTGTGGTACTGATGGCCAAAACCGCGCGGAATAATGTTCGCAAAATGACTCTCCACAAGTTGAATAAACACATCGTTGATGCCGTCGCTAAGGACTCGGCTGACGCTATGGAGTTCGTCCATACGCCTGTTTGAACAGACCAGTGGGGCCGCTCTGGCCACTTGCACCAACCTGCCTGCAAACGCTGTAAAGGCGCCTACCGCCATACTGCCGTGGGTCTATTCTGGTCGCGGTAAGGTGCTGTGGGCGCGTATAAAAAACCCGGCCTTAGCCGGGTGAGTGCAGACCACTTCGGTATGTTAGGGCAGCGGGGCAAATTCGGCAGGCACCCAGTTGTAGCCTTTGCCGTCTTTACCGATATGGCCAATGCCGGGGAAGGGCAGGTGAGCCCCGGCGACCCACCAGCTCTTGGCGCTCGCCTCTGCCAGCACGGCCTTACGGGTTTTGATGGCCTGGGCTTGGTCACTATCAAACTCGAAGGACACTTCGGGGTGCTGAAACTGCACGGCATGGGAATGGATGATATCGCCCCACAGCAGCAGGCTCTGCCCCTTGGACTCGATCAGGAAGGAGCTGTGTCCCGGCGTGTGTCCCGGTGTTGGCAGCACGCTTAGACCGGGCGCTAACTGCTCGCCGCCTTTAAAGGTGCGGAACTTACCGGCGGCTTTATACGGCGCGATGGCGTCCTGGGCCATTTGGTACAGGCCCTTGGCCCCAGCAGGCGCAGCGCTGGTGTTAGCGGCGCTGAGCCAGAAATCGGCATCGGCCTGAGCGGCCCACACCGTGGCTTTGCTGAACGCGGCCTGGGCGTCAGCCGAGCGGATGCCGCACATATGGTCGGGGTGCATATGGGTCAACAGCACCGTGTCCACTTCTTCAGGCTGGTAGCCGGCAGCCTTGAGATTGGCTTGCACATTGCCCAAGGTCGGGCCGAAGCACTGCGCCGCGCCAGCATCGACCAGCAGCAGGTGCTCAGGGGTTTGAATCAGGTAGGCGTTTACCGCAGTCTGAAAGCCCGGGTCGCTCTGCTGGAATTTACCGCTGAGTAGGCGTTCGATGGCTTTGTTGTCGAGGCCTTTGAGCTGCGTTGGTTTGAGCTGCACGTAACCGTCGTACAGTGCGGTGATGGTGATATCACCGAGGGCTTGGCGGTAGTAGCCAGGCGCCTGTGTGATAGGTGTGCTGGGCGCCGCTTGCGTGACTGCCGGCAAGACGCTGAGACCGAGCGATAGCGCGAGGGCTAATGGCTGAAAGGTCTTAGTTGAGTACAACTTACCCATGTTCTGATCCCCTAGAGTGCCCGCGATAGGTGGTCAGCATCTGCTCGATGCCGGACACTTAGCTTGGTCGGGGTAAGCCTTGGGCGTCAATCCGTGATTGTTGTTCAGGTTGCCGCGGCGCCGGGAAATCGATCCGTGCCGGGCACCCTTTATGCGCCCGGCAGCGGGCTGTTGCGCGGACTTACAGGCTGACCGCGCTTTCCACCTCTTGCAGCTTGCGCCGCGCCAGAGCCAGGTTGGACTTGGACTTATCCAGCACGTAATAGATAAAAATCCCTTCAGCCGCGGCCAACGGACGAATGATGTGGTACTGCTTGCCAAGGGTGATCAGGATGTCTTCGATCACATCGTTGAGGTTCAGCGACTTCATGGTTTTCAGCTTGGCTCGCACCACCTCAGTGTTGCCAGCCGCAGCCAGTTCCATATCCACGCCTGCCCCGGCTTCGCCCAGTAGCATGCCGCTGTTGGCATCGACCACCGCCGATGCCAGGGCACCGTCCAGTTGCAGCAGAGCGTTCAGCGATTCTTGTAGTGTTGCCATGGTTCATCTCCTTTGCGCGTTGTGTGAGGTGCCCCGTGGCTGCGCGGTGCCGGCGGGGCTTTAATTGACCTTGGCGACGCGGGCAACCGCGCGCTTGGCCAGATACAGGACTTGCCCGAGCACCTCATTACGAGCTGCCACTAAGTTGAGAATCATCGGATAGACGGGATGGGGAATATCGAGGATCAGCACATAGCCTTCGTCCGCCTCGACCACCACGTTTTGGTAGTGGCCGATGGCGCTTTCTTGGCCGACCATGGCGCCCAGCGCGGAGATCGAGCAGGCCATGGCCGCCAGCTTGGCCACCTCGACGCCAGCCTTGGCCTGCGCCGCCACTTCAAAGCCATCAGCCGTGGCAATCACCCCGGCGCTGAGGCCGCTTAAGGCCTGCATCAGCTCGTCGAGTTCGGCCTGGGCTTGTTGTTGGATGCGTTCAACCAATTCTGTGTTAACGCTGGTGAGTCGGTTCATAGCGGTGCCACCTGATGTTCGAGTTGCAGCAACAGAAGATCGAGCAAGCCCAGCACCTGGGCCTTATCGCGTACGTCGGCGCGGACCACCGGGCAAATCAGGCCATGTTCGGCCAGGCGTTTGCTGTATTGATCCAGGGCGCTGCTGGCACTCAGCGGCAGGCGTCCCACCGCGACCACGCAGCCCGTGCTGGCGATCAGCTCAGCAAAGTTGCTCAGGTAGATCGACAGGTCCGCCAATGGATCAGGCCGGCTGTGATCGAGCAGGATGACAATGCCCAGCGCGCCTTTGGCGAGGATCTGCCACATAAACGCAAACCGTTGCTGTCCCGGCGTGCCATACAGGCGCAGTTGTTCGCCGCCGGGTAGGGTCAGCTCGCCATAGTCGAGGCCCACGGTGGTGGTGTCTTTGTGCAGGCTGGGGTCGTTGTTCTGCACATCGGTGGTAACCGGCGGGATCTCGCTGATAGCGCTGATGGCGGTGGTTTTGCCGGCGCCCATGGTGCCGGTAAAGAGGATTTTGTATTCGCTCATAAATGCGTCTGCCTAGCGTGCCGTCAGGCCAAGGTGGGCCCGCAGGCGGGCGAAAAAGCCTGGCGGCGTGGGGGTGGTGGCGACTTTGCTGGCGCTGACCTGCTCAAGCAGCAAGCCGGCCTTGTACAGGTTGCGCAGCAGGCGCAGACAGTCTTCCAACTCCACGGCGCTGCGCGCACTGAGCTGCTCAAGGTTGCACGCGCGAGCACTAAGCAGCGTGGCTAAGCGCAGATTGGCGGGCGTTTGGCCAAGAATTTCCTGCGTCGGCCAACTGGCCAGCCGGTAACTGCACAGTGGATCAAAGGCGTGACTGCCGGGGCCCGCTTGGTTCAGCAGGCGGGCGATCTGTTCCAAGCGCTCGAACACCTCATTGGCGCGCAGTGGCCAGTGCACCGCCAGCTCGCTGCTGTCTGTGCGTTGCTGGGTGACCTTGAGAACCGCGCGGGCAGTGCAGGGCCTGCTGCCCTCGGCGATCCTGTCGCCACCCAGTACCAGCAGATCCGCCTCAGTGCCTTGCACGTGCTGCCACTGGCTCTGGGTGCGCCCGGCCAATAGGCCGACGATGGATTTGAATACCACTTCATCGCGCATCGGCAACTGGGCAAAGGCATAGGTAAATGGCTCTGGGGATTTCAGCCCGCGCATGGCAACGACTCCATGGGGGCCGCGCCAATCGCCATTGGCCAATGCTGAAACAGGTACCTATTCATCCGTTATCCCTTAACCGGGCGGCTGCCTAGGGTTTGCAAACGCTGCGCGCAGCGGCGCATATCACGCTGTTCTAGGCAACCCCGCTGTCGTTGCCCAAAGGCTGTAGATCGGTGGCTTTGCGAACCTGGCTTTCGCGCAGGTGTGCTTTTGTCGGCTTTGAGCCTAGCGGCTGGCCAAGGCGCGACCTACACACTTTGGTGGGGACTTAGTAGGGCCTGTGAACTTGATTCCAAAACCGGCAAGGCGCCATAAAATCCGGCCTTTTGTACTATTGGCGTCAACGTGTAGGAGGCGTAACTGGCGGTTTAGAGCGCTTGGGCGGCACCGGAAAAAGAATTAATAGGGGTTAGTTGAGGTAGGGGTAGGCGCTAAATTTAGCGACCAGTGGCAAGTGCTATTGGCCACTCGCGTGAACATCGTGGTGACTTGGGTGGCTCAGAGCACTAATGGTGCGCTGGGATAGGTTGCCACCGCGCGCAAACCAATCGCCGCCGACCACTATGACTCTGCAGCAATCCTCATCTATATCGATCAGTGGAAAAAAACGCTGTTGGTCGGTCCTCCCAGTAGTGACGGATATAGGCTGTTCCACGATGTCGACGTGGCCAAAGGCGGCAGTCATCTGTGGATCAACCGCAAAGACAAGTATATGAGCGCGCTCAACGGCATGATGGCCAAGCACGCAGCGGCCCAAGCCAAGGAAGGGTTGCCGGTGACGGCGGATAAAAACTAGCTGATCGTGATTCCGGAGCAGCTTCAGTCAGCTCCGAACTAAGAGCAAAGCGTATATGGGTTGCTGGAGTTTCATCGATGCCGGCAGCCCTGTACGCCGGTAAAAAGTTAGTTGTTAAGACACACTCTATATGAGTGGGTATTGACCCTTTGGATAAACCCATTGGCGTTAATAAGTGCTGCGTTTTTCATAGATTATTTAAGTGTTAAGGGCCTTGCATAAGTAAGTTAGATGGTGAGCTTTTAATAAATGGTATTGCCATGGATTTTTAGCGTGAACGAAGGTTGTCGGCTATTGTCCGACAGTTTGGCGGTGGGTCGCCCAATTGATCTTAATCACGGACGATAAAAGCATGAGTGTCACGAACCAAACCCTGATCAACTTTGCCCATGAAGCTCGCAGCAACTACAGAAATCTAATTCCCCTCGCTGGCCAACCTGATGCGCTATTTGCGGTTAAGAACATGACCCTCACAGGGCAAAATCCCGATCGCCAATTGCCCGCCCGTTTATATACCCCCAGCCAACAGCCGGAACAAACCAGTTATCCACTGGTGCTATTTCTGCACGGCGGCGGTTGGATCTCTGGCGACTTGGACACCCATGATGTGTTGGCCAGGGCTTTGGCCCTAGGGCTCAATGCGCAGGTGCTTGCCGTGCAATACCGTCTGGCACCAGAGTCCGATGGCTTCGCCCAGGTCGATGATGCCTTGCTGGGCTTAACGTGGTTGTTCGAGCAAGCCGACTCTTTGCAGGGTAATACGCGCCAGATCGTGGTGGTAGGAGACAGCGCAGGCGCGACCCTAGCGGCTAATTTGGCGAGTAGATTGGTCGAGGACAATAGTGCGATTAAATTAGCTGCGCAGTGGCTTATGTATCCGGCGGTTAATTTCGACTTTGCCACGCCATCTATGCGAACTTATGGCGAGAATAAATTCCCGGATAAAAGTTTTATCGCACTGGCGCGCCAGGCCTATTTGCCTGCTGATGTGGCAGAGAATGATCCCCGCTTAGTTCCTTATTTCTCCAACCATGCTCATGCAGTCCCCAGTATCGTTTCTCTGGCTGGCGAAGACCCGCTCAGCTCAGCAGCGCAGGAATATGCGCAGAAGCTAATCGACAATAATATCCAGTGTGAGTGCACGGTTTACCCGGGGCAGGCTCATGGCTTTATTCAATTTTATAAAGATAAAGCGGCGAACCCATTAGGTGAGAAGGCGCTGAGGGATGGCTTAGGCCTATTAAAGGCTTGGTTGAAAGGCCTTTAGGCTAATCGGGTTAGCAGAAGCGTTGATGTTAGGCCTATAAAAAACCCGGCTTAGGCCGGGTTTTTTATTAACTGTGCAGACAGCTTTTAGCCGTCCAGCAGCGCCTTATTACGCACGGCGCCTTTGTCGGCGCTGGTGGCCAGCAGGGCGTAGGCTTTGAGAGCAGTGGTGACTTTGCGTGGACGCTGCTCTACCGGCTTCCAGCCTTTTTGGTCTTGCAGGGTGCGGCGCGCGGCCAGTTCGTCATCGCTGACCAGCAGGTTGATGCTGCGGTTAGGGATGTCGATCAACACCTTGTCGCCGTCCTGCACCAGGCCAATCGCGCCGCCGGCAGCGGCTTCTGGCGAGGCGTGACCGATGGACAGGCCCGAGGTGCCGCCAGAGAAACGGCCATCGGTGAGTAGGGCGCAAGCTTTGCCCAAGCCTTTGGACTTCAGGTAAGAGGTCGGGTAGAGCATTTCCTGCATGCCCGGGCCGCCTTTCGGGCCTTCGTAGCGGATGATGACGATGTCGCCTGCCTTTACTTCGTCGGCGAGGATGCCGCGCACGGCGCTGTCTTGGCTTTCGAAGATCTTGGCGTTGCCTTCGAAGACATGAATCGACTCATCGACACCGGCGGTTTTGACCACACAGCCGTCCAGCGCGATATTGCCGTACAGCACGGCCAGGCCGCCTTCTTGCGAGTACGCGTGCTCGACACTGCGGATGCAGCCGTTTTCACGGTCGTCATCGAGGGTTTCCCAACGGGTCGACTGGCTGAACGCGGTCTGGGTCGGGATGCCGGCCGGGCCCGCCTTGAAGAAAGTGTGCACGGCCTCGTCGTTGGTTTGGGTGATATCCCATTTAGCGATGCCCTCGGCCAGGGTCTTGCTGTGCACGGTCGGCAGTTCGGTGTGGAGCAAGCCGCCACGGGCCAGGGCGCCGAGGATGGAGAAAATGCCACCGGCGCGGTGCACGTCTTCCATGTGGTATTTCTGGATGTTCGGCGCGACTTTGCACAGTTGCGGCACTTTACGTGACAGGCGATCGATGTCGCGCAAGTCGAAGTCGATTTCGGCTTCTTGGGCGGCGGCCAGCAGGTGCAGGATGGTGTTAGTCGAGCCGCCCATGGCGATGTCCAGCGTCATGGCGTTAGCGAACGCTTTGACGTTGGCGATATTGCGCGGCAGCACTGATTCGTCGTTGTCGCCGTAGTAACGCTGGCACAGTTCGACGATGGTGCGCCCGGCTTGCAGGAACAGTTGCTCGCGGTCGCTGTGGGTGGCCAGGGTGGAGCCGTTACCCGGCAGGGCCAAGCCCAGGGCTTCGACCAGGCAGTTCATCGAGTTGGCGGTGAACATGCCTGAGCAACTGCCGCACGTTGGGCAGGCGCTGCGCTCGTATTCGGCGACTTTTTCATCGCTGGCGCTGCTGTCAGCGGCGATCACCATAGCATCGACCAAGTCCAGACCGTGGCTGGCGAGCTTAGTTTTACCGGCTTCCATCGGCCCGCCGGAGACGAAGATCACTGGGATGTTCAGGCGCAGGGCGGCCATCAGCATGCCGGGGGTGATCTTGTCGCAGTTACTGATGCAGACGATGGCGTCGGCGCAGTGGGCGTTGACCATGTACTCCACGGAGTCGGCGATGATCTCGCGGCTTGGCAGCGAATAGAGCATGCCGTCGTGGCCCATGGCGATGCCGTCGTCCACGGCAATGGTGTTGAATTCTTTGGCCACACCACCGGCACGTTCGATCTCACGGGCGACCAGTTGGCCTAAGTCCTTCAGGTGCACGTGGCCGGGCACAAATTGGGTGAAGGAGTTGGCGATGGCAATGATCGGCTTCTTGAAATCTTCGTCCTTCATCCCGGTGGCGCGCCACAGAGCACGGGCGCCGGCCATATTGCGGCCTTGGGTGGAAGTCTTGGAACGATAATCGGGCATGGCGGTAATCCTGCTAAGGCTGTTCAGGTCTCGCGCTCAGGCGTTGGCGCGGTACAGGCACGGAGTTGGGGTGCTTATGTTGAGCCGGGTTCGGGCCTAAGGCAAACGCGTGTGGGCGTTGGCCGTGGGCTGGGCGGGGCGTGCGCAGGATGGGCGCGGGCACCGCCGGGCTGCAAGTGCGCCTGGGGTGTGGCAACAGAGGCTGATTCTAATCCTTCACGGCGCCTGCACGAAAGGCCGGCGCCGCTAAAGATGGCCTTACAGTTCGGTCTCCTGGATGCGCCAGCGCACGGATGTGACGCCTTGCTCTTGGGTCAGGCGCCCGACGCAGTTCTCTAATTGATGATCATTACGCTGATGGGCTTGCAGCAGGGCGTTGATCTTGGCCCGCTCGCCGTTGTCGGACTCTTTGCTGTCCAGACGTTGCAGGCGCATGCCCATGCGTTCCACCGCCTCGGTGATGCGGATGCGGATCAGCGCTTCCTGCTCGGGGTGACAGACCACGGTGATGGCGTATTGCTGCTCGTGCTCGCGATGGGCTTGCGGTTGGCGATTGATAAAACTCACCAACGGACGTAGGGCGACGTTGGCCAGCAGGATAAAACTGGCCACTATGGTCGCCGCCGGCAGATGCCCGGCCCCGGCCAGTACCCCCACCGCAGCGGCGCACCAGAGGGTGGCGGCGGTGTTCAGGCCGCTGATCTGCAAACCGTCGCGCATGATCACCCCAGCGCCCAAAAAGCCAATCCCGGACACCACCTGAGCGGCCACGCGGGTTGGGCTGTTATCGCCGTCGGTCAGGTCGGCGAACAGGGTAAAGCTGGCCGCGCCTAAGGCGACCAGGGCGTTGGTGCGCAGCACCGACAGGCGCTGGCGCCACTGGCGTTCGATGCCAATCATGGCGCCCAGCAACAGAGCAACTAAGAGATTAGGGGCGTAGCTCAACTCGTCCATGGTGCACGTTCTCCGGGGGAAACGGGCCGACAGTTAAAAACAGTCTGGCTGATATTTCGTAGGGCACAGCAAAAACCCATGCGACCGACACGACGGTGATGGGGCACGGGTTTTAGTGGCGGGCAGTTTGTTATGGATGGCGCGGTCTAGTCCGGGCTTTGCAGGCCATCATAGGCCGCCGCGCAGGCGGGGGACAAGGCTGGCACCCTGGCCAGCCTCAAGCTGAACAACTTACTCGCTGATCTGTGCGCTGCGCATGCGCTCGGAACGTCGACGCAGCAACTCAAGGGTGATCAGCAGAATGATCGACATCAGAATCAGCAAGGTCGCCACCGCCAGAATGCTCGGGTTGATCTGCTCGCGCAGGCCGGAAAACATCTGGCGCGGAATGGTGCGCTGCTCGGGGCCGGCCATAAACAGGATCACCACCACCTCATCGAACGAGGTGATAAAGGCGAACAGCGCGCCGGAAATCACCCCCGGGCGGATCAGCGGCAGGATCACATCAAAGAACACCTGCATCGGGCGCGCGCCCAAGCTTTGCGCCGCGCGCACCAGGCTGTAATCGAAACCAGCCAGGGTGGCGGTGACGGTGATGATCACAAAGGGTGTGCCCAACACGGCGTGGGCGACAATGACCCCGAGCAAGTTGCCGGACAGGCCGAAGTCCGAGAAGAAGATAAACATTCCCGCCGCGGTGATGATTACCGGCACGATCATCGGCGACAGCAACAGCGCGGTGATCAGCCGCCGCGCCGGCATCTCATCACGGGCCAGCCCCACTGCCGCGCAGGTGCCCAGCACCGTGGCAATCAGGGTGGCGCTGATGCCGATGATGAAGCTGTTCTTGATCGACAGCAGCCAGGCTTCATCCTCAAACACCTGGCGATACCAGCGCAGCGAATAAGCGCCGGGCTCGAAGGTGAGCATGCCTTGGGTGAAGCTGAAGAACGGCTCGTGGTTAAACGACAGCGGCACGATCACCAGGATCGGCAAAATCAGAAACAGCAGCACCAGCCACGAGCAGCCGCGCAGCAGCCAGGCGCCTAGGCGGTGGGACCAGCTGTAATACAGCGTTGAATGAGCCATGGCTTACCCCAGCTTGATATTGCTGGTGCCGACAAAGCGGTCGTACACCCAGTACAGAAGCAGAATCAGCGCGAGCAGCAGCGAGCCCAAGGCCGCGGCCAGCTCCCAGTTGTTCGAGCGCTGCATGTGGAAGGCGATGATGTTGCTGATCATCTGGCCATCGGTGCCGCCGACCAGCGCCGGGGTGATGTAGTAACCAATGGAGATGATAAACACCAACAGCGCGCCGGCACTCAGGCCCGGCAAGGTCATCGGCAGGTAGATACGGGCAAACGCCGGCAGCGGCTTGGCGCCCATCGACAGCGCGGCGCGGGTGTAGCTGGGGTCGATGCTGCGCATCACGCTGTACAGCGGCAAGACCATAAATGGCAGCAGGATATGGGTCATGGCCAGAATGGTGGCGAACGAGGTGTAGAGCATCTCCACCGGCTGTTCGATAAGGCCGGTGCTGAGCAGCAGGCTGTTGATCACACCATTGGTTTGCAGCAGCGCAATCCACGCCGTGGTGCGCACCAGCAAAGATGTCCAGAACGGCAGCAGCACCAGCACCATCAACAGGTTGGCGCGGTTGCTCGGCAAGTGCGACAGGTAATAGGCCAGCGGATAACCAATCAGGGTGCACAGCGCGGTGATCACCAGCGCCATGTACAGGGTCTTGCCATACAGCTTGAGGTAGATCTGCGTGCTGCGGCTTTCGATCTCGCCCTCGTGGCTCATCTGCAGGTCGAGGGCGGTCAGGTAGTTGTCGTAGGTGTAGGGCTTGCCTGCGCGCTCGATGGCGCGCCAGAGGTTTTCATCGCTCCAGTTGCGATGACTGGCCAAGAGCGCCTGGGCGCCTTGGGCCGCTAAATCTTGGGCGGCCATACGGCCAATTTGCCGCGCACTGGCTTTGACGACGCTGGACATGCCGCTGTAGCTGCGGTTGATCTCTTCAGCGAGTTTGCCGGACTGGCGCCGTTGGTTGAGGTCGTGTAGCTCACGGGCAAAGGTCGTCAACACCGGCGTTGGCGGCGTGCCTTGGCCATCCCATTCGGCGAGTTGTTCCAGGGTGTGCGGGATCAACTGGGTCAGGGTCGGGTGATAGACGCTGCGCCAGAGCATGCTGGCAATCGGCGCGACAAAGGTCAGCAGCACGAACAGCAGTAACGGCACCACCAGCGCCAGGGCTATCCAGCGTTTGCGGTTGTGGCTCTGGGCGGCTTGGCGGGCTTCAGCGGGGCTTAGGGTGGCAGACAAAACAGCACTCCAGCGGACTCATTGACACGCGAGGGCGCATGGCCCCCGCGCTACGGCTTGGCTTACTTCTGCAGCAGCCACTCGTTGAACTTCTCGCTCAGGCTCTCGCCATAGTCAGCCCAGAACGCCGAGTTGGCTTTGATGCCTTCGTCCAGGTGCGCAGTCGGCAGGTTGGCGACCACGTCAGCGGCCAGCAGTGGCGCCGAGGATTTACGGGTCGGGCCGTAAGCCACATCGGCCATGCCGGCCAGCGGTTTGGACTCGGTGCTATAGCTGACAAACTTCATGGCCAGGTCTTTTTTCGGCGTGCCTTTCATCACTGACCACACATCGAGGTCGAACAGGTGGCCGTCCCAGACGATGACGAAGGGTTTGTTCTCGCGGCGGATCGCATCGTAGAAGCGGCCGTTAGCCGATTGCACGATCACCGCGCCACCGTCGTTGAGCAGTTGCGGCGCTTGCGACCAGGAGTCGAACCAGACGATGTCTTTCTTGATGGTGTCCAGTTTGGCAAAGGCGCGCGCCTGGCCTTCTTCGGTGGCCAGCACTTCGTAGACTTTGTCTTTAGCCACGCCGTCGGCCATCAGCGCCCATTCCAAGGCCACTTGCGGACGCTTCTGGAAGGCGCGTTTGCCAGGGATTTTTTTCAGGTCAAAAACATCCGCTACGCTCTGTGGCACCGCGCCGCCGATGGTGTTTTTGTTGTAGGCATAGACCACGCTGAACACGTCAGTGGCCACCGCGCACTCGCTGGCAATGGCGTCGGGGAAGAAGTCTTCAGCGGCTGGTTTACCGTCGATACCGGCCGGCAGTTTGCTGTGGTCGATCACTTCGAGCAGACCCTCGGAGCAGGCGCGCTCCAGGTCGATGGCTTCGATGCTGACCACGTCCCAGGTGATGCGGCCGGACTCAACCTGCGCCTTCATCTCGGCGATGCCGCCGGAGTAGCTGTCCATCAACACCTTGGTGCCGGTGTCTTTAATAAACGGATCAACCATGTGAGTTTTATGCGCCGCGCCATAGGCACCGCCGAACGACACCACCGTCAAACTTTCCTCAGCCATGGCCCCGGCGCAGATTGCGCTGAGGGCGGTGGCGAGGGCTAAGCGGGAGAAACCTTGGGTCAATGCTGCCATCTCGATGCTCCATTTCGCTGTTGTGTTTTTAATGGGTACTGCTGGGTGTGTGCGGGTGGTCCAGGGCTTGGCTGTGCTCGGCCAGCCAGGCTAAGGCGACCTCTTGTTCCGGGCTGAATTGGGGGGCGCTGCTGTCGTTCAGGTACTTGACCACCAGCTCGCTGCCGCAGGCGCTGTGGAAGTGATAGCGGATGTATTCGCCGACGTAATGGCGGGCGGCAAAGCGTGCTTGGATGCGGTTGCCTTGCACGCCGAGTTTGTCGGTGAAGGTGAGTTTTTCCGGGCGGATCGAAACCATGGTCGGCATGCCGACTTGCTCGCAGTTGGCGCGCTGCGTGCGCACCAGCTCGCCGCCTTTCAGGCGCACCTGCACGCTTTGCTCTTCGACTTGTTCGATCACCCCTTCGAGGGTGTTGCTCTCGCCGATAAAGTCGGCGACAAACAGGTTGGCCGGGCGCTCGTACAGCACATGGGGCGCGTCGCACTGCTGCACCACGCCGTTATTGAACACGGCGATGCGGTCGCTCATGGTCAGCGCTTCGGTCTGATCGTGGGTCACGTAAATCACGGTAAAACCCAACTGCTGGTGCAGGCGTTTGATCTCGAACTGCATTTGCTCGCGCAGCTTCTTATCCAGCGCGCCGAGAGGCTCGTCCATCAGCACGATATCGGGCTCGAAAATCAGCGCCCGGGCCAGGGCCACGCGCTGCCTTTGCCCGCCGGAAAGCTGCGCCGGATAACGGCCGCCAAAGGCGTCTAGTTCGATCAATTTGAGGTATTCATCGACCTTGGCGCGGATCGCCGGCTTGGCCATTTTGCGCAGTTGCAGGGGGTAGGCCAGGTTCTCGCGGATGGTCATGTGCGGGAACAGCGCGTACTGCTGAAACACCATGCCGATATTGCGCTCGTAGGGCGCGATGCTGGTGACGTTACGGCCGTTGATCAGGATCGCTCCGCTGGTGACGTCTTCAAAGCCAGCGAGCATCATCAGGCAGGTGGTTTTGCCTGAGCCAGAGGGGCCGAGCAGGGTGATGAACTCGCCCTTGGCCACGTTGAGATTGAAGTCTTTGACCACTAGGTTTTTGTGATCGTAGGTCTTCTTAACCTTGGTAAATTGCAGAAACCCTTGTGCCCCGGACAGCTCAGCCATACCTCTCCCTAGAATTCCCCAATCGGTGGTGCAAGGACAAACCCTTAAGCGTTTATCCGCGACGCTATTGCATGGCTGGATACACGCAAGCACTGTGCCAGTTGTCAGCGTGCACGGCAGAGCCCATTGCTGAGCGGTTGGGCTTTAAAGGGGGAGGCGGCGGGTGCGGCGGGAGGGACTAACTGTGGGAACAAGTAACACTGTTGGGGCAGCACCTGCCGAGCTGCACTCGGCAGGTGCGTGTGCTCAACTATTGGGCAGCAAGCGGCACGTCAGGCTCTTGATATAGCGGGTTTCGGCGATGGCCGGGTGCACCGGATGGTCCGGGCCTTGGGCGCCGCGCTCCAGCATCTGGATATTGCGATCCAGATGGCGTGCGCTGGTGAGCAGGATGTTTTGCAGATCATCCTCGGGCAGGTGCATGGAGCAGCTGGCGCTGACCAGGATGCCGTCTTTGCTGAGCAGGCGCATGGCTTGTTCGTTGAGACGCCGGTAGGCGGCCTCACCGTTTTTCAGGTCTTTTTTGCGTTTGATAAAGGCCGGCGGGTCAGCCACGATCACATCGAAGCGCTCTTCAGCGGCCTTAAGCTGCTTCAGCGCTTCAAACACATCGCCTTCGACGCAGGCGACTTTATCGGTCAGGCCGTTCAGCGCGGCGTTACGCTCGACGCCATCCAGCGCGAAGCCCGAGGCGTCTACGCACATCACGTCGCTGGCGCCAAAGGCCGCCGCTTGCACGCCCCAGCCGCCGATATAGCTGAACAGATCGAGGACACGCTTGCCCTTAACGTAGGGCGCCAGGCGCGCGCGGTTCATGCGGTGGTCGTAGAACCAGCCAGTCTTCTGGCCTTGGATCACCGGTGCTTCGAACTTCACGCCGTTCTCTTCCAGCGCGACCCACTCCGGCACCAGGCCAAAGGCGGTTTCCACATAACGGTTGAGGCCTTCGGCGTCACGCGCGGCGGAGTCGTTCTTGAGCAAGATGCCGCTCGGTTTGCACACCTGAATCAGGGCGGCGAGCACGTCGTCTTTGTGCTGCTCCATGGTCGCCGAGGCGATCTGCACCACCAGAATGTCGTGGAAGCGATCCACCACCAAACCCGGCAGCAGGTCGGAGTCGCCATACACCAAGCGGTAGCACGGTTGCTCGAACAGGCGCTCGCGCAGCGACAGGCAGACGTTGAGGCGATGCACCAACAGCGACTTGTCCAGCACGTGCTTGGTGTCGCGCGACAGCAGGCGGGCGCAGATCAGGTTGTTGGGGCTCATGGCGACCACGCCCAGCGGCTTGCCGCCGGCAGCCTCAAGAATCGCCTGGTCACCGGCATTAAAGCCGTTCAGGGGGGTGGCCGCGACGTCGATCTCGTTGCTATAGACCCACAGGTGGCCGGCGCGCAGGCGGCGATCGGCATTGGCTTTCAGGCGCAGGCTAGGCAGCGACATGCTCGGTAACTCCGGAAAAAAGAGCGAAATTATAGCGGGTTAGCCACTGACTTGGCGCGCGAACTGAGCTGAAACGGCGCGCTGAATTGGATAAACTGGCGCCTTTCATCGCCTGGTTGTCCGACATGTCTCAAGAGCTGTCTGCTGAATATATCCAGCAAGTGTTGCAGGGCATTAGCGTGCCGCCCCAACCGCAAATCATGGTGGATTTGCAAATGGAGCAGGTGATGCCCAGCCCTGATCTGAAGGCCATCGCCAAACTGATCAGCCAGGACCCAGGCTTGGCCGGCGCGTTACTGAAGTTGGTCAACTCGCCGTCCTTCGGCCTAAGCAACCGCATCGCTTCGATTCAGCAGGCAGTCAACTTGCTGGGCTGCAACACGGTGATCAACCTGATCAACGCCCAGTCGATCCGTGGCGAGCTGACCGACGAAGCCATCGTCACCCTCAACCGCTTCTGGGACAGTGCCCAGGACGTGGCCGTGGCCTGCCTGATTTTGGCCAAGCATATCGGCTACCACTCGCCGGATGAGGCCTACACCTTGGGGCTGTTCCACAACTGTGGCATCCCTTTGATGATCAAGCGCTTCCCCAACTACATGAGCGTGTTGGAGCAGGCCTACGCCGAGGCGGGTGACGAGTGCCGCGTGGTGGACACGGAAAACCGCCTGCTCAACACCAACCATGCGGTGGTCGGGTATTACACGGCGAAGTCCTGGCGTTTGCCGCTGCACCTGTGTGAGGCGATTGCCAGCCACCACAATGCCTTGGCCATCTTCGCCGATGAGTCGGGGCGTGATGCGCAGCTGAAAACCCTGCTGGCGATTTTGAAGATGGCTGAGCACGTATGCAGCAGTCACCGCGTTCTCGGCGCGCAACAGCAGGACCACGAATGGCTGTGCATTGAGCAGTTTGTGTTGGAGTACGTGGGCTTGTCCGAGTACGACTTCGAGAACCTGCGCGAAAGCATTCGCGATCAGAATCACTAAGCCTTCAGCTTGGCAGACACCGGGCCAGAACTGCTAAGGTTGGCCCTCGCTCCTTGCCCACCATTGAAGAGCCGTTATGCCTGAATTGCCAGAAGTCGAAACCACCCGCCGCGGCATCAGCCCGTACCTGATCGGCCAGCGGGTTAACCGCGTGATCGTGCGCGAGCGCCGCCTGCGCTGGCCGATCCCGGAAGACCTGGACATTCGCCTGTCCGGGCAACGCATCGAGGCCGTGGAGCGGCGCGCCAAGTACCTGCTGATCAAAGCCGAAAGCGGCAGTTTGATCAGCCATTTGGGCATGTCGGGCAGCTTGCGCCTGGTTGAGAGCGGCTCACCGGCGGCCAAGCATGAGCATGTGGATATCGAGCTGGAGTCCGGCTTGGCGCTGCGCTACACCGACCCACGGCGCTTTGGTGCGTTGTTGTGGAGCAGCGCGCCGCTGCAGCATGAACTGCTCAGCAAGCTAGGACCGGAGCCCTTGGGCGGCTTGTTTGATGGCGAGCGCCTGTACAGCATGTCCCGGGGCCGGTCGATGGCAATCAAGCCGTTTATCATGGACAACGCCGTGGTGGTCGGGGTGGGTAATATCTACGCCACCGAGGCCTTGTTTGCCGCCGGTATTGATCCGCGCCGCGAGGCCGGCAGCGTGTCTAGGGCGCGTTACCTGAAGCTCGGTGAGGAGATCAAACGCATTCTGGCGCACGCTATTGAGCGCGGCGGCACCACGCTGCGCGACTTTGTCGGCGGTGATGGGCAGCCGGGATATTTCCAGCAAGAGTTGTTTGTCTATGGGCGCGGCGGGGAGTTCTGCAAAGTCTGTGGCAGTACCCTGCGCGAAGTTAAACTGGGCCAGCGCGCCAGTGTTTATTGTGGGCGCTGTCAACGCTAAGCAAACTGCCAACAGAATAAAATGACCCGCATTAAGTGGGCGTTATAAGAATAAAGAGGTAAAGATGTCCGGTAATTATTTGCCGCGTAACCCATTGGCTGAAGGGCTCGGCCATATGGTGATGAAAATCATGGGCTGGCGCATCGAGGGGCAGTTACCTAAGGTCGATAAGTTTATTGTGATCGGCGCCCATCACACTTCTAACTGGGACTTCGTCCTGTTTATCGCCGCCAAGTTTATCTTGCGCCTTAACGCCCGTTGGTTTGGTAAACACACAATCTTTCGCTGGCCGTTTCGCGGCATCTTGCGCCGCTGGGGCGGGATCGCCATCCGCCGCGAGCGTCAAGGCAATACGGTCGATCAGGCGGTGCAAGCCTTCGCCGAGCACGAGCAGTTTGTGCTGATTTTGTCGCCGGAAGGCACCCGTAAAAAAGTCGAGCGCTGGAAGATGGGCTTCTACCATATTGCCCACCGCGCCGGTGTGCCGATTGTTTTAGGCGCTTTGGATTACTTTAATAAACGCATTGTGTTGGGCCCGGCGTTTTATCCCAGCGGGGATACCGAAGCTGATTTAAAAGAAATATTTAACTTTTACCGTGCCTTTATCCCGAAAAAGCCTGAATACGCCTTTCACGGCGATTGACGGCGATCACGCTGACAGGCCCATAAGCGCTGATATAGTTAGCGGTACTGCTGACCAATAATAAAGGACCGTCCCATGAAACTGTTTCGCTCAACCGCAGCTGTATTGGCACTCACTACTGCTGTGCTGGCCATGCCCGCCAGCGCCCAGCAAAACACTGCGGGCGGGACATTGTACGAAACGGAAACCCCGGCGGCGTTCGCCATGATCGGCGACCTGCTGATTGCCCGGCCGCTGCTGATTGCGGCGACGGTGGTGGGGGCTGGGGTGTTTGTGCTGACCCTGCCGTTTTCCGCCGGTGGCGGCAATATCGGCAAGGCCGGCCAAGCCTTGGTGGTTGAACCAGGCAAATCCGCCTTCGTGCGCTGCCTGGGCTGCACCGAAAGCGGCTATAACGTAAGCGCTCCATAACCCCCACCCGAGCAAAAGTCGGGCGGTGCGCTTAGCTCGGTGAGACCGGCGAGCAGTTCCACGGCAACAAGGCTTCGTAAGCCTCAACCGTTTGAGCTTGCGGCGTGGCGCCGCCACGCATAAGGCTCTTTGCCGTTGGCCTTGGCGGTCTCAACCACGCTGTACAGTTGAGCGCTGGCTGTGGCGCCTTTTCGGGTGTCGCTAAATAGCCAGTTTTTAAGACCGACAACCAAGGGCCGGATAGCCCGTCAGCAGTATTATTGTTGATGGGCAAGTTACCCCGCCTCGGTGTAGCGCACCAGCTTGCTCCAGTTGCTGCCCCAAGTACTCGACAGCCTTTCCCTGGGCGTCTGCGTAGTGATCTGGGGTTGGGTCTTTTCCAGCCAAGTTCGAAGTTGATTCAGCAGTGGCAGACTTTTTTGCTGACGGCCTTCGTGCTGTTGTTCATCATTGAGTTCTTTCAGATCGCGCTCAATACCGTAGAGCTTGTTGATCAGGTTCAGCGCGATATCCGTACGCCCGGTTTTGCCCTCGGTGGTACTTTTGTGTCTTCGACAAACTTACGTCGCCCAGCGGCCCATTCGCTCAACGACCGGTTGTGCGGCCAAGGCGTTGTAGTCGGTGTAAGCGACAGTCATGACATAGCCGCGACTTTGATATCCCGTTCGACCAAGGCTCAAGCCGTCGATGGATTTTCTGAAGTCCACAGGTTTGGGCTAGAGATAGACCTTTTCGACTTTGGCATCGGGTCGCATCATCAAGTGTTGGCTCCGCAGAGAGATCAGGAGCACAGCATTGACGATCAACTAAGCGTTTTGAACGTGGAGTTTATGGGGCGCTTACGCAAAATTGGGGGGGGATTACCGTGCTTACAAATAAACAGTTAATCGAAAGATGAAAATAAATAATCTAATCTCCGCGCCAATTTACTTAATCACACCTTTGTGCATCAAAATTTAAAATTGAGAAAGCTTTTTATAACACTCTATTAAGTGATACCCAGTAGTGCTCTTGTAACTAGCGCCCTCATCACCGTAAAACTCTAGAAAGCTATCGCCAATGAAGAAGCAATCAGCAAAAAAAATCATGTACTCACGATCTGCACACTGCATATTAAATGAAGCTCTGAGGTACTCGCAGCTTTGCCAAATACGTTTTCTTTCATGCAAATAATTGAGCTCGCCATCAACCAGAGGTTGAATGACGCCAACTGTCGGATTAGCCAAAATTCGAGCAGAATTAAAAAGATCAGTCAGATCGATATCAAAAAGGTCTGACAAACCATATTCAATGATTATTGATACCCACTCAAAATTATGCCCCAAGTCGTAAGCAAGAAAATCCCCGCTGTCAGCACTGATCAACTCAGCGAACAGATAGTTATTCTTATCAAAAAACAATTCTATTATACGAGAGGATAATGATTCTAAAAGGTAGCTATCTTTAACTAATCCATTGCATCTCAAGAAGCCGAGCGCCTCGACAATATGCATTGCAGAATTCAGCTCTAAACAGTCAGCCCTCGCCAAGGGAGCAAAGCAAGCATGATTAGAGTGGCGCTTATCTATAGTCGTGACAGTCGTATGAATATCCTCTTGGAGAGAAAACTCCGAAGTATTCCCTAAAGCCTTATAAAGGCGACCTTGCGCCAATGCAAGAAAGGCCAGCTCATAAGAGGATAATTGGTTTAAATATGACTCCATTAATCCATAGTGCTCTCGTATGGATCTATAGATGTCAGCAGCATAACCAATTGCGCGTTTGTCATCTTTCAGTTCAAAATAAATACTTAAAAATACAATGGCTCTGGTGTTGCATAAAAGGCGGGGTTGATTGAAAGACGTACATTTGCCATCCAGTTTCTCAGGAATTACTCCCAATCTATCATGTTCAGAAATTATTTTATCAGCAAACCGGTTAATAACAGAAGAAAACATTAGGCTCGCCCTCTTGATTAGACAAACAAAAAACTTTCTCTATTTTCATGAATATAACTCAAGCCCAATAGCACGCACACTGCAATATCTACAACCAGGGGGTCTAATACAATCTCTCCGAAAGGCAAACACAACACCCTGCTAACAATTGTCTTTGAGCATTGATTATTTTTGAATGATACACATCAATATACACATGCTCTGCTAAATACTTTATAGAGGCCTTTTGAGCGCCGAGCGATGACAAAGCGGAATATTGATCGCTTGTTGATTTTCTATACCCTGTTTCAGCAAAAATAAGGCCGCCCCTTAGCGCGGTGTCAGCGGCGTCACCACGGCAGTGCCGACGCCACGGCCATCACTGGCCGCCTGCACCTCTGCGGTGTCCTTACGCCACAGCAGCACCTGCTGATTGCCGTATGGGCGATCCGTGCTCTTGAGCTTATAGCCCATGCCCTGCAAGGCGCTGAGCTGGCTTTGGCTAAAGGCGTCGGGCTCGTACTCGAGCACATCCGGCAGGTACTGATGGTGGTAACGCTTGGCGTTGGGCCAGCGCTCAATGGGTTGGCCATCTAGGTATTCCAGCATGGCCAACAACACCATGCTGGGGATGCGGCTGCCTCCGGGGGTGCCGAAGCTGGCCAGCTGCGTAGGACTCTCAATAAAGCTCGGGCTCATGCTCGACAGCGGACGCTTGCCTGCGGCTACGTCGTTGGCCTGGCTGCCGCTTAAGCCGTAGGCGTTGCTGCCTTGCACGTCGGCGGCGAAGTCATCCATCTCATTGTTGAGCAGCACCCCGGTATTGGGCACGGTGAAGGCAGCGCCAAACGGCAGGTTAATCGACAAGGTTGCCGCCACCGCGTTGCCGTCGCGGTCGAGCACGCTGAAGTGGGTGGTGTGCTCCCCTTCGCGCCAAGGCGCCGCTGGCGGCAGGCTGCTGCTTGGGGTGGCGTGCTGGGGATCGATACTGGCGGCCAGTTGGCTCAGATAGGGTGCGGCGAGCAACTGACTGACCGGGTTAGCGATAAAGTCCGGATCACCCAGTAAGCCGCGATCACGATAGGCACGGCGCAGCACTTCGACCACCAGATGGCTGCGCTGGGCGCGCTCGGCCTCGCGCCACGGCAGTTGTTGCAGCATCAACAGGCTTTGCGCCAAGGCCACGCCGCCCGCTGAGGGCGGCGGCGCGCTGATCAGTTCGCGGCCGTCATTCAGGGCTACGCGCAGCGGTTGGCGCTCAACCACGCGATATTCGGCCAAGTCCTTGAGGGTCCAGATTCCGCCGCCAGCGCGCACGCCATCGACCAGTAATTGCGCGGTTTTGCCGGCATAGAAGCCGCTGCGGCCATACTGGCCTAAGCGCTCCAGGGTTTGCGCCAACTCCGGCTGACGCAGCAGGCTGAGTTCTGGCGGGATCTGGCCCTGATCGAGAAACAAGCGCGAGGTCTCGCCGTCGTCGCGCATCGCCGCCAGGCGCCACTCGGCACGCTCGCGATAGACCCGGTCGACACTGAAGCCATCGCGGGCCAAGCGCAGCGCCGGCGCCAATGAGTCGCGCAGCGGCAGCTTGCCGTAGTGTTCGGCTAATTCCACCAGTGCGGCTGGCAGGCCGGGGATGGCGGCGGCCAAGGCGCCATCGAGGGATAGGCGCGGGTTGATCTTGCCGTTGACCTTATACAGGTTGGCATGGGCGGCTAAGGGCGCGCGCTCGCGGGCATCGAGAAAACGGTAGGTCGGCTGCGCGCCGGTCTGGCGCAGCAGAAAGAACCCGCCGCCGCCCAATCCTGAGCTGTAAGGCTCGACCACCGCCAGGGCGGCGCTGATCGCCACCGCCGCGTCAAAGGCATTGCCGCCTAAGGCCAGGGTTTCCTCGCCGGCCACAGTGGCGGCCGGGTGGGCGCTGGCAATGGCCCCCGGGTGCTCGGCTGCCTGCAATGTGGCAGCAGCGAGCAGGGCCAGGCTGATCAGGATTAGACGGGATAGTTTCGGCATCGCTCAAATCTCTACATCGCACAGTGGGAGTAGGCTCAAGCGCAAGGCCTGGCGCATGCTGGATACGACCGGCGGGGCCAGCGGTCGGTTCAGCGGCTGCGCGGCGATAAGGCTCTAAATCAGGCTTTGCCGGTGATGATCAGGTACTTCTGCATCAGTTGATCCTTGTTCTCGACGTTGTTTTCGTCGAGGGGAATGCAGTCCACCGGGCAGACTTGCTGGCACTGCGGCTCGTCATAGTGGCCGACGCATTCGGTGCACAGATTCGGGTCGATCTCGTAGATTTCCTCGCCTTGGGAAATCGCGGCGTTAGGGCACTCGGGTTCGCAGACGTCGCAGTTAATGCAATCGTCGGTGATGATCAGGGACATGAACTTAACCACTCCTGCTGCCACCGCCCGGTAGCAGCCTCACTGCGTCGGTCGACGCATAGCAAAACAATAGGCGGCAAATTGTGCCGCAGAACAGCCGCGCATGCACGCGGCTTGCTCCTAGCGTTTGAAGCGTTCGGTCAGCGCCTCGGCCACGGCGGGATGGACGAAGTTGGAAATATCGCCGCCCAGAGCCGCTATTTCACGCACCAGGGTCGAGGAAATAAACGAGTATTTCTCTGACGGGGTGAGGAACAGGCTCTCTACTTCCGGCGCCAGCTGGCGGTTCATATTGGCCAGTTGGAATTCATATTCGAAGTCCGACACTGCGCGCAGGCCCCGCAGGAACACATTGGTGCCTTGTTCTTTGGCGAAGTGCGCGAGCAGGGTGGAAAAGCCCACAACTTCGACGTTCGGCAGGTGCTTGGTGACTTCTCGGGCCAGTTCCACGCGTTGCTCGAGGCTGAACAGAGGGTTTTTCTTCGGGCTGGCCGCAACGGCGATAACCACAGTATCGAACAGTCGCGCGGCGCGCTCGACCAAGTCACCGTGCCCCTTGGTAATGGGGTCAAAGGTTCCCGGGTATAACACTCGATTCATCGTGATGTCCTAGTGGATCGTTAGGGAGTCGGATGGTATCGCAGGGTGTTGCGCGGGGCCAAGTTTCCGTCTGACCAAGTCATTAAAAAAACCTAATTTAGGTGAATTTTCAGTGAATTCCCCTAAAACTTTTCGCCGCCTCTAGCTGACTTGCCCGAGGCGGACAGGCGGCGCCGCTTTCAGGTCTTTAGGCGCTCGGCCAATTGGCTGGCGAGCTTGGCGGTGAGGGCGTAGATCGACAGCTGTGGGTTGGCGCCGATGCTGGTGGGAAACAGCGAGCCGTCATGAATCGACAGGTTGGCCAGCTGATGATGCCGGCCAAGGCTGTCGCATACCGCTTGCTGCGGGTCTTCGCCCATGGCGCAGCCGCCCATGACGTGGGCGCTGCCGAGGCGGGTGCGGTACAGCTCCAGGCTTAGGCTGCCGATCAGGCTCTTGGCCTCGGCCAGGGTTTTCACATAACCGGCATCGCCGTGTAACGGCAGCACCGCTTTGGCACCGGCGGCGAACTGGATCTCGGCCATGGTGTGGAAGGCGCGGCGGATGCCGTCCCAGGTGTAGGCGGTCATGCTGTAGTCGAGCACTGGGCTGCCGTCGTCGCGCAGCTCCACCGTGCCTTCGGCGCTGTCGGGGTGGAAGCCATCGCGCATCAGCGCGAGCATCACGTTGGTGTGCGGCAGTTGTTCCATGCGCAGGGCGTTATCCACGCCAAAGCGGCCGAGCAGGGTGGCGGCCAAGGCCGGTTGCAGCGGCGGCACTTCGAGTTTGTAGGACATGCGCCCGGTGGTGCCGTCATCCCACTGGAAGTGATCGCTGTAGATCGACTGCGGCGCGCCGTAGAAGGGGTTGATCACCTGCTCAAATTGCGCGGCGCTGAAGTTCACCAGATGTAAAAAGGTGCGCTTGCCGGTGCGCTTGTGCGGGTCCGGCGCGGCCGAGCGCAGAAGCAAGGCCGGGGTGTTGATGCCGCCACCGGCGAGCACGTAATGCTTGGCCTTGACCGTTATCTTGCGCCCGTTCGGCGCCACGCTGCGCTCATCCATGGCCAGGCATTCAATGGCCGTGACCTGATCGCCTTGCAGCACAAGTTTTTCTGCCCGCGCCAGGTACAGCAGGGCGCCGTGATTATCCAGCATGCCGGGGATAGTGGTGACCAGCATCGACTGCTTGGCGTTGACCGGGCAGCCCATCCCGCAGTAACCGAGGTTCCAGCAGCCGCGCACATTGCGTGGGATCACATGCCAGTTGTAACCGAGCTTCTCGCAGCCCGCGCGCAGGGCATCGTTGTTGGCATTCGGCGGGATGGCCCAGGGGGCCACGCCCAAGCGCTGCTCCATTTTGTCAAACCAGGGCGCCATCTCGGCACTGCTATGACCTTTGACGCCATGCTGCGTGGCCCAGTGCTCCAGGGTAGGAGTGGGCGTGCGAAAGCTCGACGTCCAGTTGATCAGCGTGGTGCCGCCTACGGCCCGGCCCTGCATGATGGTGATGGCGCCATCCTTGCTCATGCGCCCGATGCCTTCCTGATACAGGTTGGGGTAGGCCTCGGCTTCGAGCATTTTGAAGTCGTCGCTGGTTTTCAGCGGGCCTTCTTCGATTAGCAGGACCTTGAACCCGGCGGCGCTGAGGATCTCCGCGGTGGTGCCGCCACCGGCGCCGCTGCCAACGATGGCGACATCGGCTTCCAGAGTCAGATCGGCCTCTAGCTGTGAGCCGTTATAGGTCTGCCAGCCGCGGGCGAGGCCTTGTTTGAACATATCAGGTACGGGCATGGCGCAATCTCTGGGTGGCTACAGCAGTCAGACGCTAAGGTGGGTGGGCTTAAAATTTCGGCGGGCCAGGGTAGCCACAGTGCGCCCATGATTGCGGGGCGCTGTACCAAGCCATCAACACCAGTTGCAGCAAGGCCGCATGGGCTTTGCGCAGTAAGCTGATCGAGCTGTTTTCCCAGCGTTTGAGAAAGGCCTGCATATGGGCCTCGGAAGCCTTGTGCCAATGCCCCCAGATCCCGGTCAGCGGACCGCGGGTAATCGGCATGGTCAGCAGATCAAACAGCTGCTGGGTCAGCTTGAGCATGCTCGGCGACAGGTGATTGAGGCCGTAATCGATATTCTTCAGGGTCTGCTCCACCGCTTGCGGCATCTGCGCAGGCTGCACTGCACTGCTCAGCAGCACCGGGATCAGCGCCTGCAAAAAGCCCAGGTCGCTGGCGCGCAGCGCCGCATAACCATCTTGCAGGCGGCTGTCGGAGCAGCCGCTGAGGCTGGCGGTAACGCCCACGGTGGCCAAGAAGGCACTACCGAACAGGCCGACTTTAAGCACATGGCGCCGCGACAGCTGGGCTGTCGCGCTCAAGGAGGTGGTCATAGCGGATTCGCTCTCATACGCGCTCTGCGGTGCAGGGCCGGGGCTTAACGCACGAAAAACTTATAGACCATGTTTAGCAGCCAGCCGCCATAGGGCGGGTAGATCACCTTGGCCGCGTTAAAGCGCTGTTTGATAAACACGCCCTTGGCCTTGCTGAAGGTCAAGAAACCCTCATGCCCGTGGTAATGGCCCATGCCCGAGGGGCCGACGCCACCGAACGGCATATCGTCCTGGGCCACATGCAGCAGGGTGTCGTTGATGCACACGCCGCCCGAGTGGCTGTGAGTCAGCACATGCTGCTGCTCGGCCTTGTCGTAGCCAAAGTAGTACAGCGCCAGGGGCCGGTCGCGCTCGCGGACAAAGCTCAGGGCTTGCTCCAGGCTGTCGTAAGGAATGATCGGCAGCAGCGGGCCGAAGATTTCCTCCTGCATCACCTTCATCTCATTGCTGACATTCAGCAGCAGGGCGTGGGGCATGCGCCGGCCCTGGCCCTCGGCAAACAGCGGGATGACTTCGGCGCCTTTGTCCTGGGCGTCGGCCACATAGCTGTTCAACCGCTGCAGCTGGCGCTCGTTGATGATCGCGGTGTAGTCCGGGTTGTCGGTGAGTTTCGGGAAGAAAGTGGCGACAGCCTGGCGATAAGCTTCGACGAAACCCATCACGCGGTCTTTGGGCACCAGCACGTAGTCCGGGGCTACGCAGGTTTGTCCGGCGTTAAGGGTTTTGCCGAAGGCGATGCGTTCGGCGGCGTCGGCCAGAGGCACGCTGGCGCTGACGATGGCCGGCGACTTGCCGCCCAGTTCAAGCGTTACCGGCGTCAGGTTATCCGCTGCGGCGCGCATGACATGCCGGCCAATGCTGGTGGCGCCGGTGAACAGCAGGTGATCGAAGGGCAGCTTGGAGAAGGCCACGCCGACATCAGCCTCGCCTTGCACCACGCTGACTAAGTCTTCCGGGAAAATGGTCGCCAGCAGGTCTTTCAGCACCTGGGTGGTGGTCGGGGTCGACTCGCTCATCTTGATCATCACCCGGTTGCCGGCGGCCAGCGCCCCGGTCAGCGGGCCAATGGCGAGAAACAGCGGGTAGTTCCACGGCACGATCACGCCCACCACGCCCAGCGGCTGATAGATGACCTTGGCCGCAGCGGGCATAAACTGCACGCCGACTTTGCGCCGCGAGGGCTTCATCCATTTTTTCAGGCGCTTAGTCGCGTAGTGAATGCCGTGTAGGCTCGGCAGCAACTCGGCCAGCAGGGTTTCATCGGCGCTGCGGTTGCTGAAGTCCTGATTGATCGCCTTGATCAGGCTGTCGCGCTCGTTGCTCAGCAGCTCGGCCAAGCTCTTGAGCCAGCGGATGCGCTGCTCGGCGGCAGGCATTGGGTTAGCATTAAAGGCCTGGCGCTGCACAGCGAAGGTGCTGTGCATGTGGCTGAGTTGCGCTTGGCTGTTGTGCAGACTTTGTTCTAATTGGGCGACTTCGGCGACCATTTGTGCTGCTCCTCGGCATTCCAGCAAAACCGTGCTTCAACGGTTGAAACCCGGTGAAAGGATGTCTGGATTTTTAGAGTAAATACTCTAATGTGTCAATTGTCTGACCGTGGCCGTTGGGCAGCTTGCTTATCCGGGACTTGGCTTGCCGCTACGGACGGTTGGCCTGCCGCTTGGCTAGTGAATTTGAGGTGTTATGAGTGCTGTGTTGAAAACCCGTGATCGGATCATCCAGGACAGCCTGGCGCTGTTTAATGCTCAGGGTGAGCGGGCCGTGACCACTAACCATATCGCCGCCCACTTGGGGATCTCGCCGGGCAATCTGTATTACCACTTCCGCAATAAGCAGGCGATCATCGCCGAGCTGTTCGACCAGTACGAAGCTCAGGTGGACAGCTTCCTGCGCCGCCCCAGTGGGCGCCCACTGACGGTGGACGATAAAACCTTCTATCTCGAGGCGCTGCTCGCTGCCATGTGGCACTACCGCTTTTTGCACCGTGACCTAGAGCATTTGCTCGACAGCGACGTGCAATTGGCCCAGCGCTACCGGCTGTTTTCGCAGCGCTGTCTGGAGCGTGCGCAGGATATTTATCAGGGCTTTGTCGAGGCCGGCATCCTGCTAATGAGCCCGGCGCAGATTGAGGCGTTGACCCTTAACAGCTGGATCATCATGACCAGCTGGGTACGCTTTTTATGCACTGCGCGTGGCGATGCCAGCGACCTTAGTCAGGCCATGCTGCGCCGGGGGATTTACCAGGTGCTGGCGCTGGAGGGCGGTTATATCGCTGCACCAGCGCGGGCGGCAGTGGAGGCGCTCTACGCCCGCCTGCATGTGCCGCTGGAGCAGGTGCTGGGGCCCAAGAGCCAAGGCTAAGTCCGGGCCTGATCCAGCTGGCTCAACCAGGCGGGAATACGCCGCTCTAGGTAATAACCGGTTTGCCCGGAACGGCCTTCGATAAAGCCGACATGGCCGCCCTTGGCGTGCAACTCCAGCTGCACCTGGGCGGACAGCTCATGGGCTTCGGGCAGGCTGTGGCGGAACACGAAAGGATCGTCAGCGGCCTGAATCATCAAGGTTGGCGTGGCAATGTCTTTAAGGAAGAAGCGGCTTGAGGCGCGCTGATAATAGTCGTGGGCATCGGCGTAGCCATGCAGCGGTGCGGTGAAGCGTCCGTCAAAATCCCAGAAGGTGCGCATGCCCTTGGTTGAGCCCAGCTCGCGCAGGGTCGCGGCGTGCTGTGGGTAACCTTGTTGCTGGAAGTAATCCTGCTTGAGCTGCACATAGGCACCCAGCTCGCGCATAAAGTGCGCTTGATAGAGCTTGGAAAACCCCTGACCGATGCGCTGCGCGCAGTGATCCAAACGAAACGGCACCGACACCGCCACCGCGCCCTGCAACTGGCTGGCGGCACCTTGCTCGCCTAGATACTTAAGCAGCACGTTGCCGCCCAGCGAATAGCCCACGCCATACAGGGCCGCCTGTGGCCGTGTGCGGCGCAGATGACGGACCACCTGCAACACATCGGCGCTGACGCCGGAGTGATAACCCTGGGGCAATAGATTCGGCTCGCCGGAGCAGCCGCGCCAATTCAAGGCCACGCTGGACCAGCCGCGTTGGCCCAGCTGGTGTTGCAGGCCGAGCACGTAATGCGAGCTCGATGACCCGGTCAGGCCGTGCAGCACCAGCACCAACGGCCTGTCTGCATGCTGCGGGCCATGCCAGTCCAGATCGAGAAAGTCGCCGTCGTCCAGCCACAGGCGCTCACGCTGGCGGGTCAGACTCGGTGGCTTGCGCCACAGTGAACCCCACAGGGTTTGCAGGTGTGGGTTGGCCAGCCACCAAGGGGCGCGATAGGGATCAGACATGCAGAGGGCACTTGCGTAAGGGGTTAATCACAGCCAAATACGTCGCGGCTGTAAATCTTCGCGCTGACATCCGAAAGCTGTGCGCAGCGCCGATTGCACAGGATGATATCCGCCTGCGCCTTAAACTGGGCAAGATCATTCAGCACCTGGACAGCGGCATATTCAGCGCCCGTCCAGTTGGGTTCATAAATCAGCACGCGGATGCCGTGCTCGACCAACTGCTGCATCACCCCTTGAATGCTGGCAGCGCGGAAATTATCCGAACCGCTTTTCATGATCAGTCGGTAGATCCCCACCACCTGCGGCTTCTGCGCGATGATCTGCGCAGCAATAAAACTTTGCCGCACCGGGTTGGCGGCGACTATGGCGCTGATCAAGCGTTGCGGCACTCCAGCAAAGTTAGCCAGAAGCTGCTGGGTGTCTTTCGGCAGGCAGTAGCCGCCATAGCCAAAGGAGGGGTTTTGATAGTGCTGACCGATCCGTGGGTCGAGGCCTACGCCCTGAATAATCTGCGCGCTATCGAGGCCGTGGTGGATGGCGTAGCTGTCCAGCTCATTGAAAAACGCCACGCGCATGGCCAGGTAAGCATTGGCAAACAGCTTGATCGACTCGGCCTCGCCGGCGTCGGTGAGCAGCACCGGGAAATTGCGATCCAGGCTTGCGTTTAACAGCACTTGAGCGAACTTTGCCGCCCGTGTCGAGCGCTCACCGATAATGATCCGCGTTGGCCGCAGGGCATCCTCAAGGGCGCGGCCTTCGCGGAGAAACTCCGGGGCAAAGAGGATTTGGCTGCAGCCGAACTGTTGTTTGACCCGCTCGGTATAGCCCAACGGCACGGTGGACTTGATGACGATCAGCGCCTGCGGATTGAGGCGCAGCACATCCTTGATCACCGCCTCAATCGAGCGGGTATCGAAGGTGTTGCTGTGTGGGTTGTAATCCGAGGGCGTGGCGATCAGCACATAGCTGGCGCCGCTATAGGCGTCTTGCGCATCGAGGGTGGCGCGCAGATTAAGGGAGCGCTGGCTGAGATAGTCCTGTAACAGGCTGTCGCTGATCGGCGCCTGGCCCTGGTTGAGCGCCGTGACCTTGGCCGGGTTGATGTCCAGTGCCACCACTTCGTGCTGCTGGGCCAGTAACACCGCGTTAGCCAAACCCACGTAGCCCATGCCGGCTACGGCGATCTTCATGGCTTCAGCCCAGGCGCTAGGCGCCAATGGATGCTCAGTGCCGACATAACGCCCCCTAAGATTTGCGCCGATGTTGGGCAAACCTTAAGAGGCACTTATGACGCTTAGGCTACAGGGTTGGCTGCTGGGCTTAGCCGCGCTGCCACAGCGAGTAATGCACCTGGCCTGTGTGTTTCTCCCGGTGCAGGCGCCAGTTGCCGGGCAGGCCGAGGGTCGAAGGCGCGGTTTCGCTTTCGCAGTAGATCCACGCCCGCTCTGTCAGCCAGCCGTGACTTTCCAGCAGGGTGCAAGCTGGCGCGAGCAAGTCCTGATGAAACGGCGGGTCGAGGAACACCAGATCAAAGGCGCTGCTGGCCGGCTGTTGCAGATGGGCCAGGGTATCCACTTGCTGCACCTGACCGGCGTGGCAATTGAGCAGGCTCAGATGGCCGCGCAAGGCGGCCACCGACTGCGGGTTTAAATCCAGCGCCAGGGCCTGTTCGGCGCCGCGCGACAGCGCTTCTAAAAACAGCGCGCCGCTACCGGCGAAGCAGTCCAGCACCTTGGCGCCTTCAACATAGGGCGCGAGCCAGTTAAACAGCGTCTCGCGCACTCGATCAGGCGTCGGCCGCAGGCCCGGGCCGTCGGGAAAGCTAAAGCGCCGTGAACGCCACTGCCCAGCGATGATGCGCAACTGGCCAGTGCCGCCATGGACGCCGGCTTTGGCCGGCGCGGTGGATCTTTTACTCATTAATGCTCCGGTACGGCAGAAGGCTCTTGGACTGGGCGCTCAGTGGGCGGCGGCAGCGGTTGCTGCGCCACGGTCGGGCCAACGCTGACCACCACCAGAGCGTCAGGGTCGAGGTGCTTGGCCATGGCGGCCTTCACTTGCGCAGCGCTCAGAGCCTGGATTTGCGCCATAAAGTCTTCGAGGTAATTCAGCGGCAGGCCGTAGAACGCCATGGAGCCGAGTTGGCCAACAATCGCCGAGTTATTTGCCGTGCTCAGCGGATAGCTGCCGGCGATCTCGCGTTTGGCGTCGTTGATTTCCTTCTCAGTCGGGCCGTTTTTGATGAAGTCAGCCAGCAGATCCTTCACCAGTTGCAAGGTGCCGCTGCTCAGTTCGGCGCGGGTTTGCAGGCTGATGGTAAACGGACCCTTGGCCTGCATGGTGCTAAAGCCAGAGTACACGCCGTAGGTCAGTCCGCGCTTCTCGCGCACTTCGGTCATCAAGCGGGTACCGAAACCGCCACCGCCGAAGATCTGGTTGCCCAGGTACAGCGCCGCATTGTCCGGATCACGGCGATCAATGCCCAATTCGGCAATCATCAGGTGAGTCTGCTTGGAAGGAAACTCAATGTGCTGCTCGCCGGCTTGCGGCGCCTGCGGTTGCGCAACTGGCGCCAGGCCTGGGCCTTGCGGCAGGGCACTGGAGACCTGCGCGGCCAGGGCTTCGGCATCGGCGCGGGAAAGGTCGCCAACCAGCGCGATCACCGCGTTGCCAGCGGCATAAGCCTTGGCGTGGAAGGCTTGCAGTTGTTCGCGAGTGATTGCGCTGATCGACTCGGGCGTGCCGTCACTCGGATGCGCATAGGGATGCTCGCCGTAGAGCCGTTCAAACAGGGCGCGGCTGCCGATTTTGCCGGGGTTTTGTTTGTCGTACTCAAAGCCGGCCAGCAGCTGGTTTTTGATCCGCAGCAGCGAGTCTTCAGGGAAGCTTGGCTGGCCCAGCACTTGGCTGAACAGCGCCATGGCCGGCTCGCGTTGTTCGCGCGCACTTAAGCTGCGCAGGCTGGCGATGGCCATGTCGCGGTACGAACCATTACCGAACTCGGCGCCTAGGTCTTCAAAGCCGGCAGCGATGGCGCCGACGTCTTTACCGGGGATGCCTTCGTTAAGCATGGCGTTGGTTAAGGTCGCCAGGCCCGGGGCGTCGCCATCACGGCTGCTGCCGGCGGCGAAGGTCAGTTGCAGGTCGAACATCGGCAGCTCGTGGGCTTCGACGAACATGACCTTGGCGCCTTCAGCGGTTTGCCAGGTTTGGATATTCAGGCTGCGCTGGGCAGGGGCTTGTTTATCCAGCTCGGTTAATGACTGCAAACCCTGAGTCGCTGCGGGCGCAGCGGCCGCGCGCTGTGGCGCCAGCACCGGGTTTTGTTGCAGCAGGGCTAGGGCGCCGAGAATCAGCACCACAGCCAAGACGAGCAGGGCGTAGCGCAGGGATGTACGCTCACTCATGGCGGCTCTCCTCAGGCAGAACGTGGGCGACGGTTAAGCGCTCGCGGGTGAAAAAGGTTTTTGCGGCTTGCTGAATATCAGCCGGAGTCACCGCTTCGAGCTCGGCCAATTCCTGATCGACCAGCTTCCACGACAAGCCCACCGACTCCAATTGGCCGATAGCATTGGCCTGGCTGGAAATCGAGTCGCGCTCGTAGACCAGGCCGGCGATCACTTGCGCACGCACGCGGGCTAGTTCTTGCGGCGTGGGCGGGCTGTCCTTAAGTTTTGTCAGCTCGCGCCACAGGCCGGCTTCGACTTGCTCAAGGGTTTTACCGGTTTGGATATTCGGGCTGGCGGACAGGATAAACAGGCTGTCGCCACGGGGCGTGTTGTCGTACCAAGCCGAGGCGCCGGAGACCAACTCCTCGCCGCGTTCCAGATGGGACGCCAGACGGGCGCTATAGCCGCCATCGAGCAGGGCGGAAATCAAACGCAGCGCATGCACTTGGCGCGGCTCTTTAGCCGTGGCCAGGCCGGGCACGTTAAAGCCCATCATCAGGCTTGGCAGTTGTGTCTGCACATGCAGCGTCAGGCGGCGCTCGCCGGGCTCAGCCAGCTCCAGCGGGACTTTGGCGCTGGGCAGGGGGCGCTTGGGAATGGCGGCGAAATAGCGCTGGGCCAGCGCTTTGACCTCGCTGGCGCTGACATCGCCGACCACCACCAACGTGGCGTTATTCGGTGCATACCAGTTGTGGTACCAGGCGCGCAGCTCATCGATGCTCATGCGATCCAGGTCAGCCATCCAACCAATAGTCGGCGTGTGATAGCCGCTGGCAGGGTAGGCCAGGGCTTTAAAGCGCTCGTAGGCCAAGGCGTTGGGCTTGTCGTCGGTGCGCAGGCGCCGCTCTTCCTTGATCACTTCGATTTCTTTGGCGAACTCATCGGCCGGCAACTTCAGGGTGGCCATGCGATCCGCTTCCAGCTCCAGCGCTATCGGCAGGCGATCGCGGGCCAGCACTTGGTAATAGGCGGTGTAGTCATCGCTGGTAAAGGCGTTCTCTTGCGCGCCTAGGTCACGCAGGATGCGCGAGGCTTCACCGGGGCCGACCTTGCTACTGCCTTTGAACATCATGTGTTCAAGGGCGTGGGACAAGCCGGTCTGGCCCGGCGTCTCGTAGCTGGAGCCAACCTTGTACCAAACTTGGGAGACCACCACCGGGGCGCGGTGGTCTTCGCGCACTATGACTTTAAGGCCGTTATCGAGGCTAAATTCGTGGGTCGGTTGGGGTTCGGCAGCGCTGGCCAGCAGTGGCCAACTGAACACGCCAAGCAGCAGCGCGGTAGTGCGATGGGCAAATTTGTGCATGAGTTATCGACCTGTCGGACGGGCCCGCTTGGTCTTAGCGTCGGCGGGCGCGGAGGTGCTAGGATACGCATCCGTTTTACTGGCGGCCACGCCTGCTAAGGTTTCAGATAATTTCGCGCACCGTTCGTATCTCGCGAGCGTTGGGAGCGGCGTTAAATTTGAGGCTAGCACTTGGCGTGACGCACATTTGAGATAGCCACCCTACATGTTTGGTTCCAACGACGATAAAAAGACTGAAAACCCCTCTGCGCCTGACTCTGCGCCTAATTCAGGGGGCAAAGTCGAGGAAAAAACCGCGCCGAAAAAAGGTTTGTTTAGTTGGTTCAGGCGCGGTTCAGCTGCGGCCACCGACGTGCCGCCAGTTGCTGCCGTTGAAACCACTCCGGCAGAGCCGGCCACTCCTGCGCCAAGTGCCGTGGAAGAGGCTGCGCCAAGCCCCATCAGCGAGCCTGCATCTGTTCAGTCTGTTCAGCCCATTGCGGACGCAGTAGATGTGGCTGTCGCCAGCGTCGAGACAGCCGCTGTCGAGCCCGTGCCGCCGCAGGCGGAAACTGCGCCGGTAGCCTTTGCTCGCGACGTTGCGGAGTCTGAGCTTGCCCCAGTACCGACACTAGCACCCGCCCTCGATGTCGAGGTTGCGTCTGCGGTTATCAGCGCCGAGCCTGCACCTGCACCTGCACCTGCACCTGCACCTGCACCTGTCGCGCTGCCTGAGCCTGAGCCTGAGCCGGTTGCGGTCGAGCCAATCCCGGCCGTTGAGACAAAAAAGGTCGAAGAGCCGCGTCTGGGCTTTTTCGAACGCCTGAAAAAAGGCCTGTCGAAGACCAGTGCCAGTCTCGGCGAAGGCATGGCCAGCCTGTTCCTTGGCAAAAAAGCTATCGACGATGATCTGCTCGAAGAGCTGGAGACCCGCCTGCTCACCGCCGACGTCGGCGTCGAAGCGACCACCGCGATTGTGCAAAACCTGACCAAACGCGTCGCCCGTAAAGAGCTGGCCGACAGCGGTGCGCTGTACAAAGCCCTGCAGGATGAATTGACCGCGTTGCTCAAGCCCGTCGAGCAACCGCTGCTGATCGACAGCAGCAAGCAGCCCTATGTGATCTTGGTGGTCGGCGTGAACGGCGCCGGTAAAACCACCACCATTGGCAAGCTGGCGAAGAAGCTGCAGCAAGAAGGCAAGAAAGTCATGCTCGCCGCCGGCGATACCTTCCGCGCCGCTGCCGTTGAGCAATTACAGGTGTGGGGCGAGCGCAACCAGATCGCGGTGATCGCCCAGCACACGGGCGCCGACTCCGCGTCGGTGATCTTCGACGCCGTACAGGCAGCCAAGGCCCGTGGCGTGGATGTGTTGATCGCCGACACAGCAGGGCGTCTGCATACCAAAGATAATCTGATGGAAGAGCTGAAAAAGGTCCGTCGGGTCATCGGCAAGCTGGATGAAACCGCACCCCACGAAGTGTTGCTGGTGCTGGATGCCGGCACCGGGCAAAACGCGATTAACCAGGCCAAGCAGTTCAACCAAACCGTGAACCTCAGCGGTTTGGCGCTGACCAAGCTGGACGGCACGGCCAAAGGCGGGGTGATCTTCGCCCTGGCCAAGCAGTTTGCTTTGCCGATTCGTTACGTTGGCGTAGGCGAAGGTATTGATGACCTGCGCACCTTTGAAGCTGAAGCCTTTGTGCAGGCGCTGTTCGCGGAGAAATAGCGATGATTAGGTTCGAGCAGGTTGGTAAGCGTTACCCCAACGGCCACGTTGGGCTGCACGAGCTGAGTTTTCGCGTGCGCCGCGGCGAGTTCTTGTTTGTCACCGGTCACTCGGGGGCGGGCAAAAGTACTCTGTTGCGTTTGTTGCTGGCGATGGAGCGGCCCACCAGCGGCAAGCTGCTGCTGGCCGGGCAAGACTTAGGGCAGATCACCAATGCGCAGATTCCTTATCTGCGCCGGCAAATCGGTGTGGTGTTCCAGAATCACCAACTGCTGTTTGATCGCAGCGTGTTCGACAACGTCGCCTTGCCGTTGCAAATCCTGGGTTTGTCCAAGGATGAGATCGGCAAGCGGGTAGCCAGTGCGCTGGAACGCGTGTCGCTGTCGGACAAAGCCGTGCAGTTCCCCGGCGATCTTTCCACCGGCCAGCAACAGCGGGTCGGTATCGCTCGCGCCATCGTCCATCAGCCGGCCTTGCTGCTGGCCGACGAACCCACAGGTAACCTCGACCCGCGCTTAGCCGCTGAGATCATGGGTGTGTTTGAAGACATCAATCGTTTGGGCACCAGTGTGCTGATCGCCAGCCACGACTTGGCCCTGATCGCGCGCATGCGTCACCGCATGCTGACCCTGCAACGTGGTCGCCTAATTGGCGACGGGGAGGCCGGGGTATGAGTGCAACCCGTATGCCGCCACCGCAACCCGCGCAACGCGTGGGGGCTGCGCCGAAAAAAGAAGACCTGCCGACGACTGATCCGCAAGCCGGGCCAGACTTCCGCTCGCAACTGGCGGCGTGGGTCGAAAGTCACCGCGCCAGTCTGCTCGATGGCCTGCGGCGCCTGTTCAAACAGCCGATTGGCAGCTTTTTCACCTGCCTGGTGATGGCTGTGGCGTTGAGCCTGCCCATGGGCTTGTCGTTGTTGCTGGATAACATTCAGCGCTTAGGCGTGTCGTGGCAGAGCGCGGCGCAGATCTCCCTGTATATGCAGATCGACGCCAGTGACCGCCAAGGCGAGGAGCTGCGCGCGCAGATCGCCAAGATGCCGGATGTCGCTGAAGCCCAGTGGATCAGCCGCGAGCAGGCCCTGGCCGAGTTTCAGCAGCAGTCCGGCTTAGGCGAGGCGCTCAAAGAGCTGCCGAGCAACCCGCTGCCGGGTGTGGTGGTGGTGACGCCTAAAGAAGTCGATAAAGACGCCCTGGAGGCCCTGCGTGGCCGTCTGGCTGAGCTGCCTAAGGTGCAGCAGGCGCAGTTGGACTTGCTCTGGGTCGAGCGCCTAAGCGCCATGCTTAAATTGGGTGATCGCTTTGTGTTCGGCTTGGCCTTGCTGCTGATTTCGGCCCTGCTGCTGGTCATCGGCAACACCATTCGTCTGCACATCGAGAACCGTCGCATTGAAATTGAAGTCATTAAGCTAGTCGGTGGTACCGACAGCTACGTGCGCCGCCCGTTTCTTTATATGGGCACCCTCTATGGTTTAGGCGCCGGCTTGTTGGCTTGGGGCTTACTGGCCTATGGGTTGAACTGGCTGAACGATGCTGTGGTACGGTTATCCGGTTTATACGGCAGTGACTTTGGTTTGGCCGGTGTCCCTTTACCTGACGCGCTATCTTTGGTTTGCGGCGCGGTATTGCTTGGTTACATTGGCGCTTGGCTGGCGGTCGCCAGACACTTGAGAGAGTTGGCGCCCCGGTAGTAAGTTATTGTTTTGGTTAATTTTGACTATGCACACTGGAACTAGTATCAACGTACAAAGTCCTATTTCCCGGTGCTAGACTGCGACACGATTTGTAAGTCGGAGGGTTATATGTCCACTTCTTTGCAACCTGTTCATGCTCTGGTTCCAGGCGCCAACCTGGAGGCTTATGTGCATGCGGTAAACGGCATCGCGCTGTTGACCCCAGAGCAGGAGCGTGAGCTGGCTGAAAGTCTCTTTTACAAGCAGGATCTGGAAGCCGCCCGGCAAATGGTGCTGGCTCACCTGCGTTTTGTGGTGCACATCGCCCGTAGTTATTCCGGTTATGGTCTGGCTCAGGCTGACCTGATCCAAGAGGGCAATGTCGGTTTGATGAAGGCGGTTAAGCGCTTTAACCCAGAAATGGGCGTGCGCCTGGTGTCCTTCGCTGTGCACTGGATTCGTGCGGAGATTCACGAGTTCATCCTGCGCAACTGGCGCATCGTTAAAGTGGCCACCACCAAGGCCCAGCGTAAGCTGTTCTTTAACCTGCGCAGCCAGAAGAAGCGTCTGGCTTGGTTGAACAACGATGAAGTGCATGCCGTCGCCGAAAGTTTGGGCGTAGAGCCCCATGAAGTGCGTGAGATGGAAAGCCGCTTGACTGGCCAAGACATGGCCTTTGACCCAGCGGCTGAAGCCGACGACGACAGCGCCTTCCAGTCGCCTGCGCATTACTTGGAAGACCACCGCTACGACCCGGCCCTGCAGTTGGAAGACTCGGACTGGACCGACAGTTCCTCGGCTAATTTGCATGAAGCCTTGGAAGGTCTGGATGAGCGTAGTCGCGACATCCTTTACCAGCGCTGGTTGGCTGAGGAAAAGGCGACGCTGCATGACCTGGCGGCCAAGTACAACGTGTCCGCTGAGCGTATCCGGCAGTTGGAAAAGAACGCGATGAACAAGCTCAAGGGCTCCATCGCCGCCTAACTGGTTGTGAACGTCTTGAAAAACCGCACTTAGGTGCGGTTTTTTTATGCTCAGGATTTACCTCCTTAAGGGCTTGAGCTTATTGGGACAGTCGTTCATCTTTGCCCCATAACAATTAATAAAAATAGTGGAGCGCCTATGTCTGTCGTGCACGCCCGTCTGTATGGCTTGGCCTTAGTGTTGGGGATCGCTTACATCCTGCTGATCGAACTGCAGCCCTATCCCTTGAGCTGGCTGCTAAAGCTGGCACCGATGCTGATCTATGCCGTGCTGGTCTGGCGGGTGATTCCGGGGGCGGCGGGGCGCTGGCTGGCGGCGGGGTATGTGGCGGCAGCGGCGGGCGACTTCTTCCTCGATTATGGCAACCGCGATGGCTTGTTCCGCCAGGCGCTGATCTCGTTCTTGCTCAATCAGCTGGCCTTTGTCGTCGGCTTTAACTTGCTCGGCCGTGGACGTTCCTGGCGCTGGCTGTGGAGCTTGCCAGTATTGGCTTACAGCGTGTTGCTGGCGCTGTGGATGGTGCCGGCGGCGCTCGGTTTGCAGGTGCCGGTGGCGATCTATCTGGGCTGTTTGCTGTTGATGGCTGTGAGTGCGGCGCGCGTCGAGCATAGTCCTGGGCCGTTGTGGGCCGGCGCAATGCTGTTTGTATTGGCGGACTCACTGATCGGCCTGAACAAGTTTGTGTATCCGTTCGAGCACGCGGTGCTGGTGATTGTCAGCCTGTACTTTAGCGGCCAGTCGCTGATTGCCTATGGCTTACTGCGCCTGGACCGCACTGCAGCGCGAGGCGCCCCAGGTACTGTGGATACGTTGGCTTAGGACTTATCGGCGAAGCTAAAACTGGCGCCCTTAAGCTGATTTAAATAATGGCTGCCGCCTAGTTGTCGCGATTGCTGGCGAATCCAGCTGGCCCGGCGCTGGATATAGGTGTTGGGCTTGCCCGCGCTCCAGCGCAGTGGGTTGGGCAGTACGGCTGCCAGCTGGCTGGCTTGCTGGTTATTCAGGTACGGCGCGCCCACGCCGAAGTGGTGTTTGGCGGCGGCTTCGGCGCCAAATACGCCATCGCCCCATTCGACGCTATTGAGGTACATCTCAAGGATCCGCTGTTTGGGCCACATCAGCTCGATCAGCCCGGTAAACCAGGCCTCAAGCCCCTTGCGCAGCCAGCTGCGGCCTGACCAGAGAAACAGGTTCTTCGCCACTTGCTGACTTAAGGTGCTGGCGCCGCGCAGGTTGCCGCCTTGCTGGTTGTGGGCCATGGCCGCTTTGATCGCGGCGAAATCGAAGCCCCAGTGCTCGGCAAACTTCTGATCCTCGCCGGCGATAACCGCCATCTTCAGGCTGTCTGGCAGCTCTTGCCAGGGCCGCCAGGTGCGCTGCAAGTCAATCGGCTCGCCGCTAAACCAGGACTCGACTTTGCGCTCGATCATCAGGGCGGTAAACGGCGGCGCCACCCAGCGCATTAACAGCACCAGCAAGATGGAGGCGAGGGCGAACCAGGCCAGGGCTCGGCCCAGGCGGCGTGCGACGTTGAACAGCATGCGGATTTCTTGGCGGTGGGGGGATTGTCGGCCATTATAGCCAGCCTCGCTGGGGGATGAGCGGTAAACTGCGGCACTCCCCAAGCATCTGCGGATATTAAATAAGTGGAGCTGCCCATGTCCCGTTTATGGTTATTGTTGGCCGCGCTCGCCGGTTTTACTGGCGTGGCTCTGGGAGCGTTCGGCGCCCACGGCCTTAAAGGTCAGATCAGCCCGGAGTATCTGGCGATTTTCCAAACGGCCACCCAATACCAACTGCTGCATGCCTTGGCCTTGCTTGGCGTCAGCCTGCTGGCGGCGCAGCGGCCGCGGCGTTTGCTGATCGGCGCCGGTGCCTTGTTCAGCCTCGGCATTGTTTTGTTCTGCGGCAGTTTGTATGGGCTGACCCTGACCGGCACGCGCAGTTTGGGCATGGTCACGCCCGTCGGCGGGCTGTGCTTGATGCTCGGTTGGCTGAGCTTGGCCCTGTGTGCTCTCAAGCACCGCTAAGTCCGGCCAGCCCTTGAGCCTTGGTCGCTGGCGGTGATCAGGCTAGAATGCCGGCCCTTTCCCATTAATGACTAAACCGTCATGCAAATTCAGTTAAACGGTGCGCCCTTTGAACTGGCCGACGGCGCGAACGTGGCGGCGCTGATTGAAGCCCTGGAGCTGAGCGGGCGGCGTATCGCCGTTGAGCTCAATCAGGACATCGTGCCGCGCAGTCAGCATGCCAGCACCGTCTTACGCGAAGGTGATCAGGTGGAAGTGGTACACGCCATCGGCGGCGGTTAAGTCCTGCCCGCGTCCCACCTGCCTGCCCATATATAGAGGATCTACCATGAGCCACCTGCCCAGCGACAAGCCCTTTACCCTGGCTGGCCGTACCTATCAATCGCGCCTGCTGGTCGGCACCGGCAAGTACAAGGATCTCGAAGAGACCCGCCTGGCCATCGAGGCATCCGGCGCCGAGATCGTCACCGTGGCGGTGCGTCGTACCAACATCGGCCAGAACCCCGGCGAGCCGAATTTGCTCGATGTGATCAGCCCCGAGCGCTACACCATCCTGCCGAACACTGCCGGTTGCTACGACGCGGTTGAAGCGGTGCGCACCTGCCGTCTGGCCCGTGAGCTGCTGGACGGGCACAAGCTGGTCAAGTTGGAAGTACTGGCCGATCAGAAGACCCTGTTCCCCAACGTGATCGAAACCCTCAAGGCCGCTGAAGTGCTGGTCAAAGATGGCTTCGACGTGATGGTCTACACCAGCGATGACCCGATCATCGCCCGCGAACTGGCGGCCATGGGCTGCATCGCGGTCATGCCGCTGGCCGGCTTGATCGGCACCGGTTTGGGCATCTGCAACCCGTATAACCTGCGCATCATCCTCGAAGAAGCTACGGTGCCGGTATTGGTCGATGCCGGGGTGGGGACGGCTTCCGATGCCACCATCGCCATGGAGCTGGGCTGCGAGGCGGTGCTGATGAACAGCGCCATCGCCCATGCGCAAAATCCGATCCTGATGGGTGAAGCCATGAAGCACGCGATCATTGCCGGGCGCATGGCCTATCTGGCCGGGCGTATGCCGAAGAAACTCTATGCCAGCGCCTCGTCGCCGCTGGATGGCCTGATTAAGTAACGAGCACTCCATGACTGATCTACCCGAGCAGCCCGACGCGGCTGTGGATACCTCCAAACACCGCACCATCAAGAGCTTTGTGATGCGTGCCGGACGCATGACCGAAGGCCAGCAGCGTGGCCTCGACTTGGGCATGGCAAAGTTCGCCTTAAAGCTCGAAGACGGCTTGCAGGACTTTGACCAGGTGTTTGGCCGCAGCGCCCCGCGCACTTTCGAGATCGGTTTTGGCATGGGCCATTCGACCTTGGAAATGGCGGCGGCGGCGCCTGAGCAAGACTTCATCGGCGTCGAAGTACATCGCCCAGGCGTCGGTGCGCTGCTTAATGGCGTGATGACGCAGAACCTGAGCAATGTGCGGATTTACAGCTGCGATGCCTTGGAAGTGCTGCGTGACTGCGTGGCCGATGCCAGCTTGGATCGCGTGCTGCTGTTCTTCCCCGATCCGTGGCACAAGGCGCGTCACCATAAGCGCCGGATCGTCCAGGCGTCCTTTGCTGAGCTGGTGCGCAGCAAGCTCAAGGTCGATGGCGTGCTGCATATGGCCACCGATTGGCAGCCCTATGCCGAGTACATGCTGGAAGTGCTGAGCGCGGCGCCGGGTTATCAGAACCTCGCCGCCGATGTCCAGTACGTGCCGCGTCCAGAAGAGCGGCCGGTGACTAAGTTCGAGCGCCGTGGCGAGCGCTTAGGGCATGGCGTGTGGGATTTGAAATTCCAGCGCAGCGAGTAAGCGCAACTGATCAACTGTGGCGCGGCTTAAAAGTCGCCCCACAGTTGCTGGGCCACGCTAAGCGCCACCACTGGCGCCGTTTCAGTGCGTAGCACCCGTGGCCCCAAGCGGGCCCCATGAAAACCCTGGGCCTTAGCAAGCGCCACTTCCTTATCGCTTAAGCCACCTTCCGGGCCAATCAACATGGCCAGGCTGCTTGGCTGTGGGTGGCTGGCCCAAGGTTCGGCCACCGGATGCAGCACCAGCTTAAGGTCGGCGCTGGTTTGTTTAAGCCAGTCGTCCAAGCTGATTGGCGGGTTAATGATCGGCAGCACCGAGCGACCGCACTGTTCGCAGGCGCTGATCGCGATCTGGCGCCAGTGGGCCAGGCGTTTGTCGGCGCGCTCGTCTTTTAAGCGCACTTCGCAGCGCTCGCTGATGATCAGGCTGATTTCATTGGCGCCCAGCTCGGTGGCCTTTTGAATCGCCCAGTCCATGCGCTCGCCACGGGACAGACCTTGCCCCAAGTGGATCTGCAGCGGCGATTCGGGCTGGCCGGCAAAGGCTTCGCGCAGCTCGACACGCACGTTCTTTTTACCCACCTCGATCAGCTCGCCCAAGTATTCCTGGCCGCTGCCATCAAACAATTGCACCGCATCGCCTGCGCTATGCCGCAGCACGCGGCCGATGTAATGCGCCTGGGCTTCGGGCAGTTCGTGTTGGCCAAGGCTCAGGGGGGCGTCGATAAAAAAGCGGGACAGTCTCATGGCAATTCTCTGTGGTGCTAAGCGCTTAAATCATGTGCACAGGCCCGCGTGCGGCGGGCGCTGGGTTTAGCCCGGATCGCGAAAACCGGGGTGCAGGCCGGGATTAACGGCCACGCTGACGTGGCTGCGGGTGGCCAGGTCAATGCCTTCACTGGCGACCTCGGCGAGGAAGTCGATCTGCTGCGCTGTGATCACATAGGGCGGCAGCAAGTACACCACGTTGCCCAGCGGGCGCAGCAGCGCGCCGCGTTCCAGCGCGTGCTGATAGACCTTAAGGCCACGGCGCTCCTGCCACGGGTAGGCGGTCTTGCTGGCTTTGTCCTGGACCATTTCCACGGCCAGGGCCATGCCGGTCTGGCGCACTTCAGCAACGTGCGGATGCTCAGCCAGATGGGCGAAGGCCTGGCCCATGTGGGTCGCCAGGGCGCGGTTGGCATTGATCACGTCGTCCTGCTCGAAGATATCCAAGGTCGCCAACGCCGCCGCACAGGCCAGCGGGTTGCCGGTGTAGCTGTGGGAGTGGAGGAAGGCGCGCAGGGTCGGGTAATCGTCGTAGAACGCCTGATAGACCTTATCGGTGGTCAGGCACGCCGCCAGCGGTAGATAACCGCCGGTAAGGGCCTTGGACAGGCAGAGGAAGTCCGGGCGGATGCCGGCTTGTTCGCAGGCAAACATGCTGCCGGTGCGGCCAAAGCCGACGGCGATTTCATCGTGGATCAGGTGCACGTTGTGGCGGTCGCAGGCTTCGCGCAGCAGCTTGAGGTACAGCGGATGGTACATGCGCATGCCGCCGGCGCCTTGGATCAGCGGCTCGACAATCACCGCTGCCACTTCATGGCCGTGCTCGGCCAGAGCTTGCTCCATATGGGCGAACATGGCGCGGGAGTGTTCCTCCCAGCTCGCGCCTTCGGGGCGCAGATAGCAGTCCGGGCTCGGCACCTTGATGGTGTCCAGCAACAGGGCTTTGTAGGTGTCGGTGAAGAGCCCGACATCGCCCACCGACATCGCCGCGATGGTCTCGCCGTGGTAGCTGTTGGTCAGGGTGATAAAGCGTTTCTTCTGCCCTTGGCCGACGTTGAGCCAGTAGTGGTAGCTCATCTTCAGCGCCACTTCGATGCAGGACGAGCCGTTGTCGGCGTAGAACACCCGGTCGAGGCCCGCCGGGGTGAGCTTGACCAGACGCTCGGACAGCTCGATCACGGGTTGATGGCTGAAGCCGGCGAGAATCACGTGCTCCAGTTGATCGACCTGATCCTTGATGCGTTGGTTAATCCGTGGATTGGCGTGGCCAAACACATTCACCCACCAAGAGCTGACCGCATCCAGATAACGCTTGCCGTCGAAGTCTTCTAGCCACACGCCCTCACCGCGCTTGATCGGCACCAGTGGCAGGTGTTCGTGATCTTTCATCTGCGTGCAGGGGTGCCACAGCACCTCAAGATCGCGGCGCATCCAGTGGTCGTTAAGGCTCATGCTCGACTCTCTATCGGTAACGGCTTTAGCAATGCCGGTGCTGGCAGTGGTGACTCAGTTAGGCCTGGGGCGGCTGGCCGCTAGGCAGGGTCGCTAAGCCTAGCAGAACTGAGGCGCGCAGAGGCTGCCAAGGGCTGTTCTGAGCGTTCACAGGTCATCGGTCACAAAACCTACTGTCTTACAGTTACATCATGTATATCGATTGGTTCTAGCGAAATTTCTGAGCAAACGTTGATAGGTTTGTTGTTAGGCTGCATAACTTCGCTCTTAATTTGCCCCTGGAGTCAGGCTTATGCGTTGGCGTAATTCCCCGTCCCATTACGGTTCGGTCAGCATCCTGATGCACTGGCTGGTGGCCGTTGTGGTGTTTGGTTTATTCGGTCTGGGCTATTGGATGGTCGGGCTGGATTACTACAGCCCGTGGTACCAAACCGCACCGGACCTGCATAAAAGCATTGGGCTGTTGTTGTTTGCCTTGATGCTGTTGCGCGTGCTGTGGCGCTTGAGCAACCCGACGCCGGCCAGCTTGCCCAATCACGGTGCCTTGACCCGTTTGGGCAGCAAGTTGGGTCACGCCTTTTTGTATCTGGGCCTATTTGTGCTGATGCTGTCCGGCTACCTGATTTCTACTGCCGAAGGCCGTGGGGTTGAGGTGTTTGGCTGGTTCGCCGTGCCGGCCAGTATTACCAGCATTCCTGAACAAGCGGATGTTGCCGGGCTGGTGCACAAATACCTGGCTTGGGCCTTGGTGATCTTTGCCGGCTTGCATGGTCTGGCTGCGCTTAAGCACCACTTCATCGATAAAGACCGGACCTTGCTGCGCATGTTCGGTGGCTGATCGCACAGTGTTGTAATTACAGCTGGGTTAACCAGCTGATCTAACTTTAATAAGGAGAGTAAGCCATGTTGAAAAAGACACTCGTTGCACTAGCCCTTGGTGGTGCGTTGATGGGCGCAGGCCAAGTAATGGCCGCCGATTACAATATCGACAAACCAGGTCAGCATGCCTTCGTTAACTTCCGCATCAGCCACTTGGGCTACAGCTGGCTGTACGGGACCTTCAAAGATTTCGATGGCACCTTCAGCTTCGATCCAGCCAAGCCTGAAGCGAGCAAAGTGCACGTCACCCTGAAAACCGCCAGTGTGGACACCAACCACGCCGAGCGTGACAAGCACATCCGCAGCGAAGAGCTGCTCAACACCAGCAAAAACCCGACTGCGACCTTTACCTCCACTGCGGTCAAATCCACCGGTGAAGGCACTGCCGACATCACTGGCGATCTGACCCTTAACGGTGTGACCAAGCCAGTTGTTATCGCGGCCAAGTTCATTGGTGAAGGTAAAGACCCATGGGGCGGCTACCGCGCCGGCTTTGAAGGCACCACCAAGATCAAGCTGAAGGACTTCAATATCCTCCGTGATCTCGGCCCGGCTTCCCAAGAAGCTGAGCTGGTGCTGTCGGTAGAAGGCGTGCGTCAGTAAGTCCATCCGGCTGACGCCTGCTTAAACAACAACGCCGCCCATTGGGCGGCGTTGTTGTTTGGGCTTAAGTCTTACGACTCGTCGCGGTTGCGCGTCAGCAGGGCGGGTTTTTCGCCCCGTGGACGGGCTGTGCTGGCCAGTTCATCAAGCTGCTCAGGCGTCGGGAAACGATCCAGGCGCGAGCCTTTGTGCATGATCACCGGCTGCTTGTCACGGGCTGGCTTAGCGACGCCTTCTTGGCGTGGCAGCTCGTCACGATGCAGCGACGTGGTGCGGTTGTCCCGTGGCGGACGGGCCGCCCGTGGCGCGCCGTTGCGGCCTTGGCCCGCTTGGCCAGTGCCCTGGCGACGACCTTGGACACCGCTACCAGCGCCGGCGCCATTGCTGCGTGGTGCACCTTTGTTGGCACGTGGTGCTTGGCTTGGCGCTGCGCCAGTGGCCGGGCGGCGGCCACGGTTGTTCTGCTTGTTCTGCACCGGGCTTACGTAATCCACGCGGTTGCCGAAGTTATCGATTTCGTCGTCGCGGAATTCATCCGGCGCGCGATCTGGCGGCAGTGCCGGGATGGCCGGGGCGGCGCTGCGCGCTGGGCCACGGGACTGCTGCTGGCGGCCACCTTGGGGCTTGGCGGCGCGATTGTTATCGCGGCTGCCTTCTTTCTTCTCGCGGCCTTCACGGCCTTCGCGATTGTCGCGGCGAGCGTTGTTGTTCTTGCGTTCGCCTTCGATTTTGGCTTTAGCTGGGCGTGGCTGACGCGGCTTCTGCGGCTCACGCACTTCCGGGCGCTCAGCTTCAACGGCGCTGGCATCGAAGCCGAGCAGATCACCGTCAGGGATTTTCTGCTTGGTCATGCGCTCGATGCTTTTCAGCAGTTTTTCTTCATCCGGGGCGACCAGCGAGATCGCCTCGCCGTTACGCCCGGCACGACCGGTACGGCCGATGCGGTGCACGTAATCTTCTTCGACGTTAGGCAGCTCAAAGTTGACCACATGGGGCAGTTGGTCGATATCCAGACCGCGGGCGGCGATATCGGTGGCGACCAGGATGCGCACCTTGTTCGCCTTGAAATCGGCCAGCGCTTTAGTGCGCGCGTTCTGGCTCTTGTTGCCGTGGATCGCCACTGCCGGCAGGCCGTGTTTATCCAGGTACTCAGCCAAACGGTTGGCACCGTGTTTAGTGCGGGTAAACACCAGCACCTGCTCCCACGCACCAGCGGTGATCAAGTGGGCGAGCAGGGCACGTTTGTGGCTGGCTTGCAGACGGAATACCCGTTGCTCGATGCGCTCAACCGTGGTGTTCGGCGGCGTCACTTCGATGCGCTCGGGGTTGTGCAGCAGCTTGCCGGCGAGGTCGGTGATGTCCTTGGAGAAGGTCGCCGAGAACAGCAGGTTCTGGCGCTGTGTCGGCAGCTTGGCGAGGACCTTCTTCACGTCATGGATAAAGCCCATGTCGAGCATGCGGTCGGCTTCGTCGAGGACCAAGATTTCCACGTGGGACAGGTCGATGGCGCGCTGGTTGGCCAGGTCAAGCAGACGGCCGGGGCAGGCCACCAACACGTCGACGCCCTTGGACAGGGCTTGAATCTGCGGATTCATACCAACGCCGCCGAAGATGCAGGCGCTGACAAAAGGCAAATCGCGGGCATACAGCTTGAAGCTGTCGTGCACCTGAGCGGCCAGTTCGCGGGTCGGGGTCAACACCAATACGCGCGGCTGCTTGGCCGAGTGACGCTGGGCGCGATCCGGCTGACCGTTAGGGAACAGTCGCTCAAGGATCGGCAGGGCAAAACCGCCCGTCTTACCTGTACCCGTCTGGGCTGCAACCATCAGGTCACGGCCTTGCAACGCGGCGGGAATAGCCCGCTGTTGCACCGGAGTGGGTTGGGTGTAGCCGGCATCTTCAACAGCACGGACTAAAGCCTCGGAGAGACCGAGGGAGGCAAAGGACATGTGTAATCCTGTCTAGTGAGGGCGCAGCCCTATGGTGTATTGCCTGACTTGAATCACACTTGGGGAGTGCGATCCCGTCCGGTACTGCTGGCCTCTGGGGACAGCATCCGGGCGCAAGCCTGGCGGGAAGGCCCGAGTATAACAGAGCGAAGGGCCCGTGAATGTGTGACTGGTTAAGGTTTTTTCCAGCGCGACGGATGGCAAAGCCAAGCGCCGCGCGGTGGATAGTCCGTTTAGTCTGGTCGGCCGAGGATAAGTTCCGCACCCCTGACCGCCCCCCAACAGGTTATTTCACCACCTTATAACAAGGCACATAGGCGACGTTATCCGGCAGTTTCATGCGGTGTTGCTCGACGAAAGCCTGCAACAGTAAATCCAGCTGCTGCATGATCTGCGGGTCGCCGGAAATCTGATACGGGCCGTTTTGCTCGATCAAGCGGATGCCGTTTTCTTTAACGTTGCCGGCGACAATCCCGGAGAACGCCCGGCGCAAATTGGCCGCCAACTCATGCACCGGCTGTTCGCGGGTCAGGTTGAGGCTGGCCATGTTGGCGTGGGTCGGCTCGAACGGATGCTGGAAGCTTTCGTCGATTTTCAGCAGCCAGTTAAAGTGGAACGCATCATTGTGCTGACGGCGGAACTCGGTGACTGACTTCACCCCGGCAGACATTTGCTGAGCCACTTTGACCGGGTCATCGATAATGATTTGATAGCGCTGCTGCGCCACCTGGCCCAAGGTCGCGCCGATAAATTCGTGCAACTGCTCCAGATAATTGGCCGCGCTGCGCGGGCCGGTGAGCAGCAACGGGAAGGGGATATCCTGGTTGGCTGGGTGGGTCAGGATGCCCAGCAGATATAGCAGTTCTTCCGCCGTGCCGGCGCCGCCGGGGAAGATGATGATGCCGTGGCCGACGCGCACGAAAGCTTCTAGGCGCTTCTCGATATCCGGGAGGATGACCAGCTCATTGACGATCGGGTTCGGCGCCTCAGCGGCGATGATGCCCGGCTCCGTCAGGCCCAGGTAGCGGGCCTGCTGATAGCGTTGTTTAGCGTGGGCGATGGTCGCGCCTTTCATCGGCGCCTTCATCACGCCCGGGCCACAGCCGGTGCAGATATCCAAGCCGCGCAGGCCCAGTTCGTGGCCGGCCTTCTTGGCGTACTTGTATTCTTCGCTGCTGATCGAGTGGCCACCCCAGCACACCACCATTTTCGGTTCGGCACCGGGGCGCAAGGTTTTGGCGTTACGCAGCAGGTGGAAGACGTAGTCGGTAATACCTTCAGAGCTGCTGAAGTCGACGCGCTGGTTCTCCAGCTCGCTCTGGGTGTAGACGATATCGCGCAGGGCGCTGAAGAGCATTTCGCGGGTGCTGGAAATCATCACGCCGTCGACAAAGGCATCGGCCGGGGCGTTGATCAGTTGCAGGCGGATGCCGCGATCTTGCTGCTGAATCTGAATATCGAAATTGGGGTAGGCCTCGACGATGGTCTTGGCGTTATCGCTTTGCGAGCCGGTATTGAGGATGGCCAAAGCACATTGGCGAAACAGCTTGTACACGTTGCCCGAGCCGGTCTCGCGCAGCTGCTGGACTTCCCGCTGGGAAAGGGTTTCCAGGCTGCCTTTGGGGTTGACGATGGCATTGGTGGTTTTGCGTGCGGCCACTGCGGCGTTCCCTGATCTACGGCGTAGGCCATGCTTGGCCAGGCGCTGACTAAAAGTATGGTCGTACTTGCGATTTATGCAGAAGAGCGGATTTAGAGGGCAAGACCCTCGCGACAGTTCAATTGCTGAATGCCGCAGTTGCCAACCCCGGTTGGGGTTGGCAGTACCTAGGGCTTAGCGCGGCAACTGGAGGTTATTCCAGATCGCCAGGCTCGCTTCGGCTTGGTTCAGCGTATAGAAATGCAGGCCCGGTGCGCCGCCTTGCAGCAGTTGCTCGCACATGCGGGTGATCATCTCGGTGCCGAACTGCTGGATGCTGTCGATATCGTCACCGTAGGCTTCCAGTTGTTTGCGCACCCAGCGTGGCAGCTCAGCGCCGCAGGCGTCGGAGAAGCGCGCCAGCTTGCTGTAGTTGGTGATCGGCATGATGCCCGGCACGATCGGCAGATCCACGCCCAACTTGCGCACGCGCTCGACAAAGTAGAAGTAGCTGTCGGCGTTGAAGAAGTATTGGGTGATAGCGCTGTCGGCGCCGGCCTTGGCCTTGCGCACGAAGTTGGCGATATCGTCCTCGAAGTTACGTGCCTGCGGATGCATCTCCGGGTAGGCGGCAATTTCGATATGGAAGTGATCGGCGGTTTCTTCGCGAATAAAGCTCACCAGCTCGTTGGCGTAGCGCAGCTCGCCGCTGGCCATGCCCATGCCCGATGGCAGGTCACCGCGCAGGGCGACGATGCGCTTGATGCCGGCATCTTTGTACAGGTTGAGCAGCTCACGCAGCTCGGCTTTGCTGTCGCCCACACAGGACAAGTGCGGTGCGGTGGGCACCTTCACTTCGCCGTCGAGCTGCAGCACGGTGTTGAGGGTACGGTCGCGGGTCGAACCACCGGCACCATAGGTGCAGGAAAAGAAGCTCGGTTGGTAAGTCGCCAGTTGGCGCGCGACATTCAACAGTTTTTCGTGGCCGGCTTCGGTCTTGGTGGGGAAGAACTCGAAGCTGTAACGCCGTTCTTGAGACATAAGACAATTCCGTAAGGTGGGCCTGGCGCAGGGCCGGCCCGCCGTAGTACTCAATGGGTTGGCCGGTTACGGCCAACCCAGCCGCGTCATTAGTAGCGGTAAGCGTGTGGCTTGAACGGACCTTCAACCGCCACGCCGATGTAGTCGGCCTGGGTCTTGGTCAGTTGGGTCACGACGCCGCCGAAGCCCTTAACCATTTCCAGAGCCACTTCTTCGTCGAGTTTCTTCGGCAGCACTTCTACGGTCAGGCGCTCGGCTTGTTTGTCAGCCGAGAGGTCAGCGAACTTCTGCTCGAACAGGAAGATCTGCGCCAGCACTTGGTTGGCGAACGAGCCATCCATGATGCGGCTTGGGTGGCCAGTGGCGTTGCCCAGGTTCACCAGACGGCCTTCCGCCAGCAGGATCAGGTAGTCGTCGTTCTGTGGATCGAAGCTGCCAGCGCCGGTGCGGTGGATCTTGTGCACCTGTGGTTTAACTTCTTCCCATGCCCAGTTTTTGCGCATGAAAGCGGTGTCGATTTCATTGTCGAAGTGGCCGATGTTGCACACCACCGCGCGCTTTTTCAGGGCTTTGAGCATGTTGGCATCGCACACATTGACGTTGCCGGTGGTGGTCACGATCAGGTCGATCTTGCCCAGCAGGGCGGCGTCGATGCTGGCGGCGCTGCCGTCGTTAACACCATTGATAAACGGCGACACCACTTCGAAACCGTCCATGCAGGCTTGCATAGCGCAGATGGGGTCGACTTCGGACACCTTAACGATCATGCCTTCCTGACGCAGCGACTGCGCCGAGCCTTTGCCCACGTCACCGTAACCGATGACCAGTGCTTGCTTGCCCGACAGCAGGTGGTCGGTGCCGCGCTTGATGGCGTCGTTCAAGCTGTGACGGCAACCGTATTTGTTGTCGTTTTTGCTCTTGGTGACGGAGTCGTTAACGTTGATCGCCGGGATCTTCAGCTCGCCTTTGGCCAGCATGTCCAGCAGGCGGTGCACGCCAGTGGTGGTTTCCTCGGTCACGCCGTGGATTTTGCTGAGCATTTGCGGGTATTTCTTATGCAGGATTTCGGTCAGGTCGCCGCCGTCGTCCAGCACCATGTTGGCGTCCCAAGGCTGACCGTCTTTGAGGATGGTCTGCTCGATGCACCACTCGTATTCGGCTTCGGTTTCGCCTTTCCAGGCAAACACCGGGATGCCGGCCGCCGCGATGGCCGCAGCCGCTTGGTCTTGGGTGGAGAAAATGTTGCAGCTCGACCAGCGCACTTCAGCGCCCAGGGCGATCAGGGTTTCGATCAGCACGCCGGTTTGGATGGTCATGTGGATGCAGCCGAGGATCTTCGCGCCTTTGAGCGGCTGGCTAGCGGCGTACTTACGACGCAGGGCCATCAGCGCCGGCATTTCCGACTCGGCGATGATCAGTTCTTTGCGGCCCCAATCAGCCAGGGAAATATCGGCGACTTTGAAATCGTTAAAAGCAGCGCTCATAAAGCTCTCCATTCGTTGTCTGCGAATGGGCGCCGTTGATGCGTTTGGATAACGCCCCATCCGAGCCTGACAGATCAACCCGCTGGTGGTCACGGCAGGGCCGGACGCAAACTCTGGGATAAACCTGCTGCAGCGCCCCTCGGACAGGTGGCGGGAGTGACCGGGCGGTGCCGGTCACGAAAATCGGTGGCAAGTATAGCCAGCCTCAGGCCTAAGCCCAAGGATTTCCGTCAGGCGCCGGCTATTATCCGGCACCTGACGGGTGCTTTAGTGCTAGGGTTGGTGGCGGCCGCAGCGGCCCTGGGCGCGGCGTAAAGTGCGGTATTGGCTGAGTTTGTCAGCGCTTATTGAGCAGTGTGAACCAAGCAGCAGCTTGTGCCGATGCTTTGCGTACAGTGCCTAGGTGGTTCGTTGAGCCCATAACGTAGACGGCATAAACATAATAATTAGGAGTTGCCATGACCCTTGCCTACTGGTGTGTACTGATCGCGATAATCCTGCCCTATGTAGCCAGCATCACCGCCAAGGCGGTCGGCGGCGGCTTCAGTCCCAAATACAACCATGACCCGCGTGCCAAGCTCGATACGCTCACTGGTATGGCGCGGCGTGCGCACAACGCCCAGCTCAACGGCTTTGAAATCACCCCGGCGTTTGCCGCCGCAGTGATTATCGCCCATCAGATCGGCGTGGCTGGCCAGGCAGTGATTGATCAGATCGCCGTGGCCTTCATCGTCAGTCGCGTGGTTTATTTGCTCTGCTACCTGCTCGATTGGGCCTCGCTGCGTTCATTGGTCTGGATTGTTGGGGTAGGTTTGATCGTTAGCCTGTTTGTGTTGTCTGCCTAAACTTAAGCCAGGCGTGCTGGCTTGCCTGCGGCAAAACACCACGCTTGGCCTTAAGCCTGGGGCTGAGGATACTGTCTGCCCCGGTGTTTCCGTCATTGCTGTCTGAAGGTGTTATGAAGCTTAAAAGCCTGCTCGTACTAGCCACTGTATTGACCCTGACAGCCTGCGGTGGGGTTGATCCCAACTCCCCTGAAGGCCAGCGTCAGGCAATTTTTAAGCAGATGCTTAAGGTCAGCGAAAACCTCGGCGGCATGATCCGTGGGCGCGTGCCATTCAACGCCGATGAGTTCGTGTTGGGAGCCGCCGAGCTGGACAAGCTGGGCCGCACGCCGTGGCAACACTTCCCGCAAGTGCAGGACGACGGGCAAAAGACCCGGGCGAAGGCCGATGTATGGCAGCGCCAAGAGCGCTTCCAACAGCTGGCCAAAGAGCTGGAGGCCAGCACCGCGGCGTTGGTCGTGGCGAGCAAAAGCCAGCCGCTGCAAGCCTCGGCTGTGGCCGCGCCGATCAAGCAAGTGGAAGGCACTTGCAAAGCCTGTCATGAAGAATTCCGCGCGTTCTAAGGCTTAAAAATCGCCGATCTGCGCTTGCTGCAGCTGTTTCAGCAACTCTTGCACCGGCGGGTGGTTAAGCAACTGTTGCAACTGCACCGAGTGGGACCGGCTTAACCCGGCCTGTTGCCATTCATCGCTACTGCTCTGGGCCATTTGCGTCCAAGGCTGCGTGCTGGGCGGCGGCGCAGCGAAGCCCAAGGCACGCCACCAGCTAGCGCTGGGGCGCTGGCGGGCCAGCTGCAAGCTGTGGTGCAACTGTTCGGCTGAACGTGGGCCGAAACCAGGCGTTTGTTGCAGGCGTTCAAGGGGCAGATCCAGCCAGTCCAGCAGGCCTTCGAGATGCTGAGCGTCCAGCAGTTTGTGCCAGGTGCCAGCAGCGACGCCAGGCAAGGCCAGGCCCTGTTTGCCACTGAGCCACACCAGGCGGGCGTGGAACTGGCTGCGGCAGCCCGGCGTGTTACGCCAGCAACTGAAGCGGTGATAGTCCTGCGCTCGCGGGATGCTTAGCGGTTGGCGCACGGGACTGCGCAACAGCACGCCAGTGAACTTAGGGATGGTTTGTCCGGATAGGCCGAGGCTGATCTGATCGCCGGGGCGGATATCCAAGCCTTGCCAGCGCGCCAGTGAGCCGAGGCTCACGCGCCGCACCAGACGGTCGTCCAGCTTAGTGGCGGCTAACTGCAGCACCGGGGTGATGCGCCCGCTGCGGCCAATGCGAAACTCCACCGCTTGTACGAGGGCTACGCTCTGCCGGCTGGGGTACTTCCAGGCTATCGCCCAATGTCCCGGCTCGGCTTGCCAGCGCTCAGGTGGCGGGCGTTGGCCCTGACGCAGCACCACACCGTCGCTGGCAAACGGCAGGGGTTGCTTCAACCAATGCTCGCGCCACCGCTGGGCCTCGCTTAGGTTGTGGATTGGCTGGCTGAATTCTTGGCTGTCACGAAAGCCGAGCTGGCTGAGTTGCGCCAGGCGTTGCGGCATGCTCGTCGGCCCGTCCGGCCACTCCCAAATAAACAGGCCGATGCGGGCGCCATCGGCCTCGCTGAGTTGGCGGCGTTGCAGCAACCCGGCCACTTTGCTGCGTGCGCCCAGGCTGCCTGCTTGTTGTTGGATATGTCCGGGCAGGCGCCAGTACAGCTCGCCTTGCAGGACCGCGCTCAACGCTTGCCCTAGTTGCTTGGGGATGGCGCTGATCTGCCCGGCGGCGCGGGTCCAGTCTTGGCCGCTGCGCCCATCGCCCCGGCTGATCACTTGCTGCAGGCGGCCTGCGCGGTAAATCAGGCTGACTGCCACGCCATCGACCTTGGGCTGAATCCAGAGGTCGCTGCGGCCATTCAACCAACGCTGTACCGCCTGCGCGTCGGCGAGTTTGCTTAGGCCCGTGTGGGCATAGGGATGCGACAGCGGCCCGGCGCTGCTGGCCACAGGTTGCTGCACGGGCAACTCGATACTGGGGAAGCAGGCGCGCCAGTGGGTGAAATTAGCGCTGGCCTGGTCGTACAGGGCGTCGTCCACCAGCGCTTGGCCCTGGCCGTGATAGGCATCGTCCCACTGCTTCAGCTGGGTGCTTAGCTGGTCCAGTTCGCGGCGGGCTTGCTCGATGCTCCAATCCGGGCAATCCGCCCAACATTGCGCGCACATAAATACCAAGCACAGCAGGCTGAGCTTCATCTTGAGCATCCTTGCTCAGGGGCGGGAGGCTGAGCTTAGACGCCGCGCCGGGCTTTGGTGGGCGACCGGTTTGAAGCTTTTGTGAGGTTTTTATGGCGCAGAAAAAACGCCGCGCCCAGTGTGCCGGGCGCGGCGTTTAGTGCTTGCGGCGCCTGCTCGGGGCAGGCGCGAACTGGGGGCTTACAGGCCAGCGGCAGCGCGCAGCTGTTCGGCCTTGTCGGTTTTTTCCCAGGTGAAGGTGGTGAAGCTGTCATCGCCGACGGTCTTCTGCTGCGGAGTACGGCCGAAGTGACCGTAAGCGGCGGTTTCCTGATACATCGGGTGCAGCAGGTCGAGCATCTTGGTGATGGCGTATGGACGCAGGTCGAACACCTCACGCACCAGCTTGATGATCACGTCTTCGGCGACTTTGTTGGTGCCGAAGGTGTTGATCGAGATCGACGTCGGCAGGGCCACGCCGATGGCGTAGGACACCTGAATCTCGCAGCGTTCGGCAAGGCCCGCGGCAACGATGTTCTTGGCCACGTAACGACCGGCGTACGCGGCGGAACGGTCAACCTTGGATGGGTCCTTGCCGGAGAACGCGCCGCCACCGTGACGGGCCATGCCGCCGTAGGAGTCAACGATGATCTTACGGCCAGTCAGGCCGCAATCGCCCACTGGGCCGCCAATGACGAAGTTGCCGGTGGGGTTGATGTGGTACTGGGTGTCTTTGTGCAGCAGCTCAGCCGGCAGCACGTTCTTCACGATCAGCTCCATCACCGCTTCTTTCAGATCGGCCTGGCTGATGTCCGGGTTGTGCTGGGTCGACAGCACCACGGCATCGATCCCGACCACTTTGCCGCCGTCGTAACGGCAGGTGACTTGCGATTTGGCATCCGGGCGCAGCCATGGCAGCAGGCCGGACTTACGCGCTTCTGCTTGGCGCTCAACCAGACGGTGGCTGAACACGATAGGCGCAGGCATCAGGACGTCGGTTTCGTTGCTGGCGTAGCCGAACATCAGGCCCTGGTCGCCGGCGCCTTGGTCTTCTAGCTTGGCGCGGTCGACACCTTGGTTGATGTCCGGGGACTGCTTGCCAATGATGTTGATGATGCCGCAGGTGGCGCCGTCAAAGCCGACGTCGCTGGAGGTGTAGCCGATATCGCAAATCACTTTACGGGTGATTTCTTCCAGGTCGACCCAGGCGCTGGTGGTGACTTCGCCGGAGACGATGGCCACACCGGTTTTCACCATGGTTTCGCAGGCGACGCGGGCGTGTTTGTCCTGGGTGATGATGGCGTCGAGCACGGCATCGGAGATCTGGTCGGCGATCTTGTCGGGATGACCTTCGGATACGGACTCAGAGGTAAAGACTGAATATTCGCTCATCGATCGGATTCCTGTGGTTTTGCGTGTGTTGGAGCCCGTAGGCCAAAGGTTGAAGAAGGTTTAGCAAAGTGCCGTAGTTGAATCTGAAAACCGTTGCGTAGCCCCACGTACAGGCTCTCGCTGGGGGTTAGGCCGGCGGCCGTGGCCCAGCGCGCCAGGTCGTCCTGTTCAAAGCCCAGCCACAGATCGCCGCAGGTTTCCCGGGCCCAGCTCTGATTGTGGCTGCACAACTCACTGAGCAGCAGGCTGCCGCCGGGCTTAAGGCGCTGCGCCAGTTGCTTGAGGGCCTCGGCGGGGGCGGGGAAGTGGTGCAGAACCATGTTCAGCACCATGCAGTCGGCGGCCGGGTAGTCATCTTGCAGGGCATCGGCCAGTTGCAGTTGTACGTTAGTCAGGCCGTCTTGCTGGCAACGCTGTTGGGCCAGCTCGAGCATGGCTGGGCTGTTATCCAGAGCGGTGACCTGAGCGAAGCGCTTAGCCAGTTCAGCGAGGAAGCTGCCATCGCCAGGGCCGATTTCCACGGCGCTGGCGTGCGCGGCAAAGCCTAGGGAGTCGAGCAGGGCCAACAGGCTGTCGCGGTACTGCGGCAGGGCGGCGATCAGGTCTTGCTGGGCCTTGAAGCTGGCGGCGCTGCGGGCGAAGAACTCTTGGCTGGCGGCGGCGCGTTGCTGGTGCACGGCCCCGATGCGTTGTTGCACCTCAGGCGGCAGGCTGAGCTGGTCGATCTCATCCAGCAGGGCTGCCTGCAGGCGGCCGCCGAGCTGGTCTTCAGCGGCTAAGGTACGGCGATAGAAAATCGCATTGCCTTCGCGGCGCGTCGCCACTAAACCGGCTTGGGCCAGCACCTTCAGATGATGGCTGATGCCTGATTGGCCAGTGGCGAAGATCTGCGCCAGCTCCAGAACGCCGAAGGAATCGTTGGTCAGGGCGCGCAAAATGTTCAGGCGCAGGCTGTCGCCGCCAGCTTTGCACAGGGCGGCGAGGGCATCGAATGGCTCGAAAGCCAAGTGGGGGGCGCGCAGGTTCATAGTTTGCGCAGTCTAGACGGGCAAATTTTATCCAGCAATAGCAATATCAAAAAGTTTTGATATTGCTATTGATGCTCTGCGCATAAGGCCAGAAAGCTCGCCGGCGCGGGGCTCAGGCTGGCGCCGAGGCGCCACAGCACATACAGCTCGCGCTCGATCTGCAGGTCAGTGATGGCCAGCCGTTTAAGGCTGCCGTTGGCCAATTCGTGCTGGACAATACGTTGCGACAGCCACGCGATGCCCTGGCCGTCGACCAATAAGCGTTTAAGCGCCTCGGTACTGCCAATCGCCATTTGCGCCCGGGCTTCGAGGCCATGGGCTTGGTAAGCCTGCTCAATGCTATGGCGTGCGCCGGAGCCGGGCTCGCGCATATACAGCGGATAGTCGTGCAGGTCGCGGGCTAGCAAGCGCTTGGCGGCGGCCAGCGGATGGTGCGGCGCCACCACCGGCAGCAGGGCGTCACGGGCGAGCAGGCGGTGTTCGTAGTCGCACTGGGCGAACTGGCCTTCGACAAAGCCGAGGCTGATCAGGCCGTCATCCAGCTGTTGAGTCACCTGGCCGGTATTGCTCACATCCAGATTGATAAACAGCCGGGGATGCTGCTGGCGAAATCGCTGGATCAGTGCCGGCAGCATATAGGCGCCCAAGGTGGCGCTGGCGCCCAGATGCAGTTCGCCGGTCTCCAGATGCGCGAAATCCTGCAGTTCGCGCTCGGCTGCCAGCTCTAGGGCAAAGATGCGCCGGGCATAGTGCTCTAGGCGCGCGCCACCTTCGGTCAGGCGCACTCCACGAGCCTGGCGCTCAAATAGCTGCAGGCCGAAGTGCCCCTCTAGCTCGCGGATCTCGCGGGTTACTGCCGGCTGGCTGATATGCAGTTGCTGCGCCCCGGCGCTGATGCTGCCGGCATCGGCTACGGCGAGAAAGACTTTGAGGTGGTGCAGGTTCATAAACGCCTCACATAAATAAAAGGCATGTTTAGGATGCTAAATATGTATTTTTAATATAGCAGGGCACTGCATAGGCTGGCTTCATTCCCGTATCAATCAGGACTGAACATGAGCAGTTCCCTTATTAGCAGCCGCCTGCCCGAACCCTTAGCCTTTATCCGTCACTTCACCCCCAGTTGGTTTGCCATGACCATGGGCACCGGGGTGCTGGCCCTGGTGATCGCCGATCTGCCTTGGGCCATCCCCGGCTTGCACCGCCTCGGTGAGGCCATCTGGGTGTTGGCGGGGCTGTTGTTCGCGTTATTTAGCCTGCTGTTCACCGCCCGTTTGCTGCTGTTCCCCGACACTATCCAGCCGATGCTGCTGCATCCGGTGCAGTCGATGTTCCTCGGCGCCATTCCCATGGGCTTGGCGATGTGGATCAAAGGGTTGTTGCTGTTCGGCGTGCCGCACTGGGGCGCGGCGGTGTATCCCCTGGCCCATGCCCTGTGGTGGCTGGATGCGGCTCTGGCCTTGGCGGGCGCGTTGTTGGTGCCGTATTTGATGTTCACCCGGCAGAGCCATGCCTTGGATAAGCTCACTGCGGTGTGGCTGCTACCGATTGTCGCGCCTGAGGTGGCGGCGAGCACGGCGGGGGCGCTGGCCATTCATCTGGCGCCGGAATTGGGCCGCCAGTTGTTAGTCGCAGGCTTCGTCTTGTGGGGGCTGTCGCTGTCTCTGGCGTTTTCCCTGATTACCTTGGTCTTGCTGCGTCTGGCCCTGCATAAACTGCCGGATACCGACTTTGCCGCCACCAGTTGGCTGCCGCTGGGCCCCTTGGCCACTGGCTGCTTGGGCTTACTGAGCATGGGCGGGGCGGCGCCCCAGGCCTTTGCCGGCACACCCTTGGCTGAGGCTGCGGCACTGAGCAGTCACCTCGGCTTGATCGGTGGCCTGGCGCTGTGGGGCGCGGGGCTCTGGTGGTTGGTGATCGCCACGCTGTTCACCCGTCGTTATATCCGCGAGCGTATGCGCTTCAACCTGGGCTGGTGGGGCTTTACCTTCCCCTTGGGAGTGTTTGCCCTGGCCACCTTCGAGTTGTTTCATCTCACCGATGTGGGTTTTTTTGCCTGGGCCGGGCTGCTGTTCGCCGTGCAGCTGCTGTTGGTTTGGCTGCTGGTGGCGAGTCGGACCTTGGCCGGGCTCTGGCGTGGTGAGTTGTTTCAGGCGCCGTGTCTGGTTGGGGTCAACAGCGTGGCGATGACGGTATTGAGCAAGTAACGCGGCTGATTTGCCGGCAGATGACTATCTGTCATTGCCCCGCAGGGGTTCGCTGGGCGAAAATGGGCGTCTTTTCGTATTTAGACCCCCGCAGGAGATTCAGCGATGCCCAGCCGTCGTGAGCGAGCCAATGCCATTCGTGCCCTCAGCATGGATGCCGTGCAGAAAGCCAACAGCGGCCACCCAGGTGCCCCCATGGGCATGGCGGATATCGCCGAGGTTCTGTGGCGCGACTTTCTAAAGCACAACCCGGCCAACCCTAGCTTTGCCGACCGTGACCGCTTCGTGCTGTCCAATGGTCACGGTTCGATGCTGATCTATTCGCTGCTGCACCTGACCGGCTATGACCTGAGCATTGACGATCTGAAAAACTTCCGTCAATTGCACAGCAAAACCCCTGGTCACCCGGAGTACGGCTACACCCCAGGCGTGGAAACCACCACCGGGCCGCTCGGCCAAGGTATCGCCAACGCCGTGGGTTTTGCCCTGGCGGAGAAAGTGCTGGGCGCCCAGTTCAACCGCGATGGCCACCAGATTGTTGACCACTTCACCTACGCCTTCCTTGGCGACGGTTGCATGATGGAAGGCATCAGCCACGAAGTCTGCTCCCTGGCCGGTACTCTGGGCTTGGGCAAGCTGGTGGCGTTCTATGACGACAACGGCATCTCCATCGACGGTGAAGTGCACGGCTGGTTCACTGACGACACCCCGGCGCGTTTTGAATCCTACGGCTGGCAGGTGATCCGCAACGTCAATGGTCACGACGCCGAAGAAATCAAAATGGCCATCGAGACGGCGCGCAAAGCTGACGACCGTCCGACCCTGATCTGCTGCAAAACCACCATCGGTTTTGGCTCGCCGAACAAGCAAGGCAAGGAAGAGAGCCACGGTGCTCCGCTGGGTAACGATGAAATCGCCCTGACCCGCGCAGCCTTGGGCTGGAACCACGGGCCGTTTGAAATCCCGGCCGAGATCTACGCCGAATGGGATGGCAAAGCCGCTGGTGCCGTTGCCGAAGCCGAGTGGAACAAGCGCTTCGCCGCTTACGCCACGGCTTACCCAGAGCTGGCCAGCGAATTCAAACGGCGTATCAGCGGTGAACTGCCGGCGGACTTCGCCGAGAAGGCTGCGGCCTATGTGCAGGAAGTGGCGGCCAAGGGCGAGACCATCGCCAGCCGCAAAGCCAGCCAGAACACCCTGAATGCCTTCGGCCCGTTGCTGCCAGAGTTTCTCGGTGGCTCGGCGGACCTCGCCGGCTCCAACCTGACCCTGTGGAAAGGCTGCAAAGGCGTGTCGGCTGACGACGCCTCCGGCAACTACATGTTCTACGGTGTGCGCGAGTTCGGTATGAGCGCGATCATGAACGGCGTGGCCCTGCATGGCGGTTTCGTGCCATACGGCGCGACCTTCCTGATCTTTATGGAATACGCCCGTAACGCCGTGCGCATGTCGGCGCTGATGAAACAGCGCGTGCTCTATGTGTTCACCCACGACTCCATCGGTCTGGGCGAAGACGGCCCGACCCACCAGCCGATCGAGCAACTGGCCAGCCTGCGTGGCACGCCGAACCTCGACACCTGGCGCCCATGCGACGCCGTCGAGTCGGCAGTGGCGTGGAAGCACGCAATCGAACGCCACGACGGCCCTAGCGCGCTGATCTTCAGCCGCCAGAACCTGCCGCACCAGAACCGCGACGCCCAGCAACTGGCTGATATCGCCCGTGGCGGTTACGTGCTCAAGGACTGCGCCGGCGAGCCGGAGCTGATCCTGATCGCCACGGGTTCGGAAATTGGCTTGGCGGTGCAGGCTTACGAGCAGCTCAGCGCTCAAGGTAAGCAAGTGCGGGTGGTGTCGATGCCGTCGACTTCGGTCTTCGACCAGCAAGATGCCGCCTACAAGCAAGACGTACTGCCACTGCAAGTTGGCGCGCGGATCGCTATCGAAGCCTCGCACGCGGACTACTGGTACAAGTACGTGGGCCTGGAAGGTCGCATCATCGGCATGACCACCTTTGGTGAGTCGGCGCCGGCCCCGGCCTTGTTCGAAGAGTTTGGTTTCACTGTGGAAAACATCCTGGAAACCGCCGCCGAACTGCTCGACGCCTAAGCCGCCGAGCATTGGGTGGGTCGCTGTGAGGTGGCTCACCCTGTGTCGACTATCGAGAACGCCATGTCGCAACGACCCTTTCGTGTCGCTTTGAACGGTTACGGCCGCATTGGCCGTTGTGTGTTGCGCGCCCTGCACGAGCGCGGCGCCGGTGCACAGCTGGAGATTGTGGCTTTAAATGACTTGGCCGATCAGGCCAGCATCGAATACTTAACGCGCTTTGACTCCACCCACGGACGCTTCCCCGGTGAGGTCAAGGTCGACGGCGACTGCCTGCATATCAACGGTGCTTGCGTGAAAGTCCTGCGCGAGCCCACCCCGGAAGCCATCGACTGGTCAGGCCTGAACATCGACCTGTTGCTCGAATGCTCCGGCCAATACACCAACCGCGCCCAAGCCGAACGCTTTTTGCGTGCCGGTGCGCCGCGGGTGCTGCTGTCGCAGCCGATGTCCAGCGAAGCGGATATCGATGCCACCGTGGTCTTTGGCGTCAACCAAGCGCAGCTCAGCGGCCATGAGCGCTTGATCTCCAATGCCTCCTGCACCACCAACTGCGGCGTGCCACTGCTCAAGTTGCTGAATGAGGCGGTGGGGCTTGAGTATGTGCAGATCACCACGATTCACTCGGCGATGAACGACCAGCCGGTGATCGACGCTTATCACCATGAAGACCTGCGCCGCACACGCTCGGCGTTTCAGTCGGTGATTCCGGTGTCCACGGGCCTGGCTCGGGGCATCGAACGCTTGCTCCCGGAGTTGTCCGGGCGCATCCAAGCCAAGGCGATTCGGGTGCCGACCGTCAACGTGTCGTGCCTCGACATCACCTTGCAAACCTCGCGCGACACCAGCGCGCAGGAGATTAACCAAGTGCTCCGTGCTGCCGCTGAAAGTGGCCCGCTCCAAGGTCTGTTGGCCTATACCGAGCTGCCCCACGCCAGCTGCGACTTTAACCACGACCCGCATTCGGCCATTGTCGACGGCAGCCAGACCCGCGTGTCTGGCCCGCGCTTGGTCAACCTGCTGGCCTGGTTCGATAACGAGTGGGGGTTTGCCAACCGTATGCTCGATGTCGCGGAACATTTTTTAGCGATAGCCCAGATTAACGCCCCTAACCCACTTGCTACCCAGCCCCTGTGAAGGACTGACCCCATGACTGTTCTGAAGATGACCGACCTCGACCTCGCCGGTAAGCGCGTGCTGATCCGCGAAGACCTCAACGTGCCGGTAAAAGATGGCGTGGTGAAGAGTGACGCGCGCATCCTCGCGGCGCTGCCGACCATCAAACTGGCCCTGGAGAAAGGCGCGGCAGTGATGGTGTGCTCGCACTTAGGCCGCCCGAGCGAAGGCGAATTCAGCGCCGAGAACAGCCTTAAACCAGTGGCTGACTACCTGAGCCAGGCCTTGGGCCGCGAAGTGCCGCTGCTGGCCGATTACCTCGGCGGCGTGGACGTTAAAGCCGGCGATATCGTGCTGTTCGAAAACGTGCGCTTTAACAAAGGCGAGAAGAAAAACGCTGACGAACTGGCCCAGCAATACGCCGCCCTGTGCGACGTGTTCGTGATGGACGCTTTCGGCACCGCGCACCGCGCTGAGGGTTCGACCCATGGCGTGGCCAAGTTCGCCCAAGTCGCCTGTGCCGGTCCTCTGCTGGCTGCCGAGCTGGACGCGCTGGGCAAGGCCCTGGGCCAACCAGCTAAGCCGATGGCTGCCATCGTCGCCGGCTCGAAGGTTTCGACCAAGCTCGACGTGCTCAACTCCCTGAGCCAGATCTGCGATCAACTGATCGTCGGCGGCGGCATTGCCAACACCTTCCTCGCCGCGGCGGGCTTCCCGGTTGGCAAGTCGCTGTACGAAGCGGATCTGCTCGACACCGCCAAAGCCATCGCGGCTAAAGTCAGCGTACCGTTGCCGGTTGACGTCGTAGTCGCCAAAGCCTTCGCTGAAGACGCCGAAGCGACCATCAAGGCCGTAGCGGATGTGGCTGAAGACGACATGATTCTCGACATCGGCCCGCAAACTGCCGCGCAGTTCGCTGAGCTGCTCAAGGCGTCCAAGACCATTCTGTGGAACGGCCCGGTCGGCGTGTTTGAGTTCGACCAGTTTGGCCAAGGCACCCAAGTGCTGGCCAAGGCCATTGCCGAGAGCCCGGCGTTCTCCATCGCCGGCGGTGGTGACACCCTGGCCGCCATCGACAAATACGACGTGGCCGCGCAAATCAGCTATATCTCCACTGGTGGCGGGGCTTTCTTGGAATTTGTTGAAGGTAAAGTGCTACCGGCTGTGGCGGTGTTGGAACAACGCGCCAAGGTCTGACTCTTAAGCACCCTAAGCTGAGGCAAGGACGCTATGCATCATCGATTGACCCCTGTATTGCTGTTAACCGCGCTGGGCTTGCTCAGCGCCTGTAGCAGTCAGCCTCAGTCCGCGGGCGACACGTGGAACCACTGGGAGTGTGACAGCCAGGCGCAGGTGCAATGGCGTTACGCTGATAGCAAGCAGCAGAGCGTCGACGTGCGCGTCGGCGGCGATGACATCGTGCATCGCCTGCGCCGCGAGGTCAGCGGCACCGGCGAGCTGTACAGCGACCCGTTGCTGTCGTTTCAGCTGATCGATCAGCAGGGCGTGCTATACCGCACGCAAACTGACGATTTAATCGGTCGCGGCTGCAAAGCCAAATAACCCAGCGCGCCGCTCAAAAACAGGGTTTGGCGCGAATTAACCCTTGTGGGCAGGCGCTTACTGCTCGCGAAGAACTTGAATCACGCCTGCCGCTGCGGCAGGCTTGCAGAATTAACGAGCCCCACCGGGAGAAAGAACACCATGGCACTTATTAGCATGCGGCAGATGCTCGACCACGCCGCCGAATTCGGTTACGGCGTGCCGGCATTCAACGTCAACAACCTGGAGCAAATGCGCGCCATCATGGAAGCGGCCGATAAGACCGACTCCCCGGTGATCGTTCAGGCTTCCGCCGGTGCGCGTAAATACGCCGGTGCGCCGTTCCTGCGCCACCTGATCCTGGCCGCTATCGAAGAATTCCCGCATATCCCGGTGTGCATGCACCAAGACCACGGCACCAGCCCGGATGTGTGCCAGCGCTCGATCCAACTGGGCTTCAGCTCGGTGATGATGGACGGCTCGCTGAAAGAAGACGGCAAAACCCCTGCCGACTACGAATACAACGCCCGCGTCACCCGGCAAACCGTATCCTTCGCCCACGCCTGCGGCGTGTCGGTAGAAGGCGAGCTGGGCTGCCTGGGTAGCCTGGAAACTGGCCAGGCCGGTGAAGAAGACGGCGTCGGCGCTGTAGGCATCCTCGATCACAGCCAAATGCTGACCGATCCGGAAGAAGCCGCGCAGTTCGTCAAAGACACTCAAGTGGATGCCCTGGCTATCGCCATCGGTACCAGCCACGGTGCCTACAAGTTCACCAAGCCGCCTACCGGTGACATCCTGGCGATCGAGCGGATCAAAGAGATCAACAAGCGCATCCCTAACACCCACCTGGTGATGCACGGCTCTTCCAGCGTGCCGCAAGAGTGGCTGGCGATCATCAACGAGTTTGGTGGCGACATCAAAGAAACCTACGGCGTGCCAGTCGAAGAAATCGTTGAAGGGATCAAGTACGGTGTGCGTAAGGTCAATATCGACACCGACCTGCGCCTGGCCTCCACCGGTGCTATGCGCCGCTTTATGGCCGAGCACCCGAGCGAATTTGACCCGCGCAAATTCTTCGCCGAAACCGTTAAAGCCATGCGTGACGTGTGCATCGCCCGTTACGAAGCCTTCGGCACCGCTGGTAATGCCTCGAAGATCAAACCGATCTCCCTGGAAGGCATGTTCCAGCGTTACGCCAAAGGCGAGCTGGCCGCTAAGGTCAACTAATCTGGCTCTCTAAGCCCCGTGCTTAGCTTGAAGAAGCCCGCCTAGTGCGGGCTTTTTCATACCTGTTGAGGAACCTCTGGCGTGTTGAAATACCTGCAAGCCTACCCCTTGGGGTTACAGCAACAAATCCAGCAGCTCATAGATCAAGGGCGCTTGGGTGACTACCTGGCCCAGCGTTATGCCGGCACTCATTCAATTAAAAGTGACAAGGCGCTGTACAGCTACGTGATGGAGCTTAAGCAGGAGTACCTGCGCAGTGCGCCGGCCATCGATAAGGTGCTTTACGACAATCGCCTCGATCTGACCCACCGCGCTTTAGGCCTGCACACGGCAGTATCGCGGGTGCAGGGCGGTAAGCTGAAGGCGAAGAAGGAAATTCGCGTCGCCGCCTTGTTTAAAGAGGCAGCGCCGCAGTTCTTACAGATGATCGTGGTACACGAGCTGGCGCATCTCAAGGAAAGTGAGCACAACAAGGCGTTCTATAAGCTCTGTGAACACATGTTGCCGGGCTATCACCAGCTGGAGTTCGACCTGCGCGTGTACCTGACCTGGCGCGAGCTGCCAGGTCAAACGGCACTAGGCGCGCAGGAGTAAGTTGAGCTGGTCGATGGAGTCGGCCCAGTCGGCATCTTGCAGCAGTTTATCGCGCAGGAACTTGGCCTGCTCCGGTTGCCAGAAGCTGGCATCCGCCAAGTGCTCGTCGGGAGCGAGGTGGCCGTTGTGCTTGATAAAGCTCTCAATGCTGGCCGGGTCACTGGGTAGTCCCAATTGTTGGAACAGGGCAACCAGATCGGGTGGGTAGCTGGACATGGCAGACTCCTTAGTGGCACGAATGGTCTGTTAGTCGACTGCGAGAACCTCAAACAGTTGCACTTTGCCTGACAATTGCAGGCGCACCTCGTCGCCCACCTGCTTGCCCAGTAGGGCTTGGCCCAAAGGCGCGTGGCGACCGATCACCTGAATCGCGCCGCCGTTATGCGGCACGGCCATGGCCGCGCCGCTGGGGCCAAGCAGCAGATGGCGCTGCTGCTCGTTGGCGTCGGCAAGCGTAATCAGGGCGCCCAGCTCAATGCCTTGGCGTTCGTCGTAAGGGCGCACCACCAATTGCTTCCAGGTGCTTAAGGCCTGACGGATTTCTTCACTGCGCCGTGCTTGTCCGGTGGCCAGATAGGAAGCTTCCAGGCCTAGGGTGTCGTATTTGTTCTCGGCGATATTTTCTTCATGGGTCGCCGCCTCATAGGCCACCAGCGCCGCTTGTTGCGCTTGGCGCAGATCCTCTTCGAGCTGCTGCAGGACGTGGGCGATCAGGTCGTGTTTGGGCATGCTTGGCATCATCGTTAGGTCCGCAGGCGCGCTAAAGGCCGGCCTGCTCGGTGTTTTTGCCCTTTTGCAGGTGGGCGGCGAGGGTCCGCAGCGGCGCCAGTTGGCGGCAAATCAAAGCCAGTTGGGTTTGGACCTGACGCTGGGCATCATCCATGTCATCGCTCAGCTCGGATAATTGCTGTGCCAGTTGCTGTTCGGTTTCGCTGTGGATCGGTACGGGCTGCTCGTCATTAAGGGCCTGGGCGATGCTCTCCAGGCTGTCGGCCAATTGGTTGGCGCTGTTGAGGAGAAAGCCGGCGTTGTCATCCAGCTGACTTTCACCACGATGGGCGCCAAGGCCGGACAGGTAGCTCAAGAGGGTGTGCGAGAGCACCAGAAAGCGAAAACCTAAATCAGTGTCTTTGCGGAAATAACCTGGCTCCATGAGCATGTTGCCCAGTGCCGTCGACAGGGTGGCATCGGCGTTGTGGGCATTGCGCCGGGCTAAGCGATAGTCGAGGTTGTCGCGTTTGCCGTAGCGGTATTGCTCGATGATCTGCTGCAAGTAGCGGCTGTTGCAGCTCAGGGTACTGGCCAGCAGCTTATTCAGCCGCCGCCCTTGCCAGTCCGGCAGGATCAGCAGCACGGCGAGGCCGGCAATCAGGCAGCCGAGCAGGGTGTCGAGCAGGCGCGGGATAAACAGCTCATAGCCGTTATCCGTCTGGTTAAAGCAGAACAGCACCAGCAACGTCATCGCCGCCGTAGCCCAGCTGTAGCGCGTACTGCGCAGGGCGAAGAAGGTCACCCCGGCGACCACCGCGAGCAGGGCTTGAGCCAAGGGGTTGGGCACCAGATCAAACACCGCCCAACCGATCAGCAGGCCCATCACCGTGCCCGTGATGCGCTGGCCAAGGCGGCGGCGGGTGGCGCCATAGTTGACCTGGCAGACGAACAAGGTGGTCAGCAAAATCCAATAGCCCTGGCTTGGGTTGACCCAGTGCAGCAAGCCGTAGCCGGCGGTTAGCGCCAGCGATAAGCGCAGGGCATGGCGGAACAGCAACGAGGTTGGCGTGAGCTGGGAGCGGATGCGCTTGCGCACATCGCGCAGAGATTTCGGGTCGCGGTCATACAGGCTGCTGTCTTGTTCTTCGGCTAAGGCATCGGGGTTGCTGGCGCTGCTCAGTTGCAGGTCGAGGTTGCGCAGGTTGTTGGTCAGCGCGCGCAGCGAGCGCAGCAAATGGCGCCAGGCCGGATTGCTCTGGATGCGCAGGTGTTCCAGAGAGGCGTGTAAGTCGCTCAGGGCTTGCTGGCTCAGTTCGCGGTGCTCGAAGCTTTGGCGCAGTTCGATGGCTTGGGCTAGACGCTGGCAGTCTTCACCTTGCGAGCGCAGCAGGCGCTGGCAGCGAAACAGCACGTCGCTGTGGAAGAAGGCTTCGGCCAAATCGTTGTACGGGTAGTGTGAGGAACTGGTGCGCTCGTGGATGTCCTGAGCCAGGAAGTACAGCTTGAGGTAGCGACTGACCTTTGGCCCGGCGCGGCGATGGCCCACGCGGTGCAGAATGATTTCCTTGGCCGCGTTGAGCGCTGCCACCACCCGGCCATTTTGCTTGGCGAGGTTCAGGCGGCGTTGCTCCACATCGAGCTGGCGCAGCGGCTCGAACAGGGCCGATTTAAGAATCAGGTACTGGCCCAGCTCTCGGAACAATTTGGCCAGGCTGTGTTGCACCGCTTGCTGGGCAAACAGCGCATTCCACAGCACCGACAGCAAGCCATACCAAGCGGCGCCGGCCAGCAGCAGGATGGCTTGGTTGCCGCCATTGGGCAGAGCGCTGCGTTGGTCCACGCCAATCATGCTGTACACCGCCAGGATCAAGGTGGCGTAGGCCAAGGTGGCATAGCGCTCGCCCAAGGCGCCAAGCAAGGTGAGGGCAAAGCTGGAGCCGGCGAGGGCGATGACAAACAACCAGGGGTAGGGAAACAAGCACTCCACGGCGTAGGTGGCCGTGGCAAAGCAAGCCAGGGTCACCAGCACGGCAGTCAGGCGCCCCTGCCAGCTGTCATCGGTCTCTGCCAGCGCGCTGGCAATCACCCCGAGAAACAATGGAATCAGGCTGTGCATCCATCCCTGCGACCAGCACAGCAGCAACACGCCGCTCAAAGCGATAGCCGCGCGCAGGCTATAGCCGAGTTTCTCTTTCGCCCAGAGGCGACGTAAGGGTTGGCGAAGCGAGGTGGACGGCATAGACCGGCCTTCTACAAGGGAAAGCCATAGCCTAGCGGAGCTAGGCGGCGCTGGGCAGTGAGATTGAGCAGTTGGGTAAAATTTCTGTGCGGCTTAGATGTTTTGCCTGGCAACCGGACCGCTATACAAATTGGGCGGCGGCAAATCCCGAAGCCCAGGCCCACTGAAAATTAAAGCCGCCCAGGTGACCGCTGACATCCAGCACCTCACCAATAAAATACAGGCCTGGAGACTTCAGCGACTCCATGGTTTTCGACGACACTTCATGGGTGTCGACGCCGCCCAAGGTCACTTCGGCGGTGCGGTAGCCCTCGGTGCCTGCCGGCACCAGCTGCCAGTTGGCCAGTTGCTCGGCAACGGCCTTCAACTCGCTGGCGGTGTATTGCTTCATTGGCTTGGAGACGAACCAGCTGTCGCTGAGCAGCGTCGCCATCTTCTTGGTGAAGAGTTCGCTGAGCAGGGTTTTCAGCTCGCTATTAGGCCGGGTTTGTTGCTGTTCGCTGAGCCACTGCGGCAGGTCGATATGCGGTAGCAGGTCGATGCTGATGGACTCGCCGGGTTGCCAGAACGAAGAGATTTGCAAAATCGCCGGGCCGGATAAACCCCGGTGGGTGAACAGGATGTTCTCGCGAAAGCTCTGGCCGTTACAGCTGACTAAACAGTCTTCCACCGACGTGCCGGACAATTCGCTGCAGAGGGTTTTTAGGCTGGGGTCGGTGATGGTGAAGGGCACGAGGCCCGCGCGGGTCGGCAGCAGTGTGTGGCCAAACTGCTTGGCCACCTGATAACCGAAACCCGTGGCGCCCAAGGTTGGAATCGACAGGCCGCCGGTGGCAATCACCAGCGACTCGCAACTGATCGCTCCGGCACTGCTGTCCAGCGCATAGCCGGTGGCGCTTTTGCTGATGCTGTTGATCGTGGTGCTGGTGCGCAGCGTCACGCCGGCCTCGGCGCATTCGGCGAGGAGCATGTCGAGGATGTCGTTGGCCTTGTTATCGCAAAACAGCTGACCGAGTTTCTTCTCGTGATAAGCCACGCCGTGCTTGGCCACTAGGCCGATAAAGTCCCACTGGGTATAGCGCGCCAACGCGGATTTACAAAAGTGTGGGTTGCTCGACAGGTAGTTGCTTGGCTCGCAGTACAGGTTGGTGAAGTTGCAGCGGCCGCCGCCGGACATAAGGATCTTTTTGCCCGGCTTATTGGCGTGATCCAGCAGCAGCACTTGCCGTCCTCGCGTGGCGGCGCTGAGCGCGCACATTAGGCCGGCGGCACCGGCGCCGATAATCACCACTTGCGAGTTAAGCACTGCAACTTCCTCAAACCAGACAGCGCTGAGTAGCAGCGCCAAAAGGCCGGCATTTTACCTGATGCTCCCGAGATGTGCTTCGGCGCTGATCAGCTAGGCTTAGGCTTCATCTTCGCCAAATGGAGCTGACCGTTATGGGTGAACTGCGTGTCGCTTTACTGGGGTTGCTGCTGTTGTGGCTGGCGCCTGCCAATGCTCAGCCAGAACTCAGGCTGGTGGCCAATACGTGGCCGCCATTTAATGACGAGACACTGCCGGGCAATGGTGTGGCCAGCGACTTGGTCAGCACCGCCTTGGCGCGTGCCGGTTATCTCAGCAACTACACCGAAGTGCCCTGGGCCCGTGCGGTGCGCGGTTTGCAACGCGGCACCTACGACATCCTGATCAATGCTTGGTATTCCGATGAGCGCGCCGCTTACGGCGACTTCTCCGCACCGTACTTGGTTAACCGCATCCGCTTTGTGCAGCGCCGCGGCAGCGCCATCGGTTATCAGCAGCTAACCGATCTGCATGCCTACAGCATCGCCATCGTGCGTGGTTATGCCTACAGCCCTGAGTTTGACAAAGATCCGCAGCTCAACCGGGTCGGCGTGCTCAGCTTTGAAGTGGCCGCGCGCATGTTGCACGCCGGCCGTGTGCAGTTGGCCTTGGAAGACGAGCTGGTAGCGCGTTATCACCTCAACCGCAACTTGGCGGAGATTCGCGAGGATCTTGAGTTTTTACCCAAGCCCTTAAGTGAAAACGGCCTGCATATCCTGATCAGCCTGAACGTGCCTGAGCACCGGCAGATTGCCGAGCGCTTCGATCAGGCCATCGCCGCCATGCAGGCCGATGGCAGCTATGCGCAGATCTTTAAGCGCCATGGCCTGTAGCGTTTAACGCCAGAAGTTACGCCCGCGGCCTTGACGCTTCGCCTCATACAAACAGCGGTCGGCCTGATGCAGCAACGACTCCAGGTCGCTGGCCTGGCTGTAATAAATCCCCGCGCTAAACGACAGCGGCGGCGCCCCGACGGCATAGTGAGATTGCAGGCACTGCTCCCGCAGACGGTCGAGGCTGGCGCTTAAGCTCGCGGCATCCTGCGGGCTGAGCATGGTGAATTCTTCGCCGCCTAAACGACCAAGCAAGGCCTCGGGGAAGGCCTCGCTAAAGGCCCGGCTGAAGGTGATCAGCGCTGCGTCGCCGCTGGCGTGGCCAAACTCATCGTTGATCCGTTTAAAGAAGTCCAGGTCGATCATCACCGTGCTCAAGCTGTCGCCATTGGCGTGGGCGCGTTTGAGCAGTTGCTGACCTTGTTCGTAGAACGCCCGGCGGTTGTTCAGGCTGGTGAGGGCGTCGTACTGCGCCGCTTGTTTCAGCGCGCGCAGCATGTCGCGCCGCTCTAGGCTGGACATCACCCGGCAGTTGAGCTCTTCCGGGCAAAACGGCTTGCGCAGGAAGTCATCGGCGCCGTGCTTAATAAACTTGGCGCTCAAGGCACCTTGGGCATCGGTGGACAGGCCGAGGATGATCAGCTCTTTGCGCTTTAAGTCCTGGCGCAGCCGTTTGACCAGATCGAAACCACTGATGCCGGGCATGCTGTGGTCAACCAAAAACAGGTCGATATCCGGCTGCTCGCGCAGTATGCGCAGCGCTTCGTCGCCATCGCTGGCTTCGAGCAATTGATAGCGTTGCGGCGTCAGTACATGGCGAATGTATTGGCGCGTGGCTTGGGAGTCCTCGGCGATAAGGATCTTAATCTGCCGGTTGGTTTCCAGCCGGTTCAGCAGGTGGAAGGCGTAGTCGTAGGCGTGCTGGCTGTCTTTGAGCACGTAATCGACCACGCCCTTGAGTAGGAACTGATCGCGGCGGTACTCGTTGTAGCTGGCCGTCAGGACGATGCACGGCAGCTCATAGGCCAGCACCAGGTCGACGATCTCGCCGTCGCTGGCATCGGGCAAATTGAGGTCGACCACGGCGGCAAAAAACAGCGCAGACGAGGTCTCCAGCATCACCTGCGCCTCCCCCAGAGAGGCGCAGAATACTGGCTGTAGTTCAGTGTGCAGGCGAAACAGTCGTTCGAGGATGCGCAGCACCAGGGGACTGTCTTCAACGACCAAAATATTGCGTTTGGTCTGGGTGTGGTGAGATGAATGCATGACTATCTACTACATCCAAAAAGCGCTGTGGCGATCAGCCTTAGAAGCTACGTACGCGTAGGGAACGACCTTTGATTTTGCCTTCGCTGAGGCGCTTCAGGGCTTGGCTGGCGACGCTGCGCTCGACGGCCACGTAGGCTTGGAAGTCGAAGATCGCGATCTTGCCCACGTGGGTGCCGGGAATGCCGGCCTCGCCCGTCAGCGCACCGAGAATATCGCCCGGGCGCAGTTTGTCTTTACGTCCGGCGGCAATGCACAGGGTGATCATCGGCGGTTGCAGCGGTGCGCCGCCCTGGTGTTTGAGGCTGCTGAGTGGCTGCCAGTTAAGTGGGGCTTTTTGCAGGTCTTCGATGGCTTGCGCACGGTGGCCTTCGGCCGGGGCGACCAGGCTGGCGGCCAGGCCTTTTTCGCCGGCGCGACCGGTACGGCCGACGCGGTGGATATGGATTTCCGGATCGCGGGCCAGCTCGACGTTAATCACCATGTCCAGCGCTTCGATATCCAGACCACGGGCGGCCACGTCGGTGGCGACCAGTACCGACAGGCTGCGGTTAGCGAAGGTGGCCAGCACCTGATCGCGGTCACGTTGCTCCAGATCGCCATGCAGGGCGGCGGCGGAGATGCCTTTGCTGGTCAGATATTCGACCACTTCCTGGCACTGCTGCTTGGTGAAGCAGAAGGCCACGCAGGACTGCGGGCGGTGGTGGTTGAGCAGCTTCACCACGGCCTCTAGGCGTTGCTCGGGCTCGATCTCGTAGAAGCGCTGCTCGATCTGCACATCGTCGTGCAGGGTTTCGGCTTTGACCTGCTGCGGATCGCGCATAAAGCTCGAGGCCAGTTGTTTGATCCCGGCCGGATAAGTCGCAGAGAACAGCAGGGTCTGACGACGGCTGGGGGTTTGCCCAATGATGTCGGCGATGCTGTCGTAGAAGCCCATGTCGAGCATGCGGTCGGCTTCGTCCAGCACCAGGGTATTGAGGCCGTCGAGCTTCAGGGTGGCCTTGCTCAGGTGCTGCTGCACGCGCCCCGGAGTACCGACGATGATCTGCGCGCCGTGCTCCAGCGAGGCGATTTGCGGGCCGAACGGCACGCCGCCACACAGGGTGAGAATCTTGATGTTGTCCGCCGAGCGGGCCAGGCGGCGCAGCTCCTTGGCCACTTGATCGGCCAGCTCGCGGGTTGGGCACAGCACCAATGCCTGGCAGCCGAAGTAGCGCGGGTTAAGCGGGTTCAGCAGGCCGATACCAAAGGCGGCGGTCTTGCCGCTGCCGGTTTTGGCTTGGGCGATCAGGTCCAGACCCTTGATCATCACCGGCAAGCTCTGCGCCTGGATCGGCGTCATCTCGGCATAACCGAGGGACTCAAGGTTGGCCAACATGGCGGGGGAAAGCGGCAGAGAAGAAAAAAGGGTGCTGGTCACGGGACAGGCCTGCTAAACGAAATGACGCGCAGTGTAACAGGCTAGGCCCTACCACTTGGCGCTTTACGCAGCTTTAGCCGGGGCAGAAAAGTCTCAGTGCGGGCTGCCCAAACGCCGCTTTCGGCTGAGCGAAGCTGCATTTATCCGCCGCGTGGGGCAAACCCCGTTCGGCAAGGGACGCGCGCTTATATCCCTGTGCACCGATTGCCCGCCGCGCTAAAACAAATCGATGGGGTCGACATCCAGCGACCAGCGCACTGGCCGGCCACAGGGCATGGCTTCCAATGCCGGCATCAGCGAGTGCAGCAGGCGATGCAGCGGCGCGCGGGCGTTGGCTTGCAGCAAGAGTTGCGCGCGATAACGGCCAGCGCGGCGCTCCATGGGCGCCGGTACCGGGCCGAGCAGCTCGATGCCGGTTAAACCTAGTTCACCCACTTGCAGCTCGGCTTCGCTGCAGGCGTCATCGAGAAAGCCCTCGGCTTGTCCCGGCTTGTGCGCTTCGGCGCGCAGCAAGGCCAGGTGGCAGAACGGCGGCAGGCCGGCGCTGCGCCTTTCGCTCAAGGCTTGCTCGGCAAAGGCGAAGTAGCCCTGCTCGGTCAGTTGCACCAGCAGCGGATGGTCCGCCAGGTGGCTTTGAATAATCACCTTGCCCGGCTCTTCAGCCCGCCCGGCCCGGCCTGCGACCTGCACAATCAACTGGGCCATGCGCTCACTGGCGCGGAAGTCGGCGCTAAACAGACCGCCGTCAGCATCGAGAATGGCTACCAGCGTCACCCTCGGGAAGTGATGCCCTTTGGCGAGCATCTGGGTGCCGACCAGAATGCACGGCTCACCTTTTTGCACCTGCTGGAAGAGGTTGTCCATGGCGTCTTTGCGCGAGGTGCTGTCACGGTCCACGCGCAGCACCGGAAAGTCGGGGAAGAGGATCTCCAACCGCTCTTCGGCGCGCTCGGTGCCGGCGCCGACGGGGCGTAAATCGACGTTATTGCACTTGGGGCAGTTGCTTGGCTGTCGTTCGCTGTGGCCGCAGTGGTGGCAGCGCAGCTCGCGCGAGCGTTGGTGCACGGTCATCCGCGCATCGCAGCGGGGGCATTCGGATAGCCAGCCGCAGTCATGACACAGCAAGGTCGGCGCGAAGCCGCGGCGATTGAGGAACACCAGCACTTGCTGGCCGGCGGCTAAGGTTTGGCCGATGGCTTGTTGCAGAGGGGCGGAGATGCCGGAGTCGAGCGGACGGCTTTTCACGTCCAAACGCAAAAACTTCGGCTGCTTGGCGGCGCCGGCGCGGTGCGGCAGTTGCAGCAGGGCATAGCGACCGATCTGGGCGTTGTGCAGGCTTTCCAGTGACGGCGTGGCGGAGCCCAGTACCACCGGGATGTTCTCCTGATGGGCGCGCACCACGGCCAAGTCGCGGGCGTGGTAGCGCAGGCCTTCCTGCTGTTTATAGGAGGCGTCGTGCTCTTCGTCGATGATGATCAGGCCGGGGTTTTGCATCGGCGTAAACAGCGCCGAGCGGGTACCGATAATGATGTCAGCCTCACCGTCGCGCGCCGCCAGCCAGGCGTCTAAGCGTTCCCGATCATTCACGGCTGAGTGCAGCAGGGCGATCCGCGCATTAAAGCGCTGTTCAAAACGCGCCAGGGTTTGCGGGCCTAAGTTGATCTCGGGGATCAGCACCAGCGCCTGCTTGCCAGCCTCCAGCGTCTCGCGGATCAGTTGCAGGTACACCTCGGTCTTGCCGCTGCCGGTGACGCCGGCGAGCAAAAACGCATTGAAGCTGCCGAAGCCTGCACGGATCGAGTCGGCGGCGGCGCGTTGCTCGGGGTTCAGTGGCAGTTCTGGCTGTGCCAGCCAGTTGGCATGACGCGGCGTCGGTGCGTGGCGGCGTACTTCGACCTGCACCAGGCCTTTTTCCAGCAGCAGGTCGAGGCTGTCTTTATTCAGTTGCAGCTTGCTCAGCAGTTGGTGCGACACGCCATGGGGATGTTGGGCGATGGTTTTCAGCGCATCGCGCTGGCGCGGCGCCCGGCTTAAGCGTGGGTCATCCAGCTTGGCTTCGGGGCTGATCGACCAGAAGCGCTCTTGGCGCATTTGCGCCGGCTCGCCTTGGCGCAGCAACACCGGCAAGGCCCAACTTAGGGTGTCACCAAGGCTGTGCTGGTAATACTGGGCGGTCCACAGGCATAGCTTGAACAGCGCCGGCGGCAGCGGTGACTGCGGATCGAGCAGTTCCAGCGCGGGTTTCAGCTTGTCGGCCGGCACCTCGCTGGAGTCGCACACTTCCACCAGCACGCCGATCATCTCGCGGCGGCCAAACGGCACGCGCAGGCGCATGCCGGGTTGCAGGCTGCTGCGTAGCACGCCTGCCGGCGCACGATAATCAAACAGACGGCGCAGCGGCGAGGGCAGGGCGAGGCGCAAGATGGCGTTGGGCACGGGATACCTGATGGACTGGGCCTGCTCCATGCGGGCGAGAGCAGGCGGCGCCGATTAATAAGGCTTTAGCATAGCTAGGCACAGTTTTAGTCAGCGGCGATCTTAGCATGGGCCTGTAGCCCCCGATCTATCAGCCACTCGGCGGCTGATACGATGCTGTCGCTTGCGTCATGACGACTCTCTGGTATTATCGCCGGCCTAATTCCGTGCGGTACCCGACAATAGTGTCTGGTGGCGGCACGCTAGCCTTGAGGAATCACCCATGAAAGCCGATATCCACCCAACTTACGAAGCCGTCACCGCTACCTGCAGCTGCGGTAACGTGATCGAAACTCGCTCCACTCTGGCTAAGCCTCTGGCGCTGGACGTGTGCAACGAGTGCCACCCGTTCTACACCGGCAAGCAAAAAATGTTGGATACCGGCGGCCGTGTTGATCGCTTCAAACAGCGTTTCGGCATGTTCGGCGCCAAGCAGTAAGCTTGCGTCCCGCACCGGTGGCCCTGATGGGTTTCTCCGTCGTGCAGAAAAAGGCGTCCCTAGTGGGCGCCTTTTTTATTGCCTTACTTTTTACCAGCCAGGCTCAGGCGTTCTGTCCGCTGCCGGGCAATCTGCCCAAGGTCAAAGTACAACGGGTCGTGGATGGCGACACGTTGCGCTTAGTCGACGGCCGCAGCGTGCGCTTGTTGGGCCTCAATGCGCCTGAGCTGAGCCATCAAGGCCGGCCCACCGAAGCCTTTGCCGAGGCAGCCCGTGAGCGCTTGCAGGACTTGGTTGAGGCCAGTTCCGGGCGGGTTACTCTGCAGGTCGGTGAACAGGCCAAGGATCACTACGGCCGTACCTTGGGCCATATCTATGGCAGCAACGGAGCCAACTTCGAGGCGCAATTGCTTGCCGAAGGTTTGGCTTATGCCGTGGCGGTGGCGCCGAATTTAAGCTTGGTCGACTGCCAGGTGCAGGCCGAGCGCAGTGCCCGTCAGGCTGGCTTGGGGCTGTGGCAAAAGCCTCCGGTGCAGAGCCCGCAGCAACTGCGCAGCAGTGGTTTTAGCTTGATCCAGGGGCGGATCAAGCGGGTTGAACGCAACGGGGGTGGCCTGTGGTTGGAAATGGGCGACTCGCTGGTGCTGCAAATCCCCAAACGCCTGTTCAAGTATTTCGACCTCAAAGAGCTTGAGGCCCTTGAAGGGCAGCGTGTGGAAGCACGCGGCTGGCTGGTCGATCGCAACCAGCGTGGTGGCGCCGGCAAGGGTCAGGCGCGGTGGCTATTACCTATTACCGCGACGAGCATGTTGCAGGTTTTACCCTAAGGCGTAGGCTAGCCAAATCTGTTCGCATTACCTGACAAATACCCTGGGATAAGCCGTGCCAGCCTTGCTGGTAGCGGTCTTGTGTAGCTGCACTCAAGTTGCGTATCCTCGCCGCCTGCCTGTTCAACACCCCATAGCGGAAATGCCAATATGTCAGATTTGAAAACGGCCGCTCTCGACTATCACGCTAATCCTCGTCCAGGAAAGCTGAGTGTCGAGCTCACTAAAGCAACAGCCACTGCACGGGATTTGTCCCTGGCCTACAGCCCAGGTGTGGCTGAGCCAGTGCGAGAAATTGCACGCGACCCGGAGCTGGCGTACCGCTACACCGGCAAAGGCAATTTGGTGGCGGTTATCTCTGATGGCACCGCGATTCTGGGTCTGGGTGACCTCGGTCCATTGGCCTCCAAGCCGGTAATGGAAGGCAAGGGCGTGCTGTTCAAACGCTTCGCCGGTATCGATGTATTTGACATCGAAGTCGAAGCGGAAAGCCCGCAGGCGTTTATTGACACCGTACGCCGCATCTCCATCACTTTCGGTGGGATCAACCTCGAAGACATCAAAGCCCCTGAGTGCTTTGAAATTGAACGCACGCTGATCGAACAGTGCGACATCCCAGTCTTCCACGATGACCAGCACGGCACCGCGATCGTTACCGCGGCCGGCATGCTCAACGCTCTGGAAATTGCTGGCAAAACCCTGCCTGAAGCGAAGATCGTCTGCTTGGGCGCCGGCGCTGCGGCTATCTCCTGCATGAAGCTGCTGGTGAGCCTGGGCGCTAAAGTGGAAAACATCTTTATGGTCGACCGCCAAGGCGTGGTGCACTCCGGTCGTGAAGATCTGAACCAGTACAAAGCGGTGTTCGCCAGCGAAACCGATAAGCGCACTCTGGCCGATGCCTGCGAAGGCGCTGACGTCTTTGTTGGCCTGTCCGGGCCGAACCTGCTCAGCGCTGAAAACCTGCTGCGCATGGCGCCGAACCCTATCGTCTTCGCGTGCTCGAATCCCGATCCAGAAATCAGCCCGGAACTGGCTCACGCCACCCGTAGCGATGTGATCATGGCGACCGGTCGTTCCGACTACCCGAACCAGGTCAACAACGTATTGGGTTTCCCCTTCATCTTCCGTGGGGCCTTGGACGTTCGCGCCACGCGCATCAACGAAGAGATGAAAGTCGCTGCCGCTCTGGCCTTGCGTGATCTGGCCAAGCTGCCAGTGCCGCAGGAAGTGTGTGACGCTTACGGTGGTATCGCCCTGAACTTCGGTCGCGAGTACATCATTCCTAAGCCAATGGATCAGCGTCTGATCACCGTGGTATGCGACGCCGTGGCCAAGGCTGCGATCGACAGCGGTGTGGCGACTCTGCCGTATCCGAAGAACTATCCGTTGCAGTCGGTTGACGACGTGTTTAACGGCTAATCTCGGGCCAATAAAAAACCAGAGCTTGGCTCTGGTTTTTTTATGCCTGCGGTTTAGTGGCTAGGGTGCAAGCGCCGCGCAGGCGCTTGCACCGTTACAACACTTAGAACAGATCTAGCGGAGTGGTCTCATCGGCTGGCAGCGGGCTGCCGGGGATGCTCATGCCGGGAGCAAATTCACCCACGGGCGGCGGCGAATCCTCGGCCTTAAACAGCTCGAAGTAGGCATTGGGCGTATCTGGCGTGGCCGCACGACCGCTGAGTGGATCGATGCGCAGGGTCAGCAAACCTTCCGGTTCCGCTTGGGTGTGGCTGGGTTTGCCTTTAAGGGCGGCGCCCATATAGCTCATCCAGATCGGTAGGGCGACGGTGCCGCCGTATTCGTTGCGGCCGAGGCTTTCAGGCTGGTCAAAACCAGCCCATACCGTGGTGATGTAGTCGGAGTTATAACCGGAGAACCAGCTGTCTTTGGATTCGTTGGTGGTCCCGGTTTTGCCCGCCAGATCATCGCGGCCCAAGGCCAGGGCGCGGCGCCCGGTGCCGCGCTTGATCACGTCCTGCAGCATGCTGGTCATGATGTACGCAGTACGTGGGTCGAGGATCTTCTCTGCAGTGGCGACTGGGCTGCTAGGCGTTTGTGCCTGTGCCAGGTCGCTGTCCTGCGCCTCTGGCTGAGGTTGCGGCTGGCTGGTGCTCGGCGCTTGTAGCGGGGTGGCGTTAAACAGCAACTGGCCGGTGCGGTCTTCGATGCGCTGGATCAGGTACGGCTGGGTCTTGTAGCCGCCGCTGGCAAACACGCTCCAACCGGTGGCGATTTCCATCGGCGTGAGGCTGGCGGTGCCGAGGGCCAGCGACAGGTTCGGCGGCAGGTCCTTTTTATCGAAGCCGAAGCGCTCGATGTAGTTCAGCGTGCTGTTGATGCCTAAGTCTTGCAGCAAGCGGATCGAAACCAAGTTACGCGAGCGATACAGCGCCTCACGCAGGCGGATCGGGCCTAAGAAGGTATTGGTGTCGTTCTTTGGCCGCCAGACTTGCGACAGGTTGTCGTCGGCGAACACGATGGGTGCATCGTTGACCATGCTCGCGGCGGTGTAGCCTTTGTCCAGCGCGGCGCTGTAAACAAAGGGCTTAAAGCTCGAGCCCGGCTGACGCTTCGCTTGGGTGGCGCGGTTGTAGTTGCTCTGCTCGAAGGAGAAGCCACCGACCAAAGCGCGAATGGCGCCGTCGTGTGGGTCCAGCGAGACCAGTGCGCTTTGCGCGGCAGGCAGCTGGACAAAGCGCAGGCTGCCATCGTCTTTGTGCTGCACGCGAATCAGGTCGCCGATTTTGCTGACGTCAGCCGGCTGTTGCGGGCGTGGTCCCATGCTGTTGGTGTTGAGGAAGGGGCGTGCCCACTTCATGCTGTCCCACGGCACCGCCTGTTCTTCACCTGTGCGCAGCAATACCTGCAGACCGCTTTTATCGACGTTGGTGACAATGGCTGGCTCTAAGCCGCCGAGGTTGCTGTGCTTGGCCAGCTCGGCCAACCAATGCTCCTTGGTCATCCCCGGCAGACGGCTTTCCGGACCGCGATAACCGTGGCGTTGGTCGTAGTTGATCAGGCCTTCACGCACGGCGTTATTGGCCGCGTTTTGCAGGTCGCTGGGCACGGTAGTGGTGACGTTATAGCCGGCTGTGTAAGCCTCGCTGCCATAACGGCCAACCATTTCGGCGCGGGCCATTTCGGCAATATAAGGCGCGCTCAGTTCAGGCGTTGCCACGTGGTAACTGGCGTCGATCGGCTCGGCCAGGGCTGCTTGGTAACGCTGCTGGTCAATCTTGCCGAGGCTGTACATGCGCCCCAGGATCCAGTCGCGACGTTCCAAGGCACGCTTGGGGTTTGCCAGTGGGTTAAAGCGCGAAGGGGCTTTGGGCAGGCCGGCGATCATGGCCATTTGCGCCAGGCTGACGTCGCGGATCGATTTGCCGTAATAAACCTGCGCGGCGGATTCGATGCCGTAGGCGCGGTTACCCAGGTAAATCTTGTTGACGTACAACTCGAGAATTTCGTTTTTGCTCAGCTCGCGTTCAATTTGCAGGGCCAGCAATATTTCATTGATCTTGCGGGAAAAGCTTTTTTCGCTGGTGAGGAAGAAGTTCTTCGCCACCTGCATAGTGATGGTGCTGCCACCACTTTGAATTTGCCCGCTTTTCAATATTTGCGTTGCAGCGCGCATCAGGCTGCTGACGTCGACGCCATAATGGTTGGCAAAGTTATCGTCTTCCGCCGCCAGCAGCGCGTTGATGAAATCCGGGGGGATGTCAGCGAAGGCAATGGGCGAACGGCGCATTTCACCGTACTCGGCGATGAGCTTGCCGTCGCTGCTGAACACCCGCAGGGGGATCTGCAATTGGATGCTACGCAGAGACTCGACCGAGGGGAGGCTCGGGCTCAGGTAGAGATAAGCACCGCTAAAACTGAGGACCAAGCCACAAATAGCAGCAACGCCAGACCAGCAGAGAAAACGCACAAAACGCATCAAGATTTTAGGATTTCCAAATAAAAGAAAGGCTTAAACAGAGCGGGTGTTTAAAAGAGAAAAGCTGGTCACATTATAAGCGGTTTTTTTGCGGAGTAGCCATTTGCGCTTCTGTCAAGACTGTTATTTAATGTGAAAAAACATAAATAGTCCGTAAGTTACGGATGCCAATAGGAAATCGATCGTGCTAGGGCTTTTTACTAAGAAAGCGAATACGCTTCTCGGGATCGATATCAGTTCGACTTCCGTCAAGCTACTTGAATTAAGTCGCTCCGGAAATCGTTATAAAGTCGAGGCTTATGCCGTCGAACCGCTACCACAGAGTGCGGTAGTGGAAAAAAACATTGCTGAGCTGGAAGGGGTCGGTAAAGCCATTGCGCGGGTCGTGGCCAAATCGAAAAGCTCAGTGAAGGTCGCAGCGGTGGCCGTTGCGGGCTCTGCGGTGATTACCAAAACCATTGATATGGAAGCTGGGTTGTCCGATGACGACCTGGAAAATCAGCTGAAAATCGAGGCTGATCAGTACATTCCCTATCCCCTTGAAGAAGTGGCCATCGACTTTGAAGTGCAAGGCGTTTCCGCGCGCAATGCCGAGCGCGTTGAAGTGCTACTAGCCGCTTGCCGCAAAGAAAACGTCGAAGTGCGCGAAGCGGCCCTGACCTTAGGCGGCCTGACGGCCAAAGTGGTCGACGTTGAAGCCTACGCCTTGGAGCGGGCTTACTCGTTGCTGCTCGATCAGCTCGGTGCGGGTCGTGACAAGCTCACCGTGGCGTTGGTCGATATCGGCGCCACCATGACCACCCTCAGCGTGCTGCATAACGGCCGTACCATCTATACCCGCGAGCAACTCTTTGGCGGCAAGCAGCTGACCGAAGAAATTCAGCGTCGCTACGGCCTCTCCATGGAGGAGGCCGGCTTGGCCAAGAAGCAAGGCGGCCTGCCCGACGACTACGACAGCGAAGTGCTGCAGCCATTTAAAGATGCCGTGGTGCAGCAAGTGTCGCGCTCCTTGCAGTTCTTCTTCGCTTCGGGTCAGTTCAACGAAGTGGATTACATCCTGCTGGCCGGCGGTACCGCCTCGATTGCCGATCTCGATCGCTTGATTCAGCACAAACTGGGGACACCGACCTTGGTGGCCAACCCCTTCGCGGACATGGCACTGAGTGGCAAGGTCAATGCGGGCGCCCTCGCCAGTGATGCCCCAGCGCTGATGATTGCCTGTGGTCTGGCGATGAGGAGTTTCGACTAATGGCACGGATCAACCTTTTACCTTGGCGTGAGCAACTGCGCGAAGAGCGCAAACAGCGCTTTCTGGTGGCCCTGTTGGGCGTGTTTATCGTCGCTGCGGCTGCGGTGTTTCTGGGTGGCCAGTATCTGGATTCGGCGACTGAGCAGCAGAACGCGCGCAACGATTTTGTGCGTAAAGAAATTGCCTTGCTGGATGCGCGCATCAAAGAAATCAGCGAGCTGAAAACCCGCCGCCAGCAGTTGCTGGAGCGCATGAAGATCATCCAGGACCTGCAAGGCAACCGCTCCATCATTGGCCGGATGTTTGAGCAACTGGTGCGTACTTTGCCCGATGGCGTGCATTTCACGGCGGTGAAGATGAAGGGCAAATCCATCGATATCGTTGGCGCTGCTGAATCGAATAACCGGGTTTCCAACCTGATGCGTAACTTGGATGCGTCTGAGTGGCTGACGGCGCCCAATCTGACGGAGGTCAAGGCCGTTACGGCAGCTATTGATCAGGCTAACGAGTTCCGTTTGAGCGTCCAGCAAACCCAGCCAGAAGCTGCTGCTGGGGAGGTTAAACCATGAGCCTGAATGATTCGTTAGCCAGTCTTAAACAGATTGATTTAAATAATCTGGATTTTAATAACATTGGCTCTTGGCCGGCCGCGGTTAAAACCATCGCCGCAATTTTGTTATTTTCCCTGGTATTAGGCTTGGGTTACTTCTTCTATCTGCAAGATATGCAATTGCAGTTGGAGTCGGTACGAAACGAAGAAGGTAATTTAAAGCAGCAGTTCGCCTCCAAAGCTAAACAAGCAGCCAACTTGGATGCGTATAAAGCGCAAATGGCCGAAATGGAAGTTTCCTTCGGTGCTTTATTAAAACAACTGCCCAGCGATACCGAAGTACCGGGTTTGCTCGAAGATATCACTCGTACCGGTTTGGGCAGTGGTCTGGAGTTTGAAGAAATCAAACTCATGCCCGAGGTCACCCAGCAGTTTTATATTGAGTTGCCGATCCAGATTAAAGTCGTTGGTACCTACCATGACCTGGGCAATTTCGTCAGCAGTGTGGCCAGCTTGCCACGGATCGTCACCTTGCATGACTTCGAGCTGGTGCCGGCGAAGAGCGATAACAGCGCACTGATTGCCATGAACATCTTGGCTAAGACCTACCGCTATAACGACAAAGGGGTGGCGAAATGAGTAGCTGTCGCCCAGCGCTGCTGTGTCTGCTTGGGGTAATGCTCGCAGGCTGTAACAACTCGAGCGATTTTGCCGATCTGCAGAGCTTTATGGATGAAACTCGTGCGCAACCGAAAAGTGCCATCGAGCCGCTGCCGAAGTTCCAAACCTTTGAGAACTTTGTCTATGGCGTCGCGGCCATGCGCAATCCGTTTCAGCCACCGATCAAGATTGATCTGACGGCTAAGCAAAAAGGTTCGCGGGACATTAAGCCGGATGAAACCCGGGTTAAACAGTTCCTCGAAGATTTCAATATTGAGAGCTTCACCATGGTCGGCACGCTGGGCAATGCGGGTTCGCAATATGCCTTGGTCAATGGCGCTAACAGCGTGCATCGGGTACGGGTCGGTGATTACTTAGGGCGTAATCACGGCCGTATTGTCGGGATTGATGAAGGCAAAATTGAAGTAATCGAGATAGTCCCGGATGGTGAGGGTGGTTGGTTGGAACGCCCACGCAGTCTCTCCCTTAAGGAGCGCTCTTAATAGAGTGAATCAGCGATGAAGAAAAATAATCAGTCTGCCCAACGGAAACCTCACATGAGCCATTTTCTTCCCAAGCTAAGCCTCTCGTTGCTAGCTGTGCTGCTGTCGCCGAGCCTGCTCGCCGCCAATTTGCAAGCGCTGGATGTGGCCAGCCTGCCTGGTGATCGGGTCGAGCTGAAGCTGACCTTCGACGAGCCCGTGCTAGCTCCGCGCGGCTACACCATTGAGCAGCCCGCGCGTATCGCCATCGACCTGCCGGGTGTATCGAGCAAGCTGGGGGTGAAGAGCAAAGAGCTGGGCGCCGGTAATGCCCGCAGCGTGACCGTGGTTGAAGCGAAAGACCGCACCCGTTTGATTGTTAACCTGACCAATCTGTCCCCGTATAACACCCGTGCTGAAGGCAACTCGGTTTACGTTGTTGTGGGTGAAGGTGCCAGCGCCAATGCCGCAGCGCCGACCACGGCCGTTGCCGCACCGGTCTCTGCACCGGTCAAACCCTATGTGGCGCAAACCCGCGCGGTGAGCAATATCGACTTCCAACGCGGTGAGCAGGGCGAAGGTAATGTCGTCATCACCCTGTCGGATGCCTCGGTGAGCCCGGATATTCAAGATCAAGGCGGCAAGATTCGTCTGGCCTTCAATAAGACTGAGTTGCCAGAGTCCCTGCGTGTGCGTCTGGACGTAAAAGACTTCGCCACCCCGGTGCAGTTCGTTAGCGCTAGCGAGTCCAATGGCCAGACCAACATTCTGATTGAGCCAACCGGGGTCTACGACTACCTGGCTTACCAGACCGATAACAAACTGACCCTGAGCATCAAACCGCTGACCCAGGCCGAGTCTGAAAAGCGTAAGAGCGAAAGCTTTGCCTACACCGGCGAGAAGCTGTCGCTGAACTTCCAGGACATCGATGTGCGCTCGGTGCTGCAGCTGATTGCAGACTTCACCGACCTCAACCTGGTGGCCAGTGACACGGTTAAGGGCAATATCACCCTGCGACTGCAAAACGTGCCTTGGGATCAGGCGCTGGACTTGGTGTTGAAAACCAAAGGTCTGGATAAGCGCAAAGTCGGCAACGTCTTGCTGGTCGCGCCGGCCGATGAAATCGCCGCCCGCGAGCGTCAAGAGCTGGAAGCGCAGAAACAAATCGCCGAGCTGGCGCCACTGCGCCGTGAGCTGATCCAAATCAACTACGCCAAGGCGGCGGACATGGCCAAGCTGTTCCAGTCCGTGACCAGTGGCGGTACCGATGAGCGCGGTTCAATCACGGTTGATGAGCGAACTAACAGCATTATTGCCTACCAGACTCAAGAGCGCTTGGACGAGCTACGGCGCATCGTGGTGCAGTTGGACGTGGCTGTGCGTCAGGTGATGATCGAGGCACGTATCGTTGAGGCCAACGTCGATTACGACAAGTCGCTGGGCGTACGTTGGGGGGGCAACTTGTGGAGCGGCAATGACTGGTCGGCCTGGGGTAAAAATGGCCAGCTAGGTGTTGAGGATGAAGAAGGCAGCAGCGTTGGCCACTTTGAGGGCAGACCTACTATTCCTGTGAACACCCCCTTCGTTGATCTGGGGGTAACGGGTAGTTCTGGGATTGGCATTGGCTTTATCAGCAATAACGCGATCTTGGATTTGCAGCTCAGTGCCATGGAAAAATCAGGTTCAGGTGAGGTGGTATCGCAACCTAAGGTGGTCACTTCCGATAAGGAAACCGCCAAGATCCTTAAAGGTACTGAGATCGCTTACCAAGAGGCTAGCTCCAGTGGTGCAACCACTACCTCGTTCAAAGAGGCTTCGCTGTCGCTCGAGGTAACGCCGCAAATCACGCCTGACAACCGTATTCTGATGGAAGTTAAGGTCACCAAAGACGCTCCTGACTTCTCGGTGATCGCATCCACCAACGGTGTTCCGGCTATCCAGAAAAACGAAGTTAACGCCAAAGTGCTAGTCACTGATGGCGAAACGATTGTCATCGGTGGGGTGTTCTCCAATACTCAATCGAAGTCGGTGGATAAGGTGCCATTCCTGGGTGATGTTCCGTACGTGGGCCGTTTGTTCCGTCGCGACATTGTGCAGGATAAGAAATCAGAGCTGCTGGTATTCATTACTCCACGTATCATGAACAACCAAGCAGTCACCGTGAGCCGCTAACGTTGTGCGAAATTTGATTTTGGTTGGCCCGATGGGCGCTGGGAAAAGCACCATCGGGCGTTTGCTAGCAAAAGAACTACGGTTGCCGTTCAAAGATTCTGACAAGGAAATTGAGCAGCGCACCGGTGCGGATATTCCGTGGATCTTTGACGTGGAAGGCGAGCAAGGCTTTCGCGAGCGCGAGCAGGGGGTGATCGCTGATCTGTGTGCCAGTGATGGAGTGGTGCTGGCCACCGGGGGCGGGGCGGTGATGCGTGAGCAAAATCGCGTGGCACTGAAGCAAGGCGGGCATGTGGTGTATTTGCATGCGTCGGTGGAGCAGCAGGTCGATCGCACGGCCCGTGACCGCAACCGCCCGCTACTGCGTACGCCGAACCCGAGTAAGGTGCTGGCCGAGCTGCTGGCTATCCGTGATCCGCTGTACCGCGAGGTGGCCAGTATCATCATCGAGACGGACGAGCGTCCGCCGCGTTTGGTGGTGCAAGAAATCCTTGAGCGGCTGGACGCGCTCAGTTCCCATTAAAGCGCAGGCTGAACTGCGCTATCCTAGGCCTCTTTGTTCATGGGGGCTTTATGCAGACTATTGATGTCGACCTGGGTGAGCGCAGCTATCCGATTTATATCGGTGCAGGCTTGTTAGCTCGGAATGATTTGCTGGCGACGCACATTGTTGGTCGACAAGTTGCAATAGTCACCAACGACACCGTTGCGCCCCTCTATCTGGCCCAGCTTGAGCAAGCGCTCAGCGGCTACAACATCACCTCGGTGGTGCTGCCCGACGGCGAAAGCCATAAAAACTGGCAAACCCTGCAACTGATTTTTGATGGCCTGCTCAGCGCTCGGCATGACCGGCGCACCACCGTGATTGCCTTAGGTGGCGGGGTGATTGGTGATATGGCCGGCTTTGCGGCCGCCTGTTATCAGCGCGGGGTCAACTTTATTCAGGTGCCGACCACTTTGCTGTCGCAAGTGGATTCCTCGGTTGGTGGGAAAACCGGCATCAACCACCCGCTGGGCAAGAACATGGTGGGCGCTTTCTATCAGCCGCAAGCGGTGCTGATCGATACCCAAAGCCTGTCCACCTTGCCTGAGCGTGAACTGTCGGCTGGCCTGGCAGAGGTGATCAAGTACGGTTTGATCTGCGACGCGCCGTTCCTGGATTGGCTGGAAGAAAACATGAGCGCGCTGCGTGCACTCGATCAGGCGGCGCTGACAGCGGCCATCGCCCGTTCCTGTGCGGCTAAAGCCCGAGTGGTGGCGGCGGATGAGCGCGAGTCGGGAGTGCGAGCTACCCTTAATTTAGGGCACACCTTTGGCCATGCCATTGAGACTCATCAGGGCTACGGCGTGTGGCTGCACGGTGAGGCCGTGGCGGCGGGGACGGTGATGGCGCTGGATATGTCGCAGCGTTTGGGTTGGATCACCGCGGCCGAGCGTCAGCGCGCTGTGAAGCTGTTTATTGCCGCCGGTTTACCGGTCACTCCACCGGCAGATATGACCCCTGCGGATTTTATGGAGCATATGGCGGTCGATAAGAAGGTCCTCGATGGCAAGTTGCGCCTAGTGTTGTTGCGCGGTTTGGGTGAGGCAGTAGTGACGGGCGATTTTCCCCGGGACATTTTGGATGCCACGCTGAGTGCAGATTATGCCCAGCAGTTGGCTCAGCTTAAAAATTAACGAGAGCCCCATGACAAGTCTGCATGCTGACGAGGCGTTTCTAGATCATTACCAATTCACCCATGATCCGTTCGCGGCCCGGGTGCCTGGTTTCAAATTCTATCCTGCGCAGCGCAAGCCGGTGCTCGGCCAATTGCACCACTTCGCCCGCTACAGCCAGCTGGTGCTGGTGGTGGCCGGCCCCGACGGCAGTGGTAAGACCTTACTGCGTCAGGCGCTGGTAGCCAGCACCAACAAACAGGCGGTGCAGAGCGTGGTGGTGTCGGCCAAAGGGGCGGAAGACCCAGCCAGCATCCTGCGCCAAGTTGCCCAGGGTTTGCAGGTGGCGCGGCCCGATGCGGCGAGCATCCTCAACCAAGTGGCGCAGTTGGCCCTCACCGGTCAGGAAGTTTATGTGCTGGTCGACGACGCTGAAGACCTCAGCGACGCGGCGATCAGTGCCTTGCAAACCCTGGCGGCTGGTGATGGCGAAGGCCGCGCTCACGTGTTCCTGTTTGCCGAGTCGCAGCTGTTGGCGCGCCTTGAGCAGTTCGAGGCCACCGATGAGGCGTTCCACATCATTGAGCTGCAGCCGTACAACGAAGACGAAACCCGCGAGTACCTCAAGCAGCGTCTAGAAGGTGCGGCGCAGAGTCTGGATGTGTTCAGTGATGAGCAAATCGCCGAGATCCATGATCAATCTGGCGGTTGGCCGGGCGGTATCAACCAAGTGGCGCGGGAAGTTCTCGCCGATGCGATGGTCGAGCGCCGTGGGGCTGCCGCGGCTTCGGGAGGCGGTTTCAAGCTGCCGCGTAAGCACTTGCTGGCCCTGTGCGTGGTCGCTGTCGGTGTACTGGCGGCTTGGCTGATGCAGGGCCGGGTCAGCAGCGACAAGCCTGCTGCACCGGCTGTTGCACAAGCACCGAGCACTGGCGCAGCTGGTGAGGCGCCGGCGATTCAATTCGAAGGTTCTAATCAGCCGGTGCCGTTGCCGTTAGTGGGCGAAGCGCAGCCAGTGATTCGTGAGCCGCTGGCCCAAGCTTCGGGGATGGCCGAGGAAGGTCATGAAGGTGGTGCGGTGCAACTGCCGCCTGCTGTCCCGGTGGTGCCTTCGGCGGTCGGTTCTGCTGCCGCGCCAGCTCCGGCGCCCGTCGCGACACCCGCCCCAGCGCCTGCTCCAGCACCTGTGGTTGAGCCTAAGCCCGTGGTGGCCGCGCCTAAGCCGCCAGCGCCGAAACCAGCCCCAGCTCCTGCGCCTAAGCCAGTCGTGGCGGCTAAGCCGGCAGCTACTGCAGCTAAGCCTGTGGCCAGCGCGGGTAGTTCGACGGCGGCGTGGTATGCCGCCCAGCCAGGCAACCAATTTGCCCTGCAGGTTTTGGTTACCGGCTCGGAAAGTAAAGCGCAAGACTTGCTGCGCAAAAATGGTGCGCAATTTCACTACTACAAAAAAATGCACCAAGGCAGTGCTATTTATGTAGTGACTTACGGCAAGTTTGCCAGCCAGGCGGCGGCGAAAAATGCCATCAGCTCATTGCCTGCTGCCCTGCAAGCCGGTAAGCCATGGGCGCGCAGCTTTGCCTCGATCAAGGCTGAGGCGATTTAATAGGCCAGATGGCCTGCCAATTGCATGCTTTTTTGGTGCGGAGAAATCGACGATTGCACTATTATGGTGTTCGTCGATTTTTCTTTCATCTGAGCGGCATTTTCTTATATAAATTCGCCAGAAATATTCCAGCTGAGTAGCGCGAGCAGGCTAAGATGTCTGCTCACTGCCTGCGCCACGCTAAGGCTTGCCCGTGCGCGCTCAACAGCTAGCCCCGTGATTATGTAAGTAACTTGCCTGCGGTTTGGGCAATTTGGTGAGAGTGTCCCTATGAAAGCAGGTTTGTACCGTCCTGATGAGTTCAAGGATAACTGCGGCTTCGGCCTGATTGCCCATATGCAGGGTGAAGCTAGCCATCACCTGCTGCAGACCGCGATTGAAGCGCTAACCTGCATGACCCACCGTGGTGGGATTAACGCCGACGGCAAGACCGGCGACGGTTGCGGCCTGCTGATTCAAAAGCCGGACCTGTTCCTGCGCGCCATGGCCCAGCAGCACTTCGGCGTCGAGCTGGCCAAGCAATATGCCGTGGGCATGGTGTTCCTCAATCAGGACCCGGTTAAAGCCCAGGCTGCGCGGGACAACATGAACCGCGAAATCCTCGCCGCTGGCCTGCAACTCGTTGGCTGGCGTCAGGTGCCGGTGGACACCAGCGTGCTCGGACGCCTGGCACTGGAGCGCCTGCCGCAAATCGAGCAGGTGTTTATCGGCGGTGAAGGCCTGAGCGATCAAGAATTCGCGATCAAACTGTTCAGCGCCCGCCGCCGTTCTTCGGTGGCTAACGCGGCGGACAGCGACCACTACATCTGCAGCTTCTCGCACAAAACCATCATCTATAAAGGCCTGATGATGCCGGCGGACCTGCAGCAGTTTTACCCAGACCTGGGTGACGAGCGCCTGCAAACCGCGATCTGCGTGTTCCACCAGCGCTTCTCCACCAACACCCTGCCGAAATGGCCGCTGGCTCAGCCGTTCCGCTTCCTGGCGCACAACGGTGAAATCAACACCATCACCGGTAACCGCAACTGGGCTCAGGCCCGGCGCTTGAAGTTCGCCAACGATCAGATCTTTGATCTGGAAGAGCTCGGCCCGCTGGTGAACCGCGTCGGCTCCGACTCCTCCAGCATGGACAACATGCTGGAGCTGATGGTCACCGGCGGCATCGACCTGTTCCGTGGTGTGCGCATGATCATTCCACCGGCCTGGCAGAACGTCGAAACCATGGACGCCGAACTGCGCGCGTTCTACGAATACAACTCCATGCACATGGAGCCGTGGGATGGTCCTGCGGGAGTGGTGCTGACCGATGGCCGCCATGCGGTGTGCCTGCTCGACCGTAACGGCCTGCGCCCGGCGCGCTGGGTCACCACCAAAAACGGCTACATCACCCTGGCCTCGGAAATCGGCGTGTGGAACTACGCCCCTGAGGACGTGTTGGCCAAAGGTCGCGTCGGCCCGGGGCAGATTCTCGCCGTGGATACCGAAACCGGCCAGGTGCTTAACAGCGACGATATCGACAACCGCTTGAAGTCCCGGCATCCCTACAAACAGTGGATGCGTAAGAGCGCGCACCGGATCAAGGCCACCTTGGAAGACAAGGACCATGGCTCGGCGTTCTACGACCAGGACCAGCTCAAGCAGTACATGAAGATGTTCCAGGTCACCTTCGAGGAGCGTGACCAGGTGCTGCGCCCGCTCGGTGAGCAGGGCCAGGAAGCCGTGGGTTCGATGGGCGACGACACGCCGATGGCCGTGCTGTCTCAGCGCATCCGCTCGCCGTACGACTACTTCCGCCAGCAGTTCGCCCAGGTGACTAACCCACCGATCGACCCGCTGCGCGAAGCGATCGTCATGTCCCTGGAAATCTGCCTCGGTGCCGAGCGCAATATCTTTGAAGAGTCGCCTGAGCACGCCGTGCGCGTGATCCTCAGCAGCCCGGTGATTTCCCCGGCCAAGTGGCGGGCCCTGATGACCCTGGATCGCCCGGGCTTCGAGCGCCATGTCATCGACATGAACTACGAGCAGAGCGTCGGTCTGGAAGCTGCGGTGCTGAATATGGCCGATCAGGCCGAAGAAGCCGTGCGCGCCGGCAAGGTGCTGCTGGTACTCAGCGACCGTCATATCGCCCCAGGCAAACTGCCGGCTCATGCGGCATTAGTCACTGGTGCTATTCACCATCGCCTGACCGAAAAAGGCCTGCGCTGCGACTGCAACATCCTGGTCGAAACCGCCACCGCGCGCGACCCGCACCACTACGCGGTGTTGCTGGGCTTTGGCGCTTCGGCGGTGTATCCGTTCCTGGCTTACGAAGTGCTGGGCGATTTGATCCGCACCGGCGAAGTGCTGGGCGATCTGTACGAAGTGTTCAAGTACTACCGCAAAGGCATCGCCAAAGGCCTGCTGAAGATCCTGTCGAAGATGGGCATCTCCACCGTTGCTTCCTATCGCGGCGCGCAGCTGTTTGAAGCAGTCGGCTTGGCGGACGAAGTCACCGAACTGTGCTTCCGTGGCGTCGCTAGCCGGATTAAAGGCGCGCGCTTTGTCGATCTGGAAAGCGAGCAGAAGCTGCTGGCCGCCGAGGCCTGGAGCCCGCGCAAGGCCATCCAGCAAGGGGGCTTGCTCAAGTTCGTGTATGGCGGCGAATACCACGCCTACAACCCGGACGTGGTGAACACCTTGCAAGCCGCCGTGCAGCAAGGCAACTACGAAAAATTCAAGGAATACACCACGCTGGTGGATACCCGTCCGGTGTCCATGCTGCGCGACCTGCTCAAGCCGAAACTGGCGGCGCAAGCGCTGGCATTGGACGAAGTGGAGCCGCTGGAGGCGATCCTTAAGCGCTTCGACTCTGCCGGTATTTCCTTGGGCGCCTTGTCGCCTGAGGCCCACGAAGCCATCGCCGAAGCAATGAACCGCTTGGGTGCGCGCTCCAACTCCGGTGAGGGCGGTGAAGATCCCGCGCGTTACGGCACGCTGAAGAGCTCGAAGATCAAGCAAGTGGCGACGGGGCGTTTCGGGGTGACTCCGGAATATCTGGTCAATGCTGAAGTGCTGCAGATCAAAGTCGCCCAAGGCGCCAAGCCGGGCGAGGGCGGTCAGCTGCCTGGGGGCAAGGTCAACGGTCTGATCGCGCGGCTGCGGTATGCCGTGCCGGGCGTCACCTTGATTTCGCCACCACCGCACCATGACATCTACTCGATTGAAGACTTGGCCCAGCTGATCTTTGACTTAAAGCAGGTCAACCCGCAGGCACTGGTGTCGGTCAAGCTGGTCGCTGAGGCCGGTGTCGGCACCATCGCCGCCGGTGTGGCCAAGGCTTACGCCGACTTGATCACCATTTCCGGCTATGACGGCGGCACCGGTGCATCACCTCTGACTTCGATCAAATACGCCGGCGCCCCATGGGAATTGGGTCTGGCCGAAACCCATCAAACCCTGCGCGGCAACGACCTGCGCGGCAAGGTGCGGGTGCAGACTGACGGCGGTCTGAAAACCGGTTTGGACGTGGTCAAAGCAGCCATCCTCGGCGCCGAAAGCTTCGGCTTCGGCACCGCGCCGATGATCGCCCTGGGCTGTAAGTTCCTGCGCATTTGCCACCTGAACAACTGCGCCACCGGCGTCGCGACACAGAACGACAAGCTGCGTAAGGAACACTTTATCGGCACCGTTGAGATGGTGATGAACTTCTTCACCTTCGTTGCCGAAGAGACCCGCGAGTGGCTGGCCAAACTGGGCGTGCGTAGCCTCGAAGAGCTGATCGGGCGTACTGATCTGCTCGAAGTGCTGCCGGGCGACACGGATAAACAAGGCCATCTGGACCTCACGCCGCTGCTGGGCAGCGCGCATATTCCGGCAGACAAGCCGCAGTTCTGCCAGGTCGACCGCAACCCGCCGTTCGACGAAGGCAAGCTGGCTGAACAGATGGTGGAGCTGGCCCGTGGCGCGATTGATAGCGCCAGTGGCGGCGAGTTTGAGTTGGATATCTGCAACTGCGACCGCTCCATCGGTGCCCGGGTTTCTGGCGAAATCGCCCGTAAACATGGCAACCAAGGCATGGCCAAGGCGCCGATCACCTTCCGCTTTAAAGGCACTGCCGGACAGAGCTTTGGCGTGTGGAACGCCGGTGGCCTGCATCTGCGCTTGGAAGGCGACGCCAACGACTACGTCGGCAAGGGTATGACCGGTGGCAAGCTGGTGATCACTCCGCCTGCGGGCAGCCCGTTCAAGACTCAAGAGTCGGCCATCATCGGCAACACCTGCCTGTATGGCGCAACCGGCGGCAAGCTGTTCGCCGTGGGCACGGCCGGTGAGCGTTTCGCTGTGCGTAACTCCGGCGCTCACGCCGTGGTGGAAGGCACTGGCGATCATTGCTGCGAATATATGACTGGCGGTTTTGTCTGCGTTCTGGGTAAAACCGGCTACAACTTCGGTTCGGGCATGACAGGCGGGTTCGCCTACGTGCTGGACCAAGACAACAGCTTCTACGATCGGGTTAACCACGAGTTGGTGGAAATCCAGCGCATCAGCAACGAAGCCATGGAGGCTTACCGTAGCCACCTGGAACAAGTGCTGAGCGAGTACGTAGCCGAAACACAAAGCGCGTGGGGCACCACCCTGCTGGAAAATCTCGACGACTATGTGCGCAAGTTCTGGCTGGTTAAGCCGAAAGCCGCCAGCTTGAAGTCGCTGCTCTCCAGCACCCGTGCCAACCCGCAATAAGAATGCGCCTGAAGTGGTTTGATGAGGTATTGCAATGACTGAACGTCTGAATAACGACTTCCAGTTCATCGAAGTCGGGCGCAAAGACCCGAAGAAGAAACTCTTGCGTGCGCGTAAGAAGGAATTCGTCGAGATCTACGACAACTTTAAGCCCGCCCAGTCGGCCGAACAGGCCCACCGGTGCCTGGGCTGCGGCAACCCGTATTGCGAATGGAAGTGCCCGGTGCACAACTTCATTCCCAACTGGTTGAAGCTGGTCAGCGAGGGCAACATCCTCGCCGCCGCTGAGCTGTCGCACCAAACCAACACCCTGCCGGAAGTCTGCGGCCGGGTGTGCCCACAGGATCGTCTGTGCGAGGGTGCCTGTACCCTCAATGACGGTTTTGGCGCGGTGACCATCGGCTCGGTGGAGAAGTACATCACCGACACCGCCTTCGCCATGGGCTGGCGCCCGGATATGTCCAAGGTCAAACCGACTGGCAAACGCGTCGCCGTGATTGGCGCAGGCCCTGCCGGCTTGGGCTGTGCCGACGTGCTGGTGCGCAACGGCGTGACCCCGGTGGTGTTCGATAAGAACCCGGAAATTGGTGGTCTGCTGACCTTCGGTATCCCGGAGTTCAAGCTGGAAAAATCCGTGCTCAGCCGCCGTCGTGAAGTGTTCACCGGCATGGGTGTGGAGTTCCGCCTGAACACCGAAATCGGCCAAGACATCACCCTGCAACAACTGCTCGATGAATACGATGCGGTGTTTATGGGCATGGGCACCTACACCTACATGAAGGGCGGCTTCCCCGGTGAAGACCTGCCTGGCGTGCACGATGCCTTGGATTTCCTGATCGCTAACGTCAACCGCAACCTGGGTTTCGAAAAGGCGGCAGAAGACTTTATCGATATGAAGGGCAAACGCGTGGTGGTGCTCGGTGGTGGTGACACCGCCATGGACTGCAACCGCACCTCGATCCGCCAGGGCGCCAAGAGCGTGACCTGCGCCTATCGCCGCGACCAGGAGAACATGCCTGGCTCGCGTAAAGAGGTGAAGAACGCCAAGGAAGAAGGGGTGAAATTTCTCTTCAACCGCCAGCCGATTGAGATTGTCGGCAACGGCAAGGTCGAAGGCATCAAGGTGGTCGAGACCCGTCTCGGCGCGCCGGACGCCCGTGGCCGCCGCAGCCCCGAGCCGATTCCTGGCTCCGAGGAAATCATCCCGGCCGAAGCGGTGCTGATTGCCTTTGGTTTCCGCCCAAGCCCGGCGCCTTGGTTCAGCGATTTCAAAATCGATATCGACAGCCAAGGTCGTGTGGTCGCGCCAGAACAAGCCCAGTTCAAACACCAAACCAGCAACCCGAAAGTGTTTGCCGGTGGCGATATGGTGCGCGGCTCGGACTTGGTGGTCACGGCGATCTTCGAGGGGCGCAACGCCGCCGAAGGCATCCTCGACTACCTGGGCGTCTAAGCCTCGATGGCCAGCACAAGCCCCTGTGCTGGCCGTTATTCGGGTCTGGCAGCCCCCGAGGCAAATAGTCGCAATAGATAAAAGGCATGGCTGGTTCCGTGCCTTTTGTTGAACCCTTTGCGACAATGCCCGGCTTTAAGGTTTATGCATCAGGGCCGTGGCATGTGCTAGCGGCACCTATACTGATGCTCCGCTGAACTACTGCCAGGAATTCTGCCGATGTCCGTCCTGAAGAACGACCGCTTTCTTCGCGCTCTGCTAAAGCAGCCCGTTGATGTCACCCCCGTGTGGATGATGCGCCAAGCGGGTCGTTACCTCCCGGAATACCGTGCCACCCGCGCCAAGGCCGGCAACTTCGTCAACCTGATGAAGAACCCAGAGATGGCCTGCGAAGTCACCATCCAGCCACTGGACCGTTACCCGCAACTGGACGCGGCGATTCTGTTCTCCGATATCCTCACCATCCCTGATGCCATGGGCCAAGGCCTGTACTTTGAAACCGGCGAAGGTCCGCGCTTCAAGAAGGTCATCAACACCCTGGCCGATATCGAAGCCCTGCCGATTCCTGATCCAGAGCAAGACCTGGGTTACGTGATGGACGCCGTACGCACCATTCGCCGCGAGCTGAACGGCCGTGTGCCGCTGATTGGCTTCTCCGGCAGCCCTTGGACCCTGGCCACCTATATGGTCGAAGGCGGCTCGTCGAAGGACTTCCGCAAGTCCAAGGCCATGCTCTACGACAATCCACAAGCCATGCACGCGCTGCTGGATAAGCTGGCCAAATCGGTCACCACTTACCTCAACGGCCAGATCAAGGCCGGCGCCCAAGCGGTGCAGATTTTCGACTCCTGGGGCGGCGCGCTGTCGGCTGCGGCCTACCAAGAGTTTTCCCTGCGCTATATGAAGCAGATCGTCGACGGCCTGATCCGCGAACACGACGGCCGCCGCGTGCCGGTCATCCTGTTCACCAAAGGCGGCGGCCTGTGGCTGGAATCCTTAGCTGAAACCGGCGCCGAAGCCCTGGGCCTGGACTGGACCTGCGACATCGGCAGCGCCCGCGCCCGCGTCGGCAGCCAAGTGGCGCTGCAAGGCAACATGGACCCGAGCGTGCTCTATGCCAACCCCGCGGCGATCCGCGCTGAAGTCGGGCGCATCCTGGCCAGTTACGGCCAAGGCACCGGCCAAGTGTTTAACCTCGGCCACGGCATCACCCCAGAAGTCGACCCAGCCCATGCTGGCGCTTTCTTTGATGCAGTGCACGAGCTGTCGGCGCAGTATCACCAGTAGAGGTGGATATTGGATTGAGCAAAAAAGCCGCTATTTAGCGGCTTTTTTAGTATTAGGAGGGGTAGGAAGGAGTTTTATATGGACATAGTTTACTTAAACTCTGTGGGTCAGGAGTATATAAGTAAGGGTATGCAAACTCAGCTTGAAGCGTACCTGGAAGAATATAATATTCGTGTTGGCGAACGTTATATTGCCGTTGTAGCGCTAAGCTCTGGTGCGCTGAAAGGTGTAGGAATTATCGAGCAAAGAAAGTTTCATAGTGCTCGGGAGTATATTGTTCTTCACGTTGCAGAAAATGTAAGGCGCAGAGGTATCGCATCATCGATTTTAAATCGTCTGCAAGCCTTGTCTGCTAGGCAAAAGCTGCAATGTCTTACCTCGGCAACTGACCACGCGCTGATTGGTTTTTTGCTTAAAAATAGATTTTCTCTGGCCCGCAAGACCTACGAGGTTGAGATAGACCAGAAACTCTCTGCCCCTTCTGATTTACAAGGTTTTCAGGTCAGAGCTTTTAGCCAGCTTAACAATAAAGACCTCGAAGAGGTTGAGCGACTGTTATTCCTAAATTATAAAAAATATCACGCAAGCGTTAATGCCATAGCTGATGGGTTTACCCCGAGTTGGTTTTTCGAACGAATTAAAGACAGCATCAATATGGTTGCGTCTAAAGCTTTGTTGGTCAGCTCTAAAGATACTGGGAGTTATCCGGTTGTTGCGTATTTTATTGTGGGGGAAGAACTGGCTGATGCTATAGAAGTCGCTTATTTTGGGGGCAAGAACGAAGCAGATGTTGAAGTCTATCGCGCCTTCTTTTATCAGGAGGCCAATGTCTTGCTCACGCGTCGTGCAAAGGTTTTCTTTGAAGCAGACGATACCGATGTATATATGAATCGGTTGGTTGGCGATTTAGCTAATCCGGCTAAATGGCAATATGGCACCTATGTAAAGAACCTGTCGTAGACCCGCTTAGTTGGTTTGGTCACATTTGCTTATCCTCGCTATATGAATATTGTCTTGATTCCCTGCTTATGCATCAGCCGTACCGGCCAATGGCGGCTGGATGAAGCGCCACCCGCCCTGAGGAATGGGCACGTTTGCGTAGGGTGGATAACCTTTAGTTATCCACCGCTGCGGTGGGGTGTGGATCAGGTGCTGCAAGGTTGGATATGGGGCATGGCGGCTGGTTAGAGCGCTATCCACCTTAGGGCGTAATCAAATCGCGTTGAGTTTGGCCAACGCCTCGGCGGGTAGTTTGAGTTTTCCGGCTTTGAGGTTTTCCTCTAGGTGCGCCACTGATGAGGTGCCGGGGATCAGCAGGATATTGGCTGAGCGTTGCAGCAGCCAGGCTTGGGCCACTTGTAGTGGTGAGGCGCCGAGCTCTTGCGCGACCTGCGCCAGGGCTGCGGACTTCAGGGGGCTAAAACCGCCTAGGGGGAAGAACGGCACGTAGGCGATATTGGCGGCGGCGAGCTGATCGATCAGCGCATCGTCGCTGCGGTGGGCCAGGTTGTAGTAGTTCTGCACGCACACGATTGGCACCAAGGCGCGGCCTTGCTCCACCTGTTTGGCGGTGACGTTGCTTAAGCCGATATGACGCACCAGTCCTTGCTGTTGCAGCTCGGCGAGGACGTTTAAGGGCTCTTCGATAGAGCCTTCCGCTGGGCCGATCTGGCTAAACATAATGCGCAGATTGACCACCTCCAAAACATCCAGTTTTAGATTGCGCAGGTTGTCGTGCACCGCCTGGGTTAGCTCCTTGGCGGAGGCTGCGGGCAGCCAAGCGCCTTCGTCGCTACGCCGGCAGCCGATCTTGGTCACCAACACCAAGTCGTCGGGGTAGGGGTGCAGCGCTTCGCGGATCAGTTGGTTGGTGACATGGGGGCCGTAGAAGTCGCTGGTGTCGATATGGTTAACCCCGGCGGCAATGGCGGCACGTAGTACCGCCAAAGCGCCTTGATGGTCTTGGGGCGGGCCGAACACATTGGGCCCGGCCAGTTGCATGGCGCCATAACCGAGGCGTTTTACCGCGCGGTGGCCGAGGGTGAAGGTACCGGCCTGATCAACTACTGACATGGTGTCGACTCCTGAATGCATCGATGTGAAAGGCTGACGTGGGGCGTTAAACGAAACGGGCCGGGGAGCATCTGCTGTGCCTAGCGCGCGGGCTTTAGAGTCGCTACGGCGCTGCAAGTAGCGCCGCTGAGTCAGTGTGAGGCGTAGCGGTGAATGAAGTTCAGTCAGGCCAATGGCCGCATATCGCTTAAAACGTAGCCTGGATTAGCCGCGCAGCGGCGTAAGCCGGGATGGTTAGGCGGGGGCTTTGGTTGTGCAGATGGTGGGTTGCACCCACCCTACGGTTTGCCTGCCTTGGGGGTTGGTTTACCCACACCCACGGTGAGAGTGGGTGCCTGGGGAGGGCTGTGACGTAGCCTGGATTATCCGCGCAGCGGCGTAATCCGGGATGGTTAGGTGGGGGCTTTGCTGGTGCAGGATGGTGGGTTTCACCCACCCTACGGTTTGCCTGCCTTGGTGGTTGGTTTACCCAAACCCACGGTGTGAGCGGTGGTCTGGAGAGGGTTGTGACGTAGCCTGGATTAGTCGCGCAGCGGCGTAAGCCGGGATGGTTAGGTGGGGGCTTTGCTGGTACAGGTGGTGGGTTGCACCCACCCTACGGTTTGCCTGCCTTGGTGGTGGGTTTACCCACCTCACGATGTGAGCGGTTGTCTGGAGAGGGTTGTGACGTAGCCTGGATTAGCCGCGCAGCGGCGTAAGCCGGGATGGTTAGGCGGGGGCTTTGGTGGTGCAGATGGTGGGTTGCACTCACCTTACGGTTTTACCCGCCTTGCTGGTGGGTTGCACCCACCCTACGGGTTTACTCGGGGGTTGGTTTGGCTAGGCTGCGCAAATGCTTGAGCAGCGCTTGTTGTTCTTCGCTGCTGAGTTTTTCCGCGTAGGCGGGCATGGCGCCTGGGCCTTGTTGGATGGCGTGGAGGATCTCGTCATCGGTGGTGTTGGCTTGCCACTTGGGCTTGCTCAGGTTCTGCGCAAACAGCAACCAGCCGCGCAGGGTATGGGCGTTGCCGTTGGCACCATGGCATTTACTGCAGTGCTGCTGGAAGAGCTGCTGGCCATCGACTTGTGCGCTGGCCGGCAGGCTTGCCAGGAGCAGGGCGGTGAGTACACCGCCCTGCAACGCTTTACTTAGCAATGGCGAGATCGCCTTTCAGGGCGACGCCAGCCATGATCGCGCCGGCATGGCATTCGTAGTTTTTGCTGTTTTTGTACTCAACGTTTTTGTAGTTGCTGGCCAGGTTGACCACGGCGTTGGCACCGGCAGCTTTGGCTGCATTTTGCAGGCGGATCAGGGCCGATTGCAGGGCCCAGCTGCAGGCGCCTTCATCGGACTTGTTAAAGGCGTTGGTCTTCTGGCTGGTAGTCACGCCTGACTTCACCACGCTGACTTTACCGGCAGGTTGGGTACCGGCCAGGTAGAACTTCACGCTGCCGTCCAAACGACCGGCGTTGGTGGCTTCTTGCACCGCTGTGGCGAAGTCGGGGAAGAGGGTGGTGTCGCGGGCCTGGCTAATGCTTGGAAGGGCTGAAAGACAGGCTGCTGCGATGATCCAATGTTTTATTTTCATCATTTCCTCTGAGGGGCGTGGTGGGTTGGAAATATGTCCTGGCTTATATGGCGAGCACCTCGTGGCAGAAACTGCGCTTGCTGGCCTATTTTGCCTGGTCTGACCTCTGCTCAAAGAGGGCTCAATATTTTTCGTACGATAGTCTATTTATTGCCATGATTTATAGCCTGCTTTCACGATAGCAGGGTTTGTAATGTCGGCTGTGGCGTCTTGCCGAGGTGTTTTATGGGCGTAGTTGCTTCGATCGCCGTGCACGAGGTGTACTGAGGGTGATTGTGGAAATGGAATATTTAGATGGCCCTTAATGCAAACGCCCCGAACATGTCGGGGCGTTTGCATTAAGGGTTCTGGGCCTTTTTATTCATCGCCCGTCTTATTTAAAGGTCACTAGATCACCACGCAAGGTAACGCTGGACATCAATTTTCCCGTTGTGCACTGATATTTTTGTGGGTCTTTGTAGGCGTCGAGCTGGTTGAGGCTAATGATATTGACCACCGCATTGGCACCGTTTTGTTTGGCGCTATTCTGCAAACTTAGCAGGGCGGACTGAAGGGAGCGGAGGCAGGCATCGCTTTCGTTCTTGTTTGAGGCGTTAGTCTTGCGGCTGCTGTATTGGGTGCGGATCTTGGTGGCGTCACTTGGCGTTGTTTGCCCGGCTAAGTAGAACTTTACACTGCCGTCCAGAAAGCCCGCTTGGATAGAACTTTGCACGGCATCGTTGAAGTCTTGGTAGGTTGTGCGCTCTTCAATCTTCAGGCGATTTAAGCGCTCATCAAAGACATCTATGTTGAGCTCCCTGAGAATATTTACGCGCAGATTTTTTACCCAGCGGTTGTAGTTGCGGTGAATCGCCCCGTTCTTGTAATTGAGATTCGAGCTAGCGCGGTAAAGAATCTGCAGCGATGTGGGAGAGTAAGGGATGTCAATTTCTGCATGATGTTTACGCACGGTAATTTCTGCCTGGATCTTGCCGGGCTGGACGGCTTGCACTGTCCAGTTTCGCTGAGCCAGGGCAGTGATGATAGCTCTCTGCATCTCGAGGTCGGTGATATCCAGATTGCTGGAGAGCTTATCGCTTGGGTTGTAGATCGGCTTGCTAGTACAGGCGCTGAGTAACAGCGCTGCAGCTAACAACATCAGGTTCCGGTAAGTTCGAGTCATTCCTTTAACTCCTGGGGGTGATGGCGATGGTTAATTCCATCGCCGGAAAATCAGTGACGTGTTCACGCCACCAAAGGCGAAGTTGTTGTTCATCACGTAGTCGTTATTCAGTGTGCGGAATTCACCGCGCAGGTAGTCAAGCTCCGCGCAGGCCGGATCGATGTTGTCCAGGTTAAGCGTGGGCACATACTGGTTGGCATTCATCATCTCGATGCTAAACCAAGACTCCAGCGCACCACAGGCGCCGAGGGTGTGGCCGAAATAGCTCTTTTGCGAGCTGATTGGCATCTGTGCACCGAACAGCTCTTGGGTGGCCAGTGTTTCCGCCACATCGCCCTGTTCGGTAGCGGTGCCGTGGCCATTCACATAGCCGATGGCGGACGGTTGCAAGCCGGCATCTTCGAGGGCTAACTCCATCGCCCCGCGCATGGTCGCCTGCACCGGTTTGGTCGCGTGTTGGCCGTCGGCGTTGCAGCCGAAGCCGACGATTTCGGCGTAGATAGTCGCGCCACGGGCCAGGGCGTGTTCCAACTCCTCGAGGACCAAAATGCCGGCGCCTTCACCGATCACCAAGCCATCGCGGTCACGGTCATAGGGCCGTGGCGAGAGGTGCGGCGTGGCGTTTTTCAGGCTGGTGGCATACAGCGCATCGAACACCATGGCCTCGGTCGGGCACAGCTCTTCAGCGCCGCCGGCGAGCATCATTTTCAGGCGGCCGAACTTGATCGCCTCATAGGCATAGCCGATGCCCTGACTGCCGCTGGTGCAGGCGCTGGACGTCGGAATCAGGCGGCCCTTGAGGCCGAAGAAGATGCTGATATTGGCCGCCGTGGTGTGCGGCATCATGCGGATATAGGAGTTGGCGTTGAGACCGTCGGCCACCGAGTTGAGCAGCATATTGCCGAAGGCTTTGACCTCTTCGGTGCTGCCGGTGGACGAACCGCACGCCACGCCCATCCGGCCGTCGCTAATGCAAGGATCACCGAGCAAGCCGGCATGCTCCAGGGCGCGTTCGGCGGCGTACACCGCCAGCTTGCTGACCCGGCCCATGCTGCGCGTTTGTTTGCGGGTCCAGTGCTTGGGCGTTTCAAAATCATCCACCGGGCCGCCTAGGCGGGTGTTGAGTTCGCTGTAACGCTCCCACTCGTGCATATAGCGGATGCCGCTTTTGCCGGCACGAAAATGGCCCTCGATGGTCGGCCAGTCACTGCCCAGGGAGGTCACGCCAGCCATGCCGGTGACGACTACTCGTTTAAATCCGCTCATCAGCACAACCCACCGTTTACTGCGAGGACTTGGCGGGTGATGTAAGCCGCCTCCTCAGACATCAGAAAATTCACTGCGCCGGCCACTTCTTCGGGGGTACCCATGCGCGCCGCCGGGACCATTTTGAGGATCTCTGCAATCGGCACATCCTCATCGACGATGTCGGTGTCGATCAGGCCCGGAGCCACGCAGTTGACCGTGATCTTGCGTTTGCCCAGCTCGATGGCTAGGGCTTTGGCTGCGCCAATTACGCCGGCCTTGCTGGCGCTGTAATTGACCTGGCCACGGTTGCCGATCAGCCCCGACACCGAGGTGATGCAGACGATGCGCCCGGCCTTGCGCCGCCGAATCATCGGCATGGTCAGCGGCTGCAAAACATTGAAGAAGCCATCGAGGTTGGTACGTAGCACGCTGTCCCAATCGTCTTCACTGAGCGCCGGGAAGGCGCCGTCGCGGGTCAGACCGGCGTTACACACCACGCCGTAATAGGCGCCGTGCTGCTCCACGTCCGCTTCAAGAATGGCGCGGCAGGTGGCGCGCTCGGCTACGTCAAACTGGAGGATGCGTGCGCGTTGGCCCAGCGCTTCGATCTGCGCTTGCACGGCTTGGGCTTCGTCGCGCCGCGAGCGGCAATGCAGGACGATGTCGTAGCCGCTTTGGGCCAGACGCAGGGCAATGGCGCGGCCGATACCACGGCTGGAGCCGGTGACCAGAATGCTTTCACTCATCAATGCGCTTCCTGAAACTCTTCTTGTAAATAACTGGCCACCTGCGGCGGGCGGAACACATTAAGGCGCGCCATGGCCTCAATGCCGGGGCCGTTTAAATGGCACTCGAACACGCCCATGCCGTTGTCGTCTTGTAGCGAGCGGGTGGCGTGAATCTGCAGCTCGGCGCCTAAGGGAAAGTGCTCAACATTGCACTGATAGCTGCGCGTGCCGAGCAAGAAACCCAGCTCCACCGGCTCGCCACGCAAGCGCGCTTGGCAACCGGCGTAGGCGGCCACGCTTTGTGCCATCAGCTCGATGCCCAGCCAAGCCGGCAAGCTGCCGTCGGCCTGATTGAACAAGCCGCCTGCGCGCACGGTCAGGCAGGTGTGGATATCTTCTGCGCTGAAGCTTATGACCTGATCGATCAGGATCATATCGCCGGCATGCGGCACCAGTTCTGCTACGGGCCAGATGTTCATGCCGGTGCCTGCGCGTCGCTGAGAATCAGGCTGATGTTATTGCCGCCAAAGGCGAAGGAATTGCTCATCAAGTGACGTCCATGGCGTTTAGCCAACTGTTGACCGTGCTGCACTAAATGTAAGGCCGGCAGTGCGGGGTCTGCCACGCCGTCGCCCAGTTGTGGCGGCAGCAAGAGGTCGGGGTTGTAGCGACTTAAACTGAGCCAGCAGAAGGCCGCTTCCAGCGCACCGGCAGCGCCCAAGGTGTGACCGGTCAACGGCTTGCTTGAGGAGCAGGCCACGCCTGTGGGGAACACCGCGTGTACGGCCAGGCTCTCCATGGCGTCGTTATGCTGGGTGGCGGTGCCGTGCAGGTTGAGGTAGTCGATCTCCGTGGCGGCAAGGCCCGCTGCCTGCAAGGCTTTATGCATCGCTGCTTGGGCGCCGAGGCCGGCGGGTTGCGGCGCGGAAATATGGTGCGCATCGCAACTGGCGCCAGCTCCCCGCAGGACGATAGCGGCGCTGCCAGGCAGCGGCTCTCGGGTCATTAAAAACAGCGCGGCACCTTCACCGATATTGATGCCCCGACGGTTGGCCGAGAACGGCAAGCAGGGCGCCGGGCTGACGGCTTCCAGCGCAGAAAAACCGTTAAGGGTCAGGCGGCAGAGGCTGTCCACCCCGCCGCAAATCACTGCGTCGCAAATGCCTAACCGCAGCAGGCGCTGCGCGCTGAGCAAAGCCCGCGCCCCTGAGGTGCAAGCGGTGGAGATGCTGTAGCAGGGGCCGCTCAGGCCCAGCCAATCGCTTAAAAAACTGGCCGGCTCGACCAGCTCTTGCTGGCTGTAGTGGTAACTCTGCGGCAATGCACCGTGTTGAAGAAATTCGCCGATACCTTGGCTGGCCTCTTCGATACCGGTGGTGCTGGTGCCGAGGATGACGGCGACGCGGCTAGGACCGTATTGCTCAAGCGCGGTGCGCAGCTCGGGCTCAATTTCCAGGGCGGCGGCGAGCAGCAGCTGGTTGTTGCGGCACAGCGGATGGCCCAGCTGAGCCGGTGGCGTTGGCAGCTCACCGGGCACGCTGCCGACGGTGAGGCTTTGTTCACGCACCCAGCCGGCTTGTGCGCGCATGCCGCTGCTGTCACCGGCAAACAGGGCTTGGGCCACGGCCGCTTTGCCTTGGCCAAGGGCGCAATTAAGACCGAGGGCGTTGAGGTAGGTGACCATCATTGAGCCTTGTCATCATCGAGGGGACTGATTTGGTAGTGCAGCCCAGAGCCTGCCTGCAGGCTAAACAGCAATGCCGAGCGGTACTGCACTTGCCAGTTGGGCGCTAAGCGGCGGCTGCCATCGGCCAGCACTTGCCAGTTGCCGGCGGGGTAAAGTTGCGCCAGTTGCGCGGGCTCGCTTAAGGCAAACAACAGCGCACTGAACAGCTGACGCGCCTCGGCATTGGGCGGCAGCAATCCATCGTTATGCCACTGGCCAGCGAGCAGTTGTTGCCGGGCCAAGGGCACGCCCAGTGGGTCGAATAACGAGGCGCGCAGCACGCCGCCTTCGTCTTGCAGCACCAGCCACCAGCTCTGCGTTGCCTCGCTGCTGATGCGCTGCACGTGCAGGCTCAGCGGCAGTGGCGCGGGCCAGCTCGGCATCTGCTGCGGCAGCGGGGTTTGGCTGACGCAAGCGCTCAGCAGCAGGCCCAGGCTCAAGAGCAGTACGCGCAGCATTAAGGGGTGGCCTCCAGCGGCTTGCGCGCCACCACATTGACCAGGGTTTCCTGGCGTTGGCCAACGGGTTTTGGCTGACAGATGCCCCAGCGCTCGAGCAGGCCGAAGTCGCTGGAACGGCTCCACCACAGATACGGGTACGAGACGTTTTGCTCGGTAAACTCGAAACCCTGTTGGCGCAGCATGGCCAGATATTCGTCAGCGCTTTTCTGCACGTGCATGGGGTGGCGGAACAGCCAGCGGATCACCCAGGTATCGATGTAGTACTTGGTCGACTCGGCAAACAGCAAACGGCCGCCGGGTTTGAGCACGCGCCAGAACTCCTTAAGCGCTTGCTCCTGTTCGACCAAGTGGTGAAAGGTCTGGTGACAGAACAGCAGATCGACGCTGGCATCGGCCAGGTCGATCTTGGCGCAGTCACTGTTGATCAGTTGCACCTCGAGGCCTAAGCGTTGTGCTTCGGCCCGGGAGCAGTCGAGGCTGTGCGGGTCGGCATCCAAGCCGAGCAACTGCGCCGGCTTAAATGCCTGCGCCAACAAGCTGAAGGAGCGCCCCTGGCCGCAGCCAGCATCCAGTAGCACTGGTGCGTCGGGCAAGGGCTCAGCGTGCAGGCGCAGCAGATCGTTGATCGCGACGCGCAGCACGTGATGTTGCCAGACGTGGCTCTGCAGAAACCAAAAACCGAAGCGGGTTTCTTCCACATAGGTGGCGGCTGGATTATTCATAGGGCTCCTTGCTTATTGTTCTGAACTTAGGCGCTGGCGCACAGCTCGGCGAGCACCCGCAGGCGCCGCTTGGGCTCAGCCACATAGGGGTTATTGGCATCCCATGCGTAGCCGGCGAGGATCGAGCTGATCATGCGGCGGATTTCCGGTTGGGATTTTTCGAAGAAAATCACATCCTGGAAGCTGCCGTCATACCAGCCCTCGACGTACACGCGGAAGGTATCGACGCCACGCTTCAGCGGTACGGCAAACTCGTTCTGCCAGTCCACCTGCTCGCCGCTCAGTTGGCGGTGCAGCAGGCCGGCAGCCATGCTCGCCGAGCGCATGGCGATGGTCACACCGGAGCTGAATACCGGGTCGAGGAATTCCGCGGCGTTGCCCAGCAGGGCAAAGCCTGGACCATGCAAGGCTTTGACGTTGGCCGAGTAGCCGCCGATGGTGCGCGCCGGGGTGTCCCATACGGCGTTTTTCAGCACCTTGTGCAAGCTTGGAGTCTCGGCGATAAATTGCTGGAGGCACTGGTCCAGATCTTCCGGACGGCCGTCATAGCGTTGGGCGTCTGCCACTACCCCGACCGAGCAGCGGCCATTGCTGAACGGGATAGTCCAGAACCACACGTCACGCAGGGTCGGATGGGTGGTGATGAGGATTTTTTCGCGGTCAAAGCCGGTGCCGGCACTGCGATCCTCAACGTGGGTGAACAGCGCTTTGCGCACCGGGAAGCTGGACGGTGTATCGAGGTCGAGCAGGCGCGGCAGGACCCGGCCGTAACCGCTGCCATCGAGGACAAAGGTGCACTGCACTTGATATTCGTGGGCGTCGGCCAGGCGCCGGACGCTCAGGATGGGCTGCGCTTGGCTGAAGTCCACGGCGAAGATTTCTTCTTCGTAGCGGATCTCCACGCCTTGCAGCTCGGCTTGGTCTGCCAGCAGCTTGTCGAAGTCGGCGCGCACCACCTGATAAGTCGAACCTTGGCCCGGGGTGAAGGTGTCGCGGAAATCAAACTCGGTGTAGCGCTCGCCCCAACCGAACGCGGCGCCATGCTTGGTTTGAAACCCTGCGGCGCGGACCGCCTCGAGCATGCCGGCTTCCTCGACAAAGTCGAGGCAGTGGGAGAGCAAGCTCTCGCCAATGGAGAAGCGTGGGAAGCGCTGACGCTCCAGCAGCAACACGTCGTGCCCCTGGCGTTTGAGCAAGGTTGCCGCAATGGCGCCCGATGGCCCCGCGCCGATGACCACTACCTGACGTTGTTCGACTTCAAGTGACTTCATGACTACTTTTCGCCTCATTGGCAATTTTATAGTTGGCAGATCGTGTGCCGAGCAGTGCCGGCAGTAAGGTGGAAAACAAACTCATCAGCAGCAAGCTGAAATACACCAGTGCATCAATCAACTGCAGCTGTAGCAGCAAGTTGAGGAAAACAATTTCGGTCAGGCCGCGAATGTTCAGCAGCAGACTTTCCCGCCACTTCACCCGGGCGCTGGCCGCCGGTGCGGCCCAATGCAGGCCCAGCCAACTGCCCAGTACTTTGCTCAGCACTGGCAGCACCAGCAGCGGCAGCAGATAGGCCCACGACAGGCCTTGGCTGACGCCATGGAAGTCCACCCGCAGGACGCCGTAGGTGAGGATCAGTGGCACTGCCAGGCCATTGAGCAACAACTTCCACTGCGGTTCTGGTAACGGCAGCACAAAGGGCTGTTTCAGTGCGCCGAGGCACAGCATGTAAGCGATGCCAAACACCAGGGCGTTTAAATGCAGCTGCTGCAACAGCAGCATCAGGGCAAAAAAACATAAGCTGTAAACCAGCCCATGGCGCACACCCAAGGCGCGCAGCAGCAGGGGCAGGGTGGCGGCCAGCAGCGGCCAAAGCAGGGTGGCCGGATTGCTGCTGCCTTGGGCCAGGCCAAACAGGCTCCAGCACATAAAGTCCATGAGGATGGCTGCATGCAGCAGGCGTTTAGTCGCCGCCGGCGGGTAGCCGATGCTCTGCAAAAACAGATAGAGCACCGGGATCGCGGTGATCGAAAACAGCAGGCCAATGCCCACCGCACTGAGCCAGCCCCACTCGCCGGGCAATAACCAGTACGCGCAGGCCACACCGGTCAGCATCGGCAGGGCAAAGCTGGGGATGGCGATTCGCAGGCTGGCGCTGCTGACTTTAAGGTCGATCACATCACTCAGGATGTAACCCAGCAGCAAGGCGAAGCACAGGTTGTACAGGCCTTGCAGCCACTGCGGGGCGAGCAGCTCTGCGGCGCTTAACTGCCAGTGTGGTTCGACCCAGACCAACAGCAAGGTGGGGATGGCCAAACTGGCCACCAGTAACTGCGCGACGATGGGGATCAGGCGTTTGCCGGCGAGCAGCGCGAGCGAGGCGTATAGCAGCAGAGCAAGCAGCCAAAACGCGGCGATTAACATGGTTGTGTACCCGTGGTTGTGTTTGGCTGTTGCCCGGCCCAAGGTGCGAGCAAGAAGCAGAACAGCAGGCCGAGGCTGATGGCTAAACCGAAGTTGGCAATCGCCGGCGTAGCGCTGATCAGCAACAGGCCAAACGACAGCCAGCTGGTCAGCGCCGAGAGTAGGGTGCCGAGCAAGCTCACCGCCGGGCCGCCGATGTTCTCGCGCATCAGGATGGCGTAGTCGACACCAATGGCGGTGATCAGCAGCAAGCCAAACAGGCTAAACAGCGTCAGCGGTTGCCCCAGCCAGCCCAAGCACGCCAACGCGCTGAGCGCGGCTAAGAGCGGCAGACAAACCACCCGCAGTGCCCCCGGTAAACCGAAGGGGATGCACAGCAACAGCACGATCGCCAGGCTGGAAAGTAACTTGAGTTCGGCGGCGCTCAGTTGGGTGTCGCTAAACAGTTGATTGAGTTCAGCGATGCGGTCGACCAACTGCACCTGTGGCAAGTCCCTCGCCAGCTGTTGCAAGGCGCCACTGTCAGTCAGGCCCTGCAAGCTGACGATGGCCGCCACGCCGTCCGCCTGCTGGCCTAGCCACAATGGCCGCCACGGCTCGCCGATAGGGCTGGCCAGTGTTTGTTCCAGGCTGGGCGCGGGGCTGTCTAGCAGTTGCTTGAGTTCCTGCTGCAGGGCCGCAGGTTCGAGGCCGGCGTCCAGCAGTGGCTGCCAATGTTTGGGCAGTTGTTGCAGGGCCGCGTGCAGCGCATTCAACTGGCTGGCGGGGGCGACTAATTGATTCAGGCTGAGGTAGCCGCGCAGTTGCCCGGCCGCGATGGCTTGGTCCAGACGGAGGCCGAGCTGTGCCTGGCGCTCCAGCAGTTGCTCAAGGTGGCTGGCGCGGACCAGGAAGAACTGGCTGGTGGGTTGTTGCCCGGTCAGCTCGGCGATTTGCTGGGCTTGCGCCGCTAGTTGCGGCTCCTTGCCCAGCCATTGGCGCAGATCATTTTGGCTGTGCAACTGCCACAGCCCACCGGCGCAAAACAGTAGCAACAGCCCGGCCAAAGGTGCGCTGCCGATTTTACCGAGCAAGGCCTGGCGCCAGTGCAGCGCCCGTTGGCTCAGACGCAGCAAACTGGGCGCAGGGCTCAGGCGTAAGCCGCGCAGCCAGGCCGGCAGCAGACAGACCGAACACAGGTAAGCCGCGAGCAAGCCAGCCGCGGAAAACACCGCCACTTGGGTCAGCGCGGGGAAGGGGGTAAAGGCCAGCGCCAGATAGCCGATCAGGTTGCTGGCCAAACTCAGATTCAGACCCGGCAGACTGGCGCGCACGGCGGCCCAGCTGTCCCACCGAGGCGCACCGCCAAGGCTGGCCCAGCTCTTACTCAGGTAGTGCTGCGGATAGTCCGCCGCCACGCCGACTAAGCTGGCGCCGAGGACCAAGGTCAGGGCGTTGATCTGGCCGAACAGCAGCACGCAAGCGCTCACTCCGGCCAGCAAGGCCATGGCCACGGGCAGTAGGCTGAGCAGCACGCGCAAGCGGCGAAAAACCAAGAGCAACAGCAGCAGCGTGCCGAGGGTCGCACCGCCGCCAATCAGGCTGATCTCGCGGCTGGCTTTGGCTTGCCCGGCAGCGGCGTAGAGCACGCCGCCGGTGGCCAGCAGTTGCCCGCCTGCCGCCGTGACTTGGCTGCGCGATTGCTCAAGCAGTGCCGCAATTTGCGGTGGCTCGTGCATATCGAAAGCGCTGCCGTTGGCGCTGGCGCGCAGCAGCGCCCAGGTCAGGCCATCGCCTTGCAGCAGCAGGGCGCCGCTGCTCAAGTCGGGTTGTACCCGGCTGTTGCTGTTCAGTGCTTGCTGGGCGCGGGCGCCGAGGCCGAGCCAGTCATCCTGCAATGGCAGCAGGCTGATGCTGGCGAAGGGGTCAAACAGTTGCGCGGCGCGCTGTGCAAGCCACTGCTCGGGGTGCTCAATCAGCAGTTGGCGGTCGGCGCCAGACAGCAAGGCCAAGCGGTTGTGCTTAAGCGCCTCACGCAGCGCGGCGAGGTCCTGATTGGCTTGCCACTGCACCTGGCTAAAGCGCCCGCTGGCTTGCCATTGCTCGGCCAGTTGTTGAGTCAGGGCGATAGCCTGCTCACGCTGCGGGTGGCCGACCAGTAGCAGCACGTCGCGATTAAGCGGCGCCTGCATGCGTTGTTCGGCTTGTTGTACCCGCGCGTCGCCGCTGCTCTTGGGCAGCAGGGCGAGCATGTCCGCCGCCACTGGCGGGCCGTTGCGCCATTGCCAGGCAGCCAGCGCCAGTACGGCGCAGAGCAGCACTAAAAAGCTACGCGGCAACCAGCGCTCACTGGGCAAAGTCGCTTTGCTCCTGTGCGCTGAGGCTATCGCCGATTTGGTTGGCCGGCAGGCGCAGGACGGTGCGATCCCCCTGGGTTTCGTCCAGTTCGATCTGCTCGACCAGGGCGCCACCGGAGATGCCAATGCCGTTAAAGATTTGTTTGAGCAGCAGTGATTTAGGCGTCAGCTGCAATTGCCACTGGCTGGCGTTGCCGCTGAGCTTTAGGTCAAAGTCTTGCGCTAAGCCTGTGTGATCGCCTTTGAGCACGGCGAGAAACAAGCGGCTCTGTTGGGCGGCGATATCTTGTCCCGGCTGTTGCTGCCAGCCGTTGGCCACACGTTTGAAGATGCCGTTGCGGTCGATGCGGTAGTCCTGCGCGAGCGGGCTGCGCAGCTGCCAGAGCAGGCCGTGCTCCGCACTCAATACAAACTGGCCACGGCTGCTCAGTGGTTTGGGCAGGGCGCGCAGGTGCTTCTCTTGAATCAGCGGGCCGCGAATCACCGTCGGCTGGCTGAGCTGAGCGCTAAGTTGGTCCAAGTCAAAGGCTTGGGCCTGGGCGCAGAACAAGAGGGCGCTGAGCAGCAGGCTTAGGGGCAATATGCATTGGCCACGAGTTTGGCGGGGCGTGCCCATGACCGCGCAGTGATGGCTTGCCCCCATCCTGCGCGGCTGCGGTTTTTGGGCCCGTGCGCAGATGTCATCGGACGCGCCCATAGCAGCGGTACGAAGGGGTTTCAGACTGACCGCACAGTGATGGGTTACACCCATGCTACGGGGCTGGCCACGGCTGCTGGTTAGCCAGTGCGCGGCCCAGCGCCAGAGTTTCATGCCAGCACCTTGGCTACGGCGTCGGTGAACACCTTGGGCGAGACAAACTGCATCTCGCGGCTGGCGATCTCCACCGCTACCTGCACGCTGCTGCCACGGGTCATGCGTTCACCGGTGGCGGCATCGCGGATCAGGTAGTTGATCTTCAGGCGGTTCTCCCACTCGACCAAATCGGCGCGCACGCTAATTTGCTGGCCAAACACCGCGCCGCGCATATAGCGCACTTGCAGATCAATCACCGGCCAGGCGTAACCGGCGTCGCGCATTTGCGCGTAGCCGTGGCCGATTTTATCGAGCAGGGCACAGCGCGCCTGCTCGAAGTATTTGACGTAGTGGCCGTGCCAGACCACCTCCATGCTGTCGACATCGAAGAACGGCACCTGCAGTTCGATCTGCGCTTGCACCACGCCTTGGCTACGCATAGAGACTCCAGTGTTGTTCGCGGATACGCACCAAGCAGTGGCGCAGCTCGGCTTCCAGCCCGCGGTCTTCAATCACCGGGGCAAACTCGCTGGCCAGTTGTTCTCGCATGGCCGCCAGCGGCGCGGGGATATCGTCTTTACCGGCGCGCTGGCGCAACCACACGCCTTGGTTGGCGGCCAGCAGGGTGGCGGCGGCGACCTGCTCGGTCAGCTCCAGGCTACGCAGGGCGTCGCGGGCGGCGATGGTGCCCATGCTGACTTTGTCTTGGTTGTGACACTCGGTGGAGCGCGAGAACACGCTGGCCGGCATGGTGTTTTTCAGGGCTTCGGCAGTCCAGGCGCTGGCGCCGATCTGCACGGCCTTAAAGCCGTGGTTGATCATCGCGGTTGCGGCTGGCGCGCCGGACAGGTTGCTGGGCAGGCCGTGGTTGTAGCGCACGTCCACCAGCAGGGCGAGCTGCCGATCCAGCAGATCGGCGACGTTACCGACCAGGTTTTTCAGGCTGTCCATGGCGAAGGCGATATGGCCGCCGTAGAAGTGCCCGCCATGCAGCACCCGTTCGGCTTCGGCGTCGATCAGTGGGTTGTCGTTGGCACTGTTGAGTTCAATTTCGATGAACTGGCGCAGCAGCCCCAGACTGTCGGCCAGCACGCCGAGCACGTGGGGGGCGCAGCGCAGCGAGTAGCGATCCTGCAGGCGATGCAGCGGCGCGGTCGGCGCGTTGATCGCCAAGTCCTCACGCAGCCAGGCGGCGACTTGGGTCTGACCGGGGTGGGGTTTGGCGGCGAACAGGCGCTCGTCGAAATGCTCCGGATTGCCTTCCAGCGCTACCACGTTGAGCGCGGTGATACGCGTGGCCAGCTTGAGCAGATAGTCGGCGCGCGAATAAGCCTGACAGGCCAGGGCGGTCATCACGGCGGTGCCGTTCATGATCGCCAGGGCTTCTTTGGGGCGCAGGGTCAGTGGCGTCCAGCCCAGCTCGGCGTGGACCTCAGCAGCGCTGCGGCGCTCGCCTTGATACAGCACCTCTCGCTCACCGCTTAGGGTGGCGGCGACATACGACAGCGGGGTCAGATCCCCGCTGGCGCCGACCGAGCCTTCTTCAGGAATCAGCGGCAGGATGTCGTGGGCGAGGAAGGCTTGCAGGCGTTCCAGCAGTTCCACCCGTACCCCGGAGACGCCGTGGCAGAGGGTTTGCAAACGCACCGCGAGTACCGCCCGGGCGCTCGCTGCATCGAGTAATTTGCCCAGGCCACAGCCGTGGAAGGTGTACAGATGACGCGGCAGCGCTTCGACCTGATTGAGCGGCACGGCGACGATGCAGGAGTCACCATAGCCGGTGGTGATGCCGTACACCTCGCCTTCGCGATCCAGCAAACTGTCGAGGAAGCGCGCGCCCTTGGCGATTTTTTCGCGGTAGGCGGCGTCGCTCTGCAACTGGGTCGGCGCGCTGCGCTGGGCGACGGCCACCACCTGCTCGATGCTTAAGGGGCGTTCGCCAAACAAAACCGGATCAGGCTGCTTTGTTGTCATCTTTATTCCAAAACGGGTAGAAGTTGAACCACTGCAACGGCGCGCTCAGGCAGCGCTGCGCGAGGCTATCGGCATAACGCTGGGCACAGAGTTGGATCACCTGCTCACGCTCACTACGTTTCCACTGCAGGCGCTCGGCAAACGCCTCGATAAACACCTGGTATCGCGAATCAGTTTTTAGGCAATAAATCAGATTGACCGGGCACTGCAGCAAGCCCGCCAGTAGCCACGGACCTTGCGGAAAGTCCGCCGGCTGGCCGAGGAAATTGACCCGCGCGCGGCGCCCCTCTTTGAGCGGCACGCGGTCGCCGGCAATTGCCAGCCACTCGCCACAGGCAAGGCGTTCGGACAATTGCAGCATGACCGCAGCGTCCAGCTCGCTGACCTGGATCAGACGCAGGTGGGTGGCGCCGGCCTCACCGAGCAGGCGATTGAACTGCTCGGCATGTTTGGTGTGAACCAGCACATTAATCGTCACTTGCTCGCCGACTTCGGCCAGGGCCCGGCACACTTCCAAGTTGCCCAAATGGGCGGCCACCAGGATCTGTCCACGACCTTCTTGGTAGAGCGTGCGGCACAGATGCGCGGGGTCATCCAGGCTCATGCGCGTCAGGCTCATCTTGCCGTTCCAGACATCGAGCTTATCCAGCAGGCTGTCGGCAAAGCTCATAAATTGGCGGAACACCCGGCGCCGGCTGGGGCGTAAATCATCGCGCCCACTCCACTGGGCGAGGTGCTGCTGGTACTCCCAGATGCTCTTGCGCGCCTTGCCGCCAAAGACAAAGAAATACAGCACGATCAGATACAGCAAGGGGCTGAGCAGACGCCGCCCAAGCAGGCGATTGAGGCCCATGGTCAGGCGCATCAGCCAGTAGCTGCCGCGCTCGCGCTGTTGCGCCCAGTGCTGCTTTTTCATCCGCGCCACCTGCGCCAGAGGATCGCCGGCGCGCGCCACAACATGCCGAAGAACAGCTTGGCGTGCATCTTGGAAATCAGCGCGTTGTCCTGCCACAAACGAAAATGTGAGAGCCCGTCGGCCGGGTAATGCACGCGGGTCGGCAGCCAGTGCATGGGCTGATTACGCCAAGCCAGACGCACCAGAATCTCCGGGTCGAAGTCCATCCGCGTACCGAGCCGGTGGCTGTTGATCAGGGCTAAAGTGCTGGGCAGTGGATAGACGCGAAAGCCGCACATGGAGTCGCGGATGGCCAGCGACAGGCTGTTGATCCACACCCACACATGGGTCAGATAACGGCCATATAAACGGCCCTTGGGCACGCTGGCATCGTATTGGGGGTAGCCGCAAATCAGCGCCTGCGGCTGGGCTTGCGAGGCGGCCAAGAACGGTGCGACATCGGCCAGCTCGTGTTGGCCATCGGCGTCCACTTGCAGGGCGTGGCTAAAGCCTAAACGCGCGGCCTCACGCAGGCCGGCCATCACCGCTCCGCCCTTGCCTTGGTTAACGGCCAGGCGCACCAAGAAGGTGTCCACCTGATTGGCAAGCTGCGTCATTACCGCCGCGCATTCGGCGTTGCTGGCATCGTCCACCAGCACGCAAGGCAGGCCTTGCTGGTGCACGGCCGCAACTACCGCCGGCAGGGTCTGCCCGTGGTTGTACACCGGAATTACCGCGCAGGGCTTATGCACGGGCGCCTCCGAGGAGGATGCGGCCCGAGGAGCAGGGCGCCTCGCCATTGCGCAAGGCAAAGTAGAGTTTGCCGCGCTCGCTGTCGAAACGCAGGCTCAGTTGCACGCGATCACCGGGGCGCACCAGTTGCTGAAACTTCAGCACTTCCATGCCGACAAAACGCGGTGGCAGTTCAGGCATCAGTTGCCGGGCCAGTTGCTGGGCCCAATCGACTTGCACCACCCCGGGCAGCACTGGCGTTTGCGGGAAGTGGCCGCTGAAATGGGCCAGGTCCAGGGGAATCTCCAGCTGCAATTGCCACTCGCCGTCTTGCTCCTGCACCGCGCTCGGCTCGACCTGTGTGGGCCGGGGCGCGTTCAGCAGTTGCTCAACCAGGCTCTGCGGCAGCTTGCCTTGGCTGTTATAGGGCAGTTGCGCGAGCAGGCGCCAACGGCGCGGCAGGGCGATGGCCTCGCAGTGATGCGCGAGGTGGCTGCGCAGGGCCTCAGTGACCGCACGCCGCCCTTGGTTACGCAGGGCATGTACGCCGGCGGGGCTCAAGCTGACCAGTGCACCGAGGTAGGCGCGGCCCTCTTGAATCACGCCTAAGCGGGCGTCGCTGAGCCACTCATGGCTGCTCAGCGCCTGCTCCAGCATGGGCAGGGAGATGCGTTTTTCTTCCAGCTTGATGATCCGGTCCAGCCGCCCGCGCAGCACAAAGCGGCCATCGGCGCCGATACTCACGGCATCGGCGGTTTGTTCGCGCTGGCCTTCGGGCAGGTAGGGCGAGGTCAGATTGAGCGCGCCGTGCTCGTCCTGGCCCAGGGCGACGCCGGCAAAGGGCGTCCACTGTTCGCCACCTTGGCGCCAGGCGATGCCGCCGGTTTCCGAGCTGCCATAGATTTCGCTGGGCCACTGGCCGAGCAGCTGATGCAGGGTGCTGGCCGTGTCGGCTGGCAGCGCACCGCCGGAGGAGAACACTTGCGCCACTTGGCGCAGCGCTGGCCAATCGAGGTTATCGCCCATGCGCTTAAGCAGGGCCGGGCTGGTCACCCAGGCAAAGCGCGCTGGGCTGCCATCGGCATTAAGCGTGCGGCTATGGGCCAGGCTTTCCCGTTGTAAGTCTTCCGGGAAAGGCAGCGCCCGTGGCCACAGCATTCGCCCGGCACACAACGGCCACAGCACGCGGAATAACAGGCCGTAGATATGTTGCGTGGCGACGCTGCCGAAGAGGGTCGCACCTTGCAGTTGCGCACCCCACAGTTGCTCCAGCGCCTCGACTTCATTGCTCAGTTGGCGCAGGTTTTTCTGGATCAGCTTGGCCTCGCCCGTGGAGCCCGAGGTGCTCAGGGTCAGTTGGCAATGCGGCAACTCTAGCGCGGCTGCGGGCAGGGCCGGGCCATCGGCGCTGAGCAGGCTATCGAGGTTGTCCAGCCACAGGTCACAGTGCTGCGCCAGGCGCTGGCGAGTCTGTGCCTGGGCGTCAGCCGGCAGCACCACGCTGACACCCGCGCGCCAGGCGGCCAGCAGGGCAATGGCCAGCTCGCCGGCATCGTCCAGATACAGCGCCACGTTGCGGATGCCGCGTTGCTGCAAGCACGCGGCCAGTTGCAAGGCGTGCCGGCGCAGCGTCGGCTGATCCATAGTCGGCGTGATGGGGCGCTGCGGATGGGCTTCGACAAGCAGTTGCTCGAGGGTTAGCCAGGTCATTCATGTCTCCTTACGTGCTGGCGGACCAGCCACTCACCGACAAACAGTAGGCCCATCAGGCCGTAGGCAATCAGGCCGGTGTAGAGCGTCCACCAGCTCAGCGGCGCCCAGAGGTTAAGGGCCACCACCACTAAGCCGTTGAATAAGAAAAATCCCATCCAAACCTGGGTCACCCGCCGCGTATGCTTAATTGCAACCGGCGGCAGATTAGGCTCGCGCAGCCGCGCTAGGCGTTCGATCAACGGTGGGCCGAACTTCAGGCTGTGGCTAAACAGCGCGAACAAAAAGCCATTGAGCAACACCGGATACCAGCGCAGTAAATGCGGTTCCCCCGCCAGCCCCAGCAGCAGGCAAAAGCCCAGGGCGAGCAGGGTGGTCCACGTGTTGCCCGGTTTATCGCGTTGGCTCAGGCCTCGTGCCAGCCATAGCACGCCCAGCGCCAGGGCAAACACCTGGGGTGAGCAGTGTTCCATGCCGTAGTACACGGCAAAGGGGTACAGCAGTGCGGCGATAAACAGCAGCAGGCCAAACAGGCGGCCCATTATTCGTGGGCTGGGTTGTTGACCAGCTGCAGCACGGCCTCGACCACGTCACCTACGGTGCGCACCGCCTTGAACTCTTCGGCGGCGAGCTTCTTCCCGGTTTGCCGTTTGATATGGTCGATCAGGTCGACGGCGTCGATGCTGTCGATCTCCAGATCTTGATACAGGTTGGCTTCGGGGGTGATGCGCTCGGGGTCCAGCTCGAACAGCTCCACCAAGGCGTCACGCAGGGTGTGGAAAATTTCTTCGCGAGTTTGCATCCGGGCTTCCTCAGGCGGTTTGCTGCGATGAGACAAATGCCGCCAGGCTAGCCACATTGGCAAAGTGCTTGCGGGTGTCTTTGGCTTCAGCGTCAATCTTGATGGCGAAACGTTTTTGGATGGCGAGGCCCAGCTCTAGAGCATCGACGGAGTCGAGGCCCAGGCCTTCGCCAAAGAGGGTGAGGTCACTGGCAATGTCTTCAGCACTCATGTCTTCGAGGCCAAGGGATTCGATTATTAGATTTTTAATGTCGAGTTCGAGAGTGCTCATCTAAAGCGAGCTCCTTAATAAAATGCTGATGCAGACATTGGTTGAGTTTACGCGAAGCCACGGGAGCCGGGCCCTGCGCTTGAAATTGTTGGGGGTGGATATCCTCGCCGACCTGCAGGCGGAAGTGAAACCGGCGCGACGGAATGCTGTACCAAGGCTCCGCTTTGGTCAGGGTGGTGGGCGTGACGCTGATGCTCACCGGTGTGACGATGCGCGCCCCGCGTAGAGCGATGGCCGCCGCGCCGCGATGGAACTCCGGGAAGCTGCCCGGCGTGGTGCGGGTGCCTTCGGGGAAGATCACCAGGGTCTGGCCTTCGCGCAGGGCGTCGGCGGCCTCTTCGAGCATGTCCATGCTGCCGCTGTTGCTGATGTACTGCGCGGAGCGAATCGGGCCACGGGTGAAGGGGTTGTGCCACAGGCTTTGCTTCACCACGCAGTTGGCATCGCGGATAAAGGCGATCAGCACCACCACGTCGATGAGCGAAGGATGGTTGGCAATCACCATCTGCCCTGGCTGGCCCAGGCGCTCGACGCCTTCGACCTCATAGGTCAGCACGCCACTGCGGTACATAAAGCGCACAAACCAGTAGAAGGTCAGGCTGACCACGGCGCGTGCGCGGCTGCGCCGCTGGCTGGCGCTACCGGGCAACAAGGCCAGCAAGGGAAACACCAGCAGGCGCAGCACCACGCCACCTAGCCCGAATAAGGCAAACGACAGCCCCGTAGTGAGCAAGCGCCAAGCGTAGGGCGCGCTGTAGGAACTCAGACCTTGGCGCATGACCAGGTCCACTGACGGTTATTGCAGTAATGCTGCAGCTGCGTTTGTTCGCTGCACAGGGCGCGCACCAGGTTCAGCGCATGGGGCCATTGGGCAGCGGCGCCGCGGCCCTGACTGAGGCTCAGTTGCCACTGCGAGCCCGGCTTGAGTAGCAGGCTGACCGCGTAGGGGAACGGCACATCCGTGATATAGGGCTGATACAGCTGCGGCGGGGTTTCTTCGGCAATCACCAGCAGCACTGCCGGGGCGCCATCGGCCAACATGCCGCAGGCTTCGAGCACGGCATTCTCCAAACCGTCGCCGGCACCAGCCAGGGCGGTCATCTCACTGGTATCACCGCGCTGGATCGACCACAGGCCAATAATCGCGTTGTGCACCGAGAGGCTGAACTGGGTCGGCGACAGCGGCTCTTCCTGCGCCAGATCGGTGAGGATGGCCAGCGTGCGTGGCGTTTCGCCATGGCGGCTGGCGAAGACCATGGGCAGTTGCGGATAGGCTTCGGCCAACGGCCAGGCCACGTGAAAAGCCATCCGCGCCAGACGGCTCAAGCGCCGGCGCTGCATGGGCGGCAGGGCGCTGACATCGGGCTGTGCGCCGCTATCCACCAGGCACGAAGGTGCCTGATGCCAGTCGCACCAATCTTGAAAGTCGTCTAGCCCGGGGGCCCAGGCGCGCCATTGATCTATTGTGAAAGTTGTCACGCGCAGTGGCGTCCAATTCGGCTAATGCCCGTGCTAGCCAGCTTGGCTGGGTAGTCGGTAGGGTGGTGGTATTATCCAGAGGCAATGACCGTTGCGCAAATTTATACTAATTATTGCCACTTGCACTGCTATGTTGTTGGATGGGCTTCTTAGCAACTTTGTGTTAATGCCCAAGAATACTTTTCCGCTTTAAGGGGGTGTTGCATGCGGCGCGTGATTTTTAATCAGAAAGGTGGCGTGGGGAAATCCAGTATTGCCTGCAACCTAGCGGCAGTCAGCGCTTCCCAGGGCTATCGCACGCTTTTAATCGACTTAGATGCCCAAGCTAATTCAACTCATTATTTGACTGGCCTGACAGGTGATGAGATTCCCATGGGTATTGCCGAATTCTTTAAACAGAGCCTGAGCTCTACCTCTTTTCGTAAAAATAAAGTGGATATCTACGAAACCCCGTTCGACAATTTGCATGTCATCACCGCCACTGCCGAATTAGCTGATTTACAACCAAAACTTGAGCAAAAACATAAGATTACCAAGCTAAGAAAGTTGCTCGATGAGTTGGCCGAAGATTACGAACGTATTTATCTGGATACGCCGCCGGCGCTGAATTTTTATACCGTGTCGGCCTTAATCGCGGCTGACCGGGTGTTGATTCCCTTTGACTGCGACAGCTTCTCGCGCCAGGCCCTGTATGGTCTGCTGCGGGAAATCGAAGAGCTCAAAGAGGACCACAACGAGGCGCTGGAGGTGGAAGGCATTGTGGTCAACCAGTTCCAGCCGCGCGCGACCTTGCCCCAGCAATTACTGGATGAATTGATCGCCGAGGGTCTGCCGGTGTTGCCGGTGAACTTGATGAGCTCAGTGAAGATGCGCGAGTCCCATCAGGCCTGCACGCCTCTGATTTATCTGGATCGTAGCCACAAGTTGACCCAGCAGTTTGTGGAACTGCACGACCTGCTGGAAAACGCCTAGAGCCAGCCCACTAAAAAAGCGGCCTCAGCCGCTTTTTTATCGGTGTGCGGGATTGCTTTTAACGCACCACCAACACATCACAAGGCGCCTTGTGCAGGAAGTGCTGGGCCAGGCTGCCCAGCAGGGCTTGGGAAAGGGCGCTGCGGCCATGGCTGCCGAGTACTAGCAGCTCACTGTGGTGTTGCTTAATGTGCTGTTGCAGGGCGCGCAGGATGCCGCCTTGCTCCACCGAGTGGGTCAAGGTCGGGCCGTGTTCTGGCAAGTTTTGCGCCTCATCTTCCAGCAACTGAGCGATCAACGCCTGCTGCGTCGCCAGTTGCGCCTCCAGTTGTTTCGGCGAGCCTTTGCTCGGCTCGAAAACATGCAGGGCGTGGATTGACGCCTGTGCTGGCAACAGCTCAAAGGCATGGCCCAAGGCGCTGCATGCGCACAAAGAAAAGTCGATGGCGGCCAAGGCGCGCTGATAGGGCTCGAACTGGTTGCGCGCCACCAGTAGTAGTGGCACCGGGCAACTGCGCGCGATGCGACCCAGGCTGGTGCCGGAGAACAGGTCATGACGCTGCTGATGGCCGCCTAATACCAGCAGATCACAGCGCAACTCGCTGACCTGTTGCAGCACCACGTCGGAGGGTTTGCTGCCGCTGCGGATCAGCAATTGGCTGCCGGCGGGGGCGTACTGGCTGAGGCTTTTATCGAGGGCGCGGCGGGCCTGGTCTTGTTCGCGCTCGCTGGTGTGCGGTGCCAGCACATGCAGCACGCTGAGCCTGGCGTTGAACTGGCTGGCCAATTGGCTGGCGCGGCACAGGGCCATGTCAGCGGTGTCACGCAGGTCGTGGGCAATCAGAATATGCTGGGGCATGGGCAGCGCGCTCCTGCCGAGTGAGGTCGGCCATTTCATTCTGGCCTGGGGTCATGGGGCACCGCGTTGACCCAGAGCACACTCCGGCATCAGCGCGCACGCAGTTGGTAGACACCACGACTCTCAGCGACTACTTCAGCGCTGTCGTCGGTGAGTTGCAACTCTAGAACAAATTCGGCTTTGCCGGTGCTTAAGGCTTGCTGTTGCAGCTGCTCGATCTGCTCTTCGGACAGGCGCGCCGTCACGCTGATATCGCCCTTGGCCGGACGGCGAAAGCGCAGGTTCATTTCTTTGATAATCGGGTAGAAGCGTTGCACGTCAAAGCTGGTTAAAAACAGCGCCCCGCCGGGAATCTCCGCCAAGGTAAACAGAGCGCCGGCGTACATGCTGCCGATATGGTTCTGGTTGCCGGTCAGCGGCATGCGCAGCTGGACAAAGCCCGGTTCGAGGGCTTCGGCCTTAAGCCCGGAACGTTTGACGAAGGCAATCTGCTCTTCGGTGAGCTGACGCATAACTTCCAGCGGCATGGACATGGCAGGACTCCCCAAGTGGTGTCCTGCCAGCCTAGCGTTTGCCGCCAGGGCACGGAATGACGCGGCTGGTCGCGGCGCTTGACCGATTCGCTCAGAGCCCGTGCTGCTTCAGCCAGCCGAGTAATTGCGGCAACGGCAGGGCGCCGCTTTGCCGGGCCACTTCGACGCCACCTTTAAACAGAATCAGGCTGGGGATCGAGCGGATGCCCAGTTGCGTCGACAGTTGCGGATTGGCTTCGCTGTCCAGTTTGCCTAGGCGGCAGCGGCCTTGCAGTTGCTTGGCGGCTTGGGCAAAGGTTGGGGCGAAGCTGCGGCACGGCCCGCACCAGTCTGCCCAGACATCCACCAGCAGCGGCAGATCGCCTTTGAGTTGGCTGGCGAAGTTGCTTTGGCTTAGTTCAAAGGGCGCGTCTGGCAGAACCTCGCTCTTACAGCGACCACAGCGCGGGGCATCGTGCAGGCGCTCGGCTGGAATGCGGTTGAGACCGTTACAGCTGGGGCAGGGGATTAATAAAGGATTGGCCATAACGCCTCCACAAGGTTGATGACTGCAATGTGGAGGCGCGGCGCGGGGTTATCAAGGTTCGTCATCGCCTCGCCTGGATTAGTTACGCAGTGGCGTAGTCCGGGAACTGGTGGCTAGGTAAGGCTGGTTGGGTGGTCGTTGGGGGATGAGGTGTTGGGAGGTTGTGATGGTGCGTTACGCCGCTGCGCGGCTAACGCACCTTACGGTGGGTGATCGTTTGGGATGGGGAGTTGGGGAGGTTGCGATGGTGCGTTACGCCGCTGCGCGGCTAACACAGCTTACGGTGGGTGGTCGTTTGTGATGGGGTGTTGGGGATGTTGTGATGGTGCGTTAGGCCGCTGCGCGGCTAACGCACCTTACGGTGGAGGCTGACGCCTCCTTGGGATATTTAGCTGGCGGCGGTGAGGGCTTGTTCGAGGTCGGCGAGGATGTCGTCGATATGCTCGATACCAATCGACAGGCGCACCATGTCGCGCGGCACGCCAGCCTTTTCCAGCTCCTCATCATTGAGCTGGCGGTGGGTGGTGGAGGCCGGGTGGCAGGCCAGGGATTTGGCATCGCCGATATTGACCAAGCGCACCACCAACTTGAGCGCATCAATAAACCGTGCGCCGGCCTCCTGACCGCCCTTGATGCCGAACGACAAAATCCCCGCCGGCTTGCCACTGCTAAAGCGCACGGCCAGGTCATGCTCGGGATGATCGGGCAGCCCCGCGTATTTCACCCAAGCCACTTGCGGATGGTTTTGCAGGTAGTGGGCGACTTTCAGCGCGTTTTCGCTGTGGCGTTCCATGCGCAGGGCTAGGGTTTCCAAACCTTGCAGAATGAGGAAGGCGTTAAACGGCGACAGTGCCGCACCGGTGTTACGCAGCGGTACCACGCGGCAGCGGCCGATAAATGCGGCTGGGCCGAAGGCCTCGGTGTAGGTCACGCCGTGGTACGACGGATCGGGGGTGTTGAGCAGGGCGAAGCGTTCTTTGTTATCCGCCCAAGGGAATTTGCCCGAGTCGACCACAATGCCGCCGATGCTGGTGCCGTGGCCGCCGATGTATTTGGTCAGCGAGTGCACGACGATATCGGCGCCATGCTCAAACGGCCGGCAGAGAATCGGCGTGGCCACGGTGTTGTCGACAATCAGCGGCACGCCATGGCGGTGGGCAGCATCGGCCAGCGCTTGCAGGTCGACGATATTGCCGGCCGGGTTACCGATGGATTCGCAGAACACCGCTTTGGTTTTGTCATCGATCAGCGCTTCCAGCGCGGCGATATCGTCGTGGGCGGCGAAGCGGGTTTCGATGCCTTGGCGCGGCAGGGTGTGGGCCAGCAGGTTATAGGTGCCGCCGTAGAGCTTGGCCACCGAAACAATATTGTCGCCTGCCTCGGCCACGGTCTGAATCGCATAGGTGATGGCCGCCATGCCCGAGGCTACGGCCAATGCCGCCACGCCGCCTTCCAGCGCCGCCACGCGCTCCTCCAGCACCGCGGTAGTGGGGTTCATGATGCGCGTGTAGATATTGCCGGCGACCTTTAGGTCGAACAGATCGGCGCCGTGCTGGGTGTCGTCGAAGGCGTAGGAGCTGGTTTGGTAGATCGGCACCGCCACCGCTTTGGTGGTCGGGTCGGGGCTGTAACCGGCATGTATGGCAAGCGTTTCTGGCTTCATGGGCAACCTTTGTTGTTTTTCAGTAAAGGTCGCAGCATGGATAAAGGCTTTCGCCCCGGTCAATGCGCTAGCGCAAGGAAAGAGCGAATCGCCTAGAACATTTAGCCAGAAGCTTATGCTTCTGGCCGCGTTCGTAGCTTAGTTCAGCGCTTGATAGATGTTGTACAGGCTGATCAGGCTGATCAGGGTGCCGACGATGGTCAGCAGGGTGCGCGCCGAAAGCTTTTTGCACAGCAGGGCGGCAAACGGCGCGGCGAACGTGCCGCCGAGTACCAGGCCGGCGACCATCATCCAGGTGTCCGGCTGACCGGCCATGAGGATGAACGAGGTGGCGCTGGTGATGGTCAGGAAGAACTCCGCGAAGTTGACCGAACCGATCGTGGTGCGTGGGTCGCTGCCCGAGCCGAGCAGGCTGCTGGTGACCACCGGGCCCCAACCACCGCCGCCGGCGGCATCGACAAAGCCGCCAAACAACGCCAGCTTGGCTACGTGCTTGGGCTGCTGGCGCTGTTGCTGCACATGGCGGTAAGCCTTGCGCAGGATATACAGGCCCATCAGCAGCAGGTAGGCGGAAATAAATGGCTTGAGCACCTCGCCATCGAAGCTGGTGATCAGCGCCGCACCAAGCACTGCGCCAATGATGCCCGGCAGCAGCAAACGCAGAAACAGCGACTTATTCACATTGCCCAGCTTGGCGTGGGAGATGCCCGACAGGCCAGTGGTGAACACCTCGGCAATGTGCACGCTGGCACTGGCCGCCGCAGGGCTGGCGCCGGCGCTGAGCAAGAAGGTGGTGGCGGTAATGCCGTAGGCCATGCCGAGGGCGCCATCGACCACTTGGGCAAAAAAACCGACCGCTACCGCGCTCCAGAAGGCTGGGCTGTGCAGGGTGTTTTCGATGATTTCGAGGCCGCTGTGCTCGTTGTTGCCAAAGAACAGCCGCCAAGCCAGAAAGCTCAGTAGGCCAATCAGGGTCAACGCAGCAAACCAGACGGCAATGCGCAGAATCGGGTGGTTGTCGGGATGGGTAACGTGGTCTTCGACCGGGGGAATCCCCAGTGCTTGGTGCTCTTGGTTGAGGGCACTGGCACTGAGATCAAGATTTCGGATTTTCATAAGCTAAACGGCGCGCCTGACAGCGGGTGGTAGAACAGGGCGTAAAACAGCGGGGGACGATAGACGTCTTTTGCCAGCTAGTCTAAGAATCTTTGGGAAGGTCTATATGCTATTTCGGTTTAATAGATAAGGTGTGTCTCAATCTATTCGCTATAAATCGCGCGCTTAACCCTGGGCGCCGATGGCCAAGCAAAGCGTTGATCAGCCGCTAGGGCGCAATCGCCGCACAGGCGCTTGCACCACGGCAGCCCCCGCCCCAACCTAGGGTGGTCATCGCCCGCGCAGCTGCCTTGGCCACCATCACCACAGTGCCCTCATGCTTGAAGATTTACCGATATATCCATGGCGGACGCCTGGTGGATGGATGAAGCGCCATCCACCCTACGCTCTGGCGCGGGCAGCGTTAGGGCGCAATCGCCGCACAGGCGCTTGCACCGTGGTGATACGCGATGGCTGCGAAGCGGCGCGTTGTCACCCGGCGAGGTTGCAGGGTCGTAGCGCGGATTTGCCTGCGTCCCGGATTACGCCGCGTTGCGGCTAATCCAGGCTACGGGGCTAGCCGGCGGGTAGGGTGCAATCGCCGCACAGGCGCTTGCACCGTGGTGATACAGCGATGGCCGAGAAGCGGCGCGTTGTCCCCCTACGAGGTTGCAGGGTCATAGCGCGGATTTGCCTGCGTCCCGGATTACGCCGCGCTGCGGCTAATCCAGGCTACGGGCAGTGCAGGTGATGCCGTTTATGACGAGCAACTGATTTCCAGATGCTTGCCCCAATGCGGTGGGCGTTGGGCGTAGTGGGCGAACTCGGGTTGTTCGGCGAAGGGTTGTGACAGCACGTGGTGCAGTTCGCGTACCGGGCCGTAGTCGCCCAGTTCGGCGGCCTGGATGGCTTCTTGGGCTAGATAATTACGCAGGATGTATTTCGGGTTAACCCCGTGCATCCGCGTTTGCCGGGCGCTTGGTGTGTCGTCGTGGTGCTGAGTGCGCTGGAGATAATCGGCGGCCCAGGCATCGAAACCGGCGAGATCGACAAACTCATCGCGCAGTACCTGCACCGCCTGCTCGGCAGGGCTATCGCCCAGGGTGCGGAAGAACCGGGTGTAGTCCACTGCGCTTTGTTGCAGCAGTTGCAGCAGGCGTTGGATCAGCGCTTCATCGCCCTCGTCGGCATCTTGCAAGCCCAGGCGGCGGCGCATCAGGTCGAGGTACTGCGCTTGGTACAGCGGCAGGAACAGGCCCAGGGCTGCGCGTAAATCTTCCACGGCAATCAAGGGCGTCAGGGCTTGGCCGAGGGCGCTCAGGTTCCAGTGGGCAATCGGCACTTGGTTGCTAAAGCTGTAGCGGCCGCTGTCGTCGGAGTGGTTGCACACGTGGTTGGCGTCGAAGTCATCGAGGAAGGCGTAGGGGCCGTAGTCGAAGGTGATGCCGAGGATCGACATGTTGTCGGTGTTCATCACCCCATGGCAAAAGCCATAGGCTTGCCAGCGGGCGATCAGCTCGGCATTGCGCTCGATAATCTGGCGGAACATGGCCAGATAGGGCTGCGCTTCGGTTTGGCAATCGGCAAAGTGGTTGGCCAGAACGAAGTCAGCCAACTGCTTAAGCGCCTCATGCTGGCGGGTGTAGTAGAAAAACTCGAAGTGGCCGAAGCGTACATGGCTCGGCGCTAAGCGCAGGACCATGGCCGCGGTTTCGAATTTTTCCCGCCGCACCGGGGTGCTCGAGCCCGTCACGCACAGCGCCCGCGAGCTAGGGATGCCTAAGGCATGCAGGTGTTCGCTGGCGAGAAATTCGCGGATCGAACTACGCAGCACCGCGCGGCCATCGCCCATGCGTGAGTAAGGGGTCATGCCGGCACCTTTAAGGTGCAGATCCCAATGCTCGCCGGCGTTATTCAACACTTCCCCCAGCAGCAGGCCACGACCATCACCGAGCTGTGGGTTGTAGCTGCCGAACTGATGCCCGGAATAGACCATGGCCCGGGGCTCGGCGGTGCTCCAGAGCTTATGCCCGGAGAACAGCTGGACGAACTCAGGGGCATCCGCCGCGCGGGGATCTAAGTCGAGCAGAGCCATGGCGGCGTTACTGGCCACCACCAGGCGCGGCTCCTCAATAGGGGCGGGCAGCACGGCGCTGGAGAAGGTATCGCCTAAGCGGGCGAAGCGATTATCGAAGATCAGCTCATCGAGGCTTTTCACTGCTGTTCTCCGTTAACAACCCTAGCCGCGGCGTAAAGCCAGCGGCCAGGGTGTGGGGTTTAGGCCTGTGGCGCGGGAGCGTCAGGCGCAGATTCGGGCAGGGTTGTTTCCTGGCCCTGGCTATTGACCAGGGTCACTTCCATCTTGGTGGTGCTGACCAGGTTGATGCCGTTCTCATAGAACAGCTGATCGACCCGGCGGTTCAGCTCGTCCGTGGCCAAGCTGCGGTCACTCAGTTCGCGCACATAGACCTTCAGCTCGTAGCCCAAGGTGGTGGTGCCGTAGGTCATCAGCTGCACGCCTGGCATCGGGTCACGCAGCACCCGGCTGTTTTCCTGGGCCGCTTGCAGCAGCAAGGTCCGCGCTTCTTCCAGGTCGGCGCCGCGGTTGACGGTGAACTGCAGAACCAAACGGGTGGTGGTGTCGGTCAGGGTCCAGTTGATCAGCTGGCTGGTCAACAGAATCTGGTTGGGCACCACCACGGCTTTACGATCGCTGTCGGTGATATGGGTGGCGCGGATGCGAATCCGGTTGACCGTGCCGGTGACGGTGCCGATGGTCACCGTGTCGCCAATGCGGATCGGGCGCTCGAACAGCAGAATCAAGCCGGAAATAAAGTTGGCGAAAATCGCCTGCATACCGAAACCGATACCGACCGACAGGGCCGCCACCAGCCATTGCAGTTTGTCCCAACTTACCCCGAGGATCGACAAGGTGGTGGAGATACCGAAGCCGGCAATGGCATAAGACAGCAAAGTCGTGGTGGCGTAGGCGCTGCCCTGGGCCAGCTTGAGCCGCGACAGCACCAGCACTTCAAGCAGGCCAGGTAAGTTGCGCGCGAGGATCACGGTAATGGCGCTGACGATCAGGGCGCCGATCACATCCAGTACGCTCATCGGTACCATCGCCGCGTCGCCACCGGCGCCGCTGCTGTATTGATACAGCACGATGTTGTCGAGGTAGGTGAAGACGCTGATCAAGTCCGCCCAGATCCAGTACAGGCAAGCAATAAACGCCGCGCTCAGGGCTAGGCGAATGAGGCGCATGGACTGCTGGTTGATCTGTTCGATATCCAGGGTCGGCTCTTCGATCGGCACTTCGTTGCCGTCTTCGTTTTCCACCGCTTGCGCTTGACGCTTGGCCATCGCGCGCTGATAGGCCAGACGCCGCGCGGCGACGGTCAGGCCGCGGGCGAAGGTGCTGTCGAGGATCAGCCAGAGGATCAGCAGATACAGGGTGTCGATCAGCCGGTCAGTGAGTTTCAGCGCGGTGTAGTAGTAGCCAAAACCAATGGCGACGATCAGCAGCAGCGGTAGCGCGGTGAAGGCAATACCGACCAGTTTGTGGAAGGTGGTGCCGTGCTCACGTAAGGGGCCGACCAGCAGGATGCGGCCCATCAGCCAGGTCATCAAACCTAAGCCGATAAGGAGGATGCCCAACCCGATGACGTCCTCGGTGAGGGCCGCGGGTTGTTGCTCGGCGATGGTGACCACCGCGACCAGGGCCAGCACCACCAGGCCCAACTTGCGCACGTAGTTGTTGAGGTAGGCCACGTTCTGCGGCGCCCAGCGAAAGTGCAGCTCGGCCACGCCGTTGGGCACCAGAATGCGGTACAGGGTGTAGAACACCAACCAAGCTTCGGCCATCTGATACAGCGCTTGGGCCAGGCTGGCGTTTTCGCCACGGGCATCGATCTGCAAGGCATAGCCGCACAGGGCCAGGAACAACGTGCCGGGCAGGGCCAGCAGCACGTTCATCAGCAAGGCCAATGGCGTGTGCAACTGGCTGTCTTTCTTAAAGTGGCAGATGTCGACGTTGAGGGTGTCGAGCTTTTGCCGCAACCAGTTGCGCCGCCACAGCAGTACACCAATCAGCAACAGCAACGGCAGGAAAATCAGTGGCCGCTCGGTCAGGCCCGCCGCCAGTTGGCGCAAGTTTGAGCCCCAGGGCAGTTGCAGCACTTGTTCCTGCAAGCGCTGCGGCGCGTTTTTGAGCCAGTCCTGATTGAGCGGTTTGTTGCTGGGAATCCAGAACATCTGCTCGTCCAGGGTGGCGCGCAGCGCGCTGGCGGTGCTTTGCAGTTGATTCTGATTGAGCTGCAGGGTGATCGACTCATTGAGCAGGGTGCTCAGCTCTCGGTTGAGCTGATCTATCAGGTTGCGCCGGGTATTGATGATGTCCAGCAGGTTGGTACGCAGCTGCGCGTTGTCCAGACCTTCCTGGTTGGCTGCGTTGCTCAGCAGCTGGTCGACAAATTCGGTCGGGTTGCTGATCGCCTCGCGCTGCTGGGTCAGTTCGAACTGCTTAAGGCGCAGGTCGGCGATTTCATCGGTGATGTCACTGCCGATATTCAGCTGTGGCAGTGCCTGTTGTTGTTTGTAGAGAATCCGCGAGAGCAGCAAGCTGCCTTTGAGCACGCTGATCTGTTGTTCCAGCGCTTGGCCACTCTGGCTGAGGCTGTCGAGTTGCTGCTTAGTCTGCAGATTATCGTGAGTCAGCTGGTTAAGGCGGTCGGTGACTTTCAGCAGGTAGTCAGAGAGCTGCAAATTTTGCGCGCTTTGCTTGGCCAGCAGGCTGTCGCTGCCGGCTTTCTCGGCTTCGAGCGATTGCTGAGCCACGGTCTCCTCGGAGATGGCGTGACGTTTTTCGTTGATCAGGCTTTGCAGTTCAACCAGTGCTTGTTCACCGCGTTTGATCCGCTCATCGAGCAGGTTGCGGCGGCTGGTGCCTAAGTCTTGCAGCAGGCTGTTGCCGGCCAGCTCCTGGCGGCTGAGTTTGTTTTGGGCTTCCAGCTTGCTCAGTTCAGCTTTCAGCAGGTCACGCCGTTCTGCGGTCAAGGGCTTGCTGGCTTCACGTTCACCTTTGAGCAGGCCGGTGATTTCCAAGGTGCGAGTCTGGTTGCTGCTGATATCCGCTTGGGCGCGCTCCGGGCGGGTTTGCGCGGTAATGATCAGGCTGTTGGCCTCAATCACTTGCTGCTGCCAGGTGCTCATCTGGGTGTTGCGTTCGGCCAATACCTCTTCGAGCTTTTCCAGCGAGCTGTCGCCGTAGCGGGTGTTGATCGGTGTCCGCTGTTGGGCTTTGAGCTGGGCTAAATCTTGCTGCGCATCGCTGATTAAGCGCGGTGCTTGATCCAGCAGTTGTTCGAGGACCTCCAGGCGATTGATGCTGTCGGTCCGCTGCGTAAGCATGGCTAAGGTTTGCTCGAGGGTCTGCTTGAGCGCTTGTTGCTCAGCTTCGGGCAGCTTGCGTGCGGCCAAGCCATCGAGGCTTTTTTGCACATCCGCGGCAGTGGGCACGTCAGCTGCCAGCACGCCGGTGCTGGCAAAACAGGCAAGTAGGGCAAAGATGCAGGCAAGGGAGCGCAGAAACGACATGGAGATGACCGTCGGGGTAAGAGTTGGCGCAGTTTAGCAGGGCCTTGGCTAACGCTGGGCGGCTTCTGTCGCTGCTTTAAAACATCAGGGCCGGGCCGGGCCGGCTGCCTTCCGGGAAGCGCACACCGACCTTGAGGATTTTGTTGCCTTCCATGCTGGCCACGGTCCACACCAGGCTTTGCCACTGTACCTGGTCGCCGATCACCGGTTCGCCGCCAATCTCCTGGGCAATAAACTGCGCCAGGCTTAATTGCCCTTCGAGGTTTTCCAGCTTGAGCCCGTATAGCGTGGCAATCGCGCCCAGTTCGGCTTCGCCTTCCAATACGAAGTCGCCGAAAAAGCGCAGGTCCTGGGCGCGCTTGGGCGCTTCACTGAACAGTTTGCCGAGGCTGGTCAGGTCGCGGTCATGGCCGATTACGCAAAGAATATCGCCGGCTTCCAGGGTGGTACTGCCTGAGGGGTGGAGCAGCTCGTGGCCACGGAACAGGGCGGCGATCCGGGTGCCGTCGGGCATGTTGATTTCTTTGAGCTGAGCGCCGATGCACCACTTCTCAGCCCCAAGGCGGTAGACGAACAGCTCCCATTGGCTGGTGGGATGGATCTCCAGTCCGGCGCGGGAAATCGGCGCCGGCGCCGTGGGCACTTCGACCCGTGCCTTGCGCGCGGCCCAACCCAGGCTGGTGCCTTGCAGCAGCAGCGAGACCAAGACGATAAAGAACGCCACGTTAAAGAACAGCTTGGCGTTATCCAGACCGGCCATCAGCGGGAACACCGCGAGAATCACCGGTACCGCGCCGCGTAAGCCAATCCACGAAATAAAGCTGCGTTCGCGCAGGGTAAAGCCTCTGAACGGCAGCAGGCCGACAAACACCGACAACGGCCGGGCAAACAGAATCATCCACAGCGACAGCAGCAACGCCGGTATGGCAATGGGCAGCAAATCGCTGGGCGTGAGCAACAGGCCAAGGACCAGGAACATGCCGATCTGGCTGAGCCAGGCGAGGCCATCGAACATATGCAAGATGCCGTGGCGGTTGCGGATCGGCCGGTTGCCCAGCAGCAAGCCGCAGACGTAGACGGCGAGGATGCCGCTGCCGCCGATGGCGCCTGACAGGGCATAAATCAGAATGCCGCCACTGACTGCCAACAGCGGGTACAGGCCGCCAGCTACCTTGAGGCGGTTGATGATTTGCAACAGCAGCCAACCGCCGGCACCGCCGAGGCTGGCGCCAATCACAAATTGTTCAAGCAGGCTGCCGAGGATGTCCCAGCTGAAACTGGTGTGGCCTGAGGCGATCATGGCGATCAGGGTCACGGTGAGGAACATGGCCATCGGGTCGTTGCTGCCCGACTCGATTTCCAAGGTAGAGCTGACCCGCTCGTTGAGGTTTTTGCCGTTGAGCAGGTTGAACACCACGGCGGCGTCGGTGGAGCCCACGATGGCGCCGATCAGCAAGCCTTCGATCAGTTTTAGATCAAACAGCCAGGCGGCCATGGCGCCGGTCAGCCCGGCGGTGATCACCACGCCAACGGTGGCCAGCGACAGCGCCGGCCATAACGCCACGCGGAAGGTGTCAGTGCGGGTGCGCATACCGCCGTCGAGCAAGATCATGGCTAAGGCCAAGTTGCCGACCAGATAGGCGAGAGAATAGTCGTCGAAGACGATGCCGCCGATGCCATCGACCCCGGCGAGCATGCCCACCGCCAGGAAGATGACCAGAATAGGGACGCCGACTTTGGTCGAAAATGAGCTGACCATGATGCTAACAGCCACCAATAACGCGCCAATCAGAAATAGATTGTTGATGGCCTCTGCATGCAAATCTTGCACTCCTTGGTGGTCGTTAGCGACGTCCTGTGCCAGCACTAGGCATGGCGCAAGCCAAGGATTCTAACCGCTGAGTTGCACTGCTTGTCAAAAAAAGCGCGCCGTATGGGCGCGCTTTCTCTGGCGGTGCTGGGTTGCTTAGAACCAGCTGTCGGTCATACTCAGGCACGTATCGTCACGCCGCTCCAGAATCGCCAGTTCCTGGGCGCAGCCCGGCACTTCCCAGGTGAGGAAATAGCGCGCGGCTTGCAGCTTGCCGCGATAGAAATCCTGGTCCACATGACCTTCGCTGAGCCCCGCGAGGCCTTGTTCGGCCTTGATCGCTTGTTCCAACCAGCGCCAGCCGAGCACGCAGTGGCCAAATACCTTCAGGTACAGCGCCGAGTTGGCCAGGCTTTGGTTGACCAAGCCCTGTTGCAGGTCGCCAAGCAGGCTGAGGGTCACTCGGCTGAGGTCCTTGACCAGTTTCTGCAAAGGCTCGCGCAGTGCGCTGAGGTTGACGAAGGCCTCGCTGCGCTGGCAGCTGTCGTTGATCAGGCCCAGTAGCTGTTGCAAGGCCGCGCCACCATTGCTGGCGACTTTGCGCGCCAGCAGGTCGAGGGACTGAATGCCGTAGGTGCCTTCGTGGATCGGGTTGAGGCGGTTGTCGCGGTAGTACTGCTCCACCGGATATTCGCGGGTATAGCCGTGGCCGCCGAGGATCTGGATCGCCAGTTCGTTGGCCTTCAGGCAAAACTCCGACGGCCAGGACTTCACGATCGGCGTGAGCAAATCGAGCAGTTGCAGCGCCTGCGCGCGCTGCTCGGCGGTCTCCCCCGTGTGGTGCTCATCGACCAGCCGCGCGGCGTACAGGGCGAGGTCGAAGGCGCCTTCGACATAAGCTTTCTGGGTGAGCAGCATACGCCGCACATCGGCGTGCTCGATGATCGCCACTTGGCTGGAGGTCGGGTCTTTGCCATCTGGCAGACGGCCCTGCGGACGTTGCCGGGCGTACTCCAGCGAGTACAGATAGCCGGCGTAGCCGAGCATGACCGCGCCCATGCCGACGCCGATGCGCGCCTCGTTCATCATCTGGAACATATAGTTGAGGCCCTTGTGCGCCTCACCCACCAGATACCCCACGCAGTTGCCGTTATCGCCGAAGTTCAGCGCCGTGGAGGTGGTGCCACGCCAGCCCATCTTGTGGAACAGCCCGGCCAGCAGCACATCGTTGCGCGGGCCCAGGCTGCCATCAGCATTCACCAGGAACTTGGGCACGATAAACAGGCTGATGCCCTTCACCCCAGGTGGGGCATCGGGCAGCTTGGCCAGCACCATATGGACGATGTTTTCCGACAGCGGGTGGTCGCCGCCGGAGATAAAAATCTTGTTGCCTTTAAGCCGGTAAGTGCCGTCAGCTGCGGGTTCGGCGCGGGTGCGAAGATCCGAGAGTGACGAGCCGGCATGGGGCTCAGTCAGGGCCATGGTGCCGAAAAACCGCCCTTCGATCATTGGCTGCAAGAAGCGCTGCTTTTGTTCGGCGCTGCCAAAGGTTTCGATCAGGTTGGCGGCGCCCATGGTCAGGAACGGATACGAGGTGGTCGCCGTGTTGGCCGCCTGGAAGTGGGCAAAGCAGGCCTGGGACAGCAGGTTAGGCAGCTGCATGCCGCCGACTTCAAAGTCGCGGGTGGCATTGAGGAAACCAGCGTCGAGGAACGCATCGATGGCGGGCTTCACTTCCGGGATCAGCTGCGCTGCGCCATCCACGTACTGCGGCTCGTGCTCATCATTTTTGCGGTTGTGCGGGGCGAACAGGCTCTGGGCAATATGCCGCGCAGTGCCGATGGCCGCGTCAAAAGTTTCGCGGTTGTGCTCGGCGAAGCGCGGGCGCTGGGTCAGCGCTTCGGCGTCGAGAACTTCATATAGCTCGAAAGCCAGGTTACGTGAGCTAAGCAGGGACTCCGACATACTGATACCTCCTGTGGCAGTGGCGCCAGTCTAGTCAGGCCGAAGTACCCATCCCAGCACTATTAATGAGCGTGATAGGTCGCTAGTGAGTGAAGCCAAGGGCCAGTTCGGCCACCAGTTCGGCGGCGCCGATGTCCTTGCAGCCGCTGACGTTCTGCCCAGCCCACAGCGGCGAGAAGTCGCCGTGACCGAGGCTTTCGCCCTTACTGCGCAGCGGCGCGATGGCCCCGGTGGCCAGGGGGAAGGCCGGGGCGTGCGCGCTGATCGGGCCTAACTCGCGGATGATGCGGTTGACGATGCCGCGTGCTGGGCGGCCGCTGAACAGGTTGGTGACAGCCGTATGCGCCGCAGCCGGGCTGTGCAGCGCCGCACGGTGAATCGCGCTGGTGCTGGCTTCGTGAGTGCAGAGGAACGCGGTGCCCAGCTGCACGCCGCTGGCGCCTAAGGCCATGGCCGCGCGAATGCCCTGGGCATCGGCGATACCGCCCGCGGCAATCACCGGCAGCTGCACGGCGGCAACGATTTGCGGCAGCAGGGCGAAGGTGCCGAGCTGGCTGGTCAGCTCAGCGCTGAGGAACATACCGCGATGGCCGCCGGCCTCTAGACCTTGGGCGATGATGGCGTCGGCGCCATGTTGTTGCAGCCAGACGGCTTCTTCGACCGTGGTGGCGCTGCTAAGCACTTTGGCGCCACTGGCTTTGACCCGTGCCAGTAGCTCGGCGCTGGGCAGGCCGAAGTGGAAACTCACGACGGCTGGCTGGAACTCAGTGACCAGGTCGGCCATTTCATGGCTAAACGGCTGGCGGCTGGGCGCCGGCAAAATCTGCTGCGCGTCGATGCCAAGCTCCTGGTAATAAGGCGCTAGGACGCTGCGCCAGAGCGCCTCGCGCTGCTCATCGGGCGCTGGTGGCTGGTGGCAGAAGAAATTGAGGTTATACGGGCGCTTGGTTTTGCTCTTGAGCGTCGTCAGCTCATGGCGCAGCCAGGCGGCATCTAGCATGGCGCCGGGCAATGAGCCGAGCGCACCGGCGTTCGACACGGCAGCGGTCAGGCCATGCAGTTGCACGCCGGCCATGGGCGCCTGAATCAGAGGCAGATCGATATTGAGCAGGCGTTGCAAAGTCATCGGTGGCCATCCTGTACGGCAAACACAGCTAATGCGGGTGTGACCTAGACCCGGTGCTCGGGTTCAGCCGTTGGGCAGTCTAAGGCAAAGGGTTAGACTATGGGGATTACTGGAGCCCCCCGATGAACTACCGTCACGCCTTTCATGCCGGCAACCACGCCGACGTGTTGAAACATTATGTGCTCAGCCGCCTGTTGGCGTTTATGGCGCGCAAAGAATCGCCCATCGCCTACCTCGACAGCCATGCCGGCATTGGTCTGTATGACCTGCGTGGCGATCAGGCCAGCCGCACGGGCGAATGGCTAGAAGGCATCGACCGTCTATGGCAAGCCACGGATGTGCCGGAGCCGTTGCAGGCCTACTTAGACTTGGTGCGCAGCATGAACCCTGCTGGCGAGCTGCGCCATTACCCCGGCTCGCCCGAGGTGGCGCGGGCCCTGAGCCGGGCGCAGGACCGCCTGCAACTCAATGAAAAGCACCCCGAAGATGGTCGCCTGCTCAAAGAGAACATGGCCAGTGACCGCCGCGTCGCCGTGCACTTGGGCGAAGGTTGGTACGTGCCACGGGCGCTGATGCCGACCCAAGAGAAACGTGTGGTGCTGTTGATTGATCCGCCATTTGAGCAGGCCGATGAGCTGCAGCGCTGCGTCCAAGCGCTGAACGAAGCCATCGGCCGGATGCGCCAGGCGGTGGTCGCCATCTGGTATCCGATCAAGGACCTGCGCCAGCTCAAACGCTTCTATAGCGATTTGGAAAAATCCAACGCGCCGAAACTGCTGCGCGTTGAGCTGTATGTGCATAGCGCTGACGATGCCACTCGTCTGAATGGCTCCGGTCTGGTTATCAGTAACCCGCCATGGGGCCTGGAGGAGGAGTTGCAGCAGGTGTTGCCGTGGCTGGCCAAGTTGCTCGGGCAAAGCCAGCCGGGCTGGCGCCTCGATTGGTTGATTGCGGAGCAAGGCTAAGCGGCAACCTCGTCGCAGCGCGCCTATAGTTGCAGGAGTAGGTGGCGGCGAGTGAGGCGCGCCAGTGGCGCGGTCATGCCTAAGCAACCTGCGTCAGGCTAACTTCAGCCGGGAATCCCGCAGCGACTTGCCGCACTTTGCCGTCAGTGGGCCGATCTGGCTGGTTTGGATGATCAGCAAATGGCCGACTTGGCCAATTCCGTCCACGGCAGTTGGGGCAATCAGGCCCAGCCGCTAACGCTGGCGCAGGTGGCCCGCTGGCGTGGGCAACAGTGGGCAGACTGAGGGGCAGACGAATGCTGCGCGGTAATCGGCCAAGTGACCCAATGGCGTTGAACCAAGTGGGGCCAGGCATGGCCCAACAGCTTGAAGCAAAACTCGCGCTAGGCCGCTGCGGCCCGTCGGCGTACCTTGTGCGGTACAACAGACGGCCACCCAGTTGGCCGCTGCTGCCGTATTGCTACCAGCCGCTGCCGTGATTCTTCAAGAACCGCACAGACCCTCGCCAAACCTGGCCGCTGAAGCGGTCCCGCTGCGCTGCTCTATGACCTATGCCGTTAGGAGTTTGTATGAGTTTTTCGCTGTTGAACCGTTATGCTTTTTTCGCCCTGTGTGTGTTGACCACCCTGATCAGTTTGCCTTTCCTCGCCAGCCACAGCTGGATGTGGATCGTCACCTTGGTGGCCGGTGGCCTTAGTGCGCTGGGCGTGCGTGATGTGTTGCAAACCCCCCATGCGGTGCTGCGTAACTACCCTATCCTGGGTAACTTCCGTTATCTGATCGAGGCGATTCGCCCGGAGATTCGCCAATACCTGCTCGAAGCCGATGGCGAGCAACTGCCGTTCTCCCGCGCCCAGCGTTCCTTGGTGTACCAGCGTGCGAAGAACCAAAGCGCAGAGAAAGCCTTCGGTACCCTGAGCGATGTGTATCAAAACGGTTTTGAGTTTATCGGCCACTCGATGGCGCCGGCGACCCATTGCGACCCCATGAATTTTCGCATCAAGGTCGGTGGCCCACAGTGCACGCAGCCCTATTCGGCCTCGGTGTTTAACATCTCGGCGATGAGCTTCGGCTCGCTCAGTGCCAACGCCATCCGCGCCCTGAACCGTGGCGCCAAGCTCGGCGGCTTTTACCACGACACCGGCGAGGGCAGCATCAGCCCCTATCACCGGGAAAACGGCGGTGATCTGGTGTGGGAAATCGGCAGCGGCTACTTCGGCTGCCGCACCCCGGAGGGCCGTTTCGATGCGCAGCGCTTCGCCGAGCAAGCCTCCAGTGCGCAAGTGAAGATGATCGAGATCAAGCTCAGCCAAGGCGCTAAACCCGGCCATGGCGGCATTCTGCCGAAGCACAAAGTCACCGAGGAAATCGCTCAGACCCGCGGCGTGCCCATGGGCCAGGACTGCATCTCGCCGGCTGGGCATTCGGCCTTTAGCAACCCTGTGGAGTTGCTCCAGTTTATTGCGCAACTGCGTGAGCTGTCTGGCGGCAAGCCGGTGGGCTTTAAGTTCTGCCTCGGCCATCCGTGGGAGTTTATGGGGATCGCCAAGGCCATGCTGCAAACCGGCATCCTCCCCGACTTTATCGTGGTCGACGGTAAGGAAGGCGGTACCGGCGCGGCGCCAGTGGAGTTCACCGACCATATCGGCGTGCCCCTGCGCGAAGGCCTGCTGTTTGTGCATAACACCTTGGTTGGCGTGGGCCTGCGCGACAAAATCCGCATCGGTGCCAGCGGCAAGATTGTCAGCGCCTTTGATCTGGCCAGCGTGATGGCGCTGGGTGCCGACTGGGCCAACTCGGCGCGCGGTTTTATGTTCGCCATCGGCTGCATTCAGAGCCAGTCGTGCCACACCAACAAATGCCCCACCGGCGTGGCCACCCAAGATCCGTTACGCCAGCGCGCGCTGGTGGTGCCAGATAAAGCCGAGCGGGTCCACAGCTTCCATCAAAACACCCTCAAAGCCCTTTCTGAAATGCTCGCTGCAGCTGGCCTGCAACACCCCGATCAAGTCGAGGCGCGGCATCTGGTGCGGCGTATGTCGGCCAGCGAGATCAAGCTGTACTCGCAACTGCATGTGTTCCTTAAGCCTGGCGAGCTGCTGTCCGGGGAAATCTCTGGTGAGTTCTACGCCCGTATGTGGAGCCTGGCCCAGGCCGACAGCTTCGAGCCTGCGCCGCAGCACTGAGGCCACGTGCAACCGCCGCAGGCTGGCCAGCCTGCGGCTAGGTTGCGCACCCACCGGGCCAGTCGCCTCGATTCAAGATGGACTAAGGCTTAACGGCGCCAGTTAACGATGATTTGTGCGGGCTTTGGCGCCAGTGGGGCGAAGTTCGCTTTGTGGTTGACGCGGTACTGGATAAACAGCGGCACGGCGGCGGAGCGACCGCTAAAACGCTCGGTGGAGCCGGACTGGCTGCGGGAAATATCCTCGCAGAGCAGCGGTCTGGGATAACAGAGCTGGGCGCTGAGGGTGGCACCGGCGGGAATGCCCGGCAGCTCATAGCGCCAACTGACCGAGCCGATCGTCGCGCTGGTCGTCAGGTTAGGTTCAACCACGGCAAAGTCGCTGCGAAACCAGGCATTGGCGCGGTTGATACTGGCCAAGGCACGGTCGCTGACATACGCCCCATCGGCCCAGGCGCTAGCGGCCCAGAGGCTGAGGCCCAGGCTGGCGCAGACCTGAAGAAATCTAGAAATACGCATAGCTCATCAGCTTGTGTGAGTCAGCCTGGCTGCTGTAACGGCGCGCATGGCTGCCTGAGGTTGTGAAGTCGGTTGTTGGCTATAAAAGCATGAAACAGGCCAAATACCTTGGTGGCCGAGGACTATCCCTGCGCCTCGCGCAGAGCCTGGCTGCGCGCTTGGTCGTAACGCTGGCGTCGGGGTAGGGCGAGCGGTGGCTGTGCCAGCGCTTCGGCAAGGCTTTGCCGGTTGGGGCAAAACCTTGCGCGCCAGGGCCTTGATCAGGCTGGCAGGCACACCCCGGTGCCGCCTAAACCGCAGTAGCCGCCAGGATTCTTGGCCAGGTACTGCTGGTGGTAGTCCTCGGCGTAGTAAAAGGTTTCCGCCAGGGCGATCTCGGTGGTGATCGGGCCGAACCCGGCATCCGCCAAGGCTTGCTGGAAGTGCGCGAGGCTGGCGGTGGCGGTCAGCAGTTGTTCGGTGTCGCTGCAGTAGATCGCCGAGCGGTACTGGGTGCCGATGTCGTTACCTTGACGCATGCCCTGGGTCGGATTGTGAGCTTCCCAGAACACTTTGAGCAGGTCGTTGAAGCTGATCTCGGCCGGATCAAACACCACCAGCACCACTTCGGTGTGGCCGGTGAGGCCGGAGCAGGTTTCTTCGTAAGTCGGGTTGGGCGTGTAGCCGCCGGCGTAACCCACCGCGGTGGTCCACACCCCGGGTTGTTGCCAGAAGCGCCGTTCGGCGCCCCAGAAGCAGCCCAAACCAAAGATGGCCTGTTGCAGATGTTCAGGGAACGGGCCCTTGAGCGGCTTACCATTCACGTAGTGCGCCGCCGGCACTGGCATGGCTTCAGGGCGGCCCGGCAAGGCCTGCTCGGCGCTGGGCAGTTGGTTTTTTTCCGTCAGGATGGTTGAGCGCAAGACCATGGCGAGTTCCTTGTAGACACTAAAACAGCAGGGGTGGAGCGCTCAATCGTTACCGCTCGTGCGCACAGACTGACATTCTAGGCACAGCCTGCGCCGCTGTCAGCGCCGCCGTGGATAACGTTTCAGGCGCTCGACCAGGTCGCGGCCGGCAATGGGTTTATCAAACAGATAGCCCTGGCCAATATCGCAGTTCTGCCGGCGCAGAAACTGCAATTGCGCGAGGGTCTCAACGCCCTCGGCCACCACCTGCAAATTGAGCTTGTGGGCCATGGCGATGACGGCCGAGGTAATCTCCATGTCGTCCGGGTTGCTGGGAATATCCTTGATAAAGCTGCGATCAATTTTGATCACGTCGATGGGGAATTTCTTCAGGTAGCTCAGCGACGAGTAGCCGGTGCCAAAATCATCCATGGCCAGGCTCACACCCAGCTGTTTCAACTCCAACAGCAGGCGACGGGTGTGCTCGCTGGCGTCGATCAGCAGGCTTTCGGTCAGCTCAAACTCCAGCAGGGCCGGGGACAGTTGTTCTTCATCAATAATGCTGGCGATCTCGCTGAGCAAGTTGGGATCGGAGAACTGCTTGGGCGACAGGTTGATGGCCATTTGCAGGTTGCCTAAACCTAAGCTGCTCAGTTCCTTGGCCATGCGGCAAGCCTGGCGCGTGACCCATTTGCCGATGGGCATAATCAGGCCGGTGTCCTCGGCCACGCTGATAAATTTGTCCGGGGCGATCATGCCCTGTTCCGGATGCTTCCAGCGCAGCAAGGCTTCCATACCGACCAAGGCACCGTTGCTCAAGCACAGCTTGGGTTGGTAGAAAATCTCCAGTTGGTTTTGCGTCAGCGCCCGGCGCAGGTTGCTCTCCACGAACAGCTTGTAGTGGGCCTCGTCTTTGAGCGCGTCGTTGTAAATCTGTAATTGGTTTTTGCCATTGGCCTTGGCTTTGTGCAGGGCCAAGCCGGCATGCTTCATCAGCGATTGCGGGTCATTACCATGGCTCGGTGCACAGGCTAAACCGATTGAACCGGTCAGGTTGATCAGTTGATTGTCGATAAACAGCGGCTTATCGAGGATATGCAAAAGCTTGTCGGCAATCTGCAAGCTGTCGTGCTGCTTGTTGCTGATCAGGATGGCGAATTCGTTACTGGCAAAGCGCGCCAACACGCTGCTGGCGGGCAAACTGTGGCGCAGGCGCCGGGCCAAGCTGATCAGCAGGCGGTCACCGACATGGTGGCCGAGGCTGTCGTTCACCCGTTTGAAGTTATCGATATCCACCAAGAGCAAACACACGGCGTGGCTGGGGTTGTCCCGGTAGTGTTTTTCCAGGGTGGCGATAAAGGCATTGCGGTTAGGCAGCCCGGTGAGCGTGTCGTTGAAGGCCAGCTGTTCGATATGTTGCTGGGTCTGCTTATTGGTGGTGATGTCTTGGTAAATGCCGATAAAGTGGCTGAGTTTGCCGTCATCATCGTTAACCCTGGACAGCGACAAGTGGCCCCAATATGGCTCGTTGTTTTTACGCAGGCTTTTCAGTTCGCCTTGCCAGCGACGGTGTTCGAGCAGGTTGGTGCTGGCCTCAAACAGGCGGTCATTGAGGTCTTTTAGCGCCGGAATATCGGCCAGGCTGCGGCCCTGTACTTCACCGGCGCTGTACTGGGTGATGGTGGTGAAGCTGGGGCTGACGTATTCCACCAGGCCATCGCTGTTGAACAGGATAAAAGCGCTGGAGCTTTGCTCCACCGCCCGCTGAAATAGGTACAGCGCATCGGTGGCAGAACGCCGTTGGTGATTGCTCAGCACTTGCGCGTATTGGTCGGCCAGCTCGCCGACAAAGGTGATTTCATCACTGAGCCACTGCCGGGCCGGGCCGATGTGTTCCAGGCTGAGTACGCCCACCACTTGACCGTCCATGCGGATGCTGCCATCAAGCAACGAGGTAATCCCCAGTGGCAGCAAGTAGCTTTCGCTTAGCTCGCAACTGCGTAAGTCTTGCAGGGCATCATGGGCATCCAGCGAGCGGCCACTGTGAATCGACTCCAGGTAGTTGGGAAACTGACTGAGGTCGAGCTCGCTTTGCACCGTGTGCTGGCCAGTTTCCCGCTCGTACAGGTTAACCCCCTGCAGGCTCTTGCCGCTGAGGCTCCAGATCCCCACGCGGCTGACGTCGTACAGCTCGCAGGCGCATTTACAGATCCATTCGCCTGCTTCACGCACGGGGTTGGTACTGGAATATTGCTGGCGGGATAACTCGACTATCAGTTTGCGCTGCGCACGCACGCGGCGCTGTTGCTCGAACAGATCGTTGCTACAGATCGGCTGAGTGTGGCTGATGGCAGCAGCAGGTGGCATTGGCAGCAAATAGCCACGCAGCATCTGCAGTTGGTCTTGTTCGAAGGCCTCGCCGATCTCTAAGACCTCCAGCCTGCCCTTAGGCGTGTGCAGGTAATACTGCAGCTTGTAGTACTGGTCATGCTCGAGCTGCTGCTGAATGTCGGCATGCAGCTGTTGGTGATTGTCCGCTTCAATCAAGCTGAGATAGGGCGCGTCGAGTAGGGTGCAGAGTTGCTCTGCGGTGAGGCCAAAAATGTCCTCGCAGATGGGGTCGAGACTGAGCATGTTCCAGCTGGCTTGATTTAACCGCTCGAAACGCAGCAGCCCCAACTGCGCGGGAGCTGGTAACTGTGTCACAACCTTGGCCGCTAATCCTTTGGCGACATCAGGATGGCTTTTCATTGGCTAGGGCGCTTCCAGTATGCTGATTAATGTGGGTCCCGCAACACATCAGGCTTGGGGCAAAGGTGAACCATGCAACTGCGACTAACCAAACTAGTAACGGCCGTACTGCTCAGCAGTTGTCTGGCGTCTAACCTGTGTCTCGCCAGTGAGTCAGGCGTAAGCCTGAGTAGCAGCGAGCAGAGCCAATATTTGCTGAAAATCAAGCGCCTGTATTTAACAGACAATGATCGGCAGGCGTTGTTAGCGCACTGCAACGATTTACTCAAAACCTATGCCTTGCGCGCCGGCTACCAAGTGACGCAAAGCAACCGTCAGGACCTGCTCTATCAGCTCAGCCTCGGTACTTCAGGCGAGCTGCTGTTGCGTGAAGAGTCACGGGCGCAACAGGGTGGCGCATTGGCGGTACGTAACCGACCGTTGAACCTGTATGGGGTGGATCCGTTTGTCCGTTATGAGTGCCCCAGTAATGGCATCAGTTGCGTGCTGCACAACCCCGCCGATGGCAGCCCTTTGTTGACCATCGTGCGCGATCATCAAGGGGCGGCAGAGCTGGCCAAGGCCTTGAGCTTTTTGATCCGTAATGTGCAAAAAGGTTGATGCGCGCAGGGGTGCTTGACGCGCAATAAAAAACCCCGCCGTATGGCGGGGTTTCTTGTTTTAGCGCTTAGTGCTCGATCACAGAAGCATGGTGCGGATATCGCCGAGCACGTCGCCTAAACGCTTGGTAAAGCGTGCGGCAGCGGCGCCATTGATTACCCGGTGATCATAGGACAGCGACAGCGGCAGCATCAGCCGAGGCTGGAAGGCTTTGCCATCCCACACCGGCTGTATGGTCGCCTTGCTCACGCCCAAAATCGCCACTTCCGGCGCGTTGACGATCGGCGTAAAGCCGGTGCCGCCAATGTGCCCGAGGCTGGAGATGGTGAAGCAAGCGCCTTGCATATCGTCAGCCGACAGCTTCTTGTTGCGCGCTTTTTCCGCCAGCTCGGCGGCTTCAGCGGCCAGTTGCAGCAAGCTCTTCTGGTCGACGTTTTTGATTACCGGCACCAGCAAGCCATCCGGGGTATCTACCGCGAAGCCCAGGTTGACGTATTTCTTGCGGATCAGCGCTTTGCCGCTCGGTGCCAGCGAGCTGTTGAAGTCCGGCAGTTCCTTGAGCAGGAAGGCGCAGGCCTTAAGCAGCAGTGGCAATACGGTGAGCTTGACCCCAGCTTTTTCCGCCACGGCCTTTTGCGCCACGCGGAAGGCTTCCAGCTCAGTGATATCAGAGCTGTCGAACTGGGTTACGTGGGGCACGTTGAGCCAGCTGCGGTGCAGGTTAGTGGCACCGACCTGCATCAAGCGGGTCAGCGGCACTTCTTCGATTTCACCAAACTTGCTGAAGTCCACCGTCGGGATCGGCGGGATACCGGCGCCACCAGTGGCCGCAGCCGCTTCAGGCGCGGCCTTGGCTTTTTGCAGCATGGCTTTGACGTGGGCCTGCACGTCCTCTTTGAGGATGCGCCCTTTCGGCCCCGTGCCGGTGACTTCGCCTAGGTCCACGCCAAACTCGCGGGCGGTCAGGCGCACCGCAGGACCGGCGTGCACCTTCAGCCCTTCGCGCTTGGCGATACCGGCGTTTTCAGCCGCAGCGGACAGGGCGGCAATAGCGCGTACTTCTGCCGCGACATGCGGTGCTGCACCTTCCGGTACGCGGTGCAGCTCGCGCTTCGCCGGCTCTTCAGCGGCGGCTGGGGCCGGCGCTGCAGGTTGCTCAGGCGCAGCAGGCGCGGCACCGGCCACCTTGAGCTTGAGGATCAGGGCGCCGGTGCCAACATCAGCATCCAGCTTGACCAGCACTTCTTCCACCACGCCTGCTGCCGGAGAGGGAATCTCCATGCTGGCTTTGTCGGATTCCAGGGTGATCAGCGACTGGTCGACTTCAACCGTATCGCCAGCCTTGACCAGTACTTCGATAACCTTGGCGGTGCCGGCCGAGCCGATATCCGGTACATGGATGTCCTGCACGCTGCTGGTCGCCGCTGGCGCCGCAGCCGGTGCGGGTTCAGCAGGGGCAGGCGCTGCGGCGGGAGCAGGCGCTGCGGCCGCCGGTGCTGCAGCAGGCTCCGCGCTGGCAGCTGGAGCGGCTGCCGGGGCATCGCCTTCGACTTCCAGCTCAAGCAGTTCATCACCTTCTTTGAGCTTGTCACCCAGCTTGACCTTCAGCGCGGTGATCACCCCGGCCTTCGGCGCGGGGATCTCCATGCTGGCCTTATCCGACTCCAGGGTCAGCAGGCTCTGGTCAGCTTCGATGCGATCGCCAACTTTGACGAACAGCTCAATCACTTCGCCCTCACCGCTGCCGATGTCGGGTACGCGAATCAATTCACTCATCGCTACGCTCCTTAGCAGTCCAGTGGGTTTGGTTTTTCTGGGTCGATGCCGAACTGGCTAATGGCATCGCTCAGTACCTTGGCTTCGATTTCACCGCGTTTGACCAAGGCTTCCAGCGCGCCCAGCACGACCCACTGACGATCCACCTCGAAGAAGTGACGCAGTTTTTTGCGGCTGTCGCTGCGACCGAAACCGTCGGTGCCCAGCACGACGTATTCTTTGCTTGGGACCCACTGGCGGATCTGCTCGGCAAACACCTTCATGTAGTCGGTGCTGGCGATTACCGGGCCGTTGCGGCCATTGAGGCATTCTTCAACGTAGGTGGCTTTCGGTGCTTGCAACGGATGCAGGCGGTTGTAGCGCTCGGTGGCCAGGCCTTCGCGGCGCAGTTCGTTGAAGCTGGTGACGCTCCAGACGTCAGCCGCGACCTTGTACTGCTCGCGGAGGATCTTCGCCGCCTCACGCACTTCGCGCAGGATGCTGCCGCTACCCAGCAGTTGTACGCGCAGTGGCTGCTCGCTGCTGTCTTCTTCGAGCAGGTACATCCCTTTGACGATGCCTTGTTCAACCCCGGCTGGCATGGCCGGTTGCTGGTAGGACTCGTTCATCACGGTGATGTAGTAGAAGACGTCTTCTTGCTGCTCGGTCATGCGCTTCATGCCATCCTGGATGATCACCGCCAGCTCGTAACCGTAGGTGGGATCATAGGAATGGCAATTCGGGATGGTCGAGGCCAGCACATGGCTGTGACCGTCTTCGTGCTGCAGGCCTTCACCGTTCAGGGTGGTCCGCCCGGCGGTGCCGCCGATCAGGAAACCACGGGTGCGGCTGTCGCCAGCGGCCCAGGCCAGGTCACCGATACGTTGCAGGCCGAACATCGAGTAGAAGATGTAGAACGGCAGCATCGGCTGGTTGTGGGTGGAGTACGAGGTCCCCGCGGCAATGAACGAGCTCATGGCGCCGGCTTCGTTGATGCCTTCCTCGAGGATCTGACCTTTCTTGTCCTCTTTGTAGAACATTACCTGGTCTTTATCGACTGGCTCGTACAGCTGGCCGACCGAGGAGTAGATGCCGAGCTGGCGGAACATGCCTTCCATACCAAAGGTACGGGCTTCGTCGGGGATGATCGGCACGATACGCTGGCCGATGTCCTTGTCCTTCACCAGCTGCGCGATGATGCGCACAAACGCCATGGTGGTGGAGATTTCCCGCTCGCCGGTGCCGTCGAGAATGGCTTTGAGGGTTTCCAGCGGTGGCGTCGGGATGCTGAAGCTCTTACGCCGGCGCTGCGGCACAAAGCCACCCAGTGCGGCGCGGCGTTCGGCCAGGTAACGGGCCTCGGCGCTGCCTTCTTGCGGACGGACCAGCGGCAGGTGCTCGAGCTGATCGTCGCTGACCGGGATGTCGAAACGGTCGCGGAACGACTTGAGGCTCTCAACATCGACCTTCTTGGTGTTGTGCGCGGTGTTCTGCGCTTCACCGGCGCCGGTGCCATAACCTTTAATGGTTTTGGCCAGCACCACAGTCGGTTGACCTTGGTGGTTCACGGCTTGGTGGTAGGCCGCGTAAACCTTGTACGGGTCGTGACCGCCACGGTTCAGGCGCCAGATTTCATCATCGGACAGGTCAGCGACCATGGCCTTGAGTTCTGGGCTGTTGAAGAAGTGTTCACGCACATAGGCGCCGTCTTTGGCCTTGTAGTTCTGGTACTCGCCGTCGATGACTTCGTCCATCCGGCGTTGCAGGATGCCGTCGACGTCTTTGGCCAGCAGTGGGTCCCAGAAACGGCCCCACACGACCTTGTTCACGTTCCACTGGGCGCCGCGGAACACGCCTTCCAGCTCTTGGATGATCTTGGCGTTACCGCGCACTGGGCCGTCGAGGCGCTGCAGGTTGCAGTTGATGACGAAGATCAGGTTGTCCAGCTTCTCGCGGCCAGCCAGGGAGATGGCACCGAGGGATTCCGGCTCGTCGCACTCGCCGTCGCCCATAAAACACCAGACCTTTTGCTTGCCTGGCTCGATAAAGCCGCGCGCTTCCAGGTACTTCATAAAGCGTGCTTGGTAAATCGCTTGGATCGGGCCCAGGCCCATCGACACGGTGGGGAACTGCCAGAAGTCCGGCATCAGCCACGGGTGCGGATAGGACGACAGACCTTTGCCATCGACTTCCTGACGGAAGTTGCTCATCTGTTCTTCGCTGAAGCGCCCTTCCATAAAGGCGCGGGCGTAGATGCCTGGGCTGGCATGGCCTTGGAAGAAGATCAGGTCGCCGCCGTGTTGCTCGGTCGGCGCCTGGAAGAAGTAGTTAAAACCGATGTCGTACAGCGTCGCACTGGAGGCGAAGCTGGAGATATGGCCGCCCAAGTCAGAGTCTTTGAGGTTGGTACGCATCACCATGGCTAGGGCGTTCCAGCGCACCAGCGAGCGGATGCGCCGCTCCATAAACAGGTCGCCGGGCATACGTGCTTCGTGGGTCACTGGAATGGTGTTGCGGTAAGGCGTGGTGATGGCGTACGGCAGCTGTGAGCCACTGCGGGTGGCTAGCTCGCCCATGCGGGTCATTAGGTAATGAGCGCGGTCTTCACCCTCGTTTTCGAGGACAGACTCAAGGGCGTCCAGCCATTCCTGGGTTTCGACGGGATCGAGGTCTTGCATGGCTTGCTCCAGGGCGGAAAGGCTTCCAGAATCGGAGGCCTGGTTTCGCGGCCACTTTGTGAGCGGCTGCGGGAATTCTTGGATTTACCGGGTCGTTAAAGGTAGCCCTGTAGTTTTACTACAAACCGGCGCCAATTTCAGCCCTGTCAAAACAATATTTGGTAGTAAAACTACAGTCAGTGATCCTGTTCACTCTCCCTAATCCTGCCATTACGGGCCCTAGCCCGCGGTTGATGGGGCTGACTGCTCGCTAAAAGGATAGACCATGAGCCTGCCCGCGCTGGCCGCGTTACCCCCATCCCTAGTGCTTTTGGCTGAGCGTGGCGAGCAGTCATTGCGCCAGGCCTTGAGTGAGCTTGAACAGGGCGCAGCCGCTCTGGACCAGTGGCCGCCGGCGCGGTTGGAAACCTTGCGACGAGTGGCGGCGGCCAGTGACTTTGTCGTTCAGCAGGCGGTGCGGGATCCGCAAATGCTGTTGGACCTGGCCGCGAGCGGCATGCTGGAACAAAGCCTGGTGCCCGGTGACTTGCGCAGTAAATTGCAGGACAAACTTGCGGATTGCGCCGATGAGAACGATTTGGCCCAGCGCCTGCGGCGTTTTCGCAACCGCCAGCAACTGCGCATCATCTGGCGCGACATCAGTCGTCAGGCGGACTTGGTGGAAACCTGCCGCGATCTTTCTGAATTGGCCGACGCCTGTATCGATCTGGCCTATCACTGGCTGTATCCGCAGCACTGCGCTCAGTTTGGCACCCCCATCGGCCGGCGTAGCGGCGAGGCGCAGCACCTGGTGATTCTCGGCATGGGCAAGTTGGGCGCGCATGAGCTGAATTTGTCCTCTGATATCGATCTGATCTTCGGTTATCCCGAGGGCGGGGAAACCGAGGGCGTTAAGCGACCGCTGGATAACCAGGAGTTTTTTATCCGCCTGGGGCAGAAGCTGATCAAAGCTCTGGATGTGATCACCGTAGACGGCTTTGTGTTCCGTACCGATATGCGATTAAGGCCGTACGGTTCGTCGGGTCCTTTGGTGTTCAGCTTTAACGCGCTGGAGCAGTATTACCAAGATCAGGGCCGTGACTGGGAGCGCTACGCCATGATCAAAGCCCGCGTAGTGGGCGGCGATCAGCAAGCCGGTGAGCAGCTGCTGAAGATGCTGCGGCCGTTCGTCTATCGACGTTACCTGGATTTTTCCGCCATCGAGGCGCTGCGCTCGATGAAGCAGCTGATCCAGCAGGAAGTACGGCGCAAGGGCATGGCCGCCAATATCAAGCTCGGCGCTGGCGGCATCCGGGAAGTGGAGTTTATCGCCCAGGCCTTCCAGCTGATTCACGGCGGCCGCGACCTTAGTCTGCAAAAACGCTCGTTGTTCCGCATCCTCAAAACCTTGCCTGAGCAGGGTTATCTACCGGCGGCGGTGACCGATGAACTGCGCGAGGGCTACTGCTTTTTGCGTTATGTCGAGCATGCCCTGCAGGCCATCGACGACCGCCAGACCCAGATGCTCCCGGACAGTGAGCAGGATCGGGTGCGGGTGGCCTTTATCATGGGTTTCGATTCGTGGGAGGCGTTCCACGAGCGTTTGATGTATTGGCGCGGGCGGGTGGACTGGCACTTCCGCCAGGTGATTGCCGATCCCGACGAAGACGCCGAGGAAGAAGAAATTGTCGGTGGCGAATGGCTGCCGCTGTGGGAGGACATGCAAGACGAGGAGGGCGCCTGCCGCCAGTTGGCTGACGCCGGCTTTGTGGATGCGCAGTCGGCCTGGCAGCGTTTGTTGGGCCTGCGCAACAGCAATCAGGTGCGGACCATGCAGCGCCTCGGTCGTGAGCGGCTGGATGCCTTTATCCCGCGGCTGCTGGCCAAGACCGTCGAGCAGAGCAACCCCGACTTAGTGCTGGAGCGGGTGTTGCCGCTGATTGAGGCGGTGGCGCGGCGCTCGGCCTATCTGGTGCTGCTCACGGAAAACCCCAACGCCCTGGAGCGCCTGCTGACCCTGTGTGCGGCCAGTCCGTGGATCGCCGAACAGATCGCGCGCTTCCCGCTGCTGCTGGATGAGCTGCTCAATGAAGGCCGGCTGTTTAATCCACCCCATGCTCCGGAGCTGGCCGCTGAACTGCGCGAGCGGCTGATGCGCATTCCCGAGGAAGACCTGGAACAGCAGATGGAGGCCCTGCGCCACTTCAAACTGGCCCACGGCCTGCGGGTGGCCGCCTCGGAAATTGCCGGCAGCTTGCCGCTGATGAAGGTCAGCGACTACTTAACCTGGCTGGCCGAAGCGATTTTGCAGCAGGTGCTGGAGCTGGCTTGGCGCCATATGGTCGGCAAGTACGGCACGCCCCGGCGCGCCGACGGCAGTCTGTGCGATCCGGACTTCATCATCGTTGGCTACGGCAAGGTTGGCGGCATCGAGCTGGGCCCAGGCTCGGATCTGGACTTGGTGTTTATCCACGATGGCGATCCGCAGGCCGAGACCGATGGGGCTAAATCCATCGACGGTGCGCAGTTCTTCAACCGCTTAGGCCAGCGCATCATCCATTTGCTTACCACCCAGACCAACTCTGGCCAGCTCTATGAGGTGGATATGCGCCTGCGTCCGTCCGGTGCAGCGGGCTTGCTGGTGAGCTCCTTGGGCGCGTTTGAGCGTTATCAGCAGAACGAGGCCTGGACCTGGGAGCACCAAGCGCTGGTGCGCGCCCGCGTGTTGGTCGGCAGCGCGCGCGTCGGCGCGGCTTTTGCTGCGGTGCGTGCGCAAGTCTTAGGGCGTCCGCGCGATCTGGACAAGCTGCGCCTGGAGGTCAGTGAGATGCGCGCGAAGATGCGCGATAACTTAGGCACTAAGCAAACCGCTGCCGGGACCGCCGCCAATGCCTTCGACGCCAGCGCCGCCTATGACCTCAAGCAGGACGCTGGAGGTATCGTCGATATTGAATTTATGGTGCAATACGCGGCCTTGGCGTGGTCCCAGCGCTATCCGGAGTTGCTTGAGTTCACTGACAATATTCGCATTCTGGAAGGCCTGGAACGGCTCGGTTTACTGCCTGGCGAAGATGCCCGGTTGTTGCAGGATATTTACAAGGCCTACCGCTCTGCGGCGCACCGCCAGGCGTTACAGAAGCTGCCGGGGGTGGTCAGTGGTGAGCAGTTCCACAGCGAGCGCCAGACGGTGCTGCGGCTGTGGCGCGAACTGGGCTTGAACTAAGCTGTACAGGTTTATCGGCACGCTGCCTTGGGCGGCTGGCACTGGTCTTATCTAGCGAATTTTGAGGAGCGGGCAACTATGTCGATGGCATCCATGGCCGATCGTGACGGCGTAATTTGGTATGACGGTGAGTTGGTGCAGTGGCGCGACGCGACCACCCACGTCCTGACCCACACCCTGCACTATGGCATGGGCGTATTTGAGGGCGTGCGCGCCTACAACACGCCGCAAGGCACCGCGATTTTCCGCCTCGAAGCGCACACCGATCGCCTGTTCGACTCGGCCCACATCATGGGCATGAAGATTCCGTTCAGCAAAGACGAGATCAACGAAGCCACCCGCGCCGCTGTGCGTGAGAACAATCTGGAAAGCGCTTACATCCGTCCGATGGTGTTTTACGGATCTGAAGCCATGGGTCTGCGTGCCACTGGCCTGAAGGTGCAGGCGATTGTCGCCGCTTGGCATTGGGGCGCCTATATGGGCGATGAAGCGCTGAAGGTCGGCATCAAGGTGCGCACCAGCTCCTTCACCCGCCACCACGTCAACATCGCCATGACTCGCGCCAAGGCTAACGGCAACTACATCAACTCGATGCTGGCGCTGCAAGAAGCCATCTCCGGCGGCGCTGATGAAGCCATGCTGCTGGACCCGGAAGGCTACGTGGCCGAAGGCTCGGGCGAGAACATCTTCCTGGTGAAAAACGGTGTGGTGTACACCCCGGAAGTGACTTCCTGCCTCAACGGCATTACCCGCAGCACTATCCTGACCCTGGCTGAAGAGCAGGGGCTGAAAGTGGTTGAGAAGCGCATCACCCGCGATGAGGTGTATATCGCTGACGAAGCCTTCTTTACCGGTACTGCCGCCGAAGTAACGCCGATTCGTGAAGTTGATGGGCGCCAGATCGGCGCAGGCCGCCGCGGTCCGATCACGGAAAAACTGCAGAGCGCCTACTTCGACCTGGTTACCGGCAAGACTGCGGCCCACGCTGACTGGCGTACCTTGGTTAAGTAAGTGCTAGCCTGCCACCTGAGGCTTTCACTGCTCAGGTAAGCAGGCGTTTACGCACCCATTGTGTCTGTCCGGGAGGCGAAAGCCTCCTTGGTCGTTTCTGGAAGTGGCATGAATATATTGATCGTTGGCCCCAGCTGGGTAGGTGACATGGTCATGGCGCAGACGCTGTTTCAGTGCCTGCGCGCGCGCCACCCGGGCTGTGCAATCGACGTGCTGGCGCCGCAGTGGAGTCGGCCGATCCTTGAGCGTATGCCTGAGGTGCGCAAGGCGCTGAGCTTTCCTTTGGGGCATGGCGTGTTGCAACTGGCCACGCGGCGCAAAATCGGCAAGAGCCTGGCCGGCCAATATGATCAAGCGATCTTGTTGCCTAACTCGCTGAAGTCGGCGCTGGTGCCGTTTTTTGCCGGTATCCCCAAGCGCACCGGCTGGAAGGGCGAGCTGCGTTATGGCCTGCTCAACGATATCCGTACCTTGGATAAAGAACGCTACCCGCTGATGATCGAGCGCTTTATGGCGCTGGCCTATGAGCCGGGTGCCGAGCTGCCCAAGCCTTATCCGCGGCCTGCGTTACAGATTGATCCGGTCAGTCGCGAAGCGGCGCTGGCCAAGTTTGGCCTGAGTCTGGATCGCCCGGTGTTGGCCCTGTGCCCCGGTGCTGAGTTCGGTGAGGCCAAGCGTTGGCCCAGTGAGCACTACGCCAAGGTGGCCGAGCTAAAAATCCGTGAGGGTTGGCAGGTCTGGCTGTTTGGCTCGAAAAGCGATCATCCGGTCGGTGAAGCGATCCGCGCGCGCCTGATTCCGGGGCTGCGTGAAGAAGCCAGTAACCTGGCGGGTGAAACCAGCCTGGCCGAGGCGATTGATTTGCTCTCCTGCGCGGCAGCGGTGGTGTCCAACGACTCCGGCCTGATGCACGTGGCCGCCGCTCTGCAGCGGCCGTTAGTGTCGGTGTATGGCTCGACCTCGCCAGGCTTTACCCCGCCTCTGGCTGAGCAAGTGGAAGTGGTGCGCCTGGGCCTGGAATGCAGCCCCTGTTTTGAACGTACCTGCCGGTTTGGCCATTACAACTGCCTGACCCAGCTTAAACCGCGACAAGTGATCGAGGCGCTGGGGCGCTTGGTCGCTGATCCGCTTGAGGTCGAATAGTTTGCGCGTTCTGTTAATCAAAACCTCCTCTCTCGGCGATGTGGTACATACCCTGCCAGCGCTGACCGATGCGGCGCGGGCGATTCCCGGTATTCAGTTTGACTGGGTGGTGGAAGAGGGCTTCGCCGAAATCCCGGCCTGGCACCCGGCGGTGGCTCAGGTGATTCCGGTGGCGATTCGCCGTTGGCGCAAGCACCTCTGGCAAACCATTAAGAGCGGTGAGTGGCGGCGCTTTAAACAGCGTCTCGGTGAAACCCGCTATGACCTGGTGATTGACGCCCAGGGCCTGCTCAAAAGTGCCTGGCTGACCCGTTACAGCAAGGCGCCGGTGGTTGGCCTAGCCGCCGACTCGGCCCGTGAGCCGCTGGCCGCGCGCTTCTATAACCGGCGCTACAGTGTGAGCAAAGAGCAGCACGCCATCGAGCGGGTACGGCAGTTGTTTGCCCAGGCCCTGGATTATCCGCTGCCCGATAGCCGTGCCGACTATGGCCTGGATCGCAACCAGCTGGCCGACCGCGACACGGCGCCCTACCTGCTGTTCCTGCACGGCACGACGTGGCCAAGCAAGCACTGGCCCGAGACGAATTGGCATGAGCTGGCCCAGGTCATGGCCGCTCAAGGCTGGGGTATTCGCCTGCCTTGGGGGAGCGAGGCTGAGAAGGCGCGGGCCGAGCGGATCGCCGCTGGCATTGAAAAAGCCGCCGTGCTCCCCAAACTTAACCTAGCAGGGATGGCCAAGGTGATTGCCGGTGCCCGTGCTTGTGTGGCGGTGGATACCGGCTTGGGCCATTTGGCGGCGGCCTTGGATGTGCCGAGTATTTCCCTGTATGGCCCGACTCTACCGGGGCGCGTTGGCGCCTATGGGCGGGCGCAAATTCATTTGTGTGCCAGCGGACCGCATGCCGGTCTGGGTGATCGGCATAAACCCTGTTTTGATAGTCTGCCCGCAAGCCGCGTGGCCGAGGCGTTACAGGCGTTGCTTTTGGCTGAGGAAACCCACTGATGCAACTGGCTTTTATCCTCTACAAGTACTTTCCGTTTGGCGGTTTGCAGCGCGACTTTATGCGCATCGCCCTGGAATGCCAGGCCCGTGGCCATAGCATCCGGGTCTACACGCCGATCTGGGAAGGTGAGGTGCCGCAAGGCTTTGAAGTAATCAAGGTGCCGGTCAAGGCCCTGTTTAATCACCACCGTAACGAGAAGCTTACCGCTTGGGTGGCGGCTGACTTGGCTGCGCGTCCGGTGGATCGTGTGGTGGGCTTTAACAAGATGCCGGGGCTGGATGTGTATTACGCCGCCGACGGCTGCTATGAAGAGAAGGCGCAAACCCTGCGCAACCCGCTGTACAAGTGGTTTGGCCGCTACAAGCACTTTGCTGACTACGAGCGGGCCGTATTTGCCCCCGAGTCGAAGACCGAGATTCTGATGATCTCCGAAGTGCAGCAGCCGCTGTTTATCAAGCACTACCATACCCCGCAGGCGCGCTTTCATTTGCTGCCGCCGGGGATTGCTCAGGATCGTCGCGCGCCGGCCAATGCGAGCGAGATTCGCGCTGAGTTTCGCCGCGAATTTAACTTAGGCGACGATGACTTGCTGCTGGTGCAAATCGGCTCCGGGTTTAAGACCAAGGGGCTGGATCGTAGCCTCAAGGCTCTGGCCGCGCTGCCGCCTGAATTGCAGCAGCGCACCCGGCTGATCGCTATCGGTCAGGACGATCCGCGGGTGTTCAATCTGCAAGCCAAAGCCCTGGGCGTGGCCTCGCGGGTCGACATCCTCAAGGGCCGTAGTGATATTCCGCGCTTCCTGCTGGGCGCCGATTTACTGATTCACCCGGCGTACAACGAAAACACCGGGACGGTTCTGCTTGAGGCGTTGGTTTCGGGCTTGCCGGTACTGGTCACCGATGTCTGCGGCTATGCCCATTACATCGCTGAGGCCGATGCCGGGCGGGTGCTGGCCAGTCCCTTTGTGCAGGAACAGTTGGATCGCCTGCTGAGCGATATGCTCAACGACACTGCCGAGCGCAGCCGTTGGTCCGCGAATGGCTTGGCTTATGCTGAGCAGGCGGATCTGTATTCCATGCCGCAGCACGCGGCAGACATAATTTTGGCGAGTGACTGATGAAACTGGTATTGGCTGAGCCCTTTGCCAGCCTGTGGGCTGGTCAAGATGCCTTTGCGGCTGTCGAGGCCTTGGACGGGCAGGTGTACCGCGAGCTGGAAGGCCGCCGCACGCTGCGCACGGAAGTGGCTGGGCGTGGCTACTTTGTGAAGATTCACCGTGGCATTGGCTGGGCTGAAATCACCAAGAACCTGGTGCGTGGCAAGCTCCCCGTGCTCGGCGCGACCCAAGAGTGGGATGCCATCAAGCGCCTGCATCAGGTCGGCGTGCCGACCATGACGGCGGTGGCCTATGGCGTGCGTGGCGATAATCCGGCCAGGCAGCATTCGTTCATCATCACCGAAGAGCTGGCGCCGACCATCGATCTGGAACAGCTCAGCCTCAACTGGGCCACCCAACCACCCGAGCCACGCCTTAAGCGCGCGCTGATCGATAAGGTCGGGCAGATGCTGGGCGCCATGCATCGTGCCGGGGTTAACCACCGCGACTGCTATATCTGCCACTTTTTGCTGCACACAGATAAGGCCATTGATCCGGCGGATCTGCGCTTGTCGGTGATCGATCTGCACCGTGCGCAAGTGCGCGAGCAGACACCGCTGCGCTGGCGTAATAAAGACTTAGCCGGCCTGTATTTCTCGGTGTTGGATATCGGTATGACCCAGCGTGATCTGCTGCGCTTCTTGCGGGCTTACTTCCCAACGCCGCTGCGCCAGACTCTGGCGGAGGAACAGGCGCTGCTGCGTCAATTGCAACGCATGGCGAGCAAGCTGTATGCGCGTAAGCAACGCTATGCAGGTGCGCTCTGATGGCGGGGTGGAAACTCGATCCGGCCTACGCCCATCTGGTTGCTGACTTCGGCAGTTTGGATGCGGTGTTTGCCTTGCAGGGTGAGAAAATCACCAAGGACCCGCTGTCGGATGTCATCCGCATTGAGCGCGGCGGCGTGCGCTACTACGTCAAACGCTACCGCGAGGCCGGTAGCAATATCCGCCGCTATATCGGCCGGCCACGGATTAAGTCGGAATGGCAAAACCTCAAGCGGTTCGCCAAGTGGGGGATTCCCACTGCCGAAGTGGTGGCCTGGGGCATGGAGCGGCGGCTGGGCATGTTCCAGCGTGGCGCGATGATCACCCGTGAGCTGGCCAATACCCAAAGCCTGCTGGATCTGGCGGATAACGCCGACGAGCGCCTGAGCAATCCGCGCTGGGTGCAAAAGGTCAGCCTGCAAGTGGCCAAGTTGACCCGGCGCATGCATGACCGCTGCTTTACCCACAACGATTTGAAGTGGCGCAATATTCTGGTCGATGATAGTGCTCAGGTGTTCTTGATCGACTGCCCAGGCGGCACCTTCTGGTGGGGGCCGTGGCTGAATTATCGAATGATCAAGGATCTGGCGTGCTTGGATAAAGTCGGCCAGCGGACCTTATCGGCCAGCCAGCGCCTGCGTTTTTATCTGCAATATCGGGGTTACAGCCGGCTTAAGGCCGAGGACAAAACCTGTGTGCGGCGCATATTGAAGTTCTTCGAGGGACGCGAGTGATCGACTATATCGCTGAGCAAGATCGGGCCTTACTGGAGCGCCATGGCCTGGCCTCCTTTGAGGCATTGTGGGCGCTCCAGCTCGAGCCTGTGGATGAGCCCAACACCGAGCGCGGCGGCTGGAGCAGTGTGTGCCGCCTGGAGCTGGACGGCGTTGCCTATTACCTGAAGCGGCAAAGTGGCTACCTGACCCGTAGCCTGTTGCGACCCGCTGGCGAGCCCACCTTCGCCCGCGAAATCCGCACCATCTTCCGCTACGCCAAGTTGGGGATTCCGGCGTTACAGGCGGCCTTTTACGCCGAGCGGCCGGTGGACGGTGAGCGCTGTGCCGTGCTGCTGACCCGGGCGTTGGATGGCTGGCAAGACCTCGACAACTGGCTGGTGCGCTGGTCGCAGCTGGCGTCTGGGCAGCGCGAGGCCATCCTCAACGCCTGCGGCCAGCTGGCGCGGCGTCTGCATCAGGCTGGACAGATGCACGGTTGCTTCTATCCCAAGCACATCTTCTTGCAAGAGCACACCGACGGTTTTGCTGCGTGTCTGATCGATTTAGAAAAAACCCGCCCGCTGTTGTTGGGACGACGTGATCGCATCAAAGATATCGAGCCTTTGCTGCGCCGCGCTTTGGAGTGGAGCCCGGCCGATGTGCGGGTCTTCTTAAACGCCTACCTGCAGGACGAGCGGGCCGTGGACGACTGGGCGGCGCGCCTGGGCGCCCGCCGTAAGCACAAGGAAAGCCGGCGATGAGCAGCAGTCTTGCCCAATTGGCCAAGGCTGGGCGTAGTCCGGCACTGCCGCTGACCCTGGACTTGGCCGATGCCGCAGGCAGTGCGGTGTTGAATATTGAGCGTTGGTTGCGGGTGTTGCCGGGTCAGCGTTATGTCGCCCAGGCCACTTGGCGTGGGCGTCCGGTGTTGGCTAAGTTGCTGGTTGGCAGCCGCGCCGCCCGGCAATTTGAGCGCGAACTCAGTGGCGCGCGCCTGCTCGCCGAGCAAGGTTTGCCCACCCCCTTATTGCTGGCTGATGGCCTGCGTGAGGGCGAGGGGGGGTGGCTGTTGTTTGACTATCTGAGCGATGCGCAAAGCCTGTGGGATGCCTGGACCGCAGTCGCCAGCCAAGAGCTGCTTAGCGATGGCCAGCAGAGGGTCTTGGGCGAAGCCTTGAATGCCATCGCCCAGATGCACAGCAAAGGTCTGTGGCAGGCGGATTTGCATCTGGACAACCTGCTGCGCCAAGGCGAGCAGCTGTTCATTATCGACGGTGGCGGTGTGCAGGCGCAGGAGCCGGGCAAGCCGTTATCGCGGGATCTGGTGCTGGCCAACCTCGGCGTGTTTTTTGCCCAGTTACCGGTCGAAATAACCCCCTATATCGAAGAGCTGCTGGTGCATTACCTGCTGGCCAACGGCGAGCATGCCTTGCCGTTGGAGGCCCTGCTCAAGCAGGTGGCCAAGGTTAGGAAGTGGCGTCTGCGTGATTATCTGCGCAAGATTGGTCGCGATTGCAGCTTGTTCGCTGCAAAGTCTGGTGCTTTTGCCCTGCAGGTGGTGCGCCGCGATGAGCAAGCGGCCTTAGCGCCACTGCTGGCCGATCCGGACCAAACCATAAACGGTGCTCAGTTATACAAAACCGGTGGCACGGCGACAGTGGCCGGCGTCGAGGTGCAGGGCCGGCGCGTGGTGCTCAAGCGCTATAACATCAAGGGCTTTAAACACTGGCTGACGCGCTTCTGGCGGCCTAGCCGGGCCTGGCATAGTTGGCGTGAAGGGCATCGTTTACAGATGCTCGGCATCGCCACGCCCAAGCCTTTGGCGGTGCTGGAGCGGCGCTGCCTGTGGCTGCGCGGGCGGGCGTACCTGATTACCGAACACCTGTCAGGGCCCGATATTATCGAGCGCTTCGCGCCTTATGTGCTCAGTGGGGATGCCCCAGAGGCCGAGTTACAGGCCCTAGATGATTTATTTGCCCAGTTGCTGCGCGAGCGCATCAGCCATGGCGACTTTAAGGGCCATAACCTGTTCTGGGATGCTGGGCGTTGGGTTTTGATTGATCTTGACTCGATGACTCAGCATGCCAGCCTAAGCGGCTTCGCCCAAGCATTTGCCAAAGATAGGGCGCGCTTTATGCGCAATTGGCCGCAAAGCAGCGAACTCTATAAGGTGCTTGATCAGCGCTTACCCAAGCAGGCCGACACGTCTGCGTAACCCATTAACCTGCTGTTTGTTGCGTGGATAACAGCGGCTGGGCACTTGTGTTGCGCGCTGGGCAGTTGGGGCCGTTGGCCTTTATGCGCTGCCTGATTTTAGCGGTTAAACCGTTTGGCATGGGCCCTGCAGGGCTCCCCTGAGGTGGCCTGAGGAACTCTTCCTGAGGCTTTCAGTGGAGTTCTGTATGCCGATTATTCAGCGTTTACTCTTAAAGTTTATTCCTCTCACGGCTGGTCTGCTGCTAAGCCAGGCTGTCGTCGCGCAGACCGATGCCACTGCGCTGCCTTCCTTGGCGGGTAAGCGCATCGCCGTCAGTGTCACAGGCACCAGTCACTACTTCGATATCAAGGTGTTTCAGGCACAGGTTGATGAAATCAAGCGCCTGGGCGGAACACCCATCACCTTAGATGCCGGGCGTAGCGACAAGAACCTGGTGACTCAACTGCAAACGCTGGTGACGCAAAAGCCCGATGCCGTCATCCAGACCCTCGGCACACTGAGCGTGATTGAGCCGTGGCTCAAGCGCATCAGCCGGGCTGGCATTCCGCTGTTCACCATTGATGCACCGTCGCAGTACAGCTTGAGTAACACCACTTCGGACAACGCCGCCAGCGGCAAGGCATTGGCTGAACAATTGATCGCTGATGCGGGTGGCCAAGGCAAGATCCTGGTGTTCAACGGGTTTTATGGCGTGCCGGCGTGTGCCATTCGCTACGACCAATTGAAGCTGGCGCTTAAGGACTATCCGCAGTTGCAGATCATCCAGCCAGAGTTGCGCGACGTGATTCCCAATACGGTACAGGACGCCTACGCGCAGATATCGGCCCTGCTCAACAAGTATCCGCCTGGTAGCGTCAAAGCTATCTGGGCCGCCTGGGATATCCCTCAGTTAGGCGCCAGTAAGGCGGTGCTGGATGCCCGGCGCAGCGAGATCAAAACATATGGGGTTGATGGCACGCCGGAGGTGTTGGCGTTAATGGCTCAACCCAACTCGCCGGTAGGTGCCGTCGTTGCTCAGCAACCTGAATTGATTGGCCGCACTGCGGTGCAGAATGTTGCTCGTTACCTGTCGGGTGAGCGTGATTTACCTAAGGAATCTTATGTGCCCACGCTGCTGACTACGGCGGCGAATTTGCCCCAAGTCAAGCAATTGCGGGGTGAGTAATGGCCACAGTTGCGGCGCTGCACGTGGAGCATCTCCACAAACGTTTTGGCGCGACCGTAGCATTGGCTGATGCCAGCCTGAGGGTGGCGCGTGGCACCATCCATGGTCTGGTTGGCGAAAACGGTGCGGGTAAGTCGACCTTGATTAAGATCATTGCCGGCATCCATCAGGCCGACTCTGGACGCATCAGTATTGCCGAGCAGTCCTTTGCCCGCTTGACCCCGCGTCAGGTCGAGGCTTTGGGGGTGCAGTTCATCCATCAGGAGCGGTTGCTTCCAGCCAGTTTTACCGTGGCCGAGGCCTTGTTTTTTGGCCATGAATTACGCCGTGGCCCCTGGCTTGATCGGCGCCGTCAGCAACGCGAGGCTGAACGGCTGCTGGCCGAGTATTTTGCGCTGCAGTTACCGGTCACCGCGCTAGTCAGAGAGCTCAGTAGTGCCGAGCAGCAAGTGCTGCAGATTACTCGGGCTTTGCTGCGCAAGCCGCGGGTACTGGTATTTGATGAGCCCAGCGTGGCCTTGGTCAAACAGGAGGTGACGCAGCTGTTAACGATCGTCAAACGCCTGCGTGAGCAAGGTTTGTCGATTCTCTACATCTCGCATTACTTGCAAGAGATCCACAGCCTGTGTGATGAGGTGACGGTACTGCGTAACGGGCGTGACGTGGCAGTGGTTGAGCCACGCTCGGCCTCAGGCGCAGAGATTGCTCGTCTGATGGTTAACCGCGAAGTGCAGGACATGTACCCCAAGGCTCGGGTCGAGCTCGGGGCGCCGCTGCTTCAGGTGCGCGGCCTAAGCATGGCGGGACGCTATCGAAACATCGACCTAGAACTGCGCCGGGGTGAGATTGTCGGGCTCACTGGGCTGGTCGGCTCCGGTGCTAAGGAGCTGGTTAAAACGCTGTTTGGCCTAATGCGCGCGGATAGTGGCAGCCTGCAACTTAATGGCCGTTATCTACAGTTGCGTTCGCCAGTTCAGGCTGTTGCTGCTGGACTCGCCTTGGTGCCGGAGGATCGTCGCAGTCAAGGTATCTCGCCACAGCTATCGGTATTGGAAAACCTCACTCTGGCGGGGCTCGGCCAGTTCAGTCGCTGGGGAATACTAAGCCGGCGTCAGGAGCAGGCACAAAGCCTACACCTAATGGGTGAGCTGGCCATCAAAGCGTCTAGTCCACAGGCCTTGCTCAGCCAGCTCAGTGGTGGCAATCAACAGAAGGTCGCGCTCGGCAAATGGTTAAGTCGGCGCTCGACGGTTTACCTACTGGATGAGCCTTGTGTGGGTGTGGATGTCGGCGCCAAGGTCGAAATTTATCGTTTGATCGCCCGCCTGGTGGCTGATGGCGCCGCTGTGCTGGTGTTGTCTGCGGACTTACCGGAGTTGCTTGGCATCAGTGACCGTATCTTGGTGCTGTATCGCGGTGAGATCGCGGGTGAATTTCGGCCCGGCACCTGTGATGCGGATCAGCTTCTGGCTTGTGCCACTGGCGCTGTGACTGCGTCGTTAGGTGGGGAGGACGCGTATGGATCGCGCAACTAAGCGTGCGGCCGGCACCAGGCAGTGGTCTCGGCGCTTCGGAATTATGCTCTTGCGCCGAGGCTCGCTGGGCATGTTCTTTCTCATCATGCTGGGCTTTACGCTGAGCGCGCCGAATTTTTTGACGCTGAGCAATATTGCCAATGTCTTCAGCCAAACAGCCATTCTTGGGGTTCTAGCCTTAGGCCTGACCTGCGTGATTATTGCCGGCGGCTCCAGTGTGCTGGCTGGCGGTTTGGACTTGTCGTTGGCGGCCAATCTAGGCCTGTGTGCGGCGTTGTTCAGCAGACTAAACAATGCCGCAGTGGCGCTTGATATAAGTGTATTGCTGACCCTCGGTTGCGGCCTTGCGGCTGGGCTACTAAACGGCTTGGCAGTGTTGTTGCTGCGTTTGCCGCCGTTATTGGCCACGTTGGCGAGTATGAATGTGCTGGCCGGCCTGGAATTGGTACTCAGTGAAAATACGGTAATTGCCACCGCTTCGCCTTTGCTTGAGTGGCTTAGTGAAGGCTTTTACCTCGCGGTGCCGGTACTGTCCTGGGTGCTGCTACTGAGCGCAGCTGTGTTGACATTGCTGGTGCAATATTCAGCTTATGGCCTGCGCCTCTATGCGGTGGGTGAGCACCCCCAGGCCGCTGAGGCCGCGGGTATTCGCGTGCCGTTTTATGTGCTCTCCAGCTACCTGCTGGCAGGTTTATGCGCAGCACTGGCAGCACTGTGCTCAGTGGCTTTTTTCAGTGGGAGCACCACGGGCTCTAGCGAAATGTTGCTGTCGGTAGTGGCCACGGCGTTTCTCGGGGTGGTGTTCTCTAGGCGGTTGGTCGCCAGCATTCCAGGCACCCTGTTAGCGAGCCTGCTGATCGGCTTTTTGGGTAATGGTTTTCAGCTACTGAATCTCTCGAGCTTTTGGCTTAATGGCGTGCAGGGTTTGCTGATTTTATTGGTGGTGGCTGCATCCAGTGCATTGACTCGGGGAGGGGCGCGATGAGTACGCCTTGGCTTGAGCGTAGGGCAGGGCTGTGGTGGCGCAGCGTATTGCCACTGAGCTTGCCCCTGCTGCTAGTGGGTATGGTGCTGCTATTCGCCTGGCTAGCACCAGGTTTTCTCAGCAGCGGTAACCTGAGAAGTCTGTTGCTAAACAACTTCGTTCTACTGGCCATCGTCGCCATTGGCATGACCTACGCGGTCGCTGCTGGCGGTATAGATCTGGCGGTGGGAACTGCGGTGGATTTCGCCAGCTTGAGCTTTGTACTGCTACTCAATAGCGGGTATGGATTCGGCGTGGCAATTAGCGCCGCCCTGGCGAGTGGCATATTGGTGGGGCTGGTGAATGCCGGATTAATCGTTGGACTGAACATCAGCCCCTTTCTGGCGACCCTGGGCAGTTTGTTTATCGGCACTAGCGCGCAGCAGTTGCTCTCCGATGGCGGCCAGCCGATCTACATCGTCCAGGGCGTTAAACCGGAGCTCGCAAACTTAAGTGTGTTCAGCGTGCCGCTGCCTATTCTCTGCGTGCTAGTTCTAGGCAGTGTCTATGCGTTGTTGCTAGCTCGTGGGCGTTTGGGGCGTGAGTTAGTGGCCCACGGCAGTCAGCCACTGTTGACTTATTACTCGGGGTTATCGCTTGGGCGGTTGCTGACTGCGGTCGCGCTAGCTACGGCTCTAGCCTGTGCGCTGGCGGGGATTCTGCTGAGCTCGACCGTCGGCGCCTATGTGCCGCTATCCGGCAATGCCTTCTTGCTTAACGCCATTGGTGCCGTGTTTATCGGCACGACTTTTAGTCGCAAGGGGCGAGCCAATATCGCCGGCACTCTGCTGGGGGTTTTGTTGATTAATATCATCGCCAACGGCCTGCTGTTGATCGGGTGGAATTTTTATTGGCAGCAGGTCGCCACGGGTGTGCTGATTTTTATTGTGCTGGCTTTCAGTTTCGCCAGCCGGCGTCTGTTAGTGGGGCAGTAAAGTCAGCAAAAGGAACTCCTCTGCCGGCCTGCTCTGGGCATGCCTGTACCTGCCCCCTGAGTTGAGCGCGCAAAGGGACTTTGCCCATGAAAATTACAAGCATTTATCTACTCGGCAGCGTGATCGCCACGCTTACTGGCTGTGGCAGCATCGATACGGTTTTTCGCCCGGATGCGGTGGCAAGTCAGGCGCTTAAGGATTCCCATAGCCATTGTGAAAGTGTGCCGCGTGTTTACAGTGGTGTGATGTATGACTTCTGCAGTCTGAATGCTCAGCCCCGCAGTGATATCAATAAGGACGCTGACCAAGACCTATCGATGCCTTGGCCTGTGCTTGACCTTATCTTGTCCGCTGCTGCGGATACCCTGGTACTTCCGTACACCCTCTACAGGCAGAACCAAGATGGCAGTATTGAGATTTTTCGCTGATCATCGGCGGGGTTGGGCCAGCTAATCGCTAGATCATCGCTCTGCGTCTTTACGCTATAATTCCGCCCTTTAGCTGTTTCTTGCCTAAACGAGAAATATACTTTTTCCAGGCCCTAAGCGCCTGTACGCAGACTAAAAGAGGCTAGACCTGTGGCATTGACGATCCTTGGCCTTTCTGGCGCCCTCAGTCATGACCCTTCCGCTGCGCTGTATATCGACGGCAAGCTGATTGCGGCGGCCGAAGAAGAGCGCTTTGTGCGCGACAAGCACGCGAAGAACCGCATGCCTTACGAGTCGGCCAAGTTCTGCTTGGAGCAGGCTGGTATCAAACCGTCGGATGTCGACGTAGTGGCCATCCCCTTCGCACCGATCAGCCTGTTCGGCAAAGCCCGTTGGCACTATGCCAAGCGCTACTGGTACGCACCGGACCGCGCCCTCGACGCGATTCTGATGGGCAACCGCCGCTACAAGCGCTATCGCAAGAAAATCGTCTGGTGCCTGGAGCAACTGGGCTTTGATCCGAAGAAGATCAAAATCGAGCCGGTCGAGCACCACCTCGCACACGCCTCCAGTGCCTATCACTGCTCGGGCTTTAGCGAGAAGACAGCGATCATGGGCATCGACGGTAAGGGCGAGTACGCCACCACCTTCTTTGGCTATGGCGAAAACGGCAAGATCCACAAGCTCAAAGAATTCTACGACCCGGATTCCCTGGGCGGCCTGTACGGCGCGATCACCGAATTCTTGGGCTTTGAAATGCTCGATGGCGAGTTCAAGGTCATGGGCATGGCGCCCTATGGCGATGCCAGCAAGTACGATTTCTCCCGCTTGGCCAAGTTTGAAGACGGCGAACTGGTGATCAACACCGACTACGCCAACGTCATCGGCCTGCGCCGTTACAAAGAGAAGGGCAAAGGCTTCTACTTCTCGCCAAAGCTGATCGAATGGCTGGGGCCCAAGCGCGAAGGCGATATCGCCGACGATCCGTACATCCACTACGCCGCCAGCATGCAAGCGCTGTTCGAGAAGCTGGCGCTGCAAATGATGGATTACTACCTGGGCGACATCCTCAAAGAAACTGGCAAGATCGCCTTCGCTGGCGGCTGCGCGCTGAACGTTAAGCTCAACCAGAAGATCATCGCCCGTGATGAGGTGAAGGAGCTGTTCGTTCAGCCGGCTTCCGGTGATGCCGGTACTGCGGTGGGCGCGGCGGCTTATGTGTCGCACCAGCGCGGGGTGCCGGTGGAGAAGATGGAACACGTCTATCTCGGCCCAGCCTTCAGCAACGAAGATGTGATCGCCGCCTGCGCCCGTCACCCGAGCAAGCCGGTCTGGAAACAGATCGACAACATGCCGCAGCGCATTGCCAAGATCATGGTCGATGCCAACCCGGTGGCTTGGTTCCAGGGGCGCATGGAGTTCGGTCCACGGGCATTGGGTGGGCGTTCGATCATTGGTTGCCCGAGCGTGCCGGGCGTGGCTGACCGGATCAATGAGCAGATCAAGTTCCGCGAGCGCTGGAGACCCTTCTGCCCGTCGATGCTGGACACCGTCGGCCCGCAAATGCTCAAGGTCGACCACCCGAGCCCGTTCATGACCTTCACTTTTGAAGTGAACGAAGAGTGGAAAACCCGCGTTGGCGAAGTGGTCCACGAAGACGGTACGTCGCGCGCTCAGGTGCTCAAGCGGGAATACAACCCGCGCTACTACGACATGATGCTGGAGCTGGAAAAGCTCACCGGTAATGGTGTGTCGCTCAACACCTCGCTGAACCGTCGCGGTGAGCCGATGATTTGCTCACCCACCGATGCCCTCAACATGTTCTATGGCTCGGATCTGCAGTACCTGATCATGGAAGACATCTTGGTGGTTAAGGATGGCAAGGACTGGTATGACCAGATCTAACCCCACCTTGGCCGGCGAGTGGGTGGTGCAGTTTTGCCATGGCTACGACGGCCCGTTTCTCGATTGCGCGCGGCAGTACGCCGCGCTGTTCGCCGGCACGGACTACAAGGTGTGCACGGTCTATCTGACCGGCAAGCCCAGTGCTGAGGTGGAACAGGGCTCGGCTTCGGATGAGGTGATCTTCCTCAACTACTCCAGCCGCCAGGTGCGTGGCCTCAAGCTTAAGGCCATCGCTGACTTCAAGCGTTTGGTCAGCAGTCGCCACTTTGTGTTGTGCATCGCCCACCGCGCCAAGCCGATGTATATCGCCTTGCTCGGCAGCAAACTGCCCGTGATTGGCGTGCACCACGCCTTTGGCGACTACAGCCGAGTCGGTCGCCGCCTGTTTGCCAATCTTTTTGCCAAGCGTTTGAGTCTGCTGGCCGTGTCCAACGCTGTGCGCGACGAGATCCGCACGCGTTTGCCACGTTGGCCGGCTGCACGCATTCAAACCCTGTACAACCGCATCGACATTGCGGCCCTGCAGGCTGAGCAGGTTACTCGCGCGGAGGCGCGTGAGCAGCTGGGCTTGCCGGCCGATGCTTGGGTGGTGGCGAACGTTGGGCGTCTGCATCCGGACAAGGATCAAGCCACTTTGCTCGAAGCATTCGCCCAAGCCCTGCCGCAATTGCCAGAAGGCAGCTTGTTGGTGATTTTGGGTAAGGGCCGTTTGGAGTCGGCACTGAAGACCCAAGCGCAGCAACTGGGCATCGCCCGTTCGGTGCGCTTCCTCGGCCAAGTGCCGCAGGCGCGCCGCTACTTCAAAGCCTTCGACGCGTTTGCCTTAAGTTCTGATCACGAGCCTTTCGGTATGGTTTTGCTGGAAGCGATGGTCGCAGGCGTACCGGTGATTGCCAGTAATTGTGGTGGGGCTCCGGAAGTGATCAAGGGCGCAGGGCTGTTATTCCCCTTACGCGACGCCGACAGCTTGGCCCAGGGCCTGCGCCATCTCGCGGCGTTGGATGAGGGCTTGCTGCAAGAATGCGCCGAGCGCATGCATGCGCGACTGCAGGAGAGCTTCACGGACGCGGCCGTTAGCGCCGCTTTCTGGCAGTTGCCGCAGTTGGCTAGGTTGGATGCACCGCAGCACATCGCAAACTAACACGCGTGTGAATCTGCTTGGGTCGGCCGCTGCTGTGTTTGTTCTGGGTTTGGGCGGTGTAGCGCAAAACATCGTTAGTGGCGCTGAAACTTTCGCTGAGTTCTGTCGTCTGTTTGTGGCTTTTAGCCATTAGGGCGCAGGGCTTGCCTTGCGCCTCTTCATATACGCTCTGTTGGTGTTTACCTGAATTGGCTAGGTCTTGGGCTTAAAGCTGTCGTTGCGGGCAGTTGGATTAAGGTATGACGTTGCACCAGATAAGTTGGTGCGCGTTGAAAACAGTCCTTAATTGCCGTATTTCAGGACTGTCGTTGTGAGTGCGCTGTGGGGTGTTAAGGGTTTGCTGCTGCCAAGGGCTTAGCCGCTTGCGTGTTTTTACCGGTTTTTCAGCTTGAATTAATCAACGGCCCTTAAGCTGTCAGGCCATTGCACGGCAGCACTGGCATAATCCCATGGCATAACCACATTGCCTTGGGCATGTTCCAGGATTTACTGTTTCCGGCTACTCGCCTAGCCGCATTGCTTGAACTAAACCGCTGACTAGCGTTGTTAAGGCCAGCCATTAGGCTGCCTACGTTGTACCGCAAACCGCTCAGCGACGAGTTGTTAGAGCGTGGTCAAACCGAACCATAGAGATCCACAGTGAAAGTCCTTTTTTTGGTGCAAAAAGAACAACGAGCGATCTTGGATCGTCTGTATGACGGCATTGCCGCGGCCTGCGAGTGTGATACGCGCTGGTTGAGCAGTGCTGAGCAAGATGATCTGCGCGGCTACTTTCGTCGCCATGTGCAAGTGGAAAAGTACGATCGCATCCTGTTTTTTTTGCGTTTTAAGAAAGAAATTCGCCAAGTTAGCTTTATCCGCACCCTGCCGAATCTTGTCATCCTTGAGCATGACGCTTACCAGAATTACATCCCCTGTAAGTACACCGGTAAGTTCAGTCGTCATTACCGCCAGCTGCCCTGGGCGAGAGTGATTAGTTCAGGATTCATGGTCAGTCAGCGTCTGCGCGAAGAGGGCTTTGATGCTGTATTTGTGCCTAAGGGCTATGACCAAACCCTGCTGCAAGAGCAGGCCGTAGAGCGCGATATTGAATTGGCTTTTGTGGGCAGCACCAACAGTGTGGCCTACAGCGGGCGTAAAGCGCTGCTGGATGAGTTAGGCCAAGTAGAGCCACTGGTGGTGACTCGGACTAAGTCTGGTGAAGAGTATTGCGCAACGTTGAACCGCATTCGCTTTTTCGTCAGTGCCGATGTCGGTATGGGCGAATACATGATCAAAAACTTTGAGGCGATGGCCTGTGGTTGCGTGTTGTTGGCTTACAACCAAGGCACGGCGGAGAATGAAGCATTGGGCTTCATTGATATGCACAACGTGGTGTTGTACCAAGACATCCCTGAATTGCAACGCAAATTGCAGTTGTTGCGTGCTGATGAACTCCTCGTTAAGCGCATTGCTGAAAATGGCCGCGACTTAGCCGTCAGTAAATACACTTTCGCTCGGATCGGGCAGTGGATTGTCGATGAGTTGAAAGCGCCACTGCGGCCTAGGACGCAAGTGGGTTTATTCGACCGTCTGCGTGGGTTACTCGGGTTTTGAAAAGCTGGGACCTAGGCCAAAGGACAGTCGAGCAGATGCGCGTTATTAATGTGATGTGGTCTGGTGGTGCGGCCTACACATCTGTGCTTAAGGTTCATCAGCAACTGCTGAACCAGCTTGGTCCACAAGCGCCGGTGACTACCTGGTTGCTGCAGGGCGAGGCTGGTGCCGAGCAGCAAGCTGGGGTGCACCTGTGGCATATGTCTTCGGCGCAATTAAAAGGCAGAGGATTTTGGCGTCTACTGAAGCGATGGACTCAAGCCAAATTGAGTCGTGCTTTGTCACACCAAGATGAGCAGATCATTTTGATGGATGGTTTTGGCGTAGCCCGCGTCATGCTGCCCATCGTCAAAAAATCCCCCAAACTGCGTGCCGTGATAATGGTCCATGGCACAACTCGTATCAGTCGCTCTGATCTTGACCTATTGCATTGCATCCCACGTGAGCGGTTAAGCATCGTGGCTGTCTCAGCAACCCTGGCCGAGGAGGTGCAGCAATCTTTGCCATTCCCGGTTAGGGCTATGCGCTGCGCAGTGGAGCCTAAGGCATACATTAGCCAACTGCTTAGCCGTCAGGAGGCGCGCAGCCAGCTGGGTCTACCGCAGGATGATACGCCCGTGATTGGGGCGGTAGGGCGTCTAGTCGATACTAAGGGCTTTAGTTGTTTAATCGAGGCGTATAGCCGGGCTTTGTCTCAGCAGCCAAGGTTGCGCTTGGTCATCTTGGGCGAGGGATCCCAGCGTCGGCAGTTGCAAATGCTGATTGAGCAGCATGGGCTGCTTGGAAAGGTGCTATTGCCGGGGCATGTGCCCCACGTCACTCAGCTCTATCGTGCCTTTGATTGGGTGGCTATCCCGTCGGAGCAGGAGGGACTTGGGTTGATTTTACAAGAAGCTGTGATCGCCTCCGTGCCGGTTATAGCGAGCGATTTGCCGGTGTTCGTCGAGCAATTGGGGGTTGCCGGCCACTATGTGCCCATCAATGATTGCGCGGCATGGGCCGAGGCAATCTGCACCGCGTTGGGGCGTTCTGCGTTGACGGTTGCTAAACAGCAATACCTGGCGCTAGCGCCCGAGCAGTCGTGGCAGAACTTTCAGCAAACAGCCAAGGCCTTGTTAGGTCCTCGTCAGTAGGGCTTGTTCTAAGGCATGCATGGGGAAGTCATCAAGCTTCTCCCTCGCGATATAACCCGCAAAATGCTGCAGATTGCGTTTGACCAGTTTGCGCGGTAAAGCTCTGCGCAGAAAACGCATGTCTGCTACGTCGATGAGTCCAAGCTGCTGCTCTGGTGTCAGCACAATGTTGCCCAGATGCAGCGAGCGAAAATAGATGCCGCTGCTATGCAGGCCACGAATCAAACCGGCTAGCTTGGGAAGCCAGTTAGCCCAGTCGAAATCTTCTTGGTCGGCAATCTGGCGCAGGGTCTTACCAGGCAGTGGTTGATACCGCACAGCGGTTAGTGTTGGGGTATCCAGCTGGTAGAAATCCATTACCTTTAGTGTGGGCACTCCAAGTGACGCGAGGCGTTTGGCGTTTTCAATAAAGCGTTTGGAGTAAGGTTTGAGTAGGGCTGATGATAAAAAACGCTTACGTCTAAATAGTTTGAGAATATTCCCATCCCGAAGCAGGTAAACTTTTGGCCCGTGGCTGTCCGCCTCCAGTAGTTTGGCGCCTTCAATCATCTGGTTTAAAGCAGCTTGCGTCAGCTTGGAGCATTGCATCGTCGGAGCCTTGTAGTCGTTGCGGGTGCATAAGCAAGCAATGATGCCCAAAAGTTTAAGTTTTAACCATGCAGGAGAAATCTTAGTGCCTTGTAGCAAGTTGGTAGTGCCGCCCCACCGCTGGATGCAGTTGTGGCTAGGCCTTGGGTTGTTCTGGTTCTTGCTGGCAATTGCACTTGCACCGAGCAACAAGCTGTACCAGCAGGGAATGATCGCCTTCGTGTGGTTGCCAGCCTTGCTTGTGATTTGGCCTCAGCGTGATCGCCTTGTGGAGGTCTGGCGTGCCCAGCGCGGGCTTTGCATTGCGTTGTTAGCCCTAGGTGCATGGGCTGGGTTGTCCTTGCTGTGGACCCAAGAAGATCAGGTCGTGCGCGAGTTTAAGCGGCTTTTTTACATCGCCTTGTTCCTTGCGTTATTTCCCGTGCTGGCTAACGGCGACCCCCAGCGCCTGATCCGTTGTATGCAGTGGGCCGGTGTAGGGTTAGCAGGGATTGCCCTTTGGTCGATTGTTCAGTTTTACGTTCTCGCAGGGAATTCTTGGCTAGCTCGAATGGAGGGGATGGGGCGACTGAGTCATCCGATCCTCGGCGGATATGTGATCGGCTTGGCAGCCGTGTGGATGATGCATTGGACGCCGTCATCACGGGCCTTACAGGTGCTGTGGGGCGTGTGCTTGGTGTTTCTCGCCAGCTTTGTGTTGTTGTGCCAGAGTCGCGGCGCGGGCTTAGCCCTGCTATTTACGGCGCTGGTTATGCCCGTCTGGCGGCGAGATCGCTATAGCTTGCTGGTGTCCGCCATGGCAGTGCTGGTCATATTGGCGGCTTGGCTGTGCTTTGAGCCATTGCTTATGGCGCGTGGGGTTTCGTATCGACCGCAAATCTTTATGGCCAGTTTGGACATGATTGCAGCGCACCCATGGCTGGGGCTGGGGATGGGCGCCAATTATGTGGTGTCAGCTGATGCTCAGTTTTTTGATCATGCGCATAATTTGTTCACTCACGTCGGCATTGAGCTGGGTTTGCCGGGGATATTGCTCTGGGCGCTGGTCTGGCTTTTAGTGCTGCGCTATGCCTGGCAGGCGCGTGCTTGCGGGTATGGGCAAGGCTTGATCGGTATTTGGCTATTTTCTTTCTTGGCGATGCAGTTCGATGCGGCCAGTTTGACCGGAACCCCGAGGCCTGAGTGGTTTATCAGCTGGTTACCGGTCGGCCTGGCGACTGTTTTGACCTGGGTGCGGGCCTCCCAACCAGGTGTGATAAAATCGCATGCCCCATCTAACCTGTGAGTTTGACAATGAGTGACGCGCCGCTCGCTACGAGCAAAGATTCCGGTCTGAAAATCTACCTGCGTCTGCTCTCATACGTTCGTCCTTATGTGTTGTTGTTTGCGCTGAGCATCTTTGGCTTTTTGATTTTTGCTGCGACTCAGCCAATGCTGGGCTATATCCTCAAGTATTTTGTCGATGGCCTGAGTAATCCAGAGAGCAGCCTGTTTTCCGGCGTCCCCTATCTTAAGGACTGGCCATGGTTAGCCCAGCTTAAGCTGCTCCAAGCGGTGCCATTACTGATCGTCATGATTGCGCTGTGGCAAGGTATCGGCTCATTTCTGGGTAACTACTTCTTGGCCAAGGTTTCCTTGGGCTTGGTCCACGACTTACGTCTGGCCTTGTTCAATAACCTGCTGACGTTGCCTAACCGCTACTACGACACGCATAACTCGGGCCACCTGATCTCACGCATTACCTATAACGTAACCATGGTTACCGGGGCGGCTACTGATGCGATCAAGGTGGTGGTGCGTGAAGGCATGACGGTGATTTTCCTGTTCGCCACGCTGTTGATGATGAACTGGAAACTGACCATGGTCATGATCGCGATCCTGCCTTTGATTGGCTGGATGGTCACGACTGCGAGCAAGAAATTCCGTAAGCAAAGTAAGAAAATTCAGGTCTCCATGGGTGATGTCACCCATGTATCGTCTGAGGCGATTCAGGGTTATAGGGTGATGCGCAGCTTTGGCGGCGAAACCTATGAGCAGCAGCGTTTCCTGAGCGCTAGCAGCAGTAACCGCGATAAACAATTGCGTATGACCAAAACCGGGGCGATCTATACGCCGATGCTGCAACTGGTGATTTACAGCGCCATGGCAGTGTTGATGTTCTTGGTCTTGTTTATGCGTGGTGACGCTTCAGCTGGCGATCTGGTGGCCTATATCACCTTGGCCGGCTTGCTGCCTAAGCCCATTCGTCAATTATCGGAAGTGAGCTCGACTGTGCAAAAAGGGCTGGCCGGTGCCGAGAGCATCTTCGAGCAGTTGGATGAGCTGCCTGAGTTGGATCAGGGCACGGTTGAGCGTGAGCGGGTGGTTGGCCGACTGGAAGTGCGTGGCCTGAGCTACAGCTATCCAGGCACTGAGAAGCAGGTGCTCAACGATATTTCCTTCGTTGCTGAGCCTGGACAGATGGTGGCGTTGGTCGGGCGCTCCGGCAGCGGTAAGTCGACCCTGGCGAGTTTGATCCCACGCTTTTATCAGCATGAGCAAGGGCAGATCCTGCTGGATGATCTCGGCATCGAGCAGTACCGCCTGCGTAACCTGCGTCAGCACATCGCCTTGGTTACTCAGCACGTGGTGCTGTTTAACGACACCATCACCAACAACATCGCCTATGGCGACTTAGCCGATGCCAGTGCCGAGCAGGTCCGCCAGGCCGCTGAAGAAGCCTACGCCGCTGAGTTTATCGACAAGCTGCCAGAGGGTTATGACACCCAAGTCGGTGAAAACGGTGTGCTACTTTCTGGCGGTCAGCGTCAGCGTCTGGCGATTGCCCGGGCTCTGTTGAAAAACGCACCGCTGCTGATTCTCGACGAGGCCACTTCGGCGCTGGATACCGAATCTGAACGGCATATTCAAGGCGCGCTGGATGAGGTGATGAAGGGGCGTACGACCTTGGTTATTGCTCACCGCCTGAGCACCATCGAGAAAGCCGATTTGATCCTGGTCATGGATCAGGGGCAAATCGTCGAACGTGGTACCCACGATCAACTGCTAGCCCTCAATGGCTATTACGCCCGCCTGCATGCCCACGACTTTGCCGAGGACGCGCCGGAGTCTAAGGCTTGATCCTAAGCCATCTGCGGGTCTGGCGTGAACAAGGCTGGACCCCTATTGATGCCACCAGCTATGCCGAGGCCTGGCAGCGTTATGGCGGCAGTGTCGCCAGCCACCCGCAAGTGGTCGAGCGCTTGGCCGATCTGGCCGGAATTGCGGTGCGTTATCTCGGCTGGTTTGAGCAAGGCCAATTGCTCGCCGCCATGCCTACCTGGGGCCGCCATCTGGCCCTGTCCAAAGATGTCCTGAAACGCCAGGGCAAACGCGGGCTGTTTGATCTGGGCAATGCCGAGATCATCTTGCCCGTGGCTGATGAGGTGCAGGTAAATCTGCGCCATCGGGCGCGTTATCTATCGCCGCTGATGGACGGTCGTGTCAAGACGCTGCGCGCGCAAGCCGAAGGCTTGGCCTTGGCTCGCGAGCCAGAGCAGTACAGTAAAAAATTCCGCTATAACCAGCGTCGTGAACAGCGCTTGCTGGAGGAGGCCGGTGGCGTGGTTCGGTCTATGCTTGAGCTCACTGCCGAGGAGCAAGCAGCGGTGTATGCCGAGCTGTTCGAGCGACGTTGGGGGTTCGCCGCCACGGGTAAAGCGCATCTGGCAGAAGTATTTGCGTTGTTGCGCGAATTTATGACCGGCTCGCTGATCTATTTGAATGACGCACCAGTGGCTGTTCAGGTTTTGTACAGGGTGGTTGCACCACACTGGGTCAGCCTGGAATACATCAACGGTGGTGTTGATCCACAGAATCGCGAGTTTAGCCCCGGCAGTGTGCTGAGCTTTATCAACACACAGAACGCTTGGGCCGAAGCGCGCGCTTTGGGTAAACCGTTGCGTTATTCCTTCGGGCGAGCGGACCGCGAATATAAAGATCGTTGGTGTAATAAAGTACCCGTCTATCAGGTTTAATCATGTTGGCACGCAAGCAGGCTTTGCTGAAGCGGCACCGTCGTAACAAGCGAATTGGTGTGGTGATTGCTCTAATTGTGATTGTGTCAGTGGGACTTGAGCTCAGTTTTTGCCTAGACCCGATATTACTGCTGTTGGCTTGGATCGCGCATGAAGCCTGGTTTGCTGACCATTTGTTTTACTCCCCGCGGGATGATTATCACTATGAGTTCCCGCCCACTGCCGAAGTGAGCGCCGGACGCATTGAAGGTGATTATCTCTGGCTGGGTGGTGACTTCAGCACATTTGATACCCTGATTCTGCGCGTGCAGGCGAAGTCCACCTGGTTCGGCCGCTGGTTCGATCCCTATGTGCAAATTGGCGCTGACCGGCAGTATTTGGAGCGCGGTGTCGATGGCCAGCGCTACCTCAATCTGTCGGGTAAAGGCCACCTGGTCGGCTCCGGCAAGCTATTGATACGCGGGCATCATTGCCATGTGTCTGGGCAAGTCAGTCTGTATGCGATGCGTAACCCCGACTACAGCCAGCAACGCGTGTTGGTTATCGCGCCCCATGCTGATGATGCTGAACTGGCCGCATTCGGTCTGTATAGCCAAGCCAAGGATGCCAGCATCATCACCATTACCCAGGGTGAGATCGAGGCCAGCAGTTACGAAAGTCTCGGCCTGGATAAGGCCTCAGCGGCTTGTTTTAAAGGCCGTTTACGCGCGTGGAGCAGTATCGCAGTACCGCTGTGGGGCGGTGTGCCCCAGCGGCAGTGCGTGCAGTTGGGCTACTACTGCCTACAGCTGCCGTCGATGCAGGCGCAGCCCGAGCAGGCCCTTGGTTCGCGGGAGTCGGGGCAGGCCGACATCCGCAGTGTGCGTTGGGCTAACCCGTTGCAGTTGCCGGGTGATAGTGATGGCGTGCCGAGCTGGCACAACTTGGTCGCTGATCTGGTCGCGGTGCTGGAGCACTATCAGCCCGATGTGGTGGTCACGCCGCACCCTGATCTAGACCCCCATGGTGATCATGTCGCCAGCACCTATGCTTTGCTCGAGGCCTTGGCGCAAAGCTCGGTGAAAGTGAAAACCATGCTGATGTATGCCAATCACCTGCATGACAATGACCGCTGGCCCATGGGCCCTGCAGGCTGTGGCATTGCTTTGCCACCGGCGATTGAACCGTTGCCGGCCGATCAACTCTGGTGCCCGACTTTAACCAGCGCTAAGCAGTTGGATAAAGCCATGGCCATGGCCATGCAGCCTGATTTGCAACGCCCCTTGAATCTCAAGCACCGGGTGCGTCGGTTGATCCAGCATTATTTGGCTGGGCGGCGTTGGCCCCGCACCGGTGCCGATGAGTTCTTTCGCAAGGCGGTGCGCCGCCATGAGCTGTTTTGGGTGCGTAACCTCAATCAATAGCATGGGGCTGACTGTTGCCTGCACGATGGTATGATCCGCAGGTTTTTACTGCTGTTTTCGGAGTGTTTATGAAATTGTCCATGCCACGTTTCGACCAAGCCGCCGTGCTGGTGGTTGGCGATGTGATGCTCGATCGTTATTGGCATGGCGATACCTCGCGGATTTCGCCGGAAGCGCCGGTGCCGGTGGTGCGGGTGGGGGAGGTTGAAGACCGGCCAGGCGGTGCCGCCAACGTGGCGCTGAATATCGTTGCCTTGGGCGCCCCGGCCATTTTGGTCGGCGTCACCGGTGCCGATGAAGCGGCCGAGAGCCTGCGTAACAGCTTGCAGGCGGTGGGCGTAACGCCGCTGTTCCAGGTGATTAAAGAACAACCGACCATCGTTAAGCTGCGGGTGATGAGCCGTAACCAGCAGTTGCTGCGCATGGATTTTGAAGAGCCGTTTCGCACCGATAACGCGGCGCTGTTGGCCCAGGTCGAGAGTCAGTTGGACGCCGTTAAGGTGTTGGTGCTGTCGGATTACGGCAAAGGCGCGCTGCAAAACCATCAGGCTTTGGTGCAGGCTGCGCGGTCCAAAGGCATCACGGTGCTGGCCGATCCTAAGGGCAAAGATTTTTCCATCTATCGCGGCGCCAGTCTGATTACCCCCAACCTCCATGAGTTTGAAGCCATTGTCGGCGCCTGCCGCGATGAAGCCGAGCTGGTGCGTAAAGGCTTGGCGTTGCTGACAGAACTTGAGCTCGGCGCACTGCTGGTAACCCGTGGTGAGCACGGCATGAGTCTGCTGCGTGCCGACCATGAGCCGCTGCACCTGCCGGCGCGGGCGCGGGAAGTGTTTGATGTGACCGGCGCCGGCGACACGGTTATTTCCACCCTGGCTGCTTGCTTGGCCGCTGGTGAGCCGCTGGAAAACGCCGTGGCCCTGGCCAACCTCGCCGCCAGTATCGTGGTCGGTAAGCTTGGCACCGCCAGCATCAGTCCTGCTGAATTGCGCCGCGCCATGCAGCGCGAGGCCGGTAGCCAAAGCGGTGCGTTGGATTTAGAGCAACTGCTGCTGGCGGTGGAAGATGCCCGCGCCCATGGTGAATCCATTGTGTTCACCAATGGGTGCTTCGACATCCTCCATGCCGGTCACGTGACTTATTTGGAGCAGGCCCGTGCCCAAGGTGATCGCCTTGTGCTGGCGGTCAACGATGACGCCTCTGTGAGCCGCTTGAAGGGCCCGCAGCGGCCGATCAACAGCGTCGATCGGCGCATGGCGGTACTCGCCGGTTTGGGCGCCGTGGATTGGGTGGTGAGCTTTAGCGAAGACACTCCAGAGAACCTGCTGCGGGCCATCAAGCCCGATGTGCTGGTCAAGGGCGGTGACTACAGCATCGACCAAGTGGTCGGCGCTGATATCGTCACATCCTATGGCGGTGAAGTGCGGGTGCTGGGCCTGGTGGAAAACAGCTCGACCACCGCCATTGTCGAAAAAATCCGCAAAACCTAAGCGCGCTGGATTCGCCCTCTGATGGCGATTGGATGGCGGCAGCCGGGCTGCCGCTATCCACCTAGACCGCTTTTTGCCGCGTCTTGCCCAGTTGCTGCTGAGCCTGCCAGTCGCGCCAACGGATGCGCTCCTCGCGCACCAGCCAGCCATCCTGCGCTGCAAAGCTTTCTGATAGCCACAGGCCGCGAGTGCTGGCTGGGTGCAGTTGGCCCTGCTTTAGGGTCAGCAGTTCGTTAGTGGGCACGCCGTGTTGCAGTGGCAACAGAAACAGGTCGGGACGGCGCCGATTCAAGCGTGCCAGCAATTGGCCGTCGATTACTTCTTCATCGACATGCAGCAGGCTCAGTTGACGCACCTCTTTGGGCAGCTCCAGGCGCAGGTCATAAACCAGCTGCAGCGAGGCGGTGGGCAGGTGCACGTAGGCCCGTGGTCGTTCTAACAAGCGCAAGGCGCCGCAATGCACTTGGCGCGCGGCACCGGAAAGAGCGCTGAGGCTGAAATGACTGTGTTGTCGGTAGCGCAAGCTGGCTTGATAGGGCGTCGGCAGCCAGGTGTCGGCAAAGCGCCCGCTCAGCCATCCCTCGGGGGTTTCCAGCAGGCACTCCTCCGCCACTTCTTGCAGGGCCGTGTGCAGCGGCAGATTCACTTCGTGGCTGGGCACGTAACCGGAAATCAGCTTGAGCACCACATCGCCGCGATCCGCTCGCCGTTGCCGCACCAATACCCAGTAATCGCGGCCTTGCCAGCTTAGGGTCAGGCGCACAGAAACGCCTAAGTTGGCCAGTTCCACGGCAAAGCGCTGACTGTCCGGGACGTCGATGGCCTTACGCTTGTCCAGCAACTGCTTGAAGCTGAGAGGCATGCCGATGGCCTGATAGGTCAGGCTTTCGGCGCTGGCCTCAACAAACAGTTGGCTGCTGGTGAATAGGCTTGGGTCTTTGCGGGCTAGGATGCGCGGCATAGTCACCTCTGGCTGCTAAAGCTTGGGCCAGACAGCTTGGCACAAGTCGGCTGGACCTGCCTGCTCAGGCAATATCTTGCAGCACAGCCGCCGCCGTGGCGACGTTGTGCGCCAGATGAACGGGGTTGATGGTGCCGATAATCGCACTGCTGGTGGCCGGGTGAGCGAAGATCAGTTCAAAGCTGGCGCGCACCGGATCCACACCATCCAAGCACACGTGGCCGCTGGCCAGAGCCTTCTTGATCAGGATGCCTTTGCCCAACTGCTGCGCGGCATCCAGCACCGGCAGTTCGCCTTGCTCATTGAGGTTATAGGTGACCATGGCGCAGTCGCCTTGGGCCAAGGCCAGCAGGCCGCCCTCGACGGTTTTACCGGACAGGCCAAAACCGCGGATTTTGCCTTCGCGCTTCAGCTCAGCGAGGGTTTCATAAACACCGCTGTCGCGCAGGATGGCCACATCGTTGCCGTCGGAGTGCACCAGCACTAGGTCGATAAAATCGGTCTCCAGGCGCTTGAGGCTGCGTTCCACCGAAAGGCGGGTGTGTGCCGGCGTAAAGTCAAAGTGCGACTGACCGTTATCGAACTCCTCACCGACCTTACTGACGATCACCCAATCCTGGCGTTGACCACGCAGCAGCGGGCCTAGGCGGGTTTCGCTGGTGCCATAGGCCGGCGCGGTGTCGATCAGGTTGATCCCCAAATCGCGGGCTTGGGCCAGCAGACTACGGGCGGCAGCGTCATCGGGGATGGTAAAGCCGTTGGGGTATTTCACCCCTTGATCGCGGCCCAGCTTGACCGTGCCTAGGCCCAGCGGCGAGACCAGAATCTCGCTGCTGCCTAAGGGGCGATGCAGGTTGTGCAGGGATTGCTTCAAAACAGTTCCTCCCACACCGGTTTGGCCACCGCCGGCTGCGGACCAGCGGGCAGCGCAGAATGTTGGCCAGGACGGATGCCATCGCGGGCAAATTGGGCCAGCACGCGCTCGGCAAAGTCTGGCGCCAGGGCCAGTTTGGTCGGCCAGCCCACCAGCAGCTTGCCTTGTACATGTACGAAGGCGTTGTCCGGACGCACCAGGCCTGACTGCGCTGGCTCAGCGCGCTCGACCCGTAAGGTGGCCCACTGCGCTTGGCTCAGATCGACCCACGGCAGCAAGTCGGCCAGTTCTTTTTGCGCGGCTTTGATTTGTCCGGCTTCGTCGCGGGCCACGCCATCGGCTTCCGCCAGGTCGCCGCCTAAGTACCACACCCACTGGCCATCGCTGGCCGGATGGGTGGTGATGGTCACTCGCGGCTTTGGTCCGCCGCCCAAGCAGTGGGCGTACAGCGGTTTCAGCGTCGGTGCCTTCACCAGCACCATATGCAGTGGCCGCAGTTGCTGGGCCGGTTGGCTTAAACCCAGGCGCTGCAACAGTTCGGCATTGGCGCGGCCGGCGCTTAAGACTATGCGTTGGGCGCGGATGGCCTGGCCGTCGATGGTCAGTCCGGCCAGCTGGCCCTCTTCGAGCAGCGGTTGAATATCTTGGGCGGCCAGCAGGCTGCCTTCGGCCAAGTCGCTCAGGCGCTGGATCAGGCTCGGCACGTCAAGCACCAGCTCGGCTAGGCGATAGACTTTGCCTTTGAATTTGGGGTGTTGCAGCGCTGGCGGCAGTTGTTCGCCTTTGACCTGATCAACCCGGCCGCGCACCGCCTTGCTGGCGAAGAAGCTGCTGATATTGCCCGCCAAGCTGCCGGGGGACCACAGGTAATGGGCGTCGGAGAGCAGACGCACGCCGCGCAGGTCGACTTCACCGCTGCCGGCCAGGGCCTCGCGCCAGCGCTTGGGCATTTCGGCGATGGCTTCGCTGGCGCCGGTCAACGCGCCATGCAGGGCGTATTTGGCGCCGCCATGGATGATGCCTTGGGATTTCACACTCTGCCCGCCGCCTAAGCTGGCGTTTTCTACTAGCAGGGTAGCGAACCCCTGGTGGCGCAGGCGGGCATTTAGCCAGAGGCCGGCAATACCGCCGCCAACGATCAATACATCAGTGCTCAACGCCTGGGTCATGCAGGTCTCTCACCGGGAAAACAGCCGGCAGTATAACCCGCGTGTGCCTGCGCGCCTGCTTTCGGTCAATGACCGGTGCTATGGGAGAACAATTGAATGACCACCACGCCGCACACAATCAGGCCCATGCCGATGATCGCTGGCCAGTCTAGGCGCTGGTCGTAGAGGACTACGGCGGCAATGCTCACCGCGACAATGCCCAGACCTGCCCAGATGGCGTAAGCGATCCCCACCGGGATGGTTTTCACCACCAAACTCAACATCCAGAACGAGATGCAGTAGCCCACCACCACTAAAATCAACGGCAGCGGTTTGCTGAAGCCTTGCAAGGCCTTCATCGACGATGTGGCGATGACTTCGGCCACAATGGCGATCGCCAAGTATAGGTAGCTGCTCATGGGGAAACTCCTAATCAATAATGGCGGCCATTCTAGGCGGCTGCTGCATGAGGTAAAGTGAATACCTATCTGTATATGAGATAGGTTGGGTGGTTGATGTCTTGGGACTTGGAGCAGATTCGCCTGTTTGTCAGCGTTGCCGAGGGCCAGTCGTTTTCCGCTGTAGGGCGGCGTATGCGGCGCGCGCAGTCGGCGGTCAGCGCGGCCATTGCCGCCTTGGAAGATGATCTCGGCGTGCTGCTGTTCGAGCGCAGCAGCGGCCGCCAGCCGCGCCTGACCGCTGCCGGCGCCGCTTTATTGGAGGAGGCGCGGGAGCTGCTGCGCCAGTCCCAGCGTATGCAGGGCAGGGCGCTGGGCTTGGCCCGGGGCGAAGAAGTGCGCCTACGCTTGGCCCAAGACGAGGCCATGCCCTTTCAGCCTGTGCTGGATAGTTTGGAGGCCCTGGCTGGCGCTTTCCCCTTGCTGGAAGTGCAGCTCACCAGCGGCGCCCAGGGTGATGTGGCGCGCAAGGTGTTGGAGCGCCGGGCGGATCTGGGCCTGCTGTTTCACCACGAGCAAATGCCGGATGCCTTGACCCGCCAGCGCCTAGGCACTATCGAGATGGTCACGGTCTGCGGCGCCGGCCATGCCTTGGCTAGCGCCGGCCATGTTCGCCAGCGGGATTTAGCCCAGCATCGCCAGCTGCTGATGGCTTTGCCCGATAGCCAATATCCCGGTGGCGAGCAATTGAGCCCGGCGGTGTGGCGCGCCGACAGTTTCTACGCCATGGCCGAGTTGCTGATGCGTAACTTGGGTTGGGCTTGGCTGCCGCGCCATGTGGCGCAATACCCGACTTATCAGGGCCAGCTGATTGAACTGAGCAGTGACTGGACGCCGCCGCCCTTGGTGGTGGAATTGGTCTGCCGCCGCGATGAGGCCTTGGGGCCTGCCGCATTGTGGCTGGCCCAGTGCTTGACCAGTCATCTGCAGGCCATCGGCTGAAGCCCAGGCTGCTCTCTGCTAAGCTGCGCGCCCATGAATAGAAGCCTATATACCCTCTTATTGCATCTGGCCCTGCCGCTGGTAGCGCTGCGTTTAGCTTGGCGCGCCTGGCGCGCTCCGTCCTATGCCAAGCGCGTTGCCGAACGCTTTGCCTTGGGCCTGCCGCCGCTACGGCCAGGCGGCATTTGGCTGCATGCCGTGTCGGTGGGCGAAAGTATCGCTGCGGCGCCTTTGGTCCGTGAATTGCTGGCGCGCTATCCACAGTTGCCGGTCACCATCACCTGCATGACGCCGACCGGCTCGCAACGTATTCAAGCCCTATTCGGCGGGCCAGAGTTTGCCGGGCGTGTGCAGCACTGCTATCTGCCCTATGACTTCCCGTGGGCGGCCGCGCGGTTTTTGCGCAAGCTGCAGCCGCGCTTGGGCGTGATTATGGAAACCGAGCTGTGGCCCAACCATATCCACCAGTGCGCCAAGCGCGGGATTCCCGTGGCCTTGGCCAATGGCCGCCTGTCCGAGCGCTCGGCACGCGGTTACGCACGTTTTGCCAAGCTGACCGCGCCAATGTTGGCCGAGATGGACTTGCTGACTATTCAGACGGAGCTGGAGGCCCAGCGCTTCCGTGAGCTCGGCGCGCGCGCTGAGAGCGTGCTGGTGACGGGCTCGATTAAGTTTGATCTGACTATCGATCCGCAGTTGTTGGCGCGTGCCCAAGCGCAGCGTCAGCAATGGCAGGCTGAGCAACGTCCGGTATGGATCGCCGCGAGCACCCACGCCGGAGAGGATGAGCCGGTGTTGGCGGCCCATCGCGAGCTGCTTAAGCAGTGGCCGGACGCGCTGCTGATTTTGGTACCGCGTCATCCTGAGCGCTTTAACAGCGTTTATGAGCTGTGCCAGCGTGAGGGCTTAAGCACCTGTCGGCGCTCCAGCGGCACGGCTGTGCAAAGCACGGATCAAGTGCTGCTCGGCGACACCATGGGCGAGTTGCTGTTTCTTTATGCGCTGGCCGACTGTGCTTTTGTTGGCGGCAGCTTGGTCGCTAATGGCGGGCATAACCTGCTGGAGCCGGCGGCGTTGGCTAAACCGCTGTTGAGCGGCCCGCACCTGTTTAACTTCTTGGAAATCGCCGAGCTATTTAGCCAGGCCGGTGCTCTGCATAAGGTGGCGGATGCCCAAGAGTTGGCCGCGCAAGTGGCGCAGTTATGGCGTGAGCCGCAGGTGGCGCAGCAGATGGCTGAGGCGGGACTTAAGGTGATGCAGGCGAACCAAGGCGCGCTGGTGAAGTTGTTGGATGCCCTCGGGCAGCGCTTGCGTTGATTGACCAGCGGTGCAAGCGCCTGTGCGGCGATTGCACCTTACGGGATGGTGCTGCGTAGGCTGTGTTAGCCGCGCAGCGGCGTAACGCACCGAGGGTGGCAGCGTAGCGCCAGTTAATAGGTTGTTTTGCTGCGCAGCTGAGCTTCGGCGGCTTTGGCCAGGTCCGGTGGTAGGAAGTCTTTGTCCGGGTTGTAATCGGCCTTCAGGTACTGCTCCAGCGCATTCAAATCATCCGGGCTTAAGGTGCCAGCGGCTTGCTTTAAGCGCAGGTTGTTGAGGATGTAGTCGTAGCGCGCGTTGTTGTAGTTGCGCACCGAACTGTACAGCTGACGCTGGGCATCCAGCACATCGACGATATTGCGTGTGCCGACCTGATAGCCAATCTCGGTGGCTTCCAGGGCGCTCTGGTTGGAAATAATCGATTGTTTACGCGCCTGCACGGTTTCCACGTCGGTATTCACCGCGCGATGCAGGTTGCGGGTGTTCTGCACCACTTGACGGCGCAGGCTTTCGCGCAGTTGCTCGGACTGATCCAAGCGCTGGTACGACTCGCGCACCTGGCTGCTGGTCAGGCCGCCGCTGTACAGCGGGATATTCAACTGCAGGCCAATCGAGCTTTGCTCCACATCACCGCTGTAGTGCACGGGGCTGCCGGCGCTGTTGGTGAAGCCGAGGTTGTCGTTATCGCCCTTTTTAAAGCTCGCCACCGCGTCCAACGTCGGTGCATGGCCGGCCTTGCGTTGGCGCAGGGTTTCTTCGGCGGCGCTGACCGCGAAGTTGCTGGCCAGCAGATTGAGGTTCTGCGCCGAGGCGGTATCGACCCAGGCTTTGGCGTCGTTCGGCGTGGGCGCGAGCACCGGCAGGCTGTGGACGATGCCTTGCAGCGAGTTGAAGTCGCGGTTGGTCAGGGCGATCAGGGCCTCGAAGGCGTCCTGCACCTGGCGCTCGGCGATAATCCGGTTGGCGCGGGCGGTGTCGAAGCCGGCCTGGGCTTCCAGTACATCGGTTTTGTCCGATAGGCCAACGTCAAAGCGCTCGTTGGCCTGATCCATCTGCCGTTTGAAGGCCGCTTCTTCAGCCTTGGTCGCCGCTAAGTTGTCCTGCGCGCGCAGCACCGTGAAATAAGCTTCGGCGCTTTGCAGAATCAGGTTTTGCTCGTTGGCCGACAGCTCCAGTGCGGCCTGCTCATTGACCGCTTCAGCGGCTTGCAGTTGGAACCAGCGATCAATGCGAAACAGTGGCTGGCTGAGGTTGGCCTGATACACCGTGCCGCTGCGAGTGGAGGTGGCGGAAGGCGAGTCGAGCTGGGTGCGGGTGCTGCCCAGTTCGGCACCAGCGGATAAAAATGGCAGCAGGCCGGCGCGGGCTTGCGGCACCGCTTCACTGCGTGCGCGATAGTCGGCGCGGGCGGCGGCTAGGTCGGCGTTGTTGGCAGCGGCTTCTTGGTAAACGGTGATCAGGTCGTTCTTGTTCGACAGCGGGGCTGGTTCAGCCCAGGCTAACGAACTGGTCGCGGCAGCGACAGCCAAGGCCAGTGAGAGTCTGCGCAACATGGAGTGATCCTAGGTGTGGACGGTGATCGCCAAGGCTAAGGGCCAGCGGGGGGAGGGTCAAGAATAGTTATGCTGGCACTTGTGCGGTTTTCAGCAAGCTATGTTGTTTGCGTGCAACAGTCGTGCTTTTGCTTACCTTTAGTCGCGTGCTGACCGCTAAGTCTGGATTTATCTCAGCCAAACTTGGTGTTCTGCAAAGTACTTGTTTAGACTGCTCGAGTTCTTGTCGGGGTGCCCTAATTGAGGGGCTGAGATTGGCTACTGCCGGATCCCGTTGAACCTGATCAGGTTAAAGCCTGCGTAGGGAACAAGATGTACTCGGTCGTTCGGCCGAGGTTCCGGCACCGCCCTAGGTGCGTTCACGCTCGTCATCCGTTTCAGGTTCGCTCCGACATTTTGCCTATGGAGAGCCTGAACATGAACGCGCAACAGCCGCAGCACCTCAGTGAATCCGCGCAGGTCGACCAACAGTCGGTCCAGCCATTGCCCCGTTCGCAGAAAATCTATGTGCAGGGTTCGCGCCCCGATATCCGCGTACCGATGCGCGAGATCAGCCTGGACGACACGCCCACCGACTTTGGCGGTGAGGCCAACGCGCCGGTGTTGGTGTACGACACCTCCGGCCCTTACACCGACCCCAACGCCAATATCGACGTGCGCAAGGGCTTGGCGGATGTGCGTTCAGCCTGGATCGCCGAGCGCGGCGACAGCGAGCGCCTGGCGGGCTTAACCAGCGAGTTTGGCCAACGGCGCTTGGCCGATGCCGAGCTCACCGCCATGCGCTTTGCCCATGTGCGTCAGCCGCTGCGGGCTAAGGCCGGGCGCAATGTGTCGCAGATGCACTACGCGAAGAAGGGCGAGATCACCGCGGAGATGGAATACGTTGCCATCCGCGAGAATATGAAGCTGCAAGAGGCGCGTGAAGCCGGACTGCTGCAGCAACAGCACGCCGGCCACAGCTTTGGCGCGGCCATTCCCAAGGAAATCACCCCAGAATTTGTGCGCCAGGAAGTGGCTCGCGGTCGCGCGATTATCCCCGCCAACATCAACCACCTAGAGCTGGAGCCGATGATTATCGGGCGTAACTTCCTGGTGAAGATCAACGGCAATATCGGCAACAGTGCCCTGGGCTCGTCCATCGAAGAGGAAGTGGCGAAGCTGACCTGGGGCATCCGCTGGGGCTCGGACACGGTGATGGATCTGTCCACCGGCAAACATATCCACGAAACCCGTGAGTGGATTATCCGCAACAGCCCGGTGCCAATCGGTACGGTGCCGATCTACCAAGCGTTGGAGAAAGTCGGTGGAGTCGCCGAAGACCTGACCTGGGAGCTGTTCCGCGACACCCTGATCGAGCAGGCCGAGCAAGGCGTGGACTATTTCACCATCCACGCCGGCGTCTTGCTGCGTTATGTGCCGCTGACCGCCAAGCGCGTGACCGGCATCGTCAGTCGCGGCGGTTCGATCATGGCGAAGTGGTGTCTGGCGCACCATAAAGAGAACTTCCTCTACAGCCACTTCGATGACATCTGCGAAATCATGCAGGCCTATGACGTGTCCTTCTCCTTGGGTGATGGCCTGCGTCCCGGCTCGATTGCCGATGCCAACGACGCCGCGCAATTCGGTGAGCTGGAAACCTTGGGCGAGCTGACCAAAGTGGCTTGGCGCCACGATGTGCAGTGCATGATCGAAGGCCCCGGCCACGTGCCCATGCAGCTGATCAAAGAGAACATGGACAAGCAGCTGGAGTGCTGCGACGAGGCGCCGTTCTACACCCTCGGCCCGCTGACCACCGACATCGCGCCGGGCTACGACCACATCACTTCCGGCATAGGCGCGGCGATGATCGGCTGGTTCGGTTGCGCCATGCTCTGCTACGTCACGCCTAAGGAACACTTGGGCTTGCCGAATAAAGATGACGTCAAGACCGGCATCATTACCTACAAGATCGCTGCCCACGCGGCGGACTTAGCCAAAGGCCATCCGGGTGCGCAGATCCGCGATAACGCCCTGAGCAAGGCGCGTTTCGAGTTCCGCTGGCAGGACCAGTTCAACCTCGGCCTGGACCCCGACACCGCCCGCGCTTTCCACGATGAAACCCTGCCCAAAGACTCGGCCAAGGTGGCGCACTTCTGCTCCATGTGCGGACCGAAGTTCTGCTCGATGAAGATCACCCAAGAAGTGCGCGAGTACGCCGCCAACCAGCGCATCGATGCGGTGGATGTGGACGTGGCCAAGGGCTTGGCCGAGCAGGCGCTGCGCTTCAAGCAGGAGGGCAGTCAGCTCTATCACAAGGTCTAAGCCTTGCGCCGCGCTGGTTTAAGCCCCAGCGCGGCTTGCTCACAACTAATAACAACTCTGCCAATCTTGCGTGTATGAGGTGCCAACTTGAGTAGTTCCGTCAGTCATTACTCTCCCGATATTGCGGTGCCCGCTAGTCAGCGAGTGCTGGCCGCTACGGATCTGTTTGCTTTGTGGTTTTCCCTGGGCGTGGGCCTGATGGTGGTGCAAACCGGTGCGTTGCTGGCGCCCGGTTTGGGCTTGGCTGGCGCGTTGGCGGCGATTGCCCTAGGCACGCTGCTCGGCGTGCTGTTGCTGGCGGCGGTGGGCGTTACCGGCAGCGACACCGGCCTGGCCGCGATGGCCTCGCTCAAGCTGACCTTGGGCCGCCGTGGCGCCAGTTTGCCGGCGGTGCTCAACCTGTTGCAGCTGGTCGGTTGGGGCTCCTTTGAAATCATCATCATGCGCGATGCCGCCAGCGTGCTCGGTGCGGGGGCTTGGGGGGCGGACAGTTGGCTGGCCAATCCGCTGTTGTGGACGCTGTTGTTCGGCGCCCTGGCGACGTTGTTGGCGGTCAGTGGGCCGTTGGCTTTTATCCGCAAGGTTTTGCGCAAATGGGGCATCTGGCTGCTGTTGGCGGCCTGTAGTTGGCTGACCTGGAACTTGCTGGATAAGGCCGACTTGGCCGCGCTGTGGGCCCGCGCCGGAGATGGCTCGCTAGCATTTGCCGGTGGCGTGGATATCGCCATCGCCATGCCGTTGTCGTGGCTGCCGCTGATCGCCGATTACTCGCGCTTTGGTCAGCGTGCCCGTGGCGTATTCGGCGGTACGGCGCTGGGTTTTTTACTCGGCAATATCTGGCTGATGAGCTTGGGTGCGGCTTATACCCTGGCCTTCGCCCCCAGTGGTGAGGTAAACGCCTTGCTATTGGCCTTGGCTGGCGCGGGCATGGGGTTGCCGCTGCTGCTGATTTTGCTCGATGAAACGGAAAACGCCTTCGCCGATATTCACTCGGCGGCGGTCTCCAGCGGCACCTTGTTGCCGATCAAGGTGGAACATCTGGCTTTGGCCATTGGCGTGCTGTGCACCCTGATCGCCTGGCTGGCGCCGTTGGCCCAGTATGAAAACTTCCTGCTGCTGATCGGCTCAGTGTTTGCGCCGCTGTTCGGCGTGGTGTTGATGGATCATTTCGTGGTGCGCAAACGGCAAAACCTGAGCCCGGCCCGTACTCTGCATTGGCCGGCTCTGCTGGCGTGGTTGGTGGGGATTGCCCTGTATCACGGCTTAGCCCATAGCGCTTGGGCCTATGGCGCAACCCTGCCGGCGTTGTTCGCCGCAGGGTTGCTGTATGCCGGGTTTAGTCGTCTAGCGCAGCGGGAAACAGCTCTGGCTTAAGGATGCCACTCAAGCGGTTGTAAGGAATGGTCAGCTCGATATGGCCCATGGAGTAGGGGGCAATGGCATACACGTCGTACTTCACCACTGCGCCGGCGGTGGTCAGGGCGACGTGGGGCGACTCGACAAAGGGCCAGGTTTTCAAGAACTCCGGATCGCGGTCCAGCTGGGTCTTGATCAGCCAGCTGTTGTGCGCCACTGCCGCCGCGCGCCAAAAGGCCGGCTGTGCGCCGGGCAGGAGCATGTCGTTGAGGCTCAGCTCGCGGTGCTGGCTCAGCGAGTAATTGATAAAGCCACGGCCAGGCATGCCATGGGCGCCGCCGGTGTTGAGGTAACTGGCCAGCTCGATGATCACCAAGTCGTCATGCTGCTCGCGCACCTTAGCTTGCAGGTAAGTGCCGTAGCGCTCTGGCGCCGTGCGCAGGAACTCGGTGCGGTAGGCGGCGAGGGTCGGCGCCACGGGCTGGTCGTCAGAAACCTTGGTCATTTGCAGCAGACGCTGTTCGATGATGGCGTCCAGCTGGGGCTCGGCCGGGAAGTGCAGGGTGTCGATATTGACCAGTGGGCAATCATCGCTCTGGCAGCCGGCTTTGACTTCTTCAGAGGCATCGCGGTTGGCTTTCAGGCCAGTGTCTTGGCCGAGGTTTATGCCGCTCTGGCAGGCGGCCAGGAACAGAGCAATACAGGCCAGGGTGGCGATTCTAACGAGCGGCATGTGCATCCTTGTTAAGCTGTGGATAAATCGGGTTTTGGTTCGACTGTTCAATACAGCACCAGTTCGCCGTGGAATGGGCTAGGTATTAATAGAGTAGGCGTAGCCAGCGGCTAGCAGCAACTTTCCGCTACGCTAGAGGGTGCCTGGCACTGTGAGGCGCACTGCGGGCGCGTTAGGATGCGGCCAACGCCAGTTGGTGTGTGCGATAGGTTGAGGACGTTATGACGGTAAATAGCAACACTCCACAGCAGGTCGAGTTAGTCGAGCGGGAAACCTGCTTTAAAGGTTTTTACCGGGTCGACCGCCTGAAACTGCGCCATGAACAGTTTGCTGGCGGCATGGGCCCAGAGCTTAGCCGTGAGCTGTTTGTGCGCCACGATGCCGTGTGCGTGCTGCCCTATGATCCGCAGCAGGACCGGGTGGTGCTGATCGAGCAGTTTCGTGTCGGCGCTTACGACAAGAGCCGCAATCCTTGGCTGCTGGAGCTGGTCGCCGGTTTGATCGATAAAGATGAAGAGCCTGAGCAGGTGGCCCTGCGCGAAGCTGAAGAAGAGGCCAACCTGAGCCTCAGCGCGCTGTGGCCGGTGACTCAGTATTACCCCTCGCCAGGTGGCTCGGATGAGCGCGTGCACCTGTATATCGGCCGTTGCGACAGCCAAGGCGCGGGCGGTGTGTATGGCCTGGAGGAAGAGGGCGAGGATATCCGCGTGCATGTCTGGTCGCTGAGTGAAGCGCTGGCGGCGGTCAATGATGGGCGCATCGACAATGCGGCGAGCATCATTGCCTTGCAGTGGCTGGCGCTGAATCGCGACACCCTGCGTGGTGCTTGGCAGTGACTATGCTGCGGGAGCGCTACCGGGTCGACCTAGTCGAGCTGCAGACCACCTGCGAGACCAACTATGCGCGTCTGTTGCGCCTGCTGCCGAGCATGCGCGACAGCACGCAGGTGCGCCAAGTGGCGACCAGTCATGGTGAGCAGTTGCAGGGCGTGTTGACCCTTAATGTCACCGAGGCCTGTCCTTACACCACCACCTTGCAGGTCAGTCAGCAGTACCGCATGCCTTGGCTGCCGGCGCTGCATATGGAGGTGCGGGTGTATCACGACGCGCGCATGGCCGAAGTGATAAGCGCACAGCATGCCCGCCGCTTTCGGGGCGTGTATCCCTACCCGAATGCCGACATGCATCACCCCGATGAGAAGACCCAGCTCAACCTGTTTCTCGCCGAGTGGCTGAGCCATGCCTTGGCCTGCGGTCACGAGCTGGCCCCGCTGGGTTAAACGCTCGTCGCTAAATTGCCCCGCGCCTGCGCCAAATTTTACTAATCGTCTAAAATGCCCACAGCTTGACGCTCAAGGTGTCGCGGGCTCGACCTTGATCACAGTGCCTGGCAATACCGCTAAGGTAATGTGATCCATTCCCCTTTCCTAGGTTTACCCCCGCCTGAGCTACCACCATAATTTTTTGTAACCCGCAGCAAATAAAGGTCTTGTCGGACGTGCCGAGTACAACCCCCACCCATGATTCGGTTTTGCTGATTCAGCTTTCCGACAGCCATTTATTTGCACAGCCAGGCGACCGTTTGCTCGGCATGGATACCTACGACAGCCTGCAGCAAGTGGTCAGCCAGGTGCAGCAAGAACAACCGCAGATTGATCTGCTGCTGGCCACGGGGGACCTGTCGCAAGATGGCAGCGAGGCGTCCTATCAATGCTTTCGCCAACTCACCGCCGCGATCAAAGCCCCGGCGCGTTGGCTGCCGGGTAACCATGATGAAGTGCCGGCCATGCAGGCCGCTTGTGTCGGCACGGATTTGCTCAAGCCAGTGGTGGATGTTGGCAACTGGCGCGTGACCCTACTCGACTCCTCGGTGCCTGGCGCGGTGCCCGGCTACCTGAGTGATCAGCAACTGGCGGTGCTGGAGCGCGCATTAAGTGAGGCGCCGGATCGCCACCATCTGATCTGCCTGCACCATCACCCGGTGTCGATTGGTTGTGCCTGGATGGAGCCCATCGGCCTGCGCAACCCCGAGGCGCTGTTTGCTGTGCTCAGCCGTTTTAATCAGGTGCGCGCGCTGCTCTGGGGTCATGTGCATCAGGAAATCGACCAGCCACGCGGCAACGTACGGCTGTTGGCCTCGCCTTCGACCTGTGTGCAATTTATGCCCGGCAGCGAAGACTTCCAGGTCGACAGCACAGCGCCCGGTTATCGCTGGTTGCGCCTGCATGGCGATGGCCGCATCGACACTGGGGTATCGCGGGTCAGTGGCATCGAGTTTGAAATCGATTACAGCGTCAAAGGCTACTAAGGCCAATGGCCGCCTTGGCGCAGCGGTTGCAGCTAGCGCCTGCTAGGGGTTAGCCTGCTGCATATGACTGCCTCTATCCTCTATATCCACGGCTTTAACAGCTCACCCACCTCGCTCAAGGCCCGCCAATTGCAGGCCCTGATGACGCGCCTGGGGCTGGCTGAACAACTGCGTGTGCCGGCGCTGCACCATCATCCGCGCCAGGCGATTGCCCAGCTTGAGCAGCAGATTGCCGAGCTGGGCCAGCCGTTGCTGGTCGGCAGCTCCTTAGGTGGCTACTATGCGACCTACCTTGCCGAGCGCCACGGCCTGGCGGCGGTGTTGATCAACCCGGCGGTGCGCCCGCATTTAAGGTTTGATGGCTACTTGGGCACGCAGACCAACCACTACACGGGTGAAACCTGGCAGCTCACCACTGAGCATGTCAGTGCCCTGGCCGAGCTGGACGTGAGTCAGATGCGCAATCCTGCGGCCTATCAGGTGTGGTTGCAAACCGCCGATGAAACCTTGGATTACCGCGACGCCGAGCGCTTTTACCGTGACGCGGCGCTGCATATTCAGGCAGGGGGCGATCACGGTTATCAAGGCTTTGCCCAGCGCCTGCCGACTTTATTAGCTTTTGCCGGTATCCCCCGCTCGCTGTGGCAGGATATCGACTTTTCCGCATTCAACTGACGAACCCGAGACCCCATGGCCCAGCAGAGCTCTTACAACGCAGATGCCATCGAAGTCCTTTCCGGCCTCGACCCGGTGCGCAAGCGCCCGGGCATGTACACCGACACCACGCGACCTAACCACCTAGCTCAGGAAGTCATCGATAACTCGGTGGACGAAGCCTTGGCTGGCCACGCGCGCTCGATCCAGGTCATCCTCCACGCCGACAACTCTTTGCAAGTGCTCGACGATGGCCGTGGCATGCCGGTGGACATCCACCCTGAAGAAGGCGTGCCGGGCGTTGAGCTGATCCTGACCAAGCTGCACGCCGGCGGTAAGTTCTCCAACAAGAACTACCAGTTCTCCGGCGGTTTGCACGGCGTCGGCATCTCGGTGGTCAACGCCCTGTCGACCCAAGTGCTGGTCACGGTGAAGCGTGACGGCAACGAGTATCAGATGAGCTTTGCCGATGGCTACAAAGCCAGCGATCTGAGCGTGATCGGCACGGTCGGCAAGCGCAACACCGGCACCAGTGTGCACTTCTGGCCAGACCCCAAGTACTTCGATTCACCGAAGTTCTCGGTCAGCCGCCTCAAGCATGTACTCAAGGCCAAGGCCGTCCTCTGCCCCGGTTTGTCGGTCAGCTTTGAAGACAAAGCCAGTGGCGAGAAAGTCGAGTGGCTGTATGAAGACGGCCTGCGCTCGTATCTGGTCGATGCGGTCAGTGAGTTCGAGCGCCTGCCGGTCGAGCCGTTCTGCGGCGCCTTAAGCGGCAATAAAGAGGCCGTCGACTGGGCCTTGCTGTGGCTGCCTGAGGGCGGCGACAGCGTGCAGGAAAGCTACGTCAACCTGATCCCCACCGCCCAAGGCGGCACCCACGTAAACGGTCTGCGCCAAGGCCTGCTGGAAGCCATGCGCGAGTTCTGTGAATTCCGCAACCTGCTGCCGCGTGGCCTCAAGCTGGCGCCGGAAGACGTCTGGGAGCGCATTGCCTTCGTTCTGTCGATGAAGATGCAAGACGCGCAGTTCAGTGGCCAGACCAAAGAGCGTCTGTCGTCGCGCGAGGCGGCCGCGTTCGTCTCCGGGGTGATCAAAGACGCCTTCAGCCTGTGGCTTAACGCCAACCCGGAAACCGGCATGGCCCTGGCTGAGCTGGCGATCAGCAACGCCGGGCGGCGTTTGAAAGCTGGCAAGAAGGTCGAGCGTAAGAAAATCACCCAAGGCCCGGCACTGCCGGGCAAATTGGCTGACTGCGCCGGCCAGGACCCGCTGCGCTGCGAGCTGTTCCTGGTCGAGGGTGACTCCGCCGGTGGCAGTGCCAAGCAGGCGCGGGATAAAGAGTTTCAGGCGATTCTGCCGCTGCGCGGCAAGATCCTGAACACCTGGGAGGTCGACGGCGGTGAAGTACTGGCCAGCCAGGAGGTGCACAACATCGCCGTGGCGGTGGGCCTCGATCCGGGCTCCAGTGACCTGAGCCAGCTGCGTTACGGCAAAATCTGCATCCTGGCCGACGCCGACTCTGACGGCCTGCACATCGCCACCTTGCTCTGTGCCTTGTTCGTCCAACACTTCCGCCCGCTGGTGGATGCCGGTCACGTTTATGTGGCGATGCCGCCGCTGTATCGCATCGACCTGGGCAAAGAGATTTTTTACGCCCTCGATGAAGCCGAGCGCGATGGCATTCTTGATCGCTTAGTGGCCGAGAAACGCCGTGGCAAACCGCAGGTCACGCGCTTTAAAGGCTTGGGTGAAATGAACCCGCCGCAACTGCGCGAAACCACCATGGACCCCAACACCCGCCGTCTGGTGCAACTGACCTTGGAAGACTTCGAGGGCACCCGCGAGATGATGGACATGCTGCTCGCCAAAAAGCGCGCCGGTGACCGTAAGAACTGGCTGGAGTCCAAGGGCAACCTGGCTGAGGTGCTGCTCTGATGCAGCGTTGGGCCTGCGCCTGGCTGCTGTTGCTGTCGAGCTGGGTGAGTGCGCAGCCGCTGGAGCAGCTGCAGTTGCTTAAAGAACGGGCGGTTGCTGACATGCCGGGCGGCAACCTGTCGGGCTTGGCTTGGTGCGATAACGCCCTGTGGGCGGTATCGGATCGCAACGATCAGCAGCTGTTTGCACTCAAGGAGCAGGGTGATCTGTTTCAGGCCGAAAGCGAAAGCTTCGTCGCCCCGGCGCCGATTGATATGGGCTTACCTTGGGGCCTGCGCATCCGTAGCTGGTTGGCGGGTATGGCGCGTGGCGGTGAGCTGGACTTTGAAGGCCTCAGCTGCGATGCCGCGGGTAACCGCTACCTGCTCAGCGAGTCCCATGCGGCGGTGCTGCAGCTGCCCGTGGTGGGCGAGCCCAACTGGTTAAAGCTGCCGCAGAGTCTGGTCCGCCAAGCCCGGGCGCGCGGCATGCTGCTCAAGTACAACTCCTTGCTGGAAGGCCTGGCCATCGATCCCCGTGGCGAGCGCCTGTACCTGGCGGCTGAGCGCATGATGCGAGGCCTGTTGGTGGTGCATAAAGAGCAAAGCAGTTGGGCCTGCAGTGGTGGCTGCGTGCTGCTGAGTGAGGGCGGCGATGAACGCGGGCCGGCCAACTGGCACGGCAGCGTGCAGCCCAAGGACTTTTCCGACATAGCCCTGTATGACGACAAGCTGTTTACCCTGGAGCGCCAGGCGCACCAGATTTGTCGCCGCAGCCCAAGCAACGGTCAGGTAGAGCACTGCTGGTCGTTCGCCGAGGCGGCACTGACCCCTGAACGTGTGTATCCGCCCAGCTATGGCATGGCCGAAGCCTTGTGGGTGGACAAGGACGGCGCCTGGATCGGCGTCGACAACGGCAGCTACAGCCGCGCCGATGGTGAGAAGCGTCCTATCGTTTGGCGCTTTGCCGCGCCGGCAGGTGGTTGGAGTGTCAACCCATGAGCGCCGCACAGCCAATTCGCAGTACGACTAATTTTGTAATCAGCCCTTTGCCAATGAGGCCCGCATGAGCGATTCCCTCGATTTAAGCCTGGACGGCGTAGAGCGCCGCAGCCTCGCCGATTTTACCGAGCAGGCCTATCTCAACTACTCCATGTACGTGATCATGGACCGCGCCTTGCCGCATATCGGCGATGGCTTAAAGCCGGTGCAACGGCGCATCGTCTACGCCATGAGCGAACTGGGCCTGGATGCCGATTCCAAGCACAAGAAATCAGCGCGTACCGTCGGTGACGTACTGGGTAAATTCCATCCCCACGGCGACTCCGCTTGCTACGAGGCCATGGTGCTGATGGCCCAGCCGTTCAGCTATCGCTACACCTTGGTCGATGGTCAGGGTAACTGGGGTGCGCCGGATGATCCGAAATCCTTCGCGGCCATGCGTTACACCGAAGCGCGGCTGTCGCGCTATGCCGAAGTACTGCTCAGTGAACTGGGCCAGGGCACCGTGGATTGGGTGCCGAACTTCGATGGCACTTTGGATGAGCCCGCGACCCTGCCGGCACGCCTGCCGAATCTGCTGCTCAATGGCACCACCGGCATCGCCGTGGGCATGGCCACCGACGTGCCGCCGCATAACCTGCGTGAGGTGGCGACGGCCTGTGTGCGCCTGCTCGATGAGCCGAACGCCACGGTTGAACAACTCTGCGAGCATATCCAGGGCCCTGATTATCCGACCGAAGCGGAAGTCATTACGCCCCGTGCCGACCTGCTGAAAATCTACGAAACCGGTCGTGGCTCGGTGCGCATGCGCGCCGTGTACCGCGTCGACGACGGCGACATCGTGGTCACCGCGCTGCCCCATCAGGTTTCCGGGGCCAAGGTGCTGGAGCAGATCGCCGCGCAAATGCAGGCCAAGAAGTTGCCGATGGTGGCCGACCTGCGCGATGAGTCGGACCACGAAAACCCTTGCCGCATCGTGATCATCCCGCGTTCCAACCGGGTTGATGGCGATGAGCTGATGCAGCATCTGTTCGCCACCACTGACTTGGAGTCGAGCTACCGGGTCAACACCAACGTCATCGGTCTCGATGGCAAGCCGCAGGTCAAGGATCTGCGCACCTTGCTCACCGAGTGGCTGCAATATCGGGTTGGCACCGTACGCCGGCGTTTGCAGTTCCGTCTGGATAAGGTCGAGAAGCGTCTGCACCTGTTGGACGGCTTGCTCACTGCCTTCCTCAATCTGGATGAAGTGATCCACATCATCCGCACCGAAGACTCGCCCAAGCCGGTGCTGATCGAGCGCTTTACGCTGAGCGAGATTCAGGCCGACTACATCCTCGATACCCGTCTGCGTCAGTTGGCGCGACTGGAAGAGATGAAGATTCGCGGCGAGCAAGATGAGCTGCTCAAAGAACAGAAAAAATTGCTGACCCTGCTTGGCAGCGAAGCCAAGTTGAAGAAGCTGGTGCGTCAGGAAATTCTCGACGACGCCGAGAAGTACGGTGACGAGCGTCGCTCACCGATTGTCGCCCGGGCCGAAGCGCGCGCTCTGAGCGAGACCGAGCTGATGCCGACCGAGCCGGTCACTGTGGTGCTGTCGGAGAAAGGCTGGGTGCGTTGCGCCAAGGGCCACGATATCGACGCCACGGGCCTGTCGTATAAAGCCGGTGATGGCTTTAAGGCGGCAGCGCCGGGGCGCTCCAATCAATTCGCGGTGTTTATCGACTCCACCGGGCGCAGCTACTCGCTGGCGGCCCATGGCTTGCCTTCGGCCCGTGGCCAGGGCGAGCCGCTGACTGGCCGTTTGCAACCACCGCCAGGCGCGACTTTCGAGTGCGTGTTGCTGCCGGAAGACAACGCCCTGTTTGTGATTGCCTCGGATGCCGGTTATGGCTTTGTGGTTAAAGGCGAAGACCTGCAGGCGAAAAACAAGGCAGGCAAGACCCTGCTGACTCTGCCAACCGGTGCGCAGGTGATTGCACCTAAGCCGTTGTACAGTCGGGACGACGACTGGTTGGCCGCGGTGACCACCGAGGGTCGCTTGCTGCTCTTCCCCGTGCGCGACCTGCCTCAGCTGGGTAAAGGCAAGGGCAATAAAATCATTGGTATACCCGGTGAACGCGTCGCTAGTCGCGAAGAGTATCTGACTGACTTAGCAGTTTTGCCGATAGGCGCTACTCTTGTATTGCAGGCCGGCAAACGAACGCTGTCGCTGAAGGCCGATGACTTGGAGCACTACAAAGGAGAGCGTGGGCGGCGCGGTAACAAGCTGCCACGAGGGTTCCAACGAGTCGACAGTCTTCTAGTAGAAGTTCAGGGGTAAGCCAGTCTGTAAGCATGCCGAAACAGTGCCGCGCTGGAGTCGCAAGCGGCTTTCAAGGATGATACGCGGTCGCAAGGTGGGTCATGGCTTTAGCCCACTGGCACGTACGGGTATGTACACCGGCTGAAATGCCGGCTGGATGAAATAAATGACTGCACTGCGTTTTTCCGGATCATTAGTACTGGCGGGGGTCTTGATGATCACGGGTTGTACCCGTTACCAGCAGGAATCGCTCTATCAACTCGACAGCGGCAATATCAGTGTGCCGACCTCAGAGCAGGGCATCGCCTTGCTCTTGGGCCCCGTCACCATTGCCGACTACTTGCAGCGCGATCAGCTCCTGCAACGGCAAGTCGATGGCAGCCTGACCACCGCGGACAATGCGCGTTGGGCTGGCAGCTTGGCCTCTGAGATTGATCAGCAAGTGTTGCGCCAACTGGCCTCGCGTCTGAATAGTCAGCGTTTGGTGCTGGCGCCGGCCGCCGCAGGCTTTGTCCCGCAGGCCCGCCTAAACCTGAGCATCACCCGCCTGGACTCTGGCCCGCAGCGGCCGGCGGTGCTGGAGGCGCAGTGGCGCTTGGCCGGTGCCGATGGCAAGTTGCTCGACGGGCGCTTGGTGAGTTTGGAAGCTGAGCACGACGGCACCATAGTCGATCAGGTGCGCGCCCAGAGTGAAGTGCTGCAACAGCTGGTGCTGGTGTTGGCCAAGGCGGTGGAAAGCAATCGCCCGGAAGAGAGACCTGCGGTGCGGGTGGCCAAACCTAAGGTCAGCACCCCGGTGAAAGTCACGCCGATCGCCCCGCCACAGATTCCAGTGGTGGAGCCGCAGCGGGTCGAGAGCGAAGTATTCCGCTTCTAATGCAAACGGCTAGCGCAAGGCTAGCCGTTTAGAAGAAGGATTGAGAGTTCAAGCATGAAGCGCACTGGCAACTAGGGCATGGCCCTAGTTGCTTTCGTGCATGCGCGCCAGTTGCCGTTCCAGCAGCGATGGGTAGGGCTCCAGCAAGCGCTCAACGCAGCAGGCGCCTTGTGGGCTGGCGATGGCGCGGATGCGCGCACGCTGCTTGATCAGGCCGTCGTCGGCGATGCTGCGTTCGACCAACAGCAGATTGCGGCTGTGCTGCGACAAGGCCAAGGCGCTTTGCGCCGTCTCGTTGAGCAGCAGCTCGCCTTGGCTGAGTGCGCCGAGGTTTTCACCTAAGGTCAGGCCCAATTGCAGTTGCAACGTGATGCCGCTGTCGGCCACTTCTATTTGCAGGGCGTGGCCCAGGGCACGCATCAGCTCACCGCAGCAGATGGCGTGGGTCAGGTAGTCTTCTTCGCAGTGCTGGTAGTCAAACAGCATCAGGCTGCTGCCATCGGTCAGGGTAAACAGCTTGCCCTGATAGAGGTCGGCGGCTTGCTCCAGGCACTTGCTATAACGCTGCAGCAGATCCAGCAGGCGGCTGCGTGGCAGACGGCGCAGTTGTTCCTGGGCACCCAGTTGGATGGCCAGGACGGCGCACGGCTGGGCGACCGGCTCAGGCTCCGTGTCGGCAATGCTCAGCGGGCTGGCCGTGCCTGCGGCGGGCAGAATCGGCTCGGGGAAATAGGGCTCACGCAGATCGGCAAACGGATCATCATGGCTGAAGTCATTGCTCACCCGTTTGACGCTAGGCGTCAATGGCGCCGGTGGTGGCAGCTCATCCAAATCATCGATAGCGTCGAAGCGCTGCGCGTGCAGGTTGGGGACCTTGAAGCTCGGCTCGTCATCGAACGAATCCAGCGGATAGTCCTCTTCCTCAGCCTGCTCAGGCACAGGTTCAACGGCGCTGATTGAGGGCTTTTCCGGGACCAAACGGGCTTGCAGCTGGCGCGCCAGATCGCCTAGCTCATCCTGGCGGCCAGCGCCTGGGGCAGGATCGTCTGGGTCACGCAGCCACACCCGTAGCTGCAGCAAGGGCGTGGAAATATGCCGGCCTAAGCGCATGCTCAGAGACAGGGTCAGGGCCAGCAGAATCAAACTGAGGATGCCCATGCTCTGCAAGCTGATGGTCATGGGCTGCTGGAATTGCTGCATATCCAGGCTGATGCGCAACTGCCCGGCAATCACTTCCTGGAAGGTGATCGGTGTCGAATACAGTCCCTGGGTTTCACCGAGCATGCTTTGGCTCGGGCGCGAGCCAGCTTCGGCGAGGATGCGGTTATCCACGCTATAGATAGCCGCGTGGGCCACCAGCGGATTCTTCACCAGATTATTGAGCAGCACGTTGAGGCTGAGGATGTCGTTGGACACCAACAGCTCAGTGGCCGAGGTGGCCGTCTGAGTAATCAGACTGCTGCCCAGCGCTTCAGCTTGTTGCTGCATGGCGTGCTTGAACTGCATGCCGATCACCCAGCCATAAATCAGCAGGGCGAGGGCCACCAGCAGCAAACTGTGGCTAACGATACGCAGCGCCAGTGGCACCCGGCGTTGACGCAGGGCCTGGAACAGCAGCAGGAAGAAATTATCGGGCTTAACGGGGGCAGGCCGGTTCACAGAGCTCGGCTCATGTCGACTGTAGTTGGCGCGCAGTATAGCGATGCACCAGCGGTGGGCAAAGCGTTGTAGGCGGGAGTATTGCGCTGAAAATGGTTAGAATGCAGGCCTTTTCCGATCAAGCGTTGCTGCGGCAGGCTCTGCGGCCTGCATTCGCCGCTTGCTGTGGCAGTTGGCCATTGCTGCTGGCGCGAATCGACTAATCGGTAGCTTTATTGCGTCTGTTGCCTGGGCGGCAGTCTGTTTGTGATCAATTCAATGTGTGGAGAGTGCGCCTTGCGCGAGATCGTCCTGATCAATATCACCGGTGAAGATCGTCCCGGTTTGACTGCCGCCATCACCGGCGTGCTGGCCCAGGGCGGGGTGAATATCCTCGATATTGGCCAAGCAGTGATTCATGACACCTTGTCTTTCGGCATTCTGGTTGAGATCCCTGACACGGAGCAGGCGTCCTCGGTGCTTAAGGACATCCTGTTCACCGCCTACAAACTCGACCAGCAGGTGCGCTTCACGCCGGTCTCCGAAGGCGACTACCAGCAGTGGGTCAGCGGTCAGGGCAAAGCCCGTCATATCGTCACCTTGCTCACCCGTAAAGTGACCGCCGAGCAGTTGCAGCGGGTCAGCGCCATCACTGCCCGCTACGGCCTGAATATCGACCATATCGATCGTCTGTCCGGGCGTATGCCGTTGGACATGCCGGCAGAGCAGGGCAAGGGCTGCATCGAGTTTTCCGTACGCGGTGAGCCAGCTGATCCGGCCGCGCTGCGCGCAGAGTTCTTAAGCGTGGCCCAGGAGCTCAACGTCGATATCGCCTTCCAGAGCGATTCGCTGTTCCGCCGTAATCGTCGCCTGGCGGTGTTTGATATGGACTCGACGCTGATCGAGGCCGAGGTCATCGATGAGCTGGCCAAAGCCGCTGGCGTCGGCGAGCAAGTCTCGGCCATCACCGAGCGGGCCATGCGTGGTGAGCTGGACTTCGCCGCCAGCTTCCGCGAGCGTCTGGCCTTGCTCAAGGGCCTGCCGGAAACCGTGCTGGCCGATATCGGTGCCTCGCTGCGTCTGACTGAAGGCGCCGAAACCCTGTTCGCCGAGCTGCGTCGTCTGGGCTACAAAACCGCCATCCTGTCTGGCGGCTTCACCTACTTCGCCAAGCAATTGCAGGCCAAGTTGGGCATTGATTACGTGTTTGCCAACGAGCTGCAAATTGTCGATGGCCGATGCACCGGCGTGGCGGTGGAGCCGATTGTTGATGCTCAGCGCAAAGCCGATTTGCTGCGCGAGTTAGCGGCTAAAGAAGGGCTGCGTCTGGAGCAAACCATTGCTGTGGGCGATGGCGCCAATGATCTGCCGATGTTGGCGATTGCCGGCCTGGGCGTGGCCTTCCGGGCTAAACCGCTGGTGAAGCAGTCGGCCAAGCAAGCCATCTCGACCCTGGGCCTGGATGGCATCCTGTACCTGCTGGGCTTCCGTGATCGCGACGGCTTGAACTAAGTCAGGCCGCTATAAAAAAACGCCCCGAGGGGCGTTTTTTTGTGGGCTGGATTTAGTCCTCGCCCGAGGCAAAGTCGTAATCCATGCTCTGACTCGGCCCTTGCAGGTAGTAACCCTGAATGTAATTGACCCCGGCTTGCCAGAGAGTGGCCAACACGCTGGCACTTTCCACGAAGGGCACGATGGTCAGCTTGGCTTGCGAGTGCAGGCTGGTCAGCAGGGTTTTCAGCGCTTCCTGATTTTCCGGATTGCCCAGGTCTTGGGAGAACGAGCTGTCGATTTTGATGAAGTCCAGGTGCAGGTGCTTCAGCGTATTGAACGGATTAAGCGCGCAGCCAAACTGAGTCAAAGCGGTTTTGCAATGCAGCTCATTTAAGCCCTGGGTAATCGCCTTGGCTTGCTTGAGGTAGGCGATGGCGTCGGGCTCGCTGAACTGGAACACCAGCGAGTCGGACGGTAAGCGCGCCGCTTTAAGCGCTACGCTCAGCCACGGCAGCAAGGTTTGATCCTGCAAGCTGGCTGAGGACAGGTGCACGAACAGCCGCGTCTCGTGGCCTTTGCTGCGGTGATCGGCGAGCAGCTTGATCGAGTTGAGGATCACCCAGCGGTCGATCTTCTCCGCCAGGCCTGCGCCCTTGGCTGCAGTGAACAGCTCCAGCGGGGTGATCTCTTCGCCTTGTGGATTGTGCAAGCGCAGCAGCGCTTCGTAGTGCTCGAAGTTATCGCCGCGCAGGCTGATGATGGGCTGGAACATCAGGTGGAAGCTGTTGTTCTCCAGCGCTTGCTGAATCATCGCGACGATGCTGCCACGGTTGGCTGCCGCGGCCAGCTCGTCGGCCGGGTCGAATAGCTTGAGGCCGTTGCCTTCGCTTAGCTCATCGGCGCAGCGGTGGGCGCGGTTGACCACTTCCTGGGCCTTGGCGGTCTTCTCGTTAAGCCCGGCGACGCCAATCGAAAGGGTGCTTTGCACCGTGCGGCCGTTGACATCGAACAGATTGCTCTCGACTTTCTTCAGCAGGCTGCCCAGTTGCTCGCGGCAATCTTCCGGGCTCAAGCCTGGCAGTAGCACGGTGAATACGTCATCACCAAAGCGCGCCAGTTGAGCTTCGCCAGGGAAGTGCGAGCGCAACAGGTTGGCCAGGTCGGTGAGGAGAATATCGATGCCCGCTAGGCCGACTTCGGCGAGCAGGCTGGCGTAGTGGTCGGCCCGGATGTAAGCCAGAGTTGCCGGTTGCCCGGCATTCACCGCGCGTTCGGCGGCGGCATCCATCAGGCCGAGGAAGTGGTTGCGGTTAAACAGGCCGGTGACCAGATCCTGGCTGCTGATTTCGCGCAGTTTTTCTTCCAGCTCGGCGTTGCCGCTGTGGGCGCGGATCACTACCTGGGTGCAGGGCTCGCCATCATAGGTGGCCGGGGAGAAACTCATCTGCGCCGCGAAGCTGTGGCCGTTGGCCTTGACGCCGTTGCACTGCAACTCGGCGTGGCCGTCGTGACCCTGATAGTTCTTGAGGAAATCCTTAAAGCTGGCTTGGTCACTGGCGCCGATCAGATCGATCATCGGCATGCCTTCAAGCTCGTCGGCATCCTCATAGGCGAACAGTTCGAGGTAGGCGCGGTTGGCGTAAATGTGCATGCCATCGTGCACGTAGGTGATGGCATCGACCGAACTTTCCAGCAGCAACTGGCAGCGTTTTTCCGCTTCGCGCAGGGCCACTTCACTGGCGCGGCGGCCACGGCGTTCTTCCAGGTTGGCCAGCTCACGCTTGGCCACCAGCACCAAGCGCTCATCCTCGCCTTGCGGCAAGGCATCTTGCGCGCCCAGGCTCAGGGCGGCGGTGATGTCGTCGGAATCGTTGTTGGCCAGCAGCTGAATGGCGGGGATGTCCTTGGCCTGACGGCGGATCGCGGCGATGGCTTCGGTGGGGTCCAGGGCTTCACTGCTGGGGGCGCAGATGAGCAGATCCCAGCTGTGCTGCAAGGCCTCGTTGAGATCATCAATGCCGGTCAGGCGATGCACTCGGGTGGCCTGTCCGGCATTGCGGAACAGGCTAACTAAGCGCTCGGCTTCATTTTGCGAATCTTCGAGAATCAGTAGCCGTATAGTTTTTTTTTCGATGGCCATTGTGGGTATCAGGTCTGCGCTAAACGGGCGCTGGAGGGCGACAAATGGTATGTCAGTCCAATCTACAGAGACTTCCAGAGTGAGTCAAAGTCTTCCTCCCCAGCCACCGGCTGGCCTGGCTTAGGTGTGATGGATATCCCTTCCTCATGCGGTTGCAAGGCAATACCGCGGTACTCGAACTGACTAAAACTGCCGGTGCTGGTCAGGCGGCAAGTGAGGATCGCGGCCTGCTCGCTGCCCTCGGTATTGATGCATACGCGATGGCCTTCCTGGAACGGCAAACAAGCGGTGATCAAACTGGCCGGGCGGGAAATAGCGCTGATTTCCGGCAGCAGCAAGGCGCGTAAAAACTGGCTGGTGTGCTCGGCGCTGCGCACCAGTTGCAGGCCGCAGGCTTGGGCATGGGGGGCGATCAATTCAATGCCCATTTGCGTGCCGCCGCCGCGCACCTGGCGAATCCAGCGCACCACGGCAATGCTCCAGGTTTTCTGTTGCGGGCTTTGCACCCCGAGCAGCTCGCCGGCCTGGAGCTGGCTGGGTACCTCGCTGGGCCACGACAGGCAATAACCGCCGGGGCTGATATTGACGATGCTGACCTCATAACACGGGTAGCTGGCAATTGCCTCGCTGCCGCTGGCATGGGGATGTTTCTGATATTGAATCTCTTCGAGGTTGAGGCCCTTTTCCCACGGCTCGCTTTCATCGGTGTCGTAGGCGTTTTCCCAGACATCATCTTTGCCGCGGGTTTTAAACACCGCCGCGGTGCTGGTGTTGGCGCGTTGCAGGACCTGATTGAACTGGCGCTTATCGGCCAGGTAGTAGTGCAGGGCGCACATGCCGATGCACAGGGTCAGGCTGCCTTGGCTGTGGCTACGCTGGAAGGTGCGCTCAGCAATATCACCCCACGCTGCGGCCAGATGCTGCAGCATGTCGTGGCTAAGTCCGCGCGGCACTAGCAGCGGCGAGTTGGCCAGCTTGTCGCTGGACAGCTGCAGATGTGCTTTGAGCGCTTGCACCAACTTGTTGGGATCGATGCCCAACGCGCTGTATTGCTGATGGGCTTGAAACAGCGAGCGATAGCGCGGCGGCCCGTCAACTTGCGGGGCCACGGCAAACAAGCTGCTGTTGAGGTCGCCATGTTGCAGGCTGACCAGGCTGCTCCACGACTCCAGTGCCTCGGTCAATTGGGCGATAGCGTTCTGACGCATTTGGTTGCAGCGCGCGCAACCCAGCAGCAAGGCCACCACATAGCATTGCTCGACGCTCAGACTGTGGCCATGGCGCGCTTGTAGGTCGCGCACCGGGTCATGGTGCAGGTCGCGTTCAAAGGCGATTTGATACAGCTGATGCAGCTCCAGCCACAGGCCCTCGGGGATCGGGCAATACAGCTGATTGGCGCGCATCAACGGCCCGCACAGGCTGTACAGGGCTCGCTGCAGTGCGACCAACAACAGTTGCTGGGCTTCGCGCCCGGTTTGGCTGGCCTGCTGGCTGACGATCAGTTTGTAGCCTACGGCCAAATGGTTTTGCAGGGCTTGGCACAGGTTGGCGACTTTGCGCGGCCGCTCGTCCAGCACAATGGCTTGGTTGAGGTAGTGGCGCTCCAAGTGTTTGCAGACGAAATACACTTCGGGGCGCAGCACTTCGAGCATTTGTAAGCGTGTTTCGGCGGCGGCCTGCAATTGATTCAGCTCTTGCAGGGCTTGATAGAGCTGGCGGGCGGTTTCGCCGATATTGGCTTTGGGCAGTCCTTCGACCCAAGTTTTCAGCGAGCGCGGGTTGGCCTCGCTGAATGACAGGCTGTGCTTGTGTGGCGTAGTCACACGTAGCAGCAGGTGGGCGTTGTGGCTGTCCATTGGGATTGGGTGCTCCAGCGCACGGCAAGACAAAATCTGGCGAACATTTTCGACTCTAGCAGCATTTTGACACTACGGCAGCTGACTTTGTGCGGTGCCTGTCAAAGCTATGGCGTTCGCTCCGTTCAGTGGCTAACTGGGTAGAAGGATTGCAGGATGCGGGAGAACTGGACAGCGCCGAGGCGCCGTCCAGTGCGCGGTTTTATTGCTGAGTGTTGCCGAGCAACTGGCCCATCTGCACCGGGCTGTTGGCAGCCAGCTCAGTGGCCCACTGCACTTGCTCAGGGGCAAACAGCACGATAGCGGTGGAACCGAGTTTGAAGCGGCCCAGTTCGGCGCCTTTTTCCAGATGAATTGGCGCCCGTGCCGCTTCATCGTACTTAAAGGTTTTCAACTGCCGCTTAGGCGGGGTGACCATGCCGGCCCACACGGTTTCGATCGACGCCACAATCATCGCGCCCACCAGCACCACGGCCATTGGCCCACGCTCGGTATCAAACAGGCAGACCACGCGCTCGTTGCGGGCAAACAGCTCTGGCACGTTTTCGGCGGTGGTTTGGTTGACCGAGAACAAGCGCCCCGGCACATAGACCATCTCCCGCAGGGTGCCGGCCAGCGGCATGTGCACGCGGTGGTAGTCCTTTGGCGACAGGTATACGGTGGCGAAATCACCACCCATAAATGGCGCGGCGCGCTCGCTGTCGCCGCCCAGCAGTTCGATCACGCTGTAGCTGTGGCCTTTGGCCTGGAACACGCGACCTTGCTCGATCTTGCCGAGCTGGCTGATGGCCCCGTCTGCTGGCGACAGCACGGCACCTGGGCTGCTGTCGAGCGGGCGGGCCCCTTCTTTGAGCGCACGGGTGAAGAAGTCATTGAAGTGCGCGTAGGCGCTCAGGTCTTCAACCTGGGCCTGGCTCATGTCGACTTGATACTGCTGGGCGAACTTCTTGATCAGCAGGTCTTTCAGCCACACGATGCGGCACTCGGCAAGCAGGCCAATCAGGCGCGACAGCAGGTGATGGGGCAGCAGGTATTGGCTGAGGATAAACAAACGCTGTTTCATGGATCTTCCTTTAAATAATCGCGGCGCTGCTTAGTGCTCAACCGGCGTGTCTGGATGATTGCCCCACTCGCCCCACGAGCCGGCATAGGCTTTGACTCGGGGATAGCCAAGGATTTTCGCCGCCAGGTAAGTGAAGCCTGAGCGGTGATGGGTTTGGCAGTGGGTGATGATTTCTTTGTCAGCGCTGATGCCCAAGGCGTTCAGCTCTGCTTGCAGGTCCTGGCGAATGCGCAGGGCACGGCTCTGATCCATGCCCGCAGTCCATTCAAAGTTGACTGCGCCGGGGATATGCCCGCCTTTGCTGGCGAGGACTTTCTCGCCCCGGTATTCGGAAGGCGCGCGCGCATCCCAGATGGCCAAGTCGGCGGCGCCGAGGCGGCTTTGCAGGTATTCCCGGGTGGCGGTGGGCGCTGGGTCGAGCTGTAGGCTGAGGCTGCCATTAGCCGGCGCGGGTACCTCGCTGCTGACTTCCCGCTGCTCGTCGAGCCAGGCCGTGAGGCCGCCATTGAGATAGTGATAGCGGCGATGGCCGATCACATCCAGCAGCCAGATAAAACGCCCGGCCCAGCCGCCGCCTTCGTCGTCGTACACCACGTAGACCGCCGCCGGGTTATGCCCCAGCTCACTGAACAGTTGCTCAAGCTGAGCCTGCTCCGGCAGCAAACCTGGCGCCGGCGGTTGGCCGAGTTGGGTGCGTTTGGGATCGACAAAACGCGCACCGGGGATATGCCCGGCGGCGTAACGAGCGCTACTGGTGAGGTCGACCAGAATCAACTCTGGCGCGTCGAGGCGACTGGCCAGTTGGGCGGGTTCGAGCAGCAGGGGCAAGTCAGCGAAGGAGGTCATGCCAGGCCTTTGGAAGGTTGCAAAGGAGGCAATTGTAACGCAAAGACTCGCGGGGTTAAGCCTTGAGTGATAGCTAGCGCTGGCGCTGGGCAAAGCTGCTCAGGGCCCGCTCGATGCACTGGCAGGTTTTACTGAATTGCTCGATCTGCGTGTCGCTGAAACTGTGCCCGGCAAAGTCGGCCACCAGCAACATCACCACATGATTGTTGCTGGCCAGGGAGCGCAGCAATAGATGCTCGGAGGGAAACAGGCCCTTTAAGCTGCCCGGCAGCAGGGCCGAGAACTGCGCCATGTTGCTCGGGCTGATGCGCAGTTGCCGCGGCGCGCTGAGCAGGCGCCGCAGGAGCTCGCTCTGCTGTGGATAGAGAGTCAGAGTCAGGGCAACTTTATCCAGGCCAGTCTGTTGCTGCGCTTGCAGACGCGAGTGCTGGCGATCAGTCAACAGCAGCAAGACGCGCTGCATGCCGGCGCTGGCCAAGGCCTGATTGGCGCAGTGAGTCAGCTGCAGCACATTGGTGAAGGCGCTGGGCTGGGCCAATAATTGCCGACAGTGCTGACGCCACTGGGCAAGGCGGTCGACTTCCGCCGGCCGCTCTGCACGGATATGGCTGACGCGCCAGTCCGGCCAGAGCAGGGCCTGGGCTGGGTGCCAGAGGCCTGGCCGCGCATGCTGCTGAGCGCTGCTGACGGCGTTGTGGTGTAACTGCTGCTGCACCTGTTCGCGGGGGATTTGGCAGATCAAGCCGGTGAGCATTTGCCAACGCAGGTTGTGGCGACTGTCCCAGGCGTGGTGGGCCGTGATGGCCAGGGCGTTAGCCAGTAACAGGCTGTTGGCCGGTTGGGTCAGCCAGCGTTGTAGCTGCTTATCGTCATCCAGGCAGTGTTGCTGTTGCAGAGGATGTTCGTTGTCGCGGGCAATGCGCAGGGCCTTGACCAGCAGGCGTCGATCCTTAAGCAGCAGGCGCCAACTTTGGCTGACCCACAGGGGTAAGTGCCAATGCTCGCTGAGGGCTAAACAGAGTTGTAGCAGCGGCACGCCGAGTAGTTCGCGCTCGACTTTGTGCGCCGCTTCACGCTTTAGCAACACACGCTGTTGCCAGGTTTCTAACAGCTCAGGATGGGCCGCCAGCAGCGCCCACACCGGCGCTAAAAACAGCAGGCTGCCCCAGTGGATTTCATGCCACAAGCGCGCCAGGCGTGCGCCAAACAGGCCGTTGGCCTGGCGACTGGCGTGTTGACTGATCAACTGAATTTGCCGCAGCGCTTGCGCTATTTGCGCTTCATCCACCGCCGGCAAACGCTTGAGCAGCGTTTCGCAACGGGCGATGCCCAGGCGGCTGATGGCCGCCTCCAGACTCTCGGCTTGCTCAAGCTCGACAGTGCCCGGACGATTAGCCTCGCGCAGCACGCTAAGGGCTAAAGCTGGGCACTCTTGGATCAAATCGGCCAACTCGCGTATGGAGCGAGTGCTGTCAGCGAAGGCCTCGCGCATGGCCTGTACACTGCTGTTGGTGGCTGGCAGCAGGGGGCTATCCAGCTGTTTCAGCCAGTCTTGCAGAGTGCGCGATTGAATTGCGGGCTTAGACATAGAGGTTGAGACACGCTGGCTTTTGGCCTTAACTGACTATAGTCTCGCGCAAAACTCCCGATAAATAGAAGGGTTGTTTCGCCCAGTTCCGTTCTTTCCTTCTGAGCAAGTCTTGTTTCTATGGCAAAAATCATTGGCATCATTGTGGTGTTCGCCTGCGTATTAGGGGGCTTTGTGCTCTCCGGCGGCAAATTTATGGCCTTGGTCCATCCCTACGAAATCATGATTATTGGGGGGGCCGCATTGGGGGCTTTTTTACAAGCCAACCCTGGCAGCATGTTTAAGCAGGTGTTTAAAAAGTCGTTGAGTATGTTTAGCTCGCGCTTTACCCATCTGTATTACTTGGACGTCTTGAAGCTGCTTTACGAGATTCTCAACAAGAGTCGTCGTGAAGGCATGATGGCGATTGAAGCCGATATTGAAGACCCCGCTGCCAGCCCAATTTTCAGCAAATACCCAGGCATCCTCAAAGATCAGCGCATGACCGCGTTTATTTGCGATTACTTGCGCATCATGTCCTCCGGCAACATGGCGCCCCATGAGTTGGAAGGCCTGTTTGATATGGAGATCGCCAGTCTCAAGGCGGAGCTGGAGCATCCCAGCCACTCGGTGGCCAAGATCGCTGATGGGCTGCCCGCTATGGGGATCGTGGCGGCGGTATTGGGCATCGTGATTACCATGTCGATTCTGGCGGATGCCAGCAACGCGCAGATCGGCGAGAAGGTCGGTAGCGCGCTGGTCGGTACGTTCCTCGGTATTTTGGCCTCGTATGGCTTCTTCGGCCCATTGGCGGCGAGCCTGGAGCACGATGCCAAAGAAGAAGTGAACGTCTACGAGGCGATCAAGGCCGGCCTGGTGGCGTCCGCCTCCGGCATGCCGCCGTCGCTGGCCGTGGAGTTCTCGCGCAAGGTCTTGTACCCCGCTCACCGCCCTAGCTTCACTGAGCTTGAACAGGCCATGCGCGGTGGCTAAGCATGGAAAATAATCAGCCAATCATTGTTAAGCGGGTCAAGAAGGTAGAAGGCGGCGGCCACGGTGGCGCCTGGAAAATCGCCTTCGCTGACTTCGCCATCGCCATGATGGCGTTCTTTATGGTGATGTGGCTGATGTCCTCGGCCACCCCCGAGCAGAAGAAACTGATCTCCGGTTACTTCCAAGACCCCGTGGGCTTCACCGACAGCGCCAGTCCCCATGTGATTGACCTGGGCGGCACGCCGACCCCGGCGCCCGACCGCACGCTCAATCCCGAGCCGCAAAGCGACACGCAAGAGGAGCAGGCACCAGCGGAAGATTCGCGCGCCGATGTGGATAAGTTGCAAGCCGAGTCGATTGCCGAAGAGATCGAGCGCGAGCGCTTGGAATTGCTGCTGCAGGAGCTGCAAGCCAAGACCGAAGAAAATCCGCAGATGCAAAACTTTAAGGATCAGATCCTGTTTGAGATCACTCAGGATGGCCTGCGCATCCAGATCACCGATGCGGAAAACCGGCCGATGTTTGCCTCCGGTAGCGCCCAGTTGCAGCCCTATTTTGAAGACATCCTGCTGGCCATGACCGACACCATTGCCGCGGTGCCGAATAAGATCAGCGTCAGCGGCCACACCGATGCCCAGCCCTATGCCGGGCGCGGCGATTACGGTAACTGGGAACTCTCGGCAGATCGTGCCAACGCGGCGCGGCGCGTGCTGGTCGCCGGTGGCTACAAGGATGAGCAAGTGGCGCGGGTGGTCGGCTATGCCTCTTCGGCATTGTTTGATCGCGAGCATCCGCTCAACCCGATCAACCGTCGCATCGACATCGTGGTCCTGACGAAAAAAGCGCAGCGCGCCATCGAAGGTCAGCTTAAAGGTGGTTCGGCCGATAAGCCGGCGGACCCGGCTGCGCCAAGCGCGAGCGCGCCACCAGGCGAAGGTGACCCGCTGCCCAAGGAGCAACTGGAACAGCGCCTGAATATCTTTGAGGATGGTGTGCTGAAGATGGATTAAGCCGTCAGGCTTATGCACAAGGCCGCGCTCAGTCGCGGCCTTGTGGTTTGTGCCGGTTTAGTAATCGGCTTCAGGCAGGCTGGCGAGGATGTGCCGGTAGCTGTTCATGCGCTGCGGCTGGATGCGCCCGTCTTCCAAAGCCTTGAGCAGTGCACAGCCCGGCTCGCGGTCATGCTTGCAGTCGCGGAAGCGGCAGTGGCCGAGCAGATCTTGGAACTCGATAAAGCCTGCCTCGACATCATCCCGGCTGACATGGACCAAGCCGAATTCACGAATCCCGGGGGAGTCGATCAGTTCGCCGCCGCCGGGGAAGTGGAACAGTCGCGCCGTGGTGGTGGTGTGGGTGCCTTTGCCGGTCAGCTCCGACAGCGCGCCCACGCGGGTGTCGACCCCAGGCAGCAGGCTGTTAACCAGGGAGGATTTACCCACCCCGGACTGGCCCACGAACACGCTGACGTGGCCGTCTAATTGCTGCTTAAGCTGCGCCATGCCATCGCCGTTATGGGCCGACACTTCCAGCAGCGGATAACCCAGCTGGCGATACACCGCGAGCATGGCGTTCAGCGCCACGGCGTTGTGCTCGTCGATCAGGTCGGCCTTGTTTAGCAGCAGCAAGGGACGAATCCCGGCGTGCTCAGCGGCGACCAGGTAGCGATCGATCAAGTTGGCGTGGGGTTCGGGCAGCGGGGCGAAGACGATCACGATCAGGTCGACGTTGGCGGCCACGGGCTTAAGTTGCCCGCGCATATCCGGGCGGCACAGCTCGGTGCTGCGCGGCAGCTGCGCGACGATCACGCCAATACCTTGGTTGCCGGCGCGCCATACCACCTGATCACCTGTGACCAAGGTCGGCAAGTTCGCGCGCAGGTGGCAGCGGAACACTTGGCCGGCCAGCTCGCCGTCGCGGGCTTCGACCTCAACCTGTACGCCGAAGTGGGCGATCACCAGGCCGACTTGCTCGGGACCGAGGTCGCCGCCTTGGAGAATTTCCACGGCTTGCGATTCGCGCTTAGCCGCGCGGGCGGCACGCTCACCCTGAATTTTTTCGATGCGCCAGTTTTGCCGGCGGTTGAGTTGGCGTTTGGCCATGAAGGTCTCGAGAGTTGGATTGCGCAATAAACGTGGCGAGTCTAGCACGGGCTGCTTATTCACCTGTGTCGCGGCTAAACTGTCCGACAGAACCTCTTGGGCAGGTGTGGTGCATGCTGGTCAGGCTTCGACACTATCCGCCGTTATTGGCACTGCTCGCGCAATTGGGCGCGACACTGCTGATCGGCGCGCTGATTTACCTCAATGCGCAACTGGGGCCGTGGCGACCAACCTGGCTGGCGGCAGGTTTAGCTCAGGGCTTGCTGGCTATGCTGCTGGCCGGTGCGTTGGGCCTGACGCGGGGCTGGCGCCTGGTCAATTTGCTGTTTGTCCCGGCACTGCTCTTGGCCGGCGGCGCTAACCTGCCGTCGTGGTTGTTCCTGCTCTGTTTTGCCTTGCTGTTGTTGCTGAACTGGAACAGCTTTGGCGAACGGGTGCCGCTGTATCTGACCGCTACGCGTACAGCCGGGCAATTGGTTGAGTTATTGAAAGCGCAGCCGGCGAATTTTCGCTTTATCGACTTAGGCTGCGGCCCCGCTGGTTTGTTGTTGCATCTGGCTAAGGCTTATCCACAGGCGCAATTTGTGGGGGTGGAAACCGCGCCGCTGTCTTTTGCCCTGGCTTGGCTGCGGGCGCTGGGGCAGGGTAATTGCCAAATTCACTATCGCAGCCTGTGGCGCACCGACTTGGCGTCGTTCTCGGTGGTGTATTGCTTTCTTTCGCCAGCGCCCATGCCTGCGCTGTGGCGCAAAGCCTGTGAGGAAATGCCCGTAGGCACTTGGCTGATCAGTAATAGCTTCGCTGTGCCTGGGCACACGCCAGATCAGCAGATCGCTTTGGGCGATTGGCGCGCCTCCAGCTTGCTGCTGTGGCGGATGCCCTGCAATGCAACGGCTGCGGCTGGTGCGCCATCGACGAACATAATTGGCTAAACTGTCGGCCTAAGCCAAGGAGCACAGCATGCAAAATGCGCAAAATTTAATCTGGATCGACCTGGAAATGACCGGTCTGGAGCCTGAACGTGACGTCATCATCGAGATGGCCACCATCGTCACCGATAGCGACTTGAACATCCTTGCCGAAGGTCCGGTGATTGCCGTGCACCAGAGCGATGAGTTGCTGGCTGGCATGGATGAGTGGAACACCCGCACCCACGGCGAAAGCGGCCTGACCCAGCGCGTGCGCGAGAGCAAAATCAGCCAGGCCGAGGCCGAAGCGCAGACCATCGCCTTCCTCGAAAAGTGGGTGCCCAAGGGCAAGTCGCCGATTTGCGGTAACAGCATCGGCCAGGACCGGCGCTTTCTGTATAAGTACATGCCGCAGTTGGAAGCCTACTTCCACTACCGCTATCTGGACGTCTCGACCCTGAAAATCCTCGCGGGGATGTGGGCGCCGGCGGTCAAAGACTCGTTCCAGAAGCAGGGCACGCACCAGGCGCTGGACGATATTCGCGAGTCGATCGCTGAGCTTAAGCACTACCGTCAGCACTTTCTTAAGGTCTGATTAGAGCCAAAGCCTGCGGCTGCGGACTTTGTTTTTCTGGTGTGGAATCTTGTTGAACCGCTGCCTGCTTTAACCAAGGGGTTCGCCCTTCTCGGGCGAGCTACTTTGATTCGCTAGACTCACCCCGCAGGGGGCGCCTGATTCTTTCGCGGTATCCATGCCGCTCAACCTCTTGCACGGCAAATCTGGTCACCCTCCTCGGGGGCAGCGGCGGTGTCCTTGCAGGCGTAGCCTGGATTAGCCGCAACGCGGCGTAATCCGGGCTTGAGTCAGAGTGCAGGTTCAAGCCAGCCCGTGCCGCGCCAACGCCCACTCCACATGCTCGCGCACCAACTCAGACGGATACTCGCGCCGTGCTTTAAGCGCCTCCACCACGGCAATGGTCGACGGCGCGTTGCCGAGGCCGACGGCCAGGTTGCGTAGCCAGCGCTCATAGCCAGCGCGGCGCAGCGGCGAGCCTTCTGTGCGGCTGAGAAACTGCTCTTCGCTCCAGCTAAACAGCTCGGCCAGTTCAGCATTGTCCAAGCCGTGGCGTGGCTGGAAGTCGGCCTGGGTGGTGGGTTTGGCAAAGCGGTTCCACGGGCAGACCATCTGGCAGTCGTCACAGCCAAATACCCGGTTGCCCATGGGCGCGCGCAGTTCTTCGGGGATTGGCCCCTTAAGCTCGATGGTCAGGTAAGAAATGCAGCGCCGCGCATCCAGCACATAGGGGCCGACGAAGGCCGCCGTGGGGCAAATGTCCATGCACGCGGTGCAGCGTCCACAGTGTTCGCTTGAGTGGGGCTCATCCACCGGCAGCGGCAGGTCAACAAACAGTTCGCCTAAAAAGAAATAACTGCCGGCTTTGCGGTTGAGCACCAGGGTGTTTTTGCCGATCCAGCCCAGCCCTGCTTTTTCCGCGATGGCTTTTTCCATCACCGGCGCGCTGTCGACAAAGGCGCGAAAGCCAAACGGGCCGATCTCCTGCTGAATGCGTTCGGCCAGTTGCTGCAGGCGCTTGCGGATCAGCTTGTGGTAGTCGCGGCCCAAGGCGTAGCGCGACACATAGGCCTTTTCCGGTTGACGCAGGCGCTCGGCCATCTGCGTATCGCCGGGCAGGTAGTCCATGCGCAACGACACCACGCGCAGGGTGCCCGGCACCAGCTCGTCGGGGCGATAGCGTTTGCTGCCATGGGCGGCCATGTAGTCCATTTCGCCGTGGTAGCCGGCCGCCAGCCAGCTTTGCAGCTGTTCTTGATAGGCGGTGAGGTCGACGTCGCTGATACCGACCTGCTGAAAACCCAGCTCGCGGCCCCAGTCTTTAATCGACTGGGCGAGGGCGGCAAGATCAAGGCTGGGGTTGTTCATAGAAAACGGCTATCCGGGACGCAGGTGGGTATAATTCTGCCAGACATCGGAGCCCACGCATGCCGCATTCGCCAGAGATTCTGCCGTTAGCCCTGTACAGCGCCGCGCAAGTGCGCGAGTTGGATCAGCGTCTGATCGCCGCCGGTACCCCGGCCTTTACCTTGATGCAACGCGCTGGCGAGGCCATTTGGCAAGCGTTGGGCGAGCGTTGGCCGCGTATGCGCGAGCTGACGGTGCTGGCTGGCAAGGGTAACAACGCCGGCGATGGTTATGTAGTCGCCGCGCTGGCGCAGCAGGCCGGCTGGCAGGTGCAACTGCTAAGCGTCGGTGAGCCCGCAGCGCTGAGCGGCTCTGCCGCGCAAGCGCGGGATGCCGCCGTGGCGGCGGGGGTGGCGGTGCAACCCTGGCAGGCATCGAGCGTGCTGCGCGGCGTGGTGCTCGATGCCCTGCTGGGCACAGGCCTGCGCGGCGCCGTCAGTCAGCCGTTTGCGCAAGTTATCGAGGCGCTGAATGCCAGTGGCTTGCCGGTGCTGGCCGCCGATCTGCCGTCCGGTCTGTGTGCCGACACCGGCCAGGTACTGGGCGTGGCGGTGCGCGCCGAGCTGACGGTAAGCCTGATCGGGTTAAAGCTGGGGCTATTTACTGGGCAGGCAGCGTCTTATGTCGGTGCTGTGCGCTTGGCTGATTTACAGGCAGATCCGGCGATAGTTGCCAGCCAGGCCTATAGCGCGTTGCGTCTGACGGATAGCAATGTGCCGCGTTTGGCGCCGCGCTCGCCTGGGGTGCATAAGGGCCAGTTGGGGCATGTTTTGGTGGTCGGTGGCGAGCGTGGCTTTGCTGGCGCACCCATGCTCAGTGCGCAGATGGCGTTGCGCGCGGGCGCAGGTTTGGTCAGTTTGGCCACGCGCACTGAGCATCTGCCTGCGGTTCAGGCGCGCTTGCCGGAGGTGATGGGCGCTGGTGTGGCCTCGGCCAATCAACTGCTAAGGTTGACGCAAGCGGCCAGTGTGCTGGCGGTAGGTCCGGGTTTGGGGCAAACGGCGTGGAGTCGCAGCTTGCTGTCCGCAGCGGCTATTAGCCCGGCTGCGCAAGTGTGGGATGCCGACGCACTGAACCTGCTGGCGCAAGGCGCGGTCAAGTTACCTGATGTGGCGGTGCTGACTCCGCATCCGGGCGAGGCTGCACGTTTATTGGGGCTGAGCACTGCCCAAGTGCAGGCAGATCGGCCTGCGGCAGCGCGGGCCTTGGCCCAGCGCTATCAGCAAGTGTGTTTATTAAAAGGGGCCGGCAGTTTAATTGCCGCTCCGGATGGTCGCCTATGGTTGTGCGAGCGCGGCAATCCGGTAATGGCCGGCGCAGGTTTAGGTGATGTGCTGACCGGCCTGATCGCCGCCTTGCTAGCCCAAGGTTTAGCGCCTCTGGCAGCGGCGCAATTGGCGGTGTACGTGCACGCCTGTGCCGGTGAGCGTTTGGCCGTGAAGGGCGCGGGTCTGGCAGCCAGTGATTTGTGTGAAGTTATTCGAGCGTTATTGCAGGAGCAACTGGGTGTCTGAATTAGAGCTGTTTGCCGCTGACGAAGAAGCGATGCTGGCGCTGGGGGCGCGTATCGCGGAGGTGAGCGCAGGCGTTGGGGTGATTTACCTGCACGGCGATCTGGGGGCGGGTAAAACCACCTTGTCGCGTGGGATTATCCGTGGGCTGGGCCATGTCGGCGCGGTCAAGAGTCCGACCTTTACCTTGGTCGAGCCCTATGAGATTGGCACCGTGCGCGTCTATCACTTTGATCTATATCGTCTGGTTGATCCGGAGGAGTTGGAGTTCCTCGGCATTCGCGATTACTTCGCCGGCGATGCCTTGTGTTTGGTCGAATGGCCACAGCGCGGCGCAGGCGTTTTGCCAAAGGCCGACCTTGACATTACCATTAGCCCGCAAAACGCCGGGCGTGCCCTGTGTTTGCAGGCACATGGCGCGCGTGGCAGTGCATGGTGCGCGGCTTTGAGCGGCAAAACGAATTGAATATGGGGTTGGCTATGCGCATAGGCGCGCGTTTCATCACAATTGGAGTGGCATTGGTGGCGCTGGCGACCGATGTTTTGGCCGCTTCAGATGTGCGCAGTGTGCGTTTGTGGCGAGCGCCAGATAACACTCGCCTGGTTTTCGACCTTTCAGGTCCGGTGCAGCACAGTGTGTTCCAGTTGAGCGCACCGAATCGCATCGTCATTGATATCAACGGCGCTAAGCTGGCCACCCGTCTTGATCAGCTGGCCTTGGCTAACACACCGATTACCGCCGTGCGTTCGGCCCAGCGCTCAGCCGAAGAGCTGCGCGTGGTGATCGATCTGTCCGCCGCCGTCACCCCGAAAAGCTTCACCCTGGCACCTAACCAGCAGTACGGCAATCGCCTGGTGGTCGACCTGTTCGATCAGGAAGCGGGCGCCGCGCCTAGCTTGCCGAGCACCACCACCGCGAGCAAACCTGTGGTGCCAGTGACGCCGACCCAGACTCCGCAGAAGCTGACGCCGGTGCCTAATGGCAAGCGCGATATCGTTATCGCCATCGACGCCGGCCATGGCGGTGAAGACCCGGGTGCTCTGGGACCGAACAAAAATCAGTTTGAGAAGAACGTGACCTTGGCCATTGCCAAGGAGCTGCAGCGTCAGATCAATGCCGAGAAGGGCTTCCGTGGCGAGCTGGTGCGCACCGGCGACTACTTTATCCCGCTACGCAAACGCACCGAGATTGCCCGTAAGAAGGGCGCCGACTTGTTCGTCTCGATCCATGCCGATGCCGCGCCACGCGCCTCTGCCTTCGGGGCCTCGGTATATGCCTTGTCGGATCGTGGCGCCACTTCTGAGACCGCGCGTTGGCTGGCGGATACGGAAAACCAGTCGGACTTAATCGGCGGCGCCGGCAACGTTAGCCTCGATGACAAAGACCGCATGCTCGCCGGCGTGCTGCTGGACCTGTCGATGACCGCTTCGTTGTCGTCCAGCCTCAATGTTGGCAATAAGGTGCTGGGTAATATGGGCCGCGTCACGTCGCTGCATAAGAAGCGCGTCGAGCAGGCTGGCTTTATGGTGCTCAAGTCCCCGGATATTCCGTCGATCTTGGTCGAAACCGGGTTTATCTCCAACCCCAAGGAAGCCAGCAAGTTGAGCACGGCGAGCCACCAGCAGGCGCTGAGTCGCTCGATCGTCAGCGGCGTGCGCCAGTTCTTCCACGAGAATCCGCCGCCCGGCACCTATGTGGCGTGGCTGCGCGACAGCGGCAAAATTACCCTGGGCCCCCGCGAACATGTGGTCAGCTCTGGCGAAAGCCTGGCGTTGATCGCTCAGCGCTATCAGGTCAGCCTGGCCGTGCTGCGTGATGCCAACTCACTGAACAACGATGTGATTAAGGTTGGCCAGCGCTTGAAGATCCCGGCCACTGCTTTGGCGGCCCAGCAATGAGCCAGGCTGCCCGCATCCAACTGCTTAGCCCGCGCCTAGCCAACCAGATTGCCGCCGGTGAGGTGGTTGAACGTCCGGCTTCGGTGATCAAAGAGTTGCTGGAAAACAGCCTCGACTCCGGGGCTAAACGCATCGAGGTGGACGTCGAGCAGGGCGGGGTCAAACTGCTTAAAGTGCGTGACGACGGCAGCGGTATTGCCGAAGACGATTTGCCACTGGCCCTGGCGCGCCACGCCACCAGTAAGATCCGCGATCTGGAAGACCTTGAGCACGTGATGAGCCTAGGCTTCCGGGGTGAGGCACTGGCTTCGATCAGCTCGGTGGCGCGCCTGACCCTGACTTCGCGCACCGCCGAGGCCAGCCAGGCCTGGCAGGTGGAAACCGAAGGCCGCGACATGGATGCCCGTGTGCAGCCTGCCGCGCATCCGGTCGGCACCTCGGTGGAAGTCCGCGACCTGTTCTTCAATACCCCGGCGCGGCGTAAGTTTCTCAAGACCGAAAAGACCGAATTCGATCATCTGCAAGAAGTGATCAAACGCTTGGCGCTGGCCCGCTTCGACGTGGCGTTTAACCTGCGTCATAACGGTAAAAGTGTGCTGAACCTGCACGAGGCGCCGGATGAGGTCAGTCGGGCGCGGCGCGTGGCTGCGGTCTGTGGCAGCGCCTTTTTAGAACAGGCGCTGCCTATTGATATCGAGCGCAATGGCCTGCACCTGTGGGGCTGGGTCGGTTTGCCGACCTATTCGCGCAGTCAGGCGGACTTGCAGTATTTCTATGTGAATGGCCGCACCGTGCGCGACAAGCTGGTGGCCCACGCGGTGCGCCAGGCTTATCGCGACGTGCTGTTCAATGGTCGTCACCCGACCTTTGTGCTGTTTTTGGAAATCGATCCCGGTGTGGTCGACGTCAACGTGCACCCGACTAAGCACGAGGTGCGTTTCCGTGACGGGCGCATGGTCCATGACTTCCTCTATGGCACCCTGCACCGCGCCTTGGGCGAAGTGCGTCCGGAAGATCATCTGAGCGCGCCGGTAATCACGGCAGAAGTGCCGCGGATTACCGGTGCGGCGGCCGGTGAGTTCGGCCCGCAAGGGGAAATCGGCCTGGCTGCGAGCCTCTTGCAGAGCACGCCCAGCCCGTCGCTTTGGCGCTCGCCCGGTGCTGGCTACCAAGCGCCGCGCCCAGAACCTGCCTTTCCGACAGCAGAAGCCCAAGGTGCCTACCGCGAGTTTTTTGCCCCGCTGCCCACGCCAGCCGCTAGCGGCAGCGTTGCGGCTCCGGCGTTGCCAGAAGCGCAGGGCGATATTCCGCCGTTGGGCTACGCCATCGCGCAGCTCAAGGGTATTTATATCCTCGCCGAGAACGTGCATGGCATGGTGGTGGTGGATATGCACGCCGCCCATGAGCGCATCACCTATGAGCGCTTGAAGGTGGCCATGGCCAGTGAAGGTCTGCGCGGCCAGCCGCTGTTGGTGCCGGAGTCGATTGCCGTGAGTCAGCGCGAAGCCGACTGCGCGGAAGAGCACAGCGAGTGGTTCCAGAAACTCGGCTTTGAGCTGCAACGCTTAGGCCCGGAAAGCCTGGCAATCCGGCAAATCCCGGCACTGCTGAAACAAGCTGAGGCGACTCGCTTGGTTCAGGATGTATTGGGTGACCTGCTGGAGTACGGCACCACGGATCGTATCCAGGCCCACCTGAATGAACTGCTCGGCACCATGGCTTGCCACGGTGCGGTGCGCGCCAATCGCCGTCTGACCCTGCCGGAAATGAACGCACTGTTGCGCGACATGGAACACACCGAGCGCAGTGGTCAATGCAACCATGGCCGTCCGACCTGGACGCAAATGGCCATGGACGACCTCGATAAGCTGTTCCTGCGCGGTCGTTAATTCGCCGCGCAGCGTTCCCTAGAGATTTCTTGTATGTCCAAGCGCCTGCCACCGGCGATTTTTTTAATGGGCCCCACCGCTGCCGGGAAAACCGACTTGGCGCTGGAGCTGGCGCGGGTGCTGCCCTGCGAGCTGATCAGTGTCGACTCGGCGTTGATCTATCGCGACATGGACATCGGCACGGCCAAGCCAGATAAAGCCACGCTGGCGGAGTTTCCCCATCGTTTGGTGGATATCTGTGACCCCGTGGAAAGTTATTCCGCCGCCCAGTTTCGTCACGATGCATTGGCCGCGATGGCGCAAATCACTGCGCGCGGCAAAATCCCCTTATTAGTCGGCGGCACCATGCTGTATTACAAAGCGCTGCTGGAGGGCTTGGCCGAGATGCCCAGTGCTGATGCGGAGCTGCGTGCCCAATTGGAACAGCGCGCCGAGCAGCATGGCTGGCAGGCGCTGCACGATGAGCTGCGCGCGGTGGACCCGGAATCGGCTGCACGCATCCACCCCAACGATCCGCAGCGTTTGATTCGTGCCCTCGAGGTGTATCACGTCAGTGGGCAAAGCATGACCGCGCACCGGCAACGCCAAGCTACAGAAAATAGCGCTGGTGCCACAACGGGGGGTACGCAATTACCCTATACTGTCGCCCAATTAGCCATTGCTCCGGCGCAGCGGCAAATGTTGCATGAGCGAATTGCTCAGCGATTTACGCTGATGTTGGAACGCGGGCTAGTTGCTGAGGTCGAAAAACTGCATCAACGCAGTGACTTGCACGTTGGTCTGCCGTCTATAAGAGCAGTGGGCTATCGGCAAGTCTGGGATTACCTGGATGGCAATCTCAGTGCTGAGCAGATGCAGGAGCGCGGGGTTATTGCCACGCGCCAGTTGGCCAAGCGACAGTTCACCTGGCTACGTGGATGGCAGGATGTGCACTGGTTGGACAGTGCGGATTGCGACAATCTGTCGCGAACCTTGAAATACCTGTCTACGATCTCCATATTGGCCTGAGACTCTGCCGTTAGCCGTCTGACCCTGTGCTAGACCGCTTTATGCCGTTTGCTGATTTACTTAAAAATTCTTGAAATATTGATCCTTGAAAGGAGTGCGGCACATGTCAAAAGGGCATTCGCTACAAGACCCTTACCTGAATACCCTGCGTAAGGAACGCGTACCGGTTTCTATTTATTTGGTTAACGGCATTAAGCTGCAAGGCCAGATTGAATCCTTCGACCAGTTCGTGATTTTGCTGAAAAACACTGTCAGCCAGATGGTCTATAAACACGCCATTTCCACTGTAGTGCCTAGCCGCCCGGTACGTCTGCCAAGCGCTAGTGAAGCTGATCAAGCTGACGCAGAACCTGGTAACGCCTAATTTAGGAGGCTGCATTGTTCTTTGAGCGCCATGAAGGTGGAGAGCGGGCTATCCTGGTTCACTTGGATAGCCAAAATTCCGAGGCGCGCGAGGACCCGCAGGAGTTCCAAGAGCTGGCGCTATCGGCTGGTGCTGAAACCGTAGCGTTTTTCAGCATCCCCAGTAACAAACTGGCGGCCAAATTTCTGATTGGCACGGGCAAGGTTGAGGAATTGCGTGATCAGGTCAAAGCCACTGAGGCTGATCTGGTGATCTTTAACCATGTCCTGACCCCCAGCCAGGAGCGTAACCTTGAGCGAGTGTTCGAGTGTCGGGTGCTGGATCGTACCGGCCTGATCCTCGATATCTTTGCTCAGCGCGCACGTACCCATGAAGGCAAACTGCAAGTCGAACTAGCCCAGCTCGATCATATGAGCACGCGGCTGGTACGCGGCTGGACGCACCTTGAGCGGCAGAAAGGCGGTATTGGTCTGCGCGGTCCGGGTGAAACCCAGTTAGAGACTGACCGCCGTTTGCTGCGGGTACGCATTCGCCAAATCAAGCAAAAGCTGGAGAAGGTGCGCAGCCAGCGCGAACAAGCGCGGCGTGGTCGGCAGCGTGCTGATATTCCTTCGGTTTCTTTGGTCGGCTATACCAACGCCGGCAAGTCCACCTTATTCAACGCCCTGACCACCTCCGAGGTATATGCGGCGGATCAGCTATTCGCCACCCTCGACCCCACCCTGCGCCGTCTGGAGCTAGAGGACTTGGGGCCTGTGGTGCTGGCTGATACTGTGGGCTTTATTCGTCATCTGCCGCATAAGCTGGTTGAGGCGTTTCGCGCCACCCTTGAAGAATCGAGCAATGCCGATTTGCTGTTGCATGTGATCGACTCCCATGAGCCTGAACGCGATCAGCAGATCGAGCAGGTGTTGGCGGTGCTGGGTGAGATCGGTGCCAACGAATTGCCGATCCTTGAGGTGTATAACAAGCTCGATCTGCTGGAAGGGGTTGAGCCGCAGATTCAGCGTGATGGTGATGGCAAGCCGGTGCGGGTGTGGTTATCTGCCCGTGACGGTCGTGGTCTAGGCTTGTTAAAACAGGCCATCGCTGAGTTGTTGGGCGATGATCTGTTTGTGGGCACATTACAGTTGCCGCAGCGCCTGGGGCGTTTGCGTGCACAGTTTTTTGCCTTGGGGGCTGTGCAGAATGAAGCTCACACGGAGGATGGGAGTAGCTTGCTGGCGGTGCGTTTGCCGCGGGTTGAGCTAAACCGTATTGTCAGTCGTGAGGGGCTACAACCTGTAGAGTTTATTGAGCAACACACTTTGCAATAAAGCCTGCTCCAGCGACTTTGCCGCTGATTGCGTGCATTCTGTAGCATTGGTGGGCGCGCCGTGGGCGCGTCTTTGCTTTATTAGATGGAGAGCGCTATGGCTTGGAATGAGCCGGGTGGCAATTCGAATAATCAGGATCCATGGGGTGGCCGTAAGAACGGTGATCGCAAGGGCCCGCCAGATATCGATGAAGCCTTCCGCAAGCTGCAAGAGAGCCTTAATGGCTTGATCGGCGGCAAAAAACGGGGCGGCGGTGATGCCGGCTCGGGCAAGAGTGGTGGCTTCGGTCTGCTATTTATTGCATTGGCGGTGTTGGCTGCAGTGTGGCTGTACAGCGCAATTTATGTGGTCGACGAGCAAGAGCAGGCAGTGGTGCTGCGTTTCGGTAAGTACTACGAAACCGTGGGCCCGGGCCTGAACATCTACTTCCCGCCGATTGATCGTAAATTCCAGGAAAACGTCACCCGTGAGCGTGCTTACAGCAAGCAAGGGCAGATGCTGACGGAAGACGAGAACATCATCGAAGTGCCGCTGACCGTGCAGTACAAGATCAGCAGCCTGAAAGACTTCGTGCTTAATGTCGATCAGCCTGAAGTGAGCCTGCAACACGCCACCGACAGTGCCGTGCGCCATGTCGTGGGTTCCACCGAAATGGATCAGGTGTTGACCGAAGGCCGTGAGCAGATGGCGGTTGAAGTGAAGGAGCGCCTGCAGCGTTTCCTCGACACCTATGGCACCGGCATTGCTGTGACTCAGGTCAACCTGCAAAGCGCCGCTGCACCGCGTGAGGTGCAAGAGGCGTTCGACGACGTGATCCGTGCCCGTGAAGACGAGCAGCGCGAGAAAAACCAGGCGGAAAGCTATGCCAATGGCGTGGTGCCTGAGGCTCGTGGTCAGGCCCAGCGCTTGATCGAAGATGCCAGCGGTTACCGTGATGAAGTGGTATCCCGTGCTCAAGGTGAGGCGGATCGCTTCACGGCGTTGGTGGCGGAATACCGTAAGGCGCCTGAAGTGACTCGTGAGCGTCTGTATCTCGACACCATGCAAGAGTTGATGACCAATACCAGCAAAGTGCTCGTCACTGGCGACAAAGGGCAGAACAATTTGCTCTATCTGCCGCTGGATAAAATGATTGATTCGCGCAGCACTGCCGCGCCGAGTTCGATTTCTGGCGCGGCCAGCAGCACTGGTGATGTCCCGGCGCGGGTTGTTAACCCTGCCCAGGTTGATCTGCGCACAAGGGAGAGCCGTTGATGAGCAATAAATCGCTGATCGCCCTGATTGTTGGCGTAGTTATCGCGCTGGTTGCGTGGAATAGCTTTTACATCGTGGCGCAAACCGAGCGGGCCGTACTGTTGCAGTTCGGTCGTGTGGTTCAGCCGGATGTGAAGCCTGGTCTGCATGTGAAGATCCCTTACGTCAACCAAGTGCGCACCTTTGATGCTCGTTTGCTGACCTTGGATGCCACCAGTTCGCGCTTCCTCACCTTGGAGAAGAAAGCGCTGATGGTCGATGCCTTCGCTAAATGGCGAGTGCTCGATGCTGAGCGTTATTACACCGCGACTTCCGGGGTGAAGCAGATTGCCGATGAGCGTTTGGCTCGGCGTCTGGAAGCGTCCCTGCGTGACCAGTTCGGTAAGCGCACTCTGCATGAGTCGGTATCTGGTGAGCGTGATGCCTTGATGGCTGATGTAACTGCCTCGCTGAACCGTGCCGCGCAACGTGAGTTGGGCATTGAGGTGGTGGATGTACGCGTTAAAGCCATCGACCTGCCGAAGGAAGTGAACCGCAGCGTGTTCGATCGGATGGGTTCCGAGCGTGAACGTGAGGCTCGTGAGCATCGCGCTAAAGGTAAGGAATTGGCCGAAGGTATTCGCGCTGATGCCGACCGTCAGCGCCGCGTGCTGCTGGCCGAGGCCTATCGTAAGGCCGAAGAGTTGCGTGGTGAGGGTGATGCCCAAGCTGCAGCGATTTACTCCAAGGCCTATAGCATGGATCAGGAGTTCTATAGCTTCTACCGTAGCCTGCGCGCCTATCGCGAAAGCTTCGCTGATAAGCGTGACGTGCTGGTGCTCGATCCGAAGAGCGATTTCTTCCGTTACCTGGAGAAATCCAAGCCCTAAGTGCGACACCCCGGCGGGCAGCCGCCGGGGTGACCCTCGGATAAAACGTGGTATCATGCAGCAGCCGGGAAAATCCCGGCTTTTTTGCGTCTGAGGCAAGCAAGTGGCAGGGATTGGCGATGGCCCTCTGTCGAGTGCTGGTGCTGCGAGGCATCTCGTCGTTGCTCGATACGCGTGGTTGGCGAGGGCTTGCGGCAATTGATTCGGTTGTCTGATCGATAACTGCGTCTGATGGGGTTGGTCAGCATGTTGCTGGGTACAACCGTCCTTTATTGGCTTCACTGAAGGCTTGTGCCGCCCGGTTCAAGAGGGGAATGGCGAAATGGCAACGGTAGACCGCTGGCTGCTGCCAGATGGCATCGAAGAAGTACTGCCACCGTACGCAGGGCGTATCGAAGTGGCGCGCCGCCAAGTACTGGATCTGTTCCAGCGCTGGGGCTATGAATTTGTGGTGACGCCGCATATCGAGTTTCTCGAGTCGCTGCTCACTGGCGCGGGTCAGGATCTGGACCTGCGGACCTTTAAAGTGACTGACCCGCTGTCCGGTCGGCAGATGGGCTTGCGTGCTGATATCACGCCGCAGGTGGCGCGCATCGACGCCCACTCCCTGCGCCGTGAAGGGCCGAGCCGGCTGTGCTATGCCGGCAGTGTGCTGCATGCGCTGCCACGGCCGCTGACTACATCGCGTAGCCCGATCCAGTTGGGTGCCGAGCTGTACGGCGATGCCAGTCCAGCCAGCGACGTTGAGGTCATCAGCCTGTTGGTGGAGACCTTGGAGCTGGCCGCAGTTCCGGATGTGCACATGGATCTCGGGCATGTCGGGATTTACCGCGGCCTAGCCCGTGCCGCGCAGTTGTCTAAGGCGGACGAGCAGCAACTGTTCGATGCCTTGCAGCGTAAAGCTGGCGATGAAGTTGAGCAGTTGACGGCGGCGCTGCCGGAGGCGTTGGGCAGGATGCTCCGCGCGCTGAGCGAGCTGTGTGGTGGTCGTGAAGTGCTGGATTTGGCCCAGGCCTGTCTGGTCGAAGCGCCGGATGATGTGCATGCGGCATTGGACGAGTTGATCGCCATCGCGGACTCCCTGGAGCTGCGTTATCCGGAGCTGCCGCTGTATTTCGATCTCGGTGAGCTGCGTGGCTACCACTATCACACCGGTGTGGTGTTCGCCGCGTTCGTGCCGGGGGTGGGTTATGCCATCGCCCAGGGTGGGCGTTATGACGATACCGGTGCGGTGTTTGGTCGGGCGCGCCCGGCTACCGGCTTCTCCACCGATTTGAAGACCTTGGTCAGTCTGGGGCAGATGCAACTGAGTGATGTAGCGCCGGGCATCTGGGCGCCAGATAACCATGATGTGTATTTGTGGCAAGCGATTCAGCGCCTGCGCCGTGAAGGTCAGCGAGTGGTTCAGGCCCTGCCTGGGCAGTCCGCTGCGGATGCGCAACAGGTGGGTTGTGATCGCCAGCTAGAGTGGCGTGACGGGCGTTGGCAAGTGCTTGAGCTGAGTGCTTAAGACGCTGCCAGAAACAGTTTCCGCTGGCGGTTGCCGGCATCCAAGTTTTAAAGAGGGTTAGTGTTATGGGTAAGAATGTCGTAGTTCTGGGCACCCAGTGGGGCGATGAGGGTAAAGGTAAAATCGTCGACCTGCTGACCGAACAGGCTGCTGCTGTTGTGCGTTATCAAGGTGGCCACAACGCGGGTCACACCCTGGTAATCGACGGCGAAAAAACCGTTCTGCATCTCATCCCCTCCGGCATCCTGCGCGAAAACGTGCAGTGCCTGATCGGCAACGGCGTGGTGGTTGCGCCGGATGCGCTGATGCGCGAAATCATCAAGCTGGAAGAAAAGGGTGTGCCGGTGCGTGAGCGCCTGCGTATCAGCCCATCTTGCCCGCTGATCCTGTCCTATCACGTGGCGCTGGATCAGGCTCGTGAGAAAGCCCGTGGCGACGCCAAGATCGGCACCACTGGCCGTGGCATCGGCCCGGCTTATGAAGACAAAGTAGCCCGTCGTGGCCTGCGCGTGGGTGATCTGTTCCACCGCGAGCGCTTCGCTTCCAAGCTCGGTGAGCTGCTGGACTACCACAACTTTGTATTGGTGAATTACTACAAAGAGCCGGCCATCGACTTCCAGAAGACTCTGGATGAGTGCATGGCATACGCCGAGCTGCTCAAGCCGATGATGGCTGACGTGACCGCCGTGCTGCACGAGATGCGCCACGAAGGCAAAGACATCATGTTCGAAGGTGCTCAAGGTTCGCTGCTGGACATCGATCACGGTACTTATCCCTATGTCACCAGCTCCAACACCACGGCGGGCGGCATTGCCACGGGTTCGGGCTTCGGCCCGATGTACCTGGATTACATCCTCGGCATCACCAAGGCCTACACCACTCGCGTGGGTTCCGGCCCGTTCCCGACTGAGCTGTTCGATGACGTGGGCGCGCACTTGGCTAAAGTCGGTCACGAGTTCGGTTCGACTACCGGTCGTGCCCGTCGTTGCGGCTGGTTCGATGCCGTTATCCTGCGTCGCGCTATCGAAATCAACAGCCTGTCGGGCCTGTGCCTGACCAAGCTGGACGTGCTCGACGGCCTGGAAACTATCCGCATCTGCACCGCTTACAAAGACACCGCAGGCAATCTGCTGTGCGGCGCGCCGACTGATGCCGATAGCTACCTGGGTCTGCAGCCGGTTTATGAAGAGCTGCCAGGCTGGAGTGAGTCGACTGTGGGGGCTAAGACCCTGGAAGAGCTGCCGGCTAATGCGCGTGCTTACATTAAGCGTGTGGAAGAGTTGGTGGGGGCGCCGATCGATATCGTCTCCACTGGCCCGGATCGCAACGAAACCATCGTGTTGCGTCACCCGTTCGCCTAAGGCTAGTCAGCAAGACAAGAGGGTCACCTGCGGGTGGCCCTTTTTTATGGCTGCCCGTTAAGGGGTTAAAGCGGGGGAGGCTGTGCGACATAAATCGCAGGCAATAAAAAACCGAGCCTAAGCTCGGTTTTTTATGAAATTGGTGCCCAGGAGAAGACTCGAACTTCCACGATCTTGCGATCACTGATACCTGAAACCAGCGCGTCTACCAATTCCGCCACCTGGGCATGCAAGCTTTGTCGTTACCGACCGGAGTTTTGCGTCCGTTTTAAACGACGAACCGACCTGGATCGTTTCGTTGAATATGGTGCCCAGGAGAAGACTCGAACTTCCACGACCTTGCGGTCACTGATACCTGAAACCAGCGCGTCTACCAATTCCGCCACCTGGGCACTGAAACCGATGATTACTCATCTATTCCGTGTTACAACGTCTGTCTGACGCTGTGGGCGCGAACTATACGTTTGCCCTTTGGTCTTGTAAACCCCTGATGTAGAAAAATTATTCGCGCTTAGAGCTGACCTAGAAGGCTTTTCGCGCTTCAATAGACACATGGCAAACCGACTCCTTATAAAACAGGCGAACACCCCCTAATGGCCGATTGGCAATCCCTCGATCCCGAGGCCGCTCGTGAAGCGGAAAAGTATGAAAACCCCATTCCAAGTCGTGAGCTGATTCTGCAGCACCTGTCCGATCGAGGCTCGCCTGCGAGCCGTGAAGAGCTGGCAGATGAGTTCGGCTTGAGCACTGAGGATCAGTTGGAGGCGCTGCGTCGTCGACTGCGCGCCATGGAGCGCGATGCGCAACTGATCTATACCCGCCGCGGCACCTACGCTCCGGTGGATAAACTGGATCTGATTCTGGGCCGTATCAGCGGTCACCGCGACGGCTTCGGCTTCTTGGTCCCTGATGACGGCAGTGACGACCTCTTTCTAAGCCCGGGGCAGATGCGCCTGGTCTTCGATGGCGACCGCGCTTTGGCGCGGGTCTCGGGCCTGGATCGTCGCGGGCGGCGTGAAGGCGTGATCGTTGAAGTGGTCTCCCGCGCCCACGAAACCATTGTGGGGCGCTACTTTGAAGAAAGTGGTGTGGGCTTTGTCGTAGCCGACAACCCCAAGATCCAGCAAGAAGTGCTGGTCACTCCCGGGCGTAATGCCGGCGCCAAACAGGGGCAGTTTGTTCAGGTGAAGATCACCCACTGGCCAACGCCACGCTTCCAGCCCCAGGGCGATGTGCTTGAGGTGGTCGGCAACTATATGGCGCCGGGCATGGAAATCGACGTGGCGCTACGCAGCTACGACATTCCCCATGTATGGCCCGAAGCGGTTATTAAAGAAGCCCGCAAGCTCAAGCCGGAAGTCGAAGAGAAGGACAAAGAGAAGCGCGTCGATTTGCGCCATCTGCCGTTTGTCACTATCGACGGTGAGGACGCCCGTGACTTCGACGACGCCGTGTACTGCGAGAAGAGTGGCAGCAACTGGCGTCTGTTCTCCGGTGGCTGGAAGCTCTATGTGGCCATCGCCGACGTGTCGCACTACGTCAAGGTCGGTTCGGCGCTGGATGCTGAGGCGCAGGTGCGTGGCAACTCGGTGTATTTCCCGGAGCGGGTCATTCCGATGCTGCCGGAAGAGCTGTCCAACGGCCTCTGTTCGCTGAACCCGCACGTCGACCGCTTGGCCATGGTCTGCGAGATCAGTATCTCGAAAACCGGCAAGATGACCGACTACCAGTTCTACGAGGCGGTGATTCACTCCCATGCGCGTCTGACCTACAACAAGGTCAGTGCCATGCTGGAGCAGCCGAAGAGCAGCGAAGGCAAGGCCCTGCGCAGCGAATACCAAGAGGTATTGCCGCACCTTAAGCAGCTCTATTCGCTGTATCAGGTGTTGCTGGCGGCGCGCCATGAGCGTGGCGCGATTGATTTCGAAACCCAGGAAACCCGAATCATCTTCGGCGCTGGGCGCAAAATCGCTGAGATCTGCCCGACCCAGCGTAACGATGCGCACAAGCTGATCGAGGAGTGCATGCTGGCTGCTAACGTCGCCACTGCCGCCTTTATGCAGAAGCACGAGATCCCGGCGCTGTACCGTGTGCACGACGGTCCGCCGCCGGAGCGAGTGGAGAAGCTCAAGGCCTTCCTCGGTGAGTTGGGCTTGTCGCTGCATCGTGGCAAAGCTAAAGAGGGCCCGACGCCGAAGGATTACCAGCAGCTGCTGGAAAGTATCCGTGAGCGTGCGGACTATCACTTGATCCAAACGGTGATGCTGCGCTCCCTGAGCCAGGCGGTGTACAGCGCCGATAACGAAGGCCACTTTGGTCTGAACTACGACGCCTATGCCCACTTCACCTCGCCGATCCGGCGTTATCCGGATCTGCTGATCCATCGCGCGATTCGCAGCGTGATTCGCTCCAAGGCCGATACTCCGCATGTGCGTCGCGCTGACGCCAGCATCATGCCGCGTGCGCGGATTTATCCATACGATCACGCGGCGCTTGAGCAGCTGGGCGAGCAGTGCTCGATGTCTGAGCGGCGCGCCGATGAAGCTACCCGTGATGTGGTGAGCTGGCTTAAGTGCGAGTTTATGAAGGATCGCGTGGGCGAGACCTTCCCAGGCGTGATCACGGCGGTGACGGGTTTTGGCCTGTTTGTTGAGCTCAAAGACATTTATGTCGAGGGCTTGGTCCATGTGACGGCGCTGCCGGGTGATTACTATCACTTTGACCCTGTGCATCACCGCTTGGCCGGTGAGCGCAGTGGCCGCAGCTTCCGCCTGGGTGACAGCGTCGACGTTAAGGTCATGCGCGTCGATCTGGATGAGCGCAAGATCGACTTCGAGTTGGCAGAAAGTAAGTTTCAGCCGTCTCAGGCCGAGCAAAAAAGCACTGGCGGCACTCGGCGTGGCGGTTTTGAGTCGGCGGCTGACCGGGCCGAGCGGCGCAGCAAGCGCGGCGAAGTCGGCAATACCGATGTAGAGAAAAGTCGCGCGCTGAAAAAGTCGCTGCTCAGTGAATCCAAAGGCAAGGCTGCAGGTGGGTCGAAATCGGCTGCCGGCAAACCGAGCAAAAGTGGCAAGGCCAGTGGTCATCGCAAGGGCAGCAGTGCTCCGGCGGCCCCAGCAGCGGCGCCGCGTAAGCGTAAGGCTAAGTCATGAGTGAGTTGGAAAAGATCTACGGCGTGCATGCCGTAGAGGCTTTGTTGCGTCATCACCCGAAGCGGGTCAAGCAGATTTGGCTGGCTGAAGGGCGTAATGATCCGCGTGTGCAAACCCTGTTGGGGTTGGCGGCGGAGTCGCGGGTCGCGGTCGGGCAGTGCGAGCGCCGTGAGATGGATGCCTGGGTAGAGGGCGTGCATCAGGGCGTGGTCGCAGAGGTCAGTCCTAGCCAGGTATGGGGCGAGGCCATGCTCGAAGAGTTGCTCGATCGCTGCGAGGGCCCGCCTTTACTGTTGGTGCTGGATGGCGTGACCGATCCGCACAACCTCGGCGCCTGCCTGCGCACCGCGGATGCTGCCGGGGCGCTGGCGGTGATCGTGCCCAAGGATAAGTCGGCCACCCTTAACGCCACGGTGCGTAAAGTGGCGTGCGGCGCGGCAGAGGTGATCCCGCTGGTGGCGGTGACCAACTTGGCGCGCAGCCTGGAAAAGTTACAGCAGCGCGGGCTGTGGATCGTCGGCACGGCCGGCGAAGCCGAGCAAGAGCTGTATCAGCAAGACCTCACCGGGCCGACTGTGCTGGTGATGGGCGCTGAAGGTAAGGGTATGCGTCGCCTGACCCGTGAGCACTGCGATTATCTGGTCAAGTTGCCGATGGCGGGCAGTGTGAGCAGTCTCAACGTCTCCGTGGCCACTGGCGTATGCCTGTTCGAGGCCCTGCGCCAGCGTAAGACTAAGGCGTAAGGGATTGTCTTCGGCGGCCGCTTAGGCAGCTGCCGGGCGACAGCCGATGCCCCGTCGGTATCGGTTTGATTGTTCAAATAATCACCAGTTTGCCTTGCGTGCGGCCGGGGGCTTCTCTAGAATGTCGCCCCTTGCCGTGACGGCAGGCGCTTTCGCGCCCAGCAGTCGCAGCAAGCTAACAGTGTCATTCACTCCTTGCCTGACCGCATTTGGTGGCAGGCTACAACCCGTAAGGAGCATTTATGCGTCATTACGAAATCATCTTTCTGGTTCACCCGGACCAGAGCGAGCAAGTCGGCGGCATGGTTGAGCGTTACACCAAGCTGATCGAAGAAGACGGCGGCAAAATTCACCGCCTGGAAGATTGGGGCCGTCGTCAGCTGGCTTACGCCATCAACAACGTCCACAAAGCTCACTACGTGATGCTCAACGTTGAGTGCACCGGCAAAGCCCTGGCTGAGCTGGAAGACAACTTCCGTTACAACGATGCAGTGATCCGTAACCTGGTCATCCGTCGCGACGAAGCAGTTACTGAACAGTCCGAGATGCTCAAGGCCGAAGAAAACCGCAGTGAGCGCCGTGAGCGTCGTGACCGTCCTGAGCATGCCGATTCTGTTGATGGCGATGACAGTGACAACAACGACAGCGACAACGCTGACGAGTAATCCACGGATCTATTGAGGAGCCACTCCCATGGCACGTTTCTTCCGTCGTCGTAAATTCTGCCGTTTCACCGCTGAAGACGTGAAAGAGATCGACTTTAAAGATCTCAACACTCTGAAAGCCTACATCTCGGAAACCGGCAAAATCGTTCCAAGCCGTATCACCGGTACCAAGGCTCGTTATCAGCGTCAGCTGGCTACCGCTATCAAGCGCGCCCGCTTCCTGGCCCTGCTGCCTTACACCGACAGCCACGGCCGCTGAGATCAGCTTTCGACAAGTAGTAAGGGATAAATTGCATGCGCGCCTTGGCTGAATTCATCATGCGCGGCCGTGTGCAGGCCACATTAGTGGTGGTAGTTGCTGCGGCATTGCCGCTGTTGTTCTGGTTAAGTGCTGCTGCTGCAAGCCTTGTGCTGCTGCGGCGCGGTTTGAGAGATGCCCTAGGCATCCTCGTCTGGGCACTGCTGCCGGCCATTGGCTGGTGGTACTTCGGTGAGCCGCGCACCTTAATGGTGTTGCTCGGTACACTGGGGTTGGCGTTGTTGTTACGCGCTAAGTGGTCCTGGACTCGCGTGCTGCTCTGCAGCGTGGCATTAGGCCTGGTGTATGGGCTGGTGTTAGGTGCGGTTTTCCGCGAGCCCATTGAGTTGATGGCGGCTGAGCTGCAAAAGCTGATGCCACAGATGCTTGATGGGGTTCACCAACAATTGTCGGTGGATGAGCGAGCGCGTCTAGATAGCCTGATTGCACCGGTGCTGACCGGATTGATTGCCGCACTGTTGCAGATCGTCAGTCTGTTGTGTCTGATCCTTGGACGCTTCTGGCAGGCGCTGTTGTATAACCCGGGTGGTTTTGGCCGCGAATTTCGTGCCCTGCGCCTCCCGCCACCGCTGGCGATTGCGCTGCTGGTTGGCATGTTGTTAGCCCCCAACTTTGGGGCGCAAATGGCCATGTTGACGCCGCTGTGCAGTGTGCCGTTAGCGTTTGCTGGCATTGCCCTGCTACATGGGGTGGTGGCGCAAGGTCGATTGGCGAAGTTTTGGCTAGTCGGGTTGTACATCACGTTGCTGCTGTTTATGCAGCTGACTTATCCGTTACTGGTGGTTTTTGCCATTGTCGACAGTCTGTTTGATTTTCGTGGTCGCTTTGAGCGCAAGAACGGCTCAGGGTCCGCGAACGGTGAAGGTTAAAAGTTAAGAGGTTATTACCAAATGGAACTGATCCTGCTGGAAAAAATCGCCAACCTGGGCAACCTGGGCGATAAAGTGAAAGTTAAGGCTGGTTACGGCCGTAACTTCCTGCTGCCGCAAGGCAAAGCCACCGCTGCTACTGCTGAAAACGTTGCTGCGTTTGAAGCTCGTCGCGCCGAGCTGGAAAAACTGGCTGCTGAGAAGAAAGCTTCGGCTGAAGCTCGCGCTGCTCAGTTGGCTGAACTGGAAGTCACCATCACCGCTACCGCTGGTGATGAAGGCAAACTGTTCGGCTCGATCGGCACCCACGACATCGCTGACGCTCTGACTGCTTCCGGTGTTGAAGTGGCTAAAGCTGAAGTACGTCTGCCGAACGGCACCATTCGCCAAGTTGGCGAATACGACGTAGCCGTGCACCTGCACAGCGACGTTGAAGCTACCGTTAAAGTGGTAGTTGTCGCGGCCTAAGGTTTTGCCCTCAAGCGTTCTGGCCGCAGGCTAGAGCGCTTGGCGTGAACAGACCTTAAGCAAGCTGCTAAGCGTGGTTGCACTGCGGTGTGAGCGCGCTAACATCGGGCACGGTATTGCATTCGCGATGCCGTGCCTTTTGTTTTTTCAGGACCCATCTGTGCGAGCCCTATGAACGATCTCAACCTGCCTCAACAGTACGACCTGCAAACCTCTGCGCTGAAAGTGCCACCGCACTCGATCGAGGCTGAGCAAGCGGTGCTGGGTGGTTTGATGTTGGATAACAACGCTTGGGAGCGCGTGCTGGATGCGGTATCGGATGGCGACTTTTATCGCCACGATCATCGGCTGATCTTCCGCGCCATCTATAAGCTGGCCGAGCGCAACCACCCCTTCGACGTGGTGACGCTGTCCGAGCAGTTGGACAAAGAAGGTCAGCTCAGCGAAGTTGGCGGCTTGGCCTACCTGGGCGAGCTGGCCAAGAACATTCCGTCGGTGGCCAACATCAAGGCCTATGCCCAGATCATTCGTGAGCGCGCCACGCTGCGCCAGTTGATCGGCATCAGTGGGGAAATCGCCGACAGCGCCTATTCGCCGCAAGGTCGCACTGGCGAAGAGATTCTCGATGAGGCCGAACGGCTGATCTTCCAGATCGCCGAAGCGCGGCCCAAGACCGGCGGGCCGGTGGGGATTAACGACATTCTGGTCAAGGCCATCGACCGCATCGACACCCTGTTTAACTCCGGCGATGCGATTACTGGCCTGTCCACCGGCTTTACCGATCTGGATGCGGCCACCAGCGGCCTGCAGCCGGCGGACTTGATTATTGTCGCCGGGCGTCCGTCGATGGGTAAGACCACCTTCGCCATGAACCTGGTGGAGAACGCCGTGTTGCGTAGCGACAAGGCTATCGTGGTGTACTCGCTGGAGATGCCATCGGACTCCATCGTGATGCGGATGCTGGCCTCCTTGGGCCGCATCGACCAAACCAAGGTGCGGGCCGGGCGCCTGGACGATGACGATTGGCCGCGCCTGACCTCAGCGGTCAACCTGCTGAACGACCGTAAGCTGTTTATCGACGACACCGCCGGCATCTCGCCTTCGGAAATGCGCGCGCGCACCCGGCGCTTGGCCCGTGAGCACGGTGAGATCGGCATGATCATGGTCGACTACCTGCAACTGATGCAGATTCCAGGCTCCAGCGGTGACAGCCGGGTGAATGAGATCTCCGAGATTTCCCGCTCGCTGAAGGCCCTGGCCAAGGAGTTCAATTGCCCGGTGATTGCTCTGTCGCAGCTCAACCGCTCCCTTGAACAGCGCCCCAACAAACGTCCGGTGAACTCTGACTTGCGCGAATCCGGAGCGATCGAGCAGGACGCCGACATCATCATGTTCGTTTACCGGGACGAGGTGTATCACCCTGAGACTGAGTACAAGGGTGTGGCCGAAATCATCATCGGTAAGCAGCGGAACGGCCCCATCGGCACCACACGCTTGGCTTTCCTCGGCAAATATTCGCGCTTTGAAAACCTCGCGCCGGGCAGTTATCAGTTCGACGACGAATAACTCAGCAGGCGAGCTGGATCAATAAACGCGGGCGAGCAGTGGTTACACTGCTCGCCCGTTTTGTTTAAGGACTGGCCCACCATGCGCGCCTTGCAAGCCACGATCAACCTAGCCGCGTTGCGCCATAACTTCGCCGTAGCCAAACGCTGCGCGCCGGGGCGCAGCATTTTTGCCGTGGTTAAAGCTAACGCCTATGGCCACGGAGTGCGTGAGGTGGTGACGGCGCTACATGATGACGCCGAAGGCTTTGCCGTTAGCAACTTGCACGAGGCCGCCGAAGTGCGGGCGCTGCACGGCACTGCGCGGATTCTGCTGCTGCACGGCTGCGCCACGCTTGATGAGTATCGCTTTGCCGCGCAGTTGCAGCTGGATGTGCTGGTGCATAGTGCGCAGCAGGCTGAACAGTTGCTGGCTGCGGATTTATCCCCGGCGCTGCGCATTTGGCTGTGCTGCACGCTGGGGGTATACGGCCTCGGGCTGGATCACGCCGCCGTGCGTGCATGGCATGGCCGCCTGCAGCAGGCGCCACAGGTGGCTGAGCTTAATCTGCTCGGACAGTTAGCCGGCGCCGCACGGCGTGATCACGAGTTGCTCGAGGAGCAGCTGGAAGACTTCAGCGATTTACTTGATCTCGACTTTAACGCGCGCAGCCTGGCCGATTCGGCGGCGCTACTGACCGTTCCGGCCAGCCATATGGATTGGCTGCGCCCTGGCAGTTTGTTGTATGGCCTCACGCCCTTCGCCGATCTGACGGCTGCGCAGCTTGGCTTGCGCGCGGTGATGAGCCTGCACGGTCAGTTGCTGGCGGTGCGCGACGTACCGGCTGGTGCATCTGTGGGGGCGGACGGTAGCTGGCAGGCAACGCGGCCCTCGCGCATCGGCATCGTCAACTGCGGCTATGCCGACGGCTATCCGCGTCAGGCGCGTAGCGGCACACCGGTGCTGGTCGACGGGCGGCGCGTACCGTTGGTCGCCACAGTTGGCCTGGATTTGCTCTATGTCGATCTCACCGATTTACCTGAAGTCGGCGCTGGTGCTGAGGTTGAGCTCTGGGGCGAAAACCTCTGTATTGACGAGGTGGCGCGCTGCGCTGCAAGCGTGGCAACAGAGTTGGTGACACAGCTGAGTGGCCGCGTGGCCCGGCGCTATCGTTACGCGTAATGCTCAGGCGCAGGTTTGTCTGACAGGCTTGCTGGCGTTGCTGCGTAGACAGTTTTGCTTGAACTGCTACTATCCCGACCCTCTTTGGGGAGTAGCCTGCCTTCACGCGATGTGACGGCGCCTTGGTCAACATTCTCGGCAACAGCCGTGGTCAAGGCATCCAAACGGATTGGTGAGACCAACGACATCTCAGCGCGCAAGTCGGGCCGCGCTGTTTCATGTCGTTGTCTCGTGCCCGGCTGGAGCTTATTTTGAATCCCATCTCAATTATCTTTTTAGCTTTTGCCATGTCCACCGATGCCTTTGCCGCGGCCATTGGCAAGGGTTCGACGTTGCATAAGCCACGCCTGAGCGAAGCCCTGCGCACCGGTTTGATCTTTGGTGTGATTGAAGCCATCACACCGTTGGTGGGCTGGGTGATTGGTCAGGCGGCGAGCCGCTTCGTGGCGCAGTGGGATCATTGGATCGCCTTCGTCCTGTTGCTGGTGCTGGGTCTGCACATGATCTACAACGGTTTGCGCCATGAGGCCGAGGACGACAGTGCTAAGCCGAGCCAGCACGGCTTCTGGCTACTGGCGATTACTGCGGTGGCCACCAGCATCGATGCGTTGGCGGTAGGGGTAGGGCTGGCCTTTGTCGATGTGAACATCTGGGTCGCTGCCGGGGCCATTGGTCTGGCGACGATGACCATGGTCACCATTGGCACCATGCTCGGCCGTGTTCTGGGTGATGTGGTTGGCAAGCGCGCAGAAATTATCGGTGGCGTGGTATTGATCCTGGTCGGCGCCACCATCCTTTATGAACATCTAGCGGCGGTGTAAGCCATGAGTAAGGCAGCTGTATCCACAACTTCGGCAGCGTCCCGTTCTTTGCGCTACATGCTGGCCCTGTTGGTGGCGGCCTGTGGCGCGGTGGTAGTGGCGGCGCTGTTGTTCTTTGCGTGGCAAAGCTTTTATCCGGTGCAGGCGAGCAATGGCTGGAGCTACCGGGTGATGTACAACAATGTACAGCGGGCCGCCTCGATTTTGCCGATGGCTGACGGCTCGTTGCTGGTCAGTCAGGAGCTGCAAGACGGCAAGGGCAGCATCTTGCGCATCGCCGCGGATGGCTCGCGCAAGGTGGTGCTGGCCGAGCTATCCAAGCCGGATGGCATCACCCCGGCGCAGGGTGGTTGGGTCTTTAGCCAGGAGGTCGACAACAAGGGCGTAAGCCTGGTGCGCGATGGCAAGGTGGTTGATCTGTTTAGCGGCTCCGGGGTGCAGGGGCTGCTGGATGACGGTAAGGATCTGTATGCCATCGAGGATCGCAAGGGCAATGGCCGCTTGCTGCGCTATCGCTGGAGCGATCAGCAACTGACGGTGTTGCGCGACAACCTGTCTGAAGCCGAGGCCCTTACCCGTTGCAGCGACGGCCGCGTGCTGTACAGCGAAAAGGAGCGCGGCTTGGTCTATCAGCTCAGTGACGGGCCTAGTGATCCGGTGGTGTTGCGTGATCTGAGTAAGCCGGCCTTTATGTTGTGTGACAACCGTGGGCTGTGGATCAGTGAAGACTCCACCCACCGCGCCAGCTTGTTGCTGGTCGGCGCCGATGGTCAGCGGCAAACCGTGTTGTCGTTCCTCAAGGCGCCGCAGTCGGTGGTCGCCACCGACCATGGCACCTATCTGGTGGCCGAAGGTGGGCGTAACCGCGTGCTGGAAATTACCCCGCCGGATCTGGATGAAACCCATCATGACATCGATAAATTGCTCAACCAGCGCGACAGTCATGGCGACGGTCTGCAAGACCATATGTCTGAGGTACTGACGCCGCAAGGCTAGGCAGCCTCCTGTGGCGATATGGCGGGTCGCTAGCGGCCCGCCTCGTGGGGTAGCCCAGCGGTTATCGCTCGCGCAGTCGGTCGTTGACTTGCAAGCGGAGGGCTTTGCCTGAGCGCCGCGAGCTTTACCCTAGCGCAGCGCTCGGGTTTGGTTAAAATTTGTGCTATATTGCGCGCCCGCTTTTTTCCATCCCTGTTCGTTACCGCCGGTCACTCTCCATGTCCATGCAAGTCGCCAAGCCGCTGTTCGATTACCCCAAGTATTGGGCTGAATGCTTCGGCCCCGCGCCGTTCCTGCCCATGAGCCGGGCGGAGATGGATCAGCTGGGTTGGGACAGCTGCGACATCATCATCGTCACCGGCGATGCTTACGTCGATCATCCGTCCTTTGGCATGGCGATTATTGGTCGCTTGCTCGAAGCTCAAGGCTTTCGCGTGGGCATCATCGCGCAGCCGAACTGGCAGTCCAAAGACGACTTTATGCAGCTGGGTGAGCCCAATCTGTTCTTTGGCGTGGCCGCCGGCAACATGGACTCGATGATCAACCGCTACACCGCGGATAAAAAGATCCGCTCCGACGACGCCTACACCCCAGGTGGCGTGGCCGGTAAGCGTCCGGATCGGGCCAGCCTGGTGTACAGCCAGCGTTGCAAAGAAGCCTATAAAAATGTGCCGATTGTGCTAGGTGGCATCGAGGCGTCGCTGCGCCGTATCGCTCACTACGACTACTGGCAGGACAAGGTGCGTAACTCGATCCTGATCGACGCCAGTGCCGACATCCTGCTGTACGGCAACGCCGAGCGCGCCATCGTCGAAGTGGCCCAGCGTCTGTCGTGGGGCGAAAGCATCGAGAACATCACCGATGTGCGCGGCACCGCGTTTATCCGCCGTGATACGCCTAAGGGCTGGTACGAGGTCGACTCGACCCGCATCGACCGGCCGGGCAAGGTTGATAAGATCATCAACCCCTATGTGAACACCCAAGACACCGCCGCCTGTGCCATCGAGCAAGAGAAAGGTCCGCAGGACGATCCTAACGAAGCCAAGGTGGTGCAGATCCTCGAAAGCCCGCGCATGACCCGGGACAAGACGGTGATCCGTCTGCCGTCGATGGAAAAGGTGCGTAACGACCCTGTCTTGTATGCCCACGCCAACCGCGTGCTGCACCTGGAAACCAACCCGGGCAACGCCCGCGCCTTGGTGCAGAAGCATGGTGAGCTGGACGTGTGGTTCAACCCGCCGCCCATCCCCATGAGCACCGAGGAGATGGACTACGTATTCGGCATGCCTTATCAGCGCGTGCCGCACCCGGTGTATGGCAAGGAGAAAATCCCGGCCTACGACATGATCCGCTTCTCGGTCAACATCATGCGTGGCTGCTTCGGCGGCTGTACCTTCTGCTCGATCACAGAGCACGAAGGGCGGATTATTCAGAACCGCTCGGAAGAGTCGATCATCCGTGAGATCGAAGAAATTCGCGACAAGGTGCCCGGTTTTACCGGGGTGATCTCCGACCTTGGCGGGCCAACGGCGAACATGTACCGCATCGCTTGTAAGAGCCCGGAGATTGAGTCCGCGTGCCGTAAGCCGAGTTGCGTGTTCCCCGGCATCTGCCCGAACCTCAACACCGATCACTCCGCCTTGATTCAGCTGTACCGCAGCGCTCGCGCATTGCCTGGGGTGAAGAAAATCCTGATCGCCTCGGGGCTGCGTTATGACTTGGCGGTGGAGTCCCCTGAGTACGTCAAAGAGCTGGTCACCCACCACGTTGGCGGCTACCTGAAGATTGCCCCGGAGCACACCGAGGAAGGCCCGCTGAATCAGATGATGAAGCCGGGCATTGGTACTTACGACCGCTTCAAGCGCATGTTCGAGAAGTTCTCCAAAGAGGCGGGCAAAGAGCAGTACCTGATCCCGTACTTCATTGCCGCGCACCCCGGCACCACCGATGAAGACATGATGAACCTGGCGCTGTGGCTCAAGGGCAATGGCTTCCGTGCTGACCAAGTGCAGGCGTTCTATCCTTCGCCAATGGCCAGCGCCACGGCCATGTATCACTCAGGTAAGAACCCGCTGCGTAAGGTCACTTACAAGAGCGATGGCGTGACCATCGTTAAGAGCGAGGCGCAGCGCCGCCTGCATAAAGCCTTTCTGCGTTATCACGACCCCAAAGGCTGGCCGATGTTGCGTGAAGCCTTGCTGCGTATGGGCCGTGGCGATTTGATCGGTAACGGTAAGCAGCATTTGATCCCGACCCATCAGCCGGCAACCGACAGCTACCAGAGCGCGCGACGTAAGAACTCGACGCCAGTCGGCAGCAAGAAGGTGGGTAAGGAAACTACGCGGATTCTGACCCAGCACACCGGTTTGCCACCGCGCGGCAGCGATGGCAGCAAGCCTTGGGATAAGCGCGAGCAAGCCAAGGCCGCGGCCGAAGCGCGCAACCGTCAGGCCGCTAAAGAGCGTGCCGGGGCTGGTAAGGGTAAGAGTCAAAAGCCGACTAAGAAGCCCGTCGCACCGCGCTAAGCAGGTCGGCTAAGCAAAAACGCCAGCTAAATGCTGGCGTTTTTTATGGCGCTGCGAAGTGGCTGCTTACAGCAGGCTGCATTCGCCCGACATGGGCACCTTGGCGATATCGCCATTGCCGGTGCACAGCAGGGTCACTTTGCTGCCTTGTTTGAGCTGAGCCAGTTGCTCCAGCGCCGACTTATCGAAGCTGAACTGTGGTTCGAGGAACTGGTTGGCTGCGCCGCGTAAGGTCACATAGGGGTTACCGGCAAAGTCGGTGTTGATGTCGACCACGGTGCCGCTGACTTTAAAGCGCTTATTCTTAAAGCGCGCATCAGCCGCTACGGTGTTGGCCTCATAGGCCGAGGCTAGGGTTTGGGCGGTGATGACAGGCAGGGCAGCCAGGGCTTGTTGCTCGGCGGCGACTTGGGCTTGTTGTTGCGCGGCCTTTTCTTGTTGTTGCTGCAACTGGCGCTGTTGCAAGGCGGCTTGATCAGCAGCCTTCTGCTCGGGGGATTTGAGCGCGTTGCCAATGATGCTGATGACGATCAGGGCGCCGATGATGATCAGGATCCACTTGAGTAAAGCCTTCATAGATTCTCCAAACTTCCTTGTCTGTCCACCCGAATTGGGTGGGCCATGCTAGCAAAGCGCTAGGTCCCGAGATAGACGGGTTGCTGAGGTTTTTTCGGCGCGCGCCTGTTGCCCCGTCAGCAAGTGGTGCCCGGGGTCGTGTTTTCAGAGTTTTCTGGGCGCCCACCACCGGCGCTGTTGGTGCCGGGGTGGGCTAGGCAGGGGTTAGCCGTAGCGTTTATGGGCTTCGATAGCCAGGCCGCTGCCAATGCTGCCGAAGGTGTTGCCTTCGACGTGGCGGGCGTTGGGCAGCATGGCCGCTACGCTCTGGCGCAGGGCGGGGATGCCGCTGGAGCCGCCGGTGAAGAACACCGTATGGACCTGCCCGACGCTAACGCCTGCGTCGTTGAGCAACTGGCTGACGCTGCCGCGTACGCGCTCCAGCAGCGGCTCGATGGCGTTTTCAAACAGGTTGCGGCTCAGCTCGGCACTCAGGCCCGCCTCGATACGACTTAGATCGATACTGCGCTGCTCCTGCTCAGTCAGGACAATCTTGCTTTCCTCGACTTCCATGGCCAGCCAGTGGCCTTCGCGACGCTCAATCAGCTTGCACAGGCGATCGATGCCTGTGGGGTCGACGATGTCGTAGCGCATGCTTTGCAGCTGACGTTGCGACTGCGCCGAGTACACCGCGTTGATGGTGTGCCAGGTGGCCAGGTTGAGATGGCTGCTGGTGGGCATTGGTGCGTCGCTTTTCATCCGGCTGCCGTAGCCAAACAGCGGCATGACCCCGGCCAGGGACAGCTGTTTGTCGAAGTCGGTACCGCCGATATGCACACCGCCGGTGGCGAGGATGTCGTTCTGCCGGTCGGCCTGCATGCGCCGTTCAGGTGCTAGGCGCAGCAGGGAGAAGTCGGAAGTACCACCGCCGATGTCGACAATCAGCACCAGCTCTTCGCCGCTAATGCCGGACTCATAGTCGAAGGCGGCAGCGATGGGCTCGTACTGGAACGACACATCCTTAAAGCCGAGTTTGTGTGCCACGGCGACCAGGGTGTTTTCAGCCTCTTGGTCGGCGAGCGGATCGTCATCGACGAAAAACACCGGGCGGCCCAGGACAACCTGCTCGAAGGGGCGGCCGGCGATGGCTTCCGCGCGGTTTTTCAGCTCGCCGATAAAGAAACCGAGCAGGTCGCGAAACGGCAGGGAGCTGCCGAGAACGGTGGTTTCGCTTTTCAGCAGTTTGCTGCCCAGCAAGCTCTTCAAGGAGCGCATCAGGCGTCCTTCGTAGCCTTCTAGATACTCCTGCAGGGCCAGGCGGCCATATACCGGACGGTGTTCTTCGAGGTTGAAGAAGACCACCGACGGCAGGGTGATTTTGCCGTCCTCCAGTGCAAGCAGGGTGTCCGCGCCGGGGCGCAGCCAGCCGACGGTGGAGTTGGAGGTGCCAAAGTCGATGCCGCAGGCGCGGGCGGGGGTGGTGAGGGTCATGCTGCGCGCTGTTCCTGAAAAACGGCCGCGCATTCTATGCCAGTGGCGTGCGTAATGCTGCCTCTAGTCGCGCTTATCTTGGCTGTCTTGCGCGGCGAGCGGCCCAGCGGCTGCCGCCTTGCGCGTTTGCCACTGCGACCACTCAAAGCCAATCACGACGAGAAGCGATAAGGCGAACGGCAGCAGTAGGTAGAAGAAGCGGAATACGATCAGCGCCGCCAGCACATCGGAGGTCGGGATATCCGGCATGGCGGCGAGGAAGGTCACCTCCAGCACGCCGAGACCGCCGGGGGCGTGGGACAGCAGGGCGAGGCTGAACGAGGCGAGGAACACGCCAAACACCACGATATAGCCGGGGTTAGTCTCTTGCGGCAGGGCGAAGTAGATGATCGCCGCGGCGCAGGCCAGCTCCAGAGGGCCGGTGACCAACTGGCGTACCACCACTTTCAGGCGCGGGTACTCGATATACAGCTTGCCCCAGCTCCAGGGCTTAAATTGCCGCCAAGAACCTAAGATATATAGCGCCACGAACAGCAGCATCAGACTGCCGATCACCTGCGACAGCAGCGGTGAGACATTGGCCAGGCGGTGGATCAGGTCGGGCTGGAACAACAGCACGCAGCCGCCAGAGAGAATCCCGCCCAAGGCGAAGGTAAAGGAGCAGAAGAAGATCAGCAGGCCGATTTCTTGCGGGGTCAGGCCCTTAGTGCTGTAGGCGCGATAGCGCACCAAGGCGCCAGAAAAAACCGAGGCGCCGATATTGTGGGCCAGGGCGTAGGTGGTGAACGAGCACAGGCTGATAAAGCGCCAGGGAATGTGTTTGCCCAAGTGTGAGAGGGCGATGCGGTCGTACCAGGCCAGGGCCCAGTAAGCGCCGATCGTCGCGCCAGCGGCCAGCAACCAGTTGAGGTGCGGGATGGCCTTCAAGCTGTCGGCGATTTCGTGCAAAGAGATGTTACGTACTTCGTGGTAGAGCAGGTAGCACGACAGTAGAACGGCTCCAAGACCCACGAGGGTCCAGATTAGATCGCTCCGTTTCATAGCTGGCGTAACTCCTTCAACCTACGACGGCCTCTGCGCACTGCTTGGGCATGTAATGTCCCTTGGCTTGACGATAATGGCTTAAGACTGGGCCAGTTTGGTCAGCCTTGAGCGGTATGAGTGCAGTGGTTGCACGCGCTAATCGCCTGCTGCATGGCAGTGCGAGGCGCGCAGTATCCCGGAGACGCGGCGGATGCTCAACCTCAAAGCTCGCTAAGGGCGTAACTGAGTATGTATTCGCAGCAATCAATTGACTCATGTCAGGCCTAAGGTAATAAACATCAGCACCAGGTAGCGGGCGGTTTTCGCCACGCTGACCAAGATTAGAAACAGCCACAAGCGCTCACCCATGATCCCGGCAACTAAGGTGAGCGGGTCACCGATAAGCGGCAGCCAGCTGAACAGTAAACTCCACCGGCCGTAGCGCCGATACCAGCGTTGCGCTTGGATTAAGCGCGCTTCGCTGACGGGAAACCAGCGGCGCTGACGAAAGTGTTCAAGGTAACGTCCCAGCAGCCAGTTAAGCAGTGAGCCGAGGATATTGCCGAGGCTGGCGACCATCAGCAGGCCCCAGGGCCAATAACTGCCGTCTAGCAGTAAAGCCACCAGCACCGCTTCCGACTGAGCGGGAAGCAGGCTGGCGGCAATCAGGGCGCTAAAGAACAGGCCAAGGTAGGCGCTTAGGCTGGACACCGCTTGCTGGCTTTACGGTTGCTTGTCCTGTGGCATGTTGGCCAATACCTCTTCGAGCTTAAGCCCGGTGAGATTGTGGATGGTGCGCCAGAGGTAATAGAAGATCGCCATCAGCATGATCATCGACGGGATGGCGATCATCGGGTAACTCAGCAGGTTCATGCGCCCCAGCTCTTCGTTAAAGGCTTCACTGCCGGCCGGGCTGTGCACAATCCACTTGGCCAGGGCGTAGTTCATCGCCGAAGAGAAAAAGAAGGTGGCGCTCAGCCAATAGGTGGCTTTAAGTAGGCGGCTATCAAACAGCTGGCTATTGCCGCCTTCGGTTAAGCGCTGCTGGATTTTGTCGACGTTGAGCACTGACTTGTTATAGAGCATGGTGCGAATCAGTGGGTAGCGGGTGCGGGTCGAAACCAGCACGGCGATGCCGATCAGGCCGGGAATGGTCGCTTCTTTAATCGCCAGCCACTGGTTGTCCAGCTTGAGCAAGCCAATACCGCCAGTCAGTAGCACGCTGACTAAACCCAGTAGGGCAATAAAGTTGAACTTGCGGTACTTCAGCAACTCGAAGCAGCCCCAGCCCAAGGGGAATGCCAGCGCCAGGATCAAGGCGCCATCAGCCCCAAGTCTGTGTTCGCCGCTAAGCTTCATGAGGATCAGCGAGGGGATCAGGATACTGATCAGCAGATCGATCATCGGGCGAGGTTTATGCGTGGGCGGGGTGCTGTGGGTGGTGTCGGTCATGTTCTTCAGGCTGTTGGATAGAGGCGTGATCATCGCCTGCCTGAGGCGTGGCTACCAGCCCAGCCGTCAGTATCAGGGGTATTTTTTTGCCGTGTTATGACTCATTAGAAGGTCTGCGGTTCGGTTGAGTCATTATTAGGCGGTAAAACTGTGACGGCAGTGACCGGGTGCTAAGGTGGTGAATCAACACGTGCGTGGCGTATCACCGGCGCACTCTGGTTATCGCCTAACACTGGCACCGCTGTGCGGTTGGGGAGGGTGCGAATGGTTGCAAGCAAATCATCAGCGCAACACCTAGGGCGTACCCGTGGCGCCTGGTTGCTCATGTGCGTTTGTCTGTTGGTGGCGCGTTCTGCCTTGGCGGCTGAGCTGCAGATGCTGACCGAGGACTATCGTCCACTCAGCTACATGGATAACGGCAAGCCCACGGGCATGGCGGTTAATGTGGTTGAGCAACTGATGAAGCGCACCGGCGATGCCGCCAAGATCGAAATCATGCCCTGGACGCGGGGTTATTACCGCGCCCAGCACGAAGCCAACACCGCGCTGTTCGCCACCGTGCGCACGCCACGGCGGGAAGCCTTGTTTCAGTGGGTGGGGCCGATCACTTTGGGCGAGACCGGGATTTACACCCGGCGTGGCAGTGGCCTGCAACTGCGCAGCCTTGCAGATGTCGAACGCCTAGGCACCATCGCGGTGCCCAAGCAGTGGTACTCCTATGAGTACCTCAGCGAAATGGGCGTGCGCGGTCTGTATGGAGTGCCGACCCCGCAGCATATGGTGCGCATGTTTAAGTACGGGCGCATTGCGGTGTTGGTGGCCAATAACATGGTGCTGGAAGAGATGCTGGCGCAGCAGGGCATGCGCAGCGCGGATGTCGAGTTGCAGTTCACCTTTATCGACAACAACAGCTATATCGCTTTTTCCAAAGGCACCGATACGGCCGTGGTGCAGCGCTGGCAAATGGCGCTGCAAGGCTTGATCGAAGACGGCACTTTGGCGCGTATTCACCATCAATGGTTGGTGGAGCCAGAGGCCGTGCCGTTGCCCGTGGGGCAGTTGGCGCGCTGAGCGGTATGGCGCGGGCTAAAGCTGGGTGAAAGGTTGCTGCTGCAGAATAAAAGCTGACTGTCTGGTTGATTTTGTAGTTTTGCTACATAATTGCTCATCAGAACCGACCATGACTTATGGTGCATTTCATGCAAAGAGCTTCTCATCATCAGCTTCGTGCGCAACTTCGCGAACTTCTTGCAGCTAAATCCTGTTATTTTACGGCATCTGTGTTTGATCCCATGGCGGCGCGAATTGCTGCCGATCTTGGCTTTGAAGTCGGGATTTTGGGTGGTTCTGTAGCTTCACTACAAGTTTTGGCCGCGCCAGACTTCGCCCTGATCACCCTCAGTGAATTCGTCGAGCAGGCTACCCGTATTGGCCGTGTCAGCCGTCTGCCGGTGATCGCCGATGCCGACCACGGTTATGGCAACGCGCTCAATGTGATGCGTACGGTGGTGGAGCTGGAGCGCGCGGGGATCGCCGCGCTGACCATCGAAGACACCTTGCTGCCGGCGCAGTTTGGGCGCAAATCGACGGACTTGATCAGCATTGACGAAGGCGTCGGCAAAATCCGCGCAGCGCTGGAGGCGCGGGTCGATCCGGACTTCGCCATCATCGCCCGCACCCATGCCGGGGTACTGGACACCGCTGAGGTGATTCGCCGCGCTTTGGCGTATCAGGAGGCCGGCGCCGATGCCATTTGTTTGGTGGGGGTCGAAGACTTCGCCCATCTGCAACAAATCGCCGCGCCGTTGGGCATCCCCTTGATGCTGGTGACCTACGGCAATCCCAAGCTGAATGACAAAGAACGTCTGGCCAGCCTTGGCGTGCGCATTGTGGTCAACGGCCATGCCGCTTATTTTGCGGCGATCAAGGCTACCTACGATTGCCTGCGCGAACAGCGCGGGGTCGATGCCAGCGACCTGACTGCCTCGCAACTGGCGCTCAAATACAGCCTGCCCGATGAATACCGGGAGTGGGCTAGCGAGTATATGAACGTCAAGGAATAGCCCGCGGCCTTGAAATTTTCCGGCCAAGCCTGCATACCTAAAGCACTCAGCTGACAGGAGCAGGCCATGGCCGGTGGATGGAGCAGCGACGGCGCAGTCCAAGAGCAAATCGACAGCAGTATCGAAGATGCCATCGCCCGGGCACGCAGCCAGCTGCCCAGCGGGGCGAGCTTGAGCCACTGTGAGGAATGCCACACGCCGATTCCCTTGGCGCGCCAGCAGGCGGTGCCGGGGGTGCGCCTGTGCATTCAGTGCCAGGCAGAACTCGATCGACAGCAGCTGCACAGCAGCGGCTACAATCGGCGCGGCAGCAAAGACAGTCAGTTGCGCTAAGCTGCCCGCTTATCCTGCTGGCGCTCTTGGCTGCCGGCCCATCTAGCCCAAGGGGTGGCTATGCCCAGTTGGCAGCATCGCTTAGCGGTTTTATTCCTGCGTTTGATCCGGCGTAAACGCGTGTATGCCAGCGCGGACAATTTGCACGCCAGCTTGCCGCGCTTGCGCAAAGCCGGCCCGGCCCGGCCCACGGCCAAGATGCAGCGCGAGCTGGACATCAGCCGGCGGGAGTTGGATGGCTATGAGATCTATCAGCTGGCGCCCAAGACCCAATTACCCAGCGGCCATCTGCTCTATCTGCATGGCGGCGCCTATGTGCGGCCGATCAGCCGCTTTCACTGGCGCCTGCTGCATGAGTTGGTGCTGCGCACCGGCTACAGCATCAGCGTGCCGCTGTATCCCTTGGCGCCGGAGCATCATTGCGAGCAAACCCTGGCCTTTGCCTGGCGCGCCTACAACCAGTTGGCGGAGCAGTCTGAGGAGCCGCCGCTGCTAATGGGCGACTCGGCGGGGGGCGGTTTGGCCCTGGCCCTGGCTCTGGCCATCCGTGAGCAGGGCCAGGCCTTGCCGCAGCGCCTGCTGCTGATTTGCCCCTGGGTGGATTTACGTATGCAGACGCCGGTAGATCCCGTGTTGGCCGCGCAAGATCCGATGCTGGCCAGCGCCGGTGCGCGAGAAGCGGCGCGCCTGTATGCCGGTAACTGGCCCTTGGAGCACCCGGCGCTGAGTCCGTTGTGCGCCGATTTAACCGGGCTGCCGGCGATCACCTTATTGGCCGCCGGTAAGGATCTGCTCGGCGCCGAGGCCTTGCAACTGGCGGACAAAGCCCGTGGCCAGGGGGTTAGCGTGGACCTGCAGTGGGCGCCGGAGATGATTCATGTCTGGCCGCTGATGCCCACCCCTGAGGGGCAGGCGGCGCGGCGCTATTTGCAGCGCGTGCTATTGGCCGAAGGGCATTACTAAGCGCAGCATGGGCGGCCATGTCAGCGGGGCTTGGGATAGACTCAATCTGGCCGGGCGCCACGACTCGGCTGAAAACAGGCGGGCATTTAGGAAGATTGGCTGGTTTATTGCTCGGAATATCGCGTTCGCTTCCTGATAATGCTTAAGGTTTCTTAGTGCTTAACACCAATCATCTCGGCCTGGGGCTGTCGCTGATCCTCGCCTCGTGTTTGCTGCTGGCGGGCAGTGATGCCTTGTCTAAATACCTGCTGCAGAGTTACCCGGTGCTGCTCGTGGTGTGGCTGCGCTATGTGCTGCAAACCATGCTGATGCTCGGCCTGTTTGCACCGCGCATGGGGCGCCGGCTGATTCAGACTCAGCGACCGCTGTTGCAACTGGCGCGCTCCATGAGCCTGGTTGGCACCAGTGCCTTTATGTTCACCTCCTTGTTGTTTATCCCCTTGGGCGAGACCACCGCCGTGCTGTTCCTCGCGCCTATGGTGGTGTTGCTGGCGTCGGTGGCGCTGTTTAAGGAGCCGGTCAGCCGCGGCCAATGGCTGTCGGTGGGCTTGGGCCTGATTGGCGTGGTGATTATCGTGCGCCCCGGTGGCGGGTTGTTTACCCCCTATGTCTTGCTGCCCATAGGTGCGGCGCTGTGTCTGGGCTTCTATCAACTGCTGACGCGGCGTTTAGCCAATACCGATCATCCACTGACCAGCAACTTCTTCAGCACGCTGTTCGGCACCTTGGTGATGAGCCTGAGTTTGCCCTGGGTGTGGCAGATGCCCGTGGCGCAAGACCTATGGGTGGCGCTGCTGATTGCCGTGTTGGCCATCAGTGGACACTTGTTGTTAAGCAACGCCTACCGCTTTGCCAGTGCTGCGGCGTTGGCGCCTTTTACTTATGCCCAGATCATCTTTGCCGTGCTGTTCGGTGCCTTGTTCTTTGCCCATGTGCCCGATCATGGCGCCCTGCTGGGCATGGCGATCATTATCCTCAGCGGCCTGTTGGTGGCGTGGAATAAACGGCGACCGGGGATTAGCTAGCCGCCACTTAGAACGCTGGGCGAAAGTGGCGGCTGGCGCGTTAGAACAGGAAGTAGCGTTGGGCCATGGGCAGCACGTCGGCTGGCTCGCACCAGAGCAGTTGGCCGTCGGCCTTGACCTGGTAGTTTTGCGGGTCGACTTCGATGTTTGGCAGGTAATCGTTGTGGATCAGGTCGGTCTTTTGCACGTTACGACAGCCCTTCACCACGCCGATTTGTTTCTTTAAGCCCAACTGTGCCGGCACGCCTGCCGCGAATGCCGCCTGGCTGATAAAGGTCAGGCTGGTGGCGCTTAAGCTGCCGCCGTAGCTGGCGAACATCGGCCGGTAGTGCACTGGTTGCGGGGTCGGGATCGAGGCGTTGGCGTCGCCCATGAGGCTTGCGGCAATGGCCCCGCCCTTGAGGATCAAGGTGGGTTTTACGCCGAAAAACGCCGGGCGCCACAGAACCAGGTCGGCCCATTTGCCCACCTCAATCGAACCCACTTCATGGCTGATGCCATGGGTGATGGCCGGGTTGATGGTGTACTTGGCGATATAGCGCTTGACCCGGAAGTTGCTGTTGCCTGCGCCGTCGCCCGGCAACGGACCGCGCTGCTTGTGCATCTTGTCGGCGGTCTGCCAGGTGCGCGTGATCACCTCGCCAACGCGGCCCATGGCCTGGCTGTCGGAGCTGATCATGCTGAACGCGCCGAGGTCGTGAAGGATGTCTTCGGCGGCGATGGTTTCGCGGCGGATGCGGCTCTCGGCGAAGGCCACGTCCTCGGCGATGCTGGGGTCCAGGTGGTGGCAGACCATGAGCATGTCCAGATGCTCATCGATGGTGTTCTTGGTAAAGGGCCGGGTCGGGTTGGTTGAGCTCGGCAGCACGTTGGCGAAGCCGCAAGCCTTGATGATGTCCGGGGCGTGGCCGCCGCCGGCGCCTTCGGTGTGATAGGTATGGATGGTGCGGCCCTTAAACGCGCCCAGAGTCGTTTCGACAAAGCCAGACTCATTGAGGGTGTCGGTGTGGATCGCCACCTGCACATCGTACTGATCGGCCACGCTTAAGCAGTTGTCGATGGCCGCCGGGGTGGTGCCCCAGTCTTCATGCAGCTTCAGGCCAATGGCGCCGGCTTCGACCTGTTCGATCAACGGCTGCGGCAAGCTGGCGTTGCCCTTGCCGGTAAAGCCGATGTTCATTGGAAAGGCTTCGGCGGCCTGGAGCATACGCGCCATATGCCAAGGGCCAGACGTGCAGGTGGTGGCGTTGGTGCCGGTGGCCGGGCCCGTGCCGCCACCGATCATGGTGGTGACGCCGCTCATCAGCGCCTCTTCGATCTGTTGCGGGCAGATAAAGTGGATATGGGTGTCGATGCCGCCAGCGGTGAGGATCATGCCTTCGCCGGCGATGACCTCGGTGCTGGCGCCGATGGCGATGCTGACGTCAGGCTGGATATCCGGGTTGCCGGCTTTGCCGATGGCGGCGATGCGACCGTCTTTAAGGCCCACATCGGCTTTGACGATGCCCCAGTGGTCGATGATCAGCGCGTTGGTGATCAGCGTGTCGACCACCTCGGCGGCCAGCAGTTGGCCCTGGCCCATGCCGTCGCGGATCACCTTGCCGCCGCCAAATTTCACTTCTTCGCCGTAGGTGGTGAAGTCCTTCTCCACCTCGATCCACAGCTCGGTGTCGGCCAGACGCACCTTGTCGCCGACGGTGGGGCCGAACATATCGGCATAGGCCTGACGGGAAATCTTCATCGGTTTTCCTTAAAGCGTTGAAAAGGGGCAGCAACCTCTAGGGCGCAGGCGGCTGTCACAGCGCGCCCATGATCCGCCCGGCAAAGCCGTACACGCGGCGCAGACCGGCCAACTCGACCAACTCGACGTCGCGGCTCTGCCCCGGCTCGAAGCGCACCGCAGTGCCGGCGGCGATATTCAGGCGCATGCCGCGCGTGGCGGCGCGGTCGAAGGTTAAGGCGTCGTTGGTTTCAAAGAAGTGGTAGTGCGAGCCGACCTGAATGGGCCGGTCACCGCTATTGGCCACGGTTAAGCTCAGGGTGCGGCGCCCGGCATTAAGCTCGATCTCGCCGTCTTGCACGCGGTATTCGCCGGGAATCATGGCTTCGCTCTCGACAGGGTTTTGTAATAGATGGCATTGGCCCGGTACTGCCCATCCGGACCGCAGGCGTAGTCGGGGAGGCCGCCGATGCACTGGTAGCCTTGCTGTTGATAAAACAGCTCAGCGGCACTGCCGGCCTCGGTGTCGAGGTAGAGCAAGCCGCGCTTAATACTGTGGGCATGGGCCTCAACGGCCGCCATTAGCTGCGCGGCCAAGCCTTGGCGGCGGGCGCTGCGCAGCACCATCAGTTTTTGGATTTCCGCACGGTTAAGGCCATTGGCCTTGAGGCACAACACCAGCTGGATGCTGGCCACTACTTGGCCTTGCTCAAGCACCAGCCATAGGCAGTGGCTGGCGCTATTGAGGCCGTCCTGGACTTGCTCGAAGTACTCGTCGGCCTCACGCTGGCTGAAATTGGCGAGAAAGCCCAGGCTCGCGCCGCTGGCGATGGCATCGCTGAGCAGCGCATGGAAACCGGCGCGGTACTGGCTAAAGTGTTCTGCGGCAACGCGGATCAGCTGGCTCACGGTGCGCTTCTCTCCGGGCTCAGGTTGAGTTGCATAAAGGTCAGGTCCAGCCATTGACCGAATTTGCAGCCGACTTGCGGCATCTGGCCGGTGATGGTGAAGCCTAAGCGCAAGTGCATGGCGATGGAGGTCTGGTTACCGCTTTCGATAGCCGCCACCATCATGTGTTTATTGGCCGCCCGGGCTCGGGTAATCAGGGCGCACAGCAGCCGTTTGCCGAGGCCTTTACCTTGTACGTCGGGGCTGACATACACCGAATGCTCGACGCTATAGCAAAAGCCATCAAATGGACGCCAGTCGCCAAAGGAGGAGTAGCCGACCACCCGGCCAGCGGCATCTTCCGCCACCAAAATCGGGTAGCCCTGCTGGCTGCGCGCGGCAAACCAAGCCTCGCGGTTGGCCAGGTCGACGCAGTGGTTCATCCAGATCGCCGTGGTATTGAGCACCGCGTCGTTGTAAATATCGACCAGGGCGGGCAAGTCGGCGGGTGTGGCGTCGCGAATTATCATGGGGCCTCCTGGCCGCTGTTGCAGTGGTGCATCCTGGATATTGATCAGGCAATGGGTTGGTGCACGGTGACCAGCTTGGTGCCATCGGGGAAGGTGGCTTCCACTTGGATCTCCGCGATCATCTCCGGCACGCCCTCCATCACTTGGTCGCGGCTGAGCAGTGTGGTGCCGTAATGCATAAGCTGGGCCACGCTTTGACCGTCGCGGGCACCTTCGAGCAGCGCGGCGCTGATATAGGCCATGGCCTCCGGATAGTTGAGTTTGACTCCACGGGCCAGGCGTCGCTCAGCGACCAAACCGGCGGTGAAGATCAGCATCTTGTCTTTTTCCCGTGGGGTTAAATCCATGCTCAGGTGCTCCAAATACGTGGGGGGACAGCGCTGCGTCCGAACAAGGCCGGGCGCAGCAGGTGCCATAAAGCGCTTAACCAGGCGCGGGCGTGCAGCGCTTCGGCTGCCAGGCAGCGCGCGACTAACAGGCCGGGTAACTGGGAGAGATCGCCACGCACTGGGCTGAGCAGCGTGCGGCACTGCTCCAGTAGGTCAGGGCTGATCTCGCCGGTGATCAGTAAGGTGGCGAAGACCGGCTGGCCAGCCAGGCCGATGGGCGAGTCGAGCAGGCCGTCGGCGCCTTGCAGGCGCTGGCGCTCGTGCCACAGCAGATGGCCGTCGCGGCGGATATTCAGCTGCGCCTGCATGTAGCCTGCGGCAAAGCGCTCGCCACTGGCCGGGCGGCCCAAGGCGACGATGTCCCAATAGAGCAGGCGGGCGTCGCCTTCCAGCTCGATATCGGTGTTCAGCTCGGCTTGGGCGGCGCTGTAGACGATGGTTTCTTGCGGCAGCCACTCCAAGGTAGCACCGGCGGCAACGTGCAATTTGAGCTGCTGATAAGCCGGGCTGGCGGCGCGGTACCACTTGGCGGCGCCGGGGCTGGTCAGCTGCGCCCAGGCGTTGGTGCCGACGCTGACGCTAATGTCTAGGCGATCACCGCCGGCAATGCCGCCGGGGGGATGGACGATGATGTGCTGACACACCTCGGGGCCTTCGCCATAGAGGTGCTTTTGCACCCGCAGCGGGCCAAGGTGACGGCGCTGAGTTGGGCGGGTTGTGGCACCGTCGCGGGCATAGGCCAGTTCAAGCTCGGCGTGCCAGGCTGGGTGAAACAGGTGGGCGGCAGTGGTCATGACAATGCACATAGCTGAGATTGCCTAATTAGAGCAATTGCTGTGCCGCATGCGCCAGGATAGTGCGTGGACGCAGAGTGGGCCTTGCAGGCCAAGTATTAGCTGAGGTGTGGCGATTGCATGGCAGCCTGCTGGCGTCAGGCTGGTGCGCTTGGGTGTATTTACGCACCAAATGGGTGCTTGTCTGCCTTGCCCGGCGCGAGTGGCGCTGGGCGTGGTATGAGCCCGGGCCGGCTTAGATGGTGACCAGCCCCCGCACGCCTTCGGCTTCCATATTGGCGCCTTGGCCTTGCTGGATAATCTCGCCGCGGCTCATCACCAAATACTGATCGGCCAGTTCAGCGGCAAAATCGTAGAACTGCTCGACCAGCAAAATCGCCATATCCCCGCGGGCGGCCAGCTGTTTGATCACCGCGCCGATTTCTTTGATCACCGACGGCTGGATGCCTTCGGTGGGTTCGTCGAGGATCAGCAGCTTGGGTTGGCTGGCCAGGGCGCGGCCAATCGCCAATTGCTGTTGCTGGCCGCCAGATAGATCGCCGCCACGGCGTTGCTTCATCTCACGCAGCACCGGGAACAGCTCGTAGATAAACTCCGGCACCCGCTTGGCTTGGCCGGCGCTAAAACGTGACAGGCCCATCAGCAGGTTCTCTTCCACGGTTAAGCGCGGGAAGATTTCTCGCCCTTGCGGCACATAGGCGATGCCGGCGTTGACCCGTTGATGCGGCTTCAAGGCCGTGATGCTCTGGCCTTGCCATTGCACGCTGCCGTCTTTGGCCGGGATCAGTCCCATCAGGCATTTGAGCAGGGTGGTTTTACCCACACCGTTACGTCCCAGCAGGCAGGTGACTTGGCCGATGGGGGCGTCAAACGACAAGCCACGCAGGATATGGCTGCCGCCGTAAAACTGATGCAGTTGCTGTACTTGCAGCATGGCGAGGTCCTTCTGGTTAACGCGGTGGTGGCTTCGTGGCGGTTATGGATGTGTAACGCTGTTGGGGGTGTTGGCGCTGTCGTGTTGGTGGATGGGTGAAGCGACATCCACCCTACGTAACTGCGTAGGGTGGTTGGCCGCAGCCAGCCACCGTTGTAGCTAACACCGCCGTACTCAATATTGGCCGGCGGTTATGTACGTATACCGGTGTTGCTTGTGCTGCCGCTTGGTGGATGGGTGAAGCGACATCCACCCTACGTAACTGCGTAGGGTGGTTGGCCGCAGCCAGCCACCGTTGTAGCTAACATCGCCTTACTCAATATTGGCCGGCGGTTATGTACGTATACCGGTGTTACTAGTGCTGCCGCTTGGTGGATGGGTGAAGCGACATCCACCCTACGTAACTGCGTAGGGTGGTTGGCCGCAGCCAGCCACCGTTGTAGCTAACATCGCCTTACTCAATATTGGCCGGCGGTTATGTACGTATACCGGTGTTACTAGTGCTGCCGCTTGGTGGATGGGTGAAGCGACATCCACCCTACGTAACTGCGTAGGGTGGTTGGCCGTAGCCAGCCACCGTTTAAGGGGTCAGCAGGTCTAGCGACCGAGGTACACCTCGATCACCCGTTCATCGTTTTGCACCTGCTCCAACGAGCCTTCGGCCAGCACGCTGCCGTGGTGCAGCACGGTGACGTGGTCGGCGATGCTGCCGACAAAGCCCATATCGTGTTCCACCACCATCAGCGAATGCTTGCGTGCCAGCGACTTAAACAGCTCGGCGGTAAATTCGGTTTCGGCGTCGGTCATGCCCGCGACCGGCTCATCGAGCAGGAGCAATTGCGGGTCTTGCATCAGCAGCATGCCGATTTCGAGAAACTGCTTTTGCCCGTGGGACAGTAAGCCGGCCGGGCGCTGGCGCGAGTCACTTAAGCGGATGGTGCTGAGCACCTCGTCGATCCGCTCCAACTGCGCGCCGCTGAGTGTGGCGCGCAGGCTGGCCCACACCGACTTGTTGGTCTTTTGCGCCAACTCTAAATTTTCAAACACGCTCAAGGCTTCAAACACCGTGGGCTTTTGGAACTTGCGGCCGATGCCGGCCTGGGCGATGGCCACTTCGCTCATCTGGGTGAGGTCGAAGGTTTCGCCGAAATAGGCCACGCCGCTATCCGGCCGGGTCTTACCGGTGATCACGTCCATCATGGTGGTCTTGCCGGCGCCGTTGGGGCCGATAATGCAGCGCAGCTCACCGACACCGATATACAGGTTGAGGTTGCTCAGGGCCTTAAAGCCATCGAAGCTGACGTTGATATCTTCCAAGGTCAGGATGGTGCCGTGGCGCACATCCAGACCTTTGCCGGCACTGCTGCCGAGGCCCAAGGCGTCACGGCTGCTGCCGGGGTCTTGGTTGGCCGGATAGCTGTCCGCCACCAGCACTTCGGGGATAGGCGCGGCTCGCATTATTGCTCTCCTTTTTTGCGCAGCAGGCCGATCACACCCTTAGGCAAAAACAGGGTGACCACGATAAACAGCAGGCCCAAGGCAAACAGCCAATACTCAGGGAAAGCCACGGTAAACCAGCTCTTCATGCCGTTGACCACGCCGGCGCCGAGCAGCGGGCCGATTAAGCTGCCACGGCCGCCCAAGGCGACCCACACCGCGGCCTCAATGGAGTTGGTCGGCGACATTTCACTGGGGTTGATGATGCCCACTTGCGGCACATACAGCGCCCCGGCCAAGCCGCACAGCACGGCGCTGAGCACCCAGATAAACAGCTTGTAGCCGCGCGGATCGTAACCACAGAACATCAGGCGGTTTTCCGCATCGCGCAGTGCCGTCAGCACCCGGCCAAACTTGCTTCGGGCCAGGCGCCAACCCAGCCACAGGCTGCAGATGAGCAGCAGCACCGTGGCGAAAAACAGCGCGGCACGGGTGTGCGCGGCGGTGATATCAAAGCCAAGGATGGTTTTGAAGTTGGTAAAGCCGTTGTTGCCGCCAAAGCCGGTTTCGTTGCGAAAGAACAGCAGCATGCCGGCGAAGGTCAGCGCTTGGGTCATGATCGAGAAGTACACGCCCTTGATCCGCGAGCGGAAGGCGAAGAAGCCAAACACCAAGGCCAGCAATCCGGGCGCCAATACCACCAGACAAAGCGCCCAGATAAAACTGTCGGTGCCGTACCAGTACCAGGGTAATTCGTGCCATGCCAGAAAACTCATAAAGGCTGGCAGGCCGTCGCCCGCTGCCTGGCGCATCAGGTACATGCCCATGGCGTAGCCGCCCAAGGCGAAGAACAAGCCGTGGCCCAAGGACAACATGCCGGCATAGCCCCAGACCAAATCCAGAGCCAGGGCGACGATGGCGTAGCACAGGATTTTGCCCACCAAGGTCAGGCTGTAGGCCGATACGTGCAGGGCGCTGTCCGCCGGCAGCAGGTGCAGCAGCGGCATGGCTAACAGGACCAGCAGCGCGAGCAGGGCCAGGCCCAGACTCAACTGCGTACCGAGTTTGGCGCTGGCGCGCAGCAATAGGGTTTGGTTGGCCATATTCATCAGTCGATCACCCGTCCTTTCAGAGCAAACAGTCCTTGCGGGCGTTTTTGGATAAACAGAATGATCAGCGCCAGGATCAGAATCTTGCCCAGTACCGCGCCGATTTGCGGCTCCAGAATTTTATTGGCGATACCCAAACCGAAGGCGGCGGTGACGCTGCCGGCCAGTTGGCCGACGCCGCCTAGAACCACCACCAGGAACGAGTCGATGATGTAGCTCTGGCCTAGGTCGGGGCCGACGTTGCCGATCTGACTCAGGGCCACCCCGCCTAAACCGGCGATGCCGGAGCCGAGGCCAAAGGCGAGCATGTCCACGCGCCCGGTCGGCACGCCGCAGCAGGCGGCCATATTGCGGTTCTGCGTCACCGCCCGGACGTTGAGGCCCAGGCGGGTTTTATTCAGCAGCAGCCAGGTCAGCAGCACCACCAGCAAGGCGAAGCCGATGATGACGATGCGGTTATACGGCAGCACCAAGTTCGGCAGTACCTGCATCCCGCCGGACAGCCACGCGGGGTTGGCCACCTCGACGTTCTGCGCGCCGAACAGCACCCGCACCAGCTGGATCAGCATCAGGCTGATGCCCCAGGTCGCCAACAGGGTTTCCAGCGGCCGGCCATAGAGATGGCGGATGACCGTGCGCTCCAAGGCCATGCCGATCAGCGCGGTGACGACAAAGGCCACTGGCAACGCCACCAGCGGATACAGGGCCAGCGCCTCAGGCAGATAGCGCTGCATCAGCAGTTGCACGACATAGGTGCTGTAGGCCCCGATCATCAGCATCTCGCCGTGGGCCATGTTGATCACCCCGAGCAGGCCGAAGGTGATGGCCAAGCCGAGTGCCGCCAGCAGCAGGATCGAGCCCAGGCTCAGGCCGCTAAAGGCCTGGCCGAGCAACTCGCCGATCAACAGCTGGCGTTTGACCTGGGTCAGGCTGGTTTGCGCGGCGGTGCGCACCTCGGCATTGGCTTCGCCGTCTGCGGCCAACAGTCCTTCCAGACGCGCAAGGGCTTGTGGCTCGCCGCTGTAGCCGAGCAAGCGCACGGCCGCTAAGCGGATGGCGGGGTCGTTATCAACCAATTGCAGGTTGGCCAGGGCCAGGCTCAGGGCGCTGCGCACGCTGTCATCGGTCTCGCTGACCAAGCGCTCATTGAGCAGCGGCAACTGCGCCGGCTTGGCACTTTTTTGCAGCTGCACGGCGGCGCTTAAGCGCTGCGCAGCATCAGCAGACAGTAATTGGTGGCTGGCCAGGCTGCTGGCGAGCAGGCCGCGCAGGCGGTTATTCAGGCGCAGTGGGCGCGGGGTGCCTTGGGGGACGGCATCGCCCTCCAGAATTTGGTAGAGGCCGTCGCGCTTGATCAGCGCTTGTTGCTGGCTGTCGCTGGCCAGCAGGCCTTGCTGTAGTGCTTGTAGCAGCGGCAAGCGCGTGCTGTCCGGGTGCGCCGCCCAGCGTTCGAGCAGTTCGGCTTGTTGTGCGGGCTTGGCGCTGACGAAGTCCTGACCGTCGCCGGCATGGGCCAGCCAGGGCAGGGTCAGCAACAGGCTGAGAAGAACGCGGGGCAGGGCAGTCAGCATCATTCAGTCCTTTGCAGGGTCGCCAGGCGACCAGCCATGGCCCGGAACGAGTCCGGGCCGGGCAGCAGCGTTGTTGCGTGGTGGTGCGGGACTAAGCGTGGGCGGCTTAGTTGGACTTCACCGCATAGTCAGGCTTCTTGTCGTTGCCTTCGATATACGGGCTCCACGGCTGGGCGCGGATCGGGCTCTTGGTTTCCCAGACCACCGAGAACTGCCCGTCTTCCTGGATCTCGCCGATCATTACCGGCTTATGCAGGTGGTGGTTGGTTTTATCCATGGTCAGGGTATAGCCGCTCGGTGCCGCGTAGGTTTGCCCGGCGAGGGCATCGCGGACTTTATCCACATCGACGCTGCCCGCTTTCTCCACCGCTTGGGCCCACATGTGGATGCCGACGTAGGTGGCTTCCATCGGGTCGTTGGTGACGGCTTTGTCGGCGCCAGGCAGGTTCTTAGCCTTGGCATAGGCCTTCCACTTGCTGACGAACTCGGTGTTGACCGGGTTTTCCACCGACTGGAAGTAGTTCCACGCCGCCAGATGGCCCACCAGCGGTTTGGTGTCGATGCCGCGCAGTTCTTCTTCACCCACCGAGAACGCCACTACAGGCACGTCGGTGGCTTCCAGCCCTTGGTTGGCCAGCTCTTTATAGAACGGCACGTTGGAGTCGCCGTTGACGGTGGAGATCACTGCGGTTTTACCGCCGGCGGAGAATTTCTTAATGTTGGCCACGATGGTTTGGTAATCGCTGTGGCCGAATGGTGTGTAGACCTCTTCGATGTCTTTCTCGGCTACGCCTTTGGAGAGCAGGAAGGCGCGCAGGATCTTGTTGGTGGTGCGCGGATAGACGTAATCGGTGCCGAGCAGGAAGAAGCGCTTGGCCGCGCCGCCGTCTTCACTCATCAGGTATTCCACCGCGGGGATGGCTTGCTGGTTGGGCGCCGCGCCGGTGTAGAAGACGTTGGGCGAGAGTTCTTCACCTTCGTACTGCACCGGGTAGAACAGCAGGCCGTTGAGTTCTTCATAAACCGGCAATACCGATTTGCGCGACACGCTGGTCCAGCAGCCGAAGGTCACCGCCACTTTGTCCTGGCTGAGCAGTTGGCGGCCTTTCTCGGCGAACAGCGGCCAGTTGGAGGCGGGGTCGACGACCACTGGCTCAAGTTTTTTGCCGAGCACGCCGCCTTTGGCGTTGATCTCGTCAATGGTCATCAGCGCCATGTCTTTGAGCGAGGTTTCCGAGATGGCCATGGTCCCGGACAGCGAGTGCAGGATGCCGACCTTGATGGTCTCGGCGGCCTGGATGGTCCAGCTCATCCCCATGGCGGCGATGGAAGCGGAAAGCGAAAGGGCCTTGAGCAGGTTGCGACGTTGCATAGTGCGGTCTCCATTCACGAGCTTAAAAAGTGTTGGGCTGCGCTGTTGTTCTTGTACTCAGGCATACGCATGGGGTGTGCCTGGGAGGTCAGTCACTGGGGGCTGCGCGGCGGCCAAGGGCGCCGGGCGCTCACACTGCTGGGGCTGACCTCTAACAGGCTATTGAGCAAAGCCTGTGCCTCTTTGCCGGCAGCGCTGAAAATTCTTTGCTGAATAAGCGCCAAGTCGACATCAAGCGAAATTAAGTGCTGGCTGTTTACCTGAGCTAAACGCTTGATAAGACGGTTTTTTCTATCAGCTAATGAGCTTTTTGCGAGTTTCAGCTAAATAAGCCGCGCACAGAAAAAACACCTGATTTATCTCGTCCTAATTCGGCGAATATGCCGATAAAGGTGCGCTTTGCATCATTAGGGTGCGATTTGTTTGATTTGGTGCGGGGGCGTGCACTGTGCCAGATCAAGTGGCGCCCGCGCAGGCTGAGAGCGGGCTTGGCTGGCGCCAGGGGCTTGAAATCTGCAGCCCCTGCGGCGTTCAGCCTGCGCCTGCCCGTGGCCTCGGGCCGGGCAAGCATGGGCCGTGGGCGGGGTTAGCCGCTGATGCCCATATAGTTGCGCACGCCGGTGAAGATGATTTGCGCCGCTAGGGCGCAGACAAACAGACCCATCAGACGGCTGACGATTTGCAGGCCTTGCTCACCGAGTAGGCGCTCGAATTTATTCGACAGGTACAGCACCACGCCGACGGTGAGGCTGGCCAGGAAGATGGCGACGATGGCCAGCAGTTTGTCGTGCCAATGCGGATGGCTGGCGCCCATCAGCAGCAGGGCGCCGATGGTGCCGGGGCCGACGGTGAGGGGAATGGTCAGCGGCACGATAGTCACGTCCTGTTGCACGTTATCGCTCTGCACCACCGATTTACCCTGGGCCATGCCCAGGGCCGAGATAAACAACACGCTGCCGGCACCAATGCGGAAGGCATCGATGGTGATCCCGAACAGGGTGAAGATGTATTTGCCAAACAGGTACAGCAATACGCTGGCGATCAGCACGCCCAAGGCTACGCGCCAGGCCAGGTGCTTACGTTCTTTAAGGGTGTGACCACGGCTTAGGGTGATAAAGCAGGACAGCACAAAGAAGGGGCTGTAGAGCACCAACAGGCTCATATACAGACTAAACAGCGTGGACGCCATGGCAGGGCTCAATCCTAAAAAAGGCTAATTGTAGTGCTAAGCATCAGGCACTGGACCTTTATCCTTGGTCCATCCGCTGCTGCTTCGCTTAAGACAGCTGCGAGCTGTGCTGGCGGCGCAGTTCGCGCTCCAGTACCCAGTGCTCGATCAGCTCACGCAGTTGCGACATTTCCAGCGGCTTGGACATGTGCCCGTCCATGCCAACCTGGCGCGCGCGTTCTTTGTGTTCGTAGAGGATATGGGCGGTCAGCGCCACTACCGGAGTGCGTGGACGCTTCTCGAGGTTTTCCCACAGGCGCAGCTGTTCGGTAGCGGAGAAGCCATCGAGCACCGGCATTTCGCAGTCCATCAGCACCAAGTCATATTGCCGGGCCTTCATCGCGCTGAGGGCTTCTTCACCATTGCTGGCGGTGTCGGGCTGCAGGTTGAGCTTACCGAGCATGCCACGAATCACTTTGGTCGAGATGCTGTTGTCCTCGGCCACCAGAATGCGGAAGTCGCTCGGCAGGTTCATCTGCTCCACCACCGGCGGCGGTACGAACATCGGCGAGTCGGCTTTGCCGCGTTGCGCCAGTTCATCGGCCAGAGTGGTCTTCAAGGTGTAGCCGGCCACGGGTTTGGCCAAGATGCGTTTGATCCCGGCGTTACGCGCGATGATCTTGCTCGGCGCGTTACTGATGCCGGTGAGCATGATGATCAGAATGTCGTGGTTAAGGTTGGCGTCTTCTTTGATCCGCGAGGCCAGCTGCATACCGGTCATGCCCGGCATATTTTGGTCGAGCAGCACGGCGTCGAAGTATTCGCGCAGATGCGCCTTGGTGCGCAGCAAGGCCAGCGCCTCTTTACCTGACGGCACGGCACTGACGTTCATGCCCCAGGCGCTGCACTGCTGCATCAGCACCTTGCGGCAGGTGTCGTTATCGTCCACCACCAACAGGCGCGCGCCACGCAGGGCGTTGTCCAGGTAGCTGCTGGGCTGCTCCAGGCGGCTGGCGTCCAGCGGCAGGGTGAACCACAGCGTGGTGCCGCTGTTGCCGCCGGTTTGGATGCCGTAGTCGCCAGACATCAGGCTGACCAACTGACGGGCGATGATCAGCCCCAGGCGGCCGCCAAGCTTACTGGCGGCGAGGAAGTCTTTGCTGTGCAGTTCGGCATTGAGCAGGGCATCGCGCTCGCTGGCGTCCAGTGGCTGACCACTGTCCTGCACGGCGATACGCAGCCGCGGTTGCTCGCTGTTTTTATCCAGCGCCACCACCAGCAGCACTTCGCCTTCGGCGGTTTGCTTAAAGGCGTTATCCAGCAGGCTGAGCAAAATCTGGCGCAGGCGTGTGGGGTCGCCGCTGATCACCCGTGGCACTTGCGGCTGGATAAAGCTGATCAGCTCGACCTTCTGCTGCTCGGCTTTGGCGCGGAAGATGTCCATGCAATCTTCGACCAAGGCGTTGAGGTCGAACTGCACATCGTCCAGCTCGATCTGCCCGGACTCCAGCTTAGTGATGTCGAGAATTTCGTTAATCAGGGTCAGCAGCTCATTGCCTGAGCTGTGGATGGTTTGCGCATAGTCGCGCTGCTTGGCCGACAGTGGTGTGCCGAGGAGCAACTCGGTCATACCCAGCACGCCATTCATGGGCGTGCGGATTTCATGGCTGATCTTGGCCAAAAACTCGGCCTTGGCTTTCAGCTCTGCGGAGCTGGCCGCCAAGTCGCGGCTGGTGCTGAAGTCATCCTGAACGATATGGCGCTGGCGCTCGCTGAGGGCAAAACTGAGCATAAAGCCCCAAATCACTGCGGAGGCCATCAAGCCATAGGCCAGCAGGTCTGACTGAATCGGCGCATAGCCAAATAGGGTGGGCATGACGCAGGAGAAGCACAGGCAGAACAACAGCATCGCCAAGGCGAACGGTCGCGCGGGCAAATAGCCGTGGCGCCAATGCGTGATGGCAATGATCAGCGAAGTGAGGCTGGAGACGGCCACCAGGATGTACACCGCCAGGTTGAAATTCAGGTCATTGGCCAGCAGCAACAGCACCGCCGCCACCGCGAGCATGCCCACCTCGATATAGATCAGGTAGTTAAAGCTGCTGTTGATGCAAACGCGGCGAAAGAAACTGGTGGTAAACAGCAACACGCAAGCGGTGCTGAACAGAAACGACAGGTTGACCATCAACGGCTGCAAACCCGCCCACTCGCGCAGCCACGGCAGCTGGGTGCCAAACAGGCTGAGGGCGGTGAGTAGCTGGCCGGCATGGGTGGCGATCAGCCAGAAGGACGTGCTGGCACGGGTATACACCAAGCGCAGCAGGTTCCAGCAGATCAGCATGGCAAAGCATCCCAGAAGGATGCCGAACAGCAGCGGGCGCTGGTCGTCGAGCACCATCTGCTGCGCACTTTGCAGGCTGATCGTCGGCCGCAGGGCTTGTTCCGACGCCAGGCGCAGGTACAGGTCTTGGGCTTTGCTGGCGTTGGGCAGCGGCAGCAGGAAGTCGCGGCTGGCCAAGGGCCGGCTGGAAAATGGCAAGCTGCTGCCGGTGTGGGTCTGCTCGATCAGTTGACCGTCTTGCAGGATGTAGAGGTCAAGGAACGACAGAAATGGCGCAAAAATCCGTAATAGCTGCCCGTTTTGCCCGGCGGGCAAACGGTAATAGAGCCACACCGCAGCATTGTCGCCGGGGGTGGAGAGGTCTTGCAGTTGGATGGGAGTGAACTGCTTGCGCAGTTCTTTGCTACGCACGTCATCGAGCTGCAGGCTGGCGCTGGGGTCATTGAGCACCGACCAAGCTAGCGGCTCCTCAGCTTGGGCGCTGGCGCAATTAAGCACCAGCAGCCATAAGCTAAGGAGCAGGTAGGTGGCAATCCTAAGCCGATGCACAATGAGTTCCCTTCATAGAGTAAGTGCTCGAAGTATAGCCAGTGCATTGCTAGACAAAACACGGTGATGGCGGCTATTTGCCAACCAGTACCCTGTTTTATCGGCCGTCACGAATCAGTTGTTTCCCTGTTCCCGTGCAATTGCGCGGTAACCGATATCGTTTCGGTAAAAGCTGCCCGACCAGTTGATCTGCTCGGCCAAACGGTAGGCTTGTTGCTGCGCTTCGGCCACGCTGCGACCGATGGCGGTGGCGCACAGTACACGGCCACCTGCGGTCACGACCTGACCTTCTTTAAGCGCAGTGCCGGCATGGAACACCTTACCGTCTAGGGCGCTGGCAGCGTCTAGACCGTGGATGACCTCGCCTTTGCTGTAGTCACCTGGGTAGCCGCCAGCGGCGATTACGACGCCTACAGTGGGTCGTGCGTCCCAGGTGGCCTCTACCTTGTTTAATGCTTTGGCCAGCGCAGCTTCGACCAGCAACACCAAGGATGATTCCAAACGGACCATGATCGGCTGGGTTTCCGGGTCGCCGAAACGGCAGTTGAATTCGATGACTTTCGGCTTGCCGGCCTTGTCGATCATCAAGCCGGCATAGAGGAAACCGGTGTACACATTGCCTTCACTGGCCATGCCGCGCACGGTGGGGTAGATCACTTCATCCATCACCCGTTGGTGCACCTCAGCGGTGACCACTGGGGCTGGCGAGTACGCGCCCATGCCGCCAGTGTTTGGCCCGCTGTCGCCGTTGCCGACGCGCTTGTGGTCCTGGCTGGTGGCCATGGGCAGGACGTTTTCGCCGTCGACCATGACGATAAAGCTGGCTTCTTCGCCGTCGAGGAACTCCTCGATCACCACACGCGAGCCGGCTTCACCGAAGGCATTGCCGGCGAGCATATCGCGCACGGCGTCTTCGGCTTCTTGCAGGGTCATGGCGACGATCACGCCTTTGCCGGCGGCCAGACCGTCGGCCTTGATCACGATCGGTGCGCCTTTTTCCTGCAGGTAGGCCAGGGCAGGCTCGACTTCGGTGAAGTTCTGGTAGTCAGCCGTCGGAATCTGGTGACGGGCCAAGAAGTCCTTGGTGAAGGCCTTCGAGCCTTCCAACTGCGCCGCGCCTTTGCTTGGGCCGAAGATGTCCAGGCCACGGCTGCGGAACAGATCGACGACGCCTGCGACCAGTGGCGCTTCCGGGCCAACGATCGTCAGCTGGACGTTTTTCTCAGCAAAGTCAGCCAGTTGCTCCAAGGCCAGGACGTCGATAGCGACGTTCTCGCACTTGGCCTCAGTGGCGGTGCCGGCATTGCCAGGGGCAACGAAGACTTTGGCGACGCGTTTGTCTTGTGCGACTTTCCAGGCCAGGGCGTGTTCACGACCGCCGTTGCCGATAATCAGTACATTCATTGCGTGCTCCTTGTGGAGGCGGGCCGGTGGCCCGTTCGGTGGATAAGCCCAGGCTGATCCACCCTACGAAAATGGCGTGAACCTGACAGCGCAGGTCCCCTGTATTACGAGGTCGCAATGCAGTGGGTGAATGCTAGGCGCGGAGGGCTTTGCTAAGCGCAGTTGCCGTCTGGCAATGAGCATTAGCAAAGCCCTGCGCAACGCCTGCTGCAGTGCGGCCGCGCAACAATTAATGGCGGAAGTGGCGCATGCCGGTAAACACCATGGCAATGCCGGCTTCATCGGCCGCCGCAATCACTTCGCTGTCGCGCATCGAACCGCCCGGCTGGATCACTGCGGTGATCCCGGCTTTAGCGGCGTTGTCGATGCCGTCGCGGAACGGGAAGAACGCGTCCGAGGCCATGACCGCACCCTGCACTTGCAGGCCGGCGTGTTCAGCTTTGATCGCGGCGATGCGGGCGGAGTTAACCCGGCTCATTTGGCCCGCGCCAACACCGATGGTCTGCCGGCCTTTGGCGTAGACGATGGCGTTGGATTTAACGAACTTGGCGACTTTCCAGGCGAAGATCAGGTCGTGTACTTCCTGCTCGCTTGGCGCGCGCTGGGTGACGATCTTCAGGTCTTCGGCCTTGATCATGCCGATATCGCGGCTCTGCACCAGCAGGCCACCGTTGACGCGCTTGAAGTCCCAACCGGCGCTGCGCTCGGCCGGCCACTCGCCGCACTCGAGCAGACGCACGTTGGCTTTGGCGGCGACCACTTCACGGGCCGCGGCGCTGATTTTCGGCGCGATGATCACTTCGACAAACTGACGCTCAACGATAGCTTTGGCGGTTTCGCCATCCAGCTCACGGTTGAAGGCGATGATGCCGCCAAAGGCCGATTCGGTGTCGGTGGCGTAGGCCAGCTCGTAGGCCTGACGGATGCCGCCTTCGCTGTCCAGGGCCACTGCCACGCCGCACGGGTTGGCGTGCTTGACGATGACGCAAGCCGGTTTGACGAAGCTTTTCACGCACTCAAGGGCCGCATCGGTATCGGCGACGTTGTTGAACGACAGTTCTTTGCCTTGCAGTTGGATGGCGGTGGCCACGCTGGCTTCGCCTTTTTCTGCTTCCACGTAGAACGCCGCGCTCTGGTGCGGGTTCTCGCCGTAGCGCATTTCCTGAGCCTTGATGAACTGGCTGTTGAAGGTGCGCGGGAACAGGCCGCGGTCTTCAGTGGACAGGGTGGCGCGGCTCTGCTCGATGGTGCCCAGGTAGTTGGCGATCATGCCGTCGTAGGCAGCGGTGTGCTCGAAGGCTTTGAGGGCCAGGTCGAAGCGCTGGGCGTAGGTCAGGCCGCCGGCTTTGAGCGACTCAACAATGGCGCTGTAGTCGCCAGCGTTAACCACGATGGCCACGTCTTTGTGGTTCTTGGCTGCCGAACGAACCATGGTCGGCCCGCCGATATCGATGTTCTCGATGGCGTCGGCCAGGTCGCAGCCAGGCTTGGCCACGGTGGCGGCAAACGGATAGAGGTTAACGGCGACCAGATCGATCGGCTTGATGCCGTGCTCGTCCATCACTGCGCCGTCGAGGGCGCGACGGCCCAAGATGCCGCCGTGGATTTTCGGGTGCAGGGTCTTGACCCGGCCATCCATCATTTCCGGGAAGCCGGTGTAGTCGGCTACTTCAACGGCGGCCACACCGTTGTCCTTGAGCAGCTTGTAAGTGCCGCCGGTGGAAAGAATTTCCACGCCCAGGGCGCTTAGTTCGCGGGCGAACTCAAGGATACCGGTCTTGTCGGAAACACTGATCAAGGCACGGCGAACGGGAAGGCGGGTGGTCTGGTCGGTCATTTCAGAATCCATCAAAGCGGAGGTGTCGGCAAACAACTGTGGTTAGAAAAAAGGCGGCCCTGGCAGGCCGCCCTTTTCAAATGTGGGGTGTCACAGCAGATCGTATTGCTTAAGCTTCTTGCGCAAGGTACCGCGATTCAGGCCGAGCAGTTCGCTGGCCTTGGTCTGGTTGCCTTTGACGTAGTTCATCACGGTTTCCAGCAGCGGTGCTTCCACTTCGGTCAGCACCAGGTTGTAGACGTCACAGACGTCTGCGCCCTCAAGATGGGCGAAATAGTTATGCAGCGCCTTCTCCACACTGCCACGCAGGGTTTGGCCCTCGGCGCTAGGCGTATTGAGATGTTGCTTCAAGCTACTGTTGTCACTCACGGGAGCCATTTCACTTCCTAAAGTCTCAGTCAACACCGTCATGCGGCCACCCCTTGTTCTCCGTTTTTATGACGTTCTTGAAAGAATTCGCGAACGTTGGCGCACTGCGCGTCCGTACTGTCTAGACGATTGAAATGGGCGCGAAACTCCTTGGCGCCCGGCAAGGTTGCGAGATACCAACTGACGTGCTTTCGGGCAATACGTACACCCATTACATCGCCGTAAAAGGCATGTAGTGCCGCCAGATGTTCAAGCAGAATACGTTCCACTTCGAGCAGGCCCGGCGCCGGTAACTGTTCACCGGTGCGCAGGAAGTGCTCAATTTCACGGAAAATCCACGGTCGCCCTTGGGCGGCGCGGCCAATTAACAGGCCATCGGCACCCGTGGCGGCCAATACCGCTTTAGCTTTGGCCGGTGAATCAATATCACCGTTGGCCAAGACCGGAATCGACACCGCCTGCTTAATGCTGGCAATGGTGTCGTACTCGGCGTCCCCCATATACAGATCCGCACGGGTCCGGCCATGTACGGCCAGGGCGACAATGCCGGCATCTTGCGCGATCTTTGCCACCGTGATGCCGTTCTTGTTCTGCCGGTCCCAGCCGGTACGAATCTTCAGCGTGACCGGCACATCCACCGCGCCAACTACGGCGCTAAGGATAGCGCGCACCAGCGCTTCATCCTTCAATAAAGCCGAGCCTGCGGCTTTGTTACACACCTTCTTGGCCGGGCAGCCCATATTGATATCAATGATCTGCGCACCCAGTTCAACGTTCTTACGAGCGGCGTCGGCCAGCATTTGCGGGTCACCACCGGCGATCTGCACCGAGCGTGGCTCGGGATCGCCGCTGTGGATCATGCGCAAGCTGGATTTGCGCGTGTGCCACAGGCGCGAATCGCTGGTGACCATTTCCGACACGACCAAGCCCGCCCCCATGCGTTTGCACAGCTGACGAAACGGCTGATCGGTAACGCCGGCCATGGGCGCGAGGATCAGCGAATTAGGCAATGTATAAGGGCCGATGCTTAACGCCGACATAGGGCTTCCCTGCTCAACAGTCCGGCTATTGAACGAATGGGCGAGTTCGAAAAAGGGTGGGCATGATACCCGCTATGGGGGTGCGGAGAAAGGCTGTTTTGAACAAATTATGAACAGTTTTGCGCTTGCCGCAGTGTGCCCCCGATGTGCGCTGAGGCAGGATTACTCGGGGGAGTGGAAGCTGAGACTGTAGTTCACCGCCTGTGTGCCTGGGTCGAGAATATCCAAAGAGATATGGATGGGCGTCTGCGGTGGCATTTCTTTGTTACCAGCTAACTCCCCCGCAAGGTATTCGCCGGGTTTAAAGCGGCGGCTGGCGAGCAGTTGTCCATTGATGTCGGCAAAGCGCATTTCCAGCAACGGGAAGGGCTGGGAGAACGGTGCGCGGTTATACAAGATTGCGTCCACTACCAAGGCGCCACTGAACTCGGGGTGGCTACGCACCACCAGGTTGCTACTTTTGATCTGGCTGATATCGACCTTGGAGGGCAAGGTGCAACCCAGGCTTGGGCAGAGCTGCTCGAACCAGGGGCGGTACTGATCTTGCCGGGCCAGTTCGTCGAAGTGGTACCACAGGTACTGACCGCCTAAGGCCAGGGCCGCGAGCAAATTCAGGCTGATCCAGCCAAGACGGCGTGGCCAGTTGCTCTTGGCCGGTTGCCAGTCGAGTTGCAGGGGCTCGTCATGCAGCTCCAGGCGGTAGTCGCCGCTGAGCTTGGGCTCATCGCGGCTGACATCAGCAGGCTCGGCCGCGGTGTGGTCTGCCTCGGCAGCCAGCGGCTGGGCTGCTTCTTCCTCCAGCGGCTCAGTGCTGCTTAGCGGCGGCTCAGGCCGATCCAGCTCATTCAGGGGTTCGAGAGCGCTAAAGCTGGGCTCGCTCGCAGTTTCTTCAGCGGCACGAGGGTTTGGTTCAGCTGGGACGGTGGCGGCTTCGTGGGGCGGCGCGATCTCGGCGGCAACTGGGGTTGGCGCGCTGGGCGTCGTGCTGGTCACTGGATTAGCTGGGGTTGCCCGTGGTGGTTGCGCCGCCGTGGCTGCTGGTTGGCTGCGCAGTTGTTCCTGGGCGTCGAGCTTGGCCAGCTCTTCATCGAGGTCGAGGTTATCCAGATCCAGATCGTCATGGATCCACAAGGTATCGTTGCTCTTCCCAGCCAGCTTGTGGCTGGCCGCTGGCGTTAGCGCTGCGCTGGGCGCGGCTGGCGCAGGTGTAGGCGCCGGCGCGGTGGCAACTGGCTTAGCGGGGCTGGCCGCGGGGCTAGGCGCGGCAGTTGGGCCGGGTACGCTTTGGCCTTGTTGACGCAGTTGCTGCGCCGCATTGAACACATGCAGGCAGGCCCCGCAGCGCACAGCACCATGGGCGGCATTCAACTGCGTAAGGCTTACGCGAAAGCTGGTGCGGCAATGGGGGCACTGGGTGACGAAGCTCTGGGTCATGCGGCGATCCGAGTGAACGAGGCGGTTAGTCTAACGTAACTCAAGCTGCCGTCGCAGCCATCCTGGGCTACGCGGCAAATGAGCCGTGTGTGATCAGTGGCGTACGCAGTGGCGCATGCAATGGCGTACGCAGTGGCGTACGTTTTGGCGCATGCAATGGCGCATGCAATGGCGCACTTAGTGGCGCACGCCGCTGATGCGTACCCAGCCATCCTGCTCGGCGGTCGGGTCCAGGGTAAAGGCCGCGGTGTAGGCGGCGCGTACTTCTTCGGCTTGCTCGGCGAGGATGCCGGACAGGGCCAGGCGCCCGCCCGGTTTAACTAGGCTGGTGATTTGCGGCGCCAAGGCCACCAGGGGGCCGGCGAGGATATTGGCCACCACCACGTCGGCCTGTTCCTGCGGCATGTCTTCTGGCAGGTAGACCGGGAAGCGCTCAGGGGCAATCTGGTTGCGCTGGGCGTTATCGCGTGAAGCTTCCAGAGCCTGCGGGTCGATATCGGTGCCCACTGCGCGCGGCGCGCCCAGCAGCAGGGCGGCGATGGCGAGAATGCCGGAGCCGCAGCCGAAGTCGATCACGCTGCTGTTGCTTAAGTCCTGGCCATCGAGCCATTGCAGGCACAGCGAGGTGGTCGGGTGGGTGCCGGTGCCAAAGGCCAGGCCCGGATCGAGCAGCAGGTTCACTGCGTCCGGCTCCGGTGCTTCGTGCCAGCTCGGCACAATCCACAGGCGCTGGCCAAAGCGCATGGGCTGAAAGCCGTCCATCCAGCTGCGCTCCCAGTCCTGATCGGCGATCACTTCGGCGTGATGCTCGGGCAGGGCGCTGCCCGTCAGCAATTGCAGGTGGGCAAAGACGGCGTCGGGGTCGCTGTCGGCTTCAAACAGCGCGAGCAAATGGGTGTTGGTCCACAGTGGGGTGGTGCCCAGCTCTGGCTCAAAAATTGGTTGGTCTTCGGCGTCCATAAAGGTCACCGATACCGCGCCCACCTCAAGCAGGGCGTCTTCGAAGGTTTCGGCCTGCTCCGGAGTGATAGCCAGACGAACTTGTAACCAGGGCATGGGGAAACCTCTTGAACGATGCAACGAGATGGGTAAATAGGCCGCGCAGCTTACTTGATGGCCCTAAGGCCTGCCACTGCACGGCGCCGGCAAACTGTCTGGAAACAACAAGGGCTGCCCGCTGGCAGCCCTTGTTGTGACGCTTTCACTAATGCCTAAGGCTTAGTGCGATTCCATACCCAGTTTCTTTTCTAGGTAGTGGATGTTCACGCCGCCGGCGCAGAAACCTTCGTCGCGCACCAGGTTGCGGTGCAGTGGGACGTTGGTTTTGATGCCGTCGACAATGATTTCATCCAGCGCGTTACGCATACGGCCCATGGCTTCCTCGCGGCTGCCGCCGAAGGTAATCAGCTTGCCAATCAGCGAGTCGTAGTGCGGTGGCACGGTGTAGCCGCTGTACAGGTGCGAGTCGACCCGTACGCCGTTGCCGCCTGGCGCGTGGAACTGCTTAACCTTGCCTGGGCTTGGCATAAAGGTGTCGGGATCTTCAGCGTTGATACGGCACTCGATGGCGTGGCCAGTGAGTTTCACATCTTCCTGTTTGATCGACAGCTTGTTGCCAGCGGCAATGCTCAGCATCTCTTTAACGATGTCGACGCCCGTGACCATTTCGGTAACCGGGTGCTCAACCTGAACGCGGGTGTTCATCTCGATAAAGTAGAAGCGACCGTCTTCGTAGAGGAACTCGAAGGTGCCGGCGCCACGGTAGCCGATCTCCACGCACGCATCGACGCAGCGCTTAAGCACTTCGGCGCGGGCCTTGGGGTCGATCATCGGCGCAGGTGCTTCTTCAATCACTTTCTGGTGCCGGCGCTGCAGCGAGCAGTCGCGGTCATACAGGTGAATGGCGTTGCCTTGGCCGTCGGACAGAACCTGAACTTCCACGTGACGTGGGTTGCCGAGGAACTTCTCCAGATAGACCATCGAGTTGCCGAACGCCGAACCCGCTTCGGTACGGGTCAGCTTGGCCGATTTGATCAGGTCTTCTTCGTGATGGACCACGCGCATACCACGACCACCACCGCCGCCGGCGGCTTTGATGATCACGGGGTAGCCTACTTCACGGGCAATGCGCAGGGCTTCTTCTTCGTCTTCCGGCAGCGGGCCTTGCGAGCCTGGGACGACCGGTACGCCGGATTTGATCATGGCGGCTTTGGCGGAAACCTTGTCACCCATCAGGCGAATGGTTTCAGCTTTCGGGCCGACAAAGGCGAAGCCAGAGTTTTCCACTTGTTCGGCAAAGTCAGCGTTTTCCGCGAGGAAGCCGTAGCCGGGGTGAATCGCTGTGGCGCCGGTGACTTCAGCGGCCGCGATAATCGCCGGGATATGCAAGTAGGACTTGTTGCTTGGCGCTGGGCCAATGCACACCGATTCGTCGGCCAGGGCCAGATGCATCAGTTCACGGTCAGCAGTGGAATGCACTGCAACGGTCTTGATGCCCATTTCCTTGCAGGCGCGCAGGATGCGCAGGGCGATTTCGCCGCGGTTGGCAATCAGGACTTTTTCCAGCATTGCAGACTCCCGGGACATCAGACGATGGTGAACAGCGGCTGGTCGTATTCAACCGGCTGGCCGTTCTCGACCAGAATGGATTCGATGGTGCCGCTCACTTCAGCTTCGATGTGGTTCATCATCTTCATCGCTTCGACGATGCACAGGATGTCGCCTTTCTTCACGCTCTGCCCGACTTCCACGAAGTTCGCTGCAGTTGGGCCGGAAGCGCGGTAGAAGGTGCCGACCATCGGCGAGCCGACCACGGTGCCGTTCAGTTTGGCAGCAGCAGGGGCCGCGGCTTCAGCAGCAGGTGCGGCTACTGGGGCAGCGGCAGCTGGCGCCACAGGGGCTTGGGCGTAAACCGGTTGTTGCATGAACGCAGGTTGCTTGCTGTGGCGGCTGATGCGCACGGACTCTTCGCCTTCGCGAATTTCCAGCTCGTCGATGCCGGACTCTTCCAGCAGCTCGATCAATTTTTTGACTTTACGAATATCCATAATGCTTCAACTCCCAGTTGGTCAGGGGCGCTTAAGTTCAAGTTGTTCAAGTGCAGCCTCCAGGGCCAGGCGGTAACCGCTGGCGCCAAGGCCGCAGATCACTCCTACTGCTACATCGGAGAAGTAAGAGTGATGGCGGAAAGCTTCGCGTTTGTGCACGTTGGACAAGTGCACTTCGATGAATGGGATGCTCACTGCCAGCAATGCGTCACGTAATGCGACGCTGGTGTGGGTGAAAGCGGCGGGATTGATCAGGATAAAGTCGACACCTTCGGCCTGTGCGGCGTGAATGCGCTCGATCAGCACGTGCTCGGCATTGCTCTGCAAATAGTGCAGATGATGCCCGGCATCATGGGCGCGGCGCTGCAGGTCTTGGTTGATCTGCTCGAGGGTGACGCTGCCGTAAACCCCTGGTTCGCGGGTGCCTAGCAGGTTCAGATTAGGGCCGTGGAGGACTAGAAAAGTGGCCATGGGCAGTGAATCCTTGTTTTATGCTGCGCGGGACTATGCCGTGCGAAAGCACAGCTGTCCAGTTTCACGGAATAGGCGGCACGATTAGCGAAGATTGCTGATTGTTTGTGACTGAATGGCTTAAAAACGTTCCCGTGCAGCACTCAGTTGCTGAGCAAAGGCCGGCGCATCCACCTCGCCAACCACTCGCAGGTCAGACAATTCGTCGCCTTGGCGGTTAAACAGCTGGATGGCGGGTGGGCCAAACAATTTGTAACGATCCAGTACCGCGCGCTGGGCCGCGTTGCTCTCGGTGATATCGAAGCGGATCAACTGATAATCGCCGAGCAACTTGCCCACTTCGGGCGAGGTAAACACCTGACGTTCGATCACTTTGCAGCTGATGCACCAATCGGCGTACCAATCCAGCAACAGTGGTTGGCCTGCGTTTTTCGCCGCGAGCAGGGTGGCATCCAGTTGCGCCGGGTCCTTGATGATTTGCCATTGGCCAGCGACTGGAACTTGGCTGGCTTGGGCGCTCTGGTTGATCAGACCGAGCGGCCGCAGCGGGTCATCATGGCCTTGCAGCGCGCCAACCCAGGCCACCACGGCATACACCAAGAACGGCAGGCCAATGGCTTGGGCGACTTTTTGATGATGGGTTTTCGGGGTTAACTCCAGGACGCCCAGCCACAGAGCCACGCCGCCGGCGAGCAAGCCCCACAGGGCCAGACTGACCGGGCCTGGCAGCACTCGCTCGAGCAGCCAGATGGCCACTGCCAGCAGCAGAGCGCCAAAGGCGTTGCGCACAATCAGCATCCATGACCCCGACTTAGGTAGCAGGGCTCCACCGCCAACGGCCAGCAGCACCAATGGCGCGCCCATGCCCAGCCCCAGGACCAGCAGCTTGAGGCCGCCGCCTAAGGCGTCGCCACTGCTGCTGATATACAGCAAGGCACCGGCCAAAGGCGCTGACACGCAGGGCGAGACCAATACGCTGGACAGCACGCCGAGCACCGCCGCGCTGCCTAGGGTGCCGCCTTGTTGGCGTTGGTTAAGGCGTTGCAGCGGGCCATCGATAAAGGCCGGCAGGCGCAGTTCAAGAAAGCCAAGGCTGGCGGCGCCAAACAGGCTAAAGAACAGGGCGAAAGGCACCAGCACCCAAGGCGACTGCAGGCGAGCTTGCAGATTCAGTTCGGCGCCGAACAGGCCCATCAGCGCGCCAAGGATGGCAAAGCTCAGGGCCATCGGCAGCACATAGGCCAATGCCAAGGCCAGGCTGCGTGCGCCGCCTGGTTGGCCGCGTAGAACCACGCCGGTGAGAATCGGCAGCATGGGCAGGACGCAAGGCGTGAAAGTCAGTGCCAAACCGCCCAAGAAGAACAGGGCCAGATCGCTCCAGCTCCAGGCAGTGCTGGTTGCCGGCGTATTGGCACTGGCGGGAGTGTTGTTGGCACTGTTGCCGGCTGCATCGGCAATGCTCAGTTGTTCGGTTTCCGGCGGATAGCACAAGCCTTTATCGGCGCAGCCCTGGTAGGTGACGCTGAGGTTAAAGGCGCGCTGCTGTGGATTAGTTACAGGCAAATCGATATCGAGGATTTCGTAGTACACCTCGACATCGCCAAAGTAATCGTCGGTCTTGGCTTTACCGGCTGGCAGTACCGCCGCGCCCAGTTTGACTTCAGCGTTATCACTGGCGAAGGCCAGGCGGTGGCGATAGAGGTAGTAGCCCGGCGCGGCGACCAAGCGCAGCTTGATGTGTTCGGCGCTGCTGCTGATCAGGCTCAGTTGGAAGGCTTGGCGCACTGGCAGAAAGTCGGCGCTGTTATTCAGCGGCGCGCCCAGTTGCGCGGTCGGCGCTTTATCGAATAGACCGGCGCTGGCTGGTAGCGCACACAGAAGCAGGAGCAGGCAGAGTAAACGGTGCATGGCTGGCTCGCAGGGCAATAATCCCGACATCATAACGGAGCAGGGGGGCTCAAGGCACGGCTATGACCACAGTCGGTTGGGTTGGTGCCCTCAGCGGTGGCTCCAGCACCGGTCTGGCAGGGTTGCCACGTTAAACCTGGAAGGCCTGCACCGTGTGTTTGAGTTGGCTGCCGACTTGGCGCAGCTCTTCGCCCTGCTGACGGGCGCGGCCGATGTGCTGCAGGTTGTCGCTGCCTAAATGGTGGATACGCTCACTGTGCTCGCTGATCTCATTGGCGGCCAGGCTCTGTTGGCCGGTGGCCTCGGCAATGCGTTCGGCCAGCGTGGTGATGGTGCCGATGGCTTGGACAATATTGTGCAGGGCGCCGTCCGCTGCGGCGGCCTGATCGGCCGTGGCTTGCGCGTGCTGGACTTGCTCCTGCATGGCGTTTAGGCAGCTGAAGGCGGCGTGCTGCAAGCGCTCGATCAGTTGCTGGATTTGCGCCGTGGCCCCGCCGGTGCGGCGTGACAGGGTGCGTACTTCATCGGCGACGACGGCAAAGCCGCGACCTTGAGTGCCGGCGCGGGCGGCTTCGATGGCGGCATTTAAGGCCAGAAGATTGGTTTGTTCGGCAATTGCGCTGATGACCGTCAGCACTTGGCCAATGCTGGCCGTCTCGCTGGTCAGTGCGGCGACGGTCTGGGCGTTGCCCTGCACTTGCTGGACCAGGTGACGCAGGCCATCCAGGCTGCTGCCGATCACTTGCTGGCCTTGGCTGACGGCCTGGTTCGCCACTTGGCTGGCGGTGGCTGCCTGGCTGGCGTTATTCGCTACCTGGGTAATGTTGACCTGCAATTCGCCGAGGGCATCGCGGATATGTGCGCTATCGCCGACCTGACGCTGCGCGCCTTGGTGCAGGCCGCCGCTGAGTTCGGCCAAAGTGTGGCTGCTGCTGGCCACAACCTCGGCATGTTGGCGAATGCTGCTGACCAAATTGACCAGATAGGTGCGTAAGCGGCTCAGCGATTGGGCGATATCGCTGAGCTCCTGAGTGTTGCTGCGCAGTGGAATATCGCTGGCGAAGTTACCTTCGGCCCAAACCGACAGCCCCGCGGTGAGTCCCGTGAGCAGGCGGGCCAGGCGTCGCTGCAAGCTGTCGATCAGTAAGGCGATCAGCAGAATCAAGGCAATCATCAACCCCTGCAGCCACTGCACTTCGCCGGTGATGCGGCCATGTTCACTGCGCACCATGGGTTCCAGCGCGGCCAGGGCTTGTTGCACTTGGGCGACTTGGGCGCGGGTTTGCTCGGCCAGCTCGCTGCGTTGGCTGATCAGCTGTTGGGTGCGTTGTAGTTCGCTGGGATAGCGCGCCAGCAAATTGCTTAAATCGCGCTTGAGGCTGATGCCTTGGTCTTCGCCTGGGGCTTGTGCCTCGTTGCTGCTGAGGCCCATCAATTCAGCAAAGCTGTCGCCGGCGCTACTGCTTTGTTGTTCTACACCTAGCAGCGGCAGGTCGTGCAGTTGTTGGGCGTTTTGTTGCAAGGCGCTTAGTTCCCGTTGCACATCGTTGCCCAGTTCGCTGCGGGCGCTGCGTACCAGCTTGTCGCGGGCGTGGCCTAGGCGCAGGAGGTGCAAGGCGGCTTCTTGCAGCGGTTGGCGATAGGCCGTGGCACTGTTGGCTGAGCTGGCGCTGTTGGCGTAATGGGCGAATTGTTCGAGGTTGTCGTCGATTTCGCGCTCGGCATGCAGCAGTAAGCCTTGTGGGTCGCCGGACAGTTTGCCGGCGGCCAGCAGCTCATTGCGGCTGAAGGCTTGCAGTTGGCTGAGGCTGCCCGCCAGTTCATTGGCCAGTTGCGGCGGCAGTTGTTGGATCTCTGTGTCGAGTTGCTCGAGGCCTTGCAGGGCGGCGCTGTGGCGCAGGGCGTCGCCACTTTTTAGGTAGGCGCTGATGTTATCCGCCACGTCATGATCAAACTGCTGCGCCAGGTTCAGGTAGTTGGCCATCAACCAGTAGGGGCGCTGCAGCGCTTGTTGCGACCACCACAGGGTAGCGGCCAGGCCTGCGCAAACGCCGACCAGCAGCAGGCTATTAAAGTTGGTGATGGTTTTTAGGCGCATAGGGCTCGACCGGCAGCGAAAGGAGGGGCGGCCGACTGCGGCCAGACGGCCTCAGATCCTAGAGCGCAGATATGAAAATAAAATGACGCAGGCCGAGCTCGAACCTGCGCTTTGCCTTACGGCTGATAAAGGGCGACGCAATTGCGCCCGCCGTGTTTAGCCACATACAGAGCTTGGTCGGCCTGTTGCGATAGCAGTTTGCTGTCCAGTCCCGTCTCGATCTGGGCGATGCCGCAGCTGAAGGTGCACGACAGATCCTGCGGCTGCGCCGAGTATTGGATCTCGGCGAAGCGCCGGCGGATCTCATCCAGTACCTGGCTGGCCGCAGCGGCATTGGTGTCGGGCATGATCACGGCGAATTCTTCGCCGCCATAGCGGCCGATATAGTCGGTCTTGCGCAGGCGTTGTTTGAGAAACAGCGCCAGGCTCTTGATTACCCGGTCGCCCATGGGATGGCCGTAGGTGTCGTTGACCTTCTTAAAGTAGTCGATATCGATCATGGCGAAGCTCAGCGGCTGGCCGTCGCGCTCGGCGCGAAAGCGCGCGTCTTCGAGCAGTTGCAGGGTATGGGTGTGGTTGTACAAGCCGGTGAGACTGTCGCGCACCATCCGCGCCTTCAGGTTGCGCGCGCGGGCGGCGCGGTTGCGCACGGTGGCGATCAGGTGGCGTGGCTTGATCGGCTTGGTGAGGAAGTCGTCGGCGCCTTCGCTCATGGCATCGAGCTGCTTGTCGAGGTCGTCCTCCGCCGACAGGTAAATAATCGGCACGCTGACATAGCGGTCGTTGTGGCGGATCACCTGAGCCAGCTCGGGGCCGCTGCACTCGGGCATATACATGTCGAGGATGATCAGGTCGGGCTGGAAGCGGGCCAGTTCGCCCATGGCCTCGATCGGCTCGGTGAGGGTGCTGGTGACGATGCCGGCGCTATTGAGGACGCGCTCGGTGTGGGTGGCCTGGGCCCGCGAGTCGTCGATGATCAGCACTTTATAAGGCTCGTACTGGGCGACGTTGCTCAGCACTTCGATGCGCTCGAACAGATTGGAGGCGTCCAGGGCGCCGGTGAAAAATTCGCGGCCACCGGCACGTACAGCGGCCAGGCGCGTGCGCGTGTCGGTGTCTTCGGCGCTGAAAAACAGCAGGGGGATTTTTTGCTCCAGGCTTTCTTGCACCTGCTGCGCCAGAATTAGTCCGCCGTTGGGGCCGCAAAAATCCACTTCCATCACAATGGCGGCGGGGTGGCGTTCGAGCATGGCGTGGCGAAAGGCATTGGCGGTGTCCAGCACCTGCGCCTGCATGCCGAAGAATGCCAGGCGCTGCACCAACTGCTCGGCACGCTCCTCATGCTGCAAGGCCAGGTACACCGGTTTGCGCAGCGGCGGCAGGGCGGTTTGCTCAAAGCGATCGCCATGCCGCAGGCCGGTGCGCGATAGGCGCTGCATCAACTGGTTGAGTTGGCTGATCAGTTGACTGTTAAGGCGGCCGCGATTGTCATGGACCCGTTGCAGGCAGGCATCGATCTCTTTGGCCAGATGATAGTGCTCGGCTTGGTCGAAGCGCTCGGCGTAGCGCTGCAGCAAGTGCGCAGCTTCGCGCAGTTCGCTTAAGCCCACGTCGGTCCATTCACTGCGTTGGATGCGTTGCCACACTTCCAGCACCTGGCGGGCCTGATTGATAACCCGTTGGGCGAAATGCTGCTTGAGGCGATCGCGGTTGGGATCTTCTGGCTCGGTCATGGCCGTCTTCGCTGAGTGGCATGGTGATGTCGTAGTGATGGCAACCCTAACATTGTCGTTTGCCTTTGCGAAGCTTTGTCGATCTTATGACGCCAAAATTTATTCGCCTGCAGGCGCCGCCCGCTCTAGCTCTGCTTGTGCCGCAATTGCCAGGTGCAAGGCCCTTAGTGGTGGCTCTAGCAGGCTTGAGTCAGCTACGCTTGGTCTACCATGCAGAACAATTGCGCAACCCTGGTTAGGGCTTGTGGTCATATTTGCTGTCTCAGGGCTGATCCCTTGGCGCAGCGCGCTTCGTAATTTGAGTAAAAGGACCCACAGCATGTTGGATTGGAAAAACCGCACTGCCGATGCCGCGGCAGACACAGTCGATACTACCCGTAGCTATTTCGCCGGTGGCTGGTTCGTGCGCACGGTCGGTGTGCTCCTTGGTCTGTACTTGCTGGCAGCCTTGCTGGTGGGCTGGTACTGGAGCCAAGAGCCGGGCCTGTTCCCTGTGCAGCAACGCGCTGATGCCGCTGCTGAAGCCGCAGGGCGCAAAGTGGTGAACGGCTACACCACGGTGGAAACCCTGAAACAACTGGCCGGCACCTTGCTCAATAAGCCCGGTGGCTACCTCTCTAACGACCTGGCACCGCCCGGCCTGTGGCTGGACAACATGCCGAGCTGGGAGCTGGGCGTGCTGGTGCAGATCCGCGATATGGCGCGGGCGCTGCGTAAAGACTTCACCCGTTCGCAGTCGCAATCCACTGAAAGTCCGGATCTGGTCAAAGCCGAGCAGCGCTTTAACTTCGATAACAAGAGCTGGGCACTGCCATCGTCTGAGTCGGAATACGGCGAAGGCATCAAGTCGCTGGACCGTTACCTGGCGCGCTTGAGCAACCCAGAAGGCAGCGATGTGCGCTTCTACACCCGCGCCGATAACCTCAATAACTGGCTGGGCGATGCCGCAACCCGTTTGGGCTCGCTGTCGCAGCGCCTGTCGGCCAGCGTCGGCCGGGTTAGCCTGAACACGGCTGCCGATGAGTCGTCCGCTGCGGATGGCAAAACTGAGTTCACCCAAGGGGTGAATGTCGAGACGCCTTGGCTGCAGATCGACAACGTGTTCTATGAAGCGCGTGGCCAGGCGTGGGCGCTGTCGCACTTGCTGCATGCCATCGAAATCGATTTCGCCGATGTACTGGCGAAGAAAAACGCTGCCGTCAGCGTGCGGCAGATCATCCGTGAGCTGGAAGCCGCGCAGGAAACCCTGTGGAGCCCAATGGTGCTCAATGGCAGCGGTTACGGTCTGTTGGCTAACCACTCGTTGGTCATGGCCAACTATATCTCCCGCGCCAACGCCGGGCTGATTGATCTGCGCCAACTGCTGTCGCAAGGCTAATGGACCCTTGGTCCGCTGCCGAGGCCGTGCACCGCGCGGCCTCGGATGCCGAGTTAGTCGCCTGGGTCGATGAGCAAGACCGTCCTTTGGGCGCACTGTCCCGGCAGGAGCTGCGCGAGCGGCATCTAATCGGTCGCTGCACCTACATCCTTTTGTTTAACCGGGCCGGGCAGCTCTGCGTGCATCAGCGCACCCTGAGCAAGGCTCTGTATCCCGGCTATTGGGATGTGGCGGCCGGCGGCATGGTGGCGGCTGGTGAGGATTATCTGAGCTGCGCCCAGCGCGAACTGGCCGAAGAACTGGGCATTAGCGATGCGCTACTTGAGCCCTGCGGCCAGTTCTTTTATGACGGCGCCGAAAGCCGTCTGTGGGGCCGGGTGTACCGGGCGGTCAGCGACAGCCCGTTGCAGTTGCAGCGCGAAGAAGTGCTGCAGGCGCGCTTTATCGAGCTTGATCAGGTCATGCGCGATGCCCAACAGCACGACTACTGCCCCGATTCTTTACGCGCCCTGCAGGAGTTTCTGCAGCAGCGCGGCGCTTAACGCCTTGCTGCGGCGTCGCTAATCCAGCGCTTATTGGCGCATTTTTGCTCTTAGCAGGCGCCGGGTTTGCCGGTACACTGCGCGACCTTTTAAATCCTGCCCAGCAGGATGCGCTGCCCCTGCCAGAGTGGGGCTTCGCGGTCGTTGCCCGTGTGGGCAGACGGCCAGTCGCTATCCTGACCCCTTCGAGGACCTGCCGGTGGTCAAGAAAGCTTCTTCATTCGCTGCGTTAAGCGGCTTGGTGTATTCCACTGACAGCGGTCGGCATTGCCCGGACTGCAGCCAGCCGGTGGACGCCTGTATCTGTAAGCACAGTCAGATTCCTGAAGGCGACGGCATTGCCCGGGTACGGCGGGAAACCAAAGGCCGTGGCGGCAAGACCGTCACCACCATCACCGGCGTGCCGTTAGCGGCAGAGCCGTTGCGGGAGCTGGCCAGCGTGCTGAAAAAGCGCTGTGGCTGTGGTGGCGCGCTGAAAGACGGGGTGATCGAGATTCAAGGTGATCACGTCGATCTGCTGCTGGCTGAGCTGATCAAACAAGGCTTCAAAGCCAAGAAGTCGGGCGGCTGACTCTGGCGTTCTAAACTTACTCGGCTGACCAAGGGTCAATTGCCGAGCAATCGTCATTTGCTCACCTTAATCTTTATCCCCAGGCTCGGCCTGGCCTTCATCGCCACTCAAGGGAGATTTCAATGTCTGCACGACGCACACGCAAAGATGACGGCAGTCAGTGGACGGTTGCCGACAGTCGCGGTGTTTATGGCATCCGTCACTGGGGCGCGGGTTATTTCGCGATTAACGAGCAAGGCCGGGTTGAAGTGCGCCCTAACGGCCCGCAAAGCACGCCGATCGACCTCTACGAGCAAGTCGCCGAGCTGCGCTCCAGCGGTCTGAGCCTGCCCTTGCTGGTGCGCTTTCCGGACATCCTGCAAAACCGCGTGCGCCAGCTGACCGGCGCCTTCGACGCGAATATCGCCCGCCTCGAATACCAAAGCGGCTACACCGCGCTGTACCCGATCAAGGTCAACCAGCAAGAGGCGGTGGTGGAAAACATCATCGCCACCGAGAACGTCTCGATTGGTCTGGAAGCCGGCTCCAAGCCTGAGCTGATGGCCGTGCTGGCGCTGGCACCGAAGGGCGGCACCATCGTCTGCAACGGCTATAAAGACCGTGAATTTATCAAGCTGGCACTGATGGGGCAGAAGCTCGGCCACAAGGTGTTTATCGTCATCGAGAAAGAATCCGAAGTGCAGCTGGTGATCGACGAGGCGGCGGAGCTTAAAGTCGCGCCGCAGATCGGTCTGCGCGTGCGCTTGTCCTCCCTGGCTTCGTCGAAGTGGGCGGACACCGGTGGGGAGAAGTCCAAGTTCGGTTTGTCCGCCGCGCAGTTGCTGTCGGTGGTCGAGCGCTTTAGCGCTGCCGGGCTGGATCAAGGCATCCGTCTGCTGCACTTCCATATGGGCTCGCAGATCGCCAACCTGGCCGACTACCAGCACGGCTTCAAAGAGGCCATCCGTTATTACGGCGAGCTGCGCAGCCTCGGCCTGCCGGTCGATCATATCGACGTTGGCGGCGGCCTGGGGGTGGACTACGACGGTACCCACTCGCGCAATGCCAGCTCGATCAACTACGCCATGGAAGACTACGCCGGCGTGGTGGTGGGTATGCTCAAAGAGTTCTGCGATGCCCAGGAGCTGCCGCATCCGCACATCTTCTCGGAAAGCGGCCGCTCGCTGACCGCGCACCACGCCATGCTGGTGGTGCAGGTCACCGACGTCGAGCGGCACAACGACGAAGTGCCGCAAATCGACGACCTCGATAGCCTGCCGGAGCCGGTACGCAACCTGGCCGAGCTGCTGGGCCCGACCGACTTGGAAATGGTCACCGAAACCTACTGGCGCGCCACCCACTATATGGGCGACGTGGCCACCCAGTACGCTGACGGCAAGCTCAGCCTGACCGAAAAAGCTTTAGGCGAGCAGTGCTACTTCGCCGTGTGCCGGCGCCTGCACAACTCACTTAAAGCACGGCAGCGTTCCCATCGCCAGGTGCTGGATGAACTCAACGACAAGCTGGCGGATAAGTACATCTGCAACTTCTCGGTATTCCAGAGCCTGCCGGACACCTGGGCCATCGGCCAGATTCTGCCGATTCTGCCGCTCAACCGCCTGGACGAAGAGCCGATGCGCCGTGCCGTGCTGCAAGACCTGACCTGCGACTCCGACGGCAAGATTCGTCAGTACGTCGACGAGCAGAGCATCGAGACCAGCCTGCCGGTGCATGAGGTGCGCGAAGGCGAGGACTACCTGCTGGGGATCTTCCTCGTGGGCGCCTACCAGGAAATCCTGGGCGATATGCACAACCTGTTCGGCGACACCGACTCGGTGAACATCTACCAGAACCCCAACGGCAGCGTGTACCACGCCGGCATTGAGACCCACGACACCATCGAAGACATGCTGCGCTACGTGCACCTGTCGCCGGAGGAGTTGATGACCCATTACCGCGATAAAGTGGCCAGCGCCAAGATCAGCAGTCGCGAGCGCACCCAGTTCCTCGATGCCCTGCGCCTGGGCCTGACCCGCTCGTCCTACCTGTCGACCTAAGGTGTTAGCGGGCAGCGCTCAAGCTGCCCGCTGCCTCATTCCTCTCGCGCTGCTGTCTTGGCTTGCTGTTCTTGGGCGAGCAGCTGTTGTTTGCGCGCAATGCCCCAGCGGTAGCCGCTAAGGCTGCCGTTGCTGGCGATGACCCGATGACAAGGCACGATCAGGCCCAGCGGATTACTGGCGCAGGCCCGGGCGACGGCGCGAGGGTGGCTGCCGACGGTGGCGGCCAGTTGCGCGTAGGTGCGGGTCTCGCCGCTGGGGATCAGCCTAAGCTGCTGCCAAATTTGCTGCTGAAACACCGTGCCGCGCATATCCAGCGGCAACTGCGCGGCGCGGGCGGGCTCGGCGATTTGCTTGAGTAATTGTTCAAGCCAGGGCGCCAGATGCTCTTCATCCAAGATCAATTGGGCGGCGGCAAAACGCTGCTGCAGCTCGCTCTCCAGCGCTTGCCTGGTATCGGCAAATAGCACCGCACACACGCCGCCTGAGCTGGCGGCCAACAGCACCTGGCCAAGGGCGCAAGGCGCGATGGCGTAGCGCAGGGTTTCACCTGCCGCTTGCTGGCGTAGCTGGTGTGGCGCCAGGGCTTGCTGGGCATGGTGCAGGGCGCGGGTATCGGGCAGGCCACTGGCTAAGCTGGCGGCCAACACGCTACTGGCTGCGGGCAACAGCTGCTCGGCGCGTTCGCGGCGGCGCGCCCGTTGCCAGGCATGGGGCGTCAGGCCGGTACGCTGCTTAAAGGCGCGCACTAAGTGGGAGGCTGACAGGCCAATGCGCACAGCCAGTTGGCTGAGGCTAAGCGGCTCGGCGCTGTCGAGTAGCTGCACGGCGGCGCTGACCAAGGCATCCATCTGCTGCGCCGGGCTCGGCCCATGGGGCGCGCACCGCCGGCACGGACGAAAACCGGCGGCGCTGGCGGCGGCGGCATCGGCAAAAAAACTGACATTGCTCCGTAAGGGCCGGCGTGCCGGGCAGTCGGGGCGGCAATAAATACCGGTGCTACTGACGGCAAAGACAAAGGCGTCGGTTTGACTCACATCACGCTGACACACAGCGTGCCAGCAACGATCAGGATCGAGCATGGGCAGAACTCCTTGGGCTGACCTTGATTGTCGAGGTTGGCTGCCATGCTGCCAATGCACATCTGACTTTTAAACTCAGCCTAAGGGCGGCGGGTTAGCCGTTATTGCCAGCTCAGGCTGAGTGCTTCCTGCCAGGCGACGCGGACAAAGTGGCGCTCCATGACCGCTTTGACATGCTCCAGCGCTTCGGCGTCGGCGGCTTCGACGCTCAGGGTTAAGCCGTTGGCTTGGGCCTTGAGCAGCCCCAGGCCGCGCTCGAATTCAACGCGGCCTTGCTGCTCGTCGAAGCTGACCGGCACCTTATGCGCGAAATGTTTGCACAGGCGGCTGATATAGCGCGCCGGGCTGGCGGTGGCGACAAAGCTGCTGCGGGTAAGCGACATACAGGACTCCGGTAAAGGCCGCAGGCTTAATAGCCCACGGTGAAGTGTTGGCGCAGATGATGAGGACGCTCCAGCTCATCGACGATGGCGGCGGCGAGATCGGCCACCGTGATGCTGGCTGGCTGGCCGCCAGTCATCAGCAGTTGGTTATCGCCGATGCGAAACTTGCCGGTGCGCTCGCCAGGGGTCAGCAGAGCGGGGGGCGAGATAAAGCTCCAGACCAGCTCAGGCTCTTCTTGGATCATGCGCAGGGTTTGCCGCGCACCTTCGGCGCCCTCGCGGTACTCGGCAGGGAAGTCCGCTGTATCGATCAACTGCAGGTTAGGCTCCACGTACAGGCTGCCGGCTCCGCCGACGATCAGCAGGCGCTGCACCTGCGCTTGTTTGGTGGCGTCGATGATGGCGCGGCTGCCCTTGATAAAGTTCTGGCGAATCTCAGCGCTGCCCCAGCCTGGGTTAAAGGCGTGGATGACCGCGTCGTGACCGCTCAGTTGTGCGGCTAGCGCGTCTTGATCGTAAGCATCGCCGGCGAGGGCGGTAAGGTTCGGATGGCTGGGCAGTTTTTCCGGATGGCGAACGATACCGGTGACCTGATGACCTCGGTTAAGGGCTTCCTGCAGTACGGCGGCGCCTACAAAGCCACTGGCGCCAATTAATGCGAATTTCATAAACCTGCTCCTGGAAAAAGGGGAGTGCTGCAAACAGGTGTCTATAATCGCAACTGGATAATGCCCGGAAAAATAGGCTAAAAAGGCTTTAACTATTAAGTGGAGCTTAATAATGGAGCAGCTTAAGCATATGGCGGTGTTTGCCACCGTGGTGGATTGCGGCTCCATGGTGGGCGCCGCTGAAGTGTTGGGGATGACGCCCTCGGCCGTGAGTCAGCAGATCCGTAAATTAGAGGACAACACTAAAGTCAGCCTGTTACACCGAACCACCCGCAAGCTCACCCTCACCGAGGCCGGGGCCAGCTTTTATGAAAGCTGCGCACAGGTTTTGGCTCTGGCCAATGAAGCGCAACAGCGCCTGGCTGAGCTGCGCGATGCGCCGGTCGGCGAGCTGCGCATTACCACGCCCGCCGGGTTTGCCGGAGCGCAATTGGGCAGAGCGCTGGCGCCGTTACTGCGCTTGCACCCGGGCTTGCGCCTGAAAGTACTGGTACATGACGAGCAGCTTGATCTGGTCGAGCAGCGTATCGATCTGGCTATCCGGGTCGGCCAGATGGATGACTCCAGCCTGGTGGCGCGGCATATTGGCGACACGCGCCTGCTGTTCTGTGTCGCCCCCAGCTACCTGCACCACAAGGCCCCGATCAGCCGACCGGAAGACTTGCTTAGCTGCGACTGGCTGAGCTTAAACGACGACGGTGGTTACACCCAGTTGCACCTGCAAGGCCCACAGCAGCAGACCAGTAAACTGCGCCTGGAAAGCCGCATCGGCTGCAATAACATCATCGCCATCCGTGAGCTGACGTTGGCTGGCATGGGCGTATCGCTGCAGCCAGAGGATGAGGTGCGGCATTTGCTTGCCAATGGCAGCCTGCAAGTGCTCTTGGCTGACTGGCAGTTGCCGCCCATGGGCGTGTATCTGGTGACGCCCCGGCGAGAGGCGCAACCGGCTAAGGTTCGTTATGCGATTGAGGCATTGCGCAAACATTTGTTGAGCAATTGAGTCGGGTGCGTATCACAGGCTGGGCGCTGCCGACGGTTTGCCGTATAACAAGCCCCAACACCTTCTTTGGCCACATAGGGACCATGATTAACTGCGATGAAGACGCCAAAACGTATTGAACCCCTGGTGGAAGCTGGGTTGGTCGATGAAGTGGTACGCCCGTTGATGAGTGGCAAGGAAGCGGCGGTGTATGTGGTGCGCTGTGGTGATGAGTTGCGCTGCGCTAAGGTCTACAAAGAAGCCAATAAACGCAGTTTCCGCCAAGCCGCTGAGTATCAGGAAGGCCGCAAGGTACGTAACAGCCGCGATGCGCGGGCCATGGCCAAGGGCTCCAAATACGGTCGTAAGGGCCAGGAAGACGCTTGGCAAAATGCCGAGGTCGCCGCCCTGTTCCGTCTGGCCAACGCCGGTGTGCGCGTGCCTAAGCCGTATGACTTCTTGGAAGGCGTGCTGCTGATGGAAATGGTCGACGACGGTGAGGGCGATGCGGCGCCACGCCTCAACGATGTTGACCTGCACCCGGACGATGCCCGCGAGTTCCACGCCTTTATGATTCAGGAAGTGGTCAAGATGCTCTGCGCCGGCTTAGTCCACGGCGACTTATCGGAATTCAACGTGCTGCTCGACCCCAATGGCCCGGTGATTATCGATTTGCCGCAAGCGGTGGATGCGGCGGGCAACAACCACGCCTTTAAGATGCTCGAGCGCGATGTGCGCAACATGGCCGAGTACTTTGGTCAGTTCGCTCCGGAGCTGAAATACACCAAGTACGCGAAAGAAATGTGGGCGTTGTATGAGGCCGGCGAGTTGACTCCCGAGACTCAGTTGACCGGCGAGTTTAATGACCCGCAAGAGAGCGCTGACGTGGATGCGGTGCTGCGCGAGATCAAAGCCGCGTTGGCCGATGAAGCGCGGCGCCAAGCCTTGCTTAACGCCGAAGATGAACCCAAGGGTGAGGAGCCGCCACCGCCTTGGGCGCAATAGCTGCTTGAGTGCTCTTGGACTTGAACTAGGCCGCCGTAAGGCGGCCTAGTGCTGTTACAGGCGTGCTGCGCTAAAAGTGTCGCAGCGGTTGATTTGCCCGCTTTCATAACCGGTTTTAAACCAGCGCACCCGTTGCTCAGAGCTGCCGTGGGTGAAGGAGTCCGGCACCACTTGGCCGCGTGACTGCTTCTGCAGGCGGTCATCACCAATGGCGTTGGCGGCGTTCAGGGCTTCTTCTAAATCACCGGCTTCGAGCCAGTCGTTACGCTGCTGGCCATGGAACGCCCAAACCCCAGCCAGGCAGTCGGCCTGCAACTCCTGCCGTACCAGCAGGCCGTTGGCGCCTTCCATTTGCTGGCCGCGCTGGCGCGCTGCGTTGATCTTGGCCGAGACGCCGAGCAGGGTTTGCACGTGGTGGCCAACTTCGTGGGCAATCACATAGGCCTGGGCAAAGTCGCCGGCGGCACCGAAGCGTTGCTCCAGTTCCTGGAAGAAGCTCAGGTCGATATACACCTGCTGATCGCCCGGGCAGTAGAACGGCCCGACGGCGGCGTCGGCAAAGCCGCAAGCGGAGTTAACCCCACCGCGAAACAGCACCAGCTTCGGATCGCGATACTGTTTGCCTGCCTGCTGGAAGATTTGCCCCCAGGTGTCTTCGGTGTCGCCCAACACCGAGCGCACGAACTCGCTCTGTTGGTCGTTGGCCGCCGGCGCCGGACCGCTGGACTGGGTGACCTGGCCACCACCGCCCTGCATGGCTTGGCCGGCAATCTGGCCGAGGATCTGCATGGGGTCTTGGCCGCTGATCAGGCCGATCACCACGATAATGGCGACACCGCCCAAGGTCAGGCCCTTGCCGCCACCGATGCGCATGCCGCCACTCTTGCCGCGCTCGTCCACCACGTTGTCACTGCGTCTGCCACGTTCCCAGCGCATAATTTTTGTCCTGTCAGCGTTGTTCGTTGAGTGTTGTTGGCCCGGCGCAGTGACGCCAGTCCGGTCATGCGATGCTAGCGGCTGGGGTAGTCGCTGAGCACCTGCTGTTTACCTTGTTGATCCAAGCCTATGACCTGATAGGCATCTTGTAAGTTGCCGCGCTCCATACCCGGTGCGCCAGTGGGCATGCCTGGTACGGCAACGCCGAGCAGTTGGGGCTGCTGGCGCATTTTCAGAATATCGCTGGCCGGCACGTGGCCTTCGACAAACTGCCCGTCGATGACCCCGGTGTGGCAGGAGGCCAAGCCGTGGGGTACGCCGAGACGGCTTTTGACTGCGGGCATATCGCTTTCGACATGATCTTGCACGTTAAAGCCGTTGGCCTGCAGGTGGCTGATCCAGGCTTTGCAGCAGCCACAGTTGGCATCGCGATGCACGTCGATGGTCAGCGGCTCAGCGGCAATGCTCAGGCTACTTAAGAGCCCGGTTAACAACAGCAGCTGGCGCATGCTGCGACTCCTTCATGGTTAAGTTGGCCAGTATAGCGGAGCCTTGTGCGCTGGGTCGGATCAGGGTCTCAGTGGCTGGTTTATCCTGCGCGCATCGCACTATACAAAGAGGTGGAACATGGGCTTGGCGCGGCTAATGGTCATCCTGCAAATCCTGGTTTTGGCCGCTTCGGGGCTGGCTTACTTTATTTGGCCACAGGAATTGGCCAATGTCAGCGGGGCGCTGCTGATGACGCCGGCGGCGGTGACCGATGTGCGCGCCTGGTATGGCGGCCTGCAACTGGGCTTGGCGGCGTTTCTTGGTCTGGCCCTAAGCTCGCCGGCACTGCTGCGCGCGGCGTTGACCTTGCAGGTGTTGTTGCTGAGCGCCTTGGTTCTGGCGCGCCTAGGTGGGCTGTGGCTCGATGGCGGGGCGCAGCAGACCTTTAATCTGACTGCGCTGCTGCTTGAAGGCGTCGCGGCGGGCTTGAGTTTCTGGGCCTTGCGCGGCCTCAACCGCGCTTGATCGCAGAGGCTTTAGCGGCGCTCGAGCAGGACCCCGGATTCCATGTGGTGGGTGTAGGGGAACTGATCGAACAGGGCGCAGCGGCTGATGCGGTGAGTGTCGTGCAGCTGCGCGATGTTCGCCGCCAGGGTTTCGGGGTTGCAGCTGATGTAAAGGATGCGCTCGAAACGCCGGGTCAGCTCGCAGGTGTCCGGGTCCATGCCGGCGCGCGGCGGATCAACAAACACGGTGGCGAAGTTGTAGCTGGCCAGATCCACCTCTGCTAAGCGGCGAAACGGTCGCACGCCGTTTAAGGCTTCGGTCAGCTCTTCAGCGGAGAGCCGCACCAGGGTGATGTTGTCGATCTGGTTATCGGCCAGGTTAGCCAGGGCGGCATTCACCGACGACTTACTGATCTCCGTGGCCAACACCTTGCCGACGCGGGTCGACAGCGGCAGGGTGAAGTTGCCGTTACCGCAGTACAGCTCAAGCAAATCATCCTGACGTTCGCCCAGCGCTTCATAGGCCCAGCCGAGCATCTTCTGGTTGACCTGGCCGTTGGGTTGGGTGAAGGCGCCCTCGGGCTGGCGATAACGATAGTCACGCCCGGCCACTTGCAGGGTTTCTTCGACGTAATCGCGGCCAATGACAATGCGCTTGCCCTTGGAACGGCCGACGATGCTTACCCCCAGCTCGGCGGCGAGCTTCTCGGCCTCTGCGGCCCAGGCTTCATCCAGCGGGCGGTGGTAGCACAGGGTGATCAGGCCGTTACCGCTTAGGGTGGTGAGAAACTCCACCTGGAACAGCTTAAAGCCCAGCACCTTATTGGCCTGCCACGCGGCCTTGAGGCGCGGCATCAGCGCGTTGATCTGCTGACTGGCGATGGGGAATTCTTCGATAAAGATCGGCTGGTGCTTATCGCCCGCGGCGAACATGGCGTAGTGGCGCTCATCGCCTTCACGCCACAGGCGAAATTCAGCGCGCAGACGGTAATGCTCTGACGGTGATGCAAAGACTTGCGGGGCTGGTGCGTCGAAGGGCGCTAGCAGTTCGATCAGACGCTGCTTTTTCTCATCAAGTTGCTGGGAATAGGTGCTGGGATCGAACTGGGAACGGCTCATGGAAGACTCGGCAATCAGCGAAAAATGCGCCCGCTGGGGTAGGCGAGCGGGCGCATCATATCAGGAGAACAGGCTCAGCTTGACCACGCAGAACAGCGCGAGGATCACCAGCATCAGGTTCAGCTCACGCCAGCGCCCGGCCAGCACCTTGGCGATAACCCAAGTGATAAAGCCGAAGGCGATGCCCGTGGCGATGGAGAAGGTCAGCGGCATGGCCAGGGCGGTGACCAGCACCGGAGCGGCGACGGTGATGTCGTGCCAGTCGACTTCGGCCAGGCCGGCCATCATCAGCACGGCGACGAACAGCAGCGCCGGCGCCGTGGCGAAGGCCGGCACGCTGCCGGCCAGCGGGGCGAAGAATAGCGCGAGCAGAAACAGCACCGCGACCACGCAAGCGGTCAGGCCGGTACGGCCGCCAGCGGAAACCCCGGCGGCCGACTCCACATAGCTGGTGGTGGTCGAGGTACCCAGCAGCGAGCCGGCCATGGCGGCGGTACTGTCAGCCAGCAGGGCGCGGCCCATCTTTGGCATGTAGCCGTCTTTGCGCATCAGCCCGGCTTTTTTCGCCACGGCGATCAGGGTGCCGGAGTTATCGAACAGGTCGACGAACAAGAAGGCGAACACCACGCTGACCAAGCCAATATCCAGCGCGCCCATGATATCCAGTTGCAGGAAGGTCGGCGCCAGCGACGGCGGCATCGACACCACACCCCCAAAGGGGGTGATGCCCAAGGCAATGCTGATCACGGTAATCAGCAGGATGCTGATCAGCACCGCACCGGTGATGCGGCGCGCCTCCAGGCCAATGATCAGGAAGAAACCGAGGATCGCCAGCAGCGCCTCAGGCTTACCGAGATTGCCGAGGCTGACCAGGGTATTGGCGTTATCCACCACCACGCCGGCGTTTTGCAGCGCGACCAGGGCGAGGAACAGGCCAATCCCGGCGGCAATCGCCGTGCGTAAGTCCATCGGGATGCTGTTGATAATCCACTCGCGGATCTTAAACACCGACAGCAGCAGGAACAGACACGCCGAGATAAACACCGCGCCCAAGGCCACCTGCCAGGTGTAGCCCATGCCCATCACCACCGTATAAGTGAAGAAGGCGTTGAGGCCCATGCCTGGCGCTAGCGCGATTGGGTAGTTGGCGATCAAGCCCATCACTGCCGAACCAAAAGCCGCGGCCAAGCAGGTGGCGACAAAGATCGCGCCCTTATCCATCCCAGTTTCGCCAAGGATGCTCGGGTTAACGAAAAGGATGTAGGCCATCGTCAGGAAGGTGGTCAGCCCTGCCAACACTTCTGTGCGCAGGGTGGTGTTATGGGCTTTTAGTTGAAACAGTCTTTCCAGCATGCGGGGCTCCCCAAACGGCATTCGGCCGCGGTTATACAGAGCAAAAGCAAAGCACAGTTGTACATGTTTTTGCTGGCGATCTGCAAAAAGTCGCGCATCATAGCAGCTCGTTTAGGTCGGGTGAATTTATGACCGAGCGGCCAGTTATTAATTTGTGCGAGGAACGATCAGATGACGTTGCGGGCGCTAATTTGTGTGGCAGAGGGCGTAGAAGATCTGGAGTGCGTGACGCTGATTGATGTGTTGCGCCGCGCCGAAATCGAGGTGGTGGTGGCCAGTATTGAAGACCGGCGGATGATCACCTGTGCCCGTGGCACGCGGCTGACTGCCGATGCCATGTTGATGGATGTGCTGGCGCAGCACTTCGATCTGCTCGTGTTGCCCGGCGGCCTGCCCGGTGCGCAGCGTTTGGCCGAGCATGAGCCGTTAGCTCAGCGGGTGCGGGAGCAGGCCAAAGCCGGTCTGTTGTTTGCCGGCATTTGCGCTGCCCCGGTGTTGGCCTTGCAACGTTATGGCGTGCTGCGTCAGCGGCGCATGACCTGCTACCCGGGCTTAAGTGAACAACTCAGCGGTTGCGTGTTTGTCGACGAAGCAGTGGTGGTCGATGGCAACTGCATCACCAGCCAAGGTCCGGCGACGGCTTTGCCGTTTGCCCTGATGTTGGTTGAGCAGTTGGTCGGGCGCGCCACCCGCAAGCAAGTGGCGCAGGCCCTGTTGACGGTTTAAGCCTCGTTGGCCTGGCGGTGCAGATGGTCGCGCTTGGCCAGTTCGGGGAACAGGCGCATCCACAGGCCCGTGACCAGAATCGCGCCAAAACCGCCGATCAACACCGCAGGCACCGTGCCGAACCACGCCGCGCTGACGCCTGCGCGGAAGTCGCCAAGCTGGTTGGAGGCGCCGATAAACAAGCCGTTGACGGCGCTGACCCGGCCGCGCATCTCATCCGGGGTTTGCAGCTGCACAAAGGCCTGGCGGATAACCATGCTGATCATGTCCGCAGCGCCGAGCAGGACCAAGGTGAGCAAGCTAAACCACAGCGAAGTGGACAGGCCAAAGCCGATGGTGGCCACGCCAAACACCGCCACGGCGCTGAACATCACCGGGCCGACCCGCCGCTCAATGGGGTGCCGCGCCAACCAGATCGACATCACCACCGCGCCCACCGCTGGCGCCGAGCGCAGTAAGCCCAAGCCCCACGGGCCGGTGAGCAGGATGTCCTTGGCGAACACTGGCAACAGGGCGGTGGCGCCGCTCAGTAGCACGGCGACCATGTCCATCGACACCGCGCCAAACACCACCGGGCGGCTGCGGATAAATTTAAAACCGGCCAACAGCGATTGCAGCGAAACCTTCTGTTTAGTCGGCACGTGCTGAGTGGGCAGGCACAGCATCATGCTTAAGGCCGCCCCATAGAGCAGCGTGGCCGGGCCGTACACCCAGCCGGCGCCTAAGGCGTAGAGCAAGCCGCCGAGGGCCGGGGCGATGATGGTCGCCGCCTGGATGGCCGAGGCCGACGCGGCAACAGCCGAGGCGAACAGTTTCTCCGGCACCACGTTGGGCAGCAGCGCTTGAGTAGTGGGCATCTCGAAGGCGCGGGCGGTGCCGAGGAGGAAGGCAATAAGGAAGATCATCTCGCGGGTGATGCCGCCTGCGCTGCTGCCAATCAGCAGCGTCAGTGCCACCAAGCCTTGCGCGCTTTGACACAGGGCCGCGACATAGCGGCGGTCAAAACGATCTGCCACGTGCCCGGTGAGCAGGATAAACAGCACCTTGGGCAGAAACTCCACCAAGCCAACCAAGCCCAGATCCAACACGCTGCCGGTCAGCTCATACATATGCCAGCCGATGGCCACGGTGAGCATCTGGAAGCCGCTGGCAGTGAACACGCGGGCAAACCAAAAAAAGATAAACGGCCGGTGTTGGCGTAACTGCTGAGGATTCGACATGGGCGCAGAAATCAGAGGTGTTTCGAGGAAGCGCAGCCTAGCACGGGGTGCCGGGCGGCGGCAGCGGCGTGGATAAGGCACTGATGAATTTAACCGAGGGTTTGTTTGTCTACCAGTGCGACTGTTAGACGACGGAGGTTTTCCATCGACTACGCTTTATGTGACTGATGAGTTGCCGCGCCAGGCGTTGCGCCTGCTCTTCTAATAAATGGCTAACACTGATTAGCCCGAGGAACGGACATGTCCACCCCCGAGTTGTCCCGTCGCCGATTTTTGCAAAGCAGCGTTATCGCCGGAATCGGCGTCAGTTTTGCCCCGCTGGGCAGCAAGGCCTTTGCTGCTCTGTTTGAACAACAAGTAACCGCGGCCCCGCAACCCTGGTACAGCCCCAGCGGCAAAGCCGTGGCGCGTATCGACGGAGTGTCGAAAGTCATCGGCGCCAAGGTGTTTGCCCGCGATATCCGCGCCAAGGACATGCCCGGCTGGCCGCAGCAGCAAGGCCACGCTTTGCTGCTCAAGGCCACCCAGGCTGAGAAGTTGTATGCCGGCCTGGATCTGTCCATGTTGCCCAACGAGTTGCAACCGCAGCGGGTGGTCACTGCCATCGACCTGGCCCGCGACGGCATCGACTTCCCCGAGGGCCATCAGCTCGATCCGCTGCTGCCCGAGGGCCAGGTGCCAATGTTTATCGGCCACCCGGTGGCGTTGCTGATCTGGCACGACTTCGAGGCGTATCGCCAGGCCAAGGCCCTGCTCAAATTCGACCCTAAGGTGATCCGCTATGGCGCCGCGGCGCCGGCCTATCAGCGCGACCCATACGGCAGCTTCCGCTTTGTCCGGGTCGGCGGCGCCACGCCCTATGACGGCGACAGTTTTTCCAGTCTCAAAGACAGCATGCTGTTTCCCCTGCTGCTCAATCGCAAACCGACCTGGGGCAGCGGCAAGATCAATGGCGACCTGACAGAGCAAGGTCTTTACCACGCCGAGCAGATGCTCAAGGAACTCAGCGCGCCGCCGGACGACTGGCTGGTGTTTGATGAGCGCTACAGCACCCAGTCCATTGAGCCGGCGGCGCTTGAGGCCGACAACGGCAATGGCTGGTATGACGCAGCCAGCGGCACGGTGCATTTTGTGATCGCCACGCAATGTCCATTTGAGGCCGCTGAGCAGTGCGCCAATATGCTCGCGGCGTCGCGCTTTGCCGTGCAGCAGCTGAATATGCACCCCGGCTACACCGTCGGATATGGCTCCAAGGACAATAATATTTTCGTGTTTTACGCCGCCTTAGCCGCGTTGTATGGCGATGGCGTGCCGGTGCGCTTGGCTAATGACCGCTACGAGCAGTTCCAGAGCGGCATCAAGCGCCATCCCTTCGATATGCATTACCAGTTGGCGGTGAATAAGCACAATCACCAGTTCCAGATATTCCGCGCGCATATGGATGTGGATGGCGGCGGCCGGGCCAACTACAGCGCCTCGGTGGCTTCGGTCGGGGCCACGGCGGCGCAGTCGATTTACTATTTGCCGCGCAGTGATCTGGCCGCCACGGCCTACCATTCGCGTGGCGTCGAGGCCGGCTCCATGCGCGGCTACGGCACCCTGCAAACCATGGCCGCCACCGAGATGATGGTCGATGAACTGGCTGAGCGCCTGCAGGTGGATGCTATCGAATTGCGCCAGAAAAACGTGCTCAAGTCGGGCATGAAAAACACTCAAGGCGCGATCCCCGCCGGGGCCCTGCGCTTACAGGAAATCCTCGATAAAGCCGCCCAGCATCCGCTCTGGCTGGAGCGTGAGCAGCGTAAGCAACAGGCCGATAGTGAGGATGTGGATAACCTCTACGGCATTGGTTTTGCCATCTGCCAAAAGGATTTCGGCACTGGCGCCGAGGCGCCCATGGCCAGCGTGCAATTCAGTGCCGAGGGGCACGTTGAACTGCGTCAGACCGCCATTGATATGGGCACCGGCATGGCCACCACGCAGGCCTTGTTGGTGGCCGAGTACTTGGGCGTACCCGCGACGCAGATCAAAACCGGTGAAACCCACTGGCCGGAGCTGGCGCTGGTCAGCAGCGGCAATCCCTACCTGATCAGCCAGGCTGAGCAAGATCTGGCCCTGCGTAATCCGCGTTGGGTCGGGCGCTTGGCCTCGCCGTCATCGGCGACCAACTCGGCCTATTACGCCGGCCACGCGACCCGCGAAGCGGCGCGCCTGTTGTTCCGTCATGGTCTGTGGCCGGCGGCCGTGGCCATTTGGAGTCAGGGCGAGCACGGCGGCTTGGCCAATCCTTATGTGGTGCGCAGCGAAGACGCCCATTGGGTGGAGGGCAAACTGACGGCCGCCAGCATGCCGCCGCTGCCCTTCGCCATGCTGGCGCGCAAGGCCCATGAGTTGGGCTTGATCACCGGCGTCAGCGTGCACGCCTTTAACCGCTGGAGTTGGGCCACCGCTGAGTTTGAACTCAATGGCCAGCGCGAGAGCCTGCCGTTGGATGCCCTCGCCGTGCAGTACGGCGCCGGTGCTACTGACGCCAGCAAGGCTAAGCAAGGGGCGCATGGCTTCCATCTACTCGACCGGCAGAGCGTCAACTACCCGGTAACGCAATTGAATAACGCCATGGTCACCTACTACAGCCCGGTGGCGACCTTGGTTGAAGTGAAGGTCAACAAGGGTAGTGGCGAAGTGCAGGTGCTCAATCACCATTCCTGGCTGGAGTGCGGCCGGGTGATTGTTGAGGAACTGGTGCGGGGCCAGCTCGAAGGCGGTATCGCCATGGGCATCGGCCATGCGTTGCTGGAGGAAATGCCGCGCTATGAAGGCGGTCCGGGGGAGGGCACGTGGAACTTCAACCGTTACCAGTTACCGCGCGCCAAGCACTGCGCGGTGTGGTCGCAAAGCGCTGAAATTCTGCCGCCGTTATCACCCAGTGATCAGGCCAAGGGCATTGCCGAGGTGGTGATGATCCCCATCGTCGGCGCCATTGTGAATGCCGTGGCCCACGCCACCGGCAAGCGCCTGCGCGAGCTTCCTCTGACTCCGGCCCGTATTAAGGAGGCCCTGCATGGCTAAGCGCCTGCTCAGCATGATCATCAACAGCCAGGCCGTCGGCCCGCTGGAAGTCGCTGACGATCTGATGATGATCGACTTTCTCCACGAACACCTCAACCTCACCGGCTCGCGACTGGGCTGCGGGCAGGGGATTTGTCACGCCTGCGTGGCGATCCTCGATCATCCCGATGGCAGCAGTGAGGAGATCCGCACCTGCATCACCGGCGCGCATTTTTTTGATGGCAAGCGCGTGCGCACCATCGAGGGTCATGCGCGCAAAGATGAGCAGGGCGAGGTGGTGGAACTCAATCCGATCCAGCAACAGTTCGTCGACAGCTTCGCCTTCCAGTGCAGCTACTGCACGCCGGGCTACGTCAACGCGGCCACCGTGCTGGTGGAGAAGCTCAAGCGGCAGCCTGTGCGCAGCAGTGAGCTGGAAGCCGAGATCGACGCGGCGCTGGGCAAACATATCTGCCGCTGCACCGGCTATGTGCGCTACTACCACGCGGCCCGCGATGTGATCCAGGCGCTGGGCCTGGTCAAGGAGGGCTGAGCATGCGCGCACTCTTACTGGCGGCTTTGCTGCCGCTCAGCGCCATGGCGGCTGATCAGGCCTTGCTGGAACGCGGCCAATACCTGGCACGCGCCGCCGACTGCGTGGCTTGCCACAGCGTCGAGGGGGGCGCGGAGTATGCTGGCGGGCTGCCCTTGCAGTCGCCGTTTGGGCTGATCTACGGCAGCAATATCACGCCGTCGAAAGCCCATGGCATCGGCAATTACAGCGCCGAGCAGTTCTATCAGGCGGTGACCCAGGGCAAGCGCGCCGACGGCAGCAATCTCTACCCGGCCATGCCTTACACCTCGTACCGCCTGCTTAAGCGCGACGATGTCGATGCCATCTATGCCTATCTGATGAGCCTGGCGCCGGTGGAGAAACCCAGTCCGGTGACCCAGCTGAGCTTTCCGTTCAACCTGCGCTTTGGCTTGAGCCTGTGGAACAGCCTGTATAAGGACTCGATCATTTTGCCGGCAGTGGCGGACAACAGCGCGACCTGGCAGCACGGCCAGTATCTGGTCGAGGCGCTGGGGCATTGTGGCGAGTGCCATACCCCGCGCAATAGCTTCGGCGCGTTACAGGCGGATCGGCATCTGCAGGGCGGCGAGCTGCTCGGTTATGAGGCGCCCAGCTTGCAGGCCAAGGACTTAGCCGCGCGCGGCTGGAGTCAGGAGGACCTGGCCACGTTCCTCAAACACGGCATCAGCGCCCAAGGCTCGATGTTCAACGAAATGTACCCGGTGCTGCACCACAGCACGCAGTACCTGGCGGATAAAGACCATCAGGCCATGGCCACTTATCTGCTGGGCGATGTGCCGCCAGCTATACGCAAACTGGCGCCGGTGCCACTCAGTCAGGTGGATGCCAGTGGCCAGCGTGGCCGCCAGCATTACCTCAACCTGTGTGCCGGCTGTCATGGCGCGCAGGGTGAGGGTGTCCCCCATGTGGCAGTCGCGATGCGAGGCAATACCACCTTGAGTCTGCCCAGCGGGCAGAACCTGTTGCGGGTGATCGATGAAGGCATTGCTGAGCAGCAGTTCACCGGCTTTGAGCGGATGCAGCCGATGCCCGGTTTTCGTCAGCAGCTGGATAATGGCCAGTTGGCCGATCTGCTTAGCTATCTGCGGCAAACCTGGGGCGGTCACGGGTCGCTGAGCGCCGAGCAAGTCAGCCAATTGCGCCGTGACTAAGGGCGCAGGGGGACTAGACTGAAGCTCATTCGTACATTTGTTGGACGTGTGCGAATGAGCGGCTTACGCGACAAAACACCACAGCTGCGGTTCAGCCAACTCTAGGTACTCTCTGCGGGCGTTTTGACCTGGGTCAAGACGCCCTCTTGGATTTGCCTGTTGGCCCGGCTGGGCCACATCCATTGCTGAACCTCTATAACCACAAGAACCATTGCGCCGCCAACGACTCCCATGCAGTGAGGCGTGGGGCTGCCGTTTATTCAGAATAAACCTGTTGAGGATGTTCTATGTTTGGTTTGGAGGCTTTAGACCTAGCCCGAATCCAGTTCGCGTTCACTATCTCGTTCCACATCATCTTCCCGGCCATTACCATTGGTCTGGCCAGTTATCTGGCTGTGTTGGAAGGTTTGTGGTTGAAGACGAGGCAGGAGCATTACCGCGACCTGTATCATTTCTGGGTGAAGATTTTCGCCGTTAACTTCGGCATGGGCGTGGTGTCTGGCCTGGTGATGGCCTATCAGTTCGGCACTAACTGGAGCGCTTTCTCCGAGTTTGCCGGAGCGATTACCGGGCCGCTGCTGACCTACGAGGTGCTCACCGCGTTCTTCCTCGAAGCGGGCTTCTTGGGCGTCATGCTGTTTGGCTGGAATCGTGTCGGCCCAGGCCTGCATTTCTTTGCCACGGTGATGGTGGCCATTGGCACGCTGATCTCGACCTTCTGGATTCTTGCTTCCAACAGCTGGATGCACACACCCCAGGGGTTTGAAATTATCGACGGACGGGTGATCCCCACTGACTGGCTGGCCGTGGTGTTTAACCCGTCATTCCCCTACCGCTTGCTGCATATGGCCACTGCCGCGTTCCTCGCCACGGCGTTTTTTGTCGGCGCCTCGGCGGCCTGGCATTTGCTGCGTGGGCGCAGCACCCCGGCCGTGCGCAAGATGTTCTCGATGGCTATGTGGATGGCCCTGATCGTCGCCCCGGTGCAGGCGGTGATCGGCGACTTCCATGGTCTTAATACCCTTAAGTACCAGCCGGAAAAAATCGCCGCCATCGAAGGCCACTGGGAAAATAAACCTGGTGAGGCGACTCCGCTGATTCTGTTTGGCTGGCCCGACATGCAGCAGGAGAAGACCCGCTTCAGCGTGCAAATCCCCTACCTGGGCAGCCTGATTCTGACCCACAGTCTGGATAAGCAAGTGCCAGCACTGAAGGAGTTCGCCAAGGAAGATCGGCCTAACTCCACCGTGGTGTTCTGGACCTTCCGCGTCATGGTCGGCCTGGGCATGTTGATGATCCTTACGGGGGTCTTGGCCTTTGTCCTGCGCCTGCGGGGCAAGCTGTTTAACTGGCGGCCGTTCCTGCACCTTGCGGTGTGGATGGGGCCTGCGGGCATCATCGCCATTCTGGCCGGTTGGTACACCACCGAGGTGGGCCGCCAGCCGTGGATCATTCACGGCTTGATGCGCACCGCCGATGCCTCCTCGGGGCATAGCTTTGGCCAGATGAGCCTGACCCTAGGGCTGTTTGTGTTGATCTACTTCGCCGTATTTGGCGTCGGCATTGGCTACATGCTGCGCCTGGTGCGCAAAGGTCCGGTGGCGCACGCCGGGACGCAAACTATGGATGGTGGCCCTGGCCAGCAACGTACTCCAGCGCGGCCATTGTCGGCGCCTGGCGAAGGCCTGGAAGAAGGCCATAGCGATTCACTGGATGAGGGTAAATAACCATGGGTGTTGATCTCTCGTTAATCTGGGCCGTGATCATCGCCTTCGGCGTGATGATGTACGTGATCATGGACGGCTTCGATCTGGGCATCGGCATCATCTTCCCCTTCGTCAAAAGCGAAGGCGAACGCGATGTGATGATGAACACCGTCGCTCCAGTGTGGGACGGCAACGAAACTTGGCTGGTGCTCGGTGGCGCCGCCTTGTTTGGGGCCTTCCCGCTGGCCTACGCGGTGGTGCTCAGCGCCCTGTATTTGCCGCTGATCTTTATGCTGCTGGGGTTGATCTTCCGTGGTGTGGCCTTTGAGTTCCGCTTCAAGGCCAAGGCCTCGCGCCAGCATATCTGGGACAAGGCCTTTATCGGTGGTTCGATCACCGCGACCTTCTTCCAGGGCGTGGCGCTGGGGGCTTATGTCGAGGGCTTTGAGGTGGTCGACAAAACCTTTGTCGGCGGCTCGCTGGACTGGCTCACGCCGTTCTCGCTGTTCTGCGGCGTGGCGCTGATCGCGGCCTACGCCTTGCTCGGCTGTACCTGGCTGATCATGAAAACCGAAGGCCGCTTGCAAGAGCAGATGCACAACATGGCGCGGCCGTTGGTGTTCGTCCTGCTGGGTGTCACCGCCATCGTCAGCCTGTGGACGCCTCTGGCTGATCAGGCCATCGCCAACCGCTGGTTCAGCACGCCGAATATCTACTGGTTTATGCCGGTGCCCATCCTGGTGCTGCTGTGCACTTGGGCGTTGCTGCGGGCCGTGGCGCGCTATGCCAACTACACACCGTTTATCCTCACCCTGACCCTGATCTTCTTAGGCTATAGCGGCTTGGGGATCAGCCTGTGGCCGAACATCATTCCACCGTCGGTGAGCATCTGGGAGGCTGCGGCACCGCCGCAAAGCCAGGGATTTATCCTGGTGGGGGCGTTGTTCATCATCCCGTTTATTTTGATGTACACCGCCTGGAGCTATTACGTGTTCCGCGGCAAGGTCAACGAAAACCAGGGCTACCATTGAGGAACGGGCCATGTCTCAAGTTCAGCAATCCAAGCCCCTGTGGCAGCGTATTGGTTGGCTGATCACCATCTGGGCCGGCAGCGTGCTGGCCCTCGCGGTGGTGGCCTACGGCCTGAAGCTGGTGATGCGCGCAGTGGGTATGGGCACGCCATAAACACCCCGTTAATGGGCGGCTGTTAGCCCTCCATGACCCCAGCAGCTAAGGTGGACAAGCTACGCGTTGTCCACCCTACTCAAGGTTCGCGACCTGTTGGGCGGGGTGTGGCCGAAGCCCACCGGCGTAGGGTGGATGACGCTTCACCCATCCACCATGCAGATAGCCTCACGGCCAGCCCGCAGTCATCTCGATGGGGCGTGCGGCAAAGTGGTTTGTTATAGGGCTCTGCCCGTCCAGCGGTGGACAAGCTGCGCGTTGTCCACCCTACTCAAGGTTCGTGATCTGTTGGGCGGGCGTAGCTGAGGCGCGCCACCGTAGGGTGGATGACGCTTTACCCATCCACCATGCAGATAGCCTCAGGTCAGCCCGCAGTCATCCCGATGGAGCGTGCGGCAAAGTGGTTTGTTATAGGGCTCTGCTCGTCCAGCGGTGGACAAGCTACGCGTTGTCCACCCTACTCAAGGTTCGCGATCTGTTAGGTGGGCGTAGCTGAGGCCCACCGGCGTAGGTTGGATGACGCTCCACCCATCCACTATGCAGATAGCCATACTCCTCACACGCAGTCCGCGCTCATCCCGATAAGGATGAGAAGGCCGCTCTGCGTGGTTTGCGCTTGAGGTCGGACTCAGATCAAAGACTCGGATACATTTTGTTACAAGCGGCTCTGTCTCAAGCCCCGCGCGGTCTTGGGCGCTGCTGCGCAAATCTTTGCGCAACTGAGCGCTGCTATGGTCGAACATCTAACGACCTACGCACTGGGCATGGCGTATCCCTGACTCGCCGACATGAGCACCCCAGCTGTCTTGGTCCCTGATCATGCTCAGCAAGGATGCGCTATGAGTGGCAAACCCGCTGCCCGTATCACCGATCCCACCGCCTGCCCAGTCTCAGGCCATGGCACTAACCCCATCGCCAGCGGTTCACCCGACGTGCTGTTCGATCACTTGGCCGCCGCGCGGCAAAGCGATGTGTCTGCCTGTGGCAGCCCCATTGTCTCGGCGGTTTCGTCCACGGTGTTTATCAACGGCAAGCCCGCCGCCACCTTGGGCAGTGTCGGTAGTCATGGCAACGTGATTATTGGCGGCTCAGGCACGGTGATTATTGGCGATACCTTTACCCCTGCGCCCTTCGTTCCCGTTACTCCGCTGAACATGGCGAGCGCACCTTATTCGGGGCGCTTTCAGGTGATTGATTACGAAACCGGCCTGCCTGCGGCCGGACGGCAGGTCAAGGTCTGGTCCACTGGCGGCTGGAGCTCCATCGAAACCACCGATGAGCAGGGCATGACTGCTTGGGTTAAGCACGACAGCGCGCAAACCCTGCATATCGATTTACTGCAGGGGGAGGGCTAGTCATGGGTGATCAACCAAGTTTGTCGCAGGGCGGTATGAGCTCGGCAGGCAGCACCCATCCGGTTGGGGTGCAGACACCCAAGCTCGCCCCGCAGGATAAAAAGGTGCTCTGCTCAGCCGTCTGCTATTGCAGCAGCACGCCCAATACCAGCGTGGATGGCAAGAGCCTGAAGCAGAACTGCGTGTCGCAGCGTCTCGGTGAACTTAATGAGGTGCTACAGGGGCGTAGTCCCTACCGGCCTGAGGTCAGTTACGACATGACCAAGAACCCACCGCAGCCGACTCTCGATAGCCAGACCGGGACAGGTTCCCATGGCTGGATCCCCGGTTGGATCAGTAAATATTGGGAGCAAGATCCCGAGCATCCACCCTTTAAACCGGGGCGGGGCATGATCCGTCGGCCCGATGTAGTGATTGTCACCGATCCCAATAAGCCGCCGACTCAGGACAATATCAAGCAGGTGGTTGAGATGAAGTTCCCACCAGATCCGCCCAACCAAGATCAAGCTGATGCCTATGCGATAATCGCGGGTGGCAAGAGCAAGATGGTGCAGATGAGTTCAACGGAGTGTGACTGCAGCAAGCAGGAGCAGGACTCTAAAGTTCCAGTGGAGCAATTGGGCTGGGCAGCGGCTATCGCCAGTGCGTTGATGTTCATTATTACTAAGGGGCGCTCCCCGCGTCCTTCAATGCCAGTTCCAGCTTATTAATCGGGAGTACGCTTTATGCCGCAACCATTTGACCTAGCTAAAGAGCTGGCCAACATGCCTGGAGTCCTCGAGATTCCTGGGCATCTGTTGATGAGGGGCGGGCCACAGGACTATGTGGGGGCCGCAGCGTGCATACGAGGCACGCTGTATTTTAAGGGGGCTCACACTGCTTTGGTTCGTGAAACTCTGTGTCAGTGCTTTGATGAGTTCAAGCGACTTGCTGAGCCCAACCTGACTTGGCTTTGGCGTGAAGAGCCGCCTCAAGGTAAGCCGTTGACTGCTTATTCCGAGGTCAAGAGCTTGCGCGAAATGATGGCTGAGATGGATGAAGATGATCACTTAAGTTTTTACTACACAAGCGGTGTTCAGCCCCAAGATGCCAGCTCTTGGTATTTTGAAATCTATGGAAAGCGAGGTTGGGAGGCCAAAATAGGTCGGGACACAAGCGTGTTAGAGTTTTCAGTCCCAATTCTTTACCAAGATGAAAACCCGCTTGAGTTGCTGCGCTTATTTGTGAGCTTTGCGCGGCGGCTAGGTGCAGAGCAGGGGTGTGCTGGTCATGCATTCAACCTATCCCCTACACAGCGCGATGATAACGAGCCCACAGAAGCATTTATGGTTTCTCGAATGCCGGGAGTTGATGCTGGTACCTCAGCGCTTTTGGCAAATACTCCGGACTTTCAATCAGCCAAAATCAAAACCGTCAGTTGGCTGACCATGCTTAATAACGAGCGCCTGCAGTTAGCCGGAGGCCTTGCAGCGTTAAAGGCGCAACTGTCGGCCAGCCATTTCGCTTTTTACGATGTGGGGGATGGGGTGGTGATTCAGGCCGGACCTTATCCACTGGGCGCAGGTGATGCAGAAGATCCCAAGCCGGCTGCTTATGTCCTGATTAACCATGCCCTCAAAAGCATCCGCTACGAAACCGTAGGCTGGATCCACGGCGGCACCCACGATGGCGAGCTGCGCTTGATTGGCTGGGCTGCTGATCAGTGGCTTAAGCGCTTGGATGTGGAGGATGCCGCGCTACCTGCGTGGAAGCAAAAACTGTTGAGCCGTGAGCCGATTTTGGATGCGAGCAACTCCTTGCCCGAGCGTTTATGACGTCTATGATCTGGGCCTGATTTGGGTTCGCTCAGGGAGGGGGCGAGGCTGTTAGGTCTTGGCCTCGAGTCGCCTAATGAGGCCTAAGCTGACTGATCAGTAGGTCAGCGTAGGTGCGCAAAGAGGCGTTTTGCCGGTTAAGCCTACGCCTTAAACACCTGCTCACGGTGGTAGCGCATATAGGTCTGATGTTCCGGCGCCAGATCGACTTGCATGGTCGCGTTGATGCCGAGTTGCTCGGGGTTGCGTAAGTGCGGCGACAGCATAATCAGGCCGTTTTGCTTAAAGCTGATCAGGCCCGAATCGAAGGCTTTGTCCAGATTGGCCAACAGTAATAAACCATTAAATGGATCAAGCCGCTCCTGGTTATTCGCCTTTGACCACGGCTTGATATGGGAGGCCACGAGCAGGGCTGGGTCGCTATAGCCGGTCACCGCGCAACCGCCCCAATGGCTGATCAGATCTTGACGAAACGCACCTTGGCCGAGGCGGGTTTTAATCAGGCTGAGTTGGTCGGTAACCGATGTTTTATGCTCCTGCAAAATCGTCTGCAGGTCTTGTTCGAAGCAGGCTTCGGGCTGCTCGGCCAGGTATGCGGCGAATTGCTTTAGGGCCGCTTCTTACATCCCTTTACCTTTGCTATTGCGCTCAATAAAGATCGGCAGCGCACGGATCTGTGCGGCCAGCTCGGCAAAGGTGGCCGAGTCGCGGTACTCGAACAGTGGGGGTGGCACTCAGTTGATAGTGCTAAGCCCAAGAGTTCAACGGTCCAGTGATTGAGCTGTTGTACTTTTCAATACTGGAGGCTGAGAGTCCCCTTGCGGCCATCCATGTGGCAAATGTCATTTATTGCCTATTTGTCTGATTGTGATCTTTTAGAGCTAAATAATTATCACGGATCAGATACTCAGGCGAGTAGGGTGCAGGCTTAATTCAGGCAGGTAATCTGCCGCCCCTAGACAAGCCGCCGCGCAAATGGCTAAGTCGCACGACGTGTGTCGCGCGCCTTTTGGCGGTTGGCATTTATTGGCGATAGACCGAGGGTTGAGATTGAGCGTGATAGAAGCAAAACCCATTAGGCGTAAGTCGCTGCATAGCGAGACGGTCGATCACCTGCGCGAGTTGATCGTCAGTGGCGTGTTGGCGCCGGGGCAGAAGATTCCGGAGAAGGCGCTGTGTGAGCGTTTTGATATCTCCCGCACGCCGCTGCGCGAAGCTCTCAAGGCGTTGGCCGCGGAGGGCATGATTGAGTTATTGCCGCAGCGTGGTGCGCGGGTGGTGACGATCAGCGATGAGGAGCTGCAGGAGCTGTTTCCGATCATCGCCAGCATCGAGGCGCTGGCTGGTGAGTTGGCTTGCGCCAAGATCAGCGACGCGCAGCTGGCGCAGATCCAGCAGTTGCATGAGGACATGCTGGTGGCGTACCAGGGCAAGCGCAGCCTGGAGTATTCGCGACTGAATCGGGCTATTCATTTTGCGATCTTTGAGGCGGCGGATAACAACTCCCTGCTGACTCTGTACCGCAACTTGGAGCTGCGGATCCGCAACATCCGCCACACCGTGCGCCAAGCGCCAGGCGATTGGAAGGAGGCGGTGAATGATCACGAGAAGATTCTTCAGGCGCTGCTCGAGCGCGACGCGAACAAGCTCGGCAAAATCATGCGCAAGCATGTGATGAACACCGCGCGGACCGTGCGCCACTCGATTGATGAGCTGCAAGAAGACGCTCAAATTGACTGAGTTTTCATTCAAGTCGAATCAAGAACTCCCAAGAAAATAAGCTAATAAACGCGCCAATATCGGGCATTTTCAGAAAATTTAGCGCTAAGTTTGTGCGTAAGAAATGAATTCATTATTTATTATTCTTTTTAGTTGACGCCGAGATTCTGTCCCGCCAGCATGGGTCGGCGATGCTAGTTGTGGCACGTCGGTTCCCACTTCCAAGTGGCCGTATCGCGATAAAAATAAAGGGGCAAACACATGAAGAAGATTTTCGCGACATCGTCGTTGATGCTAATGCTGGCGGCTGCGGGCGTTTCGGCGCAGGAAGGGACACTGGATAAGATCGCCGAACTGGGTGAGATCAGCATCGGTCACCGTGACGGTGCCGTACCGTTCTCCTACTACGATGACCAGCAGCGCCCAGTTGGCTATGCCATGGACCTCTGCGGCAAAGTGGTCGATGCGGTGAAAGCCAAGCTGGGCAAGGCGGATTTGAAAATCAGCCACCTGCCAGTGACCGGCGCCACCCGTATGCCGCTGCTGGCCAACGGCACCATCGACATGGAGTGCGGCACCACAACTAACAATGCTGAGCGGCAGAAGCAGGTGGCGTTTTCCTCCACTTATTTCGTGGCCGGTGTGCGCATCCTGTCCAAAGCCGATGCGCCGATCCAAACCATGGCCGACGCCAAGGGCAAAACCGTGGTGACCTTGGCCGGCACCACCAGCGTTAAGGTGGTCAGCGAGGCCAACGCCGCGCAGTCCTTGGGCCTGAACGTGCTGAACGTGAAGGACTTGGCCGAAGGCATGCTGACCCTGCAAACCGGTCGTGCCGTGGCGCTGATTTTTGACGACGTGTCGATTGCGGGCGCTGCCGCTACTTCGAAGTCCCCGGCTGACTTTGTAATGTCGGCCGAGCCTATGTCGATCGAACCCTACGGCATCATGCTGCGTCGTGACGATGCGGCGTTTAAGCAGCTGGTTGATGAGGTGCTGGCCGGTCTGTATGCCAGCGGGGAAATCAACGCCATCTACGACAAATGGTTCGTGAAGCCGATCCCACCACGGGGCATCAACATGAACCTGCCGATGTCGGCGCAGTTGCAGAAAGTCATCGCCGCGCCGACCGACTCGGCCAATCCTGACACCTACCGCTAAGCATCACCGGGGCTGATCCCGCCAGCCTGGCGCAGCCCCCTTGATCGATGTTTGCGCAACCCGCCAAGGCCGACTTGGCGGGCCGAACATGCCGGGGACGGGACGATGAATTACAACTGGAATTGGTGGATCTTTTTCGAGCCGTCGCTGGATGGCACTCACACGTATTTAATGACCCTGATTTGGGGCGCCGGCTGGACCGTGGCTACGGCCCTCGGCGCCTTTAGCATCGCCCTGATCCTGGGCACGCTGGTCGGTGTGTCACGTACCGCGCCGCTGGCTTGGTTACGCCGCCTGGGCAGCTGCTTCGTCGAGCTGTTCCGGAATATCCCGCTGCTGGTGCAGATGTTCTTGTGGTACTTCGTGCTGCCTGAGGTGCTGCCCACAGAGGTCGGCAACTGGCTCAAACAAATCTCCAACGGCCCCTTTATCACGGCCGTGATCTGCCTGGGCTTCTACCATGCCGCGCGGATGGCCGAAGTGGTGCGGGCGGGGCTGGAAAGTTTGTCCCGTGGCCAGCGCATGGCCGGCCAGGCCTTGGGTCTGACGCAAGTACAGACCTATCGCTATGTGTTGCTGCCGATGGCTTATCGCATCGTGATTCCGGCCATCACCTCGGAGTTTCTCAGCTGCACCAAAAACACGTCGGTGGCGTTGGCGATTGGCTTGATGGAGCTGACGGGGAGTGCGCGTGCCATGCAAGAAAACAGCTTCCAAACCTTCGAAGCGTTTATGGCCGCAACCACCCTGTATCTGTTGCTGAACCTGATCATCATCTTTGCCATGCGCGTCGTAGAGCGTAAGGCGGCGGTGCCAGGCTACGGCCAACGCAAGGAGAGCTGATTATGTTTGGCAGTTTCGACCTGGGAGTTGTGGTCGACTCGCTCCCCTATCTGTTTCTCGATGGCATGCGTTTCACCCTGACGTTGACCTTGCTCGCCACCTTGGGCGGCATCCTGTTCGGGGCTTTGCTGGCGGTGATGCGGTTGTCGCGTTACCGCGCGCTGTCGCTGTTTGCCGGTGGCTACGTCAACCTGCTGCGCTCGTTGCCGTTGGTGTTGGTGATTTTCTGGTTCTACTTCCTGATGCCCTACGTCATGCAGTGGCTTACCGGTGCCTCACGGCCGGTACGGATGGACCCGTTCTGGTCATCCATGATCACCTTCACTTTGTTCGAGGCCTGCTACTTCTGCGAGATCATCCGCGCCGGGATTCAGGGGCTGCCGCAAGGTCAGAGCCAAGCCTCGCTGGCACTGGGTATGACGCGGCGGCAAAGCCTGTTCAACGTGGTCTTGCCGCAAGCACTGCGCAACATGCTGCCGCTGATGCTGACGCAAACCATCGTGCTGTTTCAGGACACCTCACTGGTGTACATCCTGTCGATCACGGACTTCCTCGGCGCCGCAGCGAAAATCGCCCAGCGAGATGGCCGCCTGCTGGAAATGTATGTGTTCGCCGCGCTGGTGTACTTCGTGATTTCTCTGCTTGCTTCTTACGCCGTACGCCGCTTGCAAGCGCGCGTGGCGATTATTCGTTAAGGGTGCTTTAGCGATGATAACGATCAGCGATGTTAGTAAATCCTATGGTGCCTTTCAGGTGCTGACGCACTGCTCCACGACCGTGAGCAAAGGTGAGGTGGTGGTGGTATGCGGGCCGTCCGGTTCGGGCAAGTCCACCTTGATCAAAACCGTCAATGCGCTGGAGCCTATCGACAGCGGCGAGATCAGCGTCGACGGCATCAGCGTCACCAGTAAAGACACGCACTTGCCGTCCCTGCGTTCGCGGGTCGGCATGGTCTTCCAGCACTTCGAGCTGTTTGCGCATTTGTCGATCATCGACAACCTGTGTCTGGCCCAGATCAAAGTGCTCAAGCGTAGCCAGGCGCAGGCCCGTAGCAAGGCTCTGCAGCTGTTGGAACGGGTTGGTCTGAGTGCTCAGGCCGAGAAGTTTCCCGGCCAGCTTTCCGGCGGCCAGCAGCAACGGGTGGCGATTGCCCGGGCCTTGGCGATGGACCCGGTGGTGATGCTGTTTGATGAGCCCACCTCGGCCCTGGACCCGGAAATGGTGAATGAGGTGCTGGATGTGATGGTCGAGCTGGCCCGCGAAGGCATGACCATGATGGTGGTGACCCACGAGATGGGCTTTGCGCGCAAAGTGGCGAATCGGGTGATCTTTATGGATCGAGGCGAGATCGTCGAAGACGCCGATAAACATGAGTTCTTTGCCAGCCCGCGCAGTGAGCGGGCCCAGCAGTTCTTGTCAAAAATCCTCGCCCACTGAGCCTAGAGTTTGTTTATGGAAACCCCCAACGAGTTGCAATTGCTCACCCAGGCGGCTGCCCGTGGCGAGGCCCTGCGCGATGGTCGCGTGATCCTTTACGCTGGCGCCAACCTACCCAGCCCGCAGGCGCAGGCGGCCTATGCGCCTGAGCTTAGTGCTTACCCGGCGATGGGCCCGAGCTTCGCCAAGGAGCAACCCGATACCGATCTGGTGTCAGGTTTGGAAGTGGCGGTGCGTAGGCGTATTTGCCGGCTGTTTAAGGCCGCTTGGGCCGAGCCGCGCCTGCCCAGTTGCACCATCGCCAACCTGGCGGTGTTCCATGCCTTCAGTCGGCCCGGTGATTTGCTTTTGGCGCCGGCAGCGGCCCATGGCGGGCACCTCAGTCAGCGCCGTGGCGGCACCCCTGAATTGGCCGGCTTGCGTGTGGTCGATCTGCCTTATGACAGCCAGGTCTGTCGCTTGGATACGCAGGCGGCGGCGCAGCAGGTGCGTGCGCTGCGGCCTAATTTGATCATGCTCGGGCGCTCGGTGATCATCACCCCGGATGATCTCGAAGCGGTGGTCGAAGCGGCGCAGGAGGTGGGCGCGAAGACCATTTATGACGCCTCCCACGTCAGTGGTTTGATTGCCGGCGGCTGCTTCCCTAATCCGCTGGAAATGGGGGTGGATATCCTCACCAGCTCCACTTACAAAACCCTGCCGGGGCGCCCCCATAGTCTGATCGCCGGGCGTGATCCGGCGGATGGCGAGCGCTTGGCGGGCTTTATCGACCGTGCCCTGTTGGCCAACTACGATGCCGGCAAGCTGCCGGCGTTTCTGGTCACCTTGCAGCAGGCCGAAGCCGATGGCGGCGCCTACGCGCGACGGGTGTGTGCGGCCACCGAGCTGTTCGCCCAGTTGCTGCGCGAGCAGGATGTGGCGGTGATTGCCCCCGAGGCCGGTGGCATTTTCACCCACCAGGTGCTGGTGCCGATGAGCCCGAGTGTGGCACCGGCGCAGGCCATGCATGCGTTGCAGCGCCAGGGCATTTTGCTCGGCACCTGCGCGGACCCGCGCACACCAGGCGGCTATGCCTTGCGCGTGGGCACCCAGTACATCGTCGCGCAAGGGCAAGACAGTGAAGTGGCGGCCATCGCCTGTCGCTTAGCCGGCTCACTACGCCGAGCCCCCGACGGGCGCATGCTGGTCGGTTAAGTCGCTGTCGTAGCCCTGTGGGGCAGGGCCACAGCAGGGCGACGGGGCTTATTTGGTCGCTTTGAGCACGACAAATTTCGGCGTCGCCGCCACTTGCTCCACGCCGCGGAACAGGCGCTTGAGTTTGGCGTGATAGCCCAGGTGGCGGTTGCCGACTATCCACAGTTCGCCGCCGGTCACCAGCGCCGCCCGGGCCTGCTGGAACATGCGCCAGGCGAGGAAGTCGCCGACGGTCTGCTGTTGATGAAACGGCGGGTTGCACAGCACCAAGTCCAGCGAATCCGCGGCTTGCTCGGCCAGACCATCGCCGGCGCGCAGTGTCACCGGTCGCTCACCCAACGCCGCTTGCCAGTTGGCCTGCGCCGACTGCACGGCCATATACGACTCATCGACCAAGCTCAGCTGCGCCTCCGGGCTGTGCAGTGCATAGGCGATGCCCAGCACGCCGTTGCCACAGCCCAAATCGGCTACGCGCAGGGCGTTGAGGTGCTTGGGCAGATGCGGCAGGAAGGCGCGGGTGCCGATGTCCAAGCCCTCACGGCAGAACAGATTGGCGTGGTTGAGCAGCTCAAGCTGGGGTTGCTCAAGGCGATAGCGCGTCGGGTAGGGGGAAGTGGGCGCGGCTTTGCTTTGCGGCGTGGCGCTAAGCAAGCGGGCTTTTTTCACCGCCAATGAGGCTTGTACCGGGCCGATATAGCGCTCCAGCAAATCCCCAGCGGCACGCGGCAGATGTTTGAGCATGGCGCCAGCCAGCACCTGGGCATTCGGCGCGAGCTGGCCGTGCAGGCGGATCAGCTGCTCTTCGAGCAGGGCCAGGGTCTTGGGCACGCGAATCAGCACATAGTCAAAGGGCCCCAATGCCTGTTGGCTGGCCGGCACAAAGCGCACTGCCTCAAGGTTGATGTGATGGCGTTGCAGGTTGATCTGCAACGCCAAATAACCCAGGTGGGAATCGCCGCTGCTGGTCACTTGCGCATGGCCGGCGAGGCTCGCGGCGAGGGCGCCAAAGCTGTCGTTGAGGATCAGCACGCGGCTGTCTGGCTGCAGGCCTTGCTCATGCAGTTGCTTGAGCAGGTATTCGTCGGCGGCATCAAAGGCCTGTAACGGCTCATTGGGCTGATCGGGTTGGCGCAGCAGATCCAGTTGGGCGAAGGGCGTGGTTAGAACAGGCATGCAGGGCTCGAATGCGGCCGTAAGCGGCGGCGATAAATGAAAGTGCGGCGGCTATTGTCGGCTGCTGCGCGGTAAATGTCTTGTCGCAGTGACTGGCCGGCGGCGCTTTAGCCTGGCGCAGCGGCTTAGCCCTAAACTTTAGCGGTGTTTGTGCGCGCGGCTTTGCGCCACACTCAAGCCTATCTAACGGCAGTGAGCGAGGCCCAGCAGAGCATGAGTGACGATAAATACACCGCGCAAACCCTCACCGCTATTCAGGTTTGGTCGACCAGCCTGTTTAGCCTGCGCTGCACCCGCGATGCGGGCTTTCGCTTTCGGGCCGGGCAGTTTGGCCGCTTGGGCGTGACCAAGGCTGATGGTTCGGTGGTCTGGCGTGCGTACTCGATGGCCAGCGCGCCCCATGACGAGCATCTGGAGTTTTTCTCCATCGTCGTGCCCGGCGGTGAATTTACCTCCGAGCTAAGCCGCCTGTCGGTGGGCGACACCTTGCTGATCGAGAAACAAGCGCTGGGCTTTCTCACCCTGGATCGTTTTGTCGATGGCCGTGACCTGTGGTTACTGGCCAGCGGTACTGGCCTGGCGCCGTTCCTGTCGATCCTGCAAGGCCTCGAGGTGTGGCAGCGCTTTAGCCGGGTGATTCTGGTGTACAGCGCCCGCAGCGCTGCCGAGCTGGCTTATCAGGAGCAAATCCACGGGCTTATGCAGCAGGAGCATCTGCTGGAGTATGCCGAGCAGTTTCGCTATGTGCCGGTGGTCACCCGCGAGCAGGTACCGGGTTGCCTGAATGGTCGGATCACCAGTCTGCTGACCAACGGTGAGTTGGAGCGCGCAGCGGCGGCTAAGCTCAGCCCCGAGCACTCGCGGGTGATGATTTGCGGCAACCCGCAGATGATCGACGACACCCGCGCACTGCTTAAGCAGCGTGACCTGCAACTGAGCCTGAGCCGCCGGCCGGGGCAGGTGGCGGTGGAAAATTATTGGTAAATGCCAAACCGCTTGTGAGCGGGAGGTGCGGGCAGTAAGGTTAAATCTGCTAACGAATTGGCTCTTTGCCCGTTGGCGATAGCCCTTTAGGATAGCTGCCCCTTAAGTGTATTTAGGACCCTATGGACACCGATTGTTGTCACCAGCCCCCTGCGTTACCTCGTAACGCCTCTGTTGCCTTCTGCATTCCCGCGCTCCAGCCGCTTAGGCCGAACCTACCTACGGGAGTGGCGCACTAATGGAATGGCTTGCTGATCCCACGGCCTGGTTAGGCCTGTTTACGTTGATCGTCCTAGAGATTGTGCTGGGCATCGACAACCTTGTGTTTATCGCCATCCTCGCTGACAAGTTGCCTCCGGCGCAGCGCGACCGTGCGCGCCTGATTGGCCTGAGCTTGGCGATGATCATGCGCCTGGGCCTGCTGGCGAGCATGGCCTGGTTGGTGACACTGACCGAGCCGTTGGTCGAACTCTTTGGTAAGAGCTTCTCGGGGCGTGACTTGATCATGCTGCTGGGCGGTGTGTTCCTGTTGTTCAAGGCCACCATGGAGCTGCACGAACGCCTCGAAGGGCATGTGCATAAAACCGCGGGCAACCGTGGTTATGCACGCTTCTGGCCAGTGGTGGCGCAGATCATCGTGCTGGATGCGGTGTTCTCCCTCGACGCGGTGATTACTGCGGTGGGCATGGTTGAGCACCTGAGCGTGATGATGGTTGCCGTGGTCTTCTCCATGGGCCTGATGATGCTCGCCAGCAAGCCGTTGACGGCCTTCGTCAACGCCCGGCCGACGGTGATCATGCTGTGCTTGGGCTTCTTGATGATGATCGGCTTTAGCCTCACCGCTGAGGGCTTGGGCTTCCATATCCCGAAAGGATATCTGTACGCGGCGATTGGTTTCTCGATCCTGATCGAGCTGTTCAACCAGACCGCCCGCTCGCGCCGTAAGCGTCAGCTGCAAGGTCAGCTGGGCATGCGTCAGCGCACCGCCCATGCAGTGCTGCGCTTGCTTGGCGGCAAGGTGCAGGAAGATGAAGTGGGCGAGGAAATCGCCGACATGCTTGCCGGTGGCAGCAGCGAAACCGCACTGTTTGACCGCCGCGAGCGGGTGATGATCAGTGGTGTGCTGAGCCTGGCCGAGCAGTCGATCCGCAAGGTCATGACCGACCGCATGGACGTCGACCGGCTTAATCTCGACGATTCGCTGGAGAGCATTCAGCAAACCTTGCTGGAGTCTGCCCACTCGCGCTTGCTGGTATGCCGTGGCGATGACGAGGACGAGCCGCTGGGCTATGTGCACAAGAAGGAGCTGTTCAAGCAGCTGCTCAGTGGCAGCCAGCCGGATATTGAAAGTCTGGTCCGCGCGCCGCTGAACCTGCCGGATAGTGCTTCGGTGTTAAGCGCCTTGGAGCAGATGCGCCAGGCCTCAACCCACGTGGCCTTTGTGGTCAACGAGTTCGGTGGCTTTGAAGGCTTGCTGACCCTCACCGATATTCTTGAGGCGATTGCCGGCGAGCTGCCCGATGCCAGTGAAGTTACCGGGCCGGATATCGAGCAAGTGGCCGAGGGTTATCAGGTCAGCGGGGCGCTGAACCTCGCCGTGGTGCGCGAGCGCTTAGGCTTTAAAGCCCAGGCGACGGACGACTACCAGACCCTGGCGGGCCTGACCATCAGCCTGCTCGACCGCTTGCCGGTCACCGGCGATCAGGTCGAGTACGCCGACTGGCGCCTGACCGTGGTGGAGGTCAAAGAGCGGCGGGTGAGTAAGCTGCTGCTCAGTCCCTTGTCGTTGTAACGCGCACAAAAAAGGCACCTCAGGGTGCCTTTTTTTATGGGGCTAGCTTGGCTGGTGAGCCTCAGCTTTTGCTTTGCTGATTCTTCAGCAAGTCGCGAATTTCACCCAGCAACTCTTGCTCAACGGTCGGCCCGGCTGGCTCTTCAGCCACCACTTCTTCGCGTTTGAGGCGGTTGATCGCTTTCACGCCCATAAAGATGGCGAAGGCGACGATCAGGAAGTCGAGGATGGTCTGGATAAACTTGCCGTAGCTCAACACCACCGCGGGGATGTCCCCTTCAGCGGCTTTGAGGGTGATGGCTAGGTCGGAGAAATCCACCCCGCCAATCAATAGGCCAATGGGGGGCATGATAATGTCGCCAACGAAGGACGAGACGATCTTGCCAAACGCGGCACCAATGATGATGCCGACAGCCATGTCGACGACATTGCCTTTGACCGCAAAGGCTTTAAATTCACTCAATATGCTCATGCTGCTTTCCCTGATGGTTGAGGTGAGTCGCGTGCAGTGTAATGCGCTCAAGCGCCACCATCAAAGCTCGCTGCATCGACTCCGGCACACAGCGGCATAGTCGGCTAGGCTCTACGCAGGCCAAGAGGACTCTGCCATGCCCCTGGAACACCACCCACTGCACCGTGAGTTTCCTGAATACCGCACCGCGCTGCTCAATCTGTTGAGCCATGACGGCCATTTTGCCCGCCTGGCCGCTGAGTATGAGCAGCTGGATAAGCGCATTTTCGAGGCCGAAGACGGGCGCGAAAATCTCGATGACATGCACCTGTTAGGTCTCAAGATGCAGCGGGTGAGCCTCAAGGATGAGCTCGCCGACTTGCTGCGCAAGGCGTCCTAGGGCTTGAGAGCAGGAAGTTTGATCTCAGTCAAAAGGGCAGCGGCTTGGGGGGAATAGTCTGGCCATAACGACTATTTCTGGAGTGCCGCGCATGTACGTTGAACATCACCCGCTGAGCAAAGACTTCCCTGAGCTGCGTGACGAGCTGCGCAATTTACGCGCAAGCGACGCGCACTTCGCGCGTTTGGCTGAGCACTACGAGCACTTGGATAAACGCATCTGCGCGGTTGAGGCGGACCTCGAACTGCTGAGCGATGAGCAGCTCAGCAGCCTCAAGCAAGAGCGCGTAGCCCTCAAGGATGAGTTGCTGCGCATGCTCAAGCGCGCGGCCGGGCAATGCTGCGGCTGCGGTAAGGGCTGTAAAGATAAAGGTGCGGCAGCCTGATTGGGCTGTAAATATATCCAGTTCTTTCGTATGATCCGGGCTCTTGTTTTGCGAGGAGTCCGCCATGGCCAAGGCCAAGCGCATGTATGGTTGTACCGAATGTGGTGCGACCTTTCCCAAATGGGCTGGCCAGTGCGCTGAGTGCGGCACCTGGAACACCCTGGTGGAAACCCTGATCGAAGGCCACAGCGCCGCGCCTAGCGGCCGTGCCGGCTGGGCCGGGGAGCAGGCGCAGCTAAAAACGCTGGCCGAAGTCAGCGTCGAGGAAATGCCGCGTTTCTCCACCGCCAGCGGTGAGTTGGATCGGGTCCTCGGCGGCGGCTTGGTCGACGGCTCGGTGGTGCTGATCGGTGGTGACCCCGGCATCGGCAAGTCGACCATTCTCCTGCAAACCCTGTGCAATATCGCCACGCGTTTTCCGGCCTTGTACGTCACTGGTGAGGAGTCGCAACAGCAGGTGGCCATGCGCGCGCGCCGTCTGGGCTTGCCGGAAGACAAGCTGAAGGTGATGACCGAAACCTGCATCGAAACCATCATTGCCACCGCCCGGGTCGAGAAGCCCAAGGTGATGGTCATCGACTCGATCCAAACCATCTTCACTGAGCAGTTGCAGTCAGCTCCGGGCGGCGTGGCCCAGGTGCGCGAGAGTGCGGCGCTGCTGGTGCGTTTTGCCAAGCAGAGCGGCACAGCGATCTTCCTCGTCGGCCACGTCACCAAAGAGGGCGCTTTGGCCGGGCCGCGGGTGCTGGAGCATATGGTCGACACCGTGCTGTATTTCGAGGGCGAGTCCGATGGCCGTCTGCGCTTGCTGCGGGCGGTGAAGAACCGCTTTGGCGCAGTCAACGAGCTGGGCGTGTTCGGCATGACCGACAAGGGCCTCAAGGAAGTCACCAACCCTTCGGCGATCTTCCTGACCCGCGCTCAGGAAGAAGTGCCCGGCAGTGTGGTCATGGCCACCTGGGAAGGCACCCGGCCGATGCTGGTGGAGGTGCAGGCACTGGTGGACACCAGCCATATGGCCAACCCGCGCCGCGTGACCTTGGGCCTGGATCAAAACCGGCTGGCCATGCTGCTGGCGGTGTTGCACCGCCACGGCGGCATCCCTACCTATGATCAGGACGTGTTTCTCAACGTCGTCGGTGGGGTCAAGGTGCTGGAGACCGCCTCGGACTTGGCCCTGCTCGCTGCGGTGATCTCCAGCCTGCGTAATCGCCCGCTGCCCCACGATGTGCTGGTGTTTGGTGAGGTCGGCCTGAGTGGGGAGATTCGTCCGGTGCCCAGCGGCCAGGAGCGCTTGAAGGAGGCGGCCAAGCACGGTTTTAAGCGCGCCATCGTGCCCAAGGGCAATGCGCCCAAGGATGCCCCGGCGGGCCTGCAAGTGATTGCCGTGACGCGCTTGGAGCAGGCGCTAGATGCGCTGTTTGAATAAGCGCCAATAGCTCGTCTAGGCACTGAGCGCAGCAACAAAAAAGCAGGCCGCAGCCTGCTTTTTTCAGTTTGGCGCGGGGCTATGTAGGGTCGCCGAGGGCGGCCAGTTCGCGCTCCAGCACGCTGTCATCACCGAGGTTCAGCTCGACCAGGCGGCGCAGGTGGCTGATCGAATCCAGATCAATATGGCGGCAGACAAAGCCCAGCAGGTCGCCTTGGGTGCGGGTCAGCACCACTTCCATCTCCACCTTGGTGTCGTCATCCAATTGCACCGTGGCGAAAAAGACTTGGTCCGGATCGCCGTTCCAGGCGCTGGGGCGCTTGACCAATAAGCCTTTGAGGGACACATCATGCAACTCGGCCGGCCATTGGCGCTGGCCTTGACGAATCTCGGTGGGTGCGTCAAAGGCGATGCGATGAAAGCGCCGCCGCTCGTTGTCGGGTGGGCTCATGAAACAAACTCCTGCGGGATTTAAATCACTATAGCCAAAGCTTACCGCGCAGCGGGCAATTGCCGTGGTTACTGGCCTGTGGTTGTGACTTGGCTCTGCTTTTGCTGGGCCTGAGCTGAACTTAGTGCTGGGCGCGCCGGTCGCTGAGAACAGTCCTATCTCCCTAGCTAGACACTTAGCGGTAAACTGCCGGACTTAGTATTTACCTTCTATCTTAGGTAGGGGGGAACACGCTCGGTGGGTAGGGGCGCCTGGTAAATATCCGCCGTTTAGCTAATGGCCGATTAGACTAAGGCGGTTTAGTCTCGCCAATGCTGCGTGTTGGTAACCTCGGTAACCCTGCTATTTGGGGGCCTTACAATAACAATCGCAAATGCCGCACAGCCTTTGGCTGCGGCAGGAGACCTGCAATGAATCGACTGCTTGGCCATCTGGCCTGGTTTGCTGTCGCGGTGCTCGGGGCTTTCGCCCTGGGTACTGTGGCATTAAGCCGAGGCGAAGCCATCAACGCCCTGTGGATAGTGGTAGCGGCCTTGGCCATCTATCTGGTGGCCTATCGTTACTACAGCCTGTTTATCGCCACCAAGGTGATGCAGCTGGACCCCAGCCGCGCCACTCCGGCCCTGCTGAACAACGACGGCCTGGACTTTGTGCCGACCAACAAGCATGTGTTGTTTGGTCACCACTTTGCTGCCATCGCAGGCGCTGGACCGTTGGTCGGCCCGGTATTGGCCGCGCAGATGGGCTATCTGCCTGGCACCCTGTGGCTGATTGCCGGGGTGGTGCTGGCCGGTGCGGTGCAGGACTTCATGGTGCTGTATATCTCGACCCGGCGTAACGCCCGCTCCCTGGGCGATATGGTGCGCGAAGAGATGGGCCGCATTCCTGGCACCATAGCCCTGTTTGGCTGCTTCCTGATCATGATCATCATCCTCGCGGTGCTGTCGCTGATCGTGGTCAAGGCCCTGGCCGAGAGCCCGTGGGGCATGTTCACGGTGATGGCGACCATCCCGATTGCCATGTTTATGGGCCTGTATATGCGCTTTATCCGTCCGGGGCGCATTGGTGAGATTTCCATTATCGGCGTGGCCTTGCTGCTCGGCTCGATCTGGCTCGGTGGCCTGGTTGCGGCTGATCCGGTGTGGGGACCGATGTTCACCTTCAGCGGCGTGCAGATCACCTGGATGCTGGTCGGCTATGGCTTTGTCGCGGCAGTGCTGCCGGTATGGCTGATCCTCGCGCCACGTGACTACCTGTCGACCTTCCTGAAAATCGGCACCATTCTGGCTCTGGCCATCGGCATTCTGATTCTGGCCCCTGAGCTGAAGATGCCGGCCCTGACCCAGTTCACCGACGGCACTGGCCCGGTGTGGAAGGGCGCACTGTTCCCCTTCCTGTTTATCACCATCGCCTGTGGTGCGGTGTCTGGCTTCCACGCGCTGATCAGCTCGGGCACCACGCCTAAGTTGCTGGCCAATGAGTCCCACGCCCGCTATATCGGTTACGGCGGCATGCTGATGGAGTCGATGGTCGCGATCATGGCCATGGTCGCCGCCTCGGTGATTGAGCCAGGCGTGTACTTCGCCATGAACAGCCCGCCCGCGGTAGTGGGCGCGGATGTCGCCAGTGTGGCGGCAGCGGTGAGCAACTGGGGCTTTGTCATCACCCCGGAAGCGCTGGATGCGGTAGCCAAGGACATCGGCGAACACTCGATCCTCAACCGCGCCGGTGGTGCTCCGACCTTGGCCGTGGGGATCGCGCAAATCCTGCACCAAGTGCTGCCGGGTGAGAACACCATGGCCTTCTGGTATCACTTCGCCATTTTGTTTGAGGCGCTGTTTATCCTCACCGCCGTAGACGCCGGCACCCGTGCCGGGCGCTTTATGCTGCAGGACCTGCTGGGCAACTTCGTCCCGGCCATGCGCCGCACTGAGTCGTGGACCGCCAACCTGCTTGGCACCGCCGGCTGCGTGGCGCTGTGGGGTTACCTGCTGTACCAGGGCGTGGTCGATCCGCTCGGCGGCATCAACACCCTGTGGCCGCTGTTCGGTATCTCCAACCAGATGCTGGCCGGTATCGCCTTGATTCTGTGCACCGTGATTCTGATCAAACTCAAACGTCAGCAGTACATCTGGGTCACCTTGCTGCCAGCCATTTGGCTGCTGATCTGCACCACGGTGGCGAGCCTGATCAAGATCTTCGACCCGAACCCGGCGCTGGGTTTCCTCGCCCTGGCGCATAAGTACGAAGCGGCGCAGGACGCCGGGCAGATCCTGGCTCCGGCTAAAGATCTGGGGCAGATGCAGCACGTGATCATGAACGCATACACCAACGCAGGCTTGAGCGTGCTGTTCCTGGTGGTGGTGTTCAGCATCCTGTTCTATGCGCTGAAGATCGGCTACCAAGCCTGGCGTAACCCGCAGCGCAGCGATAAAGAAACGCCGTACCAAGCCATCAGCATTAACTGATGCCGTGCTGGGCCTGTGCGCAGGCCCAGCCTTAAGCCAAGGAGAGTGACGGTGTTTAACGATCTCAGTCGCATGGGTAAGTACTTAGGCCAGGCCGCGCGGATGTTGGTGGGCATGCCGGACTACGACACCTATGTGGCGCATATGCAAAAGGAACATCCGGAGCAGCCAGTGATGAGCTACGAGGCGTTCTTTCGTGAACGTCAGGATGCTCGTTATGGCGGCGGCAAAGGCCGCCCCGTGCGCTGTTGCTAAGGCAGCTTACTCACACGCCACGCTTGTCGTGGCGTGGTTGTTTTAAGGCCCGGGCAAAATTAGTGCAGGCCAAGTTTTAGGGGTAAACCATGCAAGCAGTGATTCCCGTTACCGTGCTCAGCGGCTTTCTTGGCGCCGGTAAAACCACCTTATTGCAGCATATGCTGCAAGCCGAACACGGCCTTAAGTTGGCGGTGATCGAGAACGAGTTCAGCGCCACGCCGATCGACGGCCAGCTCTTGGGCGACAAACCGGTGGAGCTGATGACCCTGGCCAACGGCTGCGTCTGTTGCTCGATTCATGTGGAGCTAGAAAAGGCTCTGTTCGTCCTCTTGGATAAGCTCGACAGCGGTGAGCTGGCCTTCGACCGTTTGGTGATCGAATGCACCGGGCTGGCCGACCCTGCGCCGGTGGCGCAAACCTTCTTTGCCGATGAGGAGCTGGCCCAGCGCTATGTGCTCGACGGCATCATTACCTTGGTTGATGCGGTCAACGCCGAGCGCCATTTGCAGGAGCCTATCGCCCAGGCCCAAGTCGGTTTTGCCGACCGGATTCTGCTGAGCAAAACCGATCTGGCCACGCCTGAACAAGTCGATGCTCTGGCTCAGCGCTTGGCGCGAATTAATCGCCGTGCGCCACAGCGGCTGGTGCGCAATGGGCAGATCGAGCTGGCTGAGTTGCTGGATATCCGCGGCTTTAACTTAAATGCCGAGATGCAGCTGCAACCTGTGCCTGTGGCCAGCAACGGCCTGCGCCTGAGCCCGGCACTGGCGCCTGCCACCGAGCGCATCCGCACCCTGGTGCTGGACAGTCAGCAGCCACTCAACCTCGACCGCCTCAGTGCCTTTATGGAGCAGTTGCTGGCGCAACACAGCCAATCCCTGTTGCGCTACAAGGGCGTGCTGGCGGTTGCAGGCGATGAACGCCGGTTGGTGTTCCAGGGTGTGCTCGGCCTGTATGCCTTTGACTGGGACGCGCCTTGGGGCGCTGACGAACCACGCCAGAGCGTGCTGGTGTTTATCGGCGACCAGTTACCGGAAGACGAGATCCGCGCGGGCTTTGCCCAGTTATCCAGCTAAGGGCTTTAGTTTCAGGCGGCTAGGTTTGCTGCGTGCCAGTCCTGCGCTAGGGGCAGGGCTAGCCTCGAAAAGCCGCGCACGCTGGCGTTTGCGCAGAATAAAAAAACCCGGCCTAAGCCGGGTTTTTTACCTACCAGTGCGGCTTAGTTGCCGTATACCGGGAAGCGTGCGCACAGCGCTTTAACCTGCTCGCGTACACGGCCTTCAACGGCTTCGTCACCGATGTTGGCCAGCACTTCGCAAATCCAGCCCGCCAGTTGACGGCACTCGTCTTCTTTGAAACCGCGAGTGGTCACCGCTGGGGTGCCGATGCGCAGGCCCGAGGTCACGAACGGCGAACGTGGGTCGTTCGGTACGCTGTTTTTGTTGACGGTAATGAAGGCGCGGCCCAGGGCAGCATCCGCATCTTTACCGGTGATGTCTTGCTTGATCAGCGACAGCAGGAACAGGTGGTTCTCAGTACCGCCGGACACCACGTCGTAGCCGTTTTCGATAAACACGCTGGCCATGGTCTGGGCGTTTTTGATGACCTGGGCTTGGTAAGCCTTGAACTCCGGCTGCAGGGCTTCTTTGAAGCACACTGCTTTCGCCGCGATCACGTGCTCCAGCGGGCCACCTTGGCCGCCTGGGAACACTGCGGAGTTGAATTTCTTCTCCAGTGCTTCGTTGGCGCGGGCCAGGATCAGGCCGCCGCGCGGGCCGCGCAGGGTTTTGTGGGTGGTGGTGGTGACCACGTCGGCAAATGGCACTGGGTTCGGGTACAGGCCAGCGGCGACCAGACCGGCGACGTGCGCCATGTCGACGAACAGGTAAGCGCCGACTTTGTCCGCGATGGCGCGGAAGCGTGGGAAGTCGAGGATTTGCGAGTAGGCGCTGAAGCCGGCGATGATCATCTTCGGCTTGTGCTCAACAGCCAGGCGCTCAACTTCGTCGTAGTCGATCAGGCCGTTGTCGTTGATGCCGTACTGCACGGCGTTGTAGATCTTGCCGGAGAAGCTCACGCTGGCGCCGTGGGTCAGGTGACCGCCGTGGGCCAGGCTCATGCCCAGTACGGTGTCGCCGGCTTCCAGCAGGGCCATGTACACGGCGCTGTTGGCTTGGCTGCCGGAGTGCGGCTGGACGTTGGCGTAGTCGGCGCCGAACAGCTGCTTGGCGCGGTCGATAGCCAGTTGCTCAACGATGTCGACGTACTCGCAACCGCCGTAGTAGCGCTTGCCTGGATAGCCTTCGGCGTACTTGTTGGTCAGCACCGAGCCTTGGGCTTCCATCACCGCTGGGCTGGTGTAGTTTTCCGAGGCGATCAGCTCGATGTGATGTTCCTGGCGTTGGGCTTCTTGCTCCATCGCGGCAAACAATTCGGCGTCATAACGGGCAAGAGTTAAATCACGGCTGAACATGGCATTCCCCTGAAAAATCAGCTGGGCAGTAGAAGAAGGGCGCAAATTCTACCTTATCCAGCTGCTTTCGGGCTATGAACCTTGGTCATCTGTTGTCGCAGTCTGGCTCATGTGGTGCCACGCGGTCAGTGCAGCAAGGACAGCGCCGCGCCGCCAAACAGGTTGCTGAACTGCGCGGCAGACATCGGCCGGCCCAGCAGGAAGCCCTGCACTTCGTCGCAGTTATGGCCGCGCAGGAAGTTGAGCTGGGCCAAGGTTTCCACGCCTTCGGCGATCACCGTCAGGTTGAGGCTGTGGGCCATGGCGATAATCGCCCGGGCGATCTGGCCGTCTTGCTCGCCGTGGGGCAGGCCATCGACAAAACTGCGGTCGATCTTGAGCACGTCGAGGGGGAACTGCTTGAGGTAGTTAAGCGACGAATAACCGGTGCCGAAGTCATCAATGGCGATAAATACGCCAAGGTTCTTCAGGGCCTTGAGGGTGTGCATGGCGCTGTCGACGTCTTCCATCAGGATGCTTTCGGTCAGCTCCAGCTCCAGGCTGGCCGGGTTGATTGTGCTTTGCTCCAGGGCGCGGGCGATGCGCTGATCCAAATCGCCGTCAGTGAACTGCCGCGCCGACAGGTTGACCGACAGCTTGGGCACATGCACGCCTTGCGCATGCCAGCTCGCCAGCTGCTGACAGGCCTCGTGCAGCAGCCAGTCGCCGACCTGTACCACCAGGCCCAACTCCTCCAGCACCGGGATAAAGTCGCCCGGCGGCACGGAGCCGCGCAGTGGATGCTGCCAGCGCAGCAGGGCTTCGGCGCCGGTCAGGCGTTTGCCATCGCTGGAGAATTGCGGTTGGTAATGCAGATGAAACTGGCCTTGTTCCAAGGCGTGGCGCAGGTCGCTTTCCAGCTCCAGGCGCTGCAGGGCGCTGGCGTTCATCTCCGCCTGGTAGAACTGGAAGTTGTTTTTGCCGCGCTCTTTGGCGTGGTACATGGCCGTGTCGGCGTTCTTCATGAGCTGGCTGAGTTCTTTGCCATCCTGCGGGCTTAAGGCAATGCCGATACTGGCGGTGACGAAGAACTCACGACCCTCCAAAACAAAGGGCTGAGCAAGGCTGGCGAGGATTTTCTCGCCGACATGGATCGCCCGGTGCACCGCCGCCTCGCGCTGCGGCTGCGCCCGCAGGAGCAGGGTAAATTCGTCGCCGCCCATGCGTGCCACGGTGTCGTTGGTATCGACGCAAGCGCTCAAGCGCTGGGCCACGTCCTTGAGCATATGGTCGCCAGCGGCATGGCCTAAGGAGTCGTTGATCGGCTTAAAACGGTCGAGGTCGAGGAACATCAACACCAGCCACTCGTTATCGCGGCCGCTGTTGATCAAGGCGTTATACAGGCGATCCTGGAACAGGGTGCGGTTGGGCAGTTGGGTCAGGCCGTCGTAATAGGCCAGGCGGTGGATGCGCTGCTCGCTGGCTTTGCGCTCACTGATGTCGCTGAAGAAGCCGACATAGCTGACCAAGTCGCCTTCATCGTCTTTGACTGCGGTGATGCCGACCCAAGCCGGAAAGGTCTCGCCCTCGCGACGTTTGAGCCAGACCTCGCCCTCCCAGCTGCCAATCAGGCTGAGCTGGCGCAGCACGTAACCCAGATGCCCGGCCTGCTGGGTTGCGGCGGTGAGCACGCTGGGCAATTGATCGAGAATTTGCTCGGCGCTGTAGCCGGTGACGCGACTAAAGGCGTTGTTGATCTGCACGATATAGCCGGCCGGGTCGGTGACCAGAATCGCCGCCGTGGAGTGTTCAAATACCGTGGCGGCCATGCGCAGGTCTTTCTCCGCCCGGCGTTGCAGGCTGATATCGCGGGCGATGCCGAGCAGGCCCTCGAAGTGCCCGTTGTCGTCCCACATTGGTACCAGGCGCAGCTCCAGAGGAATCTTGCGTCCGGATTCATGCAGGCAGTCGAACACGAACAGCTGCAGGGGGAAGTCGCTGCGCAGCTCAGCCAGGCGCAGCGGGTCGCCCAGGGCATCGCTGACCCGCTCCAGCAAGGCGTAGAAGCTGCGCACCTGCTGCGGGTTGGTGGCCTGTTCGATCAGGCCGTGATCGAGCACCCACTGCTCGTCGTAGCCCAGTACATCGTTTACCGACGGGCTGACGTAGTTCAGGCGCAGCAGGTTATCGGTGGTGATGATCACGTCGCTGATGCTTTCGGCCAGCAAGCGGTAGCGCTGCTCGCTGTTGCGCAGCGACTCGCTGTGGTTAATCTGCTCGGTGATGTCCTTGGCGACGCCAATCATCCGCGACACCCGTCCTTGCTCGTTACGGGCTAGGGCTTGCTCGCGCACATCAAACCAACGCCAGCCGCCGTCGCGATGGCGCCAGCGCAATTCAAACTGCATCAGCACGCCATCACCGAGGGCTTGCTGGGCATTGCGCGTGCGCTGATACAGCTCGCTGTCGTCCGGGTGCAGCAGGCGCTCCCAGAATTGCTCGCCGAGCTGATGCAGCTCCTCGCGGTTGTAGCCCAGCTGGGTGCCCAGGTGGTTGTTGCTAAACAGCAGACGCTTCTCACAGAGGTCGCGCACATAGATGGTGTCCGGCGCGGCATTAACCACGTCGAGCCAGAAGCGCTCGCGCTCAATCAGCGAGGTTTCAATGCGCTTGCGGTTGGTGATGTCGCTGATGCTGAGGGTTACCGCTTGCAGCTCTTCGCTGTGGCTGGGCAGGCGCAGTAACAGCCACAGGTGGCGCTCCAGGCCCTGCTGGGTGGTGGCGCGCACCTCCATTTCAATCAGACCGCCACGGTTGATCAGGGCATACAGCAGGTGCATGGGGAAGCCTTCGGGCTGCAGCGGGCTCTGGTTGCAGAGCAACTGCCAGACCTGAGCGTTAGTGCTGGCACCAAGCAGTTGCAGGGCCACTTCGTTGCTTTCGGTGAGGCGGATTTTTTTGCACAGGGTCCGATGCCGTTGCTCATCCTCGGCCAGCCACTGCCGCAAGTATTCGCCACTGCTGATTTGCTGCTGTTGCAGGTAGCCGTGCAGTTCGGTCAGGTCGAGCACGCACAGCGCGGTGCCGGTGCCGTCGAAAATATCCTGATAGCGCCGCCGGGTTTCTTGCAGCACCCGCGAGGCTTGCTGCTCTTCGGTGACGTCACGCAGAACCCAGACAAAGCCAGTGCGCTGGTTGTCTTCGCTGAGGTCGCTGCGGCTGATGTCATACAGGCGGTTGCTGCCGTTTTGCAGGATCTCTACGAGGTCCAGGCCTAGATCACTGTGCAGGGCGTTGTCATGCAGCAGCAATGGGTTGAGACGCGGCAGGAGCTTGAGCAGATGCCATTCATGGGCATCCTCATTGTTCAGACCAAACATCGCTTCGGCCTGCGGGTTGAGGTACTGCAACTGACCCTGGCAGTCGGTGACGATGACTCGCTCCTCAATGGCGCCCAACACGCTGCCGGCTTGTTGCAGCGAGCGCCGCGAGGCTCTGTGGAGGTCGCGCAGCTTGCGTTGTTCGCGCAGCAGGCGGTACAGGGCAAACAAGGTCAACAGGGCGCAGGCCATAAACAACAAGAGCTTGCTGGCTTGTTGCGGCAACTGCTGCGAGCGCAGGCGGCCTTCATTGAATTGTGCGCGTAACTGCCAATCACTGTTGGCCAACGGGAGCAGGAGAATACTTTGCGCCATGTCTTCGGCGGTGACGGGCGGTGCTGGGTGGCTATCGAGGGCGTCGTTACGCACGTTGCTGGCTAGAATCAGCTGGCTCGGCAGGTCCTCCAAGAGCCAGCGATACTGCGGGTTTTGTTGCTCGCTCAGCCAGCGATTCAGAGCCCGATTGTTCAGCCGCAGCCCCCAGTAGCCGGTGCCATGGCTGTGCGGCAGCAGCAGGTAAATCAGGCTCTGAGGGTTGCCACTGTAGGCGTAGTAATAGTCGTTGCCATGGCTGCGCAGCACCAGCTTGTGCAGGTAGCTGCGGTCGTCGGCGGAGGCATCGCTGTCGCTTAGGACGCGGCCATTTTGATCGAGCCACACCAGGCTGCTCAGCGTCGGGAAAACCCCTTCAAGGTTGCTCAGTAATTCTTGCAGGCCACTCTGGGTCGACGGCGCCTGGGGGTGGTGATGCAGCAGGGACTGCGCGACATTGGCCTTGAGCTGCATATTCAGGCTCAGGTGATTGGCCAATTCATTGGTGTGGGCCAGGTTGAGCTGGCGCTGGTTATCCAGCAGTTGCTCGGACTCTTGACGCAGTTGCCACAGCAGCAGGGCCAGCATGCCCAGCACCAATACCACCAGCACAATGCGGGCAGGACTGCGCAGGCCCTCCGCCGGCACGGGGGCGCTGGGGCGTGCAATAGAGGGGGGCCTGAAGATGGGCAATGGCCTAAGTCCTGACAGGGCGTTAATAGGCGGGTGCAGTCATGTCAGGGAAGGTGACAAGTGCGGGGCGTAAGCATGCCATAAATTGCAATAAAGTGATGGCTTCTGCGCGCTCCAGGCGCACTGGTGCGTGCTCCGTGGCTATGCCACAGGGCCGGCGTAGCGCGCTGCTAGGTCGGCGCCCGGGGAAAATTAGCGCAGCCGCTCAGATCGCCAGACCCGCTGTGCGCAGCAAGCGGGCCAATGGCCGTGGATCGACCCACTGTTGTACATCAATACCCTGGGGGATGAACTGCCAGCGCAGGAGAAAGGCGCTGAGGTCTTGCAGGGCGCTGATCGATTGTTCGGCCAGATTGGTTTGCAGGCGCAGGTGCGCATCGGCGCCGTAAGCATTGGCGACCCAGTATTCACTGGTGTTGAGTTCGCGGGCGAGAAAGGCGCGGGTTTCCTGCGGGTGAGAACGTGCCCACTGTTCGGCGCGCAGCACGGTTTCGAGGATCAGCACGGTGGCCTCGAAGTGCTCATCGAGCATCTGCGCATCGACCGTCAAGGTGCGCGGCGTGCCGATATTGGCGCGCACCAGCGGATCGGGATGGCTGCCCACGTCGATCAGTACCCGCAGGCCAAACTCGTCGGCCAGTTGCAGGCCGTGGGCGCCTTTGACAAAGATCGCGTCGATATCGCCACGCAGCAGGCCGATCAGCTCGTTATTACGCTGGCGCACGCCGCTGTCGCCCAGGCTGATCTGGGCGCCATAGACGTGACGCACGGGCTCATCGCTGTAAGTGCCGCCGTAGGGGTAGTCGACCAGCTCCAAGTCCTTGACCGCCAACCCTACCAATTGCAGGGCATTTTCCAGGCCACGGATGGCTTGGGCGCGGGCGAAGTCGATCTGCACATTGGCCCATTTGGGCACGCCAAACCGGCTGTTTTTCAGGTCGCTAAGGGTCTTGATCGGGCTGTCGTTGGTGGTCACCAGCAACTGCACTTCATCCGTCCAGGACAGGCCGATAACCCGGGTCTGGCGGCCGCTGGCGTGGGCCCAGATGGCCGGGATATTGCCGCCATGGCGCACCGAGTAGGGCAGGTGGTGATCGAAGTGGGCTTCACGGATTTCCCGTTCCGACGACTCGCGCAGGGCCTGGATGCGCGTGCCGTAGGGGCGAAAGGCCGCAGCCAGGCGGCCGCTTTCAACGGCGATGCCGAGGCCGGTCGGCACGGGGCTGTGGGTGTACCAAAGGGTGTCGAGAGCTGGACGCATGGGGTTGTTCACTTTTGCGGCTGGGACGTTTAGTCGGCACGTTGGCTGGGCAGTTGCTCCCTGAGGCTGGCCAGCGGGCGCGGGTCAATCCAGGCGCGTACGTCGAAGCTGTGCTCGATAAACTGCCAACGCTGCAGGAAGTCGGTGAAGTCTTGCAGGGCGGTGATGGACTGCTCGCTCAGCTCGGTGCGCAGGCGCAGGTGGGCATCACTGCCATAGGCTTGGGTCACCCAGTACTCGCTGCTGTTGGTCTCGCGGGCCAGGTAGCGCACGGTGTCGTCGGGGTGGCTGTGTGCCCACTGCTCAGCGCGCAGCACCGCGTCGAGGATGGCCACGGCGCTGTCGTAGTGTTGCTCGATGAGGTTGAGGTCGACGCTCAGGGTGCGCGGGGTGCCGTTGTTGCTGCGGATCAGCGGTTCGGGATGGGCGCCGGTATCAATCACGCTGTAGAGGCCGAACTGCTGGGCCAGTTGTACGGCATACGCACCCTTGAGAAAGATCGCGTCCACTTCGCCGCGCAGCAAACCCACCAGCTCAGGGTTATAGCCATGGCTGCGGTGGCCGCCAAAACTGTACAGCGCGGTATTGGGCTGGCTGTTGGTCTCGCTAAAGGAGCCCGCCTGCGGGTAGTTGATCAGTTGCACATCGCGCACCTGCAAACCTTCCAGGCTCAGCGCATTTTCCAGGCCACGGATGGCTTGGGCGCGGCTGAAGTCAATCTGCACGTGGGTCCATTGTGGCAGGCCGAAGCGCCGTCCCTTGAGGTCTTTGACGGTGCGGATGCCGCTGTCGCGCGTGGTCAGAATCAGCTGCGCCTCATCGGCCCACGACAGGCCGATCACCCGAGTCTCGCGGCCCTTGGCGCGGGCCCAGATGGCGGGGATGTTGCCGCCGTGGCGCACCGAATTTTGCAGGCTGTGATCAAAGTGCGATTCGCGCACGGCCTGGCTGCTGGAGTCGCGCAGCGATTTGATCTGCGTGCCTTGCGGGTGCAGTGCCTCATCCAGCCAGCCTTTTTGCACGGCGATGCCCAGGCCCGTAGGCACCGGACAGCGGGTATACCAGAGGGTATCGAGGGGTTGACTCATGGCGGTGTCCTTCGCGTGGTGATGCTCTGAAAAGCCAGCTGTGGCCGGGTCGCTCACAGCTGGCGGTGCGTTAAAAGCTAGAGGCAGAAGAGCAAGGGTTGTGCCGAAAACCGCTGGCGCCAGCTATCACGGGCCATGGCTTGGCAGCTGGCTCGGCACTGCTGGCTGAGCAGCAGTGCTCCAGCAGTGCGCTGCTGCATAACCAGCATGTTGCTGTGCGTCTGCCCCTGCCCGGCCCAGCGGCAGCGGGGCGACGGTGCTGGCATAGCTTCTGCACAGGGCCTGAGTCATTTATTCGGCCAGGAGAGCTTTATGTCGACTCAGATCAACCCTCCACTGTTAGCGCAGCTGGAACAGGCTAAACGTGACTTTGCCAAGGCCTTCACTGTGCTCAAGGACAGCGGCACCCTCAGTGCCAGCCAGACCTTGCAGGCCTATATAAGGGTGCCGGCGAGTGAGTGGGTGATTGCCCTGCATGCGCCCAGCCCTTGGGCGCAAGAACCCAGCATCGGGGCGGTGGTGGCCAGCTACAGCGGCGAGGTGGTGCTGGATCAAAGCCAGCCCGGTAGTGCCGTGCTCAGTGGCAGTCAGGCCGGAGGCAACGGCAGGCGCTATGCGGCGATATTCCAGGCGCGCAGCGACATTGATCTGGTCATCCACGTGCACACGCCCAGCTTGGGCGCTTGGGCTGGCGCCCATCGCAGCTTGCCCATTCGCTATGCCGCCTCGCAGCGCCTGACCCTGACCCGTGAGTTGCCGGTGTATATCGACCGTCGCCAGCCTGAGCCGGCTTTTATTCTGCAAAGCCTTACTCGCGATCCGCACCTGCCGGCCATTCTGGAAGCCAACGGCGGCTCGACCTTTTGGGGGCGCGACCTGCTGCAATTGGCCAAGCTGATTTTGCTGATCGAGGAGGGCGCGCACTTCCAGCGTTTGGCCGAAGGCTTGGGCGGCAGTTTGGAGTTTGGCCCCGGGGTATTGGAGCAACAGTGGAAGATGACCGGGCTGTGGGCGCAAGGCCAACAGCTGTTGGCCGCGCAAGAATAGCCAAGGGGTGGCGGGCGATTGCTGCTGGGCCAGCAGTCTGGCAGCAGAGCCTTGCTGCTGCTCCAGCAGAGCACTCAAGCATCGTCCCTAAGCTTTTAAAAAAACCTTTTTAAACAAGGGATTGGCGGGTTGTTTTGGCTCCGGCTGAGCTGGCATGGCGCTTGCGATAGGGCTGCTAATGCCGGACGGTCAGTACAGCTTGGTGGAAGTACCGCGCTTCAAGCGAGCGCGCTGCTGGTCGGGCCCGGTTAAGCCTCTTTTTGTGGAGTACCGAGCCCATGCTTCTCCAGGATTATCCGCGCAGTCATTGGCTCAGGCAGATCGCCTGGGCTTTGTTTAGTGTGCCCTTAGCGGCGCTTGCGCAAACCAGCGACAGTCAAGACGACGCCACCCTGACCACGGTAACGGTCGAGGGCCGGCGTTTGGGTGAGGAGGTGCTGCCGACGCGTCCGGTGTTATCGGTGTATGGCACTGAAGCCAAGGTTCTCGACACGCCTCGTTCGATCTCGACGGTCAGTCGCAAGCAGTTGCAGGACGACCCGATCAAAACCTTCGATGATTTCGTTAAGTATGCGCCGGGGCTAACCCGCAGCACCGGGCAAAATGTGCAGGGCGCGCCGACCATGCGCGCCCAGTCGGCGGAGATTTTCCAGAACGGCCAGCGCATCTATTCACGCCAGACTGACCATCCGCTCAACCTCAATGCCGTTGAGGCCGCCGATATCGTCAGCGGTCCTTCGTCCGTGGTGTTTGGCAGCGGCAACAACACCGGCGGCTACGTTAACTACACCACGAAAAAGCCCTATTTCGATAAGGCCCGCACGCAGATCAGCGCCACGGCGGGCAGCTTGCTGCCGGGTGGTGAGTCCTACACCGACCTCAGTTGGCAGCTCGATCATGGGGGCCCGATCAGCGATGAATTGGCTTATCGCTTCAGCTACCAACAACAGCGTGGCAGTACCTATTACGACAACGTCGATAACAACTACAACGCCTTCTACGGCGCCTTGGCTTGGGAACCGCGGGATAACCTGCACATCGATTGGAACATCGCCTACGACGACTATTACGACTACAACGAAACCAAAGGTTGGAACCGCACCACCCAAGCGCAAATTGACCACTTCGGCAGTTACTACGGCGGCCGCGCCACGCCCTTGATGCTCAGTGCCGGCGCCGGCATCTGGTCGCCGGTGTATCAGTCCGGCGCGCCGGACTCCGCAGTGATCGGCTGGCAGCAGCGCCAGGCCAATGCGCGTAACCAGTACCAAGCCGTGGGGCCGGTCAACAGCACGCCACTGCCTTCGGCCAATCCGGCCACGCCGGGCAGTGTGTTGGGCTGGGTGTATGACCCTACGCTGCCCGGTAATGAGCTGACCAAACTGGATGCCAGCCAAGGCCTGGCCAACCCACGGGACAAGTTCGAGGCCAAGGTCTTCAACACCCAGTTGCAGATCGCGGTGGATATCTCACCGGACCTGACCCTGAGCAACAGCAGCTATTTTCAGCGTTCAACCAATATCAAAGACACTCTGCAATCCTATTGGGTCGATACCAAAGACACCCTGTTTGAGGATCGTTTGGAGCTGCGCTGGCGCACCGGCTTTAAGCTGTTTGGCCTGAGCGTTGAAGACGACAGCAACAGCGGCGTGTCGCTGCGCTATGAAGAAAACCGGGTCAAGGCCAGCCTGTTCAACTTTATGGTTTCGCCCTATGACCTGACCCAACCTGCGGCGACCCAAACACCGGCTCAATTGTATGGCGGCGCCTGGCCGGTGACCGGTGGTGGCGTGCGCTCTTCGCCTTACTTTGGCTACCTGAGCAACCTGCCGATTTATCCGGTGGCCGGCGGCCTGTACAGCTCGCCAGGTGGCGCTAACTATCCGGCGCTGGGCGCGGTGGCGGACAGTCAGTGGATGGCCTACGGCTTATTCACCCAGCACAACTTGAAGTTCAACGAGCAGTGGGGGCTTAACCTGGGTTTTCGCCAGACCTTGGTCGATGCCAAGATCGACAACCCGGTCAATCCGACGCCGCAGGTCGACTACAAAGACAAAGCCAGTTATTGGCTACCGAGCCTGCAAGCTAGCCTGTACTTCAAACCCACCCAGCAGAGCACCCTGTACGCCACCTACGATCGCACGGTGTCGATCAACCAAGGCGGCTTTGGCAACGGCCTGACCTATGCTGCCGGCGAGTTAGGTAATCAGTTCAGCGATAAAAACTTCCAGAGTGTCAGTGAGCTGTTTGAGCTGGGGGCCAAGTTTGAGTTTATCCCTGAGCGGCTCTTCGGCACCGTGAGCCGCTTTGTGCAGTACCGCGATGCACCGCCGAATCGCTTTGGCGAAGTGGCGCAAATGAAGATCGAAGGCACCGAGCTGTCGCTGCGTTATCAGGGCGAGGGTCACCTGAGTGCGGGGGCTAACTACACCTGGTTGAAGCCCTACTACACCAAGATTGTGCCGCGCTCGTTCTCCCCGGCCGGCTGGGTGGCGGATAACCAAACCGTGTTTGGCGACAGCAATGCCCTGAACCAATTGCCCGCCGACCGCTACCGGGTCTCGGGGGTGCCTGAGCACTCGCTTAACGGCTTTGTCGATTACCGCTTTGACTCAGGCTTTGGCGCGCAATTGTCGGCGTGGTGGAGCAGCCATTGGGATGTGCGCATCAATAACAACATCACCGTGCCCAGCGAGCACAACGTCAACCTGGCGCTGTATTACAGCGAGCCGCGTTGGGACGTGCGCCTGCAGCTGCTGAACATCACCAACCAAGAGAACTTCGCTCCGGTGATCGGCGAGGACGCTGAGTTTATCCAACCGCTGGCGCCCTTCACCGCACAAATCCAAACGGCCCTGCGTTTCTAACAGATGCTGTCTCGTGAGGCGTTCTCGTAGGGTGGGTTAGTCGCATCGCGGCGTAACCCACCAGCGCGTTTATTGTCAGGTGGCGCTGTCCCGGATTACGCCACTGCGTGGCTAATCCAGGCTACGGTTCTGATCCAAGCTGCGGTTCTGGGTTTGCTTGGTGGCGGGTGGTGATCTCTTGGTCCCGTAGGGTGGGTTAGCCGCGCAGCGGTCTAACCCACCAGCGCGATTATTGTCCGGTGGCGCTGCCCCGTATTACGCCACTGCGTGGCTAATTCAGGCTACGGCTCTGACCCAGGCTACGGTTCTGAGCTTGCTCGAGGCGGGTGGGGATCTCGTAGTCCCGTAGGGTGGGTTAGCCGCGCAGCGGCGTAACCCACCACCGCGTTTATTGTCAGGTGGCGCTGCCCCGGATTACGCCACTGCGTGGCTAATCCAGGCTACGGTTCTGATCCCAGGCCACTGCTCTAATCCAAGCTACGGGAAGCAGCAGGTCTGGGCGCGGCTTATTGGCGGTCGATGGCTTGCCAGTCGAACAGGCTCAAGATTTCTTCGCGCAGGCTTATCAGCCGTGGGTCTTGGCGTTGCCGGGGGCGCTCAAGGTCGACGTTGATGACCCGCTTGATCCGCCCCGGGTTGGCTTGCAGCACCACAATGCGATCGGCCAGGTACAGCGCTTCATCAATATCGTGGGTCACCATCAACACACTGGGCCGGTCGCGTTGCCAGATGCGCAGCAGCTCTTCCTGCAAGCGGTAGCGGGTCAGTGCGTCGAGGGCGCCGAAGGGCTCATCCAGCAGCAGCAACTTGGGTTCCGCCACCAGCGCCCGGGCAATCGCCGCGCGCTGCGCCATACCGCCGGAAATCTGCGCCGGACGGGCCTTACGAAACTCATATAAGCCCACCAGCTTGAGATAGCTGTCGACGCGCGCCTGTTGCTCTTGGCGACTAAGCCCGCTGTGGTGCAGCGCCAGGGCGATATTCTCGGTCAGGTTGAGCCAGGGAAACAGGCGGTGATCTTGGAAAACAATTCCGCGATCACGCCCGGGGCCGCTGATGCTCTGCCCGTCGAGCGTCAGCGCGCCGCTGTCGGCCTGCTCCAAACCCAGCACCAGGCGTAGCAAGGTCGACTTGCCGCAGCCACTGGCGCCGAGTAAGCAGACGAATTCGCCGGGCGCGGCACTCAGGGAAAAGTCGTCAAGAACCGTCAGCGGATTACCGTCGATGCGAAAGCTTTTGCTGACCTGTTGCAGGTTAAGGTGCGCGGCGCCCATAAGCGTCTCCAGTGATAACAAGGTTTAGGCCTGGCCGAGCCAGATTTGGCAGCGCCGCTCTAGGGCGCGCAGGGCGAGATCGCCGAGCAGCCCGAAGGCGCCGATCAGCACGGTGCCGAGGACAATGGGATACACCTGGCCCAGCTCGCGCTGGCCCCAGATAAACGCACCGAGCCCCAGCGCGGCATTGCCCACTAGGATCTCGGCGCCCACCGTGGCGCCCCAGGCCACGGCTAAGGCAATGCGCAGCCCCGCCAACCAGGCGGGGAGCACGCTGGGCAGCAGCAACACACGCCAGCGCAGCAGCGTCGGCAACTGATAACTGCGCGCCACCTCAATAAGCCGTGGGGCGATGCTGTGCACGGCCTGTTGCGTGCTGACCAGCATGACGAAACTGACCGCTAGGCTGACGAAGGTGATTTTTCCCCCCTCGCCATAGCCGGCCCAAAGGCCCAGCAGGCCGATCCAGCCAAACAATGGGAGCTGGCGCAGGCCATGACACAGCGGCCCGAGCAGATACTCCGCCCAGCGGTAACTACCCAGCAGCACGCCCAGTACGCTGCCGATTAAGCTGCCGATTAATAGCCCCGCAGCCAAACGCTTGAGACTGGCCACGCTGGCCTGCGTCAGCGCGCTGCATAGCTCGCCACACAGGGTGCTGGCAGGCGTCGGCCACAACGCCAGCAGGCTGATGGCCAGCAGCACACTGAGCAAAGCCGCGCTGAGCAGTAACGCGGTACGCCGCCCCGTTCGGGCCAGGGGGAAGGGCTGCACGCGGTTCATCGCGCGTACGCCAGCGTGCGCTGCAACTGCAGCAACACGCGATCACAGGCATAGGCGAGCAGGCCGGTGCACAGCGTGGCGGCCAAGACGGTGTCCATTTGGAAGTACATCCGGCCACTGTTGATCAGAAAACCCAAGCCACTGCTGGCAGCGAATAACTCGCTGAACAACGCGATGATCCACGCGCTGGATAGCCCCAGGCGCAGGCCGGTCAGCAGCTGATCGCGAATTCCTGGCAACAGCACTTTGCGATAGCGTAACCAGGGCGTCAGCGTCAGGCTGGCGGCGGCTTCCAGCAGGGCTGGGGGGAAGTTTTGCAAAGCCTGGCGCACGTTGACGGCCACCGGGAAGAAACAGGCCAAGGCGATTAACACCAGCTTGAACGCTTCATCGATGCCCAGGGCACTGATTAATAACGGCGCCCACGCCACGCTAGGGACTTGGGCCAAAGCGTTAATAAGCAGGCCCAGGGTGCTCTCCAGTCGTCGCCAGCGCGCTAGCAACACGCCGAGTGCGATGCCCAGCGCGCTGCCCAAAGCAAAGCCTGCGGCGACCCGCGCGCAGGTGATTTGCACGGCCTGCCAGAGCTCGCCGCTAGTCAGCATCAGCCACAGGGTTTCGGCCACTTGACGCGGCGGCACCAGCAAAGCGCTGACGCTGTCGTCCTGGCGACTCACGGCATACCACAGCAGCAGACCCAGGCCGGGCAGCAGTAAGCCGGCGCCGCTTCTGCCGGCAGTGGTGCGCCAGGTGCTGGTCATGGCGCCAGGGCCTTACCGTCGGTGTCGTATTCCGGCCAAAAACCTTCCAGGCCCAGCTCCTTGATCGCCGCGTCGACGAATGAGCGATCGACCCAGCTGTCGATTTCCACCGGGCGACGAATCAGGTGATTCTCCAGCATGTAGGCCGCTACTTTGCGGTAGTGCTCCAGCAGGAACGGATCGGGCAGCGGCGAGAAACGGTAGCGTAAGTCACTGCCTTGGTACTCCTGCCACTGCTGCGCCACGCTGTAGCCTTGCGGCACCCAGGTCTGGAACACCTGCTCGGCATTTTTTTCATCGCTGGCCCAGGCGCTCACGCGCACCACGGCTTTTAGGAAGCGCTTCACAGCAGTGGGGTAGCGCTGGGCAAAGTTTTCATCGACCAGAAAATCAGCGGTAAACAGCCAGTCGGCGGGGGCTTCACGGGTCGACCAGATGATCCGTCCAGTACCTGGCTCACCTAATGTGGCGCCATAGACGCCGGGCGCATAGAGCGCGTCGACCTGGCCGCTGGTGAAGGCGCTGCGGGCGTCAGCAAAGCTTAAATTGACGATTTTAAGGTCGGCTTGGGTTAGCCCTTGGCTGCGCAGTAAACGGTCGAAGCCATATTCCCAAGGCTGGCCCTTCATCAACGACACGCGTTTGCCGCGCAGGTCGCTGACCTTCTGGATCGTGGAGTTGGGCGGGACGATCAGGTAGGCGTTGTTGCCGCGAAAACCGCCGCCGATCAAGCGGGTTTTGATCCCCGCCGCGCGGCCAAAGATCGCCGGAAACTCGCCCGCGTAGCCGATATCCACGGCTTTGCTGGCGAGCAATTCATTGCTCGATACGCCGCCGCCCAGGGGATGTATCCACTCGATCTTCACCCCGTCGTTGGCAAACTCATCCTCAACCGCGTGGCGTGCAGCGGTCAGGCCGGAGTTGGCTGCCGATAACTTGGGCGTCAGCACGGAGCCGGCACCGGTGGAGATGCGAATCACCGAAGGCAACTCTTCGCCCACCACTTGAGCGCTATTGAACAGCACCGAGAGCAGCAAGAGGCTGGCTAACAGAGGACTGCTGAAACCATTCATAGCTGCACCTCCTGTTGTGCATTGGCAGGTGTAGCAGCGGCCTCGCTGACCGGCACCAGCGGCGAGCGCTCATGGCGGAAGTGCGGCAGGATGTGCTCGCCCAGACGGTAGGCTTCTTCCAGGTGCGGGTAGCCGGCGAGGAAGAACAGCTCAATCCCCAGCGCGTTGTACTCGCGAATGCGCGCCACCACGTTGGCGTAGCTGCCAACCAAGGCGCACCCCGGCGGTATGCCGATAAAGCCAAAGCCAGCCCAGACATTGGGGTAGACAAAGAATTGCTCATATGACTTGGCGTCGGCCTGGCGGGCAAAGTCTTTTTCGTAACTGAGGTGGCGCGCGGAGACCAGTCCGTTAAAGCGTTTGCTGGCCTCGGCGGCGCCGGCCAGGCCGGCATCAAAAAAGCGCTTGGCCTCGGCATGCGCTTCTTCTTCAGTGGGCCGGCTGATCACGTCAATCGACATGCCAAAACGAATCGTCGAACGACCATAACGCTGGGCTCGCGCCTTTACGTCGGCGATTAACGCGCGGATTTCATCCGGGTGCTCGGCGCGCATCAAGTAATAGTCGGCATGCTTGGCGGCCAACTCGCGAGCGGCCTCCGATGAACCGGCGGTGCAGATCAGTGGCAACTGCGCTTTGCGCTGCTGCGGGCTGAGGCCGCCGCCTTCGGCGCTGTAATACGCGCCTTGGTAATGAAACTGCGGTGAATGCCAGTAGCCTTTGACCACGTCTAAAAACTCGCTGGCGCGCAGGTAGCGATCATCGTGCGCGGTGGTATCGCCAACTTGCCGCTGGATCTGTTCCGAGCCGCCATTGATGATGTTCCACACCAGCCGGTTAGCCGTGGCACGCTGGTAGGTCGAGGCCATTTGCGCGGCGGCAAAGGGGCTGAAGTGGAACGGTTGGAACGCCGTGACAAATTGCAGATTACGGGTCTCGCGGGCCAGCAGCGCGCAGGTCAGCCAGGGCTCCTCGGCGTTAGGCGCGTTGACCATCAGCGCGCCGGCAAATTGGTTGATTTCCGCAGCGCGCGCCACCTGCGCCAGGTAGTCCATATAAGAGAAGCTGTCGCCGCTGCGAAAGTTAGCCAAGGCCCCGGTGCCTTCGGCCTCGTTGTGCCAATCACCGCGATTGCGGCTGTCGCCTCGCGGGTAATAGTTTTCGCCATTGAGTGGCAGGCGGGTGAAAAATTCGATGCTCATTAGCGCTGGCCCTCAGGTCCCTGGGATATCACGACGCATGTCCTGGCTTGCACGCACTGCAAGCGTTGCGCTGGCCTATCGCAGGTTTCGTGCCAGCCGCGCAGAGGCCGTCAGAGCACGGTTTGCGGCTATTTACAGGGGCGCAGTGCTGGCGGATCAGCAGTGCTGTGCGTATGCATTGCTGCTGGAGCAGCAGTGCATGACAAGGAAGGTGGTATTGTTAGGAATGGAATAAACAAATAATAAATAATAATTTATTAATATAAGAGTCCTGCGTGCACACTGCCGCGGTAGTGTTCCACATGGATGTTGTCAGCATGTCCCAGCTCACCCACATACAGCCCAGCGAGCTATCGGCCAAGTCGGCCCGGGCGAGCGTGATGGTGTTTAACGACCCGCGCTCCAAAGACCTGTTGCAGCGTATTGAGCGGCTCGCTCCCAGCGAGGCCAATGTGCTGGTCATTGGGGAAACCGGCACCGGTAAGGAGCTGGTCGCACGGCATATTCACAGCTTAAGCCGGCGCAGTGACGCGCCTTTTGTGGCGGTCAACTGCGGCTCCTTCCCCGAGAGTTTGGTTGAGAGTGAGTTGTTTGGGCACGACAAGGGCGCCTTTACCGGCGCCTCCACCAGTAAAGCTGGCTGGTTTGAGGCGGCCAACGGCGGCACCTTGTTCCTCGATGAAATCGGCGACTTGCCGCTGCCCATGCAGGTCAAAATGCTTCGCGTGTTGCAAGAGCGCGAAGTGGTGCGCTTGGGCTCGCGCACGCCGCTGCCGATCAACGTGCGGGTGGTCGCGGCGACCAACGTCAATCTGGCGGATGCGGTGGTCGCCGGGCATTTTCGTGAGGATCTGTTTTACCGTTTACATGTCGCCAGCATCCGCCTGCCGGGGCTGCGCGAACGGCCGGGGGATATTCTGCCGCTGGCCAATTTTTTTATTCAGCAGCATTGCCAGCGCCTGGGCTACGCGCCCGCGCAGCTCAGTGCGGAGGTTGAGGGGCGGCTGCTCAGCCACCCCTGGCCGGGCAATATCCGCGAGCTGGAAAACGCCATTCACCATGCCCTGCTGGTGTGCCGCAACCAGACCGTGCAGGTGGCTGATTTGCAACTGGTGGAGCTGCGCGCCAGCCATGCGGCGGCCCCGGCTATCCCAGCCGCAGCTGCCGAGGTCAGTCTGGAGGCGGCCTTGTACGCCTTGTATGAGCAAGGCCTGCCGAACCTCTACGAGCATGTCGAGGAGACGCTGTTTCGCACCGCCTATCACTTTTGCCACGGCAACCAATTGCAGACCGGACGGCTGTTGGCCATCAGCCGCAATATCGTGCGCGCGCGGCTGGAGAAAATCGGCGAGCTGGGCAGTACCTGCGACTAACTCCCGCGTAAGGCCTACGCGGGCAAACGACGTAATGACGTGGCAGAACACTTGCGTCTCGAACGCCTGAGCACGCGGCGTAGCCTGCGTTTACGCGACGCTGCGGCACTTAGCTGACACGATCTGCGCCTTGTGCCATAGCCTCTAGGGGCGGCAATGACTAAAATAGCCGCTTAGTGCTAGGGCAATCCCCTCGGTAGTCCCATAAAGCTTGGCCAAGTGTGAGGCCGTGGCAGCGCCCATAGCCCGGTCTAGGGCGCGGTTTAGCCAGGCTTTATTTCTTTTTTCAGGAGTTGCAGACATTGGCTCAATACGTTTACACCATGCATCGGCTCGGCAAAGTCGTGCCGCCGAAGCGGGAAATCCTTAAGAACATCTCCCTGTCGTTCTTCCCTGGCGCGAAGATCGGCGTACTGGGTCTCAACGGCGCGGGTAAATCGACCCTGCTGCGCATCATGGCCGGTGTCGATGCCGAGTTCGATGGTGAAGCGCGGGCCATGCCTGGCATCAATGTTGGCTACCTGCCGCAAGAGCCGCAACTGGACCCCAGCAAAACCGTACGCGAAGTGGTGGAAGAAGCCGTCGGCCAGATCAAAGAGGCGCAAGCCCGTCTGGATCAGGTCTATGCCGCCTACGCCGAGCCGGATGCCGACTTCGACGCGCTGGCCGCTGAACAGGCCAAGCTTGAAGCCATTCTGCAAGCCAGCGATGGTCACAACCTGGAGCGCCAACTGGAAGTCGCTGCCGACGCCCTGCGTCTGCCGCAGTGGGACGCCAAGGTTGAGCACCTGTCCGGTGGTGAGAAGCGCCGTGTGGCCCTGTGCCGCCTGCTGCTGTCGGCCCCTGACATGCTCCTGCTCGACGAACCGACCAACCACCTGGATGCCGACTCGGTGGCCTGGCTGGAGCACTTCCTGCACGACTTTCCGGGCACTGTGGTGGCGATTACCCACGACCGTTACTTCCTGGATAACGTGGCCGGCTGGATTCTCGAACTCGACCGTGGCGCGGGCATCCCTTACGAGGGTAACTACTCCGGCTGGCTGGAGGCGAAATCCGAGCGTTTGGCGCAAGAGTCCAAGCAGCAGTCGGCCCATGAAAAGGCCATGAAAGAAGAGCTGGAGTGGGTGCGCAAAGGCGCCAAGGCGCGTCAGTCCAAGTCCAAAGCCCGTCTGCAACGCTTTGAAGAAATGCAGTCGCAGGAATTCCAAAAGCGCGCCGAGACCAACGAGATCTACATCCCGGCTGGCCCGCGGCTGGGCGACAAGGTCATCGACTTCGTCAACGTCAGCAAAGGTTATGGCGACCGTGTGTTGATCGATAACCTCTCGTTCAGCATCCCCAAAGGCGCCATTGTTGGCGTGATCGGTGGTAACGGCGCCGGTAAGTCGACCCTGTTCCGCATGCTGATGGGCAAAGAGCAGCCGGACTCCGGCAGCATCGAAATCGGCGACACCGTGCAACTGGCTTGCGTGGATCAGAGCCGCGACGATCTGGTCGGCAGCAAAACCGTGTGGGAAGCCGTGTCCGATGGTCTGGACATGATCCGCATCGGTAACTATGAAGTGCCGTCCCGTGGTTACGTGGGCCGTTTTAACTTTAAAGGTGGCGACCAGCAGAAGTTCGTTAAGGACCTCTCCGGTGGTGAGCGTGGCCGCCTGCACCTGGCCCTGACCTTGAAAGAAGGCGCCAACGTGCTGCTGCTCGACGAACCGTCCAACGACCTCGACGTGGAAACCCTGCGTTCCCTCGAAGAAGCGCTGCTGGATTTCCCTGGCGCCGCCATTGTGATCTCTCACGATCGCTGGTTCCTGGACCGTGTAGCCACGCACATCCTGGCCTATGAAGACGACTCGCATATCGAGTTCTTCGAGGGTAACTACACCGAGTACGAAGCCGATCGTAAGAAGCGCCTGGGCGATGCCGCCGCGCAACCGCACCGTGTGCGTTACAAGAAGCTGGCGCAGTAACGGACTGACCCAGTTACCTGCGTGCTACAGCAAAACGGGGCCTTCGGGCCCCGTTTTGTTTTATTGGTTTTAGCGGCTGCGCTTGAGGTCGTCCACCGTGCGGCTCAGTCGCTCAAGCTCGCGTTCGAGCGAATCGATTTGTCGCTCTTGCTGCTGCACCGTGCGCTGTAGCTCTTGTGTGTCCCTGGACTGGCCTTCACCTTGGGTGGGCTGGCGTTGCAGCTTTTCTATTTGCCGCGCTTGCTCCTCCACACTGCGCTGTAACTCTTGGGTTTCTCTGGGCGAGTGTTGATCTTGCTTGGGTTGGCGCTGCAACTGCTCGATGGCCTGCGCTTGGGCGTCGATCTTGCGCTGTTGGTCTTCTAGCTGACGCTTAATGCGCTCTAGGTCTTCGGTGCTGAAGTTCGAGTTGTGGATCAGTTCTTTATTGACGGTGTCCGAGACCAGCAGCTTTCCGGAACTGGTGAAGGTGCCCAATTTCATTTCGGCATGAGCGGATAGGGTGACGCTGCAAACAACAAACAGAGTCAAGGAGCGGGTGCGCATAGGGATCATCCTGATCGTTAGGGGGGGCAGCTATCCCCGTTGCATACAAAAATGCTGGCAGCGGTTACGGTTGATCGAACAGCCTTCTCAGCCAGTTATTGGCAGCGTGTTGTGGCTTCAGTTTTCGGCGCGTTGTGTGGCCGCAACAGTCTGTCGGTGATTGGCTGCTGCCGAGCAAAGCGCTGAACGTCTGCGTGCCACGTCGTAAGCACCTCGCTTAACCCTGCATGGCGCAGCCCCTGCTCGGCATCGCTGCGTAGTTGTTCAAGCCATGGGCTGTGGCCGGAGAAGTGTGGCCACAATTCGTGGTCAGCTTGCAGCGGGTGAGGGCGGCACTTGTGTAGCCAGTCAGGAATAAGCCCCTGGTGATGGCTCAGTTTGTATAAGGCGGGCGTATCCAACTGCGCACGGCGCATGATCACACCATGGTGATGGGCGATAGCCAGCACCTGCATAAGATGGATAAGGCAAGGCCAGTGCTCGAAATGGCCCCCTTCGCTAAGGTGGTAAAAACGGCTGCACCGCTCAAGCCCGTCATCCATCTGCTCCATCACCAGCGCGTAGTAGCCTTCTGAGTCTGGGCCAATTTCGCGAGTGTCTGGCGTGATCAGATGCAGCCTGAACTCTAAATCAACACCGGGTGTGCGCTTTTTCTGAAACCATTGGTGGAGCTTGGCGGGTGATTTGTAGCTGAATACATGCTGATGAGCAGATTCGCTTTGCCCGGTAAGCCAACCGTCTTGCAGCGCGAAGTATTCATTTATCCAGTTGAGGTGCTGCTGGCGTAACGCCAACTTGAGCTGGTCAGCGTTGGACCATTGATAGGCCGTTAGCTGTAAAGCCTCCGGCAGCAGCGCGTTGATTTCAGTGCGGGATATCCCATGGGCCTCAAAGGTTGCCAGTACGCGAGCTGCCTGCTGCCGAGCTGAGTTGCGCCGCTCACTGAACCAGCTAAACAGACGTTGTAGCAAATTGATCCAATCTGTCATGGCAACCTCTGTTCGGGTCAGTGAGCGGTGATCTTATGCAGAAGCCTTCCGGCTGCGTTTAGCTTTGGGCGCAGCGGCGCGTTGGGCTTTGATGCGCTCCAGCAAAACGCTGGCCGGCTCATCGTTCGGGTCTTGCGGCACCAACTCGCCCCGGAATGCTTTGGCCAAAATGCTCTGGGTTAACTGGTCGATACGGCTTTGGGCGGCAGTGACTTTGGTTTCTAGCTGATCGGCAAAGGCGAAGAGTTGTTCGACGCGCCGGACGATTTCGGTTTGTTGCTCTAAGGGGGGCAATTTCAAGGACAGTGATTTAATTTCCTCGCTGTTGATATTGTTTACGCCGCTAGTCGATCTAGCCATCAATTCAATAATTTGCCTAGTAATTGGGGACTTCAGCCAGTAATTGATGTATTGAGGCACTGCTTGATCGGTTTTTAGACGAATACGAATTAGATATCCAGCAAAAAGTAGTCCTTCCTCTTTATGAGTGACTAATGCTGGTTTTCCAACAAGATCAACGCTTCCGTTGGAACGAATTAGGATGATGTCGTCTTTGCGCAAAGAAAGTTTAAGCTTTTCCTGCTCGGTAAAGTTGGATGATTTAAGGTCGTCTAGTGTTATTCCATTTTCGCCAATGTTTGGAATTCGTAGTACCCCGGTATCTCCGATGTTGTAATCACACTTTTTTGCTGTGCCGTATCTCAAATCATTTATCACTGACGCGAATGGAAGCTCTTGCCAATCAATAGGGTCTTCTAGTGTTGATTTGGATATCGTCAACCGCCCAGAAACAGCAGCAGCTAGAACAGATTGGCGGAAGCGTTTGAGCAGCGCGGGGATGCCGTCGATGCGGGCTTTTAGGGTGTCGATCTGTGCCAGTAGTTCATCGAGTTTTTGGGCGATGCGGGTTTGTTCCGCTGCTGGTGGAACGAGAATTAAATAATTCTCTACGAACGACTTAGGAACCCGGCGAAGCCCTACGGCCCCGGTCATGTTTTCTGCGCCGCTGCTCAGAAAGTCGCGAGTTTTGACTAAGGCCAGTAAGTACTTAGCTGAAATTTCATCGCTAGCAGGACGCAGTACATAAAACTCACTGCTTCCAGCACCGATATTGTTGGGCAGGCCCTCGACAAACGCCGCCTTGCCATTTTCAAAACAGGGGGTGACTTTGGCAAAAATCACATCCCCATCTTTGAAGTTTGTATAAGCCTTCTTAATTTCGCCCCATGGACGCTGCTCAAAGCGAAGTTTGTCTAGAAAGTTGGTTGGCGCATGAGACATAGGCACAAACCCTGCGATGAGATCATCGTCGAATGCCTGCTTGGGGTTGATGTCAGCCAAGTCAATAATGCGTGCCTGCGACCATCCAGCTGGCAACTCACTCATTCCCCAACCTCCTGAGCCACCACCAATCCCATTACCTCAGCCAGCATCTGCTTCTGCTGCTCGGCTTCATCCCCGGCCCCCAGCGCCTGCATCAGTTGATCCAGCTCGCGCAGGGCTTCGGTCAGTTCGGCCATGGCTTCGCCCGCCAGCACTTCCGGCGCGGGCAGGTCGGCGGCGTCGATGCTGTTTTCATCTTTTAGCCAGCTGATATCCAGCGAGTCACCGCGCTCGCGGATTTGTTCGCGGGTAAAGACGCGGAAACGGCTGGTTTCGCCGACACCTTCCACGTTTTCGGCACGGGGGCTGTTGCCGTTGGCGTCGTCACCGTAAGCCTCTTCAAATGGCTTAAGGTGCTGAGCGCCAAACGGAGTGCGCTTGCCGAAGCTGGGCATATTGCTGCGCAGGTCGTAGACCCATACGCGCTGGGTGCAACCTTGTTCCTGACGCGGGTTATCCGGCGTGCCTTTCTGGAAGAACAGCACATTGGTCTTGACGCCCTGGGCGTAGAAGATACCAGTGGGCAAACGCAGGATGGTGTGCAGGTTGCACTTGTCCATCAGGTCGCGGCGCACCTCAGTGCCGACTCCGGCCTCAAACAGCACGTTGTCTGGCAACACCACGGCTGCGCGGCCGCCGGGCTTGAGGCCGCGATAGATATGCTGGAGGAAGGCCAGTTGCTTGTTGCTGGTTTTATAGGTGAGGTCGTCCCGAGTCGGGCCGCCGCCGCCTTTGGCGGTACCGAACGGCGGGTTGGAAAGAATCACATCCACCTTGGGCAGGTTGGCGCCCACACTGCCGAGGGCGTTGCCTAAGTGCACGACGCCTTCTTCATCCCCTTCCATGCCATGCAGCAAGGTGTTCATCAATGCCAGGCGGCGTGTGCCGGGCACCAGTTCGACACCGATGAAAGCGCGGTTGCGCTGGAAGGCCTTGGCGGCAGCACTCAGGTCGTAATGGTCGTCGGTCTGGCTTTTGATGTAAGCGTCGGCAGCAATCAAAAAGCCTGCGGTGCCTGCTGCGGGGTCCTGAATGGTTTCACCGGACTGCGGCTTGATGCAGCGGATGATGCTGTCGATCAGCGGGCGCGGGGTGAAGTACTGGCCCGCACCGGATTTGGTTTCGCTGGCGTTCTTCTCCAGCAGGCCTTCATAGAGGTCGCCTAAGCCGTCTTGCCGTGCGCTAAACCAGTCAATGCCGTCGAGGCTTTTGATCAATTGCTCCAGATGGCGCGGCTCTTTCAGGCGGGTTTGGGCGTCGGCATAGATGGCGGCAATCAGCGGGTCGCTGTTTTGGCCAAGGTCCAGCAGCATTTGCCGGTAATGGTTGAGCAGGTTCAGGCCGGACTTATCCACCAGATCAGGCCAGCGCGCTCCTTCAGGCAGTTTATGTTCGAATTGAGTCCCGCTTTGTGCCTGCTCGAATTCCATTTTGATAAACAGCAGCAAGACCAGCTCGGTGACGTAGTCGCTGTAGTTGATGCCGTCGTCGCGCAGTACATCGCAGAGGTTCCAGAGTTTCTGGACGATGTCGGATTGGGTCATGGTCGTTCTCAAGATTGTTCAAAGTGTGGGCTGAGTTATGGTGGTACTCAACTCAACCGGTAGCGGAATAAATGATACTCAGACAGCTGATATCGTCGTCAGTAGGTGGCGCCGTCAGGCTGCCATCGTTTAAGAAGCATTGTTGCTGCTGGTCATTCAGCCCAGCCCAGAATCCGTCAGTGGCTAACAGCCAATGTTGCTTTGCGCTAAGCGGCCAGTGATTTATTTCAGGGCTGTTTGCACGCCTTGGGCTAAAGCAGCGGGTCAGTCTGTGGCGTGATGGCATCTGTGCCAGTTCAGCGTGGCTTAAATTGCCTTGCCAGTTGGCTAGGCAGTGTGGGGCGTTCAGCCAGCGAATTGTGTTGTCTGATTCGCGCAGCCCAAGGCAGCAGTCACCTTCATGGATACTAAACATGGCATCAGCGTGCTGGCATAACACCAGGTAGCTGCAGGCTGCATTGGGATAAATATCGCGCAGTTGCTGATGGGTGATCGCGATGACCTGAACGAGGGCCTCGGCCAGTTGTTCTGGGAGGAGTTCGCTCACGGGTAAGTGCTCGAAACCTTGAGCCAGTTCTGCCAGTAGCCTAATGGCTAACTCACCGCTGTCTTGACGGCTGCTACTGCCATCGGCGATCAGGTAAAGGCTGGCGTCTGACCGTTCGATATGGGCACTTGCATCGCGATTGTTGGTTGTGAGTGTGCCGGTTTGGGTTTGCCAGTTTAAGGTTACGCGCATTCAGGCATTTACCTGAGCGAGATGGTGCAAGCGTTGCCAGATAATCTGCTCGCGTTCGCTTTCACCCCGAGCGGCATCCTGTACCAAGTAGCCAACGTCATTATTGTTCAGGAGTTCAGCGAGCTTTTCTGCCAGGTAGGCGCGTAACTCGGGGGCTGCGTTATCGACTTCTTGCAGCAGTTCTTCCCGGCCGTTCACAAGATTAAGTATGTCTTCAAGGTCTTGGCTACCTAGCGGGTTCTGTGCTCCGCGCCCTGCGTAGGCCTCCAGTTTGCTGCCGAGAAAGTAGGGGGGCGTGAAAAGGCGGATACGCCGACCACTAGGTAAGTCGTACCATTGCGCGCTGCTCAGGCCGTCTTTGAACCAGCGGTTATTGCAGCCCAGAAGATCGGCAACTTCGGCATCTTCAGGCATAAAGTCGACTTTCAGTTCGCCGAGCCGCATGCGGCAGATAACTTCATCCTGCGGCGATTGCCGGAAGCCTTTTTGCTGCAGTTGCTCGACTAAGCTTTGCCATTGGGCGTAGCCGGTCAGGTGGACAACTAAGTCGACATCGTCGGTGTAGCGAACTTCTTCGCGGCTGAACTCATCCGTCAGCAGCAAGGCTGTGGTACAGCCGCCCACGAAGGCGACCTCTTGGCAAAGCTCTTGTCCAAGGGCTTCGGCGACCACTTCGAGCATTTGAATATTGTGTGAGCGGCTCATGCTTGTAGCACCTTTTCACGCAGCATTTGGTTGGCGAGATTGGCCTCTCTGGCGTTGCCCAACCGAATGGCATCAATCAGGGCCAGATATTCATACAGCAGCGGGTCTTTCTTTACTGCGCCCGGCACAGTTTTGAATAACGGGGTAACGGATTGCCCTTTGCGATTGCCGTAAGCATCAGGCCAGACATGGATAAGGTCGCCGCCACTCATCAGGGAGCCTTGCAGTACCGGGGCGGAAAAACTAGTTGGTATGCCACGAACAATTTCTGCTGGCTTGACGGGAAATACGTAGCGCGATCCATATTCGATAAAACCCAGTAAGGCCTTGCTGTTGACCCTTGGTAACTGAGTGCTTGGCTCGAGGCGCAATAGTCCAATCTGCTGGCAGCGCTTTAATGCCGAGGCAACCTCGCTTTTGCTGATCCCCAGTGAGGCTTCCAGAGCGCGTACGGAGTAACTGTCATGATGAATCGGAGGGTCCTGTTCTACATGATCCTCCCAGCCTTGCCATTCGTCTGGTTTTGGGAGGCTGATGTGTTTGGCCCGCTCTGCTGTATCGCCATCAAGCCTTTGCTGCTGGCGCTCACGCTGCTCAAGGCAGATCAATTTGATCAGTAATAGAAGGTCTTGACTCTTCATGGTTGCCTCAGCTATTCGGTGTCCCTTGTCCTAGGACTGAGGACAGTGTAGGCGTTAAGCCATGCCGTTTGTCAAACCGCTTAGCTGACATTTTGCCAAAGGCTGTCATTCAGGGCTGCCAATACCTGATCGAGATTACCGCCCAAGTTGCGGTTCAGGCCTTTCAGCCCACCATCATCGCGGAAGGCGTCGTTGAATTGCTCTGCGTCGATGATGACCTCATGCACCAGTTGTTTAGCCAGACGATCCAGCCATTTGCGTTGCACGGGTGTCCATGGCAGCAGGGCGTAGATTTTTTGCATGGCTTGGGCCACGCGCTGGTCGAACGGTAGCAAGGCTTCGCCAATGGCGGCCTGGCGGATATAGCCGATGATGCTGGCGGCGATTTCCTGATTGGTCTGATTACGCCAGGCGCTTTTCAGGCTGGCTTCACTGAAGCCGTGCTGATCCAGTAGCAGGCGGACCTCACGCAGTTGCTCACGGGTGAGGTCTTTAGGGCGGTTTACGACGACGCCTAAGGCTGCGGACTGGTTGAGTTGGTTGTGAATAAAGTCGTTGAAGCTTTCCAGATAGTCAGCGGGCTTTTGGTTATTGCCGTAATCCTGCCTGCGCTCTTTTAGTTCATCCGTGTGGTTGGAGATCACCGGGTAGTTCTCTGAGCCGAGCAGGGCGCTGACAGTGTCCAACTGGCTGAGCAGTTGGCTGTGCTTACGGACAAAGTTGGCGGCTTGCTGTGGGCCAAGTTCATGCAGGTGTTTATGCAGTTTGGCCGGCTCAACGCCCCAAAGCTCCTGCAGCTCGTTGAGCTTCTGTTTTAGGCTCGGCTTGCTTTCGGCTTTGTGCTGCGCTTTGCGCAGAATACGCATGACGCGCTGGCTCAGTTGGTCAAGTACATCATGGGCGTGGCTGCTGTTTTCCTGGTTGCCTGGCGCGTTATGGCTGGCATCGTTGGTGAGTTCGTCGAGCAGTTGTTCCAGTGAAATATTGGGGTCTTTCACCAAGGGCTTCATGGTGTCGACTGCTTCCAGACTTGCATACAGGTCAACCGGATCGTAGATGCGAAATACGGTCTTGCCGATGTCATCGCAGCGCCGGGTGGCGCGGCCTTTCATCTGCTCGTAGAGAATGCGTGAGCGCACGCGGCGCATGAAGACCAAATTGCAGATTCGCGGTACGTCGATGCCGGTGGTGAGCAGGTCGACGGTGATGGCGATATTGGGGGTTGGCTCGTTCTTGTAGCGACGAATTAGTTGTTCAACCTTGTCGCTCTGGCCGGTAATCACGCTTACGGCTGCTTCGTTGTATTGCTCGCCATAGGCTGCCTTGAAGGCATCATCAAGCAGGTTTTTTACCCGTTCTGCGTGATTTTGGTTTACGCAGAAGATCATGGTTTTTTCTTCGCCGAATGGGTCAAGCTCTTTGGCTAGTTCGTCACAGATGACTTTATCGAAGGCCGGTGTGATGACGCGGCGGTTGAAGGATTCAATATTGAAGGTCAGTTCATCTTCCAGCTCAGTGACATCAACCTCGCCAGTTTGGGTATTGATAACACTGACCGACTCGCCTTTTTCAAAGCGAATACCGTTTTGGCTCAGCAGGGTTTCGTAGCGGATCGGCGGTTCGTGGTCCACCAGCCAGTCATCGGCCACGGCCTCGCGGTAGCTGTAGGTGAAAACGGGTTTACCGAATATTTCGCTGGTGTGTTTGGCGGGTGTGGCGGTGAGGCCGATGCGGCAGGCATCGAAGTGATCAAGCACGCGGCGGTATTGCGAGAGGTACTGGCTATGATCGCGTACTGCCAGTTCGCCTTCGGTCATCTCTTGATCCAAGGTGTAACCACGGTGCGCTTCGTCGACGATGATGCAGTCAAACTCGCCTATCGCAGGCGGGTTATCCGAGCGGAAGATGCGGCTGACCATCGCTTGCACGGTGGCAACCTGAACGCGGGTTTCCGCTTCGGCTGCCATGTCGCCCAGTTCTTTTATGTCGTAGATCTGGGCCAGTGTCTGGTTTTGCTCAAGTGTGGTGTCGTTGAATGAGTCGATGGCTTGTTGGCCAAGTGCACTTCGATCGACCAGAAACAGGATGCGCTTGAAGCGTTCGGTCTTCAGAAAGCGATACATCAAACCAATGATGGTGCGGGTTTTACCAGTGCCGGTGGCCATGGCCAGCAGGCAGTCACGCTGATTGTTGGCGAGGGCATGCTCCACTGCACGGATGGCGTTCTCTTGGTAGTCGCGCAGTTTTAGGTAGGTGAAGCCTTCAGTTTTGAGTTTGGTTTCGGCGTCGGCCTGACTGCGCTTGAGCAGGTCGAGCAAATCATCTGGTTTGTGGAAGTCCTGTAATGCTCTGCGGGTATTGGCCGGGCTGCGCAGGTCGCGGAACCAGGTTCCGGAAAGCTCGGCGAGTTGTTTTACATAGGGGCGGCCATTGCAGGCGAAGGCAAACGGCACTTGGAATTGCCCGCCTTGGCCATCGTTCCACGGCTGAGTCTGCCCGGTTAGCCGCCAGGGTTGTTGCAGCTCGGAGGTGATTTTGAACTCGCGGGAATAGCGCTCAGCCTGCGGAATGCGATCAGCAATGTTGATGCGCTTACGTTTGGCTTCAACGATGGCGATGGGTGTCAGACCAACAAATAGCACATAGTCAGCGCATGCTTTGGGGTTGCTTGTGGGCCACTCGGCGATGGCTTTGTTTTTACCTTTCTCTGGGCGTGCGCCTTTGTTGTAGGTAAGGTCGAGGGAGTCAGCCTCCCAGCCAGCTTCGATCAACTGCTGATCAATCAGGATTCGGGTCAGGTCTTCTGAAAGGTCAAAATTGTTGGTTGCTTGTTGGGCACGCTTGGCAATCTGCTGGCTGGCTTGTGGTTGGCTGGCCAGTTGCTGTTGCAGTGCCTTGATACTCTGTTCGTGCTCGCTACGCAGTTTATTCAGGGCGGCTTCGTGTTCGGCTGCCAACTGTTTGTGGGTACGTGATTCGGCATACATTTGCTCAGCGAGTACTGCATATTCTTCAGCCTCCCGCTTGAGGAGGTCAGCCAGCTGTTGGTTGCTTTCCAGTTGCTGGCTGGATTCGTTCAGTTGGGCTTTGAGTTGTTCGATCTGACCTTGGAGTTCGCGCAGTGAGGCACTGGGGTCGGCTGGTGTGACAAATGGACCGGGGTTGAAACTATGAGTGTTCTTGCCAACAGTACGGTGAAACCAGATGGCAAGGGCTCTGGCGACTTTTAGCCCGTCCATAGCCTCTCGGTGCTGGGTGCGGAAGCCATGAGTGGCCTTGTTGCCTTCGACGCGCAGCGTGTGAAAAAGATTGCGGATGTTTGGATCGAGTTGAATCTCACGGCTCAGCTTGTAGAGGAGGTCGGCCTGGGTGGTCGCGCTATCGAATTCGATACCGGCCCGGCTGGCCAGGCTCTGAGCCAGCGCCTCACCTAATTGGCGCAGCTTTATAAGTGTGGTATTGGGATCAGCAGCAAATACTTGCTCGGCAGTCGTGGCCAGTTGCAGAAACAGCGGGTCATGTTCCTGAAGGAAAGCGAAGTTACTGCTGACGGCCATGGACTATCCCTTACGATCGGTATCTTCAACTGCAACAAACAAATACCTGTTGCCCTATCGGTGCGGAGATTACTTAAGGTGAGTGTCTTTTGGCCACCCACTGTGTTCGACAGTAGAGGCTAGAAAGCGACTGGGCATCGGCTAATGCATCAACTCACTTGACCTATGCAGGTAGGACATTACCGACTTAAGACGGTTTTTTTTGCGCAGGGCCAGCACCGGTAGTACGGTTTAGGCAGTTTTTGCCCCAGTCATGCGCTATGCACTGCGCGCGTCACCTCGGTGTACCGGCAGCCGCGTTTTTGCTTGTAGCGCATGCCTGATGCAGCCATGATTCATCCAGGCCCCCGTCCAAGGAATTGCAATGCCAGACTCCTTCGCAGCCCATTTGCGGTTGGCACCTGAAGCACTTACCCGTCCTTTTTCCCCGGAGCAGTTTAATTTCACCAGTACCGCCGATTTAGAGCCGTTTCGCGGTGTGTTAGGTCAGGAACGTGCCGTTGAGGCCTTACAGTTTGGCGTGGCCATGCCGCGTCCGGGCTATAACGTGTTTGTGATGGGCGAGTCCGGCACCGGGCGTTTCTCATTCGTGAAACGCTACCTCAATGCCGAGGCTAAACGTCTGGAGACCCCAGCGGATTGGGTTTATGTCAACCACTTCGATGAGCCGCGTGAACCCCGTGCGCTGGAGCTGCCAGCGGGCACCGCGGCGGAGTTTCTGACCGACATCAACGGCCTGATCGATAACCTGCTGGCGACCTTCCCGGCGGTGTTTGAGCATCCGTCGTTCCAGCAAAAGAAAAACGCCATCGACCGCGCTTTTAACAAGCGCTATGACCAAGCGCTGGATGTGATTGAGCGCCTGTCGCTGGAGAAGGGCGTGGCCCTGTACCGCGACAGCAGCAATATTGCCTTCACCCCGATGCTCGACGGCAAGGCGCTGGATGAGGCCGAGTTTGCCCAGTTGCCGGAAGCCGAGCGCGAGCGTTTCCACAGTGATATCGCCGGCCTCGAAGAGCGGCTTAACGAGGAACTGGCCAGCCTGCCGCAGTGGAAGCGCGAGTCGAGCAACCAACTGCGTCAACTCAATGAAGAAACCATCACCATTGCCCTGCAACCCCTGTTGGCGCCGCTGTCGCAAAAATACGCGGAAAATGCCGGAGTTTGCGCTTATTTGCAGGCGGTGCAGGTCAATCTGCTGAAGACCGTAGTCGATCAACTGGTCGAGATTGAAAAGGCCGACGCGCAAACACGCAAGCTGCTCGAAGAACAGTACTGCCCCAGCTTGGTGGTGGGTCATCACCCTCAGGGCGGAGCACCGGTGGTGTTTGAACCGCACCCCACCTACGACAACCTGTTTGGCCGTATTGAATACAACACTGACCAAGGCGCGCTCTACACCAGCTATCGGCAGTTGCGTCCGGGCGCCTTGCACCGCGCTAACGGCGGCTTCCTGATTCTTGAAGCGGAGAAAATGCTCGGCGAGCCCTTTGTCTGGGACGCCCTTAAGCGCGCGCTGCAGTCGCGCAAATTGAAGATGGAGTCGCCGCTGGGCGATCTGGGCCGTATCGCCACCGTGACCCTGACCCCGGAGGTGATCCCGCTCAATCTCAAGGTCATCATCATTGGTTCGCGGCAGCTGTATTACACCCTGCAAGACCTCGATCCGGACTTCCAAGAGATGTTCCGCGTGCTGGTCGACTTCGACGAAGACATTCCCCTGGCTGACGACAGCCTTGAACAGTTCGCCCAGTTGATGAAAACCCGCACCTCGGAAGAGGGCATGGCGCCGATGACCGCCGCCGCAGTGGCGCGGGTAGCGACCTACAGCGCGCGTCTGGCGGAGCACCAAGGGCGGTTATCGGCACGCATTGGCGACCTGTTCCAGCTGGTCAGTGAGGCTGATTTTATTCGCAGTCTGGCCGGTGACAGCGTCACCGATGCCGGCCATATCGAACGGGCCCTGAAGGCCAAAGCCACTCGCACTGGACGTGTTTCGGCGCGGATTATCGATGACATGCTGGCCGGTATCATCCTGATCGACACCACAGGTGCCGCGGTGGGTAAGTGCAACGGCCTGACCGTGCTGGAAGTCGGCGACTCGGCCTTTGGCGTGCCCGCGCGCATCTCCGCCACCGTCTATCCAGGCGGCAGCGGCATCGTTGATATCGAGCGCGAGGTGAATCTGGGGCAGCCGATCCACTCCAAGGGCGTGATGATCCTCACCGGTTATTTGGGGAGTCGCTATGCCCAGGAATTCCCTCTGGAGATTTCCGCGAGCATCGCCCTGGAGCAGTCCTACGGTTATGTCGATGGCGACAGCGCCTCGCTGGGCGAGGTCTGCACGCTGATTTCGGCTTTGTCACGTACGCCGCTTAAGCAGTGCTTCGCCATCACCGGCTCGATCAACCAGTTCGGTGAAGTACAGGCCGTGGGTGGGGTGAATGAGAAGATCGAAGGCTTCTTCCGTCTGTGTGAGGCCCGTGGCCTGACCGGCGAGCAGGGCGCGATCATTCCCCACTCCAACGTCACCACCCTGATGCTCGATGAGCGTGTGCTGCAAGCTGTGCGTGCCGGGCAGTTCCATATCTATGCGGTGCGTCAGGTGGATGAGGCGCTGAGTTTGTTGGTCGGTGCCGATGCAGGCACGCCCAATGAGCAAGGCCAATTCCCCGCCGGCAGTGTCAATGCGCGGGTGGTGGAGCGTTTGCGTGATATCGCAGCGATCGGCATGGAGGATGAAGACAAAGACGAGGAGAAGAAGGAAGAGCCCGCCGCGCCGGTCAAAGAGAAGAAACCACGGGTGAAAAAGCCCGCTGCTGAGTAACTCGGCAACCCTCTTGATCGCTCAACATGCTGTTGGGCGATCAGGGGTGGTGAGTTTAAGCGTTTGGCAGTGAGCAGCTTTTTGCGCAGTTCATCCACACAGTTATCCACAGGCTGTGAGGGGGCAGGCTAGAGGTTTTTACCGCCTGCCGTGAGTGGGCCTTGGGCCCGGCTGGCAAGAGGAGCGACGTTATGCCGCGCAGTCTTGTGCTGATCCGCCATTGCCTTGTTCTCGATACTCGGATCGAGTTTTATCAGAGCCCTTACCGCGGCCACGCCAATCAGTGGCTGCTGCTGTGCGCCGCCGGCATAAGCGCTGAACAACCGTCGCTGGTTAAGGTGCAAGGCCCGTTTTTCGGGGCCTGCAGCGTAGATCAGATGCTCGGCGAGATAGTGCAGAACCTGCTGGAGATGGGCTACGAGTACAGTGCCGAGCCGCCTATCTGGCGCCTGCATATGCAGGCTCAGCTACGCGCGTTGCGTGGCCCACCGCTTGCTTAAGTGACGAACTGAGGTGCTCAGGCCAAGAGCTGAACCGTGGGTCAAATAGCTGAGCGCTCAATTGCTTGAAACGGTCGATTTAGACTGCTTAGTTAATTGCCCTTAATAAGGTTATCCACATTCGCGAAAAAAGTGTTTGGTAACTATTTAGCATGCTGGCCCGGGTTTTTAACCCTCGGAGTGCTGGGTATACTCGCGCAGTTTTTACCTCTAAGTGAGCTCTATGGAACGGTTTATCGAAAACGCCATGTATGCCTCCCGCTGGCTTTTGGCGCCTATCTATTTTGGCCTGTCGCTGGGGTTGTTGGCGCTGGCGCTGAAGTTCTTTCAAGAGGTCTTCCATCTGCTGCCGCATGTCTTCAGCATGGCCGAGGCGGATCTGATTCTGGTGATCCTGTCGCTGATCGATATGGCCTTGGTGGGCGGTTTGTTAGTGATGGTGATGATCTCCGGCTATGAGAACTTTGTTTCGCAGCTGGATATTGGCGACGACAAAGAAAAACTCAGCTGGCTGGGCAAGATGGACTCCGGCTCGCTGAAAATGAAAGTAGCGGCCTCGATTGTGGCGATTTCCTCGATCCACTTGCTCAAGGTGTTTATGGATGCCAAGAACATCCCCGACAGCAAGTTGATGTGGTACGTGCTGATCCACATGACCTTCGTCGCTTCGGCTTTTGCCATGGGCTACTTGGATAAGCTGACCAAGCACTAAGGCGTTGCCGCGATTGGGTGTGACGGAATGCTTATGCTAGTCTGGCCGACCTTTTTAAGCCCCTAGCGGAGCATTGTTATGTCCGATCTCATTCTCTCGACTGACGAAAGTCGCGTCAGCTACGGCATTGGCCGCCAACTGGGCGGTCAACTGCGCGATAACCCGCCACCAGGCGTTAGCCTGGACGCCATCCTGGCCGGGGTTAAAGACGCTTTCAGCGGTCAAGAGAGCCGCGTTAGCGAAGAAGACCTCAACGCTAGCTTCAAAGTGATTCGCGAGATCATGCAGGCCGAGGCTCAAGCCAAAGCTGAAGCCGCTGCTGCCGTTGGCCGTGACTTCCTGCTGGAAAACGCCAAGCGTGATGGCATCACCGTACTGGCATCCGGTCTGCAGTACGAAGTGCTCAACGCTGGTGACGGCGCTAAGCCAACCCGCGAAAACACGGTGCGTACCCACTACCACGGTACCCTGGTCGACGGCACTGTATTCGACAGCTCCTACGATCGTGGTCAGCCAGCTGAATTCCCTGTTGGCGGCGTGATCGCGGGCTGGACCGAAGCTCTGCAACTGATGGGTACTGGCAGCAAATGGCGTCTGTACGTGCCGAGCGAGCTGGCTTACGGCGCCCAAGGCGTTGGCAGCATCCCGCCGCACAGCGTGCTGGTGTTCGACGTAGAGCTGCTGGAAATCCTGTAATTCCAGTTAGCCTGGCGCGTTTAGCCTGCGGCTAGGTGCGCAAGATCAAGCAAAACGGCAGGCCGTATGTTTATGGCCTGCCGTTTTGCTATCTGGCTGCTGGTCAAACTGGGCGCAAGGCCCGGGCGTAGCAGAACAAGAACAGATTGCGCACCAACTCTTTGAGCACCAGTGGCTCGCTGGAGTTGAGTTCGTGCAAATCCAGATCACCTTGGTCACGTAGCTCATCTAAAGCATCCTGCTCCAGCCGCGCGCAGACCTCACCGGTGCTGCGGTTAAGAATGCGTAGGTAGGGATGGGGGCGATCCAGCCAAGCGTCAATCAAATAAGTCATGACTCATCTCCTGTGTAAAGGTTTAGATGATAATAATTCTTATTTGTATTATAGCAAGACTTAATTGGACCTTTGGTCGCGCCGCCGGATTGTCTGGCTTGGAAGCCGCGCCAAGGTGCCGCGCAAGGTCCGTTCGCGCGGCCTAACGGCAATACTTAAAAGGTGAGGGGTGTATTGCGCTTGCGCCGTAGCTGGGCAGCACCGCGGTTAGCGGCATCTGCACCGATACATAGAGAGAGAATGACAGCGCTCGGGGCGGCTAAGCCCGCCCCAGGCAGAACCCGTTAGTGGGTGCGGGCGACGGCAAAGCGGCTGAGGTCGATCAGCGCATCGCGGTATTCGCTGGGCGGCAGCGCGTCCAGGCAAGCGATGGCGCGTTCGGCGTAGTCGCGGGCCAGTTGTGCGGTGTAGGCCAAGGCGCCGGAAGCTTCCACGGCAGTGCGGATGCTTTCCAAATCCTCGATGCCACCTTTCTGAATCGCTTGGCGCACCAGGCTGGCTTGCTCGGCGGTGCCTTCACGCATGGTGTAAATCAGCGGCAGGGTGGGCTTGCCTTCGGCCAGATCGTCACCGACGTTCTTGCCCAGGGTGTCGGCGTCGCCTTGGTAGTCCAGCAGATCATCGACCAGTTGGAAGGCAATCCCTAAATGGTCGCCAAAGGTGCGCAGCGCTTCGCTTTGCTCGTGGCTGACGCCGGCCAGCGCGGCGGCGCTGTGGGTCGAGGCCTCGAAGAGCATGGCGGTTTTGCCGCGGATGACTTCCATATAGGTCTCTTCGGTGGTGCTGGCGTCGCGGACTTTCGACAGTTGCAGCACTTCGCCTTCGGCAATCACCCGCGTGGCCTGGGAAATGATCCGCATCACCGGCATGGAGCCCAGGGTGACCATCATTTCGAAGGAGCGCGCATAAAGGAAGTCGCCGACCAATACGCTGGGCGCATTGCCCCAGCGCGCATTGGCGGTGGAGCGGCCGCGGCGCATATCGGACTTATCCACCACGTCGTCGTGCAGCAGAGTCGAGGTGTGCAGAAATTCGATGGTCGCAGCCAGCAGTTGCAGGTCATCTTGTTGATAACCGACTGCGCGGCCAGCCAGTAGAACTAGAAGAGGGCGTAGACGTTTGCCACCGGCGGAAATAATGTAATCGCCGATTTTCTCGACCAGTGGTACACGCGACACCAGTTGGTTACGAATAATGCCGTCTACGGCGGTAAAATCATCCGCCGCCACGCGGTAGAAGGACTGGGGTTGCATCGCAGGTACCTGAAGTTTTCAATGCGCGGCATGCTAGGTGCCGGGTAGGGGGCTGTCAAGGCGAGTGGCTTTGGGTCTTGCACCCTATTAGCGGCTTGCGTACAATCGCGCACCCTGAACTTCCCCCTGGGTATTTCCCTGCCTTACGCAATTGCATGGGAGCCAAGTGGCCCCAAGCAGCCATGCCAGCTGATTCTTATTCCTATAAAACGCTGGGTGAGCAGGATTAACGGAGATTTACCATGTACGCAGTAATTGTTACTGGTGGCAAGCAATACAAAGTCACCGAAGGCGAATTCCTCAAGGTCGAAAAACTCGAGCTGGCCACTGGCGAAGCTGTGACTTTTGACCGTGTTCTGCTGGTCGGCAACGGCGACGACGTAAAAATCGGCGCTCCTGTTGTTGAAGGTGCCAAGGTTGTAGCTGAAGTTGTAGCTCAAGGCCGTCACGACAAAGTAACTATCATCAAGTTCCGTCGTCGTAAGCACCACATGAAGCGCCAGGGCCACCGTCAGTGGTACACCGAGATCAAAATCACCGGTATCTCCGCCTAATTTCATTAGGTCCGATCCCTTTATAGGAGTATTGAACTCATGGCACACAAAAAAGCTGGCGGTAGTACCCGCAACGGTCGCGACTCAGAAGCCAAACGCCTTGGCGTGAAGATGTATGGCGGCCAGGCTATCAAAGCAGGCAACATCATCGTGCGTCAGCGCGGCACCCAATTCCACGCTGGTTACGGCGTTGGCATGGGTAAAGATCACACTCTGTTCGCGAAAATCGAAGGCGTGATCAAGTTTGAAGTAAAAGGCGAGTTCAACCGCCGTTACGTGAGCGTCGTTTCCGCTTAAGCGCGCGACTGCTTGGAAAGCCCCGTCCTGCGACGGGGCTTTTTTGTTTCTGTATGCTTGGGGTTCTTGCCAAACGGTCTTGAGCGTTTGGCGCTTTGCTTGCAGGGCTGTTTTGCAAGAGCCTGGTGTTTGTGGTTTTGATAACCCGCTGATCCGCGGGAGGCATAGCGATGAAATTCGTCGATGAAGTATCGATTTTTGTAAAAGCCGGTGACGGTGGTAACGGCATGATGAGCTTCCGCCGCGAGAAGTTTATCGAGAAGGGTGGTCCTAACGGTGGTGATGGTGGCGACGGCGGCTCGGTGTTTATCGAGGCGGTGGAGAACTTCAACACCTTGGTCGACTACCGCTATACCCGTCGCTTCAATGCGCAAAACGGTGAGAAAGGTGGCAGCACCGACTGTACCGGGCGCAAAGGCGATGACCTGATCCTGCCGGTGCCGGTTGGCACCACCGTGATCGACTCCGCGACTCAAGAGGTGATGGGCGACCTGACCAAGCCGGGTCAACGCCTTATGGTGGCGCAAGGTGGTTGGCACGGGCTGGGTAACACCCGCTTTAAATCCAGTACCAACCGCGCGCCGCGCCAGACCACGCCGGGTAAGCCGGGCGAGGCGCGTGACCTCAAGCTGGAGTTGAAGGTGCTGGCTGACGTCGGTCTGCTGGGCTTGCCGAACGCTGGTAAGAGCACCTTTATCCGTTCAGTGTCGGCGGCTAAGCCTAAGGTGGCGGATTATCCGTTCACCACCTTGGTGCCGAACCTGGGGGTGGTCAGTGTCGATCGCTACAAAAACTTCGTTATTGCCGATATTCCAGGTTTGATCGAGGGTGCGTCGGAAGGCGCGGGCTTGGGTATTCGCTTCCTTAAGCACTTGTCGCGTACCCGTCTGCTGCTGCACTTGGTTGACATGGCGCCGTTGGATCTGACCGATCCGGCCGAGGCAGCGGCCACTATTGTGGCGGAGCTGACTAAGTTCAGCCCGGCGCTGGCCGAGCGTGAGCGCTGGTTGGTGTTGAACAAGGCCGATCAGATTCTCGAAGAAGAGCAAGAGGCGCGCGTCGCTGAGATCGTGGAGCGTCTGCAGTGGACTGGTCCGGTCTATGTGATTTCGGCGCTGGCTCGTGAAGGCACTGAGCAGCTGTGCTACGACATTCTGGACTTCCTTGAGGCGCGCGCCGAGCGTATTAAGGAGAACCCAGAGTTCGCCGCAGAGTTGGCAGAGCTGGATTCGCGCATCGAGGATGAAGCGCGGGCACAACTGCAGGCCTTGGACGACAAGCGTGCGCTGCGTCGCTCCGGTGTGCGTGCAGTGGGGGATGCCGAAGAGGATGATAGCTTCTGGGACGAAGAAGATGCCGAGGACGGCCCGGAAATTATCTACGTCCGGGATTAAGCAACTATGTAAACGCCGCTTAATTGCGGCGTTTTTGTAATCACGGTTCGCTGCTAGGGTTGAGATCATGCGTGACAAGGTAACCGGCGCCCAGCGCTGGGTAGTGAAGATTGGTAGTGCGTTGCTCACCGCCGATGGGCGTGGCCTTGATCGGGCTGCCATGGCGGTCTGGGTCAAGCAGATGGTGGCGCTGCGCGAGCAGGGCGTTGAGCTGGTGCTGGTGTCCTCCGGGGCAGTGGCGGCGGGCATGAGTCGCCTCGGCTGGGCCTCGCGACCCAGTGCCATGCATGAGCTGCAGGCCGCTGCAGCGATTGGCCAGATGGCGCTGGTGCAGGCTTGGGAATCCAGCTTTGCTGAGTATGAGCGGCGCACCGCGCAAATCCTGCTGACCCATGACGATCTCTCCGACCGCAAGCGTTACCTGAACGCGCGCAGCACCCTGCGGACCTTGGTTGATCTGGATGTGGTGCCGGTCATCAACGAAAACGACACGGTGGTTACCGACGAGATCCGCTTTGGTGATAACGATACCTTGGCGGCGCTGGTGGCTAACCTGGTCGAGGCTGATCTGCTGGTGATCCTCACTGACCGCGACGGCATGTATAACGCCGATCCACGGCATAACCCCGATGCTGAGCTGATCTATGAAGCCCGTGCCGATGATCCTGCGTTGGATGCTGTCGCCGGTGGTGTGGGCGGCGCTTTGGGGCGCGGTGGCATGCAGACCAAGCTGCGCGCAGCGCGTTTGGCGGCGCGTTCGGGGGCGCATACGGTGATTGTCGGTGGCGCCATTGAGCAGGTGTTGGCGCGTCTGAAAGCGGGTGAGCGTCTGGGGACGCTGCTGGCGCCGGAGCGCAGTATGTTGGCTGCGCGTAAACAGTGGCTGGCTGGGCATCTGCAAACCCGTGGCACATTAGTGCTGGATGAGGGGGCAGCCAAGGCGTTGGTCAGCGGTACGAAAAGTTTGTTGCCGGTGGGGGTCAAGTCTCTGCAGGGTGGCTTCCGTCGTGGGGAGATGGTGGTGTGCGTGGCGCCGGATGGTCGGGAGATTGCCCGGGGCTTGGCTAACTACAGTGCCCTTGAGGCGCAAAAGATCATTGGCCAGCCTTCCGATGCGATTGAACGATTGTTGGGCTATGTTGGTGAGCCTGAGTTGGTTCATCGCGACAATATGATTTTGGTCTAGGGGCGGTTTATGCGTTTGTTAACAGGCTTGCTCGGTGCTTTAGCGTTGCTGCCGGCGGCGCTCATGGCCGAAGAAATTGGTGAGGTTTCCACGGTATTTAAGATGATCGGGCCGAACGACAAGATTGTTGTCGAGGCCTTCGATGATCCTAAGGTGCAAGGCGTAACCTGCTATTTGTCGCGGGCCAAGACCGGTGGTGTAAAAGGTGGTCTGGGTTTGGCTGAAGATCGCGCCGAAGCGTCGCTGGCTTGTCGTCAGGTCGGACCGATCAGTTTTGCCGGAAAACTCAAAGAAGGTGAAGAGGTGTTTCGCGAGCGCACTTCGCTGGTGTTCAAAACCATGCAAGTGGTGCGTTTCTTTGATCAGAAGCGCAACACCTTGGTCTACTTGGTTTACAGCGACCGCGTGATCGAGGGCAGTCCGCAGAATGCGGTGACTGCCATTCCGATTCTGCCCTGGCCTAAGGCGCAGTAGGCGGCGATGCTTCAACAAAAAATCCCGAAGCGATTCGGGATTTTTTTTGCTCGCGCTTTTTATTGGTCGGGCAGGTTATGGCAAGGCTCGGGGCTAAATCGCAGGCAATAAAAAACCGCCCTAGAGGCGGCTTTTTATTGAGCAGCAGTCAGTCGCGAACGGCTTAGGCCGCAGCAACTTCGCCCAGGGCCTTGATGTGGCCATTCAGGCGGCTCTTATGACGAGCTGCTTTGTTCTTGTGGATGATACCTTTGTCGGCCATGCGGTCGATCACTGGTACAGCCAGGGTGTAAGCGGTTTTTGCCAGATCAAGATCTTTGGCTTCGATAGCCTTAACAACGTTCTTGATGTAGGTACGAACCATGGAGCGCTGGCTGGCGTTATGGCTACGACGCTTCTCAGCCTGTTTGGCGCGTTTTTTGGCAGAAGGTGTATTGGCCACCGTCAAGCTCCTCGAAAAAAACTGGGGGGTTACAAACAAATAAGGCCGCGAATCATGCCGATATGAGGGAGAGCTGTCAAGCGTGTTGACTGATCCCTGTAAGAAGCCTACGAGCTGGTCTGACCAGTGGCGGGCCGCTACACTCGTTGCCTTTGCTCAACACCGGATGGTCCGGGGTGGGCTTGCTTGCGGAAGTCGAATTATTACATGAATTTGCTTAAGTCGTTGGCCGCCGTTAGTTCCATGACCATGCTTTCGCGGGTGTTGGGTTTTGTGCGCGACACCATCATCGCCCGCATCTTCGGCGCTGGCGTGGCCTCGGACGCTTTTGTGGTGGCCTTTAAACTGCCTAATTTATTACGCAGAATTTTTGCCGAGGGCGCTTTTTCCCAGGCATTTGTCCCGATTTTGGCCGAATACAAGACCCAGCAGGGCGATGAAGCGGCGCGCACTTTTGTCGCTTATGTCAGTGGCTTGCTGACTCTGGTGCTGGCCGTGATCACCTTGCTTGGGATCATTGCGGCGCCTTGGATCGTCTGGGTTTCGGCGCCGGGTTTTGCCGATGAAGCCGAGCGTTTTGCCCTCACCACCGATCTGCTGCGCATTACCTTTCCTTATATTTTGTTGATTTCCCTGTCGTCCCTGGTCGGGGCGGTGCTCAATACGTGGAACCGCTTTTCGGTGCCGGCTTTTGTGCCGACCTTGCTGAACATCAGCATGATCGTGTTTGCCCTGTTCCTGACTCCTTACTTTGATCCGCCGATCATGGCCTTGGGCTGGGCGGTGTTGGCCGGCGGCCTGTTGCAGTTGCTCTATCAACTGCCGCACCTGAAAAAGATCGGCATGCTCGTGCTGCCACGCTTGAACCTGCGTGACAGCGGCGTCTGGCGCGTACTGAAGCAGATGGGGCCGGCAATCTTTGGCGTGTCGGTAAGCCAGATCTCGCTGATCATCAATACCGTGTTCGCTTCGTTCTTAGTCGCCGGTTCCGTGTCGTGGATGTACTACGCCGACCGTTTGATGGAGTTGCCCGCCGGTGTGCTCGGTGTGGCGTTGGGCACCATCTTGTTGCCGGCGCTATCCAAAACCTATTCCGCCGCGAACCGTGAGGAGTACAGCAAGCTGCTCGATTGGGGCCTACGGCTGTGCTTTTTGCTGGTGCTGCCCAGTGCAGTGGCCCTGGCCATCCTGGCTGAGCCGCTGACTGTGGCGCTGTTTCAGTACGGCAAGTTCAGCGCCCATGACGCGCTGATGACTCAGCAGGCGCTGATCGCCTATTCGGTGGGGCTGCTGGGGATTATCTTGGTGAAGATCCTGGCACCGGGCTTCTATGCCCAACAAAACATCAAAACCCCGGTGCGTATCGCACTGATTACCTTGGTGGTAACTCAGGCCCTGAATCTGCTGTTTGTCTTCGTGATTCCCCTGGCTCATGCCGGTTTGGCCTTGGCCATCGGTCTGGCCGCCTGTTTGAATGCGGGGCTGCTGTATTGGCGCTTGCGCAAGGCCGACATGTTTAAGCCGCAAGCAGGCTGGCTGAAATTTATGCTCAAACTGGCGTTGGCGCTGGTGGCGATGGCCGCGGCGCTGCTGCTGGTTATGCACTATTTGCCGGCCTGGAGCGACGGCACCATGTTCTGGCGCCTGCTGCGTTTGGGCGCTCTGGTGGTGGTCGGTGCCCTGAGTTATTTCGCTGTGCTGCTGCTACTGGGCATGCGCCTGCGTGATTTTGCCCGACGCGCCGTGCTTTGATTGACTGTGCGGTGCGCTTGGCGCCTGTTGTCGGCGCCACTGTGTGCGTATAATCGGCCACTTTATGAGCAAGAAGCGCGTTATGCAGCTGGTTCGAGGTCTTCACAACCTGCGGCCCCTGAATCGGGGCTGCGTCGCCACTATCGGCAATTTCGACGGCGTCCATCGTGGCCATCAGGCTATTTTGGCGCGTTTGCGTGAGCGCTCGGCCGAGTTAGGCGTCCCCAGCTGCGTGGTGATTTTTGAGCCGCAGCCGCGTGAGTTTTTTACCCCGGACGGCGCGCCGCCGCGCTTGAGTCGCCTGCGCGACAAGGTCGCCTTGCTCACTGCCCAGGGTGTAGACCGGGTGTTGTGCCTGGCCTTTAACCGCCGTTTGCGTGAACTCAGCGCCGCTGAGTTTGTTCAGCAAGTGCTGGTCGACGGCCTCGCCGTGCAGCACTTGGAAGTCGGTGATGACTTCCGTTTTGGTTGTGATCGCGCCGGCGATTTCGCCTTTTTGGCCGAGGCCGGCGCCCGCGAAGGTTTTACCGTTGAAGCCGCGCATACCGTTGAGCTGGATGGCCTGCGGGTCAGCAGCACTGGGGTGCGCAGCGCCTTGGCTAACGGCGATTTCGTTCTGGCTGAGCATTTGCTCGGTCGCCCGTTTGTGATCACCGGGCGTGTGTTGCACGGGCAGAAACTTGGCCGTCAGCTCAATGCCCCCACCGCCAACGTGCAGCTCAAACGCAAACGCGTGCCGCTCAAAGGTGTGTATCTGGTCAGTGCGCAGGTCGATGGCAAGGTTTACCCCGGCGTCGCCAATATCGGCGTAAGACCGAGCGTGGCCGGCGATGGCAGTGCGCACCTAGAAGTACATTTGTTGGATTTTGCCGGTGATTTGTATGGCCGGCGTTTGCCGGTGACGTTCCACCGCAAGCTGCGTGATGAGCAGCGTTTTGCCTCCCTTGAGGCGCTTAAAGCGGCCATTGCCGCCGATATTGCCGCCGCCCGTGCCCACTGGCAGGGCCAACCGCTTAAGTGAAGAGCCTGAGATGACCGACTACAAAGCCACGCTAAATCTGCCCGACACCCAGTTTCCGATGAAGGCCGGTCTGCCCCAGCGCGAGCCGCAGATTCTGCAGCGCTGGAACGATATTGGCCTGTATCAGAAGCTGCGCGCGCAAGGCGAGGGCCGGCCTAAGTTCGTCCTGCACGACGGCCCGCCCTATGCCAACGGCAGCATCCATATCGGTCACGCGCTGAACAAGATTCTCAAGGACATCATCACCCGCTCGAAAACGCTGGCCGGCTTTGACGCGCCTTACGTACCGGGTTGGGACTGCCACGGCCTGCCGATTGAGCACAAGGTGGAAACCACCTTTGGCAAAAATCAGCCAGCGGATCTCACCCGCGAGCGTTGCCGCGCTTATGCCTCGGAACAAGTGGAAGAGCAGAAAGCCGGCTTTATCCGCTTAGGCGTATTGGGCGAGTGGGACAATCCGTACCTGACCATGAACTTCACCAACGAAGCCGGGGAAATCCGCGCGTTGGCGGAAATCGTCAAGCACGGTTTTGTGTTCAAGGGCCTGAAGCCGGTTAACTTCTGCTTCGATTGCGGTTCGGCCCTGGCTGAGGCTGAGGTGGAGTATCAGGACAAAAAGTCCGATGCCATCGACGTCGCCTTCCCGGTGGAAGATGCCGACAAGCTGGCTGCCGCCTTCGGTCTGGCCAGCCTGAGCAAACCCACCAGCATCGTGATCTGGACCACCACGCCGTGGACCATCCCGGCTAACCAGGCGTTGAACGTCCATCCAGAGTTCACTTACGCCCTGGTCGATGTCGGCGACAAGCTGCTGCTGCTGGCTGAAGAACTGGTGGAAAGCTGCCTGGCCCGTTACGACCTGCAAGGTGAAGTGATCGCCACTGCGCAAGGCTCGGCGCTGGAGCTGATCCGCTTCCGTCATCCGTTCTACGAGCGTTTCTCGCCGGTGTACCTGGCTGAATACGTTGAGCTCGGCGCCGGTACTGGCGTGGTGCACTCGGCTCCAGCGTATGGTGAGGACGACTTCCGCACCTGCAAGCAATATGGCATGAGCAACGACGACATCCTCAACCCGGTGCAGAGCAACGGCGTGTATGTCGACACCCTGCCGTTCTTCGGTGGCCAGTTTATCTGGAAGGCCAACCTGAACGTGGTTGAAAAACTGCAAGAAGTCGGTGCGCTGCTGAAGCACGCGGTCATCTCGCACAGCTACATGCACTGCTGGCGTCACAAAACACCACTGATCTACCGCGCCACCGCACAGTGGTTCGTGGGGATGGACAAGCAGCCTAACGAGGGCGCGACTCTGCGTGAGCGCTCCTTGGCTGCCATCGAGCAAACTCAGTTTGTTCCGGCTTGGGGCCAGGCGCGCCTGCACAGCATGATCGCCGGGCGCCCGGACTGGTGCATCTCGCGTCAGCGTAACTGGGGCGTGCCGATCCCGTTCTTCACCCATAAAGAAACCGGCGAGCTGCATCCGCGCACCGTCGAGCTGATGGAAGAAGTGGCCAAGCGCGTGGAGCAGGCGGGTATCGAAGCCTGGTTCAAACTGGACGCTGCCGAACTGCTTGGTGCCGAAGCCGCTCAGTACGACAAAGGCCGCGACACCCTGGACGTGTGGTTCGACTCCGGCACCACTCACTGGCACGTGCTGCGTGGTTCCCATCCGCTCGGCCACACTGACGGCCCGCGCGCGGATCTGTATCTGGAAGGCAGCGACCAACACCGCGGCTGGTTCCACTCGTCCCTGCTGACTGGCTGCGCCATCGACGGCCACGCGCCGTACAAAGAGCTGCTGACCCACGGCTTTACTGTGGATGAGCAAGGCCGTAAGCAGTCGAAATCCTTGGGCAACGTGGTTGCACCGCAGAAAGTCATCGACAGCCTGGGCGCCGACATTCTGCGTCTGTGGGTCGCTTCCACCGATTATTCCGGTGAGATGGCGGTGTCCGATCAGATCCTGCAGCGCAGCGCCGATGCCTATCGCCGCATCCGTAACACCGCGCGCTTCCTGCTCTCTAACCTGAGCGGCTTTGACCCGGCGCAGCACCTGTTGCCGGCGGCCGATATGCTGGCGCTGGATCGCTGGGCAGTGGACCGTGCGCTGTTGCTGCAACGTGAGCTGGAAGAAGCTTACGGCACTTATCGCTTCTGGAACGTGTACCAGAAGGTGCACAACTTCTGCGTGCAGGAGCTGGGCGGCTTCTACCTCGACATCATCAAAGACCGTCAGTACACCACCCAGGCTGATAGCGTGGCGCGCCGTTCGTGCCAGAGCGCGTTGTTCCATATTGCTGAAGCGCTGGTGCGGTGGATCGCGCCGGTGCTGTCCTTCACTGCGGACGAGCTGTGGCAGTACCTGCCGGGCGAGCGCAACGAGTCAGTGATGCTCAACACCTGGTATCAGGGCCTGACCGAGCTGCCGGCGGATGCCGAGCTGGGCCGCGAGTTCTGGGAGCAGGTCATGGCGGTTAAAGCCGCGGTCAACAAAGAGCTGGAAAACCAGCGCGCGGCCAAAGCCATCGGCGGTAACCTGCAAGCCGAAGTGACCCTGTACGGCGAAGACAGCCTGATCAACAACCTGCAAAAACTCGGCAACGAGCTGCGCTTTGTCTTGATCACCTCTACCGCCAGCCTGGCGCCACTGAGCAGCGCTCCTGCCGCGGCGGTGGGCACTGACGTCCCTGGCCTGAAGCTGCAAGTGCTGAAGTCTGGTCACGCCAAGTGCGCGCGTTGCTGGCATCACCGCGAGGACGTCGGTGTGAACCCGGCGCATCCGGAAATCTGTGGCCGCTGTGTGGATAACATCGAAGGCGCCGGCGAGGTTCGTCACTATGCCTAATACCAGTCGTTTCGGCCGTTTGGCATGGCTGTGGTTGACGCTGTTGGTGTTTGTACTGGATCAGGCGACGAAGTTTTACTTCGATAACAACCTGACCATGTATCAGCAAATTGAGGTGATTCCGGGCTACTTCAGCTGGACCTTGGCTTACAACACCGGCGCGGCGTTCAGCTTTTTGTCCGATGCAGGCGGCTGGCAACGTTGGTTCTTTACCGGTATCGCCGTGGTGGTCAGTGCGGTACTGGTGGTTTGGCTGAAGCGCTTAAAGGCCCATGAAACCTGGCTGGCGGTAGCGCTGGCACTGGTGCTGGGCGGCGCCTTGGGCAATCTGGTGGATCGGGTGATCTTCGGTCACGTGGTGGACTTTATTCTGGTTCACCGTCATACCACTTGGTATTTCCCCGCGTTTAACCTGGCCGATAGCGCCATTACTTGCGGCGCCATCCTGCTGGCCCTGGATATGTTTAAAAGCGGCAAGTCCGCAGAGAAGTCCCATGAGTGAATTAGTAATTGGCCCGCAGACCCAAGTGACTCTGCACTTCGCCCTTAAACTGCAAAACGGCGATGTGGTCGATAGCACCTTTGATAAAGATCCGGCGACCTTCAAGGTCGGTGATGGCAACCTGCTGCCGGGTTTTGAGCAGGCTATCTTCGGTCTTAAGGCGGGCGATAAGCGCAGCGTTGAGATCGGCCCCGAACAAGGCTTCGGCCAGGGTAACCCGCAAAACGTGCAGGTCATGCCGCGCAGTCAATTCGACGGCATGGAGCTGTCCGAAGGCCTGCTGGTGATCTTTAACGATGCTGCCAACACCGAGCTGCCCGGTGTGGTGAAGGCCTTTGATGACAACGTCGTCACCATCGACTTCAACCATCCGTTGGCGGGCAAGCAACTGAGTTTTGATGTTGAAATTATCGCGGTGCAGGCGCTCTAACGCCCAATTGCCGCCTGTAAGGGCGGCAGACCAACGGCGGTATTGCGCCGCCGGTAACCGCCAGTCCGCCGTTACACTTAGCCCATCTGCGCTTTTGTGCTTGCCGAGATAGCCGCCATGCAAATCAAACTCGCCAACCCCCGTGGCTTTTGCGCCGGCGTCGACCGCGCGATCGAGATCGTTAACCGCGCCTTGGAAGTGTTCGGCCCGCCGATCTATGTGCGTCATGAAGTGGTGCACAACAAGTTTGTGGTCGAAGACCTGCGCAATCGTGGCGCGATCTTCGTCGAGGAGCTGGATCAGGTTCCCGATGATTTCATCGTCATCTTCAGCGCCCACGGCGTATCCCAGGCGGTGCGCCAAGAGGCCGAACGCCGTGGCCTGAAGATCTTCGATGCGACTTGTCCACTGGTGACCAAGGTGCACTTGGAAGTGGTGCGCTATAGCCGCGAAGGCCGCGAATGTGTGCTGATCGGCCACGAAGGCCACCCGGAAGTCGAAGGCACCATGGGCCAGTACGACACCCGTAATGGTGGCGCGATCTACTTGGTGGAAGACGAAGACGACGTGGCGCACTTGCAGGTGCGTAACCCCGAGGCGCTGGCCTTTGTCACCCAGACCACTCTGTCGATGGACGACACCAGTAAGGTTATCGACGCCCTGCGGCAGCGTTTCCCGGCCATTGGCGGGCCACGCAAAGATGACATCTGCTATGCCACGCAAAACCGCCAGGATGCGGTGAAGCAACTGGCCGATGAGTGTGATGTGTTGCTGGTGGTCGGCAGCCCCAACAGCTCCAACTCCAACCGCCTGCGTGAGCTGGCCGAGCGCATGGGCACCCCGGCGCACCTGATTGATGGTGCTGAGGACTTGCAACAAGCCTGGTTCAACGGCGCCAACAAAGTCGGCATCACCGCCGGCGCCTCGGCACCGGAAGTACTGGTGCAGGGCGTGATTCAGCAGCTCAGCGAGTGGGGCGCCAGCAACGCCGAAGAGCTGCAAGGCCGTCCGGAGAATGTGACCTTCTCCATGCCTAAAGAACTGCGGGTTAAGCAGCTCTAAGGCCGCAGCCGCACATAAACCGGCGCCCAATAAAAAGCCCCAGTGTTTGCGCACTGGGGCTTTTTTATGCCACGCGTTACAGGCCGCGGCAGCTACTGTTCCATACGTCGGCGGTTAAGAAGCCGGGAGCAGTTGCACCATTGGTAGCCCCGCGGACTCCGACGGAGTTTAGGGTTAGGGTCCCACGCCCAGCCAGGCGGCTGTTGGCTAATGGTGTGGCAGTTAAGGTGTATTCGGTAGGGGTTACTTGCGTCAGGGCAATAGCGAACTGTGGATTACCGTCGACAGGGCTGCGGTTGTAGCCCCAATCACCTAACCGAGTGTTGGCATCGTCTGTCGTTTCTGTAGCTCCCCGATAGCGGTTGTTTTGTGCACGGAAGCTTTCCATACGGCCGGCAGCGCCTGCTAATACGCCCTTGGCGTCCTCGCAGGCGCTACGGGCTAAGTAGCCGTTGTAGTTGGGCAGGGCGATCGCAGCGAGCACGGCGATGATGGTGATTGCAATCATCAGCTCGATCAGGGTGAAGCCTTGTTCAGAGGTGCTATTCATAGTGATCCTTAATTCATCTCGGCTTCATCAATCCAATACATTTTGCCCTGAGCAGGCATATCAACTTCTTCGATAGTGTCGGGGCTGAGGATCACCGAGCAGGTGTTGCCGATACAGATTTGCTCAGGTTGTGGCGGAATACCGGAGGTTTTTAAGTTTTCCGTGCGGGCATCCACTGAGGGCGTGCCCTGATACCACTTGGTATAGGGGGCTGCATCGAAGAGGTCTACGGCATACCCGCGTGAAGTGCCGAACACCGCTTTGCAGCTATTACTCGCCGTGGCGCTTCCGGGGGTGTAGGTGTTAAAGAAGATCACACTGTCTTGGCCGGTGGTCAGCGAGCGGGTCAGGATCTTCTCGCCGTTGTTGACCATCTTGATATACCAGCCGCCTTTACCCACCTGTGCGTCTGGGTTGAGCTTGGCCTTCACCGCGTCACTGCTGGTCTGATCGGTAATGTCGCTGAACAGTCTTGTGGTGGTGTCAAACATATCCGCCGTGGTGATGGTGCCTTCGCCGCCAGAACCCAAGAAATTGGTGCGGAACGAGTAGAAGATATCTTCAGTACCAACCTCCAACGGATGGCCGCGGTGGCCGGAGCCAATATTCACCGACAAGGTCAGGCGACCGTCGTGATTAAGCAAGGCAGCATCGGGCTCGTTGTAGAAACGCCGTAGATTCTTCAGCTTACCGGCGGCATCCAAGGTGGCGTACTCGGTATCGGTTGGCACAGCCCTGGCGAAGATACCGTCGCCCGAGGTGCCGCCAGCGGTTACTAGTGCGCCGGACTTGCTGTTGTTAATAAAGAAGCGCCAGACCTGGCCACCCATATCTCCGATAAAGAATTGATCAGCCAGCTGTTCTTTATCGACCTCAAGTTGGCCATTGGTCCCGACATTGAGGTCAATGACCCGCACGTTGCCGGGCATGCTGTATTTCATTTTTGCCAGGTTTAGGGTGTGACCAGCATTGTTACCGGCGGACCAGATCAGTGCGCCGGTTTTGGCATTGACGATATAGACGGCGTTACCCATCTCGTCTTCACGGCGAGCCTTGACGTCGTCTTGTTTGGGATCGTAGCCACCGGAGAAGATCAGCACATCGGTGGGGGTAGTGTCGTTGCCAATCTTGATGCGGGTTTTAACCGGAGCAGACCAAGTTTGGCCGAGACGTTCGAAACCTGCCGTCTCGCCGCCTTTGATATACCACATGAGTTTCGGGCTGGCCCGGTTGGTGACGTCGAGGGCATACACATTGCGCCCACCACGGCCCATGGTGACATAGGCGTAAACAAACTCTCCGGTTTGGGCAGTGGTATCGCCGGGGTTGTTAAGGATCTTGCCGTCGCCACTGGCGTCGTTAGTCCACAGCACCACGGGGTTGTCTAAGCCATAGCGGCGCGGTGCAATGCTGGAGGTTTTGTTGTTCTCTTTGAGCAGCTTGATATTGCCCAGCAGCTCTTGCGGCATAAAGGCAAATTGTTCAACGCCAGTCGAGGTATTGAAGGCGTGTAAGAAGCCTTCGTTGGTGCCGATAAAGGCTGTTTGGTCCGCCTCTGTACAGACGTTATTGGTCACGGTGTGACAGCTATAGGTGGCCAAGCGTGGCGAAGAGTGAATTGGATCACCTAAGGCCTTACGTTGGTTGCTAGTGGCCGGATCGAGGCCGCGAATGTAGTCAATCAGTTCGCCGCGTTCAGTGGCGGTGCTGGCACCGAGTAAATCGGTGGTGATAGCGGTGTTAGCACTGGCCAGTTGCTGTAGAACCGTATTGCTGGTGGGGGCGTTGCCCACATAAGTCAGGACTTTGCGCGAACCTGCCGCCGGCAGGGCTGACGCCGCACCACCTGCAGCAGTGTTATTACCATCCGCTGTGTTGGACCAGAAACTCCTCGCCCCGTCAGCAAATTGCCCAGTCAACGGGTCTACGGCTGGTAGGTTGTTGGCATCGGCGATATGAGGGCTGTACACGCCATCGGCGTTGTACTGGGCGAAGCGATAGCGCTTCAGATTACCCGGCCAGCGGTTGTACTCCTGTGGACGGAACAGCGAGAAATACAGCTCGTCTTTGTTGTCCGAACGCTCGAAGGAGTTAACCGGGGCGCTGGCGCTGACGAAGCTGGTGTCGGTAGCCAATACTTCTTGAATGATGCGGTTAAAGGCGTCGCTCAATTCGCTGGCGCTTTCTGCGGTGCTGAATGAGCCGCCGCCGTTTGTTGCTACCTCACGAAGGAATTTCTTGATGCTGGGGCTGGACGTGCCACTAGCATCCAAGGCAAAGCCTACGGTGTGGGTGGTAATAAAGTTGTCGCCAGCGATGGACGATTGATCATTGGTCAAAATCCACTTCGCCAAGGTCCTGGCACATTTCTCGTCATTGATCGCGCCCTCCCTGCTACAGCTACCGGCGAGGGACTCGATGTCGGAAATCACTGAGTCTTGGTAGCCGCTGGCCTGGCCGTCGGTCAGTAGCACTATGTGGTTGGCCTGGCAGGCGCTATTGATCGGCGATGGGCGGTTAGCCACGCTGTTGCGTAAGTATCTCACCGCATCCCAGTACGTCGGCACTATAGGTGTACCGTCGCCAGCCACCATGGATTGCACCAGGGAGTTGACCTGATTACGCACCGTGCGGATCAGGCCACCGTTGCGAATTTTCAGGCGCAAACGGACGGACTGGGCAGGGTTACTCTCAAACGAGCGGGCGAGCAGAGTACTGGTCGCGGTTGGACGGATAAACATATTCAGAGCCCCGCCAGCCTGCCAAGCAGAGTTGGCGAAGATGCTATTAAGGTCGCTGTTTAAGCTGCTGATATCACAGGTGACAGGTTGGTTTGCATCCCAGCCCGTGTTGTTGTCGATGGTGCAGGTGGCGTTGGTGGTACGGTTAGTACGGCCACTAAAGTTATTGTTGGTGGCGCTGAAAGTACTGGCTGCTGGCGAACTTTGAAAACTGATCTGATGTGTGAGTGAGGGGGTGGCTACGGTTGCTGCAGGCGTTAGGATGACCTGCGCGCTGAGAATCTCTGCATTACGACCGATAGGCAGATTTTCAAAACGAGCGCCAAGTTGATTGGTGGTTAGTGGCAAGGTGGTCGCGCCGAGGTTTACCGACCCAGCAGCCGACTGATAACCATCATTAGCGCTCGCGGTAATGCGGGTATCAATGATGGAGTTGAAGCAACCATTTTCTCCCCCGGTATAGCTAATGGTCAGGGTCGGTTGCAGGCCTCCGGAGCCATCAAAGCTATGAGCACTACGGGTGCCGCTGCCCGCAGTCGGTGACAGGTAAAACGCCATGGCATTGTTGCCGCACCAGCCAGTGCTCGATACCACCTCTTGCACCAGTGCAGTAACGTCAGGCCCCTCAATCGGTTCCGGGGTGGCTTGATTAGGCCACTCAGCCGGGGTCCAGGTAGTTAATGCTGTGGTTTTACTGCGGCTATTCAAGTTGCTGCCATTAACGAAAGCCGTAGCATCATCCGCGCGTTCAGCGCGCACCTCAAATGTGACTGGGTTGGCGTTAGCGGCTGCTGGCACAAAGTTAAGGGTGGCGCCTGTGACTGTCGCCCCCTGTGGGATGCCCACATTCTGGAAGCGTAAAGCGCCCATGCGTTGCTCAGGTACGAGCCCGTCTGCGGTGTAATTAATCACCAACTTGGGTTGGTTACCGGTCGAGCAGTCTTGAACACAGAATTTGTAATCTTGAGTGCTGGTGTTGTTGATGCTGGTGTTGCCTAAGCGTACGAATACCCCTTGGATAGGGTTGGTGGTTGGTGTTGCGGCTTTAAGCGTTTGTATCGCGTTGGTGACGTTAATGGCGACACGGTTACCCGATATCCAGCCGTTGACTTGGACGTTAGCGGCTGATTGATAGGTTCGGCTACCTAAGGGGTTGTTGTCGTTCAGAGCGGCAGGGTTTTTATCGTTCTGCATCTGCACGTTAATGTAGGGATTGCGATTGCTGTTGTTAGGTGAGTTATTCGGTGTGATCTCGATAAAGGCGCTGGTGATGGTCGCGCCGGCTGGGATGTTCAGCCCTTGGAAGTGAAACAAGCCTACGTTGCCTAGACTGCGGCGCAGGTTAAGTTCAGTTTGCACTGTGTTGTCGGTGCAAACTGCACCGTTGGGGCGAGATGGCGGCGAAAAGCGGCAGGCATATTCGGTACTAGTGGTAGGGCGGGTAGTGGTGACTGTTTTAAGGTAAAAGCTGCCGGTGGTGGTCAGCTGCGATTCAGCCTGCCCAGGTATGGGGTGAGTGGCATCAATTACCCCCATGACTAAGGCCGGGTCATTAATCACTGCACTGCCCAAGGGATAAATGGCCTGCACAGCATCGTCGGCACTTTGTAGAATTTCTGGCGTGCTGGCGACTAGGTCAACGTCGTCGGCAAGTTGTTTGTCGATGTATTCGACCGGATACACATAGCGGCTGTTGCCATATGCGCTACGCGAGTTAAGCACCATGACACCCACGTTAATGTCGTTGGTGTTGGCCATGATGTCAGCGAACGAGTTTTTCAATACCTGTAAGCGCGAAGTCTGACTGCCTGTGGCGGTATTGTTGCTGTCGAGTCGCCAGTTCATTGAGCCCGAGTTATCCAGAATAAATAGGACGTTAGGGCGAATGCCTTCATCAATAGTTGGGCCACCGAAGAAGATTTCAGTGTCGTCGGCGTAACTCAAGCTGGCGCTTAGGAGCAATGTGCTGGCCGCAGTTGCGCATAGGCCAGTGCGCAGTTTTTTTATCATTGAGCGCTGCATTTCAGGTCTCCAAAGAGTCATTTTTTACTGGCCGGTGCGGGTTAAATAACCCATGCGGTGGCGGCTACGAGCCGCGTTGTCAGCGTCGGTGCTGGTACGGCTTTCGCTGCTCACATGGTGGCAGACGAAGACAAATCCAGCGCCAACGGCGAGTGAGCCACCTAGGCAGTTGCCGACAACTGTGGTGCTGACTTGGTATTGCGCTTCAGCGCCTGCGCTCTGCCAGCCACTGGGCGTTGCAGACTCTGTTTCAAAGTTGTTCAACCAGACCGCCAAGCCACTCTCCGCTGCCTGGAAGGCCGTGTTGGCCTCTTGTGCGTTGCTGGCCATGCGTTGTTGCAGGGTTGAGGTGGTCGCCGCGGTGATCGCAATAATGGTTAGCAGCAACAACAGGATCAGGCTGACCAGTAGGGCCACGCCGCGTTGGTGATTAGCTGGCTTCACAGGCGATTCCTCAGCTCAATTACGGAGGTAAACAAGCGTGGCTGCTCGAACTCACCGCGTGAGTCGGTGACGGCTAAGGTCACTTGAATTTGCCTGACTAGGCCCATGTCAGCAGTGGTAGCAGTTTTGATGCAGTTATTGGCGCCGCAGGACTGGATATATTGGATCGACTGGATATTGGTATTCGCCGCCACCTGCTGGCTGGCGCCGGTGTTTGGATCTCGCATACACAGGTTGGCCTGGCAATTACTGAAGATGATCTGGTAAGGCTCCAGTTTGTTATTCGCGCAATCGCGATATTTAAACGCACCGCTGGGGTTCGGCCGGGCATAGCTAAACACCAGCGAGCTCGCTGTACCGTTGATCGCGTTTGCCGGGAATTTGATGTCGACGGTTGCGTTTGGGGATTGGTACGAGACATTGGTTTCAGTTTCGCTGCTGGTGCTTACGCAACCTTGGTAGCCAGCGCGCCGTGCCTCTTGGGCAATCAGCTCCATGACCACGCGGCCGGTTTCCTGGACTCGGGCCAGTTCATTGCTGGTGCGGTCTGAGTTTGAGGTGTTGATAAACAGTTGCATCACTCCGAGCAGCAGAATAGTGCTGAGCAAGAGGGTGACCATCAGCTCGATCAGTGACAGGCCGGATTGCTGATTAAGTGATCTCATGGGTTTATCCGCTGGCTATAAAACGCACGGCCGTCCCTTGCCACTCCACATACGCTGGTGTTTTCACTGGCTGTAAGTGCGAGGCCGGGCTCTTGCCAAAAGATCGCTAGGCAATAATTACTCGCGGTCACTTGCTGGATAACGGCTGTTGCGCCCGGCAAGTTAGCTTGGAGATTCCCCGACCACCTGAATAAGTCGAGGCGGGCTGTATCCGCCGCGTTGCACCCTGCGCTGTTATCCGCGCAGCCTGGGTCGGTAGCCGTAGCTGGATTGCCTGCATAGGCGCTGAGTTGAGTGCGGTTGAGGCGCATGCGCTCTGCCAGATCATAAGCGGCGACGGTAGCGGCACTACGCAGTGCTGCACCTTGGCTGGACTGGAGGCTGGCCATCATCAAGGTCGCCATGCCGAGCAAGCCAATGGCTAAGACAAACAAGGCAATCAGCACTTCAATCAAGCTGAAACCACGATTGCTGCGCGAGGTTCTACTTAGCATCCCTGGTTACCTCGCAGGCTAGTAACCTGGCCGATGATATTGATGCAAATATTTCGCCCGGTGGCCGGCTTAGCGGCATCACGGTCATCGAAAATACGGAATTGGGGGTTGTTCTGTTGGGTGCGGCCGTTGCCCTGATAGACCAATTCACTAAGTGTGCTGGTGATCTGTACGCCATTGCGAGTGGCAGGAATCACGCGTAGGAGCACGGTATCGTTCAAGACGATGATGCCGTCATGCCAATTACCATTTGCGGTGCAGGTCTGTTGATCGGTACTGGGGCATACCCGGATATTTTTGCGCTTACTGGCCGCCTCGCTTCTGGCCATTTGCAAAGCCCCAAGCAAAGCGTTGCTAGTCGTCACAATGCGGTTATCCAGAATCATGCTTTGAAATGCCGGGATGCCAACCGCACCTAGCACCGCCATGATGGCGATCGCAATCATCAATTCAACGAGCGTGAAGCCCTTAGTACGACGCATAAACACTTCCCGGTATGAGCTCGCCATAGAGTAAAAGGGGGGCGAGTTAAAGCCAGCATACCGAGACAAACGTGCAAAAACCGCGACGAGCTGCTGGCTATGTGCACGTCACAGCAGAAATCTTCACTTTGCTTTGTATCCGCCCTAGGCTGTTGATGGTGATTTGCCTGACAGGCTGGCCTTGGTAGCAGAGGGTGAATGTGCCGTTTAAGCCGTTGGGGGTTCCGTTAGTTTTGAACTGAACATAAGGGCGCTGGCGGAAGTTACTCCATTGCCAGCTATAGCCGCTGGCGATCTCAAGTTGGCGTAGCAACTTGTCATCGCTATCGAGCTGACCGTTTAGGTTGCGGTCTTTAAAGATCAGCAACGTCCCGGTCCAGATCCTTGTCTTACGACAGCTTTGTAGGCCCGGACAGATAGACACCTGGCTGTGCTCCAACACGGCGGCGCTGCGTCCGTATTGGAGTGCGCCGAGCAGTTGGTTGAGGGCTTGCACCTGTTGCTGTGTTTGCATAATTGAGATGATGGCCGGCACGGCCTGGCTTAGCACTATGCTCAATACAGCTAGGCAAATAACCAGTTCGATAAGGCCGATCCCGACTTGATAGGTTCTCATCCTGAGATTCCTGCGCGTCCATGGGAACGTATGTTGTAGCTGGTTTTTATGTGTTTTTGACGGTGGGGTGGTGTTAGGTGCACGTGTTGGTAATTGGTGGTGGCGCGATTGGTTTGATGAGCGCACTCAATTTGGCAGCTGCTGGCTGCCAAGTAACCCTGGTTGAGTCAGGCCGCTGTGGCCAAGAGTCTTCTTGGGCTGGTGGCGGGATTGTTTCGCCGCTGTACCCGTGGCGCTACAACGCGGCGGTGACGGCGTTGGCTCATTGGTCGCAGGATTTTTACCCGCGATTAGCTGAAGAGTTATTGGCCCGCACGGGGCTCGACCCGCAAGTGCATGTCACCGGTCTGTATTGGTTGGATCTGGACGACGAAGCCGAGGCCCTCGCCTGGGCGCAGCGTGAGGGGCGTTCCTTGCAGGCGCTGCCGGCCAGCAGTGTGCAGGCGCGAGTCAGTGCCTTGGCCGATGGTTATCAACGGGCGCTGTATATGCCGGGTGTGGCCAATGTGCGCAATCCGCGTTTGGTTAAAGCCTTGCGCGCGGCTCTTGAGCGCATGGGCAATGTGCGGATTATTGAAAACAGCCCTGTCGAGGGGTTTATCCATGAGTCTGGACGCGTCGTCGGTGTGCGCTGCCAGGATGCTGAGCTGCGCGCTGAACGGGTGGTGCTCTGTGCGGGTGCGTGGAGCGGTGAGCTGCTCGCGGGATTAGGCTTGCACCTGCCGGTGGAGCCGGTGAAGGGGCAGATGATTCTGTACAAATGCGCCGAGGACTTTCTGCCGGCCATGGTCTTGGCCAAGGGGCGCTATGCGATTCCCCGGCGCGACGGGCATATCTTGGTGGGCAGCACCTTGGAGCATTGCGGCTTCGATAAAACCCCCACCGCTGATGCGCTGGCCAGTCTTGCCGCATCTGCTACGGCGCTGTTGCCGCAGTTGGCCGAGGCCGAGCGCGTCGGCCATTGGGCGGGGCTGCGGCCGGGCTCGCCGGAAGGTATTCCTTATATAGGTGAAGTGCCGGGGCATGCCGGGCTGTGGCTGAACTGCGGGCATTACCGCAATGGTTTGGTGCTGGCGCCGGCGTCTTGTCAGTTGCTCGCGGACTTGCTGCTGCAGCGTGCGCCGGTGCTGGACCCGGCGCCTTACGCGGTGGCCGGGCGACTCGGCTAAGGCAGCTTGCTGCGCTAGCAGGGCTTGGATGTTGGCGTCATCTGTTGGAAAGTATCGGCGGGGTGGCCCGCGCCGATACTTTCCACTAGTCGCTAGTCGCTAGTCGCTAGTCGATGCCGAGCTTCTTTAGCCGATAGCGCATGGAGCGGAAGCTCAAGCCTAAGCGTTGGGCCGCCGCCGTGCGGTTCCAGCGGGTTTCTTCCAGGGCCTGGACGATCAGCTTGCGCTCGATGCCTTCCAGATAGTCTTCCAGGTTATTGACCAGCGCCAGGCTCGCCTCGCTGTTGTCGCTGGGGCTGCCGCTCTCGGCCAGGCGCAGGTCACAGGCATTGATGCATTCGTCCTCACACAGGGTGTAGGCGCGCTCCAGCATGTTTTCCAACTCACGCACGTTCCCCGGGAAGCGGTAGTTCTTGAGCTTTTCCAGGGCGTCGTCGGTCAGCTTGGCGGCAGGCAAGCCGCTGTTCTGCGCCAAGCGTTTGAGCATGATGGTGGTGAGCAAGCCGATGTCTTCGCGGCGTTCGCGCAGCGGCGGCACACGCAGCTCAATGACGTTGAGGCGGTAGTACAGGTCCTGGCGGAAGCGCCCGGCGGCGACTTCCTCGGCCAGGTCTTTGTGGGTGGCGCAGAGGATGCGCACATCGACGATTTGTTCTTGCTGAGCGCCTACCGTGCGCACGGCTTTTTCCTGAATCGCACGGAGCAACTTCACCTGCATATGCAGTGGCAGGTCGGCCACCTCATCAAGGAACAAGGTGCCGCCGTTGGCACTTTGGAACAGCCCTTGTTTGTCTTCGATGGCGCCGCTGAAGCTGCCTTTTTTATGACCGAAGAATTCGCTTTCCATCAACTCAGTGGGAATCGCCCCGCAGTTGACCGCAATAAAGCCTTGCTCGCCGCGCGAGCCTTGTTCGTGGATCAGGCGCGCCACCAGCTCTTTACCGCTGCCGGATTCGCCACTGATATAAACCGGTGCCTGACTGCGGGCCAGCTTGAGGATTTGCTTGCGCATCTGCTGCATGGGCGGCGAGTCGCCGAGCAAGCGGCTGTCCACTGGCAGCTCAGGCGTATCTTTGCTGCGCAGGCGCAGGGCGGCGCTGACCAGCTCACGCAGGCGGCTTAAGTCCACCGGTTTGGTGACAAAATCAAAGGCGCCAGCCTTTAGTGCATTGATCGCCGTATCCAGGCTGCCGTAAGCGGTGATCATCGCCACCGGCAGTTGCGGGTGACGCAACTGAATATGCTGCACCAACTCCAAACCGGTGCCGTCAGGCAGGCGCATGTCGGTCAGGCACAGATCAAACGGCTCCTTGGCCAACCACTCACGCGCTTCCTTAACATTGCGTGCACTGCGGGTGTCGAGCTTCATGCGGCCGAGGGTGATTTCCAGCAGCTCGCGGATATCCGGCTCGTCGTCAACGATCAGCGCTCTTTGGCGGTTCATGGTCAGCTCAGTTTACGCGGGTGGGCAAAGGTGATTCGCAGGCAGCTACCGCCGCCTTCGCGCAGTTTATATTCGAGGTGGGCTTGGTTACTGGCGCACAGTTCACGGGATATATACAAACCCAAGCCCGTGCCCTTGCTTTCGGTGGTGTAGAAGGGCTCGAACAAGTGCGAGAGCTGCTCGGGAGCAATCCCCGGGCCATCGTCGAGCACCTCCAGCACCGGCAGGTCGCTGCTGACATCACGATAGAGGTTGAGCCACACCTGGCCTTTGCCATGGTCTTTGGCGCTGTAACGCAGGCCGTTCTCGACCAGGTTGCTGATCACCTGGGTCAGTTGGTTGGGGTCCATTCGCGTGTGCAGACTGCCGCTGCCGGTTTGCAGATGCAGTTGCTGATCCGCCGGGGCGCTGTCGCGAAACTCACTGACAAAACGGTGCAGCCAGTATTTTAAATCCAGCAGCTGTGGCTCGGCCTGGCGGCGGCGCGACAGTTGCAGCACGTTCTCGATGACCAGATCCATGCGCCGCGAGTGATCTTGAATAATCTGCGCCAAGCGCAGGTCGGCGCCTTGCAAATCTTCGGACTCTTGCAGCAGTTGCGCGGCGTGGCTGATGGCGCCCAGGGGGTTGCGGATTTCATGGGCAATGCCAGCGGTTAAGCGGCCTAAGGAAGCGAGCTTGAGCTGCTGCGCCTGTTGGGCGATTTCCGAGCTGTCGTCGAGGAATACCAAGGTGTGATGCTGGGCGCCGCGCTGCAATAAGGTAAAGCTGGGTTGCAGCTCGCGGCCATTGGGCGCGACTTGCAGGTTGCCGGGGCGCAGGCTGGGGTTGTGCTGCCACTGCTGCAAGCGCTTGATCAACTCGGGGCAGTGCGGGTCGAGGATCTTGCCGCTGAGTTCGGCGTGACCGAGTAGCAGGTTGGCGCCTTGGTTGGCCAGCAGCACCCGGCGTTGTTCATCCAGCACCAGGATACCGGTGCGCATACGCTGCAAGATCAGGGTGTTTAGTGCTTCAAGGTTGGCCACATCAGTGGCGCGCTGCTCGGCCAAACTTTCACTGGCGTGCAGGCGGCGGGTCAGGCCTTGGACGAAGAGGGCGGCGGCAAAGCACAGCGCGCCCAAGGTGCCGACCTGAACATATTGCCCGGCTGCAGCCGGGTGGCCGAGGCTGAGGTAGAAGGTCAGGTAAATCATGCCGATCGAGGCAACAGCGGCGATCAGCAAGCCGATGCGTCCATGCAGCAGGATATTGGCGATGGCCACTGCCACGATCAGCAAGGTACCGATGCCGCTGGGCGCGCCGCCGGCGCTATAAAACAGGCCGCACAGCAACAGCACATCGACCAGCGCTAGGCTAAATACCTGAGCCAGCTGTTTCGGCTGGCGTGCGCTAATGATGATGACGATATTGAGGATCAGGTACAGCCAGCAGCCGCTGCGAAACAGCTGGGCGTGGGCCAGCTCCAACAGTTGGGAGTCAAACTCGCTGGACACCAGCAGCGCCAAGGCGGCGCCGATGACCAAGCGATATAGGTGATAAAGGCGTAGTACGCGCCAACTATGCTTCTCGCTAAGCGAGAGGTTAGCGGGCATTACGCGTTGGGCCTTGCTCAAGATGGGCCTGGCTGCAGTACCACTTATCGTCCAGCTGCAAGGCCTGCTGGCGTGGCAAGTGCACGGCGCAGTGGGCGCAGCGCACCATCGGGGTGGGCTCAAGGGACGGCTTGGCAGCGCTTTGGCGTGCCAGCGAAGCCTGTTTAAAACGGCGCCACAGCCAAAAGGCCGCAGCGATCAAGGCGATCCAGAACAACAAGCGTAACAGGCCCATGGCGTGCTCTTTCTAACAATAAGGCCGCAGTTTAGCTAACCCATCTGACGGCGCCCAGCTCTGGGTCAATAGACGGTGCAATGTCAGCGCAAGCGGCGCGTTTTAATCGGTTTGAGTTGAGGTTTTCGCCTTCGCTAGAGCCGGCGCTGGCCTCGCCAATCGGCGCTTAAGCCGCAGCCGGCAAACAGCGGGCATTAAAAAAGGAGGCCGGAGCCTCCTTTTTAAGCGCTAGGGGGTTGGCCTAGGGCGTGTTAGTCGAACAGGCCGAAGGTCAGGTAGCTGAAGAACGAACGGCTCTTTTCTTCTTCAACCACGCCGGCTTTGAGATCGTCAGGGATTTGCTCTTCAGCTTCTTCGTACTGCTTGATCACGTCTTGGCTGGCGCGGGTTTCGCCCGGTGGCAGCGGTGTTTCGGTTTCGATCAGGCCCAAGGTCAGCTTAGCCAGCCAGGAGCGCTCGTTTTCGTCGGCGGTCTGCGGCACGAACTTACCGTCCACCAGGCTTGGGTGGTCCGGATAGTTGAGCTTGAGGGTTTCCAAGCTGGTGGCGGCCAGATCATCCAGGGTCAGGTGCTGGTAGGCCTCGGTCATGACGGCCAGGCCATCACCCACCGATGGGGTTTCCTGGAAGTTTTCCACCACATAACGGCCACGGTTTGCTGCGGCCACGTAGGCACGGCGGGTCAGGTAGTAGTCCGCGACGTGAATTTCATAGGCGGCCAGCAGGTTGCGCAGGTAGATCATGCGCTGCTTGGCATCCGGGGCATAGCGGCTGCTGGGGTAGCGGCTGGTGAGCTGGGCGAACTCGTTGTACGAGTCGCGGGCCGCACCCGGGTCACGCTTGGTCATGTCCAGCGGCACGAAGCGCGCGACTAGGCCGCGGTCCTGGTCGAACGAGGCCAAACCTTTGAGGTAGTAGGCGTAGTCGACGTTGGCGTGCTGCGGGTGCAGACGGATAAAACGATCAGCGGCGGAGCGCGCGGCTTCCGGCTCAGCGTTTTTGTAGTTGGCGTAGATCAGCTCAAGCTGAGCTTGCTCGGCATAACGGCCGAACGGATAACGCGACTCCAGCGCCTTCAACTTGGCGACTGCGCTGGTGTAGCTATTATTGTCCAGATCGGCTTGCGCCTGCTGGTAGAGCTCGGCTTCGCTCAGGTTTTCGTCAACCACCTCCTTGGAGGAACAGGCGGCGGTTAGGGCGAGGATTGCGATCAGCAGCAGGTGTTTCACTTGCATGGCGGCTTGCGTCCCTGTGACGGCGGCTGTCTTGAGCAAAGCCGTCCTGTTATGATTAGCGCCCCCCTGGTATGTCTGGGGCAAAGACGCCGTATTTAACCACAAGCCTGTGGCCGAAACCAAAGGCTACGCCTTCCTCTCGTATTGAGCATGTCCTCTATTAATAAGCAGCTTATTCAACTGAACGCCGAGGTGCCCTCTGATATGGGCGGTCAACGCCTCGATCAAGTCGCCGCACTCCTGTTTGCCGAGCACTCGCGTTCGCGTCTGTCTGCCTGGATCAAAGAGGGCTTGCTGACCGTCGACGGCGCCGTGGCCCGGCCACGGGATATCGTCCATGGCGGCTCGCTGCTGGCTCTGCAAGCCGAGCAAGAAGCCCAAGGCGAGTGGATCGCCCAAGACATCGAGCTGAATATCGTCTACGAAGACGAGCAGATTCTGGTCATCGACAAGCCGGCTGGCTTAGTCGTGCACCCGGCTGCCGGCCATGCCGATGGCACTTTATTGAATGCCCTGCTGCACCATGTGCCGGACATTATTAATGTGCCGCGCGCGGGCATCGTGCACCGTCTGGATAAAGACACCACCGGTTTGATGGTGGTGGCCAAGACCATCGAAGCGCAAACCCGCTTGGTCGACCAGCTGCAAAAGCGCACGGTCAGCCGCATCTATGAGTGCATCGTGATCGGTGTGATTCCGTCTGGCGGCAAGATCAACGCGCCGATTGGCCGCAGCTCCTCGCAGCGTCAACGCATGGCGGTGAGCGATGGTGGCAAGCCGGCGATCACCCACTATCGGGTGCTGGAGCGCTTCCGCTCGCACACCCATAGCCGGGTCAAGCTGGAAACCGGCCGCACCCACCAAATCCGCGTGCACATGAGCCATATCGGTTACCCGCTGGTGGGTGACCCGGTCTACGCCGGGCGTTTTCGTATTCCGCCGGCAGCCAACCCGAGTATGGTGCAGACGCTTAAAGACTTCCCGCGCCAGGCTCTGCATGCGCGCTTCTTGGAGCTGGATCACCCCACCACAGGTGAGCGCATGAAATGGCAGTCGCCGCTGCCTGATGATTTTGTGTGGTTGCTGACGCTGCTGCGTCAGGACCGCGAAGCATTTATTGGATAAGCCCCTATGCACGATTGGTTGACGCCCCAGTGGCCCGCTGCGGCTCGAGTTAAAAGTTGCGTCACCAGTCGTACCGGTGGGGTGAGTGTGGCGCCTTACGCCAGTTTCAATCTGGGTGATCATGTGGGCGATGACCCGCGCTCGGTGGCGAAAAACCGCGAGCGTTTGGTCAGCCTGCTGGGTTGCCAGCCGGCGTGGCTGCAACAGGTGCATGGCACGGCGGTGGCCGAGGCTGATCCGACGCAAGTGGTGAGCGCCGATGCCAGCTGTACCAGCCAGCGTGGCGTGGCCTGCGCCGTGCTGACGGCCGACTGTTTACCGGTGTTGTTCTGTGATCGTGCTGGCACCCGCGTCGGCGCTGCCCATGCCGGCTGGCGTGGACTGGCTGGCGGGGTGCTGGAAGCCACCGTGGCGCAGTTGGATCTGCCGGCGGAAAACGTCTTGGCCTGGCTCGGTCCGGCCATCGGCAATCAAGCCTTTGAAGTCGGTCCTGAAGTGCGTGAGGCTTTTATCAGCCAGCATGCGGCGGCTCGCGAAGCCTTTGTGCCGAGCAACAACGCTGGCAAGTTTATCGCCGACATTTACCAACTCGCCCGTATCCGTCTGGCTGCTCAGGGCATTATCGCCGTGTATGGCGGCGGTCTGTGCACCTACAATGACCCGCGTTTTTACTCCTACCGGCGTGCCGCGCAAACCGGGCGTTTTGCCAGTTTGATCTGGCTGGTTGATTGAGCTGGGTTTTGCCCAGCCTCGCGGCCACATTTATTTAGCCCCCAGGGCTTGCGTTGATTTGTCTGACGAAGCGCTCAAGGGCGCTGTTTGTCTGCCTTTGCTGCCATTGAACTGATCCAAGTCAATGGTCGCCACCTTGAAACCCGATTTATCGTCCTCATCTACTCTGCATCAGCAGGCTTTTGCTTTGGGCGCGATTCACTGTGCCGGCCTGCCATCATTAAGAGGGTTGTTTGCACATGCGTATTGACCGTTTAACCAGTAAATTGCAGCTCGCGCTATCCGATGCGCAGTCCTTGGCGGTAGGGCTTGATCATTCGGCCATTGAACCTATTCACCTGATGCAAGCCTTGCTTGAGCAGCAGGGCGGCTCGATTAAGCCGCTGCTGATGCAGGTTGGCTTCGACATTAACGGCCTGCGCCAGGCACTGGCTAAAGAGCTGGATCAGCTCGGCAAAATTCAAAATCCATCGGGCGATGTGAACCTGTCGCAAGATTTGGCGCGCCTGCTCAATCAGGCTGATCGCCTGTCCCAGCAAAAAGGTGATCAGTTCATCTCCAGCGAGCTGGTATTGCTGGCCGCCATGGATGACAGCACTAAGCTGGGCAAGCTCCTGCTCAGCCAGGGCGTGACCCGTAAGGCGCTGGAAAACGCAGTGAATAACCTGCGCGGCGGCGATGCGGTGAACGACCCTAACGTCGAAGAAAACCGTCAGGCGCTGGACAAGTACACGGTTGACCTGACCAAGCGCGCCGAAGAGGGCAAGCTCGATCCGGTGATCGGGCGCGATGATGAAATCCGCCGCACCATCCAGGTTTTGCAGCGCCGGACCAAAAACAACCCGGTGTTGATCGGCGAACCTGGCGTGGGTAAGACCGCCATCGCCGAAGGCCTGGCCCAGCGCATCGTCAACGGCGAAGTGCCGGATGGCCTGAAAGATAAACGCCTGCTGTCGCTGGACATGGGCGCGTTGATTGCCGGCGCCAAGTTCCGTGGCGAGTTCGAGGAGCGCCTGAAGGCCGTGCTCAATGAGCTGTCCAAGCAGGAAGGACGGATCATCCTGTTTATCGACGAGCTGCACACCATGGTCGGCGCCGGTAAAGGCGAAGGCTCGATGGACGCCGGCAACATGCTCAAGCCGTCGCTGGCCCGTGGCGAGCTGCACTGTGTGGGCGCCACCACGCTGGACGAATACCGCCAGTACATCGAGAAGGACGCAGCTTTAGAGCGGCGCTTCCAGAAAGTGCTGGTCGATGAGCCAAGCGAAGAGGACACCATCGCCATTCTGCGCGGCCTCAAAGAGCGCTACGAAGTGCACCACAAGGTGGCCATCACCGATGGCGCGATTATCGCGGCGGCCAAGCTGTCGCATCGCTATATCACCGACCGCCAGTTGCCGGATAAGGCCATCGACCTGATCGACGAGGCCGCCAGCCGTATCCGCATGGAGATCGACTCCAAGCCGGAGGTGCTCGATCGTCTGGAGCGCCGTCTGATCCAGTTAAAGGTGGAAGCCCAGGCGCTGAAGAAAGAGGACGACGAAGCGACGCTCAAGCGTCTGGAGAAACTCAACGAGGATATCCAGCGCCTGGAGCGCGAATACGCCGATCTCGAAGAAATCTGGAAATCGGAAAAAGCCGAGGTGCAGGGCTCTGCGCAAATCCAGCAGCAGATCGAGCAGGCTAAAACCGAGCTGGAAAACGCCCGGCGTAAAGGCGATCTGAGCCGCATGGCCGAGTTGCAGTACGGCATCATTCCGGATCTGGAGCGCAGCCTGCAGATGGTCGATCAGCACGGCAAGCCGGAAAACCAGCTGCTGCGTAATAAGGTGACCGAAGAGGAAATTGCTGAAGTCGTCTCCAAGTGGACCGGCATCCCGGTTAACAAAATGCTCGAAGGCGAGCGCGACAAGCTGCTGAAGATGGAAGGCTTGCTGCATCAGCGGGTGATCGGCCAGAACGAAGCGGTGGTGGCCGTGGCCAACGCCGTGCGGCGCTCCCGTGCCGGGCTGGCAGACCCGAACCGGCCAAGCGGCTCGTTCCTCTTCCTAGGTCCAACCGGCGTGGGTAAAACCGAGCTGTGCAAGGCTTTGGCCGAGTTCCTCTTTGATACCGAAGAGGCGCTGGTGCGTATCGATATGTCCGAGTTTATGGAGAAACACTCGGTGGCTCGCCTGATCGGTGCGCCGCCCGGCTATGTCGGTTACGAGGAGGGTGGTTACCTGACCGAAGCGGTGCGGCGCAAACCTTACTCGGTGATCCTGCTGGACGAAGTGGAGAAGGCTCACCCGGACGTGTTCAACGTGCTGCTGCAAGTGCTTGAGGATGGTCGCCTGACCGACAGCCACGGGCGCACCGTCGACTTCAAGAACACCGTGGTGGTGATGACCTCCAACTTAGGCTCCGGGCAGATTCAAGAGCTGGCCGGGGATCGTGAGGCGCAGCGCGCGGCGGTAATGGATGCGGTGGCCAGCCACTTCCGGCCGGAGTTCATCAACCGCATCGACGAGGTGGTGATCTTCGAGCCTCTGGGTCGTGAGCAGATCGCCGGTATTGCGCAGATTCAACTGGGCCGCCTGCGTGGCCGCTTGGCTGAACGTGAGCTGAGTCTGGAGCTGAGCGAGGAGGCCATCGATAAGTTGATCGCTGTCGGCTATGACCCGGTCTATGGCGCGCGTCCCCTAAAACGGGCGATTCAGCGGTGGATCGAGAACCCGCTGGCGCAGTTGATCCTCGCCGGCAAGTTCGAGCCGGGCGCCACGGTTACCGGCAAGGTCGAGGGCGACGAGATCGTCTTCGTCTGATTCAGCAATCGCCGCTTGTAGTAAACACCCCGAGTCGTTAGCGCGGCTCGGGGTGTTTTTTATTGGTGAGGCGATTTTGCTCTACAAACGACGCTAAGCTGCTGATTTGTATAAAAATTAAGCAGAATCCCTGTCTCCTTGAGCAAAAAATAGCCATTGCGCAAAAAAAACGCCTTTGTTCTGCAAATCATTGGAATAAAAGCAATTTAGGGGGTTGACACCCGTGCGTGAAAACGTAAAATGGCGCGCCTCAGCACAGCGAACTGGTTTAACAGCTAGAACGTGAAGTTGAGACGGAAGTTAAGTAGTTCCGCGATAGCTCAGTCGGTAGAGCAAATGACTGTTAATCATTGGGTCCCTGGTTCGAGTCCAGGTCGCGGAGCCAAACTTCTCATCGGGGTATAGCGCAGTCCGGTAGCGCGCCTGCTTTGGGAGCAGGATGTCGGGAGTTCGAATCCCCCTACCCCGACCATTTTTGGGTCGTTAGCTCAGTTGGTAGAGCAGTTGGCTTTTAACCAATTGGTCGTAGGTTCGAATCCTACACGACCCACCATGATTCACGGCTAGCCTTACAATCAACGCTAGTGAAAGCGCCAAAAGCCTTTCGATTCGTGCCTCATACGCAGAGCCCGCCTAAATGGCGGGCTTTGTCGTTTCTGGCGTTTGCGTTTTGCTTAAGCAGGCGCCGCCTCTACTGATCGACCTGTTGAATGTCTTTAAGGCGTTGGCTCTGTTGCGCGGCCCGATGGTCGCGGGCCAGGTAGCTGTACAGGGTGGGCAGCACCAGCAAGGTGAACAGGGTGCCCACGAGCATGCCGCAGACAATCACCAAGCCAAGTCCCTGGCGGCTGTGGGCGCCGGCGCCGCTGGCGAAGAGCAAGGGCACCAGGCCGACGACCATGGCGGCGGTGGTCATCAGAATCGGCCGCAGGCGAATTTGCGCAGCCTTGATGATCGCCTGATGGCGGTCGAGCTGTTCCTGCAGCTGAATCTCGTTGGCAAAGGCCACCATCAAAATGCCGTGTTTACTGATCAGCCCGATCAAGGTGACCAGGCCAATCTGCGTGTAGATATTCACGGTGGCCAGGCCCAGCGCTAAGGGAATCAGGGCGCCGCACAGCGACAGAGGCACGGTGATCAGGATGATCAGTGGATCGACCAGGCTTTCATACTGCGCCGCCAGCACCAGATAAATAATGATCACTGCCAGAGCGAAGGCAATCACCAGACTGTTGCCTTCGTGAACGTATTGGCGGGCGTCGGCTTGCCAGTCGTGGCTTAAACCGGCGGCCAGCTTGGCGCTGGCTTGCTCTAAAAAGGCTACGCACTGGCCCAGGCTGACGCCGGGCGCGGGGATGGCCTGCAAGGTGGCGGCGTTTTGCTGGTTGAACTGCGTCAGTTTATTGGGCTCGGTGCTGCGCTCCAGGCGTACCAAGGCGGATAGCGGCACCAGTTGGCCGTCGCGGCTGCGCACATATTGCTGCGCCAGGGCTTGGGCATCGAAGCGGTCGGCCGCGTTAGCCTGAGGGATCACGTCGTAGGAGCGACCATGCAGGGCGAAGCGATTGACGTAGTTTTCCCCCACCAGCACCGCCAGCGACTCGGCTATGTCAGCCATGCTCACGCCGATGGCGTTGGCCTTGTCACGGTCGATCAGTAGGCGCTGCACGCTGTTGTTGTAGTCCAAGTCGCTGTCGACCACGGCAAACAGGCCGCTGTCGCGGGCCTGTTGTTTAAGCTGCTGCATGCTCTCGTACAGGCTGCGGTAATCCTGAGGGGTGCGCAGCACCAGTTGCACCGGCATGCCGCCGGTGGAGCCGGGCAGGGCGGGCAGTTGGAAGACAAAAATAGCGCTGCCCTCGACTTCATCTACCAGGCCTTGCAGGTCGGCCTGGATCGCGGCGGCATCGCGTTCACGCTGATCCCACAGCGACAGGTTGATGCCGCCAAAGCTGGTGGCCGGGCCGTCGGTGCCATTGATAATCCAGCGGCTGGTGGTTTCCGGCAGGCGTTGGTAGACCTCATCGAGCTTGCGTGAAAAGGCCTCGCTGTAATTCAGGTTGGCGTATTGCGGTGCTTTGATTGAGGTCAGCAGATTGGCCTGATCTTCCACCGGGGCCAGTTCATGCTGGGCGTTTTGGTACAGCCACGGCAGGCTGAACAGCACGAGCAGCGCCACCAGCAGGCTGATTAAACGATGGCCTAGGCTCAGTTGCAGCAGGCGGCTGTAATGCCGGGCGCTGCTATCGAACAGGTGATTGGCCAGGCGTGCTACGCGACTGTGGTCATCGGGGCGCAGAATCAGCGAGGCCATGACCGGTGACAGGGTCAGGGCGACCACGCCGGAGATCACCACCGCGCCGGCCAGGCTCAGGGCAAATTCGCGAAACAGCGCAGCGGTCAGCCCGCCCATAAAGGCGATGGGCGCGTACACGGCGGTCAGGGTTAAGGTCATGCTGATCACGGGCGCCGCCACTTCACGGGCGCCGAGCAGGGCGGCGCTGACTGCGGACTTACCTTCGCTCATATGCCGGTGGGTGTTTTCCACCACCACGATGGCGTCGTCCACCACCAGACCGATGGCGAGCACCATGGCCAGCAGGGTGAGCAAATTGATGCTGAAGCCAAACGCCAGCATCAGACCGGCGGCGCCCAGTAATGACAGCGGGATGGCGACGATGGGGATGAGCACCGTGCGCAGCGAGCCCAGGCACAGATAGATCACCAGCACCACAATCAGCATGGCTTCGACCAAGGTGCTCATGACCTCGTCGATGGAGGCCTGGATAAACCGGGCCGTCTCAAATGCCAGCTCCACTTTGACCCCGGGCGGCAGAGTCTGGCGGATGTGCTTAAGCTGCTGCTTGATCGCCGCGACAATCTCCAGCGGATTGCCCAGGGGCGCCGCAAACAAGCCCAGATGCACCGCGGGTTCGCCATCCATCAAGGCGCTGGTGTCACTGGCGGCAGCGGCCAGCTCGACCGTGCCGATATCGCGGATGCGCACCAGCCCCTGGGCGTTACTGAGAATCACCAAGTCGCGAAACTGCTCGACGCTGCCCAGGTCGCTGTTGACCTCAATGCTGGCCTGCCAGTACTGACCCTTCACCTGGCCGGGGGCGGCTTGATAGTTTTGCGCGCGGATCGCGGCGGCCACATCCTGAGCGGTCAGGCTGCGGGCGGCCAGGCGCGCCGGGTCCAGCCACAGGCGCATGGCCAGGCGCTGGCCGCCAAAGGTTTCCACCTTGGCCACGCCTTCGATGGCGGAAAACATCGGCTCCACTTCGCGCGCCAGATAATCGCTCAGGGCGGCGGCGGATAACGTTTGGCTGGCGAAGCCGACATAGGCCACGGCGGTGGAGTCGCCGTTGGAACGCTCTATCACCGGGTCATAGGCCTCGTCTGGCAGGCGATAGCGCACCTGATTGACCTTGGCCATGACCTCGGTCAGTGCCTGGCTGGAGTCTTGGCCGAGGCGCAGGCGCACATCAATTCGGCTGGTGCCCTGCACCGAGCTGGAGCTGAGGTAATCGATGCCCTCCACCGAGGCCACGGACTGTGCGATGGGCTGGGTGACGAAGCCCTGCATCAGCGCAGCCGGCGCGCCGGGATATTGGGTGGTGATGCTGATGGTGGCGTTTTCCAGCAGCGGGTATTGGCGGATGGGCAGCAATTGAATGGCCAGCAAACCGATCAGCAACAGCACCGCATTTACCACCAGGGCCAACACCGGGCGGCGAATAAAGCGGTCGGTGAAGCTCACGGCGCGCTACCGTCGGGGGCGAGGCTGTTGTGGCGCACCGCTTGCAGCGGGCTGCCGTCGCTGAGTTTGATCTGCCCGGAAAGCACGACCTTTTGCCCAGCTTTCAGGCCGCTAAGCACTTCGATGCGATTGCCCCAGCTGTCGCCGGTTTGCACCGCCACCCGTTTGGCGCGCCAGCCTGCGCCATTGGGTTCGGCGATGAACACCGTGTCGCCATAAGCGCTGGCGACGATTGCGGTTTGCTCCACGCTCAGGCTCGGGCCAGTGCTGGGGCGGCGCACCTGGACATCGGCAAACATGCCGGCGGCCAAGGGGGCGGCAGGCTGTTCAAGACGCGCCTGAATCTGGGCCATGCGCGCACTGTCGAGGATCGGTTCAATGGCGTTGATACGCGCCATAAAGACGTGGTCAGGCACCGCCGGCAGACGTAACTCCACACTCTGGTTGAGCTGTAGCTGGGCGCTGAGCTGTTCTTCTAAGGCGAAGTTAACGCGCAAGTGGCGGTTGTCGCTGAGGCTGACAATGGCGTCGCCGGGGTTGAGGTGTTGGCCCAGATTGACCCGGCGCACACCGAGCTGGCCGCTAAACGGCGCGCGGATATTTTTCTGGTCGATCAGGGCGTCTTGCTGGGCCAGCTCGGCGCGTAGGGCGTCGCGCTCACTGCGGGCCTGATCCTGTTGCTCGGGGGTGCTGGCGCGACTGGGTAGCAATTGATTGATGCGTTTCAGGCGCTGCTCGGCGTTGCGCAGTTGCGCGCGCAGACGCAGGCGTTGGGCTTGTTCGGGGGCATCGTTGAGACGCAGCAGCGGCTCGCCGGCCTTGACCTGTTGCCCGGAGTCGAAGTGCAGAGCACGCACCTGGCCTTCGACTTCGGCACTGATCTGCACCTGTTGCAGCGCTTCCAAGGTGCCGACGCTGCGGTGATAGCGCGGGATGGTTTGGCTGCGCACTTCACCCAGTGCCACCTTGATGCTGGCGGGTGGCGGCGCCTCTTCAGGGCGGGCGTCATGGCTCCACCAAACATAGGCGCCTGCTCCCGCCAATAGCGTTACGGCGGCCAGTAGTAGTGCTTTTTTCACGCTGGGCACGGCCCTAAGGCTTGCCACTGCTGACGGCGCTGGCAGGTTCGGCGTGGCTCAACGTTGCTGTCGCTGTAGCCGGGTTGGCTGGGGTGTACCACTGGACTAACAGCATGCCGATGAAAATCAGCACAACCCCGGCCACGCGGCCCAGGTTGGCTTCCTTGACGGGCAGGCCCATGAGGCCGAAATGATCCATCAGCAGTGAGGTCAGCATCTGCCCGCTGATCACGCAGATGATAAAGCTGGTGGCGCCCAGGCGCGGCGTGAGCATCAGGGCGCTGGTGATGTAAATGACGCCGGCTACGCCGCCAAACCAGGCCCACAGCGGCAGGCTGCTGGCCTGGCTCAGTTGCGCCGCCGGGGCGCGCATAGCCAATAGCACCGGCAATACGACCAGCAGGCTGACTAACAGGGAAGCGATGGTGGCCCACAGTGGATGGCCTAACGCGCGGCCCAGGCTGGCATTGCTGCCGGCTTGGAGGGGGACTAGTGCACCGGCGACCACGGCGGCGACGGCCAGGGCCACGCCAGAGAAGTTGAGGTAGGACGACATGGGATACCCCGGATTTATGTAGTTGTCGTGGGGCGAATTTTTATTTATTAATATTTTGAATGGAAATTCGTAATAATCATTTGAGGTATTCTCTAGATGAATAAATTAAGGCGTATCGACCTCAACCTACTGGTAACCCTGCACGTACTGTTGCTGGAAAAGCACATCTCCCGGGCTGCGTTGCGCTTGCACAAGAGCCAGCCAGCGGTCAGTCATGCCTTGGCCCATCTGCGCAAATTGTTTGATGACCCATTGCTGATCCGGCGTAACGGCAAATTGGAGCTAACCGCGCGGGCGGCCGAGCTGACTCAGCCGCTCAACGAGGCCCTTGGCCAGTTGGGCGCTTTGCTGGAGCCGCCGCAATTTGACCCTAGCCAGGCGCAGCGGGTGTTTCGTCTGGCCATGTCCGATTACGGCGCGCGGGTGCTGTTGCCTGAGCTGGTAAAAGCCTTACGTGCCACGGCGCCGGGCATTGACCTAGTGGTCACGCAAAGCAGCCGTGAGACGATGATGGCCGACGTAATCGACGGTGAGAGTGATATGGCAGTGGGGGTTTACCCCGAGCACTTACACGAGGATTTACGCGTGCGCACGCTGTTTGTTGAGCGCTTTGCCTGTCTGGCCGATGCCAGCACCTTGCAGGAGAGCGGCTCGTTGGATCAGGCCAGTTGGCTGGCGCGCCCCCATGTGTTGGTAGCCATGCGCTCTGGCATCGATGGTGAGATTGACCTGGCGTTAAAGCGCGAAAGTTTGAGTCGGCGTATTACCGTGACCTTGCCGCATTGGGGCGTGGCCAATGAGCTGATTGCCGGCACTGATTTGGTTCTCACCGTAGCCCGGCGCAGCCTTAGCGCGATTGGTCATGACCCGCGCGTGCGGGTGTTCGAGCCGCCCCTGGCGATTGCGCCCTTTGACTTCAAGTTGATCTGGCATCAGCGCCGCGAGGCGGACCCTGCCCACAGCTGGCTAAGGGGGGTGATCATGCAGGCCGTTAATAATGCGCACGTCTGCCAAAATGATCCACAAAGCTAATAATGTGCACGCTATCTATTCATCTTAGCGGCCACGGCTTGGCCTTTTGTCGCTAAAAATCGCGCCTGTTGTTCAGCTGGCTTTGATGGCCACAGGCCCTTACGCACTTCTGTGTTAGCCGGTATCCGGGCGTTTGAGTGTCCGGCTGCTGATCGCCTTCTGAATAACTGTCTGACAATTCTCCGTATGAATATTATTCATGCGAAAAAAGAATTGGATCTTTATCAGTGGCTGCTAAAGATTTATTCGCGCTGCAAATGATTTCGCCATGATCATGTCTTTTGGCTGCTTTTTTTCGAGATATTTCAGTTTTTTGTCGATTTTCGATTTTTGAAAAATCTCTTTAAGAAGCGCCGTATAGGGTCAGGGTGGAGGGTTCAGCGAGCGGTAAGACTATTAGCAACTCAGGAGGCGTATGAAAAAGGAAGCGGATTACGACACGATTGGCGGGTTGTTCGAAAATTTCACTGATACCGCTGCTCAGCGCGCGGTGGAGATCCGCACACTGATGCACATGGCCGGCGACGTCGAGGGCCTACACGTGCTGGATCTGGCCTGTGGCTATGGCTTTTTTGGCCGTGAGCTGCTGAAAAAAGGCGCGGCCAGCGTGGTAGGTGTGGACATCTCGGCGAAGATGATTGAGCTGGCTCAGGAGGAGTCACGCAAGCAGGGCGACAACATCGAATTTCATGTGCGCAACGTGTGTGAACTGGAGTCCTTGGGCCAGTTCGACATGGTCATGGCGGCCTGGCTGTTCAATTACGCGGAGTCGCTCAGTGACCTGCAAAAAATGTTCCAGGCTGTGGCGCGTAACCTCAAGCCGGGCGGGCGTCTGGTGGCCTATACGGTGGAGCCGGATTTTCAGCTTAGCCAGGGAAATTTCACCACCTATGGCGTGCATGTCCGCACTGAAGAACCTTGGCAGGGCGGTTTTCGTCACCAGGCCGAATTCGTCACCACGCCGCCGAGCCCCTTCACCTTCTTCCGCTGGAGCCGCCAGGACTACGAGCAGGCGATTGCCGCAGCGGGCCTGAGCCAGGTGCATTGGCAAAAGCCGTTGCTGCTGGAAAGCGACATCAAGCGCTACACCCCAGGATTCTGGGACACCTTCCAGAACAACTGCCTGCAGACAGGCTTGAACTGTCGCCATTGAGCCGCCTGCGTGACCGAACAGGGGATGTGCATATGGGGTTGTTAGAGCATTTTCATTGTCCGCAGGCCTTGCAAAAGGCGTCGCCTAGCCTGAGCGACCGCGCTTTATTAGGCCTGCCCGAGTCCTACACGGCCATGCGCGACTTAGCCATTAGCGCAGCGCAGTGGCGCGAGCTGACGCAGCTTGCGCCGGAGCATCTGGTGGCGCTGCTGCACAGCACCGAGGCCGACTTAGCGCTGCGTTATCAGGCCGGGCAATTGCTGGCTTGGCAGGGGGATCCGCGTTTATCGCCGTTGGCGCCGCAGATGATCGATATTCCCGCCGCGCAGGTGAGCATCGGCTTGGCCGCGCAAGAGGTCGATCGGGTCATGGCGGATCTGGCCGATCTGCAGCTGGATCGTGACTGGATCAACAAGGAGGTCCCGCGTCACCGCGTGCAGTTGCCGGCCTACCGCATCGGTCGCTATCCGGTGACTAATCTGGAGTACCGCCATTTCCTCGAAGATAGCGGCTATACAAGGCTGCCGGAAGACTGGTTTTTAGGCCGTTATCCACAGGAGCGGGCCAATCATCCGGTCAGCGGCATTCTGGCCGAGGATGCCGATCAGTACGCGGCCTGGCTGGCGCACAAAACCGGGCTGGCCTATCGCCTGCCCACGGAGGCGGAGTGGGAATATGCCGCCGCCGGTCCCGATAACCTGGAATACCCCTGGGGCCAGGCGTTTTCACCACTGCATGCCAACACCGCCGAGGCGGGGTTGTTTTGCACCACCCCGGTGGGCCTGTTCGCCCTTGGCGCCTCGCCATTCGGCTGCTTGGACATGGCCGGCAATGTCGAGGAATACGTGGCCGACGACTATCAGGCCTACCCAGGCGGTGCGCCTGTGACGGATGACCTGGTCAGCGCCACAGGCCGCCACCGCGTCGCGCGCGGCGGCAGCTACTCGCGTTTCCGTGATTTGGCCCGCTGCAGTCGGCGTCATGGAAAATTCCCTAGAACCATCTACGTCATGGGCTTTCGCTTAGCGCAAAGCCTGTAGCTATGACTTCACCGTGATGAATGAAGAGGTGTGCAATGGACGCGTGCCGGGTAAGTAGCACAGTTGAAATTCCCATTTTGGCCAACGGTCAGGTTGGAACCTTTGTCTCCTTCGACGGGCTGGTGCCGGGGGAAGAACACATCGCCATCGTGATGGGGGCGCAGGATCAGGAGGCGCCGTTGGTGCGCCTGCATTCGGAGTGTTTAACCGGCGATATTTTCGCCTCGCAGCGCTGCGACTGCGGCGCCCAGTTACATGAAGCTTTGGAGCGCATGGGCCGTGAAGGCGGTGTGCTGCTGTACCTGCGCCAGGAAGGGCGCGGTATTGGCCTGTACGCCAAGTTGGCGGCTTATCGCTTGCAAGACGCCGGCCTCGACACCTTTGAGGCCAATCGCCGGCTCAACTTTCCCGATGATGGCCGCGACTTTACCGCCGCCGCGCAAATGCTCGGCGCCTTGGGCGTGCAGCGCTGCCGCCTGATGACCAATAACCCGGACAAGGTCGAGGCCCTGCGTGAGCTGGGCATTGATGTGGTCGAGGTCATCCCCACCGGGGTGTATGTCACGGCCCATAACCAGGGCTACCTGCGGGCCAAGGCCAAGCAAAAGAATCACGCCATCAAATTGGATGTGTTGGCTGAACAATAAGGAGCGTTTGCAATGAAACACTTTGCCCCGATTAGCGGAATCGCCAGTTTTGCCCAGCGTTATATCGCCACCGCCGGTTACGACAACCAGGTGATCTTGTGGGATGTGCAAACAAAACAAGCCATACACCGGGTGCTGCATGATCACCTGGCCAACCAATGCGCCTTTAGCCCCGACGGCACCTTGCTGGTCAGTGCCAGCAGTGACTACAGCGCGCGGATTTGGGACGTGCCCAGTCTGCGTCTGAAAGTGGCCTTGGTCGGCCATGAGGATGACGTGGAAATGGCCGCCTTCAACCCCGCCGGCGACACCGTGGCCACCTGTTCGCGTGATCACACCATCCGCCTGTTTGATGTGGCCACGGGCGCTTGCCTTAACGTGCTGCGTGGCCATCAGAGTGATGTGATCTCCGTGAGCTGGGCGGCCGACGGCGCCACCCTGATTTCCAGCAGCGACGACGGCACGATTCGCCGTTGGCAGGTCGGCACTGGCGAGCAACTGGAAAGCATCGACCTCGATGGCGTGGAGACCGACACCATCGCCCTGGCCAGTGACGGCACGATCTTCGCGGGGGATGACGAAGGCCGCTTAACCCTCATCGACGGCGCGAATAAGTTCAGCCTACAAGCCCATGCGGCGGGAATTAAGCGGGTGGTCTGGGATGATCGCAAGCGCTGGTTGATCAGCCTCAGTTACGACCGTTCTGTGGTTTTGTGGCAGGTCGAGGGCGGTAAATTCCATAAGCTGGCGCAAAGTTCGCTGCCCAGTTTGATCTGGCCGCGCAGTTGCACCTTTGTCGGTGAGCAGCAGATTGCCTTTGTCACGTTCGGCTCCACTTACGGGCTGTGGAACCACGTCACTGGCGAGTGGGATTTAGACGGCATTGGAGAGGCCGTTAGCCTCAATGCGGTGGTGCGTCATGGCGGCCATACCTATGCCATCGGCGACGCCGGATTGTTGCTGATCAACGGTCAGCCCAGCACGCCAATTGGCAGCCTGTGTAACTTCTTGCTGCCCTTTGCTGACAGCATCCTCACGGGCGGGCAAATGGGCCAGGTGTACGATGCCGTCAGCGGCCAACTGCTGTACCAGCACCGCTCGCCACTCAATTGCGCCACCACCTATTACCGCGACGGCAAGTTGCACGCGGCGGTCGGTACCTATACCGGCGAGGCGCTGCTGTTTGCCCTCGATGAGCAGGGCCAGGTGCAATATCAAGGGGAAATCCAACTGCACGATAACGCCATCAAAGGCATTGCCGCCGATGAGCAGTACCTGTTCAGCGTGTGTGCCACGGCGGCGGTGGCCTTCCACCGCATTTCGGATTACGCCCTGGACCGCTATATCGAGCGGGCCCATGAGCGTATTTCTAATGGCTGCGCCAGTATTGACGGCGGTTTTGCGAGCATCGGTCGCGACTTAAAGCTGCGCCTGTGGCGTGATGGGCAAAGCGAGGCGTTCACCACGCCCCATCAGCATTCGGTGAAGTGCATCGCCACCTCGGCCGATCGCAAGCTGATCGCCACCGGTAGTTACGGCGGGACGGTGGCGCTGTTTGATCTGCACAGCCGCAGTTGGGTCAGCCAGCGCAAGCCCACCACCAGTGGGATCTCCAGCATCACCTATGCACCGGAGGCAGGCGCCTTTATCGCCAGTTCCTACGATGGTCGGCTGTATCCCATCGAGGCTTGAGCGAGTCCGAGCAATAAGCATTGGCCGGCGCGGGTTCGGTGCTTTGGCGACTGGGCGTAGCCCTTGTTGCAAGGGCATCCCGTGCTGGCGCTCACGCCCTGATAACTGACGCAAAGCCTGAACACAGCACGGGCCTAACCCCGTGCTGTGTTCAGGTGGGGCTTAGTGCAGTTTCAGGCGCGGCTTGGTGCTGCGGCCGATGCGGTCGCCGAGCATCAGCAGCAGGGTGCGCGGCAGGCCGTACAGGGCCATCTGGTGCATGCGGTACAGCGACACGTAGAACATCCGCGCCAACCAGCCTTCGAGCATGACGCTGCCGGTGAGATTGCCCATCAGGTTGCCCACGGCGGAGAAGGTCGACAGGGAGATCAGCGAGCCGTAATCGCGGTAGCGGTATTCCGGCAGTGCGCCTTGGCCCTGCATACGCAGCTTGAGCGACTTGGCCAGCAGCGACGCTTGTTGATGTGCCGCCTGTGCCCGTGGCGGGACGTTGCGCCCATCGGTGCCGGGTTGCGGGCAGGCGGCGCAGTCGCCCAAGGCAAAGATGTTGTCATCGCGGGTGGTTTGCAGGGTTGGACGCACTTGCAGTTGGTTGATGCGGTTCGTTTCCAGGCCGTCGAGGTCCTTGAGAAAGCCCGGTGCGCGAATACCGGCGGCCCACACCTTGAGGCTGGCGGGAATCACTTGGCCTTGGGCGGTGTGCAGCGCTTCAGCGGTGACCTCACTGACCGAGGCGCCCGTGAGGACGGTGACGCCGAGTTTCTCCAGGGTTTGATGCACGGGCAGGCTGATCCGCTCTGGCAGCGCCGGCAAGACCCGGGGACCGGCCTCGATCAGGGTGATGCGCATGTTCTCCGGGCTCACCCGGTTCTGCCCGTAGGCGGATAGTTCGTGGGCGGCGTTATGCAGCTCGGCAGCCAGCTCCACACCGGTAGCGCCGGCGCCGACAATGGCCACGTCAATCCGCTCATCCGCCGGCGTTTGGCTGGCGTGAGCGCGCATATAGCGGCGCAGCAGTTGGCGATGGAAGCGATCAGCCTGCTCGCGGGTATCGAGGAACAGGCAATGCTCGGCCGCGCCCTGGGTGCCGAAGTCATTGGTGGTGCTGCCGACAGCGATCACCAGGCTGTCGTAGCTCAGCTCACGGGCGGGCACTAACACTTCGCCATTTTCATCCAGGGTTTCATCGAGGCTGATGCATTTGCGGGCGCGGTCGAGGTTGCTCATGCGCCCGTATTGGAACTCGAAGTGATTCCACTTGGCCTGGGCCACGTAGTTGAGTTCGTCGCCGGAGGAGTTCAGCGATCCAGCGGCCACTTCATGCAGCAAGGGTTTCCAGATATGGGTGAGGGTGGCGTCGACCAAGATGATCTTGGCGTGGCCTTTTTTGCCCAAGGATTTACCCAGGCGGGTGGCCAGTTCTAAGCCGCCGGCGCCACCACCGACTATTACGATTTGATGAGTCATCACGCACGCTCGCAAGGTTTTTAATGAATAAGGTGGCGCATTGGGCGAGCGCTAAGCAGCTCAGAGCACCAGACGCGCGAGTAATCGGCTAATTAGGCCAAGGGCCACCACGATGCCCAGGGTGATAAACAACAACCGCCATACTTTGAAGGGCTGACGCGGCACCTGATGCTGGGGCGCGCTCAGGTATTGCTCGACACGTTGTTGATCATCAGGACTCAGGCGACTGGACATGTTGACCTCTCTTGGCACGGATAAAAGTAACCACGGGTTCAGCTGACTAGCGGCTCCACACACAGGCTGTCACCGAGGCGGATGACCCCGCTGTGCAGCACTTGGGCGGTGATCCCGCCATGCCCACGCATGGCCTGGAATAAGCCCGGGCCTAAGCGCCGCTCCAGTTTGGCGCAGGGCTGGCACCAACCTGTGGTTTGCAGTATGGCTTGGCCTAGGCGAAAGCGCCGGTCTTTCAAGCTAAACAGGTTTATCCCGCTGATCACCAAGTTGCGCCGCAGCTCGGCCGGGCCCAACAGGTTTTGCTCCGTACGCCCCATGAGAGCGTTGATTACCGCCAGATGTTCCCACTGGATTAGGGTTACCTGGCGCGACGAAGTGTTGCGTTTAACGCTGCGATAATCGCCTATCAAGCCGCCATCACGGCGTGCCTCTACCGCGTCTACGACCAGCATCGGCTGTTGCGGCGCCGGCCTCACGCCGAGCCAACGTACTACGCCTTGTTGCGGTACGTGGGCGAGCAGTTCAGGTGGCACTTTCATAGCCCGATGCCGATATCCAGCAGCACCGTGCGCCCCAGGTTTTGCCGTAAAAACTGTGGCGCTTGGGCCTGGGCAAATAACACCCGGGCAAAGTTGGGGCCGACCACCGACAGCGAACGCCAGCCTTGGTGGAGGAACTCGCTGGGCGCGGGGAAGTAGCTGTTGAAGTCGAGACTGACGTGCTTGAGGCTGACGTAGGCGAGTAAATCCAGCTGGCCTAAATCCAGACCGCGCTCAAGGTAGTTCTGCGCTTTTTTGTTGACCGTCGGGCTTAGCCGCTGCTGCAGCTCGCGCGCGCCAATGCGCTTAGGCGCAGGCGTGTGTTCGGCCAGCTGGCTGAGGCTAAAGGCTTGGCGGCGCCGCTCAAGCTCGGCGCGCCATTCGTCATTGAGGCGCCGGCCTTCATCCAGGACAAAAAACACCTCAAAGCGCGCCTCGCGAAACAACACATCCGGCGGTTCCTGCTCGCTGCTGGCAAATTCATCGAGTTGCCAGCTTTGATTCAGGGCACTGAGCAAGCGCTGGCAGACCCAGCGTTCACGCTGCCATTTGCGCGCATTGCTGAGTAGATCGTTGGCCTGTTCGGCTTGCTCGGTGAGCAGGCGCAGATAGTCGGAATCATCCATGGGCGAAGCTTATCCTGAGTGGCTTAAGTGAGGGAATCCTTATGCTGGTGTCCGCCGCATTAGTGGGCGATAGCTGAGCCGAGGCGTCTGTGCTGGGGCTAAACTAGTTGGAGGGGGAAAGCGCACGGCGCAGACTACTGTTTGACTAAAAATCTGCGCAAAGTGCTCAGAGGCGAAGGTCAGTCTGCCCGGCGGTGAGCCTTGAGTGTTTTGCCGTTATGCCTTGGGGGTGACGCCGGTGTGCGAATTTTTGCCGCGTGACAAATCTGGGTTTGATCCTATTCGTTAGCTGTGGGGAAGTTGTCGCAATGATTAGCGCCCATGTGTTGTCCACCAGCAGCCAAGTGTTCGGTTGGCTGCTGTATTTGCCGCTGCTGGCCTGGGCCATTTGGCGGGCGCCGTGGCTGGAGTTGATCAGCGACGTGCGCCGCCAACATCTGCTTGGTGGCACCGCGCTGGCGCTGTTTGTGCTGTGGTTGGTACGCCGCGATTTCGACACGGGCCTGTCGTTCCACTTTGTCGGCATGACCGCCGTGACCCTGCTGCTTGATTGGCCGCTGGCGGTACTGGCCGCGGCTTTGGTGCAGTTAGGCCTGGTCGGCTTAGGCAAGCAGGACTGGTCGGCCATGGGCGTGAATGGCGTGCTGTTGATACTGATCCCGGTAGCGGTGACCGAAGCCTGCGCGCGCTGGGTCGAGCACAAACAGCCGCGCAATCTGTTTGTGTATATCTTTTGTAGCGGCTTCTTTGCCTCGGCCTTGGCGACGTTGCTGTGTATCGCCGTGGGCCTGAGCATCCTGTTGGTCGATGGGCTATTCGAAATGCCCGTGTGGCTGGAGGACTTTATCGGCTACCTGTGGCTGGTGATCTTCCCCGAGGCCTTTATCAACGGCATGCTGGTCACCGCCTTGGTGGTGTTCTACCCCGATTGGCTGGAGACCTTTAATCGCTCGCGCTATCTGGCGGCGCCGTGGAAGGATGAGTCGCATTAGGCGGTGTATGGCCGGCACTGATGGCACGCTGTTCATGGCGTCAATGCCGCGCTGCCCTTGATCCATATCAAGCCTGCTCTTGGAAAAGCCCGCATGCTCAAGCTTTGTTTAGCGGAGATGAGCGAAATGGGTGTCTATCAGTGGGCGCGGGAGCAGGTTGAAGTGTGTTTAACCCAAGCGGCAGAGCAGCAGCTAGATCCACTGATGGCGCTGCGCGCCTTGCTTAGTGCGGTGGTGGAGCGCAATGCCAGTGCGCGTGGGGCCTTTGATTTGGCCGCAGAGCTGGAGTTTCTCGCGGCGAATCTGGACGAGCAACGCGACTACAGCTTTATGCGGCCTTAGGCCGGATTATCTCTGGGTGAGATCAGTGCCGGCTGGGATTCAGCTCGCCGCTAAACAGCTCATCTTCCAACGAGTTGCCGGGGATGCTGTGTTCCTCGGAGGCCCATGCGCCTAGGTCGATCAGCTTGCAGCGCTCGCTGCAAAAGGGCCGGCTCGGGCTTTGCGGGCCCCATTCCACCGGAGCGGCACAGGTCGGGCAGGGGACTAAAGTTGGGGTGCTCATGCTTGGCCTCCACGCAGGGTTAAGTAAAAGTCATGCAGGCGCTGGGCCTCGCTGCGCAGCCAGTTGAGGTCGCGGTCATTGACCAGCACATCATGGGCCTGGCTTAAACGCCGTTCGCGGCTGGCTTGGACTTTGAGGATCGCTTCGACCTGCTCTTGGCTGCTCTGGTCGCGGCTCATGGTGCGCTGGATTTGCAACTGTTCAGGCGCATCCACCACCAAGATGCGTTGGGCCAGTTTGTACTGGCCAGACTCAATCAACAGCGGCGATACCAAAATCGCGTAGGGCGATTGTGCCTGAGCGAGGGAGTGGGCGATTTCCTGAGCGATCAGCGGGTGCAGCAAGGCTTCGAGCCAGCGCCGCTGTTGCGGGTCGCTAAAGATTTTTTGCCGCAGGGCGGCGCGGTTGAGTTGGCCGTCGGCCTGTAGCACTTCACTGCCGAAGTGCGCGACGATTTGCGCCAAAGCCGGCTTACCCGGCTCCACCACCCAGCGCGCGGCGTGGTCGGCATCCACGGCGTGGATGCCGAGGTCAATAAAGTGCTGGGCAACAGCGCTTTTACCGCTGCCAATGCCGCCGGTTAGGCCAAGAATCCAGGGCTTAGTGCTCACGTTACGGCTCTTCAGTTATCCGCCAGCGGCGATTGTAGTGCAGGGCTTACACGACTGGCCAATGGCTCCGTCAGTGAAAGCCCACCACTTGCAGATAGCCTTGGGTGATTTGTTCACCCCAGATCAACGCGATCCAGCCGGCAAGCGCAAGGTACGGCCCGAAGGGAATTGGCGTGTTGCTGGCGGCATTGCGCGCGCGCAGCATCAGTAAACCGAGCACGGCACCGACTAGCGACGACAGCAGAATGGTTAGCGGCAACACTTGCCAGCCACCCCAGGCGCCGAGCATGGCCAGCAACTTGAAATCGCCATGGCCCATGCCTTCCTTGCCGGTTAACAGCTTGAACAGCCAGTACACCGTCCACAGGCTCAGGTAGCCGGCCACAGCGCCCCACAGTGCATCGCCCAACGAGGTGAACAAGCCGAAATAGTTGGCGATCAGGCCGAGCCACAGCAGCGGTAGTACCAATGAATCCGGCAGCAGATAGTGATCGGCATCGATCAAGCTCATGGCCAGCAGGCCCCAGGTCAGCACCAGCATGGCGCCGGCTTGCCAGGTGAAGCCAAAGTGCCAGGCGATAAACGCCGCCAGTACACCGCTGGTGAGTTCCACCAGCGGGTAGCGCCAACTGATCGGTGCTTTGCAGCTCGAGCACTTACCGCGCAAATAGGCAAAACTCAGTAGCGGAATGTTTTCCCAAGGCTTGATTTCGTGGGCGCAGTGCGGGCAACGCGAGTTGGGCAGCAGCAGGTTAAACACCTCGCCTTCGCTTTGCTCGGGCAGCTCCAGAGTTTCTCGGGCCTGCTGCCGCCATTCGCGCTGCATCATCAGCGGCAGGCGATAGACCAGCACATTAAGAAAACTGCCGATCAACAGGCCCACGATCAGACACAGAATAATAAAGGCCGGCGGGTAGCCGGCCAGAAGGTCGAATAAGGTCATTTAGCCTACTACGGAACCCAGCTGGAAGATTGGTAGGTACATGGCCACGATTAGACCACCCACCAGCACCCCAAGCACAGCCATAATCATCGGCTCCATCAGGGTGGTGAGGTTATCGACCGAGTTATCCACCGCCGCTTCGTAGTATTCCGCGGTTTTATCCAGCATCTCATCCAGCGAGCCGGACTCCTCACCGATAGCCGTCATCTGTACGGCCATGGTTGGGAAGACGCCCGTGGTGCGCATGGAGAAGTTCAGCTGGGTACCGGACGACACATCGTTGCGTACTTTCGCGATGGCCTCGCGGAATACCACGTTACCGGCGGCACCTTCTACCGATTGCAAAGCGTCTACCAGCGGCACACCCGCAGCAAAGGTGGTGGCCAAGGTGCGGGCAAAGCGGGCGACTACGGCGTTGTAGAGAATCGGGCCAATGATGGGTGCTTTTAGCAGTTTACGATCCAAGAAGTCGCGAAAGGCTTTGGAGCGTTTGTGGCTTTCTTTAAATAGAAATACTGCGCCGATGATGCTGCCCAGGTAGATAAACCACCAGTCCTGCAAGCTGCGGGACATATCCACGACTACTTGGGTAAAGGCCGGTAGTTCGGCGCCAAAACCGTTAAACACAGCCTCAAACTGTGGCACCACCTTAATCAGCAAAATCGCCGTAACAATAATGGCGACAATGATGACGGCGATGGGATAAGTCATCGCTTTTTTGATTTTGGCTTTAAGCGCTTCAGTCTTCTCTTTATAAGTGGCGACCCGATCCAGCAGGGTTTCCAGTGCGCCGGACTGCTCGCCAGAGTCGACCAAGTTGCAATACAGGTCATCAAAAAATAGCGGCTTGCTGCGCAGCGCCGAAGCAAAGCTATTGCCGGCGGCTACTTCCTGTTTCACATCGTTAATCAGGGTGCGCATATTAGGGTTTTCAAAACCCTCGCCGATAATGTCAAAGGCCTGCAGCAGAGGCACCCCAGCTTTCATCATGGTCGCCATTTGCCGGGTAAACAGGGCGATGTCCATGGGTTTGATTTTTTTGCCGGCGCTAAACAACGCTACGGCTTTTTTGCGGACTTTTAGTGGATTAATACCCTGCTTACGCAGTTGGGCTTTGACCAAGGCAGGAGATTGGCCCGACAGCTCGCCTTTGATTTTTGCGCCTTTACGATCAGTGCCTTCCCAGCTAAATACACTGGTTTTTATTGCTTTGGCCGCCATGGCTTAATCCTTGGTCACACGGTTAACTTCTTCAAGGCTGGTAATGCCCTGCATTGCCTTGAGCAAAGCGGAAGTGCGCAAATCATTAAAGCCGTCTTTACGCATTTGGATGGAGATATCAATGGAGTTGCCTTCCTCCATAATAATCCGCTGCAAGGCTGGCGTGTTTTTAACTACTTCATAAATTCCCACTCGGCCTTTGTAACCGTTATTGCAGTTTTCGCAGCCCACCGGGCCATACAGCTTGATGCTGTCAACCTTGTTTTCTGGGAAGCCTTCCTCCAATAACGCTTCGCGGGGGATTTTCACCTCTTTCTTGCAGTGGCTACACAGCTTGCGGGCCAAGCGCTGGGCAATAATCAGGTTGACCGAGGTGGCAATGTTAAAACTCGGCACGCCCATATTGCGCAGGCGTGTCAGGGTCTCCGCGGCGCTGTTGGTGTGTAGGGTCGACATAACCATATGCCCGGTTTGCGCAGCTTTCACCGCAATCGAAGCGGTGTCTAGGTCGCGGATCTCGCCGACCATGATGATGTCCGGGTCCTGACGCAAAAAGGCCTTTAGCGCGGCGGTGAAGTCCATGCCTTGTTTGGGGTTAACGTTAACTTGGTTAATCCCCTCCAAGTTGATTTCCACCGGGTCTTCGGCCGTGGAGATATTCACGTCCGGGGTGTTGAGGATATTCAGGCCGGTATACAGCGATACGGTTTTACCGGAGCCGGTGGGGCCGGTGACCAAGATCATCCCTTGTGGCTGCTTAAGGGCCGTGAGGTACAGCTCTTTTTGCGCCTCTTCATAACCCAGGGCATCAATGCCCATCTGCGCACTGGCTGAGTCGAGAATCCGCATAACGATCTTTTCGCCCCAGAGGGTGGGGCAAGTGCTCACGCGAAAGTCGATGGATTTGCTCTTGGAGATGCGCATCTTGATGCGCCCATCTTGCGGCTTACGTCGCTCGGAAATATCCAGGCCGGCCATCACCTTAAGTCGCGCGCTGATACGCGGGGCTAACTGGATAGGTGGGCGGGCGATTTCCTGCAAAATCCCATCGGTGCGAAAGCGCACGCGGTAGTTTTTCTCATAGGGCTCAAAGTGCAGGTCAGATGAGCCTTTTTTAATCGCATCCAGCAGCATTTTATTAACGAAGCGCACCACCGGCGCATCGTCGGAGGAGTTCTCGCTGCTGTCGGCTTTATTCTCATCGACGGCTTCAACATCCAGGCCGTCGAGGTCGACATCACCCAGATCGTCCATACCGCTATTAGCGGCATCAAAGAACTTTTCGATGGCATCGCTAAGCTTGTCGTCCTCCACCAGCAGCGGCTCGGTATTAAGCCGGGTGGAGAACTGCACGTCGGTGACGGCTTGGTGATTGGTCGGGTCCGACAGGCCAATAAACAGCTTATTGCCGCGCTTAAACAGTGGAATCAGCCGGTGTTGGCGGATCAGTTTTTCACTGACGATATCCCGTGGCTGCTGCTCTTTATCCAGCGCATTCAAGTCGCAAAAAGGCACGCCAAATTGCTCGGCGGCAATCTCCGCCACGGCGCGGGCGGTGGCCAGCTTGTTTTGTACTAAGTAGCTCACCAGCGGAATTTTATTGCGCAGCGCTTGGCTATGGGCTTGCGCCGCCACGCTTTCACTAAGGAGCTGAGCGTTGACCAGTTGCCGGGCCAGGCCGGTGAGTTGGGGGGCTTCACTCATGATTTATGCACTGCTTGCAGCCAATTGGAGTGGGCGACTTATAGCCTAAATCAAGGCATTGCCCAAGCACCAACGTCTCAACTGACAAAAAACGGCAGTTAGTGCGCGCTAGGGGCGCGGGTTGGGTACGATGGTTTTGGTTGCGGGCTTGCTGGTACAGACGTTTTAACTCTTGGCACGACCTGTGCTGGTACTGAGCGGGTCTCTGACCTCCCATAAACTAGGAGTCTGCCAATGAAGTCTCTCAAGAAACAAAAAGGTTTTACCCTGATCGAGCTGATGATCGTTATTGCGATCATCGGTATTTTGGCTGCTATCGCTATTCCGCAGTTCAACGAATATCGCGCTAAGGCAAATGACACTACTGCTACTGCAGATGCCAAAAACATTATTACTTCTGTCATTTCCTCACTTCGTTAACTTATAAGGGCGAGGCTATATATGAAAAAGATTACTTTGATTGTTGCTGGTCTACTCTCTGCCGGTGCAGTTCATGCTACTACCTTTGATGCGACTGGTCCTTATCGGATGACTGATTGTGAGTTGCTAAATGAGAACGTAACAATCACTCTTTCTGCCAATGTTCGCGCTGGTGTTGTATGCACTGTAGGCACTGGCGTGGCAGTAGGTACTTGCCACACTGGTGGGCGCACAGCTGCACGTGAAGTAGAAATTCTAGTCGCTTCGACGGATCCAAACGCAACTCCGGGGACTTTGGTTTCTCAGAACCCACCTGTGTTCGAAACTCGTAATGGCCCAGTAGTTGCTACGGCCTCTACTCGTCAAGGTACAGTTGTTCCGCTGTATCCTCAAGGTCAAGCTTGTACAGCAGCTATCGCTGAGACTCAAGCTACTGCACGCTTGACCCAGTAATGTAAAAGAAAAGGGAGGGTCACCTCCCTTTTCAAACTATGGTTATTAACAATAGGTTCAAACAGTGAGCTTTAAATTCGTTTTTAGTGGTGTCTTGCTTTCTGTCCGATCCCGTTTTTTTTATTTCTTTATTACTGCTTTTTTTATCCTAGTAATCACGTCATACGCATCTGCGCTTTTCAGTGGGCGACAGCCTGCTACGGTAGCTCTTGATGTTGGGATTTCGGTCATCAGGTATCTACTGCCTATAGCTGTAATTATCTTGTGTCAGGATCTAGTATATCGTGAGTTCGAACGGCGTTACTTTTTAAATTCACTTACCTATCCAGAGGCTAGATGGAGCTTTGTCGTGGGTAAATTGATTTGTATGGCATTGATTTTAACTTTGCTGCTGGTTTTCTTATCATTTACTCTTGCGTTTCTCGTATGGCTCGTATCTCAAGGCTATCAGCAGGCAACACCAGTAAACCTATTAAGTAACTATGCAATAGTCATTGCTTTTGTTGGCGTGGACGCTTTGGTTCTCCTTGTACTAGGCCTTCTTGTTTCCATCGTTTCTACTAGCCAAAGTTTTCTAATGGTTGGTGTTTTAGGGTTTATGTTGATAGCTAGATCTTATTCGTCCGTGATTGAACTTTTAGGAGTTAACGATTACGTCGTTTCAGATCCTGATAGTTATAGTTTTGGGTTGGGGGGGCTGAGATTTTTTTTACCTGATCTGGGCGCTTTGGATGTTCGTGAGATTGCCTTATATTCAAATTTAGAGTTGTTGCCATCGGGCTGGCCATTCCTGCTTTATTCAAGTCTTAGTTATGCAGGCTTGATTCTATTTCTGGCTATCTTAGCGCTATACAAAAAACGGTTTTCATGAAATGCGAATGCATGGTCTATTTCTCTTGTCAGTAGCGCTGCTATTGAGCATGTTTTTAGTATTTTCTAGGCAGTATTCGGTAAGCAGCGTCTATCAAAGTCCGATTAGCTATGTCGATCGGGTTGTTGTTCCAGCATCAATTCTTTCAGCGTTGTATGGTGGTGATCGTTTCTTAGCTGCAAATATTGAAAGTATGCGCTTATCAGCCACTGGAATTGAAAATGGGCACGTTGATTCAGATTATTTTATTCGGGCGCAAAAAGTAGTGGCGCAGCTGAATGCTTGTCATGAAGATAATTATTATTTAGCTAATGGGCTATTAACATGGGGTGGGGCTGTAGATGAGGGAAATGATGTGCTCAAGGCTGCGGTAAAGTGCAGAGTTTGGGACTATGTGCCTCCTTTCTTTTACGGTGTTAATCTAGCTTTTTTTCAAAAAAATATTGATGAGGCTGAGCGAGTTCTTGAGCTCGGTGCGCAAAGGTCGGCGGAAAATGCAGCGAGTTTTAGGAAGTTAGCTGTAATGCTACGTGTTGAAGAGTTTTCGGATGAAAGGCTGGCATTGGATTACTTGATACAGCAGCGTAATGATGCAAATGATCCAGTACTTAAAAAAATGCTTGATAAGCGAGTTGTTCGTTTAGAAGGCTTGGTTTTATTGCGTAAGGCGCAGCGTCGCTATGAGGCTGAGCGTGGGAAGTTGGTGGATTTGAATCATCTCGTGAATAAGGCCTATCTAAAAGAGCTCCCAGGAGACCCATTAGGTCTTGGATATGAGTTGTCCGAAGGTAGTGTCATTTTAAAGAAAATGAAGGTTGCCGAATTGGAGAAGCAGCCATGAGGGCAGCTCTAGAGTTCGAAAATGTTAGCCACACCTTTAAAAGTAAAGGCAAAACCGTACAGGCCCTGCGCGATGTCAATCTAAGCATGACCGAGGGCGAGGTATTTGGTTTTGTCGGGCCTAACGGGGCAGGAAAGTCCACCACCATTAAGGTGATGCTCGACATCATCAATGATTACCAGGGCAGCGTGCGTATTTATGGCGTCGATGCCCATCGCGCCGAGGCGCGCCAGCCTTTGGCGTTTGTGCCGGAGTCGCCGGCGCTGTATGAGCAGTTCACCCCGCTGGAAATCCTCCGTATGGGCCTGTCCATGTACGGCATCAAACGCAAAGACGCCGATGCCTGGTGCCTGCAGTGGTTGGAGCGCTTCTCGGTGGCGGGTAATGCCACGCGGCGTATTCGCGAGTTGTCTAAGGGTAACGTGCAGCGCGTGGCTTTGGCCCATGCCATGGCAGTGCAGCCGAAGTTGCTGGTGCTCGATGAGCCGCTGTCGGGGCTGGACCCGGTGGGGCGTAAGGATGTGGTGGAGATTCTCACCGAGTTTAAGCAGCAGGGCGGCGCGATCTTTTTTACCTCCCATGTGCTGCATGACGTCGAACGGATTGCTGACCGCTTTGGCTTTATCAACAAGGGCGAGCTGCTGACCGTGCGTTCGCCCCGCGAGTTGGCCGCTGAGCGGGTGGATCAGATGCTGGTGCGCTACAGCACCGCCCAAGCCTTGTTGCCGGACGCCAAGCAACTGCGCGAGGCGGAGTTTGAAAACGAAATCAGCCAGGCCGATTTGCCCGCCTTTATCAGCCAGCTCAATAACCTCGGCGGCCATGTGTTAAGCGTCAAGCCGGCGGTGTCGCTGGAAAGCGTGTTCTTCAAAATCCTCGAACAAACCGCCAGCTAATTCCCCCGCCCAGCCATCACCCCACCATGACGGATTACGCCGCTGTGCGGCTAATCCATCTTGCGGGTATTCAAGCCGTAGGCTGCAATCACCGCACAGGCGCTTGCACCGTTGCCGGGCTGCGCCTGGCTGGTGGGTGTGGCTTGGTTGTGACGGATTACGCCGCTGCGCGGCTAATCCATCCTACGAGTATCCATCTTGCGTGAACCCCATTCTGCGCAGCGGGTGGCGGTAATGGGTTATGCCAGCTAGCTTGGCTGGGCAGCTCATTTCCCATACATGTTGCGCTTGATAGTTGAGGCAAGGAATGCCGAATTATCGTCGTGCCCTTCAGGATGGAGGGACTTGGTTTTTTACCGTGAATCTTTGGCAGCGCCGGCATAACGATTTGCTGGTGCGTCATGTCGAGGTGTTGCGTGCGGCGGTAAAACGCGCACAAGGCTTGCGGCCTTGGCAGGTGGATGCTTGGGTGGTGTTGCCAGAGCATATGCACTGCGTGTGGACCCTACCGCCCGGCGACAGTGATTTCGCTCTGCGTTGGCGCTGGATCAAGTCGCATTTCTCGCAAAGTTTGCCGGCTACCGAGGCGCGTTCGCCGTCGCGAGTGTTACGCGGTGAACGGGGTATTTGGCAGCGACGTTATTGGGAGCATTGGATTCGTGATGACGAGGATTACCGCCGCCATGTTGATTACGTACACGTTAATCCGCTTAAGCATGGGCTGGTGAGCTGTGTGGCGGACTGGCCCTATTCGACCTTTCACCGCGATGTACGCCGAGGGTTATACCCAAAGGATTGGGCGGGCGATGCCAGTGTGAATGTGCTTGGGGATATATGAGGGGCGGGTTTCGCTTGGATGTTAACGGTAGGTAGAGATGGAACACTCCGTGGCCGGTGGATGGGAGTATCCAGACCCGTAGGGTGCATCGCCGCACAGGCGCTTGCACCGTTGTCGGTGTGTGCATGACTGGTGCGGTGCGGCTTGGGTGTGATGGATTACGCCGCTGCGCGGCTAATCCATCCTACGGGTATCCATCCTGCGTTGGCATTTACAGACTTAGGCGCATCGACAGGTCGACGGCTTTGACGTCTTTGGTCAGGGTGCCGATGGAGATGTAGTCCACGCCGGTTTGCGCGATGCTGCGCAAGGTGGTTTCGTTGACGCCGCCGGAGGCTTCCAGTTTGGCGCGGCCTTGGGTGATGGCCACGGCTTGGCGCATTTCATCCAGGCTCAGTTCGTCGAGCATGATGATGTCGGCCTGAGCGTCCAGCGCTTGCTGCAGCTCTTGCAGACTTTCGACTTCCACTTCCACCGGTTTGCCGGGAGCGATTTTGTGCGCGGCGGTGATGGCTTGGGCGATGCCGCCGCAGGCCGCGATATGGTTTTCTTTAATCAGGAAGGCGTCATACAAACCGATGCGGTGGTTATGGCAGCCGCCTTGGGTCACGGCGTATTTCTGCGCCAGGCGCAGGCCCGGCAGCGTTTTGCGGGTATCGAGCAGTTTGACGCCAGTGTCTTGCACCATGTCGGCATAGTGCTGGCAGCGGGTCGCTACGGCAGACAGGGTTTGCAGAAAATTCAGGGCGCTGCGCTCGCCACTTAGCAGGGCGCGGGCCGGACCTTCGAGATGGAACAGCGCCTGATTGGCGCTGCAGCGCTGACCGTCTTGCACTTGCCAATGCACGGCCACGCGCGGATCGATCTGGCGGAACACCGCATCGACCCACGCGGTGCCACAGACCACCGCGTTATCGCGGCTGATGATGGTGGCGTGGGCCAGGCGGTCGGCGGGGATCAGTTGCGCGGTGATATCGCCACTGCCGATGTCTTCTGCCAGGGCGCGGCGCACATTCGCCTCAATTTCGGCGGTGAGATCAGCTAGGCAGAGATTAGGCATGGTGTGCTCCGGTCGACAGAAGCCGCCGATTATAAGGGCTGCTTCGGCTTTGCCCAGTATTTGTCTGTTCTACTGGTCGGCGTGCGCGCCACTTTTGCCCGTCTGCGCCGAGCCTGCTAATGACCGTTGGGAGGCTCTGGCATCGCATCTGTGACTTAGGTCATGTCTGTGGCGATGGCCGGTTGGTAAGCGCGGCGGCCTACCTATAATGCCGTGCACGGACTTATTAACTTTTGACGTCAGCTATTTGGCCTCAGGGATGACGCTCGGTCGATCGCATGCAGTCAGGCGCGCTGAACACAGCCCCGGCTGCAGGAGACTTGCAATGAAAACTGAGGCGAAGGTGGTGCACATTGGCGCCCCATCCCCCGCAAGCACGCCCGCCGCCAGCCCGCTGCCGCTGGTGTTGGCACAGGTACGCGACAAAGCGGCACAACAACTGCGTGGGGCCTTGCAGGCGTTATTTGATAACGCCGATGACAGCCTGTTTGAGATGGCAGACCGGGCACTAAGTAACGCGGAACAGAATGCTTTTTTTGAGGCCATGCGCGATTTGCGCTTAAAGCGCAAAGGCATCGAGCGCGAGTTTCTGCACAAGATGTTGGAGGCCTTCGCCAGCCTTAATCAGTACCAGCTCAATCTTTCGCCGAGCTTGGACAAAGTCTCATTCGATAGCCTGGCGCTGGTGCAAAACGATGCACTGGAAGAGTCAGTCGCGGTGGAGTCGATGGTGGCCAAGGTGCTGGCCCGCGATGCGGCCGCGCTGAACCAATTCAGCGCGCGGCTGAATGTGATCGTCACGCAAAAGCTCGACAGCCAAAACAACCCGCTGGGGCCGAGCTGCTTATCCGGCCTGTTTCTCGACGCCTGTGCTGGGCTTGGGGTGGAGATCAAGGTCAAGCTGATCATCCTCAAGCTGTTTGAGAAGTATGTGCTCAGTGAGTTGGATCAACTCTATGCCGAGGCGAATCAGGCGCTGATCGCCGCCGGGGTATTGCCCGAGCTGAAATCCACGCCACCTGCGCGTCGCCCGGCCACACGGCCAGCTACCAGCACCGCGGGCAATCGTGGGGAAACCCCAGTGGCGGCGGATGGTGAGGCGGTGCAGGAGGTATTTGGTGCCCTGCAAAGCTTGCTGGCGCAGGTGCGCAGTAGCGCCCCGAGCGTGGCGCGGCCTGCCGATGCGTTGCCGATCAGCAGTGATGATTTACTGCGCTTACTCTCTCACTTGCAGCAGCGTGCGCCACAAGTGGTGAGTGGCGAGGCCGATGTGCGCGAGCAGTTGCATGGCCTGCTGCAACGGGCCAGTGCCAAGGCCGGTAAAACCCGGGTGGTTGGCGAGGTGGATGAAGACGTCATCAACCTGGTGTCGATGCTGTTTGAATTTATCCTCGATGACCGCAGCCTGCCGGACTCGCTCAAAGCCCTGATCGCCCGCTTGCAGATCCCCATGCTCAAGGTCGCGGTGCTGGATAAAACCTTCTTCGGCCGTGGCAGCCATCCGGCGCGGCGTCTGCTGAATGAAATCGCCTCGGCTGCTTTGGGCTGGAGCGAACAGGGTGATCAGCAGCGCGACAGCCTGTATCAGAAGATCGAGCAAGTGGTGCAACGCTTGCTCAATGATTTTGTCGATGATCCGCAGATTTTCAGCGAGTTGCTCGCCGACTTTATCGCCTATACCGGTGACGAGCGCCGTCGCAGTGAGCTGCTGGAGCAGCGCACCCGTGATGCCGAGGAGGGCAGTGCCAAGGCCGCGTTGGCCCGGCGGGAAGTGGAGCAGGCACTGAACCAGCGGCTGGTGGGCAAAACCCTGCCACAGGTGGTGGTGCGTTTGCTGCAAGAGGCCTGGAGCCAAGTGCTGTTGCTGACCTGCCTAAAACATGGCGCGCAGTCCAGTGAGTGGCAAGCGGTATTGCGGGTTATGGATGAGCTGATCTGGAGCTTAAACCCGGCACTGCAAACGGCTGATCGCAGCCGTGTATTGGCCTTGCTGCCGGGGCTGCTGCGCGGCCTGCGGGAAGGGCTGGATGGTGCGGCGGTAGATCCTTTTGTCAGCGTTGAGCTGCTAAGTCAGTTGCGTCCGTTGCATCGGCAAGTGCTACTGCGCCTACTACCACCCATCGCTACTCCTGATTCAAGCGCCTCTGCTGCACCTGAGTTGGCGAGCGCTGAAGTCAATACCGCGCCCGCTAGCGTGACTGCAGCTGGCGAGCCGGCGGAACGTTCTGACGTTGTCGCCGAGATGGACTATCCGCCCGTTGATCCGCCGCCCCAGATGGTTGAAGTGGTGGAGGAGATCGTGCTGTTGGCGCCGGGGGAAGTGGCGGCGCCGGAGACGCCGGTGATCCTGGCGGATGACGATGAGGCGTTGCAGCAGGTGGACAACCTGCATGTCGGCAGTTGGCTGGAGTTTCAGCAAGACGCCGAGCATAAGCTGCGCTGCAAGTTGGCGGCGGTGATCAAACCCACGGGTAAATATATCTTCGTTAATCGCACCGGCATCAAAGTGCTGGAGAAAACCCGCATGGGCCTGGCCGTGGAGTTCCGCCGCCAAGCCATTCGCCTGCTCGACGATGCGCTGCTGTTTGACCGCGCGCTGGAGTCAGTGATCGGCAATCTGCGCCGGCTTAAGGGGGCCTAAGGGCATATGCGAGGGGCCGCAGGCTTCGTAGGGTGGTTTAGCTGTGTAGCGGCGTAAGCCACCATTTTTATCGACGCTAGGTTGCCGGAATCTGTGGCGCCGCACTCCCGGATTACGCCCTCTGCGAGGGCTAATCCAGGCTACAACGCAAGCCTGTTGATGAGCCGCGATCCCGTAGGGTGGTTTAGCCGCGCAGCGGCGTAAGCCACCACTTTTATCGACGCTAGGTTGCCGGCATCTGTGGCGTCGCATTCCCGGATTACGCCCTCTGCGAGGGCTAATCCAGGCTACAGCGCAAGCCTGTTGATGAGCCGCGATCCCGTAGGGTGGTTTAGCTGCGTAGCGGCTTAAGCCACCACTTTTATCCACGCTAGGTTGCGGGAATCTGTGGCGCTGCATTCCCGGATTACGCCCTCTGCGAGGGCTAATCCAGGCTACAGCGCAAGCCTATTGATGAACCGCGATCCCGTAGGGGGGGTTAGCCGTGTAGCGGCGTAAGTCACCATTTTTATCGACGCCAGGTTGTCGGCATCTGTTGTGTTGTATTCCCGGATTACGCCCTCTGCGAGGGCTAATCCAAGCTACAGCGCAAGCCTGTTGATGAGCCGCGATCCCGTAGGGTGGTTTAGTCGCGCAGCGGCGTAAGTCACCATTTTTATCGACGCCAGGTTGCCGGAATCTGTGGCGTCGCATTCCCGGATTACGCCCTCTGCGAGGGCTAATCCAGGTTACAACGCTAATTATGGTTCAAGGGGGCTTGGCGTTGGAGGGCTTGGCCGGTTGGGGCGGCTGCACTAGAGTGACGGCTCGTGAAAGGAGCCCCTATGCATCTGGACCCCCGCAGTGGTTGGTGTACCGGTATCGCCCACTGCCCCTCGCCCAACTTCAATCAGCGCCCAGCAGGGGAGGTTTCGCTGCTGGTGATTCATAACATCAGCTTGCCGCCTGGACAGTTCGGCACGGGTAAGGTGCAGGCGTTTTTCCAGAACCGTCTGGACAGCGCCGAGCATCCGTATTTCGCCAGCATTGAGCATTTGCAGGTGGCGGCGCATTTTCTGATTGAACGCAGCGGCGCGCTGTTCCAGTTTGTCTCCTGTAACGACCGCGCCTGGCACGCTGGCGTGTCGAGTTTTGCCGGGCGTGATAACTGCAATGATTTTGCCCTTGGCATTGAGCTCGAAGGCACCGATGATCTGCCCTTTACCGATGCCCAATATCGCGTCCTGATTGCTCTGACCCGCCAGATACAACACGCCTACCCGGCGATTACGGCCCAGCGCATTTGCGGTCATAGCGACATTGCCCCAGGGCGCAAAACCGACCCTGGCCCGGCTTTTGATTGGTCGCGCTTGTATCAGGGCTTAGCGCAAAACGAGGAATAGCCATGAATTTTCTGGTGCTACTGCTGGTGTTGTGGGTCGAGAAGTTCTCGGCCTGGCGTCAGCGCGTGCAGCACGACAGCCCTTGGTTGGCCCTGCTGAGCAAGGTGCAGGGGCGGCCGGTGTGGTTGCAACTGAGCGTGCTGCTGTTGCTGCCGCTGTTGCTGGTGGGTGTGCTCTTGTTGCTGCTAGAAAGCGTGGCCTACGGCTGGTTGGCCTTACCTTTGCACTTACTGGTGCTGATTTACAGCCTTGGGCGCGGCGATTTGCAGGCGGCCTTGGGCCCGTTTCGCGATAGCTGGCGGCGCGGTGACAGCGAGGCCGCGTATCTGGTGGCTCAGCGTGACTTAGGCATTGAGGCCGAGAGCGCGGAGCAGTTGCTGCAGCACGTGCAGGGACATCAGGTGTGGCAGGCTTATCAAAGCTTCTTTGCGCCGATCTTCTGGTATGCCTTGCTCGGCCCGTTGGCCGCTTTGGCTTATCGCTTGCTGGCCTTGCTACAAGAACATACCGCCAACACTGAGCTGGGGGAGGCGGCCAAGCAGATCCGCCATGCTTTTGATTGGTTGACGGTGCGGGTGTTGGCGGCCAGCTTTGCCTTGGTCGGCAACTTTGGCGCCGTTACGCAGCGCTTGCTCAGCGACCTCTTAAGCTGGGACACCGGTGCCGCGCAGTTGGTAAGCAATACTGCGGTCGCTGCCTGCGAGCTGCCGGCGCCCGAGTTGGGCGAGGTGGGCATCAGCAGTCTCGACAGCTTGTGGCAGTTGCTCGTGCGCTCGGCGGTGCTGTGGTACGCCGTGTTTGCCCTGTGGACGCTGTTTCTTTAACGCGACAGCTATTGCTGTCGATCAACGCGCGCGGGGCCGTTTTAGCTAAGCTGCATCGCAGTTTCTCAGCACGGCGCCTGCGCTTATGACCTGCCATCACGGTCCATGTTGAACCTTAAGTTCAGCGGGCGCAGGCCGATAGTATCGCTACAAGGGGTGGCTACGTCCGGTCGACGTGATGGGCTTCACATTCAGCCGTGATAGCACTACGCTGACCACGCTGTTTTGCGGCACAGCAGGGAGCGCAGACGCCCAAGCCAGCAAGCGCAGCCCAGCAGTACTCTTGGTAGCCCCAAGTAGAACAACAATAATTAAATACTGGAGACGCCCGTGAAGTTCGTCTTACTGCCAGCCATCGCGCTGATGAATCGCCTAAGTTTCGGTATGAAGTTCAGCCTGATCAGCGTGCTGTTCTTTGTGCCCATGCTGATCACCAATTTTTACCTGGTGCGCGACTCCTATCAGCAATTCATCAGCACCCAAGCATCGCTGGCCAGTATCGGTTTGCTGCGGCAAAGCCAGACCCTGCATAAGAGTCTCGAAGAATACTCCGACCTCAATGAAATCAACGCTGCCATTGGCCAGTCTGGCCAAGCCGGCGACCTCGAAAGCCGTCTGACTCAGCTGCAAAGCAATTTGGCGCAGCAACTTCAAAACATGCAGGTTGCTGTTAGTGACAGCGATCAGGTTGCGGCTTTTGACCAACAGCGCGAGCAACTCCAAGCAGAGCTGACTGCTGCGAACAATGAATCGGCGCTGCAAACCAAGGTGGTGCTGAGTGAGAAGCTACTGGGCTCGGCGCAGCTGTTTAGCAAGTTGATCGCCAGCCAGTCAGGCTTAAGCCAAGACCGCGACGACACCGTGCGGCAAATGCTCGAATTACTGTTGGTCGCCACGCCTAAGGTTACCGGGCTGCTTAGTCAGGGCCGGGCAGTGGGCTCGTTTTCCTTGGCCCAGGGCTTTCTGAACTCGGCCGCTAGCACCACGCTGGATGACCTGCTGCTGGATATGGAAAAACTCCATGCCGAATACGGGCAAAACCTGCAAGCGGTGCTCGGCAGTGACAGCAAAGCGCAAGCGGCCTTGGCCACGCAGGCCGATGCCAGCCTGGCCACACTGAAGTCCATCGCGACAGTGGTGGAGGATCAGGTGGTGGTGGCCGACTCGTTGGACACGCCGTGGCTTAACTATTACGCCGAGCTGAGCGGCGCCATCGATAAAACCTACGGCCTTAATGACGAACTGCTGGGCTTTTTGGATCAGCAACTGCAAAAGCGCTTGGCGCAAAACCGGGTGCAGATGAGCTTGTTGGTGGTTGCGCTGGTCGTGGTGTTCCTGCTGATTTTGTACCTCTACAGCGGCTTTTACGTGTCGATCCGCAGCACCTTGAAAAGTCTGGGCCAGGTGATGAATCAGGTGGCCGCCGGTGATATGACCGTGAGCTACAAAGCGCAAAGCCAAGATGAATTGGGCCAACTCGGCGAGCTGTTTAACGAGACCGTGGGCAAGATTCGTCATTTGATTGAGCGCCTTGGCCACACCGTGCAGGAGGTGGGTCATCAAACCGGACGCGTCGAGCAGGTATCGGCTGAAAGCAACCACGCCGTCGCCAGCCAGCGCGGGCAAATCGACCTGATCGCCACCGCGATGAACCAACTGTCCGCCACCGCCCAAGAGGTGGCCCATAGCGCTGCCGCGGCGGTGGGCAGTGCGCAGAGCGTGAATGATGAAACGGTCAGCGGCCGTGTGCTGGTGGAGGCGCAAGTGGGCAGCATCCAGCGCTTGGCCGGCGAGATCGATGGGTCGGTGACGGTGATCAACAAGTTGGCCAGCGACAGCGCTTCGATCAGCCAGGTGCTGGACGTGATCAAAGGCATCGCCGAGCAAACCAACCTGCTGGCGCTCAACGCGGCGATTGAAGCGGCGCGAGCTGGCGAGCAGGGCCGGGGCTTTGCCGTGGTGGCTGATGAAGTGCGCAACCTGGCTAAGCGTACCCAGCACTCCACCGAGGAAATCGAGAGTATGATCGCCAAGCTGCAAAGCGGCGTGGGCGCGGCGGTCAAGGCGATGAACAGCAGCCATCAGATGGCTGACAACACCGTGACTGAATCGACCAAGGTGCAGCAGGCGCTGGAGAATATCTTGGGGGCAGTGGGCATGATCGTCGATCAAAACCAGCAAATCGCCACGGCTGCCGAAGAGCAGACGGCGGTGGTGCTGGATATCGATCAGAACATCGTGCAGATCAGCCACGCCGGTGAACTCACCGCCAATGGCGCGAGCCAAACCGAGCAGGCCAGCCGCGAGCTGAGCGCGTTGGTCACGCGCTTAAAAGACTTAGCAGGAGCATTCCGGGTTTAACTGGCGTGAGCCAATCAGGCTCGCGGCGCCCGGCACGTTGCTGAAAAACGCGATCCCGTAGGGTGGTTGGCCGTAGCCAGCCACCGTTGCCATCGAGTTGATGTGTAGTTCGATCACTTCCCGGATTACGCCCACTGCGTGGGCTAATCCAGGCTACGGGGTGACAGTCACGTTGCTGAAAAATGCGATCCCGTAGGGTGGCTGGCCGCAGCCAGCCACCGCTGCCACCGAGTTGATGCGCGGCTCGAACACTTCCCGGATTACGCCCACTGCGTGGGCTAATCCAGGCTACTCCAGCCAAACAGCTCGCAGGCATTGTGGCTACTGGCGCTGGCCAACTCTTGCGCGCTGATGCCGCGTACTTCGGCCAAGGCTTGGCAAATCTGCGGCAAATGTTCGGGGCTGTTGCGTTGGTTGGGGTACATGGCCGGGGCCATGTCGGGGCTGTCGGTTTCCAGCACGAAGGCTGCCAACGGCAGCTGTGCCAGCACCTTGCGCAAGCGCAGGGCCTGTGGCCACGTCGGGGCGCCACCTAAGCCGAGTTTGAAACCTAATTTGAGGTACTCACGGGCCTCCTCAACGCTGCCGGCAAAGGCGTGGATGATGCCGCCGCGTGGCGGTTTAACGCGTTTGAGTATGGCGATGGTGTCGGCGTGGGCGCGGCGCACGTGCAGCAGTGCCGGTAGCTCAAACTCGCAAGCCAGTTTGAGCTGAGCGCTGAACAACTGCTGCTGCGCCTCGCGATCTAGCTCTGGGAGGAAATAATCCAAGCCAATTTCACCCACGGCGCACAGCTTGGGGTGGCCCGCATGGCGCGTCAGCCAATCGCGTAACTCAGTTAAATCGCTGGGCAGATGCTGCGCCAGATACACCGGGTGCAAACCGAAGGCAGCAAACAGGCCGTCCTGCGCCTCACACAACTGCCACAGGCGCTGCCAATTACTCTGATACACGCCGAGCACCACCATGCGCTTCACGCCCACGGCGCGACTGCGGGCCAGCAGGGCTGGGCGGTCGTGGTCGAAATCGGGGAAGTCGAGGTGGGTGTGGGTGTCGATCAGGTGCATGGGCGCCTCGCTAAGCTAGGTGCAGGGTAACTCAGGTGCGGCTATTGGCAAATTATCGGAGGCCGTAGTTGGCTGCCAAAGGCTTATCACCTTATATCGGTGGAGAAAGCGCTTCGCGCTGTTCTCCACCCTACGGGCTAACGCTTTAGCTTCGTAGCCTGGATTAGCCCACGCAGTGGGTGTAATCCGGGAGGTGGGCGGGCTTAGGATTTGGCGGCGTGGCGTTGGTGGCTTACGCCGCTGCGCGGCTAAACCACCCTACGGGGTTGTTCTCCACCCTACGGGTCAGCGCTTTAGTTGCGTAGCCTGGATTAGCTCACGCAGTGGGTGTAATCCGGGAGGCGGGTGGGCTTAGGATTTGGCGGCGTGGCGTTGGTGGCTTACGCCGCTGCGCGGCTAAACCACCCTACGGGGTTGTTCTCCACCCTACGGCCAGCGCTTTAGTCGCGTAGCCTGGATTAGCTCACGCAGTGGGCATAATCCGGGAGGCGGATGGGTTTAGGATTTGGCGGTGTGGCGCTGGTGGCTTACGCCGCTGCGCGGCTAAACCACCCTACGAGGTTGTTCTCCACCCTGCGGCGCGTGGATAAACGTGGGTTGTATAGGCAATAAAAAACCGGCCTTGGCCGGTTTTTTATTGGGTTGAAACTTAGTGATGTTCGCGGGTGGCGCGGAATTGGATGTCCGGCCAGCGCTCTTCCATCAGGCTCAGGTTAACGCGGGTGGGCGCCAGGTAGGTGAGGTGGCCGCCGCCGTCCAGCGCGAGGTTTTCCACGGCCTTGTTGCTGAACTCTTCGAGCTTCTTCTTATCGCTGGATTCGATCCAGCGCGCCGACCACACGGTGATGGGCTCGTAGCTGCACTCGACTTTGTATTCTTCCTTCAAACGGCTGGCGACCACATCGAACTGCAGCACACCGACGGCGCCCAAGATGATGTCGTTGCTGCGTTCGGGGAAGAACACCTGGGTCGCGCCTTCTTCGGCGAGCTGTTGCAGGCCCTGACGCAATTGCTTGGACTTCAGCGGGTCCTTCAAACGCACGCGGCGGAACAGCTCCGGGGCGAAGTGCGGGATACCGGTAAAGCCCAGGTTCTCGCCTTCGGTGAAGGTGTCGCCGATCTGGATGGTGCCGTGGTTATGCAGGCCGATGATGTCGCCGGCATAGGCCTCGACCAGCATCTCGCGCTCACTGGAGAAGAAGGTCAGGGCATCGCCGATGCGCAGGTCTTTGCCGGTACGCACGTGGCGCATCTTCATGCCTTGGCTGTACTTGCCCGAGCAGATGCGCATAAAGGCGATACGGTCGCGGTGCTTGGGGTCCATGTTGGCTTGGATCTTAAAGATAAAGCCGGAGAACTTTTCTTCCTGCGGTTCCACGTTGCGCTCGTGGGTTGCACGCGGCAACGGCAGTGGGGCCCAGTCGACCACCGCATCGAGCACGTGATCGACACCGAAGTTACCCAAGGCGGTGCCGAAGAACACCGGGGTCAACTCGCCGCGCATAAACTCGCCTTGATCGAACTCGTGGCAGGCGCCTTGTACCAGCTCCAGTTGCTCAAGGAAGCGCTCGTATTCGTCACCCAGGTGGGCGCGCGCTTCATCGGAGTCGAGCTTCTCGATGATCTTGGTTTCGGTGCGCTCGTGGCCATGGCCTGGGGTGTAGACGATGATGTAATCGCCGGCCAGGTGGTACACGCCTTTGAAGTCTTTGTAGCAGCCGATCGGCCAGGTGATCGGCGCGGCTTTGATCTTCAGTACCGCTTCAATTTCATCGAGCAGTTCGATCGGGTCGCGGATATCACGGTCGAGTTTGTTCACAAAGCTGACGATGGGGGTGTCGCGCAGGCGGCACACGTCCATCAGGGCGATGGTCCGTGGCTCAACGCCTTTACCGCCGTCGAGCACCATCAGCGCGCTGTCCACCGCCGTCAGGGTGCGGTAGGTGTCTTCCGAGAAGTCTTCGTGACCGGGGGTGTCGAGCAGGTTGATCATGTGCTCGCGATAGGGGAACTGCATCACCGAGGTGGTGATGGAAATGCCCCGTTGTTTTTCCATTTCCATCCAGTCGGAGGTGGCATGGCGGTCGGATTTACGCGACTTCACCGTACCTGCGACAGAGATCGCCTTGCCCATCAGCAACAGTTTCTCGGTAATGGTGGTCTTACCGGCGTCGGGGTGAGAGATGATCGCAAACGTGCGGCGCTTAGCGACTTCGGCGGCCTGAGTGGTCATGGTGGTATGCCTGGCTGGAATCGGTTGCGGGCGGTCGGCCCGAAAAGCGCGCGATTATACCGGCAAATCGAAGCGCTCGCCGAGCACCTGCCGCACGGTCTGGACCATAGCGCAAAACCGCTGAAAATGTAGGGTTAAACTTGGGTTTTTTGTGCAGCATTTCGGACGTTTTGTTAAGGATCAAAAACGCTTGAGCCCCTCTTGGTCATTAGCTGCGAAATTGGGCGAGTTTTTGATTGATCTAGGGGCCTCATGGCCCTAAAGTTCGCGACCGAACGTCCATGCTGGCAACGATCCATCCGGCTCAAGTACTGACGACGAGAGGTTGACCTGGTAACGGTTAATCCTCGGCGACATGCCTTGGGAAGTAGGCGAACCAAAGTGGGGAAACTGATCAGACGTTCGCGGTTTCTATATGGAAACCATCCCTCATCTTCTTTGTTTGTTTTGCCAACGGAGCCGCCCCATGTCGATTAAGGTCGAAGATTACTACGCACCCGCCACTTTTCAGCGTATGAAAGCCTTCGCTGATACCCAGGAAACCCCGTTCGTACTGATCGACACGGCGATCATCAGCCAGGCCTATGACGACCTGCGCGCCGGTTTCGAATTCGCCAAGGTGTACTACGCCGTCAAAGCCAACCCGGCGGTGGAAATCATTGACCTGCTCAAAGACAAAGGCTCGAACTTCGATATCGCCTCGATCTATGAGCTGGACAAGGTGCTGGCGCGTGGCGTCACTGCGGATCGCATTAGCTACGGCAACACCATCAAGAAAGCCAAAGACGTGCGCTACTTCTACGAGAAGGGCGTGCGCCTGTTCGCCACCGACTCCGAAGCCGACCTGCGCAACATCGCCAAGGCCGCGCCGGGCTCGAAAGTTTATGTGCGCATTCTTACCGAAGGCTCCACCACGGCTGATTGGCCGTTGAGCCGTAAATTCGGCTGCCAGACCGACATGGCCATGGACCTGCTGATCCTCGCCCGCGACCTGGGCCTGGTGCCTTACGGTGTGTCGTTCCACGTTGGTTCGCAGCAGCGCGACATCTCGGTGTGGGACGCGGCGATTGCCAAGGTGAAGGTGATCTTCGAGCGTCTGAAAGAAGAAGACGGCATTCATCTGAAGCTGATCAACATGGGCGGCGGCTTCCCGGCCAACTACATCACCCGCACCAACAGCCTGGAAACCTACGCCGAGGAAATCATCCGCTTCCTTAAAGAAGACTTCGGTGACGACCTGCCGGAAATCATCCTTGAGCCCGGCCGTTCGCTGATTGCCAACGCCGGGATTCTGGTCAGTGAAGTGGTGCTGGTGGCGCGTAAATCCCGTACCGCCGTGGAGCGTTGGGTGTACGTGGACGTGGGCAAGTTCAGCGGTCTGGTGGAAACCACCGACGAGTCGATCAAGTTCCCGATCTGGACCGAGAAAAAGGGCGAGATGGAAGAAGTGGTTATCGCCGGTCCTACCTGCGACAGCGCCGACATCATGTACGAAAACTACAAGTACGGCCTGCCGCTGAACCTGGCCGCTGGCGACCGCCTGTACTGGCTGTCCACCGGGGCCTACACCACCAGCTACAGCGCCGTAGAGTTCAACGGCTTCCCGCCGCTGAAGTCTTTCTATATCTAAGCGCTCTTGCCGCAACAGAAACCCCGCCACGGCGGGGTTTTTTGTGTCTGTAAAAACCTGTAGCGCCTAGGCGAGGCACCCGATCAGGGATGTTTTTTCAGGGCGCAAAGCATGGGCTGATGATGACGCGAGCATCTGGCAAAGCTCAATGCAGAGCTTACGGAGAGAGTGGCGCGATAGTGGATTTATCCCCTGAAGAAGTGCGGTTTTCTGTTTTGATAAGAGGTTCACATATCTAAATGAGAATCTTTATTTTTATCAATAACTACAGATAATGTAAGACAAAACTAACGTACAGCTTTGGGCGGGACTAAATGAGCCAACATAAAACGCGTCGCTTCAATGGGCATAAATCCTGGAGGCCGACCGCTGTAATGCTGTGTGCGCCATTTTTAAGTGCGCCGCTTGCAGTTTGGGCGCAAGAGGGCAGCGTCGCTGAGGTGCAGGAGGACTATCGCCTGTCCCCCATCATTATCAACGCTAAAGCGCTTGAACCGTCCGATGCGGATACTGTTGTGGCTCAGGAGTTGTGGGTCGGTGGCAAAGTGGCGACCAGCGTGCTGGATACACCCGCCTCGGTTTCGGTCATCACCTCCAAAGAAATTCAGCAGCGCAGCGCTAGCACCACAGAAGAGGTGCTGCAGTACACCCCGGGTGTGATAACCGATTTTTACGGTACCGATGACCGTAACGACTACTTCAAAATCCGTGGCTTTCAGGCCACGACCTATCGTGATGGTATGACGCTCGGCTCCATGCGCGGTGTGCGTGAAGAGCCATTTGCCTATGAGCGCATCGAAGTGTTGCGCGGTGCTAACTCAACCCTATTTGGCCCTGCTGACCCAGGTGGCTCGGTTAACTTCGTGAGTAAACGGCCACGCTTTGAGCGTTTCGGCGAAGGTTACCTTACCTACGGCTCTTACAATCATGCCGAGGCTGGGGTTGATGTCGGGGATACGCTGGGGGTGGACGACACCCTTGCATTTCGCCTGACCGGTAAGTTTCAGGACAGTGAGCGCGAGTACGACCATTCCCGTGATGACAATGATTTCATCATGACCGGGATGACCTGGAAGCCGACTGACTACACCTCTGCGAGCCTGATTTTCGACCACCTCAAGAGTGACAGCAGCCCCAACAGTGGCGGCTATCCGGTGGGGCAGAAGTATGACCGGGATGAATTCTTTGGCGAGCCGGATTTCAACTATCACGACGTGGAGCGCACTAGCCTCACGGGTGCGTTGACCCATGATTTTGATAACGGCTTCACCCTGACCAGCAACATGCGCTACAGCGAGCTGACTGATGATTTCGGCTACATCTATCTGGCCGACTATGCTGCTACCCCGCTGACTGATCGAGCTTATTTCGGTACGGACAGTGAGGCAGAGGAATTTATCGGCAATCTGATGCTGCAATACGATGCACGCTTTGAGCATTTCGACAGCAGTACCTTGACCGGTATTGAGTACCGTGATGCGTCCACTAAGGACAGCTCTTTCTACGGCGCGGCGGCACCGATTGATCTGGCTAACCCGGTCTACAGCGGCGCGCCGTCCAGCCTAAGCATCTACAGCCGCAACAAGCAGGACTACACCACCAAAGCCGTGTTCCTGCAGCAGAACTTCTCCATTGACCGCTTCATCATTACCGGTGGTATTCGTAACGATTCGATGGAGCTGTCCAGTGCCGATATCACTGGGAGCAGGGCTTCTGACGATTTTTCGGAAACCTCAGTTCGTGGCGCCTTGACGTATAAAGTCACCGATGAGGTGTCCACCTATATCAGCATGGTTGAATCAGTGGCGCCGCCAACTATTGGCGTTACGCCTGAACGCGGCAAACAGTACGAGATCGGCGTTAAGTACGCGCCCACCCAACTGAATGCGCTGTTCTCCGCTGCGGTGTATGACCTGAATCAAGAGGACATCACCATTGCCGTGGTGCAGGACAACGGCACCATCGAGCGTGAAACTATCGGTGAGTCGCGGGTTAAAGGTCTGGATCTGGAAGCCAAGGTTGAAGTCACTGAACATCTGAGCTTGATCGGTGGCTACTCCTATATGGAGTCCGAGGTGGTCAAGGGGACCCTGCGCGACGGTACTTCACTCAAAGGCAAAGAGTTCACTGTTGCACCTAAGCATTCGGCCTCGCTGTGGAGCTATTACACCCTGCCCGGTACCCGCATGAGTGTTGGTTTGGGTGCGCGCTATACCGGCGGCTACTACTTCGATGCAGACAACAGCGCAAAAAGTGATGCAGAGGTGATTTACGACGCTGCATTCAACTATCAGATCGTCAAAGGCACGGACCTCGCCGTTAACGTCAGCAACCTGTTTGATGAGCAGCATGTGGTGGGTTCTGGCACGGCGGATTACTACAACCCCGGCCGCGAAGTCACGGCTAAGTTGAGCTACAACTGGTAACCCTGCGAGTTTGTGCGAACGCTTGCGATTGGCTGCGTCGGCCCTGGAGGTCAGGGCTGGCGCTAATTAGCCAGAGCAGATAAGCGCGAAAGCATCACACCTATGTGAGCCTGGCAGCCTATGGCTGATCCAGGCTGCATCGTTTCTGGGCACGTTACGTCCGCTACAGCGCATCGGATACAGGCCATAGGCAATGACTGACTCTTTACGTAAACAACCAACGGCCTGCGCAGCGGGCCAGCCCAGTGGCTGGGCCATTGCGCACCGCCTGCTGCTGGCTTTGCTGGGCGGCTATGCCTTCACCTGGGGCTTCGTGAGCTTAGGGGTTGTGCTGCTGTCTTGGTTGCAGGTGGACTATCACGACGCCGAGCACGGCATGCTTTTGCTGAGTTTTTTGCTGTACCTCGCCCTATTCCTATGGGCGTTTGCTGCTGCTAGTACGGCGCGGGTTTGGTTGGTTTTAGGTGGCGGTGCCGTCGTCATGATCCCCGCCGCCTTGCAGTTGCAAAAACTGCTTTTGTCTTAAAGGAACTAGCACGATGTTTGCCACCTTTCGTCACAGCATGACATGGCTACACACCTGGCTTGGGCTGGTGCTGGGCTTTGTTCTGATGGTTGCCTTCTTTTTTGGCGCGCTCTCTGTATTTGACCGGGAAATTGATCGCTGGGCTGTCCCCGAAACCCGTTTCGAACCACAACCGCTGCCTAGCTTTGACAAGCAGCTGCGGCCGATTTACGACAAGCTAAAACCTCAGCCGGTGGACTATGCCGCCACCCAGCAGCGCGTGATCGGCGACTTGCCACCGGCGCAAACGCTGCCAATGGTCTCGCTTTACGCCTACACCACGCACCGCGACCCGTTGCTGCAGATCGGTGGTGAATATGCGGTACCCAACAAGCTTAAAGATCAAAGCGATGATCACGCCCATGTGCACGGTTGGGAAACTGTCGACCCGCGCACCGGCGATTTCCTGCAAAGCAACAAGCTCAACATTGGTACGGCCTGGTTCTTCCCCATGCACTACCACCTGAATTGGTCTTGGATGGCTTTGGGCTATTGGGTCGTGGCGCTGGCCAGTCTGTGTATGTTGGTTGCCTTGGTGAGCGGTGTGGTGATCCATCGCAAGGTTTTTCGCGAGTTCTTCACTTTTCGCCCCTGGAAGCGCCCCCAGCGCAGTGCCCTTGATTTGCATAACCTCACCGGGGTCGTGGCGCTGCCATTCCATTTCTTCTTTGCCTTTACCGGGTTAGTGATCTTTGCCGGCGCGCTGTATTTTCCGGTGAGCCATACCCTGCTACAGCCGTTGCATAAGCAACATGAAGTCAGCGAAGCAGAGCACACGGGTTTGCCCCATGAGCCTGCCGGTGTATATGCGCCATTGGCCTCAGTGGATGCCATGGTCGCCGAAGCCAAACGGCGCTGGGCGCAGCGTGATATGCCGGGCGACGTGGGGCTGCTGACCATCGAACACTGGCAAGACGCTAATGGCTACGTCAGCCTGTACCGCGCCGGCAGTGATCGCGTTGCGCTGGTGGGCCAGGCCATTCACTTTAAAGCCAGCACCGGGGAGGTCCTGCGCGAAGACCCAGACCCGAGCGCGGTGGGGAGTATCAACGAGTTTCTCACTGGTTTGCATTTGCAGCACTTCGAGCACTGGTTACTGCGTTGGCTCTATTTGCTAGGTGGGTTGCTGGGCTGCGTTTGTATCGCCACGGGTTTTATCTTCTTTGTCGAGAAGCGTAAGCGTAAGCATGCCGAGCTGGGCGGGCAGGGCAGCCGGATCGTAGACGCACTGGCTGTGACCTTTGTGACCGGGATGCTAATCGCTACCTTGGCCATGCTCACCGTCAATCGCTTGCTTGCGCCTGAGCTGGCAGCCAAGGCAGATTGGGAGAAGATGAGTTTTTGGTTGAGCTGGGGTGTTGCCCTGTTGCATGCCTTTTGGCGCAGCGCGCCAGTGGCTCAAGCGCGGTTTAATCCGGCTTGGCGTGAGCAATGCTGGATTGTTGCTGGGTTGGCGCTGGCGGCGGTTGGGCTGAACTGGATCGGTACTGGCGATCACTTGCTCAAAACCCTGTTTACCCAACCTTATTGGCCTGTGGCAGGTGTTGACCTGAGCCTAATAGCCAGTGCCGCTGTTGCGCTGTACGCCGCACGTAAACTGGCACGGCACAGCTGGGTGGCTGCGCCCAGTACAGCGGAGGTGGCGCATGGCTAATCTGCTGCTGCATCTCTTGGCCCTGGCGTTCGCCATTATCGGTATGGGGTGGTTGGCTCTAAGTCTCGACGTGCATTGGCGGCAAGTGCTGGCGTGCAAAGACCCACTAAGCGCTGGTAAGTCCAGAGCCATGCGGGTCCTTGGTTACATCTGCCTGATCCTGTCCGGCGTCATGTGCTGTCTGACCGACAGACCCTCCATCGCCGTGTTGGTATGGTTCATGTTACAGGCCGTATCCGCCGTTCTGATTACTCTGCTGCTTGCATGGCGTGCCCAGTGGCTGAGGCTGCTGTTGATATGGACTAAGACAGGTCACTGATATTTTACCTCGCACGATGGCTCTTCTTTGTCAGCCGAGAGGGGCCTTCCGAGCGGTCTGTTAAAACAAGTTGTGCATCCGCTCGTGGATAACCCCGCCTGTAACTGCCCTGAAGTGCTGATCCAAACACCTTGTTTCGCGGTAATTGAACTGCGCTGATACGTCCCGTTTGTTTGGCTGGCATCCCCGTATCCGGCTCTGGAGTCGATGCTGTGACGACGGTGGCTGGCTACGGCCAACCACCCTACGGGGAGGGGGCTCAGCGAATAGTAATCGGCCTTGGGATTGGCAGTGTGGCGACGGTGGCTGGCTGCGGCCAACCACCCTACGGGAGGCGCCTCAGCGAATAGGGGGGTAGATCTGTAGCCTGGATTAGCTCGCGCAGCGTGTGTAATCCGGGAGGTAATCAGCCTTGGGATCGACGCTGTGACGACGTTGGCTGGCTGCGGCCAACCACCCTACGGGTGGCGGTTCAGCGAATAGGGCGGATTAGCCCGTAGCCTGGATTAGCCCGCGCAGCGGGCGTAATCCGGGAGGTAAATCGCCTCGGGATTGGCAGTGTGGCGCCGGTGGCTGGCTGCGGCCAACCACCCTACGGGATGGCGGCTCAGCGAATAGGGGGGAGATCTGTAGCCTGGATTAGCTCGCGCAGCGGGCGTAATCCGGTAGGTAAATCAGACTTGGGATTGGCCGTGCGGGTGGTGGTGGCTTACGCCGCTGCGCGGCTAAACCACCCTACGGGGTGGGCGGGGGTGTGCTCTCGAAGAGGGTAAAAACCGCCTCGGATCGCGGTTGGGTAAAGCCGGCTTTACCTATCATTTACCCTTAGCTGGGTTTTGTCTGACAAGTGCATTGCCTAGGATGGCGGCCAGATTATTGATCTTGCCCCTTGAGCTGGATATTCCTTGCTATGTCGCTGCGTAAAAGCTTGTTTGCTCCCCGTTTATTAATCCCTGTCGCCTTGCTTGTCGCCGTTGCGGGCTGTGCGTGGTACTTCAATCGTGACGCTCAGGCGGCCAGCCAAGTAGCGCCGGTTAAGGCCGCTATCGGCAATATCGAAGACACCACCACGGCTCTTGGCACGTTGCAGCCGCTGGACTATGTGGATGTCGGTGCGCAGGTTTCCGGGCAACTGCTGAAGCTGCATGTGGCCTTGGGTGAAGAGGTTAAGGAAGGGCAGTTGCTGGCCGAGATCGATCCACGGCTGATGCAGGCCAAGGTGATCGCTTCGCAAGCGCAGCTGACCAACCAGCGCGCCCAGCTTAAGCAAACCCAGGCGCAACTGGAGCTGGCGCAGATTCAGCTTAAGCGTCAGCAAGCCCTGTTTGCCGAGAAGGCCACCAGCCAGGAGTTGCTGCAAACCGCCCAGGCCGATGTGAAGGTCAAGGGTGCCCAAATCGAAGCCCTGCAAGCGCAGATTGCCCAGACCGAAGCGGGCTTGGAAGAGGATCGCACCAACCTGGGCTACACCAAAATCTATGCGCCCATGAGCGGCACCGTGGTCTCGCAGTCGGCCAAGCAAGGCCAGACCCTGAACGCTAATCAGCAAGCGCCGGTGCTGGTGCAGATCGCCAATCTGGCGCGCATGACCGTCGATACCCAAGTCTCGGAAGCCGATATCGGCAAGCTCAAAGTCGGCATGCCGGTGTACTTCACCACCCTCGGCCAAACCCAGCGCTGGCAAGCGACGCTGCGGCAGATTCTGCCGACGCCGACAGTGACCAATAACGTGGTGCTGTACAACGCCCAGTTCGATGTGGACAACCCCGACGGCAAGCTGATGACGCAGATGAGCGCCCAGGTGTTCTTCGTTAATGCCAAGGCCGACAACGTGCTGACCATCCCCGTGGCGGTCCTGCAAAACCGTCGCGGCCGGCCCACTGAGGGCGGGGTCATGTTCCGTTTGCAGGTCCTGGAGAACGGCAAACCGGTCGAGCGCATGGTCAAGATCGGGCTGCGTGACCGGGTCAGCGCGCAGGTGCTGGAAGGGATTGCTGAGGGCGAACAACTGGCGGCTACTCAGCCAGTGATAGCGCCGCGTCCTGCCGCTGCTGAAGGGCAGGGGCCGGGCAGTGGTCGGCGTATGGGCGGTCCACGTTTCTAAGGCCTGAATCATGAGCGCATTAATTTCTCTGCGCGGCATAACCCGCCGCTTTAGTACCGGTGAGCTTGAGGTGCAGGTGCTGCATGGCATCGACCTCGACATCCAGCGTGGCGAGTTTGTCGCCATCATGGGCGCCTCCGGTTCGGGTAAAAGTACCCTGATGAACATCCTCGGCTGCCTGGATAAACCCAGTACGGGCGAGTACCTGTTTGCCGGGCACAAGGTTGCCGTGCTGGACACCGACGGTTTGGCCGCGCTGCGTCGCGAGGCCTTTGGCTTTGTGTTCCAGAGCTACAACCTGATCTCCAGCAGCAATGCCTTGGAGAACGTCGAGATCCCGGCGATCTACGCCGGCCAGCCCGCCGCCCAGCGCCATGTGCGGGCCAAGGATTTGCTCAGCCGCTTAGGTTTGGCCGAGCGGTTAGCTAACCGTCCCAGCCAGCTTTCCGGTGGGCAGCAGCAACGGGTGTCGATTGCCCGGGCGTTGATGAACGATGCCGAGGTGATCCTCGCCGACGAGCCCACTGGCGCGCTGGACAGCAAGTCCGGGCAAGAGGTGTTGGCTCTGCTTAAGGAGCTGTCCGCTCAGGGCAAGACAGTAATCATCATCACCCACGACCGCGAAGTGGCGGCCCATGCCGACCGGCAAATCGAGATCCGCGATGGCTTGATCGTCGCCGACAGCGGCGCCCAGTCGGCGCCGGTGACGAGCGCGCTGCAGTTGGATTTGGCCCGTCACGGCGGTGCCATCAGCCGCGCCGATGTGGGCGAAGCAGTGCGCATGGCCGGGCGGGCGCTGCGGGCTAATTTGTTCCGCACCGTACTGACGTTGCTCGGCATCGTCATCGGCGTGGCCTCGGTGGTGGCCATGCTCGCCGTGGGTAACGGCGCCCGGCAAAGCGTGGTCGAGCGCATCAGCGCCATGGGCACCAACTTGCTGTCGATTCGCCCCGGCGCGCCGAATATGCCGCGCTCCGCCGATGGCGTGACCGCGACCCTGACGCCGGAGGATGCTCAGGCGGTGGCCAAGTTGCCCAACGTGCGCGATGCCCTCGGTGAGCTGCAAGGCAGTGCGACCCTGCGTGCCGGCAATATCGACTACAAAACCAGCATCACTGCGACTAACGCCAGCATGCCGCTGGTGCGCGAGTGGCCGCTGAGCAGCGGCGCGTTCTTCAGTCGCAGTGATGAGCAGTCCTATGCGGCAGTCACCGTGCTGGGCCAGACCGTGGCGCAAAACCTGTTCCCCGAGCAGAACCCGGTGGGCCAGTATTTGTTGATCCAGAACGTGCCGTTTCAGGTGATCGGCGTGATGAGCGCCAAGGGCGCTACGCCCTGGGGGCAGGATCAGGACGACGTGGCCTTGGTGCCGTTTTCCACCGGCAGTTTGCGTCTATTCGGCCAGCGCTATGTGCAGAGCATCACCGCCTATATCGACAACGTCGAGCTGATCAGTGACAGCGAAGAAACCATCCGCCAGGAGCTGCTCAAGCGCCATAACAATGTGGAGGATTTCCAGATTCGCAACACCGCATCCTTGCTTGAGGCGGTGACCGCGACCCAGGACACCCTGACCATTTTGCTCGGCTCGATTGCGGCGATTTCGCTGTTGGTCGGCGGTATCGGCGTGATGAACATCATGTTGGTCAACGTCACCGAGCGCACCCGCGAGATTGGTATTCGTATGGCCACCGGTGCGCGCACCGGCAACATCCTCCAGCAGTTCATTACTGAGGCCTTGGTGGTTTCCGCCATTGGCGGGGTGCTCGGTGTGCTGCTCGGCTTGGGCGTCGCTTGGTTGCTGCAAGTGCTCGGCACCGCTGTGCAATTCACCTTGGCACCGGTGCTGTTGGCGTTTGGTTGCGCCTTTGCCACCGGCCTTATTTTCGGCCTGATGCCGGCTCGCAAAGCGGCCCATCTCGACCCTGTACAAGCCTTGGCGGCGGATTAAGTCTGATGAAATTACTGGTTAAACCTCTGCCTTTAGTGGCTGCATTGCTCTTGGCTGGCTGCAATTTGGCGCCGACTTTTACCCCTCCTGAGCAGCCGTTGCCGGCGCAGTTTGAGCATGGCGCGCAGGCTCTCCATGGCGTTGATGCCAGCTGGTGGCAAGCCTTTGGCAGCACGGAGCTGACTCGTTTTGTCGAGCGCGCGGGAGCCGGCAACCTGGACCTGGCCAGCGCCATCAGCCGTGTGCGGCAGGCCGATATTCAAGCGCGCGTAGCCGGTGCGCCGCTGTTACCGAGCGTCAGTGGCAACCTCGTCGGTAACCGCAACTTTGCCGCCGATAACAGCGGCGGTGGGGTACGCAATGCCTACTCGGCCGGCCTGTCGATCAGCTATGAGCTGGATGTGTGGGGCAAGAACCGCAACAACCTCAGCGCCAGTGAACAAAACGCTTTGGCCACGGCCTACGAGCGCGACACCGTGGCGCTCACCGTGGCGGCTGCCACCGCCAGCAGTTACCTCAAGGTGCTGGAGCTGCGCGAGCGTGAGCGCATCGCGGTGGATAACCTGGCCAACGCCGAGCAAGTGCTGAAAGTCGCCGAGGCCAAGACGCGCTTGGGGGCCAGCAGTGAGTTGGAGTTGCTGCAACAGCAAACCTTGGTCGAGCAACGCCGCGCGGCGATTCCGGGGCTACGCCAGCAGCGTCAGACCGCAGAAAATGCGTTGGCGATTTTGCTTGGCACGGTGCCGCAAGGCTTTGCCGCGCAGATCAAGGCCGATAGCTTAAATGGCCTGCTGCTGAGTCAAGAACAGGTGGGCTTGCTGCCCTCTGAGCTGCTGCTGCGCCGTCCTGATATTCAGGCTGAGGAAGCACGCCTGCGGGCGGCCAATGCGGATATCGGCGCGGCGCGGGCGGCGTTGTTCCCCAGCCTGAGCTTGAGCGGTAGCAGCGGCTATAGCGCCGATGTGTTCAGCAACCTGTTTAACAGCGGCAACCTGGCCAGCAGTTTGGGCGCCTCGCTGCTGCAGCCGATCTTCCGCGGCGGCGCGCTAAAGGGCGCGCTGGAGTTGTCCCAGGAGCGTTATGTCGAGTTAGCAGACGGCTATCGCAAGACCGTGATCGTCGCCTTACAGGAAGTCGAGGATGCGCTGATCACCCTGCGCGAAGGACAGCAGCAGTACGACAGTCAGCGTCAGGTGCTAGCCTACGCGCAGAAGGCCTTCGAGCTGGCGCAGCTGCAATACAGCCAGGGTTCGGCGGATATTCTCACCGTGCTCAGCGCCCAACAGAGCTTCTTCTCGGCGCGCGATAGCTTGCTGCAAAACCAGTCCAGCCAACTGCAAAACCAAGTGCAGTTGTACAAGGTGCTGGGCGGCGGTTACGGCGCTTAAACCTGCGGCGTGCGCCGTGATATCACTGGATCTCGGCGCTGCGCGCGGGCTGCTCGAATTGCCTGAGCAGCGCCTGATCGCTGGCGTCGCCCAACTCTGCGGCGCGCTGATAAAAACGCTGGGCAAAGTGGCGTAGCCGCGCCTGGTTGGTTTGCCGCAAAGCGCTGCGGGTGGCGCGCAGAAAGTTCAGATTGCCGCCCTGCAGGGCCAGCTCCAGCCAATGGCAGGCGTGCTCGATCTCGCCTTGGCTAAGCAGCACCGTGGCCAGGCTGTACTGGCCGCGAAAATCCCCCGCTTCGGCCGAGCGTCGATACCAGCTCAGCGCCGTGGCGGCATCGGCCGGTACGCCTAAGCCGTCCTCATAACAACGGCCGAGCAGGTTCATCGACTTAGCATGGCCGGCTAGGGCCGCTTGCTGATACAGGGCAAAAGCGCGCTGATCGTCCTGCGCCACGCCACGGCCGGTGGCATACAGGTTGGCCAGGTTATACAGGCCCCAGTCCAGCTTGAGGTTGGCCGCTTCGAGAAAGCAGGCCGCGGCCATGCTTTCGTCTTTGTCTAAATGCCAGCCGTGCTCGTAGCAGCGCCCGAGCATATTGAAGGCCATGGCGTCGCCTTGGCTGGCGGCGATCTTGAACCACTTGATAGCCAAGGCTTGGTCTTGCTCGATGCCTTGGCCATTCAGGAGGATCTGGCCCAGCAGCGTTTGCGCGTGGGGCAAACCGGTGCGCGCAGCCGCCACTATGGCATTGGCCCGTTCGCGGGGGCTGCCGTGCAATTGCTGGTTAAGCCGGTCGAGGTCGGTGAGGTCGGCGTGGTGCAGGGTGCCCATGCTTACAGTTCCGCCCACTGGCGCAGCAGGTTGTGGTAGGTGCCGGTCAGTTGCAGCAGGGAAGGGTGCTGCGGCACATCGGCGGTGAGCTGCTGGATCGCCTGATCCATATTGAACAGCAAGGTGCGCTGGCCATCGTCGCGCACCAGACTTTGCAACCAGAAGAACGAGGCGATGCGTGCGCCACGGGTCACGGGCTCGACCTTATGCAGGCTGGTGCCGGGGTAGAGCACCATGTCGCCGGCGGCCAATTTGACCCGCTGCACGCCATAGGTGTCCTGCACGATCAGCTCGCCGCCGTCATAAGTGTCGGGTTCGCAGAAGAACAGGGTGGCGGACAAATCCGTGCGCACACGCTCAGCACTGCCCGGCACCTGGCGCACGGCGTTATCGATATGGAAATCAAAATGCCCGCCGGCGGTGTAGCAGTTAAACAGCGGCGGATAGAGCTTGTGCGGCAGGGCGGCTGACATAAACAGCGGGTTCTGCCACAGGCGCTGGACCATCAGCTCTGCGATTTCCCGGCCCAGCGGATGGCGCTCGGGCAGTTGCAGGTTGTGCTTGGCTTGGGCCGATTGGTAGCCCGCGGTGATCTTGCCATCGGCCCAGTCAGCCTGTTGCAGAGCCACTCGGATTTTTTCAGTTTCTTCTTTAGAGAGAACGTTGGGGATATGCAGCAACATACACAGGCTTCCGAATAAACGACTCGACCACGTCAGCGGATGCTCTGGTTAGTTCCGCTGAATAAGTAAAGAAGTGTAACTTTTTTTACTGTCGGACGTTGATACTAATTCTCACTTTGTCTATTGTTCGCATCCTCGAATACCCCGATGGAGCTTTGCATGACCTCCCTGCCCACTGACAACACCCTAATAAAAACAACCCGTTTGGCCACTGCCGTTGGTGTCGCAGTGTCTGCTTTCGCTGCACCTGCTATGGCTGAAGAGCCTGCCAAGGCGGCTAAAGAAGAGCCGGTCGAGCTGGAAAGCATCTACATCAAAGACCAAGCCGTAGAAGAGACTAGCTATCAGGCCACTACCGCTTCCTCGCCGAAGTACACCGCGCCGCTGCGCGACACTCCGCGTTCGGTCACCGTAGTGCCGCAGCAAGTGATCAAAGACACCAACGCCATGACCCTGCAAGATGCCCTGCGCACCGTGCCAGGTATCACCATGGGCGCCGGTGAGGGGGGCAATCCACAGGGCGACCGGCCGATCATTCGCGGCTTCGACGCACAGAGCGACACCTACTTAGATGGCGTGCGTGACGTGGGCTCGCAGAGCCGGGAAATCTTCGCCATTGAGTCCGTGGAAGTGGCCAAAGGCCCCAACGGCGCCATTGGTGGGCGTGGCGCTGCCGGCGGCACCATCAACCTGGTGAGCAAGCGCGCGCATCTGGGCAACTCCCTGGATGGTGGCTTCACGTGGGGCTCCGACCAGACTCAGCGTTACACCCTAGATGGCAACTATCAGTTCACCGACACCATTGCCGGGCGTCTGAACATGATGAGCCACGAGGCCAATGTGGCCGGTCGTGACTCGGTCAACTACGACCGTTGGGGCATCGCACCGTCGCTGGCCTTCGGCCTGACCACCGACACCCGTTTGTTCCTCGATTACTACCATATGGAAAGCGATGACCTGCCGGACTCGGGCATTCCTTATGGCTACGCAGTGGGTAATGCACACACTGCCGGCAATCCGGATCAGCCCAACTACGGCGGCGACCGCAGCAACTTCTATGGCCTCAAAGACCGCGACTTCCGCAAAACCCGCGCCGATATCGCCACCGTCACCTTTGAGCATGATTTCAACGAAGCGCTGACCGTGCGCAACACCTTCCGCCACGGCAGCAGCCTGCAGGATTACATCCTCACCCAGCCGGACGACAGTAAAGGTAACGTGCGTAATGGCACCGTATGGCGCCGCATCAACAGCCGCGTCAGCAATACCACTACCACCACTAACCAGACCGATCTGTTTGGTGAGTTCAATGTCGCGGGCTTTAAAAACAGCTTCTCCACGGGCATTGAGTTGAGCCGCGAAGAGAGCCGTAAAGAGTCGTACAGCGTTAACACCGACACCACGCCGGGCACTTCCGGTGCATCCACCAACTGTAACCCGTCGATGGTCGGTGGCAGCAGTGGCTGGAACTGTACCTCGCTGTCTAATCCGAACCCGAATGATCCGTGGAACGGCAGCATCGCGCGCAACTACGCCGGCTCGACTACCAAGGGCAACACCTATGCGCTGTACTTCGCGGACACCATCGAGCTGGATCCGCAGTGGCTGCTGAACCTGGGCCTGCGTTACGACCACTTCGAAACCAAGTACCACGCTTACAATGCTGACGGCAGCATCCCCACCAGCAATGGTCCTGGTGGCGTTAAGGTCGCGCAAAAAGCCGAAGACACCAGCGAGTTTGTTACTGGCCAGATTGGCTTGGTGTACAAGCCGGTCGAGTACGGCAGCATCTATATTTCCTACGGCACCTCGGCTACTCCGCCAGGCAGCACTGTCGGGGATGGCGTGGACACCAACGGCAGCTCGTTCGACACTGATCGCCAGGGCAACCTGTTGAGCAGCGATATGGAGCCGGAAACCACCAAGAACTACGAGATTGGTACTAAGTGGGATCTGCTCGACGAGCGCCTGTCGCTGACTGCCGCGATCTTCCGCACTGAGAAAGAAAACTCCCGCGTGCAGATCGACACCAACACCTACGAAAACTCCGGTAAAACCCGGGTTGATGGGGTTGAGTTGGGCGTCAGCGGTAAGCTCACGGATAAGTGGCAAGTGTTTGCTGGCTACACCTATATGGACAGCGAGCAAGTGGACGGCGGCCCGATGGCGAGCAACAGCGTCAACGACGGCAACCGTCTGCCGAACACCCCGCAGCACAGCGCCACCCTGTGGACCACTTACAACATCACGGACAAAGTGACTGTCGGTGGTGGTGCCTTCTACACGGATGAAATCTACGGCAACGTAGCTAATACCCTGAAAGTCGACAGCTACACCCGCTTCGATGCCATGGCGGCCTACAAGCTGAACAAGCATGTGGACTTCCAGCTGAACGTGCAGAACCTGACCGACCGTATTTACTACGACAAGGCCTACGGCTCCCACTTCGCCAACATGGCCGCAGGCCGTACCGCACTGCTGAGCACCAACTTCCACTTCTAAGGTCGTTGCGACACAACCAAAAGGCCGCCGGGGCAACCCAGCGGCCTTTTTTATTGCCCGCACATTGTCTCGCCTGCAATGGTGCAAGCGCCTGTGCGGCGATTGCCCCCTACGGGTGTTTGTAGTTCGTAGGGCGGTCAACGGCCGCGCAGCGGCCTTGGCCACCGTCATGGCGGCGGCCAAACGCCAAACCCTAGGGTGCCAATAGCTGCGCAGCAGCGTATTGCACCAGGCGATAAATGCGGCCTAGCGTTCGGTCGTCCCAAGCTTTGCAGGTGTGAGATAAGCAATGGTGCAAGCGCCTGTGCGGCGATTGCCCCTACGGTCGTTTGTTGTCGGTAGGGTGGTCAACGGCCGCGCAGCGGCCTTGGCCACCGAGGGCTTAATACAGGTCGCGGCGGTAGCGGTTTTGCGCTTGCAGCTCGCTGACTTGTTGGCTGCCGAGCAGCTCGATCAGCAGCGCGTGTACAGCTTCGCCCATGCCTTGCAGGCTGCCGCACAGGTAAATGGCCGCGCCGTCTGCGAGCCACTCGCGCAAAGTATCGGCCTGTTGGCGCAGCAGATGCTGCACGTAGACCTTATCGGTTTGGTCTTGGGAGAAGGCCAAGTCCAGGCGCGCTAAATGTCCGCTGGCTTGCCAGTCAAGCAGTTCGGTGGCGCCGATAAAGTCGCTGGCGCGGCTGCGTTCGCCAAAGATCAGCCAATTACGGCTGCCGCTGGGCCGTTCGCGTAAATGGGCGCGCAGCCCGGCCAGACCGGTGCCGTTACCGATCAACAGCAGCGGCGTGTTGGCCGCCGGGCCATGGAAGCTTGGGTTAGGCCGCAGCCGCACTTGTACCGGCGTATCCAGCGCGGCGTACACGCTGAGCCAGCCAGAGCCCAGGCCTAGGCTGCCATCGCGGTGTTCAAGCTGGCGCACTAACAATTGCACGCTGGCGTCGCGGGGGAGCGAGGCGATGGAATACAGCCGTGGGCTGAGCTTCGGTAAATGAGCGAGCAATGTTTGGGCGTTGAGCGCGCCCGCCTGCTCCGATGGGAAATCCGCCGGCCACTCCCGTTCGAGCGCATGATCCAGCAGGCTGCGGCCATCGTTTAGGCGCTGCTGCGGATCAAGTCCCAGCGCGCTTAACTTGTCCCGCAGTGGCTCGGCGGCTTGCTGCGGCAACACTTCCAGCAGATCGCCGGCTTGCCACTGAGCCAGCTCGGCGCTGGCCTGCAGCTGTATTTCAAAGACTTTCGCCGCGCGACTATTGGGGTTTAAGCAGCGGCGCTGAGTCAGCTTGGCGTTGACCCAAGGCGCGGCCTGCCAGGGGCTAAACTCGGTCTGGCCGCTGAGGCGGGCCAACTGTTGTTGCCACAGCAGCAAGCTCGTGGCATCGCATTGGTCGGCGCTGATGGGGCTAAACAGACGTTGGCCGTTTAGTCTGGCGAGCTGCGCATCAATGTCCAAACCAAAGGCGCAAAAGTGCGTGTAGTGCCGATCCCCCAAGGCCAGCACGGCATAGTGCACTTGGCTTAGATCGGTCTGGCTGTGCTTAAGCAGACGAGCAAAGCGCGCACCGTTATCCGGGGCCTCGCCTTCGCCATAGGTGCTGAGGATCAGCAGCAGTTGCGCGGGTAACTGCTCGGGGTTGAGCTGATCGAGCGGGCGCAGATACGCCGCCACGCCGGCACCTTGCAGTTGCAACAGGCTGCGCTGTGCCAGTTGCTGGGCTTGCCCACTCTGGCTGGCATAGGCGATCAGCACGCCCTCGGTGCGGTCATCCACCGCGCTTTGGCGGCGACTGAGCCAGGCCCATAGGCAGAGTCCGGCATAGCCGGCCAACACTAATGCGGCGCTCAACTCCCGGGGCGGTTTCAGCCACAGCAGGGCGCTGCCGAGCAGGCAGAGCAGCAGTAGGGGCAGATAGCGCAACAGAGTGGCGGTGGCCATGGCGGGAACGTTCGGGGAGTCGACAGGATGATTAATCCCATAAGGCCGGGCGTGGACCCGGCCTTATGGGCAGCAACTTTACTGCGGTAATACTTCGAGGGTGGCGCTGTAGGTGGCGCGCACTGCCGTGGCCGGCTTCACCGCACCTTCCTTGCTGGTGTATTCGGCTTCCAGCCAGTACATGCCGGCAGTCGGCCAGGTCACGTTAAACGCGCCCTTGCTGTCGGTTTTCAGGGTGATTTCGCCGGTGCTGTCGCGGTAACGGTTGCCGCCTGGGATCAGGGTCACGCTGACATCCTTGGCTGGCTTGCCATTAAGCAGCAGCACAAATTCAGCTTTCTCACCGGCGAACAGGTCGTTGGGGTGCGTCACTGGGGCCAGTTCCAGGCCTTGGTTAGTTGGCTTGAGCACGGTGGTGGTCGGCTCGCCGCTGGTGACGAAGACTTCCATGCGGTTGCTGTTTTGCGTGACCTTCAGGTCTTTGCCGTTGGCCGGTACCTGGGCGGCGAAATCTTCCGCTTTACCCATCCAGCGTTGGTTGTTGTCGCCGTCTTTCCAGCTGGCGAACAGGCCGCTGCTGGCCACGCTGAGTTTGTAGGTGCCCTTTTGCGTCAGGTGCACATCGAAGGTGCTGCGATAGCGCCCAACGTTGCCGTGTTCGGCTTGGCCCTGGCTGCCATCGGGTTGCAGAACCACCAGCTTGTTGGCTGGACGGCGCATACCGCCTGGGCCTGGCGCCGGTTTGCCAGGCTCGGCCTTAGCGCCAGGCTTGCCGTCTTGTGGCGCTGGGGCGCGTGGCGCCATGGTGAGCGGTTTACCGATACCTTCGAGCTGCATGGGGAAGTGCTCGAAGTAGAACAGGTCGTTGGATACGGCGGCGTCGACGGTGATCCACGGATCTTCACCGCTCAGCACGGTGGCCGAGGGCAGCATCCAGGCGCGGTGCGCGTGGGCCGACAGCGGCAGGCAGATGGCCAGGGTCAGGGCAGTCCATTTCAGCAGAGGGCGCATGGCAGTTTCCTAAGGTTAGGGTTTGACAGTCAGGTTGATGGCGCCCAGCTCGCTGGTGCCTTGGGCGTGTTGCTGTTGGGCGGCGCTGGCCGGCCAGGTCAGGGGCAGACGCAGCAGTTCGCGGCCGCCGACTTCGCGGGCCGCTTCAACCACCACGCGATAGTCGCCGGCAGGCAGGTCTTTAAAGGCTGGGTCCTGATCGCTGAAAGTCAGGCTGTGCACCCCGACTTTACGGGTTGCGCCGCTGATGCCATCCAGCGGCATCTCCACGCTGCGACCGCTGCGGCGCCACCACTGGCGCAAGTCCTTGAGCCATTTTTCGCCTTCTTTATCCGCCAGCTTGCCGTCGTACCACACGGCTAGGTTGGCCACATGGCTTTGGTCGGCACGCTCCAGCCAGATGGCCACGTAGGGGCGGTGATACTCGGCCACGTTGAGTTGGGGGATTTCCACGTTCAGCTCAACTTCACTGGCCAGGGCTGGCGTGCAGATAAGGGTAAACAAGGGCAGCAGGCAGCGACGCATAAGGCTTCCTCAATGAATAAATAACAACGCTAAAACAGCGGGCACCACCAGCCCCAACGCTACCAGCGGCCAGGTGCTGCGCCGGCCTTGGGCATAGCGTTGCAACAGCAGCAGGCCGCTTAAGCAAAACACCAGGCACAGGCCGGCAAAAATATCGATAAACCACTGCCACGCCGTACCACTGTTACGGCCCTTGTGCAGGTCGTTGAGGTAGGCGATCCAGCCACGGTCGGTGCTTTCGTATTCCACCTCGCCGGAGGCCACATCCAGGCTTAACCAAGCATCACCACCGGGACGCGGCAGGCCGATATACAGCTCGCCGTCACTCCATTCGGCCTGGCGGCCGTCGAGGCGAATGTGCAATTGGCTTTCCAGCCACTGGCGTAGGTGCAGAGGCAGGCCCCGGGTCGGGGTGTCGTTTTGCAGCTGGTGGTGCAGCTCGGCAGGCAATTGCGCGTGCTGCTGGCTGAGCACGGGCTTGGCCTCAATCTGCGCGGCATGGTTAAGGGTGATGCCGGTGATGGCGAACAACAGCATGCCGATCAGGCACAGGGCGGAGCTGATCCAGTGCCATTGCCGCAGGGTGCCGAGCCAGGGGGATAGGTGCATGGGTTGTGGGTCAATTGTAGAACGATGGGTGGATTCTAGAGTGACTGGCGAATGATTGGGAGTAATTTACAAATACTATACGTTCTTATCCCAATTTGTCGGACCACAATGCAGCTCGGGCACCTGAGTGCCCGAGTGTTTACGCTTGCTGGTTTAGAACGTGAGGTTAGCCGATAGCCACAGGCGGCGGCCTTCTTCGATAGTGCCATCGGTGGCGCGGCCAATCTGAGCGTAATCAGATGCCCAGCTCTGACCATTGTCGTAGTAAGTGCCGGTGGTGAAGTCCTTGTCGAACAGGTTGTAAATGGTGGCGTTGAAGGTCAGGTTGTCGGTGGCGCGCAGCGAGCCGCCGAGGTGGAAGACTTCATAGGCTTCCAGATCGCCCACTTCGTTACTGACCAGCAGCGAGTCACCGGTCAGGTTGCGGCTGCGCTGGGTGAAGCGCGAGCGTTCGCCACGGTACTCACCTTTGAACCACAGGGTGATGTCGTCAGTCGCCTGCCAGTTAAGGCGGGCAAAGGCCATGTGCATCGGCGTATTGGTCAGCGGAGCACCTTTGTCATCCCCGGAAAGCTGTTCGCTGTCGGTGTAGGTGTAGTTACCGCTGAGGGTCCAGGACGGTGCAAAAGTCCACGATGCCCCCAGTTCCACACCTTGGGTCTTGGCTTTGCCCAGGTTGATATCTTCTGAGAAGTTCTCTTGCTGGAAGCCCGGGCCATAACTTACGCAGTTAGGCTGGTTGGGCGCATCAGCAAAGAAGCAGTTAGGCGATGCCGGGCCGCTCTCGATCTTGTCCTTGAACTTGGTGTGGAACAACGTGGCGTTGGCATTGAAGTTAGACAGGTTGTCGTAATAGAAACCGATTTCTGTGCTGGTCGAAGTTTCTGGGTCCAGATCCGGGTTGCCGAAACTGATTGTCGAACCTTGGCCACCCACAGAGCTGATCCCGTCATGCAGTTGGTTCAGGCTTGGGGTCTTGTAGCCACGGCTGACACCGCCCTTGATCGTCCAGCTGTCAGTGGTGTTCCAGACCAGATAAGCGCGTGGGCTGACGTGGCCGCCAAACGCCTCGTGGTCTTCATAGCGAGCGCCAAGGGTCAGGGCCAGGTCGTCACGCAGGCGCCACTCATCTTCGGCGAAGAGCGCCCAGGATTTTTGCTTGAAGTCTTCACCGGCAATGCCGTCGGTAACCTGAGCATCCCAGTATTGGCCGCCCACGGTGAGCATGTGGTAATCGCCAATAGGCGCGTTGAGTTTGCTGTCGAAGATCAGGTCTTTTGACTCAAGCTCGCGATCATCGCCACCGACAATCGACTGATATGGCGCGTCGTAAGCAAGGCCACGGGTCCCCGGAATGGTGCGGCCGAGGGTTTCGGTCTTGCTGTAGGTCAGGCTGTTGTCCAGTGTGCCGAAGCCCAAACGCGCGGTATGGGTGAGGGCAAATTGGTCGCGCTCAAAGCGCAGTTCATCTTTGTAGCCGCTGATGTTATCCGGGTCATCTTTGGCGCAGCCGTCTACCGCGTTACTGCCGCGGCTGGCTTTGCCATCCAGAGTGCCAAGCTGGCACTTATCGTTCTGGTAGGTTTGGCGACCGGTTTCGAAGTCCATCGCGAATTCGTGATCTTCGTTCGGCGTCAGGGTCAGGCGTGCGCCGGCGTTGTAGTTACGCCCTTCAACTGGGGCTGCGCCGCGCTTGCTGACGGTGGAGTCGTCGTCAAAGGTCAGGTCGGACTCATCGCGCTTGTACATGCTGCCGCGCAGAGCCAGGCCCAGTTTGTCGGCAACCAACGGGCCGTTGAGGTAAACGCTGGCGTTGCTGGTTTCGCCGTAATCACGGTCTTCCTGGAACGTGTGGTCCAGGGAAACCGAGCCGCCCCATTCGTTAGCGACTTTCTTGGTGATGATATTGATCACACCGCCCATGGCGTCGGAGCCATAAAGGGTCGACATGGGGCCACGGATCACTTCGATACGCTCGATGGCGGACATCGGTGGAATAAAGCTGGTGCGGGTTTCGTTAAAACCGTTCGGGGTGACGTTACCGGCAGTGTTTTGCCGGCGGCCGTCGATCAGGATCAGTGTGTAATCGCTCGGCAGGCCGCGGATGCTGATGTCCAGCCCGCCGGTTTTGCCCGTGCCTTGGCGAATATCCACGCCTTCGACTTCATCCAGCGCTTGGGCCAGGTTGCTGTAGCGTTTTTGCTGCAGGTCTTGTTGGCTGATGACGCTGATGCTGGCAGGGGCTTCGGTGATTTTTTGCTCAAAACCTGAGGCGCTGACCACCATGTTGTCCAGGGTCAGGGCTTCATCGGCTTGGGCGTTGCCTGTGGCGAGCAGCAGGCTAGCCACTGCGACGGTGCTGGCCAGGACGTTCCGGCAGGGAGTGTAAGGCATGACATTTCCTAATCATTATTATTGCTGGCCGCGAATGGTAATGATTAGCAAATGATCATCAATCGGAAAGTTCCGTCTATTTGTAAATATATCTTACCGATTGTCCGGCACGCCGCGGATTAAACGCCTGGCGCTAATTGTAAGTCTTTGTAAGACAATCTGTTCGGTGTCGATTGCCTAGGAGGGAGAGCGCGCGTTGTGTGGCATGCCCATCGCGCTGCCGGCTATTTGGCCGGCGCGCGAGTGGTGGCTGTCAGAGGGTCTTGGCCATGCGGCTGGCGAGCAAGGCCCAGGCAAACAAACCCAAGCACAGCAATAGCATCGGCCAGCCGCGCCACATCAGGTACGGGGTCAGGCCTTGCATGGGCTGTACTTCGCCGTAGAGCACCGCCTGTTCGAATTGGGCAATGCGCTCAGTGATTTGCCCTTGCGGGTTGATCAGCGCGGTGATGCCGTTGTTGGTCGCGCGGATCATCCAGCGTCCGCTTTCCAGCGCGCGCATCTGCGCCATCTGCAGGTGCTGCATGGGGCCGATGGAGCGGCCAAACCAGGTGTCGTTGCTGATGGTCAGGAGCAAGTCGCTCTGCGCCGCGATGCTGGCGGCAAACTCGGGGTAGACCACTTCGTAGCAAATAAAGCTGGCGATGGCGTGTCCCTTGGCTTGCAGCAGGCTTTGCTGGGCTGGGCCGCGGGCGAAGTCCGACATCGGTAAGTCAAAGAAGGCGATCAGTCCGCGCAGCATGTCTTGCAGCGGTACGTATTCGCCAAAGGGCACCAGCTTCTGCTTGAGGTAGTCGCCGCTGCCTTGGCCGACCACGCTGATGCCGTTGTAGTAGCGCATCTCGCCGCGCTCATTGCTCATGCGCATCGGCACCCCGGTGATCAGGGCGCTGTTGCGGTCGTTGGCGAAGCGGCCCATCACGCCCAGATAACCTTGGGCGCGGTCTTTGAGAACCGGCACCGCGGTTTCCGGCCAGATCACTAAGTCGGTGGGTTTGGCGCTAAAACTCATGTCGCGGTACAGCGCCAGTTGCGCCTCCAACTGCGCCGGGTCCCATTTCAGGTTTTGTTCGATATTGCCCTGCATGGCCGCCACGCTTAGGGACGCGCCCTTAGGCTGAGTCCACTGCTGGCCTTTAAGGGCGATGCCGGCCAGCCACGGCGCGATCAGCAGCACTAAGGCGCAAGCCAGAAAGGCTTTGTGCTGGCGCAGGCGCACGAGGTTAAGCAGCAGGGCTGCGCTTAGGGCCAGAACAAACGACAACAGCCATACCCCGCCCACCGGCGCGAGCCCGGCCAGTGGGCCATTCAACTGGCTGTAACCGGCATACAGCCACGGGAAACCGGTGAGGAACCAATTACGGAAAGCTTCCTGGGCCAGCCATAGCGCGGCAAAGGCCAGGCTGTCGGCCAGGGGCGCTTCGACTCGCCGCAGCCAGCGCGCCCAGACCCACGCGGCGAGGCCTTGCATCAAGCCCAGGGCGGCGACAAAGGCCAGGGTCAGCACACCGGCCAGCAGCGGGGAGGCGGCGCCGTAATCGTGGATGCTGACGTACACCCAGCTGGTGCCTGCGGCAAACAGGCCAAAGCCATAGAACCAACCGCGTAGCGCTGCTTGGCGTGGGCTGAGGTCGCGCAGGCCCAGGTAAAACAAGCCAATCGACAGCAGCGCTAAAGGCCACAGGTCATAGGGGGCGAGGGCGAGGGTGATGCTGGCGCCGGCGGCGAAAGCGATCAGGTTGCCGGGCCAGCCAGCACGAGTTATCCACTGCATCGGGTGCGAGTCCTTGGATTGCGGTGGCGCAAGGGTAGAGTGCAACTGGCGGCAGGGGAAGAGCAGGCCACCCGTGAGGGGTGGCCGTTGACCCTTAGTGGCTGATCGGCGTCAGGCGCAGCAGGTGAACCCGGCGGCTGTCAGCGTTGATGACGCGAAAGCGGTAGTCGCCGATGATGGTCACTTCATTGCGCTTGGGCAGGCGGCCAAAGGCGCTCATGACCAAACCGCCGACGGTGTCGAAATCGCTGTCGTCGAAGTCGCTGTCGAAGCTGTCGTTGAAGTGCTCGATGGGCGTCAGCGCCTTGATCAGGAAGTCGCCGGAAGGCAGCGGCTTGATATAGCTGTCTTCTTCCACATCGTGCTCGTCTTCGATGTCGCCGACGATTTGCTCCAGCACGTCTTCAATGGTCACCAGGCCCGCCACGCCGCCGTATTCGTCGATGACCACGGCCATGTGGTTGTGGTTGGCGCGAAACTCACGCAGCAGCACGTTGAGACGCTTGGACTCCGGGACGAAGGTCACCGGGCGCAGCAGGTCGGTGAGGTTAAAGCTGTCCTGATTGCCTTGCAGGATCAGTGGCAGCAGGTCCTTGGCCAGGAGGATGCCAAGCACGTCGTCGAGGTTGTCGCCAAACACCGGGAATCGTGAGTGAGCGGATTCAATGATCGAGGGCAGGAAGTCTTGCGGGGTTTGCTCGGCTTTGATGCTGATCATCTGCGAGCGCGGCACCATAATGTCGCGTACTTGCAGGTCGGCGACCTGAATCGCACCCTCGACGATGGCCAGTGCTTCGCTGTCGAGCAGGTTGTTTTGGTGCGCGTCGCGCAGGACTTCCAGCAATTCCTTGCGGTTTTTCGGCTCATGAGCAAAAGCCTGGGTCAGCTTATTCAGCCAGGACTTCTGCTCGTTGCTCGATCGATCTTCGCTCATGGTGGTTACTCAGGGACCTTCTCGTTTAGGGGGTTAATCTTCATCGTAAGGGTCGGGATGACCCAGTTCTGCCAGCAATTCTCGTTCCAGCGCTTCCATTTCCTCGGCTTCCTCATCTTCGATGTGGTCGTAGCCAAGCAGGTGCAAGCAGCCGTGAATCACCAAGTGCGCCCAATGCGCCTCCAGGCTTTTGTCTTGCTCTTGAGCTTCACGCGCCACCACGGGCGCGCAAATCACCAAGTCGCCGAGCAGCGGGATGTCTAGCAGCTCATCCGGCACATCGGCGGGGAAGGATAGAACATTGGTGGCGTAATCTTTATGACGCCAGGTGTGATTCAGCTCAAGGCCTTCGGCTTCATCGACCAAACGGATGGTCAGCTCGGAGTCGGCCGTGCGCTGGCGCAGGGCAAGTGCGCACCACTGACGCAACTGCGCTTCGCTCGGCAGGTTGGCGGCGTCACTGGCAATCTGTAAATCCAGCTCAAGCATGGTCAGAATCCCGGCCATTGTTGCCGCGACTGGCTTCCTGGCGGCTGTCGAAGCGCTCATAGGCTTCGACGATGCGCTGTACCAGCGGATGGCGGACCACGTCCTTCGGATTGAAGTGGGTGAAGCTGATGCCCGGTACGTCGCGCAGCACTTCAATCACATGGGCCAGGCCGCTTTTGGTGCCGCGTGGCAGGTCGACCTGGGTGATGTCGCCAGTGATCACGGCGGTGGAGCCGAAACCAATGCGGGTGAGGAACATCTTCATCTGTTCCAGGGTGGTGTTCTGGCTTTCGTCGAGAATGATGAAGCTGTTGTTCAGCGTGCGCCCGCGCATATAGGCCAGCGGCGCGACTTCGATCACTTGTTTCTCGATCAGCTTGGCCACCTGCTCAAAGCCGAGCATCTCGTACAGCGCGTCATACAACGGGCGCAGGTACGGGTCGATCTTCTGGCTTAGGTCGCCGGGTAGAAAGCCCAGTTTCTCGCCGGCCTCGACCGCCGGGCGCACCAGCAGGATGCGGCGGATTTGCTCGCGCTCCAGGGCGTCCACGGCGCAGGCCACGGCCAGATAGGTTTTGCCGGTACCGGCTGGGCCGATGCCGAAGTTAATGTCGTGGTCGAGGATCGCCTTCACATAGCGCTGCTGGTTGGCGCCGCGCGGGCGAATCATGCCCTTGCGCGTACGCAGGGCGACATTGAGGTTGGCGCTGGGTTCGTTCAGCTCTTCAATGCCCGACTCTTGCAGGAACAGGTGTACCAGCTCAGGCGACAGCTCAGTGCTCAACGCTTCACGGTACAGGCGCTGCAGCAGGTTTTCGGCGGACTGGGTTTGTCCGGCGCTGCCGACCAGTTCGAACTGGTTGCCACGGTTACGAATCTCGATGCCCAGCCGCTGCTCGATCAGGCGCAGGTGCTCATCAAATTGCCCGCACAGATTGGCGAAGCGGCGAGCCTCAAAGGGTTCGAGGATAAAACGACGGGGTTCTATGGGTGCGTTCAAGGTCGTGTGGTGGCCGCCAGTCGGCTTGGGTAGAGGAGCGAAGAATAGCGCTAGCGGCGCCATGGGGAAAGCATGGGCCGCTGGACTGCTATCACACCCAGGCCATTCGCGGTCTGGGCGTGCTCGAAGGCTTAGTGGACTACGTCGGCGCTCACCAGAGTGCCACGCAGGGAGTTGGGCAGGACTTCTTCGATATGCACATCGACAAACTGGCCGATTAGACGCGGGTTGTCACTGCGGAAGTTAACCACCCGGTTGGTCTCGGTACGGCCCTGGAGCATGCCCGGGTCTTTCTTCGAGTAGTCGATGACCAGAATGCGCTGGACGCTATTGGCCATCCGTCGGCTGTTATCAAAGCCTTGCTGGGTCAGGCGCTGTTGCAGCAGGGCGAGGCGCTGCTTCTTCAGCTCCAGCGGCGTGTCATCCACCAGATCCGCCGCCGGCGTGCCGGGGCGCGAGCTGTAAACGAAGGAGTAAGAGAAGTCGAAGCCTACCTCGGCCACCAGCTTCATGGTCTGCTCAAAGTCTTTTTCGGTCTCGCCGGGGAAGCCGACGATAAAGTCCGAACTGATCAGAATATCCGGCACGGCGGCGCGCAGCTTGCGGATGCGCGACTTGTATTCGAGGGCGGTGTGGTTGCGCTTCATCGCCGCGAGGATACGGTCGGAACCAGACTGCACGGGCAGGTGCAGGTACTTCACCAGTTCCGGGATGTTGGCGTGGGCCTCGATCAGCGCGTCGGAGAACTCCAGCGGATGGCTGGTGGTGTAACGGATACGGTCGATGCCGTCGATGGCCGCCACCGCGTAGAGCAGCTCGGCGAAGTCGGCGATCTGCCCGCCTGGAGTGGCGCCGCGATAACCGTTCACGTTCTGCCCGAGCAGGGTCACTTCACGCACGCCGTGTTCGGCCAGGTGGATGATCTCGCCCAGCACGTCGGCCATCGGCCGGCTGACTTCTTCGCCGCGGGTGTAGGGCACCACGCAGAAGGTGCAGTACTTGCTGCAGCCTTCCATCACCGAAACGTAGGCGGTGGGGCCTTCGACGCGGGGCTCGGGCAGGCGGTCGAATTTTTCGATTTCCGGGAAGCTGATGTCCACCTGGGCGACTTTGGTGCTGCGCGCCGCGTCGATCATTTCCGGCAGGCGGTGCAGGGTCTGCGGGCCGAAAACCACGTCGACATAGGGCGCGCGGTCACGAATCGCCGCGCCTTCCTGACTGGCCACGCAGCCGCCGACGCCAATCACCAGGTCCGGGTTGGCCAGCTTCAGCTCACGCCAGCGGCCCAGTTGGGAGAACACTTTGTCCTGGGCTTTTTCGCGGATCGAGCAGGTATTGAGCAGGATGATGTCAGCATCGGCGGCGCGATCGGTGACTTCCACGGCTTGATGTTCGCCCAGCAGGTCAATCATGCGCGAGCTGTCGTACTCGTTCATTTGGCAACCGTGGGTTTCGATATAAAGCTTCTTGCTCATGCGCACTCAACAAGGTGTTTACAGGACCGCGCATTATAGGCGTCCCGCGTCTGGGTTCCTAGCGTTGCCTGACTGGTAGCTATGCTATGATCCGCGCCCCGCATTTTTTCATCACGAATCCCATGCCCATGAGCAAGCCCGACCCCATCTATAAGGTGATCTTCCACAACCAAGGCCAGGTGTATGAGATGTACGCCAAGCAAGTGTTCCAGAGCGATCTGTGGGGTTTTTTAGAAGTGGAGGAGTTCGTCTTCGGCGAGCGCACGCAAGTGGTGGTCGACCCTAGCGAAGAGAAACTCAAAGCCCAGTTTGATGGCGTTTTGCGCAGCTATATTCCGCTGCAGGCGATCATCCGGATCGACGAAGTCGAGCGTTTAGGGGTGCCGAAAATCAGCGAAGCCAAGGGCGGTGGCAATGTCATGGCCTTCCCGATGCCGGTACCGGAGAAGTAAAAAGCGCGTCAGAAGTCTGTGGCGCTTGCTGCAAGGGCAAGCGCCGAAGCGTTACGGCAGTGGCGCGAAAGGTGAGTTGAGCGGCGCGCTGTTCTGCAACTCCATCAGGTAGTTGCGAAAGATCTGCCCCAGCACCTGGCTGGCGATCTCCAGCTCATTGCGCGGCATCTGCCCGGCGATCAGATCGGCGCTGTCCATGGCGTCATCCGAGCCATTGACCGCCGCCATCTTCAACACCACATAAGCTTGTACCGCGTTCGCCGGCACGCCTTCGCCATTAAAGAACATCATGCCCAGGCGAAACTGCGCTTGCGCGTGGCCTTGCAACGACGCTTGCTCGAACCACTTAAGGGCGCGGTTTAGATCGCGCTCGGTACGCTGGCCGTCATAGTAAAACTCGCCCAGCTCAAACTCCGCCTGCAGATCACCGCCCTCAGCCGCTTGTTCACAGGCCGCGACGGCGTTGGGGAGTTCTTCAGCTACGGTATTGAGCGAGCAACTGCCCAGTGCCGGGACCAGCAACGAGTTGCCGCCCGCATAGGCGAGTAGGGGGTGGAGAAGCAACAGGCAGCCCAATGACAGGGTGCGGCCGGTGCGTTTCATGAAAATCCGTTTACCTCTGGCTGCAAAGCAGGCGGTCAGCCTGGTCACCTGAACGCGGGCGACACGTCATTATGAAATAAGCAGCGCTATTCTTACAAAGTCTTTACGGGTTTTCTTCCTTGGTCGGCTGCTGGCCGCTCGTCGCTAGCTGTAGCAGCAGCCACGCCAGCAGCGGATAAGCCAAGCTTAGCAAGACATGGAAGATGTCTACTTTGCGCACTGCGCCCAGCCAACCTTGAGTCCCCACCGCAACGCCAGCCACGGCGAATAGCCCGGCACAGGCCAGGCTGGTCAGCAGTGGCGTGCGCTTGGGCCATTGCCGGTAACCGGCGAGGATGATCAGCGTGAGGCAGGCGATATTCAGCAGCAGGCGATACGGCTCAAGCAAATTGGCCAGGCGCGCCAACTCAAAGGCTGCGCACAGACCCAGTAGGATGCGGCCCCAAGTTGCCTGGCGCAGCCCCCAGGCGTAACTGCGCACCAACGCCGCGCTGGCTAACAGCGGCAGGCCGAGCAGGGCGCTGGCCTGGCTCAGGAGTTGATGGGCACTGTGCACATCGGGGCTAAAGCCATAGCGGATCACGCCCAGGCACGCCGCCGCTGCCGGTAAGGCGAAACCTAGGGCGCAGCAAAACCACGCCGCTTGCTCCGTGTGTGCGGCCTGCCCCCGCGCTCGCCATACGCCCCACAGTCCGCCTAAGCAGGCGAGGGCGAGTAGGGCGTCGGTGAGCGCGGTGCTGTATTGCATCAGCCGTGCTTGATGGCCGCGAAGGCGCGCTCAGCGGCGTCGAGGGTGATCTTCAGCTCGGCCTCGCCGTGGGCGATGGAGGTGAAGCCGGCCTCGAAGGCGCTTGGCGCCAGGTACACGCCACCGTCGAGCATCAGGTGGAAGAAGCGCTTAAAGCGCTCAACGTCGCTGGCCATGACGTCGTCGAAGGTGACGATGTTATCGGCTGTGCTGAAGTACAGGCCGAACATGCCACCGGCCTGGGTGGTGACGAATGGGATGCCAGCGGCTTGGGCGCGCTCTTTCAGGCCTTGCAGCATGCGCTCGGTGTAATCGCTCAGCGCCGCGTGGAAGCCCGGGCGTTTGATCAGGTTCAAGGTGGTCAGGCCGGCGGCCATGGCCAGTGGGTTACCCGACAGGGTGCCGGCCTGATACACCGAGCCCAGCGGCGCGATGCATTCCATGATCCGCCGCTTGCCGCCGAAGCAGCCCACGGGCATGCCGCCGCCGATGATTTTGCCGAAGGTGCTGAGGTCTGGATCAACCCCGTAATAGGCTTGGGCGCCGCCCAGGGCGACACGGAAGCCGGTCATCACTTCGTCAAAAATCAGCACCACGCCGTGCTTGTCGCACTGCTCGCGCAGGCCTTGCAGATAGCCCGGCGCCGGTGGCACGCAGTTCATGTTGCCGGCAACGGGCTCGACGATGATGCAGGCCACGCTGCTGCCCACTTCGCTGAGCATTTTTTCCACGGCGGCCAGGTCGTTAAACGGCAGGGTCAGGGTGTGCTTGGCGAAGTCCGCAGGCACCCCGGCGGAGCTCGGTACACCTTGGGTCAGCAGGCCGGAGCCGGCTTTCACCAGCAGGCTGTCGGAGTGACCGTGGTAGCAGCCTTCGAATTTGATGATGTTGTCGCGGCCGGTGTAGCCACGGGCCAGGCGAATGGCGCTCATGGTGGCTTCGGTACCGGAGCTGACCATCCGTACCATTTCCATGGACGGTACCAGGCTGCAGACCAAGTCAGCCATCTCGGTTTCCATGGCGGTTGGCGCGCCATAGGAGAGGCCGTGTTGCAGCTGTTGGCGTACTGCTTCGAGTACGTCCGGGTGGCTGTGGCCGAGGATCATCGGCCCCCAGGAGCCCACGTAATCGACATAGCGTTTGTCGTCTTCGTCGGTGACATAAGCGCCTTCAGCGTGCTTGAAGAACAGCGGGGTGCCCCCCACGCTTTTGAACGCGCGCACGGGCGAGTTAACGCCACCGGGAATGTGTTTTTGCGCGTTGCTGAAGAGCATTTCGGAACGGGACATGACAGGGCCTCGCAAGATCGCTACGGGCCGCAAGCGGCCCACTATTTTTAATTAGGAATCGGCAAACAGTTGGCTAAACGTCTGGGCACGCCGTTCGACTTCGGCGGCGGAGTCGGCACCGAACAGGCCGTGGACCACGGCGAGCATGTCGGCGCCGTGACGAATCAACTCGGCGCCGTTCTCCACGGTCACCCCACCGATGGCGACGATGGGCAGGTTGCACTGGGCTTTAGCCTGTTGCAGTAAGTCCAGGCTGGCGCTGGGCGCGCCCGGCTTGGTCTGGGAGTTAAAGAAGCGGCCGAAAGCGACGTAGCTGGCACCTTCTTTGGCGGCGACATCGGCCAGCTCTAAGTGGCTGTGACAGGTGGCGCCGATCATCGCTTGGCGCCCGAGCAGGGCGCGGGCGACAGCCAGCGAGCCATCCTCCTGGCCGAGGTGCAGGCCCACGCCTAAACGGGCGGCCAGTTCGGCGTCATCGTTGATGATCAGGTGCGCGCCGTAGCGACTGCACAGCTCGCCCAAGGCATCGGCTTCACGCAGACGGCGCGCGGCATCGTTGGACTTGTCGCGGTATTGCAGCAACTTCGCGCCGCCCTTGAGCGCCGCCTCGACGTAGGCCAGCAAGCGGCCATTAAGTAATTGACTATCGGTGATGGCGTATAGACCACGCAGCTTCACAGCAAACCCTCCATCAACTGAAATCCAACGGCAAGCGGCGCGGGATGTATTGGCCGTGGCCGGGTGCTTCAGCGTCGCGCAGGGTGCGCCAGGTGTAATCCAAAGCAAACTGCACGGCGCTGACCAGTTCTTGGCCCAGGGCTAAACGTCCGGCCAAGGCACTGGCTAGGGTACAGCCGGAACCGTGATAGCTGCCCGGCAAGCGCTGACAGGTAAAGGTGTGCTGGCTGCCGTCGCGGCTGTACAGGCGGTTATGCACTTCATGCTCATCGCCATGGCCGCCGGTAATCAGCAGATGGCGGATATGCGGCAGGAGCTTGGCCGCGCATTCGTCGGCGCTGCCGTGCGGCAGTTCGGCGAGGATGCGCGCTTCCGGTAAGTTCGGCGTGGCAATGGTGGCCACCGGGAACAGGCGTTCGCGCATGGCAAAGCCGACTTCATCTTTGCCCAGGGCACCACCGCCGCCGGCCCGCAATACCGGGTCGCAGACCAACGGCACAGCGGGCAGGCGCTGCATGATTTCCAGCACGGTGTCGACCATCGCGGTGGAGCCGAGCATGCCCAGCTTGACCGCCGCCACTGGCATATCGTTGATCACAGCGTTGGCTTGGGCCAGCACCCATTCGCGATCGAGCACGCGAAAGTCACTGACGTTGACGGTGTCTTGCACGGTTAACGCGGTCACAGTCGGTGCGGCGTGACAGTGTTGGGCGAGCAGGGCTTCGATATCGGCTTGCAAGCCAGCACCACCACTGGGGTCGTGTCCGGACAGGCACAGCACTACGGGGCGAGAGGTAGGCGTTTTCATGGTGCGCGAGCTTAGCACCAAACCGCTTGGAAGAGGCCGCCGCGGGTAGGCGAATCTATTGCCAAGGATGTGAAACAGGCGACCTTTTAGGCGGCGCAATGTCCGTTTTTTTGCGATTTATGCTGGGTAATCGCCATAAATACCTATGCTAAAGTTTATACGCTGTTTATCCATGCCGCTTTCTGCGGTGATATTAGTGCTTCACTGCGGCCTTTCAGCATGCCCTATTTTCTGCTCTGTATTCTGTTGTTAGTGCCAGGCTTAGCCGGTGCTCTAGAATTTGATGAAGATACTCGGCGTCTCCCCTTAGGCACTCATATGCAGGTGTTTGAGGATGTTCGTGGTGATGCCACTATCGAGGACATCAGTTCCAAGGCCATGCAAAATAGTTTTCATCAACACCGCGAGTCGGTGCTCAATGAAGGCTATTCCCCCTCCGTCTTTTGGATTCGTCTGGACTTGGCGTTTATGCCCAAACACCAAGGCTCCCATCGTCCCTGGTTGCTTGAGTTAGCCTACCCGCCGCTGGACGATCTGCGCCTGTACAGCGCAGATGAGCAAGGTCGCTTCCATTTGCGGCAGCACACGGGTGACAGCTTGCCGTTTAGCAGCCGTCAGGTGCGTCAACACAACTATGTGTTTGAACTCGACTTACCGCCTGGCAAGGCGCAGCAGATCTATTTGCGCTTGCAAAGCCAGGGCTCGATTCAGGCGCCGCTGACCCTGTGGAGCCCGCAAGCTTATGTAGAAGAGCAGCCCGCGCGGGTGTATGTGCTGGGCATGATCTACGGCGTGCTGTTGGTCATGCTGATTTACAACCTGTTTATCTACTTCGGTGTCCGTGACACCAGCTACCTGTTTTACATCTTCTATATCGCCGCCTTTGGTCTGTATCAGCTGTCGGTGAACGGCGCGGCGATTGAATATTTCTGGCCGAATAATCCCTGGTGGGCGAATGCGGCTACGCCGTTCTTTATCGGCGCGGCGCTGGTCTTTGGTGGCCAGTTCGCGCGGCGCTTCTTGCGCACCAGCGAGCACAGCACCTGGATCGACCGCAGTCTGCTGCTGCTAGTCGCCGGCGGCGCCCTGGTCATGACCTTGGCCCTGACCGTGCCTTATTCGCTGTCGATGTTGTTGGCCACTTATCTGAGTCTGATCTTCACCGTGGTGGCGTTTGCCAGCGGCGTCATTGCGTGGATGAAAGGCATGCGTGTGGCGCGCTTCTTTATCATCGCCTGGACCGCGTTCCTGCTCGGCGGCATGGTCAATGCGCTGATGCTGCTGGGCTATCTGCCGAATATGTTCCTGACCATGTACGCCAGCCAGATCGGCTCGGCGGTTGAGGTGGGGCTGCTGTCGCTGGCCTTGGCCGATCGCATCAACATCATGAAGCAGGAGCGCACGCGTATCCTGAAAGATGCAGGGATGAAACTGGAGGCGTTGAATCAGGAACTGGCCAACAGTAACCGCCTCAAAGATGAATTCCTCGCCACAGTCAGCCATGAACTGCGCACGCCCATGAACGGCGTGATTGGCTCGCTGGAGTTGATGCGCACGCTGCCGCTGGACGGCGAGATGGAGCACTACCATAAGACCGCCACCAGCTCGTCGCGGGACATGATGCGCTTGATCAACGACTTGCTGGGCCTGACCGAGCTGCAAGCCGGGCGCCTCTACCCACGGCGGGAAACCTTCAGCTTGCGCGGCCTGCTCGATGGCCTTCTGTCGGCGTCGATGGCGCGTGCTTCCAGCAAGGGCCTGGACCTGTTGCTGCAAGTGGATGAAAGCCTGCCGGATAACGTCGAAGGCGATGCCACCAAGTTGCACCAGGCGCTCAATTGCTTGCTTGATAACGCCCTTAAGTTCACCCAGCGCGGCACCATTCGCCTGCGCGTGATGGCTGCTGGCAAGGCCAGCGATGTATTGCCGCTGCGTTTTGAAGTGATCGACAGCGGCGTCGGTTTTGCCAAGAGCGAGAGCAGCAAACTCTATCAACCGTTCCTGCAAGTCGACGGCTCGATGACCCGGCAATACGGCGGTCTGGGTATTGGCCTGGCCATGTGCCGCGAGCTGGTGGATCTGCTCGGCGGTCAGCTCAGCCATGAATCCGTACCCGGCCAGGGCAGCAGCTTCCGTCTGGAACTGCCATTGACCCTGCCGGCCCAAGCGCGCGCGCCGCTGGCCACGCGTCTGCAGCATGGCCCGGTGCTGCGCAGCCCTGAGCAGTGCACGCTGTTGCTGGTCGAGGGCAATGCCATCAGCCAGCTGGTGGTACGCGGCATGCTGCTGAAGATGGGCTATCAGGTGCGCATCGTCGATGACGGCGCCGCCGCGCTGGAGTTGCTCAGTCGTGAGCGCATCGACGGGGTGCTGATCAATTGCCAGCTGGATATGTTGGACGGCTATGCCACCTGCCGTGCCCTGCGCAACCTGCCCGGCTGTGCGCAACTGCCGGTGCTGGGCTTGGCCGAAGGCGGCGATCATGGCGAGCGCGAACACTGCATTGAAGTGGGCATGAATGACTGCTTCCACACGCCGCTGAAGTTCGAGCAACTGCGCAGCGCCCTGCATGACTGGGTGCTGTGTGCTGTGCAAGAGCCGCTCGAACCGGCCTCTTTGTAAGTCCGTCGCCTGGCGCTTTCACCCGCTGTTGTGCCCGGAATCACCCTTTAGTCAGTAGCTGAATCCTGATTCACTTTAGTAATAGTGAATCAGGATTCAGCCTATGCCTGCGTCTTCCCGCAGCGCTCGTCAGGAGCGCGAACAGAGCATCCGCCAACGCATTATCAGCAGCGCCTTGGCGCGGGTGGCCGATGGCGGTTTTGCGGCGTTGACCATGCTGACGTTGGCCGAAGACGTCGGCATTGCCACCGGCAGTCTGTACCGCTACGTGCCAAGCAAAGGCAGTTTGGCTGCCGAGGTATTTGCCTTGGCCAGCCAGCGTGAGGTGGAGGCGCTCAAAGCGGTGATGGGCGCGCCGGGCTCGCCAGTGGCGCGTCTGCGTGCCGGCATTAGGCTGTTTGCCACGCGGGCCTGGCACAGTCGCCAGTTGGCCTTTGCTCTGATTGCCGAGCCGGTGGACGCCGAGGTCGATCAGCAGCGCCTGCGTTTTCGCGAAGCCTACGCCGAACTCTTTACCCAGTTGCTCAACGAGGGCGCCCAGTTGGGTGTGTTCCGCGTGCAGCAAGTCAATCTGGTGGCCGCCTGTTTGGTCGGGGCAATTGCCGAGGCCTTGGTCGGCCCGCTGTCGCCGCCGGCCCGCGCGGCCCGTGAAGCCGGTTATCCCGCCGCTAGCCTGGAGCAAGTCAGCCAGGCCTTGCTGAGCTTTTGTCTACGCGCCGTTGGCGCCGAGGAGTGACGAACATGAATGCGCACAACCCGAGTTTTTATGCCGAGACTCACGAAGTGTTCAATCAGGTACCGCCGCTGGACGGCATTAACCTGTACCGCAGCGATATCGCCTTGCAGGAGTGGATCGCCCGCTTCGGTGGTGCCTGGGGGGCGGCGCGTTTAGACGCCTATGGCGCGCTGGCCGGCGGGCCGCTGATGGCCGCTGGCTTCCTGGCCAATGAGCATAAGCCGCAACTGCGCAGCCACGACCGCTATGGCACGCGTATCGATCAGGTCGACTTCCATCCGGCCTATCATGAGCTGATGCGCACGGCCATCGAACACGGTCTGCCGGCTTTGCCCTGGCTCGAGCCTAAGCCCGGCGCCAACGTGGTGCGCGCTGGCTTGACCTATCTGCACAGCCAGGCCGAGGCCGCCAGTGGTTGTCCGCTGACCATGACCTTTGCCGCCGTGCCGGCGATTCAGTTGCAGGCCGATGTCGCCGCGCAGTGGCTGCCGAAAATCCTCGCCCCGCACTATGACCCGCGCAACGTGCCGATGGAGCAGAAGGCCGGGGTCACCATCGGCATGGCCATGACTGAAAAGCAAGGTGGCACCGATGTCCGCGCTAACACCACGCGCGCTTATGCGGTCGGGCTCGGCGGCCCCGGTCAGCTGTATGAACTGGTCGGGCACAAGTGGTTTTGCTCGGCGCCGATGTGCGATGCCTTCCTCACCTTGGCGCAGACCGACAAGGGCCTGACCTGCTTCCTCGTGCCCCGGCACCGCCCCGATGGTTCGCGCAATGAGTTCTACATCCAGCGCCTGAAAAACAAGTTGGGCAACTGGGCGAACGCCAGCAGTGAGATTGAATACCGTGGCGCCCTGGCCTGGATGCTTGGCGAGGAGGGGCGCGGCGTGCCGACCATTATTGAAATGGTGGCCATGACCCGCTTCGATTGCATGGTCGGCTCCAGCAGCTTGATGCGCCAGGCCGTGGCCCAAGCCAGCCACCACTGCGCGAACCGTAAGGTCGGGGGGCGGCTGTTGGCCGAGCAGCCACTGATGCAAAACGTCTTGGCTGACCTGGCGCTTGAGAGCGAAGCGGCGCTGGCGCTGACGATGCGCATGGGCAAGGCGCTGGATAATCGCCATGACGAGCAAGAAGCCAAGTTCGCCCGGCTGGTGACGGCCATCGGCAAATACTGGATCTGCAAGCGCGCGCCAGAAATGATCGCCGAGGCCAGCGAGTGCATGGGCGGCGCCGGTTATGTCGAGGAAACCATCATGCCGCGTTTGTACCGCGAGGCGCCGGTCAACTCGATCTGGGAGGGCTCGGGCAACGTGCAGTGCTTGGACGTGTTGCGTGCGCTGTCGAAGGAGCCGGGCGTGCTCGATGCGCTGTTTCACGAGCTGGGTGATGGTCACGGTGCGCCTGAGCTGGCGGCCCATATCCGCAGGCTGAAAGCGGCCTTTAGCGATACGGCGGATATTCAATACCGGGCTCGTCAGCTCACCGAAGACATGGCGGTGGCGCTGCAAGCCAAGCTGCTGTTGGAGGCAGGCAACAGCGCGGTGTCCGATGCCTTTATTGCTAGCCGCATTGCCCGCCAGGCGCGGGTCTATGGCACCTTGCCGCGCGGCGTGGCAGTCGAGGCGTTGCTTGCCCGCAGCACGCCGTCGGGGCTGTAGTTAAGCCGCCGCGCGGGCGCGGCGAACGCGGCCGAGGCTAAGCAGAGCGGCAGCGACAAACAGGCTGGCGGCCAGGCCCAGGGTTAGCGGCAGGCCGTGGGGGCCGGTGCTCATCAGCGCGCCACTAAGCAGTGGTCCGCTGAGGCTGCCGATGCCCCACAGCATGCCGACGCAGGCGTTGGCCGTAACTAAGTCGCTGCCGCGAAAATCCTGGCCGATCAACACCAGGGCCAGGGTATAAATCCCGCCGGCGGCCGCGCCAAGCAGTATCAGTGCCGGCCACAGCATCTCGGCATGGCCCATCAGCCACGGCAGGGCACTGCCGATGCCTAAGGTCAGTAGCCCGCAGAGCAGATGCAGGCTGCGCCGATCCAGGCGATCCGAGAGCCAGCCCAGTGGCACCTGAAACACCATGTCGCCGGCCAGGATAATGCTCGCCATCAGCGCCGCTACGCCTAAGGCATAGCCGTGGCCACTGGCATACACGGGGAATAACGACAGCACCACGGCATCGAAAAAGGCGAAGAACAGCACGCCGATGCACAGCGCTGGCGCCACCTTGATAAAGCCCATGAGGGAGAAACTACGGCCTGCATCGGCTTGCTCCTGCGGGGCCTGGCTGGGCAGATAGAGCCAGATCAGCAGCAGTGCGACGAGGTTGGCCGCACTGACTAGAATCACCAGCCACGGGCTTTGCGCGCCGAGCAGGCTGATCAGCGCCGGGCCGGCCAGTTGAAAGCCGGTAAAGCTGGCGGCGTACAGCGCCACAATCTGGCCGCGGCGGCGCTCTTCGCACAGCTCGTTGACCCACGACTCGCCGAGAATCACCGCCACGCCCATGGCCACCCCGAGCAGCAGGCGGGCCAAGACCAGCCAGCTCAGGGCGGTGGGCAAGAACTCCAGCGCCGCCACACTCACGGCGCTTAAGGCAAAGCAGCCGAGGTACAGATGGCGTCCGCTAAAACGCCGGCACAGTGGCTGGGTCAGAATGGCGGCGAGAATCATCCCCGCGGCCGGAATGGCGCTGATCAGGCCGATCAGCAAGGTGCTGGCGCCGGCTTCATGCAGGCGCAGGGAGACTAATGGCAACGTGGCGCCCATACTCAAGCCGACCACCGATGCTGCGAAAATCAACAGGGTTAACCAATAACGCTTCATGACAAACTCCGCCCAACGGGCTGGGTAAACCGAGACTCTGCTCAGAACAAGCAAACGCTGTGCGCCTAAGCGCGAATGGGTCTAAGCGCGAATGGGTCTAAGCGAGGACGCCGGGCGGCGAGAAGGTAAAGGCGAACAGCACGGCACGCCGGCGGCGTTGTTGCGCATCACTCGGCCACGTGCGGCATAACCAAGTCGGGCTTGGCTGCTGGGCGCAGGGCAGGTAGGCAAAGGGCAACATGGCGTGCAGTGGGGTGACTAAAAAGGGCCGGCAGTCTAGGCAGATCGCCACCCTGGGTCAATCGCAGGCTATCGGTTGAACATGTGCAGGTGGCGTCGGTCAGTGACAATGCCATCATTATTCATTGCAGAGGAGTTTGAAGTGACGCAGTCAGACACTGGCTTTAAACAGGTCCACAGTGCCGAGCAGGCCGTTGATCAGTTAATTGAGCTCTATCAGCAAGCCACCCAGGCTTTGCGCCAGGCCCTGAAACGTTATTTGGCTGAGCGCGAACGGCCCACTGCCGAACAGCAACTGATGTTCCGCTACCCGGAACTGCGCCTGCGCTATGCCTGCCTCGAAGAGGTCCCGGCCAGCGTGCGCGCCTATGCCAAGGTCCAGGTGCCCGGCACTTACAGCGTGACCGTGACCCACCCGCAGGCATTTCGTAAGTACCTGCTGGAACAATTGCGCCCGCTGCTCAGTGACTTCACCGTGCAGCTGGAAGTAGGCCTCAGCCAGCAGAATATTCCCTACCCCTATGTGGTGGAACAGGGCGACGAGCTGGGCGGCAAGGGCGTCACCGCGGCTGAGCTGGCGCGGGTATTCCCCAGTACGGACCTGTCCGCCGCCAGCGACGGCACCGCCGATGGTTTGTTTGATTGGGAGAACATCGACCCGCTGCCCCTGGCCCTGTTCGATGCCGCGCGTACCGACTTTTCTCTGCGCCGCTTGGTGCACTACACCGGCAGTGACTGGCGACATGTGCAGCCGTGGATTCTGCTGACCAACTATCACCGCTATGTCGATCAGTTCATCCGCCATGGTCTGGATGTACTGCAAAGCGACTCTCGCTTTACCCAGATGGTGCTGCCCGGCAACGTGATCGTGAAGCGCGGCATGCCTGAGGGGGAGATGCAGGCGATTATCGAAGGGGTGGTTTGGCACCGTTATCAGATGCCGGCTTATCACCTGCAAACCGACGATGGCCACGGCATTACTTTGGTCAATATCGGCGTCGGTCCGTCCAACGCGAAGAACATCACCGATCACCTGGCCGTGCTGCGCCCCCATTGCTGGCTGATGATTGGCCACTGCGGCGGCCTGCGCCAATCGCAAACCATCGGCGACTATGTGTTGGCCCACGCCTATATGCGCCGCGACGGTATCCTCGACCGGGTGCTGCCGCCCAACATCCCGTTGCCGGCCTTGGCGGAAGTGCAGCAGGCGCTGCAAGAGGCGGCCAAACAGGTCACGGGAGAAGAGGGCGAAGAGCTGAAAAAACGCCTGCGCACCGGCACTGTGCTGACTTACGACGACCGCAACTGGGAGCTGCGCTGGGCCCAAGAGCGCCCGCTGATCAACCTGTCCCGCGCCGTGGCGGTGGATATGGAAAGCGGCACCATCGCCGCCCAAGGCTATCGCCTGCGGGTGCCCTACGGCACCTTGTTGTGCGTATCGGATAAGCCGTTGCACAGCGAGATCAAACTGCCCGGCGCGGCCGGCGCATTCTACGAGCGGGCGGTCACCCAGCACCTGCATATCGGCATCTGCGCCTTGGAGCTGCTGCGTTGCCAGCTCAATTCGTTGCACTCGCGCAAGTTGCGCAGCTTCGACGAGCCGCCGTTCCGTTAAGGCGCAGGTTTATCGAGCTGTAAATGCAGGATGGGGAAGGGCCGGCCACCGCCATCCAGCGGCGAACGGCGCGCCACCTTAAAGCCCTGGCTTAGATAGAAGGCCAGGGCTTTTGGGTTCTGTTCATTGACGTCGACAAGGTAGGCGCCTAGCTCTTGGGTGGCATAGTTAAGCAGGGCGCGGCCCAGACCTTGGCCGTGCTGCTCGGGGTGGACAAACAGCATCTCTACCTGACCTTCGGTATAGCCCATAAAGCCGGCCACTTGTCCGTCGTCGCGGCGGATTACATACAGGGCGACCTGCGGGAAATACTGCTCGATCAACAGCGGCTTGAGCAGCTGGATATCCATTTCATCAAGAAAGTCATGGCTGGCGCGCACCGCCGCTTCCCACACTTCGACCAGGCGCGTGGCGTCGGCTGGCTTGGGCTGCTCAATCACATAGGTCATGGGGCGCTCCTGCTTTAGGGGTGGGGTGGCCATTTTGCCGGTGGAGTCGGCGCATTTAGGGCGCTGCGCCGGGCTCGGGTACACTGGGCACTTATTGTCGTTGTGCGGAATCGCCATGTCACGTCCACCTCGCCCTGCCCAAAGCCCGCGCCCCGCCGCCCATTCTGCGGCTAAAACCGCCAGCAGAAGCGCGCCGCGGCGGGTGGCCAAGGCACCACCCGCGGAGCCGCGCTTGCTGCTCTTGAATAAACCCTTTGATGTGCTGACCCAGTTTAACGACGACCAAGGTCGCGCCACCCTCAAGGACTTCGTCAGCGTGCCCGGGGTTTACCCGGCCGGGCGTTTGGATCGTGACAGCGAAGGATTGTTGCTGCTGACCAACGATGGCCGCCTGCAAGCGCGCATCGCTGATCCGAAACACAAGCTGGCGAAAACCTATTGGGTACAAGTCGAAGGTCAGCCCACGGCGCAGCAATTACAGCAGCTGCGTGACGGTGTGCAGTTGAATGACGGCCCCACCTTGCCCGCCGAGGCACGTTTGCTGGATGAGCCCGAATTGTGGCCGCGCAATCCGCCGGTACGCTTCCGCCAAAGCATCCCCACGGCCTGGCTGGAACTGGTGATCCGTGAGGGCCGTAACCGCCAGGTGCGGCGCATGACTGCCGCGGTCGGCTTACCGACTTTGCGCTTGGTGCGGGTAAAGATCGGGCCGTTTAGCCTCGACGGTTTAGCGCCGGGGCAGTGGCGTGAAGTGCCGGCGCGCTTGGATTAAGCCGCGCCGGTGCGCGCTTTAGTAGCCGGCCTTGATAATGCTGATGCCCTTGTTCAGCACTTCAGTCCAGGCCAGGCGGGTTTCGCTACAGTATTGCGGGTCCAGCTCGCGGATGCTCTGCAGCAGCGCGTCGACCCACAGATCGTAAAGCTCGGGGCGGATATCCAGCTTGCCCCGCGAGTGCGACTCGCCTAACGCGCGCAATTTGCTATCGGGCATACCGCGAGCAACCATCACGAGGTTAAGAATGCCCTGGCGCAGCAACTGCTTTTGCGCCGGCATGTCGGTGTCGGTGAATTTGTCGCGAATCAGCGGTGAGCTGGCGAGGAAGTGCTGATAAAACCGGTCAAAGAAATCTGGCACGGCACAGCAGCGGCCATAGCTTTGCATGACACGATCAGTGGCTTTCATTAAGGCTCCGAAGCAACGCGTTTTAGGCCGCGTGATAGCAGCCCATTGTTATTAGTGCGGGGATTGCGGGCGGACTGTCAGACGCCTTCGAGTCCGGCGATGACCAAGGTTTTGATCAGGAAGCCGAGCACGCCCAGGCCCAGAGCCAGAAACAGGATCATGGTGCCGAAGCGGCCGGCCTTGGACTTCTTCGCCAAGTCCCAGACGATAAACGCCATAAACAACACCAAGGCCCCGACCAGGCCGGTCATCATCAGTTCTTCAAACAGCTCGGGTTCCATCGCAACCTCGTAGGGCAAATACAGGCTGTGTCGCCGGGTATGACGAGGGTGGTGGGGGCTTATAGTTATCTGAGCGCAAGGCTCTTATGGGGACCACGTAGGCACAGCAACGCGGGCGTGATTATACGCCCGCTGCTGAGTTTTGTTGGGCTTAATCCCCAACTTACGACTAACTGTCGATGACGCTATTTAGTTGCGCAGGTGCTGCAGCGGCAGTTGGGTGCTGGACACAATCTGCTGCAGGACAAAGCTCGAGCGTACGCTGGAGACCCCTTCGATGCGCGTCAGAGTGCCCAGCAGCAGCTTCTGGTAGTGATCCATATCCGGCACCACCACCTTCAGTTGGTAGTCCGCATCCATCCCGGTGACCAGGCTGCATTCCAGCACCTCTGGGCATTTGCGGATTTCGTCCTGAAAGTGCTCAAAACGCTCCGGGGTGTGCCGGTCCATGCCGATCAGCACATAAGCGGTGAGGCTCAAGCCCAGCTGTTTGCGGTTGAGCAAGGCCACCTGACCGATGATGTAGCCGTCGTCTTGCAGCTGTTTAACCCGGCGCGAACAGGGCGAGGGTGACAGGCCAATGCGCTCGGCCAAGTCTTGGTTAGACAGGGTGGCGTCGCGCTGTAATTCGGCGAGGATATTCAGGTCGTAGCGGTCGAGTTTGTTCATATTGGTGGCGGCCTTGCTAAATATTGCTGTGAATAATGCACTTTTGCGTATTTATTGTGCAAGTAAAGTACTTGTTAGCAATATTCGCAATCTTCTGCTGGGCGTGGGCGGGTAAGCTTTATCTCAACTTCAAGGCCCGGACGACACGTCCAGCCGCCTCGCCCAAGCAGGTGAGCGGTCGCCACCGATCCTACCGGGTCGGCTCGGCACCCGGGTCCGCACCACCCAACCAGGCGGGCGAGGAAAAGGCGTTACCCACGTCAGAATAAGGGACAGCAAAAAAGGGAGACCGCCACCGGTCTCCCTTTTTTGTGCCTGCGTTTTATCCCTGCCATTGGCCGCTTACGCCATCAGGAATGGGCCGGCACCACGCTGACCGGGTCGGCATGCACCAACACTTCGGCCCGCGGGTATTGCTCGCGAATCGCCTGTTCCACTTGCTCGCACAGGTTGTGTGCTTGCAGCAGGCTGAGGTCGTTGGGCAGCTCCACATGCAACTGCACAAACCAGTGGCTGCCGGACAGCCGCGTGCGCAGGTCGTGGGTGCCAAGTACGCCGGGTACGGCGCAGGCTAAGGCCTGCATCTGCGCGCTGATTTGCGGATCGAGCTCCTGGTCCATCAACACCGTGGCGGCTTCGCGGGCGATGCTGATGGCGCTCCAGAAAATATACAGGGCAATGCCGAGGCCGAAGATCGCATCCAGTTGCGCCCAGCCATAGCTGGCTAACAGCAGGGCGATAATGATGCTGGCGTTAAGCAGTAAGTCCGAGCGGTAGTGCAGCGAGTCGGCGCGAATCGCCGTGGAGCCGGTCTGGCGCACCACATAGCCTTGGAACAGCAACAGCGCGAAGGTCACCAGCAGCGACAACACCATCACCGCCACGCCCAGGCTCGGAGCGCTCAAGGGTTCGGGATGGAGTAGGCGTGCAATCCCTTGGCTGCCGACCAGCACGGCGCTGGCGCCGATAAACAAGGCCTGGCCGAGTCCGGCGAGGGCTTCGGCTTTGCCGTGGCCGTAACGGTGATCGTCATCGGCAGGGCGCAGCGAGTAGCGCACGGCCATCAGGTTAAGCAGCGAGGCGGCGCCGTCTAATAATGAGTCAGTCAAACCCGCCAGCAGGCTGACCGACCCACTGAGCCACCAGGCCACGGCCTTGGCCACCGCTAGGGTGAGGGCGGCGACTAGCGCGGCGGTGGTGGCCAAGCGCATTAAACGAGCATGTTGCGGGGCGATTTGCATGGGCGTCGTTCATTCCAAAAAGCTAAGCCGTGCACCATGACCGCAAATGCTTAGGTCCGCCAGTGCAGGTGAGCAGCTGGCGACTTTAGGCGGCGATTGCCCAGCCGTTGGCGGCCAACTGCGTGCTGTTGCCAGAGTGTTGCTGCAGGCGCGGATCGGTGAGCGGCAAGTTCTCGCCGGTTTGCTCAAAGATTAAATTCTGCAGTTGCACGCGATCCACCTGTCCTTGCTCGTCGACCAACTTTTGCAGGGCTTGCGGGTCGACTTGCGCGACTTTTTTATTGGGCAGGTAGATCGCGCCGCTGGCGAAGTCGATGCCGAAGGCGATCAGTCCGGGGATCACATAAAACAGGATGCCGATGGCGTCGAGTATTGCCACCGCGGGGTCAATCCGGCCTTCAATCTGGCCACGTCGATCAGGATAAAACAGGGTGCCACAGGCACTCAGTTGAGAGACTAAAGCAGTAACAAGGAGGCCGCCGATAATACGAGCTTGAATGCGCATCAAACATCTCCAAATCTAGTTGGCACTACTATACCAATACCTCTAGCGCAATGCTGCCGTAGCCGTTGTTCAGCTAAGCCCTGCCAATGGCCTTTGGCCGCATGCGTAGACCGTGCCTATGACCATCGGCGGTGACGGCAGTTCGCCCGTTATACTGGCGTTCTTGATACGGAGCCTGCATGAATTCCCTGCCCATTGATGTCCTCTTGCCTGAGCTGCGCCAGGCCCTCGCTCGCCGTGATGAAGCGGTGCTGGAAGCGCCCCCCGGCGCCGGTAAAACCACCCGTGTGCCGCTGGCTTTGCTCGATCAGCCCTGGCTGCGCGGACAGCGCATCATCATGCTTGAACCACGCCGCTTAGCCGCACGGGCAGCGGCTGAGCGTTTGGCCAGCGAGCTGGGCGAAAGGGTTGGCGACACCGTGGGCTACCGCATTCGTCTCGACAGCAAGATCGGTCCCAATACCCGTATTGAGGTGGTCACCGAAGGCATCCTTGCGCGGCGCTTGCAGGATGATCCGGCGCTGGAAGGTGTTGGCTTGCTGATCTTCGACGAGTTCCATGAGCGCAGCCTGGATGCCGATTTGGCTCTGGCGCTCGCGCTCAATGGCCGTGCCATGTTCCGTGGGGCGGACAGCGGCGAGCCACCGCTGAAGATCCTGCTGATGTCCGCCACCTTAGAAGGCGAGCGCTTGGCGGCGCTGCTGGATAATGCGCCGGTGCTACGCAGTGAGGGGCGCATGTTCCCGGTCAGCGTGCGCTGGGGCGCGCCTTGGCAAGCCGGCGAATGGCTGGAGCCTAAGGTGCTGCAAACGGTGTTGCAGGCGCTGGCGCAAGAGAGCGGCAGCCTGCTGGTGTTTTTGCCGGGGCAGGCGGAGATTCGGCGGGTTAATGAACAGTTGGCCGAGGCGTTGGCGGGGCGCAGTGATGTGCTGCTTTGTCCGCTGCACGGCGAGCTGGATCTAAGCGCTCAGCGCGCGGCAATCGAGCCGGCTCCGGCCGGTAAGCGCAAAGTGGTGCTGGCCACTAACATCGCTGAAACCAGCCTGACCATCGAAGGCGTACGGGTGGTGGTGGACGCCGGGCTGGCGCGGGTGCCGGGATTTGATCCGAACAGCGGCATGACGCGTCTGGATACCCAGCGCATCTCACGGGCCTCGGCCACCCAGCGCAGTGGTCGCGCTGGCCGTCTTGAGCCCGGTGTGGCTTATCGGCTGTGGTCGCAGGCGCAGCATGAGCAACTGGCCGCCTATGCCCCGGCGGAAATGCTCCAGGCCGATCTGGCCGGCTTGGCTTTGCAGTTGGTGCGTTGGGGTGTGCAACCGAGCGAGCTGGTGTGGCTCGATCCACCGCCGGCGGCGGCTTACAGCCAGGCGCTGGATTTGCTTAAGCGCTTAGGCGCGGTGGATGAGGGCGGCGTTTTAACTCGCCACGGCCAGGCCATGGCTGAGTTGCCGAGCCATCCGCGCATCGCCCATTTACTGCTGCGTGGTCAGGCTTTGGGCTTGGCACCGCTGGCTTGTGACCTGGCGGCGCTGTTGGGCGAGCGCGATATTCTGCGCGGCGCTGGCGCCGACTTGCACAGCCGTATGAGCCTGCTCGCCGGCGATAGCCGCGCCCCGCGTGCGGCCCAAGGGGCCGTGCAGCGTGCGCGGCAACTGGCGCGGCAGTTCAGTCAGTCGCTTAAGGGCCAGCCGAGCGCCGAGGCCGTCAGTGATCCTGAGCATCCGCGCTGGCTCGGCGCCTTGCTGGCTTTTGCCTATCCCGACCGCATCGCCCAGCAGCGCCGTGAAGGCAGTGCCGAGTATCGCTTGGCCAATGGCCGTGCCGCGCAGTTCGCGGAGGTCGATGTCTTGATGAAGCACCGCTGGCTGGTGGTCGCCGATTTAGGCAGCCGTCAGGGCCAACGTGAAGAGCGGATTTACCTAGCGGCAGAACTCGAGCCGGAGCTGTTTGATAGCGTGTTGCAGGAACAGGTCAGCAGCCAGGATGTGCTGGAGTGGGATGAGCGCGAAGGCGCGCTGCGCGCCGAGCGGCAACGCAAGATCGGCGAGTTGGTGCTGGCCCGCGAAGCCCTGCCGCAACTGAGTGCGCAGGCGCGTACGCGGGCCATGTGCGGGTTGGTCAAGCGCAAAGGGTTAGCCCTGTTGCCCTGGACCCCGGAGCTGCGCCAATGGCAGGCGCGGGTGGCGCTACTGCGCAGTCTGCCAGCGGCTGGTAGCGAAGCTAACCCATGGCCGGATGTCAGTGATGCCGCGCTGATTTCGACGCTTGAGCAGTGGTTGCAGCCTTATCTGGGCAACGTCACCCGCTTAAGCCATTTCGCTAATCTGGACTTGGCCGGCGCCCTGCACAGCCTGTTGCCCTGGCCACTGCCGCAGCGCTTGGATGAACTGGCGCCACGTTCCATCAGCGTGCCTTCGGGCTCGCGCATCAGCATTGACTACAGCGAGCAACCGCCGATTTTAGCGGTGCGCTTGCAGGAGCTATTCGGCCTGGCCGAAACCCCACGCATCGGCGCAGGGCGCATCGCACTGAAGCTGCATTTGTTGTCGCCGGCCCGCCGCCCGGTGCAGGTCACCCAAGACCTGGCCAGCTTCTGGGCCAACACCTATGCCGAGGTGAAAAAAGACTTGAAGGGCCGTTATCCCAAACACTACTGGCCGGACGATCCACTAATCGCCGAGCCCACTGCCCGGGCCAAGCCGCGCAAGTGAGTCAGGGGACGCGCACGTCCACGCCTTGGGCGCGTAATTGCTCATAGGCGCGATCCATGGCATTGCGCTGTAAGTCGGGCATGAACACTTCTTTCAACCTAAGGCTCGGATACGGCCAAGTGTCCATGCTCGGCTTTACTCTAGAACCACCTGTATGGGATCGATGGGCTATAGGTCTTTACAAATTTGCTCAGTAAATACCGCAGAGCGATGGCCTCTGGAGTGCCGAGTTTCTGCATTATTTCAGCTTCTACCAGCTCACTTTCTTTGAAGATTTTCTCTACTGCCAGACGCCCGTCAGGGGTAAGGCCGATCTTGGCGTGATCGTCCTCGGGAGAGAGGCTGTCTTCCTTATCGAATATCTGTATGTAACCACGCGCAACCAGGTCGTTAATGGCTTCTGGGCCTACGTTGGTGCCTGCGTAGCCTGCCAGGGTAATGATTTCATGATAAGTGCGACCTTCTCGGGTTCCCAAAGCGCTCAGGATTAGGTACTCGGCACCATTGAGGTTGAGTTTTTCTGCCTGCGCTTTGGTTTTTGCAGAGAAATTTAAATACGCCGTCGCCAACAAATAGCCTATCGGGCTTTTATCGCTGGAGTTGCGCAGGTCTTCGCCTGCCGGTGGTTCGATGGTTTGCGAGGTGTTGGTGGCAATCGCATAGCTGCCTTTCTGGAATACCAGGGGAGGCGTGTCGCATTTGTCATAGGTAATGACTTCACCGACCAAAATAATGTGGTCGCCGCCGTCGTAGATATTTTTGGTGCGGCATTGTAAGCGTGCGGTGCATCCGGAGAGCAGCGGCGTGTTATCCAGGCCGTTCTCGTAGTTGATGTCGGCAAACTTCTCTTGGCCGCTGACGCTGCGCGCAAAGTGACTGGAAATGTTGTCCTGATCGTGGGCCAGGATGTGCACGGCCCAGTGCTCGGCTGAAGCGAATGTATCCAGGCTGTTGGATTTCCTCGCCAGACTCCACAGCACCAGGGGTGGGTCCATGGATACTGAGTTGAAGCTGTTGGCGGTCACGCCAGCCAGCGTATTGTCCTGTCCACGAGCGGTAATGACGGTCACGCCTGTAGTGAACGTGCCCAGAACCTGGCGAAACTCTCTGGGGTCCAGAGCGCTTGGCGACGGCTTGCTTAGAGGGGGACGTTTAATCTCTTTAATCATCGTCATGCTCATTTCTCTTGGGACAAATTAAAACCTCATGCTGCGAATTTTGTGGCCTTGAACAAGTGTTTGCATGCTCAGAACGGACGATATGTTGACGCTATATGCGGATAAAACGGTCGTGCTTGTTATCCCCTATTAACTTTTTGGCATAAAAAAGCCCCCTTTAGCAGGGGGCTGGTAGAAACGTGGACTACCGATTTTTCAGAGCAAAGACTTGCGCTCAGGGGGGCTTGCCTGAGCGACAAGTCACTTAACTAGCTGGCTGCACGTTGTTTAGCCAATGTCATGGCGGTGTCTTCGATCATGTCTTCCTGACCGCCGACCATGCCGCGACGGCCCATCTCCACGAGGATCTCGCGGGCGGATACGCCGTACTTCTTCTCGGCACGCTTGGCGAACAGCAGGAATGAGCCGTACACACCGGCATAGCCCATGGTCAGGGCATCGCGGTCACTGCGGATGGGGAAGTCCATGATGGGGAATACACGATCCTCCGCCACGTCCTGAATGCCAAACACCGACACCCCGGTTTCAATGCCCATGCGGTCGCACACGGCAACCAACACTTCCATCGGC